>NZ_CP070496.1:0-2400000 GCF_016925535.1 Natronoglycomyces albus | reverse complement strand
GGGCCCTGCACCCTGAGGAGCCACAGCGGTTGAGCGTGGCGGTACCACCGGACCTGTCGAACGTCAGGCAAGGCGTCGAAGGAGATACCCAGGCCCTCTATCTTGGTCTGGCCGGATTGTCATTGTTCATCGCCACGATCGGGATTGCCAACACCACCTATGTGGCGGTGCTGGAGCGGAGGGGCGAAATTGGATTGCGACGGGCCACAGGTGCGGGCAAAGGACGTATCGCCTGTCAGTTCTTGGCGGAGTCAGCACTCTTGGGAGCCAGCGGAGGTCTGGTCGGCGTCGTGGTTGGGGTCAACGTCAGCGCCGCTGTGGCCCTCTATCAAGGGTGGATGGTGGTGTTGTCTCCGCTGATGATTCCGGTTGGGTTGAGTATCGGGGTCTTGGTGGGGATGCTGGCGGGATTGTGGCCCGCTTTGGCTGCGGCACGGCTGGACCCGGTGGCGGCATTGCGCTCGATGTGACCACACCACATTTCCTGCGCCTCCTATTCATCTGTCGACGTCGTCCTGGGACCAAGGGATCAGATCGCACGAGTTATCCGAGTGGGTGAGATCGCTCGCCTCGCCCCGACTGCCCTAGCAACAAGGGGCAGCACCATTGGAAGCATGAACATAGGCGGCTATCTCACCCACCACAGTCAACCTTCGAGCCCAGCCATAGAAATGGGCTCGTTGCGAGTGACTTCAGTGATGGCACGTTCCCGAGGAGAGAACAGCAATTGTGGGACTCCCTCCTGGTCGACCCGACGCACCGAAATCTCATAGACCGGTTCCAGCAGTTGCGCAGTGAGCACGTCCCCAGGTTCGCCCGCCGCGACGATTCTCCCCTTACTGAGCAGGACGATCTCCTCGCAGTAGCGGGCCGCCAGGTTGAGATCGTGCAAGACCACGATGGTGCACAACGGCAGCGAGGAGACCAACGAAAGAATCTCGTGCTGAAATCGCACATCCAGGTGATTGGTCGGCTCGTCCAACAGCAAATGTGTCGCACCTTGGGCCAGTGCCCGGGCGATCAGCACGCGCTGGCGTTCACCGCCGGAGAGCGCACTCAGGGGCCGGTCGGCGAAAGCCCAGACGCCGGTTTGCCGCATGGCCGCTTCGGCCGCGGACTTGTCGGCTTCGCGATAACTCGACCAGCCGGACAGGTAGACCGAGCGTCCCAGCAACACCGCATCCCATACGGTCAGCGGGAAGTCCGAAGTTTCCTCTTGGGCTACGACCGCCAGTTGGCGGGACCTCGCGCGGCTGCTCAGAGTTGTCGTTGCCTGCCCGTCGATGGCGATAACGCCTTCGGACTCGTGCAAACCGCCCAGTATGGCGCGCAAGACGGATGATTTCCCACTGCCGTTGGGGCCCACCAGTCCGACGGTGAGCCCGTCGGCGGCCCTCAGTGTGACTTGGTCGGTTGCCTTCAGTTCACCGTAGCGAACGGTCAGGTTCTCGACTGTGATCATTGGGTGGCCTCGATGATGGCACGGTATCCGCGCAGCGCGTCGGGGGTGGCGGTGAGGTCGTCGTTGGGTACGAGGATGACGTTGTCGTTGGTGACCGCTTGCAGGTCGGCGGCGCCTGGCTCGGATAGGAACCTTTGGGTGGCCTCTTCGGCCGACTCGCCGTGAATGCCGTAGGAGATCACGATGTATTCGGGGTCGGCGTCGAGCAGGGTTTCGATTCCAGAGGAGACGTAGGCGGCGGTTTCGTCGCCGTAGACGTGGTCGAGGCCGATCCGTCCGAAGATGTCATCGAGCATGCTGTATCCACCGAAGGCCGAAATGTCTCCAGTGGCGGAGAAATAGTACACACCCGCCGCGCTGCCGGAGATATCCTCCGAGGCTGCGGCATCGAGGTCGGCCAGTTCTGAGCGGAAGTCAGCCAGCGCGGGCGCCGCTTCGTGGAGAGTGTCGAAGACTGTTGCCAGTCGTTCGATGTCGGTGATGACCGCTTCGAAGTTGACCGATTCTCCCACGGGAGTGTCGTGGCTGCATTCGCCGAAGATGACCAGGTTGGGGATGCCCAGGTCTTCTAGGTCGGCGTCGTCGGCGTTGAACAGCCCGTATCCGACGATGATGTCGGCGTTGGCACCGATGATTTTTTCGGTGGTGGGGTCGGAGGGGTCGATGATCTCGGCGTCGGTTGGTTCGTGTTGCAGGTCTGTGGGTAGGTCGGCTCCGAACTCTCCGGCGCGAGCGACGATGCGGTCAGTGGCACCGGCCGCGTCCAGTAGCGAGATCGCGGCCGTTCCTATGGTGAGGATGGTTTCGGGCTTGGACTCAATGATTTGGTCTTCGCCGCAGTTGTCAACTGTTAGTGGGTATGCCTCCTGGCTGTTGGCCTCGGGCTGGGAGGCGTTGGCGCAGGCGGTGACTGCCAGCAGGGTTGCGGCGGGGATGATCAACGATGCTTTTCTCATGTGATTCTTTCTGTGTTTAGTGGGACGTCAGGCGACGGACCAGGACGATGAGCAGTGGGGTCCCTATGAGGGCGGTGAGGATTCCCAGAGGGAGTTCCCGGGGTTCAAATGCGGTGCGGGCCAGCGCGTCGGCCCAGATGAGGAGCAGTCCACCCAGAAGCGCTGCGGCGGGTAGGCATAGCCGGTGGGTCGCGCCGACGAGGCGGCGCGCCAGGTGGGGGACGACCAGACCGACGAAGCCGATTGCGCCGGAGACGGAGACGGCGGCGGCGACGGCGAAGCACACCAGCAGGGCGCATCCGGCGCGGAAGGTTGAGGGGTTGGTGCCGAGGCTGCGGGCCGCGTCGTCGCCGATGGCGATGGCGTCGAGTCGGCGGGCCCACCACAGCAGGGTGGCTAGGGCGATGAGGAGCGCGGCGGCGGCGATGGGTACGGATTGCCAGCGCGCTTGGCTTAGGGACCCGAGCATCCAGAACATGACGGCCCGGGCTCCATCTCGGGAGTCGCTGGTGAAGACCAAGAAGTTGGTGACGGCGGTGAGGGCGAAGCCGACGGCGATGCCGGCGAAGACTAGGCGGGCGGGGATGAGTTGTCCGCCCATGCGGCAGGCGGCGAAGACGAGGACGATGGCGGCGACGGCGCCGAGGAATGCGCTGCCGGTGAGCGCGAGTGCTCCGGCGCCGACGCCGAAGAGGATGCTGGCGGCGGCTCCGGCGGAGGCACCTGAGGAGATGCCCAGGAGGTAGGGGTCGGCTAGTGGGTTGCGTACGAGTGATTGCACAGCGACTCCGGCGATGGAGAGGATCGCGCCGACGCAGATTCCCAGTAGGACTCGGGGGATTCGCAAGAGCCACACGATGTTGTCGTCCGAGGCTGTCCAGGTCACTTCCCCGATTCCGAAGAGGTGGTGGGCGAGGATGCGGGCGACTACGTCTGGCGGGATGGGGACCGGTCCGAGCCCGATGGTGACGATGGCGGAGACGACGAGGGCGCCGGCCAGGGCCACGGTCCAGACGATGGCGCGCCGGTGTTGGCGTTGTCCTGGCGTTTGCGAGGGGGTCTTTTTCTGTGCCGCTTGGGGCGTGGGGCGCGCGACTGTGGCTGTCATGGAGTCTGGTCCGCCTTCAATGCGTGGCTGTGCGTTGTGCTGGGGAGGCCGTGGCGCAGTGGTGGGGGCGGCCAGGCGAGGAAGAATTTTCTTCCACCCCGTTATTGACAATCATTTTCAATAAGCTAGCATAACGATAATCATCTTCATTAAGTGGGCGGTGTACGCGCCTGTGTGACGAAAAGGGTCGCGAGTGCGACCGCACCCCAAGCCCCGGCACAGCCGGTGCCCTAGAGACCAAACCCGGTGATCGAAAGCGAGTCGACGTGATTCATCTGCGCCTACTTCCCCTGGCCCGCAGCGCCTATGCGGTCATGGGGCTGGCCGTCCTCGTCGGTCTATCGCTCAGCACCGTGGCCATTGCCCAGGCCCTAGTCACCGCCGACATCTTCGCTGGCATCATCTCCGGCACCCCCATAGGCGACCTGACGCTGTCGCTAGTGCTCCTCAGCGCCGCCCTCCTGGCCCGGCCGCTCTTGGTCTTCGCCCGCGAAATGACCGTGCACCTGGTCGCCACCCGCGTCAAAACCGCCATCCGCGAACGGATGCTCACTGCAATGTTCGCCGCTGGACCGATCGCCCTAGGCCGAGAACGCAGCGGAACCCAACAGTCACATCTAGTCGATGGAGTCGAAAACCTAGAACCGTACTTCGGGCGATACATCCCCCAAGTCCTCATCACAGCCGTGACATCCCTGGCTGTGGTGGGCGCACTGGTCCTCATCGACCCAGTGGTGGGGTTCGTCGTCGGAGCCGTGGCGATACTGGTGCCCTTCGTTCCCCGCCTATGGGACCGCCTCCTCGCCAAACGCGGTGACTCCCACTGGGGGGCATACGCCAAACTCAATGCCGAAGTAGTGGACTCCCTACGTGGCATGACGACCCTCAAAGCATTCAACGCGGCCCGCCGTCGACGAACGCAACTGCAAGAGTCGAGCGACAGCCTGCTTGCCGCGACCCTGCACCAACTGCGCATCTCGCTGCTGGAATCGGGCCTCACCGGACTGTTCCTCATCGCCGGACCCGCGATCGCCCTCATCGTCGGCGTCACACGAGTGCAAAGCGGAGCCGTCGATCCGTTGCAGTTGTTCGCGATCACCCTGCTGGCCTTCGAAGTCTTCCGACCCTTCCGCGAACTATCCAACCACTGGCACGCCGGATACAGCGGCGTCTCCGCTGGACGCCGCATCAGAGACCTACTCCAAGCCGGGGCCAGCGACGCGCCCACCGAGCCGACCACCCCCCTGACTTCGGCCAACGGGGGCCACGAAACCAAAGCCGCCATCGAAGCGCGCAGCCTGACCTTCACCTACCCACACGCGCACACAGCAGCGCTTCGCGACGTTGACTTGACAATCGACGCAGGCAGCACGGTGGCCCTGGTCGGCCCATCCGGATCGGGCAAATCAACGGTGGCCAGCCTGTTGCTGCGCCTGGCAGTGCCCCAACACGGCCAGCTGCTCATCGGCGGAGTCCCCACTTCCAGCCTCACCCAGAAACAATGCGCCGAAATCGTGGCGCTGGTGTCACAGTCACCAGTACTTTTCTCCGGAAGCGTGCGCGAAAACCTCCAGCTGGTCGCCCCCGAGGCCGACGAGGCAACTCTAAAGCGAGCCATTGACATCGCTGGCGCGAACGACATCGTGACCGACGAACGAGGCGGGCTAGATGCCCCAGTGGGCGATGGCGGAGGGCTGCTGTCGGGCGGGCAAAAACAACGCCTCGCCATCGCCCGGGCCGTCCTCAAAGACGCGCCGATCCTCATCCTCGATGAGGCCTCGAGCGCACTAGACGCCCGCCGGGAGGAATCCGTCTTCGCCTCCTTGGCCGACTCCCTGACTCGTACCGGCGGCGAGCCCATCACCACTATCATCATCGCGCACCGGCTTGCCTCGATCCGGCACGTCGACACTGTGTTCGTTCTGCGAGAGGGACAGGTGGTGGAACGCGGAACCGCCACGGAACTGCTGCAAAGCGACGGGCTCTTCGCCGCCTTGCACCGCGCCCAAAACGAACAGGTGAGTGTATGAGTAGCGACCGCCCCACGAGCGCGCAACTTCTGCGACCGGTCCTGCGACTACTGGAGGCCGCCTTTGCCGACCGGGGCCTGTTCTGGCGTTCCACGGCCAGTATGTCGGCCTACCAGTTCGCCGCCGCGGCCGCTGCTGGACTAAGCACGTTTATCGCCACCATTGTCGTAGCCGATCCACACGGGGCACAATACGTGCCGCTGCTGATCTTTGCCCTAATAGTGGCCGTCACAGTCAACGGAGTGTTCATCTGGGTCGAATCCTGGCTCAGCCATGTGCTCGCCTACCGCATCCTCGGCCGATTGCGGATGCGTCTGCACGATGCCATCGAAAGGATCAGCCCCGGCGGTATGAAGCACCGTCGAGCCGGAGAAGTCGCGGGCTCCACCATGTCCGATGTGGAGAACCTGGAGTGGTTTTACGCCCACACCGTCGGCGCGGCCATCAACGCCGCCCTCGGGCCGCTCTTGGTCACCGTCGCCCTCGTCGTGCTCACGGGACCAGCCGGGCTCATCGTCTTGGCCGGAGTAGCCGCCTACCTGGCCGTACCCTGGCTGCTGGGCGGACTGCAAGCTCGCCAAGGCAGAGCCGTGCGCGCCGAACTAGGCGAACTCAAAGCGATCACACTGGAAGGTGCCGAAGGGCTGCGGGAAATACTCTCCCTGGGCCTCGACGAATACCAGAAGCGGCGAGTACTCGCCACAACCCGCCGAGTACAACGGCGCAAACTCGCCTTTGCGCTGCGATCCGGAGCCGAAGGAGCACTAGCCGACGTGGTTGTCGCCCTCACCACCGTCAGCTTCCTGCTCGTCTTGGCCACCCGCGTGCAAGACAACGCGCTAAACCCACTGGTGTTCCCCGCCGCGATCGTCCTCCTAGCCGCCGCCTTCGCTCCCGCGACCGGAGTATTCGCGATGTTCCAACGCCTGGGGGACATGTCGGCGGCCGCGCAGCGAGTACTCGACGTCCTAGACGCCTCCGCACCAGTGACCGACCCCGCTCAGCCGCGCGAACCCACCACTTCAAGCGGAGCCCTACGGTTCGCCGATGTCAACTTCGGCTATGGCGACACGCCTGTGCTGCGTGAACTGGACCTGGATATCGAGCCCGGACAGACCGTGGCCCTCGTCGGTGAGTCCGGGGCGGGAAAGACCACCATCGCGCACCTACTCGTGCGCTTTTGGGACCCCACCTCCGGACATATCCTGCTCGATGGTGTCTCCCTGCGTGACATGACGCAAGAACAGGTTCGCCAACGCGTCGCCCTCATTGGCCAACACCCCTACCTCTTCCGTGGCAGTGTTCGATCCAACCTACACATCGCCGCGCCCCAGGCGACCGAATCCGAGCTATGGGCGGCCCTGGAAGACGCCCAACTGGCCCCGACCGTTCGCTCTTGGCCACAGGGGCTCGACCAGCTAGTCGGAGAAGGCGGGGCGACCATGTCGGGCGGACAACGCCAGCGCCTCGCCATCGCCCAAGCATTTCTACGTTCACCCAGCGTCCTGGTAATGGACGAGGCCGTCGCCCACCTGGACGCCGCCCAAGAACAACAACTCGCCAGCGCCTTGGCCCGGGTACGCCACAACCGAACGACCGTCGTGATCGCCCACCGCGTCTCCACCATCCGCCACGCCGACCGGGTCGTTTTCCTCGACCACGGCCGCATCGTCGCCACCGGCACCCACGACCACATCCTGGCCACCTGTGAGCAGTACCGGTCCGTGCTCGCCCATGCGGAGGCCCCCGAACTCGCCGCGCAGTCCTCATCGGAGAAACCGCGTGGCGATAACAAATGAAAAGACCCCTTGAGAGGAGATGAAAGATGCAAAAGAAGATCACCGTCACCGAGGTGGCCACGGAGCGCTCCGAGAACCAGATCCTGGCCCCCAACGCGAACAACCACGGCCACGTCTCGACCGCTTTCGCCTGGTCCTAACCCACTGGTCGTTGACATGAGCCCCATGGGGTCGCCGGATTGACAATGTCGATCCCACCCCAGTGGAAGCGCATCGATACGGCCCACACGTAAGGGCGGGTGTCTTGGTCAGCGAGGCACCCGCCACCCAGCCGTCGATTCCTTCCACCCCAGGAGAAACCATGTCGCCGACCGAGAGAACCACCACCTCGCTCCCCACCCGCCCTCGCGTCGAGATCCGTGCCCTCGGCTCCGGTCGCACGCTCCTAACGACACCCGATGACAGTTCGTTCACCATCGACGCACCAGCTGACCTGGTATTTCGGCTCATCGACGCTCATGTCACAGGCGCGGCATCACCGCTGCTGCCACCTCAGTGGTACGACAGCGCCGAGGCGATCTTCAGCGTCCTAGCCCGCGGTGGTGCGCTAGGGGAGCCCGTCGACGAACGCGACATGGATGACTTCTCCTTTGACCCCGGTGAGGAAGGCGACGCCCGCGCTGGCGACCTGTTGCTGTTGGGCGACCCGGCCGTGATTGCCGCGTTGCAAGGTGCCATCGCGCAGAACTCCTCGGTCAAACGGGGTGTCCATAGCGTTTCCGACGCAGACTGGCAGCGCGTCATCCACCGAGCCTTTCGGACCGGCGAGTTGCTCCTCTATTGCGTGCGTGGGGGCGATGACGCCACAGTGGTGGCTTTCGACCGCCTCTGTTCGGATGCTCGCACCCCCTGGGTAGCGATCGAAGTCACCCGTTCGACTGTATGGGTCGGCCCGCACGTACGCCCTGGCATTGGGGCCAATTACGAAGACTTCGCTGCTCGCCGACTTGCCGCCGCCTTCGACCCGGTTGCTCATCGAGCATTGCGTACTCCATCGGTCACTGGCGACTGTGGGCTACCGCCTCACCGGTTGGGCCCGGCTCTCACCGCAGCGGTGAGAGCTTTGGACGATGGATTGGACGGCGACGTTGTCCTCGAAATCAACGCCGCAGGTGAGGTGGAACGGCATCCGGTGTTGCCACTGCCAGATAGTGTTATTTCGCGGTCGCGACCGCATAAACCGACCGACCTGATCGACCGCGTGACCGGACTAGTGCAACGCACTAGGGACGTCACGCACCACCGGAGCATCCCCGCAGCGCTCAAGACAGCGCAAAGCGACGTGTGCAACATGCGTCGGGTATCGCGATGGGCCAACAACACCTCGTGCCAAGGCTCCGCGTTCGCCGATGTCGACCAGGCACGGGCCAGCGCTGTAGGCGAAGCTGTGGAACGATACTGCGGCAACCTTTTGGACACCCAACCGGTCACCTTCGGGTCCTATAAACAGCTGTCTCGCACCAGCTCCATGCGGGTGCTAGACCCCGATGAACTGGTCTTGTACTCCGAGGCGCAATACGACGCCCCGGGATTTCCGTTTGTGCGGTTCACCCCTGATCTGGAAGTCCACTGGGTACCGGGGCATTCGCTCACTCTGGACGAACCGGTGCTAGTGCCCGCCAGCATGGTCTATGTCAATTGGTTCACCGCCGGATACTCCGCCGCGCCGGTGACCAATTTCTGTCCCTTCGCTGGGATCGCGGCCGGACACAACTATGACTACGCGGTAACCTCGGCACTCGAAGAGATCATCGAACGGCACGCGACCATGGTGTGGTGGCTCAACGCGCAACCACTGGACGCCGTGGCCCCCGATGAGGCACTCGCGGCACTGTGGAGCGGGGTCGCTCCCGAGTACGGGCAAGAGCCTTCGCTCATCATGCTCGACAACGAGTTCGCGGTGCCGGTGACGGCCGGTGTCCTGCACAACAGGGTTGACCAGCTGCTCAACGTTGGGTTCGCCTGCCGCGACACCGCGGCCTCGGCCGCCTCCAAAGCCTGGACCGAGGCCTGCACATTGCAAGAGGGAAGCCGCGACCTCCTCGACGTAGATGGAGCGCACTGGGACGCGATGGCTCGCGGTGACCTCAACAGCCGTTCGTTCAAACCCTGGCGGGCCGACCGGCGATACCTCGATTCCTATCGCAGCGACATGCGCGATTGCGACGACCTCATGGTGCAGCAACAGGTGTTGCTCGACCCCCGGGCGATTGAGAAGGTCGATCCACTTCTGCGCCGACCGGTCGGGCGCACCTTGGATTCCATACCGTCGCTGCCTGAACGCAGCCCGGCCGCATATCGAAGTGCGCTCGAGGCGGTCGGACACGAGGTGATCATTGTGGACCTAACGTCGTCTGACATCGCCAGCACTGGCATGTCGGTGGTGCGTGCGTTGGTGCCCGGCACCGTCGGCAACGCTCCGGCGGCCTTCCCCTTCCTCGGCCGTGGCGTTGTGCAGGAGCTGGCGGTCACTCTTGGCTGGCGTCAGAGGCCCTTGACCGAGTCGGATCTCAACTATTTCCCGCTTCCACATGCCTGAGGTAGATTCCCTCGCCATATACGCGGTCGGAACCGAATCGTTGGTGGTCGCCCCACTTGGACGGCAATGGCGCATCGACGCCTCCCCTGACGATGTGCTCTCCTCAACAGTCCTGGCCCACCTGGCCGCACTAGCCGGGCCCGCCGTGAGGATACGGTTCGACCCCCACGACGTGCTGGTCTCCAGCACAGATGAACTGCTCGGTGGCGTTCACCGCGCGACTACTGGCGGACGCCGCGCAGAGGACGTCACCGGGTGGTTCTTCGCCGGACACTGGTACCGGATGCGACGCGACCACGCGGCATTGCGCACTGCCGTTGACTGTCTTCGGGCGACGATCCCCGATGCGGACTTGGCGGCGGTGTTGGCTGGGCCAGCCCACCGCCCGGCGAAACCATCAATCGAGCGTGCACCGACTCCCAAGCCTGGACCAGGGGTTTTGCAACGGTGGGAAAATGGCACCTGGGTCGACCACCTTCTAGATCCAGCGCCGCTGGTCGATCCAGTGACGGGCATCCTCAAACGCATCGTGGCTCGGCCAGCGCACCCGGCTCTGCCACTGGGATTCGTGCACTGGCACGCCGAACTACCCCACCTGAGCAGCGTTGACCCACACTGGCAACCCGATCCGCTCGCTCCGGCCGGATACCTCACCGGGGCCGACCCCGCTGCCAGAGCCATTGCGGATGACCAACCTGGCCTGCTGTCGGGCTTGGCCCACTACTGCGGGGCCTACCTGGGCCAAGGCCAACGCCACTATGCCTCTCTAACGCAGTTGCGAGAGGCCGGAGAAGATGCCCTTGACCTACGTGATTGGGAACCGCATGACCCAGCCCTGCACGAGGAACCCGGCTTCCCCTTCATCCGCTTCGATATTGACCAAAAGCTGTGGTGGATGGCGGGAAAACGAGGAGACAAACGTTGCTGGGTTCCCCTCAGCCTCGTCCACGCCGGTTGGATGCAAGCTGATTTGCCGGGCCTGGTGGCGCATAACTATCACAACCTTGTCGGCCTTCAAGCCGGCAACACTTGGGATGAGGCCGTGGAGCGCGCTTGTGCCCACGTGGTGGCCAGCGACGCGGTGGCCCTGTGGTGGGCTGGTGGTGATCGATTGCCGCTGGCAGCCGTCCCACCGACGGTCAAGCAGGCTTGGGGAGAGTGCGAACTGAAGCTAACGCTGCTGAAAGTTCCCTCCACTATGAAAGTCCCAGTTGTCTTGGCTGTGGTCGATGATCCTGCCGCCGACATCGTGACGCTTGGTTTCGCCGCTCACCGCGACCCCGATACTGCCGCCGAACTAGCCGTGGTCGAATCGCTCATCCAACATGCCTCGGCCCAGGACCTCAATTCACCCGAAAGTCTGATCAGAGACCAGGGCGTGGCTGGGCTGGTGCCCTATGATGAGCGCCGCCGCTACCGCGATGCCTTCGGCATCGATCTGCGCGGCCTCATCGACCCCATGTGCCACGTGCAGCGGGCGCTTGATCCCCGGGTTGCCCGGGCCGTCCGCCACCGCTGTCTCCCCTCACGCGACGTGACCCCAGCACCCGTTTGCGACAGTGTGCGCGCTGCATTGGCAGAACAACACGAGCTGATCCTGCTTGACGTGGCCACCGACCGCGTCCGCTCTGCGGGAATGCACGTTGCCCGCGCCGTGGTTGCCGGCCTAGCCCGTATACAACCCGCCGCTTTCCCTTTGGATATGACCGCCCGTTTTAGTCGTCTAGCGCGTCAATGTGCCTGGTCCCGACAACATCGGGAGCCATATCCGGGTTGGTGAAACAGGCTTTACCGTCAGTTAGACTGACTGCGGTCCCACCCCTGTTGCGTCCGCAGAGTTCAACGCAAACACCCGAAAGGACACTCTTGTGGCCCACGTATGCGTCATTGGCGGAACGAGATTCGTCGGCAAGCTCCTGGTGCAAACTCTCATCGACGAAGGTCATGACGTCACGATCATCACCAGAGGACAAAGCGCCGATGACCTGGGTGACTCAGTGCGACGCCTCCACGCCGACGCCACCGACGCCGAGCAACTGACCTCCGCTGTTGCCGGACGCTCCTTCGACGCGGTGATCCACCAGGTCTGCTACACACCGAATGCGGCATTGGCCGCCGTGGCGGCCTTCGGCGATCGGGTGGGCAAGTATGTCATGACCTCCACGATCGAGGTATACAATCCCTCCTCGTTTGGCCAGGCCGCGCCGCAGATCGGGGGCTTCGCGTTGGAGGAGGAACTCGATACGCGAACCTACGGTTACGACACCGAACTGCCCTGGCACGAACAGGCCTACATTGCCCAAAATTACGGGGAGGGTAAGCGCCAGGCCGAGGCCGCTCTATGGGAGAACGCACCGGTACCGGTGGTGATTCCCCGGGCCGCGCACGTGTTCGCCGAAGTTGGGGACTTCACGGGTCGTTTCCAGTTCCATGTTGACCGCGTGCTCGCGCGACAGCCGATTCTCACCCATGTTGATGCGGGGTTGACCTCAGTTGTTCTAGCTCTAGACGTGGCCCGGTTTCTGGCCTGGGCGGCCACGTCCACTGTTGAGGGGACATACAACGTGTGCTCTGTGAAGCCGGTGAGTGTGGCCGATATGTGCGCTGTCATTGAGGACGTTTCTGGAGTGAAGGCGATCATCGAAGAACGCGATCAGCTCTCCGATGCAGAGAGGCGTTCGCCGTTCTCCTATCCGAGTGACTTCACAATGTCGCCGCATAAGGCTATGGAAGCAGGGTTCGCGTTTATGCCAACGCATCGTTGGTTGTCGCGATTGGCATCAGTAGCGGTCGCCAATGGGCGGGCACGGCATATTCTGGAGCGTGCAGGCTGAACACCTAGTAGCCGCGCAGGAGGTCGATTCTCCGTCGGGCCTGGGGAGGTCACAACTGTTCGACTGTGGCAGGGCAGCTTATGACCACTGACGTGAAGCGGGGACAAACCGTATTATTTGGTCATGACCTAACCGTAACAGCTAAGTGGTTTAGAAAGTTTATACAGATGTTCTTTGTAATTGCCGTGACAACAGGAGTCCCGTGGTGTCCAAGAGTAGCCGCCGACTTGTCGATCTGATACGACGGAAACCAATCCCATGCAGATGATCGTTTGTCTACTCAAGGGTGCGTTTCAAGATCTTGAACCCGATTGCATAAAACGAAGCGTGTTGTCGGCGCAATCTCCGCAGGATCTAGTCGAGCATGTTTACGTGCGGGTTTCGGAGCGCGTGGAGGTCGTGGTTTACACCGGAGTAGAAGGGCACCAAGAGGCTCAGGTCCGTATTGAACAGCTAATACGCCGTGCAGTGGCCCCACTCGACGATTACACGTGCTGGGCCCTGGAGATGTGATACTCCAGTTCAAGGCCGAGGCATTAGCCTCGGCCTTTTTGTCGTGTGTGCTCGCCTAAATGCATAGGCGAGCACACTTGAAGCTTATGTAAAGGAAGCTTTCGGCATTCTCGCCGGCTCGTTTACCTGCGTAAACTTCGTCTCCTGTGGCCTTGAGCTTGCATTTTTGCATACGTGCCCTTAGAGCTCCTATCAGGTTTCTCTTCCTACTGCGGTGGAGTGATGTCGCGCCTGGCCGCGTTGTCGGCCCTTGCCCATACCCGCTGGGTATGAACAAGGGCCTCCGCCTCCCCACGCACTGACAGCACACCATCCTCGCCACGGAAACAAACCTGATAGGAGCTCTTATGAAAGCAGAATATATTGCATTGGTGCATATACTTATTTGCTGCGTGGTAGGAGATTTTCATAGATGGTGACCAAAGCGATGTCAAATCTATATATGAAACTTTTCGCCGAGTGTTTCCATTGGTGTTGTCCGGGCTCATTGGCTCTATGTATGCGCTTCCAAATGAATCTGAATGAGCTATATTTCCCTTTATTGACAAAAATTAGGGTTCCTAGGTTACTTTTGCGGACGTGCGGGCCGAGCACTTTTGACCTCTTTCGGAGTGGCTGGAAGGTGTCTAGCTTTGGGGGTAGTAGGCACCCCTTATGAAAGGATCTCCTGAATGCGACGTACCGCTGTTGCCCTAGCATTTTTGTTCTTCTCGGCCGCGTCTATCAACGGCGCGATAGAGCAAGGTGAGGAAGTAGCGGTGGAACCATATCTGGCTGCCGCGCACACGAATGGAACCGGGTGGGACGATTAGTAAACCTACGACAAAGCATTAATGTGGGGGTTCGGGCAGATGCCCGAACCCCCACATAGTTATGCCCGTTTTTAGTGAAAAGCTCCATTCGGCAATTAAGCCCAAAATGGGCGTATAATACAATATCTGCTTCGCCGATAAGGGATTGAGAGACGGCCAACGCCCCCAGCTGGAACCGGCTACGAGCTCCGAGTCTGGCAGTGAGCTTATCGGAGAGGCGTCGGACGGTACGAATGGAGACACGCATTTTGCGCGCCGCAGATGCGTCGGTGTTTCCTTGGGCCCAGAGGCGTAGTATGTGTTTCTCCTGGTCGGTCAGTGGATCACAACGTGGCGTGCGCTGCTTGGTGGCCGGTTTGGCCTCACTCCATACGGTCATGAACAAGGTCACCAATGCCTGGATGATGACCCTGTTTCGCAACGCCAGGGCTCCGATTTCGCATGTGCTGTCGTCGAGGGGGATGAGTGCTGTTTGACGGTCGAAGATGATCATGCGCAGCGGTAGGGATGGAGCTGTGCGGACCTCGCCGCCTGCGGCCATTTCTATTTCGATGTGTTCCATCGTGTAGCTGTCGTTGCGGACGCTGTCCAGGTAGACGGTCTTCATACGGACGCCCCGGTTGAGCATGGCCTGATCGGTGGGTTCGGATCTTTCAACGGTCTTTGATTGCAGGCGACCGGTCGGGGCAAGAATCAAAGCTTCCGCTTGGCAAGCGTCGGAAAGCTCCTTAATGCGTTCGTGGATTGCGGCTAGACCGATGATGGTTTCCACATTGGTGTTCTCAGACGACTTAGCTCCGTACTTGCTCAGCAGTTGAGCTATAGCTAGGCGGCTGGCTTCGACTTGCTGCTGCATCATCGAGACCTGAGTTTGTTGTCGAGATAGTAGGGCCGCCAGGCCGATCTCAGGATCGACCGGTGATATGCGCTCGTTCTCGGCGGTGACGAGTGCCGACTCTGTCAATGTGTCGAGCGAGGCACGTATAGTCTCTTCGGTTTGGTTGAGGATGGAGGCGAGATCCGTTACTCCAGCGCTGGGGTTCTCCAGCATCGCTAGGTAGACTGATTCGGTGGCTTTGTCGAAGCCGAAGGTGCTAAGCACGCTATATCTCCAGGGGCGCTAACCAACGAGGGTTTGCGGTGACCTTCAAATGTGAGAAGGTCATGGGCGCTTCACCGCTCTGATCGATGTTGTGCAGGGTAATTGATGCGCGAAGTTTGATGGGGCATCGGCTCGCGCAGTATTAGATATAGCCTACTTTATCATTGGCCACGTAGGCGACAGGAATGATTTCACTTCTTGGACTGAGGGTCTTATCCCTCTTTGGGCTGTCATTGATCCCTCGAAGAGGGTGTTGCTCGCACACCCTTGTAACGAGCATAGGGTTGAGGGTGGGGGTGTTTATTTCGGTGGGGAAGGGCGGTCGTGTAGGTGTAGAAGTTGGCTGTGAGTAATGAGGGACTAGTGTGAGAACGTTCTGCTGTTACAGGTGAGGTTTTGAACAAACTGACACTTCGACCGTGTCGCCCAGTGCATATGCGGCCGTGCAAGTGGATTGCCTTGCGGCCCAACCATTGACCAAACAAGAAACTTATGCATCAGTGATGCTTTCCCATCCAGCTTGAGGTGGTTGTGTGGAGGCTTGGTGTGTGGTGCTGTTGTAGGGCATGGGACAAGTTCCTGGTAGAACAGTTGGCGACTAAACAAACCATCCCACCTGGAACTGGTGTTGTTGGCCCCTTAGGCTGTGTGGCCATTGTCGAGTCGGGCCTTGAACGTTGTAGCCGGCCACATCGGGGCCCATCGGTTCCCCCATATAGGCGTCTAGATGCAGGTCAGCAAGCTTGGGGTACTCTGATGTGATTGCGGCAAGGCGACACCTATGCCACCTTCGCGAAACTAGAGAATTGGCACCTCCCATATAACCTCCACTGTGACCCCGCCGCGCCAGCAACATCCTCAAGCAACTCAAACCAGAAACCCGATGAGAACACCTCAGTCAATCAGCATTTCCAACCCTCTTATGCCTGGTGAATCGATGTGCCAGAGAGATCCATACCGCTGAAAGCGGTCACCGCGAGTGCAATCACATGGCACCTCACGCTTGCGTGGCGCTGCGTCTCGAATTTCCAGAGGCTTAGAGCTCCTATCAGGTTTCTCTTCCTGCTGCGGTGGAGTGATGTCGCGCCTGGCCGCGTTGTCGGCCCTTGCCCATACCCGCTGGGTATGAACAAGGGCCTCCGCCTCCCCACGCACTGACAGCACACCATCCTCGCCACGGAAACAAACCTGATAGGAGCTCTTAGTCGAACAACGTGCCTCGTTCATTAAGCCTTTTCAATCCTGACAGTTCGGTGGCTCCCGATTCCACAGGTGTGGTGCGACTGAGGCTGGTAGTTTACGAAGGTGCTGCTGTGCAAGATGGGCGCTGAGTAGACAAGCGGGGCTGAGACACCGTTGAACAGCAAGTTCTCCAGGTTGAAAAAGCTCATTGTGCCCATCGGCATCTTTGGGCATAAATGCCCATAGCTTTCGTTGCCACAAGTAACCACTTACGCCTCGCCAGATTTCTTGTGACAGTTGGTGCTAACCAATCAAGCCCCACTGGAAGGAAATGGTGGCTGTCACAATGACTACCGCAATAGCTGCGCCAGAGTGTCTCGTCTGTGATACCGACTTTGAGGTCGACCCAGCATGGGAGAAAGGCGAGATCGTCGAGTGTGAATCCTGTGGCCAGGAACACGAGGTCGCCGAGATGACGGCCGGATCGGCTCGCATTGAACTCGCCCCCGAAGTAGAAGAGGACTGGGGCGAGTGAACGACGTCATCGTCGATGTCCTGCTGTCGGTCACCAAGCTGCGTCCCGAAGAGAAGCTCCTTGCCGCGGCTCTCCGACAGCAGGGCAAAACAGTGGAGACCATCTTGCCAGCGGACCTTGGCAAAGTGGTCAATAGTGGCCTGACTCAGAGCACCGGGTTGAAAGGCTCTGGCTCGACCCCCACAACCCCACCAGCCCGCATGGGCCTAATACGTAACCTGTCGCACCAACAGGCATTGCAGACGGCTCGCTTGCTCGAATACAGCGGCATACCAACCCTCAACCGGACGTCTGCCATTGAAACCTGCGCGGATAAGGGCCTGCAATCGGTCCTCTTCGCGTGCCACGGCATCCCACACCCTGAGGCCCGTCTGGCATTCGGATTCGACCAGGTTCGCTATGCCTGTGCAGACTTCGGATGGCCCGCGGTGGTTAAACCGGTGTCGGGCTCATGGGGACGTGGAGTAAGCCGCATGGTCAACGAAGAATGCCTGGACGCGTGGGTCGGAGGCCGCGAATCTGCCGACGCCGCTGGCAAGCTTTTCCCGGTCCTAGTGCAGCAGTACATCGAAAAGCCAGGACATGACTTGCGGGTAGTGGTTGTCGGAGATAACGCAATCGCGGCGATCGCACGCTCCTCCGACGACTGGCGCACCAACACCACCCTGGGCGCCACCGTTCGAGCTTGCGAAATCACGCCCGCGATCCGCCACCTGTGCAAGCAGGTGACCGATGTGCTGGGCCCAGGCTTCTACGGCATTGACCTCATAGAAAACCACAAGACCGGTGAATTGATGGTCTTGGAGGTTAACGCCAACCCCGAGTTCGCCAAATCCTCACAGGTCCATGGCGTTGACGTGGCGGGCCGACTTGCGTCCCATATCGCAACCGTGCTTGACCAGCAGACAACACCCGCTCCGATCCTCGCCCGAACCTGACCGCCCACAGCATGGAGACCCCTGCATGGACAATTTCGACACCGCAGTGATCCTGACCCGAGTGATGACCTCGGGCGTGGTCATGAGCATCGAAAAAAGTGACCGAG
Source organism: Natronoglycomyces albus (assembly GCF_016925535.1). NCBI lineage: Bacteria > Bacillati > Actinomycetota > Actinomycetes > Glycomycetales > Glycomycetaceae > Natronoglycomyces > Natronoglycomyces albus. The sequence continues at coordinate 2,382,083 of NZ_CP070496.1, read as the reverse complement.
AACTGCCAGGACTGGAACGACTACTTAGCAAACAGACCGGTCGTAAACACGTATCCCTGGTCAACACATCCACCGCGGCGATACATGCCGCTGTAGCCGGTCAGGCGATCGGATACGGCGACACGATCAGCCTCCCGAAACTGGACGACAAGACGCGTGCTTTTCTCTCGTGGTTGGGAATCACCGCCATCGACACCGGCGAACCATGCTTTGAGGTGGTGAGCCTTGATGCCCAGAACGCGCACACCCTACCCGATCGTGCCGCCGAAGCTACGGCGCCAGTGTTGGTGGTGGACCTCAGCGGGCTGGGCTTTGGCCCTGCGGCAGCCGTACTCACCGACGATGAGCAAACCTGGGCCCGTGCCGAACGACTGAAGATTTTCGGTGCGTTCGACTTGCGAACCATGTGGACTCAGGAGGAATCCAATCCCGATCTGATCCCAGGGGTGCAGTTCAACTATCGACTGAGTCCACTCGTGGCCGCTTGCGTGCGCATGGCTTTGAGCCGTGCCCACAAGAATCGGGGCCAAACCAATGCGACCACCCCCCAGAAGACGGGAGCTTCCGCATGATTACCGACTTCCCCAGCACTCCCTTGCATCCGCCAGCCGAATCCGAGCGCGCCGCCGAGCTGGCCGCCTTTGGCGGACCAGCCATGATTGAAAGTAACGCTCGTAAGACCCTCTTCCCGGTCATCACCAAAGAGGACGTCTTGAACATGATGCTGTCACAAAAACAGCAACCCCAGAAAGTAGTTGATGCATTCACCGAGTCCTACCGTGAATATGTGGGTGCCACATTCGCGCTACCGACCGCGGCGGGCACTTCTAGCTTGCACTTGGCTTTGGTTGGCGCCGGGGTAGAGCCTGGAGACGAAGTCATCGTTCCAGCATTTACCTTCATCGCGACCGCGCAAGCCGTTGTCGCGGCCCACGCGATTCCGGTGTTTGTCGATATCGACCCGGTCACCTACTGCATGGATCCACAATCGGCCGCACGGGCCATCACGCCCCGAACCGCAGCGATCATGCCTGTTCACGTCCACGGGCTGCCAGCCGACATGTCTGCCCTGCGGGTCATCACCAACGAGCATGGATTGGCTCTAGTGGAAGATGCCTCGCACGCCCACTCCGCCAAAATCGGCGACCAGGTCGCAGGATCGATAGGAGACACCGCCGGGCAAAGCCTCATGGCCGACAAGAACTTCCCCGTGGGAGGAGAAGGTGGCATCGCTTTCTTCTCTACCGAGGAGGCCTACCATCGTGCCTCCGAATACATGGCCCGCCACGGTATCGACTACTCGATGGCTCCCATTGTCGCCGCGTTTGGTACTAGCCAGCTGCGTCGGCTCCCCTATTACGATCAGGTGCGAGCCCGAAACGCCGCGTTGCTGGGGGAGGCCTTGACAGCGACGGAACTGTTCGCTCCGCCAGTTGTGCCTAAAGGACATGTCCACTCCTACAACATGTACCGAATTTCGCTGTGCCCCGAGCGAGTAGGCCTTGAGGACCTGCCGATCCACGCGGTCAAGGAAGCCGTGCACGAACTGCTGGTAGCCGAGGGTGTACCGGCCCGCGAATGGCAGAACACCCCAATTCCGTGCCATCTGCCTTTCCAACAGCGGCGCGGATTTAGCGGCTCCAACGGCATCGGGTATCCCTTTACCCTCAACGACAAGTCGGAACCCGCATCGCAACCCGAGGACTTTCCCACCACCCTGTCGATGTTGGAGAGCACCCTCGTGTTGTGTCGCGAACTGCGGTCGCCGGTGGAGTACGAACGCATCCTGCGTTATGCGGAGGCCTTCGCAAAGGTCTCACAGCGTCCAGACGCGATTCGCAAGCTCGTCAGCCAGGGCGAATACCCACGCCCGTACCGAAAGGCGGCACGTCTTGGTTGACCACAAAATCACCGTCGCCATCATCGGTGCCAGCGGATACACCGGCGGAGAACTGGTGCGCCTGCTGGCTGATCACCCGAGCGTACACATCGAGTTTCTCTCGGGAGAACGCAATGCCTCGGCCACGGTCGGTTCAGTACATCCCTGGCTGCGTAATCACCCTCGGGTTGCCAAGATGAGGTTCCGGCCTATAGCTCAGATGCCAGAGGTGGATATCGCCTTTGGGTGCCTACCTACTGGGGCCCTACCGAAGTATCTGTCGCATGTGTCGAGCCGGGCGAAACGCATCATCAACCTGGCTGGAGACTTTCGGCTCCGTGACCCAGAAGAACTGCGCAATCACTATCCTGACTCGGCCGAAGTGGCGGAGAAGTTCACCTACTTCGTACCTGAGCTATCCACCGAGGTTGGTGAGGGCCGCTTCATCAATTTGCCCGGTTGCATGGCGGTAGCCTCCATTTACGCGCTCTACCCACTATTCGCCAATGAGCTCGTGCAACCGCGAGTAGTGGTCGATGCCAAAACTGGCTCCTCTGGCGGTGGCCGTGGCACCTCGGACCACCCGGCAGAACGGGCCGGAAACTTTCGAGTGCATAAGCCGCACGGGCATCGGCACAGCCCAGAAGTTAGACAGGCGATTACCGATTTCACCGGGCAGATCCCACAGTTGCAGTTCTCCACCTATAGCCTCGACGTGCCGCGCGGCATCCTCGTGACCGGCTATGCGCAGCTGCGCGAAGGCGTCAGTGCGTTGGAAGTCAAACGCGCTTTCGCCGCAGCCTATGTTGGCCAGCCGTTCGTGCGTTTGCGTTCGGCTCCAAAGAAGCCGCAAGACTTCCCGATGTTGAAGGCTGTCATCGGATCGAACCTGGCCGAAGTGTCGGTCAACGTGCGTGCCGACGAAGTGGTCGCAGTCTGTGCGATCGACAACCTCGTCAAAGGCGCGGCTGGCCAAGCCGTACAAGCTATGAACCTCATAACCGGGATTGAGGAAACACAGGGCTTGCCCACCACGGCGGTGGGACCGTGAAACCGCTTTACGTAGTCAAAGTCGGAAGCTCGACCCTCGCTAAGGGGACCATCTTCGCAGAGATCGGTCAGCTAGTCGAGAAGGGCGCATCAGTACTCATGGTCGCGGGTGGAGCGGCCGGCATCGACGCTCACTACGCGGCGATCGGACGTGAACAGCCGACCCTGACGTTGAAATCCGGTGACACCGTACGTCACTGCACTAGCACCGAGATCGACCACATCGTTTCTGCCTACCGACTGGTCACCCTGCCACAGGTGGAAGCTGGATTCTCTCAACTGGGTCTCAGCGCGTACACCTCGATAGCCGCTCAGGGGAACCTGGTCAGCGGTAAAGCCAACAAGCCTCTTCGCACCATAGGAACGAATGGTAGACCAAGGCTGGAACGCGACCACCGAGTCGGCGTGCCCGCCCACGTCGACCTCGATCGGCTCCGTGCCCTCCTGGGCGCATTCGACGTGGTATGTCTATCCGCTCCGATCGCGGACACCGCAAGTGGTTCGCCCCTGAACGCCGACGCAGATGTCATCGCCGCAGCGTTGGCGGTGGCAACTAAGGCTGACCATCTACGCCTCGTCACTGGCACCGCTGGTCTATTGGCCGACCCCAACGACCCCCAGTCGACGTTGCCTCACCTGTACGCCGGGGAGGGAGCTGAATTTGCGGGTGGGCGGATGAAACAGAAGGTGCGCGCCGCCGAGATGGCGCTCTCTGGCAGCGCAGATGTGGCCATCACCGGCCCAGACACGCTCAGTCAGGAAAGCGGATGGACTAGGTTTTGGCCCGCCCGCGAACCCGCTGACGACCTACAACTGCTCACCAGAGCCGCCGCGATCCCGTCGGTTTCCGGTGACGAGCGGGAACTGGCGCTTTATCTGCGCCAGTGGTGCACCGAAGCTGGAATAGACGCCCAGATCGATCCGGCTGGAAATTTGGTGGCCACCAAGGGGAACGGGCCGCGCAGCCTGCTTCTGATGGGACACATGGACACCGTTCCCTTTCACTGGCCGACCGTGTGGGAGAAGGACCTGCATCTCTTCGGGCGCGGCACGGTGGACGCTAAAGGCAGCCTCGTCAACTTTATGCATGTGCTGCGTGACGTTGAGGTTCCCGCCGACGCCCAGCTGCGGGTGGTGGGGGCCGTCGAGGAAGAGATTTCTTCCTCGAAAGGTGCCTTCTATGTGCGCGACCACTATCGTGCTGATGCAGTGGTCATTGGCGAACCCAGTGGCAGCGAGAAGCTCACGTTGGGCTACTTCGGACTGTTCAAACTGCGGGTCACCGCCACAGTGGCGAGTGGGCATTCGGCCGGTAAGGACGCGGTCTCGGCGCCCGACGCGCTGGCGACCTCGCTGAGTCACATTCGCTCGGCCGTGCTCGCGGAAGCCCCCGAGGCCCTACACGCCGTCATCGACCATTGGACTATCAAGTCCAGTAACGGTGACGAAGCGACGGGCATACTCAACTTTCGACTGCCACCGGGTGTCGACGTGGACGTGGTGACAAAGGCGATTCCTCACATTCCGGGGACCAGCGTCGCCATCCTACGAGCCACCCCCGGGTTCTCCAATGGACGTTCCGGGCCACTAGCCAAAGCGTTCACAAAAGCATTCCGTGCCAACGATATTCGCCCTCGATATGTCGTCAAAAAAGGAACCGCGGATATGAACACTCTGGCTACGACTTGGGCAGACGTACCAATGCTGGCTTATGGGCCGGGAGACGCCACGCTTGATCACACCAACGAAGAACGCATCGGCGCCGACGAATTCCGTACGGCAAATTCCGTTCTCAGTACCGCCGTTGCCAATTGGTTCACCCTGACGAGAGGCGACAACTCATGACGCTACTTGACCGAACCACAACCGATGCCAATGTGGAGGAACACCTCGAGGCCAACGTCGATGAAGGTGAGCTAAAAATCCTGGCAGACCAGGCTCTCGAAGCTCGCAAACTCATCATCGACATGGCAGCCTCCGAACGCGGATGCCACCTAGGCGGAAGCTTGTCCGTCCTCGACATTCTCATCAGCGCCTTCTACACCACCTCAAACGACTCCGACTCACGGGTTGTGCTCAGCAAGGGGCACGCCGCCGCCGGACTGTACGCGGCCCTTCACGTTACTGGCCAGCTGAAGGCCAATCCAGCCGAGCATTACGGTCAGGTGGGACATCCCTTCACTGGGCACCCAGGCCCCAAAGTTCCCGGCGTGACATTTCCGACCGGCAGTCTCGGCCACGGTGTTCCCTACGCCGCAGGGTGGGCGCTGGCCCAACGCCTCGCTGGAACCTCTGGGCGAGGTATCGCTATCGCCGGAGACGGCGAGCTGCAGGAGGGCTTGGTGTGGGAGACCATCCAGGTCGCCGCAGCCCAACGGCTGGCGAACTTCACCATCGTCGTCGACGTCAACGGTGGCCAAAACGACGGGCTCGTTGCCGACATCTCGCCGTTGGAGAACCTGACCGAACGCTTCACAGCCTTCGGATTCACCACAGTCGAGACCGACGGTCACGATCACGAATCGCTCATCCACGCTTTGCAAACCTCGACTTCCCAACCATTGGCGATCCTGGCGCGCACTGTGAAGGGAAAGGGACTTAAACCCGTGGAAGGCAAGGCTGGATCACACTACGTGAGCATCGACGCGGCTCGCGCGGCGAAATGGAAGCGGGTGGTTCGATGACGTTGTCAGGACGCGACTCCTATCGCCGCACTCTCACCGAACTGGCTCAACAGGACTCCTCGATCCTGTGCTTGGAGGCGGACCTAGGCGGCAAGAAGCATCCCTTCGCCGAAGCTCACCCCGACCGCTTCTTCAACCTTGGAATCGCCGAAGGCGCCATGATCGACATGGCCGCTGGCTTGGCCGAGGCCGGATACAAGCCCTTTGCCAGCACATTCGCGCCGTTCGCAGCATTGCGCGCGGCCGAAAGCCTCAAACTCACTCTCGGATACCTACATGCGGGCGTCACCGTCGTCGCTCCCTATGCCGGAGTCTCGGGGGCTTGGTTTGGGACCACCCATCACTGTCTGGAAGACCTGGCCATCATGCGCGCTGTGCCCGGGGTCGTTATAGCCGCCCCCTACGGTGAATCGCAGATGCGGGCAGTGGTGGAATCCGCCGCCCAGTCACAACGACCGCACTATATTCGCACCGGTCGCAACGCCACCTACACTTCACTGCCCTTCACTGGATCACCACCACCAGTCCTCACCTGGGGAAATGAGACAGGCAGTGACGTCTGTTTGGTGTCAGTAGGGGAGGAAGGCACCCGTTTGTGCCTGGAAGCCGGAGCGGTGCGAGACGGACTCTCCCATGCCCAACTGTGCTACCTGGACCAGGAAAATTTGCGGACTGCCGCAGCCGAGCTGAGAGAAAGCGGCCACGGTCGCATCGTCGTGGTCGAGGAACACCGTCGCACTGGCGGTATCGCCGAAGCATTGGCCTACTTGCTCCCCGAAGCTCACGTGAGGGGAGTGGGGGCCGACGAACGCTGGCCCGTCGAGGGGGGCGACCACGCTGAGACTCTCGCCCAAGTCGGTCTCACCCTGGAAGCAGTTCTGGCCGCCATAGACACCAAAGCGGAAACCTACCGATAAGCAACGAAATTAGGAGACACACATGCACATCCTCATGATCGAATGCAACCCCAACGGCATGGCCGGGATCGCCAACGCCCTTGAACTAGGGCACGACGTGACACTGGTATCGGTTGACCCTGACTTCTACCTTGCGGTGTCCCCCTTGACCAAGGGCAACTACGATCACCCCAACTGCACAGTGGTCAAGAGCGACGATGCCTTCGCCATCGACACGCTGCTGGATCTGGCCAAAGGAATTCACGCCAACAATCCTATCGACGGGGTCACCACCTACAGCGAATACCACACGGTCCACACTGCAACCGTGGCCGACGCCCTGGGACTACCGGGCATGAGTGTTGACGGAGCGCTCAACTCCCGGCACAAACACCGCACTCGCCTGGCTTTGGACGGTGGCAGCGTGCTCCAGCCTCGATTCGTCCACGTCACCGATCCGAGTGAGGTGGAAGCGGCCGTACGCGAGATTGGGCTCCCCTGCGTGCTCAAACCCTCCGACGGTACGGCCGGACTCCACGTGGTCCACATTCGCTCCGAAGAGGACCTGAAGAGGTACCTGGACGACTTGAGCCATGTGGCCGATTATGGGCGTGGTGTTGTCCGCATCCCCGACATCCTCGTCGAAGAATTCGTCGAAGGTGAACTCATCTCAGTCGAATCCTGTGTGCTGCAAGGTGGCGAGGTCGTCAACCTCGGGCTCACCGACCGGCCTCTGAGTGGCTTCCCCCATTTCATCGAAATGGGTGCCACCTATTTCCGAGGACACCCCCTACAAGAACAACTATTCGCCGCCACCACTTCGGTCCTCGAACAGCTGGGCGTTGACTTTGGCTTCATTCACACCGAGTTCCTGCTCAGTGAGAACGGTCCAGTCCTATGCGAGGTCAATGGGCGCCTTATCGGCGGCTTCTGCCCCGAACTCATGAAGATTTCTTCCGGCGTGGACCCCTACCTGGAAGTCATCCGCCAAGCCCTCGGAGAAAAACCCGAACTACCCTTCCCCGGCGAAGTCACCGCAGGCGGACACTGGTTCGGATCGCCCGTCGCCGGAGTCCTGCGCTCCATCGACTTCACCGAAGTTGAGAACCAGCCCGGATACCATTCCGCGCTTGCCTACAAGAAACCCGGCACCGCCATTTCTCGACTCTCCAAGAGCAACTTCGACTGGCTTGGACATGTCATCTTCACTGGGACCGACCGTGACAACGCCAACAAACGTTGCGAAGCGGCCCTCGACCACATCGACATGCGGTTGTCGGTGGAGGTAGCCAAGTGACGAACTCCCAGCCGGGGGCGAACCCGCCCCCGGGCTTGGAGGCTGGACCCGAACGATGGGCCAGTACCCATCGCACTGTAACCGCCCCCGTGTCGGACTCCGATACGCGAGGCGGTCACACCAACGTCGGGCAAGACGGCCCCGACAAGAGAGCCTCCCAACCAAACGGAAGCACAAGTGAACGGTGGCCCGGCAACATCGAACCCCACCATCACGTTTCCCCGACCCGCCCCTTGCTGACAAACCGACTGCCAGCCAATTTCGCCGGCAGCACCCTCAGCGACCGAGAAGCTCCCGCCGCAGCCAGCGCCCAACTGAGCGCTGGCAACACGAAAGGCAAGGTTGTGCTGTGAGCCCACAACGCAGAAAGACACTCATCGGCGTGAACGCGGGCATAGCCCTAGCCCACGTCGGTAACTTCATCTGGTTCCCGATCCTCATCGCTACTCTAGGTAGCACTAATTCCGGATTCTGGGCCGGGTTCGTCATGTTCATGACCTACGTCGGCCGGCTTCTCGCCACGTTCTTCTATGAGGGTTTCTGTAGCCGTATGAGCACCCGCTCAGTGGTGTTTTTCGGCGCGGGAATGGAAGCCATCGCTCTGGGCCTCATGGGTTTCTCCGGCGGAATCTTTATGTACAGCACGCTTGCCTTCTTCATCGGCTTCGGCTCCGGAACCGTTTTCCCCGGATTGAAGAACGTCCTTATTTCATACCCTGAGGAGGAACGGCCCAAGGCCTTCTCCACCTTCCAAATGTCGACGCAGGTCGGGCTGTTCGGTGGCGCGCTGGCCGGTGGCTACTTCGTCGGGGTGGACCTACGTATTCTCTTCACCGTGGTTTTCGCGATTTTTGTCGGATTCTGCCTGTCAGCGACCATGTTCATTCCCAAGCACGGCTTCGAGGCAGGAACCGGGGAGGTGGCGAAGGCTCCACGCTCGACCACGAAGATACCCTTGTTCAATCTCGCCGTCCTTAAAGGAATCGAGGTGCGAGGTGCCACCCGTTACTTTATGCTCTCCTCTGTATTTTGGTTCCTATCGATGAGTTTCGTCGTCGGTATTCCACTGCACATGCAGGAATACGTGCCACAGTTGGCGCCGTCGGCACCTTTCTGGATCACAGGTTTGACCCTTCTGATCTTGCAATACCCGTTGTTCAATTTCCTCATCAAGCGTTTCGACCCGGGCACCGTCATGGCCATCGGTCTCGTCGGTATGACCCTGGCGTTCCTGTCATTCGGCGGCGGGCAGACGCTGGTGTGGGTTGCGCTGGGCTGTTTTGTGGTCATCTTCGGCGAGATCCTCTTCGCTCCATCGTTTGACATGTGGGTCTCGCGCAAGGTTTCTGAAGACCGGCTTGCTAAGGCGATGGGAGCGATGCACTTCTTCCGCAGCGTGGGCAACATGACCGGCGCTATATCGGCGGGACTCTTCTTTGACCTGGCCTTTAACACCGGGGTGTCCGGGCTGAACTGGTACATCGTCGCCGTTGTCGCCGCCGGATGCGCCATAATCTGCCTGATCAGTCGCGAACGTTCCCCCGACGTTGCTGCCTTCGAAGCCCACATGGACAAAGAAGACGCGATGCCGAAGAAGTCGGTCCCAGCTCGCTAGCGCCATGTGGGGCATCGCTATGTGAGGTTCATGGTGGCGTTTGCATTCATCGCCTCCCTAGGCGTTTCCGTGGTGGCGAATGCCACGACCGTCGCCTCGGCTCTGAACGGAAAGCGATCAGCGTTTCTGATCAGCGCGATCGTGGAGCGCCGGAATCGGCGCAGACTGAGACGACCCTGACGTGATTTGTTTGCCCAAAGCTAACAACTCATGAAAGGTATCGGGCCCTCAATGACGAGAGCGCCCTTGGGGATCTCGACCTCAGCAGGTGCGAACGTGCCGCGAGGTTGAATCTCACTACAACCGCAAGCTCTATTTTGGAGGAAAACAGACATGAAGAAGCAACCACGTATTGCTGTCATTGGGGGCCGGCCAGCGCCGGTGCACGGCTCGAAAGACTTGGGCATTGACACGGTCGTTGTGCACACCGAGGGGCAGTTTGATCCAGCCGAGGTCGAGCCGCATTGTTCGCAGGTGATTACTGGGGACATCACCGACGCGGACGAGCTGTTGCGTCTACTTCGTCCTTTGCACCAGGAGAATCCGTTCGATTTCATTCTCACCACGACTGAGCTGTCAGCGGTACCAGTCGCCGAGGTCAATAAGGCGTTGGGTCTGCCAGGCACGAGTGCTGATGTCTGCCACATCATCAGAGACAAGTTCCTCACGCGCGAGGCTTTGGACGCGGCAGGAATTAGCCCGGTACGTCACCGTCGCATCTCCACGGTCGAGGAAGCCGTGCGATTCCTTGACGACATTGGCGACCGGATCGTCCTAAAGCCGGGAATGGGCGCGGCAAGTCTGCACATCAACGTGGTCACGACTGCGGACGAAGTGGCGCGGGCGGTCAAGGAGATCGGTGACTTCGGCTTCGGTGGTGTGCTGGCCGAGGAGTATCTAGAGGGGCCTGTCGTCAGCGTGGAGGCTTTTTCACATCATGGACGTCATGTTGTCTTGGGCGTGTGTGAGTACCAGGTCAATGAACACTTCGTTGAGTGGGAGTGCAGCGTATCCTCCGATCAGGCCGCCCCGATCCTGGGTGAGCTGCGTGAGTTGACCGCCGCCGTTTTGGATGCGGTAGGCCTCAAGGACGGGCCCTCGCACAGTGAGTTCGTGTTGACCGAGAATGGTCCGCGCCTGCTTGAGACCCACAATCGCCTCTCTGGCTCCGGCATTCCTGAGATGGTCAACCGGGCAACCGGATGGGACCCGGCGCGCCTGTTCATGACCGTACCTTTGGGAATCGATCAGCTGCCCGAGGAAGCACCGGAGCCTGTGCGCGGGGCGGCGATCCGCTTTCTGGATGCCAAACCCGGCCGGATTGTGGCAGTGACGGGCGTTGAGGACCTGCCTGTGCCTGTTCGCTGGGTGCCGCAGGGGGTCACGCCCACACACATGGTTCCGTGCCTGAAAGACCTCAGTGATGTCGATTCCGCTGTCGTTATCAGCAAGCACATCGGCGACGAGACCGGTGGTATGGATTCGCTATTGGCCTGTGACAAGGGGTATGTGTTCGCGACCGCTCCAACGAGGGCCGAAGCGGTGCGTCGCTGCGCTGAGCTAGCCGACGGAATCACTTTCCAGACTGAGGTTATCGCTGAGAGGAGCTGATGTGCCGGTGACGGGTGGGCCGGAACGTGGTTTTCCATGAGGGGGACGCGATGGCACAGGTGTGGAATTAGTCCCGATTGGCGTTGAAGATGGCCCTCCATCGAAGGACGGGTGGGTCTTGGTGGTCCCAGACTTTTTCGATGGAGGATGCTCGCAGTCCCGATTGGGCGAACGAGTCGATCTCGGAACCGGCCAGGGGCCACGGGAAAGCCGCCAGCTCGTCGTCTTCGGCTCGATGGCGGGCGATAACCATCAGGGTGCCGCCAGGGGCCACCAGTGAGGCAATGTTGGCAATGGCCTTGCGTCGAGGCGCGTCTCGCAACACCTGCACGGTGTAGATTTCCAAGACGAAGTCGAATGCCCAGCTCTGTGGCGGGTCGAGCACATCGGCGACGGTATAGGTCACCGGTGAGTCGGGGAAACGTGCTTGGGCCTGTTTGACGGCGGTGGGGGAGATGTCGAAGGCGGTGACATCCCAGCCCAGGCTCGCCAGATACTGGGCGTCGTCTCCCAGTCCGCAGCCGACGACACCTGCGGTGCCCGGCCCGGTGGGCGCGTTTCCAACCAGCAGCGAATTCGGTGCCAGATCCGCCCACGGAATGTCCGCCTTCCCCTGCGCGGCGCTCGAATAGAGGGTTTCGAACCAAGCGGTTTGGTCGCCCTGAGCATGGGATTGAGCGGCAAGGCCGCGCACTGTGGCGAACTTCTTGTTGGTTGTCATGCATTAAGCGTAAAGGCCGTACTGTCTGGGTGTGGTGGGCCTTAGTTCTTCGCCTCGAAGCTATAGGGGACGAATCGGCTGTGGTGGCTGTCGACTTCAAGTCGTTTACCGATGGCGGGGAAGGCCCGTTGTGGGCACGTATCGCGGTCGCACACCTTGCAACCGGGGCCAATGGGTGTCAAAGCGCCCGGGTTGGCCAGGTCGAGCCCGTCGGAGTACACCAGACGATGCGCATGGTGAAGGTCGCAGCCCAAGCCGATCGCGAACGTCTTGGCCGGAGTACCGTATCCACCGTTGCGCCGTGACACAGTCCGCGCCACCCACAAGTAGCTACGACCGTCGGGCATCTGCGCCAGCTGGGTGCGGATTTGGCCCGGATAGGCAAACGCCTCATAGACATTCCACAGCGGACAGGTGCCACCGACCCGAGAAAAATGGAAGTCGGTGGCCGATTGCCGCTTGGAAATGTTCCCAGCTCGGTCAACTCGCACAAAGAAAAAAGGCACTCCGCGTGCTCCGGGTCGTTGCAAGGTGCTCAACCTATGCGCGACGGTCTCGAACCCGACCCGGAAGCGCTGCGACAACAGTTCGATGTCGTAGCGCAGCTCCTCGGCGGCGGCCAGGAACGTTCGATAGGGAAGGATCAACGCTCCAGCGAAGTAATTGGCCAGCCCGATGCGGGCCAGCGCCCGGGTCTCCTCGCCAGAGAGCTCGGCCGAATCCACATAGCTTTCGATCTCATCGGCGAACTCGACAAACGCCAAGTGTGTGGCCAGCTGAAACGCGCGTTGTCCCGGTTGAAGCGCTGGTGAGAGGCCGAGGGTTCGCGCCACCGGATCGAACCGGCGCTTGGCTTTGGCGGGATCATCGGCACTGAGATCGACCACCGTGGTGCCATGGTGGCTAAGCAGCCGGTCGGTGAGGCCCGCGACCATGTCGGCGGGCCCGACCTTCATATGGGTGGCGAGGCGCTCGGCTGCCTGGTCGAGGGTCGCCACATAGTTGCGATGTGAATAGAAGAGGTCTCGCACCTCCTCATAGGCCATCGGCGGAGGTACCGAGCTGGCCCCGGCGCTGCCAGCGTCGATGCGGGCGGTGACCGTTTCGTTGACTTCCAGCGCGTGTCGATAGCGCCGGTGCAGGTCAACCACATAGCGGGCGACGTCTGGCATCGAGCTGGCCAGTTCACGGGTCTCGGCCATCGAGATCTGCTCACCGATCGAAGCGTCGGCCAGCACATCGCGTAGCTGGGCGACAAGTCGGTCGGCCTCGTCGGTGGAGAACTGTTGAATGTCAACGTCGTAGATGCTGGCCAGCTTCAACAGCACCGGCACGGTGATGGGGCGCTGGTTGGATTCCATTTGATTGATGTAGCTGGGGGAAATGTCCAAGGAATCGGCCAACGCCGCCTGTGTCAGGCCGCGCTCTTCGCGAAATCGGCGGAGCCGCACTCCTACCTTGGCTTTCTTAGAACCCATGACCAGCTACCTTCACAAAATTTACAAGTATGGGGTTCCGTCTCCACAAAAACCCACATTTTTAGTGCTTTCACATGCACGCTTAAAGTGTGCACACTGTAAAGGTACATCGTAGGGGGCCGGTTGTGCTTCGCGCGCCTTAGGTGCGGACACGGCGATCCCGTGCCGCCATTGACCCGGCCCTTCCTACTTAGTTGTGACCGCCAAGGAGCCCATCACATGCAGATCCACTCTGTTCGCACCTATCCGTCCTCTGAAGACTTGCCACGCGAAAAGCAGCTGGCATGGCGCATCGCCGAAGTGGCCGTCGACCCGGTCGCCGTCGATAACGAGGTCACCGAGATGGTCGGCAACCGGATCATCGACAACGCCGCCGTGGCCGCCGCCTCGCTGCGGCGTCGCCCCGTCGTCTCAGCGCGCGCGCAGGCGCGGAAGCACCCCTATAGTCCGGGTGCGGCCGTCTTCGGCCTGGACAGCGGCGAGACCTTCTCCCCGGAATGGGCCGCCTGGGCCAACGGCGTCGCAGTGCGTGAGCTGGACTTCCATGACACATTCCTGGCGGCCGACTACTCCCACCCCGGCGACAACATTCCGCCGGTGCTGGCTGTCGCTCAGCACAAGGGCTTGGATGGGGCTGCTTTGGTACGCGGTCTCGCCACGGCCTACGAAATCCACGTCGACTTGGTGAAGGGCATCTGCCTGCACGAACACAAGATCGACCACATCGCCCACCTGGGCCCGGCCGCCGCCGCCGGTATCGGCACGCTGCTGGGTTTGTCGACCGAGACCATCTATCAGGCAGTCGGCCAGGCTTTGCACACCACCACGACCACGCGGCAAAGCCGCAAAGGCGAAATCTCCTCCTGGAAGGCCTATGCCCCGGCTTTCGCGGGCAAACTCGCCATCGAAGCGGTCGACCGCGTTATGCGTGGCGAAGGTGCCCCCTCGCCGATCTATGAAGGTGAAGACGGCGTGATCGCCTGGATGCTGGGCGGCCCCAAGGCCTCCTATGAGGTCCCGTTGCCAGCCCCTGGTGAGGCCAAGCGCGCCATTCTCGACACCTACACCAAAGAGCACTCCGCCGAGTACCAAAGTCAGGCGCTCATCGACATCGCCCGCCGCATGGGGCCGAAGGTCGGCGACCTCTCGAAGATCACAGACGTGGAAATCCACACCAGCCACCACACGCACTACGTAATCGGCACCGGTGCGAACGACCCACAGAAGATGGACCCGAAGGCCAGCCGCGAGACACTGGACCACTCGCTGATGTACATCTTCGCCGTCGCGCTCGAAGATGGCAGCTGGCACCACGAACACTCGTATGCCCCCGACAGGGCCAACCGGCCCTCGACGGTGGAGTTGTGGCACAAGATCCGCACCGCCGAGGACCCAGAGTGGACCCGGCGCTACCACGCCAAAGACCCCAACGAGAAAGCCTTCGGTGCCCGCGTGGTCATCACCTTGGACGACGGCTCGACGATCACCGACGAGATTGCCGTGGCCGACGCCCACCCCGCTGGAGCCCGTCCGTTCCAGCGCGAGCACTACATCGCCAAGTTCCGCACCCTGGCCGAGGGCATCATCGCCAAGGACGAGCAAGACCGCTTCCTTGATCTGGCCTGTCGTGTCAACGAGCTGTCGGTCGAGCAAGTACGCGCGCTCAACGTTATCGCTCCAGCCGACCTGATCGGTTCGGTCACCGCCGGGGAAGGACTCTTCTAATGACAAACAGTGAACCGAAACGCTACGTTTCGCCGACCGACAAGCGCCGCCAGTTCCGCGCTCAGCTGGCTTCCGGGCAGCTCATTCGCTTCCCCGGCGCCTTCTCGCCGCTGGTCGCCCGCGCCGTCGAAGACCACGGCTTCGAAGGGGTCTACGTCTCTGGGGCCGTGTTGTCGACTGACTTGGCGCTGCCCGACATTGGGCTAACGACGCTCACCGAGGTGGCACTGCGCGGTCAGCAGATCGCCCGAGTGACCGACCTGCCCACGATCATCGACGCTGACACCGGCTTTGGTGAACCGGCCAACGTCGCCCGCACGATTAACGCCTTTGAAGAGGGCGGACTGGCAGGGTGCCACTTGGAGGACCAGGTCAACCCAAAGCGATGTGGGCACCTGGACAACAAGCAGATCGTGGCCACTGACGAGATGGTGCGGAAAGTGCGCGCCGCCGTCAAGGCCCGGCGCGACCCCAGCTTCGTCATCTGCGCCCGTACCGACGCGCGCACCTCCGAGGGGCTCGACGCGGCTATCGAACGAGCTAAGGCCTATGTAGATGCCGGGGCCGACATGCTCTTTCCCGAAGCGCTCCAAACCGAGGAGGAGATGGCCGCTTTCCGCAAGGCCGTCGATGTGCCGTTGCTGGCCAATATGACCGAATTCGGCAAGACTCCACTGTTGACCACCACGCAGCTGGAAAACCTCGGGTACAACCTCGTCATCTGGCCCGTCACCTCGTGGCGCTCGGCCATGGGGGCGGTTGATGAACTATTCGACACACTGAAGGCGACCGGGCACCAGGAACCGGCCGTGGAGCGGATGCAAACCCGCAAGCGCCTATATGAATTGGTTCGTTACTCCGATTACAACGAATTCGACCAGGCCCTGTTCAACTTCGAGGTCCCCGGGAGGAATCAGTGAGCACAGACATCCATAAGGGATTGGCCGGTGTTGTCGTCGACAACACCACCATTTCCAATGTGGTCGCCGAAACCAATTCGCTGACCTACCGGGGATACCCGGTGCAAGAGTTGGCTGCCTCATGCACATTCGAGGAAGTCGCCTACCTGATCTGGTTTGGCGAATTGCCCGACGCGGCACAACTGCGAAGCTTTAACGAACGTACCCGGTCCCAGCGCGAGGTGAGCCGTTCGACGATCTCCATCATCGACCGGCTGCCGGACAACTGCCATCCAATGGACATGCTGCGCACTGCGGTCAGCTGCCTAGGAGCCGAAGACCCAGCCGAAGACGACAACTCGCCGCAAGCCAACCAGGCTAAGGCCGAGGCCATGTTCGCGAAACTGCCAACCATCGTCGCTCACGACTATCGGCGCCGCCAAGGACTCGACCGGATCGCTCCCGATACGTCGCTGGGCTTCAGCGAGAACTTCTTCCACATGTGCTTTGGGGAAGTCCCGCCGAAGGAAGTCGTGCGTTGCTTTGAGATCTCGATGATCCTCTACGCCGAGCACAGCTTCAACGCCTCGACCTTCACCGCTCGCGTCGTCACCTCGACTCTGTCGGACATCTACTCCTCGGTGACGGCCGCCATCGGCGCGCTGAAGGGCCCGCTGCACGGTGGAGCCAACGAAGCGGTCATGCACATGATGTTGGAAATCGACGACCCTGCGAAAGCAGCCCAGTGGCTGCGCGACCAAGTAGCGGCAAAAAACAAGGTCATGGGTTTCGGGCACCGGGTATACAAAGACGCCGACTCTCGCGTACCGACGATGAAGGACGCCTTCACCACAATGGCGGAGCTGACCGGCGGCGAGAAGTGGGTGGCGATGTACGAGGAGCTGGAAGCGGAGATGCTTTCCCTCAAAGGCATTCACCCCAATCTCGATTTTCCCGCCGGTCCGGCCTATTACCTCATGGGCTTTTCCATCCCCATGTTCACGCCAATATTCGTCATGTCACGCATCACCGGCTGGTCGGCGCATGTCATCGAACAACTAGCGGCGAACGCGCTCATTCGCCCGCTCAGCGCCTACACCGGGGAATCTCAACGAGAAGTCCCCGCGGCCACTGCGCGCCTGGCAAGTTGAGTCCACTATCGGGGACGGAGGAATGTCCGTCCCCGACCACGACACCGGACGCATTGTTCGACGGCCGGCCGCCTGGTCCGCTCGCTCGGCCGTCGACCTCCTCGGTTCACTCCGGTCCTGACCGGGGCGTCCCGACGGTGGAAACACGGTGCGGCGGCTCCACCAACGGGCCGGGCACCCACGCAGTTCCTGAGGCTGCGCGGATGCCACCACCCGTCGGAGCCGCAGCGGCCACAGCAGTGTCTGTCCAATTCAGGCAGCCGCAGCAGTGCCGCAACGCCAACTCTCACAATTTCGGCGCATAAGCACCACAATTCGTCCGTCACCGATGCCCGCAGCTAGAGGCCCCGCCTCCAGCTGCGGGCATTGACCGTCCAACAACACCGTTGCCCTAAACCACCCACACGCCGCCCCACCTCAACTGCGACCCTGGCCGTGTCAGAGGTCGCTTTAATCGGTACCGGGCCGCCGCCGACTTCGATAGCGTGGCGAGGGACCCTACCAAAAAACGAGGAGGCCGTGTGGCCCTTGCGTATCCCCGATACCCCACTCTCAACGGCAACTTGCTGGCATTCGTCGCCGAAGATGACCTGTGGTCAGTAGCTGCCACCGGCGGCACCGCCCGCCGCCTGACATCCACCCTCGGCAGCGTCACCGCGACCGCCTTCTCCCCAGATGGGGAACACATTGCCTTCGTCGGCAACGATGAAGGAACCACCGAGCTCTACCTAGTCAGTGCCGAGGGCGGCCTTCCTCAGCAGCTCACCTATCAAGGCGATGAGATCATCTGGGTCGGGTGGAACCCCGAGGGCACCACGATTCGCTACGCGAGCAATGCCACCAACTTCACCCGCCGCCGCTTCAACCTGTGGGAAGTCGCGCCCGGAGGCCGACCAACGAAACTGCCGGTCGGAATGGCCACCGCCTACAGCGAGGACCATGCCGGAAACTCCGTGGTCGCCCGCACCACCCCCAAGACCGAACCCGCGCACTGGAAACGCTACCGAGGAGGCAACGCCGGTCACTTCTGGATTGACTCCACCGGCGATGGCACCTACCGCCTCATGTCCGAGCTGAGGGGCAACGTCTCTTGCCCACAGTTGCTAGGCGACCGGTTGTACTTCCTCAGCGACCACGAAGGCATCGGCAACGTCTACTCCTGCCGCTTCGACGGCAGCGACCAACGCCGTCACACCGACCATGACGACTACTATGCTCGCGGCCTGACCTGCGACGGTCGCCGTCTGGCTTATCACTGCGGTGCCGAGTTGTACCTACTGGATCCCATCGAGAATCATTCTCGACACCTTGGCGTCGACCTGCCAGCCACCAACATCCGCACGGCACGCCGCTTCGTTGACCCCATGACGTACCTACAAGGCGCCACACTCTCGCCCGATGGCTCCACGGCCGTGGTGAACACCCGTGGCAAACTCTTCGCCCTACGCCCTTGGGACGGCCCCGTCCGGCAACTGGGCGAGGTCGACGGCACCGGGTATCGGCTCCCCACCTGGCTGCACAATGGAACCTCGCTACTTGCCCTGGCCTCCACCGCGGATGAACCCGAGCACCTCGTACGCCTCGACGCCACGGGTCTTACCCCACCACAACGCATTGAGTTCTTTGACCTCGCAAACAAGGAAGGCACGCGCGAGGTCGAAGGCATAGGCCGCATCGAATCTATCTGCGCCTCTCCGATTTCCGACCAGGTGGCCCTGTGCAACCACCGTGGGCAGCTGCTCTTGGCTGACCTGGGGTCCCCTGAATCCGATGCCTCGGTGCTGGTGGAGTCGGACACTGGCTCGATTGAGGATGTTGAATTCTCACCCGACGGGCGCTGGCTGACCTATTCGATTCGTCTGGACTCTCCGGACGGGACCGAATCCACCCCCTACCGGGCCATTTATCTACATAACTTGGAAACTGGGGCAAGTCACCTGGCGTCGCGTCCCGTGCTGTCCGACGAGAGACCAACGTTTGACCCGGACGGAAAATTCCTGTACTTCATTGGTCGACGCGAATACGAGCCGGCCGAGGACGCGCTTCATCTCGACATCGGTTTCCCGTGGGGGAGTAGGCCCTACGCGGTCGCTCTCAGTCGAGACACCCCTGCGCCGTTCGACGACGAGTACACCCCGCCCACAGAGAATGACGCGGCGGTACCGGCCCGCATCGATGCTGAGACCGCCCCCGAAAGACTGGTGCCCTTCCCATTGGAGGCGGGCAATTTCCAGCAGCTGTTTGCCCTCAAAGGCAAGGTGTTGACACTGTCAAATCCGCTCAAACCCGCTGCCTCGGCTGACTTGTTCAACAAGAACAAGCCGGGGCGCGGCATTCTGCGCTGCGTGGACCTCAAGACCGGCGAGGTGGAGACGATCGCCGAAGACGTCTCCCAGGCTTGGCTTAGCTCTGATGCGAGCACTTTGATGTATCGCTCCGGCGAGGAGCTACGGGTCATCACCCCCGACGAGAAGGTCTCCGATGAGGATGATCCTGGCAAAGCTAGGTTTTCCAAACAGCAGGGCTGGATCGATGTGGACCGAATCAAGCTCTCGGTGCTGCCCGCCGCGGAGTGGGGTCAGATTTTCGCTGAGGGATGGTCGTTGCAACGCGACTACTTCTGGATCGAACACATGGGCGGAATCGACTGGCAGGCGGTATTTGACCGGTATCGGCCCCTAGTCGACCGCGTGGCCTCCCGGGCCGAATTCTCCGACCTCATGCAGGAGATGCAGGGAGAGCTCTCCTCGTCCCATGCCTATGAGATGCTGGGCGACTACATTGGCGGAGCAAACTACCCTCAAGGCAAATTGGGCGCCTCGTTCTCTTTCGACTCCACCAGCAAGACGTATCGCATCGACGAGATCGTCATCGGCGACCGGTGGAAACCCACGGCGACGTCGCCGTTGAACCGGCCGGGAGTAAACGCTGCGGTCGGTGAGGAACTCCTGGCGGTCAACGGCATGAGCGTCGGACCGGAGGCCTCCCCTGAACAACGGCTGGCCAACCTCGCCAATCAAAAGATAGAGCTGGTGCTTCGTTCCAAGTCTGGGACAGTCCGGGCGGTCAACGTCACCGCGTTGGCAGACGATCGGCCCGCTCGTTATCGGGACTGGGTGGAGTCCAATCGGGCGGCCGTGCATGAGGCGACCGGTGGAAGAGTGGGCTACATCCACATTCCCGACATGATGTCCGACGGATATGCGGAGTTCCACCGAAGCTACTTCGAGGAAGTCTCCCGCCACGCGCTCATCGTCGATCTGCGCTTCAACAGTGGAGGCCGCGTCTCGGCGCTGTTGTGGGATCGTCTGGACCGGACCCGGTTTGGCCACATGGTCGCCCGTAACGCCAAACCGTTTGCGGTGCCTCGCAACGTACGCCGCGGCCCGTTGGTCACCGTGACCAACGAATTCGCCGGCTCGGACGGCGACATTGGAACCCACACGTTCAAGATGCGTGGCCTGGGACCGGTCATCGGCAGGCGCACGTGGGGCGGCGTCGTGGGCATCTCCGTCCGCTTCTTTCTGGCCGACAACACGTTGGTGACGCAACCGGAGATCGCCACCCACATGAACGATGTCGGATGGGACGTGGAGAACTACGGGTCCGACCCCGATATCGAGGTCGAATACGCCCCGCAGGACTTCGCCGCCGGAAAAGACCCGCAGTTGGACGCGGCGATCGCGAACATTCTCGATCAGCTGGAGACTGCCCAGGTGGCGACCTATCAGGCATCTCCGAAGCCGAATCTCACGTTCACCTCGTTGCCTGCGCGACCGCAGGACCGTTAAGGGTGCGTGGTGGCCGCGCGTCTGTTTGAGAAGCGCGGCCACCACCGGGCGAGCCGTTATTTTGGACTTGGAAGGTGAGACCTTCGTCCTATTTGGCTGAGAGTGCGAACGCGGTGCTATGGAACGTATCCGGTGGGCGGCTCATGGGATGAATGTCAGCCAAGAATTGGTAAGAATGAATATTCCCTCGTCGTCGGGAGGTCGATATCCTGGCAAATATTTACACTCATCATTGATCATTGGTGGCGCGATTAACCCCGTTTCCTGATCGCAAATGATCTTGGTGGTAGATGGGCAAGTGGCACATCCGTCTCAGCGCGAAATCGTGAACACACAACATCGGACATCTCTGTTATTCTGAACGACGTTGCCGAAATCAGGTGTATGTCCGAAGCACCCTTGGACATGCGACTCCCCCTGCGAGGCAGCAGAGTAACCCCTTGGGGACAGTCCTGCGCGGACTGTCCCATTTTTATTGCCTGTACTGCGATTGGCTCACCGAACCTCGCATTTATCCGCACTGGCGAATCATTGGCGACGGTTCCAAGGATCACAATGGATCACATGTCGATTGGGTAGTCCTCGGTAACCCATAGCCACCTCATATGGAAATGAATACCCATTCCATTCGTCAGTGAGGTCGAGTCCTCTCTGGAGGGCACTGCGGTGTCGAGGTCGCCTGGACCGTGCCCAAGTGCGGATACGCATGTGTGCGGGATTCGGCTACGAGTCTTCAAAGCAGCATTCAGTGACTTGCCATTGAGCCGAGAAGGTGTGCCATGAAACGTTTGTGACAAAGGAGTAAGAGTCCCTATCCTATGGCCATGAACTGGACTTATTTGGCTGATTGGCCAATGGCGGAATCGGTACCGAGACTGCACAGCGCGCGCCCACCAGCGCCCCGATGGCAAGGTCTTCCTCCGGTGGGAAAGCCCCCTAACCGATGGGCTGGAGTTGCTCACAGCCGCGAACGCGCACAATGGAGTACCTTTGCGTGTCATGTGCCCGGATGACACCTCTGGGCTCAAAGAATTGCTGGGCCTTGGCTTTGTCTTCGACCGCAAAGACATCGCGTGGAATATTCCGGCAGTCGACCAGCCGCAAGACGATAGCGAGTGGATTCTGAAGCAAAGTGACCAATTTTCGCTCGCCCAGCTGCTTGAGTGGGACGACGATCTGCGGCAGTTTGTGCCCGGTACCAGGGGATGGCGATGGGGTAGCGACGACTTCGCCGCTGATCTGGCCGACAGCCCACCGTACGACCCAGCACTGTACCTGGTGGCGCTGAGCCAGTCGGGAGATTTCGCGGCAATGGCCCGTACGTGGCGCAATCCCAGTGGAGCCAAAATCGGATTCGTGGGCGCGCACCCTCGGTACCGGTCACGGGGCCTCGGCGGCACTTTACTTCGGCATATGCTCGCCCAGCTGCGAGGACGTGGATACGATTCGGCGATTGCCAATATTGATAGCGCGAACGCCGCCTCGGTGAAGATGGTGGAGAAATTCGGGGGCGCGCAGGTCGCCACCACGTGGGAACTGGTGTGGTACGGAGCCCAGTAGCTCGATTCGGCACAAAGTGATCATGTGGTCGGTATGTCTGTCGTGGGGGCTGTGGCCGCAAGACCGCAGTACGTCTGTATGCCCACTGTGTCAGTATTGCCTGCAGTGAATCCCCAAGTCTTGAGCTGGACTGCCCGAGCCTGAACACTTAAGGACGCATTGTGGCCCGACCGCTGCTGGAAATTATTGCCCTTACTCCCGAAGACGCCATCGCGGCCGAAGCTGGCGGAGCAGACCGTCTCGAGGTCGTTACGGATATGGAGGCCGACGGACTGACGCCTAGTCGCGACCTGGTGGCCACGATTCGGTCCGCCACCTCGCTGCCGCTGCGATGTATGTTGCGTCCCAACGCCGGGTTTAGCGCCAGCGTGGCCGAAATCGAGCACCTGTGCGAAGCGGCCGAGCAGCTTGAGTCGGCAGGGGCCGACGGGTTCGTGTTCGGTTTCCTCGACGAGGCTGGCGCGTTCGACGAGGTCTCCACACGGCAGTTGGCCACCGTTGTCAATCGGCCATGGACCTTTCACCGCGCCATCGATCACAGTGTTCATTCCGAGAGCTTGTTTGCACAGCTTCTGGACCTTCCCGGCCTGGACACGGTTTTGACGGCGGGTTCGCCCCAGGGCCTTGATCAAGGGGTGAATGTGCTGGCGGGGCGGGTTCCCACGGACCTGATCCTGGCAGGGGGTGGGCTAAAGGTGCGGCATATTCCGGTGCTGTTCGCCGCTGGAATCCGCCAATTTCATCTGGGTTCGGCGGTGCGCCAATCATGGGCGAGTCCGGTAAAGGCCGAGGCCGTGGGCCAATGGCGTGATCTCCTCGACGCGCTTCCGGCCAGAGGCAATTGAAGTCGGAGGTCCTTTAGAAGAACGAAGCTGTTCCGTCGCGGGTGCTGAAGACGTAGCGTTCATCGGTGCTGTCGTCTTCGAAGTAGACGAGTTCTCCGGGAGAACAGGAGATGATGAGCGTTGAGCCGGATCCAACGTACTTCTCCAGTGCCTCGGCCAAAGGTAGGCATTGGCCGTCGGCATCGGGGCTAGTACTGATGACCACACATTGGCCACCCGAGCCCGAGGCGTGCAGCAGCTGTTCGATGGTGTGCGTGTCGCGACCGGAGGTCACCTTGCGGGCCCAGTGGGTTCCCAATGTTCCGCGATGGAACAGAAGGGCCAGCAGGTCACCGTGCTTGGCGGGATCCTCCGCGAGCCGCAGCAGCTCCTCGCGCTTGTCCAAGGACGCAAAACTCGTGATTAGCCCGATGATGTGCTGTTGTTGTACGTCCGCGACTGTCATGCCACTCCCGTCGCTGGTGTCCCTTGGCGTTCACCTCAATCTAACACTCGAGGCGGTATGCGGGAGGTCAAAAAATCGCGGAAGAATGCGAATCTGATTCAAAGATGCCGTCATGGCCCCAGCGGTGCTGGCATCGCGGTTCTTGGCATGCAAACGGGCCGCAACCACTCCTAGCCCGTAGTGGAGACGATGAGTGTCTGCCCAGATGAGCGAGCGAACATGGAGTCGTCGGACTAGAGTGTTCATTCGTCGCGTGCCTACTTTATGGCACGGATTGCGCGAATGAACGATGAGGCTGCGGCCCATTCCGTTCGATCATCCGAGAACTGGCGAAGTCGATGATCGACGTTTCGGTCCGGAGATCGAGGGCCTCCGGGGGCGATGTCGGGCTGACGGCGGTAGGTGTGGCTCAGAGTGCGTTGGTGGGGTGGTGGTCGGGCCAAGGCGGGTGCCTCAGCCCGACCTGAACACACTTACCGGCTTTCGGTCATGGTGGCTATTAAGCGGGCATGGTGACACGGCGGCG
This sequence comes from Natronoglycomyces albus, assembly GCF_016925535.1. Lineage (NCBI taxonomy): Bacteria > Bacillati > Actinomycetota > Actinomycetes > Glycomycetales > Glycomycetaceae > Natronoglycomyces > Natronoglycomyces albus. Next base: position 2,357,910 of record NZ_CP070496.1, on the reverse strand, counting down.
CGTCATCACGAGGGCGGCCGTTCCCACCACTAGTAGCGCGGCGCCACCGGCCAGGGCCCAGGTGAGCGTGGTACCAGTGACCGGCAGTCGGCCGGTGCCGCTGCCAAGGTCCACCCCTTCTTCGAAGGCCAGTGCCACATACACCAGGTCTAGGGCGTCACCGGGCTCGTAGAAGCGCACCTCGTTACCGTTGACGTCGCCTGCCATGAGGTCTGCGCCCTGCTCGGTGAGCGTCGCCGGTACGTCGGCCAGCACAAGCTGGTCGCCTTTGAGGGCGAGGGCGTCCACCTTAAGGTCGGCGATGGGGGCTCCATTGGTGTACAGCTTCAGGTTGCTGGCCTCCCCAGCGATGCGCAGGTCTTCGAAGGTGAGATCTAGCGAGCCGGAGTGGCCATAGAAGTTCACTGATCCGGAGAACCGGGCGTCTAGCTCGCCGGTGTCAGGGTCAAAGGTGCCGTGGGCGTCGACGAAGCCAAATGAGGATGAGTTGTTCTCCGCGCCACCGGCAACGGTGATCGTGCCGTTGGCGATCGGTCCGGTGATGTAGTTGCGGAAGGAGTCTTTGAAGCCCCAGTCCAGGCGTCCGTCCTCGATGGTCAGGGGGCCATCGGGCTCGTCCTCGTGGCGCTTCTTCTTTTCGTCGTCCTCCTCGCCCTTGTCGCCGGTGTCGCCACCTCCACCGCCACCTCCACCGCTGCCGCCGCTGCCACCGCCGGAAGCGTCAGCCTCAATAGCGATGGTCAACGGGTCAAGGGTTTCGCCTGCTTGATAGAACCGGGACTCGTTGCCGTTGATGAGTGCGACCATGGAGTCCGATCCGGCCTCGGTCAACACCGAGGGGATGTCGCTCATGATGGTTAGATCGCCCCGATCCCACGACAGCCCTTCGAGGTCCAGGTCGGCAAAGTGAGTGTCGGGGTAGGAATTGGAGCCCGACGTGACGTCGATGATGACCTTGCCGCTGTTGGCGGCATGGTCGGTTTGCACTCTGATGTTCTCGAATGTCACATCGAGGTCCCCGGAGTGACCGTGGAAGTGCACGGTCCCTTCGGTCTCCACCGAAACGTTGTGGCTGGTGCGGGAGTACTCTCCGGTGGCGTCGGTGAATCTAAACGAGCCGTCGCCGTTGCGTTCGGCTCCGTCAGACACGGTGATGTCACCGCCGGCGATGGGCCCAGACACGTAGTTGCGGAAGGATTCCTTGAATCCCCAGTCGAGGAAGCCGTCCACGATGGGGAACGACTGGCTTTCGTCGGCGGAGACGGTTTGCGGGGCGAGGAATAGCGCGCCTTGGGCGGCGAACATCGCTGCTACCGCAAGTGCGGCACGCCGTTTGCGAGACCGGCGCGGTTGAGTGGATGGGGACATGGGTGTCTTTACTCCTTGTCAGGATGGGTGGTTGAGGCAGACTCAGTCTGCGTGGGGGGCTGGGGTTTTTCCTCAGTCTCGGCATCGGACTCCGAGAGAGAGGAAGACTGTGGTTCGATCTGGCTTTGCTCGGTGTGCGAGCGGTCCTGGTCGTTGGCGGCCGCGGCGCGGCGTCGTAGCGCGAACCTCAGCGCTATGCCTGCGCCGAGCACAATGATGGCCGCTATGGCCAGCAGCCATGGCAGTGTCGGCACCGATGAGTCCGGCTGGTCTTCCTGATGCGCCGGGGAGACTTCGACGGGGTCTGACCCGAGGTTCGGCAGTGCTGTGGGTTGAACCCCAGGTTCCAGAGGGATGCTGAGGCTCAAGGGATCCATTGGTTCTCCAGCCTGGTAGAAGCCGTTGAATACCTCCACGGCTTCCTCGGACAGAGAGGTCTCGGCCTCGGCCAGTTGCAGCAGGCCATCTGTGTGATCCCAGTCGGGGGAGAAGGTCACCAGTGGGAGTCGTTGATCATCGACTAGTGCGCTCAATGTGCCAACGTGCGCATTGAAGGTTATGTCGGGGTCGCTGATAGAGAGGTCGATGTCGTTGCCATAAAAGGAGACTTCACCTGAGAAGGCCAGCGCGCCCTGACCGTCTTGATCGAGGATTTCCTCACCGACGCCTCGCTGGCGGGCTTCTTCGAAGCGAAATACCGCTCCGCCGTCTTGTGCTCCGTGGTCAACCCGCCAACCGCCCTGGGCGATATCTCCGGTAATGAATTCACGCCATGTGGTGCGGACTCCCCAGTCCAATGCGCCTGCTACCAGTTGCTGTGTGGAGTCGTCGGTGGGTTCGGCAGCTGAGGGTTCGGGCTCGATGGGGGTGAGGTCGCCGGTGAAGCTCAGTGGGGCCAGTTCTTCGCCTGGGTGGTAGAACCCGGCGAAGGATTCGGCTCCTTCGGTGGTGAGCGTGACGCCCACTGTCTGGGCGCTAACGGTCGTGGATTGTCCGGCCGTGGCACTGCTGGATATGCCCAGTTCGGCGAAGGCGACTTGATCGAAGCTGCCGTCTGGGCGGTCGATGTCGACGTAGAGCTTGCTGCCGGAATCGGTGATGTCGATGGTGGGGTTGGACAAGCGCAAATCCAGTTCAAAGCTGCCATCGTCTTGCTGGTGCCCTGTGAAGTGAACTGATCCTTGATAGGAGATCCTCAGCTGTCCGGTGCCGGAGTAGTCGCCGTGGGCGCTGTGAAAGCGGAAGGCGCCGCTGTGGGTGGAGAGTCCCTCATCGAGGTTGACATTGCCTTGCGCGATGGGCCCAGACACATAGTTGACGAAGCTATCGCGGACGCCCCAGTCGAGTCGTCCGCCGGAGACGGTGTGTTCCTCTTCGGCGAAGGCAGGTGACGGGAGAACGACGATGAGCCCAGCGGCGAGGCCGATGAGCGCGAGAAAGGCGCGGGGCGTGCCAACCTCAGCGGGGCGGCACACGGGGCCAGTGTGGGTCTGACCTGCGCGAAGGCGAGGGAAAAGCCGGGGCATCTGTGAAACCTCCAAGATTTACTTAGGTTAGACTAACCTAAATAGTTGCGAGATTTCTTGGTGGGGCCACTTCTAAGTTAGGTTAGGCTATGCTAAGTTCTGATTCGAGGATGTGGTCACTCACCTTCCACTCCTCGGCGGGCTCGCTCCTCCCACCGCCAGCGACCACCCAGCGTCGCGGCAATGGCGAGCCCAGGGTTCATGTTGTGGCCCCTGCCCCGTAGTCAGCAGGGGCCACGACATGAACCTTCTGCACGCCAGGGAGGAAACTGCGGCCCCAGACCGCGCCAGCGCAACCGCCCCCTACCAACAGCCATGAGCGAGGCCATGCCAACCGACCGCCCGGTGCGGGCCGGTCTCAACGCTAGGTCGAGCCCCGGCGACACATACCCCTACGAACGAGCCCCTCGCCCTGCCATCCGGTGAATCGCCCCAGCGTAAGGAAAAACCATATGTCTCGCCGTCTCCGTCGTCGCTCACTGCTACTGGGGGTTCCCGCCGCCACCGGACTGGCCGTCGGTGGCCTCTGGTGGGGGCTGCGAGACACGCCAGACCCAACGTCAGCCGCGACGGTCGACAACGACGCAGTTCCCACCGCAGTCGAACCCATAGAAACCACAGCGACCCCAGAGCTGCCGGTCACCGTCACTGACGCCACGGGACAAGAGATCACCATCACCGACATCAGCCGGATAGTGCCACTCTCAGGCGCGATTAGCGAGATCGTCTTTACCCTCGGGCTGGGGGACCGTATCGTCGCCCGCGATGTGACGGCAACCTTCGATCAAGCCGCCGATCTACCACTGATTTCCCACGGCCACGACGTATCGGTCGAAGGAGTCCTGTCCACCCAGCCAACGCTCATCCTCACCGAACCGGCCTCGGCCGACGATGCGACCTTGGACCAATTGCGTGCCGCCGGAGCCACCATCGCCACTTTTGACTCTGTCACAGATCTGGCCGGGATCAACCCACGAATCGACGCCATAGCCACCGCTTTGGGCGTACCTCAGGCCGGATATGACCTCATCGAACACACCGACCAACGCATAAGCTCCGCAGCGGCCACTACCGGGGAAGGACCGCCACTACGCGTGGCGTTCCTGTACTTGCGAGGATCGGCGTCGGTATATTTCCTGGGCGGCACCAACTCCGGAGCCAGCGACATCATCGAGGCGGCCGGAGGGATTGACGCGGGCAAGGAAGCTGGGCTCGAAGGCGACTTCGTCCCCTTGACCCCCGAGGCCATGGCCGCGGCACAACCCGACGCGTTCCTCACCATGACAAAAGGTCTCGATTCCGTCGGCGGTGTCGACGGGCTCCTGCAATTGGCGGGCGTGGCCCAGACCCCGGCTGGACAGAACCGGCGAGTCGCCGCGATCGCCGACGGTGTCTTGCTCAACTACGGCCCCCGCACAGCCGATGTCATCACATCGCTCAGCGCGCAGATTCACGGTTCGGTCCAATGACGGTAACCGAGACCAACCCTCCACAATCCCCGCCAAGGTCGCTAAACCAACAACAGCGGCACGAGAACTCACGGCTGAGCCGCATTGGCGGACCGGCTCTCTTGACCATCGCCATGATCGCGGTGCTGGCCACGGGAATCGTGGTCTCGGCTGGCACCGGCGCCTACCACATCGGCGTCTCAGAAGTGTTGGACTCCATAGCGAACCGACTCGGACTCGGCGGAGGCCCGGTGGATGACTTCGGTGAAGACGTCCTATGGAACATTCGGTTCCCCCGCGTCGTGCTCGCCTGCGTCGTCGGTGCCTGCCTCGCGGTCGGAGGCACCCTTATGCAGGGAATGTTCGGCAACCCGTTGGCCGAGCCGGGCATCATTGGCGTCTCCACCGGAGCTTCAGTCGGCGCCGTGGCCGCCATCGCCCTCAGCCTCACCTTCGCCGGTACCTGGACCATCGGTGTATGTGCCTTCATCACCGGCCTGATCACCGTCGTGGTCGTCTACGCGATGTCGCGATCAGGCGGAAAGACCGAGGTTGTCACCTTGATCTTGACGGGGGTTGCCATCAACGCCTTCGCCGGAGCGGGCATCGGGCTCCTGATCTTCATCTCCGATGAATCGCAAATCACTTCGATCACCTTCTGGCAGATGGGTTCCCTCGCCCAAGCCACCTGGCCCAAAGTCATCGCGATCCTGCCATTGGCCGCGCTTGGCCTGATCATCGCACCGTTGTACGCCCGCAGCCTAGACTTGCTATCGCTGGGAGAGCGGCCCGCCCGCCACCTAGGTGTCAACGTGGAACGAATGCGGATCGTCCTCATCGGAGTCATCGCCCTCCTGACCGCGGCGGCGGTCGCCGTATCCGGTGTCATCGGATTTATCGGGCTCGTGGTACCGCACCTGTTGCGCATGGCAATCGGCCCGGGCCACCGCGTCCTCATACCACTGTCCATGCTCGGAGGCGCAGCCGTCCTCGTGTGGGCGGACTTGGCCGCTCGTACCATCGCCGCCCCCGCCGAACTACCGCTAGGGGTCCTCACCGCGCTAGTGGGCAGCCCGTTCTTTTTCTGGCTCTTGCGCCGGACCCGCCGACGCCAAGGAGGATGGGCCTAATGTTCTCCGCGCTCTTGCGCCACAGCCACGATGAGGTGGAACGATTCCGTTCCCACTATGAAGGCCACGTGGTCAACGTCCGCGACCTGATCGTGGACCGGGGAGGCCGACGGGTGCTCGACCGGGTCGACCTCACGGTCAAACACGGCGAAGTCGTCAGCCTTGTAGGCCCCAACGGGGCAGGAAAATCCACCTTGTTGGCCGCGATATGCACCGACCTCGAACCCACTAGCGGCGACATCACCCTCTACGGCACCCCCATCGAACGCCTACCCGCGTTGGAGATCGCCCGCCGGCAAGCTGTCTTGCCACAGGCACACACCGTATCGTTCCCCTTCACCGTGGTCGACATCGTGCGGATGGGGCGCAACCCGTGGGCTAAGACCGCCGCCGAGGAACACGACGAGGACCACGTCGAGGCGGCCATGGCCCGCTGCGATGTCACGCACATGCGACACACGGCGTTCAACACCCTCTCCGGAGGCGAAAAGGCCCGCGTGATGCTCGCTCGCGTTCTGGCTCAAGACACTCGGGTCTTGTTGCTCGACGAACCAACCGCCGCACTCGACTTGCGCCACCAAGAACTCGTCGGCCGCACCTTGCGGGAACTGGCGGCACAAGAGAGGGGCATTATCGTCGTCTTGCACGACCTGAACCTCGCCGCCGCCTATAGCGACCGCATCGTCCTACTCGACCAGGGAACCGTTGCCGCCAGCGGCACCCCCGAGGAAGTGCTGCGGCCCGAGCTGATCAGCCAGGTGTATCAACACCCGGTGACGACGACGACCGTCGAGGGCTCTCCGCTCATACTGCCCCAGCGCGATCTATGATCCCTCAGCCATCCACCGATGGGTAAAAGTCGACCTCGAAGACCACTTTCGCCGCCACTTCCCAACCATTGGGCCGCAGGGTGTCCCACTAGCATGAGAGACAGGAAACCTCATCAATGAAAGGACACCCCATGGGCACCCACCCATCAACACGGTCACTCCTCGGTGCGACCAGCTTCGCGCTGGCGGGCATCGCGTTCATTCTCTATCCGACCCTGCGTCCTTGGGGCGACAAGACTGAGGGCGACACGGTAGCGAACGCCGCTGCGTTCGCCTCCGACGCCTGGTTGGTCTCACATTGCCTGGGAATGGTCGGTTTCATTGCCACTGCCGTGGGTCTATGGACCTTCGCCGGATGGATAAACGCTGGGCCACATACTCGCCTGCTCACCGCGGCCGCCGCCACTTTCTTGACCGGAGTCGGCCTCACCTTGCCCTACTACGGGTTGGAGACATTCACGCTCAACACCGTGGCTAAGGAATTGTCCGCAGGTGAGGCTGTCGCCCTCGCCGATCAGATTCGTGAACATAGCCTTGCCATGACCTTCTTTGGCCTCGGTCTGGTGGCCTTGGCGCTGGGCGCGGTCATGGCCGCGGTGGCACTGTGGCGCACCGGAATCGCGCACCGCTGGTCGGCGGTCATCATGGCCGGAGGATTCGCGTTGTACCTGCCGCAGTTTTTCACCCCACCGGCGGCTCGCATCGGACATGGCCTCGTGCTGGGATTGGGTTTGCTGTGGATGGCCTGGGCGATGCTGCGGCCTGCCAAAGCTGTCGGAAGTCAAGCGGGGGAGGGCTAGCCGCCGATCCTTAAGGTAGCCGGATCCACAGTCAACGATCAGATAGGTGCCTCGTCGCCATTGGGTTGGACTTCCCCCAAGCGACTCCAACGAAATGGAAATGCTCGAACCGCGCCGGTGTGGTTGATCGGCAGCTAGACCCCCGTCGTCGACGTGGGGAGCCTCGCCACCCATCGGGTCACACACATCGGTCGGAACAGTGCACAGGGATGGAGCGGGCCACAGGCCCGCTCCATCCCTCGGTTGAGGAGGTGGTCACCCGCTCCTATCTACGAGTCGTCCCCAGGAGCGAGAACCGTTCCTAGCGATCCAACAGTGTCTGCCCCACCCAGCCCCCATATTCACAGCCTGGCGGGACAAAGAAGACCGAGGAACCCACCGGGGTCGTATACGAATTGAGCATGTCGGCCTCCGCCAAGCGCTCCTGAATCGCCACGAACTGGCGCAGCCGCGCCTGAAACGACACGAACAACAGCCCCGCCTCAGGCGTTCCCCCAGCAGTCGGCCCCGCATCGAAGTTGTAACTACGGCGAAAAATCCGCGCCCCATCGTCGCTATGAGCCCGCCGAATGTGGGCATTGGTCGGAATCACGGGCAACCCGCCCTCCTTCCGGGCCGCAAAGTCCGGCTCGTCGTGCTCAGCAGTCCCTCCCAACGGTGCGCCGGAATCCATCTTGCGACCCAGCGCCAGTTCCTTACCGACCTCATCGAGCCGGTCCCATTCATCCAACTCCACTCGGATGCGCCGCACCACCATGGTCGTTCCACCGGTGAACCATTCCGGAACATCAGGGGCCGCATCAGCCCACACCGTTTGTGAGAACTCATCGGTTCCCGGTCGAGGATTAGAGGTACCGTCGAGCTGCCCCATGACATTGCGCGGCGTGTCACTGAGGACTGTCGGTAGGGGCCGAAAACCGCGCTGTGCCCAGCGCACACTCATGAAAGCACGTAGATCCTTGACCATCATGCGCTGTGCGTGGATAAGCGCCAGTTCATCGTCGGCGCACAACTGGACGATAAGATCCCCATCCGTCCATTGCACGTCAAGTCGGTCGATATCGAATCCAGGGATACGGACCGGTCCCTCCGGCAGCTGGGTGGCCAAGCCCAGTTTTGTAAACAGCATGGGGCCGAACCCGAACGTGACAGTCAGCCCCGCCGGGTTCTTCGCCAGCGTCGGGTCATTGTCGGCCAGCGCTGGCTGCCCCTGAGTCAGCCGGGCCGCATCATCGGAGATGATCCGCATCAGCGCCATGAAACGCTCCAGGTCGACTTCCTCATTGAGGTCGAATGCCAGCAATAGCGCATGGGCTTGCGGATCGGTCGCGATTCCTGCCTGATGTGGGCCGAAAAACGCCTCCACTCGTTGAGAGGCCATTTCCGAGTCGTCGGTCGGTTGAGGTCGTACCCGCTGGGAAATCATGTGGCCACCCATGGCCCCGGCGGCGGCGCTGGCGGCGACGCCAGTGGTGGCGGCCGCGTAGCCTAGTAGTCGCCTCCTGCTTAGTTGATTTTCTGAGGCACTCATACGGAGTCCCTCTTTCCGTGCCCATTGTGGTCGTGTTCAGTGTGGTCGGCGTGGTTGTCGCCGGACTCGTACTCTTCTTCGCCGCCAGTGGCGTCTTTGGCGATGGTATCGACGGTGAGTTCCGAGTCATCGTCGAAGATCAGCGTGATCGCGACAATGTCCCCGGCAGTTATGGGCTCCTCGAGGCTCATGAACATGAAATGGTCGCCGCCCCGGACTAGTTCGTGTTCACCGTGCGCGGGGATGGTGAATCCTGCTTCCTTTTGACGCATGGTGGTGTTCCCGTCCACCGCCACCACCTCGTGTAGTTCCATGATGGATAGTTCGCTGGCGACCTCGACTATGCGCACCTCGGTGGCGGAGGAATTCTCGATGATGCCGAAAGCGGCGGTCATGGCATCATCGGTCGCCGCCACCCAGGCGTCGGTGACCGTGACCGCGTCGGCCATGGTGGAGGCTGGAGTTTCAGAGACCGGCTCGTGGTTGCTGCCGCAGCCGATGAGCGTCATGGTGGCTGCGAACGCGGCGGTGGCGCCGACAAGACAACGTGGTGAAAGGGTATGAAGAGAACGTGCAGTGGTCACAAGTGTTCCTGATTCTGTCGAAACGATGAGAGGGCCGATGGCACGGCTCGGGTTCGCCGAAGTCCTCGGGTCAGCGTCATAACTGGCCTTGAGCGGAAGTGAGGATCGATCACTTAATGCGCGTGGGCCTGGCCGCGGCCAGTCAAGGTGACCGGACGGATAAAGGCGTCGCTGCGGCCTTGACAAGCAATCCAAGGACGCGGCGGCCGACGAGCGATTCGTGCAGGAAATGGAGTCAGCCAAGACAGCGACAGCTGTCTGGCCCAGTGCGTTACATGCGACTGACCCCAGAAATAGGACTTAAATGAGCACGCACGCCGGTGGTCCCCGCCGGGGCGCGACCAAGGCCAGCCCCGTCAGTTGCGAGCGGCGCGGGCATTCCGCCTTAGCCCGGACAACCAGGCTGGTGACCAGCGGGATAGCGGCGGCCATGAACGCAATCAGCGCGGGCGCCAGCCATAGAAGCAGATAGTCGAAGAATGCCGCTAGTGCGGCGTCACCTCGGGCCAACCACACTGCCGAAACCCCGGCCGCCGCAGCGTGGAGAAGCACCATCGCCATTGGCTGATGATGGGTGTGCGTACCAGCCCCGGCCGGGTCGGCCCCGAGGGTGAAAAGAATATGCAAGAGGACCTGGCTGGTCAGACAAGCTGACAGGATTGTCGTAATGCCGCGCTGACGACCGGCGAGAACATAGGCGCCCGCGCCAATGAACAAGGCTGCGGCCGTGTAACCCAGCCATGAAATCGATTCGCCGCCAGCCAGCCGGTGCAGCCCTGCCGAGACGGTGACGCAGACAGCCGCGAAGATCCCTGCTCGCAGGAAGCGAAGGAGCGGCTGACCAATGTGCATGCAGAAATACTCTCAAGCCACGGTGATCTTGGCGCACGCACCCACCGTCTGGTGGCAGTCGCCTCCCTTTCAGTCCTCTGTAATCCAGAAATGGCGATGGGGACGGCCCTCGGGCCGTCCCCATCGCCGTGTTGCCAGTCTCGGGCCAGGCCCCAGACTAAAACACGTTACTTGTTGAGCAGGTTGCGCAGCACGTACTGCAGGATGCCGCCGTTGCGGTAGTACTCGGCTTCCCCAGGCGTGTCCAGCCGTACGGTCGCGTCAAATTCGACAGTTGAGCCGTCTTGCGCGACAGCCTTCACGTTCACTGTCTCGGGGATCGTATTGTTGATCTCGGAGATGCCGGTGATGGAGATGGTCTCTTCACCGGTCAGGCCCAAGGTGTCGGCGTTCTCGCCTTCGGGGTACTGCAAAGGCAGCACACCCATACCGATCAGGTTCGAACGGTGGATACGTTCATACGACGCTGCCACCACAGCCTTGACGCCCAGTAGACGGGTGCCCTTGGCTGCCCAGTCGCGGGAAGACCCGGTGCCGTACTCCTTACCTGTCAGCACGACCAGCGGCACGCCAGCCGCCGCGTAGTTCTGAGCCGCTTCGTAAATCGTGGTGACCGGGCCGCCCTCGGCGGTGAAGTCACGGGTCCAGCCGCCCTCGGTGCCGGGAGCCAACTGGTTGCGCAGACGGATATTGGCGAAGGTCCCGCGGATCATGACCTCGTGGTTACCTCGGCGCGAGCCGTAGGAGTTGAAGTCGGCGGGTTCGACGCCCTGTTCGCGCAGGTACTGTCCGGCCGGGCTGTCGGCCTTGATGGTGCTGGCCGGAGAAATGTGGTCGGTTGTCACGGAGTCGCCAAGTTTGGCGAGGACGCGAGCGCCCTGTACATCCTCCACTGGTTCCGGAGTAGCCGACATACCCTCGAAGAACGGTGCCTTGCGCACGTAGGTGGAGTTCTCGTCCCACTCGAACAGATTGCCCGTTGGAATCGGCAGCGACTTCCACGTCTCGTCGCCCTCAAACACCGAGGCGTACTGCTCCAGGAACATGTCGCGGCCGATGTTGGAATGGACCACCGCGGCGATCTCATCGTAGGAGGGCCAGATATCACGCATGAAGATCTCTTTGCCCTCGGCGTTGGTGCCCAGCGGTTGCGTCTCGAGGTTAAAGTCCATCGACCCCGCCAGCGCGTAAGCGACCACCAGCGGCGGCGAAGCCAGGTAGTTCATCTTCACATCGGGGTTAATGCGTCCCTCGAAGTTTCGGTTACCCGACAGCACCGCCGACACGGCGAGGTCGCCGGCGTTGACGGCGGCCGAGACCTCTTCGGGCAGTGGACCGGAGTTGCCAATGCAGGTGGTGCAGCCGTAACCGACGAGGTTAAAGCCCAGCTTGTCAAGGTAGGTGTCCAATCCGGCGCGCTCGAGGTAGTCGGTGACGACCTTCGAGCCCGGGGCCAGCGATGTCTTAACCCACGGTTTCGTCAGCAAGCCCGCCTCGACGGCGTTCTTCGCCAGCAGGCCCGCGCCGACCATGACAAACGGGTTTGAGGTGTTGGTGCACGAGGTGATGGCGGCGATAACGACCGCGCCGTGGTCTACCTCGAACTCTTTGCCGTTGGAATAGACCGTCTGCGGGTTCGAGGGGCGGTCGCCCTCAAAACCATCGACATAGTTGGCCACGTCGCGACGCCAAGCGGTGTCCGCCGCGGAAACCTCAATCCGGTCCTGGGGGCGCTTCGGCCCAGCGATCGAGGCCTTGACCGTGCTCAGATCAAGTTCCAGGTACTCCGAGTAGGCCGGTTCTGCCTTCGGGTCGTGCCACATGCCCTGCTCTTTGGCGTATGCCTCGACCAAGGCGATCTCTTCCTCGGTGCGTCCGGTCATACGCAGGTAGTCAGTGGTCTGCTCGTCCAGCGGGAACATCGCGCACGTCGAACCGAATTCGGGGCTCATGTTGCCCAGCGTGGAGCGGTCGGCCACCGGAACGGTGCCTACGCCCTCACCGTAGAACTCGACAAACTTACCGACGACACCATGTTCACGCAGCATCTGCGTAATGGTTAGAACCAGGTCGGTGGCGGTAGCGCCAGCGGGCATCTTCCCGGTCAGTTTGAATCCAACGACGCGGGGGATCAGCATGGAAATCGATTGGCCGAGCATCGCGGCCTCAGCCTCGATACCGCCTACGCCCCAGCCCAGCACGCCGATGCCGTTTTGCATCGTGGTGTGCGAGTCGGTACCGACACACGTGTCGGGGTAGGCGACGCCATCGCGCGTCATGACCACGCGGGCGAGGTTTTCAATGTTGACCTGGTGGACGATGCCAGTTCCCGGCGGAACGACTTTGAACTCGTCGAATCCAGTCTGGCCCCAGCGCAGGAACTGGTAGCGCTCGCGGTTGCGCTCGTATTCACGTTCCACGTTGCGCTGGAAGGCGTCGGGGCTGCCGAAGTAGTCGACGATGACCGAGTGGTCGATCACCAGTTCGGCAGGGGCCAACGGGTTGATGGTGGCGGGGTCCCCGCCGAGGTCGGATACGGCTTCGCGCATGGTCGCCAGGTCGACTACACAAGGGACGCCGGTGAAGTCTTGCATGATGACGCGACCGGGCGTGAACTGAATTTCGACGCTGGGGTCGGCTTTGGCATCCCAGTTGCCGAGGGCGCGGATGTGGTCGGCGGTGATGTTCGCGCCGTCTTCGTTGCGCAGTAGGTTTTCCAGCAGCACCTTGAGGCTGAAGGGAAGGCGCTGGTGGCCCTCGACCGTGTCGATGCGGAAAATGTCGTGTTCGGTGCCGTTGACGGAAAGCTTTCCGCGGGCGCCGAAGGAGTCCTTGCTCACCACTTGTACTCCTATTAGTTCGTAGTTTGCAGCACTCTTAGTCTGCCTTAGTGAAATGGATTGGTGGCGCAGGTGGCACATCTGGCGATGGATGGCACACTCGCGAACCAAACCGTACGTACGTCTTGTTAAGATTGCTGTGAGCATATCACGGGAAGGGCACGACATGTACTTTGGTATTCACCACATCCAACTGGGATTCCCCGTCGGAGAAGAGGCCAAACTAGCCCCCTTCTATGTCGATATCCTCGGGCTTACAGAACTGGCGAAACCACCGGCGCTGGCGACTCGAGGCGGAAAGTGGTTCCGAGGCCCCACCGGAGGGAACATCGAGTTCCACCTCGGAGCGATTCCCGGCTTCCAGGCCCCACCGAAAGTGCATCCGGGAATCGTCTGGGGCGATATCGAATCCCTAACGGCGTTGGCCGACCGCCTGCAGTCCGCCAATTACCCAGTCACCTGGGACGGTGAACTGGAAAATCATCCCATGTACCGCAACGACGGCAGCGCAGCCGACCAAAAGACGGTCTCTGCGGGCTACGTACGCTTCTACACGCGATGCCCCTTTGGAAACCGGTTGGAATTCATGGCGCTGGCCCAAGAGCCGAAACGGTAGTGGCTCACGCACGGGGAGATCGATAGGTGCACTGGCATCCACGTCAAGGAGCCTGCCTCGAAACCAACGCATCCAGGCCGCGGGCGCGGGCAGCTTGAACACAGGTCACCTCGTATAGCAGTCGATCGAGGCGCAAGTGGGCCCACGTTGTCCATTCGTGCTCATTGGCGGACTGTCACGCGGCCCTCGGCAAGGGCCGCGTGCAGCGCCAGGCCCCTCGCCGAGGGCTCAAGTAAAACATCATGGATCACACCGTGCGTGCCACTTCGCCCAAGATGGACATCGCTTCGCGCAGCTGGTCGTCGGTGAGATAAGGCGCTGGTCCAAAGCGAAGGAAAGCGCCTCGGGCGTCGGTGAGAACTTCCTTGTCAGCAAGACGTTGCTGTAGTTGGGCAGCGTGAGGGCTGGACAGGGTCAGAAAGCCGCCTAGGTCCTCAGTGGCCATCGACCGGTCCCGAGTCACCACCGAATCGGGGAGGTCGAGCCCGTCGAAGGCGTCCATGAGTACCCCGACCTGGTGGCGGTACACCTGCTCCAAAAACGAGGCCGTTAGTCCCTGTTCAGCGAAAAAGGTCGCGACGGCAGCCGCCCGGTAATGACTGGTGGGGTCATAGGTGGAACCGGCGAAGCGTTGTCCGCCTGGTCCATAGGCGACCTGGCCGGACTCGTTGGACTCCGAAAGCGCTCCGAACTGTGCGTACCAGCCGGTGACGACCGGTCGAAGTTGCTGGGCATGAGCAGGTAGCCGCATCCAGCACACTCCCTCGCCCCACTGCAGATACTTGTAGCCACCGCCGACTATCCACGCCGAATCCAACCCGAGGTCGGCCACCGAAAAGACGGACGGTCCGATGTGGTGGTAAGCGTCGACAATGAACTCCGCGCCGACCTTGCTAGCTTTGGTCGCCAACAGGTCCAGATGTGGAATTCGCTGCGAGGTCGTGAAGAGGACCGAGGAGACCAGCACAGCGGCGGTGTGGTGATCGCAGCGAGCGGCGATTCGCTCCGACAGGGTCGAGACCGGCTGAGCCGAGACGACATCCACCTCAAGCCCGTCTTCGGCCAGTCGCTGCAATTGCCGGGTAGCCGAATGAAATTCCATGTCCGTGGTGATGATCTTGCCTCGACCAGATCCGGAACCCTTGGCACCCAAAATCCCAAAACCGGACAGCAATCGAATCAACAATTCGTGCGTCGAGGACCCTAGCGCAATATCCGCGCCTGGGTCCTGAATCCACGCCCGTACCGCTGCTCGTAGGTCGTCGGCCTTGGCCAGCGCGTCGTCCCACTTTGCGTCAACGCCGCGGGCGGCTGAGGTGAAACTCTCCGTGAGTCCATCGAGGGCCACATCCGGCCATGCCTGATGCGAATGGCCGGTCAACAGGAGCCGGTCGGCGACCTGAAATCGAGAGTAATGCGAGGCCAGAACGTTGGGGGAGGATGTCAGTTCTCCCAAGTTCACAGTTTGCTCCTTACCGCCCACAGGTCCGGGAAGGCCGGAGTGAACGTGGTGGATTGCAGGTAGTTGACGCCAGAGGAACCCCCGGTGCCCATTTTGTCCCCGATGGTGCGTTTGACCATCATGACGTGGCGGTAGCGCCATTCTTGGAAGCCCTCGTCGAGGTCGACCATTTGCTCGGCGACGAAGGCGGGACCCTCGTCCTTGGCATAGACCTCGATCAAGATGTCCTGGACCGGCTCGCAGGCCTCCAAAGGCTGGGTCACGTCTCGATCGGTGGGAACCGCATAGCCGCGGTGCGACAGGTAGGTCAAGAACGAGTCGAACAGATTCGGGCTGGTCAGCTCTTGTTTGATGGCCGCGTATTCGCTGCTGTCGGGGGCATAGTGACGCAACACCGAGTCGTCCCGGCGGCCCATGAGGGCCTCCAACTGCCGAAATTGGGCGCTTTGGAAGCCCGAGGAGGCATCAAGGCGGGAGCGGAAGCTGGCAAATTGAGTGGGGGTCATGGTTTCCAGCACGTCAATGTTGGCGACGGCGGCTTTGAGGATGCTCAATGAGCGGCGTAGCGTACGAAGCGTGCTCGTGGTCTCGCCCAGTTTCATGCGCCGTTGAACCTCGTGCAGTTCGTGCAGCATTTGCTTGAACCACAGTTCATAGACTTGGTGGATGATGATGAACAACATTTCGTCATGTTCATCGGAGCGCGGACGTTGCGCGGCGAGTAGTTCGTCCAGCGCCAGATATGAGGAATAGGTCAAAGCGCCCTGGGGGCTCTCGCCCGCGGGCTTGTGTGGGTGGTCCATAACTCGTTTATACACCTGCCACAGATGGGGGCTCCGCTGCTTGCGCAGGCCGAGTGAGACAGATCCGGCGGGTAGGTACCCGGTGTAGCAGCTGGCCATTGGCTATGTGCACAGTAGGAAGAGATTTTTCCTCAGGTGTTGGCGTGAGGCCGATGAGGCTGGCTCGTCGACAGACGCCGGTGGCGCGCGCTGGCCGGGCGAAGAGGGAGGGCGCCGAGGTCCAAACACGGTGAAGCCCTCCTAAGTCTGGGAGTCTCGGTCAGACTTAGAAGGGCTTCACCTACCCTTTGCGCGTAAAGTTCCCGGAAGAGCCTTTATGCTCTTTTCATGTGGTGAGTGTGGCTACTTAACTGGTCGCAGCCAGCTGTTGAACTCCACAGCTCCTTCTCCGAATCGCTCGTCGATGTCGGCCTGGGCCTGCGTGCTTACGACTGTGACCTCAACCTCAACGTGGTTTTCAACCTCGTTGACCCCGATGTGGATAAAGCTGTCACTTAGCTCTTCCTCCATGGTCGCTTGGATCTCAAGCAGCTCTTGGTGGGTGTATTTAGCCTCCGAAACACATAGGTTTCCGCCCCAGACTCCGCGTAGTTCGCTTTCGATCTCATCGAGGTTTTCCGTCGCGGTCACGTTGTAGATCAGCGATTCGACGTCGTTTTCGCCCTCGAGGGTGCTGTTGTTGTCGATCCATTGCCCGGCGAATTCGTCGCGTTGGGTCGCCAAGCCCATGGCGTCGTGCAACGCTTCGTCTGAGGTCAAGCTGGTGTCTTCGGGCTCCCAGCCGCCGTCAGGTTCGCTACAGGGAGTAGTGAAGGTGACGCCGTCTTCGTCCTCAACCGGTATCCCGACCTCGTTCTCGCGCGGGTCTTCGGTGAGGGTGAAAGTCTGCCCGTCGTAGGTGCCGGTAACGGTGTATTCACCCCACCGGTGATCGGCCTCGGATTCATGGTTGACATCGTCCCAATCCCAGCCTTCGAGGTCGATGCCCGAACATTGGGGAGGAAGACTGTGCTGTACCACCTGGCACAGCTGGGGTGCCTCGTCGTCGGGGCCTTGGAGGACCGTTCCTTGGGCCTCGAAGGTGTCCGATTCTATGGCCACCAAAAATGGATCGATGGAGCCGTTTTCCGCGTTGTCAGTGTTGCCCTCGTCGGCTGTTCCACACGCTGCCAGGAGCAGCGCCGAGGAAAATGCGAGAGCACCGGTGGCAACAACCGGCCGCGTCTTGGTGTCTCGTGAGGTATTCATACGGTTGAGACGATCAATTGCGCAACTGGGTTCCCCAGATCGGGAAAAATTTCGAAACTTGGGGCACCGCTAGCCGCTGGCGCACCCCTGTGGCAGGTGTCTGAAGTGCGATTATGTCCACCGGCTCCGGTCGATAATTTCTTAGCCGCACTGGCGGGTTTCTGTGGTTGCATCATGTCCTCGGCGGTGTTTGTGGTCTGTCGCGGTGCGGGATTGCGCCTTTGATAGCGGGTGATGGCCACGCCTAGCAAACACAGCGCTCCACCGAGGATCGCCATCGCCGGTGGCACCTCGGCCAGCACGACCCAGCCCATGAGGATCACCGTCGGTGGAACGAGGTAGAGGCTGCCCGCCAAACGTCCGGCGCCCATACGGGTAACGGCCCATGCCCAGGTGGTGAAGCCGAGTGCGGTGGGAATGACGCCAAGGTAGACGGTCCACCAAAGAGCCGTCCACCCAGCCGCGGAGACATCAGAGGCCAGATTGACCGCAAAGGGTAGACACATGAGTGCTCCGATGACGCATGACCACCAGGTGACGTTTAGTGCGGAAAGCCCTTCATCGAGCAGGGGTTTTTGCGCGACTACGCCAACTGCCCATGTCACGGCGCATACCAGGCAAAGCGCGATGCCGAGAAGACTGGCGTCGAATCCGCTGCTATTGGCCATGGAAATGACGATGACTCCAATGAGGGCCACACCCATGCCCACCAGCAGTGGGACCGAGAACCCTTCACGGAGAAACAGCCCGGCGAGGACCGCGATGATGATGGGCGCGGTGTTGGTCACCAGGGCCGCAGTCCCAGCGTCAATGTAGTGGACCGACTGATTTAGCGCCAGATGGTAGATACCAAACCACAGTATGGCCGATAGCGTCAGCAAGGGCAGGTGGCGGCGGCGCGGCAACAGTGGTTGAGCCCGTTGGGCCGGGGAGTATCGGCGGTAGATGAAGACGATGACACTCAATGCCAGGGCGGCGCTGCCGATGCGGCCCAATGCGAGTGCTCCGGAGGATACGTCCCCGGCGAGGTGTCGGACCGCGACGAATCCGGATGCCCACGCCATAATCGTGATTCCGGCGGCTAGGAGGGGGAGGAGTGAAGCGCGCGTGGTCGACGTGATAGCTGGGGAGTGCATCTTTGCACTCTACTTTTCATAATTGATGTCGGCGAATACATTTTTCCTCCCAGCCTGTGTTACTGCCACTGTGGTCCGCAGGGATTCGCGTCGGCCTTTTCCATTGGGGCAGAGGCGTTCTGGGCGAAGCTGGAGAAACTCGGGCTGGAATCCAAAAGGACGCTGTGCCCTGTGCTGGCATCGGCGATTAACACCGTCCGCAACCGGCCCTAAGAAGCATAAAAATTGGGCCTCGCGTTAACGCGAGGCCCGCAACGCCCGAAGGCGATACTTATTGAATTAGAGCCCCGGCGGCGACGGGCGGTTGGTGTGCGGTGTATATCGCCGCCGCCGGGGCCGGTGCGGTGATAAAAGCCTTAAAGCGGACTATACGCTCCGTGTTATCGCGGGCTAACCCCACCCCAGTGAACTCACCGGCACTGAACCCAACGACCGCTCCGAGGTGCCTTTCCCACAAGAGTGGGTAGGACTAGTCCTTGTCCTCTAATGAGCGAACGTGCGCGGATGGATTTCGCCAGGGGCCTCCAAGTATGCGAAGGCCTCGCCCCAGCTGCCACTGCGTGTCATCCGCGGGCTGCCAGCTCTGTTCCCTTAACGGATGGCCTCCGACTCAGTACTTGTGGAACCAAGCCCGCAGCCGGATTGACCTATTGTGATGGGGAATTGAGCCATGGCCAATCGCGTTAGTCGCTCAGTCCTGGAAGTCGCATTCCAGCATCGCGCTGATCTGACATCCAGTTCTCGATCTCGTCGACCTCGCGAGGCAACCCGTCCGACAGGTTCTTATGGCCATCGGCCGTGACCTGCACATCATCCTCGATGCGCACGCCGATACCGCGCAGCTCCTCCGGTACGAGCTCGTCATTGGCCTGGAAGTACAGCCCCGGCTCGACGGTGAGCACGTAGTCTTCCTCCAAAGTGCCCTTGTGGTACTTCTCCGGGCTGGAGCTGGCACAGTCGTGCACGTCGAGACCCAGCATGTGGCCGAATCCGTGCAGAGTCCAGCGGCGGTAGAGCATGCTGTCCTTGTCCATGGCCTCGTCGACGCTGACCGGAAGCACACCGAGGTCAGACAGCCCTTCAGCCAGGACTCGCATACAAGTGGTGTGAACTTCCTGGAACTCCACACCCGGCTTGATGATGTCCATTCCAGCTTGTTGACTGGCCAGGACGATCTCGTAGACCTGCCTTTGCAACGGAGTGAACGTGCCGCTCACCGGCACAGTCCGCGTCACATCGGCGGTATAGAGGTGGCGATTCTCCACTCCCATGTCCATCAGGATCAACTCACCGGGCGCGGTGTGCCCCGTGTTGGTGTTCCAGTGCAGCGTGGTCGCGTGCGGGCCGGCCCCCACGATCGAGTCGTAGCCGATCGAGTTGCCCTCCACTCGTGCCCTTTGGTGAAACACACCTTCAAGAAGTCGCTCCGGTACCGAACGATCCGCGGGCAGAATGCGTGCCACGTCCTCGAACCCGCGTACGGTCGCGTCGACGGCGTCTTGCAACTGGGCTAGCTCCCAGGCGTCCTTGCGTAGCCGAAGCTCGCTCATGACGCGGTCGAACTCCTTATCGCGGGTTAGGCCCTCTGCGACAGTCTCCGCGGCGAACCACGAATCCACCGTCGCGTCGAATCCGCGCGATAGGCGCACCTGATCGCGGCGCAGCCCCGAGAGGGCCTTCTGGAGGTCTTCCACGTCCCGGCACTCGAGGCCCAGCAGCGTGGTGGTTTCGCTCAGCGAGTGACGACGGCCAATCCACAGCTCGCCGTACTTCGCCGAACGGAAGAACTCATCGGAATCGGTGCCCTTGCGAGCCCGCCGATACAAAACCGCGTCGTGGCCATCGGCGACAGCGTGCAGCACGAGCACGCCCTCGGGGTCGTAGTCGCCGGTGAAGTAGGCGAAATCGGTACCCGCGCGGAACTTAAAGAAGGTGTCGTTCGCACGCACCTTTTCCCCACCAGTGGGGATAATGAGCGTCTCGCCGGGGAAGGCGTTCGACAGTGCCTGGCGGCGCGCCGCATGGCGTGGAGCCTGCTCAACCGGCTTCAGGTTCGCCAGGGAGGTGTCGCCCCATCCAGTTGACATGAACTGGAGAAATTTCTCGGGAAACCGGGGGTCGTGGCTTCGTTCCCCGCTCACGGGTTTTTTGTTAGACATAGAGTGGGCCTTTCATAGCCAGCCAGGTCACGTGGGTCGCACAAAAGGGCACATTCTGGTCCACATTGGTTCGCTCACTGAGATGAACGATCCAGCTGCGGCCTCGGCGGAGAATCCCCACGCCATTGCTCTTGTGTACAACCCTCATGGCAGGCCGGATGACATCGGTGTCAACTCGACCGTACCTGTATTCGCAGGCCGCTGTCATTGTCGAAGGCCACAATTTGTATCACTGTGAAGCTCGATAACCTAAAGCGGTGAACTCAGAACACGCAGAAGTCGCCCTGCCCCGGGAACAGGTCGACCAGATACGCCGTCTGGTCGCCGCAGGCAGGGCCGATTCCGTAGCGGCGTATGTCGAGCACGCGGTCCAAGCGCGGCTGGACCGAGATCGTTCACTCGAAGAGCTGAAGGATCTCTTCGACCGCAAGGGCCACTCCCCGAGCATGGAACATTTGGCATGGGCCCGCGAGGTCCTCGGAGTCGACGCTAACGGTGAGGGTGAGGCGAAACTGTGATCGGTGGCCGAATTCTGGACGTATCGGCCCTCGTCGGGTTTGCCGCCTCCATGCCCTACCCCCAAGCCGTCGTGTGGACCGCCGTCAAAGAGGGAGTAGTCCTCGCCGTGCCCTCAGGCGCATTGGCTGAGGCTTGGGCGCAAGCCCGCCGCCGCGACCGTGACGCCCTGCAAGTACTGCTGGGACTTCCCGTCACCGTGATCATGGAGCTCGACCGCAAAGCCGCCCGCGACGTGGGGCTCATGATGTCGCGTACCCGCCAGCACGGCAACGTCGCCGCCGGACACGTGGCCTGGTGCGGAGCCCGCCGTCGCGGTTGGCCCATCGTCACCGGAGAGGCCAAAACCCTCTTGGCCTTCGACTCCTCGCTGGAACTCGACCAGCTTCCCTAAGCATCCTGGTCTTGTATCCGCAGGTCCAAGCCGCTGGATGGCTTGCAATGGCTCTCCGTAGACCATTGAACTTCCCACCGGCGTCACTGTGACCTAGACGAAAGTGGCAGACTGAGACCGTGGAAGCAATAAAGGAGCGCGAAGCCATGACCGAATCGCCGTCTGTGGTTGTTCGTCCCCGCAAATCCCGCATCGCCTGCTGGGTGTCCGCCGTTCTTTTTGCCGGGACATTCTTTGTCCTGTCCTTCTTCATGGGCACCACCACTGCTGCCGGAGGAGTGTTCCACCCGGCCGACCAAGTCGCCATGATTCTGCTGGGCCTGTTCGGCGCCGCGCTTTTCCTCCTCTTCACCCGCCCTGTAGTCCGGGCCGACTCCCACGGCATCTGGGTCCGAAACATCGGCTCATTCAAGTACGTGCCCTGGCAAGTCGTCGAGCGCGTCTCCTTCCCACGCGGTATGTCATGGGCCACCCTGGAACTGGCCGACGACGACGAAATGTCGATGATGGCCATTCAAAAGACCGATCGTGAACTCGCCATTCAAGCCGTCCGTGACCTGCGGGCGCTGCTCGAAGGGTTCCGCACCGCTGAGGGCGACGACCAAGACGGTTAACCGCCCCTGCGGAAGGGGTGTGCATCACAGCTCGCACCCGTGCCTTGATGGGTCGGTCATGAACACCTGCTAAAATTCACACTTGACTGCGTCGCTGTCCGATCAGCGACGTCGCAAGCGGAGCCCAGCTCCCACCCGAACCGCCGACAGGCTGGGAACGGGTCTAGTCGCCGCCTCGCGCTGGCGACTTTATGAATGGGCCTCAGCTACGCTGGGGCCATTTCTCATTCTGGGTCTCTGATTGTGTCGGTCACCACCACGCAAAATCTCCTAGGAGGCCTCATTAGCGATTTGCGCGTCAACGAACAGATCCGGTCACGAGAAGTACGACTGGTCGGTCCGCAGGGTGAACAAGTAGGTATTGTCACCATCGAGAAAGCCCTGCAGCTGGCAGCCGACGTGGACATGGACCTGGTAGAGGTTGCGCCGCAGGCTCGCCCCCCGGTGTGCAAGCTCATGGACTACGGAAAGTTCAAGTACGAGAGTGCGCAGAAGGCCAGGGCCGCTCGCCGCAACCAGCAGCAGACTGTCATCAAAGAAATGAAGCTGCGGCCCAAGATCGACACGAACGACTACAACACCAAAAAGGGTCACATCGTTCGGTTCTTGAAGGCGGGCGACAAAGTCAAGATCACCATCATGTTCCGCGGTCGTGAGCAGAGCCGCCCCGAACTGGGGCACCGTTTGCTTAGCAAACTGGCTGAGGAAATCGCCGACCTAGGCGTGGTGGAGTCGGCTCCGAAGCAGGACGGCCGCAACATGATCATGGTTGTAGCCCCTCACCGCCCCAAAGGCGATGTGAAGGGTGGCGGACGCAAGGGCGCTGCACGCAGCGACCAAAAGGAAGCCGTCGAATAGAGCTTCATTAGTCCCCTTGGGGACATCCGACCGGGCTCGACCGGTTATCACCGCCTGGTGCTCGCGGTTTCGCGCGGCGAGAATCAGCCAGGGTACGCCCCTGCTACATACGAGGAGAGGCATTATGCCGAAGCAAAAGAGCCACAGTGGCATGAAGAAGCGGATCAAGGTCACCGGCTCTGGCAAGCTCATGCGCCGCCAGACCAACAAGAACCACTTGCTGGAGCACAAGTCCAGCAAGCGCACCCGCAAGCTTGACGGCCGCGTCAGTGTCTCCAAGGCCGACGCTCCCACCGTGAAGAAGATGCTGGGCCGCTAAGCCCCATAAACAGACAGCCGTGACCGTCCCGACTAGGCGGTCTGAATCAAGGAGAATTATCTGTGGCACGCGTGAAACGGTCCGTCAACGCTCGTAAGAAGCGTCGCGCCGTACTCGAATCCGCCAAGGGCTACCGTGGTCAGCGTTCGCGCCTCTACCGCAAGGCCAAGGAGCAGCTGCTTCACTCGTACGACTACTCCTACCGCGACCGCCGCGCCCGCAAGGCCGAGTTCCGTCGCCTGTGGATCAGCCGTATCAACGCTGGAGCCCGCGCCAACGGCATCACCTACAACCGGTTTATCCAGGGGTTGAAGGCCGCCGAGGTTGAGGTCGACCGCAAGATCCTGGCCGACCTGGCCGTGCGCGACGCCGACGCCTTCTCGCAGCTGGTGGAAGTGGCCCGCAAGGCCCTCCCGGCCGAGAAGTAGGTCGGTCCCTGTGACTGCGACACAACCCGGGCAGAAGCTAACCACGCGCTCTGCCCGGGTTGTTTCTGCGCGGAAGCTCAATCGCCGCCGCAACCGTGACAAGGTGCGCCGTTTCCTAGCCGAGGGCCCCCAATCGGTCGCTGAAGCCGCGATCGCCGGTGCCATCATCGACCTGTACTACACCGAATCCGCCGCCGAACGTTTCACCGACATCATCGCCTCTGCCGAGCGTTCTGGGGCATACACCCATGTGGTGGAGGATGAGGTGTTGGAGGCGTTGGCTGACACTGTGACGCCACAGGGCTTGATTGCCGAGTGTAGGTACCTTGAGGACCATGTCCCCGCCGACGCCCGGCTAGTGGTCGTGTGCGATCGCATTGCGGACCCGGGGAACGCTGGCACGATTCTTCGCGCCGCCGACGCGGCCGGGGCCGACGCGGTGGTGTTCCCCGAGGAATCGGTCGATCCCTACAACGGCAAGTGCGTGCGGGCTTCCGCTGGCAGCCTGTTTCACCTGCCCGTTGTGCGGGGCGGAGTCACCGCCGAACACGTGGCGACGATGAGTGACCTCGGTGCTCAGGTCTTCGCCGCTGATGCTGGTGGCGACGCTGATGTTTTCGAGCTGGCTGCCGCGGGCGACTTGGTGGGTCCGATCGTTTGGCTATTTGGCTCCGAGCCGCATGGCCTCGACAGCGAACTGGCCTCGATTGCGCACCGCAAGGTGAGGGTGCCCATTTGGGGACAGGCTGAGAGCCTGAACTTGGCGGTCGCTGCCGGCGTGTGCCTGTACGTGACCGCGTCTTCGCAGCGCAACGCCGCGCAAGAGTGACGCGGCTTCGCCCATCGGTTACGATAGTTGCATGTGTATCTACGCCAAGGACATGGAGTTTATGTGGCCCGCCGAGCGCGGGCCGCGTCGATGGTCCTTGGCGTAGCTCTTTTCGGTGGGCGGGCGGCACAGCCGCGCAAGATCAGGCCGCATGAAGCACCGCGCTAGCAGCATCGTGCCTACAAGTACAGCCGCGAGTCTGCCATTCGTTAGCGTTCCGAGCCCGCGTTGGGCTCCGCGACGACTGCCACAAGCCTCGCTTCGACCACGCTATTGACGGGTACTGCCGGAAGAGAACCATGAGTGACAATCACGAACAATCTGCGATCCCCGAGGGTTCAGCCCTCCATCCCGACGCGCTAAATCAGGCCACCAAGGCCGCCCAAGAGGCGTTCGCGACTGCGGCGAACCTTGACCAGCTCGCTGAAGCAAAGTCTGCTCACCTAGGTGACAAAGCTCCACTGTCGCTAGCCCGCCGTGAGATTGGCTCGCTGCCGGGCAAAGCCAAGGCCTCCGCAGGTAAGAACGTCAACATCGCCCGCACCGCCGTATCCGAGGCATTCGAGGAGCGCAAGGAAGTCCTGACCGCCCAAGAGGCTGCTCGCATTCTCCGCGAGGAGACTGTCGATGTCACCGCCCGCCTAGGCGGTAAGCGTGCTGGCGCTCGCCACCCGATCAACGCCAAGATCGACGCCATCGCCGACTACTTCCTCTCCCTGGGCTTCGAAGTCGCGGATGGGCCCGAGGTGGACCTCGAATGGTTCGCGTTTGACGCGCTCAACATTCACCCAGACCATCCGGCCCGCACCATGATGGACACATTCCATATCGCCGATTCCAATGGCAACGCCGGGTCGGGCCTCGTCATGCGCCCACATACCTCAACGGTGCAAATCCACACCATGTTGGAACGCAAGAACCCACCGATTTACACGGTCGCCCCGGGCCGTGTCTACCGGACCGACGAAGTCGACTCGACACATTCGCCGGTGTTCCACCAGACCGAGGGGCTCGTGGTTGACGAGGGCATCACCATCGCCAACCTGCGAGGCACGTTGAGCCACTGGGCCCGTGCCATGTTCGGCGAGGACGCCGAAGTACGTTTCCGCCCCTCGTACTTCCCCTTCACCGAGCCATCAATGGAAGTGGACCTGTGGTTCACAGCCCACAAGGACGGGCCACGATGGATTGAATGGGGCGGCTGCGGCATGGTCAACCCGCGTGTTCTCGCTGCCTGTGGCATCGATCCAGAAAAGTACTCTGGGTTCGCCTTTGGCATGGGGGTCGACCGCGCGCTCATGCTCAGCCACGACATCACCGACCTGAGAGACATTATCGACGGGGACATCCGATTCCCGCTAGGCCTGCGGGTGGAGGAGTAACGCAATGCTGGTACCAGTCACATGGCTCGCCGAATATGTCGCCCTGCCCGCTGATCTACCGACCGAGGAGTTGGACCGCGCCTTCATCGCCGCCGGGCTCGAAGTCGAAAACGTCACCGACCTGCGCCAGAACGTGCAAGGCGACCTCGTCGTCGGCCGCGTCTCCTCGATCGAGGAACTCACCGGCTTCAAGAAACCGATCCGCTACTGTCACGTCGACATCGGCAAGGACGAACCACAGAAGGTTATCTGCGGGGCGACGAACTTCTCCGAAGGCGACCTCGTGGTAGTGGTGCTGCCGGGCTCGGTCCTGCCTGGCGGCTTCGCCATCGGCTCACGCAAAACCTACGGCCGTATGAGCGAAGGAATGATCTGCTCCGGCCGTGAACTGGGCATCTCGGAGGATCACGATGGCATTATCGTGCTGCCCGAGAACCTACAGGTGGCTCCCGGCGACGACGCTCGACCCGCTGTCGGCCTTGACGACGTCGTATTCGAACTCGCCGTCACTCCCGACATGGGACACTGCTTCTCGATGCGCGGTATCGCCCGCGAAGTCGCGCATCAACTTGGAGTCACGTTCACCGACCCCGCCAGCCTGGTGGCCGAACCCGAAGGCAACGACTCAGGTTACTCGGTACGAGTCGAAGACCCAGTGGGCTGTCCACGCTTCGGCCTGATCGAAGTCGACGGTGTGGACGCCTACGCGCCCAGTCCCAAATGGCTGGCCGACCGGCTCACCCAAGCCGGAATGCGGCCCATTGGGCTTGCGGTTGACGTCACCAACTACGTCATGTTGGACCTGGGCCACCCACTCCACGCATTCGACGCCGACAAGGTGCAAGGGGAGCTCGTTGTTCGCCGTGCCACCGCAGGTGAAAAACTGACGACCCTCGATGACGTCGAACGCGAACTCGACGCTGAAGACATTGTCATCTGTGACGAGTCGGGGCCGGTCTCCCTGGCCGGGACAATGGGCGGCGATTCCACCGAAGTATCCGCCAACACCACGCGTGTGCTCATGGAAGGCGCGATATGGGACCCTATCGCCATCGCCCGAACCGCGCGACGGCATAAACTCTCTAGCGAAGCATCCAAACGCTACGAGCGTGGCGTCGACCCGGCCCTCAGCGCGGTAGCCATCCGCAGGGCCCTGGACCTGTTGGTCGAGTACGGTGGCGGCCAGGTACGCCACGGCGTCACCGACATCGACAATCGTTCCCGTCGCGAACCCATCCCGTTCGATGTGACGCTACCGAGTCGCGTGGCTGGCATCGAGTACAGCAAGGGCACCGTCATCGGCATGCTGGTTGCCGCTGGCTGCATCGTCGCCGACCTTGGCCAGAAGGTTCAGGTCACCCCCGCCTCCTGGCGGCCCGACCTGACTGACCCAGCTGACCTAGTCGAGGAAGTCGTGCGCCTAGACGGGTACGACAAGATTCCGTCGGTCCTGCCCAAGGCCTATGCCGGACGCGGCCTGACGCCGATTCAGCGTCGCCGTCGCCGCATCGCCAACGCACTGGCCAACAACGGATTCGTGGAGACGTTCTCCTTCCCCTTCGTCTCGCCGCAACGGCATGAGGATTTCAATTTGCCCGCCGACGACGAACGTCGCGAGGCTCTCCGGCTGCTCAACCCGCTAGACGACAGTCGCCCGCAACTGCGTACCTCGGTATTGGCCAGTTTGGTGGGGATCGCGCAGTTGAACTTGTCGCGCGGAGCCAAGGATCTGGCGTTGTTCGAGGAGGGTCTCGTCTTCCTGCCAGTGGCGGGATGGGATAAGGCCGACTATGTGCAGTTGCCGGTGGAACACCGCCCCAGCGACGAACAGTTGGCCGAAGCGGAGGCCCGTCGCCCACAGCAGCCACGGCATGTGGCGGCCCTGTTGTGCGGCAAGGTAGACCCGAGTGCGGCCGGGGCCCATGGCCGCGATTTTGACTGGTCGGACGCCATTGAGGCCGCCGAAGTCATCGTCGACGCCTGTGGCCTCGAACTGAGCGTGCGCCAAGGTGAGCGAGCCCCGTGGCATCCGGGCCGGTGTGCGGAGCTGGCTGTTGGCTCGGTGGTCATTGGCCATGCTGGCGAGCTGCACCCTGAAGTGTGCGAAAAACTTGACCTGCCAAAGCGCACCTGTGCGGTTGAACTTGATGTGACGGCCTTGCCCTTCGCGGGCAACGCCGCCGCACCAGTGATCTCGCACTACCCGGTGGCGCGGATCGACGTGGCCCTAGTCGTATCCGAGGACACCCCGGCAGGCGAGGTCGCAGCGGCGCTGCATTCCGGTGGCGGCCAGCTACTGGAGAATGTCGAGCTGTTCGATGTGTACCGGGGCGAAAAACTTGGAGAGGGGCGTAAGTCGCTGGCGTTCAAGCTGATTTTGCGGGCTTCCGACCGAACCCTCACCAATGAGGAAGCCGTCGAAGTGCGTGATGCCGGTGTTGCCGAGGCAGCGCAACGGCTGGGAGCCACGTTGCGCGACGTGTAGACCATCGGGCAACGTTCAGGGACTTCCACTGTCTTTAGTGGAGGTCCCTGAACGTGCGAACATCGTTGTTGCGGTGGGCCACTATGGTTGGGGAGCTGGTTGTTTCGCGCGGTGGCGAGGTCGATCGCCGTGCCCGAAGAGATGTTCTAACGGTGGTCAATGCTCGCGCCATGTTTTGGGCGGAGGCGGAGATGCCTGCGCGGTAGCGTCAGTGAACGGTTTGGCGTATCCAATGAGCTTGGCAAGTTCCGACCCGCTGACGACTCGGCAGGGAAATGGTGCCCCCGCAGCGCGGCGGCGCATGTCGTCTTCGGGCAATGCCGTCTCTGCGGCACAAACGACCACGTTTCCGTAACGGCGTCCCCGCAACACGGCAGGTTCGGCCATGAGCGTGAGGTGATCGAATTCCTCAGCCATCCCCGCCAGGCAGGACTTCAAGTAGTGGAGTTTGCCGCCATCACAGAGATTGACCGTATAGTGGCCTCCACCGCTGAGCACTCGTTTGACCTGTTGCAGGAATTCGATGGTGGTCAGGTGGGCGGGAACTCTGGCCCCATTAAAGGCATCGGTGATAATCAGTTCGTAGCAGTTCTCCGGTGCTGCCTCCAGCTGGGTGCGCGCGTCACCGGTGCGGATTTTGACTTTCACCCCTCGTGGCAGGGGAGCGTAGCGCCGTAGCTGGTCGATGATCTCCTGGCTGGGTTCAACTGCCTGTTGGTACGAGCGCGGGCGGGTGGCCGCGATGTAGCGGGCCATGGCAAGGGCTCCACCGCCTAGGTGAAAGGTTCGCAGCGGTTGACCAGTCGGCGTTATCGCGTCGATCAGGTAGGTCATGCGCTGCATGTACTCGGCGTCGAGGTAAGTGGGGTCGTCCAGGTCGATGGTGGCCTGGATTACCTGGTCGGCTACTAGGTGCAGCAAATGAGGGCGGTCGCGATCGGCGCGGAACTCTACGGCATTCACGTCGACAAAGATAAGGGGTCTACCCACCGCGTTTGCGGTCGGCAGACCCCTTCTGCCTGTTGTGCAAGACCCGTGGGCCTAAAACACTCGAAGTGGCGGAACGTCCTATGGCTTCACGGCAGAATCGGTGGCCGACTCGTTTGTCGATGCGTCGGGACGTTCACTTTCGGGCTCCCAACATTCCACGCCCTTGAGGCCAGGGATGCGGTCGCGTGTGAACACGGGGTCGATTCCGAGTTTTGTCTGCTCCTCGTAGTCTTTCAGCAGCTTGAAGACAATTCCGCTCAGCGGAATCAGCGCCAAGAGGTTCACGGCTGCCATGACGCCCATGGTGACGTCCGCGAACGCCCACACCAGGTCGAGGGTGGCGATACCACCGATGAACGCGACCACCAAGATGCCCGAGCGGAATGCGGTGAACGCGAATCGGTTGCTGGTGATGAATCGCAGATTCGATTCACCGTAGTAGTAGTTACCCAGGCACGAAGTGAACGTCAAGAACAGCAGCACGACGGTCAGGACATGGATTGACCAGGCGCCCAGGGACTCACCGATGGCCATCTGCACCAGGTCGCCAGCGATCTCCTCGTCTCCGAGCGTGGGGTTGGAGACCAGGACGATGAAGGCGGTGATGGAGCAGATGAGTAGGGTGTCGAAGTACACGCCGAAGCTTTGCGTCAGTCCTTGCTTCACCGGGTGGCTCACCGAGGCGGTGGCCGCGGCGTTGGGAACCGAACCCATACCCGCCTCGTTGGAGAACATGCCGCGCTGGACACCGACGATGATGGCGGTACCTATGGTGGCTCCGGCGACCTCGCGTAGACCGAAGGCTGACCCAAAGATGTTACTGACGACGCCGGGGATCTGGTCGATGTTCATTGCGATGATCGCAATACCGATGACCAGGTAGATCGCCGCCATGAGTGGCACTGCGGTCTGGGCGACGTTGGCGATGCGGCGTACCCCGCCGAAGATGACGGCGGCGATCATAGTCACCAAGATCAGGGTGATGATGACCGAGCTGGCGTTGGTGTTGGTTCCTCCGGCTGCCTCAAGGGAGTTGTTGACAGCTCCGGTGAAGGTGTTCGATTGCACCATCATGAAGGTGAACGGGAATGTGAAAATGAGGATGGCCGCGAAGAGCATTCCCATCCAGCGCTTGCCCAACCCACGTTCCATGTAATAGGCCGGTCCACCTACGTAACTGGTCTTCTCTCGGATCTTGTACAGCTGTCCGAGGGTTGATTCGGCGAATGCGGCTCCAGCGACGATGATCGCCATGACCCACATCCAGAACACCGCGCCGGGGCCTCCAGCGCTGATGGCTACCGATACACCGACGACGTTGCCAGTGCCGACACGGGCGGCGGCCGAGATGGAGAACGCCTGGAAGGCGGAGATCCCCTTTTTACCGTCGGAGGCTTGGCCCGGTGTTTCGCTAATGGTGCGAAACATGTGTGGAATCAACCGAAACTGCACTCCCAATGATCTGAGCGTGAAGTACAAACTGACGGCGACAAGCAGTGGAATGACGAAGTACTTCCAGTACATGTCGTTGCCGCTGCCGAGGGTTTCGAGAAAGTCTTCCAACGTGGGCTCCTTGATCGCGTGGTGGGGTGTGGAGGCGAAACGAAAGTAGGGGTGAGGCTATCAGTGACTTTTGTCGATATGTCAAGTTGTGTCAAAGGGGTGAAATCGTCCATACCGGTAACGACGATGAGTTGGAGGTGTTGCTGGGCCTGGAGTCAGGTCGACGTGGTGGTGAGGGATGCGATGTCCCTGAGGGCCCCATGCACCGATAGCTGGGGGCGGGAGAAACTCACGCTCGATGAGCGGGCGTCGAGCATGGTATGGACGGTCGCGTTGGCGAACACTTCCCTTTGTGCCCCGTGGCCTAGCTCGAATTCGTACGATTCGTCTTCCACCTGGTCGTCGGGGACGCAGCCGAGCCCGATCCCGGGTGGTACGCCGTCTACGACGACACGGACTGTGTGTTTACCGGCGGGGAGTGGATACCACCAGGTTCCCCAGGTGGCTGGTTGACGTTGACCATTGATGAACACGCTGGGTGCGGCCAGCGGGTACATGGCCAGATGGGCGTTTCCCGCCGCGTTATTGGGCTTGGGGTAGCGAATTCTGGTCGCTCGGAGTCGCAAGATCAATCCGCTGCCGTGGACGCTAGAGGAGGGGCGGTTCACCGTTGCTTTGCCGATGGCCGCAGGTAGGTGGTCGCCGGTTTGACCCCATGGATAGGGGTAACTGGGCCGACCGATGCGACGCAGATGGTTGGCGGTGTCCTCTTCCCACTGACGTCGAAACCGGGATCGGCGCGGCATATATGCCAGTAGCGGAAGGTAGATGGCCGCAATTGCGCTCCACATCAGCAACGCTTCGCGGCCGCTGACGAGAATGGCGACGATGAACAACGGCAGGGCCGCTATCAGGCCGAGTATGTAGAGGGATTTCATCTGATAGCGGGGCCCGGGAATGGGTCGGTATTGACCGGGCCGATGCCCGAATTCGGCGGTGAGGCCGTCCTCCGATTCGAAGTATTCGATCTCCTCGGTGGTTTGCGCGCCGATGGTGACTATGACCGGCTCGCTGGTGTAGTTCGATTGCACTTCGACACAGTGGTGGCCGGGAGGCAGGGCGATTCGGGTGCGGCCGCGACCGATTGATACGGGCCTCCCATCGACCAACAGCAAGGGAATCGAGACCCGGGAGCGTACTTCTACGGCCAGTACGCCGAACCCATCGGGCATCCCCGCGATCGGTGGTGGCCGGGTGTCGACGTTAGCGGTGGGCTTCAGTTGGAGCCACCGGTACATGTCAGGTGGGTCGACCTCGACTGTTCCGTCGTCGACCAAAGATCGTGCCGGGTGGCCATCGATCTCCAGTTGCGCCGAGCGTTGTCGCACCGCAGGAGGATCAGTTAGGTGATAGGTCCAGTGGTTCACAGTCATGGAGGCGTCCTCAATAGGTAGGCCAGTCACGAACGCGGCGAATGTGGGAGTGGTGGGGGAAGTGTAGAGAACCCAGCACAATGCCCCAGGCTCCCACGAGGAAAATTGGGGCGATGGCCCACCACGATGATGCGGCCTGGAGCCTCTGAGCGGGAATCACCCAGGTGCCGTTGCTCGCCAGTGTCGCCTCCGATGAGGTGGACATCGACTCGAGACTGTGCACCGTTACTGTCTGGTCGTTTTGAATCTCGGGGTCTTCCCAATCCACTGATACAGAGCACGCATAGGCCCCGGAGGTCCAGTACCACGGTTTGGCGCATTGATGCACGTCGAGGACTTCACCGATGGTGACATCGTCTTGCGCTGGTGGGGCCAGGGTGAGAAACATGAGAGCTGCTGTCAGCCATGCTCCCAACAGTGAGAAGACGCTGAAGTAGACGACGATGGCCGGTCCCGCCCGTCGGGTAAACCGCCGGTTGGCCTCATAGCCGCGCCGCATCCATATTTTGCGGGTTTCCCACTTATAGGCAGGCAAGACATAGTCGGGGTTTGCCTGTGCCCATTCTTCGTCGGCCCGGACCCGGCGCCGCATCGCGATCCAGGCACAGAGCAGGGAGACCACGGAGAGGAGCGCTAGAAGGGCGGAGAGGGTGACGTAGGGAGACATTGATAGCTGGGGCATCAACGCTCGCTGACGCTGATCTCTTCGTCGTAGTCATCGAACACTTGCGTGATCGTGTCTTCGACGCTCTGCCAGGCTTCGGCTTGGTGGTCGAGAGTGGAACTACAGACTTCTAGGGCGCTTGCCGAGGTTTTGATGAGCTGGCGATAGGCGTTGGAGGCCGCGAAGTAGCCCGCCGCCCACGGAATTCCCACGACTCCCCAAGTTATGTCGGAGGTACCGGCGTCATTGGAGCGGCTGACGATGCCATCGACCTCGCCGGCAAGATGGTTGACATCAGCGGATGCCTGGCGCAGCCCCTCCGGGTTAATCAGAATGGACAGGGCTCCGCCGCCGCTGCCGGTGCCTTGGGGAGAGCTCACTGAGGACTCTCCGGTGGCCGACTCGGGCAAGACCGTGAGCACGGTGTCCTTGATGGTGCTGTTGGTGATCTTGAACAGTGTCTTATTGAGGTTCTCGCCGAACATTTTCGTGACCTCCTCTTGTACCGCGCCGCCAAGGTTTTCCATGAGTGACTGCGTGGCATCGTACTTTCCGCCAGCTTTGATATAGGTGTTGGCGCTTTGTACCTTGGCCCAGGCCAGGAACTTGCCCAGCGACCCACCTAGGGTGATCTTTGCGGTGGCCAGAGCGACCAGGCCGGAGATGATGAGGTGTTTGACTAGCTGAGATAGCAGCATCTTGATGATTTCATAGGCGAGCGTGGCGATGCATTGGGCGATGGTGAGGAGCATTTTCACACCGAACCCAAGGACCGTCAGGCCCGAAAGGCAGGTTCCGGCCACGCCTAGGGCCCCTCGCGCGACCAGGACGTCCAGGCTATAGGTGTCGCCGAGGTTGGACTCACCAGCTTCGACCACGTATGAGCCCGCCTCCTGCAAGGAGGCCCCGACGTCGTCCCAGACTCGCGCCGCGTCGGCCATCGAGCCGGGGTCACCGGTAACGAGGTGGATGAGGTCTTGGATCGGCTGTACGAAGGCCAGCAGCATGTCGACGCCTAGGCCGGCGAGGTTGCCGATGGGGTCGGTGAGCCATCCGCCCAGACTTTTCACTTCCGAATACAGGGCCCAACCACTGGTGGCCGCGTCGGCTGCGGCGGCGGTGAGCTGGGCGGGGTCGCCCCATGCGTCGTAGACGCTGTTTCCCGCGCTCCAGACGTGCTTGACGACGGGGGTGTTTGCTGCGGCGGTGCCGAGATGGTCGAGGGCCTCACTCATATGTCCGATGCCTTTCGGGCAGCTGCGTTTGCGTTTCCGAGGGGGATGGGCGTACGCGGAAGTGGACCGGGCGTTGAGGGCCCCTTCGGGCACGACCCATCGTCATGGTTACCAACACCATAGTTTTTGCGTGCAACAGGCTGGGAATTGCCGTTGCTTCGGCGCGGGGGCTGTATTAGAATCTGACCTAGCGCATAATTACTCAATATTCTGACTATTTATTCGGGAGGTTGCCACGTGGGATACCGCGTCGCTGTCGCAGGTGCATCAGGCTATGCAGGGGGAGAAGTCCTCCGCCTGATCGCCAGCCACCCGGAACTCCAGCTCGCGGCCGCCACGGCGCACAGCCACGCCGGAGCCGCCATCACGTCTGTCCACCCCCACCTTGCCACCTACGCCGGCCACTACTTCGCCAGCACCACCCCAGAAAACCTCAGTGACGCCGATGTGGTCGTCCTGACCCTCCCGCACGGAGAATCCACCCATCTCGTTGGCAAACTCAGCCCCGAAATCAAGGTCATCGACCTCGGTTCCGACCATCGGATCGACCCCGACTGGACCTATGGATTGCCCGAGCTGCCCGGACATCGCGCCGACATCTCCACTGCCACGCGAGTCGCCGCCACCGGCTGCTACGCCGTCTCCGTCATCGTCGCGCTACGGCCGCTGCTGGACGCGGGCCTAGTCGAGCCCGACGACGTTGTCGTCGTGGCCGCCTCCGGCACCTCCGGTGCCGGGCGGACCCCGGCCGCGCGGCTACTGGCCTCCGAAGTCTCCGGTGCCGTCAGCCCCTACAAAGTTGGCTGCCACCAGCACGTTCCAGAGATAAAAGCCGCCACCGGCGCCAGGAGCGTGTCGATGACTCCACTACTGGCACCCATGCCACGCGGCATCCTGGCCACCGTCACCGCCAAGCCGACCAGAGACGACATCAGCGCCGCCGACGTGCAGTCAGTCCTGGCCCAGGCCTACGACGACCAGACATTTGTCCGGCTGCTGCCCGAAGGGCTCTGGCCGCACACCGGTGCAACCCTCGGCTCCAACGCAGTCCAGCTCCAAGCCACCCTCGACGCCGACTCCGGTCGCGTCATCGTCTGTAGCGCCATCGACAACCTCGGCAAGGGCGCGGCCAGCCAGATCATCCAATGCGCCAACCTCATGCTTGGACTCGACGAAGCGACCGGCCTAGCCGTGAATGGAGTCGCCCCATGACCGTCACCAAAGCCCTTGGATTTCGCTCAGCGGGAATAGCCGCAGGGATCAAAGACAACGATGCCCTTGACCTAGCGCTGGTCGTCAACGACGGCCCGCAATACGTCGCCGCTGGCCGGTTCACCTCCAATCGGGTGCAAGCCGCGCCCGTCATGTGGAGCCGCCAAGTGCTCGCTGCCGCAAAGGTGCGCGCCGTCGTGCTCAACTCCGGCGGTGCCAACGCCTGCACCGGCCCCGAGGGTTTCGCCGACACTCATCGCACCGCCGAAAGCGTCGCCGCCAACCTTTCGTGCTCCGCCGCCGAGGTGGCCGTATGCTCCACCGGGCTAATCGGAGAGAGGCTACCGATAGAGGCCCTTCTGAACGCCATACCCGAGGCCGTCAGCATGCTAGGCACAGACGATGACAGAGCAGCCGCGCAAGCGATCATGACGACCGATTCGGTTCCCAAACACACCAGCCGCACCACCTCCGGATGGACCATCGGCGGCATGGCCAAAGGGGCCGGAATGCTGGCCCCCGGCCTGGCCACGATGCTCGTCGTCATCACCACCGATGCCCTCATCGACTCCGCCATCGCAGAGGAAGCCCTCGGACACGCCTGCCGCCACACCTTCGACCGGCTCGACTCCGACGGATCCATGTCCACCAACGACACGGTACTTCTCTTGGCCTCCGGAGCCGCGGGAATCGAGGTTGATGTCGAAACCTTCACGAGCGAACTCACCGCCGTATGCCACGACCTAGGCATGCAGATGCTCGCCGACGCCGAAGGTTCCACCAAGGACATCGCCATCACCGTCACCGGGGCCGCCAGCGAAGACGACGCGGTCGAAGTCGCCCGCTGCGTCGCCCGCGACAACCTCGTGAAGACGGCGCTATATGGAAGTGACCCCAACTGGGGGCGCATCGTCGCCGCCATCGGCACCAGCCAGGCGAAGTTCGAACCCGATCGCATCGACGTGACCATCAACGGTGTCCAGATTTGCCGCAACACAGCGGCCGCGGCAAACCGGAGCCTCGTTGACCTCACCTCGCGAGCTGTCGACATCACGATCGAGCTCAACGCGGGCGACGACTGCGCCACCGTATGGACCAACGACCTCTCACACGCCTACGTCGAAGAGAACTCGGCCTACTCCTCATGAACCACAACGAACCTGAGACCCAAAACGTGACCACCAGCACTGCCGTCATCAAATATGGCGGCAACGCCATGACCAGTCTGGCACTGCAACAGCAATTTGCCGCCAACCTGCTCTGCCTGAGCGAACACGGAATTCAACCCATCGTCGTCCACGGAGGAGGCCCGCAAATCTCGGCGATGCTCGACCGGTTCGGCATCGAGTCCGAATTCAAAGGCGGCCTGCGAGTCACCACACCGGACATGATCGACATCGTCCGAATGGTGCTGCATGGACAAGTCAATCGGGAACTCGTCGGACACATCAATCAACTCCAACCAGTCGCCGTCGGCCTGTCAGGAGAAGACGCCGGGCTCCTCACCGCAGTCAAACGCTACGCCGACATAGACGGGCAACCCGTCGACATCGGTCGGGTAGGTGACGCAGGATCGGTCAACCCCTCGATCCTGCGCGACCTGCTCACCAGTGGCCGCATTCCCGTCGTCTCGACCCTGGCTCCCGACGCCGGTGGCGCCGTCCACAACCTCAACGCCGACACCGCTGCCGCGGCGATCGCCGCGGCAATCAAGGCCGACAAATTCATCGTCCTCACCGACGTGACGGGCCTGTACTCCAACTGGCCTGAGACCGACAGCCTCATCCCAAACCTTGACACCGAAGCCCTCAAAGGGATGTTGGCGCACCTATCTGCCGGAATGGTCCCCAAAGCCGAAGGCTGCCTGCGGGCAGTCGAAGCCGGAGTCGGCACCGCGCACATTATCGACGGACGAGACAGCAGCGCCCTGCTGCGCGCTGCGCTGGCAGAGGGAACGCCCGTGGGCACCACCGTCACCCCCGCTCCAGGAGGCAACTCATGAGCTACACATCCGCGGCCCTCAGTGGTGAGGGTATTGGCAACCAATGGCATCAGCGGCAATCCACGGCGCTCATGGGGAACTATGGACACCCACGCCTGACTCTAGAGTCCGGTCATGGGCGCTATGTCACTGATGTTCACGGCAAGAGTTACCTGGACATGATCGGCGGAATCGCCGTGTCCGCGCTCGGACACAACCACCCCGCCATCACCGCGGCCGTGTGCGACCAAGTACGCCACCTGGCACACACGTCTAACCTTTACGCGCACCCCACAGGGATACGGTTGGCCGAGCAACTATTGGACATCGCAGGTGTTGTGGGCAAAGTCTTCTTGTGTAACTCGGGCACCGAAGCCAACGAGGCCGCACTCAAAATTGCCCTCCTCGCCGGTGCCAGTGATAACAGGCGGCGCATCGTCGCGGCCGAGAGCGGTTTCCACGGCCGGACCCTGGGAGCACTCGCTCTCACCGGGAAAAGCGACATTCGCCAGCCGTTCGCGCCTTTTGGCATCGAGGTCACGTTCGTGCCCTATGGAGACGCCGCAGCGCTCAAAGAGGCGCTGGGCGAGGATGTCGCCGCCGTCTTTTTGGAACCGACGCAAGGCGAAGCTGGCGTGGTCGTGCCGCCCAAGGGGTATCTGGCCGAGGCTCGGACCGCATGTACCAAGGCTGGCGCCGCGCTGGTATGCGACGAGATCCAATCCGGTATTGGCCGCACCGGGCGCTGGTTTGCCCATCACAGCGACAAGATCACGCCCGACCTGATCACCGTCGCGAAAGGACTCGGCGGCGGGCTACCGATTGGCGCCTGCATCGGGGTCGGACCGTACGCAGATGTGCTGGTCAAAGGCTCTCACGGTTCCACCTTCGGAGGTAACCCGGTGGCATGCGCGGCCGCCCTCGCCGTCATCAACACCATCGCCCATGACGACTTGCTGAGTCATGTCACGGCGATGGGAGAGCATCTCCTCTCAGCCCTAAAGGGGCACCCCGCGGTAGCGGAAGTCCGAGGCCATGGGCTGTGGCGTGGCATTGGACTTCACACCACCAATGCCGCCGAAGTCTGCCAGAGGCTCGAAAAGCACGGAGTATTGGCCAATCCGGTTCGGCCCGACACCATCCGGATAGCCCCGCCGCTGACCATCACCCAGGCAGAAGTCGATTTGTTCTGCGCGGCGTTGGCCACCAGCCTTGCCGAAGCCACGAGCTCACAGGCCAGCCCCGCTGGCGGAAACCACCTCGCACAAGGAGCCTCCGAATGATCACCGACACTCCCCGCAACTCGCCGGAGATCCTCGCCCACGACCGGGCCGCTACAGGTGAGAATCTCATCATGGGCGCATCAGTTCCGCACGGTTCACAACCACGGCACTTCCTGAAAGACTCCGATATCTCCACCGCAGAGCAGGCTGAGATCCTCGCGCTCGCAGCCCAGATGAAGGCCCACCGGCACGAATTCCAGACGCTCAAAGACAAGTCTGTGGCGCTCGTGTTCGCCAAGGCATCAACCCGCACCCGGGTTTCTTTTCAAGTCGGCGTGACCGAATTGGGAGGAAACCCACTGGTCATTGACACGGCCAACACCCACCATGTGCGAGGCGAGACGCTCGCCGACACCGGAGCGGTGCTGTCGCGGTACGTCGACGCGATCGTGTTGCGCACAGGGGCCGACTCCGACATTGAGGAGCTGGCAAGCGTCTCCTCCGCGCCGGTGATCAACGCGCTAACCGACAATTGGCATCCCTGTCAGCTGCTGGCGGATTTGCAAACCATGATCGAGAACGGCCACAACCCGGCCCAATCATCCATTGCCTTCCTCGGCGACACCAGCCACAACATGGGGCGCTCCTATGTGGCCATCGCCGCTATGACCGGCTGTGAGTTGCGGTTGGCGTCGCCGAAGGCCTATCAGCCCGATGCGAACCTGATCTCATCGGCGCGCGCCGCAGGGGCGAAAATCCTCCTCACCGAAGATCCGGTCGAAGCCGTCACGGGCGCCGATGTCGTCACAACGGATACCTGGACGTCAATGACGCAGTCCGATGGCTCGCAACGCCGGGCTGACCTGGGTCGTTACCAGCTCAACACCGAACTGCTCCACAATGCCGACAACGAAGCGATTGTGTTGCACTGTCTACCTGCCCACCGCGGAGAGGAAATAACATCGGCGGTGCTTGATGGACCGGCCTCGCGGGTCCTCGATCAGGCGGAGAATCGACTGCATGCGCAAAAGGCGCTGTTGACTTGGCTAATAGGAGACAGACCATGACCGTACCGACCACGAAGGCTGCCCGGCAATCCCGCATTGTCGACATCATCGCCCGCCACGAGATTCGCTCGCAGGGAGAGCTGGCGGTGCTTCTGGCCGAACACGGAATCGAGACCACGCAAGCCACACTGTCGCGGGACTTGGAGGAACTGGGTGCGGTGAAGGTGCGCGGCACCGACGGAGGCGCAAGCGTGTACTCCATCTTCCCTGAAGGTGAACGCCCGCTGCGCGACGCGACGCAGGCCCCCGACCGGCTCTTGCGACTCATCCGGGAACTACTGGTCTCGGCTGACCATTCGGGCAACCTTGCCGTTCTGCGCACCCCGCCAGGAGCGGCCCAATACCTCGCCAGCGCGATCGACCGCTCTGGCATCTCTGAAGTCATCGGCTCCATTGCTGGAGACGACACGGTCGTTCTGGTGGCCCGGGAAGGGCTGCTCGGGGTGGAGCTGGCCGAACAAATGCTGCAGTGGGCTGGCAAGTCGCCAGGTCACCACAAGGAACTCAAGGAGTAGGAAACAATGAGCAAAGAACGGGTCGTGCTTGCGTACTCCGGAGGGCTGGACACCTCCGTTGCGATTCCATACCTGGCCGAGGAACTCAACGCCGAAGTGGTAGCCGTGGCGATCGACTTGGGCCAAGGTGGGGAGGACCTTGAGGTCGTACGCCAGCGGGCCGAGGGCTGCGGGGCAGTCGCTGCCGAAGTCGTCGATGCGCGGGAGGAATTCGCGGTTGACTATTGCTATCCGGCGGTGGCCGCCAACGCGCTCTATATGGACCGCTACCCGTTGGTCAGCGCACTTTCGCGGCCTCTGATCGTCAAGCACCTTGCCCAAGCCGCGATCAAACACTCGGCAACTGTTGTCAGCCATGGTTGCACGGGTAAGGGGAACGATCAGGTGCGGTTCGAGGCTGGTCTGGCCGCTTTGGCCCCGCATCTGTCTGTTGTGGCTCCGGCCCGTGACTTCGCTTGGACCCGGGATAAGGCCATCGCCTATGCGCAGAAACGTGACCTTCCGATCGACGTCACCACCAAGTCTCCGTACTCCATTGATCAGAACTTGTGGGGCCGGGCTGTCGAGACGGGATTCTTGGAAGATCTTGGCAATGCGCCGATTGAGGATATCTACTCCTACACCGCCGATCCGGCCCAGCCTCGCGATGGCGACACTGTGGTCATCAGTTTTGACGGTGGGCGGCCCGTCGCCCTCGATGGCGAAACGAAGACGGCGTTTGAACTAATCAGTGAGCTCAACTACCGGGCCGGGCAACAAGGCGTGGGCCGGATCGACATGGTCGAGGACCGTTTGGTCGGTATCAAGAGCCGTGAGGTTTACGAATCTCCCGCCGGGATCGCTCTCATCGCTGCGCACCAAGAGCTTGAGAACATCACGTTGGAACGTGAACAAGCCCGGTTTAAGCGTGGGGTCGACCAACGCTGGGGCGAAATGGTCTATGACGGCCTTTGGTTCTCACCGTTGAAAGACTCGCTTGAAGCGTTCATTGATCACACACAGAAGCATGTCACTGGGGACATCCGACTGCATTTGCACGCTGGTAAGGCGACGGTGACCGGTCGATGGTCCGATGCGAGCCTGTATGACTTCGATCTAGCCACCTATGATGAGGGCGATACGTTCGATCAGTCTCACGCCAAGGGATTCGTGGAGCTGTGGTCGATGCCCGCGAAGCTGGCCGCGGAACGAAACGAACGGGTCAAGAAGGGCGAGTGAATCTCGCATAGGCTTCCGGGCGTGAGAGGCGTCGCCGATCGGCGACGCCCGCACCCGTTGTTCTGGCGCGTTCTCCGGTCTTAACCCAAAGAACGTTCGGCGTCTTGCCGTGTGTTTGGCTGGAACTCTTAGCTGGTAGCCGTCGTAGCGCCTAGTTGCGGCGACCGTGCCAGGAAGCTCTTGTTCGTGTCGCAATTTGCACGTAGCGGCAGCCAAAATAGGCCAGGCCTACCGGCGCGGCGGACTCCAGGCCATCGGCTGATCTCCAATGCCCTCGCGGAACTGGCTCGCCACCGGGGGAGAGACCGTGAACGAAACCACATGGGTCCACCAACGGCCTTGTGCGCATCTGAAACATAAAAACGAAGGTAGACGAGGATATGACAAAACTATGGGGTGGCCGCTTTCAAGGCGGGCCAAGTGAAGCATTGGAAGCGCTCAACGCATCCATCGAATTCGACTGGCGCTTGGCTCCCTATGACCTCAAAGCCTCGGCTGCGCATGCCCGAGTTCTGTACCGCGCTGGTCTACTTAGCGAAGGCGAGCTGTCCCAGATACTTGGCGCCATCAATGAGCTGCATACCGAAGTCGCTGACGGAACATTCGTCGCCACCCTCGCCGACGAGGACGTCCACACCGCCCTTGAACGTGGCCTAGTCGAAAAACTCGGCGACGTAGGCGGCAAACTTCGAGCTGGTCGCAGTCGCAACGACCAAATTGCTACCGACCTGCGCCTTTACTGCCGCGATCAGGCGCAGGCCCTTCGTGCAAACCTCCTGGGACTGATCGCGGCCCTGGCCGATCAAGCCGAAGGACTTGCCAGCGCTCCGGCTCCCGGATTCACTCATCTCCAGCACGCCCAGCCCGTGACTCTTGGCCATCAGCTGCTAGCCCATGCCCAAGGGTTCCGCCGGGACGTGGATCGACTTGACGACTGGGACCGCCGTGCGGCTATCTGCCCGTTGGGCGCAGGTGCCCTCTCGGGTTCATCGTTGCCGCTGGACCCGCAAGCCGTAGCAGAGGAACTCGGGTTCACCACCGCTGCCGAGAATTCCATCGACGCGGTAGCAGATCGCGACTTCGCCGCTGAACTACTGTTCGTCTGTTCCATGATTGGCGTGCACTTGTCTCGGCTGGGGGAGGAGGTCATTTTCTGGGCCAGTCAGGAGTTCAGCTGGGTCGTAATCGACGATGCCTTTTCCACCGGTTCGTCGATCATGCCGCAGAAGAAAAACCCCGATGTGGCCGAG
Organism: Natronoglycomyces albus; assembly: GCF_016925535.1. Classification (NCBI taxonomy): domain Bacteria; kingdom Bacillati; phylum Actinomycetota; class Actinomycetes; order Glycomycetales; family Glycomycetaceae; genus Natronoglycomyces; species Natronoglycomyces albus. The sequence continues at coordinate 2,315,461 of NZ_CP070496.1, read as the reverse complement.
CTGGCTCGTGGGAAATCGGGCCGGCTGGTTGGCAACCTGCAATCGCTCCTCGTCACCCTCAAAGGATTGCCTTTTGCATACAACAAGGACCTGCAGGAAGATAAAGAGCCCGTCTTTGATTCATTGGACAACCTAGAATTGCTACTCCCGGCGGTGACAGGCATGGTCGCCACCATGCGTTTCAACACCGACCGAATCCGCACATCCGCTCCTACCGGGTTTGCGCTGGCTACGGAGGTTGCCGATTGGCTGGTCCGCAAGGGCATCCCATTCCGCAGCGCCCACGAGGTAGCTGGTGAAGTGGTCGCGCACTGCGAGAGTACCGGTCTTGAACTACATGAGGTGGCCGATGCTGATTTGCGGGCGATTTCTGAGCACCTTGATCCGTCGGTGCGCGAGGTTTTGGATGTCGAGGGTGCCTTGGCTGCTCGTTCTACGCATGGTGCGACAGGTCCGAAGTCTGTTGCGGTGCAGCTGGAGCGAATCAATGAGTATCTCAACCGTCAGTGAGCCTATTTCAACCTAGGGAGCTTGCTGTTTAGCGCTGTCTCGGTCCCCGCTTGTCTACCCAATGCTCTCCTTGCGGAGCGGCACTTTCGTGAACTACCAGGCTCGATCGCACCACACCTGTGGGATGCGAGTAGCCGAACCGGCTGGATAAAAATAGCTTGGTGAGCGTGTGGTCGGCTAGCCGATCGACCTAGCAAGGGACGTGGGTTTGCGCGGTCGGTGCACCAGGTAAGTGGGTGTGCCGTACCGACGATGCGCGAAGTATTACACCAACGAGTTCGATCTTTCTGGCCGTCTGTGGCCGTCTGTGCGCGTCGTGGATCGCTGAGGATCCAGGTAGTGCCCTCAGTCGGTGGCGACCTGCGTCCCCACTGCCACCGACACACGGGTTGCGGAGGCTTAGAGCTCCTATCAGGTTTCTCTTCCTACTGCGGTGGAGTGATGTCGCGCCTGGCCGCGTTGTCGGCCCTTGCCCATACCCGCTGGGTATGAACAAGGGCCTCCGCCTCGCCACACACTGACAGCACACCATCCTCGCCACGGAAACAAACCTGATAGGAGCTCTTAGGCAAGAGTCACCTGAGTCTTTCTCGTCGACTATTTACCAGTGCGAATGTCGCTACAGCCTTGAATCTCCACTCTTGGATTGGTCTGTAAGGTAGGGCGATACCGCGTTGTGGATTTGTAATTCCAGGTTCGTAAGAGTGCTTATAGCTGGGCCTCCACACGGCAAACGGAGTGTGGGTCCATTGGTAAGTGGGACAGCAAGCGACTGGCGCATCCGATGGTGGTGACTATTGTGTCGCCTTTCTGCTTTGCATCTGTGGCCGCTTTACTACAAGGCTTGTGGACTCAAGTGATGTTGTAGTGATTGCTTTTGCGAATGGCCAACCCTTAGAGCCCCTATCAGGTTTCTCTTCCTACTGCGGTGGAGTGATGTCGCGCCTGGCCGCGTTGTCGGCCCTTGCCCATACCCGCTGGGTATGAACAAGGGCCTCCGCCTCCCCACGCACTGACAGCACACCATCCTCGCCACGGAAACAAACCTGATAGGAGCTCTTAACTTGTCGACTATGCTCTCGGCGCAGCGACACTTTTGTCAATCCATTCTCTGAACCGACCGGGTGACGAGCCCAGTCTCATATGCGATGACGACCAGGTGAGCACGATCGCGGGCTCCCAATTTGTTCATGGCTCGATTGATGTGGGTCTTGGTGGTAGCTGGGCTGATTCTTAGTTGTTCGGTGATGTCGGAGTTGCTCAATCCTCGAGATAGCAGTGTCGCTACTTCCTTCTCCCTGGCGGTAAGTCGCTTTACTAGCTCGGTCTCGTGGCCAGCCAGCGGGCGGGTGACGTAGTCTTCGATGAGCTTGCGGGTGATGGTCGGGGACAACAATGTGTCCCCTTCGGCAGCGCAACGAATCGATCGTAGTAGTTCGGCGGGCTCCATGTCCTTCATCAAGTATCCTGCCGCCCCAGCTTTAAGTGCCTGGAATACGTAGTTGTCAAATGAGTAGTTGGTCAGCATGACGACTCGTACCGATGACAGGGACGCATCCGCTGCGATTTCGGCCATGGCCTCAATGCCGTTTACCTCAGGCATCTCAATATCCATGAGGACGAGGTCGGGCTGATGGATTCGCGCTTGCGCAACTGCTTCGTTGCCGTTGGCTGCCTCGGCCAGTACGGTCATGTCATCCTCGGCGTCGATAAGGGCCCGGAAGCCACCGCGCATCAAGACCTGGTCGTCCGCCAGTATTACCGTGATCATCGCGACGCCGCTACGGGAAGCCGTGCGTGGACGCGAAACCCACCAGACTCACTTGGGCCAGCTGTTAGCTCCCCACCCAGCGCCGACACCCGCTCCGACATTCCTGTTAGGCCGTTGCCCGGGGCTGTCGCGACTGAGGGCGAAATGTGCCCGTTGTCGGCTACCAAGACGTCGATGCCACGATCGGCATACGCAATGGAAATTTCGGCCTTGTTTCCCGTCGAATGCCGCGCCACATTAGTCAATGATTCTTGCACGATGCGATAGACAGTATGATCCACAGTAGATGGAATGTGAACTTTTTCGGATTCTGATTCGAGTTGCGGATCGACCCTGAGGTCTACAGCAAGCTCCGTTGACTGGGAACGGTTCACCAGATCTTCCAAGCGTGAGATTCCGTTCTGAATCTCCTCATCTCGTAGCATGCCAAGAGTTTGTCGAAGTTCACGATTGGCCTCCTGCGCAGCCTCGTATATCGCCAATGTCGAATCCGGTACTACCTCGCCTTTCTTACGCGCCAGGTGGACGGCCACACTGGAATGCACACGGATGACAGATATCGTGTGGACGAGCGAATCGTGCAGTTCCCTTGCGATACGCAGACGTTCTTCGCTTGCTTTGCGTAGGGCGGTCTCCTCCCTGCTGCGCTCCATCTGGGCCACTTTTTCCTGAGACTCGGTCATGGCCAGCCGGTAGAAGCGGAGGGCGACGCCCACCTTCAACGCAACCAGGAACCATCCGGCAAACACCATGAACTCGAGCAATTGAGTTTCGGTCACCGAGCCGCCACCATCCGGCAACCGCATCGCGACTACTGAGGCGAGTACTCCTCCGACCACAGCTGAGGACAACCAGTAGTGTCCTGCCCCTGCCACAGTCACGATTGACACCAACACGGCGACCACCGGCAAGTATCCGATGTCTGAGGTGAGGATGACGGCGACCGAGGCTCCGAATGTCACGAGCAGCACAGCGCGCGGCGAACGGCTCCGTAGCAGCAGGGCGAGGGGACCGATGAGGAGGAAGATCCAACCTAGGAGCCCCATCCGCTCGGCTATAGCCCCCTGTGCGATTGCCACCAGCACGCACACCAAGGCCAGGAAGGCATCGAGGCGAGTGCGTGACTGGAAGAACGTGCGAATCATGCATTAACTGTAGGTGAGCCTGATACTGGTGTCGTCAATCGCTGGGTTGATAATTTATCTACCGCGTTCGTAGTACAAAGCTCAAGATTTGCATCGGACGTAGGACTTAAAATTGCCCGCACTGGGTTGACGACTCTCAACTTGAAATCCTCCACCATTGAGCTCACCTTGAAACCACCGGGAAACCGGTAGCAGCGAAGGAGACTCAAGATGTCATCACCGTTCAAACTGGTCGCTCCGGTGAGAGAAGAAGACGCCACCGGTGCTGTGGCGGTTGTTTACAAGAACGCCAAACTTGAGCTGGGCACCCTCCCCCCTCCGCTCATGGCGCTATCCGCGGCTCCGGAACTATTGGCCTCCGCGTGGGCCGCACTACGAGAATCTCTCCTCGTCGGCGGCCGTCAGGAACGCATCACCAAGGAAGTCGTGGCCATCGCGATAGCGCGGGAGAGTGGATGCTCGTATTGCACGAGCGCTCACGGTTTCCTCCTTCACGCTGCGGGGGCCCACGAATTGGCCGAAGAACTCATGCAGGGGGAGATTCCCGGCAATAGGGACTACGCGGGAGTCGCGGTGTGGGCACGGTCGACATTCACCGGTGATGTCTGTGATCCCGCACGCGTCGAGGGGCCCTTTTCGCACGATGTCGCACCGCGAATCATCGGCACCGCCTTGTTCTTCCACTTCTTTACAAGAATGGTGCAGGCCCTGACAACCGACTCATTCGCACCGGCAGGCCAGGTCAATGCAGAAACCTTGAAATCCAAGGTGACGCCAACCTGGAAAAGACTCTTCGATCAAGAGCTGCAACCCGCACGCCGCTGCGAGCTCGAATCCCATATGCATAACTGGGCGGTGGACCTCGACATACCGAGGTGGTCTCAAGACGAACCGGTGGGAACCGCCTGGGCCAGGCTCAAAGCCACGGCCACTCAGGGCCGCGAACTAGTCAGTCACGATACCGCCCAGAAGCTGGAGACTTCTATCAGACAATTCCTCGATGATCCTCCGACTCGAGTCGACTGGATCGACCAAGAAATCGCGTCCCTGGAGAAAGAACACGAAGCGGCACGCCTGATTCTTCTGGCCGCGATCGAACCGTCACGAATCACCCCAGCAGACGTCGAAGCATGGCAAGGAACGACATACCTTGACCATTGCCTGGCCTTCCTCCTCTCCTACGGCGCGATCGCCGCAACTTCTCACATCGAAAATACGCTTGTGAACACCGCAGGCTCAGGTGCGTCTCATGCCTAGAGTCTTCGCAACGTCGGTCTATGCGCTTGGCTGGGGAGTACTGATCCAGTTCTTCCTGGCTGGCTATGCAGCGGCCCAATTTGACGTTCCCTTCGTCTCGTTCTCCGAACATCGGAATCTGGGACACATTCTGGTGGCGCTTTCCCTGATCAACCTGGTCCTCGCACTGCTCGCACGTGGTTCGAGGGGAACGCTTGGTATGGCTGCGGCGGTGTTTGCCCTCATGATGGTGCAAATGGCAATCGGCAGGTCGAACCTGGGGGACAACACCGTCACCCACGTCATGTTCGGAATCCATGCCATCAACGCACTTGTCATCATGCGGGTAAATATGCTCTTGGCCAAACGTGCGAAGCGGTTGATCGAGGACCGGGCTCATCGAAAGAGAACTAGCGAAGTGGAAGAGCCTGTGTCCATTTGAAGGAAATTCGGCGCACCACATGAGGGCTTTGGGGCTGGCTTGCAGCGTTAGCGGCCAGCCACCACGCTTCTTGCGGCTACCAAAGTCGGCATCTCTATGAATGCCATCTCCCACGCAGATTCTAAGAGAGCATGCATTAGCGATCTGGTTCGGAGCGTGCAATGTGTAGAGGTTGTCGTTGACCGACAGGTATCTCACCCTGCGTACAGGTCAGCAGGTCACGTCTGGGGCTATCTCCCTGTCAACGGCAAACCGGCCAATCACCATGGTGGAGCGTGCCAAGTAGTGAGGATTGGGTTCGGATCCACTGTGCTTTTCTCACATGGGGCAGGGCCCGCCCGAATCAAGAAACGGCGTTACCGTCTGTCCGCGACGGTGATAGGGGCAGTGCCCATAGTGGAAACACCAGCTAGTCTCAGAGCCAACTAGGGTGGCCCATCACGTGACTCTCATGCGGGCCATCGTCGTGGGGAGCAATGTGTACAGCTGCGCTACGAGGGCGAAAATTGCTGGACGTCCCGTGGGAGACTGGGCTTATGAAGATTCGCCGTGCCACTGTGGAAGATGCCGACGGGATAGCTCTAGCTCGAGTTCGAGGCTGGCAGCACGGGTACCGAGGGATTATGCCGCAGGTGTTCCTAGACAACTTGGCGACTGAGGCGTCTCCACGATTGCGGAATAGACTGGAGAACCCGGCTCCAAACACAGAAAATTATGTCGCTGAAACAGCGGACGGAGTGATCGTGGGCTGGGCCAACGTTGGGCCCTACCGCACGATCGAAGACCCGGCACAGCTTGATCCGGGGGAAGGTGGGGAACTATATGCCCTGTACTTGCACACTGAGTACTGGGGACGAGGCATAGCAGCGGAACTGCTCGATGTTGGGTTGACCTACCTGCGCCAAATACAGTTGCTGCCCTATCGGCTTTGGGTTCTTCGTGACAATGAACGAGCTCGGCGATTCTATGAAAAGCACGGCTTTACCTTCGACAAAACAGAGGCATCGTTTTCCATGCCAGATGGCACGGAACTGCCAGAAGTCCGTTACACGAGGGCTTAGAGCGCCCTGAGGTTAGTTCCGTGGAGGCTCCGATATCGACGTGCTGGTTAGGTGCGGGTACGCAGTAACGTATTCCATTGCCGACCTTAGAGCTCGTTTCACGTTGCCTGCATGAGGCGGCTGCAGCAGATAAGCGCGGCGAGTTCGGTGAAGCAGCGGTGGAGGCTGAGTCGGCGTTCCCAACGTACGGGGAGGTGTTTGACCAGGTGAAGGTGGCCGATGGCCTGTTCGACAACGCAGTGGGTCGTGCTTAGACCGATTGTCTTCGTCCAGCCTCGTTGCGGAATGATCGGCTTGATCCGTTTGGAGTGTAACCAGTCGTGGTAGACAGCTGGTCAGGACGAGCGGCGCGCGAAAAGAGATGCTTGCGGAACGTGGTCATCCGGGCTACACAGCCACTGGACTTCGATCTCAAACCCAGCCCCACACAGCCAGGAAGCCACCTGGTCAGGCTGCCGGCGGTGAACGTAGACCGTCATGGGGTGGCCTCCATAATGCTGCGTTTCCAGCTGTGTGGTGTCACCAACGTGAAACCCCAGCTGCAACGGTCCGCCCAGACGCAGTACCCGGCGGCAATGCGCAAAGACAGTCGGTGCCTCATCGTCGGGAATGTGGATCAACGGCCACCAGGCGAGCAGACCCGCCACCGATGCATCGCTCAGATGTAGGTCGGTCATCGAACCCACCTCGAAATGCAAGTCGGGGTGGTCATACCGGGCCACGGCGATCATCCCCGGAAAAAGGTCAATACCGAAGGCGTCGACACCGAGTCGGCGCAGGTGGGCGGTGACGTGTCCGGGGCCGCAGCCGAGGTCTGCCACTGGGCCCCCGCCAGCGGCTTTCACACGATCGGCGAACACTTCCAGAGCGGCGCGACGGTGAGGGTCCCCACCAATGGCATCGCGCGCTTGGTCGTTATAGCTGACAGCAACGGTGTCGTAGGAGGTTCGAGTATCGGCCAACCAATTGTCCGTGGTCATGTCTGATGCGATAATCCTCGATCACGTCCGCCTCGGCATCAACCCGAAGGGGTCGGTCACCAGAGTGCCAACCGTCCCAAACACCACCCAGATCCGCAACCGCACGATACGGTACCCCATCGCCATTCCCTTCCCCAGAGCTTGAAACGAGCACTTAGCTAGCGCCGCCAACTGGCCGTTGTTGGTGGCCAGGACGTCTTTGCCGTCCCGGGGCCATCACAGACGGCAACCCATGCACAAGAAACGTGGCCCCGGCCTTGGCCGGGACCACGCGGAAATCTTTACGAATCAGGTGCGGTGGTTTTGCGGAGTCGCACCTACCAGATCGGGTTCCTTCTGCTGCGGCGCAGGCTCGGGCTCAATGGTGACGTGTGGCAACGCGCGGTCCAGCCAGGTGGGTAGCCACCAGGCACGCTGACCGAGCAAACGCATGATTGCCGGCATGACCAGGCAACGAATGACAATGGCGTCTAGGAAGATGGCTATCGCAAGCCCCAGGCCGAATTGCTGCATCATGCGATCGGGCGACAGGATGAACGCGCCAAAGACGACCATCATGATCGCCGCAGCCGCGGTGATGACCCCAGCTGTTGTCGATAGACCCTTGCGAACGGCGGCTATCGCATTGCCGGAGCGCTTCCACTCCTCTTGCATTCGCGATACGAGGAATACCTCGTAGTCCATCGACAGGCCGAAGACGATCGCGAAGATCATGACCGGCACGAACGCCTCAATTGGGCCTTCTGCGGTATTGAACCACCCGTTTTGGAACACGAGCGTCACAATGCCCAATGCCGCACCAATAGTGAGCAAGTTCAGCGCTGCGGCCTTCACGGGGATCCAAATTGAGCGGAAGACGATCATCAATAGCAGTGTGGACACTCCCACGACCAGGGCCAAGAAATAGGGCATCTTATCGCTCATGACTTCGGCAAAATCAATCGCCGCGGCCGTAGATCCACCGACGAGATACTGAGCGTCGTTCGCTTCGCTCAGTTGCGCGAGAACATCCTCACGCAACTGGCGGACCAGATCTTCCGTCGCTTCCGCATGGGGACTGTCCACACTCACCACGGTTGAGAGCCACACGCCGTTGGCGACCTCGAAAGCGGGAGCCACAGCTTCAGTGCTATCCAGCGCCGCCATGCTGCGTTCGGCCTGCGCCGCGTCAGCCTCGGTACCGTTGGTGACGACTATGAGAGGTCCGGTGTAGCCAGGACCGAACCCTTCGGACAACATGTCGTGTGCCTGATAGGTGGTCATTGATTCATCATCGGCGCTAGCGTCGGCAAAACCCAATCGCATACCGAACACTGGAACCGTCAACAACCCCAACATGATGACCACCAGCAGCATGGCTGACCAGGGGCGGCGTTCAATCATTCCCGCCCATGCGTCCCAACGCTTGCCCGGCTCTGCCTTACCCAGCTGGCGGCGCTTTGCTTGCCGAGTGAGAATGCGACGTTCCAGCCTGCGGCCGAAAAGAGCCAGCAGGGAAGGCAACAACGTAACCGATGCCAACATCGTTACCGCTACGGTCAACATCACGCCAAGGGCCAGGGCTTGGATGCTGCTGATTCCAAGCGAATACAGACCCAACAGCGCCACGATCACGACACAACCGGCGAAGAGAACGGAACGTCCAGCCGTATTCAAGGCGATGTCACCGGCGATGTGCCGGGCGCGGCCACGCAGAATTTCGGAACGGTACCGGGCAAAAATCAAGAGGGCGTAGTCAATACCGACCCCAAGTCCGACCAACATCATCATCGGTACCAAATATGTGGGGAAGGTGAACACGTGCGACAGAAGTGTCATCACAGCCAACGCCGTACCGACGGCAAAAATGGCAGTGATCAGTGGAACCGACGCGGCCAGCAACGAGCCGAACATGAACACCAAGATGATGAGGGCGGCGAGCATTCCGAAGCCCTCGGCTTCCCCTCCGGCGGCTTCGAGTGAATTGGCAATAGGTTCCCCACCCATCGCGAACGCGACCTCTTCGTTGGTCGCGTCCTCAACGACGTCAACCAGGGCGCGTACTTCATCCTTGTCGATATCGAGCGGGGGCTTATCGAGAGTGAGCGTCGTGTACCCGATCGTCTCGTCGTCTGAAATGCTCCCGTGAAAGGTGTATGGATCGTCTACTCTCGCGACGCCGTCCATGCCTGACAATTCAGCGAGGACGCCTTCGACCTGTGCTTCGACCTGCGGGCTGGTGACGCCAGCAGCGGCGCCAAAGACGACTTGGATGGTTCCATCGGTCGCCTCCGGGGCGACCTCCTCCAATAGGTCTGCCAACTCCTGGGACTCGCTCCCAGGCAGGGTGTGCTCGTCGTAAAAGTCTCCGCCGATGGCTCCCATAGCGCCGACGGTCCCGACCAAGATCAACGCCCACATCAGCAGAGCGAGCAGTGGCCGACGGTTGGTCCAACTCGACAATCGGCTCAGGGCCGACGTTCCCGGTTTGGTTTCAGTTTCTTTGCTCATGCCAACAACATTCGCCCTATGGAGAGGGGCCGCGCATCAGTCTGTAGCTGGCATTGTGAGTGAGCCCGTGGGTGTAGTGACTCGGGTGTGGATACACCGGTGGGTGTAGGTGGCCTCTCAGCACCCAAACAAACGGAGCCTACGAGGCTGCTTCCAGATTAAGGACGCATCCCGGTCAAATGAGGCAGACCACATTGGCGCCCGGCTGGACCCAGGCTAGAAATCGACCTCAGCGCCCCGTGCCCGGCGTGATAAGTCCCGACTCATAGGCAATAACGACCAGCTGGGCCCGGTCTCGCGCTCGAAGCTTTGACAAGACCCGGCTGACGTGCGTCTTCGCAGTCGCGGGTGAGACGAACAATTCTCCGGCAATCTCGTCGTTCGAAAGACCCGCACCCACAAGCGTCAACACTTCAGTCTCCCGCCCTGTCAACGCGTTCAACGCCGGGTCACGCTGCCTTCGCTGTGACGTAGAGGAGACAAACTCGCTAATCAAACGGCGCGTGATCGACGGAGACATCAATGCTTCCCCGGCCGCCACCACCCGCACCGCATGTACGAGCTCATCGGGGTCGGTGTCCTTCACCAAGAACCCGCTGGCCCCCGCCCGCAACGCGGCATATATATAGTCATCAATATCAAAGGTCGTCAAGACGATAATCTTGGTCTGCGGACAGCGGTCGCCCCCCAAGATTTCCCTGGTCGCGTCAAGCCCGTTCAACTGCGGCATCCGAATATCCATCAGCACGACATCTGGCTGAAGTTGACGCGCCAATTCGACCGCTTGGTGCCCATCGGACGCCTGCGCCACCACCTCCATATCGTCCTCGTCGCCGAGGATCGAGGCAAAACCCGCCCGCACCAGCCTCTGGTCGTCAACCAGCAAAATTGAGATCATGTTCCCTCCACCGGAATGATCGCCCGCACCATGAACCCCCGGTCGGAGCGCCCGGACACGTCCCCAACGGACTGGGCACCTTGTCCAATGGGCTTCGCGACGAACGAACCGCCAAGAGCCTCAGCTCGCTCCCGCATACCGGCCAAGCCGCTACCTGGGCTACAGCTCCCGCCGATTCCGTCATCCTCCACCAACACCACCACCGACGAAGGACCCAAAGCGATAGACACCCATGCTGCGCTGGCACGGGCGTGGCGAGTCACATTCGTCAATGACTCCTGCACGATGCGGTACACCGCCACCTCCACCGCGCGAGGAAGCTGACGGTCCACCTCGTGCGCCAACGTCACCGCCAGGCCCGAATCACGGACAGACCCGACAAGCTCCTCCAGCCCATCCAAGCCAGGAAGTGGCTGCAATGGAGACTCACTGTCGACCGACCGCATGACTCGCACCGTCGACCGCAACTCCTTGAGCGCTTGCTGGCTTGTCTCACCGATGACCTCCAACGTATCCGCAGCCGAATACCCGGGATCTTTACGCGCCTTACGCAGCGCCGCCATCGCCTGCACCCGAATCAGCGACACATGGTGACCCACGGAATCATGCAAATCGCGAGCGATACGCAACCGCTCCTCCGAGACCATCCGTTTAGCCTCGCTCTCCATAGCGGCCTGCGACTGCGCTCGAAACGAGCGATAGTTGCCCACCAATCCACCCAAGGCCACGACCGCAATGAACCATCCCGCCATCAGAAGCAAACTCATGATGGAGACATTGACGAAGTCTCGCATCACTTGGCTGATGACGATGACAGCGAAGACCGCAGTACTGAGAAAAGCAGAGGCAGCTACCCGCCCAACTGAGGCGAGCGTGTAGAGCGCGACCACCACCGTCAAAAGCACGAAACCATCGAGGTCGCTAAGCGGGTAGTACAACAGCGTGCACACGACGGTAACGATGCTGACAGTCAATGGATAGCGCCGTCGAAAAAAGATCGCCAGACAAGCAATGGCCAGCACAATCCAGGCCAGCCACTCGAGGTCGCCCGCCTGGCGACGAGCGCTCAAGGCAAATAGCGGCAGAGGTACGACCACGAAGAACGCCACAGCCACTCCCACCAGGAAGTCAAAGAGCCGTTCAGAGTCCGAACCCCGTTGGATCACCATTTCTCCACTGTAGATGCTCGAGGCCGCGTCAACATTGCCCACCCGGCAACCCGCACCCACAGCCATACCCGGCGCACAGACCGCACCACTGGCCAGTCTTCGAGAACAGGGCACGTCTGGTCCCCTGTTCACATGCTTCAACTGATCAGCTAATCGGTCAAACCGGCCCTACGCAGGGCCTCCGCCATGGCCCCGCCAGAGGAACTACCGCGCTGGCGACCATCGTTAGGATTCCCACGTCCCTGTCGACGCTGCGGCTGGCCCTCCCGTGACCGCTGTTGCGGCTTACCCGCCGGGCGTTGATCGGGCTCCGGCTCATCCAGCCGCATAGTCAGTGAAATGCGCTTTCGTTCCAACTCCACCGACTGGACCTTGACTTTGACAACGTCCCCAGGCTTAGCGACTTGACGTGGATCGGAAATGAAGGTGTTGGCCATTGCCGAGATATGGACCAAACCGTCCTGATGTACTCCAACATCGACGAACGCCCCGAACGCGGCCACGTTGGTGACCACGCCCTCCAAGATCATGCCCGGTTTCAAGTCGCTCATCTTCTCTACCCCGTCAGCGAAAGACGCGGTGGTGAACTCAGGGCGCGGATCCCGTCCCGGCTTGTCCAGCTCCAAGAGAATGTCGCTGACCGTTGGCACACCGAACGTTTCGTCAGCGAAGTCGGCAGGCTTGAGCGACTGCAGCTTCGCCGAATTACCTATGACAGTCTCGATCCCGCCTCCCGTGGCCGCGAGAATCCGTTCGACCACCGGATACGCCTCCGGGTGTACCGCAGAGGTGTCCAATGGGTTGGTGCCTTGCGGTACGCGCAGGAACCCCGCCGCTTGTTCGAACGCCTTGGGCCCCAGGCGGGGCACCTTCAAGAGTGTCTTGCGGTCAGGGAATTTGCCGTTTTCGTCTCGCCAGGCCACGATATTGCCCGCAATGGACTCGCTGATCCCAGAGACGCGCGCCAGCAAAGGCACCGACGCGGTGTTGAGGTCCACACCGACGGCGTTGACACAGTCTTCTACGACGGCGTCCAAGGAACGGGTCAGCTTCGCGTCGGTCAGGTCATGCTGGTATTGCCCTACCCCAATATGCTTGGGGTCAATTTTGACCAGCTCAGCCAGCGGATCCTGCAAACGTCGCGCGATTGACACCGCGCCGCGTAGCGACACGTCCAACGATGGCAGCTCGCGACTGGCGTAGGCCGAGGCCGAATACACCGAGGCGCCAGCTTCGGAAATCATGATCTTCTTTAGCTTCGCGGCTGGCAATGCCTTGACTAGTTCCGCGGCGAGTTTGTCGGTCTCACGGGAAGCCGTGCCGTTGCCAATGGCGATCAGGTCGACATCGTGCTTTTGCGCCAACGTCGCCAACGTGGCCAGAGCTTTGTCCCATTGATTTTGGGGCTGGTGTGGGAATACCGCCGCCGTGTCGACGACTTTGCCGGTCGCGTCGACCACGGCGACCTTGACCCCTGTGCGGTAGGCCGGGTCGAGTCCCATTACCACATGCTGTCCGGCAGGTGCGGCCAACAAGAGGTCGCGAAGATTCCCAGCGAAGACGGCGACGGCCTCGTCTTCAGCTTTGTTCCACAGCCGCATGCGAACGTCGACGCCAAGTTTGACGATTATTCGAGTCTTCCAGGCCCACGAGACACATTTTGCTAGCCATTTGTCGGCTGCGCGTCCCTGGTCATGGATACCGAAATGGGAGGCGATGATCGCCTCGTAGGCGGCCACGTCTTCCTCGGTTTCGCCCGGCTCGAGTGTCAACGAGAGCACTTCCTCCTTTTCTCCGCGCAACATGGCAAGAACGCGGTGCGAGGGAAGCTTGTCAAAACCCTGGGCAAAATCGAAGTAGTCAGAAAACTTCTTACCGTCGGCTTCCTTGCCGTCCCGAACTGTGGACACGAGCCTGCCGCGGCTCCACATACGTTCGCGCAGTTGGCCGATGACATCGGCGTCTTCGGAGAACCGTTCGGTCAGGATTGCCCGGGCGCCGTTCAACGCTGAGGTGAGATCGTTGATGTCAACTTCGGGGTTTACATAGCCAGCGGCGGTCTGTTCGGGATCCAAAGTGGGGTCGTGCCAAAGCGCGTCGGCGAGTGGCTCCAAGCCCGCTTCTCTGGCGATCTGGGCCTTGGTTCGACGTTTGGGCTTGTAGGGGAGGTAGAGGTCTTCCAGACGAGCCTTCGTGTCGGCATCCTGAATCTGCGCAGCCAGCTCGTCGGTGAGTTTCCCCTGTTCAGATACCGATTCAAGGATAGTCTTGCGCCGGTCTTCCAAGTCACGCAAATAGGCGAGTCGCTCCTCGAGCGTACGTAGCTGCTCGTCGGTGAGTCCGCCCGTGGCTTCCTTGCGGTAGCGGGCGATGAACGGCACGGTTGAACCCTCGTCGAGCAGCGTAACGGCAGCCTTCACCGACGTGGGTGCCACGGAGAGTTCATTGGCAATTCGTTGATCAATCGCGATAGCCACGGGATTCCTTACGTCAAAACCGGCCAAACTACAACGTAGGCATTCTGTCATCCCCGTGAAGATGAGTGGCGCGCCCGTGGCAAATATGCACCGGAAAGCCCACGTCCGGCTCCAGCCGTTAGACTGGGGCCACCCCGAGTTAGGCGCGCGGTGAGTAGTGAGCTAAGGTTTTCCCGTTGCCAACGCGGGGTTGTAAACTCGCAGGGCGATATGCGGAAGTGGCGCAGCTGGTAGCGCGACACCTTGCCAAGGTGTAGGTCGCGGGTTCGAACCCCGTCTTCCGCTCGGAAACCGCGCAAGTGCGTTGGTGGAGTGGCCGAGAGGCGAGGCAGCGGCCTGCAAAGCCGTCTACACGGGTTCGAATCCCGTCTCCACCTCAACGAAGACTTGGACGATTAGCTCAGCGGGAGAGCGCTTCCCTGACACGGAAGAGGTCACTGGTTCGATCCCAGTATCGTCCACCAAAAAGTTCTTATCCGAACACTGACCTTTGAAGGTGAACTTCGAGGGTGTGAGCATGGGGCCGCCACGTTTGGCGGCCCTTTCTTGTGGAGATCGGGTCGCTGGTAGGAGTGGTTCAGTGACTGGGCCGAGACGGTCTCTCACGGTGTAGGGGGTCTTGGTTTCGTCATCGGCGTCAAGCCAGATCTTGTCAAAGATTGCCTTCAGCATGAGGGTCTTGCCGACCTCTTGGACGCGCTTGTACGTTTCTCTGGGTGTCCGCAGCAACTCAAGTACGATTTGCAGCGACTCTTTGGTGGATTGAATGTCGAGCTGCTGGCACGTCTCTAGCTGAGCCTTGATCGTGTCGAGTTGATCTGTCACCTCAGCAACTTGCCCGGTCAGTACTTCGGCGGGCCACTTTGGGTGGCCAACGAGCTTGACTAGTTCGACGTGTCGTCGTTCCAGTTCACGCTTCTCGCGAACGAGGTTTTTCTTGTGTGCTTTTGCGAGGCCGCTGCGGCTGGCATGGGCCTCTGTGAGCGCATCTTGAAGCTCTTCAGCGTATTGGTGAGGAATCTGGACAGTGGCCAGGTGGCTCTCAATTTCTTTCTCGACGTCGGTTTCTCGCAGCCAAGGAAGGTCACAATTGGATAGTCGACGGCCTCGGCACTGAAAGTAGAAGTAGATGACTCCACGAGGGTTCTTGCCGCGTTCGTATATCAAACGGTTGTCGCAGCGATTGCACCAAGCTAGCCCTTTGATGAAGTGATGCCATCGTCGTTCACGAATAGGTGCCCGTGACTCGATTATCTCCTGCACTCGATGGAACGTTGCGGCATCAATTAGTGGTTCATGCTTACCCTTATAGATTTCACCTTTGTAGCGAACTTTTCCGCCGAATTCGGAGTACAGGATCGCCGACCCCGACCGGATCACGATGAGCGTCACACAGTCGTAGGCGACCGGGCCGACAGGTCGGTGGATCGTGCTGGTTCGCGCGAATACGGGCTCAAACATCACGATCAGTCCGGCCATAGGTGAACGCCCTGCGAGCTCCTGATCAGGCCGGGAGCTCGCAGGGCGTCCATGATTGAGGGGGATGTCGCTAGGCGGCTACGCCGGCTGGTTGCGGTGTCGTGAGCGGAGCAGGTGTCTTCGGCAGGCGTAGGGAGACTGCGATGAGGATCGCCGCACCGATCGCGATCACAGCATTGACGCCGATCGCGAGCTGCAACCCGGGCAGCAGCGTCGCGGCGACCATGCCCGTGGCGATCGCCGACATCACGGGGGTGCCGAGGGCGATGCCGACCTGCTGGCTCATCGTTACGAGGCCGGTGGCGAGGCCCTGCTGGTTGGCGGGGACGCCGGAGGTGGAGGCGACGACGTAGCCGACGATCGCGACGAGGTTCGCGATCCCGCCGACGAACGTCAGAATCAGCACCGGCACCAGCCAGACGCGGCTGTCGCCCGCGAACGCGAGCGGCGCGGTCGCGGCGGCCTGTACTACGAGGCCTACGACGATCGCGGTCTTGGCGCTGGTCTTGCCGATGATCTTCGGGGCGATGAGGCCGCCGATCACGGTGCCGATGCCGAGCACACCCAGGATCAGGCCCGCGGTGATCGCGGAGTAGCCGAGGATCTGCTGCAGGTAGAGGGTTAGCAGGAACACGAGCGAGGTGAAGGTTCCGAAGGCGAGGAGGCCTGCGGTGTTGCCCCAGCCGATATTCGAGCGCTTCAGTAGGCCCGGTGCGACGAGGGGCTCGGTGACGCGGCCCTCGATCTTCAGGAACACGGCGAACAGGATCAGGGCGGCGAGGATCGGACCCCAGGTGCCGGGGTGCGTCCAGCCGTTGTGACCGGCGGTGTCGATCCCGAACACGAGCGCGACCAGCGCGAGGGTGATCGTGACGGCGCCGGGCACGTCGAGCTTGGGACGGGGGCCACGGGCGGGTTCGCGCAGCACGAACGGGGCGATCACGATCACGACGAGGGCGACTGCGACGTTGATGAAGAACGCCCACCGCCACGATACGGCCCCCGTGAGCAGCCCGCCGAGCACGGCGCCCGCGGTGAAGCCAGCGGCCATAAGCGCGCCGTTGAGTCCGAGGGCTCGGGATCGGGCGGGGCCTTCGGGGAACATGGTGGTCATGAGCGAGAGCGCGGCGGGGGTGACCATCGCGGTTGCGATGCCCTGGCCGACGCGGGCGATGAGCAGCAGCACGGGCTCGGTCGCGAGTCCGCCGGCCAGGGAGGAGACGCCGAGCAGCACGATCCCGATCATGAACAGCCGCTTGCGGCCGAACAGGTCAGCGACGCGGCCGAAGAAGAGCGTGAATCCGGCGGCGCAGAGCGCGAAGGAGGTCACGATCCATTGCAGGGCAGAGGTGGCGAAGCCGAGCTCGGTGCCGATGTGCGGCAGGGCGACGTTGAGGATCGAGAAGTCGACCGCGAGGGTGAAGTTCGCCGTCAGCAGGACCGCCATGGCGATCTTCTGGGCTGCGGTGAACCGCTCCGCCGGAACAGGTGTCGATGCGGTACTGGGTGGTGGTGAGGTGTCTGTTTGGCTCATGACATCCAGAATCGGACGATGCGAACGAGGTAGCCAGATCCCCGGTTTGAGTGGCCTGCGGTTGCCTAGCACTGACAGGGTCAGGCTCCGCCGGTACGCGTGCGGGACAATAGATGGCATGGCACTACCGCAGTCCACTGATACCGATGGCCCGGTCACCGAGCTGGGCGAGTTCCTACGCTCGCGTCGCGACCGGATCACCCCGGACGAGGTCGGCGTCAACAGCTACGGACGCCGCCGCGTTCCCGGCCTGCGCCGGGAGGAACTCGCGCAGTTGGCCGGAGTCTCGGTGACCTATCTGACCCGGCTGGAACAGGGGCAGTCGCAGAACGCCTCGGATGCCATCATCGACGCGCTCGCGCGTGCCCTCCAGCTCGACGACGACGAACGGGCGCATCTGTATGCGCTGGCGCACCCCGCCCCGGTGAAGCGACCGCAGGCGTCGAAGCCGGAGGTGGCCAAGCCCGGCGCGGCGCAACTGTTGCACTCGATGGGCGATGTGCCCGCGGTGCTGCTGGGCCGGTTCAACGACATCCTCGCCTGGAACCGGGCTGGCCACCTCCTACTCGCTGGGCACCTCGATTGCGATGCGCCCTCGTGGGAAGAGAATCGTCCGAACCAGTTGAAGCTGCTGTTCCTCGACGAGCACACCCGCGACCTCTACGTCGACTGGACCGACGAAGCTGCCCTCGCTGTCGCCTCCTTGCGCTACGTCGCGGCGCAGTTCGCCGACGACATGCGCCTGGCCGAAATGGTCGGGGAGCTGAGCATGAACAGCCCTGAGTTCGCCCGTCTTTGGGCCGGCCACGACGTTCGGCTGTGCACGAGCGGAGCGAAGCGATTCCGCCATCCCAAGGTCGGGGAGCTGGAGCTGGGCTATGAGGTGCTGCATCTGCCTGAGGGCAACGGGCAACGTATCCTCACCCACACCGCTGAGCCCGGCAGCGCGTCGTTCGCCGCGCTGCGGCTACTGACCTCGGCCTTGTAACCGGTCGTCCGACGCACAGTGAAGAAGCGCTCCCAGGATCATCTCTGGGAGCGCTTCTTCGTGCGGTGACCGTGACGATCACTCCATGAGGCGTTCGGCCAGCATCCGGTACGAGGTCAGTCGGTCGTTCGGGTCGCTGGTGAGGGTGTTGATCATGACCTCGTCCGTGTTGTGCGCTTCGGCCAGTGCCGTGAGTTCGGTGCTCACTTGGTCGGGCGTGCCCGTGATGATCGCTTGGGATCGGGCTTTCGCGCGGGTGTGCTCAGCATCGGTCCACTCGTGCCGCAGCGTGGTCTCGGCCGACGGGATTGGCCCGACGAAGCCGAGGTCTTTGCGTGCCCGCCACAGCAGCGTCGCATCCGCCAGCTCTTGGGCGCGTTCGCGCGTCTCGGCGGTGACCACGCGCACCGCCAGCACCGTATGCGCACCATGACCATGCTCGGCGGTCGTTGCACGGTAGGCAGACATCGCGGTTTCGCCGCCGCGGGGCACGAAGAAGTGTCCGTGCGCATATCCGGCGCCGGCGAGGCCGGCGAGGGGTGAGGCGGAGCCGCCTGCGCCGAGCACCCAGACCCGGCCATCCGGCTCACCGTCCCTTGACGGATGCTGTGTGCCGAGGGCGTGGGCGAGGGCGGCGATCTTCTCCCCGTAGTCCGGGTCGTCCAAGGCAGCACGCCCAACTCCGGTATCGATCCGATCACCGTGCACTTGCCCGAGCAGGCTCATCACCTCGATGATCTTCTGGACGGGATACAGCGGGAGGAGAATGCCACCGGTGCCGACCCGAATACGCCGAGTGCGCTCCAGCGCGAGGGCGGTCATCATTTCCGGTGCGGTGCTCGCGAACGAGGCCGAGCGGTGGTGCTCGGCGAACCAGATCCGGTGATACCCCAGCGCTTCCGCTTCCTGGGCGAGGCGGAGGCCGCTCGTGACGGCCTCCGCTGGCGTCGGCGTGTGTTCGGTGATCGGTACCTGGTCGAGGATCGAGACCCTCATGCTGACTTCTTCTCGGCGTTTGCGGGGTGGAGGGCGGGGATGATGCGCCAGTCGCCGCCGACCTGGAAGACGAGGTTGTGGATATCGGCGCCGGCGATCGTGCGCAGCACCGGCACCAGCTCTTCGGCGTGCTCGGGCTCGGCGACGTTCAGCGGCCACTCGCCGATGGTCGCGCCGCGCAGGTGCGGGTGGTGGAACCCGGCGCCGTAGGTCGCGATCAGGCTGATGGGGGCGAGGTTGGCGGCGCGCTGTTCGGGCCAGGTCAGCAGCCAGGAGGCGATGAGCCCGCCACGCTGGTCACGGTGCAGACCGGTCACCTCGATCTTCCCCGTGCCGGCAAGGAGATGCTCGTTGAACTCTGCCAGCACCTGTCGGGCCGGGCCGTCGAGCAGTTGGACGGCTTCTCCGAAGGCGGTCTCCTTGCCGGTGCGGGTGACGTGGCCGAAATGGTTGCTGTCCCGCAGGTCGATGAAGTGACGGGTCAACGCCTCAAGCGGCACGGGAATGGTAGTCATGATGGGGTTCCTTCCAGGTGATTCGGTTGAGGACTCGGAGTGGATAGTTCGGACAGTGCCGCGGCCACCGCCGCGAGCGCGCGGCTGCGAGGGCTGAGCAGGTCGGCGTGCCCGACGCCGGGAAGCACCTCCAACGTCACGGGGATGCCGTCGGCGCGGAGCTGGTCGGCGTAGACGATCACGTCGTCGCGAACCGGATCGTCGCTGCCGACGACCAGGGACACCGGGGCCAGCCCAGCAAGACTCGGAGCCTCCAGTGGAGTGGGCAGGATCGTCGGCTCGGGAGTGCTGTCCAGCCAGAGTCGCCATGCCGCACGCAGGTCCTCCCGGTTCGGAAACGCGCCAGACCCGATCCGATGGGAAGGGCGGGCGCATTCGGGATCGAGCGGCGGATACGCCAACACCTGGGCCGGCACCCGGTCGCCGGTATTGCGCCGGGCGAGCGCGGCGGAGGCGGCGATTGTGCCGCCGGCGCTGTCGCCCCCGACGGCCACCGGCAACCCGTCGGATCGACGGTCGGCCCAGGCGAGTGCTGCAAGCACGTCGAGCACCGCGGCCGGGAACCGGTGCTCCGGCGCGAGGCGGTACTCGACGGAGACGACCGCCCACCCCGACAGGGATGCGAGCCCGCCGGTGACGGGCGCCCAGGCGGCAGCGGAGCCGTACTGCCAGGAACCGCCGTGCGCCCAGACGATCCAGCCGCGCGGGCTCTCCGGTCGATGCACGAGGAGCGGCACCGGCGCGCCATCGGATGCGACAGCACTGGAGAGCGTCGTTTCAGGGGCAGTGATCGTGGTCATGATGGGTCCGGTCAGATTTGGCGCAGTGCGCCGCCGTCGACCGACCACTCCGCACCCGTCACCTGCCCCGCCTGTGGTGAGAGCAGGTATGCGATCACTCCGGCGACGTCCTCGGGTCGGCCGATTCGGCCGGTGGGCAGGCGGCGCTCCTCTCGGATGAATCGGTCGACCGCAGTGTCGGGGTCGGTGCCGAAGCGCGCGGCGAGCTGCTCGGCGAACCCGCCCGGGGCGTCGAACAGCGCGGTGCGAGTCGGGCCGGGTGACACGACGTTCGAGCGGATACCCGCCAGCCCGTACTCGATCGCCAGCGATTTCGACAGCGACAGCACCGCCGCCTTCGACGCGGCGTAGGCGGCCATCGTCGGATCGGGTATGCGGGCAGCTTCGCTGCCGAGGTGCACGATGCTTCCGCCGCCAGCGTCCCGCATTGCCGGGATCACGGCGCGGGTGAGGCGGGCGAGGGCGAACAGGTTCACCTCGAACGTCGACTCCCACAGCTCGTCGTCGATCGCCTCGAACGAGTCGCGGGTATCGAACAGGGCGGCGTTGTTCACCAGCCCATCGATACGGCCGTGCCGTTCGATGGTTTTCGCCACAACCCGGGCCGCGGCGTCCGGTGCTTTCAGGTCGGCGGCGACGAAGTGCGCCGATGCGGGAAGTACGCCGTCTCCAGGGCCGCGGCGGGCGACTGCCACGACGTTCGCTCCTTCGCTTGCGAGTTCGTGGGCGGTGGCGAGGCCGATGCCGCTGGTGCCGCCGGTGACGATGATGACGCGGCTTTCGAGATCGAGATGCATGGTGCAGCCTTCCTAGGTTGCCGAGGTGAGGTGGAGAGACGATGAAGAAGCCCGGTGCCGTGCGGCGACGCGCGCGACGACGATGAGCGCCAGGCCGATGACTGTGAGGCCCGCGCCCACGATGGTGGGGCTGACTAGCCCGTAGCCGGCGGCGATCGCGGCACCGGCGAGGCTGACGCCGATGGTGTTGCCGAGGTTGAACGCGGCGATGTTCGTCGCCGAAGCCAAGGTCGCAGCCCCCTGCGCGTGCCGCATCACCCGCGCCTGCAGGCCCGGCACGGTCGCGAAGCCGACCAGGCCGAGCAGGAACAACGCGATCGCGACCGGCACCGGCATGCCCGCGACCGCACCCAGGGCGAGGATCACCATCGGCAGCAGGATCGACAGGATCAGCACCGCGTTGTCCGCGTTCCTGTCCGCGGCCTTGCCGCCGAGGATGTTGCCCGCGAACAGGCCCGCTCCGAAGATCACCAGCAGCCACGGGATCGCGGCGGCCGAATAACCGGTGACCTCCCGCAGCAGCGGCTCGATGAAGGTGAACACCCCGAACATGCCGCCGAACACCAGCGCGGTGGTCAACAGTGAGGCGAGCACCTGCGGGCGGGCCAGGGCCCGGAACTGCTGGACGACAGGCAACTGATCCCGTTCCGGCTCCGTCTTCGGCACGAGAGCGATCAGCCCGGCCAGCGCGACCACGCCGAGGACGCTGATGATCCAAAACACCGTGCGCCACCCGAACTGCTGGCCCACGAGCGCTCCCGCGGGCACTCCGAGGACGTTCGCGATCGTGAGGCCCGCGAACAGGGCCGCCACGGCAGACGCCCGCTTCGAGGCGGGCACGAGCGAGGCGGCGAGCACTGCTCCGATGCCGAAGTAGCCGCCGTGCGCGAGCGCGGCGACGATCCGGCCCGCCATCATCACCTCATACGTCGGCGCCCACGCCGAGAGCAGATTCCCCACGACGAAGAACGCCAGCAGCACCGCCAGCGCGTACTTCGGGGGCCGCCGCATGAGAAACGGGGTGATGAGCAACGCGCCGGGCACGACCGCGAGCGCGTAGACGCCGACGAGGTGCCCGGCCTGGCTGATGGTGACGCCCAGATCCGTGCCGACCTCGGTGAGCAGCCCGGCGATGACGAACTCGGTCAACCCGATCCCGAACCCGCCGACACTCAACGCGAAGAGCGCGAGCGCCGCCTTCCGCCGCGGCACGGCAGCCGGTGGTTGGCCGACCTCGGCATCAGGTGCGGGACCGACAGTGGTCGTCATACGGCGCTCCCCTTCCCGAAACATCTGGCGGTGCCAACCAGCAGCAGAGCTTGCGAACCGGTCATGCATCCACCCTGCTTGGGCTACAGCGGGGTAGCCAGAACCCCGAGTTGCCTAGCACTGACAGGGACAGGCTGATCGCCGCGCGAGCATCGACTGCGTGAGATGTTGACGGGATGGATGGCCGACTGGGACGCCCGATCGCGTCGTTCTGGGAATCGGTAGACGACACCGCACCCGACACGATGCTCGACCACATGCAAACCCTGGTCGTAGAGCGCGCCGAAAGACGATCCAGACGCCCTGTGCGAGTGGGCGTCCGTCCACGATTACCTCGGCAAGGAACACGAAGCTGTTTCCCTCTACCGGGTCGCCTTCGACCGCGGACTCTCCGAGCCCAGGCGGGCGCACGACGCCGGAGTCGAGATTCACGTCGCGAAGCAACGGACCACGAGCACGCTCGACGCGATCATGCTCGCCGCGGCGCAGTCATACGCCGAGGCCTATGCCAAGCTCGACTACCCGCTCGACGGCGACCCTTCCGGCAACTGATTCACCCCGGCATCGCCGTTCGCGCCTGTCTCATCGAGGCGGGCGCGAACCCTTGCCGCGGAGCGTTCGCGTCAGGCGACAACGGTGTGCCGACCCCGGGGCCGGAGGGTTCCGCCGGAAGCGAGCACCTCAGCCCGAACCGTCTCGTCGCCGATCCCGAGTTGCCGACCAACCTTCAACAGCGACAAACCCGACGCATACGGGGCCACGGCCTCATCGCGCATATGCTGAGGAAGCTCCGGTCCGTTGCGAGGAGCAAGACCAGCGTGACGAGCAGGCGCCCGAACCGTCTCGCGATGGCCGCCGAGCCGCTCCGCCGGCTCCCGCACGGGCACCCCAGCCGCGTAGCCGTCCGGCAACTCCGCTCGACTCTGGGCGTTCAAACGAGTTTGAACCACGGGCGAACTTTTCGCCACCGCACCCCGCGCATCCTCGATCTCCCGTCGCGGAGGACGTGGCCTCGCACGCTTGGCACCCCTGAGAACACGGCGAATCAACGCCACCAGAGGCTTGCGAGGGTTTGAGAAGCACCCGGCCAGGCCCACCAAAACACGCATATAAGGCAAAAGGGAACATTATAATGATGGTCCCTTTTGCATAAGCCTCAAGGATGGAAAACTCTTATGGTAGCGCTCTTTGAGCATATTTGCCTCGCTTAAGCCCCCAAAGGCGTAACCTGAGAAGATGTGGACAATCATTATTATCCTGCTCGTTGCATGGGCAGTGTTGTCGATCATCGGGTTCGTTTTCGAAGGCTTGCTGTGGCTGGCTTTGATCGGAATCGTTCTCTTCGTTGGCACGATCATCTTTAGCGCGATCCGGCGGCGAGCTGGGGCCAACTAGGCAACAGCCAGCCGTGCTCGTCACATCCGTCCTCGCCTGCTGTCGAGACGGATGGTCCTGAGACGCGCGGAGCCTGCTGGGCCATGTGGCCTCGGGCGCAGCTGGGATTCCACGAAATGTCGGGCTGTGCTGAATCGGGACCGCACAACGTCGAACCCGCCTGCGCACGGGGTTTAATCGACCATGCGCCGCAACAGCGCGCATACAGTCCCGAACTCGTTTCGCGCAGATATCCGTGACGGCCCTGACCATTGGTTCGCTCGGGTGCGTAGCTTCTCTTCGAGGTCTACGTTCCACTGAAGGCGCAATAGGGCCGCTGTGGGCTAGAGCGTTTCGGCAGCGAAGAGACAGAAAATGTGTCCAACTGGATCGGCCATGACGCAGACGCCCGGTTGCGGCTGATGGCCCGATTGCGAGGCTCCGAGCTCCTCGGCCCAGGCGACCCCGGCTTCCAAGTCTCGCACGGCGATGTCCAAGTGAGCGTGCATACGTTGGGTCCCCGCTGCACCGCGTGGCCAGACCGGTGGCGTGAATTCGACTTCGCGTTGAAACGACAGGCCCGCGCTGCCATCGTCGGGCCGTACTGTGACCCAGTCAGGCTCATTGTGTTTGATGTCCCAGCCGAGCAGGGCCGAGTAGAAGGCACCGAGAGCGCGCGGGTCCGCGGCTCCGAGGACGGTTGCCGCCAAGCGTGTTTCCACCGCAGGCATGAGGTCCTCCCCTCTGATCAGATGGAGCGCATTCGTATCGTCCACAGTACTGAAAACCGTTTGCCCTACGGCCAATATCTTTGCTTAACTGCCCCTTAGAGCTCCTATCAGGTTTCTCTTCCTACTGCGGTGGAGTGATGTCGCGCCTGGCCGCGTTGTCGGCCCTTGCCCATACCCGCTGGGTATGAACAAGGGCCTCCGCCTCCCCACGCACTGACAGCACACCATCCTCGCCACGGAAACAAACCTGATAGGAGCTCTAACAACATCCACGAGAGGAATTCATTCATGCGAGCACAGGCTGTTTCTACACAGATGCAACTATTCGGCAATCGTGAGGAAATGACCTGTGACCTGCTCGTTGAACCTTGGAATCGTGGCCCATGTTGATGCGGGAAAGACAAGCCTGACCGAGCGGCTTCTCCACACCGCTGGGGCAATAGACCACATCGGCAGCGTTGATCAAGGCAACACCCAGACTGATTCGCTAGCCTTGGAGCGCCAGCGCGGCATCACGATCAAGTCGGCGGTGGCCTCGTTTGCCAGCGCCGGTGTCATGGTCAACATCATCGACACTCCCGGCCACCCCGATTTCATCGCTGAGGTTGAGCGAGTACTGGCAGTCCTCGACGGTGTCGTGCTGGTGGTGTCAGCTGTGGAGGGGGTACAGCCCCAGACACGCATCTTGATGCGGACGTTGCGTCGGCTTGGCATACCTACGCTCATTTTTGTCAATAAGATCGACCGGGTTGGTGCCGATGTGGCCCGAACTCTTGGTCAGATCTCGCGCAAGCTGACTCCTTCGATGGTGTCGATGGGCGCTGTGCATAATGCGGGAACGGCAAATGCGCGTTTCTTCCCGTACTCGGCGGAGGACCCAAGGCTTACCTGTGAACTGATTGATCTCTTGTCGGTGAGTGATGAGCAATTGATGGGCGACTTCGTCAACGGGGTGCGATGGACGGGACCCAGATTGTTGGGCGCGTTGGAAACTCAGTCTCGCCAAGGCGCGGTCACGCCTGTCTACTTTGGTTCTGCCCACACCGGTGCCGGTATCTCGATTTTGCCCGATGCGATCACGCGGTGGTTGCCGTCGGCCTCGGGTGAGGCCGACGCGCCGCTGTCGGGGCGCGTGTTTAAGGTCGAGCGAACTTCTCGCGGTAACAAGGTCGCCTATGTTCGGCTTTTTGCGGGCAGCCTCCATGTGCGTCAGCAGGTGCCTATTGGCGCTGATGCGGAGGGGCGAGTGACGGGCCTGAAAGTCATCGAGCCTGGGGCGGTGGTACCGCGTCCACGTCTAAGCGCGGGTCAGATCGGGATTGTATCTGGTTTGGAGCAGGCCAGAGTGGGGGATGAACTGGGGGTTTGTAATGTTGATGGCCCGCGGCGATACTTCGCTCCGCCGACGTTGGAGACGGTGATTTATCCGCGTTCAGCCGACCTCAAGGGCACAATGCGAGCCGCTTTGTCAGAACTGGCCGAGCAGGACCCTTTGATCAATGTGCGGCAAGACGACCTTCGGCAAGAGACATATGTGTCGCTATTTGGTGATGTTCAGAAGGAAGTCATTCAGTCCACCTTGGCTACTGACTATGGCGTCGAGGTGGATTTCCGGGAGACCTCTACGGTCTGCATTGAGCGCCCCCTAGGAGTGGGGACGGCTCTTGAGGTGATCAACACCGATTCCAATCCGTTCTTGGGCACCGTCGGCTTGCGGGTGGAGCCAGCTGCGGTGGGTTCAGGCGTGGCATTCGCTTTGGAAGTGGAGCTGGGTTCGATGCCGCCAGCGTTCTTTCGGGCAGTAGAGGAGGCAGTCCATGCGACGTTGCGAGAGGGCTTGTATGGATGGCGGGTAACCGACTGCCTGGTCACGATGACCCATTGTGGTTATTGGGCGCGGCAGAGTCGGATGGGTGGGACGTTTGACAGCCGCATGTCATCGACGGCTGGTGGGTTCCGCAACTTGACCCCGCTGGTGTTGATGGACGCTTTGCGTAGGTCCCGCACTGCTGTGTTTGAGCCGATGCAGGCGTTCCACCTGGAAGTTCCCACTGGCACGTTCCCTGCGGTATGGCAGGTTATGGCCGGGTTGCGGGCGGTGGTTCATGCCAATGAGGAAGTCTCGGAGACGTCGATTCTGGCTGGAGCGCTCCCGGTCGCTTCAGCGGGCGCGCTTGCGCGCCGGCTGCCATCGCTGACGCATGGAGAAGGTGCGATGGAGACCCGTTTCGACCATTATCAGCGGGTGCGGGGTGAATATCCGACTCGGTCGAGGTCTGATAGCAATCCACTCAACCGGCGGCAGTACTTGGTGAGTGTGACTAAAGGTGCCGCTGGTGCGAAGGCGTGAAGGTTCCGGTCTGTCGTTGGACGGAGCCCATGATCGCAAGGTGTGGGGCCACGTTGCCGTGTGGATGGCGTGGCCTAGCTAGGCGAATGGTGTGTGGCAAATTTTGGCTTCCCGTGGTCTCTTTAGCTGTGTGTTCACTCGCGCCGAGGGGGTACGGCCGAGAAAATCTTAAAATTGTCTTTCAGAAATTGGATAATCGAGATAGTGTGAAAATATATCTTCAGATCTAATCAGGAGGCGTCAGTTATGACCGCGTACCCCCGGTTCACCGCCATTTGCGGCGACACCCTGGCATTCGTTGCCGAAGACGACATCTGGACAGTGCCAGCCTCCGGCGGCACCGCCCGCCGGATCACCGCGGGAAAAGGCCGTGTCACCCACATTGCCATCTCCCCGGACGGAACTCGTATCGCCTATGTAGGCCACGAAGAAGGTGAGAGCGACATTTATGTGGTCGCCACCGACGGGGGCTTGTCGTCCAGGCAGACCTACCAAGGCGGAACGATCATATGGGTCGGCTGGGATCTCAGCGGCCAAACGATCCGCTATGCCTCCAACGCCTTCTCTCCACACAGGCCCTCCTTCAACCTGTGGGAAGTGGAAGTCGGTGGCCAGCCAATCAAGCGCGACCTTGGTTACGTGCATGGATTCGTCGAGGACGCGACCGGTACTTCTGTCATTTCGCGAGTGAACCCCAAGACTCCTGCGGCCCATCGCAAGCGTTACCGGGGCGGTACCGCCGGGCACTTGTGGATCGACGTCGACGGCAGTGGCAGCTATCGGCGTATGAACGAATTGAGCGGATACATCGAAGACCCACACTTGATCGATGGCCGCCTATACTTCTTGTCCGACTTCGAGGGGTATGCCAACGTCTACTCGTGCGACAAAGACGGCTCGCGCATACAACGCCACACCGACCACGACGACTTCTACGCTCGCGGTCTCGCCTCGGACGGCCGCAGGTTGGCCTATCACGCGGGTGGTGACCTGTACGTTCTCGAGCCAGGGTCGCAAACCCGAAAGGTTGACGTCACCATCGCGGCGACCAGTAACCGCAAGAGCCGACGGTTTGTCGACCCGATGAAGTACCTGCACGCGGCCACCATCTCCCATGACGGTAGCGAAGTCGTGCTCAATTCGCGTGGCAAACTGTTCAACCTGCGACCCTGGGATGGTCCGGTCACCCAGCTAGGTGAGGTCGATGGAACCGCGTACCGTCTGCCGACTACCTTGGCCGGGGGTGCGTCTGTGCTGGCGGTCGCCTCCGCCGCCGACACTGGTGAATACCTGGTGGAGCTTTTCACTGACGGGATTACTGCGCCTCGCAAACTGCCGTTTGCCGATTTTGGTCGCCCCACCGAGATCGTCGCCCTCCCGAACGCGGCGAAGGTTGTCATGAATAACCACCGGGGCGAACTCATGCTGCTCGATCTGGAAGACGCCAGCGGCACCATCACCGTCTTGGACTCATCCGAAGCCGCGGCGATTGCGGACCTGGCAGTCTCACCCGATGGCGCGTGGGTTGCCTACTCACGATCGTGTGAGTCCTTTGACGGCACTGAACTCGTCGCTGGGCAAACCGTGCACCTGTGCGAACTGGCCACCGGGGAGACGACGCTCGCCGCCCGCAACGTGTTTGTCGAGCACCGGCCCACCTTCGATGCCGAAGGCAAATACCTTTACTTTGTTGGCCGGCGCGAATTTCAAGCCAGCTACGACAGTCTTGACTTCAACATGAGCTTCATGTGGGGTACCAAGCCCTATGCGGTGGTACTGCAAAAGTCCACGCCCGCCCCGTTCTCCAACCGGGAGGAAAAGTCTGAACTGGGTGAAGAGGAGGACGCGGAGGTAACCGTGCGCGTCGATGTGGACGGCCTTGCCGATCGCGTCGTACCCGTTCCCTTGGAAGCTGGGCAGTACGAGAAGCTCTTCGGCGTCAAGGGAAAGGTCCTAGCGCTGTCCAACGCCGTCAAACCTACTGACAGCAGCGCGTTGATGTCCGCAGGTGTAGCGTCAGACTCGACTTTGCACAGCGTCGACACCGCTACCGGCAAGGTCGAGAAGGTCGCCGACGGAGTGACTGACGCGTGGTTGAGCGCCGACGCCTCCACCCTTCTATACCGGGCCGGAAATCGCCTGCGAGTAGTCAAAGCCACCGAAAAAGTGCCCGAAGGCGACGCGGCGGGCCGCGAGAGCGGTTGGGTCGACCTTGGCCGCGTCAAGGTTTCGGTACAGCCCGCCAGCGAATGGCCGCAAATGTTCGCCGAAGCTTGGCGTCTCCAGCGTGACCACTTTTGGAATCAGGATCTCGGTGGCCTGGACTGGCCGGCGGTCTTCGACCGCTACGCTCCC
This sequence comes from Natronoglycomyces albus, assembly GCF_016925535.1. Classification (NCBI taxonomy): domain Bacteria; kingdom Bacillati; phylum Actinomycetota; class Actinomycetes; order Glycomycetales; family Glycomycetaceae; genus Natronoglycomyces; species Natronoglycomyces albus. The sequence goes on along the minus strand of NZ_CP070496.1, from coordinate 2,286,094 downwards.
TTGGCCCACCGCGTCTGTAGCCGCAGTGAGTTCTCCGACCTCATTTGGGAAATGCACGGCGAGCTAGGCACCTCGCACGCTTACGAAATGCTGGGGGACTACCATGGCCCCGACCACTACGGGATTGGGCACTTGGCCGCGGATCTTGACTTCGACGCAGCCACGGGGACGTACCGAGTCAGCAATATCGCCCAAGGCGACAGGTGGCGACCAGCCGCGACCTCTCCGCTCAACCTGCCGGGCGTCAACGTGGCCGACGGGGACGAAATCCTGGCCGTCAATGGAATGCCGGTTGACGAACACACTTCGGTGAACGAACGACTCGTGAACCTGGCCGGGCAGGAAGTGCGGCTGACCGTCCGCACGCCGGGCTCACCGGCGCGGACCGTCACCGTCACGCCGCTGGCCAACGAGGCGGGCGTCCGCTACCGCGACTGGGTCGAAGCGAACCGGGCCGCAGTCCACCAGGCCACCAACGGGCGCATTGGTTATGTCCACATTCCCGACATGATGGCCGATGGTTACTCCGAATTCCACCGTGGTTTCCTCTCCGAGTGCTCCCGGGAAGCGATGATCGTGGACCTCCGCTTTAACGGCGGCGGCCATGTATCCCAACTGCTGCTCGATGTCCTCTCCCGGCCTCGCATCGGATACTTCGCCACCCCGCACGGCAAGCCGTTCTCGCAACCTAACTATGCCTTGCGAGGCCCGGCCATCGGCATCACCAACGAATACGCGGGTTCAGACGGCGACATTGTCAGTCAGACCTTCAAATCACGCGGGATTGGAACGCTCATCGGTAAGCGGACCTGGGGCGGTGTCGTGGGCATCAACGTCCGTTTCTTCTTGGCGGACAACACTTTGGTCACACAGCCCGAAGCGGCATCTCACTTCAATGGAATCGGTTGGGGCATTGAGAACTACGGGGTCGACCCTGACATCGAGGTCGAATTCGCACCGCAGGACTTCGCCAAGGGCACCGATCCGCAGCTGGAGGCAGCGATCGCGCAGGCGGTGGCCGAACTAGAGGAGAGCCCGGCGACTCGTCCGGAGCTCACTGCGAAACCCGACTTGCGGGTCGCGCCGCTACCTCCGCGCGACTAACCGAGTTAAACCTAAGGGAAACGGGGAAGGGCCCTAGCGATGTCTTCCATCGCTAGGGCCCTTGTTCTGCGCAAAACCAACGACATATGCAACCTCAATGGACAGTCGAGAGGTCATATTCATGTGCGGTTTTCGCACCCCAGAGCAAAGAATTCGCCCAACGTTGTATGCGAAGGGATCCGTAACGTGAGCCTGAAACCCTATACGGCAACGACGCGCAGTCTCCTAGCCGGAGGCAGCGCGCTCATCATGGGAGCCGCCACGGTGGCCATTTCAAGCCCCGCCATAGCGCAGGACACCACCGCCTCTCCCGCAAGTAGCGAAACCGCCGTCATCGACTGCGAAGTCAGGCAACTTCCGGTCCCGGCTGGCTACGAATGGACCGTCACCGTCTCGGTCGATCCCACCGGTACTTATATCGGTGGACGTGCCTACCCAGCCGAGGCTACCGCGCCAGTGAGCGCGATCATGTGGCACGACGATGGCATAACCGTCATCGACACCCCTGGAGAAGAACCCTGGTTGAACTCGATCAACGCCCACGGCGACGCCGTAGGAACTGTCACCAAAGACGGCCAAGCCGTCCCCATCGCCTATGTGGACGGCGAAGTCATCAGCATGAAACTCTATGGCGAGGGCTACGCAATGGACATCAACGACGCAGGTGAGGTCGTTGGCTATCGGCACGATGGCTCCGGAGCCGTACCCATTTACTGGGAATATCCCGAGGCAGAACCCCAAGTGCTGGCTCTGCCCGAAGGCCATTCGTTTGGCATGGGGCGTGGCATTGACGAAGATGGCACCATTGTCGGTCATGTCTTTCCTCACGCTGGAGGCGGCGACGTCGCCTACCTGTGGAAAAGCGCCAACGACGACGGTGACATCCTCGACATCGACCATGTTGAGGGCACAATGGATAGTTTTGCCTTCGATATCAGTAACGGCTGGATCGTCGGCTCAGCGCACATCTTCGGCGATGATGGAACGCTAGAACATCAAGGCCTGCGCTGGCGCTCCGAGACCGGCGAATACGAAATTCTTGCTCACTCCAACGTCTCCCACATCAACGCCAATGGCTGGACAGTGGGAAATACGCCCACCCATGCCATCCTGCAAACCGACGATGGCGTCTTCGATTTGCCAGGTCTAGCCCAGCCCGATGAGATCGGGTCAACTGTCACCGGAATCAGTGGCCGCAGCGTCGTTGGGTTCGCCCTGACCAGCACTGAAGCTGACGGCCTGACCCATGGCGTCGAATGGCGATGCGAATAGGGCCCCGGGCCCGATAAGGACCCATCTGGCACGAAGGTGACATGACGCTGTTGGGAATCTGGTGCCGCAAACCGCAACAGCTCTTCACCTTCGTGCTCCAGCAGGTCCCTCTCATACGTCGAAAGGTTGTGAAAAAGTTCGAACCGGATGGTTGCCGCCGTATTCTTGCGATCGATAAACCACACGCCCGCCAACATTCCATCACGCAGGAACATCCCTGGAAACTGGCCATTCGGGGTCGCCAAGCGTTCCCAAGCCCGCTGGTCCATAATCCGATCTCGCCGGGCATGAGACAAGACAAGATTGTCAAACGGTCCAATGATTTTGATAAGGGGAACCTCCATGTCCTCCGCTGGCACCGGAGCGTTTGGAATATCAAACAGCTCCTTGCCGACCGCATCGGTGTATGTGATCAGCTGGGGGCGCAGGCGCTCGAAATGCTCTCTTTGTTTGGACAATCCACACCATTTTTGATAGTCCAACACCGTGGCCGGGCCGAACGCGCGCAAATACCGCCTTATCGTGCCCTGCGGATCGGCTACAGCTTGTGCCTTCATCCCCAGCCACTGCGCAGCGTGCGCATAGGTGAGCGCGCCACCTTGTCCCCACACGCCGCGCGGAGGAGTTTGCACCAGCGGAAGCACGTTGCGTAGTACCGAGACCAAGTGATTGGGTCGAAAAGCCGGCCATCTCTGAGCCAAACGCTCACCGATTTCCACACTCGAGCGCGGGCCACCTCGGAGGATCCGTTGCCCCTCCCTTGCGATGAGCGTGGGATTAACTTGTTCCACCACCTGCTTACGTGAACCCGAGGCCACCTCACGATCCATAATGACCTGGGTTAGATCTCGCAAAGGAAAACAGTCGGCCGCCCTCACCAGATGAATCGTCCCTCGCATCGTCACGATGCGGACTACCTTCCGCTCCAGCAATAGCGATGACAGATCCTGCGGAGAAAACTCGCGCAGCCGACTCCACAACTGGTAGTAGGGAGGGTCTCCCAGTTGCGCCTGTAGTCCAATGAGATGGTCGACGGCATTCTCGGCGGTGGCATCGACCTTTTCAAGCAGCCATTGGCGCTGCAACAGCGCCCGATTCAGTGCTCGATCGCTCACTACCGGTGGCATATCCATCCTCTGCGTGTAGGCGGGCCGTGTCAGGAAAACCCCCGTGACGATGACAAGCCCAAGGGGGCCATGGAGCAGTAAGAACTCACGGTCTGCAAGCCGGAGGCCCATTGGTGAACCCCTTGTATCGTAGTAATGCGCGTAACAATTTCAGGTATTGACACCCCTCAACATCTATAGCCGGAGGCAACCCATGACAGCTGGCGACAGATCATTCGACCCCGACGCAGCCATAGACTTCAGCAACGACCTCAAACAGGCCGCATCTGACCTCGACGCAACTTCAATGACCAACCTGCATAGCGGAGTCCTGTCCTTTATGCCAGCCTTTGGCGTTCCCGAAATCGCCCAGGTCAATGAACAAAAATATGAAAGCGCATACCGCACTGTTGTCACCGACATGCAAACACTGTTGGACAACCTGTCAGCGCTGGCCGACTCCATCGATGAGGCGGTCGCCGCTGAAGCCGAAGCCGAAGAGGCCAATACGGTCGAACTGACCAACTTCTCGGCTGCCCTCGAATAGTAGCGCCCACCACGTGATTGGTACCTGATATGAGCAACACCATTTTCGACGGTGGCCGCACCCCCAGCGCGCCGAACTACTCTTTGAAGCCACATAACGCCACCTTGTACTCAGATCCCTCGTACACCAGTATGGCCGCGGGTTGTGATTGCAACCTCGGGTGCAATCCCACCCAGCCGGTGTGGGAACAGGCCATGTCCGTAGTGGTGGAACCAGAAGATCACTGCGCGGCCCCCAGTGGGGAAGTCGGCGAACCAGACCCCGGTGCGGTACTTAGAGCCAAGTCGCACATCCGTGCTGGCGCCCAACACGCGATCCTCCCCATCGCCGACAATTGGAAGAATGACTTCGCGGCTCCTTTGCGGGAATGCCGTGACACCATCGTCTCTGGCCTCAAGAAGCTCTCTGGAGAATGGGTGGGCGAGGATTTCGATCGATTGGACGAGTACGCGCGTGAAATCGTACGCCATATCGATGACATCCTGGAAAAGACCAGCGGCATGGCTGACAGCATGCGTAGGCGTGCTCAGGCCATCGATAACTTGCAGACCTCCTGTAGTGGAGCCAAATACCCACCTCCACTGACCGAATACCAAGACGCGCGTTTCCTGAGCAACGTCAAAGTCCACGTTCGACCAGCGTGGCGGGACGGTCCGTGCTCAGTTCTTGAACCCGTGGAAGCCATATCGCTGGCAACTCGTAATCCGACGGAGGCTGAGACATTCGTTGGCGACTACCGAGACTGGGTGGCCGCACATGAGAATTATTTGCTGGAGTCCGGGCAAGTCAGTTCCCAAAAGGAAGCTCAAGATCGGGCCCATAAGGATATGCACGACAAGCTTGAACCCATGATCAAGGACATGGAACAGAGGCTCATTGACGGGCATACGCAAAGGGTGGAAGTTCTCAGGACACTGCATGAGTCCATCGTTCGTGAACTCAATGAGATGGAGCTGTCCCTACCCCCTGGGAATCCACCGAACCCCGCCCAACTGGGCATTGGGGTTGACCTGGTTGAGGGGGTCGGTCCTCTGGGGAACCTTCCTACCGCTCCTCCAGGTGGAGGAGGTGGGGGAGGCGGTATTGGCCCTGATGGCCCAGGGGGTCAACCCGATCCGCCGACGTTCGACCCGCCGAACCTCGATCGGGATGATCTAGACGATACAGAGGATCCCGATCCGCCGCCACCGCCTGAAGACGACATTGTCGACGAGGAAAAAGAGCGCGACGAAAGCGTGGATGAAGAGGAAAAAGACGACGAGGAGGAGCGCGTCTTTTGGTACCCAGGACCGGATCCAGAGCTTCCAGTTTGCCCACCCGAACCGGACGAGAAACCAGACAACGAGCGGGACAACGAGCGGGATGATGAACCGGACTGGAGAATCCCCGAACGCCCCCGACCTGAACGTCCTGATGAGCCTAGTTTTGACGGTGGGCTTTATGGGGGCACACCTCCGTCCGGGCCATCCGGCACCTCAGGCAGCGGTGCGCCTGCTAGTGGCGTCGGCGGACTTGGCACTGGCACCGCTGGCACGGGGGCAGCTGGCTCGGTCGGAGGGGTGGTCGCAGGGACCCCAGGGGCCTCAGGCGCTGCGGGGACGGGCGGCTCCGGTGGCTCCCGCATGGGAGGCGGCGCTGCGATGATGCCTATGGGTGGCGGCGCTGGGTCTGGCAACAACACTGATTCCGAGAGTAAGAACAGTGACTGGCTGCGCGAAGACGAAGACGTGTTCGCAGTGGCCGATGAAGAGGACGACCCATATCGCTAGGTTGATTGGGGGAGCCTTTTCTGGCTCCCCCAATCAACCTAGCCCACCCGCCTTAACCTATTGCCCTGGAGATTCCCATGAGCGGCCTACACCGAGAGCTTGACCCTGCGGCGATTGCCCGTTTTCAAACCTTGCTAGAGGAATCCCAGCAGAAACTTGAAAGTGGCGCGATTTCGTCGTTGAGATCGGGACGGTTGCAGCATGCTCCGGCATTTGGTCTGACCGACCCTGGTGCCGCGCGTGCTGGTGAGTACCGTCAGGCGGCCGAGATTGTCTGGAATGATCTGCAAGGTATGAAGAATACTCTCGGGCGGCTGCGGTCGGGGCTTGACGAGGCGTTGGCTCGCCACAGCGAATCCGAGGCCGCCAATGTCGAAGAACTTCGAACTGCCGATTCCCAACGGGAACGATGAGACACGCTATCGCCCCTAGCAGCTCGTCAGATTTCCAAAGTCTGTACCTGCACGAGACCACCCCAGGATGCCAATGACCGATCATGGACAGAGCCTCTCCTCCACGCACAATGCCCAAGGCTCCGAGGCTGAAGTGGGACCCACATTCTCCGACGTACCACGCTCGGAGAATATGGCGGCCTCGGAGGTGGTTTCGGCTCAAACACCATGCAGTTGTGGGCTGGGCTCGACCCAAGATGAATTTGACTGGCAAGTCCTCATGTCGGCGGTGGTGGATGCTGGTCAATCAGGAAGCCTCCATCCGAATGGGCAGTATCGCCCCACTCCAGATAGCCCGACATTCCTTAAGATGCTCGACGCGGTCCGCCCAGAGGACATCCATGCCTTGTTGCCACTGGCAGCGGAATGGAAAACGTGCGTTGCCGACGACGTCGACTCCATCCGGCGTGACATCGAGGCAGGAATCAAGGAGCTCGGGCTTGGCTATGCGGGGGAGGACTATGACGAACTACAAGACCTCATCCATCAATTGTCAGTTTTTTCCCGCACGATTGCCGACAACGCGCACAGACTGCATGATTCCTTGAGTGAATCTTCGGACATTATCGCCGCACAGCAAGGAGTCTCGGGAGAGGGTGTGCCGTTCCCCATTCCGAACTTTCACATCGACCCGGCTTGGTACCAGGAACTTTCCTCAGGCGCTTCGATTCACGCGCGTGTCCCGTGGCATGAGGGGGAATGTGAGAGGTTCACCCCTGAAGCGGCACTGGCCTGGGCGATCGGTGATGAGGGCGCGGCGAGTCTTTTCGTCAATGAGATGCATATGGCGCTTGAAGAACAGATGATGTTCTACCAGGCCAATGGTGTGGATCTCACTACGGCCGAGGCGCAGGCACGCAAGGATGCCGGAATGTGGTTGCGTGAGTTCATCGATGAGTTGCGCTGGGAGATATATGAGCACCATGTGGCCGTAGGTGATGATCTTCGTCAACGAGTGATCAACACCGAGACTGGTTTGACGCGGCCTGCCTTCAGCATGACGGTAGGGCGGCTTCCGGATATTGCCTATCAGGGAGAGGCTGAAACCTTTCCCGGAATTGTCGCTCCCTCCTATGGCCAAGAGACGGCGGGGCAGGGCGGCCGGCTTCCCAACTACGAATTGGGTGGCTCCGGTCAGATGCTGCCGATGATTCCCAGTGGCGCCAGTGCTGACCTGGATGACTCCGGCCAGTGGGGGAGCTCCATGGGTCTAGTGCCTGGCGCAAGTGCGGCGGGAATGGCTCCAATTTTTCCGCCTACCGCGCCGGTGGGTGAGGATGGTGGTGTTGATTGGCAGCTCCATGGGGGAGAAGGTGACACACAGGGCGGCCTTTATGGCGGCATGTTGATGTCTGGCGGTGGCATGCCCTCCGGCGGTGGCTCTGGCGGCCAAGGAGGCGCAGCGGGAGCCGGTGCCCAGGGCCCATCTGGTGGGGCGATGGTGAATCGGGCTGCACCGCAGGTCCGGGCGATGGCCCCGCCACCGCCTCCGCCACCGAGGTTGGGGCAAACCAGGACGGAGCCCGAAGAGGAGGAGTCTTCCGAAGACGCCTACGACTCGTGGTTGCTGGAGGATGATCCTTGGGGCACGACCGAGAACAGGGAAGACCCATTCCGCTGATCATTCCAGAGTTCTATATGGTCAGGCCACTGTAGACCTGCGGTGCGAGACCTCGCGCGAGTCAACCCCCGCATTGCCAAAGTGATGTTGATCACATTTATGGTAGCGGTGTTATCGGTTGGTTTTGTGAATATTCATGCGGTGAGCTGCGCGTTCATGTCGCCGAAAGCGGGTGCGGCATTTGTCCTGGTGGTAAAGTCTACGCATCTATTATTAGTAATACTTCTTAATAATAGAGCAGACGGGCTGATCCGTGCTTGAGTGTGACCGCACCGCGGAGCACTGGGCCCTGGCCGACTCCGCAACCCGAGCACCTTTGCGGATCGCCCACCCCTATCAGTTTGGAGGGCATATGTCCGCACATGCCATGCACGAAGAACTCGACCTTGATGTCCAAGACGTCTCGAACGGAGACTGGGACGCGCTCGTGGCCGACATATTGGAAAACGCCGGCGACCTGACTCCGCACGACCCCGATGTCTCCACGATCTCCGGATGTTGCGCTTCGAGCGTCCGGTGCGGCTGTTAGAAAAGGCAGTCGTGGTGGGGCCCGGGTCCCAGCTCCGGGCCTCCACCGAAGCCCACGTGGGCCGCCGAGGCCGCCGCTGGGTCCCGCCCAAGCCAATGGCTGCGCCCTCTGGCCCTAATTCGAGGACCTCATGCACACCTTGACTCAATCCGTTCATCCGCTCGGCGTTGTCAGCGACGTGCGATTCAGTCTGGCTGGGCGCGGACTGGATCGGGTACGCATGGCTCACGCTCGCGCGGGCAACACCCATATTGGACACCATGGAGTCACCGAAACGCATGGTCACACCATCCTGAGTGGAACCGGCCGATTGTTGGACGATGCCCAGTTGGCCCGTCACATCGCCATAGCCGAAGCCTATGAGCGTTACGCCGGTTCGTTCCCAACCGCTGAGCTGGTGCGCGCTCGGGCCTCAGATCTACCCGGCAGGGTCTTCGACCATTCGAGGCTGGCTCGTTGCACCACAAGCGAATACGCCCACCCTGATAATCCCTTCGTCCCCTTCGATCCGGCAGCGCAAATCAGGTGGCGGCGTGGCGTGGACCTATACACGAATGAACCGACCTGGCTTCCCGCCGTCCTGACTGGATATGGCATTCATGCCGAACCCAATGAACGCATCTGCTTCCAGATTTCGACCGGGCACGCTGTCCATTCCGACCCCGTTCGGGCGCTCTTGAGCGGGCTCATGGAAGTCATCGAGCGCGACGCCATCGCCTTGACCTGGCTAGAGAAACTACCATTGCCTCCGGTCCACCACAGTGCCTATTCGGCCCATGTGCGATACCTACTCGAAGCCGGACGCCGGCGATTCCTCACCACCCACCTATTCGACGCTACGACCGACATCGGTGTTCCCACAGTCTATGTACTCCAACAGTCCGCACATGACCGCCAAGGACGCAACCTCGTCGGGGCGAGCACCGGGCGCTCACTAGCCGAGGCCGCTGAAAAGGCGCTCATCGAAGTCTTCACCATCCGGCAGCTCCTGCACTCCACCGCACCCGACCAAGTGGACGCCACGTGGAACGACATCATGGACGGCGCTCGGTACATGGCGCAGCCACAGCGAGGCGTGGCATTCGAGTTCCTCACCGACGGCCTAGACCAACGTTTGGTCATCGAACCTGGCCCTGGCCTGCCCGAAGACCCACTAACGGCTCTGCGTCAAATCTTGTCGCGGCTGCGGGAACTTAACATGGCCGCCTATTGCGCCGACCTGACCACGGCGGAACTCCGCCGAGTGGGTCTGTGCGCGGTGGCTGTGATCGTGCCCGATTTGCAGCCGATGTCTCTGCATCCGCGCAGTCAGTTTCGCGCTCATCCGCGGCTAGCCGAAGCGTGTGCTCGCATGGGTTACCCCGCGCTGTCAGAAAAGGAGCAGAACTCATGGCCACAGCCATTCGCCTAGACCGGCTTGCCGTGAGCGCGATCGGCGAGTTCGGGCGCGATGTCGCGCGAGAACTTTGCGACCTCGGAGCGCGAATCGTCCCGGTAGAGGACCCACCCGACCACGCATCGGCCCTCGTCCTGGTCTCCTGGAGACCCGAACCGGGCCATTGCGCCGAATGGAACCGTCGTGCCGCCGCCGCGGGAACCCCATGGCTGCCTGTCATGGTCGAGCACCCACGCCTCATCGTTGGCCCCTGGATTGACCCCACTAACGGCCCTTGCTATTCGTGCTTCGAATTCCGCCGTGATCAGCACGATCCTGGCCGCCAGCTTCGCTTGAGATTGCGCCGCGCATATAGCGCCGATGACACCTTGGGCGTCTACGGACATCTGCCGCACCACGTGAGCTTGGCCGAATCTCTCATACGTATGGCATGCGCGGCGCCGATGCCGGGATCGACGCACCTGCTGGACCTCATGAGCTCGCAGTTGTCGACCTACCAGGTATCGGCACGCCAGGATTGCCCCGACTGTCCAAAATCGAGTGCGTGGGGAGACCCCCGCCTAGCCGAGGCGATCGCGGCGGCGGCGCCCATCGAGACCCCTGTAAAGGAGCCACAATGACGCCGCGCCATCCACTCTTGGCACCTGGCCTCGCCATCGTGGCCGAACCGGGCCTCATCCTGATAGAAGGCGGGCCCCGCCGGGTCCGCATTAGCGGCGCCGCCTCGACAGCTATCCTGGCCTCGCTGCTGCCTCTGTTGGACGGACACTCCTCGCCCGCCCAGTTGGCCAGCCAGCTGGACGTCCCACTTGACCACGTGACAACCCTGCTGGATGCATTGCGGCAGCGAGGCCTACTGGTGACCGGCCCAGGTGAGGCCAGTCCCGACGCGGCCACCGCCTTCGTGGCGCGTCATCTGTCGGTGACAGGCGCCCACGATCACCCCACCGCGGTCGCGCAAGCCCTGAATAAACAAGAGCTCTTCATAGCCGCGCCCAGCGAAATCTTCGCGCGGCTGAGAACCGACGCGATCAAGGCTGGAATGGGACGGGTTTCGGACCTGGGCGAACCACCCGCGACCAGCAACGCCTTGGTGATCGCCTGTGACGTCGCAGAACATCTGCCAGCCGCTTATGCGTTCGCCAGACGAAACAAAATCGACCTCTTGCGGGTCGCTGCTACCGGCCAACTTCACCTGGGGCCCGTCTTCACCGGACCGGCGACCACGTGTCTAGCGTGCTTTCGCCACAGCGGCATAAGCCCTGCCTCGGCGAACCCCCAAGCGGCCCACATCGGCATCATGAGTGCCCTAGCCATCGCCGAGGTTCACGCCATGGCCACAGGGTTCAACCCACCGCGCCCACCCCACCGCCTATGGCAGTGGGACCCCGTCTCCGGCTCCTTTAGCCACCGGGATGTCGTCCCCGACCCCCAATGCCCCACCTGCGACGTGACCCGCAGCGAATCGACCCACTCACAGGCGAACACACTGTCGCAATGGGAATGGCTCAACCGAAACCTATCTCCGTCCACAATCTCGCCCGAGATCAACGATCGCGACCTCGCCACCTCCCCCCGGCTGCCACTGGCCAAATCGGGTCTGCCGCCTGCCCTGATCACCGCAATGGAGACCGCGCGAGCGAGCCCCGCCGTCGATATCTACCTGATGGGCGCGGCCACCTTGCCATACCCGATCTACCGCTACTCACCAACTGAGGCGGCCCTCATCGCTACGCGCGCCGATCTAGTACGCCCGACGACCAAGTGCGGCTCGCTGGCACTGGCTCTGGTGGCCTGTCCAGGACGGCTCCAGACCGCTGACGCTGAGGCGAGCATCCGGCGAGCCTTCCTACACGCCGGAGAGACGGCCGATCGCGTTGCTACAGCGGTGCCGACGGCTCGAATGATCTCAGTGGACGCCGCTGAGCTAGCTCAAGACCTGGAACTGTTTACCGACCGGGAAAAAATTGCCGCCGTGCTGAGCTTCGATGAGGAGATCGAATGCCGTTGAAAGAACGACGAGCGACCTACCACGAGGCCATGGCGCTACCCGAAGGCCACACCACCGCAGGCCACATCCCGGCTCAAACGCCCCCGGGTCACCATCCACTCGCGACCATTTCCGAGTGCGTTGATCAGATCGCTCAGCTAGCTTCTCTGGTGGTCCACGTCGAGCTTTGGAATGGCGATGGCAGCACCACTAGCTGGGAACACGGAAGTTCGCCCATTGAAACACCGCCTATCGAACCCGCAGGACTCCGCATCCGCATCGGTTCAGCGGCCCCGCGCCACTGGTCCGACCTGCGGCACGGCACCGTGGCGGCCGGAATCCTCGCTCACCGCCTGATTAATTCCCTGCGACCACAATTTCCCAGCGTGACCCGCAACGACCGTACTAGGGCCTGGCCCAGCGGGAACGCCATCATTCACCTCACCACAGTTGAGGCAGGGACGCCAACGTGAACATCCGACTCTCCGTAGCCATCATGGCTCACCCCAGCCGCGCTCATCGGGCCCGGGAACTCTCTAAACGGCACCCGGAGCTCAACGCGACGATCATCCTCGATCCGGCACCGGAGGAGACACCCTCAGCCTTGCGTACAGCCTCCCTAGCCTGGGCCGCCGTAACTGAGGAAGCCACACATCACCTCGTGCTGCAAGACGATGCGAAACTGTGCGACGGATTTGCCGAGAAACTCCACACCATCCTCAAACTGTATCCGGCCACCCCACTGTCACTATTCACCGAATGGAGCTCCCTGACAGCCCACCACCTGCGCTTTGCCGCCATGGCCGGGGGCGCCTGGGCCGAAGTGCTCGACGAATACGTGCCATGTGTCGCCCTGGTGATGCCCAGCGGCCTGGCTCGCGACTTCGCCTCCGCCACGGCCGGCCGCGTCAGCGAATGGCATCGCGCCGATGACGTGGCATTGCGGGCCTTCCTCGACGACCGGGCGATAACGCCACTGTGCCGCATCCCCACCCTGGTCGAACACGTTCCCGAAGACAGCCTCACCGGCAACGCGAATCAGGGGCCGCGCCATTCGGTATGCTTCGCCGACGACGTGGTCGACGACATGCCAGCCGAACTGCGCGCCACAGTCGAACAACTCCCCACCTTCTCCCACTTCCTGGCCGACGAATTCGCCTCTCGTCCCTTCTACGCGATTCGGCCACCGGAGGGATGCGACCAACCTTGGAAGATCTGCCTTACTGAAGAGTGGCTAGGAGATCAGGCCCCCCAGGTCACCGCGCTGGCCGAGGCGACACTGCGAGGTTGGAGGCGACGCTATCGGCAACTTCCGGACCTCATCGATCACATGTGGCTGCTGCCCTTCGCCATGGGAATCACGCTGGGGCGCGATTCGGTGCGACTGCAACACCCGGACGGGACCGCCGCCGCCCGGCCGCTGCCAATGACCGAAAAACAATTGCAAAGTGTACTCGAGCACTCCATCGTCCACAGAGCACTCACGACGATCGGTCAAGCAGTACTGTTTCCCGCCATGGCAACTGAAACACTCGATCGACTAGCCCGACCTTTGTTCGAAATGACCACAGAGGCGATCCGGATCGGATACCACTTCGGAGAAAAGAGACCGTGGTGGACATGAGATTGCGTAGAGACCCAGACCTCGCCTTTAGCCCAGACCACACCGGTCGGCTCGTGTGTACATCCGACCGCGCGGGATGCGTCCGCTACCGTGACCGAGACGGACTCTTTCGGAGAACCCTCGAATACCTCGGCGTCCCACGGGCACTCTCCGAGGTTGAAAAAGAGTTGCGAGACCCGGCGCAGCCCCTCGGGCACACCAGATCCACTATCGTGCGGCTCCTGGCCGACGGCTTGGTCGTCACCTTCGTCAACGAGGGTGACACCGAGATCGCCACGGGACGGATGACCACTCGCATCGGACAACTGGTGAAACCACCCACCCACGATTCGCGCCCTCACCTACAACTGTCGCGCTTTACGGCCATCCGTCGCTTGAGACGACATCTCGTCGCGCAAAACCCCGTGACCGGGGGAGTCGTCGAACTACACCAACCCGCGCTAGCGGGACTCCTCGCACAATGGGCCACCCCCGCGCCAGTTCACCACATCTGCGCACCATCGGACATGTCAGCCACCGCAGTCAAAGAGTTGGCACAGATGATGCTGGCCTTGGGAATACTCACCCATAGCAGTGACACCCACCTGTCAGAGGAAAACACGCCCCCACACCAGTTCCACGGATTCGCCACCGCCTGGGCACACAGCCGCAGCCGGGACGGCCTGAGCCTCTACGGTCCCACCCAGCCAGAGTTTTCCCACCCCAACGATGAAGGGCTACCGGGGCCCGACCGCGAGGACAACAAACCCACCGGGCCCGAAACCAAGGCGATCATCGAACTGCCCAAGCCTGACCTCAACAGGCGCGCACTCACCGACCCATCCTTGGCCACACTCATGGAAAGCCGTAAATCACGTCGCTCCTACGGCCAAACCCCCATGACCTTGAGCAACATCGCAGAACTGCTCTATCGCGTCACCGGCGCCCGCAGCGAGGAGGACGGCCAAAACCCAAACAAACGCCCCGTCCCAGCCGCCGGAGGCATACATGAGATCGAGTACTACCTAACCGTTCGCCGCTGCGAAGGCCTCGCACCCGGCATCTACCACTATCGGCCCCACGACCACGCGCTGACTGTCCTCAACACCGACACCGAACACATCGTCGCGCTGATCGACCACTCCTATCGCGCACTGAGAAAAGTTGCAGTGCCGCATATCCTCATCACCCTCACCAGCCGATATCCCGCGCTGGCTACCAAATACGGCGACCTGGCCTATTCGTTGACCCTCAAGAACGCCGGGGTGATCATGCTGGCTTTGCAATTGAGCGCCGAGGCGATGAAGCTCGCCTGCTGTCCGGTCGGCAGTGGAGATGCTGCCGTTTTCGCCGAAGCAACCGGCCGCCAGCCAGTCGACGAACTCCCCATCGGTGAAATCGCCGTAGGGCCCCGAGCTGAGGAGGACGAACTAAGTCCATGATGACCGTGACGTCGACCGACCCCTCGTGGCCCCCGCTAAGCTTTTCGCGCCTTCTCGTGATCGCCACCGGGTCAGTCAGCGCCGCATATCTGCCCGCCGACCTCTCTTGGCTCCGCACGACCTACCCCGACCTGAGCGTTACCGTCATCCTGACGCCCTCGGCGCGCCAGTTCGTCACCCCAACCGCGCTCAGTCTCATCACGGGGCAAGAAATTCACATCGATCAATGGGATGACGACGCAACCACAGCTGTGCATGTCGCGTGGAACAAGTGGGCCCAAGCAATCCTCGTCTATCCCTCCACACTGCACTACCTAGCCAGGTTGGCGCTTGGACTGGCCGATTCCCCCAGTCTGCTGACTATCCACTGCGCCAACGTTCCCGTCATCGTCGCTCCCGCGCTACCTCCAGGAGGATGGCAAAGCACCGTCACCGCAACTCACGTCGCGGCGATCAACGAACGTCCACACTGCCAGGTCATTCCTCCAGTTCCCGTCCGCAGTTGGACTACCGGCGACAACGAAGGCTGGGGATGCGCTCCCTTCGCCGCCGCCCTGGGGCAACTAGAACTTTCCAGCCGAGGTTTGCCTTCGACGGCCGCACCAACCGACGCAAGGGAGAACGATCAATGAAGATCCTGTTCCTAGCCCGCGGACACGGCTTCGGACACGCCGCCCGCGACCGACGCATCATCGCCGCGATGCGCCGACTTCGACCAGACCTCCACATCGACATCATGGCCTCGGGCAGCGCCTCCGAATACTTCCAGTTGTATGGAGAGACGTTCACCGACATGGGCATTGGCGACCACGAAGACATGACCCCCGCCGCCGGACGCCACCTATGGAAGCTACTTGAGCAACGGGAACGCCCCGATCTGGTCATCACAGACGAAGTCATATGGGCGCTCCCCTTCTGCGTCAAAGAATGGAAACGACGAGCCATCTTGCTCACCGACTGGATGTTCTCCGAAATGGGCCAACCAGAGAACGACTCTCTGCTCAACTATGCCGGGGAAATCATCATGCTCGACTTCAGGCGAGCCCACCCAGGACCCTTCGACACCACGACACCTATCAACTATTTCGGACCCGTCGTCAGCGACTTCGCCATCAGCCGATCTCAAGCCCGCACTCAACTGAGCCTGGACACCCGCCAATTCGCCGCCACAGTCACCGTCGGAGGCTACGCCGCAGCGCTGGACAATCAACTCATCGCCTCCGCGGCTGTCGACACCTGGCTTGAAAAAACGCCACGCGGCCATCACCTTTTCGTCTTGGGAGAAAAATTCCGAGACGTGCCCTACCACCGTCGCGACGACATCACCTGGGTCGGTATCACCGGCACACCCGAAACCTACTACGCGGCCTCCGACGTCGTCCTCGCCAACGCCAACGGAACCGTCACCTGCGACCTCGTTTGGAACCGCATCCCGGTCCTGGGCATGACATCAAACCGAACCACCTACCCCGAATCGTTCACTCGGCGCATCGAAGCCCTAGCGGTCAACCGGCTCATCGGATACGCAGATCCCGAAGACGGACCTAGTCAAATATGGAAGCAGTTGGAGACCGCGATTCGACGCATCGTCCAAAACCCCAGCAGCCTGGACATGGCCGACCTTGAATGGGCCAGTGGAGAAACGGTCGCGACGCACCTGCTGCGCCGAGCCGACTACATGGCGGCCAAAGCGGCCCCAGAAAGCGAAGCCAGCGGATGAGCGCACGCTTGGAGGAGACTCCCGCCAAACTACGGCAACTGTGGTTTTACGCCCGCGAACACAAGAGGCTCCTGGTCGCCGGGAGTATACTGTCGCTAGCCGGTGGAACGATCGCACTGTCGCAACCGCTGATCGCTGCCGCCTTGATCGAGTCGCTCCAAGACGGAGCCGTCTCAACCGTCGCTCTGGCATGGCTGGCCGCCGTCTTGATCGCAGGAGCCGTTATCTCAGCGGCAGGCTACTACCTCATTGACCGCGCCGGGCAAAATCTCGTGCGAGGCGTGCGACAACGCCTCCTGACGACTTTGTCCGGCCTGCGAGTGCCAGCAGCGGACACCCTCAAACCCGGCGACGTGGTCTCACGCCTGACAGCCGACACCACCCTCCTGCGCACCGTAGCCACCGCCGCGATATCCAACCTGGTGACCCATGGACTCTTGTTGGCAGTCGGTCTGGGACTGCTCGCCTGGTTCAACTGGCGACTATTCGTCATAACCGCGGCGATGGTCGGGTTCGTCGCGCTCATGATGAAACTGGTCCTCCCTCGCGTCGGCGCGGCCTTCGAACAATCACAGGCAGCCCTGGGGGACTTGGGCGCGGCCGTGGAACGAATGCTGTCGAACCTGCGCACGATCAAAGCCAACGGAGCCGAGCCAATGGAGCGGCAACGCTTCAGCGACATCAATGCGCGAACGTGGCGATTCGGGGTACGGGCGGTAGCCTGGCAAGCCTCGACGACCGTGCTGACATGGGCCCCACTAAATCTGGCCTACCTGGCAGTTCTCGCCCTCGGTGGGGCGCAGGTCGCCACCGGGGCGATGCGCATAGGGGAACTGATCGGATTCATGCTGTTGCTGGTCTATCTAATGCACCCGATCGACATGCTGACCAGCGCGGCAACCCAGCTCCAGACCGGACTAGCGGCCATGCGGCGAATCGAGGCGACTCACTCCCTGCCCGTGGAACAGTTTGAAGCTCCCTCCACGACGCTCCCCACCAGCAGCCGGGCCGCCACGGTGGAGCTACGCGATGTCTGGTTCGCATACGATTCGAACCTCCCCGCCGTGCACAAAGGAGTCTCATTTAGCTGTACGGGTCCAGGCCTGACGGCGCTAGTGGGCCCTTCGGGCTCAGGCAAGACGACGGTCTTTTCACTGATCGAGCGCTTTTACTCCCCGGATCGGGGCACCGTTCGAATTGATGGGGTGGACGTGGCACAGTGGCCGCTAGCGGGACTGCGCGGCACTATCGGCTACGTGGAACAAGACGCGCCGGTGTTGGCCGGAAGCTTGCGCGACAACCTACTTCTTGGGGCACCACACGCTTCGGCGGAGGAATTGTGGCGAGCCTTGGAAGAAGCACGCCTGGGGGAAATGGTCGCCAACCTGCCTGAGGGTGTGGACACCCAAGTCGGACACAGAGGAGTGGCGTTGTCGGGCGGGGAACGACAGAGGGTCGCCATTGCCAGGGCACTGCTGCGCTCACCACGGTTGCTGCTATTGGACGAGGTGACATCTCAGCTGGACGCGACCAATGAAGGCAAACTGCGTGAGGTCATCCAGTCGGTGGCGAAGACTACCACGGTCATTGCCATCGCCCATCGATTGTCCACAGTCGTGGCAGCCAAACAGATCGTGGTGATGGACGCGGGAGAAATACAGGCCGTTGGTACTCACGCAGAACTCATGCGAAGCGTTCCGATGTATGCCGACCTAGCGGCCTCCCAGCTGGTGACGGCCTGAAGGCAGCGGCCTCCTCGCCATCTACCACCGACTTCGCATTCGGCTCCGCACAGCCTTGGTGCGCCGCGAAGTCGCTGCGGGGCCAGGATCTAAGCCTGATGAGGTCATGTCAAAAGTCGAACGGAACCTCAGCGAGAGCACCTAGGGACGCAACAGACACGCGGACTCGTTCGTCGCAGCATTCGAGGACTTTACGCCAGGTAAGTTCGCCTAGCAATGAGTTCGGGCAGTGCCTATAGGCACTGCCCGAACCGAAGGGTTTAGGGGTCAATCTCGTTAAAGCCCAGGGTGTGGCCTTAAGGAGTGGAGAACCCCAGGGTGTATGCCCCAGACCCGCCATTCGTGGCCGCTACAACGTAGCTGTAGTGCCCGGCAGGCCCCTGATAGGTGAGGCTGTCTTCACCGGAAGCGACGATGGTCCAGCTAGAACCATTCCAGTACTCCAGGTAAAGCCGGAAGCCACCATTGGCGGTTTCCAAGCATGCCTCGTGCGTACCGGCGCTGGCGTAGAAGTAGCCTTGGCTGCCGGGCAGGAAGTGCCAGTTACCGGCCTGGAGTGAACCGGACTCGGTGTGCTGGTAGCCGTCACAGCCCTCGACGGGCGGAGTGTCGCCATTGTCGTTGTCATCGTCGCCGTTCAGCAGGAACTGCGAGTTCAGCAACAGGTTCGGCGACCCTTGTCCAATGTTCGACAGGGCTCCGGAGACCGCGTTGCTCAGCAGCGCGTTTTCGACCTGAGCCGGGCTGGCGTTCGGGTTCTCACCGAGGTACAGGGCCGCGACTCCCGCAACGTGCGGGGCTGCCATGGATGTACCGGTGAAGCTCACGACGCCAGTGTTGTTCTGGTGAGTGGCCGACAAGATGTCGGTTCCGGGGCCGAAGATATCCACGCACGGGCCGAAGTTACTCGGTCCGGGGTGGCTGATGTGGCGAGAGTCGTTGGAGTTGCTATTACCGACCGTGATGACGTTTTCGAATCGAGCCGGGCTGTAGTTGCAGGCATTTGCGCCATCGTTACCGGCGGCGGCCACGTAGGTCACGCCAGCGTTGATGGAAGCGTTGATGGCTGCTTCGTAAGCCTGGTCGCCGCTGCTTGAGTTACCACCCAAACTCATGTTGACGATGGACGGTCCTGAGGCGTTGTCGGTGACCCAGTCGATGGCGGCGATGATGCCGTCCAGCGATCCGCGGCCGTTGCAAGCGAGAACCTTCAGTGAGACGACGTCGGCGGATTTCGCCACGCCGTACTGCGCACCGGCTACCGAACCAGCCACGTGGGTGCCGTGTCCTTGACAGTCGCCGTTGTCTACCCCATCGCCGGTGAAGTTCGGGCCGGTGGATGCACGGGAGCCAAACTCTTGGTGAGTCGTGCGGATTCCGGTGTCCATGACATAGACCGTCACTCCCGAACCACCTGATGAGGGATAGGTGTATTCATCGTCGAGTGGAAGCGATTGTTGGTCGATGCGGTCCAGCCCCCAGTTGGGTGGGTTGGACTGGGTGGTGGTGTCGGCTTCTACTTCGTAGACGGCTTCTACGAAGTCCACCTCTGGCAGCGCGGCGACCTTCTCGGCTTCTGCGGCGTTCATTTCCACCGAGAAGCCTTGCAGAGCGTTGCTGTAGATGTGGTTGATCGTGCCGTCGTATTTGCCGGCGATCAGTTCGGCGGTACCGGTGATGTTTTCTTCGGACGTTCCCGGGGTGTCGTTGAGAACCACCATGAATTGGTTGTCGATGACGTCGGGGTTATCGGTTCCGAAAATCTCAGCGGTTTGAGCACTGGCGGGACTAGAAACCGATAGCGCTAGGGCGCTGGTGGTCGCTAGTGCCGCCGCAGCGGCGAGACTCCGAGAGATATATCGTGGCCGATGTTTGTGGGATGTCGCCGTCCCAGAATGTGACATGAAGGGGTCCTTTCCACGAACAGGTGGCTGCCCCCAGCGGCAGCCACCTGGGGAATAGATATTCCTCGTACGGACGCATATCCGCCAGGGTTTCGGATTGTGCCCGTCTAATCGAAATCTTAGGAGTGTCAATTAACCCCGAGTAGAGGGAAAACCCTTGTATTACAGGGGGTTACCCAGCGCGGCTTTTGGGTAGCTTTGTGTATTCACTGAATTGTTTCTACTTGACAAATTGGAAGCAATAGTATTTGCAGGTCAAGTTAGGAATTTTGGCCTTGATGGGCCTGAAGAATGTGGGTAGCTTCGACGCGGTGGTGGACTTCGAAAAGCGTGATGGGAAGAAAAATTTCGTGCGCGTCGCCCCGGGGCTATGAGGGTCCTATTTCATCCGCGTATTAGCCGAACACTGTTAGTGACCAAACATGGCTGAATTCGGTTAATTCACATAAAATTGACAAAAGCCTTGAGTATCCCTTTTTGCCGCACGTGATGACCTGTTCATGTCGGCATGGTCGGAAAATATCGGTCGAGCCGCAGAAAACACAGTTTGAACGAACTACGAGGCTTATGCAAAAGGCACCTTCTTCGTTCTCGTCGGCTCGTTTACCTGCGAAAACTTGGCCTCCTGCGGCCTTGAATCCGCCCTTTTGCATAAGCCTCGTAGATGCACACGACGGTGGCCATTTGGGGAAATCCGAATTCGAGGCAGGCATGGCGGGGAGTGCTCACGTCTGGTCGTTCGCAATCGGATACGACGCCTTGCTGGTGGGCCTGGCCGGGGTATTACTGCTCGGAGCTCTCACTGTGGCGCCCCATGTATTCCACAAGCTGAGTGCGTGAGCGGATGCCGACCTTGCGATAGACCCGTGTCAAGGTGCTCTCGACCGTCTTCACGCTCAAATACAGCTGCGCTGCGGCCTCCCGATTGGAGGCGCCCTCGGCGACCAGCTTCGCCAGCCGTTGCTCGGCGTGGGTGAGGGACAATTTGGACTCGGTGTTGCGGGGGCCTTGGCTCAGCCGAGTCTGTTCGGATTCGACAATGCCAAGCCAGCCGTACGCCTCGTGGTCGCGAAACAGCTGTGCGGCCTCCGCTATATAGTCCCGGGCCGCCTTCTGCCTGCGTCGCCGCCGCTCAAGTCGTCCCTGGGTGAGAATCACCCTCCCGATCTCCAATGGCAGCCGCAGGCCCTCAAACGCTTCGCGGGCTTTGAGGAGCATCGCAGCTGCCGCGTCGGTGTCTCCACGTGCGGTGAGGCAAGCTGATTCTGCCCGGTCTAGGCTCGCCAGCACGAACGGTAGCTCAAGTTGGGTGGCCAACGAGCGAAGATCGATGAGCAGCCCCTCGGCCTCGGCGACCCGTCCTGTCATTGCCAGCGCCTCCACTAGGTCTGAATGCCAGCGGGCCAGTGAAGGATCTATGATTCCGGCGGTGGTCAGCAAAGTGCGACCCTCGGAGAGCGCACTGACAGCGGCGTGGGCGTCCCCGGAGATGAGCTGGAATTGACCAATGCTGGTCAGGGAGTGAGCGATGTGGAGGAGGTCGTTTTCCTCCCGACTGGCATCCAGCGCGTTGCGGGCCAACGCCTTGCCTTCGTCCATGGAGACGGCAGCGGCATAGACCGCCGATGCCGCGATCCATAGTGGTCCGGGCGAATGGTCGGTGGTCTCGTTGCGTTCCATTGCCCTTTTGATGTAGCGCAAAGCTTTTGCGCAGTTGCCAGCCCGGATCTCGGTGGTGGCGAGCATGTGCCAGATCCCCACCTGGTCACGTAGGTCGCCGCGCTTACTGACTTGGGGGAGCAATTCGAGGTTGAGTTCGCGTGATTCGTCTACTTTGTAGTCGAGGAGGGCGAAGATGGCTTTCATTTGTGGCGCGGAAGTGCGGATTTCGCCGTTGTAGTTCGTTGGGGTGGCGGCCAGTGCTTCCTCGAGAATGGCTCGGCAGCTCAGGTCACCGACGCTGCGGGTGAGCACCGCTTGGTAGGTGAGGGCTACGGAGTAAAGTTCTTGGTCGACTCCGTGGGCGAGATTCGCGGCCTCTTTGGTGTATTCGATGGCACGATGTGGGTCGGCCATGCTGACGTTGGCGCGCCAAGCCTGCCACATCTTGTATTCGGCCAGCAGCGCTGGTTCGGTGGCGGCGAGCGCTTCGGCTTCGGCGAAGACCTCGTCGAGGTCGGCCAGAGCCTGTCCGGCTGCCTGCATGAGTGCGAAATGCGCGCGAACCCGGTCCGCGGGGCTGGTGGCCAGCCGCAGCACTCCGGAGGCGGCACGACGGACCAGATCGGTATGGCTGGTCATCTCGGCGTGTTGAGTGGCGAGGACGAGCCTTTCGATGGCCTTGTCGGGTTGATCGGCTGGGGTGCGTTCAGCCGAGAGGAGGAGCAGCTCGGCGGCGAGTTTGCGGTACCCGCGCTCGACAGCTTGCCCCGAGGCCTCTCCTAGCGCGCGGGCGAGCTCGGCACTGGTGTCAACATTGGCGAGAGCTTGGTGTTTGAGGGAGAAGATGACGTCGTTCTCCGCATCGGCGAGGGCCCGGTGGGCGGCGATGACATCATCGTGGCCGGCCTGGTCGCGGACTCCGTCGGCGAAGATCTCGGCACAGAAGGTGATGATGCCGTCGGCGTCGATTGACACGATGTCGCGGGCCCGATCGAGGTGGGCCGCGCATTCGGTGTCTCCGGCCCGGCGGAGAAGAGTGGTAGTGGGGTGGTCGGAGAGGGCAACGAGCAAGAGTGTCTTACGGACCTCACGGGGCAGTTCGTCGATAGTGCGGCTAGTTGCCATGCGGCTTTCGGCCGTCTCCTGCGGTGCTTGCAGAAAGTCTGACGGTTCGCGCCATCCGGTCAGGGACGATGCTGCCAGCTCCGCAAGGTAGGGGTTGCCGCCACTGGCATGGTGGATGCGCCCCGAGAGGCGGCTGGGAATGCCGTGGCTTTGGATGAGTTTGTTGACTTCAGTGATGTCCCATGGCGGTACGCCGAAACTAGTGAGATCAAAAGTGCGATGGAGATCCTCTATGGAGTCGGGCGGAACGACGAGTATCGCGTGGACACGTTCATTCGGTAGGCGACGCAAGAGGTAGGAGATGACATCTATGGTGGAATTGTCTAGCCACTGCGCGTCGTCGATGAAAAGCAGCAACGGCTGTTTCATTGCCATGGTGGCGATCAATTCGGTGACTGCAATTCGCACTGCGCAGGGATTGTGCTCCGTCGGAGGTGCGAGCGACTCCATCAAGTTTTCTATTGTGGCGCGTTTCGTTGATTCGACCGCCGCAATATCGGATTCGGTGACCGAGCTCAGGAGTTCAATGAGCGTAGAGTTATCCTGACTGGCTGTGATGGGTGTGGCGCGAGCGGAGAGCACTCGAAGGTGCGTGAGATTTTCGAGAAGTTGGTTGGCGAGGGTGGTCTTGCCCATCCCTGTAGGGCCGTGAAGGATGATCCGGCTGTTGCTTTCCAGTTCCCTTTGCAGGTCCTGGAGAACGGCTACACGGACTATAGGCGCAGATTGCACCGTTGCCATATGCGCCTCCCTTACCGCGCTTTCCCCCGCGACGAAACCATAACCTATGGGCTAGGACTGAGCAAGCGGGGTAGCTGGCGTTCTGTCGCTGTGACAATGAGGTAAGCAGGTTGCTACTTCACCCAATGTCAGTTTTGGAATTTGACGCTCGAATGTCCTGACTTTCAACCAGTTTTGCTCGTCGGGTGCACCTCGATTCCGCACGAAATAAATTAAAGAGTGTTATCGATGTCCAGCTGCTTCCTATGTTACTTCTGATCTGTTGCGGACAACGAATAATGTCACACCGTCCTTGTGTGGTTAGCGGGAGACTCGTTCGATGTCCAGTGAGGGAGACACTATGAGGAGGAATGCGGGCGTCAGCGGGGATGCCACAGGCCCACGCTTGTGGGGTGGGTGGCGGCCGCGTTCGACCGAGGGCCCAAACCGAACTGTTGGACCTATTGGGCGACGAATCCCCATTCCGCGACGTTGTAGGTGGCTCGAGTGGGGGTGGCCCAGTTGTCCCTGACGTTGACGAGGTCCTCGGAGACGATGATCAAAGCCGGGTTATGGATCAACGGCAGTACGTAGGCTTCCTCGGTGAGGATTGCGACGGCCTCGTTGGCGTACGCTGCGGCTTCGTCCATATCGAGGGTTTGCTGGATGCGGTCAATCGTCGCGTCCAGGTCGTCGTTGTGAAGTTTACCGAAGTTCGACGCCGAGGCGGAGTGCCATTGTTGGTTGGGAACTGCGGCGAATAGGGGGTTTGCGGTCCAACCAAACTGGGCTAGGTCGAATTCGCCTTCTCCCAACATACTGGTGAGGTCAGCGGAGTTAAACGGGTCGATGTTCATGTCGATGCCGATGTTTTCCAGGTCGAACTGCACGAGCTCGGCCTTTGTCTGCGCGGCCACGTTGTCGGCGATAACGCGGTAGTCCAGCCGCACGTGGTCGCCCTCGGCGCTGAGCAGGTTGTCGTCCTCGTCCCAGGTGTATCCTGCTGTGTCTAGGATCTGTCGCGCGGCCTCTATGTCTCCGGTTCCTTGTGTGGTCTGGGAGATGTGGTCGACGAAATATTGGTCGTCGGGGCCAAACAAGTGGTTGAGCTTCTGGTCAAGTTCGTCGGTGGCGTTGCCGTAGACGCGCTCGTTGAGGCGTTTGACGTCAATGGCGGTGAAGACCGCCCGTCGTAGCTCGACGTCGCTGAGGAACTCGCCTTGTGTGTTGAGCGTGATGTGTTCCCATGCGGCTCCGGGCGCAACATTGTGGCGCATCTCCTCAGCGCCACGGAGCTGGTCGATAATGTTGGGGTCGAATCGACGGGGGGCGGTGCCATGCACTGCCTCTTGGCGCATTTCGGTGAAGATCGCGTCGGTGTCGTTGAACGCCTGGAAGGTAAGCGTGTCCAGCGTGCGATCAGTGTCGCCCGCCCAGTCCTGGTTGGGTTCGTAGATGGCGTAGTCGCCGACCTCGGCTCTGATCATGCGGTATGGGCCGGCCGACCATTCGAGCGGGGGAGTCTCGGCGAAGTAGTCGACGGAGGCGGCCATCACCTCAGGGTTGGTCTGCCAGTCGGTGAACCCGTTGGCTTCGGCGATGTGGGCCGGGTGCAAAATGACATTGGTGTAGCGCCACTCGGGGTTGGTATATCCCTCGCGGAACGTGATGACGAAGCTGTTTTCTTTCTCTTCCTCGATGGATTCCACGTTGGCGCCGTAGACGGTTGAGGGTGGAGTACACGCTTCGCACTTTGTGGGGTCTCCCGAATACGCGTACCAAAACCAGATGAAGTCGTCATACCCGATGCTTGTGCCGTCTCCCCAGTTGGCATCAGGGTTGAGCTGGTAGCGCACCTGCATGGGATCTTCATTGATGAGCTCGGGTTCGGCGTCCCAGGTGGCGGTGTCTAGGTCATCAGATCCGTCGGGAAGAACATCGATATGCCCGGGGGATACGGGTTCGATCACGGTCAGCTGAGACAGCGAGAACGTCTCGGCTTTGGCGTTGGTCCAGCCGTTCCATCCCGAGTCCAGTGCCCAGACCAGGTCACCGCCATCGATTCGTTCGCCGGAGTTGCATTCCAAGGGGTTGTCGTCGCAGTCTTCGAACCCCACGCCGGACGTACCGTCTCCCTCGCTGCTGCAGGCGGAGAGCACGAGAAGTACTGACGCGGCGGAGGAGAGAGCGATCTTGGCGGTTCGGCGCATGGGGCGGTCCTCCGATATTTGAGACGGCACGCCAACACTAAGTTTGACTGCGATCTTCTGGGGGGTCTGTCTATTTTGTCTCCTGGGGTGAGTCTTTCAGAGCTCGATGAGGTTCGATATGGGGCATTGGCGACTGATGCTGACTTGTGATGGACCCGTGATCGACCGGCTGGCCCGAAATCATCACCGATCCCCTGGGAAAAAACCGATGTAGCAGGTGAAATATGACACGAGGAGGGGCCGGGTTCGATGAAAAACACGAACCTGGCCCCTCGCAATGTCACGGCGCTGACTCTCCCTTTGTCACCTTTTGGTTACCTGGGTTAGGCCTTCTCGTCGGTGAATGATTCGGCCTGATCGAAGCCGTCTTGGTCTCGGCGGCGGATGGCCAGCAGCACAGCGGTTCCAGTTCCTAGCGCCAGTGCTCCGACAGTCACGCCCAGAGCGATATTGGCTCCCGTGGTAGGCAGTACCCCGATGGCTGACTTGGTCGGCTTATCGATGATCGGATCCTTGGTGGGGTCCGTCGTCGGGTCCGTCGTCGGATCGGTCGTCGGGTCCGTGGTCGGGTCCGTAGTGGGGTCGGTGGTCGGATCGGTGGTCGGATCGGTGGTCGGGTCCGTAGTGGGGTCGGTGGTCGGATCGGTGGTCGGGTCCGTAGTGGGGTCGGTGGTCGGATCGGTGGTCGGATCGGTGGTCGGGTCCGTAGTGGGATCAGGATCCGACTCGCAGTCAGGCAGGTCCCCATCGAAGGGATAGCTGTGGAACTCCTCGCCACCGGTTCCAGGTGGGCTGGTGTGCGTCAAGCTTCCCGCAGTGAAGAAACGACCGTTGACGCCAGCAGTGCTGACGGTCGTCATACTCGCCTGTGGCCCGACGAGGACGGAGCCTTCGAACTGAGACCTACCGCTGAGCGTCACCTCCTGGCTATCGGGAAAATTCCACAGGATGTGGTGACGAAGCCCGGCCCAGCTACTATCGAATCCGCCGGTGGTGCGGATGATTGGCATGTCACCGTAAACATTGATCAAGACGGTAGCGCCCTCGGGAATGCCTTCGAACGCGATATCAGCGTCCGCGACGTCCGCCGGAGGTAGCTCCGCATCTATCTCGAAGACCTGCAACATCGATGCGCCATCACCAATGAAGGTCACGTCACCCCACGATTGGACCT
Organism: Natronoglycomyces albus; assembly: GCF_016925535.1. Taxonomy (NCBI): domain Bacteria; kingdom Bacillati; phylum Actinomycetota; class Actinomycetes; order Glycomycetales; family Glycomycetaceae; genus Natronoglycomyces; species Natronoglycomyces albus. The sequence continues at coordinate 2,259,006 of NZ_CP070496.1, read as the reverse complement.
GGACGGTCCCAGTAGAGGGACGTCTTTCGGTGTCCACATAGGCATAGCAGGTGCTGGCGGACGTCAAGTTGTCGCGGATGTGAACGTATGGCTCGATAGCCGCGGAATCCTGGATGGCGGTGGGATCAGAGGTGCCCGGCCCGGTGAAATCGTTGCCATATATCAGCTGGCCAGTGTTGCCACCAGCTCCATCGGTACCCAGTAGGCGTTGCCCGTCCGCTACCGAAATATCGTTTCCCACGACAAGATAGGGGCTACCGTTTGGCGGCGGTACTCGCGAACCCACTCCCACGGCACCGACGTTGTAAATAGAGCTTTGGCCGCTCTTGCTCATGTCAAAGTCGTTGAGGACCACGACTAGCCCTTCTGCCTCAGCAGCGCGTTCCCGTACTAGGAAATCACCGCCGACGTAGATGTTAATGGCTTCGTCGAAACCAGTGGGTGCGTCGCTATTGGGATCTGGCCACGTGTCGGGACAGTTTTCGCCCACACACGGACCCAGCCCGTCAGGCAAGGGGGCGGCCTGAGTTTGTGTCACCCACAGCAACCCCGCAGTGGTAGTGGCGAGAGCAGCCGTGGCAATGCTCACGGCCGCGCGACGGAAAGATACCCGATTGTCCACACGTTCGGTAATCACACAAACACTTTAAGTGGGATTCTCGCTTTGGGCGTGGCTTTTGGAATTCTGCGTCCGAATTCTCGAGTTCGGTCGCTTCCCGAGAGTAATTGATTCATTCGCGTGTTTCACGCTAAGCTACCGAGCGTGAGTAGCAGAGAAACCCACGAGGTATTCCCCCCAGAGGCGGAGAAGATCTTTACTCCTGCCGCTATTAAGCAATGGTCAGAGGTCGGTGTCGATCTCGTTGAACTGATGAGCGCCGGTGCGCTCGGAAAGTGGATGGGGATTGACGCGATACGCGCTGATTCCACCGGTTCCGAAGCGCGCATGCCGGTCGAGGGCAACACGCAGCCGTACGGATTGCTGCATGGCGGGGCGACGGCCGCGTTGTGTGAGACGGTCGGTTCGGTTAGTGCGATGCTGCACGCCGGGCCTGGGAAAATCGCCGTCGGCGTTGACCTCAATATCACCCACCATCGGCCGGTGATGGACGGTTACATCGTCGCGAAGGCAACTGCGGCCCACCTTGGGCGCACCTCCGCTGTCTATGAAATCGTCGTCACCACCGAAGAAGAGGGAAAGCGGGTCGCGACGGCCCGACTGTCCTGTACGATCATGCCGGATCCAACCGCCTAAACCTCCTTATGATTCATTGCCACAGCGTCTCATCCCCACATTCGCTTGTGGACTCAAGTGTGGGTTTGGTCGATCCGTGCCGCGCCGCAGCGGTCATATCCGCCCCGCAACTTGTGGCAAAGCCGGAAAATCGGTAGCCCCCACGAGGATTGACCGAACCAATCGCACACTGACCAGATCGCTTATGCCCCCGACGTCACGTCGGGGGCATAGTCATGACTAGCTCAACTCAGGGATGTAAGTGCGTTTGTAGGTTTCATTCCACTTTCATTGTTGACTTCATTCAAGTCGATAGGTGACCTGCAAGACCATTCCTTCTCCGATTTTTGTCATCCCGCTGTGGCATTGGAGGCATAGCCCCACAAAATAATGGCGGCGATAGCGGCCACCACCAGCCACAGGGTCAATTTCCGCAACTTGTGTCGGGCCGATGGGGAAAACCACATGATCGCGGCCACCAGCAACAACACGCCAACCGCTACCCCAGGAGCAGCATTCAAACCCTCGTTCATTCCGCTATGATGCCAGGCGGTCAAAAAGCTATGACTAACAACACCCAGACCTACCGTCTGGTAGCGCTCGGTATGCAAACGGGGCTACTCTTTTTTCTTACGATCCCCTGACCAGAGCCCGTCACGTCGAGTCTCGACTCTCACAGAGAGCGCCGTGGCACTAACGTAAGGGTCGCAACCACAAGACCCAGTCTTGCGTAAACATTGTCTTCGGAAAATACTGCCTGACCAATGGAGGTCCCCATGACGGAGTTCATCGAAGTACCCCGCGGCCTAGATCGTGTGATCGTGGCCGATACCGTTATCGGGGATGTCCGAGGTGAAGAAGGCTTCTATCATTACCGCCAGTATTCGGCCATTGAACTGATCGAAAAGTGCAGCTTTGAAGAAGTCTGGTACTTGATGTTCAACGGCAAGCTGCCCAACGCCGCAGAGCTGGCCGATTTCACCAAACGGGTCGCACCCTACCGCCAGCCCAGCCCCGCCCTAGCTGAGCTTCTCCCCAAACTCGCACACGCCAAGCCACTAGATGGCATGCGGACCGCACTCTCCTTTGCCTGCGCCGAGCGTGGCATGAAGCCCGTGTATGACATTGACGAGGACTCTCGCCTCGACGACGTCCTCTTTGCCTCCGCCCTCGTGCCCACCATCCTTACCTCCCTGTACCGGTACAGTCAGGGACAAGAGGCCATTGCCCCCCACGATGACCTGGGATACGCGGCCAACTATCTCTACATGTTGACCGGGGAGAAGCCCACCGAGGCCCACGCCCGCGCCATTGAGGCCTACCTAATGTCGACCATCGACCACGGTTTCAACGCCTCCACCTTCACCGGCCGTGTCATCGCCTCCACGGGAGCCGACGTCGGAGCATGCCTGACCGGCGCCATCGGCGCTCTCTCCGGGCCGCTGCACGGGGGCGCACCGTCACGGGCACTGGACGCCCTTGACGCGATTGGTACCCGCGACAACATCGACACCTGGGTACGCGGCGAACTTGAAGCCGGTCGTCGCATGATGGGCTTCGGGCACAACGTCTACAAGACCGACGATCCGCGCTCGGTCATGCTGCGCGGCGTAGCCACCGACCTCGGTGGAGACTTGGTCGAGTTTGCCAAGCAGGTCGAAAAGCGCGTCGTGGAGATCCTCGCCGAAGTGAAACCGGGTCGCAGCCTGTACACAAACGTCGAGTTTTACGCGGGCGTCGTCATGGAACTGTGCGGTGTGCCGCGCGACATGTTCACCCCCACCTTCGCCTCCTCCCGGGTGGTCGGTTGGTCGGCGAACGTCTTGGAACAAGCTCGCGATTCCAAGATCATTCGCCCCCGCGCCCGTTACACCGGAACGCCCGCCCCGCAGCCGGTCGAACGACCAGAGTAAACGCGGGCTTCACCAGCCTGAGTGCCACTGCCATGTATTCGTTGGCTTGTGACACCCCATAGCTTTTAAGGCGAGACCCAGTCGGGGTCTCGCCTTAAAAATTATGAGACTGTGGTGAGAAAGTGCCGTGATTCGTAGCGCAGAAGCCCTGCGCCACCCCGCCCGGGCCGATACGCTCAATTCGTGGCTCAAAGTCTGTATCTGGCAAGTCTCGACGCCTCCAGCGGTAAGTCCGCCATCGCGCTAGGCGTCATGGAACAGTTGACCAAGCAAACCGGTTCGGTAGCGGTGTTTCGCCCCATCGTGCGCGACGAGCACCCCGAATCCGGCGACCCCATCATCACGCTCCTGCGGCAACGCTACCGACTCGGCGACCACTACGCCGACTCCGTCGGAGCCACGTACTCACAAGTACGCGCCAACGGCAAGAACGCGATGTCCAGGATCGTCGAGCGCTACCACGCCCTGGCAGCACGCCACGAGGCCATCCTCATCGTCGGTTCCGACTACACCGACGTGGCCAACGTGGTCGAATTCGGCTTCAACACCCAAGTGGCCGTCAACCTAGCGGCCCCCATGCTCATGGTCGTCACCGGCTTCAACCGCTCCCTGACCGACATCGAGGCCGCGTGCCGGTTCGGCGTAGACGAGGCCAAAGCCGCACACGCGACGATCTTGGGAACGGTCATCAACCGAGTAGACCCTGAGCTGGCCGACCAAGTCGCCGCCGCCCATCCTGAAGCCGACGTCATAGTGGAACGTCCCAAACTTGAAGCGCCCACCGTCGCCGACCTCATCGAAGCTGCCGATGGGCACTTGCTCTCCGGCGACACGGAAGTCCTCTCTCGCATCATCACCGATGTCGTCGTCGCCGCGATGACACTGCCGAACCTGCTCAACCGACTCTCCGAAGGCAAAGCCGTCATCCTCCCCGGCGACCGGTCCGAGGTGCTCCTAGGACTGCTCGCCGCGCATCAGGCCGAAGGCGTCCCGTCCCTATCGGCGGTATTCCTCACCGGAGGCATGCGCCCGCCGCCACAAGTGCTCGACATTGTCAACGGTATGGACTCACGCCTTCCGATCATCCTGGTAGACCGGGACACCTTCGAAATGGCAGTTCTCGCTGGGGGAGTGCACGGCACGCTCCTGGCTGGCGGTGACAGCAAAATTGCCACCGCGCTTGACGCGTTCGCCTCTGGAGTGGACTCAGAACGGTTGCTCTCACAGATGCGACTGACCACCTCCGAGGCAGTCACCCCGCTGATGTTCGAACACCGAATGCTGGAACGAGCACGCAAGCTCGAACGCCACATCGTGTTGCCCGAAGGGGCTGAGCCACGCATCATCAAGGCAGCTGACATGCTGCTGCGACGCAACGTCGCCCGCCTGACGCTATTGGGGGAAGAGTCAGCGATCCGCCAACAAGCATCGGAGTTGGGCGCCGACATCGACCAAGCCCGCATCCTCAACCCCGGCGACCATGAAATCCGAGAACGTTTTGCAGCCGAATACGCAAAGCTGCGATCTCACAAAGGAGTCACCGTCGACCAAGCCATGGATGTGGTCACCGACGTGTCCTACTTCGGCACCATGATGGTCCACACCGGAATGGTCGACGGCATGGTGTCCGGGGCCGTCCACACCACCGCCCACACGATCCGCCCCTCCTTTGAAATCATCAAGACCAAACCGGGGACGTCGGTGGTCTCCTCAGTGTTCTTCATGTGCTTGGAAGACAGAGTTCTCGTCTACGGCGACTGCGCCGTCAACCCCAACCCCACCGCCGAACAACTCGCCGACATCGCCACCTCCTCAGCCCACACCGCTGGCATGTTCGACATCGAACCACGAGTGGCGATGCTGTCGTACTCCACCGGAGCATCGGGACAGGGCGCCGAGGTCGACAAAGTCCGGGAAGCGACCGACCTCGTCAAAGCCACGCACGCCAACCTGGCCATAGAAGGCCCGATCCAATATGACGCGGCCGCGGACGCCTCGGTGGCGGGCACCAAACTTCCCGACTCTCAAGTAGCCGGTCGAGCCACTGTCTTTATCGTCCCGGACCTCAACACAGGCAACAACCTCTACAAGGCTGTGCAACGTTCCGCCGGTGCTATCGCCGTCGGCCCGCTGTTGCAGGGGCTGCGCAAGCCCGTTAACGACCTCTCGCGTGGCGCGACCGTGGTCGACATCGTCAACACGGTCGCACTGACGGCCATCCAAGCCGGGGAGGAAACCTCGTGACGACAGCCAACCACACCAACCAGCACGTCCTTGTCATCAACTGTGGATCGTCCTCACTGAAGTATCAGTTGCTCAACGCCGACCACACCACAGAAGCCCTCGCCAGCGGCCTCATCGAACGCATAGGCCAAGCACAGTCGACACTCACCCACCGCCACGGCAGCCACAAGCGCCGCATCGAGCAAGCCATACCCGACCACGCCGCCGCGCTCGATGCCATGCAAGCGGCCTTTGTCGAAACCGCAACCCCACTATCGGAAACAAACCTCGTGGCTGTCGCCCACCGAGTAGTCCACGGAGGAGAAAAATTCGTCGCCCCCGTCCTGGTCACCGACGAAGTCGAAAAAACCATCGCCTCCCTCATCCCACTCGCTCCACTGCACAACCCCGCCAACCTCCAAGGAATCCGCACCGCGCGAAACATCTTTGACAACTTGCCACAAGTGGCCGTCTTCGACACGGCATTCCACTCCACGATGCCCGAACACGCCCGCACCTACGCCGTTCCACGCCAATGGCGGGAGCAATACGGCGTACGACGCTATGGATTCCACGGCACCTCCCACTCCTATGTCTCCCGAGAGGCCGCACGGATTCTGGGCCGCGACGTAGCCGACTGCAACGTCATCGTCGCCCACCTCGGCAATGGCGCATCCATCTCCGCAGTCCAAGGCGGACGATGCATTGACACCTCCATGGGAATGACCCCACTAGAGGGGCTCATCATGGGAACCCGTTGCGGAGACATCGACCCAGCACTGATTTTCTATCTCCACCGGCAAACCGGAGCGAGCTTCGAAGAACTCGATCAGACCCTCAACCAGAAGTCCGGAATGGCGGCGCTGGCCGGGGAGTCGGACATGCGTGCCGTGGAAGCGGCGGCTGATCACGGCGATGCCGATTCACAGATGGCATTGGAGGCCTACGCCTACCGTATTCGCAAGTACATTGGCGCGTATACGGCCGCGTTGGGGCGGGTCGACGCGGTGGTGTTCACAGCTGGCATTGGGGAGAACAGTCCGGGTGTACGCGCCCGCGTCCTCGATGGACTCTCCGGGCTGGGAATTGAGATTGACCAGGAAGCGAATCACACACCTGGGACAACGGTCATTTCCACGGCCGTGTCGTCCACCAAGGTGTTGGTGATTGCGACCAATGAGGAGTCTGAGATCGCCCAGCAAGCAGTGGCTCTCGTGCGCCACATGCCGGATGCCGACTAGGGGAGTAAAAGGGGGAACGAACGAATCGTTCCCCCTCTGCGGCGTGTGAATAAAGCTGGTGACTACTAGCAGTCGGTGAGCAGCCGCGCCACTGTTTGGTCCACATTGACATACGAACTTTCCCGACCACGTTGCACGAGGCTGTAACTGCGGCGTAGGAACCGTTGGACAACGCTGCGCGACACTTCGAACAGAGCGTTGCCGTCGGGAGAGGACAGGGCCAGGGCGACAGAGTCGCCTCGTGGAGTCGTCCACGGCCACACCCTCACATCACCGATCCCGGTCGGTTCGTCAAGCCCGCAGGCCAACAATTCGCGGGAGAATGACCAGCTGACCTGGTCCGAAGATGACCCATCTGGGTGAAACATGACGTGGACCGCATAGGGGTCGTCAGGCTCGTAGCGGAGACTCGCGCGGACGCTGACCGTCGCAAAGTCGGGCGCGACCAGGCGCATCGTGGTATCTATATCGACCGTCGTCGAACGTGCAGTCCCCATGGCCATTCCCCCCAGTGTTCCGGTCAAATCCCCCCGGATGCGACCGACAACTCAGCCACCGCCTCGCTGATAGTGGGCCCAGCGGAAGCGATGAACACCTCATAATTAGATCTACCATTCAAAACCAAGTGACGTTAGATGATCGGCAATACAGACCCGGGCGCGTTCCGGCGATATTGGGGCAAACAACATCAAATTGGCCCTGTCGGGTATCTGTCAGTAACCGAATAACATCCATGTCGTTTCACAAAAGAGGGTAAGATGGGCTTGCCTCCAGCTGTATCCCCATGCTGAATCCAAACACACTCTTAAACATGGCAACCCGGCGTCAGCGGTAGCCCAGGCTCCCTCGCCGCCGTGAATCCCGCTCCATGTGTGAACCTGGCGGAAGTGGGAGCGACGCCCCCGTGCAGGCGAACGTCGCTGCCCGCAATGTCTATATTTCCCGATCCTGTCAGGTCCGCGCCTGGTTTCTGTCGTACTGCCATGCGATATCACCCAGAAGGCGTACACAGTTTCGGTAAACGCCCTTCGATCGTGGCGTCCGTCCAGCAAATCCTGGCCTAGGGGACAAATGTGGTTCATGCGATGGCTCTCCTGGCCGGCAATCCAACTGGCAGTCACCTGAGAACCGTTGACGTAGAACTATGGCGGGGCATACCGCCTCATGCCCAGCATTGCCGGTAGGGCCGAATGTCGCCGCGAATTTGCCACCTCACCGTATCCACCATCGTGTTCAATGAGCGCCTAGATACTCTCCTGATCTTCCACAATAAGTTGAACCTGTGGCTATACCCAGGTGGACACTTGGAGGCGAATGAGGACCCGGCCGAAGGGGCTCTGCGCGAAGTTCTTGAAGAGACCGGAGTTCGGGCGACACTCCTACCTGAACGGCTACCCCAATACCGCAAAGTCATCGTCCATCATGCGCCATGGGGCATTCTGAAGATGCCTGTCGACGACAAGCAGGCGGGGCCGCACAACCATATTGACCTCGTATACGTGGCTAGATCTGAACAAACGACCGTCATCGCCAAGGCGAGCGAAGTGTCACAAGCGATGTGGGCCGATAGCACGCTGCTCCACAAACTTCCGACGCCTGTGGGGTTTGCGCCCATGGTGGACGATGCCGCAGGCTGGGCCAAACTGAACTGTCCCACGATCGACGAATGACGACTCACTTGTTAGGCCAGAGATATGCCTGACATCAGCATAGGTCAGAAACGTGTCAAGGATTGTTGGTGGAACTTCATTCGGGTTGGCAAGGGCCCCGGATTTGGCGACAGAGAAGCCCCACACCAAACGGTGTGGATCCTCTCGGGCTGGTGGACCTAACCTACGCTTGTTTGAACCTAAAACCCCAGGTCATAAGCGCGCTAAAATCGATTCTTGACCCCGTAAACCGTCAGATTAACCGTCCTGACCCCATAAACCCTGCGGATAATCAGACGCGACCTCTACCGCCGAAACGGCATAAACTTATCCGACGGTTTGGTCAAGATGTTTTGGACCAGATAGTGCGGGAAAAACTTGATGGTGCCACGTATTCTGCGCTAGTTCTAAAATATGAGGTGAGCCAAAGTAGCCTCAAATGCCTAACGCAGACTGGTAGAATGGCATTGAGGCTCCTGGAAGCGACTTGTTTCGACGCTTGTTGTTCTACCAGGAGCCTTTCCCTTGCCCCACAACAGGACCACGAACCTCAGCTCGATCCCCAACACTCACCCAGGATGAAAACACCTCAGTGAGAACAACGATGAGGACCCAATGTCCAACTGGACTAAAGATCACGGTACCGCCTATATCAACCAGTCAGAGAACCAGTAGCTTTCAGGTGTAGGCATTCACCGACACTGTCGTACTTCCTCGCCCTATGAAATGCAAAAATGGGTGGAAGAGTCGTGAGCCAGTGGGTAGCTTGGGGGTTTTCTCACTCATCCAGGAGGGAACTAGGTTATGAAATGGTCGAACTTGTACGCGCCAACGCTGCGGGAGGACCCGGCAGAAGCCGACGCCGCGAGCCACCGGCTGCTCGTGCGCGCTGGCTACATCCGCCAGCTACAAGCTGGGCACTACAGCCTCCTGCCGCTTGCGGTGCGAGTACGAACCAAAGTCATGGCAATCGTTCGAGAGGAGCTCGACCGCATTGGCGCCCAAGAATTCCTGACTCCCGTCATGCACCCAGCCGCGCTATGGCAGCAATCTGGACGGTGGGATGTCATGGGGCCCAACCTCTTTCGCCTAAAGGACCGCAAAGGTGCCGAACAGGCCCTCGGCGTCACCCATGAGGAAGTCTTTACGTCACTGGGAACCGAATTGCGTTCCTACAAGCAACTGCCACAGATCTGGTACCAGTTCCAAACCAAATTGCGAGACGAAGCACGCCCCAAAGCAGGGCTCATGCGGGTCCGCGAATTCACCATGAAGGACTCCTACTCTTTCGACGTGGACGAAGCGGGACTGGACACCGCATTTGACGCCCACAAACGGGCCTACCACCGAATCTTTGAACGACTTGGCATCCCCGTGCTTGCCGCCGATGCCTCCAATGGCTCTATGAGCGGGAGTGGATCCACCGAATTCGCCTGCCCAGCGGCAGCCGGTGAGGATATTGTGATGAGCTGCCCCGCGTGCAAATATGCTGCTAACACCGAAAAGGCGACGTCCCAATTGGAACCCATCGCGGATGAGCCAACTACTGACAAAGCAACGGCCTTCGACACTCCGAACGTACGCACCATCAATGACCTTGTGCAGCGCTTCGACGTGCCCGCTGTTCAGCAAATCAAGACCCTGGTGTACTTCCTCGATGGGGAACTCACGCTCGTACTCATGCGTGGCGACCACGGACTAGTGGATCAGAAACTTCTGGACTCCACTGGAGCGATCGACATGCGTCCCGCCGACGACGCAGAAATAGTTGACGCCATGGGCGCTCACGCGGGAAGCCTCGGAGCAGTCGATGTCGACAAATACCCCATCATCGCTGACAGCTCATTGGCAGGTCGCACCAATATGGTCACTGGCGCCAATCGCGACGGACAGCACCTGCGAGGTGTCGATATGGAACGCGACATCACGGTGAGCCAATGGGCGGATTTGCGCGAAGTCACCCAAGGTGAACCATGCCCAACGTGTGCCACCCCACTTGACGCCGTGCGCGCGATCGAAGTCGGCCATATCTTCAAGCTGGGCCGTAAATACACCGACGCATTTGGCGTGACAGTGCTGGATGTCAATGGCAAAGAAGTCACGCCGATCATGGGCAGCTACGGGATCGGTGTCGAACGAGCTATCGCTGCCGCGGTTGAAGTTCACCATGACGACAAAGGAATCGTCTGGCCCCTGTCTATAGCCCCTTACTCGGTGGCGGTTGTGATTCTGGGCAAGGACGAATCCGTTGCGGCCGTGGGAGAAGATCTCTACGAGCGCTTGTCGAATGACGGCATTGAAGTACTGCTCGACGACCGCAATGAACGGCCTGGTGCGAAGTTTGCCGACGCGGAGCTGGTGGGTATTCCGTATCGCGTCACGGTCAGTAAGCGCGGCATTGACTCAGGCACTGCCGAAATCACTAACCGAGCGAACGGTGAGACCGAAGTAGTGGAACTGTCGAAACTGGCGGAGGTTATTAAAAGCGCAGTTGACTAGAGTCGACGATCCTAAATGGCGGTTAGTTGCCTTTGATCAGCGCAACTAACCGCCATTTAGATTTCGAAGATCTGGTCGACTAGATGCAGAGGCGCTTCCCAATTGCCACTGAAGTCAGAATCAACATCGTTGCCTTGGTTTTCTCGGACCTTCAATGAGAAATGCCCGATAAAGCCACCATCCTGCCACGCTCCCATGACAAAGGTTGCCTGGCCGATACAGTTCTCGTTGCCGTTGAGGCATAGCTCTCCATATGCCGAAGTCGTCGGTTGCAGCAGCGGAGACAGGTGGGTGGATGAACCACGCTCGTAACAGCTGTCGTCCAAACTAGACTCGGACTCACGCGACGTGATTTGCATGCTCACCATCACGTTCGAACCCTGGTGCGGTTCCGCAACTGGAAGTTCCGATGTGGTTTCTCCGCTGGCGGAGATTATGCAGGCGTCTTCCTATGGATAGAACTTGGGAGCGAACTTTTGGTCGGCCTTTGTGTTCACCGCCGCCTCATTCGCTTCAACTCCCTGATTACACAGGTGCTTTACTTCGTCAGGGGTTTCCTTACCTTCCAGGTCCGCGAAGTTACGCAGTCGATCTCCGGTGAATAACTGATACACCGAACTCAATGTTGGTATGATCTGTCGGTTGAATTCGTTCTCTTGAGAGGTATATGAATTGACGTTGATGCGGTTACCGGAGCCGGGGGCGAACGTCGTGAGAATGAAGTGGCGTTTACGGACGTAAGCGATGGAGAATGACGGTTCAACATGCTCGGGAATCAACTCCCTGAGCCACTTATGGCACTGCTTCGGGAAGCCAAATCTGAGCAGCCTAGGGATGATGAGTTGGTATGTCCGGCTGCGACTGGGTCACCGCTGCGGCGCACAAACTTCCGCAAACAGATCTGGCGACCGTCCCTGGTCCGTGCGGGCCTTCTCGGCGAGGTCTTCGAGATCGGTGAAAACCAATGGGAAGGCGTCTGGAGACGTGACGGTGAGGTGTTCTCAGAGATCTTCCCTAGCGAATATGAGGCGGTGGCTACGGTGGCATTGCGTGAGGAAGGTGGGCTGCGTTTTCACGACCTTCGCCATTCTTACGCCACGTGGCTGGTCACCGCCGGAGTCCCTGTCAACATCGCACAACGTCTACTCGGGCACGCTCAGGCGTCGACGACCCTCAACCGATACACCCACGTCATTGCTGATGATGGTGATGATGTGCGGAACATCTTCGATGGTTAGAAGGCTGCTCGCTGACTCTCTGCTGACTAAACGCCCCTTAACTCAGTTGTCAAGGGGCGTTTTTTATGGTGGTCGCTACTGGGATCGAACCAGTGACCCCTACCGTGTGAAGGTAGTGCTCTCCCGCTGAGCTAAGCGACCCGAACGATTTGAAACTTTACCCGATGTGGTCGGGTGTTCCAACGCCGGGGTCGCGCGAGCCAAGTCTGGCAAAGCGGACTAGGCGGTGTGGAAGAGGCATACTCCGGACACGGACCAACCGCAGGTCAGCGACGGATGCGAGGTCAGGCCGCAAGGCCATTGAATCGACTAGAGAAGTGCTGACTTCCGCCATATAGAGGTTCTGGAGGGTGGTTTCGGGACGTCGACTCACGAACGGTAGCCGCTACCGGATCGAAGACTACGTGGATAGCGCTGAGCCAGCATCCGGTGGGCTCGGGGCTCCCCAGATAATGAGCCCGACGGTCGGAGTGAGGATTCTTCAGATTGCGCGGCTGCTTGTGCAACCCGCAGACGGTCCGAAGTAGTCCAAAGAACAGGAACCGAAGCCGCGTAAGCGAAGTGCCCGGGGGAATGAATCGGCGAGCGTGGCACAGCCGCAGAGAATTTAGAGAGAAGGCCCCTTCAGTGCAAAAACCAGGATCGAAACGCCGACAGCGTCTACTCCTCGTGGGAAGCAGCGCGCTCCTTGTCGGCGCGATCGCCGTCGTCACCATGAACATGGCCTCCGCTCAGCAGGACAACGGTGAGCAGCCGCACGCGGCTGCCAGCTGTTTTGTGGAGGAATTGCCCTACCCCGATGACTCCTACATGAGTTTCGCTACGGCAATGGACAGCACAGGCGCCTACATTGCCGGACGTACGTACCCAAGTGATCCCGAGGCCAACTTTGAGCGACAGGTACTGATCTGGCACGAGGGCGACCTCACGCGAGTGGACATTTCCGGGGAGGACCAGCTGCTGGGCGGCATCAACTCGTCCGGAGACGGAGCCGGGTCCACCTATGTGGACTTCCGGGCGGTCCCGATTCTCTACCGCGACGGCGTCGTCTCCGAACTGCCCTACGACAGAGAAGCGGCAGCCCGTGACATCAATGACGAAGGAGTCGTGGTCGGCTCAAACGACGCCGGGCAGGGGCGGGTCCCCGTCTATTGGGAAGCCGATGCGACGGCCCCCGTCGAGTTGGAACTTCCCGAGGGATACCACAACGGAGACGTATTCGCCATCGACGAGGAAGGCACCAAAGTCGGTTTCGTTAGCAGAAACGACTCGGGCAACCGCATGCACTATCTGTGGACAAACGAGGGTGAGGGGATTCCGCTTCCCATGCCCAACGACGCGTCCCCTACCGACGGGTTCGCCGCCGACATTACCGCTGGATGGGTCACAGGACCGGTATGGAATGGCGACCAAGCCGGGGCCAGCACGGTCCGCTGGCAGCCCGGTGACCTCGCCCCAGAGACGAAGAGCCTGGAGTTTGTCAGCGCGATCAACGAACTGGGCTGGATCGCCGGACACGAGAGCAACAGGGCGGCATTTGCCAATGAGGCCGGAGTCCACACCCTGCCATCGATCATCGATGATCCTACGGCCACCAGCAACGCCATAGCCATAAGTGGAGATGGTGCCATTCTGGCCGGGAATGCGGAGACTGATCCGACCGAGGTCCACTCCTTTGCCGCCGTCCGGTGGACATGCCAGTAGGCGAGGACACCTGAACGCCCCGGTGGCGGCCACCAGGCTCCTGGCGGTCGCCCCACTGGAGGCCTCCTGCCCCGGAAACGACGCCGTGATGGGTGGGAGACAACCGTGCGGGAAGCGACCAGACTCACCCTGTCATTGACTGGCCAGGCGGCAAGTAAGCCCGCAAAATGGGTGCGTGGCCTATATGAACTTCAACCTCGCGCCGTTTCGTGAGGTAGCAGCGATCCCCAAGATGAAGTCGCTGCTGTTCGGGGGCCTTCTCGCTCGACTGCCCTACGCCGCGACGGGGCTAGCTCTGACGCTCTATGTTCGTTTTGGCCTGGAGATGTCGTATTTCCATGCTGGTCTGGTTGGCTCGCTCTATGTCCTTGGGCAAGCCGCTGGTTCGACTCTCATGGGCCGCGCGTCCGACCGTTTTAGCCTCCGTTTCGTCATCGCGATCACGACCGTGTGTTCGTCGGCGTTCTGGTTGAGCGCCCCGTTCATGAGTTATCCGGTGTTGCTCGTGGCAGCCTTTCCCGCCGGTATGCTCGCCATCCCAGTCTTCGTGGTCATCCGCCAACCCATCGCCGCCTTGGTGCCTGAACATAAGCGTCGCACCGCCTACTCGATGGATTCCATCTGCGTGGAAACGGCGTTCATCATCTCGCCATCGGCCGCGACCATCCTGGCCACCCAGGTCAGCCCCCGCTTGACTCTGATCGTCATCGGCGCAGTTGTGATCGTGGCTGGAACGATGTTGTGGCTGATTGACCCACCTACCGGACGCGAGGCGCACGCCGCCGACGTCGCCAAAGCCCCCAAACCTGCCCGAGGCCAGTGGATGCGTGGGCCTCTCATCGGCATGATGTTCGTTGGCGCGGGTATCACGATCGCCGCCGCCGGATCCGACATTGCGATTGTTTCGCTCCTGGAACATCATGGCCAACTCCAGTGGGCCTGGGTCGTCCTGGGGGCGTGGGCGCTGTACTCCCTGATCGGGGCAATCGTCATCGGGGGCTCCGACCGACACTTTTCGCCGGTGATTCTCCTGGGAATCGTCGCTGTCTGCACCATCCCATTGGGTTTCATTGGCCACTGGGCGCTGTTGGCATTGGCCTTTATTCCAGCCGGTTTCTTCATGGCCCCGGCCGTTGCCTCTAGCACCGACCGAGTCTCGCGGCTCGCGCCGGTGTCAGTGCGCGGGGAAGCCATGGGCATGCAGGGTTCGGCGATGACAATCGGGGCGGCGATTGGCGCGCCCTTGGTCGGATGGACGGTCGAAACGTTCGGGGCTCAGTGGGGATTCTTCGTCGCTGGGTCGGCCACTCTTCTGGCGGTGGCCATGGCCGCGTTCTTGGACCGCGCCCGTGGCGCGGACTCCGAAGTCTCAGGAGTGCCCGCGCCACGCCGGGCCCCGGAGGGCACGTCCCGCGACGACGTCAGTGCGACGCCCGTCTGCGAGCGCTAGCCGACCGTTGACGAACACGTGCGTTATGCCAGCGGCGGGGGAACGGGAATCCTCGAACGTCGCGGTGTCCTCGATGGCGTTGGGGTCGAACAGCACCATGTCGGCCCAGTTCCCTTCGGCCAGAAGCCCACGGTCAGTCAGCCCAAGTCGCCGAGCTGGCCGGCCGGTGAGGTGGGCGACGGCCTCTTCAAGGCTGAAGATCCCGACCTTGCGGGCGTAGTGGCCCAGATAGCGAGCGAAGGAACCCCAGGCCCTCGGGTGGACATTCTCACCGTGCAGTAGGCCGTCGCTGCTGCCCATGTGGGTCGGGTGGCACATAATGGCGCGTACATTGTCCTCGTGGCCCACGTGCATCAGGCATGAACTGCGTAGCCGATCGGCCAGCAATACATCGAGATAAAACTCGGCGGGCTCACGCACGGCCGCCTTGGCCGCCTCAGCGACGCTGCTGCCGAGAAGATGCCGCAGATCTTGTGCGGCGACCCCGGAGATCTCGATGGCATCCCAGTCGACCGGAACCCCATGCGCGCCATCGGTGCCGACTTGGTCTAGTTCATGGATGATGCGGCGACGCAAACGTGGGTCGCGCAGGCGTTCCAATAGCGCCTCGGTGCCTCCTTCGACCGACCAGCTAGGCAGAAGAGACGACAGGCTCGTCATGCCCGGCAAGTACGGGTACGTGTCTAGGCTGACATCCTCTCCGCAATCACGGTGTCGGTCGACAAGAGCGAGAAGTTCCTCGGCTCGGCCCGCGTTGACGCCGAAATTCATGGTGGCGTGTGTGAGGTGGACGGGGCATCCCGATGCGGTGCCGATGTCTAGCATTTCGGCGTATCCTTCCAGGGCACCCGCTCCGTAGCTGCGTTGATGAGGGGCGAAGAACCCTGCGTGCTCGGCGACGACCCGGCACAGTTCGACCAGCTCGGTCGTCTGCGCGTACATGCCTGGCACATAGGACAGACCTGCGGAGAGACCGAACGCTCCATCGCGCATGCCCATGTCGATGGCGGCGCACATGTGGGCCAGTTCCGACTCGGTGGGAGGACGATCATGCCAGCCCATAGCCTGCATCCGCAAAGTGCCATGTGGCAGGAGGTAGGCGACGTTGGTGGGGGTGACCGCGTCTACCCGCTGTAGATAGTCATCGACTGACCGCCAGTCCAGCGAGAGCTCCGCTGGCTGTCCGTTCCAGGCAGCGAGCACCTCCCACAGCTGCTCGGTGGTGTCCTCGGTCAACGGCGCGTAGCTGAGCCCGTCCTGTCCGAGCACCTCCAGCGTGCAGCCTTGAGTTAGGCGAGCTAGATGGTCGGAGTCTGTCAACACGGCCAAGTCGGAGTGTGCGTGCATGTCGATAAAGCCAGGAGAGGCGACCAAACCACTCCCGTCGATCTGCTGCGCCAGGGGCGCGTCCATCGTTGGGGAGCCGATCTGGGCGATCCGTCCCTCCGAGAGGAGAATGGCACCTCTATAACGGGCAGAGCCGCTACCGTCGACAATGTCGACGTTGCGAATCACGGTGCGGTCAGCCTTGTTCATACACGCCTCGTCTCGGTCTGGGAAGAAGGGAACTGATCCACTCTCGCTTGGCTTGCGTCTGGGCTCTCGATCGTGTTCGTGGGATGCGCTAGTGCGCCATCATGCGCGCAAGCGCGGCGAACTGGGCGGGGTCGGATAGGGCCGACCCGAGGCCGACCACATTGACCCCGGCAGCGTGAAAGTCACCGGCTTGGGAAGCGTGAATGCCGCCTGTGGCCACAGTCTTCACGCCCGGGAATGGCCCGGCGATAGCGCGGAACCAGTCGGGGCCCAAAACCGACGCGGGAAAGACCTTGACCCATTGACAGCCATAGCGCACCGCTTGCTGTACTTCGGTGGCCGTTGCGACGCCCGGCAAATGAGGAAGGTCAGCGGCATTGCTGGCGGCGAGGACATCGGCGTCGAACCCAGGGGCCACGGTATAGGCGGCCCCCACCTCGGCGGCCTGCTCGACATGAGTCTCGCTGACGACTGTCCCAGCTCCTACCCGCTTGCCTCGCTCTGCCCCAGCCTTCACCGCCGCGGCTAGCGATTCGACGTGATGGCCCAACCCGATCGGCACCTCAACCGAGTCGATGCCCAGTTCCCAAGCCTTCAGGGACAACTCAACCGTCTGGTCTGGACTGAGCCCTCTCAGGATCACCATGAAACGGGCCCGGGCAAAGATCTCGTCGAACGAAGTGGTTGTCATGGGAGGTCTCCTCAAATTCGGAGGGGTGCTTCAGGGGCCGTTGGGTGCCGCTACTGCGGCTTGGCCAATGCGGCTATGTCGTGTGGGTCGGGAAGCGGGCCGATATCGCCCGCAACGCTCAGCGCCGAGCGAGCGAACAAGTGGCCCAGTTCCAGGCTAGCCTTTGTGCCTGCGTCGGTGAGTAGCCCATATAGATAGCCTGCGGCGAAAGCATCTCCCGCGCCGACTGGCTCCACGATGTCGATCGTGGGCGCGGCGGCCCAGATCGGTCCCATTGGGCCAAAGGCCGTCGCCCCGTTTGCCGCGTCCTTCACCACGAGTGTTCCCGCCCCGGGCAAGGTTTCTCGCACCTGTTGAGGGGTTTCGGTTCCCCACAGGGCGTGGGCCTCGTCGAGGCCCACGAACGCGATATCTACTCGGTTGGCGATATCGCGCAACACTGCCTGTGCGGCCTGGGGAGACCAGAGAGCGGGCCGGTAGTTGACATCGAAACTGGTCAGCGAGGCGCCGCTGACTTTGGGTATCTCGGTGGCCAGCGCTCGAGCCGAGTTGGACAAGGCCGCGGTGATGCCGGTGAAGTGCCACAGGCGGCAGCTGGGCATGCAGTCCATGAATCCCGGTCCCATGTGGGAGGCCGCCGAGTTGGAACGGTAGTAGTGCACTTGGGTACCGGTCGGTTGCGGGTCTTTGAAGTAGACCCCCGTTGGGGCGTTTGGGTCGGTCTCCACCAAGTCTGTATCGACTTTGGCCGCGTTGAGAGTGCCGGTGATGAGGTCGGCGAAGGGGTCTGTTCCGAGTCGTCCACGCCAAGCTACGTGCAATCCCATTCCGGCTAGATATATCGCTACGTTTGATTCGGCCCCGGCGCAGCCCAGTCGAGTCGGCGGGCCCTCACACAATGGTTGGGGAGGGTCGGGTGCGACCACGACCATGGACTCCCCGAAACAGATGGCGTCCACTATGCCGCGCATGGTTAGTTCACGACTGCCAAGGCGTCGATTTCGACGAGCATTTCTTCGCGCGGCAACCCGGTCATGACGGTGGTGCGGCACGGAAGCGGTGTGCCTTTGCTGGTGTGGGCGGTGACAAAGGCCCCGTATGCCTCGTTCATCGCGGCGAAGTCGGCGCGGTCGGTCAAATAGACGCGCAGCATGATGACGTCGTCTAGGCTGGCTCCGCCGGCGTTGAGGATGGCGAGCACGTTGTCGAGGGTGCGGGTGGTCTGGGCTTTGACATCACCGGGGTACAGGTAGGTGCCGGTGGCCGGGTCGACGGGGCCTTGACCGGAGACCTGTAGCAGGGGGCCCTTGCGCACTCCTTGGGGGAAGGTGTGGGCGGGGGCCGGGGCGGAGGTGGTGTGGATGGCAGTCTTGTCAGTCATATAGTAAAGATACATTCCTATTGCTGGAGGGGTATCTCGTGGACCATGCCGCACTCACAGAGCTGGACAATCAGTCGCTCGATTGGCGCTGCCGGACAGTCGGAAGTGACGCACATGAATATTCGATCGCGCAATGGCTTTCCTCCCGCCCCCGCCTCGAACACCTGCCCACCCCCTCGCTGGCGCTGGCCGGTTCGGCAGTTGAGCACAATGTCCGCGTGATGGCGCAGTGGTGCCACGACCGTGGCGTCGCCATAGCTCCGCATGGGAAGGCGACGATGGCTCCGCAGCTGTGGTCCAAACAGCTTGCCGCGGGGGCGGTCGGCATCACGCTGGCCTCCGTGGCTCAAGCTCGTGTCGCCCGAGCCTTTGGAGTGCGCCGCATCCTTATCGCCAACCAAGTCATCGATGCCGCTGAGCTGACTGAGCTGTCCAGGTGGGCCGCTGACGGTATCGAGGTGACGCACTTTGTCGACTCGCCCGCAGCGGTAGCGGCGCTTGACGCGCTTCCCGCTGGCGCGCCATCGCTCGATGTCTGTGTCGAGCTAGGAGCCCCGGGTGGGCGGGCGGGGGCACGCTCGCTTACGGCGGCAGCTGAGGTGGCCAGGCTGGTCGAGGCGCATCCGCGGGCCCGGCTAGTCGGCGTCGCTGCTTATGAAGGGGTCATTACCTCAGGTACTGAGGCGTCGGATCTGGCGGACGTCGCGGCCTATCTCGAAGATGTGGTCTCCTTGTACTCCTCGTGCGACTTCGCGACCGATTCCCCTATGGTCACCGCTGGTGGAAGTGCGTACTTCGACATTGTCGCCTCAGTGCTGGGTCGGCTGGCTCCAGTGGCCGAAATCGTTCTTCGCTGCGGGGCCTACCTCAGTCATGATCATGGTTTCTACGCTCGGCTCACGCCGTTTGCTCGGGGCGGAGATGGCCCGCAGCTGCGTCCGGCGCTTCTCTCACGGTCCCGAGTGCTGGCGCTTCCCGAGCCGGGCCGAGCGATTCTTGACGCCGGGCGGCGGGACCTACCGTTTGATCAAGGTCTGGCGCACCCTGTCGACGAAGATGGGATTCGTCTGCCCGGTTTGACGATGAGTGCGATCGCCGACCAACATGCCTTCCTGACCGGAGAAACCTCAGGTTTGGTGGTGGGTGAGGTTCTCACTTTGGGGCCCTCACACCCATGCACCGCGTTCGACAAGTGGGGGTTGATTCCCGTGGTCTCAGACGACGGGATCGTTGTCGAGGCAGTGCATACCTTTTTCTGAGGCTGTGCCACCTCTCAAGGAACGGGCAGAGACCCTTCATCGCTACTAGATCCGGTGGTTGACCGATAACGGGCGGCGAATGAGGCGGCCACGCCAATTGCCCAGATGAACGCAAACACAACGCCCCAATAGCGATGGCAATGCCCATTCCGGCGAACGCCCAGTTCATGAGCAGGGACTGCGGGAAACAGAATTCGGCGATCGGATAGAGGATCAAGCTAGCCCATGCCACGACTCCGACTATGAGTGAGGTGCGGGGGAGGGCACGAATGGACCAGGTGGCAACGATAGCCGCTACTGCCAGACCGATCATAAGCTGAAAGGGAAGGTCCACAGTGGAAGACCTACCTTTGTTTTTCGGCCCTGCCATCTATGGCCGATCGTGCTCACACCTAGACCGACTGGCGGATCTCCACTTCTTCCATCTCGGTCCATTGGGTCACGCTCTCTAATAGGTCAACCTCGTGAGCCTCAGAAGCCGTTTTTCCACATGACCGCGTTGCCGATCTCGGTGTGCCGGTAATTGATCGCCGTGAGTATGTCGTAATACTCATCTTCGGAGGGTTCTTCCAGACTCCATGAGGCCACCGTCAGCACCAGAAAGTCACCCTCGGACCGCGCCCGGGTCAGGTAGTTCTCGCCCGCGTCCAGATTGGCTTGACATGCCACTGGCGAGGAGTCGGTTGGCTCCAAGTCGGTGGTGTCGAAGAGCTCTTCGATGGCCAAGGGCGCGTCTTCGTTGGAGAACTCCAAGACCCGCTGGCAGAACTCCATTTCAAGATCTGGCCGCACGTAGTGCGCCTCAATGCCGTAGTTGCAGTCTTCCAAAAGCGCAGAGTCTTCCCCGTCGACGAATACCCCTGCACAGTTGTCGTGATCCCACGAGTAGGCGAACTCAAGACTGGTGGTGAACAGCTCTCCTTCTTTGCCGGCGCGCACGTCTTCGCGGGCGAATTCCCAGTCGCCGTTGTACCACTCCCGTGCCTCCAGCGGTTCGTTCTCCCCGCTGCCAAACGGGGAACTGGAGGGTGCGTTGGCCCACATGTAATAGATCATGGCCGCGACTGTCGCCATGGTGACCGTGCCGAATATGACAAGCCAGCCGACCACAACATTGCGCACGCCTCTCTTGGAAGAGGGAGGGTTTGGGTTCGTTGCATACCCGTAACGGCCGTAGTCATTGGGATCGAAGTGAGATCCGAACTGAGGTTGTTCCTCGGAGCCTTGGTGGCGGGAGTGCTCCAGGCGTGGTTGTTCGGTCCCACCGGGCCCGAAACGATCCCGACTTAGGTAAGGATTGTTCGACGGCTGGTCATGTGGGGGCTCGGAGGGGTGGGGCATGGCGGGCCTTTCTCACGGTGCGCCGATGCGAACGGCGCTGATGGGGGCAACCGGTTTCCGCCGCCGTGCGACGGGTGGGCTTCCTCTACGGTAGGCCGCTCTTGTTCGCAGTTGACTCTGGCCCATGGCCTGTTCTTCACCTATGCGCGGCTGAAGCGGTCCGTGCCAAACACCGTGGGCGCGGGCGCGTGGATATTACAGTGACCGCATGAGTCATAAAGGGGTCCTGTATAGCAAATCCGCCTGCCTGGCCCGCGTTGGAAAGCTTCTGGCCCAGCACGATGGTCGTCGAGTTTTGCTCGGTATCGCGGGAGCCCCTGGGTCGGGTAAATCTCGGCTGGCCAAGCAGCTACGTCAGACTCTCGCGCGAGTGGCTACGTTGGTGCCCATGGACGGCTTTCATCTGCCCCTGGCGCGACTAGATGAGCTTGGCCGTCGAGACCGGCAAGGCGCCCCCGACACGTTCGACGCCCCAGCCTTTGTGGAGCTGCTACGACGACTTCGTGGCGGGGCCGAGGTTATCAAGGCTCCCAGCTTTCGTCGGGATGTTGGGGAACCGCTACCCGATGCGATCACGGTCCCGAAGGAGAAACCGTTGGTCATTGTCGAGGGTAACTATTTGCTTCTCGATGACTTCGGATTCGCGCCGGTGGCTGGTCTTCTGGATGAGAGTTGGTTTGTCGACACCCCCGAAGAACGTCGCCTAGCTCAGCTGGTCGGGCGTCACGTTCGCTTTGGTGCCACCCCCGAGGCGGCGAAGGCTTGGAGCTATGGACCTGATCAGCGCAATGCCGAACTTGTTGCTCGTACCCGCGTGCGTGCCGATTACCTGGTCTGCGTCGGCTAGCTGCTTCGCATAGTGCGTCTGGACGCCAGTACCTGGCTTCAAAACCACATTGTCGCAGGTAATTAACCCCTTGGCTTGACACGTTAGAAGGGACCATAGGATGATTCAGGAAAATTGACCTCGGGTTCGCCTGCCTGTCATCGAAACGATCGGCGAGGCTGACACACTGATGGTTACTCGTCCGTAGGACGTGCCACACCCCGGCCCGACCACCCTCACAGTGGAGGATCCTCCTTGAAACTCACACGAAGAAGAACCGCCCTAGTCGCGCTTGGCGGCGCGACGGCGTTGGCGGTGAGCCTCGTCCCCGTCGCGGTACTGGCCGAAAACGCCGATGGGGCGGCCCAAACCGACGAGCGTCCATTCGTTCACATCGGTGAAGTCCAGGGATCGATAGGCGACGAGGACACGAACTTTCGTTCCCCGCTGCTGGGCGAAGATGTCGCCGTGCAGGGCGTTATCACCCAGACCATTATGGAAGGTGAGAACGCTCGCGGTTTTTACCTGCAAGAACGTGCTGACGCCACCGATGGTGACCCCAACTCCTCCGACGGCATCTACGTCTTCAATTCCAGGTTCACCACCGTGCGGACCGTATTTGACTCTCCGGCTGAGGAAGAGTTCGGTTCCAATTACGACGTGGAGGTCGGTGACGAGATCATCCTCCACGGTGAAGTGACCCAGTACTTCGGCATGACCCAGTTCTCCGGAGGCTCCTCCTTCATTTACGACCGGGTGGACTCGGGACTCGACATTGAACAGACTGTCGAGATCACCGAGATCAACCCGCCAGACGACTTCGAAGATTCGCGGCGGTACTTTCAGCGTCACCTCGGAATGCAGATGGAGGTGCCCGCCGATAGCCAAGTCATCTCTGGGCGCGACGTCTTCAGCGGTTCTGACTCCGAAGTATGGGCGATGCGCGGTGACCATGAAGTCGCTCAACGAGAGAACCCCTACGAACGCCGAGTGTTCCGCGACGCGCACCCGCTGGAC
The DNA here is from genome assembly GCF_016925535.1 of Natronoglycomyces albus. Lineage (NCBI taxonomy): Bacteria > Bacillati > Actinomycetota > Actinomycetes > Glycomycetales > Glycomycetaceae > Natronoglycomyces > Natronoglycomyces albus. The sequence continues at coordinate 2,235,804 of NZ_CP070496.1, read as the reverse complement.
AACAACCCCGATTCCTATTTCGACGATGGCAACGGCTATCGGTTTGTGATCGGCGGCGCGGGTGTCAAGGACACCTTGGACGACCCGTATGCGGTTCTGTCTCCGGCCAAGACCTTCGACGTCATCACCAACTCCACGCGGGGCGGGGTCAATATCTCGTTCGGAAAGCACGTGGTGAACGTCCAGGATCAGCTGGAGTTGGACACCTCCGGGGTCGACCCGAAGGACAATCACCCGGTCCAACAGATCGACCGTGAAACCGAACTGTCGATCGCCTCGTACAACGTTGAGAACCTCTACGACTACCGCGATAACCCCAACTCCGGTTGCGACTTTGTGGGCAATGAGGGCTGTGTTGGGGATGACGGTTCGACGGTTAATCCTCCGTTCGATTACGTACCGGGCTCTGAAGCGGAGTATCAGGACCGATTGGTCCGTATGGCTGAGCAGATCGTCACTGACATGCATAGCCCCGATGTGATCTTGATCCAGGAGACCGAGGCACAGGATGTGTGCTCGATTTCTGATGACTGGAGTCCCGAACACGGCGCCGAGTTGGGCCCCGATCGCCTCGACTGCGATTTGGAGAACACCGGGGACGACAACACTCGTACCAACGGTGCGCCGGATTCACTTCAGGAACTCGCGCTGGTCATCTCCGAGATCGGCGGCCCCTCCTATGAGGCTTCCTTCGACCTCGACGGCGGGGATCTGCGCGGCATCACCACGGCATATCTGCACCGTACCGACCGGGTCGAGTTGCTGGAGGCCGAGGCCTCCGACCCTGTCTTGGGAGAAAATGTCGCGTTGGACTACGACGGCGAACCGTTGGAGATGAATTTCGAGGTATCCAACCCCAAGGCTCTCAACTCGGTATTGCGTGATGAGGTACTCGATCAGTGCACCTCATCGGGTCCACGTGCATGTTCGGGAGACAACGTTCACGCTCGCGCGCCAATGGTCGGACAGTTCCGCATCTGGCGCGACGAGATTGGAGCGTCGACGTACAACGACGTCTACCTGGTAAACAACCATTTCAACGCCGGGCCTGACCGCCGGATTCTGCAACGCACCGACCAGGCGGCGTATGTTGCCGCGATTGGCGAGGCCATTTTGGCCGAGGACGCGCAAGCGCACGTTGTCATTGGTGGCGACATGAACGTCTTCCCGCGTCCGGACGACCCATACGCTCCGGGTGAGGAGATTTCCGGCATCGGCGAGGGCCCCTCTGACCAGTTGGTGGCTTTGTATGATTCGCCGTTTACGAACCTGTATGACCAGATGCTCTCCGACTACCCCAGCGCCGCCTACACCTTTGGTTTCCAGGGCCAGGCGCAGACGTTGGACCACTTGTGGTTCTCGCCGGCTTTGCTAGAGGTGCTGGTCGACGCCCGATCGGCGAAGATCAACGTCGACTATCCGGCGGACGCGGTCAATGAGGAGCCAGCTTATGGGCATCTTGGCGCTTCGGACCACGACCCGGAGGTGGCGACGATCGACGCTTCGGTCAGTTACGCCGGCTTGCACAAGCTGCTCGACTACTTGGCCGACGCGGGTGACCTCAACGCCCACACCGAAGCGATTGTGCGGGCCAATCTGACTAACGCCCAAATGATCGGCGAGCGCTCTTCAACCGCTGAGAAGGCAATCTTGAATGCCACCGTCCGCTTTGTGGACGCGATGTCGAGGGCGGGGCAGCTGGACTCCAGTACCGCTTCAATCTTGACCTCCGAAATTGGCAACCTTTAAGCCGGTGCGCCGATTAGTCATCCCCAGCGGGGGGCGATCGTCTTGTGGCTTTCGCCCCCGCTTTGCGCGCTGGGGAATATGCAACGCAGATTGTTTGACCGGTGAACTCGGTTGGGCACTGCGATGTCATACCAGAGTGGCATGATGGTGTCCATGGACGTTGACCTGGAGTTTGAGCCATATCGGCGAGAGCTCATCGCATATAGCTACCGGATGCTTGGCTCGGCGTTCGAGGCTGAAGACGCTGTGCAAGAGGCGTTCTTGCGGGCTTGGAAAGCCCGAGATTCTTTCAAAGGTGAGGCCTCCGTGCGGTCGTGGTTGTACCGGATCGTCACCAATGTTTGCCTGGACATGTTGAAGCATTCGCAACGTCGTGCTCGCCCGACCGATCTGGGGCCCGCCAGCGACGCGGCCGATGCAAACATATCGGTCTTGCCTGAAAGTTCATGGCTGACGCCAATCCCCGACGGTGTGGTGCAAAGCGCAGACCCGGCCGAGAGGGTGGCACTTCGTGAATCCATCCAGCTGGCATTTGTGGCCGCCTTGCAACACCTTCCGCCCAAGCAGCGCGCGGTACTCATCCTGCGTGAAGTGCTGCAATGGCAGGCCGTTGAGGTAGCGGAGCTATTGGGGATCACCCCGGCCGCCGTTAACAGCGCTTTGCAGCGAGCCCGAGTGACGATGTCGAAGGCCAAGAATCGCACCGCTGATCCAGCCGATGCGATGGATATGCGGCAAAAGCAGTTCTTGGCACAGTACGTGCGAGCGTTTGAAAGCTACGACCTTGATTACCTGACCAGTTTGTTGCACGAAGATGTCGTTCTTTCGATGCCGCCGATTTCTCTGTGGCTTTGTGGCCCGAATCAAGTGCGGTTGTGGTTGGGAGGCCACGGTCGTGGGTGCAGGGGCTCGCGTTTGATCCCCGCCGAATCGGCCAATGGGGTTCCCGCGCTGGCGCAGTATCGGCCAGCCGAGACCGCGAATGAATCTCCGATCGCGCCTCGAAATGACCCAGCAGGTCAGGGGCGTTGGCGTCCGTGGGCGCTGCATGTACTGGAGATCGAAGACGGGTTGATCTATGGCATGAACCTGTTTATGGACACCCCGGAGCTATTTGAGAAATGTGATCTCCCTCCGTATCTGGATTGACGCTGGTGGTCACTGCTGAGCCGCTTGCGCACGCGGCTCAGCAGTGACCACCAGCAAAGGGAACCGCGTGGCTGCGGTTCCCTTCACCCAACGAGCGTTTCGCCGTATACCGGCTCTCGTACTATCCGGGGTGAGACGGGGAATGTTCCGGCATGTAAATGAATTCCCACCCGTGACCGTCCGGGTCATAGACACTTCGGAAGTACATATCAGGCTCTCCCCGGTTGGGGAACTCCTTTCCTTCCGTGGCGCCGTTGTGCAAAGCTTTCTCAACGTAGGAATCCACTTCCTCTTTGCTGTCCACCGCGATGCAGTAGAGCGCCGCAACACTCGACTTGGTGTCAGCAATGGCCTTATCGGTGAAGGTGGGGAAGAAATCCTTCGTTAGCAACATGATGTAGGTGTGCTCTGAGATCGCCATACAGGCGGCATTGTCATCGCTGAACTCAGGTACTGATTTCCAGCCCAGGGCGCCGAAGAACTTCTTTGAACGCTCAAGGTTTTCAATCGGGATATTAATGTAGACAGAGTTTCCCATTTTCTCTCCTTCGGGTATCGGACAAGTAGATTTGTGGCCACCTCGCTGGCATTCTCGATCGCGTCATCGTCGAGATGCCGCACATCGACACAGTCGTTCGATACTGCTCTAGAGCAGTGATCTGGGCTTGTGAGAGAACGTGCCGCGTGGCCAGTGAGGCTTTCACAAAAGCGCTTACGGGGTTCTCGTCGGCTCGTTTACCTGTGCAGACGTCGCCTCCTGTGCCTCAGGTGAGCGCCTTTGCGCCAGCCGCAGCGGTGCTACTGTGGTTCGGGCATATGCAGGATCTCCCAGGCGTGCCCATCGAGATCGGAAAAGGTACGCACGTACATTCCCATGTCTGGTATCTCCTTGCCCTTTATGGCTCCATTGGCGACCGCGGCTTCGTAGATTTTATCGACGGCGTCCGTGCTCTCGCAGGTGAGGCAGTAAATACTTGAGATCGGCGAGTTTATGTCCCCGACTGGCCTATTTGTGAAGGTGCTGAAGAACTCCGTCGTTAGCAGCATGACGAAAATGGTGTCGCTGTATCGCATTCCGGCTGCGTTCTCATCGGAGTAGGCCGGTACGTTATCGAACCCAATGTTCGAATAGAACTTCTTGGATGCTTCCAGGTCGGCGACCGGGAGATTGACAAAGATTGTCCCACTCATGATGTTGCCCTCTCATTTTGCGGATACATAGATAAGACTGCGCTGTGCGTGGAATTTCATCGTTGAGAAGAGAAAAACTTCAGAGTTTTCGAAGCCGGTGGGGATTTGACCTACCCGCCTGTGGAAGCAGCCATGCGGCCGGGATAGGGGCGGGCCGGCATTGACCACCATCGATTGGCGGCGCGTTCGCGCCGGAAGCGCGCCACTGTGAATAAGTGCACACTTTGCAAAAATGCAGGGAGTGCATTATGTGAACACTATTTACCCCTGCTACTGTCGGGCCATGGGAGAACTGAGCTTCCGGGAGCGCAAGAAGGAATCGACCCGCCTGGCCATCTACAAGGCCGCGTGGGAGCTAGCCCTACGCGACGGATTCGAAGCGATAACCTCCGACCAGATCGCCGAGCGGGCAGGCGTGTCAAAACGCACGTTTCACAACTATTTCTCCTCCAAAGAGGAAGCCGTCCTCTACATCCAGCAAAACGCCGCGTTCTCCCTCTTTGACTTCGTGCGCGAGCGGGCCACCACCCACACACTGTGGGCGTCCCTGCGCGACGGCATCGTGGAGTTGATGAGCGAGATGGATCTGACCGACGAGGAATTTCGCCGTCGGGAGCAACTCTGCCGGGAGTCTCCAGCTCTGGCCGCCTACCACGCAAGGCAATACTCCGAACAATCCGCCCTGCTCACGCAAGTAATTTGCGATATCACCGGCAAAGATCTCACTCGCGACTTCTCTCCCAAAATCTTTGGCGCCGCCGCCTGCGCCGCTGTGCAAGCATCGATCGACCAATGGCTTGACAACGAAGACGGCCCGGCCCTGATCGAACTCATCACCGAAGCATTCGACTCCATCGAGTTCAACCACCCCGACCTGCAACCCGCCAGCGTCAACGCCGATGACTCGGAGGCCCATTCATCTAGCCGCACGAGCTAACCCACGACTGCGACCACCACTACCGAAGTTCATCGCTGACATGCCGGCCCCCGGAAGACCCAGCCGCGAGCCTCGGGCAAATCAACACACCCAAAAACCGCCCCGCGGTGCCACAAACACCGCACACGATTGGAGACATACCGTGGCGACGTACCTCTATCGACTCGGAAAAGGCGCCTATAGGCGCCGCTGGCTAGTGCTAGCTACCTGGCTTATCGTCCTGCTTGGCATCGGCACCGCCGCGGCGACCATGGCCCAGGAGACCGAACCAAACTTCGAGCTCCCCGGCACCGAATCCCAAGCTGCCTTTGACTTGCTCGAAGAGCGATTCCCCGGCTTCGCCGCAGACGGCGCGAGCGCCCGGGTAGTTTTCGTGGCCGAGGACGGGCACTCCATCACTGAGTCCGAATCTGTGGCCGCCATAGAGCGGGTCCTGGCCGAAATTGCCGAGGCACCCCAGCTAGCTTCCATCAGCAACCCGTTCGAAGAAGGCCCGATTAGCCTCGACGAGACGATGGCTCTGGCCAACATCAGCTTTACCGCCGATGCGATGGCCTTGTCCGACGATGCCCGCGATGCCTTGACCTCCGCGATTGAAACCGGACAAGCGGCTGGCCTCACCGTCGAAGCCGGTGGCGACGCATTCATGGTCGAACCCGACCTTGGCACTGCGGAACTAGTCGGTCTAGCTGTAGCGGCGGTCGTCCTAGCCTTCACCTTCGGTGCCCTAGTGGCTGCCGGACTACCGATTCTGACTGCCATCATCGGCGTCGGCATCGGCGTAGCCGGCATCTCGGCCGCCACCTACTTCACCGACCTCAGCTCGGAAACTGGCACCCTCGCGACCATGCTTGGGCTGGCGGTCGGCATCGACTACGCCCTGTTTATCCTCATGCGATACCGGGCCGAGTTGGCGGGCAACCTCAGTCGAGAGGAAGCCATGGGGCGCGCGGTCGGTACGGCGGGTTCGGCGGTCTTCTTCGCTGGCCTCACGGTCGCCATTGCTCTGACAGGTCTTTCGGTCGTCCAGATCCCATTCTTGACCAAGATGGCGCTGGCCGCCGCCGCGACTGTGCTTGTGGCCGTGGTCATCGCGTTGACGCTGCTGCCAGCCCTCGCCGGCATAGCGGGCAAGCGAATCCATACTCGCAAACAGCGGGCCGCGATCGACGCGGGGAAACAGCGCACTACCCCGACGCTTGGGCGGCGCTGGTCGACGGCTGTGGTGAAGCGTCCACTTTTGACAGGCCTGACCGGAATCCTTTTCCTGGGCGTCATTGCCATACCGATGACGGATATGGAGTTGGCTTTGCCTGACGAAGGATCGTTTAGCGAAGAATCAACCCAGCGTCAGGCGTATGACTTCATTTCGGAAGGCTTCGGTCCAGGTTTCAATGGCCCGTTGCTGATGGTGGGGGATCTTGAGCCGGGCACTGACCCGTTCTCCGCAGCGGCCGAGGCCGCCGCGGCTATCGACGGGCTCGAAGGAGTTCTCGCCGTCGACGAGCAGGCCATGCCCAACGAGCAGGCCGATACGGTTTTGTTCTCCGTTATTCCCGAGCATGGGCCCGCCAGCGCGGAGACGACCCAGTTGGTGCATGACATCCGCGCCGAGTTGGCCGGTTTCTCCGGTGCTGATTGGGCCGTGTCGGGGCCCACCGCGATTGACATTGACATTTCGGAGACCTTGGCGGATGCGCTGCCGTTCTATCTGGCGCTCATTGTGGGTCTGTCACTAATTCTTCTGCTGATGGTGTTCCGCTCCCTGTTGGTTCCCCTGACCGCCGCGCTGGGATTCTTGCTCAGTGTCGCGGCCGCCATGGGCGCTTTGGTGGCGGTTTTCCAGTGGGGATGGGCCTCGAGCCTGTTCGGGATCGATGAACCGGGCCCGATCATGAGCGTCATGCCGATTTTGATGATCGGTATCGTGTTTGGTTTGGCGATGGACTATCAGATTTTCCTGGTGACGCGAATGCGTGAGGCGTACGTGCACGGGGAGGACCCGCGCCAGGCGATCGTCACGGGCTTTTCGCACAGCGCCCGGGTGGTGACGGCTGCGGCGTTGATCATGATCAGCGTGTTCGCGGCATTCATCTTCAGTCCTGAGGATCTGATCGCCCCGATTGGTTTCGGCCTGGCCGTGGCGATCGCGTTCGACGCGTTTGTGGTGCGGATGACGATCATCCCGGCTTTGCTGAGTCTGTTGGGCAAAGGCGCCTGGTGGGTCCCACGGTGGCTTGATCGGATTATTCCCAACGTCGATGTGGAGGGCGAGAAGCTGCAACGGCAGCTGGGCAACTCCGTCGATGAGGCTGCGCAATCTGAGTTGGTGGGTACGAAGTCCTGATTCGCTAGCCGATAAGGCTCTAGGCTAGGGCCGTCCGTGAATGCGGGCGGCCCTGGCTGGCGGAGGGAGCTACCGATGTGACCGTGTCGAGAAGACTGCCCAGGCCAGGTAGTTCAGTCTTCAAGAGCTCTGTTAGTGGGTGAGGTGGCTGGTCGCCGCATCGCGGACCGGGTGAGAGTCGCGGCGTTGGCTCGACCGGCTGCGATTCGTGGGCCCATAGCGCCGATGGGGCTATGAGGCGGCTTTCTCCCATGTCGGTGCCGGAACCGCGGGCCGGATTTCCCGTTCGAGTTCGGCGATGACGCTGCCTCCACTGCGTCGTCTATCGACCAGACGCAAGCCTGCCTCCGCGATGCCGACAACGGTGGAGTCGCACTGGTCCCCGGCCAGATGGCGGGCCCGTTGATACCATTGGCGCGCATCGCCGAATTCTCCGCGCACCAGAGCCGCCAACCCCATTTTGGACAGTAGCATCGAGTATTCGCTGGTCAGTTCTAGTGCTTCTGCGACTTCCAGCGCTGACTGGTTGAGTTTTTGGGACGTGTCCATATCTCCGTGGCTCTCTGCGACGCAGCTGAGGAAACAGGTGGCCTGTAGCCAGCCCCAGTTATCGCCTTGGCGATCGAATAGGGTGGCCGCTTCTTCGGCGAGTTGTTGTCCCTCGTCCTCGCGGCCTAGTGTCAGGGCGATTCCAGCACGGCCAAGGACGGAGGCGGCCTCGCCCCACACGTCGTCTGCAGTTGTCCCTGTTAGCGCTGCCTCCACCGGTGTGCCCGGTTCCACGGTGATGTTGGATGTGTGTTCGGAGCAGACCATGGTGAAGGCCAGAAACCAGCGGGAACGGCGTAGCCGGGCGCTGTCGGTGGGACAGGAGCGCAAGAGCGCTGTGGTCTCAGCTGTTTGGTCGATTCCAGCATTGATTCGTAGTCGCAGGGCGGCCAGCCAATTGCGGGCTTCTGCGAGCAAAGTGTCGACGGACGAGTCGTTTGTGGTCGTCGCCTCAGCGGTGTGAATCGCTTCGGCGAGTGACCAATGCGCCTCGGTGAGGCGTCCGCGCATGAACCAGAACCACACCGATGAGTTGGCTACCCGCAGCGCAGCGACGGGGTCGCTCGATTCGGTGGCGTAGCTTAGCGCGGAACGAAGGTTATCGGACTCCGCTTGCATGGCCTTGAGCCAGTGGCACTGCTCATGCGTGCGCAGCCGTTGCTCGGCTTCGGTGACCAGTGAGGAAAAGTACGCCACGTGTCGCGACGTGACGGTGTGGTATTCGCCGGAGGCGCCGAGCCGTTCCAGCGCATAGGCGGCGATGGACTCCAGCATCCGGTACCGCATGCCGTGAGGAGTTTCGTAGGCGAATAGCAGCGATTGTTCGACCAATCGCGACAGCGTTTCCACAATGTCGGTCGGATTGAGTTCTCCGAATCCGGCTACGTTCTCGGCAGCCTCCAGCAGGTAACCGCCTGCGGAGACGGATATTCGACGCAAGAGCATTCGCTCGGTTTCTGAGAGCATGTCCCAGCTCCAGTCGATGACTGAGCGTAGAGTTTGGTGGCGCGGATCGGCACCTGAGGAAGCGGTGGCGAGGAGTCGGAACCGATCATCAAGCCGTTCTACCAGGTGTTCCAAACCCAGCGCCCGGACCTTGGCGGCGGCCAGTTCAACCGCCAGCGGGAGGCCATCGAGGCGACGGCAGACTGTGGACACCCGGGCGAGGTTCTCCTGGGTCGGATCAATCCTCACCCCCGCCGATTGGGCGCGAGCTAGAAACAGGTTCACAGCGGCGAAGCGATGTAGGTCGGTTGGATCCAAGTGTGCTTGTGCCCCCGGAACGTCCAACGGGGGCAGGGTTAGAAGTTGCTCGTATGGTGAACGGAACGGCTCTCGGCTGGTGACCAACACCCGCACATCAGCGGTGGAGGACAGCAGTTGCCGAATGACGTTCGCGGTGGCCTCGAGAAGGTGCTCGGCATTGTCCACAATCAGTAGAGACCGAGTGATCATGAGGAAACTGGATATGCGGCCTGCCAGCTCGGGTTGGTCTGGAGTACAGGCGAGTTGCGTGTCGGTATCTGGCTGGCGGTCGCGATGGGACGGATTTTCGAACGAGTGCTTGCTGGCGGCGTAGTCGTCTCGCAACCCGATGGCCCGCGCGATAGCGTCGTGGATGGAGTGTTGGGCGCGCGTATCGGCGTCCGGCCCGCCTGAGGGAGCCGGAATGGGCGCTAGGTCAACAAACCAGATCCCGTCGGGATATTCCTCGGCGGACTCATTTCCGATTTCGATAGCCAGGCGTGTCTTTCCCACTCCGCCCGGACCGGCAATGGTGACCAAGCGGTTCTCTCGCAGGGACTTGCGGGCTTGCCGGATGTCCTCATCGCGGCCGATGATGTCTGTCAAGGGAGTGGGAACGCGAGAGGCATTTCGCCTAGGAGGCACGGCAGTGCTCTCAGTGGGGGCGGCCGGTTCTTCTTGCCGCAGAATGGATTGTTGTAGCGCGGCAAGATTTGGACTGGGATCGAGGCCCATATCCTCGCGCAGCCGATGGGCCAACTTCGCATAGACCTCTAGCGCTTCATTTTGGCGTCCCTGTTGATACAACGCCCGCATCCAGACTGCGTGCAAGCGTTCTCGCAGGGGGTAGTGTTCGGTGACCTCGGCCAGTTCAGAGGTCAGCCAGGCCGGGTCGCCCAACTCAAGCCGCGCCTCGGCACGTTCCTCGATTGCCTCAATGCGCTGCTCTTCGAGCTGAGCCACCATGGCCTTGGCGAAAAGTTCGTCACGGAATTCGCCGAAGGCTTCACCGCGCCAATTACTGAGGCCCCAGGAGAGATACTCGACGGTGCCACGTGCGTACTGTTCTTTGCGAGCCGAGGCGATGATGGCGGCGAACTCCTCAAAGTCCACCGCTTGCGCCGCGACATCGAGGACATAGCCGGGGGAACGCCACAGGACAGTGGAACGGCCATTGCCTCCGGCCTGGTCAATGACTCGGCGTAGGTGAGTTACTTTCGTGCGCAGAACGGCTGCGGCATCGCCTGGAGCGGCATGGCCCCACAACGCGTCCACGAGCTTGTCGACAGACACGACCTGGCCGCGATGAATGAGGAGCATAGCCAAAAGGGCACGCACTTTGACGCCGGGGACAGTGAGTTCGCGTCCCTGGTCGTCCCAGACTGTGATGGGGCCGAGCGCTCCGAATTTCATCCACCCAGCATATTCTTTCGCTTCGGTTCGTCCAAACGGTGACTGTCGCGAGTCCGGTCGGTAGCCAATGTCGACAATGCCACCACGTGGTCCATCTCAAATCCGCGCCACGTATCGGCGCGCAACAGAACAGTAAGGAGGCATCATTTAGGCGCCAACACCCGAAATGTCGAGTATCTCGCACTGGTTACGGGTGGGGCATCATCCGGTCGTAAGGATTGTGTAATCGCCGGCCCGCATGGTGGTGACAGTGAACGACACACTCACATTGGAGGACACTATGTCGAACCCATTGAATCTCGCCGTCATCGTTGGTAGCACCCGACAGGGCCGCGTCAGCCCCATGGTTACTCGCTGGTTTGCCCAGCGCGCCAACGAACATGCCGAATTCACCGTTGACGTCATCGATCTGGCTGAGGTCGCCCTTCCCGATACTCTGGTCGAGAATGAGAGCGACATACCTCAGGCCGTACTCGACTACGGAAAGCGCATTGGCAAAGCCGACGCTGTCGTGGTGGTCGTACCCGAGTACAACCATAGCTTTCCGGCCCCGTTGAAGACCGGTATTGACTGGCTATATTCCGAATGGGCCGCCAAGCCCATTTCGTTCGTCAGCTACGGCGGAGTCTCGGGAGGCCTACGGGCGGTTGAGCAGCTGAGACTGGTATTCGCTGAGCTCAACGCCGTGGCTATCCGTGACACGGTCTGCTTTCCGAACTTCTGGGAATCCTTCGATGATGAGGGAAACATCATCGATCCCACCCTGTGCGACAAGTCGGCCGCGACGATGCTAGACCAGCTCAGCTGGTGGGCGCACGCTCTGCGCAACCACCGCAGTGCTCACCCATTCGCCAATGAGTGAAGCCACCGCATGAATCGGCCGAGCCTGTTCGACACCGACGCGCAGCAGGCTCGCCGCCGACCACGGTGGATATCCTCCTCCCACGGTAGGGCATTGATTTACTCCTGCGGGATGGTGAATCAACCTCATCATGGCGGTAACTTGGCATTAGCCGACAATCCCTGTGAAACCGGAGTCCCGCATGGCACACCGCAGCGCCCCCGCGCCCGAGAGCCCCGCCCCACTCGAGGAATCGGGCGACTTTGAGGTCGACGGTGGAGCGCCCGAAACCCCAGGGAAGACCGAAACGAAGGCGCCTATGAAACGGCTCTTCTCCTACGCGGCCCAACACACCGGACTATTGATCATTGGCGGAAGTCTCGCCTTCGTGGCCGGAGCCATCGGCCTCTTGCAACCGCTGATGGCGATGTCCATCATCCAAGCTCTCGAAGACGAATCGGGCTTGCGTGGCCCACTCATCATTCTCGCCACGGCGGTGGTTGTCGGCGGCGTGGTCGGCTCCTTCGCCGCCTACCTCTTGCAACGAGCTGGCCAGGACATCGTCTTCACAGTTCGCAAGCGCCTCATTGGCCGACTCGTCCGGCTGACCGTCTCCGAAGTCGACCGCCTCAAACCGGGGGATCTGGTCGCCCGGTTGACCTCAGATACGACACTGCTGCGGACCGTCGTCAGCGCCGCCATCGTCAACGGGACCACCTCGGCGTTCCTACTGCTGGGCGGCATCGTCTTGATGGCCTGGCTTGACCTGTTGCTCTTTGGCATCACCTTCGCGTTGATCATCACCGTCGCACTCATCATGCGAGTGATCCTGCCTCGCATCCGCGCCGCGACCGTTGCCTCCCAAGAGGCCCTCGGCGATATGGGTTCCATACTGGAACGCGGGTTTGGGGCGTTTCGCACGATCAAGGCCAACGGGGCCGAGGACGCCGAGATCGACCGCCTCGAAGGAGCCGCCCGCGAATCGTGGCGCAAGGGTCTGACCGTGGCCGTGTGGGAAGCCCTGGGCGGGGTCGTCGCCTGGATGCCAGTCAATATCGCCTTCATGTCCGTACTGGGCATCGGCGGGGGGCGAGTGGCCGCTGGAACCATGGACGTCGCGACACTCATCGGATTCCTGCTCTTGCTGTTCTATCTCATGGAACCCATCTCAGTCCTGGTGCAATCGGCTACCCAGTTGCAAACCGGCCTCGCCGCCATCAAACGCATCGACGATGTGGCCGACCTGGAAGGCGAGCCCGTCAGCAGCGCCGATAATCGACTTGATCTTGAGGGCCCACTGGAGGTGGCCTTCGCAGACGTCACCTTCCGCTACCGCGACAACCTTCCCCTCGTGCACCACGGAGTGACATTCGAGGCAGCCGGGCGCGGCCTCACGGCTCTCGTCGGACCTTCCGGGGCCGGAAAGAGCACCGTATTTTCGCTCATCGAGCGCTTCTACCCGATTTCCAGCGGCACCGTCAGCATTAACGGGACTCCGGTCGAGCAATGGCCGCTGTCTGCCCTAAGATCCATGATCGGCTACGTCGAACAGGACGCTCCCGTCCTCGACGGCACCCTGCGGGACAATCTCCTACTGGCAGCGCCAAATGCCACTGACCAGGACCTGGAACAAGCGATCGAAAGCGCACAGCTGTCCAACCTGGTCGCCGAAATTCCAGGTGGACTCGACGCCACGATCGGCCACCGGGGGACCACCCTGTCCGGGGGAGAGCGGCAACGGGTCGCCATCGCCCGGGCCCTGCTGCGCAAGCCCCGCCTGCTGCTGATGGACGAGGCCACCTCCCAGCTCGACGCGACTAACGAGGAAGCCCTGCGCCGCGTCATCGCCACAGCCGCCGAACAAACCAATGTCATCGTCGTCGCCCACCGCCTCTCGACCGTGGCCAGCGCCGACAAGATTGTGGTCATGGATGCCGGAGTCGTCCGAGCCGAGGGAACCCACGAGGAGCTGATTGCCAGTGACGACATGTACCGCGACTTGGCCACCTCTCAGCTGCTTACAGCCACGAGCGCCGAGAACGCGACGGCGGCTGTTTGATCGAGGCCTTCCACGCGGCCTGGCGAAGTACTAGAGCCAGACCCCTACCGCACAGTAGGGTCACTGTATGGGACAACGACAAGTATCGGGAACCCGCGTCATCGCGGCCAAACCCGAAGAGATCTTCGATCTCCTTACCGACCCTGCGCGGCACCCCGAGCTGGACGGCTCAGGAACGGTCGTGGGTAACCGGAAATCTAGCCATCAGCGCCTGGAGCTGGGCTCCACATTCGGCATGGACATGAAGATTGGAGCCTCCTACAAGATCCTCAATACGGTGGTCGAGTTCGAGGAGAACCGGCTCATCGCCTGGCGTCACTTCCACGGACACCGTTGGCGCTGGCAGTTGGAGCCCATGGAAGGTGGTACGAAGACGAAGGTCACTGAGACTTTCGACTGGGGCCCGGCTCGTTGGTCGTGGCTGTTCCGGTTTACGCCCTATCCGCGGGTCAATCGACGCAACATTGAGAAGACGTTGGATAACCTGCAAGATCGCTTCGCTGAGCGTGCTTCTTCATCCGGTGATGAGGGCGATGATGGTGGTTCCCGGTGAGAATGCGCCAGCCTTGGTCATAGAGCGTATGCCGTAGAGCATCTTCGCCACATAGACCCATTCGAGGATAATGCCGTGTTCCTCGGCGAAGGAGTTGATGAACTCCTCCAGTTCGCGGTTACGTTTGGCGTAGCCGCCGCAGTGGAACTCAGTGGCGATGCTCCAGTTGTTCCGTACCTGGCCGGTCGCCGCCAGTTGCAGGCGAGCCGTCTGGTCGTGGAGGAAGTGGCCGCCTTTGAGGGCGGAGAAGCCCAGCGCGCGCTTTCCTTCCGGTAGCCCGGTGGCGATTCCCGCGAGTGTTCCAGCTGTACCGACCGGGCAGCAGATGAGGTCGTAGTCGGATGCGATTTCGCCTGGGATCTCGGCGCAGCCTTTGACTGCCAGGGCGTTGCTGCCACCCTCAGGGATGAGATAGCAGTCTTTGAACTCGGTGTTAAGGGCGTCGATGACGTCTGGCTCGTGCTTGCGCCGGTACGTCGCACGGTCGAGATAGGTCAATTGCATGCCCTGGTCGTGTGCGAATTGCAACGAGGGGTTGAGTGGGTCGTGTGCCTCTCCTCGAATAACGCCGATTGTGGCGAATCCTGCGAGTTTACCGGCGGCGGCTACGGCCCTGATGTGGTTGGAGTATGCCCCGCCGAAGGTCAGCAAGGTGTCGTGTCCCTGTGTCCGCGCGGTCTCGAGGTTGTAGCGCAGCTTGCGCCACTTGTTTCCCGGTAGGAGAGGGTGAATGAGGTCCTCTCTTTTGAGCAGCAGGCGGACCTCGGAGTCTTCCAACCAGGGGGCGGCTATCTCCTCGAGGGGCGTCGGTAGAGCAGCGGTGAGTGGGTCAACGGGCATAGGGCCATCTTTTCACCTCATCTCGATAGGGAGCCGCAGGCCGCCGACCTCGACAGAGAGGAGGGCGGCCTGCGGTCGCGGGGGGCCATTTCTGGATTTCGGATGGTCTTCAAAGAATCAGATGTACGTCCCCGAACTCGTGCCATAGATAGCGTTGGTCGATGGCTTCGCGGTAGCTGCGGTGGAGCATCGAGTGATCGCTGATGGCCTCCAGCATGGCCAGATGAGTTGATGCCGGTTCGTGCAATCCGGTCAGCAGCCCGTCTACTGCTTGCACTCCGACCGTGGGAGTCACGATATGACTGGTCAGGCCCGAAGTTGCTTGAACTTCTCCAGTGGAATCGACGGCGGATTCCAGCGCCCGAACGACCGTGGTTCCCACGGCGATGACACGTCCGCCGTTGGCGCGGGTTGAGCGCACCGCCCGGGCGGTGTAATCAGGTACGTCGAAACGCTCGGGATAGGGGAGTTCGTGACCCTCCAATGACGACACGCCAGTATGGAGGGTGACGGGCCGAATGCCGATTCCCGCTGAGACGAGCTTCGTGACCACCTCGGGGGTGAAGGGACGCCCCGCTGAGGGCATCTCGGCACTTCCGGGTTCGGTGGCGAAAACTGTTTGATAGTCGCTCAAGGGCCAGGCTTCATCGACATATGAGTAGCGAATCGGGGCACCGTGCCGCTCCAACAACCGCAGTACGTCAAGCCCGGTGATGTGGGCTCTCCACAGTCGTGACGAGTAGGGCTCAAGCAGCCTGAGGCGGGTTTTGCCCGGTAGCTGCAGTGTGTCGCCGGTCAGACCACCCGCATAGGGGCTATGTGAGTGTCCGTGTGGTTGCCGCAGTTCAATCAGCCAAACGTCTTTCTCCAATTCGGTGGAAAAATGCACGAGTAGTCCACCGGAGGTGGGCACCGAGGCGGCGACAGTCGCGGAGTTATTGACGACCATGAGGTCTCCTGGACGCAGAAGCGTCGGGATTTGGGAGAACCAGTGGTGAGAGACTTTCCCGGCGGTGGAGTCCGACAGCAGTAGCCGAACGTCGGACCGCGATGAGTTTCGCTTCTCGGTCGGGGCAGACGCCTCTAGCGATGGGTCAAGCGTGAACTCCAAGGCCGGGGGAATGATCGTGGTCATGATGGTCGCACCTCCGTGGGCAGTTGTTCGAAATGAGGCTGAGCCGACTCGGTTTCAAAGTCGAGGGCCCGGACGCGGCCTGATGCGGGCCGCAGTCGGATGAGGTGCGCTATTGCCGCTGCGGGCCGCTGGGGTGGATTCGCCCCGGCCGCTTCGGCCGGTCCCAGGGCCTCGTGCAGCATGGCGGTGTTCATATCGCTGGGTTCCACGGCCCACACCCGAATGTCGGGTTCTTCGGCTCCCAGCACATTGGCTATCTGGTCTAGAGTCGCCTTTGTGGAGCCGTAGGCTCCCCACTGTTCGTAGGGCTCGGTGGCCGCGTCTGAGGAGATGGTGATGATGGCCCCTTGGCGGGCCCGCACGAGTGGAAGTATCGCCTGGGTTAGCGCCAGCGGCGCGAACACATTGGTGGTGAACAAGGGCGCAAGTTCGTCAACGTAGACGTCAGCCAGCTTTGGCAGCGGGGTCGGCCCAAGACTGGAGGCATTATTGACCAGCAGGTCCAACCCTCCCAACTCGTGGGCTTTCTTGGTGAGCCGATCGCGGTGATGTGGATCGGCCACGTCTCCGGCCAGATAGTGGGCGCCGATTTCGGTGGCGGTCTCGGATAGGGCCGCCTCGCCACGGGCAGTCAAAAGGAGAGTCCATCCTTCATTGGCCAACTGCCGGGCGAGGGCTTTCCCGAGTCCGCGGGAAGCGCCGGTGATGAGTGCAATGCGTGAGTTCGAATTCATGGTTTCGAGGTTATGAAGAAGTGCGGTCGCGCGCCTGGGGCTAAGGTCGCATTGAGTACTGGTCCGCTGGTCTTAGGACCATTGGTCCAATATGCCCTCCATGAGGTCGAGTAATTTGCTGAGCTGCGAAAACGGCGTCGAGGGTGGCTGTTCGGCGACTAGCCGGGGCCGGGTGCCTTATATAGTGAAGTCATGTCCGATCCCCGTTCGCACGAACCCATGCGGGTTCTGCATGAGGTCAGCCAGGCTGTCGCCGCGATCAACCGGAACTTGTCGGCGGCCGAGGTGATGACGGTTATTGCCCAGTCGGCCCGCCAGTTGGTTGGCGCTGACTACGCGGCGGTGGGAATTCCGGACGACTTCGGTGGGTTTGCCGAGTTCATCACCGATGGCATTGGGGACAAACAACGTTTGGCCATTGGGCCGTTGCCACGCCAGCATGGCCTGCTTGCCGCCATGCTGAGCCAGCGTCAACCTGTGCGTCTGGACGACATTCGGCGCGACCCGCGTTTTGAGTACTTTCCGAAAGCCCATCCGGTCATGGCGGCGTTTCTAGGGGTGCCGATTTTCGGAGGTGAGGACGAAGAGGAGAACATTGGGCTGGTGGTGGTTGCCAACGACTCTGGCAAACCCGGTTTCTCTGAGGACGATGCCGAGCGGCTGACACTACTGGCCTTGCATGCCGGAATCGCCCTGCGCAATGCTCGCCTTTACGAACGTTCGCGGGAGCTTTCGATTGTGGAGGAACGCAATCGTCTGGCGCGGGACCTGCATGACGCGGTGTCTCAGCGGCTGTTTTCTCTTCGGCTGACCTCTCAGGCGGCAGAATCGCTTGTCGAATCCGACCCTGAACGCGCCCGGGCGCTGATGGGGCAAGTATCGCAGCTTGCTCGGGAAGCGGTGGCCGAGTTGCGAGCTGTCATCGTCGAATTGCGGCCCGCGGACCTCGACCGAGAGGGGCTGCTGGAATGCTTGCGACGCCAGATTGAACTGGTCAGTCAGTCGCATCCGGCGCACATTGAGGTCGAGGTCTCAGGCGAGTCGCGGCTGGAGAAGAACCAGGAAGTGGACGTCTTGCGCATTGTGCGGGAGGCACTTCACAACGCCTTGCGACACGCTCACGCTGAGCGGATTCTGGTCACAGCCCACGCCACTGAGGTTCTGCGGGTGGAAATTTCCGACGACGGGGTCGGTTTTGATCCCTCCGAGGCCGCCACCCGCGGTATGGGGGTGTTGTCCATGACTGACCGCGCCAGCACCATCGGGGGGCGGCTCCACATCCAGTCCAGTCCGGGCCGTGGAACGCGGCTTAGCTTGGAGATCCCGAATGAATGAGGACGTCATTTCAGTGCTTTTGGTCGATGATCACCCGGTGGTGCGGCAAGGATTGCGGGCCTACCTGGATACTCGTGCTGAGCTGGAGGTTGTTGCGGAGGCCGAGAACGGGATTGAAGCACTCGACGCGATTGCCCTGCATCGCCCTGACGTGGTGTTGCTTGATTTGAAGATGCCACATATGGACGGCCAGGGGGTATTGGAGGCGTTGCGGGGA
This sequence comes from Natronoglycomyces albus, assembly GCF_016925535.1. Classification (NCBI taxonomy): domain Bacteria; kingdom Bacillati; phylum Actinomycetota; class Actinomycetes; order Glycomycetales; family Glycomycetaceae; genus Natronoglycomyces; species Natronoglycomyces albus. The sequence continues at coordinate 2,217,510 of NZ_CP070496.1, read as the reverse complement.
GGAGCTGACCCGATGCCGCAGGTCATTGTACTCACCTCGGCAACTGATGTTGAGCATGTACCGGCGGCGGTTCAGGCCGGAGCGGCAGGCTTTGTGTACAAGGACATCGAGCCGCACGCACTGGTACAAGCGATCGCGACCGTATATGCGGGTCAGAACTTGCTGGCTCCCCAGGCGATGCGCCATCTGATGAATCCCAAAGGCGGCGGTTCGACCCCCTCGGCCGTCGAGCTGACTCCGCGTGAGAAACAAGTGTTGCAACTGATCACGGCCGGGCAGACGAACCGGCAAATCTCTCGCCATTTGACGGTGGCAGAGAAAACAGTCAAGACTCACGTGACGAACATCTTGTTGAAGATTGGCGCGGCGGACCGCACGCAGGCCGCCGTATGGGCTGTTCGCAATGGGTATAGCGCAGATGCTTAGCCTCTAGCGCTGGGACTTGAAACGATTCATGGTCTTGTGCACCAGAGGGACATGCACAAGACCATGAATCGTTGGGGTACCGGGACGTTGTTGGAGGATGGAGACAGAGCATCGGTTCCGGCACCCCGGACCCGGAACCGATGCTCTCACTTGGAGGAGACGGGACTTAGCAGGCTGTATCGAGGGTGCTTTGTAGCGCTGAGCGTTCGGCCGCATCGACGCTCAGATCGTAGAGGTGTTTGACGTTGATCCAGGACTTGGCGTAGTCGCAGTGAATGGCGGTGCGAGGGGGCATCCACTCGGCCGGGTCGCGGTCACCCTTTGAAGCGTTGGAGGATCGACTGACGGCCCACAGCGCCGAGGAGTTCACGTCGTTGGCGAATTCGGCGCGTTCGGCGGTGGTCCAGGAGGCGGCGCCGGATCTCCACGCTTCGGCTAGCGGCACCATGTGATCGATGTCGAAGTCCCCGGCGTTGGTGGTGGTTTCTCCGTCGAATTCGGAGAACCAGGATCCCGATGTGGGCTGGCAGTTGCTGTCGGTCTGGACGTTGCTGCCGTCGCGGACGAGGACGTATTGGCGAGCGGTGCACGGTGATTCGACGACCCGCCAGTGTGGGAATAGATCTCGACTGTAACCGTCTCGGGAACCTTCGGGTTCGACGGTGAGCCCGTTGAGTTGGCTTTGGGCCTGGGAGAGAGTGGGGATGCCCGGAGGAATGGAGGCTACCGAGTATCCGTCATTGGCAGTGGTCGGAGTGTACTCGGCTGCGGCAGGAGCGGTGGCGAGCGACGTGGCGAGGACGACGGCACCGAACGTGGCGGCTATTGATGCCCAGAAGCGGGGAAGTCTGCGCTTCACGATGAGTCTCCTTCGTAGACCTGGCTACGGGATCGAGCCCGAAGCATCGGGGAGGCGAACATGCTTCAGGTTGACGGCTCAGGGGAAAATGGGACTGTCTATGGGGTGAACGGTCGGGATAATCTGTCAAAGCATCGAGATATTGACATGCCTCTATTATTCATCGGATGATTGGCCGTCTCAAGAGGTGATACACAAATACCGCGACCAACTATTCACTTAATAACCAGCTTTCACCCTGAGTCACAAGTGGAGTGCGCATCGACAGTTCACAGTGGTCGATATGTACTATCTGATCGATTTCCGCCCCAAACAAGTCCAGGCCTCACCGGTGTCGAAACCGAACGAGCCACTGAATCCGACCTAGGGTGGAAGTATGAGCGATGCGAATGGAATGCAGTCCGACGACAGCCACGGGGAGAACTTTCACGGGTTCACCCTGGGCCCCCTTGTCGGCGACATAGGAACGCCGTCCGATTTTGAGCACCAATGGGGCGAAGTCGACTTCTTCCAGCGAGTATGGGAAAGCCCAACTGACTCCGGCCACCGAGTAGACCTACAAGTCATAGTGATGCGGGGGGAACGACTGTGTGACATTGAGGCTGTGGTGGAATTCTTGGCCGAATATCATGAGCAAAGGCGTGACGAATGGCATCTAGAAGACTTTGCGCACCCCGATGGGGCCGGGCGTCGAGGCGACCGCTTCGTTTTCTGGTTGGCTGATCCGAAGGTAGCCGTGCAAGTGCGCGATCCATTCGATACCTGGGGCATCGAAGCCGTCAGTACCGCGGCATGTGCGATCCGCAAGAGAGATAAGTCCTGAAACTTGGATACCTGATTCCGGCTGGTCCTACAGCGGCGATAGCCCCCGAAGCTGGTTGCCCGCATCATCGACGAATTGGCTGAGCGCCTACTGGTTCTCATGCCCACGTATCAATGCTGGTTAGACGTACCACGTCGACACATGTGGCGACCGAATGCCACAAAGGTGGCGCGATTACCTGCATTGCCTATGCAATAGCCGCCTGCGGCATTGTCGTCAGCCCGTTCACCAGCGCAAACTTCGCCTCCCGCGGCCTTGCATCCGCACTTTCGCATGAGTTTCTGTTGCCAAGCGTTGACCGAAAGTCGGCGCTGTCATGCCGCAGTGTCCAACGGCTAGGCATCCCCTCGGCCCCAGCCAGGACAGGCCCTCGTTAGCGTTGGCCGATGGCATCGAGTACACCAAAGGTGTCGACGGATTCACCATCCACCCACACCGAAGGCGTGTTTGTGATTCCGTGCAGGGCCGCGTGTGCGGAGGTCTCCATCCCAAATTCGCCGAATGTGCCCTCGGCTAGGCATGCTTCGAGTTCGGTGGACATTCCAAACTGGTCGGCGAACTCGATCAGATCGGCCTGCTGCATGGCTCCGGTCTCCTGCGGCGGTTGAGCCCGCAGCAGCTCGCGGTGAAATTCGCCGAAAGAGTCTTCAGCGTGCGCATGGAAACAGGCCGCCGCTGCCGCTGACTGGCCCGAGGCCGTCGCGGATCCTTGGTTGTAACCCGCGTTGTCCACCGGAATGTAGTTGAGGGTGATGTCGTCATTGAGCGCCATGGCGCGCAATTGGTCCCCGTATTCCGCGTCAAAGTTTTGACAGGCTCCGCACAAGTAGTCGAGGAACACATCGACCACGATCTCGCCTGTTCCCAGCGTCAGACCGGGGCCGTCGTAGTGCAGTTCGTCCACAGTTTGCGCTGACGACCCAGGTGTGGAATCGGAATCGGACGTGCCGGACTGAAACAGGAAGTAGATCGTCATGATGACACCGAGCAGGAGGATCGAAGCCAAGGAGATGCCGATGATGAGGGCGGCTTTTCCGCAACCGGATTTCTCCTTGCGGGCGCGGGCGCTGTGAAAAACGGCATGGGGATTGTATTGCCCAGGGGCCGGGAGCGGTGATCCACCGTTGGGCACGTGGCTGTTGTGAGCAGTCGGGTAGTGACCAGACTGCGGGTGTCCACGATAGGGCGAACCGGGATGAGATTGTGGCCGATGCTGACCGTAATCGGGGCTGTGGTGGCCAGGGGGAGGCGGGAAGGCCATGGGGATTCTCCTTGGATGACTCACGCGCACGGCGCCGGGGCCCTCAATCCTGTCCGGGAACACCATCGTGTCCTCGGGGTCGGGGCGCATCAGAATTAAGGGGGTGGCCGCTGAAGCTCCCCCAGAATACGACTCTTGCGCCACCATGTTCTGCCGCCAGGCGCGATCTGAGGCGGCACGGATAGTTACCCCTGGTGCGAACGGCTCCGGCACGGTGGGCCGTGCTGCGAGAGCGCCGGTAGGCCTCAGTGAACCTCGTAGGGGCTCCCGCCTTGCCGTTCTCCGGTGTCAAGTTTGTCGATGGCGTGCATTTCCGCTTCAGACAGCTCGAAATCGTACAGGTCGAAGTTAGCTTTTATGCGGTCGGCGTTGACTGATTTGGGGATGACTAGGCAGTCTCGTTGCAAGTGCCATCGCAAGACCACTTGTCCGGGGGTCGTGCCATGTGCCTTCGCCGCGGTGGTGATGACTTCTTCATTCAACAGTGTGCCCGCGCGTTGTCCCAACGGTCCCCAAGACTGGGTCGCGACGCCGTTTTCCAGGTGCCAGGTGCGCAAAAATGGCTGGTTGAAGTACGGGTGAAGTTCCACTTGGTTGAGAACCGGCATCACGCCGGTCTCATCGGCGAGCCGCTGCATGTGCTCTGGTTGGAAATTGGAGGTCCCAATCGAGGTCACGAGGCCCTCGGCGCGGGCGGTGATGAGCGCGCGCCAAGTGTCGACATACCGGTCGGTATCCGGACAGGGCCAGTGAATGAGGTACAAGTCCAGGTAGTCGGTCCCCAAGCGGTTAAGACTCTCGTCGAGGGCCTGCCTGGTCTGGTCATAGCCTTGGTGGTTGTTCCATACCTTTGAGGTCAGGAACAATTCCTCCCGGTCGATCCCGCTGTTGGTGAGAATGTGGCCTAGCTCAGATTCGTTCTGGTATAGCTCAGCGGTGTCGATGAGGCGGTATCCGGTCTCCAACGCTGTGCTGATAGCTGAGTGTGCCTGGTCTCCTTTGACCTTGGAGGTGCCGTATCCGACTCTGGGGATCTCAACGCCGTCGGTTAGCAAGATGGTGCGTTCGCGGATCTGCATGGGCGCGATCCTAACGTGAGACAGCCATGTATGTCACAGCCTTAGTGGAGTTTTTCGCGTTAGCGATAGTCGGATATTGTGAACGCAGTTGGCGACAGTGCCGCTGGGATAGCCGCACTGTTCGCGCTTTCTAGGAAACCCGCTATTAAGGATTTCTCCTCATGGACGAGCAGGACTTTCAAGCCAAGGCCGACCGCCTTAAGCGCATGGTCGAAGAGGCCGAACTAGAGGTTACCTCCGAAAATAAGGAGGTGAGCGTGCTGATGGGGCCAGCTGGGTCGATCAAGGAATTGGAACTGAGCCACCGCGCGCTGCGCCTGTCCGGATCTGAGTTGGGCACGATGATCGTCGAGACGCTGGCAAGGGGGCGTCAGGAGATAGACGCCGACCTCAACGCAAAGATCTCCGCGACGCTGGGAGAGACTTTTGGTGGCACCGGTGAGCAGGACTTCTTCAGCGGAGGACTCCCGGACCTGAAGGACGTCATCGGCGAGGACGAGAACACGGAAGAGGAGAAGAAGTGACTGACAACAACCCGCTCTCGGGGATGCGCAACAACCCTCGTCCTGACCCCGAGGAAATGATGGCGAAACTGGAGGAAATGCAGCGCGAGGCCGAACAGACGTTGGCTAAGTACGAGCAGCTGCAGGCGGAAATGGCCAGCGAAAGCACGGAGGCGGTCAGCGAAGACGGCTCCATCAAAGTCGTCCTCAACTCCGAAGGACACGTCACCGACATTGACATCGAAGACGCGGCGATGCGCCACGGTACGCGTCTGGGTGGCATGATCCGGCAAACGATCGATGAGGCCACGGCCACCTACTCCATGAAGATGGCGCAGATGGCGCAGCAACTTGTCGGAGACATGGACATTATGGGCATGGTGACCGACTCGATTCCAGAAAACGTGCGTGACCGTGCCCGCGATAATCTGGGCCGCCGCGACTAGAATTCCAGACACAACGACACAAAAGACCGGCTATGAGAGCCGGTAACAGAGGCTGGCGTACGGGAATGCCCGGCGTCAGTTTTTCGTTTGCGATGAACTCCACCGGGCCAACAGGTGGCACATACGTCGCAGGTGATGAGATTATTCCCTATTCTGAGCCAGGGCTTGACGGTCAGCATCGACCATCAGCGCCGCCAACGCTTCCCAATTAGTGTGAGCCCGCCAGCCGATCGCCGCCTCAATCTTGCTGGGATCGCCAATTAGGTGCGGAACCTCAGCGGGACGCTCATAACGGGCGTCGTATTCGACATGGTCGCGCCAGTCCATGCCCGCATGCGCAAAAGCCGCCGCGCAGAATTGCTCCACCGAGGCTCCTTGGCCGGTGGCGATGACGTAGTCGTCGGGCCGGTCTTGTTGCAGCATCCGCCACATCGCCTCGACATACTCAGGCGCGTAGCCCCAATCGCGTACCGCTTGCATATTGCCCAGGTACACCCGCTTCTCCAGGCCCGCCTCGATCCGGGCCACCGCCCGCGTGATCTTGCGGGTCACGAATGTTTCGCCTCGGCGTGGGCTTTCGTGGTTAAAGGCGATGCCGTTACAGGCGAACAAGTCAAAGGCCTCGCGATAGTTAACCGCCGACCAATAGGCGTACAGCTTCGCCACCCCATAGGGGCTGCGCGGATGGAACGGCGTCAGTTCGCTTTGCGGGGCCGGCGTGGTTCCATACAGTTCCGAGGTAGAGGCTTGGAACACCCGGGCGTCGATGCGAGCCGCGCGAATCGCCTCCAACAGCCTGATAGCCCCCAACGCTGTGACATTCGCCGTGTAGTCGGGTAGGTCGAAGCTGACCCGGACATGGCTTTGCGCAGCGAAGTTATACACCTCGGTCGGGGTGATGTCTCGGATCAAATTAACCATCAGCCCGGCGTCGGTCACATCTCCGTAGTGAAGGAATAGCCGCCGCCCCGACTCATGTGGATCCTGATAGATCGCATCCAGACGAGAGGTGTTGCCAATATGGGAGGACCGGCGGACGATGCCGTGCACCTCATAGCCCTTGCCCAGCAGCAGTTCAGCCAAATAAGAACCATCCTGGCCGGTGATACCGGTGATGAGAGCAACCTTCGCGCCCACTCGCTTCCTCCTTCATCTGGAGCCTCCTCAGGCCGCCACATTGCGGCAAAGCAGACCATCGACGTTCATTCACAGAGCTTTTGTGGTGGCCACAACCAGTCAGCCCACAACCGCACGCACCGTACCCCTCAACATCTCCCACGATGAGAAGTCGCACCCTAAATAATGGTTGCACCGAAACCAAACCGCGCTACGATCAACCACTATGCGCGCAGTCGTCATTGAGGCCCCAGGGGGGCCGGAAACTCTGGTCGAAGCCGATCTACCCGATCCGACACCAGGGCCCGAAGAGGTCGTCATCGACATCGCGGCGGTGGGCGTCAACCGAGCCGACCTGTTGCAGAGGGCCGGGCACTACCCGCCGCCCAAAGGCGCGCCCGCCTGGCCTGGCCTGGAATGTTCCGGGCGCATCAGTGCTCTCGGAGACGACGTTACCAGCTGGGAGCTCGGCGAAGAGGTGTGCGCACTACTTCCCGGCGGCGGCTACGCCGACAAGGTTGCGGTCCACTACGGGCTGCTCATGGCCGTACCCGATGGCGTCGACCTCATAGACGCGGCCGCTCTCCCCGAAGCCGCGGCCACTGTGTGGTCAAACCTCGTGGACGTCGGCGAAATTGAAGAAGAACTCACCGTCCTCATTCACGGGGGAGCAGGCGGCATCGGCACCTTCGCCGTGCAATTCGCCAAAGCCGTCGACGCGGTCGTGTACACCACAGCGCGCGAATCAAACCACGACGGCCTGCTAGAACTGGGCGCCGACGTCGTCATCGACTATGAGAACGAGGACTTCGTCGCGGTACTCAAAGAAGCTGGCGGGGCTGACATCATCCTCGACAACCTTGGCGGAGGCTACCTCGACCGCAACATCGCGGCCCTCGCCCCCTATGGACAGTTGATCACCATCGGGCTGCAAAAAGGCCGCACCGGCGAAATAGACATGGCTCGCCTCATGGCCAAACGCGCCCAAATCACCGGCTCCACCTTGCGCTCGCGATCACTACTGTCCCGCATTCAGATTCTCTCCGGGGTCGAGGATGACATGTGGCCACTAGTGGAGGAAGACGAGATCATCATGCCCATCCATGCCCGCCTGCCGCTGGCCGAGGCCGCGCAGGCGCATCGGCTCATGGAAGCAGGCGGGCACTTCGGAAAGATCCTGCTCGTGGCCGACGAGGATCTCTAAGGACCTATTGACAGCACTCACAGGCGTACGGGCAGCCCTGAACCGTGCAACACGGGCAATCAGTCTGTGACATGCTCACCTCCTCTCGTCGATGCGAATCGGTTCGGGCCCGTTCGGTGAGGGCGCTGGCGGGCACCACTGTGGCGGCAGCTGGCGAGCCGATTCCTCGTCGCAGGGGTCAGCAACCGACTCACGCACATTCGCCAGCTGGGCCTACGGCACTTGCAGCCGCCTGATCTCGTCCTCGACCTCGGCCAGACGACGCGCTAGGAGACCCTCAGCGCTCTCGCATGGACAGCGTCCCGTGTCGCGCACCTGCAACAGTTGAGCAATGTCAGCCAACGTGAGGCCCAGCCGCTGGCATGTGCGGATGAATCGCAGACGGTCGATAGAGTCTTCCTGATAGAGGCGATAGCCCGCACTAGAGCGGCGAGGAGCGGGCAGCAGCCCCTCGCGTTCCCAAAACCGCACCGTATCGGCACTAACCCCGATCGTTGTGGCCAATTGGCCGACCGTCATCGCGTTCATTGATCAAACGTAGACCTTGGAGCCGACTCCAAGGTCAAGGCATAGACGAAGGATTTTTCCGGCGCTGGCCACGTGGGGTCCATCGACGGTTTCGATGAGGTCAGTGACGGTGCCGCTCTGTGGTGGGCGCGCCGCAACTCACCGGGACTGTAATCGGGTGGAATGCCAGGTTCGGCCGTGATTAAGATTGACATGGCAACGTCGGGCCCGGCGCGTCTGCGTCACCTGGCCCGATCCGACAACTTTTGTATTGCGAGGGATATCTGTGGCTTCCGCATCGCCCAATCAGTCTCCAGCCGTTATCGAGCCGCTTCAGGTCACGGCTGGCACTACGTGCGCCGATGCGGTGGTTCAGGCAGGTCTTCCCACAACGGGTCCGAAGGCCATCGTGGTCGTCCGTGATGCCGAAGGCCAGCTCAGAGACTTGTCCTGGGCCCCGGAATCGGACGTGGTCGTGGAACCGGTGGAGCTGGACAGCCCCGATGGCCTTAACGTCATGCGCCACTCTGCGGCCCACGTCATGGCGCAAGCGGTGCAGGAACTGCACGAGGACGCCAAGTTGGGCATCGGCCCACCGATCCGCGACGGTTTCTACTATGACTTCGACGTGGCGCAACCGTTCCACCCCGATGATCTCAAGCAAATCGAAAAGCGCATGTTGCAGATCATCAAACAGGGGCAGACGTTTTCCCGGCGCGTCTATGACAGCCAGGATGAGGCCCGCAAGGAGCTCAGCGACGAGCCGTTCAAGTTGGAGCTGATCAACACCAAGGGCGACGAGCTGGACTCCGAGGAAGTCATGGAGGTTGGCGGAGGCGAACTGACCGTCTACGACAACCATAATCCCAAGACCGGTGAGGTGGAGTGGTCTGACCTCTGCCGTGGCCCCCACTTGCCCACGACCAAGCTCATTGGTGCGGTGAAGCTGATGCGCTCGGCCGCCGCCTACTGGATGGGCTCGGAGAAGAACCCGCAGCTCCAGCGCATTTACGGCACCGCCTGGCCAACCAAGGCCGACCTCAAGGAGCACCTGCGCTTGCTTGAGGAAGCCGGGAAGCGCGACCACCGCAAGCTCGGTACGCAGCTGGATTTGTTCTCGTTCCCCGAGGAGTTGGGCTCGGGCTTGCCGGTCTTTCACCCCAAGGGCGGCATCATCCGCCGGGAAATGGAAGACTACTCTCGCCGCAAGCACATCGCCGCCAACTATGAGTTTGTGAACACGCCACACATCACCAAGGCGAACCTGTTCCACACCTCAGGGCACCTGGGCTTCTACTCCGAGGGAATGTTCCCCCCCATGGAGATGGAAGGCGCGCAGTATTACCTCAAGCCAATGAACTGCCCGTACCACTGCCTGATCTTCCGTTCCCGGGGTCGCTCCTACCGTGAGCTGCCGTTGCGGATGTTCGAATTCGGGTCGGTCTATCGCTACGAGAAGTCCGGGGTGGTACACGGGCTGACTCGAGTACGGGGCATGACGCAGGACGACGCCCATATCTTTTGCACCAAGGAACAGCTCGCCGCAGAGCTGAAGAGCCTGCTGGGCTTTGTCCTTGACCTATTGCGGGATTATGGCCTGGATGACTTTTACCTGGAGCTTTCCAGCAAGGACCCTGAGAAGTACATCGGTAGCGACGAGGTCTGGGAGGAATCGCTGGAGGCGCTACGGGCCGCCGGCGAGGAATCGGGTCTGCACCTGGTTGACGACCCGGGTGGGGCGGCTTTCTATGGGCCGAAGATTTCGGTGCAGGCAAAGGACGCCATTGGTCGTACTTGGCAGATGTCGACCATTCAGCTTGACTTCAACCAGCCGGAACGTTTCGGATTGGAGTACGTGGCGGCTGACGGTACGCGGCAGCGGCCCGTCATGATCCACCGGGCGCTGTTTGGGTCGATCGAGCGGTTCTTCGGGGTGCTCACCGAGCACTATGCCGGGGCGTTCCCGGCCTGGCTGGCTCCTGTACAGGCCATCGGTATTCCGGTGCGCGGGGAGAATGTCGACTACCTGGATGAGTTCTTTGCTCAACTGCGAAGCGCGGGCGTGCGCTGTGAGGTGGACTTTTCCGACGACCGGATGCAAAAGAAGGTCCGCAACGCGCAGCTGCAGAAGATCCCGTTCATGATCATCGCCGGAGACGACGATCAGGCGGCGGGAACCGTGTCGTTCCGCTATCGGGATGGATCGCAGCGCAATGGCGTGTCTAAGGATGAGGCGTTGCGGCATGTGGTGGAGTTCGTGCAATCACGTGTGAACACCAGTCCTTCGGCGGCGGAAGACAACGCCGCGGAGCCCAGCGCCGAGAGCACGACCTAGTAGTAGGTGAACATTGCCACTGACAGCCCGGCGCAAACCTTAGTTTGCGCCGGGCTGTTTTACCGGTGGCACCGGGTGTGCCCCAGGCCATGGGCGGAATTTTCCGAACCGGGCGTGACGTTGGGCCAGATATGAAAGCAGAGTTCTGGGCCGACGTGGTGAGCCCCTGGGCATACGTCGGCAAAAGCCGAGTAGACGATGCCCTCGCCAGCTTCACTGGAGAGGACGTCGATATCGTGTGGCGTCCTCTTCCAGTGGACAGCCGCGTCGATTCCACTGAAGCCGCCCGCGTCATCCTCTTGGCGCGCGCCGACGGTGGAAGCCAGACTCAACATGCCGTCGCCACGGCGCTAATGGAGGCGTGGCACGTCGACGAGCGTGACGTGTCATCTCTCGATGTCGTCATTGAGGTTGCGCAGGCGGCCGGATTCAGCCAGGCCAGCGCGCTCATGAACAGCGACGCCGGTCAACAGGAACTGGCCGAGCAGCTGCTGCGCGCCAAAGCGATCGAGGTGGAGACCTCTCCGACCATGACCGTGGGGGAGCAGTCTTTGGCCGGAATCCAGGAGGAGTCGGCGATCCGGGAGTTTTTCCAGGCAGCCGCGTCCAACCGTGAACTTCCCGAGGAAGTCGCTCGCCTGCGGGAAGCCGATGCGTTGCTGACCAAACACCGCGACCCGCGTGGGGCGCTGCTGCTGATGCAGCCGCTACTGGAGCGCTTCCCCAACGACGGCAATGTCAAGCAGCTGGCTGCTCGGGCGTATTTCGCCTCAGCGCAGCTGGCTAAGGCCCGCCAGCTGGCCTCCGACATGGTCGATCAGAACCCGGCCGACTTCTATGCTCGCCTGTTGCTAGGACGAACATTGCAGCGACTCGGGCGAGTTGAGGAGGCTCGGTCGCATCTGCGCCTAGTCGACGGCTTCGACGCCGAGGGGCTCGATGAGGAAGGAACCTAGGCGTATCCCGGTCGACGTGTGGACTGTGGGGTCAAGGATTCTCAGTGAGGAATGGGGGACAGGGCTCGTCTGGTTCTAACTGGGCGGGCCCTGTACCGCGCCTGAGAGCTTGTTGCCAGCATGGGTGCAGGCCAGCTGTTGACGTTCTCCGGGTGCACTACCGACGATAAAGCCTGTTGAATAAGCGAGAGGCCACGTTCCAGGTGGCTAGCCTCTGGTTGAGGCGTGGCCCAACTCTGGCCGAAATTGACACTGAGATGCGCCTTTGCCGCATGCGGCCCCGAATTTCGCGCTGGGCCAGCCGAAAATGCCCCTTCCTTCCAATCCGGTCGCCTCAACTGCGCCCTCACATATCACTGCTGCCGCTAAGGCGCGGCTGGCGACACCCGGTAGCGGCATGTGCGCGGGAGGCTTAGGATCGGTCACGTGAGTGATGAGAAACGCGAAAGTGACCTGGCAGGTGAACAAGACGGCTACCAGCGGTTGTGGACGCCTCACCGTATGGCTTACATCAAGGGGGAGGGCAAACCCACCGGCGCACCTGAGGACCGACAAGGTTGCCCCTTTTGCGAGGTGCCACAGCTGGACGACGAAACCGGCCTGATTGTGACGCGGGGCAAGTCGATGTATGTGGTACTTAATAAGTTCCCGTACAACTCGGGGCACTTGATGATCTGCCCGTTCCGCCATGTCGCCGACTACACAGATCTCCATGACGAGGAAGTGGCCGAAATGGGAGCGCTTGTTCAGCGCTCCATGCGTGTCATCCGGGCCGTCATGGGCGCGCACGGGTTCAATATCGGCATGAACCAAGGCGCGATATCCGGAGCTGGTATCGCCGGTCACCTGCACCAACATATTGTCCCCCGCTGGGGTGGCGATGCGAACTTTATGCCCATTGTGGGCCAGACCAAAGTGATTCCGCAGTTTCTGTCTGATACTCGGGCACAACTGGCGCAATCCTGGGAGAAAGAACTATCTTAAGTAGACATGGCTAAGTTTCTCAGAACTCAAGGCCGCAGTTGGCTGCGCATCTTCCTCGACTCCATCGCTCGGCGCTGTGTTGCCCTTGGTATCAGCGCCAACGCGGTAACCCTCGCCTGCACCTTCGTGGTCGTCACGGCCAGCGTTGTGCTCATTCCGCAAGGCTACTGGGTATGGGCGTTCTTCATCCTCCTAGTCGCCTGCCTTGGCGACATATTGGACGGTTCGATCGCTCGTATCCAAGGCGGGGGCAGTAAGTTTGGAGCGCTACTGGACTCAGTATGCGACCGCATCGCAGACGGGGCGATTCTAGGGGCCGTCGCCTTCTGGTTTGCTTTGCAGGACCGTTATATCGAAATGGCCGTGGCGTTGGCGTGCCTGGTGACCTCCGAAGTGGTCTCATACGTAAAGGCGCGGGCAGAGGGATTGGGTGCCACGTGCGACGTGGGTTACGTCGAACGCCTGGAGCGGCTGATCTTGATTGGCCTCGCAGGCCTGTTGGAAATATTTGGCGTGCCCTTTGGAATGTTGATCGTTCTGAGTTTGCTAGCGGCACTTTCGTTCGCCACCATCGTGCAGCGTCTGCTGCACACTCGTGACCAACTGCGGAATTGAGGAATGCCAGTGCGTGATGCGTTGGTGGAATTTGCCTATCGTTCCGGGTGGTCACTGGTTCGAAGAATGCCCGAAGGTGTGGCCGCCTCGCTATTCCAACGGTTGGCTGACCGGACATGGCGCGCCAACGGCGGTGGAGTAAGACAACTACGTGAAAACCTCCGTCGCGTTACAGACGGCCGCCTCAATGAGGAGGAACTAGAGCTCCTGGTACGCGATGGGATGCGGTCCTACCTGCGCTACTGGATGGAGGCTTTCCGGCTACCGACGTTGAGCCAGCAAGATGTGCTGCGTCGATTCGAGATGCACGGTTTCGAACCCGTCGCCAAGGCCAGCCGGGCTGGGCGCGGCTCAGTTGTGGCCTTGCCGCACTCAGGTAACTGGGACCTGGCGGGAGCATGGGTCGGCGCGCAGGGACTGCAACTGTCGACGGTGGCCGAGCGACTTAAACCCGAAGGCGTCTTCCAGCGTTTCTTGGATTATCGGCGTGAACTGGGTATGAACATTATTCCGCTCACGGGTGGGGCCCGGTCACCACAGACGGAGCTCGCCGACTGCCTCGCCAAGGGTGATGTGGTGGCCTTGGTGGCCGATCGCAACCTATCGAGTGGGGGAGTGGAGGTCGATTTCTTCGGCCACAAAGCTCTCTTCCCTTCCGGTCCCGCGCTCTTGGCTGCCCGTGCGAACGTTCCGCTGTACGCGGCGCACATTTTTTATGCCGAGGACCGGGCCGTCTGCTACCTGTCCGAGGAGATTCCCGTAGCGGGACCCGGACGCCTACGGCAACGAGTCGCCACCGCGACTCAACAGGTCGCCGATCACTTCGCACGTGGAATCGCCGAACACCCGCAGGATTGGCACATGTTGCAACGCTTCTGGCCGGATCTCAATGTCCGAGCCATGGAGCGAATGTCGGCCCGTGGTGACCAAACAGGTGCGCATACCGAGGCCGCTCCTGGAAGCACGGATGCCCCGGGCTCATTTCCACTCAGCGAGGATTCTTCCGACCAGGGCTCCCAAGAACGCCCAGTGCGGGACAATACAGCGGATGAGAACGGCTCCACTAACACCGGGCGTACGACCGAGGACTTGACATGAGCGCTTTGCGCATAGGTATCGTCAGCCCTTACTCCTACGACGTTCCCGGCGGCGTGCAATTCCATATCCGGGACCTAGCTGAAACCCTTATCGCCGCGGGGCATCACGTCCAAGTCCTCGGTCCGGCCAGCGAGACGGCTGACCTTCCCTCGTACGTGACCGGCATCGCGGGCTCGGTGGCAGTTCCCTATAACGGTTCGGTCGCCCGCCTGGCCTTCGGTCCTCTCGCCGCCACTCGTGTCCGCCGGTGGGTCAAGGCCGGTGATTTTGATGTCATTCACGTGCACGAACCCATGACACCCAGTCTGTCCTTCCTGGCCGTCCTCATGGCCAGCTGCCCTGTCGTCGCCACGTTCCATACCGCCATGACTAGATCGAGGACGCTCGCCGCAGGGCGCGGTCTCGCCCAGTTGGTGTTGGAAAAGATCTCCGCGCGTATCGCCGTCAGCGCCTTGGCACGAAAGGTGCAGGTCGAGCATCTCGGTGGGGGAGCAGTGGAGATTCCCAATGGCGTCTTGATATCGGCGTATCGCACCGCCTCGCCGCTGCCAGAACGTAAACCAGACGGCCATACTCTGGGTTTCCTTGGGCGTTTCGACGAGCCGCGCAAGGGTTTCGGGCTCCTTCGAGAAGCGTTTGCGCAGTTGGCGCCAGAGCGCCCGGAGCTGAAGCTAGTGGTAGCGGGCAAAGGCGACCACAAGGCTGCCGTCGAAGGTCTACCGGCTGACGTGGCCGCGCGCATCGAGTTTCTTGGCATGGTCTCCGACGAGGAAAAGGCCCGAATGCTGCGCAGCATAGACATCTATGTAGCCCCCAATACTGGCGGCGAGTCGTTCGGCATGATCTTGGTCGAGGCGATGGCCGCGCGGGCCTGTGTGCTGGCCAGCAACCTGGAGGCATTCCGGCTGGTAGTCGATGACGGCCGTGCTGGCGCCCTGTTCACTAACGGCGATGCCGACAATTTGGCCAAACACATCAGAGGCCTCCTGGACGATCCGCAGATGCGCGCACAGTACGTCAGTTACGCGGATGAATGGGTGAAACGGTTTGATTGGCCTGTGGTGGCTACTCAGATCACAGAGGTCTATCGGGCCGCCATTGACGCTGATTCATCGCCTGCGGCCTGAACTGGCGTCGCAGCAGGCTTTAGCGCTACCGCGATGGGAGCCAGTAGTAGTAAGGCGATGTCAGATTGCAACAGTTGATTCACAGACGTGATCACCTTTGTGCATGTTAAGGCGATAGCATTGCCCTATGGTGTGGTTGGTAACAATGTGTGGGCTGGTAGTGGCGCTGGCGACCTATGTGTGGTGGTCGCTTCGCCGCGTCAATCGTCTGCATCAGCGGGTGCACGGTGCTGAGCGGGCCTTGGTGGCCAAGCTCGATGAGAGGGCCGCGACTGTCTTGAAATGGGCGGATCGGCCCGAATGTGACGAGGCGGTTCGGATTGCGAAGGAAGTCGTGTGCGCCCCGGTCAACACGACGATGGACCGTGAACGTCGCCAGTACCGTGAGAACGACCTTACCGAGATTCTTCGCGCTCTTCCACCGTCGTTGCCAGCGCATATGCTTGAAGAGCTTGCCGCGAGCAATCGCCGAGTCTCGGTGGCGCGTCAGGTGCACACTGACGTGGTTCGTGACGCGATCACCTCCCGGGAACGCCGAGTCGCCGTGTGGCTGCGCTTTGCCGAGAGGCTTCCCCGCCCCGAATACTGGGAGTTGGCTGATCCGAAGCTGCGGCATATCAACCTTTCGAGTCCTGTTCGGGCATGAATACACCTATAGGGCTGATATGGGGCTTTGTTGCTCACTGATATCGGTTTTCGGTGACCACTTGGGCCGGTTGTGCCCGCTAGCACGCCAAAAGTTGCCTATGAGTCGTGAGATAGGCTTGAAGCATGGCTAAGATTTCGTATCGGTGCGAGGAATGTGGGATCTTCTTCTCCTTGGAGGTATCCGACGATGGAGGACAGTGCCCTCGCGGCCATAAGAACCTGAAAGTCATCACCGGCGGCGACGCCACATCAACCAGTGACGAATGTTGTGGCTCTGGCTGCTGCGATTAGCGTCGATCACTGTGAGCGCCGTCGCGGCGTAAAATTCAGGGTGTCAACTACCCCGAGGAAATGGGAGCGGTCAGCGTGTCCAACCAGCAAAACACTGCGGAAACCACCGTCGGCACCGCGCGCGTTAAGCGCGGCATGGCCGACATGCTCAAAGGTGGCGTGATCATGGACGTCGTCACTCCTGAGCAGGCGAAGATCGCCGAGGACGCCGGTGCGGTGGCAGTTATGGCCCTGGAGCGCGTTCCGGCCGACATCCGTGTTGAGGGCGGAGTTAGCCGGATGAGCGACCCGGACATGATCGATGGCATCATCGACGCAGTGTCGATCCCGGTCATGGCGAAGGCTCGCATCGGCCATTTTGTCGAGGCTCAGGTGCTTCAGTCCATCGGCGTCGACTACATCGATGAGTCCGAGGTGCTGTCGCCAGCCGATGAGGCCAACCACATCGACAAGTTCCCCTTCACTGTCCCATTCGTGTGCGGAGCGACGAACTTGGGAGAAGCCCTGCGCCGCCTCAGCGAGGGTGCGGCCATGATTCGCTCCAAGGGTGAAGCGGGTACGGGCAACGTGGTCGAGGCGACTCGTCACATGCGCCAAATCCGGGCGGACATCAAGCGATTGAGCACGATGGACTCCGCTGAGCTCCACGCCGCTGCGAAGGAATTGCGCGCCCCTTACGAGATCGTCGCCGAAGTGGCCCAAGCCGGTAAACTCCCGGTCGTGTTGTTCACCGCTGGAGGCATTGCCACTCCCGCCGACGCGGCGATGATGATGCAATTGGGTGCCGAGGGTGTTTTCGTGGGTTCGGGCATTTTCAAGTCCGGAGACCCCGCCAAGCGCGCTGCCGCCATCGTTAAGGCCACTGCCTTCCACGAAGACGCGGATGTCATTGCCAAGGTTTCACGTGGCCTGGGTGAGGCCATGGTCGGCATCAATGTCGACACCTTGGACGAGGCGAGCAAGCTTGCCAAGCGTGGCTGGTAATACCCAGCAGAACTGATTGGTCTGGCGTTTGTGACGTGGACTGATCACCCGTGGCGAACACTGTGGGGCGGCCGATTCCTCGGCCGCCCCACAGTGGCTGTGAGCTCTTTCGATAGCGCAGCACCCTTGAGACGAGAGCGGTTGCGCGGTTAGAGATTCAGCGGCACTGTCTCTAGGTGCTCGGCTGTGGTGAAATCGGGTCATCGGTGATGTCATCGAGGACATCATCAGGCAGGTCGGCGCCGATGGCGGCCACCAACTCAGCAGGCAGGTGAGCGATGATCTCTGCCTGAACGTCCTCGGGCAGGATCGCCAAGAGTTCAAGAAGCAGCGAAACCTGCAGGTCGATCAGAAGGTCCTCGGGAAGCAGATCGAGAAGCTCTTCGGCGCTGAGGTCAGCCAGAACCGTCGCGAGGATGTCGGCGTCGATGAGACCGGTCGGGTCCGTGAGGTCACCCGGATCCACCAGATCACCGGGATCCACCAGATCACCCGGATCGACCAGATCACCCGGATCGACTAGATCACCCGGGTCCACCAGATCACCCGGATCGACTAGATCACCCGGGTCCACCAGATCACCCGGATCGACTAGATCACCCGGATCGACCAGTCCCGGATCCACGAGATCTGGGTCCGCAAGCTGCTGCGGCGCGGAGTCGTTGTCGTGCGTACTGTGGTGATGAGCGGCAGCGGGACTGCTGTAGCCCAAAGCGAGGGCGCCAGCGGCTACTGCTGCTAGGCTGCCGCGAATGATGTTTCGTGTTTTGTCCATGCGTTGCAGGTTAAAAAAGATCAACGGGGATTTTGGCGGATTTGCCAACAAACTCTGAGAGTTCGCACCGTGTTCTTAGTCTATTCGCAGGTCGTTCTCGGCGTTTCCCAGTGAGAAAAATTTCGGGAGAAGGCATTGGTGCCCTCTCCCGAACCCGATGAGCATAGAGTCCTGTCACATTCTGGACATTGATGGCAATCAATGAAAAGTCAGGTGCGATCCTCAGTTACCCAGTAGCCTGCCGACAGGCGATTTCGCATCGCTGCTCAAGCTCACCTAGATTAGGTCAAAAGTCGAAAACTATTCCGCCGGTTTCGGCGTTGGCCTGGCAGGCATTTCCGAACTCTCCTTGGAACTGTTGATACTTCCCGTCCCACATGATCCAGGCGTGCAACTGAACCGGGTCACGCTCCATTGTGCAGTAAGTGTCCACGATCGGTATCATCGCGATGCGTCCGTTGGACTCCTCTAGCTGCTGGCATGCCGCTGAGTGTCGTGGATGATCGTGGGTTCCCTCGACGCAGTGCAGCACTTGACTACGGTATTGCGTGTGATTGGAGGACACTATCGTCAGCACGGCGGTGCGCTGGAAGGCACCGGGCGAAAAGTCGGGCTGCGCCGCCGCTTCGGTAACCGGACCCTCCACGGGCATGCGTTCAGCGGAAGCCGGTGCGGTGACTGCGGCCACGAGACCGGTCGCGAGTGCCACAGCGGCAATACGAGACATGAATTGTTTCATAGTCGGCAGACTAAGCGTTCATGTATGGCTGATACGGCATTTCTGAGGTTTGGTCGTGTCGTGTCGCCGCGTGAGATAGGGCCACTCATCATGGAATCGAACGGCAGACTCCCTGGCGGCCATGTACTCCGGTCAAACCCTCCAGAATCCTCGCGTTGATTCCGTCTTGATTCATATGGGCGAAGGCGGGAGTGGCTATTGAGGTGACCACGAAAATCGAAACGATCATGAGGGCAAACGCACGCAAGTAAGTGAGGTTCATAGGCTGTAATCTATGAGCATTCCGCGGCCCACAGATGACGTTTCCAGAACCATCTTTGTCGGTTATGCGACTGTGGATATTGGGGAGTGATGCGGCATTACCGATCACAGCGCAATATTACTTGGGCACCCACGGCGCCTGATGTGGAGCGGCCTGTGGTGGTTGCGGATTCCCAGCGGGCGCAGACATGGGCCGGTGCCCCATTGCCGGATGCGTGGACCCAGGTGGAAGTTGCTGCTGTGTGGGCACCATGGTTCGAGCCGGTGGTGCCGGTTGCTGCCCGCTCCGCTGCGCGGTCGGGGGCATTGAGGGCGAAGGCTGGCCTGGATTGGCGGGAAATGGTTTCCTCGATCGACGTGGGTCCTTTCCCGGGTTCGTCCACCGCACCGCTCCCGAAGACAGGAGAGCCCCGGCCGTCGTTGCCATCAAGCCCAACTGTCCGAAAATCGCCAAAGCCTCTAGAAACGAGAGGGTGCCCTCGGCCATGCCCAGGATAAATCCAACGATTGACGCCGCCATCAGCACAGCCAGCAGTCCGACGGTTGCCAACCGCAGGGCGTTCATCCGCTTGGCTACGACGCAGTATGTCCCGGCTGCCAACAACACCGCGCCACTAGCGGCCACTATCGCCGAAATGCGCGGAGTGAACTCGCCCAGTAGCAAACTGGGAAGTGCGGCGTTCACCAAGCAGATTCCCACCAGTAGCCACAGAAGAATCTGCGCGGCCTTCATGGTGCCGGACTTCTTATGGCCCACTTTGTCGGGGATGGGAACGGCATACTGAGGAGGCTGCGAACGCTTGGGTGCGATGGCCGGGGCAATGGGCATCGCCGTTTGCGGTCGGCCTGAGAGCTGACTGGCACGCAGCGGAACGGTGGCAGGATCGTGTCCCGAGGCTACGGGAGCGGCCCCGGGCTGCGGATGGCTCGCCGGGGGCTGGGCGGGGCCCGGTCGAGGTTGCGGTGGCTGTGGATAAGCCATGTGGTTCGCGTCCGATCGTTGTTGAGGCTCAAGTTGTATCTGGGGCCGACATGGTGAGGCAAGCGGCGACAGCGCAAATGGCTCTGCGTCACCTAACCCTATTGTCGTACAAGGCGTCCACTTAGTGCCTCCCCCATTTGCGCCGAGAGGAAACTGTCCCGCTAAGGGAAGGTGGGCGGCTGCCCGCCTTGGTGATACGACTGAGGATTGGCCGGAGGCTGGCTTCCAGGTTGGGCGTAGGGCGAGTGCTCGGAGTATCCGCTGTAACCAGACTGGTCATAGGCCTCGCGCTGCGGTGGTGCGGCTGCGGGACTTGAAAAATACGCTTGGTTGGTCGGCGGCATCGACGTGAGGGATCCTTGGTGCTTGATCCAGCGTCGACCACTGGGGACGATCATCAAAATCATCATCACGGGAGCCAGCGGGAAGGTGGCAAGGCAGAGGAAGTTGACGAAGGTACCGAACTGATCACCGGCCAAGTAAAGCCTTCCGCCCAAGAACATTTCCGCCAAGATGATGATGGTAAGGGGAACCAGCAACAGCGCGGTGGCCACGATGGATGTGACCAGGGCGAAGGTGCCTGACCATCTGGCGGTCTTGATGAACCCGAAGACAGTCACCAGCAACATAATCGTCAGAAGCGAATAGCCTGCCAGATGCACCGACGTGTATACGATCAGGTCCTCGACGTAGATGATAAGTGGGTCGTTGGTCAGCAGGATCAGAATACGTAGCTGGTTGATGGCGGCAAGGAGCAAGCCAACAAGCAGAATCCAGGCGAAGACCTGAGCGGTGGTTAGCGAGCCAGGTTTCTTGTGCGGGATGGCGGGTTTGGAGCCCTGATTCATCAACATCAGCGCGGCGGCCGCGACGTGTGGATCGGTTCCGGGCGGAATCTGGGCCCTTAGTTGCTGCCCTTGGGGCGGATAGTTCGCCTGGGGGTGGCCGGTCGGCATTCCCGCGGCCATGGCCATTATGCGATTAGTCGTGATCCACCGGCGGGCGCTCGAGGTGCACAACAGACACAGAAGCGTCACGTACAGGCCGAGGAACAACGTCGCCACCAGAATGACCACGGGGATAGCGCTCAAAGCACCCGAGATAAGGCCCAGAGTTCCGAAGACAATTCCCAGGATCGTACCGATCAGGGCCAGAATCCATGCCCAGCGGCGACCGCGTCCGATGTAGATCGGCGCGATGATGCTTTTCACCGTCAGGAAACCGGCGAGGACGACCGAAATGAGACCCAGCGGGTGAAAGTAGTTGACCAAGCTGATGATCGAGAACAGCTCGCCGATAGCCGACATCGCGGCCATGATCCACAGGATCACCTGGATTCCGGTGACGGTCCCGGGTTTGGTCAACGACGGAAGTGGTGGCTGTCCTGGCACCGGAGCCGGGCCGTGCGGCAGATGGCCATATGCGCCAGCTGGTCCGGCTGGGGCACTATTCATCCCGTAGTTGGCCGGAGGTCCGGAGTGCTGAGGTGGCGGTGTCGGTGCGAAACCGGGTGCGGGTTGCCCGCTCGCTGGAGGGAATGGGCCCGGTGGGTGATTGGTCATGTGTGGCTTCCTGTTGACGAAGTGTCGCAAAGACTGTTGGGAGTAAGGGCTTAACGAGCGGGTGGATTCTGGTGGGTAGATATGGGTGGACGGTGGGCCACCGGTGGGGGCTTGGTTGAGTTGATGTGGGCGAGCCAGCGTCGCCCGTTGGGGACAATGCAGAGAATCATCGCGGTGATCGCAACGGGTATGAGGGCCATGTTGCTCCAGGCGGCGATGAGGACGTGGCCTTCCCAATAGGAGTGAAAGGGGCTGCGCATACTGTCTAGGAAGACAAACATCAAGATGAACATCGCTATGTGCAAGGCAAAGGCAACACAGGCTCCAACCAGCGATCCCACTGCCGACCACGCGCTTTTCGTCGCCAGCCCGACGGAGATGACCAGCAATAGCACAGCCATGGCGATCGCGCAGATGAACAAAGGCTGGTATTCGGGGAAGTACCTATTGAGCTCGGCCGGTTCGGCTGGTTGCAGCCTGACCATCCACAAGATCCCAGCCATGGCGATGGCGCCGAAAGTCCAGATCCATAGCAGCACCTGGGCGGCGGTGAGCGATCCAGGCTTCTTATCCGGGTCGTAGCGCATCATCTGCATCATGGCTGCCGCGACCGCGTGCGGATCCATACTCGCGCCCTGCGGAGTAGGGCCTTCGACGGGAGATTCGCCCGCTCCTGTGGCGGTGGGTGTTCCATGCGGACTGGGCATCATAGGCAGCGCCCGATGCGACGTGATCCACACACGTGCGCTTGTGCTGCACAGCAAACACAGCAGCGTCACATACATTGCGAGGAACACGGTCGCGGCCAATAGGGGTATCGGGGTCTCTTCGAAGACAAACAGGCCGCTGACAAGGCCGAGGAGGCCAAAGACAATGCCAAGGACAGCCCCTATGAGACCTAGAATCCACGCCCAGCGGCGACCGCGTCCGATGTAGATCGACGCGATGACGCTTTTCACCGTGAGGAAGCCAGCCACCACCACGGCAACGAGACTTAGCGGGTGGACATACTCGACCAAGCTGATAATGGAAAAAAATTCGCCAAGCGCCGAGATGGCTGCCAAAATCCACAGAATTGTCTGGACTCCGGCAATGGACCCGGGCTTGCGTACCGGCGGGGCGAGGCTGTGTCCGGAGACAACGGAACTGCCTTCCAACGGCAGGCCGTATGCTCCAGCCGGGCCGTCCAGGTGAGATCTGGGTGGCGGTAGCCCATGGCCGGGCACATTTTGGCCATGTGCGGGCGGATAGGTCATGGGGGAGTTTTCTCCTTGGCGGGGGTGAGAAGAGCTATGCCTTAGTAGTTCTTGTGGGTACGGCCTTCTGGGCGGGGAGAGGTCGCGGATTCGCGTCCCGGCGCGGGGGACGTTACGCCGGCGCCCTCTGATCGGAGAATCCAGGCGCGCCCGCTCGGATGCGCGAACCCGATAATCGCGCCATACAAGAACGGAAGCGCCGCGAACTGGCTGACTGTGCCCACATAGAACGGCCATGGGCGGCCCGAGTCGAGCAGTGGTGCCGAGGAGGAGCCGGACGTGGCGATGAATAGCGCGGTAAACGAAAGTGTCGACAACATGGCGAGAATTGTCGCTACGCTAATGCCGCCAGCGGCCAGCGCGCTTATGGGAACGTCGATTACTCGGATAAGGAAAATCGCCAGCGCTATTACCGGCAGCGTGATGATGGAAATGAACAGGAAGTATGGGATGCCCAAGGCCGTGTATTGTGCGGTTTCTTCATCGGCGGCGGCCCAGTTGTGCCCTGCGATTGACAGTGCGGAGAACACACAGATAGCGATGAGACAGACCTTGGCGAGCCGACTCACGAACGGTTTAGTCGCCTCCCGATGGGGCAAACCGGTATCGGTTTGGGGGCCCGCGCCGGGCTGTGGGGGGCTGCCGTCATTCTCCGGGGGTTGCGAATGCGCCGAACCTGACCGTGGCCAAGGATGTGTCATGGTTTCTCGCTTACGGTGGTGGCGGAGTCAGTCGCGGATGGTCTGATACGTCTGCGAAGCCGTGATGGTGCCGATGTGAGTGTCGAACCCATTTTAATGAGTTGTGACCACTCTCGTGGGCTATGCCACCCAAGGGTCCTTCCTCGGGCTTACTTGGGTGTGAACCATTCTTTGACATCCGCACTGAAAAGCCAGAACAGTGAAAACATGCACGCTACGAGAGGGATGGCCAACACCAGCACCATGTTGGGCGCGAACATGACCAGCGTGGAGCCAACGGCGAAGTAGATGACCGATGCCGCGATGGCCCATTTGCGCGCGATCGGCAACTGGGAGGATAGGCGTCCCGCCGCCATAGCTGCGAATGCGCAGGTGAGGAACAGCAACACGACCAGAATCCAGAAGGGGCCAGTCGGCGGTCGTTCGGCGAACCCGGCCTCACGTAGCTCCTCCACGGAGGCACTTTGGACGCCATAGAGCGTCAGCGCCACTAGATTGCCGCCACAGAGCGCAAATGTCGCCTGCACCCATAGCGCTATCTGGATCTTCTTGATCTGCGGCGGTCGCCCATCGTGGCGCTGGCTCGGTTGGGGAAGCATCTGGTTTTAACCTCGTTGTCGTGACGGTCGGGCAGGTGATCTTAGTGAGGGCAACGGCGGTGACGGGATCGTTAGCGGTTGAACCACCGCCGCGAGGACCGTTCGGTGAGCGTGCCGATGATGACTATCGGAACAATAGTCAAGGCCACTCCCATCGCCCAGTAAACGCCCCCGGTGAAAATCAGCCAAAACAGGCCGGCCACCGTAGCAAACTGCAACGTCAGTAGCAGTAGCCAGAGCAAGCGCCACTGGGTTCCCATTAGCAAGGTGAGGCCAAGGAGGACTAGACCGTATCCGGCCAAGCTGGCGGCGGCGCGGTAGGCGTGGTCAACCGCTGCGTTGGGAACCATATCGGTACCGGCCACGTGCAGCAGCCACACCAGCGCGCCGCTGAGGACCGAGATTCCGGATTGCAGCCAGAGGGCGCCTCGGGCTGACCGGGCCGGGCTGGGCATTGAGCGCGCGGCGCGGGCTTTTGCGTTTGTCGCCATGAAGTGCTCCTTGGGGTGGGGCGAAGAAGTTTCGCAGCGGACCTTAAGGCTTGTGTAAACGGCACCCGTGGTGTACCTGTCGACTCGTTTACCAGCGTAAACTTTGCCTCCTGTGGCCCTGAGCCCGTTTTTCGCAAGCCTCCATATTGTGCCAGGTAGCTTGGTGGGTGGCGCGACTGCTGGCTTCGCTTACGCGACTTGAGCGTAGGCGCCCGGCAGTCTGCGGCAACCATTGAACATTTTCGCAGCTCACAGGCTGGTGAATTTCTGGCATTCCAGCTCACAACCGGATGTGGTCCAGCGGGCCGTGCTCGGAGTTTAGACGTAGGCTGAAAAGTGACGTGTCATGCCGAAGAGGAATGCGTCTGGGGAGGATGTTGAACGTGACGAAACCGAATATCGGAGTGTTGGCTCTGCAAGGTGACGTGGTCGACCATGCCCGAGCACTGGAGGCCGCTGGCGCGAACGTTCGTAAGGTCCGTCGGGCGAGCGAACTCGACGATGTGGAAGCTTTGGTCCTTCCCGGTGGCGAATCAACGGCGATGAGCAATTTGCTGCTGGCATTCGACTTGCTGGAACCGATTCGTAAGCGTCTCGATGACGGCATGCCCGCCTATGGCTCCTGCGCGGGCATGATCATGTTGGCTCGCCGGGTGGTAGACGGTCGCGACGATCAGCGTTCCTTTGGCGCGATTGACATGACGGTGCGGCGAAACGCCTTCGGTCGCCAAGTCGACTCCTTCGAAACCGATGTCGAGCTGACCGGGATTGAGGGCGGCCCGTATCGGACCGTCTTTATCCGTGCTCCGTGGGTTGAGGAGATCGGCGATGACGTTGAGGTGATCGGCCGTATCAGCCAAGGGCCCGCAGACGGTAGGATCGTCGCCGTGCGCTCCGGAAATCACTTGGCGACGGCGTTCCACCCTGAGGTGACCACCGACGCTCGAGTGCACGAATACTTTGTGACCATGGTGCGGGCCGCTGCGGGGGCTCGGGGCTGAGAACCGCACTCGTTTGCGACTCAGCCGGGTCGGAGACGATGAGAGGGACGGAAGAGGGACATGTCAGGCCACTCTAAATGGGCGACGACCAAGCACAAGAAAGCCGTGATTGACGCCAAGCGCGGTAAGTTGTTCGCCAAACTGATCAAGAACGTGGAAGTCGCCTCTCGCACCGGTGGTCCTGACCCCGATGGCAATCCGACTTTGTACGACGCGATTCAAAAGGCCAAGAAGAGCTCGGTTCCCAATGACAACATTGATCGAGCTGTCAAGCGTGGCGCAGGATTGGAAGCGGGCGGTGCCGACTATCAGACGATCATGTATGAGGGTTACGCACCTGGAGGCGTGGCGCTGCTGATCGAGTGCCTGACTGACAACCGCAACCGGGCCGCGAGTGAGGTGCGGGTGGCCCTGACTCGTAACGGCGGTAACCCAGCCGACGCCGGGAGTGTGTCGTACATGTTTTCCCGTAAGGGCGTCGTCATGGTTCCGGCGGCCGATGGTTTGAGTGAAGACGACCTACTGATGGCGGTGTTGGACGCGGGCGCCGAGGAGGTCAACAACCTGGGGGAGTCATTCGAGGTCATCTCCGAACCGACCGACCTGGTCGCGGTGCGTACCGCGCTGCAATCAGCGGGCATTGACTATGACTCGGCCGAGGCTTCGTTTCAGCCCAGCGTGACGGTACCTGCTGACGCGGACTTGGCTAGGAAGGTCTTCAAGGTCATCGAAGCGTTGGAAGACTCAGACGAGGTGCAGAACGTCTTCTCCAATATTGATATCGCCGATGAGGTCCTGGCGCAAATCGACTGACTTCCCAGCCCGTTCGGGGGCGTTTCCCGTAGTCATATCCAAGCAAAGGTGGGGCGTGGCTTTCGATTGCTCGAAAGCCACGCCCCACCTCGTAGGTGCTCAGGCGGCTAGAGCTTGTTCGCGAGCTCGGTAGATGCGCACGGTGAAGGCCACAGCCACCACCGCGACCAGGCCCAGACCGAGCATCACCGTCGTCATCGAGGTGAAGGTGACCTCGCTGGCGTGATTCATGCTGGCCAGGGCGGCGAGGCTACCGCCCATCGCCATTTGGATGCATCCCATGATCGCTGAGGCCGTGCCAGCGATGGGCGGCGGCTGGGACGTCATGGCCATCGACCCGGCGTTGGGGAAGAGCACGCCGACCCCGAACATCAGTACCGCGAGTACTCCCGTGATCGTCCACAGAGTGTCCAGGCCCAGCGGTTGGAGCGCGAACAGGGCGATAACCGATATGGTGTTGATCGCGCAGCCGATGGCCAACCGAGTTGACGACCGGATAAAACGAATGAGCAGGATGTTGACCTGATTACCAATCACCAGGGCAATGGTGGTGATGGCGAAGATGAGTCCGAAGGTTTGTGGGGTGGCTCCGTAGGAGTTCTGCGACACGAATGAGAAGCCCGAGATATAGGTGAACATCATCGCGAAGCTGAACCCAACCGCCATGACCGGGGCCATGAACGCCCCGTCGCGCAGCAGCTGCCCGACTGTGCGGCCGAATTCGGCTAGGTTGAAGTCACGCCGGGCCTCCTTCGGGAGGCTTTCGGGCAACGTGAAGTACAAAAAGATCATGGTGATGGCCGAGGCCACGGTCAAGAAGATGAAGATGAATCGCCACGACCCCAGCTCGAGTAGCTGCGCACCCAGAATGGGACCCAAAAGCGGAGCCAACATCGTCACCAGCATCATCTTGGAGATGAACCGAGCGATGTCGTCACCTTCGAAGAAGTCACGAATGACCGCGCGAGCGATGACCATGCCCGCGGCCCCCGCGAGGCCCTGGACGAACCGCAGGATCAGGAGGATATCGGCGGTGGGCGCCAGAGCGCAGGCGAGCGACACCACAGTGAAGATGGCGCCACTGATCAGGAGGGGCTTGCGCCGTCCATAGCGGTCCGACAGTGGCCCTAGAATGGCTTGTCCCAGCGCCAGGCCCAACATCATCGAGGTCATCGTCAGCTGGATACGCGCCTCGGTGCTTCCCAGCTGGTTGGCAATTTCGGGGAATGCGGGTAGGTAGAGGTCGCTGGCCAGTGGTCCCAAAGCAGTCAACGCGCCGAGAACAAAGACCAGCAAGACGACGAAACGCCGTGGATAGGACGGTGTTTGAGTGGGGCCGACTGCCGGCTTAACGGAAACAACAGACACAAGAGACTCGCAAGGTACGTAGGAGTGGCCTGACTAAGGTCAGTGCGGGAGAGACTTCGCCTCATACGAGATTAAGGTTCCAGCTAGCCGGTCGGCAAGTAAATTTCAGCGATTGACGCCCAGATCACCGATGCGGTTCCACCCTGTGGACGCCCTTGCGACAACAGGGACAAAACCATCGATCCGTACCGGTGCCCGTCAACGGCGAGCAACACCCACCTCTCGCCGTTGGCGAGCTAACGGTCCCGTCCCCAGCGGGAGCGAAAGAGAAAATCCGCATCACAATTGCCCACACGCGCCGAAACTGTCTGCCCCGGACGATAGAGTCTTATAGCCCTGAGGGCCGAACTCAGCCCTCAACAACGTCGAAGGCCCGCCTCTCCGCGGGGCAGACATCGAGGAGCGAAATTGCGCGTCATGGGAGTAGACCCCGGACTCACCCGCTGCGGCGTCGGTATCGTCGAAGGCAGCCCCGGAGTCAAGGGAACCATGGTCGCCGTGGGCGTCATTCGTACCGACCCCAACACCGAACTAGCCACCCGCCTGTTTGAACTCGACGCGGGCCTGCGTGACTTTCTCGAACGACACCAGCCTGAAGCCGTCGCCGTCGAACGGGTCTTCAGCCAACATAACGTCGCCAGTGTTATCGGCACCGCCCAAGCATCCGGCATCGCCATGCTCGCTGGAGCCAAAGCCGGATTGCCCGTGGCCACATACACGCCATCTGAGGCCAAAGCCGCAGTGTGCGGCAACGGTTCAGCCGACAAACGCCAAGTCACCGCTATGATCACCCGCATTTTGGGCCTCACCGACCCGCCCAAACCCGCCGACGCCGCTGACGCCCTCGTCATCGCCATCACCCACCTGTGGCGCGGTAGTCTCCAAAACAAACTCCGACTCGCCACCCAGAAGGGAGCCTGGCGATGATCGCCCTGCTCAACGGAGAAATCGTGCACATCGCTGGTGACCGAGCCGTCATCAACGTCGCCGGAGTCGGCTATGCGGTGCGGGCTACTCCCAACACGCTTGCCGGGCTGCGCCTTGGCCGCACCGTCCTCTTGCACACCACTCTTATCGTCCGTGAGGACGCGCTGACCCTTTACGGATTTCTCGAACCGGACGAACGCGACCTGTTCGAACTGCTCCAAACGGCCTCCGGAGTTGGCCCGCGCCTGGCTCAGGCCGCGCTGGCGGTGCATCAGCCGGAAAAGGTGCGCCGCGCGATCGCCTCCGGTGACACCGCGACGCTGACGCGCATTCCCGGAGTGGGAAAGAAGGGTGCCCAGCGGCTGGTCTTGGAGCTAAAGGACAAAGTCGGGTTCGTACCTGGAACTGTGCCCGAACAGGTCAACGGCAAACGTCCCGCCGGTTGGCGCACTCAAGTAAGCCAAGGTATCCAGGCGCTGGGATGGTCGGCCAAGGACGCAGAAGCGGCCATTGCGAGACTGGACACCGAAGGCGTCGATGAGGCCGACGTGCCTTCTTTGTTGAAACAAGCCATCCGTCTGCTGGGAAAGAAATAGATGACCGACCCGGACCGCACTGATCCCCACCCTCGGCCCGAGGGGCAGCCCCAACATCCTCCTGGCCCTGTCGATGAGAGTGCCTCTTTCGTTAGTGAGCCTGAGTTTGACCACGCGCTTGTGGCTGCTGAGGCGGGGGTGGAGGATCGGGTTGCCGAGGCCAGCATTCGGCCCGGCAAGCTCGACGAGATTATCGGTCAGTCGCGGGTACGCGAGCAGATTCAGTTGCTATTGCAAGGTGCGAAGCAACGGGGAAGTTCTCCTGACCACCTATTGTTGTCGGGGCCACCGGGGCTGGGAAAGACCACGCTGGCCATGATCACCGCCACCGAACTCGGGGTGGCCTTGCGGCAGACGTCCGGCCCCGCCATTGAGCGTTCAGGTGACCTCGCCGCCATCCTCACCAGCTTGGGCCCCGGGGACGTTCTTTTTATCGATGAGATTCACCGTATGGCCCGGCCAGCCGAAGAGCTGCTCTACACCGCCATGGAGGACTTCCGAGTCGATGTGATTGTCGGCAAGGGCCCCGGTGCCACCGCGATTCCTCTCGACCTTGAACCTTTCACTCTGGTCGGAGCCACGACAAGGTCAGGACTCTTGACCGGCCCGCTACGTGATCGCTTCGGGTTTCTGGGCCAGCTGGAGTTTTACGAACCGGCCGAGCTGCACACCATCCTTATCCGTTCATCGAGCATTCTCGAGGTCGAATTGACCGATGCGGGGGCGGCCGAGATTGCCAAGAGATCACGTGGCACACCCCGTATAGCCAACCGGCTATTGCGCCGAGTGCGCGACTTCGCGCAGGTCAGGGCTGATGGGGTTATCACTGAGGCCGTTGCCCAGGACGCTTTGGCGTTGTATGACGTCGACAACCTCGGTCTGGATCGGCTCGACCGGGCGGTGCTGTCTGCCTTGATCGACTCCTTTGGGGGTGGTCCGGTGGGATTGACCACTTTGGCGGTGGCGGTCGGAGAACCAGCCGACACGGTTGAGGAAGTGTGCGAGCCGTATCTGGTGCGTGCGGGCTTGTTGGCGCGCACACCGCGAGGCCGAGTCGCAACCGGGCATGGCTGGATTCACCTAGGACGGACCCCACCCCAGGGAGGCGGATCACCCTCACCTGGAGATACGCTTTTTAGTAACGACTGCGATGCTGAAAGTTGAAAATAGTTCAAAACACCGCAGGCAGGCCCAGAATCACGTTTCTGAGCCTGTGGCGCTGTTCACCGGCTGCAAGCGACCGGTTAGACTCCGCGCAGACGTATCTCTCGATAGTCAAACAATGGAAAGGGCCAATCGTGCTCCTGGCTGAACCGGCAACTCTCCTCGCCCAAGAAGGCGAGGGCGGCTCCTCGATGTTCTTCTTCCTGATGATCGGCGGGTTTATCCTGCTGATGTACTTCCTTATGATCCGTCCGCAGCGTAAACGCGCCAAGGAGACTCAGCAGATGCAAAGCTCGGTGGCCGTGGGCGCCCGAGTGATGACCATCGGCGGGCTGTTTGGCACCGTGGTCGACTCTGATGAGGAGACCATCACGCTCGAAGCTTCCGACGACGTCTTCCTGGTCTTTAACCGCCAGGCAGTCGCCAAGGTCGAGGAAGAGGGCGACGGATCCGAGGAAGAACCGCTCAACGAGGTCGACTCCACCATCACCGACGAGGACTTGGAAAAACTCACCTCCGGTGACGAAAAAGGTGACGATGACGATAAAGGCAAAGGAAAAGACAAGAAGTACTACTAAGTAGTACTGACAATTAAATAACGTGCGCAATGAGACATGAGTCCCGGCTTATGTCGGTATGCCCCCTGGACACTGTTCCCTGGGCGATGGACCTGTTGGGCATCGTCTCCGGACAACGTCGCCACAGGCACTGCGGCGTTGGCGTTGCCAGGCTACTTCCGCCCGTGTGCATGCAGTAGGCCTCATTAAGGTGTCAGGTTCCGACCTGGCCCAGTCGAGCCCGCTGGTGGGGCCATACTCGCGATACCTGCCGTCGAGACCGCGTAGCGGACACCTAGCCGAGCACGTCATGCGAAGTGTGGTCCAGGAGTGCCCCTCTAGGCGTGGCCGTTGACCGACGAAGTGTTGCGGCGCGGGACCATGCCGTTGTGAGATCCGTCCTGGCAGGGCACCCACTGACATTGCGCCTAGATCATGTGCGGCCTTGGCACACCCCGTCAAAACCGCCAAGGGTCGCCGTGTCGCATCCGCTTAGCGAAACGCTGGAGCCATCGGATGCCACTCGGAGACCTCGCCGACGAATCGATACCGGATAAAAAGGAAGAGACACGACAGTGGCAACCAAGGGCAGCAAACACCCTCCGACGCGAACCCGTAAAAAGGTGAAGCAAAAACGGCTGCGAGTGGCGCCATACTTCGTCGCCCTCATCGTCATCCTCGCCGTGATCTGGTCCTCGGCGTTGGCCACCACCAACTTCAAGGAGCTGCCCACCCCCCGGTTGGGCCTTGACCTGCAGGGTGGTCTGTCGATGACCCTGTCGGCATACGACCCTGACGGCGGCACCCCTGACGAGGAGACTCTCGAACAGGCCCGCCAGATTATCGAGAACCGTGTCAACGCCACCGGTGTGACCGAGCCCGAGGTCTATGTCGAGGGCAGCAACAACATTGTGGTCAACGTGGCAGGAACCGACACGGACCAAGAAGGTCTGCGCGCGGTCGGAGCCCCAGCCGAACTACGTTTCCGTATCGTCGCTGACTCGATGCCGGACCTGTCTGACTTGGACCCAGAAGACCTCGCCGAACAAGAAGAGGATCTGGAGGGCGTCGAGGAGGAAATCCAAGACTCCGAGGGCGAGGACAACGGCACCGAAGGCGAAGCCGACGAAACCCGCGAAACCGACAATGGCGATGAGGCCGCCGAGGAGTCCAGCGAGGACAACAACGAGCCAATCGTGTCGCTCGACGAGGTGTGGGCCAAGGTCGGAGAGGAAGCCGCCGAAGCCGCGCAAGGTCTGGAATCGGTTCCAACCGACGTCGAGACCATGGAATTGCTCGCCCCCTTCCGTGAACTGTCCGGGGAAGAAGTCAGCGTCCTGCCGACCGAAACCCAATACCTGGTACCGACGATCTCGTGCGACCAGCTTGACTCACGTCCGCCCGGAGCCATCCAAGACCCAGACGTGGACGTTGTGGCCTGCGGCTCTATGACCGCGCCCGACGGTGAGACCGAGTACTTCGAAAAGTACTACCTGTTTCCGTCCGAGGTCCTCGGTGAACATGTGCAGGATGCCGACATCGGAACTGACCCGGGCAACCCGACCCGCTTCAACGTGAACGTCACGTTCACTACGACGGGCGCTGGCCTGTGGGGGAGTCTGACCACAGAGAACGTGCAGGAACAAGTAGCGATCGTGCTTGACAATGAGGTGGTGAGCGCTCCGGTCATCCAGGAGCCCACTTCCACCTCCACGTCAATCACCGGGGACTTCAACTCCACTGAGGCCCGATTGCTGGCCGACCAGCTGAACTTCGGTTCGCTGCCCTCGTTGTTCACTATTGAGACGATCAACGAAGTCACACCGACCCTAGGTGTGTCGCAGCTACAGGCAGGTCTGCTCGCTGGTGGGCTGGGCTTGCTGCTGGTATTCGTGTACTGCCTGGCCTACTACCGGGTCATGGGTCTGATCGTGCTGGGCAGTCTCGGAGTGGCGACCTTGACGCTGTATCCAGCGGTTTCCCTGCTGGGTTCCGAGATCGGATTCACCTTGACTTTGGCGGGTATGGCGGGCTTTGTCGTCGCCATCGGTATCACCGCCGACTCCTTTGTGGTGTTCTTTGAACGCATCAAGGAGGAGATGAAGGAGGGACGGTCTGCCAAATCCGCCGTGCCTCGAGCGTGGGCCCGGTCCAGGCGGACGATTCTGTCCGCCAACGCGGTGTCGATCATCTCTGCGTTGGTGCTCTATATCCTGGCCATCGGCCCGGTGCGCGGATTCGCTTTCGCCCTGGGCATGTCCACCTTGGTCAACATCATGGTCGTCTTCCTGTTCACGCATCCGATCGCGTCTTACCTTTCGCGCGGATCGCTCTTGAACAACAAGAAACTCTCTGGGCTCTATGTGAAGACGATTGACCCCGACCTCGAGCGCTCCGCAGTGCGCCGCTAAGGAGAACTGATTCCTATGAGTCCACAGAAGAATCAAGCGCGCAGCTCCGAGCTTTCAATTTTCAGTAAGCTGTATCGCGGAGAAACTGACGTTCCCATCGTCCCCAGCCGCAAGAAGCTCTATATCGCGGGCGCGGTTCTCATGACCATTAGCGTGATTGCCATCTTGTTCAAGGGCTTCACGCTGGGTATCGACTTCGTCGGTGGTGTGCAGTACGCGGCACCGGTATCCTCGACCGTTTCGCTAGAGGACGTCGAAGAAGCCGTCGAAGACGCCGGGGTCCCGGTGTCCTCCGCTCAACGTGCCGGTTCCGGAGACGCCGCCAACTACGTGATCCGAGCTGGCGTCATGTCGGACGAGGAAACCGCGGGCGCTCGGCAGGCGATTACCTCCCTGTTGGGGATCGAAACCAGCGACGTGTCGGTGACTGAAGTCAGCTCAACGTGGGGGCAGGCGGTGTCACAGCAAGCGCTGGTGGCATTGCTGGTCTTCATCGCCTTGGTCACGCTCTTTATTTGGCTCCGGTTTGAAAAACGGATGGCAGTGGCCGCCTTGGCCAGCTTGATTTTCGACCTGGTCTTGGTCGCTGGGGTATTCGCGATTGTCGGGTTCGAAGTAACACCGTCGACGTTGGTCGGAATGCTGATGGTCTTGGCTTATTCGCTGTACGACACGGTGGTGGTCTTCGATAAGTTGCGAGAGAACACCGAAGGCCTCCTACAGAGTCGACGCCAGACGTTCGCCGAGGCCGCGAATGACGCGGTGAACTTGACGTTGATGCGCTCCATCAACACCAGCATTATCGGTGCGCTTCCCGTTGGAGGGCTCCTCTTCATCGGTGTGGGAATGCTCGGTGTCGGAACGCTTAAGGACCTGGCCTTGGTCCTCTTCGTCGGGGTCATCACCGGTACCTTCTCGTCGGTGTTCCTAGCAGCGCCGCTCGTGGTGGACTTGGCCAATCGCAGCCCGGTCTATCAAAAGCACAACCAGAAGGTGGCAAATAAGCGCGCCGGAATCTCCGAGGACGGCGACGAGGAAGACGATGTTCCCGACCGCACCTTGGGTGATGAATCGGACAATATCGACCTGCAGGTTGATGAGGTTGACGCTGATGAGGGCGAACGTTCCGCCGCTGTAGCGACCACGACACCCCGGCCCGGGGTCCGCCCCGCATCGCGTGGTAGCCGCGGCAGCCGATCGGCGCGCAGTCGACGCGATTAGCCGAACCGAAAAACGGTAATAAGTAGGGGCCCAAGACGAATCGTCTTGGGCCCCTACTTCATGTCGGTGCCCCTACTGACTGGGAAGTGGCGAGTGGGCCGCAGCCCAGATGGCTGCGGTACTGCGTAGGGAACATCGCCATTGGATCGAAGTTGGAGGAAGCTCCTTTAGCCCTACGAAGGTGCTCATGGCAGCTTTCGGGCTTTCTAGGAGTACATGTCGACCTTTATTTGTCGAACTTCTCCTTGGCGCGGCCCTTCAATTCGTGGGCCTTGTCGCGGGCATCGCCCGCCTTGTCCTGGAGCTTGTCGGTGGCGGACTTATCGTCCTCATCGCCCGACATCTTTTCCTTGGCCTCGTTCATGACATCCTTGGCCTTGTCCTTCATGTCATCGAACTTGTCACCAATGCCCATGCCGAATTCCCCCTCGTGATTCGGACTCGAGAGTCCGAAAACGGTATTTCCGTCGATGTGACCGCCGGTCGCGCAACTGTGCGTTCTGGTGACGGCCACACTCCACAACGTAACGCCGTTGAGCCGGTATGACAACCATTCGCCAATATTGTCCCGAGGAATCTCGGATTCGTGCTAACGTGCCCATTGTTTCTTAATGGGGGTCTGCCGAGGTCAAGCGGTAGGCATCATAGACGCCCTCGATATTGCGAGTGACCTTCACGATGTGGTCCAGATGTTTCGGGTCGGCCATTTCGAACGTAAAGCGGGACAACGCGACCCGGTCTCGCGTCGTGGTCACCGTCGCCGAGAGGATCGAGATACGTTCCCCCGACAGCGCCTGTGTGACATCCGCGAGCAGGCGATGGCGATCCAATGCCTCCACCTGAATCGTGGCCACAAAAGTGGTCTGTTCGGCCTGATCGGCCCACGAGACCTCGACTACCCGGTCCGGTTGCAGCTCCGCCCGGTCTTCTGCATTCTCACAATTGCGCCTGTGCACGCTCACCACGTGGAAGCGGGTTGAGAAACCGATGATGTCATCACCGGGAATGGGGTTGCAGCAACGAGCGAGTCGCACGGGCATCTCGCCCTCTTCCATCCCGGCGATCTTGATGCCGGTGTGCATATCGCCATGATGTTGAGGGTCGACCTTACTGGGCGGAACAACCGGGGCGGCCACTTCGGCGATGTCTTCGGAGGCGCCTTCGGCTCCTCCTTGACTATCGAGCAATTTCGCGATGATGTGCTCGGCCGAATGGTCCTTCTCGCCAATTGCCGCGTACAGCGCCTCGACGTCCTTCAAAGACAGATCATGCGCCAGCGACGTCAAGTTGTCGGTGGTCAAGATGCGCTGCATGGGCAAGCGGCGCTTACGCATCGCCCGCGTCAGCAGCTCCTTGCCCATTTCGATGGCTTCCTCGCGGCGCTCTTTCTTAAAGTGTTGCTTGA
Source organism: Natronoglycomyces albus (assembly GCF_016925535.1). Taxonomy (NCBI): domain Bacteria; kingdom Bacillati; phylum Actinomycetota; class Actinomycetes; order Glycomycetales; family Glycomycetaceae; genus Natronoglycomyces; species Natronoglycomyces albus. The sequence continues at coordinate 2,181,419 of NZ_CP070496.1, read as the reverse complement.
TCTTCGTACGAGCTCGTGGGCTCTTGACGAATGTCAGCCAGTCCTCGGTTGGGGAAGCATCTTTGGAGTTCGACGTGAAAATCTCCACCACGTCTCCATTGGAGAGCGTGGACTCCAGCGGCACTATTTTCCCATTGACCTGCGCGCCAATACAGCGATGGCCGATCTCAGTATGCACCGCGTAGGCGAAGTCGACCGGTGTCGAACCGGCCGGAAGCGCGATCACATCGCCCTTCGGGGTGAAGACGTACGCCTCCGAGGAGGCCAGATCGAAACGCAGCGCGTCCAGGAATTCCGAGGGGTCGGCCGCTTCCCTCTGCCAATCCAGCAGTTGTCGCAGCCACGCCATTTCGTCGATGTGAGCAGGAGGGCCCGCCACCGTGGCCGATCGCGTCTCCTTGTACTTCCAATGCGCAGCGATACCGTACTCGGCGGTGCGGTGCATCGCCCAGGTGCGGATCTGCATTTCCACCGGCTTGCCGTTGGGGCCGATCACCGTTGTGTGCAGCGATTGGTACATGTTGAACTTCGGCATGGCGATGTAATCTTTGAAGCGTCCCGGTACCGGCTGCCAATTGGCGTGGATGACGCCCAACGCGGCATAGCAGTCCCGCTCGCTATCGACCAGGATGCGCAGACCCACCAAGTCATAGATGTCGGCGAAATCCCTACCGCGGACGATCATCTTCTGGTAAATCGAGTACAGGTGTTTGGGTCGACCCGACACGTTCGCCTTGATCCGGGAAGACTTCAGCTCAGACTTCACCCGTTCGGTGACCTGCTGTAGCAAAATCTCCCGCTGCGGGGAATGGTCGGCGACCAAGCGAGCGATCTCGGCGTAACGCTTCTTGTACAGGGTCGCGAAGGAGAGATCCTCCAGCTCCCATTTGATCGTGTTCATACCCAAACGGTGGGCCAGCGGAGCGAGAATTTCCAGAGTCTCGCGTGCCTTCTGCTCCTGTTTGGATTGAGGGAGGAAGGCCAGGGTGCGCATGTTATGTAGACGATCGGCCAACTTGATGACGAGAACCCGTGGGTCCTTGGCCATCGCCACGACCATCTTGCGGATCGTCTCGGCCTTCGCCGCGTCGCCTAGCTTGACCTTATCCAGCTTGGTCACGCCGTCGACCAGCAGCGCCACCTCGCCACCGAATTCCTCCTCGAGCTCCTCGAGCGCGTAGGCGGTGTCTTCGACGGTATCGTGCAACAGCGCCGCCACCATCGTGTTGGTGTCCATACCCAGCTCGGCCAGGATCGACGCCACTGCCAGCGGATGGGTGATATACGGGTCGCCGGATTTACGGAACTGACCCTCATGCAGCCGGTCAGCGGTGTCGTAGGCCTTCTGCAGAAGACGAATGTCGGCTCGGGGATGAGCGGCCCGGTGTGTGGCTACGAGCGGCTCCAGGACCTCCGGCAGCGTCGGGCCCTGCCACGGCGCGTTAAAGCGGGCCAAGCGAGCGCGCATGCGACGACCTGTGGGCGGGCCACCCGAGCTGTTGCGGGCCTCTGCGCCGTTACCAGGTTTAGACGCCCCATTCTTAGCCCCACCGGAGGAGGAGTTGCCCTTCTTTGCGGCTCCCCCCTGCCTACTGTTGGAGTTGGCGGCGTTGTTGCGAGAGCCCGAGCTAGGCGATGAGCGGTTTTCAGGGGCTTTCGAGGCACCGCTGTGAGAGGATCCGTCCCGCGATGAGGCCTTTGGGCTGGAAGATCCTTTGCCAGCCCCGGTGGCAGCGGCGGGGGAGGAGTTGTCACTCCCCGTTCCCGAGCCCGACGTGGTGCCTTTCGGCGCAGCGCCGTCGGTGGTGTTGCCTTCGGGAGCGTTGCCGCTGGTGGCACCTGCTCCGGACTCTGTAGCCTGATCGGCCACCGGCCCCTCCTTCTTCGACTCCGTCAATACAGCGACCGGTGCGCCAGAGGCACCCGCCATGCTGCCGCTCAGACTACGGCCGTTGGCCGGTCTCGCTGATGAGAACCGCCGCGATAGCCGCCGAGGTTCTCCTCACGTGAACGGCCCAAAGTGCCTTTCACAGACTGCCAACACCGAAATTGCGACAAACGGCGCTGGTAATTGTTTACCTAGCGATCACGGTCAGAGTCTCATCGTAGCTCTAGCGCGGCTGGAGCCCAATGCTGCGTGCCGCGGTTGAGACGTGGCTTTGTTTATATCCGGATCGCACCGCTACGATCGGGCGCGAAGAACGGCCCATTGACGTCGGTGACTCCGTCTAGGACGGTGGTGACATCAATGGGCCGTTCTACGTTCTCGTTTCCAAGCTTACTTGGTATTGACGAGTTGTTAGGAGATATCGCTCATCGTCAACGATTCGATGATGACCTCAGTTTCGGGCTGGCCGTCAGTGGGGGCCATGCCGGAATCGGGGATCACTCCATCGGCGGCGACGCCCTCGACAATGTCGAGGCCTTCGGTGATGGTGCCAACGATGGTGTAGTCGGCCGGGAGAGTCGTGTCGTCGTAGACGAGGAAGAACTGGCTACCGGTGGTGTCTGGTCCCGCGTTGGCCATGGCTAGGGTTCCGGCCGGGTAGTTGTTCTCGGCGTCCTCGGGCAGGTTTTCCTCAGGGAACTGGTAACCGGGGCCACCCGATCCCGCGTCGTCGCCGATTCCGCCTTGAGTGTTGGGGTCGCCGCACTGAAGAACGAAGATCCCATCAGTGGTCAGGCGGTGGCAACGTGTGTCGTCGTAGTAGTTCTGTTCGGCCAGGAACGTGAAACTGGAGGAAGTGCAGGGGGCCGCGGCAGTGTCGACATCGGCGGCAATGGTGCCGAGGTTGGTCTGGATCGTCATGGTCTGCATGCCTTCCTCAGGCGCGTCGGGCGAGGGGACCGCCGCGTCGCCGAAGGGTGTGTAGAGGCAGTCACCGTCGACCGGTTCGCCGGGCGCGTCCTGCTGGCCGTCGTCCGGTCCGCCTTCTTCAGGGCCGGAGGTAGCCGTGTCGTCGGTGGTGGTCTCGTCGTCTCCGGAGAGCGCCACGACGCCCCAGATGATGACGCCGACCAAGGCGAGGCCAACCACGCTGGCGATGACGACTTGCGTGGTGCGTTCCTTCTTCTCCTGGGCCGCCTTGGCCGCCATTCTCTCTTGCAGCTGTTGGCGAGCGGCGTCGCGCTTGCCTTGCGATGAGGGCACCGTTTCTCCCTGAGGTGTCGCGATTGAATCGGTTGTCTGAGTAGAGCCAGGCTGCTGCGTTCGCAGCGACCGGTCCTAGGAGCTCCTAACAGGTTTTTCTTCCTAGAAGCTTGAGCAAAAGGCACTTTCGGCGTTTTCGTCGGCTCGGTAAGGAGCGTAAACTTCGCCTCCTGCGGCCTTGAACGTGCACTTTTACATAGGCCTCCCACTTCGGTGGTGTGTTGTCGCGCCTGGCCGCGTTGTCGGCCCTTGCCCATACCCGCTGGGTATGAACTAGCGCCTCGGCCTTCCCCGACACTGGCAGCACACCATCCTCGCCGCGGGTCAAAGCTGATAGGAGCTCTAAGTCGAGGAGAGGCGAATTCGTCACCGTGCGGACTCGTGCGGGGTTGTACCCCACTAAGCCGCGGTGAGTAGTTCGCCCGTTGGTTAATGCTTACAGAACAAACTGCCAGACCACGTACGCGACCAGCAGCAGCATGATGATGGCTAGGCCGACGGTAGCCTTGACTCGTCGACTCCTACGGAACTTGGCGGCCAGTTTTGCCGTCTTACGGGCATTCGTGGCACGTTCCTTACGGCGTTGCATGTGTTTGCTCTTGGCTGGAGCCACCGTAGTCTCTCCTCGGATACGTCTAGATGGGGTTGTTTGGGCAGTGTATACGTACCCTCCGAGGTCGTTGATCACACCGGCTACCGGTAAGGTGGTCCCGGACGTGTAAGGGAGGGGACACAGTGCTGATTGACGCGGTTACATCGGAGATCTTCGGGACCAATTGTTATGTCATTGCCCCTTCCGAAGGGGCCGAATGCCTGGTCATCGATCCCGGTATTGGGGTTGGGGATCAGCTGGGGCAGCTCTTGGAAGCCCGAAGCCTGACCCCGGCTGCCATCTTGTTGACGCATGGCCATATGGACCACACTCATTCGGCGGCCGCTGTCAGCGACTCCTATGGGGTACCGGTGTTGATACACGCCGAGGATGCCCACCAGTTGGTCGATCCTTTCAGCGCCCTCGGCCCGCTGGGGGACATGGCTCGCCAGTTGGGCTGGACCGAGCCCAAGAACGTTGAGGTGTTCAGCGCCGACACCGAGCTTGAGTTTGGAAGCCTCCGGGTTTCGACGCTGCACGCGCCGGGGCACACGAGTGGTTCAACTCTGTTTTCGCTGGCCGGGGATGAGACGGTGGCCGCGTACTGTTTCACCGGAGACGTACTGTTCGCATCGACGATTGGTCGCACTGACTTGCCGACGGGCGACGATGCTCAGATGCGGCACACGTTGGCCACGGTCCTCTTGCCGATGGACGATGCCACGGTGTTCCTCCCCGGGCATGGGGAGCGCACGACGATGGATCGGGAACGCCGCTCTAACCCGTTTTTGCGCGATGTGGCGGGCCATAGCAGCGGTCGCTGACGGTTCTCCCACCTCGACATCTACTTTCCGCTACTTGTCATACCGTCGACGGCCTCCGCAGTTGCGGTGTGCCGTTTTTTCACTTTGACCAGATTTCTCGCAAGGAGTGACTCAAATGTCTCGACCTCAACCGCTCTCGGGATTCCCGGAGCTTCTGCCCGATCAACGCATCGTGGAGAGTCAGGTCATCGACCATTTGCGTCGTACTTTCGAGATGCATGGATTCGCGGAGATTCAGACGCGGTCTGTCGAGCCGCTCGATCAGCTTTTGCGTAAGGGAGAAACCTCCAAAGAGGTCTATGTCTTGCGTCGGCTGCAAGCCGAGGGTGAGGACGCCTCTGATGCGAAACTGGGTCTTCACTTCGATTTGACGGTGCCGTTCGCGCGGTATGTGTTGGAAAATGCCGGGAAGCTTCACTTCCCGTTCCGCCGCTATCAGATTCAGCCCGCTTGGCGCGGTGAGCGGCCGCAGGAAGGACGCTACCGGGAATTCTGGCAGGCAGATGTCGACATCGTGGACCGCGACAAGCTGCCTGGCCACTATGAGGTCGAACTACCTCTGGTCATCGCCGATGCGTTGCGTGGGCTGCCGATTCCTCGAGCCCGGATGCACGTGAACAACCGCAAACTCTCACAGGGTTTTTATCAAGGTCTGGGTTTGTCCGATCCGATGGAGACGCTGCGGATGGTCGACAAGCTGGACAAGATCGGCCCGGAGGCACTGTCGAAGCTGTTGCAAGAGAACCTGGGCGCGAGCCCTGACCAGGCTGAGGCTTGTTTGAAGTTGGCCGAGATCTCTAGCGCCGACACCTCCTTCGTGGAGCGGGTGCGTGCCTTGGGAGTCTCCGATCCGCTACTGGAGGAAGGACTGTCGGAGCTGTCGGAGTTGGTCGAGACTGCCGCCGAGGTATCGCCAGGCTTTGTGGTCGCCGATTTGCGCATCGCACGCGGATTGGACTACTACACCGGCACCGTTTATGAGACGTTCATGGAAGGGCGGGAGGATTTGGGTTCCATCTGCTCGGGAGGCCGCTACGACACGCTGGCATCCGATGGGAAGAACACATTTCCGGGAGTCGGGCTCTCCATCGGGCTGTCGAGGGCGTTGGTGCCGTTGTTGAAGTCCGGTCAGGTGAGGGCGAGCCGGTCAGTGCCAACGTGTGTACTCGTCGCGTTGCCAGCAGAGGAAGACCGGCGGGACTGCCAGCGGTTGGCGCAACGCTTGCGTAGCCGTGGCATCGCCACTCAGGTTTCTCCGGCAGCTAGCAAGTTCGGCAAGCAGATCAAGTTCGCCGACAAACGTGGCATTCCGTTTGTGTTGTTCCCCTCAGATGCCGGAAACGAGGTGCGCGATGTGCGCTCTGGCGAGCAGGTCCCCATCGACGCCGACACGTGGATGCCTCCCCAAGAGGATCTCACTCCGCAGGTACTGATGGGAGAGCAAAACTAGCGACGAAATGGCGGTGGGGAGCGACTCTCGATGTCGCTCCCCACCGCCATTGGCGTATCTGACCTGCTGCTCAGGCGGAGTGCCTCACTTTGCGGGCCAGGGTCGACCGGTGAACCTTGGAGTGTCTTAGTTGACTTCGGTCGCGCACCCGATCGCGAGGATCTCGTCGGCAGCCGGGTCCCAGGTGGTGCCATTGATCTGCGAGGTGTCGATCCAGAAGTACCAGTCGTACTCGGGAAGGTCCTGGCAGACCGCGTCGGCCGCGTCGGTGTGTTCATGGTCGTTCGGGTTGGGGTCGGCTGGGTTGGGGACCCAACGCAAAATCTTTACCTGTGCGGAGGGGTCGTTGCAGTCGACAATGACGTAGTAGTTCGGGTCATCGTCCAGGCACTCGCCCACTTCGGGAAGCGAGTATTCGCTGATGAGCGACTGCATCTCGGCGTCAGTTCCGGGCTCGTCGTCGGCCGGGTCGGGCGAATCGGTCGGCTCGGGGTCGTCGGTGTTCTCCTCGGACGCCTCAGAGGTTTCGGTGGCTTGCGGCGTGTCATCGTCGTCGTCGCCGAAGAAATAGAATCCGGCCCCAGCTAGGCCGATGACAAGGACAGCACCCAGAACCAGGGCAATCACGAGGCCAGTGCTGTTCTTCTTTTCCTGGTACGGGGCACCTGGCGGGTATCCGCCCTGCTGGTAGCCGCCAGGCTGCTGGTAACCACCTTGGGGATATCCGGGCTGCTGATAGCCACTGGCGGGTGGAGACTGCTGCTGGCCGTATACCGGTTGTGTGTACGGGTCCTGCGGAGGGTGCCCCGGCGCACCCTGCGGCTGGGTCGGGTGCGGCTGCTGCCCGTAGTTGGGTTGGGAAGGGCCACCTTGGTACGGGTTCTGGGGTGGTGGATAGGTCATAAGTTGGGTCTCCGCTTGCAGAATTTAGTCAGTCATTGCAGGGCTGGCGTTCCATCATATTGATCATGTGCCAATGGAGGCGACACCGACCCCACAGGCGGTGTGATGACCGCAGTGTAAAACGGCCGGATTGCTCACCGGAGGAGTCGCGATAGCTCGTCGTGGCAGCGGCCCCTCCCAGGCCGATCGCGGGCGTGCCGACCAGTGCTATCTGAGCTTGCCTTGTCCGCTTGGTTGGAAGCGGGACGAAGAACTATGCGGCAAACCTCAGGCGGCGGTCACGCTCCACAACAGTGAGGGGGAACGGGCCGGCACACCTACGATGTGGCGGCCCGAAAACGGGGTTAGTGGCACCGCCTGATTATGGCAGCGCTGGCTTATGCGCGAACGCTAGGCCTCAGTCAGGCACAGGACGTGAGTGACTCCGCCGTTGACGATGTCGGTGTTGGGCAACTCATGCCAATAGCCCATGGTCCAGTCGGTCCCCTCGCAGGTGGAATCGAGCAGGGCTTGGATTTCGGTTTCCATGATGTCGGCCCCCATGTGTGGGGTGTCGCTGAGGTGTTCGATCTTCAGCGTCTCGTATTCGGCCGCGGAATCCGAACAATCCACGACGAAGATCATGTTGGCGTCCACGCATTCACCAGCTGCGGGAAGCCGCAAGGTGAATCCGTCCGCGTCGGGCTTGTCCAGCGGAGCCAGGCACATCAAGTAGTAGATACTGCGATCTGTCTCGTCGTAGACGACGAACCAGTCATTCCAAGGGCCATGGTGGAAGTATTGGCCGCAGACCTCTTCGATCTTGTCGTAGTTGTCATAGAAGGAACCCATGAATGACATGGTGTCGTCGACATCAGTGGAGACTGCCGTGACTTCCCAGTAGGCGGTGGGGTCCTCGCAGGAGACGACATCGATGTCCTCGGCGCGCCTCTCCAGGTCTTCGGTGGTGCATTGGCCGGCATCGGCAAAGGGGTCGGTCATTTGCGTGGCGAACGAGCCGTCTTCATTGCGGCCATCATCGTCACTGGAGTCGGAGTCGGAGCTCAAGGCCCAACCGATTCCTCCGACCACGACGACACCGAGCACCGCGGCTCCAATGCGAACGAGCGTGCTCTTGGAACGTTGCGGAGGAGAAGGACTGAGATATCCGCCACCAGAGGCTGGTGGCGGATACTGGCCTGGGATGGGGGGTTGGCCCGGGGCCGGGGGTTGTCCTGGGGGTGGGGGCGTGCCATGTGCGTAGGGTCCGCCCGGGTGCGGCTGCGGACCGTGTGGGGACGGTTGGTGTGGTGGTTGCCCAGGGTGGGGAGGTTGCCCGCCCTGTGGGGGATACGTCATTATTCGGGATATTCCTGTTCTTAGAGCTGACTTTTGCTCATCTATGAGGTTCTTACTGTATAATGCGTCGTCTACCCGATCCCCGATGCCACCGCGGATCAAACTACTGGTCAGTGCCCAAATGCCAAGACGTGACTATGACTTTGCGCTTTCATGCCTTACACTCGTGGATCAACCCCGGCGCGATACCAGTTGGTAACTTCGCCGCAATTCATAAGGGTTACGACCGCAACACGGGCCGACGTCGTCCCGTAAGCCAACCGAGATGCCTTGAGCACGCTCGCACGCTATCTGTGACGACGAAGGAGGCCCCCTTGCCGACTCCTGCCAACGCGCGCCTAGTGGCTGCGCTAAAGACGCAACCGACCGCCGTGCCTCACTCAGGTGACGCACTCCCGCCCGCAACTCTTACCGGCCTCGATGCCCCATCGGGCCCACCTAGCGCCAGCCAAGGTCTCTACGACCCGCAATGGGAGCATGACGCGTGCGGTGTCGCTTTCGTCGTTGACATGCAGGGACGCAAGAGCCACCGCATCGTCGAGCAGGGCCTCGAAGCGCTCGTTCGCATGGAACATCGCGGAGCCACCGCGCCCGACCCCGATTCAGGCGACGGCGCGGGGATCATGCTGCAAATACCCGACTCCTATTACCGCAAACGCACCCGTTTTGCCCTGCCCGCCGAAGGCCACTACGCCACCGGTCTCGTCTTCACGCCGCACCGGGACCGCGCCACAATCCGCGTGCGTGAGATCGTGGAAAAATTTGCCGTTGCCGAAGGCTGCCGGGTCCTGGGCTGGCGTGAAGTCGACACCTGCCCGGGTTCTCTGGGGGACGCCGCCCGAGCCTCTGCCCCCCGCGTCAGTCAGGTATTCATCGCCCACGACCAGGACCTCTCCGGTCTTGAACTGGAGCGCGTCGCCTTTGCCGTGCGTAAACAGGCCGAACGGGAACTGCGGGAACGCCGACTAGAGGCATCCCTGGTCACGCTGTCCTCGCGCACGATTGTCTATAAGGGAATGCTTACGCCCGATCAGGTGGACCAGTTCTACCCGGAACTAACCGACCAGGCCCTGCATTCGGCGATGGCAGTGGTCCACTCACGCTTTTCGACCAACACCTTCCCCTCTTGGGCCCTGGCGCATCCCTACCGGATGGTAGCCCACAACGGTGAGATCAACACGATTCGCGGAAACCGCAACTGGATGAATGCCCGCCAGGCGCAGTTGGCCAGCCCCAACCTGCCCGGTCGCCTACGCCGACTTTTCCCGATCCTCACTCCCGGGGCCTCGGACTCAATGAACTTTGACGAGGCCGTCGAGCTACTGCATCTGGGAGGGCGCTCCCTTCCGCACGCGATGCTCATGCTGATACCGGAGGCGTGGGAGAACCACGTCACGATGGACCCCAAGCGCCGCGACTTCTACCGTTTTCACGCCAGCTTGACCGAACCGTGGGACGGCCCGGCATGCGTGACGTTCACCGACGGCACCCAGATTGGTGCCGTACTCGATCGCAATGGACTACGCCCCGCGCGCTGGTGGCGCACCAGCGATGATTTGGTCGTGCTCGCCTCCGAAGCGGGAGTGGCTGATATCCCACAGGCCAATGTGGTCGCCAAGGGGCGTTTGCAGCCGGGCCGCATGTTCCTTGTCGACACCGCCGAAGGGCGCATTGTCGAGGATGAGGAAATCAAGCACTCCCTGGCCATAGAGCACCCCTATGGCGATTGGCTGCACGCCGGGCGCATTCGGCTCGAAGAGCTTCCCGAGCGCGAACATGTCGTCTACGGCTCCGAGTCGGTGCGAAAGAGGCAACTGACCTTCGGTTACACCGATGAAGAGATGCGGCTGCTGCTAGATCCGATGGCGACCACGGCCGCCGAGCCGGTCGTCTCCATGGGCACCGACACTCCCATCGCCGCCGCCAGCCAACGTCCGCGGCTGCTGTACGACTACTTCACGCAACTATTCGCCCAGGTTACCAATCCACCTTTGGACGCGATTCGGGAAAAACTGGTGACCTCGTTGGGAACCACCATCGGGGCGGAGCACAACTTGCTGGACGCCTCAGCGGCCTCGTGCCGACAGGTGGAGTTGACTCGTCCGGTCATCGACAATGACGAACTGGCCAAGATTCTCGACATCAACGCCGACGGCGACATGCCCGGATTCAAAGCTGTGCGGGTATCGGGCCTCTATCAGCTGGAGCGCGGAGCCGACGGCATCAAGAACCGCCTCGTGGAGATCTGCCGCCATATCTCGGAGGCCATTGACGATGGAGTGCGGCTGTTCGTCCTCTCCGACCGGGATTCCACGGCTGACCTGGCTCCGATCCCATCCCTACTGTTGACCGCCGCAGTCCACCAGCACCTTGTACGCGAACAGACTCGCACCCAAGTGGCGCTCATCGTCGAGAGCGGAGACTGCCGAAGTGTCCACCACGCGGCCCTGTTGTTGGGTTACGGTGCCGCTGCCATCAACCCCTACTTGGCCTTCGAGTCCATCGAGGAGCGAGTAGAGGTCGGGCACCTCGACATCGCCGCCGAACAAGCCATCGAAAATTACATCCAGGGGCTGTGTACGGGCATCCTCAAGGTTATGTCCAAGATGGGTATCTCAACCGTGGCCTCCTACACGGGCGCGCAAGTGTTTGAGGCCAACGGGCTGGACGCTAACTTCGTCGCCCGGCACTTCACCGGTACGCCCACCCGTATTGGGGGAGCGACCCTGAAGGACATCGCCGCTGATGTGGCCCGCCGCCACGACCGAGCCTGGAAACAACCGGTCGACGTCGAGGAGCCCTTGGAACCGGGAGGGGAGTACCAGTGGCGCCGTGAAGGCGAGGTCCACCTTTTCAATCCCGAGACTGTCTTCCGGCTCCAACATTCCACCAAGTCAGGCCAGTACGAGGTATTCAAGCAGTACACCTCCGAAGTTGACAAACTTTCCGCCCAAGGCGGACACCTGCGGGGCCTGCTGGAGTTCACCGGCGCCAAGCAATCGATCCCCCTTGAGGAGGTTGAACCGGTTTCGGAGATTGTGCGTCGCTTCCACACCGGAGCCATGTCCTATGGGGCACTGTCGGCCGAGGCCCACGAAACCCTTGCCATCGCGATGAATCGGCTGGGAGGCCAGTCCAACTCCGGTGAAGGCGGCGAAGACTCCGAACGGATGCACGATCCGCGCCGACGCTCGGCGGTCAAGCAAGTTGCCTCGGGCCGCTTCGGAGTCACGTCCGAATATCTGGCCACGGCCGATGCCATCCAGATCAAGATGGCTCAAGGAGCCAAACCCGGCGAAGGGGGGCAGTTGCCAGGAGGCAAGGTCTATCCATGGATTGCCAAGACCCGCCACGCCACGCCTGGAGTGGGCCTCATCAGCCCTCCGCCCCACCACGACATTTACTCGATCGAGGACCTTGCACAGCTCATTTACGACCTAAAGAACGCCGGGGCCGGTGAAGCCGACGTGCATGTCAAGCTCGTCAGCGAGGTAGGCGTCGGTACCGTCGCCGCTGGCGTCGCCAAGGCCAAGGCCGACACGATCCTCATATCGGGAAATGACGGCGGCACTGGCGCCGCGCCCGCCAACTCGACCAAGCACGCCGGGACCGCCTGGGAGATCGGGCTAGCAGAGGCGCAACAGATCCTCGTGCGCAACGGCCTGCGCGACCGAGTCACCGTGCAAGTTGACGGAGCGATGAAAACGGGCCGTGACGTGGTCATCGCCGCGTTGTTGGGAGCAGAACAGTACGGCTTTGCCACCGCCCCACTTATCGTTGCCGGTTGCGTCATGATGCGCGTGTGCCATCTCGACACCTGCCCGGTCGGGGTCGCCACCCAAAACCCGGACCTGCGCTCCCGCTACTCGGGTAAGGCCGAGTTTGTCGAGAACTTCTTTCGCTATATCGCCCAAGAAGTGCGCGAATACCTAGCCCAGCTAGGCTTTCGCAGCCTTGAGGAGGCCGTGGGACATGTCGAACGCCTCAAGCAGGTCGCACCGACCGACGCGGGGTCGAAGCTGGCGAAGCTCGACTTGTCGGCAGTTCTGGCCATCCCACCGCAGGGACCCCGCCGTCGCTTCCGCAAGCAGGACCACGAATTGGAGGGCACACTGGGCGTTCGCCTAGCCCAGATGGCCGCCGACACGGTGGAGAGTGGAGAACCATTCACCGCAACTCTCGACATTCGCAATACCGATCGCTCGGTGGGAACCTACCTGGGCGCCAAGTTGAGTCGACGCCACCGCGCCGGGATGCCTGACAACACCATAGACCTGACTTTCAATGGCACCGCCGGACAGTCATTCGGCGCCTTCCTGCCCAAGGGCGTGACGTTCCGTTTGCACGGAGACGCCAACGACTACGTGGGTAAGGGACTCTCAGGTGGCATCATCTCGTTGCGACCGGCCCCTGAAGCGTCATTTGCCGCCGAGGACAACATCATCGCCGGTAACACGCTGCTCTACGGCGCTACCACCGGGGAACTGTATTGCCGGGGACAAGTCGGTGAACGCTTCGCTGTACGTAACTCCGGTGCCATGGCCGTAGCCGAGGGAGTCGGCGATCACGGCTGTGAGTACATGACCGGTGGAGTTGTGGCCATTCTTGGCCCCACCGGCCGCAATTTCGCCGCTGGAATGTCGGGCGGCGTCGCCTACATATGGCGGCTCGATGAGGCCAATCTCAACCCGGCCTTGGTTGAGATTGAGGACCTGGACGAGGACGACCAGCACACCCTCAACCGGTTGCTGTCACGCCATGCGCAGATGACCGCTTCTCCGGTGGCCAACCGTCTCCTAGCCGACTGGCCCAATTCAGTCGCCGCGTTCACAAAGATCATCCCCACTGAGTACAAGGACGTGCTGGCCCGCCAAGCGGCAACCGACAAGGAGGACCAGAATGCCTGATCCGAAAGGTTTTATGCAGCACGGACGCGCATTGCCGCCACGGCGACCTGTACCAGTTCGCATCATGGACTGGCGTGAAGTCTATGAAGGAGCCTCCGATGAGCTCATCACCAACCAGACCTCGCGCTGTATGGACTGTGGGATTCCCTTTTGCCACAACGGTTGCCCGTTGGGCAACCGTATTCCCGAGTTCAACGACCTGGCACGCACTGGCCGTTGGGACTCCGCGCTGGCTCAACTTCACGCGACAAACAACTTCCCTGAGTTCACCGGGCGCCTGTGCCCGGCACCGTGCGAGGCCGCCTGCGTACTCGGCATCGCCGATGAGGCCGTAACCATCAAACAAGTCGAAGTGGAGATCATCGACCGCGCTGGCCAGAAGGGCTTTGCCCCGCAACCGGTGGCGGGACCAACGGGCACGAGTGTGGCCGTGGTTGGTTCTGGTCCGGCTGGACTGGCCGCGGCCCAGCAGTTGGCTCGGGCCGGCCATACGGTTGCGGTGTTTGAACGCGATGCCAAACCGGGAGGGCTGCTGCGTTATGGCATCCCGGACTTCAAGTTGGACAAGGGCGTGCTGGACGCCCGGTTGCGCCAGTTGGAAGCCGAGGGTGTGGAATTTCGCTGCAACGTCAATGTCGGAATCGACATTTCCGCCGCGCAACTGCGCGCAGAGTTTGACGCGGTGTTGTTGACCGTCGGTGCGTTGGAAGGACGGGAAACCGACCAGCCTGGGAGGGAACTGGCCGGTGTCCATCAGGCGATGGAGCACCTGGTGGCGGCTAATGAAACGGTCGATGGAGTCCAAGACGCACCTAAGATTGACGCGCGCGACAAGCACGTGGTGATCATTGGCGGTGGCGATACGGCCGCTGACTGTTTGGGCGTGGCCCATCGACAGGGTGCCGCGTCGGTACGTCAATTGGACCTGTATCCGCAACCACCGCAGGAGCGCGATGCGCAACGCGACCCGTGGCCGGTGTGGCCGATGCTGTTGCGTAACTACCCGGCCCACGAGGAGGGCGGGGAACGCAACTTCGCCACTGCCGCCGCCGAGTTTGTCGGCGAGGACGGGGTGGTGACGCACATGCGCATTAGCGAGGTGACTGTAGACAAGTCAAACGGGAAGCGCGAGATCAATCAGGTGCCCGGGACCGAGCAGGTCGTCCCGGCTGACCTAGTGCTGTTGGCCATCGGTTTTAGCGGCACAGAGGAGCAGCCGTTGCTCGGACAGTTTGGCATCGAACGAAACCGCTGGGGGGCCTTGGACTGTGACGACGATTGGCAAGCCGCTGAGGGAGTCTTTGTCGCCGGAGACGCCCATCGGGGTGCCTCGCTCATCGTCTGGGCGATCGCCGAGGGGCGAGCCGTTGCCTCCGCGATTGACTCCTATCTGGGTGGCAACCGGAATCTTCCCGCTCCAGTGACCGCTCATCAGCAGCCGCTGACGGTCTGAGAGGCTCGCAAGCACTCGCACTGGGACGGAAGTGGCAGGGCCGATCTCGAGTTCACGTTGTGCCGCTTCTGGCAGAAGCATTGCGTGGCAACGGGATCGGCGATAGCGGTTGAATTGAGACACCGTTTGCCTCTAGGCTGACGGGGTGTCAGAAGAAACCGGACCCCGCCACAGCTTGGAATCCGTGCGTGCCTCGGAGCGCTACGGAAAGGCAATCTGGGGCTACCGCATCTATTACACGGGAATGATCGCGGCCCTAGGGCTGCTCGTCGTGTCGTGTGCGACAGCCAACGCGCCATCGTCGGCGTTGGCGATTACGGCGCTTGTTGTCGGTTTGGTAGGAATGGCCTATGGATCGGCGAAGTTGCGCGCTGACTATCGGCGATACATGGAAGACGTCAAAGTCGACGACTTCGCTGAATTGCGTCTGCGGCGAGCGAAATGGCAGCAGGCGCTCATTCGTGATGCGTTTATGGGGCGGGATTGATCACAACTACTGTGCATAACGCGCCATATCTTTGTCGGTAACGATCCTTATCGGGACTGAAACCATTCTTCGATGCCCTGAACTGGCTTTTCTGTGATCAGTGGAGGAATCGGGCACCAGCAATATGAATATTGTTCCGCTATCGCGTGGCAGTGAGATAAGTCAATCGACTAAGCTCACAGAGTGACTCGTAGAGCTAAGATTGTATGCACGATTGGTCCGGCGACGGCTACGCCCGAACGTATGTCAGCGTTGATAGACGCTGGCATGAATGTCGCCCGAATGAATTTTTCCCATGGCACGCAAGCAGACCATGAGTCGGTATATCGCATGGTGCGACAGGCGGCTGACGAAGCTGGAAAACCGGTCGCCATTCTCGCCGACTTGCAGGGACCGAAGATCCGCCTGGGTCGGTTCGCCGAGAGCAAAGTCGAGTGGAATGCCGGTGACCGGGTCTTCATTACCTCCGAAGACATCGAAGGTACCGCCGAGCGTGTCTCCACCACGTATAAGAAGCTGCCTTCCGAGACCCGCAAGGGCGACAGACTGCTGGTTGACGATGGCAAGTTGGCGCTGGAAGTGCTCGGCGTCGAGGGCGAGGACATTGAATGTCTCGTGGTGGAAGGCGGCCCGGTCTCTGACAATAAAGGCCTATCGTTGCCCAATGTGGCCATTAGTGTTCCCGCGCTCTCCGAAAAGGACATCGCCGACCTAAAGTTCGCCCTTGACCTTGGGGTCGACCTGATAGCGATGTCCTTTGTGCGGTCCCCCGAGGACGTCCGCTTCGGGCACAAGATCATGGACGAGGTCGGCGTGCGTCGTCCGATCATCGCCAAGATTGAGAAGCCCGAAGCCGTGCAGCGCCTGCGAGAAATTGTGCTGGCCTTCGACGGCATTATGGTGGCTCGTGGTGACCTGGGAGTGGAGATGCCGCTCGAAGAGGTGCCGATGGTGCAAAAGGCCGCAATTCAGCTCTCGCGCGAGAACGCCAAGCCCGTCATCGTGGCGACCCAGATGCTGGATTCGATGATTGAGAACGCGCGACCGACCCGCGCTGAAACCTCCGACGTGGCTAACGCTGTGCTCGACGGCGCGGATGCGGTCATGCTCTCAGGTGAGACCTCAGTGGGCCGTTACCCGATCGCGACCGTGCGCACGATGGCGCAGATCGTCACCAGAACCGAGGAAGGACCCTTCACTCCGCCTTCGTTGGAGCACGCCCCCCGCACCAAGCCCGGCGCGGTCACGGCGGCGGCAGCCTCTCTTGCCGAAGCCCTGGGTGCTAAGGCATTGGTCGCCTTCACTCAGACCGGCGACACGTTGCGGCGCATGTCGCGGTTGAAGCCCGACATGCCGCTCTATGGGTTCACTCCGATTGAGTCGGTGCGCAATCAGCTATCACTGTCCTGGGGTACCTCGGCCTATCTGGTCGAATACGTCGACCACACCGACGCGATGTTCGAACAGGTAGATGCGGCGATGCGAGACAATTCGCTCGCCGAGACGGGGGACACCGTTATCATCGTGGCAGGGTCGCCTCCGGGAACTCCGGGGTCGACCAACACAATTCGCGTGCACCGGATAGGTGGAGACGAATAACAGTGGTGGAAGTACTGGTAGGACAGGACGCGGTGGATGAGCTGCTGCATGTCCTCGACCTCGAGAAGATCGATGCGAACTTGTTTCGTGGCAGGCGTGCGACTACCGAGTTGCAGCGAGTCTTTGGTGGACAAGTAGCCGCACAGGCTCTCGTCGCCGCAGGCCGCACGGTCGCTGCCGACCGCAATGTGCATTCGCTGCACGGTTACTTCGTGCGGCCGGGTGACCCGAAACGCCCCATCATCTACTCGGTCGATGTCATTCGTGACGGCCGGTCGTTCTCGGTGCGCCGCGCGACCGCTTTGCAGGGCGGAAAGCCGATCTTCTTTATGTCGGCTTCCTTTCACATCGGAGAGGTGGGGCTCGAACACGGCGACCCGATACCGCCCGATGTGCCGCAGCCCGAAGACACCCCCTCGTTGCATGAGGTGTTGAAAGCGCATCCCGATCGACTAGGAATTTGGGCGCGAACGCCTCGCCCGATCGACGTGCGCTATGTGGGCCAGTCGGGCTATGCCGCTGTGGGGCAACGTCCGGCCGCGGCCGAACAGCGGGTATGGATGAAGGTCGACGGGAAACTGCCCGACGACCAGCTGGTGCATTCGTGCATGCTTGCCTACGCCTCGGATCTGACGTTGTTGGACACGGTGTTGAATCAACACGGCCAAGTATGGGGACCAGGTGGATACTTGGGCACCAGCTTGGACCACGCGATGTGGTTCCATCGGCCGTTCCGCGCCGACGAGTGGTTCCTTTTCGATTCTTCGAGCCCAACCGCTTCCCTGGGACGTGGATTGGCCCGGGGAGAGTTCTACACCAGCGATGGCCGCCACGTGGCCTCGGCGGTACAAGAGGGACTGTTGCGCGAAATGCCTTCGGTCCCAGCCGGAGTGCCGTAGGCAGACTCGCCCAGCGGCCATATCGAGTGCGTTCCCGCTCTCAGCGGGCCAACATCGCTCTATGCTTGCCGGCGCTCGGCCACAGCTTGGCCGAGCGCCGGCAAGCTGTGTTCATTGCCCGATTCTCCACGTGCGCTACCTGAAAATAGTGCTAAGTCTTCGCCACCGGGCGAATGGCTGGCACCGAGACGGCGAACCCACTGGGATATAAGGAACCGACCGCTCGTAGGGTTTCCGCATCGCGAACTCGGCCGCCACTTGGTCCAGCTAGCGCCTGGCTAGTCGCGCCGCTCGTTGCGCCCGACGCATGATGTCATCGAATTCGCCCGATTGGCGCAGCTTGGACCGGCCAAAGTTTGCGGTCGTCTCCAACATCGCATAGCGCACACCGGCATCGGTGGTGGTGAGCTGCAACAGTGACTGGTCGACTAGCTCGGCAATGATCTCGTCGATGTGGACCAGCGATAGCGCACTGTCTCCGCATAGGGCGACTGCCTGCGTGAGGGTGAATGGTCCACGGAACGCAGACAGCCGTCGCACCACCATTCGTTGGTCTTCATTGAGCAGTGACCAGCTCCATTCGAGAGTGTCGCTCATCGTGCGCTGTCGGTCCGGGACCCCCCAGCGCCGCACCGGCGGCAGCGGGACGCCTCCGTTGAGACGGCGCGCCAGCTCCGCGATGCCCAAAGTCGCAACCTGGCTCGCGGCCAACTCCAACGCCAGTGGCAGAGCGTCCAAACGGCGACAGATCGCCTCCACTTGATCGATGTTGTCCTCGGTCAGAGCGAAGTCAGGCGCCGAGGCCGAGGCTCGTTGCCGGAACAACTCCATGGCTCCCGATACCGTCGCGGTGTCAGGAGAGGGCAGCCCCAACGGGGCCACCGGCCATCGTTGCTCGGCCGGGATATGTAGAGGGGCGCGACCAGTGGCCAGAACCGACACTCCTGGAACCGCGTGCAGCAAGTCAGAGACCACCTGGGCCGCGGCCGGGCGAACATGCTCGTAGTTATCCAAGACGAGGAGGAAGTCCTGCCCACGCAACACATGACCTAGGCATTCGCGCAGCGTGATTGGTTGATCGTCGGTGCACGGCGGCGGGGGACCGGTGAACTGGGCAGGCAGCGCGCGAATAATCGCATAGGCGATGTCGTCAACCGTCCACTCACATGTGGCTCGCTGCTGTCCGGGGACGGTTCCGAGCTCGACGAGCCAGGCCGGGCGCTGGCGGTCGCGGGTGTGCTCTCGGGCCACCTGGAACGCCAACCGGGTCTTTCCCACCCCGCCGGGCCCCACCAGGCTGACCAGCCGGTGCTGCTCAAGGAGAGACGTTATGTCCTTTACGTCACGTTCTCGTCCGATGATGCAGTTGAGGTCGGCTGGCAAGTTCCCGCTGTGGCATTCCTCGTGCGATAGACGCGAATCGTGGCGCAGAATGTCGAGATATAGCGACCGCAGTCGGGGCCCGGGCCTTAGCCCAGAATCCTCGTCCAGCCGGGAGCGTAGCTGGTGAAACGACTCCAGTGCCTCCTCGTGTCGTCCCACCAGATACAACGCTTCCATGTGCAACGCGCGCAATGTCTCGCGGCGGGGATGATCCCCGACCAGTTCCGCAATTTCGGGGATCGCGTCGGCTTGTTCGCCCAGCTCGACCTTGGCGGCGAGGCGACGTTCTTGCGCTATCAGCCTCAGCTCCTGCCAGCGATTAATCGCCGAGAGCGCGAATGGCTCTGAGGCCAGCTCACCGAGCGCGTCTCCGCGCCACAGCGCGAGAGCCTGTTCGGCTGCCTGGACCACTGAGTGCGGATTGTCGGAGTTGTTGCATTGGTTTACCAGTTCGGCGAATCGGCCCGCGTCCACAGCGTTCTTGTCGACGTCGAGTTGGTATCCACCGGCAATGTGTCGCACGAGCTTTCGCCCACCGGCCTCGGCCGACTCTAGGTCACGCCGTAGTTGGGAGACCTTCGTCTGGAGGGCGGCCGTGGGTTTGGCGGGAAGTTGCCTTCCCCACAGGCTGTCGATGAGGCAATCAGCCGACACGACTCGACCGGGTTCGAGAATCAAGGCGGCCAAGAGAAGCCGAACTTTACGTTCTCGCACTTCAACGGGTGATCCATCGTCGGTCCAAACCTGGAGGGGACCGAGTACTCCAAACTGCATTGCTCAACATTATCCGCCCTGGGGGGAATTTTTGCCGGGCTGGAAAGACGGGCCGTAAGAAAACTGAAATGCGATCGTCAGTCACAGATTGCATCATGGGTATTGCTCGCGATGGCGAGTGGGAAACCTACTGAACCATTTCGTCGGTTCGAAGGCGGTATAGCCGCCCATGCTGCTGAAACAGTCAATGGGAGATCGCCGACAACTGCCCGACGGTCCCCCATAGCCGTGGTCTGGCGCTGGGGCCGACACCACCAAACTTGGAGAACACTCATGCGAACTTCCGTCACCGTGCCAGCGCGAGCTGGGACCAAGGAGTGGCTGGGCTTGGCAGTGTTGACACTGCCGACCCTTTTGCTGGCTTTGGATTTGAGCGTGCTGCACATGGCCGCCCCTCAGCTGAGCACTGACCTGTCGGCCAGTTCCACCCAGTTGCTGTGGATCTTGGACATTTATGGATTTATGATCGCTGGCTTCCTGGTCACCATGGGGACGCTAGGCGACCGGATCGGCCGTCGCAGACTGCTCCTGATCGGGGCGGCAGCCTTTGGTCTGGCCTCGATCTTGGCGGCCTATTCTCAGTCGGCCGAGATGCTTATTGTCACCCGTGCCCTGCTCGGTATCGCCGGGGCCACCCTGATGCCCTCGACCCTGGCGTTGATCTCGAACATGTTCCATGACGCCAAGCAGCGTTCCTTGGGCATAGCCGTGTGGATGATCGCCTTCACTGGAGGTACTGCCATTGGGCCGATTGTCGGCGGGGTCATGTTGGAGCACTTCTGGTGGGGCTCGGTCTTCCTCTTGGGCGTTCCCGTTATGGCTCTGCTGCTGATTCTTGGTCCCATCATGCTGCCGGAGTTCAAGGATGAGAAAGCTGGGAGCTTGGACTTGATCAGTGTGGGTCTGTCGCTCGCGGCTATTCTGCCGATCATCTTCGCGCTGAAGGAATTCGCCAAGAATGGTCCGGAGCCCTCGGTGTTGATCGCGGCTGTCATCGGAGCCGGGTTCGGATACTTTTTCCTGAAGCGTCAGCGACAGCTGGCCGACCCACTGCTGAACTTGACTCTTTTTGCCAACCGTGCCTTCGGCACCACTCTGGCTTTGATGATGTTGACACTTACCCTGGTATCGGGCATCATCATGGCCTTCGTTCAGTTCGCGCAGCTCGTGAAGGGCTATTCGGCCCTGGAGACTGGCCTATGGCTATTGCTGCCGATCGTGGTCAATATTGTCGCCTCGATCCTGGTGCCGATTGCCGCCCGCTATGTGCGCCCGGCGTTGTTGGTCGGTCCCGGCATCATGGTCGCCGCACTGGGATTGGCCATTCTCACCCAGCTGTCCGCCGACGGCGGGATGGCCGTGTTGATGACCGGTGTAGTTCTGGTGTTCTTGGGAACGGTGCCGATGATCGTCTTGGGCACCAATCTGGTTGTCAGCTCGGCTCCGAAACATCAGGCTGGGTCCGCCTCGTCGTTGTCGGAGACCGCCGGGGAATTGGGGGCCGCGCTCGGGGTGGCGGTCTTCGGAAGTGTGATGACAGCCGTCTATGTGCGGGATATGAGTGCGGCCGATCTGCCAGGTGACGTTCCGTCTTCCGCGCTGGACAACTTGGCTGCGGCAAGCATGGCGGCTACCCACCTGAGTGAGAACGTCGCGGTGGCGCTGCTGAGCCAGGGACAAGAGGCGTTCACCTCCGGAATCGTCATCGGTGCACTCGGTGGGGCGATTGCGCTGGTCATCCTGGCTGTCTTTGGATTGATCGCATTGCGGTCGGTGCCGGTGATCGGTGCTGATGACGCAGCGGAGGTTGCTGCCGAGAGCGCGACCGCGACCGAAGGTGACAGCCTTGAGGGCGCCTCGACAGTGGCTGTGGGTGAGACTGTGACCGAATCGGCGAGGCGTGGCACCTCCTCCGGATTGGGTGCATAGCGACCAAAGTCCTGCTTGAACCAAAGACGAAGGGCAAAAGCCAGTGGTCGGCAATCCACGGATTGCCGACCACTGGTGATGTTAAGGGCGCGGCGGGACACGCATCCGGCTCTCTAAGCTGCCGGTAGGCGCTATGAGGTGGTGGGAGGCGTCGCTCCACCTAGGGTCAGGTTCCACGCGTTCAGTATCGGGTTGATGGGCTGTATGAAGGTGGTTCCGCCCATCGAACAGTTGCCTGAGCCACCCGAGACGATTCCCTGGGCGTGAGCGCTACTGATCACCGGAGCACCAGAGTCTCCAGGCTCGGAGCATATATTGGTCCGCGTGAGACCCCGGACCATTCCCTGGGGGTAGGTTACGGACACATTGCGCGCCTCGATAACCCCACAGCTGATTCCATGCAACATCGAGTACTTACATACCGTGGCACCGACCGGAGCCTCTTTGCTGCCTTGAATCTGCACGACATGGCTGGCCGCGCGTACTGCGTTCATCATCGTCTTGTGCGGGGGAACGTCAACGACCGCCGCGTCACTACCGGGGAAGACCGACTGAGTGAATATGCTTCCCTCAGCAGTTCCATGGGTGACGGTGGTACCAACCGAACCACAGTGTCCAGCCGTGACGAATGCGGCGCCACCGTTGGCCTTGATCACGCCAAATCCCACGGTGCAAACTCCGCCAGCGTGGTAGGTGTCGCCGCCGTAAATGTGGTTGGGATTGTCGTCGAATCGTGGTTGGAGACCAACCTGGGTCTCGGCGTCTAGGTCGGCCAGAAACGTCTCGTTGCCCTCGTCGCGCACGTCGACGGTGTAGGCATCACTGGGGATTCCCTCCCGCGCGGCAAGCTCCTCGATCGGTTCGGAGTCGACAGCTTCGACAACGGCGAGGTTTCCCATGACATTGACGAATCCGCCATGGATGCCTGGACCGTTGATCCGCATCTCGCCATTGTCGCGTTCCGAATCAACGTCGTCAGTCTCTAGTTGGGATGGTGAAGCCAAGCTGTCGGCTTCGGAATGGTCCTCAGCTGGATTGACCAAGAGGTCAACGTACTCGGCGAGCTCACTGACCGTGTAGTTCACCTCGACGGTGGTGGCCCGCGGATCAACGATGGCCTTTGCGTCGGTGGTGGCGAGGAAGATCTCCTCAGCAGTTTCGTCGACCCACACACCACCGAAGTTCGGATGGTCGTGCCACTGTTCCTCCACCTCTGAGGCAAGGTCCTGCACGGCCAGTCGGTTATAGACTTCGGCGGGTGTCTCTTCGTTCGCCTCGGCCATGGCCTCGACGATTCTGGGGTCAACTGGGCTAACTGCGTCGGCGCGGGGGTCACCTAGTTCGATGATCTCCTGATCAGCATGGGCGGCGGTATGGAATGTAAAGACGCTGGCCACGGCGATGGTGGCAGCCGCGCCAACGGCGAAAGTTCTGCGTAGTTTCATCGTGCGTGCCTTTCAAGGGGGTAAGCACAAGCAGCCATGTGTCAGGTTGGGAAACCTCAAGGACACGAATTGGTTGGTTGACAGGGCACCCATCAGACTATGCAATTCGCGCCGAAATATCAATATATACAACAGTTTCGATTGCTCATCGTCGCTCAGTGGGAGCAGGTTGAATACCGAGGTCAGAGCTAATTAGCAGGTAAATCCCCTGTGGAATACTTGTCAGTAACTTTTAAAGAGTGGTGCGCTGACGTCACGCCGAAGCCACACGCTGTCACGTAGGTAGCTGCCTGGCGGGGGCATGGGGTGGGTCATGTCCCAGGTGTGAGGCACGGCCATGTGGCCTCATGCTTGCTTGTCGACCTCAACGAGGGAAACCAGTCGCTCCACCACCGCGTCGATAACCTCGGGGCCCGCTTGGGGAAGCCCGGAGATCGCGGTGAGGAATAGGCCATCCCCGACCAGGCGAATGATGCCCAAGAGAGCTGGATCGTCAACCTCTTCGGCCAAAAGTACAGACCACTCGTTGAATACGTAGTGCAAATGCTCCACGGCCTCATCGGTGAGGTCTTCCCGGCGGCCTTGCAGTGCGGTCAATAGCGCCCAGTAGCCCGCCTTGCCCTCTGTCGATTCCGTGATCGACGAGCGCAGGAATCCCTCCACGATGCCTTGTTGGCGGGCCCGCGCGAACTCCAGTTCTTCGGCCTCGCGTAGCCGCTTGGCGAGCCCGGTGTAGAGCGCGCTCTTGCTGGGGAAGTGATAGAGCAGCCCCCCTTTGGAGACTCCGGCCGCGGCGGCTACGGCCTCGAGCGTCACCGCCGCCGTACCGTCATTGACCAGGATGTCCTGGAGGGCATCGAGAATTAGGTCACGCTTATTGGTTTTCACCTTGAACATCCTAAACGAGTCGCGGTACTATACCGACCAGACGGTTTTATTTACCGTCCAGACGGTACACTAATGTTACGAGGAATCGATGACTACCGGCAACGTCTCCACCGAGACGATCACCCACGACAACTCCTTCTCCGGCGAGGAACCCCGCGCTGGCCTGCGCCAATGGCTCGGCCTAGCCGTGCTTACCCTTCCGGTCCTGCTTATCGCCATCGACATGACAGTGCTCGGCTTTGCCGTGCCGCACCTGAGTGAGGACCTCTCACCGACCAGCGCTCAAATGCTGTGGATCGTGGACGTCTACGGATTTGTACTGGCTGGCCTACTCATCACCATGGGCTCACTTGGCGACCGGATCGGCCGCCGCCGGCTGCTCATGATTGGTGCGGTCGGCTTCGCCGTCGCCTCAGTCGTGGCCGCTTATTCGCAATCAGCCGAAATGCTCATCGCCGCGCGCGTGCTGCTGGGAGTCGCCGGAGCGACCCTCATGCCATCGACCTTGTCGCTGCTACGCAACATGTTCCCCAACGAAAGTCAGCGCCTGCTGGCCATCGCCATCTGGGCCTCCGCCTTCTCCGGTGGAATGGCCGCTGGCCCGCTGGTGGGCGGATGGCTACTCGAACACTTCTGGTGGGGTTCGGTCTTCCTGCTCGCCGTTCCGGTCATGGTCGTCATCATCGGAGTGGGGCCGCTGGTCCTACGCGAATCACGCAACCCCGAACCAGGCAAATTCGACTTCCCAAGTGTGGTGCTGTCGCTAGCGGCAATGCTGCCGGTCGTCTATGGCGTCAAGAAACTAGCCACCGGTGACAACCTGGCCCTGGCGTTGACCGCATTGGTCGCTGGTCTGGCCGTGGGGGCATGGTTCGTACGCCGCCAATTGCGACTGCCACACCCGCTGATCGATGTCCGGCTGTTTACCATCCGCACGTTCTCCGCTTCGGTGGCGACCAACCTGATGATTGTCTTCTCGATGGTCGCGGCCCTATTCTTCCTCACGCAATATCTCCAAATCGTCTTGGGCATTTCCCCGTTTAACGCGGGGCTGGTGCTGTTGCCAGGCCTGGCGCTCTCCGTCGTCACCAGCTTCATCGCGGTGCGACTGTCACGGTGGATGGGGCTGCGCGCCATTATCCTCATGGGGTTGACGACCGTGTTGGCTGGATTTGTTGCCCTCACCCAACTACCGGAATCCGATGGCGCTATCTTCGTCGCCGTGGCGTTTGGCCTGATCGGTGTGGGGATCGGGCTGGCGGAGACGGTTACCAACGGTGCGATCCTCACCGCGGCTCCGCCCGCGCGTGCCGGAGCTGCCTCGGCGATCTCGGAGACCGCCTACGAATTGGGCGGTGCTTTGGGGGTCGCGATCCTGGGAAGTGTCCTGTCGGCGTTTTACCGTTTCCACCTGCCCGCCGAGGCTCCCGCGGCCGCGAAGGAGACCTTGGGCGGTGCGGTGAATGCTTCACGCGGCATGGAGGCTGAGGAAGGGGCGGCCCTTATGGACGCGGCCAACACCGCGTTCACCAACGGTATTCACCTCACCTCCGCCATCGGTGCGGCACTAGTGGTGCTGGCGATGATCATGGTCGCTACGACGTTGCGGAAGAAACACATGCGTCCTTCGCCGCCACCGGATCACTCCCAGTCCGATCGACCCGTCGCCGTGCTGGCCGGACGCGAGTAATACAACTTGGTCCCAGTGTGCCCGGGCGTTGAATTGTCCGGGCACACTGGCCTGTCACGGGGAAGCAATGAAAGAGAATGATGTGATTGAACTGGTAGGCGAGCTGCCAAGGAAGGCTTGAAGGCTGGCGCCATTGCTCACATTTACATCGAACCCAAACCAGCCTTTGAAGTCGAGTTCGTCGATAGCGACGGGTGCAACAGCTGTGGCCACACTTTTGTCAGGCTAACTAAGGCTGCAATGGAGCACATGACCTACTCCTACCGACGGTGGTCAATCCGCCGAGACCCGGCAGTATCTGCCTCACCCTGGTCGGACACCTCGTCGATGTCAATGGTGAAGCCTACCGCTGCATAGTCCCCTAAGGACGATTCACGCGACAGCCCGAATGCCACCTTCCCCGCATGGGGGCGACTTCGAGGACCACGCCAACCTTAATCAGCGCCCAGTGGGAGCAAGCATGAGAAATTCGTCTGCGACCAGAAGGCCGCTGCGCCAAGACCTCACTGTCCAAAGCCCCAAGTGCTGGGGCCTAGAGGGCCTAGAACCGACTTTGCGTGCAATAGGCGCCTTCTCCCACTTCGCCCGATGCCCAAGGGCATGTGAGAAGGCCGTTGGCTGGGCATATGAGGCAAATGATTGGATGTTCACATGATGGGTACGGTAGTTGCCCCTTCGGCTTAAGATGGGGCA
This sequence comes from Natronoglycomyces albus, assembly GCF_016925535.1. Taxonomy (NCBI): domain Bacteria; kingdom Bacillati; phylum Actinomycetota; class Actinomycetes; order Glycomycetales; family Glycomycetaceae; genus Natronoglycomyces; species Natronoglycomyces albus. The sequence goes on along the minus strand of NZ_CP070496.1, from coordinate 2,155,014 downwards.
AGATCACCGCATTGAGAGAGGTTTCTATGGCATATCCACCACCGCAGCAACAGATGCATCAACCCGCAGGGCCCCCGCCTCGCCCCGGAGTCGTCACGGCCGCGGTGTGGCTGATGTATGCCACCGCCATTAGCTTGGTCATTTCCGGCATCGGGTTCATTTCGATGCGAGGAGAAGTCAGAGACCTGGCGGAGTCGGCGATCCGCGAATCGGGCGAACAGTTGTCGGCCTCCGACATGGAGATGATCGATACCGTCGTCCTGATGATGCTGGTGTTGGTCGCTATCCTACTGTTCGTCTTCGCCTCGTTCTATGCCATCTTGGCTCTGCTCAACAGTAAGGCCAAGCGGCCTGCTCGTATTCTGACCTGGATTTTGGCCAGCATCGGGTTGGCATGCTGTGGGCTGCCAGGCGCCTTTGGTCAGCGTGATGCCACGATGCAGGTGTCCTCAGGAGACGAACAAGTCGAAGCCGAGGTTATGGAAGCCTTTGAACAGGCTATTCCGGCCTGGCTGGAGATCAACGAGTACATTCAGCTGGGTCTATTGCTGCTGGGCTCCATCCTCATTATCGTGTTCTTGGCACTGCCCGCGGCCAACCAGTTCTTCCGCAAGCAGCCGCCCGCCGGTGGCATGCCCCCGGGCTACCCGCCCCACGGGTATCCGCCCGCCGGGCCCAATTACCCGCCTCAGGGGCCCAACTATCCGCCGCACAACCAGGGGCCAACGGGTTACACCGACACCTCTGGTCCGGGCAATCAATAGTCCACATCTGACTCCTAGTCGAGTCGGCTGAGCGCCTGGCGCAAAGTCGGCTCGTCCCAGGGACTCGCAGGGATGGCCTCTTCCACCGAGAGGAGGCCATCCCTAATCTGTTCGCAGAGATCGCCGATGCGTTTAAGGTCCGACTGCTGGGCGAGGGCCCAGGCAAGATCCGTCGGTTCGCCATGGCCGGGGACCACGATGGTCGGTCTACTTCGCAGTGTTGAGGCGACGGTGGCAGGCCACTCGTGAACGAAGGCGTCCCCGAACTGTGGGGGAGCACCGTTTTCGACCAGGTCTCCTACGAACACGACGCTGGTCGCTGAAGTGTTGCTCATCCGTTCGCCCATCGGCGGTACTTCGACGATGAGGTCACAGGCGGTATGCCCACGCCCAGGGTGTCGCAAGGTGACGGTGCGGCCGCCAAGATCTAGGTGGGTGTCCTCGGTGAGGAGTCGATCCGGGACGACCAACGGGGTCTCTCGCAGCGCCGCAGCCAGGTCCGGGCGCTCTTGCCTGTCGAAGTTGGCGGCCCAATGCGTGCGTGCGATTTCGGCGGAGACGGTGAATGCCTCGGCTGAAGCGGCGGCCCAGACCGCCTGGACATCGCTGAAGGCGGCCGTGCCGAAGAAGTGGTCGAAGTGGTCATGCGTATAGGCCACCTGCCAGGGCAAATCGGTGATGTTGCGGATCTCCTCGGCCAGTTGCCGACCGTCGTTGAGGTCGCATCCGGTGTCGATCACCAGACAACGTTCATTGCCCACCACTAGGCCTAGGTTGAGGTCGAGCCGATGCCAGCGCCGTACCCACACGCCGGGGGCGAGGCTGCGCCACGGATTGTCCTTTTCCATGCACGTAGCTTAACGAAGTACGAGAGCATGGTCGCTTTTGACGGCCTGAAAATGCCGCTACTGTCCACCGTGTGGCAGGCAAGCTGTGGGGCAATGTGGCCCCGCTGTGGAACCACCTAGGCTCGGCCCATCTAGGTTAGGGTCATGGACGTGCGAACAGATGTCGACCGTGATGGTTCCACGGTGGTTGACGCCTCGGGGTACTCGGCGACGTGCACCGTTTGGTGGGGCCAGCCTGATCAAGCCCAGCGCCATCATTTCGACTTGCTTAATCCCGAGGAACGGGGGCGGGCCCGGGCCTACCGTCAACCGGTGGACCAGAATCGTTTCATCGTAGGTTGCGTCATGACTCGCTTGGCGTTGGCGCGGCTACTGGGGAAACATCCGGTAGATGTCGCGCTGAGTCGGCACTGCGACGATTGTGAGCGTCCCCATGGGCGGCCGCGCGTTCCAGGCGATACGTGGCACATTTCGGTCTCTCATGCGGGAGATCTGGTTGGGGTGGCGTTGACGCAGGCCGGTCCCATTGGTCTCGATGTGGAGCCGACGAGCCAGAGGGTGCCGGAGGTCGATGAGTTGGTGCTCACCGAAGGGGAACGTAGAACCTTGCGCTCGTTGCCAGAATCCCAGTACGATAGCGGATTTTTGCGATATTGGGTGCGCAAAGAGGCGGTCTTGAAGGCGGCGGGAGTGGGGCTGCGAGTGGCGATGACGGATATTTCGGTCACCGGTCCCGATCAAAGTGCCGCTCTCTTGCGTTATCAAGATGCGCCAGGGCCCATGCTGATGCGTGATGTGAGTGCCCGTACCGGTCACCTCGCGACCGTCGCTGTCGTGACCGATCGGTCGGCATTGGCGGTTGTCGAACGTGATGGCAGTGAATTGTTGGCCTCGCCCGCCCATCGTTGACGCTAGCGCCTAGGGCGCATGCTGCGTGTCCATTGACTTGTTTACCTGGGTAAACTTGCGACCTTGTGTCAGCGCTTTTGTCGTTGGTTGGTGGCGATGCGCGGGCGAGGCGGCGTGGTTCGACGTCGCCTCAGTCGCGTTTCCAGTTGACGGCTAGGCCATCCTTCTTGCCGAAACGCTCCAAGTGGTCACCGACGACGAACTCAAGCTTGTCGAGCTGGTCGAGGTCCCCGGCGGTGAGATCCAGGACGAGAGCCCCTTGTTCGACAAGGAATTCACAGACACCGAATTCGAAGTCGGTGCGGCCCTTTTCTTCGTCAAAAGTTGAGTTCGCCTTGCGGTCGAAGTGACTGCATAGCTGTTTGAGGTAACGCGCGGGTCGATCGGTGTCCACGCGGGCGTGCGAAGTGAACGTCATGTGTTTACCCTCCCAAGTGTTGGGCGATTTCGGTGGTGATCTGTTCGGCGGCGATGGGCCCGCCGCGCGAGGTCCACAGTGTGCCGTCGACTTCGATGAATCGGTCGTTGTCCACAACGTCGAGTTGGGCAAAGGCGGGGGTGTTTCGGGCCTCTTGTAGCGCTTCGTCACTGCCTGGAACGAGGGTGCCGACGAAGAGCCAGTCAGCATCGATCTGGGAGAGGTTTTCGAGGCTGAGCGGGTCGGAGTGTGAGAATCCGTCAATGTGCTGGGTTTCGGGGCGGTTGAGCCCCAAGTCTTGAATAACCAGACTCGCGAAGGCGCCTTCGTGCATGATGGACGGCCCATCGGGGCTCCATCGAATGAGGCTGACCTCGGCTCCAGCCTCATCACCGAGCCCGGCGGCAACGGTGTCGGCGGTTTCTTGGTACTCCTGGAGCCACGCTTGAGCCGCGTCGGTGGCGTTGAGCGCCTCGGCTGTGCCTAGGAACGCACTCTTCCAGTCGGCGTCAAGTTCGTAGGTCACGACTGTGGCAGGAACTAGCTCCCGTACCTGGTCGAGAACTTCTTGGTCGTGAGAGGCGCCGAAGAGCACGAGGTCGGGTTCGAGTTCTAGGACCGAGTCCAGGGAAATCTCTCCGATGTTGCCGACGATGTCGATGTCGGCGGCGTCCTCCAGGTAGGCGGGGGGTGTGTTTTGGCCGCGCCCGTTGACGGTCCCGATAGGTTTCAAGTCCAGCGCGAGCATCGCGTCGAGATCTTGTTCGGAAAGCGCCACGACTCGTTCGGGGTTGGTGGGTACGTCAACCTCGGTGCCTTGCGCGTCGGTGATGGTGCGCGTATCGGCTTCAACGCTGGAGTTGTCGTCGCCGTTGTCGGACCCACATGCGGAGAGGGCGAGAATCCCCACCGCCGTGACCGAGAACACTCGGCTCGTCATTGACCAGGACATAGGTACATCTCTCTTTTCTGACAGGGTCGAGCCCGGCGCGAATGTGGTGACAGCCGTTGCGGTGCAAGCGAAAATGCTGGCAGTATTACCGCCTACATGCTCAGGAGTGAATCTGAGAACGTCTGTGGTGGGCGACCGGGCCCGCTGATTTCGTTAGGTTAGCCTAGCCTAATGAAAAATGCATCGGCAACTCTGCCGCCGAAGCAGCCAACGCGCACACCCCTGAAGAAGCGTTCAGCCATGTCAGTGTGGGTGCCGCTGTTGAGCCTGGCGTTCCTCCTAGCCGCATCCATGGTCATCGGCGGTGGTGAACACGGAATCTGGCAGTCAGCGAAGTTCCTGCTCGGCAACGCAGAGGCCCGCGCCAACGACCACCTCCATATGGTGATGACCACTCTGCGCCTGCCGCGCACCCTAGTAGCTCTTAGCGCGGGCGCGGCATTGGGCATCGCCGGATGCCTCCTCCAATCGATCACGCGTAACCCACTGGCTGACCCCGGGCTCATGGGCGTCAACGCCGGAGCCGCTTTGGGAGTCGTCGCGCTCATCAGCCTCTTCGGAGTTGATTCCTCCTCCGCCTCCATCGTCGCGGCGCTACTAGGAGCTCTCGGAGCCTCACTTATCGTTGTGGCGATCGCCTCATCGACCAAGAACAAACTCACCCCGTTGCATTTGGTCTTGGCCGGAGTCGCGCTAGCGGCCACCTTCCGCGGCGCGACCTCGTTCCTATTGACCTCCTCGGACGTCTCCTACGATCGTTACCGCTACTGGATCTTGGGCTCGCTATCGGGAATATCCACCGGGGAATTTCTGGCCGTGCTCCCGATCTTCGCCCTCGGCATCGCCTTGGCGTTGATATTCGCTCGGCCCACCGGGGCACTAGCTCTGGGAGACGACGTCGCCACCGCATTGGGGCACCGGCCCGCCACCACCCGGGTGGTGGCGATCATGGCTGTCACCTGTCTGGCCGGTGCCGCCGTGGCCTTGTGCGGTCCGATCGCGTTCTTGGGGTTGCTGGCCGCCTTCGTCGCACGCCGCATCGAGCCGGAAAAGTTCAGTGTGCAACTGCTGTTGGCCGGATGGATCGGCGGATGCGTGTTGATCCTGGCCGATATCGGGGCCCGCGTGATTATTCGCCCCTATGAGGCCCCGGCTGGAGTCATCCTCGCCGTTATCGGCGGGCCGTTGCTCATTGTGATCGCTCGTTCGCGCGGCATGATGACCCTGCGTCGACCTGGAGGACACTGAATGACGCATCCTATGCCTGAACTGAGCACCGGGCTAAATCGCCACCACTTGCATCCGGACGTGTGGACTGTGCGGGCTGGTTCGTATTCTTTCCTCGTTTCCAAACGCGCCAGTGCCGCTGTGGTTGGCCTGGGGCTACTCTTGTTCGTCTCGGCATGCTTGTCAGTGGCGGTGGGTTCCGGTGAGACCACGGGTTTCACGGCTGTGAAAGCCCTCTTCGGCGAAGGCACACAAGTCCAGACACAGATTGTGCAGGTATTGCGACTACCGCGATTCGCAGCGGGCGCTGCTGCTGGAGCCGCGCTCGGGGTCGCGGGCTGTTTGATTCAAACATTGGCGCGCAACCGGCTTGCCACCCCCGACATCATCGGCGTTAACGACGGGGCTGTGGCTGGCGTGTTGCTTGTCGCGATTGCTTCCTCCGCGGCGGCAATTGGCGCCTGGTGGGCTGGCCCAGCGGGGGCCGCAGTCGCCGCCGCGATTGTGGTGGCGGCCGCGGGAAGTATGGGCACCACGGGGTACCGCGTCCTCGTAGTCGGCATCGGGGTGGCCGTCATGCTCGATTCGCTGGTGCAGCTGACTCTGGCTCGCCAAGACCTTGATGCCGCCCGTAGCCTCTACACCTGGTCTTTGGGCTATCTCAACGGCAGGGACTATTCATCGGCCCTGCCAGTGGCAATCGGTCTGGCGGTGCTGTTGCCCGTGGCCTTGGCGGTGGCACGCCGGTTGAACCTGTCCCGGCTGGGGGAGGAGGTGCCAACAACCCTGGGGGTTCCCCTGAATCGGGTCCGCTTCGCCGCCTTGATCGTGGCAGTCGGTTTGGCGGGCCTGGGAGTCGGCGTGGGAGGCCCGATTGCCTTTATCGCCTTGGCCGCCCCCATCATCGCCAGCCGCCTAGCCGGGCCGCGTGGAGTACCGCTGTTGGTGTCCGCGCTGAGTGGGGCGGCTCTGGTGACGCTATGCGACACACTCGGTCGGGTCGTGGGGGCCGCAGAGGTGCCCGTTGGCGTCCTAACCAGTCTGTTGGGCGGTCCGTTCTTGTTGTGGGTCTTGTTGACGCGAAAGGTCTGAAGTGGTGGAACTGGAAGTAGTCGATGTGGTGGCCTCCTTTCCCGGGGTGCCAGCGGTGCGGGGCGTGAGTCTGGAGGTGCCCGAGGGTTCGATCGTGGCCATTGTGGGGCCCAACGGTTGTGGAAAGTCCACATTGTTGAAGACGATCGCCCGCTTGCACAAGCCTGACTCCGGCAGGATTCTCATGCGAGGCGACGACGTGTGGTCGCTCAAGCCACGAGAAGTGGCCCACCGGATCGCGCTCTTGCCGCAATCCCCCTTGGCCCCCGAGGCGATAACGGTGCGGCACTTGATCTCATTTGGCAGGCATCCCCACCAAGGGCTACTGCGGCAGTGGTCGCAGTCTGATGACGAGGCCGTGTACCGGGCCATGGTCGACACTGGGGTAGTGGCGCTGGCCGATCGCCCGTTGGAGACGCTCTCAGGCGGGCAGCGGCAACGTTGTTGGCTGGCGATGTCCCTGGCGCAAGAGACGCCGCTACTGGCGTTGGACGAGCCCACTAGTGCGCTGGATCTGGGGCATGCCGTGGAGGTGTTGGAGTTGATCAGGGCTGCGGCTGACCATGGCCGCACCGCGATTATGGTCCTCCACGATCTGGTTGCCGCTGCCCGGTATGCCGACATCGTGGTGGCGATGAAGGAGGGGCTCGTCGTTGCCAAAGGGTCCCCAAGTGCTGTTGTCACAACGGATCTGGTGCGCGAACTGTACGAGGTGGAGTCAGATGTGGTCCTCGCCCCATCTGATGGCGTACCGGTTGTCATCCCGAAGTGATTTAGGTTAGCCTAACCTAAGATTCAATGGGGTGGCGCAATCGCCGCACCGCCCTGATTTGATTACTAGGAGGCGCAATGACCGTGCACGAGAACCGCACAGTGGTAATGGTGACCGGGGCGCAATCGGGCATCGGAGCAGCCGTTACCGCCGCGTTTCGCTCGGCCGGGCAGTGCGTGGCGGCCTGCGACCTCGACCCTGAGATTGTGGGGCTGCCACACGGCTATCACGTGGACGTCACCGACTCGGTAGCCGTCGACAACGCGGTCGAGGTCATCGAATCCGAACTTGGGAAGATAGTCACCCTCGTCAATTGCGCGGGCATCCTGCGGCCGGGTTCGCTCTTGGACATGACCGACGCCGATTGGGAAAAGACGCAGGCGGTCAACGCCACTGGTGTCTTCTACGTGACACGCGCCGTGGGCTCTCGAATGGCCCAACGAAAGGCAGGGGCGATCGTCACCGTCGCCTCCAACGCCGCATTGGTCCCACGCATGGACTTGGGAGCGTACGCCGCCAGCAAAGCCGCGGCCGCACACCTGACGCGCTGTTTCGGTCTAGAGCTGGCCGCTCATGGGATTAGATGCAATGTCGTCGCACCCGGTTCGACCGACACACCCATGCTGCAGGACTTGTTGGCCGGAAAAGGTGCCACCTCCCTCATCGAGGGGAACCTATCCCAGCACCGCTTGGGCATCCCCCTCCGGCGCATTGCCACGCCCGATGATATCGCCGACGCGGTGGTCTATCTGGCTTCCGAACAGGCCAGACACATCACCATGCAAGAACTCACCGTCGATGGCGGCGCCTCGTTGCGCTGAGGTGCTCCTCGGCCAACCATCCTCCACTCCTCCCACTGAGCAGGCCTCGGCCGCACTCGATTCCCAGCGGCACAAAGCAGATGCCCTGAGCGGTCATCACCTCGAAACTTCCTCCTTACCCCACCCAACCAGGAGCAACCATGCACCCAGTCGATGGCTATGCGATCGGACAGTCGTTCTTCTTCGGAACAAAGGACGCCTCGCTAGTCGCCACCGGCCACTCCGTGACCTTGCCAGGACGCAGCGGCGACGCCGGGATGCGCGCCCACGCCGTACTGAAATCTCTGGGGCCAAACGAAATCCTGGTCGGGGCAGTGCCGTTCTCCGATACCGCCCAGGCACACCTGGTCGTCCCTGAGTCCTATCAATGGGCCAGTGCCTTGGAAGGCCAGCCACTGGCCGTCACTGGCCCACAATCTGGCGTCGGGGAATGTGTCCCCTCTCCACAAGAGTATGAGAAGTCGGTCGCCGCCGCCCTTGGCAGTATTCATGCCCGACAGCTCGACAAGGTCGTGCTCACCCGCAGCGTCGAGGTGCCACTGCAACGCCCCCTCGACGTTCCCCAGACTCTGCGCATACTGCGCCACCAGCAAAGTGACGGCTATGTGTTCGCTTGCGAGTTGCCCGAGCGACGCACGCTCCTGGGTGCCAGCCCCGAACTGCTGATTTCTCGCAAAGGCGATACCGTGCGGGCTTTGCCGCTGGCTGGCTCCCGGCCGCGTTCAGGTGACCCGCATGTGGACACCACTCGCGGACTCGACCTTATGGAATCCGACAAGGACCGTCGCGAACACGCTTTCGTCGTCGACACCATCGCCACCGCGTTGGCGCCATACTGCCGTGAACTTTCCGTCCCCACCGCTCCCTCCGTGGTCGCAGCCTCCCGCATGCTGCACCTAGGCACCGTCATCACCGGCCGATTGCTACCCGACGCGCCCCCAGCCCTGGCTTTGGCCCACGCCCTGCACCCGACCCCGGCCGTATGCGGCACTCCCACGGCGACCGCCCGTGCCGTCATCGACGACCTCGAAGGCTATGACCGTGGCTTTTACACCGGCATGGTCGGCTGGTCCGACGCGCGTGGCAATGGACAGTGGGCCGTCACCATCCGCTGTGCCGAAGCCACCGCTACCACCGTTCGCCTCTATGCCGGGGCCGGAGTCGTCGAGGGCTCGACGCCAGAGTCCGAATTGGCCGAAACCGACGCCAAACTCGCCACCATGCAAGGCGTACTGAGCCACTACACTGGAAAGGTAGACAATGGACGCTCCATTCACACCGTGGCCGGATGAATTCGCTGACCGATACCGCAAAGATGGCTATTGGTCCGGACTGACCTTTGTCGACCTTCTCGACCAACGGGTCGCATCCCAGCCAGACCAAGTGGCCGCTGTCGACTCCATCCGCACCCTCACCTACGCCCAACTACGCGAAAACGCCCTGCTAGTGGCCTCCGGACTGTACGAGAACGGCCTCCGGCGCGGCGATATCGCCGTCGTCCAAGCTCAGAACACCTGCCAATACCTGATCCTGATGTTCGCACTATTTCGCCTCGGGGTCGTGCCAGTGTGCGCTCTGCCAGCTCACCGCAAGGTCGAGATCGGCTACTTCTGCCGCCACACCGCAGCCGCGGCCTATATCCATCCCGGTGGCGGCGAGTATGAACACATAGCCCGCGAGGTGGGTAATGACGCCGCCCAGATCTTCACCATGACCGACGTGATGGCCATGAGTGGCGACCCCACGAGCCTTCCCGAGCCGCCCACCGCTAGTGAACTGGCTCTTATGCAGCTCAGTGGCGGATCGACTGGCGTACCAAAACTGATTCCCCGCACTCACGACGACTACCTCTACAGCGTGCGAGCGGCCGCCGAGGTGTGCGAACTTGATTCCGAAACCGTGTTCTTGTGCGCATTGCCAACAGCCCACAACTTCCCGCTCTCCTCCCCAGGGGTACTCGGTGCCCTCTACGCCGGAGCCCAAGTCGTCTACGCGGAGGACCCTAGCCCCGAGACAGTCTTCGACCTCATCGACCGCCATCGCGTCACCTTCACTAGCGCGGTGCCAGCGTTGGCGAACATGTGGATGGACGCGGCACAAGCGCGCGGCTGGATGCCCGAGTTCCTGCAAACTCTCCAAGTCGGCGGAGCCGTGTTCGACTCCGAGCGCGCCCGGGAGGTGCCCAAGATCTTGGGGGCCGGACTCCAGCAAGTCTTTGGTATGGCCGAGGGTCTCGTTTGCTACACGCGATTTAGCGACACCGACGAGGTCATTTACCGCACACAGGGACGACCAGCGAGCCCCGCCGACGAGATTCGCATCGTGGATGAGACTGATCAGCCTGTAGCGCTGGGAGAACCCGGTCATCTTCTCACCCGTGGCCCCTACACGATTCGGGGCTACTACCGCGCCGATGACCACAACGCGACCGCTTTCACCACCGATGGCTTCTATCGCACCGGTGACATCGTCCGTCAAAACGCCAGCGGCAACCTAGTGGTGTGCGGCCGTGCCAAAGACCAGGTCAATCGCGGGGGAGAGAAGATCTCCGCGCCCGAGGTCGAACAATGGCTACGTAGCCATCCCGACATTGTGGACGCCGCCGTCATTGGCTTGCCTGATGATCGGCTCGGCCAACGGTCCTGTGCCGTCTGTGTCACCACCAACCCCGACCTCACCGCCAAAGCCGTGCGCGCCTTCGTCCGCCATAGCGGCTTGGCCCACTACAAGATCCCCGACCTGGTGCGGTTCCTCCCAGAACTACCCCACACCGCCATCGGAAAAATCGACAAGAAACTACTCAGAGAAGAGATGAGGCCGTGATTCCTCCCCGCTTGCAGCCCTACCCGTTGCCGATCGCGTCCGAACTTCCCGAACCGAAGCTGTCCTGGGAATTCGATCCCCACCGGGCCGCCCTGCTCATCCACGATATGCAGGAATACTTTCTGGCCTTCTACGGAGAGGCGGGCTACCCGCAGCTGGTGGCCAACATCAACCGCCTACGGTCCCTGGGCCTCCCCACCATCTACACCGCGCAGCCACCGCACCAAACCACGCAGGAACGCGGGCTACTCAGCGACCGGTGGGGGCCGGGGCCTGACCACCGTGTCGCCATTATCGACCCATTGAAACCACACCCGAATGATCACATCATCACCAAACGCCGCTACAGCGCCTACTTCGACAGCGACCTTGCCGAGCACCTGCGTACCCTAGGCCGAGACCAGCTGGTCATCAGCGGTGTATACGCGCATATCGGGATCACCGCCACGGCCCTGGACTCCTTCAGCCTCGGCATCGCCCCGTTTGTCGTCGCCGACGCCATCGCCGACTTCAACCGGGAACGCCACCTAGGCGCCCTTGACCACCTCTGCGCCACCAGTTCGGTTGTCACCACGACTGCCCAACTGGCCGGGCCAGCCCCCCTCCCGAGCGTGGACGACGTGCGTAAAGCCGTGCTGGCGCTGCTGGATGAGCCCGCCGAGGACGATGAGAACCTGATGGACGCGGGCCTCGACTCCATTCGCGTCATGAGCCTCATCGAGACGTGGAAAGCGGCGGGTTTGGAAGTATCCTTCACCGATCTGGCCGCCGACCCCACTATCCGCGGATTCCATTCCAGTTTGGTCGGTGAGTGATGCGCAACGTTCCCACCCTCTCCGAGGCCGGGCAACACCCCGACCTCATCGAAAGAGTCACCTCCCACCGTCGCGCTATCGGCGACATCGTGCAGGGCCGAGACGATCGACTATTGGCCATTGTGGGACCCTGCTCCGCGCACGACCCTCAAGGGATGCACGAATACGCGGCCCGCCTGCGACTCCTAGCCGCCGAGCACTCGGACGAACTGCTGATTGTCGTCCGCGTTTATGTGGAGAAGCCACGCACCCGCCACGGATGGCCGGGCCTGCTACTTGACCCTCAGCTGGATGGAACCGGATCGGCCGTCGAGGGCATCGAGCTGGCCCGCCGCATGTTCGCCGCCATCGCCGCCCTCGACCTGCCCATAGCCAACGAATTCGTCGATCCGTATCTGGCTCCCTACGTGAGTGAATTGGTCTCATGGGCCGCCATCGGCGCGCGAACCGTCGAGTCTCCCGTCCACCGACGCCTCGCCTCGGACCTGCCGATGCCAGTGGGCATGAAGAACCGAGCCGACGGCGCGATCGGACCCGCCATTGACGCGGTCGCAGTCGCGGGCCGCAGTCAACCCATGCTCAACCTGGACGCCAAAGGAGAACTGCGCTCCTATCACTCCGCGGGCAACCCCAACGCCCACCTGGTGCTGCGTGGTGGCGACGATGGACCCAACTACAGCACCGCCCACATTGAACGCTCCCTGCTGGAACTTTCCAGCTCACAGCAGAACCCGCGCTTGGTTATCGATTGTTCACACGGCAATAGCGGGAAAGACCATCGCCGTCAAGGAGCTGTGGTCGAGGCAGTCTGCGAACAAGTGGGTGAGGGCCAAAACGGCATCGCTGGCGTCATGCTCGAATCGTACTTGCGGCCGGGCCGGCAAGCCCTGGGCGAGCCCTTGGAATACGGGGTCAGCGTGACCGACGCCTGCATCGACATCGATGAGACCTCTCACCGGCTCGCTCAGCTCGCCAAAGCCGTCATCGCCCGCCGCTACGCCACCGAAGCCAGACCAAGGCACATCACCTCGGTGTCCTCCTGAACCACGTCCCCAACGCCGTAGCCACATCAGCCCTGCGAAGGACCGACCATGACCAGCGACGACTACGCCTCGACGGTGAGAGCGACCAACGTGCCCCCAACGCAATTGCCACTGACATCGGCAGCGGAGGGCATCTATCGCGGCCAGAAGCTCGACCCCGCCTACCCCGGATATTGGACAGCGGTAGCCTGCGAAATCATCGGGCCGGTCGATCGCAGCCGGCTGCGCGACTGCATCAACGCGACGATGCGCGAAGCGACCGCCTTCCACACGCGGTTTGTCGAGACCGCCGATGGCGAAGCTCATCAGATCATCGACCAGGCCGCTGACTGGCAGCTGGAACACGTCGACCTCGGCGAACACGTGGACCTGTGGGCCGCCGCCGAACCCTTCATGCGCCAGTGGCGGTCCACCGCCGCCGATGTGGCCAACGGTCCACTATTTCGGACCGCCTTGTTCACCGGAGGTGGCAAAGCGCTGTGGTACCTCCAGGCACACCACCTGGTATCGGACGGATACGGCTACTCAATGCTTTACGCCCAGGTCAGCCGCCGCTACCGCGACGCCATGCGTACCCGCGATGGCTTTGGAGACCTGGAGACACTCCTGCGAGCCGACCAGGCCTACCAGGCCAGCCCCGAGCGCGAATCCGACCGCGAATACTGGCTGCGCCTACTCGACGATGCGACAGCGACCGGCTTCAGCGACACCATTGGCTTCCCTCGGGCCGAGCCGCTACTTCACCGCATCACGTTGCCGCCCAACGCGCTGGCCGAAAGCGGTGGAGCCTGGCCGCATCGTTTGCTAGCCGCAGTGGCAGCCGCACTGCATCGGCGGCGGGGCACCCAGCGCCCGGTCATCGGATTGCCGGTATCAGGACGCACGGGGCCCGCCGCTCGCACACCGGGGATGGTCATGAACATCGTCCCCATACCCGTCGACATCCGGGCGAAAGCCAGCGTGCAAGACCTGACCGATCAGGTGTCCGCGACCATCAAAGCCAGTAGGCCGCACCTGCGATACCGCTATGAGTGGCTGCGGCGGGACCTGGGCCTGTCTCCGAGCCGCCAGAGACTCTTCGCCCCCGTCGTGAACGTCATACCGTTTTTCGACCCTCCCCAGATTCCCGGCTGCGAGGTGCGCCTCCACCCGATCACAGCCGGTCCCGTGGACGATTTGTCGATCACCGCCCATGGTCCGCACGCGTTGACGATGGAGGCGAACCCGGACTGTTACCGCCCCGAGGATCTGCCCGGCATCGCTGAGGACATCATTACGATGCTCACCCAGCGCTCCACACCGGTGGGACAATGGCGCGAACTCGCCGCCACTCCGGCCCCGAAGACTGTGACGATGACCGAACGGCTGGACCGTCATGTCGCCACCGCTCCCGACGCCGTTGCCCTCATCGATGGGCAACAGCGGCTCACCTACCGTGACCTGCAACAGCGAGCGGAGGAAGTGGCCGGGGCGCTCATCGAACAGGGGGCCCGCCCGGGGGAGCTAGTGGCATTGGACCTGCCACGGGGCGCCGAGGCCATTGTCGCGATACTCGCGGTGCACTATGCGGGCCTAGCCTATGTGCCGCTTGACCCAGGGGCCTCACCTGAGCGGCGGGACGCCATTATCGCCTCGGCCGTGCCGCGCATGCGGTTGAGTTCACCGTTGCCCACCGGCACTCCGCAGCGTGCGCCAGCTAGAGCTGAGAACGACGCCTATGTCATCTTCACGTCGGGTTCGACTGGAGACCCCAAGGGGGTCCGCGTCTCACATGCGGCTCGCGACTTCTTCGTCTCCTCCGCCCTGGAACGATACGGCTTCTCCGCTCAAGACCGGGTGCTTCAGTTTGCGCCGTTGCACTTTGACGCCCACGTCGAAGAGGTGTTCGTGACGCTGGCCGCCGGAGGCTGCCTGGTCCTTCGCGACGAGTCAGCCACCGAATCCCTACGGGCCTTCATGGAATTCGTGCACCGCAATTCCATCTCGATTCTTGACTTGCCGACCGCCTACTGGCACGAACTCACGCTGGCCCTTCACACGGGCCAGATCAGCTTGCCGCCCACTGTGCATACCGTCATCATTGGCGGCGAGGCCGCCGCCACCGAACGTCTGGCTCAGTGGCATGCGGTCATAGGCTCTCAAGTGAGACTTATCAACACCTACGGGCCCACTGAAGCCACAGTCGTATGTGTGGCCGCCGACCTTCGCCCGCATGAACCTCTGCGACTTGGCACACCTTTGCCCGGAGTCGCCGCCGCTGTGGGGCCCGGGAACGAGCTCTACATCGCGGGCCCTGGACTAGCCAGCGGATACCTCGGCACAACCGCATCCCTGAGTGTGCCCGTTGCCGGACGGCAGTGGTATCGCACCGGAGACGTTGTGACTGTGCACGAAGACCAGACCTTGTCGTACGTGGGCCGAAGCGACGACGAGGTGAAGATCTCGGGCCATCGCGTCCACCCGCTCGAAGTTGAAAGTGTGCTCTTGCGGCACCCCGATGTAGCCGAGGCAGCCGTCCTAGTTGACCAAACGACCGCCCCTTTGCGGCTTGTCGCCTTCGTCAGCGGCGATATCGACGCCGAAGCATTGCACGATCACGCCCGCGCCCACCTAGTCGAGGCCGCCCGCCCCAGCCATGTCGTCCGCCTGGACCGAATACCGCGTACCTCCAGCGGCAAACTCGACTACCGTTCGCTGGCCATTCCCGCCGGCCCTAGCGACATCGAGGCCGCCACCGCGACCGAACAGATCGTCATCGACATCTTCACCGCCGTCCTCGGGGCGGCCCCTCCTCGGCGAGATGCCGACTTCTTCCATCACGGCGGTTCCTCCCTCAAAGCCGTAGCCGTCGCCTCCCGTCTCAGCGCTAAGCTAGGCCGCGACATCACCGCCTCGACCGTATTCGCCGCCCCGACCATCGCCGGACTCGCAGCCCAAATTGACGGCGACGCCACCGGCGAGGAATGGGACCTAGCCACAGACACCGCCTGGAAGCCCATCGACATCCGCGCCCCCCAAGGGACCAGCATTGCTGTCACCGGTGGCACCGGGTTCGTCGGCTCTTGGCTTATCGCCCACCTGTTGCGCACCACCGACCGGCACATTCACTGCCTAGGACGAGGTACCCGAAAGCGGCTGGAATCCGCCGTCCTCGCCGCCGGAGCCGACCCATCCCAGCTAGGTCGCCTTCACATTCTGGAGAGCCAACTCGACCGCGACGATCTGGGACTAGACGCCACCGGCCGCGCCATGTTTACGCAGGTGGGGACTATCATCCACTGTGCGGCTGAAGTCAGCCTCGGGCGAGGCTACTCCAGCCTGCGCCGCGTCAATACGTTGGCGGTGGGCCAGCTGCTGCGGATCGCCGCCGAAAGTGGCACCGCATTCCACCATGTCTCCACTGTGGCGCTCGGGGTTGGCCGCGAGCTACCCGAAGACTTTGTGCCACACCACGATGGGCTGACCGACGGCTACCAACACAGCAAGTGGGCGGCCGAAGAGCTGCTCCGGCAAGCTGGCGAGTCCGGGCTATCTGTGGCCTGTTACCGGCTGGGGCGTGTCGTCCCACCCTCAGGCACCGACGTCACCAACTCCGGTGACCTCGTCAGTCAAATCGACGCCGTAGGCCAAGCGATGGGCTCACTTCCTGATCTGCCCATTCGGGAACCCTGGATAGAGGTCGACGTCGCGGCACGCAATATAGCGGCACTGGCAATGAGAGGAGCACGTGGAGTGTGGAATCTGACCGTCGGTGAACCGGTAGACCTGTCGACTAGGTGGAAGGAAATGGCCGCGCGCATTGGTGCTGAATTCCTTCCGATGCCACTGTGGCGGGAACGTCTCGAGGCCAACGACTCCGCACAGGCGCAGGCACTACACGCCTTCTTCGCTCAACACCAGGCGCCTAGCGTCCCCGCAGAGCCCACAATCCACAATGATCGATTCGCTGAGTGGCTGAAAAGCGAATCGAACTCCTCGCCGCTGACACCTACTAGTCCATAGGTGCTCTAACGCGAGGTGGGCCGGGCAGAGTCAATAGTTGACACCCTCTGCCCGGCCCTTCCCTCTCTCTAGCGATAGCGACCTTAGTCCTCTTCATCGTCGAATGCGTCCCCATCGCAGCCTGGTGACTACCCGCATGACCCCGGGTAAGCACTGCCTGCAATGCGCTGGGGCACACCGTGAGAAGAGCTAGTCGTCCACCGCAGAGGCGGGGTTCTTGGTTTCCCGTCCAAGTCCGTACTTCTGTGTGCGGCCAACCGGCTAATCCCCGAACTCGATGTTGCCGCTCTTACGACCAGAGGCAGCCAGCAACCAGAACGACCACATCGCCACGGAAGCCCAACACAGCCCTATAAGAAGGGCGTATACCGCGTGGGTGAGAACTTCTGAGGCGGGAGCCGACTCCAGTGCCGCGCGGATGGCGGTCAGGCCGTGGGTGCCGGGGAAGAGATGCGCGACCCATTGCACAGCGGTGGGCCAGAATGTCACCGGCACCATAAACCCGCCGATTGCCATGAGGACAAGGCCGACGACGTTGCTGATCACGTTGCGGTGCGCGTAAAATCGCAACGCTAGCGAACCGGTCGTCAGCGCTAGTCCATAGGTCGTCAGCGCTACCACAAACAGCAGCGGCACCACGATAAACGCCTGGGTGAGGCTGATATGGATTCCGAACATCGGTGCGGTGATGAGTAGTGCCAGTGACGACGATGCCGTCCCCGTGGCAACCCAATACCAGCTACGACCGGCGAAGACGAGGACCAGACCCGCCGGGGCGGCCGTGAGCAGCGGCAACGTGCCAGCAACTCTTTCCCACGTCGTGGAGGCGGTGGTCATCATCGGCTCAAGCACGGCAATGAATACCGCCGCGCCGATGAGAATGTATCGGGTGCGTTCGTGGTCTCCCAAGAGCGTGCCCAGCATGCTGTAGAAGGCCACTTGCGCTAGGACGCGCACCATCCAACCGGTCGCCCACGAGGTGGGGGTGTAGACGAGTTTGAAATCAGCCGAGCCCGATGACATGGACTGGCCCAGAATCGCGAGTCTGTTCATGCGAAGTTGACCTTTCCCGTGCGACGGATGCGCACCAACAGCCGGTGCATGAGCCACATTCCCAGGGCATACATGAGGGCGCTGAGCCCGACGATGGCGCCCAGCCGAAAGAGAGCATCCTCAACGGGCGTCGCCGTCAGCGAGTCGCGGAGAAGATCGGTGGCCCACGACAAGAAGAACGCGTTGCTAATCGGATGTAGAAACCCAGGCAGGAACGAAGCTGGCACCAACACGCCGCCCAGCAAGAACAGCGGGAAGGAGATCGAGTTTTGGAAGCTGCGCACTGATCGGCCGACCACAAAGGCCGCCGCCATGACCACCCCGGTCGACGCGACCCCCAAGGAGAGCGCCATCAATGTCACCGCGAACAACAGTGGATGACCAATGGAGACGAATTCGCCGAACATCAATGCTCCCACCAACCAACACTCCAGCACGGCGATCAAACTCAGGACAGTGATGGCTCCGACGCGGCCCAAGACCACCCAGGACAGTGACACCGGAGTGGCCATGATGGCTTCCAGAACCCCCGACTGACGGTCACGGGAAATGATTTCGCCAGATTCGAAGAGCGCCATACTGAAAATCGCCATGATCGCAGGCGCGACCACCGCGTAGGCGGCAAGGTCGGTACGCCCGCTATGTTGAATAACAGCCATGAGCGACACCGCGAACAGCGGAGCCGTGATCAACGAGAACAGGTTCGAGGTGTCTTTGCGAATCAATGCCACCTGGAACCCGATGGCGGCGAAGAACCCCGGGGCGAACGCGACACTTCCAGGAGACTCAGGTCTTTGATAGGTGGCATTCACTGGGCCACCTGCATTCCCCGATCGCCGATGAGGTGCAAATAGACCTCCTCCAAACTGGGGGAGTCGGTCGAAATGTCGCTGATTCCGGCATCGATGAGAGCCCGCAACACCCGATGTGACGCCCCATCCTCACTAGTTTCGGCAATGAGGACGTCGTTGCCGGGCCGCCGCACCTGAGCCACCCCCGGCAAAGCCTCCACCTGCGCGGCCAGATCGGCATTCACACCGCCGGCCCTGACTCGTTCAAACCGGCTCAACATCTGCCCCAGCGAACGGGGACTTTCCCGAGTCACCAGCCTCCCGTTATCGATGAAGGACACCTGATCACACAATGCCTCGGCCTCGGCCATGTCATGCGTTGTCAGCAGCACCGCCTTATGTTCGGCCCTGAGCTGCTCAACGAGGTCACGGAACTCGTGTGCCGAAACCGGGTCCATACCCACCGTCGGCTCATCCAGGATCACGACCTTGGGATCTCCAATGAGGCCGCGCGCCAGATGCAGGCGCTGTTTCATACCCCGGGAGAACGTCTCCACCGGATCGTCTCCCCGCTGGGTCAGGCCCACCCGCTCCAACAACGACTCCGTACGTTGGTGGGCTTCCCGGCGGCGCAGCCCATACAAGGCCGCCCAGAATCGCAGATTTCGGCGGGGGCTCATACGGGCGTACAGCCCCTTCTCGCCGCCGAAAACAATGCCGATCAAAGGTCGCACGGACTTCGCTTCGGTCACGACGTCGTACCCGTGGATGCGAGCTTCCCCGGACGTGGGGAGCAACACAGTGGAGAGGATTTTGCACAAAGTCGTCTTACCCGCGCCATTTGGTCCCAAGAGCCCATGAACCTCCCCGGGCTCCACGCAGATATCCAGCGATTCGAGAGCCACCCGGTCAGGCTTTCCCTTGACAGTGAATGAGCGCGTCAAAGCCTGCGCTTCGACGGCCAGATGTGAATGTGTCATGCCTACAAGCTTTGTCTGATGCGACCGCCCCAGCAATACGTACTTATACGTAGTACCGCTACGTAAGTATCCTCCGCAAAGCCGCCACCAGTGACATCTGCGCAGTTCAATGGCGCTATGTGAGGAGAGAAGTGTTTAACCCATTTCGCGACGGCCCAAGAAACTGGGTAGAGTTGATCCACGTGACGAACAGTGCCCCACCCGCCCTCCTCGGCCGCGCCGCAGACCTCGACGCAGCCATCACCGCCTGGGAAAAACTCGCCGCCGACCCACACAGTGGCCCCGTGGCCTACACCGTCACCGGCGAGGCCGGAATGGGCAAGACCAGCCTCCTGCACGCCATTGTCGATCGGATCAACGCGCCCACCACGCTCTATGGCACCGCCCGCGCTAGCGCAGCCGAACCCCACGACTGGTTTGCCGCCGCCACCGCCACCTACGAGCGACCGGCCGACACCGACCCGTTGGCCTGGAACGTGCTGCAACAACAACCCGTCGACGGCCCACTATCGTTGCCCGACCGAGCCCTACTACGGGTCGGCGTCCGTGCTCTGCGCCTGCTCACCAGCGGCGAACCGGCATTGATCGTCGTCGACGATCTGCACTGGCTTGACTCGGAAAGCCTCACCCTGTGGGCCGAACTCGCCGCCACCCGCGGACTGCCCGCCATGCTCATCGCCGGAAGCCGCGACCCCGACGAAGCCCACCATCCGCAGGCCGTCACTCACGTTCTAACTCGCCTCAACGCCTTGGCCAACTCCCACCGCTGCACCTTGACCGGCCTGACCCTGCCCGAAGTAGGTCAGCTGGTCAGCCGCGGGGGAGAACCACGCGTATCCGCGCATCACATTCGAACCATCCACCGCCGCACCGGCGGCAACCCCTTTTGGATCAATGAACTGATCAACGCGGGTACCCTCACTGACGCGCCCCTGCCCGGTCGCCTCGCCGCGCTCATCCGCGCGCGCCTTTCCGATGTACCCGACTCCGCCCGAGCCCTGGCCCGCACCATCGCGCAGCTGGGCGAAACCGTCGACCTGGAACTCTTGGCCAACCTCATCGATGAAGACATCACCGAGGAGATCACCACCCTGATTGAAACGGGAGTTCTCACCACAACCCCGGGCACCAATGGCCCGGCGACCACACTCTCATTCCGCCATGCTCTGGCCCGGGAGGCGATCGCCTCCACCGTCCTCCCCGCCGAATCGACCGCGCTTCACGCCCGAGCCCTCCGCCTGGCCCAAAGTCGCAACGACTACAGCGGCATCGTGCGCCACGCCCACGCCCTCAACCAAACCGAGGTAACCGTACAAGCGGCTCTGGCCGCTGGACGGGAGTACTTCGACCGATGGCTCTCAACGGCCGCGTTGGACATGGCGTTGCTGGGTCTTGAAGTTCAGCCCGACAATATCGACCTGCTCGAACTGGCCGGAGAATCCGCAACCCAGCAGGGCGACTTCCCCGCCGGAAAAGAGTTTTACCAGCGCCTCATAGCGCTATCGGCAGACCCGGAGCGCCTGAGCCTGGCGCACCTGCGACTGGCGGCAGTGGCCTGGCACGAAGGCCGAGTGGGGGATATGTGGACCTGCCTGGACCGATCGGAGGCGCTGGCCGAAGAGGGCAGTGTGCAGTATGCCCGCTGCTTGACCGGGCGAGCCCAAGCCCTGGT
This sequence comes from Natronoglycomyces albus, assembly GCF_016925535.1. NCBI lineage: Bacteria > Bacillati > Actinomycetota > Actinomycetes > Glycomycetales > Glycomycetaceae > Natronoglycomyces > Natronoglycomyces albus. Next base: position 2,134,032 of record NZ_CP070496.1, on the reverse strand, counting down.
GTGGGCCGAAGAGTGGGGCAAGATTATTCCACTGTGCGAGCAAGCTGAACCGCTGGCCAAAAGGCATGGTCTGGAACGACAAGTCCATTCCCTGGCCGTCAGTCGATCGATGGCTGAGCACCATAATGGGGACGTGGAGTCCGCCGTTTCCACTCTCGAAGGAGTATGGCGCAACGCCGAGAAACTGGGCGACCTTCGCAAACTCGCCCGCGCCGTAAACAACCTCCTCCTCATTCAAATGGGACGTCTCAATGATGACGAGGCGTGGGACCTCTATGAGCGGGGGACGAAGGCCGTGGGCGATTTCGGGATGGCCATCCACGGCGGAACCATCACCCGAATCGGGGTGGGACGGGCCATCGAGCAGGGACTCCAAGAGCGTGCCTGGCAGTTGCTGCACGAGCGCTTGCCCATTGAAGCCGATCCGACCGAGCGCGTCGTTCTCGCAGCCCACGCGGGACTGATAGCCGTCGAACGCAATGAGATCGAAACCGCCACGACGCTGTATCGTCGCAGCCTGTCCGAATCGATCAACATGGACAAACATTGGGCTGTCACCTATCCACAGTGGCTCAAAATAGCGCTGGCGTGCCGGGGCGGAGACGCCGCCCAAATCTCTGAGGCTGTGCGTACCTATCGTGATAGCAACACGGTGGAGGAACACCGGCGCCGCGCTCATCGAGCCGTCGCGGTCGCGTGTGCGGCACTTGAGGCGCGGCAGTCTCCGACCGAAGTGCGCACGTTTGTGACTCAATGCCTTGCTCTGCCGATTGTGCCCGGAGCTTTCGACGAGGCCTACTCGTTGTGTGTGGCGCTGCGTTTTCATGAGGGTGATGCCGCGGGTGCGGTGTCGGTAGCCGAGAGCCCTGAATTCGTGGTTCCTCCGCAGGCTCCTTTGCGAGCATCGATACTGGCGATAGTGGGTCGGGCCCATCAGCACCTGGGCAACGTGGAGGCGGCTCGAACCTGGTTGCTTTCAGCGGAGCGAACGCTACGGCGATGGCCGGGCCACCGTAGAGATTCCATCGATTCTCTCCTGAAGTCTCTGCCGCCGGAGGGGGTGAGCCTGACCGCTAGGGAACGCGAGGTGCTTACTTTGGCCGCTGCCGGTTTGGCGAACCGTCAGATAGCGCGTCGGCTTGAGATTTCCCAACGTACCGTCGAGGTGCATGTCTCGAAGATCTTGGCTAAGACGAAGACCGCTAGCCGGACCGAGGCTGCGGCTTGGGCGGCAAGGCATTTTCTGTGAAGGCTCAGTGAATGAGGCTGGCCCGGCGTCGGTGCCGGGCCATGTGTGCCGACCACTGAGGGCGATACCAGCTTCTCAGCGGGCGATTCTCTTTCGGCAGAGAGCCGACTAGTCGTGTTGTTGACCGGCCCATTCCCCGCAGCCGGAGGATTCAAAGGCGTAGTCGCTTGGTTCAATCTGGACTGAAACGGAAGCTGTACCGAAGTGACTGGAGATGACGTCGGTGGAGTTGGGCGAGGAGAGCCGGGCAAAGTAGCATAGCCTCCCGTTGCCTTGCGCCTCGTAGGTTCCTGGCGCTACTTCGTCTCCGACGACATAGATCCCGTCGCCGGGAATCATCGATGTGTCGGTGTCGGTGTCGGTGTCGGTGTCGGTGTCGGTGTCGGTGTCGGTGTCGGTGCCTGGAAGTGACTCTTCGAGCTCATTGAGCTCATCCTCCCGCTGGTCGAGCTCTGCTTGCCGACTGTCGAGCTCGTTCTGGAGCTCCAACAGGTCCTCCTGGTGTTGCTCGATTTCGGCCAGGCGTTCTTCCGCCGGATCGACTGTGACGATACGTTCGACGTCAACCTCAATGAATTCGGTGGTCACAGCAGCCCTGTCGGGTTGCTTGCCGATGCCGGTTCCGACTGCGAAACCCAGTAGCAACAAGGCGGCGGCTCCCATGCCAATGAAGGGCATATGCGGGCCCATGCCGGTTGCCGGTGGTGGTTTCGGAGGTAGACGATGGTGCATCGGTTCGACGATGGGTGGTTGCGGTACCCCTCTGGGAGGACTCAGGCCGTGCTGAGAGTGAAATTCGTTCATCTGGGAATTATCGCAACAGGCGCACCATCGGTTGTCGGGTTTCCGACAAAAACCTAGGACCCAGTTGTAGGTCATGCGGCGCAAAATACGAACATACGTGTGGATTCACGACATGTAGTAGCTATTAAGGCAGCCCCGCAAGGGCCTTCTCCTGGGGGTGCTGCCGAGGCCGCGAGAAATTCTGGAGCATCGCTTCGCCGAAAGTGACCTTGCCTACTATCGGAATATGTGGACAGTGGCTATCTGGTGCCCTCAGCGCGAGGCTCGGCCTTGACCTGCGGTGGGCGACAGGAGGGGGCGTCGTGGTCTGTCAATCGAGGACGCGGTAAGATCTAACGCGGTACAAGCACTGGCCCTAGTATTCCAACTGGCAGAGAAGACGGCCTCAAAATCCGTACAGTGTGGGTTCGAATCCCACCTAGGGCACTCTAATGGCTAGGCACTCTGGTTGCCTTTATTGCGCTTGGTTCGATTCCGCTGCCCTCACTCGGAGGTCGTTATGGAAGTGACCTGCGTCGCCTTTTTGTCGGCGATGGGTGAGTGAAGCAAATTGTGGTAGCATGGGGCTAGGAGATCTGAAGCATCGGCTTCTGGTGGTTCATGACCAGGATTTTCACAGAACTGGGTAACCCGGGTTCGAGTCCCGGCTCCAGCAACGCTGGATGTAGCTCAATAGGATAGAGCGCCCATTTTTCTTGCTTATCGGGCTATTTAGCCCCAGCTTTCTATACTCCAATTCCCTGATTTACGTGACGCACTTTCGAGATCAGCGTCAGACAATTCAATCGGACTGTAGTATTGTCGCGTGTATCCGTTTAGGGCACGACGCCAGTTTGGTGAGTTTTTCACTTTCGAGGTCGTGTCCTGAAAGTCTTCGACGGCTATACGTGCCCATGAGCTCTTATTCAACTTACGTACGAGAGCACTGTTGACCTCACGTCCTAGCCGTTTGGTGACTGCAAATCCTGTCAGAATGTGTTCAGCAGTTAGTATCACTCGGTTAGATTGGACAACCCCGCTATGAAGCTGATCATTGAGTTCTTGCCACTCTTCTATAGACTCTTCGCTCATTCCTTGAATATGGTTGTCAAGGGCGGGTTGGCTGTATCCCCCGGCATGGATAATGCAGTTTCTCATCTTGCGTAGAAGATGGAAAATTTCTAGCCATTTTTCGGGCATTGGATGTCCTGCAGCCTCGAACAAGGTCTCATGCATACTCCAGGCTTTGAGTTCGCTTGCCTTGCAACCAATTGCAACCCCATCATCTCTAAGCAATTCGATGCTTGAGAGGACAAAGTGCTCGTGTGTCGCAAGAGCGTAGGGTAGTGCTACAGATGCAAGATGATGGTCCGCGTTGTCTAGCAGTGAGCGGGCACGGTCGCTACGCAAGTTGAGTCGGCGAATGTGTTCTACAGTCGGGAACAACTCGGACAATGTTCGTTTAGACCCGGTCGTGAGTTGCAGAGTGTGTGCCGCGAGCCGAGAGCCGGCAAGCATGGCCGTCATGGCATTGTTTGCTTCAGTCCTAGCAGCAATATAGGTCCTATATAGCGGAAATTGCACTTCGGCCATCTAGCAGCCTTCAATCTCTTCTATAGATTTTGTGGTGCTTCGATCATTAGCGATTTGTCAACTTCTACTTTGTTGACTCTCGTGTTGTAGGTTTCCAACAGTTGGCGGAGTCCAGATTTTACGCCGGCCGACGTAAACTGTGCTATTTCTTCGATATTGGTTCCAACGAAGTCTTCGATAGCTTGGACGGCGACTTGACGGCCAAGTCCTGCGAGTTCGCGAAGTTGTTCTGCTGCAGCGACTTTGTCGTCAGGGACGAGCACTCTCGGGCGGTAGCCGTCGGTGAGGTTTTTGGCGCATCTTGTGGTGAATAGAGCTTGGCTTGGACTCGTGGTGACGTGGATTCCCGTGTCTCCTACTTGGAAGTCACCGGCTCTGTTGGTTTGCTGGTCAGCCGTTGTGTAGCTTTCATTGTTGATCGTGATGTCAGGGAATCGAAGTTCGAGTTTTGCCCCGACAAGGTGTTGTGCTACTGCTCCGGCTGCGTTGCCACCGCGAACACGTCCAGCTTCAATCATGGCTGCAACCGCAGCCGCTACCGGTAGTTGCGGATCGATTTCGACTTGTAGACGTTCTTTGTCGAAGAAGTCGACTTGAATTTTGTTTACGAACCATTCTTGAAGTGACCATGCGATATAAGCTCGTGCTTGATCGTTTGGGTCTGTTGAGTAGTGCTTGCTCAAGCAATCGTTGATCAGATTTGCCAGACTTGCCACAAGGGTAACTGTTCCTCTGGAGGTCCGGCCGCCTTCACGAAGAAACACTCTTTCTTCGCCGTGCGCGGCGAGAAGTTTCTTGATGCGGCTCCCGCTGGCCCCCTTCACCTGAGACTTGGTGCGATAGTCGTTTTCGGTCAATGGGAAGGCTCTTGAAAGGTGATCGGCGGCGTAGACTCCGGCGCACATCACGTTTGGGTCGACGCGACCGTCGGACTTCCGTTGATCCTCATACCACCCCTCGATCTCTGTTACGAGCTGACGGAAGACTTCAACATCGTTGGGGCCAGAGGGTGCTGGTGATGTCAATTGTATGGTTTCCTCACGGGGCTGAGCTGACGGTGCCAGCGGACGCTATTGCCAAGATGGGGCGAAAGTAGTTGTGGCCCAACCACTCTACTACAGGTACACACACTGCGTCACCAAAACCGAACAGGGCTTGATTCTTTCGAATGTCACTGATGACGTAACTAGACGCACCCATGAGCCGGGCGTACTCGATTGGGGTCATCCAGCGGGCTCGCAGGGGAGAACCGCGTTGGATTCGCACTATAGCTTGTTTTGACGAGCCTCCGCGGGCAGTTCGTAGGCAGCCAGCGATGTCATCCGCTCGGATCTCCCAGGCAGGCTTTCCCTTACGAGTTCTCCTGTATGCACTGCGATAGATCGGACTACGTGCGTTCATAGTCAGGTCGTCAAGCCGTGCCTTCTGCACATCGGAGAGTTCAGCGACAAATCTGACTATCCGCTCTTCGCTCCACCAACGCTCGTCACTCAACCTCATCTCTTCAGCCTGTGTTGTAAGACCTCCATCGAGTAGCGGAGGTAGGTCCCGGAGGTCGAAGCGATGGGTTTCGAGATCTTGGTTCTCAAAGAATCCGCTAAGCCACTTAGGGCGAGTTTGAGATTCAGTAACGCAAAACGGCTGTGGCCCAGTATGAGTAGGACGAAGGGGAAGGCCAGCAGAGATCGCTGCACTCAGAACGTCGTGTTGGACAGCCACTATGAACAGACGTGGTCTCGATTGAGGGACGAATCTCCGCGCGTCGATGGTCATGATATCGACGGAGTATCCGAGTTGATTGAGGGCCGAGATTGCGGCGCTCAAGTCGGCCCCTTTGTGGCTGGTGGCGAGCCCGTTCACATTCTCCAAGGCGACAATTGCCGGGCGAGAGTAGTCGATCTCTTTGAGAACTCGTACTAGTTGCCAGAACGTCCCCGATTGCTTGCCCGCAAGCCCGCCTCGTCCACCTGCAAGAGAAAGGTCTGTGCAGGGGAATGAAGCCCAAGCTAGTGAAGTGCCTTCCGGGATGTCAGTTCCACGAACATCAGTGATGTCTCCGAGGTGAAAATCACCTTGCGCAGCGTCACCGAACTGGCGAAGGTACATCTCCCACTTAGCCCGCTCGATATCGTTGGCCCAGGTCACACGAAAGCCAGCGTTCTCAAGTCCAAGCCGCGCCAGACCGATACCTGCAAAAAACTCGGCAACCTCGAACGCTTGGAGACCAGTGGAACTGCTAGCAGCTGGGCTGATTTTGGGTACGCACGGAGCATCTGTCACAGAAGCGATAGTAGAGCGTCTACAGTTCGTGCTCAGCATCTGGCCCCCGTGAATCTTGGTCCTGACCGGTCAAGCCAGGATAGAGGGTGGCTCCGACACAGTATGCCGATCAGCTGTAACCCTAGCGCGTGGACTGACGGCGAGACTTGTGCCGTACCTGCGAGACAGGCCACGAAGCGCGCCCAGATGGTGCCCTGATTCCATGCGTCCACCCGTCAGGTGCGAAATTGCTGTAGGCGAGGGTTGGCTCACCGGCCCGTGAGCCAACCCTCGCCTACAGCGTGTGGGTCTCGACATTGGCCCAGCGTAGTTTATCCTGCCTTCGTGCTAGCCATAACCTTGTGACCGTTTCGGTCGTAAGTGCACCGGATGATGAGTCCAGGCGTGGATCGCAGTCGTGCCGGGGCGTGAGGTCTGTTGTGCGTCTCGCCTAGAGTGCAATAAAGAGGCATATCGAATAGTGAATTCGATGACCCAACTCTTGGCCTTTCAGTGGCTGTTAACTCAAATCTGGGCTTGCATCGTGAGATGCCGTATGAAGGCCTAGGGTATTGGGTGTGCCTACTTATTGACTTAGAGTAGACTATTTTTAGGCCCAAGATTGAAGCCGGGTTCCGATGCCTATAGCGAACAAAGACCTCATCTTGCGATCTAGCCTCACGCGCATTGCAAGAGCGGCATAGAAAACCTCTGATAAGGCCCGAATCATGGTCATGGTCGAGGTCGAGCTTCTCCGGCTTCACGCCACAGATGGCGCAACTGCCGCCGTGCCATGCCTTCATTGACTTGACATGGCCAGAATCTGTGTGTATGGATATTTGGCAACGCGGCCTCTTCCAGCTCCAGCAGTATGGATAAAAGAGCTCAGTGGGATTTTCGCGGGTAGACCTTCCATCTGGCGCGCACTTTGGGCAAAAGTGCACGCTAAGGAAGGAATTGAATACTGTTGACCCTCTCGTATTGTGGTAACACTCAATGAACGGAGAAAATCGTTCTTGGAGCTCTGAGCGCGATATCAAGTCATATTCTTGGAGGGCGTTGGGGTCGTAAACTTGAACTTGTTGATGGTAGCGGTCGCTGCCGTATTTATGTCGCTCCATAGGGGCAGTAGGATCTTTAATGTCAACATTCGTGCAGATGCCGGTATGGACTATCACTTGAGCACTAAGATAACTGTGCCTAATTTCAAGTAGGTAGTCGTGTGCCGCTCGTTCATTTCTGATGCGTTCGCGCCTGTCAAGCTCAGCTTTGTGCCTTTTGACTGCGTCAGCGTGCTCTTCAAAGATGTTGTCACATTGTGGGCAGCATCTGCTTAGAGGATAGGAACCACTGATAACTGCTGCGAGTTGCTGCTTCAAATCTGATGAAGTAGTTTTCCCGTCCTCTATTGCGTCAAGCATTTTGTAGATTGAGGAGAGATCGACAGCATAATTGCATGTGTTTTCGACGGTAGTCTGGTCAGTCTGAGGTGGCTGGTAGTAGATCTGAGTACTTTCCGTGGAGTCAAAATATGACTCGAAGTTGCCGGCAATCCGTATAAGCTCAGATGTCTCATCGTTCGGTTTGTGCCACATTGGCAGGGGTGCTGCTGCCGCTGTTGAGAGCACCTTGGTTGGGAGGTTCTTGTCACGCTTCTTAACCATCGCTCTGTTGTATCACGCATGTATGACATAAAGGGGGCCGTAAGAAGTAGGCAGCTTCATGGGCAAACTAGTCTACTAACATTGCCCGCAAGCCCTGGCGATTGCATGGAGTTATTGGAATGTTACGAATTGTGTTAAGGCGCTTAGGCGCGTGTCTTCCTTGCCGTGAAAATCTGGCAACTAAGCCATTGAAGTGATGTAGTTTGCACTGATTCAGATACGACAATTTTCACGTTCAAGTACTAGATGCACGGTTCGTGGCTTAGATGTGCAAGCTACCGACGCGCTACTTGATGGTTGAACGTATGCGGTGTGGGGTGCCAGGAAGTAGGCGAGGGCATGACTGGTTCGTTTCTGGACTCGGTCGCAGAATGATTGGACCGCTCGCTTTATCTGGCGGTGGTCCTTGTTGACTTGGCTGGCCATGTGCCGCTTGAGACCGTGTGGAGGAGCTTGCCGGGTTGAGGTGCGGGGCCCAGGTGGGCAGGTCAGCGCAGTCTGAGCCGGTCGGATCGCTTGGTGACCCATTCGGGGACTCTGTTGGCGCGGTGGGCGGAGTGCCCGTCGAGGACGAGGTGGATTTTCTGACGGACTAGATGAGCCAGGGTCTGAGGGCCATGCGGCCCTTCGAGGTCCAGATCGAAGTCCGTGAGACACCGAACTCCGCACCGTCTTGGCCACCTCATCACACCGGTGTTGGTTTCAAGCACGATGCGGTGGAGAAGGTAGTTGCTGCCGTATGTGTTGATCAGAACTAGGCAGTTGTCGCTCGACTGGGCGAGTGGCGGACGCATGTCCGCGATGACAGCCGTGAGCGAAGATGCCAAGATAGGCACGATGCCTGGCCCACCGTGAAACCCTTGTCTTCGTGCACCTACTCGGGTCTCTTGACGTCCGGTCCAGAAGCGAAGCGCCTTCCCGTCTGCAGAGTTCGAGATCACTGGGTCGCTCGTGAAAAACCCTTAGGGGTGACCCTAAGCTGACGTTATGGATGAAATCACTCTAATTGCCGTGATCGATGATCTACCTCCGGTGATGGTCTTTCCACCGATAGAGCTGTCCTCAAGCATGCTACTAGGGGTGAATCGGTCTGGGGCCGACCCAGATGCGGCTGCTGCCCTTGATCTCGTATCGGCCTCGCTTGCTGGGCAAGACACACCACAAGTGCCCGAGGACGCTGACTCGGCGGCACTCCACCGAGTGAAAGACTGGGCGTCCAGGTTGAATCGCCCAGAGTTCCGGGCGCTCTTGAGGCATATCTGGCTCAGCTCCTTGGAGAAGCCAGGCCGTGAGTGGGAGCTTGCCATCGGCGCAATTGACGATTACCTCGACGGCGTGCGGAAGATACAGCAGCATCCGAAGCGGCACACCTTCTCTCCTTCGCTCGTGCCGCTGCCACATCTCATACCTGTCGTTCAGATGGTACGGAACGCAGCCGAACTTGCTGTGTCCACGGGCCAGAACAAGAGCTTCGAGCAGGTCGTCGATGTCGCGGGCGAGATCATCGAGCAGCTGTTGAACGACCCTGGGGCCACCGAGCCTCTCCACGTCCTCAGCCTCATTTCGGCCCTCAAGGTGCGCAAGCCGGCTGGACACCACGACCTGGTACTTACCTGGTTTGAACAGGCAGAAATCCGCTGGCCGAGCCCGGAACACAAGGCGGAGATTATGAAGGAACGCTGGGAGTGGGAGAAGGTGCGCAAGGGCGCTTCTGCTGATGACATCGAAACCCTCGCCATTCGGTATGTCGAACGGCGGCTCCAGCAGATCGCAACTTGCGAGCCGGCCAAGCAGGTTGGGTCGCTTTCGTGGTTGCTTCAAGAGTGCCAGCAGATGAACCTCAAGACGCATGACACCTATGACCGCGTTCGCTTTCGCCACGAGGTCGCTCAGGAGCAGATACCCCTTGAGACAATACGAATGGAGCTGCCTGGACTCGGGGAAGTTCTCACACGCTATGGACAGCAGCTGGCCGACCAGATCGAGCGGGCAACATCATTGGCCGCAGCGCTCAGGTTGATCGTCTGGGATAAAACTCCAGCCGAGTACGCTCCGAAGCCCGAGATGCCCGAGGGCATCCTGCGCCTTCCGACCGAATACCAGAATCCCCACGGACACACCGAGTTTCGAGTACCGCAAGACCGTGTTGATGTAGTAGAACAGCAACGCAACTGGCTCCTCGGAATCGATGTCTTCGGACTGCCGCTCGCTGATCAACTCGATGCCGTCCACCGGGCGTTCCAACCTACACGCGACGATCTCAAGCAGCTACTTCCTAAGCTGTCGGTGAATCGGCTCCACGACTACACCGAAGACCTCGTCCAAGCCTTGCTGGACTACTGGAGTGGTTCCACAGAGCAGGCCTGGAGCGCTGACCACTGGGCATCGCTCGTGATTGATGGCCTGGCTCGTGAGATTCTCCGAGCCAACGAAGTTCCAATCAGAAAGGCTCCCAGCTTTGATTCCACGAAGATCGAGAGGGCGGGCGGAAAGTCGACCGACGATCTCATCAAGGATCTGACGAAGACTGACTTCCCACCCTCCTGGGCCGAGATGATGCTCCTGCTGGCGAGCCATCCAGTCAGCGACACCGAAACTGGCAAGGAACCAAACCTCGGCTTCAACCAGAGGAACGCGCACGCACACCTTTGGGCAACGGAACCGCAACGTCAGCGTACAGCGATGCTCCTCCAGACAGCGTTGGCGGCTTCCTTCTATCTCGTAGACAGAGAACTGTAAAAGAGGCTTTGAAGCTTTAGTTTAGAGATCTGAGCCCAAATTGCTGCTAATCCAATCGTGCATCCTTTGACATACACGATCAGTGGGCAATGATGCAGTGGCGACGCTTACCTATTGGCCTGCTTCTTTGTGTTGAATGTTCGTTGCTGTGTTTGTTGGCAGTGATCTCAGGGTGGATACGTGTAGGCATTCCCGTCCGTTGCAGGCGTTACTGAGGATGAGGGCGGTGGCCGTGATCAGAGACGGGCGAGCACGGCCGAGGCTACTCATCTACTTTGAGTAGCCTCGGCCTATCGCTCGTGGGTCCCAACATCGATCAGTGGTGGTCTATCCGGGTGTAGCCTTTGGCAGCATTTGGTGTCCGTTTCGGTCGTAAGTGCATTCGATGGTGAATCCAGGCGTGGGTTGGAGTCGTGCCGGGTCGGGGGCGTGTAGGTCTGTGTCGTATCTCGCCTAGGGCACCGTAAATTATGTAGACTATTCATTTCTTGAGCGTCAATTGTTGATCTCTCGCTTCGGTGTGCAGGTAGCATGGAATCCTGCTTTTATGGGGAACTAAAGCGTATTCGTGGATATTATTGACTTGTAAAGGCTGTTGAGATTTATTCCAGTCGATTGTTCTCTCTATCGACCAGAAACAGTCCTTGAAAAGTATGCCAATGAGCTCCGGAATGAGCTGGGCTGCTCGGACCTCGCTCTCGCAGATGCGAGTATTGCGGCTTTGAATGTGCATAAGTAAAGAGCTGACGAGGATACCGAGGTCTCCTTTTGCATAAGCCCCAAGGTGAAGATTAACTGCACCTGCCTAAAGAGTGCTCATGGAGCTGAGTTTTTGACTACCCCGTGTATTCGCTAGTCCTTCACGGGTGAAGTAACTAATAGTATTTTCCCAACATTTCTGATACCCAGCTTGGTTGCGATACTTCGCCGCGTGGGCCCATTTCCTTGAACCAGGGTTTGATGTCGATGACTGGGCTGCCGTCCACGGCGTCAAGGTCTTGTACGTAGATGTCGAGTCCGTCGACTTTGAGGAGCTTGCAGCGTGAGACGCCTAGCCAGTTCTGCCTCCGCATATGGCGATGCCCGAAGACGCCCACCTCCGGCCATTCTGGGTTGTCGCGTGGGCTCCTTGCGCCGCGATTGAGGTCGTTCTGGTCTGTTAGGTGGAAGTGGAATATGATTTCTAGGTGAGAGAATGTGTCCAGGTTTTTGGTGGATTCGACTGGGAAGCGAGTGCTGTCGATCCGAATTATTGCTTCGGTGCCTCCCCAGTGGTCATCTGTTGGTTTAACTCGGCCTCCAACGACGTAGCCAACCGGCTCAACCGTGAACTGTTCCATTACTAGATTCTCCTTAGTGGGGAAGGGATAGGTAGAGGTCCGCACGTTCGGCGAGTTCCGAGCTGCCTGGGTATTTGATTGTGGGTTGCGAGTTCAACGTGGTGAGAATGTTGCTTGCAACGTTTCTTGTGCGTCCTGATCGAATTCCGTGCATGCTGTCGAGCGATGTGTTCCACATTGAGAATGCTTCTTCGACATTTCCACGACGGAACTCGACGTCTGCTTGTAGGCCGAGGGTAAGTGCATGGGTTCGGGTAAACCTTTCGGCGTTTCGGGTGCGTACGGAATGCGCGAAGTGCTTTGCTGCACCTGTAAAGTCCCCCATGTCACGTAGCCCGCACGCCGTCTCATGGGACAGGGAAGCTTCGCCGAAGAAGAACACCCTCTGTGGTTCCTCCTGAGATGGGCTAGCGTTTCTAAGGTCAGACTCGGCATGAAGCAGCGTGCGCGCCGCCGCTGTGTGTTCGTCGTTGGCGATCAATGCTCGCGCGTAAATGACTTGAATAAGTGCGCGTTCCCGTGGGCACGCACGACCATAGCGACCTGGTGTCATGGAGCGCCGCGCAAGGCCAAGCGCTCGCGTGCGGTCTCCCAAATCGATGGCTTGATGTGCCATGGCCCGCAAGATATGCGCTTCAAGCGGCCCGTCTCCAGCTTCGTGGGCCATTCTTGCCGCTGATGTCAGGTACCGATCTGCCACGGCGTGTTCCGAGGCGTCGTAGCTCATCCAACCGATGACGTATAGCAACTCCGCTACTGCTCGGAACATGTCCTGGCGAGCCGAAGAGCTTGCGGAGGCTAGCTGCGGTGCTACCTGTGTTTGTAGGTAGTGTTCGACCGCGACGCGTGCTTGGTTCCCGCCGCCGTGGCGCTGCTCGTGAGCGGAGTAGGTGACCGTGAGGTCCCGAACGATCTCAATGACATTGGATCGATCATTACTTTGGGCCGAGTCGTCGTGCGCAAGCCCTACAAAGCTTGAGCTGAAGCCAACGCCAGCAGCGAGAAAATCACGTCTATTCACTGGGGCACCCTCTCTGCTTGCCGAAGCTGAGGTTACCTCAGGCGCTACAGAGGAGTTCGCCTGCGGGTTTGTCTCTAGTAGAACATCGAGTTCGTCCATCGAAACCCCGAGCGCCGTCGCCAGTGGATGACGCTTGTCCGGCTGGGGACTGGCCGTGCCTGACTCCCAGCGCCTGACAGTCACAGAGGCCACCCTGAGACGGGCTCCGAGGCTTTCTTGAGTGAATCCGCGTGCTTTCCGTCGCGCGCTAAGAAGTCTTCGTTGTTGCGGCATATACGTCCAAAGGGAGTTGGCGTGCCAGATTAGCTGTTTAGTGTATCGGAATCCAAGCCGCAGCGTATAGGTCTGTTGTTCGGTTTGTGTTCGGTAAATGATCGGTTTTAGTTCTGGTCTCCTGTGTCCTTATCGCGTTTGATGTGGTTGAGAAGCAAAGAGGTCGGTGGTTGACAGATGTTGTTGTGCCGCTGATCGGGCTGTGACAGCGAGCGATGGTGCGTCTCAGCTCGGACAACTCGACCCCGTATAGAGGTGCCCTTCCCTTCGCCCAGTACGAAGGTGCACAGCTGGGAGAAGGGAACGTCTCATGATTGTCGAACGGCTTACTGAACGTCGGTACGTGGCCCCATGGCAGGAATTTGACGTGGGCCATGCCTTGGTCAACTCACGGTGTTATCGATTCACCTTCGTTCCGGACGATAACGAGCTACTCATTCAAGCGCTGGCTCCGGGCAAACTTGCGCACTACGTAGGTGCCGTTGTCAACGTGCTCGGGAAGTCGGACTCGACAAGGTTGGAACTTGCAGATGCGCAGGTGCCACAAGGTGAAGCTGCCGCGATCCTATGGGCAGCTTTGATCGTTCTCGATGAGAAGCGTCGAGAGATAGCCCGAATGCTCCAGGCTAAGTGCGGTTTGCGGAGTGGCTGTGATGTCGCGAGTTTACGTATCGATTCAAGCGGTGGAACACCGCCTCGCCATTGTGAATGTTCGCAGTGTGGTGGTTCTGGTGAGCCGTCTCGGTGCGGAGTCAGTGTGGTGCCACCTAGTCGAGGGTAGCGACTTGATCGACCTTGGACCGGTGTCGTGGGGCGCAGGTTGCAAACCGGTTTTGAAGCCAAGCTCTGATCAGAACGTCGTGGAACCGGGTACTGCTCTAGCAGATGAGATCGCGCTTAGCGCTGCTGAAGTGGGGAAATCTGCTAATCCAACGAAGCCCTAACCACTTGCCAGGCCACAGGTTGAGTTTCACGATGCGGTGAGACGAGATCGGTTGGGCGAGGGCGCGGGCCACCTCAAATCTACAGCGAAGAACGAAGGGAGCAACGATGTCTCGGTTTGTGGCATTGAATGGGGTCGATGGTGTTGGTAAGACCACCCAAGCACGGCTCATGCTTCGGCGAGCGGGGCCGGTGTTGGCTGATGCGGGTCGTCTAGACGAGTACGACGCACGCTGGGGCAAACTTGCCCCTGATCTGTCGAGGTGGTGGTTTGAGACTTCGTCGCTCGGCGAGTTGGCTGGATTGTTGGCTGACTCGTACATCGCGCGTCATGACGCCTCCGTTCGGTCTCCGGTGCCCGTGGTGGTGGATCGGGGCGTGCCCATGCTTGAAGCCAGCCTGGCAGCGACCATCGCAGTCCGTACCAAGTCGGAAAGTGACGTGGCGCTGGATCATGCCAGGGAACTGTTGAACCCGTGGCGAGATCGGTTGCAACAGCTCTGGGAGCGCGAGCATAGCGTGTTGCTAACTCACTCTGATGAACCTAAGGACTGCGTGGCGGTAGCGATCGGCCGTCAGGAGTCCACCACCGTGACCTACGAGCGCTACCTAGCTCATTTGTGCCAGATCATGTGCAGGCAGCAAGAAGAGAACATGTTTACACAGGTAATTAATACCGAAGGCAAATCGGTTGTACAGGTGCAAGGTGAGCTACGAGAAGGACTCCGTGCTCAGGGAATTCACGTGGAGAACCCGTGGTACGAGCGACCTCTACACATCGTGGCCCTTGGTGGTCTCTCGGAAAGCGGCAAGAGTACCGCCGGGGCGCAGCTTGCACACCGTCATGGTTTCGTCCGTTTCAAGATGGGCTACCTCATGGACGTTGCTGCAACCCGGCACGGCATCGCGCGCCCGTACGACGAACCTGCGCCAACTCAAGCAGAGCTTGTGACCGACGAGGTCGACCGTTGGTTGAGCGCCCACCACTATCAGCACGCGATCAGTATCGAGTCCCTACATTCCTACGACTTGGCCCTTCAGCTTCAAAAATACTGGGGGCCCAAACTATCGACGGTGTATGTCGATGCCACTGAGGAACTTCGCAGACACCGGTCTCTGAGTACCGATCCTCACGATGTAGAGGTTCGCGACCAAGTCAAGAAGTCCCGAGGAGCCGACCGAATTCGCCACATCGCTGATCTGCGGATAGGAAACAACGCCTCACAAGCCCATCTTGGCTACCACGTAGCGCGGCTGGCCAACAGCACCCGGGAGAAGGTGCGTCCACGGCTGACCACAGTCGAGGCGCTAGGTCTTCCTGCTACAGAGACACAGGCAGTGTCAGAGTGGATCGGGTCCCTGACGGCGGGCAATGACCGTCAGTTGGTCGACTTGATCGCAGTGACTGGTTCAGCGGGCCGAACCAACTTTCGCACCTGGTGGAGCGACATAGACCTGCTCCTCATCGGCACTCGGTACGACATGGGGAAACTCCTCAAGGTGACCAGGCGGCTACGCCGCCAGTTGGGGAACCGACACGTCGGTTTGACGTTCCTCAAACCAGCTGAAATCGAATGCGGCGCTTTGCCCTCACGGGTGACCCATGCTCTACGACAAATTTCCAATGGGGCCACTGGCGTTCAATGGCGTGCAGAGAACGCAGTTGTGCCACTGATCAGTGAGGAAATCGATCGCGAAGCCACCTGGGCGGACGCACAGCAAACGGCGATGGAACTTCGGCGCGCCCTCGTGGACGAGAGCACGCCCCGAGTTCTCTTTAAACGCGCGGCACTTCTGGCCAAGAAGGTCCTAGTCGCCAACGGCACGACCAAGGAAGACGATCAAGACGCACTACGCGACTACTGTGCCTTGTACTCGCGCTCTCATCCAGCTGAACTGTTCGTCAAAGCTCGTGTTTATGCAAGCCACAGCCGCTCTCTTGCCGAAACAGTCTTGAACGCGTGGTCAGACATCGTCGATGAGAACGGGGGCAGGATGTGACTGGCCGTGAATATCAACTCGACGCCCGAAGCGCAGCCGGGCTGATCGCACTGCGCGGAATCATGCCGGTCCCTCAGATCTACACCCTCACCAACCGAGGCGAGCCGCAGCTATTCATGGAAGACATCCTCGCCTCCAAACGCAGCCAGCACCTGCTAGGAGAGGCCATAAGCGCGGCAGACAACAGCGATGCAGACGTCACTACAGTCCGCCATGCCATCAGGCAAGTGTGCGACTCATGGCAAACCTCTATAGACCTGACTGGCGACATCGTGCCCCTGTCCCAATGTGTTCCTGGGCTGTATCGCTCCCGGCTGGCACCAAAAGGCAGGCTTGAACAGTGGTACGCCAGGCACTCCGGAATAAAGGTACCCGCACTGTTTGACACGAGACCAACACAACTACGTCACTTCGGGAAAAACTGCGACTTCATACTCAACGGCAGACCCTATGGGCTCAACGTATTGGACTCTATCGAGCAAGCGCGCCGGATGCTACCCGAGGACAGCCAGTGGATGAGCGCGCTAACCCAGGGAGACCCGACCGAGCCCAACATTGGTGTAGAACCCTTGTGCTGGCTAGATTTCGAGTATGCCGGTCGCAACACCATTTGCGGCGAAGTTTCCAACCTCCTTTGGTACCTAGTCGGCCTAGGTGGTTGGCTCGTGCCTACCTGCCAACCCAAAGTCTTTGCGCGCACTCTTCCAAATGCGAAAAGCTACGACCATCCCCTCATAAAGTTCACCACAACCAGATCGAAATGGAGCTATATCGATGTTCGTGTTCGCTGGGACATGGGCCTCGGACGGGCTGCCGCGCTGGATGAACTGATTGCCCGGCTCTCACCGGGCCGACCACTATACGAGGCGTGCCTTGCGACCACGGACTCAAACAACCTCATGGACGCTTTGAGACCCTGGCTCATCACGCGCATACTTGGAGTCATCCCGCCCACCCAAATGCAACCTGATCAAATCCTGGGTTGCCTGTCGGCCCTAGCCGTTGTCTCTGATCCGGCAACCACCATCGACAGCCTTCTAGCCGACTTGGGACAGGAGGTGAAACCATGGACACCCGCATCGTGCGAGTACCCCGAACACCGGCTATAGCACAAGCCCTTCCGCTCGCCGGGCGGGTCGCACTCGTCAGCGGAGGAACAACCGGCATCGGTTTGGCCATCAGTAACCAACTGACCAGCCAAGGTGCGGCAACCATGATGATCGGCCTGCACCCGAGCCCGGAAGCGGACAAACTTGCCATATTCAGTCAACACAATGGAACACAGGCCGCAGTCACCACAGCAGACCTGCGCGACAGCGCCGCTCCAACCCAGATTGTAAACACGACACTGCACAACTGGGGACACGTAGACATCTTGGTCAACTGTGCTGGAAGTTACCCACGCATAACATGGGACGACCTCAATGAACCACATTGGAACGAAGCTATCGACATTAACCTCAACATTCACTACCGAATGGCCAAAGCCGTCACCAGACACATGCAGCACCGAGGATGGGGTCGCATCATCAACATCGGATCGGTCAACGCCCGCATTGGTCGGGTCGGCCTTACTGCCTACGTCACTGCAAAAGCGGCCATGGAAGGCTTCACTCGATCACTGGCACGCGAACTTGGCCCGCACGGCATTACGGTAAACGGTGTCTCGCCAGGGGCCATCGAAGTGCCTGCCGAACGCAAACTACCGCCACAACACCGCACATCACCAGCCACACAAATCGCCCGACAATGCGTGCCCCGCCGAGGCCAACCCGACGACGTAGCTGCGGTCGTGGCATTCCTAGCCAGCCCAGCAACCGACTTCATCACCGCACAAACCATCCACGTAGACGGCGGCTGGATACCCACATGACCATAAACAGGAGCACACCATGCGAATCCGGGTCCGCGCCCTCATCCACACAGGGGAAAACAACATCCTCACCATCAAACGCACCAAACCTGGCCAGCCGCCCTATTGGGTACTGCCCGGCGGCCATGTGGAGCCCACCGACGCCAGCCTCGAACAAGCCCTGATACGCGAACTGCGTGAAGAACTCGGAAACGACACCGAAGTACAGGACCATCCGCGGCCAGTCTTCAAACTCCAACGGTGCGTCGACGAGGTTGAGATCATCTACGCCCTACACATGCCAAACCCGAACACCGGCAACAACGCTCCAAGTGGCCCTGAATTCACCGACCCATCACGAGGAGGCTACGGCATCGACATCATCCCCACCACCTACGAGGACTTGAGACAACGTCCGCTCCTGCCTCCCGAACTCAAGAACGCGCTTCTACAAGAACAAATCGCCTCCGGCACCACCACCGGGATGAGATCAGTACCGGAGCGTGAACTCCCAACCATTGCCGACCTCGACCCCTGCTGATAGCTTCTGCGGGCCATGTGGGGAGAGGGGATTACGTTGCACGGAGGAGGCGTGGATAGCCGTACTTGCTGGCTGGCCCTGTTTGGACCGCTCCAAGAGCGAGAGCGCGCAGCCGCTATCTCGGAGCGGTTCAGTCGGCAGTTGTTCACCGACCGGCCCTCAGCTTCAATGTGGGTTCCGCTCTTGACCGGACGTGGTTTACCCGGGATTCAATTGGGCCCGAGTTTTGTATCCGTTTAGGTCGTAAGTGCACTGGATGGCGAATCCAGGCGTGTACAGAGTAAACTCAATCTGTTAGACGGGTCTCAAGATTGACAGCTACTTATGTGAAAGAAATTCCGCAACTATCGCACCCGCGATGTACGCCTACCTCGCCACCCCTACTGGCCTGCGAGTGAGTGGCATTATCACTTGATCCTGAAGACCAGTTAGCGGATCCACTTCGCTGAATACCCGCCCACAAACGCCCTTGGCAGGATCCACTTTGTTTTTGTGTTCTTGAATGAACACTCATCCACTCGCCAATGTGATTATATGAATAGTGACTGCTAATATAGTTAGATCCACATGACCTATGAACCACTCGATCGTTTCCAATCGCTTCAGCCGCTGAAGGAACAATGGAACCTATTGTGGCACCAATCAAAACGAAACTTGCACAAAAACTGCAAGTTTTGCGCTAAACTGACTAAGTGTCTTATACATCATAAACCTCCTAAAATCTTGATGAATTTGGAATGTAAAACGTCGTCTGATCTAGCTCTTTTTAGTATTACGATCTCTAGAATACTTGTACCCATTAGAAATGCCGTAAACGTAATGACCGATTCTCCGTGAGGTATTGCCTTAGCCAAGATCAGCAGGCCAATTAGAATCCTTGCAAAAAATGTTCTCTCGAGATAACTCCAGACACGTTCCGATATATCTCCGCTCTTGATAATTTGAGTAAGAACGGCAATCAACACTATAAGAGTGGCACTTGATGTTATTGCCACTAGCAATGAGATCGTAGGTCCTTCAAATATTATGGTCCAAGAATTAGCGTTGTTAGCTATCCACTTTACTTGTTCCCAAGGCGGCACGAAAAGCCAATTTGTAGCAGCTGCAAAAGCGAACATCAATGACTGGAAGATAATTACAGAAAACTGGGCTACCTTGGTGCCCAAGTGTCTCGTAATATTCAAGAAGCTATCCTTTCAATCGAATAAAGTGCCATGAGTCTTGTCGAATGCCTATAACACTCTTAATATGCCAATAGCAAACTACAGAAAGTAATGAGACTTGCGAATAGGTAAATTATTCAGCCGTAAATGCTGAAGCATCTCAGTTGCTATCTTATTAGCTTCTTCGACACGTTCGGACCAAGCAAATATTTGCACTTCATATTCTTTAAGAAAGGCGCCTACGCTATCCCAGAATATCTCAATGCGAGCTTCATCCAAACCTACCGTACTATTGCAATAGTAATCCGCAGTAGCGAGCTCTATTTCTTGAGATTTTAGGTCTGAGAATCCGTCGTCGTCAGGTCCATTCACTCCAGCGTCATTATAAATTTTAGGAGCCAAGCTGAAAGCAGCTTCTTGAGGGTCTTCCAATCCTGGAAAACCTTCCGCCGCCATACAACTTGACCATTCAATTTCTAGGTTTTCGAGGTCGCGATTAGAGAATACGGAATCCATTGCTTCTGCAGTGAAAGCATCATATGCATAATAGAGGCTTTGATGGTATTCAGTGATTTCCTCGCCAAACACTGAATGATA
This sequence comes from Natronoglycomyces albus, assembly GCF_016925535.1. Classification (NCBI taxonomy): domain Bacteria; kingdom Bacillati; phylum Actinomycetota; class Actinomycetes; order Glycomycetales; family Glycomycetaceae; genus Natronoglycomyces; species Natronoglycomyces albus. The sequence continues at coordinate 2,114,015 of NZ_CP070496.1, read as the reverse complement.
TACTTCTCCCATACAGCCCTCAGTCGGATACGTTACTATTTCAGATCCGTCCGGCCAGGTAATTGGTATCCAACTTCCGTCACTTCCGTTTAGTTCTCTGTAATATTTGTCCTGCTCTGTTTCGCTAAGCCAAAGAAATTCACCAGGCTCTTCCAGCATGTCCGGGTGCATTTCAGAGGGTGATCTCCCGTACCCGTTTTCTTGGATAAATTCTTCATCCTGGTACATGAACTGGATTCCCATTCGAATCTCTATTTGGGGAAATGAAGCTGGAAATGGAGTCCGTGAGGAATCCGGTTCTCCAGGATGAATGTCAAATCCTTTGTCCTCCATGCACAAACGAGCGAGTCTTTCAAGCGTTTTTTCAAGCTCGTCTCCCTGGCTATAGCCATACTCAATGACACTTGAAATCTCACTTCGCTCACGCTCAGTCAACTTCTCCGCAGGCTGTGAACATGCAGCGACAATTAGCATCACTGAGACTAGGGCTATTTTCACGAACTTCATAAACGACTCCAAGTAAAGTTAGGTCAGGATTCCGATACTGCACATGCGTCGCACCCTTTATGAAGTCCTTGAAATGCCCTGGAGCCCTGATGGGTTGCGCGCGCCATCTGTGTACTTCCAGGTCTTAGTATGCGACTATCTACAGTGCGAAAGCCAGCCCACAACCTGCCTTGGCAGGAACCGGATTCCTTAATGGTTTCAGCAACGTATTCCGAACCATTGTTCCAACTACCGACCCAGTTTGATCCGCAATGACGGTGGATCGTGCGGTTGTCGCCTATCGTACTGCCTGCACCGGCAAAAGCTAGAGTGGAAAATAGGACGACTATAGTGGATAGTATTGCACAACGCGTTGCCCTCTTAAGAAACAAAATATAGGTCCTTTCAGATTTTTGTTTCCATAATTACTAACTAAGACTCGGATTGCAGTTGTCGCATCCTCGATGGATTCCATTGTCTGCCCTGTTCTGATAGGCCCAGCGGCGAATGCTTGCTTCGTCAGACGAACCTGCTGTTTCTTCCTGGCGATAATCATAAATTAGGCCGGCCCATAGTCGACCTGCACATGAACCATCTTGACGATCGGTCCGTGCCCAGGCCGTGTAGCCGTTTCCACCGCTTGATATATAGTTAGACCCACAATGCCTCTCTATAAGGCGGTTATTCCCTAGGGCCTCCGCTGGCTGGCTAAAGGTAACTATGAATCCTCCAATCAGAACTAGTGCCATAGAGAATTTCATGAGCGTGCCCATTATTGATTTCACTGTTATCGCTCCTAATTGATGTTATGTATATGAAACATTGCAACCGTCGCACCCGCGATGCATTCCTCTAGTGGCAGTTCGGTAACGACTAAAGCTAGCTTCGTAGCGGTTTCCTGCGACTTCACGTGCGCCAGCGGAACCTCCGCTAAGCCCTGCCCATAGTCTTCCTTGGCAAGAGCCGCTCTGTTTTCTGGTGACTGCTTGCCATTGCTGGAGTACTCCGGTATGAACAAAACTGGCAACCCAGTTAACGCCGCAATGCCTATGTATTTCTCGATTATTTCCAATCGCATGAGCCTCTTGAGAGGTAATTGCGAATGTAGCGAACATTAGTACCAAAGCTGAGAGCAGTGCTATGAACCTTGTCTTAGCTGCTTTTATCGAAATGCTGTTCACTGAATTCCTAAAATCTATAGGGATTTTATAATAAAGGGATTGTGCGGGATTTTGGGCATGAAACTTATGCAAAGATCTACGTCAGTAGCCGCACGAGGTAAGCTTTGCATAAGCAATAGAGCCAACGAGTGCGTCGAAGAAACATCTTTAGCATAGGTCGCTGGGCTAAATGAAAAACGAGAGGTAGACTTTTCTACGTCGGGACATACTACCAGTGTAGACCTTAGTTTCCTATGTAAAGATGACGGTCGCTATGCTTTGGCAAGATAATAGCGGTAGGTACGCGTCATAGGGCGGCCTAGTATTTGGATTAGACCGACGGTGGGCGACACATCTCGTTAATACAGGGCAGAGTTAGTGTATGAAGGGCGAATCTGACTCCAGTTAACGTTGGGGGCTAAGTGCAATGCAATGGCGCAACTGCAAGTCAGTCAGGACGCAAGTTGCAGGGGGCTGTAATCTTTGACGTCACGCACCCTAACATGTACGGTTCTCGCCCGCAAGCCCACGGGCGTATTGCCATCCCTTATCCGGACTGATGGCTCCACTGCCTGCGATAATGGCTGCGGAGCACCTGATTCTACGATGAAGGTGTTATGTACTTAAAGTGGCAGAGCTAATTACAGCGCGGTTGCGATGCGATGTAGACGATGCGCAGAGGAATGACTCCTGGTAGAAAACTAACATCGAAATACTTCGCCCTTCAGGAGGCATTCAGTTGCTGTTCTTGCAGATAGCTACTTACATATTGGTGGGCTTATGGCTGGTTGAAGTTGGTGTTAATACGAAGAATGCAGGCTGATAAAGATAAGTCACTGTCGTCTCTCAACTTCCGTTTGAGACTGGTCTTGAAGAAACGTGGCCGACTCAGGCTTAGTACTCGCTACGACCTGATGTCCGTGTAGGTCGTAAGTGCACTGGATGGCGAATCCAGGCGTGGGCCGTAGTCGTGCTGGGTCGTTGGCGTATAGGTCCGTGACGTATCCCGCCTAGGGCACACTTGCGCTTCTCGGAAAGCCTGTATCATCAGGTAGCCTCGCTCTAGTTAAGCGGCCGATTCCTCCGCATACGGCTCTGAGTATGGGCAAGTAACTAGCGTATTCCGCAGGCTGAGTTCGCGTCAGTTTGTTTTACGGCCAATCAGCGCCGCGACGCGAACATTTTCGGAGAAATCGAGTTCATCGCCCAGGCTTCGCCGTACCTGCTCAGCGAAGACAAGGCGTTCTGCTGCGCCCGGCAAATGGGTCGATAGAGCCGAAAAGACATTGCCGATCAATTGCTCCATGCTCAGTTGCGCGGTGTATTCGATAACAGTTTCCGCGACTGTCAATCCCACGGCCTCCATCTCCAGCCTGAAGCGGGCTCTTGAGGCGGAGTCGGTCCCGCAGTGATTGTCGGCCGAACGCCCCAACCAATCTTCCAGACAGTTCTTTATCGCCCGTGACCAGTCAGCGTCGTGAAGCCACAAGGGTGTCCCATTGGCGATGACAGAAACGGTCCCACCGGGTCGCAAGAGAGGCACGGAGTTGGTAAAGAGCTGCTTTTCATCCATGAGATGAATAGCCGTCGCGGTTGTGATCGCTCCCAGCGCTTCGTCCCCCAAGAGTCTCCGCAACGTCGGAAGGTCCTCATCGGTCCCGAACATCCACGAGATGTTGTCAATGCCCTTGTCGTTGGCGTTGGCGATAGCGTGAGCCAACATATCGGGTTCGGGGTCTAGCCCGATGACGGCCTTTACCCGCTTAGCGAGTGGCACGGTGAGCTGCCCGGTGCCGCAGCCAAGGTCGAGAACCCTGTCGTGCGGTTGTACTTCGAGGTTAGCGAGGAGAGATTCAACGACGTGATCAGGGAATCCACGACGGAAACGGGTATAGAGAGCGGCGACGTCGCCGCTAAAGGAACGTTGGGCCATGGCACCAGTGTGCGCCAGGAGCCCGTGCGTGGCCACTACATACGCTAGGGGCGTAATAGTTCTCGGTCTAGTGTGTATGCCTCATCCGAGGCTCTGACGAGAAAACTAATCGGCCCCGGCGCCGCTACTGACGTGTCGGTTTTGCTGGCTTAGCCCGGGCCAGAAAAGTAGGTAGGTTCTCGGCCGTTCCAGGCCCACCGAACTATCGGGCGTGCCGATACAGAGCTATCTGTAGTACCCGGGGCTATTAGTAGCAGGATATGCGCAGTTCAGTGTTGTGGAACGTGCATCAAAAAGTGGCCTCGCGAGACGGGGCTCCCGCGAGGCCGTCATTGTGTTAGAGCTTTCGTTCGAAGTCGGTGCGCTTCGACCTCGTGGTAAAGCCTGCTGCATCCAGCGTGGCCCGGATCGGCTTGTTGTCCACGGCCACACTTGCCGTAGCTTTGCTCAGTCCGCTCTTGTAAGCCATGTCCACCATCGCGTTGACTAGCTTGCCCCCAATGCCTTGCTTGCGAGCGCTCGGATCAACTCCGAGGTATCCCAAACAGAGTTCATCGTCAAGCGGCATCAGCGCGGCCACTCCATCGCAGCCATTGGGCCCCTGGTATGTCAGCCATGGTGTTTCCGAATTGCCGGAGGTCATCATGTCGCGGTAACCAATGGCAGCTTTTTCGGCTCCCAGTTCCGCCACTTGGTTACGGTCGTAGTCGTCAAGGCTGTGCGACATGGAAGCCGCCATGACAGCGGTGATGCTCGCATCCTGAGGTGACGTCTGTACCACCTCTGGGGCTACCGGTCGAGATGACGTATCTGCTTGCAGCTCCAGTCGTTCGCTGTCGGCCAGCCAGCCGTCTTCGGCGAGGGCCGCGCGCTTTCCAGCGGGGTCGGTATCGTCTTGATCGACGATCGTGGTGCCCAAGTTCGTCATGCCAGCAGCCCGAGCTCGATCGATGGCGCCTGTTATGAGTACCCGGTGAACTGGCGCGCTCTCAGGGTGGTCCAGGGGCGAATCCCACAGGTACAGGCGGGTAGCTCCGTCGGGATAGGTCACGATAGCGATGCGTCCCAAGTCGCGTTCGTCGTCGTGGGCGACCAGCACGTGCTCGGGCAGTAGGCTTCCTCGCTCGCTGTGGCCTTGCAAGCGGGAGAGATGAAGGGTGGGGTTATTCCCCAATCGTGCGAAGCGTTCGAGGTTGGCAACGGAAAGATGAATCATTGAATCTCCTGAGTAGATCCCGCACGGTTGCGAGATTGGCAAGACTAGACATGCGATAGTTCTCCCTTCTGTATTGAGCGGTCAGAGAATGACCTTCGAACAGTCGTGAAACGTTATCATGTGGTCGCGGGCGAACGCGCCTCATTTTCGTACGTGATCGCAACAGCGAGACCGCTACCAGGAAATAGGCGGCGGCGATGGCCAGGTTCCCGAGGAAGGAGCTGGCCCCCGGCGTATGGATGCGTTCGATCGCTGCCACGATGATGACGCCAGTACCCCAAATGAACGCGATCGTCAGCGATGGGGTCGCATAGCGGACTGGTAAAGGTGCGGCGATCAGCAGGGCGATCGAAGACATCAGGTCTGGCGAAGATGTTGACGGCGTTGAGTGTTGGCCCAACTGCCTGGAAGCTTATGGAAAGGGCTAACAGGGGCCGCGAGGAGACGGGCACGGAAGATGAGAGTCACATTAGACTCCTGTGAGGCTCAAGCAAGAGGTCTTGCCAGTGTTCGCATCTGTCGGTCAACCAGCCTAAACTTTGCCGAGGCGAGATTGCGTGCGCCCACTTTGCTGGGCCGCGTGGAACAGATACGCGAAAGATGTGTCTACAGGAGCCGATGCCAAGCCTCCGCCCATCGTGTCGAGGTGGCGGGCGCTGTCGATGATTGTCAGCGAACGAAGAGGGCAACCGCGAGGCAGAAGAAGGCTGCGAGGCTAGTGAGAGTGCGAACGTTGTTCCATCGATTCCAGCGCGTTTCAAATCGCTCCCGTGCCTGTGAGTGTGGCGTGGAATCCTCACCAGCCGCCGCCAGCGCGTTGTTGAGCGGCACATTGACCCGCCCTGTGATGACGAACGTGGACACATGTGCTGCGGCGGCCGCGACCAGCCAGGGGAGGAGGTCGCGATGCTCGCCGGGAATATGCGACCCAATGGCGACGATCGTCAGCAGCGGGCCGCCGATAAAGCTGGCCATGAACCAACCGTTGATGATGGCTTCGTTAATACCTTGGAAGCTAACGATGAATGATGTGTCGTCGGCCCTACCCAATCCAGGCATCACGGAGATTGAATAGGCGTAGAACAGTCCGGCGAGTAGTCCGCTGGTGAGCATTGCGGTCAAAAGCGAGGCACTTTGTAGAAACTCGATCATGGTCATCCTCCGCTGGTCGCCGACTTAAGAGCCACGCTAACAGTGTGTTGGGTGAGGGGCCATGTTCTTGCGTCGCCCATACCGAGGTGAGGCGCTACTGGGGCGGGCCCGGCCCAGGCGGATGTTCGAGCCTGGATCTAGATGAGGTGGCGTTAAGGCGAGGAAGTATCTTTCCCGCCGCACATCAGTTGTCATGTTCGGCCCATGCCTATCGTGCATTTCAAAGAGAAGCCAGTCACATCGTTTTCTATAGACCCTGCAGTCCCTCGTTTTCAGCCATCCACGCCCTAGGTAAAACAATGGCGCCACCGCGGTTAAGACCGATTGCGCGCTATGCGTCATCATGCTAGCTGGTTACAGTGGCCAAGAGGACTTTCTCGTCGCCAACGCCAAGGGTTCCCCCATCTCCAGAGTTGGAACCCGCTTCGGAGACGTGCAGCGCCACGAGAGTGGGTGACTCGGTCGAAAACACCATACTGAAATGTGGGCGGAGATCTTGGGCCACAAGGATTTCGGCCTCCAACGACGATTTCTTCTCCATAGGTGGCATCATCGATGCTCGCTTTGCGGGTGGTATCCAAAATCAGGCAAGAGTTCGATTTCCAACTCGACTTGGCCACAGTGTTCGAGCCCCTTACGGTGGCAGGGATGGCTGAGCTCATGCGTGGCCCGAGGGAGGAACCGTCCGAACTAGTGGTCGCTACAGAGATTGGCGATAGCGGCCCGTTGTCACTTGCTCAGCGTCGGCTTTGGATTCTCGAACAGGCTGGCGATGTCGGTGGTGCCTATTATTCACCGTTGGTACTGCGATAATCGTCCTCGGCGCTCATGTCCGCGTGGCACGATGGCCGCAAGGAGGAATCACTATGAGTAACGTCGAGGCCCGCCCAGACGAAATCCACTGTCACAGCGGAACCGGCTCCGAAACGTCAATCCAAGTGCTCTCTGGGCGCGAAGTCCCTCTAGGCGGTCCGAGGTCGATGCTGGTACGTCGAACGTTGCCTCATCGCGAGCGTTCGTTTATAGGAGCCTGGTGTTTTGTCGACCACTATGGCCCCGCTGACATCCGTGAGGCCAACGGCATGGACGTGCCTCCACACCCGCACACGGGTCTTCAAACCGTCTCATGGCTTTTCGAAGGGGAAATCGAACACCGCGACTCTGGTGGTGAACACGGCTTTGTGCGCCCCGGCGAGGTTAATCTCATGACTGGTGGACGAGGCATCGCCCATTCGGAGGTGTCTACGCCCTCGACAGCGATTCTGCACGGCCTGCAACTGTGGGTGGCCTTGCCTGAGGCCGACGCCGATGCCCCGCGCCAATTTACGCATCACGCCCCCGAACGCATCGCCCTGTCAGATCGCTCGGGCTGCCGAATCGTCGGCGGGGAGGCTCACGCCCGGGTATTTATCGGCTCGCTCGCGGGCGAGACCTCCCCGGTGCCAACATATTCCCCGCTATTGGGAGTCGAGATCACTATGGGCGCTGACGCAACTCTCGTGCTTGAGGTCCGCTCGGACTTCGAACATGGGGTGCTCGTAGATACCGGTGAGGTGGCAATGGAGGGAGTGCGGCTGGGTCCCGCTGATCTTGGCTGCCGTGACGCGGGCGCAAAGACTCTGCGGTTGAGGACGCTGAAATCGAGCCCGGCAAGGATTGTGCTCCTGGGCGGCGAGCCATTTGCCGAGGAGATTGTGATGTGGTGGAACTTCGTGGGACGCAGCCACGAGGAGATTGAGCGATTCCGCACTGAGTGGCAAAACGAAAGCGACCGGTTTGGTCAGGTTGAGGGCTACCAAGGCACCACTAAGCGGTTGCCAGCCCCACCGCTACCGGGAGGAACCCTGAAGGCTCGCAACCGACACGGTCGTCGGACGTAAGCCAACGTCATATCATCGAGTTTGTGGCCCGAACAACGATGGGGCGGCTCCGTGTAGTGGAGCCGCCCGATGCTGTGTGGAGTTGTGTCTCAAGAGCCCGCGTGCGCGCTGACAGTCCGAGTTGGTGATTCCCTCGGAGTCGAGAGTCTCGGATCGTTCACTCTCCGACGTAGAATCGCGAACCTTAGTTCCCAGCTTTGGTTCGTCCGCTTCCCAGCTTCGTGTCGAAAAATGATCTATCGCCGCTGATCAGCCCACCTGACGCGACGCTCTTGGATATGTAGTTACTTCGTGGACCGCAGGAACCCGGAGAAATCCTCGCGGGTCATGCCGAACACGGGGGAGTTGTCTCCGAGTTTCGAGTCACGGACGCAAAACGCCCCACCACTGGCTTTCGTCTCGACGCAGTTGCCGGTACTGCCACTGCGCGAGCTCTTGCGCCAAACATTACGTGCCATCTATATACTCCTTGATCGGAATTGCGCGGTCCCACATTCCTTTGTAGGCTTGATCATAAGCCTGGACCCTGTGTTGCTCCTCGATATACAAGCTCGTGTCCAGAGTCTCCACGTAACTGAACGCGGGCCCAGCGTGCTTGAAGCCCGCTGGTTTCAGGACATCGAACCCACCTCGCATACCTGGGTGAGGTTGCTGAATGACCCGGATTTCCCAGCCCGGGAGCTCAGCGCTCTCCAACAGATAGTCAACTTGCTTGCGCCGGTTCTCGATGTGGTCGAGAAACCGGATGGAGTCCCCGCCTAGGATTACCCTGGTGGTCGGGACCGGCTCGCGGTCCCGATACTCCTTTTGCCTACTGCTCTTAACCTGCCAGGTCCGCGACAGGATGTTCTCATCGACCCGGTAGTCGCGTGTAAGCGGACTGAAGTGGTACTCCTCAGTTTGGAGGACACCGGGTATGAATTGCGGCTCCCATTTGCTGACTTCGCCGTAGAAGCGTTCGGCGTGAGCGAGACAGTAGATATCGTGGATGTCAACGAGGTCGTCCACCAACCCTGTGGTGCGATGCTGTCGGATCACGGCTTCCAGGTATTCCGTGCGTTCAGCGGTGGCACCAAGGTGATGACAAATGCCCCTGATCGAGTCCAGTGCCGGGAGGCTGGTTCCTGCCTCCCAAGCCGCAATCGTGTTGCGGTGTCGCATCATGAGTGCGCCTGCCCGTTCTTGGGAAAGGCCCGCCTCATTGCGAAGTGTGCGGATCTCAGTCGCTACAAACCAAGCCGCCAACTTTGACATTGCCATTGGCACTCCGTAAGCCTCGTAACAATCTTCACACCGTAGCAGGAGCATTTCACAATGTCACCCGCACAAAATTTGTGCAACGGTTGCGTGTGTCCAAGCAATGTGGTGAGAGAACTCGGCCGCAGATTATGCTTGCTACCAGGACAAATGCTCTTCTATTCTCATAATTGGTGGGGCAATCTTCACCCTCAGAGACGCTGCGGTGGAAGCAATCTCGTTTGGGACCAACGGGATTCACGATGCGAAGCCGGGGTGGTCCTGGGTATCACAATGGCGACCTGCCAGGGAAAACGGTCAACTATTGACGGGTCGTCTTGACATTACGAGGAGCTACTCGCAATGCCACGGCAGACAGAACTGTCGGATTTCCGATACAGAGGGATGCGAACAGCTGGGGACGAGCACTTTTCGGTGGTGGGAAACCGGTGGTGCTGATGAGAGACTTCAAGCCGACCTCTGACTCAGTGGTGGAATTCGTCTTCAAATCCGACACGTACATGGTGTCTCCACATGCGGCACGTGGATCGGCATTGGCACTGAATCTCCAGGGACAGTGCATGGTGATCCCGGTGGCCACGATTTTGGTGTCGCGCGGGTTCATAACCGATACTGATTGGGAAACCCCGTTCAGCGGCCGCAGTCGCGAATGGCAGGACGCGCTTCTGGCAGCAGCTGAGGCGAACTTTGACTCTGCCCTGAAGGGGGTGGGCTAAATGTCGGCCAGCATTGAACCTGGCAAACACTATGGCTCGTTTCCCAACCAGGCGCACATGTACCACCTTTATGGCTCAAACCATGGCGATTCGCTCGACATCTATCGCAGTGATACCCGTACCGGCAGTCCGCTGGGACGCGCGTATCTCACGCCCAAGGGCGGTTGGTGGATCATGTGGTACGTGTTTGGCTCCGCCGGTGATGGCCTGACTGACTTCCACGCGAATTTGGTTGAGTTCACCAGTAAACATCCGGAATTCTGACCCACAAAAGCCTGCCTGCGGTGATGTTAGGGCAGGGCGGCCCATCTCCAATATGCTTGGCGATTGTCTTTGCAACGTGGAGGCGATCCAAACACGGACGTCAACTCTGTGCGGTTTCACAGACTCCGTGCCTCGTGATGGCAGGCGTATTGGAGATGGGCTGTCTCGTGCTCCGAACAAACCCCTCTCGCCGCGCTGGCTACGCCGCCTCCTCAGCGAGGTTTTGTCCGAGTGAGGTTTCAGGGGGCGATCGGAGGTGCGTACATCGGGGCAACGAGCCGGGGACAAGGTAGGAAGCACCCTGTGGGTGAGTAAGCCTCGAAGGTCGGTGATGTCGTATGAGCAGGCGTCCCGTGTCCGGTAGTGGTAGGCAAGCGTCGCGGCCCCCAAGCCCAGAGCCCACAGTGGCCACAGCAAACCCGGATTGGCCAACAGATGGTCAGTATCTGACCAGTCCGCCACTACCAGTAGCGTCGAGGCAGCCGAGCCGATGCACAGGGCGACGATGGAGGCAAACGTGATCGGAAAGGCCCGCGGCACTCGCTTTCCGGCCAGCCCTAGCACCCAGCGCGGCCATACGACACCCCATCGCTGCACGAGGCCCAACGTCAAGAGTGCCCCCAGCAGCCCAAACAAGCCTAGATACAGACCTGCCCACACCGAACCGTCCTGGTGCATCTGATCGAGAAACTCGCTGGAAATCCCGACCGGCGAGCCGAGCGTCCACGCCAATCGTGTGACCACATACAGCAGAGGGCCAACTAGCGAAACGTAGACGGCCCAACGGCCCCACCTGGCGGCCGATTTCGGAGAGGTCCAGTCCTCCTCCACTCCCGGTTGCCGTCCGCAGTGGACACATCGGCCTGATGATCGGCGAAGAAACGCGATGGCGGTCAGCGACCACAACAAGCCCCCAAACATGAGGACAAAGAGATTGAGAGTGGTCCAGGGGTAAACCAGGGAGAAAAACTCCGCATATGAATCGCTTGGCCACCCCAAAGGTGTGCCCACGAGGCCCAACGGCGTGTATGCCAGAGCCATAAGGGGCCGGTGGTCAGGAATGACAACAACAAGAGAAACCGCCCAGGTGATGGCCCACAAACTCAACCCCACCCCAATGGTTTTCGGCGCGGTGCCGCGTGCCATCAAAAGCGCGACAACCGCACCGGCCACACCCAGCGCAGCGATCCACGGCCCCATGCTCCCGGCCGTCTCCGCGCCAAACAACGTGTGGCTGCGGACCTCCTCCGGCTCTGCCTCGCCGAACGGAAACCCGGGCATTCCCATAGTCCACAGTCCTCCCAGCAGGCCGTAGAATCCTGACCAGGCAGCCGCCGCGTAGCCCGACCAATCAGGCCAAGCCCGCAGCCCGCGCCGAAGCCACCCAGGACTATGTGGGCCGGGCTGGACCTCGCTCGAATCGTTGACAGATGCCGACAAGGTGATCTTTGGTCGCATGATGCAGTCCCTACCGAGGTGGCTTTTTCGCTGACCACTCCATGCTCGTTCCAGCCCAACCCCGGGCCCAGATGCCGATCGGCCTCAAAACCGGACCCAGAAAGGCCTCAATATGCCGATCGGCACAGGTGAGACAGCTCCGCACTCCCTAGACTTAAACCTGTGAGCGACTCCGCCCTTCCCTATCAGCGAGCCCGCCTATTGGCGGGAACGTTCGTCGTGAGCGCGTTGAGTATCGCCGCACTCGGGAATCCTTGGTCGATTCCGCTCGCGACCGTCAGCAGCGCTGTCGCCATCACGTTGCTGTGGTGGCCGCGCTCGCGGTCGTGGTTGCCCGCCCTCACAGGCATCAGCGGAGCCGTATCGCTACTAGTCACGATGTTGGAAATTCGTTTCGAGACGCTAGCGGTTCCTCCCAGTGGGATGGTCGAGTCACTCTTGCTGTGCGTACTGGTGGGCCTCTTGGGTCGCTTCTCTCCGCCGGCCAGCGCCATCATCGCCGGAGTCCTCGCAGCTTTGGCAGTTGCCACGAGCATCTACCGTGTCGCGCCTGGAGAGCACTTTGAACCTCTCAGTGGCCAGGAGTTGTTCTATGCCGCGGCCTTTTGGGCCTTGGGGCCCATCGGCGCGGCAATCGCCGGGGTCTACCTGCGTTACGTGGAGAACCGTCGCCAGCGGGCAATCGCCGACGCCCAGCACGATGAGCGACTTCGCCTCGCCCACGATCTACACGACTATGTGGCCCACGACATCAGTGGAATGATTGCCCAGGCCCAGGCCGCACAAGTGGTCATCGACTCGGCGGCAGGGGGCACGAGAGACGCGGTGCTCAAGGAGTCGCTAGCTCGGATCGAGACGGCCGGGATCGCGGCAATGACCTCCATGGACCGCACAGTGTCTCTGCTACGTGCCACACAACGCTGCGAGGACAACGCGCCAGCAATCCCCGTGAGCTTGCCGGGCCTGGCCGAACTTCCAGACTTGATGGAGCGCTTCGCAACCTCGGTCACCGCCCAGGTCACTAGCGTGATTGAAGTAGAAGCCCACGAGGTACCGCGCGAGATCGGAAGCACCGTATATCGACTGATTGTGGAAGCCCTCACCAACGTACGGCGGCACGCCCCAACCGCCACTGACATATCAGTAGCCGTCACCAACGACTTCAATGAGGTGGTGGTCGTCGTCGAGAACAACGCGGGAGGACTCGCTTGCGCCAATGTCCGACCCCGTGGCGGAGTGGGACTCCCTTCCCTAAACGAGCGCACCGAAGCTCTCGCCGGTAGGCTCACCGCCGGGCCGACCCGCGACGGTTGGCGCCTCGAGGCGCGGCTTCCGCTCGAAATCCACACTCACCGCAACCCGACGCAACCGACGAATGAGGGCAAAGACTCATGACGATCCGAGTCCTCCTCGCCGACGACCAAGAGGCGATTCGCAGCGCGTTCCGCATGGTCATCGACGCACAACCCGACATGAGTGTTATCGCTGAAGCAGCAGATGGGCACAGCGCCCTCTCCCAGGCCCGCCAGATCGAACCGGATGTGATTCTTGCCGACATTCGCATGCCAGGAATGGACGGACTCGAACTCACCAGCGCGCTGGCGGGCCCCGACATAGAAAAACCCATGAAGGTCGTCGTCGTCACCACCTTCGATCTGGACAGTTACGTCTACGCCGCGCTACGAGGCGGCGCGTGTGGTTTTCTGCTGAAGCGGTCCGGTCCCACCCTCATGGTCGAGGCTATTCGCGCCGCCGTAGCCGGAGACTCCCTCATTAGCCCACAGGTCACAGTGCGGCTGTTGCGCCATTTGCGGGAAGGTGCTACTGCTGGGCCAGCCCTCACCAGCCTGACCGATCGTGAGCTGGAAGTCACACGGCTAGTCGCCCAGGGGTTGAGTAACTCCGAGATAGCCCAGGCCCTGTTCATCAGTGCTGGAACCGCGAAGAACCACCTGGCCAACATTCAACAGAAACTTAGGGTGCGCAACCGCGTCGAAGTAGCGGGGTGGGCTTGGTCGCAGGGAATCGCATCTGCCCGGTGACCACAATCGTGCGCTGAGACGCCCGCGCCTAACAGAGACCGTCTACGGTGAACAACATGAGTATCGAATCGGATCGCGAAACGTTGCGCGAATACGGGCTCACCGGAGTGTTGTGTCGCCCCACCGACATTGAATCCGACGCGGCGGTCATCATGCTGGGCGGTTCTGAAGGCGGCATGCACGAACGTGACGCCGCGGCTTTGGCCGAAGCAGGGTTCACCGCCCTAGCGTTGGCATACTTCGCCGCGGGGGACAGGCCACCAGTTCTCAAGGACATCCCTTTGGAGTACTTCTCCGAAGCTGTGACCTTTCTTGAGGAACAGGGCTTCGCGGCAGGCTCGATCGGCCTGCTCGGTGGCTCTCGTGGCGGCGAGGCTTCGCTGCTCTACGCCAGCCGAGACAGCCGAATCGGCGCTGTTGTCAGCGTGGTTGGTAGCGGCATTGTCACCGAGGGAATCGACTACTACCAGGGGCGGCTGGACGACATCGTGCGCGCCGGGACCAACTCGTGGACAGAACAAGGGCAGGCCATCACCTATCTGCCCTATTCGCCGCCGGAGGATCTTAGCCATCGCATTGACTTGAAAGTGCCCATCCCGCTGCGTGATGTCTTCCCTGAGGTTCCCCTTGACCCAGACCACCTGGAACAGGTGGCCATTTCCGTCGAATGGATTCGGGGGGCGGTGCTGCTCATCAGTGCCGAGGACGACCAGATGTGGGACTCGGTGAGCTACTCCCAAGTCGCGTATGAACGACTACGCGAACACGAACACCCCTATCCGTTTGACCACATTGTCCTAGCTGGCGCTGGCCATTCCGTCGCCGGACCACCCGGTGCTCAGCCCCAGACGTCGACCACCAGCCCTGGCCCGGGCGTCATCTTCGAACTAGGCGGCACTCCCGAACGCAACACGGAAGCTCGCGCCGAAGCCTGGCGTATGTCGTGCGAGTTCCTGCGTACTCATCTACCCCGACCCATGCAAGAGGCAATGCAGGAGGACTAGCGCTCTCAACGGGCGTCACACCACACCAGCGCAGGAAAATCGTGAGGGAGGCGATAGCCCCATGACCGGGCGGGTACTGACCGGTTACTCTTACACGCAAGGTGAGCCGGAACTAAACTCACGGTCCAACTCGACACCCGGGTAGGAAAGGGACAAGCGAACATGAGCAAGGCTGAGGTCCCGCGCAAGCGGGTGCTCATCGCCGAGGACGAAGGCCTGATCCGCCTCGACTTGGCCGAGATGCTCACCGAAGAGGGATACGACGTGGTCGCCGAAGCGGCGGACGGCGAAGCCGCCGTCCAGCTGGCCACGGAACACGAACCCGACCTGGTGATCTGTGACATTCAAATGCCGATCATGGACGGCCTGCAAGCAGCGGAGAAGATTGTCTCCGCTCGCATCGCCCCCGTGGTCATCCTGACCGCGTTCAGCCAGCGGGATCTCATCGCCCGCGCCCAGAGCGCCGGAGCGATGGCCTACCTGGTGAAGCCGTTCCAAAAGAGCGACCTGGTGCCGGCTATCGAGCTGTCGCTCACTCGCTTCCAGGAAATGGTGGCCCTGGAAAAAGAGGTTGAGAACCTCACCGATCGTCTTGAAGTACGCAAACTGGTCGACCGTGCCAAGGGCCTCCTCATGACTCAATACGGCATGGCCGAGCCCGATGCCTTCCGTTGGATCCAACGTGCCGCGATGGACCATCGCCTGTCAATGAAGGACGTCGCTCAACGCATTGTCGACGAGGCCGACGCGAAGGAAGCCAGCGAATAGCCGACCACGGGCATCAACCCCCATAGACGACTCGGGTGGCCACGCGAAGCGTGGCCACCCACGCTTTTGTCATACTCCGCCGATAAGCTCAAGGAGTGATGGCTTCCCAAAAAACTCGACTGCTGCTGATCGACGGCCACTCCATGGCCTTCCGGGCGTTCTTCGCACTACCGGCGGAGAACTTCTCGACCTCCACCGGGCAAACCACCAATGCCATCTATGGCTTCGCCTCGATGCTCATTGGACTTCTGCGCGAGGAAAGACCCACCCACGTGGCTGTGGCATTCGACGTTTCCCGCCACACCTTCCGCACCGAGAAATACGCCGACTACAAAGCAGGGCGTGACGAGACCCCACAGGAATTCAAGAGCCAGATCCCGCTGATCAAGGAACTGCTCGACGCGTTCAACATCTGCTGGATCGAAAAGGCCACCTACGAGGCTGACGACATCATCGCCACCCTCGCCGCCCACGCTCAACGACAGGGCTGGGAAACGCTGATTTCCTCAGGCGACCGCGACGCGATCCAACTGGTCAACGACACCACCACCCTGCTCTACCCCGTCAAAGGCGTCACCGAACTCAAGCGCTATACGCCCGAGTCCGTCGAAGAGAAGTATCTGGTCAGGCCCGACCGATATCGCGATCTTGCGGCTTTGGTTGGGGAGAAATCCGACAACCTTTCCGGAGTGCCCGGAGTCGGCGGAAAGACGGCCGCCAAGTGGATAAACAAGTACGGCAGCCTAGAACAGATCATCGACTCCGCCGACTCCATCGGCGGCAAGGTCGGACAAAGCTTTCGTGACCACCTAGACGACGTACGCCGCAATTACGATCTCAACCGCCTCCTCGATGACGTCGATCTCGACCGTGACCTCGCGGACGTGACGTGGCAAGGCTGGTCTCAGGAGGCCACGAACTCCCTGTTCGACACTCTCGAATTTCGAGGCCTGGGGGAGAGACTCAACCGGCAGCTCTCGGAGTTTTCCCTAGGCGACGGCATTGTGACCGAGCCCGAGGACGTTCTCGACCTATCCGCTGTGGCTCTGGAACCAGGAAACCTTGGCCAGTGGTTTGACGACCACGCCACGGGCCCGATTGGCATCGCCTATCGTGGCACGTTCGCCGCTGGCGGTGGCGAGATCGAGGCGGTGGCGCTGGCGGCGGGATCCGAAGCGCTGTGGTTCGAACCCTCGCAGCTCAATGAGGACGACGAGTCCGCGTGGGCTACATGGTTGGCTGACTGCGCGCGACCGAAGGTGTTGCACAACCTCAAACACTTCTTGTGGGGTGCCGCTTCGGTCGGATGGCCGCGCGTGGAGGGCATGGAGTGCGACACATTGCTCGCGGCTTATTTGGTTCGGCCCGAACAGCGCGGATATGAGTTGTCCGACCTATGTCAGCAGTATTTGGGACGGACACTGGATGAGCATCAAGCAGCCACGGCCGAAGAGGGCACGCTAGCGGGCCTTGACGAGGCCGGGAGCGATACGCGGGTTCTTTTGGCCGCCGACTGCGCCGCTGCCGCGGCTATCGCGGAGCTGGCCGTTGAACTGCGCAAGGCACTGGAAGAACGTCATGTCTCGAAGCTGGCCTCCACGCTGGAATACCCGGTAGGGGTCGTGTT
The DNA here is from genome assembly GCF_016925535.1 of Natronoglycomyces albus. Taxonomy (NCBI): domain Bacteria; kingdom Bacillati; phylum Actinomycetota; class Actinomycetes; order Glycomycetales; family Glycomycetaceae; genus Natronoglycomyces; species Natronoglycomyces albus. The sequence continues at coordinate 2,097,052 of NZ_CP070496.1, read as the reverse complement.
GGCGAACATGGAGACGGTCGGCATCGCCGCTGACGACGACCACTTCTCAGGCCTGGAGGACCGTTTCTCCACTCTTGCCAAGGAGGCCACCGACGAGGTCTATCGCATTGTCGGCAAGCAGTTCAACCTTCGTTCGCCCAAACAATTGCAGCAGGTGTTGTTTGAGGATCTCGGTATGCCCAAGACCAAGCGCACCAAGACTGGCTACACCACAGACGCCGAGGCGCTGCAACAATTGTTCGCCAAGACCGGTCATCCGTCGCTGGAACAATTGCTGCGTTTCCGTGACTCCGAGAAACTCAAGCAGATCGTGGCGGGGCTGCGTGGCACCATCCAAAGCGATGGACGCATCCACACCACGTTCCATCAGACTGTCGCGGCCACGGGGAGGCTCTCCTCCATTGATCCCAACTTGCAAAATGTTCCCGTGCGAAGCCAGGCTGGGCGTGACATTCGCGATGGCTTCGTCGTCGGCTCTGGTTATGACACGCTCATGACCATTGACTATTCACAGATCGAGATGCGGATTATGGCGCATCTATCGCAAGACGAGGGTCTGATCGACGCATTCCGCACTGGCGAGGATCTGCATTCGACGGTGGCCGCCGCCGTGTTCTCAGTGCCGACAAATGAAGTCTCCGCCGAGCAACGTCGCCGCATCAAGGCGATGTCCTATGGCTTGGCCTACGGCCTGTCGCCCTATGGACTCAGCCAACAATTGGGTATCTCGGCCGAGGAGGCCCGCCAACTGACCGAGACCTATTTCGAACGGTTCGGGGGCGTGCGTGACTACTTGCACAGAGTCGTGGAAAAGGCACGTCATGACGGCTATACCGAGACCATGATGGGGCGGCGACGCTACTTTCCAGAATTGATGTCGGACAACCGGCAACGTCGGGAAATGGCGGAGAGAGCGGCTCTCAACGCGCCTATCCAGGGCACGGCCGCCGACATAATGAAGGTCGCCATGTTGAAGGTGGATCGTGAGCTGGAATCACGCAAGCTCGATTCTCGGGTATTGCTACAGGTACACGATGAATTGGTGATTGAGGTGGCCAAGGGGGAGCGCGAGCAGCTGGAACAAGTTGTCAGCGATGCGATGGGCGCGGCAGGTGAGCTGTCGGTTCCGCTTGCGGTGTCTGCTGGCTACGGTCGTACCTGGGATGAAGCAGCCCACTGAGGTACACCAGGACGGGCCGGTACCCAGTTCCACCGCTGGCCCATGCCTGCCATGGGTGAGGAGATACGGCACGAGAGACGCTTATCGAAATCACAGCCTTGTGTAACTGCTCGGATTACCTGGGCGTGCTGATGTGAAGTTCCTCTCTTCGAAAAGGTCGGCCTCGCCGACCCACCTCCGACCAGCTGTTCGGTCACGTTTTTGCGTGGGCCCAGACACCGATGCGCAATGCCACTGGCATTGGTGATATCGCGCAGGGTAACCTTGAACATGGTGTGAGTTATGCCTGTGACCTCGGAAGGGAGCAGGTCACATGCTAGGCGTTTAAGCAGCAAAAACATTGTTTCGTACCAGGCTTAGGCTGTGGCTGGATCGAGAAACTAGCTGGAACGTGAATTTGGCGGCTCATCGCTTCCGACACCGTGGATGGACGAAGTCCATCCACGCGGATCGAGTGATGGAAGTCTGGCAGGGCGACTCAGACCAGATTCTGACGAGCATTCGCGGCCGTGCACGCGGCGCGGACGCGAGTTGACATAACGAACGTATCCGGAGCACCAGCCCACATGACGAGCAGCATCGAGGCCACCTCGAGCAACGCCGCTGAGAATAGCACCAAGGTTGACGAATTTTCCTCTGACGAGGATCTCCTTGCCGCGATTGACGCGACGATCAAATACTTTAACGACGGCGATATCGTAGAAGGTACCGTCGTCAAGGTCGATCGGGACGAAGTCCTTCTCGACATCGGCTACAAGACCGAGGGTGTCATCCCCTCGCGCGAACTGTCGATCAAACACGATGTCGACCCCAGCGACGTTGTTGCCGTGGGCGACCACGTTGAGGCCTTGGTTCTTCAGAAAGAAGACAAAGAAGGCCGCCTGATCCTGTCGAAGAAGCGCGCCCAGTACGAGCGCGCCTGGGGCACCATCGAAAAGATCCGCGAAGAGGACGGCGTCGTACGTGGCTCCGTCATCGAAGTGGTCAAGGGTGGCCTCATCCTCGACATCGGCCTCCGTGGCTTCCTGCCCGCCTCGCTGGTGGAGATGCGCCGCGTTCGCGACCTGCAGCCGTATGTGGGCCGGGAACTCGAAGCCAAGATCATCGAACTGGACAAGAACCGCAACAACGTGGTCCTGTCTCGTCGTGCTTGGCTGGAGCAGACCCAGTCCGAGGTCCGCACCGAGTTCCTGCACCAGCTCGCCAAGGGCCAGGTGCGCAAGGGTGTCGTGTCCTCGATCGTCAACTTCGGTGCGTTCGTTGACCTGGGCGGCGTGGACGGTCTGGTCCACGTTTCCGAGCTGTCCTGGAAGCACATCGACCACCCCAACGAGGTCGTCGAAGTCGGCCAGCCCGTTGAGGTTGAAGTTCTCGAGGTCGACTTGGAACGCGAGCGCGTCTCGCTGTCTCTCAAGGCCACCCAGGAAGACCCGTGGCGTCAGTTCGCTCGTACCCACGCCATCGGCCAGATTGTTCCAGGCAAGGTCACCAAGCTGGTTCCCTTCGGTGCGTTCGTGCGCGTCGAGGATGGTATCGAAGGCCTCGTGCACATCTCCGAGTTGGCCGAGCGCCACGTGGAGGTGCCCGAGCAGGTCGTCAAGGTCGGCAGCGAGTGCATGGTGAAGGTCATCGACATTGACCTGGACCGTCGCCGTATCTCCTTGTCGCTCAAGCAGGCCAACGAAGCGTATGTTGAGGCCGAAGAGCAGTTCGACCCGACGCTGTACGGCATGGCCGCTCAGTACGACGACCAGGGCAATTACATCTACCCGGACGGGTTCGACCCCGACACCGGCGAATGGATGGAAGGCTTCGACGAAGCTCGCGAAGAGTGGGAGCGTCAGTACGCCGACGCCCGTGCCCGTTGGGAAGAACACGGCAAGCAAATCTCCGAGCAGGTCATCTCCGAGCCGCCGGCTAAGCCCGTCAGCTCCGAAGGCGATGACAGCGACGGCGGCTCGTCCTCGAGCTCTAGTGGCGAGGAGAAGAAGGCCAGCAAGAAGAAGTCCGAGGCTCCGCAGGAGCCCTCGGGCACCCTGGCCACTGACGAGGCTCTCGCGGCACTGCGTGAGAAGCTAGCTGGTAACTAAGTTCCAGGCGAGGCGACTCGTCGGTACGTGGTTGATTGACTGATTGCCATAGTGGCGAAGTCTTTGCAACGTCAACTGGCCCCACACCGCATGGTGTGGGGCCAGTTTCATGCCCACAAGTCGGTATGAGGTCACTCGTTTGGGAACAATTCAGCGACACGTTGCCGATTGGTGCAGGGTTGTTGCGTTGGGACGAATGTGCATTTGCGAAACTATAAGAATGCTTAAAGTTGGACTGACCGGTGGCATCGGCGCGGGAAAATCCACGGTTGCCACCATATTGGCCGAATTCGGAGCTTTCGTTGTCGATGCCGATCGTCTGGCACATGAGGTGGTGGCCCCTGGATCTGATGGCCTGGCAAAAGTGATCCGACACTTTGGCCGTGGCATCCTCACCGAGGAGGGTTCACTTGATCGCAAGGCGCTAGCCCAGCGCGTATTCGGCGACGACGTGGCTCGGGCGCAGCTAGAGGCGATCATTCATCCTCTCGTGCGCGAGCGTGCGAATGAACTTGTGCAACGCCAAAGCGAAGACACCATTGTGGTTGAAGATATCCCCTTGCTGGTGGAGACGCGCAGCGCTCCGCATTTTCACCTAGTCATCGATGTCGAGGCTCCACATGTACTGCGTCTGCAGCGTCTGGCTGAGCGAGGGATGGCTGCCGAGGACGCACAAAGGCGCATCAACGCCCAAGCGTCGGACCGACAGCGGCGCGAGGCTTGCGACGTGGTGATAGAGAACAGTGGCGACGTCGATCACTTGCGTGCCGAGTTGCGGCGGCTGTGGACCGAACGGATCGAACCGGCCTCGGAGAATTTGCGTCTGCGGCGTGCCGCGACCCGGCCCGAGAAGCTGCAGCTGGTGGAGCCCGATCCAGAGTGGGCGCATCGCTTCGAACGGATTGCGGCGCGCCTTCGATATGCGATGGGGCCCAATGCTTTGCGTATTGACCATACTGGATCAACCGCGATCTGGGGCCTCAAGGCCAAGGACGTGATCGATGTCCAGGTGACAGTTCTACGTTTGTCGGTTGTGGATTCCCTGGAATCACAACTCAACGGAGCTGGCTTTTTCGGGCGAACAATGTTTGACGAGCCGAAACCCGAGTTTCCAGAACAGAGCCAGTGGGAGAAACGCCTGTACGGGTCGATAGACCCAGGCAACATCACGCACATTCACATGCGCCAGGTAGGGACTCCAGGTCAGCGCTACGCGCTGATGTTCCGCGACTGGTTGCGAGATGACATCGAGTCACGTAACGCCTATGCGGAAATCAAGGAACGAGCCGCCGCCAACAACGAGTCCACCACAGAGTATGTGGGAGCGAAGGAACCGTGGTTTGGACAGTTCGGTTGGCCAGGGGCTCATGAGTGGGCCGCCAAGACTGGGTGGAGGCCGCCACTGTGCTGACCACTGGCTAGCGCCGAGGTGGCATTAGCGGTCATTGAACTAAGCCGGTGTGGGGATGGAGAAACAGTCGACTGTTTCTCCATCCCCACACCGGCTTTCTAGACCGCGACGATCATAGCGCGCTAGCCGATCTCACTGGTCACTTCCCAAGGGATATCGAAACCTTCGGCATCGTCGTGGGCAAATTCCACGTTTGCCACGCCCATTTCAGTCAAGAACTCCAGCTTGTGAAGGAAACCATCCTCACCGACGTGATACCGGAAGGAGGCGGCCCCGGGTTCGGATGCCGCATCGCCCTGCATGGGGTACTCCACCACTGCCAGGGGCCGGTCGTCCACATCGGTGTCCATGCGCAGCAGGTACGAGTTTTCGTGCACGTGCCCGACATCGTCTAGCTGGTCCGAGGCCATTTCGAGGAGTCGATAGAAAATCATTTCGTTGGTTCCCAGCTCTTGACTCTCCTGAATGTCGAGCCAAGTCCTCATGTCCCACCCCTCTTGCGGAACGGCTTGCGGTAGCTCCGGCTCGTCGGTGGCCTGCCGAGCGAGACCCATGGGCCGGGTCAAGTACAAGGTGGGGTCGCTTTCGTCGCTCAGGTGGAAGAATCCGGAGAAAGTGTTCCAGTCAATGACTCCTGAGCCTGACAGCATGCTGCCGTCTTCCTGAGGTATGACCATTTCCACGGAGCTGATGGTCTGGAAATTGCGGTGCCGCATCCCTGCCAACGTTTCGGCGAAGTCCTCTTCGACTTGTTCGGGATCGATCCGGGCTCCTCCGAACAGGTCGATCAACTCGATACGTTCGATGACGGTGTTCTGAGTGTGCTTGAAATCGACGGTGGCGAGCCCTATTCCTCCAGGATTGACCTGAAAACGGTGCAGCTTCCCATGTTCGTCGACGGAATAAAGTGCTTCGGCCCCTGTTGAGCCCCTCTCGGAGGGATCGTCGTTGTAGCCCTCGGAGTCCGCGGTGGATTCTTCCCCTCCCGATCCTTCCGCCTCATCACCGGCGGCCGGGGGGCCCTCAACCTGGTCGGCGTCCTCGCCCTCGACTCCGGGTTCGTCGTCGAGGATGTCGATCTCGCCCGTGGCCTGGTCCTGCATGACCGGTGCGCGGAACACGTCGACTTCCACTCCATCGATCGCCGCGGACTCTTGCCAGGTTGACTGTTCCTGGAGCCACCGGGCGTCATCGGCCTGGCGTGATTGGAGCGAGAACACCGCCGAGGTGATGATGTCGAACTGATCTTGATATGGGTCGGACCGTTCGGACTGCCCGGACATCATATGGCGGATTGACCAGCCGTCGGCGGGAATGTTCGCCGGATCGAGCTCGGCATCGTCATCGGCTTCGCGCGTGGCTACCAAGCCCGGTATCACTTGCACGAATTGGCCCGACTCCCGCTGGCCCATCGGCGGAAGAGAAGCATAGAGAATTGGCCCTGACCAGTCGATGTATCCGTTGATGCGATGGGATTGCTCGCCTGCGGGAATACTGATCTGCACAGCGGTCGGGTCGGCCTCGGCGTTCGTTTGCCGCACACTGGCTAGGCGGATGGCTTCCTCGTGGGTGAGGTCGCGGGCGGATTCGTCGTCGGGGCCCAGCCCACAGGCGGCAGCTCCAAACGACACTCCGCCGATGACCAGAAGGGCGGCCATTGACCAGACGGTTGCGCGTTTCCAAGTGGGTGCAGAATTACTCACATGGGGCATAACGAGACAGTTTCAGACAGGTAACTGGATTGGGGGAAGCGAATGTGTCATGTACCGGTCGGCTCAGCTAGGAGTGGGGCGCTTGTCTCTGCAATTGTCGTACTCGCGGCGTACGGTAAGAGACGTGAGCTTCGATATACCTAGAGCCGACGGCACGTTTGAAGTAGTCAGTGAGTACTCGCCCTCCGGAGACCAGCCGAATGCGATCGCGGAGTTGACCGAAAGGATCAACCGGGGTGAGCGCGATGTGGTGTTGCTGGGCGCGACCGGTACCGGCAAGAGTGCCACCTCAGCGTGGCTGATTGAAAAACTACAACGCCCGGCCCTCATCATGGCCCACAATAAGACTCTCGCCGCGCAGTTGGCCAAAGAGTTCCGGGAACTGCTGCCGAACAACGCAGTGGAGTACTACGTCTCCTACTACGACTACTACCAGCCAGAGGCCTACGTCGCCCAGACCGACACCTTCATCGAGAAGGATTCGTCAATCAACGAAGAAGTCGAGCGCTTGCGGCACCGTGCCACCTATTCCCTATTGACCAGGCGTGACGTAGTGGTGGTGGCGACCGTCTCTGCCATCTACGGTTTGGCGACGCCCGCGGAGTACTTGGCTGCGGCCACAGAGGTGTCTGTTGGGCAGGAATGGGACCGCAACAAGCTGCTACGTCGTCTAGTCGACACACAATATGACCGCAACGACTACGCGTTCCAACGCGGCACCTTCCGGGTACGCGGCGATACGATCGAGATCATCCCCGCCTATGAAGAGCTGGCAATTCGCATTGAGATGTTCGGTGACGAAGTCGAACGGCTCTACTTCCTCAACCCGCTGACCGGCGACGTGGTCACCGAAACCGACCGGGTTGTGATTTTTCCCGGCAGCCACTATGCGATCGGCAACGAACGCATGGAACGCGCGATGGTCACCATCGAAGAGGAACTCGAAGAGCGCCTAGCTCAGCTGGAGGGTCAGAACAAATTGCTCGAGGCCCAGCGGCTGCGGATGCGTACGACATTTGATCTGGAAAACATGAAACAGATGGGCAGCTGTTCGGGGATCGAGAACTACTCGCGGCATATCGATGGGCGCCCGCCAGGCAGCCCCCCGCACACGTTGCTGGATTACTTCCCCTCGGACTTCCTCACCATCATCGATGAGTCGCATGTGACCGTTTCGCAGATTGGTGGCATGTACGAAGGCGATGCCTCGCGCAAACGCAACCTCATCGAGCATGGATTTCGGTTGCCGTCGGCCGCGGACAACCGCCCGCTGAAGTTCCCGGAGTTTCGTGAGCGTGTGGGGCAGACTGTATATCTGTCCGCCACTCCGCAGAAATGGGAGCTAGAGCAGGCTGGCGGCCAGTACGTAGAACAGATCATTCGACCTACGGGATTGGTTGATCCGCAGGTGGAGGTGAGGCCGACCACCGGTCAGATCGACGACCTCATGGCCGAGATCACCGAACGGGCGAACAAGAACGAACGGGTGCTGGTCACGACGTTGACCAAGAAGATGGCCGAGGACCTGACCGATTATTTCCTCGACAACGGAATTCGGGTACGTTACCTGCATTCAGAGGTGGAGACGCTGCGGCGGGTGGAGCTGCTGCGAGAACTGCGCAGTGGCGAGTACGACGTGCTAGTCGGTATCAACCTTTTGCGGGAGGGTCTGGACCTACCCGAGGTCTCTTTGGTGGCAATCCTCGATGCGGACAAGGAAGGGTTCCTCCGTTCGTCAACGTCATTGATTCAGACAATTGGTCGAGCGGCCCGAAACGTGTCCGGCACCGTGTTGATGTACGCCGACCACATCACAGACTCGATGCGCTCGGCCCTCGATGAGACCGAAAGGCGTCGTGACAAGCAGCTGGCCTACAACGCCGAGCACGGCATCGACCCGACCCCATTGCGCAAACGCATCGGTGACATCGTGGCCGACCTCTATGAGGAGGCGGAAGACACCGAAGCGCTTGCGGCGGCCGAACAAGAAGCCAAGCGTGACGGTAAGGCCGTTTCTAAGGCGGCGAAGAAGGGTGCCGAGGGCTCCTCGAAGATGCGTGAGGAGATTCTGCGGCAGCTGGAGGAACGTAACGAGCAGATGCTGGCGGCGGCGCGAGAATTGCGCTTTGAGGTTGCGGCCGCCTACCGCGACGAGATTGCGGAGTTGAAAAAGGAGCTGCGACAGATCAGCCGAGCGGTGGACGGCGAGTAGGCTCAGCCTGCGGGCACGGCCTTGAATGGGCCCGGCAGGTTTGATGGTTTCGTCGCCCAGCTCGATGCGCGACTACTCGGTATTGGGCTGGGCAAGCCACCTTTGCGCAGTGGTGCGTTCACGCGCAGGCCCGCTGCGTTGAGCGTACTGGCTGGTGGAAGCCCAGTGACTAGGCGGAGCTCTCGCCGATGTCTTCGAAGTGCTCAACTGTCGGGGGAACAGCGAAAAACTCGCCGATGGCTCCGCGCCACTGGTCGAACCGCTCAGACTGGCGGAAACCGACCTCATGGGCGGCGACAGATTCCCATTCGATGAGTAGATAGAAGGATTGCGGCGACTCGATCCCACGCGTCATGCGCATGGAGAGGCATCCGGGGGTCGTCGATACGAACTTCCTGGCCGACCGATAGGCCTCGGAGAACTCGTCTTCGCGACCTTCGGTGACGGTGATGTGCGCTATTTCCAAAACCACAGCTACAGCTTTCCGTGTCCGTTTAAGGAGAGAAGAGAACCGTAGCGCATAGAGATCTAGGACACGTGTGGAAAGTAACTTTCCCGACAGCAGACAGAGACAATTGGATAGTGCATACTGTTGAGAGACCAGTCATCATATGGGGAGTATCCCTAGGTGTCGTCAATCGACACTGGCAGTCCTATCGTCAGCACAAGGTGTGAATGAGCACCTTCGGTGGGATTGGGTCTAACTGCAGCACCTCCAACCAAGTCCCCGAGGGGATTTGGTCGAGCATGCGTTGGGCCGGGAGAGACCAGCTAGCACTCTGGTGAACCGAAAGAGGCACGGCATTGGATCTCCCATTTTGGGTGTGGGTCGTCACTGTGGGCATTCTCGGCGCTGTGGTGGTCGCAGACCTCATCCACGTCGTTCGTAAACCACATTCCCCTTCACTCAAAGAAGCTGGTACGTGGTCGCTCGTCTATATCGCGGCCGCATTTATCTTCGCTATCGGTCTGTTCTTCCTGTCCTCGGCGACCTACGCCGGTGAATTTGTGGCGGGATACGTCACCGAAAAGGCGCTCTCAGTCGACAACTTGTTCGTCTTCCTGCTGATCATGCAGGCATTCCTCGTCCCCAAGCACTTGCAACAGATGGTGCTCATGGTGGGGATCGTCCTGGCCATCGTGTTCCGTTCGGGCTTTATCGCCGTAGGCGCGGTGCTCATCAGTCACTTCAGCTGGGTCTTCTTGATATTCGGGGTGATTTTGGCCTATACGGCCTGGCACCTGGTCAAACAAGGAGCCATGCCAAATGATTTTGAACCTAACGCGCTCATGAAGCAGGCTCAGAAACGTCTGCCGTTCACGCAGGAGTACCACGGCACGAAGCTGTGGGTGCGTATAAAAGGGCGCTATTTCTTGACACCGTTGGTGCTGGTGATGATCGCGATCGGCTCGACTGACATCTTGTTCGCCCTAGACTCGATTCCAGCGATTTTCGGCCTGACGCAGGAACCGTACTTGGTGTTCGCCGCGACTGCCTTCGCGCTCATGGGCTTGCGGCAGCTGTACTTTGTGCTAGCCGGTCTGCTGGAGAAGCTGAAGCACTTGTCTTTGGGCCTGTCGATCATTTTGGGATGGATCGGCGTCAAGCTGGTGTTGCACGGGCTGCACGAAAACACGCTGGGGATTATCAACAATGGGCAGCCGGTAGGGGTGCCAGAAGTGCCCACTTGGCTGTCACTTGGCGTGATCTTTGGGGTCTTGACCGCCGTGGTGGTGGTTAACTGGGTGGAGTTGCGCCGCAACGGCGAGAATTTCCGATCCCTGTTCGTTGAGGACAACGAGTTGGTTAAGGAATCGCTCAAGCAGTCCTGACCCGCCCTGAGACGCAGTTTTCGCTGCGGAGAGGCCCGCTGTTGGTGGCAGGCTAAACGGCGGTGAGGGTCTGGGAACCTTCGAATTGGATTCCGAATCTCACGGTCATGCCCATGGTGGCCTGCCGCGCGGCACAAAGAGGACTAGTGAATCTCCTGGAAGTGCCGCAGCGGCGTCGAAGCGTTACGCCAGTGTCTGCGCCAACAGGCGCAGACACTGGTTAGTGCTGGGGTATGGGCCTGCGAACAGCCGAGATTGTGGCCATTTGGGAGTCCGATAGCTGCTCCTGCACGACCTTGCCATAGATGGGCGACGCCATGAGTACGGTCGGCCGGTCAGTTCCGTCAACCTCGGCGACAATGGAGACCTGGTGCTTGCTCTGCCCGTGTTCGAAGAACAACAGGTCTCCGCTTTGGGCGTCGTCAAGGTCAATCTCGGTGCCAGCCTCAAGGAGTCCGTCGGTCGTACGCGGAATGATTCCTCCCAGCTGGCGGTAGATCACATGCACCAGACCGGGTGCGTCGAGGCCATAGGCGCTAATGCCGCTGTGGAGGTAGGGAACTTCCATTAGCTGGTGTCCGACCTTGACGGCGTCGAAGCCACCCGAGACTAGTGGCATTGGGTTGGTCGGAGCTGGCTCGTAGCTGAGATCGCGCAGCGGTACCCAGCCTGGTTCTTGCGGACCAGGTAGGAAAACCGGAGCCCAGCCACGGTAATCGCCTCCGGCGATGCGCAGACGCGTGCCAAGCGTGACACCGGGAATCTTGACGTCTCCGCCGGGCTCGTCGCGGACAGCGGTGGCCGTGGAATTGACAAGATGTATTGGGCCGACTGGTTCTTCGCGAAGTGGGCTAACCAACTGTGTGCCAGGAACCCAGCCGCTGATGCCTTCTTTGCAGTCGGGGCTCCTAGGCTGGCTAGGGTCCGCGATATGTACCCACGTGTCTTCGGTGTCGAGGACCGTGACCTCGTTGCCAAGCCATGTTTGGGTTATAGCCCGATGGTTGAGGCCGTCGGTGCGTTTGCTCAGCGTAAGTCCTGAGACCCAGTCGCGTACGGCCGCCGGGGTTCCCAACGCAAGCCGATCATGATCGTGCGGTGCGTCTGGTCGCGTCCAGAGGGTGGCGACAGAAACGGCAACCAATGCTGTCTGTCCAGATGCGAATGACAAGGTGGGTTCTCCGGGTGACGTGGCGTGATCAGGGTCGAGGCTGGTTCGGGTGCACATGCGTGGAACATCCGGCGGCTCACTCCATTCGAGCGTCGCCTCCGGCTTCCCTTGCAAAAGTACGCCTGATCAGGCCTCTTCGATGACACCGCGTGGGCCGAGCTGAGCGGCCTGTACGGCTGAGTCTTCTAACCTAGCAAGTCAGATTGCGGCCACGAATGCCACCTCGCCATTTTTACGACATTTCCGACATATGGCTGGACATCATGTTAATTGTCTGGCGTGAAACTGCCACAGGCGGTGATCGGATTAACGTTTGCAACCTGAGCATCGTGCGTCAATGTCACTCGGCCCAATATAGATAGATGTCGGTTTCCTCGGGCTCGATTGACCACAGCGGCAGGTGGTCGGGAATTTCCACCTCGCCAGTTACGGAGGAGCCCGGTGGTACAACTCCCAGGTCGAGGACTGACGCGCCCACGATGCTGCCGTCACTGTCACGGTAGAGCAATGCGGCCGCCGCGTTGGCCACGGCTGGTTCATAGTCAGACTCGATCTCGAATCGGGCTACCGATGTGCCCTCGGGGCTGTCGGCCAGCTCCAGTTCGGCTGAGGTTGCGTTGAGGGCCTGGACGGGCAAGCGAGTTGTTCCATCAAAGTCGTGGTCGCGTTCGTGCCACGTCAGGTTTTCCACTTCCACCTCGAGGTTGTGTACTGGCACGTCCACTGGGAGTGAATTGCGCCCGATTCCCAGCGAGCTATCGGCTGCGACCAAGTACCTTTCGCTGTCTCCCGTGGTGAATTGGCCGATCTGTAGCTGGGAAAGCTCATTGCCCTCGGCATCGAAACCGGATACAGAGACGGTGAATGCGGCATCGAGGTCGCTGCTGGAATTGGTGACCACAGCGCCCCAGGTCATGACGTCCTCGGCTGTGAGCTCGTGTTCGTAGGTGTAGAAACCGAAGTCGGTCACCGTTAGTTCGGCCCCGACGTGCGCATCGACCTCTGTGGGCTCGAAAGTGAGTTCGTCGACTTCGTTTGTCGGCACTTCTGGGTCTCCCGGTCGAGGGGTCCCGATCGTGGCCAATGCCGCAAGCGAGGTGACTACGCAAGCAATCACAAGCCAGCTATTGGGTATCTTTTTCGCGCTGCTTATACTACGTTTTATCACCGCGCGCACCTTCCCAAGTGGAGAGAGCTTCCAGCCCAGTTTAGCCCCAGCGCGCAAAAGGACCAGGTCTGGTGCCACATTGGTCAGGTTGGTACGACGTCATACCATTGAGATGCCAGGCGAACCGAGCCAACGCGAGGAACCGCATGAGTCCTACCCCTGCCCAACCTGGGAAGATCAACCTCACTGTTACGGCCATGAATGGCTCCGCCGAAGAGAAGGGGACTGGCTCAAGGTCATTGGTACCTATTCCAGCCCGGTCGTTCCTCATCACATGGCTGATAGTTGCGCTTGTAGCCGTCGGTGCGGCGGTGCCTTTGCGTAGTCACGCAGATCAACAGCCAGCCGCCTTGGTGGAAGACTACCTGGAAGCGGTGTGGGCCGCCGATGAGGAGTGGCTGCGGGCCAACGACCTCTACCCGCAAATGGGTCCTGAGGAGCACGTCGATTTTCTAAGTACGGATGTTCTGAGGTCTGATTGGGAGATTGGCTCGGTGGAGACCATCGCCCAAGGAACCTTGGGGGACTTGGATGATCCGGTCGCGGATGAGTTTGCGGCGCATCGCTGGGCCTCGGTCGAGGCTGTCATCGCTGCCCCTGATTCCACGGAGCACGCCCACAAGTTCTATGTGGAGAATTTTGGTGAAGGCTGGGAGTTGAGGGTCGATCCGTTTCGATTTTCGGTCGCCCCCGGAGCGATCGGATTTGTAGACGTCAATGGAACCCGTATTACGTTTGCGGATGCCCGCGCCCGCACCTACCTCTTGTTTCCGGGGTTCTACCAGTTCTATGCGACGTCGACCGAAGCGGTAGATCTAGAACCGATATCCATCTTGGTGTTGGGAAGTACGTACCGTGAACTCGGTACCGAGTACGTATATGACAACTTGCGACTTACTCCGAGGGTTGCGCCCAACGAGACGACAGTCGCGACGGTGCAAGAGGCATTTGACGAGCTGTTGGACCAGTGCGTCGCCTATGAACGGGCCGCGACCGGCAATGGTTGTCCATTCGATGCCACCAGGTTTACCGATGGCGATCGTGAGGCTCCCGTCCAGTGGCAGATCGAAACCCGAGCCGAAATCGCGGTGAGTTCCGCCGTAGATGATCCCTCGAAGTTCGAGATCAGCCTTCGCAGCGGCGGGGAAGTGCGGGCTAGCGGAGAATTCACCTACTATCAGAACACGAGCGCTGGGTTGCTGTGCACTGTAGAACCATCAAATGTCGAAGTCGTTTTGTTGGATGATGAGGAGATCGGGCTCGCTCCCGGCCTAGTCGACGCCAGTCGCTGGAAGTCGTTTGTCCCGACGCCGCGCGGTGACTGCGACATGCTGTGACCACCGATGTGAGCATTCGTCGGCACGCGGGTGAACGCGGCCAAATGAGGTCACCGGGATGTCAACGGGTCGATGGGTCATCCTCTGCAGGAGTTCCCGCTAGAGGGGCCACCCATGACAGGCCCGACCGGATCCTCCCGACAGATCAAGGTCTACGTGACCTCAGCGGAGGGCGCACAGGGGCCACCGCCACGGTCCACAATGTCTCGGTCTAAGAAAGCACTGTTGGGATTGGCCGCACTCCTCTTGGCCGTCGCGGCCACCATGCCCATCTGGTTGGGCGGTGAAGAGGATCCGGTGAAAGTCGTGCGTGAGTATGTGGAAGCCGTGCATGACAAAGACGTGGAATGGTTGCATGACAACGGCCTAGTCCCCATCCAGCTCCAAGTCGCTAGTTGTACCCAGCTGAAAGGTCGTCGCATGGCAGATCGTTACTTGCCCGGAAAACAAGGTTGTGCACACTTCAGGGCAAGGGCGCCTGCTGAGTTTGGAATTGGTAGAACCAGGCGAATTGGTCGTCCACGCAAGAGTGGGTGGCACAGTCACAAAAGCCATATGTGACGTGTGCGCGGACGGGCTGAACCTTGACTTGCTGGAACCAGGTTGACCCAGTCTCTACCCGAATCAACTCCAGGCCGATCACTGGAGGGACCCGGCGCGTCAGTCCGGGTACGGCAGTGAGGTCGTCACCTAGCCTTCGTTCAGGCCTCTGCCGGTTTGTCAAGTGGTGATTTCGCCACGCCTGGAGGTATCCTCTAAGACTTATTGTAGGGCTGTGGCAGTATCTGTGGCATGGCAGAACTAACCACCGCGCTCACCTCTCTGTTGGACGCCGCACGCGCCGGCACGGAGCCTAAGGCCGCCGACCTGCACCAAGTGCTGGCAGCTCCCGACCACCGCCTCATGGAGATCGTCGCCGCAGCCGCGCAACTGCGCCACGAACACTTCGGTAACAAGGTCAAGCTCAACTACCTGGTAAACCTCAAGAGCGGACTGTGTCCCGAGGACTGCGGATACTGCTCACAACGACTGGGTTCCAAGGCCGACATCCTCAAGTACAAGTGGCTCTCTGCCGATGACGCCACCTCACAGGCCAGCGCAGGTGTCCAAGGCGGCGCTTCCCGGGTATGCCTCGTGGCCTCAGGTCGTGGCCCAACTGACAAGGACGTCGAACGAGTCGGCGAAACGATCGCCGCGATCAGACGCCAGAACCCGAACGTCGAGGTGTGCGCGTGCCTAGGGTTGCTCAAGGAAGGCCAAGCCGAACGCCTCTCCCAACTGGGGGCCGACGCCTATAACCACAACCTCAATACCTCCGATGACCAATACGGCGAGATTTGTTCAACCCACACCTACGATGACCGCATCGACACCGTCAATTCAGCCCGCGACGCGGGACTTTCTCCCTGCTCGGGCCTGATCGCCGGTATGGGCGAGACCGATGAAGACCTAGTGTCGGTAGTACTGCGCCTGCGTGAGTTGAACGCTGATTCCGTACCTGTGAACTTCCTGCTCCCCGTCAAGGGAACCCCCTTGGAAGGAACATGGGACCTCGACCCGCAGCGTTGCCTGAAGATCCTATCTATGGTGCGACTGGCACACCCCTCCACCGAAGTCCGACTCGGCGCGGGCCGGGAAGTACACCTACGTAACCTGCAGGCCGTAGCGCTACAGGTGGTCAACTCGATTTTCTTGGGCGACTACCTCACCACCGAGGGGCAAGGAGCCAAGAAGGACCTAGAGCTGCTATCCGACGCCGGGATGGAACCGCTGGAGCCGGTGACGTTCCCCGAATCGGTCGAAGACAACCAGCCACAGGCTAGCCGCGACGAGCTCGTTCGCCCGCGCAAACGCGGCGCTGGCACCAGCCTCGCCCCGAACGCCTAAACAGTCACCTATGACAGTCGGGTGGAGAAACCTACGGTTTCTCCACCCGACTTTGCCTTACAGAGCCACCTGGCCCGGCTAGCCTGCCGGGGCTGATACCCAAAAGATGCAACAGGGCGACACGTTCCCAACGCAGGTGGACCCATGACGGGGCAGTGGCCTAAACTTCGTCGTTGCCCGCGTAGAAGTCCTCAAGCAGCCGCTTACGGGCCTTCTTGGGAAGCTTGTCGATGTAGACAAAGCCGTCCAAGTGGTCGGTCTCATGCTGGAGGCACCGGGCCATCTGCCCATCACCCTCGACGACGATCTCGTTTCCGTCCTTGTCGAGGCCGTACACGCGCGCGAACGCGGTTCGAGAGATAACAGCCGACTGCCCTGGGATGGAAAGGCACCCCTCATAGTCGGCGTCGAGCTCGGCACCCGCGACCGGAAGCTCCAGACGTGGATTTACCACGTGCCCGATCTGGTGTTCTCCATCGGCGTTGGGGCAGTCATACACGAAAACACGCAGACTCAGACCGATCTGGTTGGCAGCCAGGCCGACACCCTCAGCCTCGTACATGCTGGCGAACATGACATCGATCAGATCCGACAGCTCTGAATCGAACTTTTCCACGTCCGCGCAGGGACGGTGGAGAACGTCTTCGCCGTACATCGTGATGGGCTTGGCAATCGCAGTATCTTTCACGCCTCCCAGTTTAAACGGATTGCACACCAACTCGGCAGTTGGTCTTAGGCACCGCGAGGACGTACTACTAGAATCAGCCCCTGAAGCTACGGACATATTGGGGGAGCTTATGCCGGGTCTCGACCACACGAGTGGCATCATGATCGACTCTGCGGAGACGGTCGATCGAGACGATGCCATTTGGGTGATCGCCACCGAGACCGGTTTTGAATTTTGGGTGCATATCGCCCGTGTAGCCGACCACCTTGTTCGTGGCAGCAGCGCAGACGCCGAGGCGCGCCGACGCATGCACACGTTGTACAGGCGCACCTATACCAAGCACATGTTGCCACGCCCAGTCGAAGCGCAGGCTTCACTGCGCGCTTGCCGCAAACCGAGCGAATCCCCGGCCGCATCCGAAACGTCGATCACAACCGCGGCAGACGAGACCCAAGACACATTCACCGTCCACTGCCGTACTGATGTCGCGGGAAACATTCTGGACGTCGAACTAGGTCGCGGGATTCTTGACCGCGCCTGGACCATGACCTACGCCGAAGCCGCAGAAGCCGCGACCAACCCAGAGGCCACCTGCCATCAGCAGCTCGCAACTGCCTCTGACCTGGCGCAACGCTTGTTGCAACGTCGTCGCTACAGCGGTGCGCTAGCCATCTACGACCTCCAGCGCGGATACGCGACCAATGAGGAAGGCCAGCTGATCCGGCTCGCGGACGATACCCGTAACTCTGGCTATGTGATCGTGCAGGAACTTATGATCGCCGCCAACGCCGCGATCGCCTCGTGGGCCGCCGAACGCGATATACCAATCCTGTTTCGAAATCATCGGCTCGCCGCAGTAGCGGGAGATCCACGCGACCTGCAAGAACAATTGCTCGCCGCTGAAACATCCGGAGACATCCAGGAATGGGAGCTTCTGCGCAACCGAATGCGTATGGTCGCCCGCGCGGCCACCTACGGGCCCAGTGTCTCCGGCCACCACGGGTTGCAGTTGCCCGTTTACGCGCACAACACCAGCCCTTTGCGGCGTTACCCTGACTTGATCAACCAGCGCATACTTCTCGCCGTGACCTCAGGTCACGACAGCCCTTATGACCTAGAAGAACTTCGTGAATTGGCCGAGGACCTCAACGAGCGACTCGCCGAAGAACGTCAACGAAAAAGCGAACACTTCCGCAAAGCCGCCGAACGCGTCACGGCCCGCCAACTCTCTCAAGCCGACTATGAACAACTCGACGAGGCCGATTTCGCGCGGGTCGTGCGCGCCGCCGTCGAGACTGACACCACCCACCCGGATCTACTCAAAACGATCGAGCAACGTGTCAACAGTGGGCAACTACAGTTGCGTGAACTCGGTGCGGTGTACTTCGACGCAGTCAGCCCGGCGTGGCTTCCCCTGCGACAACTCATCGGGCAACACCTTGCCGCCGACCCCAGCCGAGCCGTCTCCTTGGTCAATATGTATGCCCAAGCTGTCTTGGGTGGACCGCTCGACGCATCCCACGTGACCTGGTCAGTTCACACCGGCGGTGACATCCACGAACCACGCTTCTCCGCCCGCCTCACGCTCGAACTTGGGGAGGAACATCACACCGGCCCTGCTCGCACGGCCCGCTCCAAACGCGAAGCCCGCAACTTGGCGGCCCTGGCCTTGGCCGCTCAATTGGCTGGACTAGGCGAGACCGAACCCGACGATGAGCTACCGTCGGTGCCGACCAACGTCCAAAACCATCGGGCGCTGGAAGCAGCCGTTCATCCCATCCAAGCTGTCACGATTTACGAACAGCGCGGCCTTATAGCCGATCTGAACTGGGAATACGAGCTTGACGGCCCACCACACGAACGTGAATTCACGTGCCGGGCCACCGCGAAATTCAACGGCGTCAAAAATAGCGCTGTCATGTCTGAACTGGCCTCGGATGGAACCGGTGCGACCAAGAAGGCGGCAAAGGCCGCAGCAGCCGCCCAGCTGCGCGCTCAAATCGAACGACACAGCAATCTCCTCGCCGACTAGGGCAGTGTGCCAATGCCGGGCCCGAGGTGGGTGAGGCAAAATAACAGCATGCACATAATCGACGAACTTTCCTGGCGTGGCCTGATCCAAGACAGCACCGACATTGATGCGCTCCGCAAAGACATCGACGCAGGACAGCTCTCGTTTTATGTGGGGTTCGATCCGACAGCGGCTAGTTTGCACGTGGGGCACCTCATGCAGGCGCTCACGGCCCGCCGGTTGCAACATGCCGGTCTCCGCCCCGTCTTGCTGGTGGGCGGCGCGACCGGGCAAATCGGTGATCCTCGCGACACTTCAGAGCGCACACTCAACCCGCCGGAGACCGTAGCCCAGTGGGTCGAAAACATTCGGCAACAAGTGGCACCCTTCGTCACGTTCGAAGGAGAGAGCGCCGCAGTGCCTGTCAACAACCTTGACTGGACTGACGAATTGTCCGCGATCGACTTTCTGCGCGACGTCGGCAAGCACTTCCCCGTCAGTAAGATGCTCAACCGCGAAGTTGTCCGCGCTCGCCTCGAATCCGGAATCTCCTTCACTGAATTTGCCTACCAGCTATTGCAATCGCACGATTACTGGGAACTGAACCAACGCTACGGCGTCACTGTGCAGTTTGGCGGTTCCGACCAGTGGGGCAACATCACCGCTGGTGTTGACTACGTCCGCCGACGCTCCGGTAAACACGTCCACGCCTTCGTGACGCCCTTGATCACTAAGGCAGACGGCACAAAATTCGGTAAATCCGAAGGCGGAGCTATCTGGCTCGACGCTAACTTGACCAGTCCGTACGCGTTCTACCAGTTCTGGTTTAACGCCGATGACCGCGACATTGTCCAATACTTGAAGTACCTCTCGTTCCGCAGCCAAGCTGAAATTGAGGAGCTGGAAAAGGCCACGATCGAAAAGCCGCAAGCGCGCCTAGCCCAGCGGGCGCTGGCTGAGGAGATGACCGTGCTCTTGCATGGACAGGCTGAGTGCGACCAGGTAATCGCGGCTTCAAAAGCGTTGTTTGGCCGCGCGGCACTGACGGAGCTTTCCGAAGCTACGCTGGTAGCAGCCTTGAGCGAGGCCGGGATTACGAAGGTCGGTACGGAGCCAATTACCGTAGCGGAACTGCTGGCCAAATCTGGTGTGGTCTCTAGTACTTCGGAGGCGCGGCGAGCTGTGCGAGACGGTGGCGCATACCTCAATAACGAGAAGCTCACCGATGCCACGGAAGAGGTTGACCGCAGCGCACTGCTTTTCGGTCGCTACGCCGTTGTGCGCCGTGGCAAGAAAACCATTGCCGGGGCCGAGCTCGACGCTTAGGCCGATATAATTGTTTGGTTTGCCGCAATGTGTCCATTGCGGTTCTTAGCGCCGCGCTATGCGCGGCGAATATTGCTTGATTGTGGGGAGTGGCCGTGGCTGATAGCCGAGGTGAAGATCAAGGTCGTGAACGCGGGGGCTTTGGCCGTCGGGGCGACAGCGATCGAGGAGGCCGGGGCGGCTACGACCGCCGCGATGACCGTCGTGACCGAGGTGAACGCCGCGACCATTCCGACCGCCGTGACGACCGTGGTGGATACCGGGGCGGTGACCGCCGTGACGACCGTGGTGGATACCGGGGCGGTGACCGTCGGGATGACCGTGGGGATCGGCGTGATTTTAAGCGTGATGATCGTGGTGGTTACCGGGGTGGTGATCGTCGGGATGATCGTGGTGGTTACCGGGGTGGAGATCGTCGGGATGATCGTGGGGATCGGCGTGATTTTAAGCGTGATGATCGTGGGGGTTACCGGGGTGGTGACCGTCGGGATGACCGTGGGGATCGGCGTGATTTTAAGCGTGATGATCGTGGTGGTTACCGGGGTGGTGATCGTCGGGATGATCGTGGTGGTTACCGGGGTGGAGATCGTCGGGATGATCGTGGGGATCGGCGTGATTTTAAGCGTGATGATCGTGGGGGTTACCGGGGTGGTGACCGTCGGGATGACCGTGGGGATCGGCGTGATTTTAAGCGTGATGATCGTGGTGGTTACCGGGGCGGAGATCGTCGGGATGACCGTGGTGGTTACCGGGGCGGTGACCGTCGGGATGACCGTGGTGGTTACCGGGGCGGTGACCGTCGGGATGATCGTGGGGATCGGCGTGATTTTAAGCGTGATGATCGTGGTGGCTTCCGAGGTGGTGATCGTCGGGATGATCGTGGTGGTTACCGGGGTGGTGATCGTCGGGATGATCGTGGTGGTTACCGGGGTGGAGATCGCCGGGATGATCGTGGGGATCGGCGTGATTTTAAGCGTGATGACCGTGGTGGTTACCGAGGTGGTGACCGTCGGGATGACCGTGGTGGTTACCGAGGTGGTGACCGTCGGGATGATCGTGGTGGATACCGAGGTGGTGACCGTCGGGATGATCGTGGGGATCGGCGTGATTTTAAGCGTGATGATCGCGGTGGTTACCGGGGCGGTGACCGTCGGGATGACCGTGGTGGTTACCGGGGCGGTGACCGCCGAGACGACCGGCGTGGCTATGGCGACCGGGGAGAACGTCGCGACTTCCGTGGCCGCGACAATCGCCGTGACGACCGCGATGGAGACCGTCGGGACGACTCACGCAAACCCATGAAGAACCCCGATCTATCGGAGGGCCCGATTCGAAAGAACGAATCTCGGCAAGCCCCCGACATGCCTCGGGACGTGGAGTTCGATTACGACGACCTGGACAAAGACACGAAGCGTCAACTGCGCACCCTAAATAAGCAGCTCGCGGAGCTGGTCGGTAAGCGCATGTTGGTTACGGCGGCCCTCCTTGAGGAAGACCCGAAAGGGGCTCTGGAACACGCCCTCTATGCGCGGTCCAAGGCATCACGAGTGGCAGCGGTGCGTGAGGTTGCTGGAGTCGCCGCCTACAACGCCGGCGACTGGAAACTTGCACTGGCCGAGCTGAAAGCCGCGCAGCGACTTTCAGGCACCAATGACCATGTCGCCATGATTGCCGACTGTGAACGTGCCCTGGGGCGCCCTGAACGCGCAATTGACCTCTTTCGTGAATTCGGCAATGACAAGAAGATTCAGCTGGGAGACCGAGTCGAGCTGCTGATTGTCGCCTCCGGTGCCCGCCGAGACATGGGCATGGGTGAGGCCGCGACTGTCATGCTGCAAGTCGAGCTACTGAATTCCACACGTGAAGAGGAATGGGTAGCGCGATTGCGTTATGCCTATGCTGAGGCATTGCTCGCGGATGGCCGCGAAGAAGAGGGACGCCGATGGCTGAAGAAGGCAGTCGCCGCTGACATGACCGGTGACGTCGGTGCCAGTGACCGTCTGCTGGAATTGGAGGGCGTGAACCTGGAGGAATGGGACGAAGCAGACGAGGATGGTGCGGATGTCAGCGACGAGGAACGCGATGTGCGTGGCGATGAGCTCGACGCCACAGACGACCGCGTCGTTTCCGAACCTGCCGAGCCGACCTTGACCGAAAGCGATGAGACCCACGTCCCCGAGAGCGAGGAGCCAGCCACAGCCCCGGCCACGACGCTTACGTTCGCCGCGCCCGTCCAGGAGGAAGTTGAGCAGGAGGCAAACGGAGCAGACGCGCCAAGCACAGAAGGCAACCTGTCCGATGACACCGTATCCGCTGCCACTAACGGACCGGATTCTGTGGTGGATACCGATTCGGAAGCTGACCGTGACGGCGTCGAAAACACTGCGACTGATGGAGACTCCGACCGGTGACCACCTCTCGTCCCGCCCGCCTGCAATCCAGCGTCGGTGAGCTAGCCGCAGGCTACGGCCTCTCCCTGCTGGATCTCGATGGTGTGATCTACCTGCTTGACCAGGCAATCCCGGGCGCCGAGGAGACGGTGCGCCGCTTGCGAGAAATCAACAACCAACCTGTCTTTGTCACCAACAATGCTTCGCGCCGGAGCCACGAGGTCGCCAATGCTTTGACTGGAATGGGTATCGGCGCACGGGCCGATGAGGTGCAAACGTCAGCACAGACGGCCGCCCGTTTGATCGCGGAAAGATTCGCCGAATCTGATCCGGCAGTACTCGTGACTGGCTCTGAAGCACTGAAGGCAGAAATTCAGGACCTTGGGTTGCGCACGACTACAGAGGCGCGCCAGGCCGAGGTGGTGGTACAGGGATACGCCGCAGATTTGGGTTGGCGTGACCTGGCTAGCGCGGCGGTAGCGGTGCGGCGGGGTGCCTATTGGGTTGCGACTAACACGGACGCTACTCTGCCCAGTCCCGATGGACCGCTCCCTGGCAATGGTTCGCTTCTCAAGGCAGTGGAGATGGCGGTTGGGCATGGCCCCCACCTCATTGCGGGTAAACCGGAGCCGGTTATCTATCAGCAGGCGATGAATCGCCGTCCCGAGGCGGCGGCAATCGCGGTGGGGGACCGGTGGGACACGGATATCGCTGGTGCCAATGCCGCCGGAATCGACTCGCTGTTGGTCTTCACCGGTGTGCTCAATGAGCAGCAGGCGCTAAGGCTGCCTCCGGAAGGGCGCCCCACTCACTTGGGAGAATCGGTGGCGGATCTGTTCACTGCGCATCCGGAACTTAAGTGGGTCGACCAGTGGCTGGTTCGGTGTGGAGGCTGGGAGGCCAGTATCGGCGCAGGTCGTGAGCTGGTGTTGACCGGTGGGGGGACACAGCTGGATTCATGGCGGGCATTGTGCGAACTGGCTTGGGCCGCTCATGACGCAGGTGTGGCCGATGTAGATAAGCCGGTCTCGACCACATAGGCTACGACGTATAGCCGCGAAGCGAGAAAGGGACGGTGACCCGAATGGGTCACCGTCCCTTTTTTCGCAGCTGATCTGAAAACTGCTATGTCTGTGTCACCGTTGCTGTTGGCCAGCGGCGATGGTGATTACAGGACGGTCTTGAGCTTCATCATGTCCATCATGTTGGCCTTGACCTTTACTTGCCCGGAGGTGAATGCCTTCATGAAGTTGAGTTCACCGGCCACGAGAGCGACGAGATCGTCGGACTTGACGATCATGCGAATTTCGGCGTCGTCGTTGTCTCCGTCGGTGATGTCGGTGAGCTTGCCGCCTTCAAACCGACCGTGGAAGGACACATCGTCAAGGTCGGTGATATTACAGGCTAGCGCCCGGTTGAAGCCTTTGAGCTTCTTGACCTTCTTGGGGTCGTCACTCATCTGCTCAGCAAATTTGTGCAGGGCCTCGCGGCATTCGTCAACTGTAGCCATAATTCGAATCGAAGCCCGGATGCGTTGGCTGGTGGGCTTCGTCCTCCTTCCGTTGCGATCAATCTAGCAGCTTTGCCCCACCTAAGTTACTCAACGGTAGGGTAGGGCGCGTAAAGTGAGCAATCGCCTGCCGATAAGGCGCGGAAATAGCTCGGACACGCGGTACCGTTAAGCCTAATGTCACCAACATTCACCTGAACCCGTGCACTGTGGCGGCAATGAGACGAAAGGGCATCGTCGATGCAAGAAGTGTTGCGCAGTTACCTGGAGACCGCTCTAGGACTGACCGAAACCTCACGTAAGAAGGCCACTGAGATGGTCGATAAACTTCTGCAACAGGGCGGCATGTCTGTTGACCAGGCGAAATCCGTAGTAGATGACGTCATCAGCACCTCAGCGGCCAACCGTGAGGCTCTAGGTCAACTAGTCCGCTATGAGGTGGATCAGACCTTGGGCCGTCTGGGCCTGGCCACCCGTGAAGAGAATGAGACGCTGACGGGTCGTCTCGAACAGCTCGAACAGCAGCTACGCGACGCCGAACGACGGATCGTCAAGCTTGAGGACGATGCCGAGCGCGCGCAAAAGCACCCATCCCCGCCCAAAAAGGTAGCTAAGAAGGCCCCGGCGAAAAAGGCCGCTAAGAAGACGGCTAAAAAGACGGCCAAAAAGACGGCCAAGAAGGCTAGCGGTAACTAGGAGTCGTCCAATGAATGAGATGCCCACCCCCGGCGAGCTCGCTACCCGGGGCGCGTCCGATACTGACACCGGTGAGGCTGAGGAAGCCATCAAGTCGGCGTTGGGGCAGCTCGACGGACTGGAAGATGTGCCAGTGGTAGAACATGTGGCCGTCTTCGAGTCTGTGCAACAGGAGCTGGCCGAGGTCTTGCACAGCGTCGACGAGAGCTAATCCTCAGCCGTCACAGCCTGTGTCATCGGTTAGCTCGATTGCGGGGCCGTTGCAGATCCCCACATCGTGCCGAAGATCTATCGATGAGTATCGCGCAGCAAGGACACGCCACTGCCCACACTGTGTTCGTGCCGCTCACAAACGAAACGGAAACCACCCATGGCCGCGCGAAAGCGCTTGGACGCCGAACTGGTGCGCCGCAAGCTCGCCCGATCCCGGGAACACGCGGCGGAACTAATCGCCGCTGGAAGTGTTCAGCTGCGCGGTATCACCGCTCGTAAAGCCGCTACTACCGTGACCGGGGACGATTCGATCCGCATCCTCGGGCAGACCGATGACTACGCCTCACGTGGCGCGCACAAATTGCTCAGTGCGCTCAATGCCTTCCCTGAGGTCGACCCCAAGGGATTGCGGTGCTTGGATGCGGGCGCGTCCACTGGCGGCTTTACCGACGTTTTGTTGCGGCGCGGGGCCGCCTCAGTGGTAGCGGTCGACGTCGGTTACGGCCAATTGGCCTGGAAACTACAAACTGATAGCCGCGTTGAGATACGGGATCGCACTAACGCCCGTTATCTACAGCCTGCTGACATTGGCGGCCAGGTCGATTTGACGGTCGGTGACCTGTCGTTCATATCCTTGCGGCTGGTGCTGCCCGCGCTCGCTGCCTGTACAAGGCAGGACGGGACGATTATGCCGATGGTGAAACCCCAGTTCGAGGTGGGCCGGGAACGAATTTCCTCGACCGGAGTGGTCACTGACCCCGCCTTGTGGGCCTCCTCCATCGAGGATGTCGTCTCACAAGCTGCGGATCTGGGCTGGAACACGATTGATCTCGCTGTGAGCGGATTGCGTGGCCCCAAAGGGAACGTTGAGTTCTTCTGCTTGATGCGACGCGACGGTTCTCCCATGAGCCGGGCCCAGATCGACGCTGTCACCGAATCGGTAGGAGAGTAGACATGGAACCGTTCGTCCCGCAGCGGGTTGTGGTGGTCTCGCACCCGTTTCGTTCTGATGTGGCCGATCAGGCGGAAAAGGTCGCCGCCTCACTGCGCGCTGCCGGTATCAAGGTGTCGGTGATCAGCGGCGACACCGATACGCTGGACGACCCCGATTCGTTGCTCGTGGCCAATAACGGCCATAACCAGGCCGATTTGATCATTGCCCTCGGAGGCGACGGCACTGTTTTGCGCGCTGCCCGCTTGGCTGGGGAAGCTGATGTGCCGCTGCTGGGCGTCAATTTTGGGAGGGTGGGCTTCCTAGCCGAGGCCGAGGTTGCTGATCTGGACATCGTGGTGAGCCGAATCTTGGCTGCCGACTATGAGCTTGAGGAACTTCCAACAATCCAGGTGCAAGCGGTGCTTTCGGACGGTACTTCGCGGCGGGCTTGGGCATTCAATGACATTTCGGTGGAGAAGGCCGAGCCAGCGCGAATGTTGGAAGTGATCGTGGACATCGATGGCACTCGTGTGGCCCGGTATGGCTGTGACGGAATACTGTGTTCGACGGCTGCCGGTTCCACCGCGCACGCGATGTCGGCCGGGGGGCCGGTGGTCTGGCCGGATGTGGACGCGATGGTCGTCGTCCCCGTCAGCGCGCATGCGCTCTTTACCAAGCCGATGGTGGTGCGCCCGCAGGCGGTTATCGATGTGTCGGTGGAATCGTATGGGACACAGGGCAATCTGATCGCCGACGGTCGGCGGGTCGCCGACCTGCGTGGGGGCGCGCGGGCTCGCATCACCCGTGGAGATCGGCCGGTACTCCTTGTGCGGATGTTTGATCGGACGTTCCCGTCGCGGTTGGTCTCGAAGCTGTCGCTTCCGGTTGACGGTTGGCGGCACGGGGAATCTTCCTAACCACAGGTTGACACAGATATGCGCTGGGAAGCGATCCTGAAGTCTCGCAAAGCAATTCGGACGAGCCTCCTGGGCCCTCTCGATTCCTCAAATGGGCGCGGGCATGGCAAAGGTGAGTTATTTGAACTAACTTCTCGAACACCGCGCTGCGGTATGTCGTCAGCAGCCGTTAGGCTCATGTATGTGTTGGAAGAGCTGCGCATACAGAATTTGGGCGTGATCGCGGACGCGACCCTGCCATTTTCCGACGGTTTGACGGTCCTCACCGGTGAGACTGGTGCGGGCAAGACCATGGTGGTCGCCGGTCTAGGTCTCCTCTTTGGCGGAAGGGCCTCGAAAGTTCCGCCGTCGGGCGAGAAAACTGTGGTCGAGGGCCGTATACGTACCGACAATGTTCCCTCGCAACTGCGTGAACGCGCCATTGCGGCCGGTGCCGAGCTCGATGATGACTCCGAACTCCTCCTGGCACGCAGCGTATCGATTGAAGGTCGTTCCCGCGCTTGGGTTGGTGGGCGGTCCGCCCCGATTGGCGTCCTCGGTGAGTTGGGGGAGTTGACGGTCTCCGTACACGGGCAATCAGATCAGATGCGATTGCTCAACCCCAGTGAACAGCGCGCTGCGCTCGATCGTTTCGCTGGAGAGGCCCACTTGAAGTTGGTGGCCGACTATGCCGAAACCTTTCACTCCCTTCACGCAGTGTCCGAGCAGCTTACACGGCTGCAAGGAGACGCGCGGGAAATGGCTCGGGAGGCTGATCTGCTGCGCTTGGGGCTTGAGGAGATCGCTTCGGTTGACCCGCAGCCAGGCGAGGAACAGGAGCTGGCCGAGGAGGGACGACGCCTCGAACACGCCGAGACTTTGCGCCAGGCGGCCGCGGCTGCTCATCAGGCTTTGATCGGCCTCGATGACGACACTCAGGGCGCTGTGGACTTGTCGGGGTCCGCCGCCCGCCTACTGGATGCGCAGGCCGACACCGATCCCATGTTGGCCGAATACGCCGAGCGCCTGTCCCAGGCTTCGGCCGCGTTGTCCGAGGCAGGCTCTGACCTGTTGCATTACATAGAAGGTCTGCAGGCCGACCCTTCCCGCCTCGAGGAAATATTCCAACGGCAACTGGCCATCAAAGGTCTCTTGCGCAAATACGCCGAGGACATCGACGGTGTGTTGGCGTGGGCCGAGACGTCTCGCCAGCGCCTGAATGAACTGGAGTCCTCGGACGACCGCATTGAGGAATTGACCGAGGAATTGGCCGCGCTTACCGAACAGGCCGCCACCCAGGCCGCGCAGCTAAGCAAGTCTCGGCGCTCGGCAGCCGAGCGCTTCTCGGCTGCCGTGTCATCGGAGTTGAAGAATCTGGCCATGCCGCATGCGAGTGTCGTCGCGTCGGTGAATCCGCGACCAGCCGGAAAGAGCGCTTTGCGGCTGTGTGTGGATGGCACTGAACATGGTGCCACTGAAGAGGGCATCGATGACATCGAGTTGCAATTGCGTCCGCACCCAGGCTCTCCCGCGGCTCCGTTGACCAAGGGAGCTTCCGGCGGCGAGCTGTCGCGGGTCATGTTGGCTATCGAAGTGGTGTTCGCAGGGGCAGGCGGACCACCGGTGTTGGTCTTCGACGAAGTGGACGCCGGGGTCGGTGGGCAGGCGGCCGTGGAGATTGGGCGATGTCTAGCGCGACTCGCCCGGCGACATCAAGTTCTCGTGGTGACTCACCTACCGCAGGTAGCGGCCTTTGCCGACCGACACCTGGTGGTGAGCAAGGACACGTCCGGGTCCGTTACTGTCTCGGGTGTCCAAGTTGTCGACGATGGGCAACGTGCCCGGGAGTTGGCGCGTATGCTCGCTGGTATGCCTGACAGCCACCTTGGTGTGGCCCATGCCGAAGAACTGCTGGCCAGTGCGGCGAAGTTGAAGTCAGGAAAGTTACGGCTCCGTCCCACCGAGGGATGATCTGCCGGCTCAGGGCCGTTGGTGGTGTGCCACGCCACTAGCGGGAGTGTGCCTGAGCAAAGAGACGTCAAATGGCATGATGAGGAAGATGCGTCGAATGCGTTTGCCCGGACGAACCCGGGAAGAATCAACGGACACCGGACGACTGACCGGTACCGCACGGCTGGACCGGCGGACCAAGCGGTTGTGCGGTCGTCTGCGTCCCGGCGAGATTGCCGTGATCAACCACGTCGACGTCGACAGGGTCGCCGCCGATGCGTTGGTGGCGTGTAAACCTGCCGCGGTCGTTAACGCCGTGCCGTCGATCTCGGGCCGCTACCCAAACTTGGGGCCTGAGGTCTTGTTGAAAGCGGGTATCCCGCTTATCGATGGGGTCGGCGAGGACGTCTTTGACGCCCTCAAGGACGGTCAGAAGATCGAAATTGAGGACAACCGAGTTCTGGTGCGGGGAGAAGAGATCGCCACGGGGGTCGCTCAGACTCTCGAACAGGTCTCGGCGGACATGGACACCGCGCGAGCGGGCCTGTCCGTGCAGATGGAGGCTTTCGCCGCCAACACGATGGAGTATCTCAAGCGCGAGCGTGAATTGTTGCTCGACGGCGTCGGCGTTCCCGACGTGGAGACCGACTTCTCCGGACGGCACTGCCTTATCGTTATTCGTGGCTACAACTACAAAGACGACATCGACGTGCTACGGCCCTACATCCGGGAATTCCGTCCGGTGTTGGTCGGAGTTGACGGCGGTTCCGATGCGTTGCTTGAGGCCGGTTACACGCCCGACATGATCGTCGGTGACATGGACTCGGTCTCCGATGACGCGTTGCGCTGCGGCGCCGAGGTTGTCGTGCACGCATACGCGGACGGACGCGCCCCTGCCATGGAACGCATGGAAAAACTGGGAGTCCCGGCCGTCACATTCCCCGCAGCCGCGACCTCGGAAGACATCGCGATGTTGTTGGCCGATGAGAAGGGCGCTTCGCTGATCGTCGCCGTGGGAACCCACGTCACCCTGGTGGAGTTCCTGGACAAGGGACGTGGTGGCATGGCCTCGACGTTCCTGACTCGCTTGCGGGTGGGGGGAAAACTGGTTGACGCCAAGGGCGTTAGTCGCCTGTACCGGCAAAACGTGTCCGTGTCGGCTATGTTGTTGTTGATTACCTCGGCCATCGCGGCCATGACCGCTGCCGTCGCCGTGTCTACCGTCGGGCGTTCCTTCGTGGAAATCTTCGCCGACTGGTGGGATGGGCTGATCTTTCAGATTCAAAGGCTGTTCTCTTGATTAATTTCCGTTACCACCTGCTGTCCCTCACCGCCGTATTCTTGGCCTTGACTGTCGGCCTTATCTTGGGCACGGCCGCGCTCAATGGTCCAGCCGTGGAAATCCTCTCCGACCGGGTGTCGAATCTGACTTCGGCGAATGACTCGTTGCGCGCTGAGATCAATGAGCTTCAAGATGAGTTGGCCGATGACCAGGAGTTCGCCTCCATCGCAGCGCCCTATGTCCTGGAGGGGACATTGGCCGCTGAAGAGACGATGATCGTGGCCCTGCCCGGCGTGGATTCGGACACGGTCGATCAGGTTGAGGCGATGTTGGGATACACCGAGGCTTCGGTCGCGGGACGGATGATGATCCTCGATGACTTCTTCGACCCGACTAACAATGACTCGCTGGCCGACTTGGCCGACCGAACCGCACCTGAAGGCTTTGAAGTGCCGGTGACATTCGACGGGGTGGAAGCGATTAGTTCGGTGCTCGCGGCTGTCACCATGGCCGAGGGTTCTGACGAAGAAGTCTCCAATTCCGACCGCACGGCCGTCTTGAGTGGCCTCACGGAAATGGGAATGCTGACCATTGACGCCGACCCGACCGGTGAGGCGACCTCAGTGATCGTGTTGACCGGTGGCACCGCCACGGATTCTGGCGCCGAGGCCCGCAACGATGGCGTGGTCACGTTCGCTGATACCTTTGCTAGCACAGCGCATACGGTGCTCGGAGGAACCACGTCCGCCGGTGATGGCAACCCCCTGGCTACGGTCCGCAATGACGAGGACACTGCATTGTCTACTGTTGACAACGTGTCGTCCACGCAGGGGGAAGTGGCCGTGGTGGCCGCGCTCGCGGCACTGGCGGCCGACGGAACGATCAGCCATCTGGGCACTGGTTCGGAAGCTGAAGGTCTGCTTCCGGCCGCCTCCTAGATCGCCTTTACTCGTCCTCGACGCCGTTTTGACTTGTTGAACTGGAGTTCCTGCCGTGGGCATCTTGACTCGTACTTCTGGCCGCGCGCTTCTTGCGGGTATAGCAGCTGGCGCCACTGTCGCGTCGATCCAGGCCGTCAAACGGTCGAAGTACGCTGCTGACCTAGAGCGCACCAACCATAAGGGTGACACCGTCTCCCTCGCGGAAGGCCCGGGCGTCACCATTGGTGCGACCGCCGGAGCTGTCGCCGGGGCCAAGAGTTCCGGCTACGCCGTGGCCGCCGCGACCGCGGGTCTAGTCTCGGGGGCGGCCGGGCTCTACGACGACGTGGCAGACACGCAGGGCCAGAAGGAAAAAGGCCTTAAGGGACACCTCGGGGCATTGACCCGTGGGGAAGTCACCTCGGGTGCGGTGAAGATCGCCAGCATAGGGGCTGCTGGGTTCACGGCCGCTCTCATTGTCGATGCCACCGAACCGCGCCAGCGCGGTTGGAAACGCTTCGTCAACACGTGTCTTGGGGCGGGAGTCATCGCCGGTTCGGCTAACCTGTTGAACCTCTTCGATCTGCGACCGGGCCGGGCGCT
This sequence comes from Natronoglycomyces albus, assembly GCF_016925535.1. Classification (NCBI taxonomy): domain Bacteria; kingdom Bacillati; phylum Actinomycetota; class Actinomycetes; order Glycomycetales; family Glycomycetaceae; genus Natronoglycomyces; species Natronoglycomyces albus. The sequence continues at coordinate 2,065,653 of NZ_CP070496.1, read as the reverse complement.
TAAGGTCGCTAGCGTGGTCGGCACGTTGCTGTCACGTCAACCGGGGCCCGACGCTCCCTCCACCGCCGTTTCGGCGGCCAATACCGCCTCGGCCGCTGTCACATCGGCCAGCGCGGCCATGCCGGAGGACCTAGAAGGCAAGACCATGCTGGGGGACTGTGGTGCGAACGCGCTTGGAGCACTACTGGGATTGGCGTTTGTCGCCCGTTCCGGCCCAGCGGCTCGTGCCGCTGCTCTCACTGGTATCGCGTCGCTGACGCTGGCCAGTGAGAAAGTCAGTTTTACCCAAGTCATCGCCGATACCCCGGTGCTGCGTGAACTCGATGAACTGGGACGGAAGAACTCCAGCTCGTGACCACTGATTCCGGCCGGGAAGTTGGCAAGAATGCGGCCCTGATCAGTGTTATCACCGTCGTTTCCCGCATGGCTGGGTTCGGGCGCACCATGGTGCTTGTCTGGGCAGTCGGTTTCGCGGGTCTGGGTACGGCCTATCAGTCGGCTAACCAGATTCCCAATATCATCTACGAGATCGTCGCGGGTGGTGCGATGGCCGCGTTGGTGGTGCCCCTACTGACTGGGCCGTTGACCCGTGGTAACCGCGACGAGGTCAATCGCATTTCCTCGGCTTTGCTCACATGGGCGTTGACCGCTTTGGTCCCCATCGGCATCCTGCTAGCTCTTATGGCGGACCCGCTGATGCGGGTGATGATGGGCTCCAACGATCCCGATACGGTTGCGGCGGCGACTCGGATGCTCGTCATCTTTGCCCCACAACTGCCCTTGTATGGCGTTGCCATCGTGCTGACGGGCGTTTTGCAAGCCCAGCGACGCTTCGCGTGGCCCGCGTTGGCCCCGCTGCTGTCCTCGTTGACGATGATCGGTGTATATATCGCCTACGGGCTTGTCTCGGGTCGAAAAGACGACCCGGTTGATGTCACCTTCGGTGAACTTTTCCTGATTTCGGCAGGTACGACCTTCGGCGTGCTGGTCTTGGGTGGCTGCCTGTTCTTCCCCGTTGCCAAAACGGGGGTAAAACTCCGGGTGACCTGGAAACTCGATGCCGCGGTCGCTTCTCACCTGAGGAGTCTCGCGATCGCTGGAACCCTCATCTTGGGTTCCCAGCAGCTATGCCAAGCCCTCATGATGATCTTGGCCAATGATGCCGGTAGCGGCCCGTATGCGATTTTTACCGCCAGTCAAATGTTCTTTCTGCTGCCATGGGGAGTATTGGCGGTGCCGCTGGCGACTGCCGCCTACCCCAATCTCACCGAGGCCTATCAGCTTGGGCATATGCAGCGCTACCGCGAGCAGCTGGCGACTTTTGGCCGGATAGTCCTGATTCTTTCGGGTCTGGGAGTCGTCGCCCTCACCGCGATTTCCGACCCCATCGCCGTTGTTCTCAATGTTCTCCAACCCACTCCTGGCGACGCTTCTGAGATCTCTGGCACCTTGTTCTTTCTTGGGTTCGGCCTAGTCGGATTCTCCCTGTTCGCCCTGTACAGTCGCGCCCTTTACGCGGTTGATCAGGCCAGGGCCGCCACGATCGCAACCTGCTCGGGGTGGGCTGTCGGTGCCGCGGTCGCGTTGGCGTTGAGTCTTGCCTTGCCCATCGAGAACCGGACGATCGCATTGGCCATCGGTTGGAGCGCGGGAATGGTCGCCATGGGTGTGCTCCTCACCGTTGCGATTGGACGCCATACTGGGGCGGAGAGCCTGCGTGGCTTCGGTCGGGCGCTTGTGTCCACAGTCGTCGCAACGGCCGTCGCCATTGGAGTGGGGCGGGGCGTAATCTCATGGTGGGGATTGGCCGACACCTTGGGTTCGGCCCTCGTTCAAGGTGCGGTCGTCGGCATTGTAGTCGCCCTGACATACCTGGTCACAGCATCAGCCGCCGCAGGTCAGAATCCGGTGGCAGTGCTAGGGAATATTAAGCGCAAGTCAAGTTCGAAGACTTCGGCCGACCAAACGGCGGAAGCACATGGGGAAGAAGGTGGCTAGTCCTGTGAGTGGTAGGCGAATTGCATTCGTGTTGGGGCCCTCTACGGGAGGAATCGGCACCCACGTGGCCTCGATCGCTGGCGGCTTCGCGCAGCGCGGGGACCGAGTCACGGTCGTGGCGCCAGCGGAGGTCGAGGACCGTTTCGGCTTTACCGACAAGGGAGCGCGCTTCGTGGCCGCCCCGATCAGCAATAAGCCCGGGCCGGGTCTCGGTCTGGCATGGAAGGCCACCCGCAAGGCCCTCAGCGGCATTTCCGGTCGTGGCGTCGACATCGTGCACGCCCACGGACTCACCGGTGGCCTTACCGCGCTTCTGGCTCGACCAGCGACGTCTTCCCTGCTGTGCACCTGGCACAACCAACTCATCACCGAAGGACTAAAGCGTACCGTCTCCAACAGTGCCGAGAAGCGGCTAGCCCGTAGCGTCGACATCGCGCTCGCCGCCTCGTCAGACCTCCAGGCTCACCTCATCTCACTGGGCGCCCGCGACGCGCGATTGGCTCCTGTCGCCGCGCCAGACCGTCGTGCCGCTGGCTCTCCCACTGCCGTCGCCGAAGAATTGGATCTCCAGGGGCGACCGCTCATCGTGTCAGTGGGGCGCCTACACCAACAGAAGGACTACGACACCCTTGTCAACGCCGCTTCGGCGTGGTCGAAAATGGAACCCTCACCCGTGGTCGCCATTGCCGGGGATGGCCCCGAACGCGAAAGGCTGCAAGGTCTCATTGACTCCGCCGGGGTCGACGTGCGGCTGCTGGGACACCGCAGCGACGTCGCAAACCTCTTGGCCGCCGCAACCCTAGCGGTGGTCACCAGTCAATGGGAGGCTCGACAACTGTTCGCTCAGGAAGTTCTGCAGGCCGGAATCCCACTGGTCGCCACCCGCACCGGTGGCATTCCCGAGCTGGTCGGCGACGCCGCCACGCTGTTCGAAGTCGGTGATGTCGAGGGTCTGTCAGAAGCGGTGGCGACATTGCTTGGCGATGAGAGCCTGCGTCAGGAACGTAGCAAAGCCGGCACCGCCCAGGCTGCCACCTGGCCCGACGAAGCAGCCACTATCGACCAGCTCGACGCGATCTATCGCGAGCTAGTGGGGCGGTAAGTCGTGCAGGACCAGGTCCCCAACCCCGAGCACGATCAGCCTGATGCCGCAGGAACCACTGGCGTGAACTCCCCGGCAGCCGCCGAGACAGACCGGCAAACGGCCGAGGCGGACGGCAACGCCCGCGAGGAGGCCCCCCCCACCACCGCCAACGCCGACGGTGCCACCTCACCTTCCGGTTTCCGCGGCTGGATGCGCACGTGGACCCGCAACGCCGCCCGAGGAGCCGCTGTGCCCGCCGGGTGGCATCGTCGCCGCATCGTCGCCTGGGTTGGCGTCGCGCTCCTGGGACTATTGGCGGCGTGGCAGCTATTGCCACCGCGTCCCGATGCGCAGACCCCAACTGCGGTCGACTCGGTGGTCGTGGTGGGAGTGGGGGGCCTGAAATGGTCCGACCTTGATCCTGACCACACCCCCAACCTGTGGGAGACCTCTGAACGCTCGGCCGCCGCCGCGTTGACGACGAACTCGCGCCGAACTCTCACCTGCCCGCTGGATGGCTGGCTGTCGTTCTCCGCCGGTGCCGAAGCAGCCGGTACCCAATTGGGATCGGGCCCTGAATGCGACCCGGTCACAGACGAGGAAATCATCGTCAACGGGCCCGACGCTATGGTCGGCGACCAGAGCGATCTCGTAGCCGAGAATCGGGACCCAGAGAACTATGTTGAACTCGGGGTCTTGCCCACCGCCGTCAACTGCGCTGTCGCCGTCGGTCCCGCCGCTGCCTACGCCGCGGCCAACGCGGTGGGCCGCGTAAACCACTACTACGGTCAGCTTCCCCCGGCCAGTACCCTCGCGTTGGACATCGAGGAATGCGCGCTGACAATGATCGACGGCGGCATTCTGCCCGAACGTGGGGCCGCCCGCGCGGCAGCGCTAGCCGAGCTTGACGCCATGGTCGGCATCGCCCAAGAAGCCGCAGGCGAGAACACCGCACTTTTGGTCGCCGGAATCTCCCAAATCGGCTACCCGCAGCATCTGCTAGCCATGATGTTGGACCTTCCCGACTCCGATGAGCCCCAGCAGCTTATGCGTCCGGGCGGACGCCCGGGATATGCGCACCTGACCGACCTTACGCCGACGCTGCTGGCGATGCTCGACGCTCCGGGCGGCGAGACCATGACCGGGCAGGTGCTCACCACGATCCCCTCACCGGCCACTGAGACCCAGGGCGAGGCTCTCTCCCGAGCCCAGTCTCAAGCCGAAGCCCTAGCTGAGGCCGATGAGCATCTGGTCGCCGCAGAACGGGCCAGTACGTTCATGCAGTGGTTGCTGGTACTGGCGCTCCTAGTACTTATGGTGGTTGCCTATCCACTGTTGCGTTTGCTGCGCAAAGCCGGGCAACCGGGAGTGCGGCCGCCACCGCTTTGGCTCATGCGGGCCAACGTCGTCACTGCCCTATGGTGTGCGTTGCTTGCTCCCGCCGCGTTCCTGGTCGACTTCTTTGGCTGGTGGAACGTAGCCAAACCAACCTGGTTGGCACTGGGGCTCACCATCCTCATCGCCGGGGTGTGCACTGTGGCGGCGATAGCCGCCCCTAAACGACGCAGCCCCATGGGCCTGATGATGACGGTGTCCTTCTTCGGACTGGCCGTGGCGATCGTGGCCATGCTCTTGACCGGACGCATCCACTTGGGCGCACTTATTGGCGACCATTCGCTGTCCGAAGCCGCCGACGTCGCGGCAGGCCCAGTCCTCGTCGGTATCGTCATCGGCTCCCTGTGGCTACTGGCCGCCTCGGCGGCCTGGCGGCTCGACGTACAGCTACGCGCACCAGTCATGGCCGGTATTGGCATTATCGGAGTGATCCTCATCGGGGCGCACTGGCTGGGGGACAACATCCCGGCGGCTGTGGCGCTCATCGTCGGGCTGTGCCTAGCGGCCGCGCTCGCTCGCGGAGGCTGGGTCTCATTTGGCCGCGTCGCCTGGTCTATCATCGCCGGTCTGGCCGCGCTCTTCCTCATCATCGTCCTCGACGTACTGCGGGAACACACCGAGCGAGGAGTGTTGGGCAACACCGCCGCCGATTTGGTCGTAGGCGAGACAACCCTGGTGGTGAGGGGAGTGGCGGGCACCAACATGCTCACCCTTTTCACCTCACCATTGACCGTGGTGACTCTCGTGGCGGGCTTGTACTGCTGGATGGTGCTCTTGCGCCCCTCTGGAGGGTTGCGCCGAGCCTTTGGACTGTATCCACCGCTGCGGGCCGCTTTCTCCGCCGCCGTGTTCTCCTCGCTGATCGCGGGCATCTTCATGGGCAAGGCTCTCATGGTGCTTGGATCGGCGCTGGCGGTCATGGTTCCGTTGGCGGTCATCGTGTCTCACCGGGTGCTGGCCCGGGCCCATGTACGTGATGGGGAATACAACGACATGATTGTCGTCGCGCCCTCGTGGGTCGATGAGGATTTGGGCGGCGAAAGTGTTAGTGTGGAATCCCGTGGATGAGGCTCTGGCCGTATCGGTTATTGCTTCCAACACCAGGTCGGTTGCCCGATCTGCGGCCCAAGATGACCGCTTGGGCCCGTCGTGACAACACACACCACGGGAGTTCGCCTTGGCTAGCGCCTCAAACAACCAGTTGCGCACCACCAAACACTTGTTCGTCACCGGTGGGGTGACTTCGGCGCTGGGCAAAGGACTCACCGCCTCCAGCTTGGGAAATCTTCTCACCGCACGCGGCCTTTATGTCGTGATGCAAAAGATCGACCCTTATCTCAACGTCGATCCCGGCACCATGAATCCCTATGAACACGGCGAGGTCTTCGTGACCGACGACGGGGGAGAAACGGATCTCGACGTTGGAAACTACGAGCGGTTTCTCAACCGAAATCTCTCCAAGCGTGCCAATGTGACGACCGGACAGATCTACTCTGACGTGATCGCCAAGGAACGTCGTGGCGACTACCTGGGCGCGACTGTGCAGGTGATTCCACACATCACCAACGAGATCAAGGACCGTATTTCGGCGATGGCTGACCCCGAGCCGGGTACTGGCAAGGTTCCCGATGTGGTCATCACCGAGGTGGGTGGCACGGTGGGTGACATCGAGTCGCTGCCATTCTTGGAGGCCATTCGTCAGTTCCGCCACGATGTGGGCCGCGAGAACTGCTTCTTCCTGCACGTGTCGTTGGTGCCGTATTTGGGCGCTAGCGGTGAGATGAAGACCAAACCCACGCAGCACTCAGTATCTCAGCTGCGCAGCATCGGTATTCAGCCCGACGCGATCGTGTGTCGATCTGATCGGACGGTTTCGGACAATCTCAAACGAAAGATCGCTGGTTTCTGTGACGTGGACGACTCAGCCGTGATTTCGGCTGGGGATTCCAAGTCCATCTACGACATTCCCAAGAATCTGCACGCCGAGGGGCTTGACGCGTTCGTGGTGCGTCGGCTCGATTTGCCTTTCAAGGACGTGGAGTGGAGCTCCTGGGACGACTTGCTCGACCGCGTGCACAACCCTGAACGCACGATTCGCATCGGTATCGTCGGCAAGTATGTGGACCTTCCCGACGCGTATCTGTCGGTGGTCGAGGCAGCCCGCTCGGCTGGATTTGCCCACCGGGCCAACGTCGACATTGTGTGGGTTGAGTCGGACACCTGTTCGACAGTGGAGGACGCGGCGAAGTCGCTCAGTGACATTGACGCCATCATCGTCCCTGGTGGCTTTGGCAGCCGTGGTGTGCCTGGAAAGATAAACGCGCTGACGCACGCGCGGCAGGCGAAGATCCCCACCCTGGGTATTTGCCTGGGGCTTCAGTGCATGGCGGTTGAGGCGCTGCGTAACGTTGGCGACTTGACCGGGGCCGATTCTGAGGAATTCAACGCCGATGCCGAGCACCTGGTCATCTCCACGATGGCTGATCAGACCGATATCGTGGCCGGGCGTGGCGACATGGGGGGCACCATGCGTCTGGGGTCGTATCCGGCGGAGTTGGAGCCGGGCTCGATCGTGGCTGAGGTTTATGGCAGCACCGTCGTCTCGGAGCGTCACCGACACCGTTACGAGGTCAACAATGCCTACCGTGACGCGTTGTCCAAAGCGGGGTTCGTGATCTCAGGGCTTTCTCCGGACGGCCGTCTGGTGGAATTCTTGGAATTGGACCGCGCGCATCACCCGTACTTTGTCTCTACTCAGGCCCATCCGGAGTTGAAGTCGCGGCCCACCCAGCCGCACCCGCTCTTTGACGGGTTGATCGCCGCAGCGGTGAAATACTCCCAAGGTGAAGAACTCGATTTGAACGACGACGAGGGCTAAAGAGGATTGAGGCCGATGGAAGCGTTGATTACGCTCTCATCGGCCTCAATCCTCTTCTGGCCTAGTCCTCGATTGCCGCTGGGCTGAAGTGGCGCTCGAGGCGTATAAGTGATCGTTGCGCCGTCCGCCGCACCCCCAGTGGTGCCAGACGGGCGCGTCCGGGGACACGCAGCCCTCCTGTCATTGCCACCCGCGTGCCCGTTCCCTCAGGTTGCGCGGCAATGCCAATGATGAGGAAGCGGCTTTGTAGCCAGCACCATCCGGGACGCAGCGTGCCGCGCAAGAGCGCGCGCATCCCCAACCGGCTGCGCGCCACAGCAACGATCCGATGGCCGTCGTAGTGCCTAACATGAATGTTCCGCATGTCTGGCTCGATGTCTCCAAAGCCTCCTTCCAAGTCCGAGATATATGCCCACACGTCGTCAAAAGGTGCGTTGATGAATCGTTCCGCGACGTGAGCCCCCGCGACTGCGGCCGATAGTGCCCGGAAGCGAGTCACAGTGTCGATGGATGCGTTCGGCCATGTGGTCATGAAGTCCACGCCTTTCGAAAGTAATCGCGAGCCCGGTGCAGACGCGATTTCACGGTCCCCACTTCAAGGTTGAGATGTTCGGCTGCTTCGTGTTCGGTCAGCCCGAACCGGTCGCGCAGCAGCAGTATCGCCCGGTGCTCCGGGCTGAGACGGTTGAGAACGTCCAGGATGTCTGAGTGGAGATGCGCGTGACCGGACGCAGGTAGCTCAGACAAGTCGCCCGGAACGCTTTTACGGTGGCGTGACGCCATACGGATTGCGGTTCTCACTGAAATCTGTCGCACCCATCCGTACAAGGCAGCCGGGTCGCGCAGAGTCTTCAGCGAACGAAACACGGTGATGAGTGCCTCCTGGGCGGCGTCGCTGCCCTCGGACAAGGCTATGGGGCCGCACAGAGAGGCCACGTAAGGTGCCACGTGGTCGAGCAAGTCGTTCATGGCCAGGGTGTCCCCGGCCTGGGCCCGGCGGACTAGCGCAACCACCTCGGCGTCGACCGTCATGTCAGAAACTCCGCCATAGCCGTGTTGACCTCCGCAGAACAGTCCAAGGTAAGTGCGTGCCCACAATCGGAGAATCGATGCACGACGCTGTTTGGGATAAGGGTCTCGAAGGTTTGCGCGAGATCAACGGACAACACCGAGTCCTCCTCTCCCCACAACACCAGTGTCGGATGAGGAAGATCGGGCATGGCCGCCTCGGTGAGCCGCCAGTCCAGTCCTCGTTGTAGCTGTGTGGTCGCGGCAATGTTATTCGCAAAGGTATTTGGTTTCCACATCGCGTCGATGACCTCGTCGGTCACCTGATCTTGATGTGCGAACATATCCGCGACCATATTCGCGTAGCTTGAGCGGTCTACGGCGCTGAGTTTGGACACGAGCTCGCCGATGATGGGAGGCTCTAGGAGCCTCCACGTGAGGATGTCGGGCTCATCGACGCCCGAAGGAGCCAACAGCATCAGTCGATTGACGTTTTCGGGGTTTTCCGAGGCATAGTGCAGCGCCCATCCAGCGCTCCACGACATACCACCTAGATGAGCTCCGCGCAGATCGAGGCTTTCGAGGAAAGCATCGATGGCTGAGGACATGGCCGGTAGGTCGAAGGCGAAGTCATCCTCGCGTAGTTGGGTGAAGCCTTGACCGGGCAAATCGACCACCACGACGCGATGGGTCTGGGCCAGATACGCCGCTTGCGGCTGCCAGGCCATGGTCCAAGCGGCACCTGGTGACAGTAGGACCACTGGCGGCCCCTCGCCCTGGTCGGTGTAGTGAAAGCGGGCCAGATCAGTATCAACATAGTGCGATGGCGGCCCGGGAACCTCGTCCGCCTGATAGTCCTGTGCGGCGGGCTGCCAGCCGTATGCTCCGTACAAGAGCCCAGCGGTGAGCAGTAGCGGAATCGCGAAGGCGAGTCGATGGCGCAGAAGCGCCATATCGAAACGCGCCCATCGCAGGATGGCAACGACCACAGCGGCGCACAAAAGGGTGATGAGGCCAGTGCTAAACCATGAAAAACCTGGCTGGGCGGATGGGACCCCTAGGCCCAGGAACCAAATGAGGCCGATGAGCACTCGTGCGCTGAGGAGAATCGCGGTTACGAGCGCGGCTCTCCTCAGCCACGGATAGGCCCTAGTACCTGGGCGCGGCGATGGACTCAGTCGGGTTGTGGGGGCATCTGTCGATGTCACGCGGTCTCCCTGCGTCTGGATGGCGAGTTGGTATAGATAGGGAGCCAGATCGCAGGCAAAAGGTTCCCATAGCCTGCGGTCGGTTGCGTCACAGCGCGTGCTGTCTCAGGGCACGGCCGTTCACCCGAGCTTCCGCTCTCAAGCGGGGACAGGTGAGACCCGAGCCGCATCGCGTGCCACGAATGGACACAAAGGTGACGGGAAGACTCAGCGAAGATAGGGCAGTCCTCACGGCATCCAGGCGTGATCAATCCTGGAGCCACCTGTGAGCGTTTCCTCGCCGACCCGCCTCAGGTGAGAAGACGGGTTCCTGGTCGGACCCGTTCGACCCCCAGCTCACGCAGCGTCAACTGGGGACGGCGAGCTTGATCACTGGTATGACCCGCGTGCCCAGCTACATCGAGTACCGACAACCACAACGGCTTGGACTCGGGATGTTCGCTAGCCAGCGATCGAGCCAAAGCGATCACGTTGTATTCGGCCCTCAGACGCACGACCGTTGCGAGGGCGACCTCAACCTCAAGAGACTCTTCGGCCCTGGGGCCGACAGGCTCCGGATCGTCGAACAGCGGGTCACTGAACCCTGGCAACACCACCGTGAGCCGATGGCGGCCCGGGGAAAGCGGAACCCAAACGGTTCCCCACCGCTGGGAAATCCGATGCCCATCGACATAAACCAAGGGCGCGGCCAGCCAACTTTGCAAATCTGTGCAATGCAACCAGACTCGGCTGCGCGCGGTGGCAGAGCCACCTTGATATGCCATCAAACGAGCTAGTGAGGCCGGAGCGGGACGCATGCTGAGGATGATGCCCGCACCTGCTGAGGGCAAAGCCGTGCCCGGCTGAAGAAGCGTAACCGCATGAGCTGGGTCAGGGGAGGGGCCGATTTCCTCTGGCGCCACAGATAGCTCCGCCGAGTAGAATTCACGCTCCTGGCGACCGGTGAACCACGAACGCAAAGGAAAGAAGCAACCGATGCCAACTGCCATGAGACCGTAACTGAGGCCACCACGCACCAGGTCGTGAGCCTCGAAATCCAGTGCCGCTTCGGCAACGAGAAGCCCCAAGGCAAAGAGCAGCGGGAACAACACAAAGAGCCCGGCGCTGGCGGCGGCGGCTTTCATCCATGGTGTGACGCGCTCTCGCCTAGCTTGTCGCGCGTATGCCTCCGGTCCCACGAGCAGGTACGGATGAGCGGTGTCACCGCCTACTCCTATCCACAGGGGGAGGCTGGCCTCGGCAGCGACGTCGACTTTCTTCGAGACATAGCACTGGTTTTCCATCACTTCGACGAGGCGGGTACCCGCCACGACAGTGATCAGGGCGTGCGGGGAGCTCAATTCGACGGTTTGTCCGTCGACCCGTATGAGTGGGTAGAGGGGATGTACCAGGCCAGCGGTGTTGGTCTCCGCGTCAAAGTCGGTCACGGTTCGTGGATTGAATACCGTGATGGCGATGACGCCATGTGAGTGGTCGGTTCCTTCCGCAGTGAGGTCCCACAGTTCTGGTACGGGGTGAGAGTCGTCGGTGGTGTGGTCCTGGTCTGTTTTCATATACGCCACTAATCCAAGGAGAGGTCGAAGTCGTCGAAAATACCAGCGAGCGCCTTGTCGGTTTCCTCCCACGCGCCGGCCATGTCGTCGATCTTGGTGGCGATTTCTGCCATTGTGCGGGAGCTGGCCCGATGCAGGTCGTCGATTTCGGCGACCTTGGTCTCATAGTCCATGACGAATCCGATCAATCCGCACATGCCCCAGGTCATGTCGTCGACGCTGGCTTCGCCGACCACATCGGCCACCCCTGAGGCGTCTTCGGCGATCATCTCGAACAGAGGTTTGGCATTATGGAGTGCTGCCGGATCTAGGTGAACTGATTCGTTCGATCCCGCGAGTTGTGAAGCGTCACCGTGACCGCGCGTTCCTCCGTCCGCCGCACCGACAGAACTTTGAAGCGCGGCGATGGCGATGCCAGGGAGTGCCTCGGTAGCGAATTGGACCATGACACTTTTTAGCTTTGTGAACGCGCTGATCATTTGCTGGACTAGCTTGGCACCTTTACTGGTTGTCTGTGCGGCTTGAACAGTGGCGGTGGCGGTGGCAGTCGCGGCGGTGGCTCCGAAGGTGAAGGGTGCGATGAGTAGCTGAGGGGCAATATAGGCGACGAAGTACTTGATGAGCTCGCTGAGAAGCCACTTGATCGTCTCTTTAATGAGTTCGGCTAGGACTTGGGCGACCGAGAGGATTCGTTGAATCCCACTGCATTCGGATGCGAGTCCGTGGACGGCGGCGGCGAAGTCGTCCACTTTCGCTCGGCAGGTGTCGCCGTCGCGACCGGCCCAGTCTGAAAGCGGCTGCAGTCCGTTGACCACTGCTTGGCTAAGTGCCACGTCGGCTTCGGCGACGCGGCCCCAAACGGTGGCGGCGCTGCGCATGGCGTTGGGATCTCCGCTGACCTGTTCGATGAGCCATTCAAGGGGGCGGATCAGGCCGACGAGTATGTCTTGGGCTTACTTTTCCGGTTGCCTGTCTGGGTCCAGGGTTGGAACTGGTCTGTTCGCCTTGGCTGCCTGGGCCAGTTCAGTGAGTCGGTGCGCGATCTTTCGCGGCATTAGGGTAGGGGAGTGCATGAATATGAGATCACCGAATCCCAGCTAATTTACGAAGGCTACCGCTATGAACTGCGCAAGGATGGTGTCGTCATGTCCGACGGCACGGTTCACCAGCGAGAGTATTTCCAGGACCAAGGTGCTGTGGCCATCGTCGCGGTCGATGACCATGAGCGGGTGATGCTTATTCGGCAGTATCGACACCCGGCTCGGCAGCGTCTGTGGGAAATACCGGCCGGGTTGCGCGATGTCGCTGGGGAGTCCCCTGACCTGACCGCTCGCCGGGAGCTGGCCGAAGAGACTGACCTGCGTGCGGCGCGGTGGGACTATTTGGGGTCGTTCTATAACTCGCCGGGCATCTCCGATGAGCAGGTGATGTATTACCTAGCTCGAGATCTGTCGACGGTTCCTGACGCACAGCGCTATGAGCGGAAGGAGGAGGAAGCGGAGATGGAACTGCGGTTTTGGGAGCTTGACAAGGCTTTGGCCGCGTTGGACTCGGGCGAAATTGTCAATGGAGTGTGCGCTTTGGGCCTGTTCTTGGCTACGCGGCGGTTGCGCCTCGGATGAGGATCTCCTCGGAGTGCCCATGATGGTTGGGTCGGGTTTGGGCGTGTGTTTTCTGTTCTGAGGTGGCCTCCTTGAGATATTGGATATTCTCGATATGTGACCTTGGTTTCATCGGCGCGAGGTGGCTATTTGAGGGGCGTCTCCTTTGTTTCATAGGTCGATAAGCCACTTCGTCATAGGGGTAACAGAAGGTTTGTGGGGGTCGTTGCCAACTAAACAAAGATCAGTTATGATCTTGGCATTGGATTCTGCGATCCGCGTGTGGAAGACTCACAGAGCTGCCGTCGACGCGGAGAAGAGAAAACAGCCGCAGACGGCGACCCGAGCCAAGCAGTCTCAGCACCCGTTGCCGACATGGCAATGCGAACTGCGTACAACCGAACGCCAAGCGGGGAAGCCACTCTCGCCGCACCGACGTTGAGTCGGCACAGCACCTGCGGTCCCACAACCACATCCAGCCGTCTACGGCGCCGACCTGCATATGGGTCGGCCTTATGGGAAGGAAACTCACTGTGAAAGTCGCAGTCCCCCGCGAGGTCAAGAACCACGAATACCGTGTGGCCATCACTCCAGCCGGTGTTCACGAGCTCACCGCTGCCGGACACGAAGTCTTCATCGAACGAGACGCCGGGGTCGGTTCCGCCATTTCCAACGAGGACTACGAGGCCGCCGGGGCAACGATCCTGCCCGATGCCGATGCCACCTGGGCCGCTGGCGAGATGGTGCTGAAAGTCAAAGAACCCATCGCCTCCGAGTACCACCGCATGCAGGCTGGCCAGGTCCTCTTCACCTACCTGCACCTAGCGGCCTCGGCTGAGTGCACCCAGGCTCTACTGGATCGTAAGGTCACGGCCATCGCCTACGAGACCGTCGAGACCGCCGATGGCCGTCTGCCGCTGTTGGCACCGATGAGCGAAGTGGCCGGCCGCCTGGCCTCACAGGTCGGCGCCTACCAGCTCATGCGACCCGCCGGTGGTCGCGGCACCCTCATGGGTGGCGTACCCGGCGTTGAGCCCGCCAACGTCCTCGTCATCGGCGGAGGTGTCTCCGGCATCAATGCCGCGACCGTGGCCGCAGGTATGGGCGCGACCGTAACCGTCCTCGACCTCAACATCGATAAGCTTCGTCAGATCGATGCCACCTACGATGGCAAGATCAAGACCATCGTCTCCAATAAGTACGAGATCGCGCGCCTGTCAAAGGAAGCCGACCTAGTCATTGGAGCCGTCCTGGTCCCGGGTGCCAAGGCCCCGACCATCATCTCCGACGAACTAGTGGCGCAGATGAAACCCGGCTCAGTCCTGGTCGACATCGCGATCGACCAAGGTGGTTGCTTCGAATCCTCACGCCCCACCACCCACGACGACCCGACCTTCAAGGTGGCCGACTCGGTGTTCTACTGCGTGGCCAACATGCCCGGCTCAGTACCGAACACCTCCACCTACGCGCTCACCAACGTGACTCTGCCCTACGTCATGAAGCTGGCGAACCAGGGCTGGAGCGAAGCGCTGCGCAACGACGCGGCGCTGGCCGAGGGCCTCAACACTCACGATGGCCTCATCACCTACGAGCCAGTCGCCACCGCGCACAACCTGCCGGCCAAAGCCGTCGCTGACGTCCTGGGCTAGAAACTCGACAGTTCTCGTCCCGGTCGAGTGCGGATGCGCTGGTACGAGTCGATCGTACGATAGTGATCCATAATCGAAAACGTTCTCTCGAGGCCGTCGGTCGCCACAATCCTTGGCGCCGACGGCCTCTGGTCGTACGCGCGGGTAGCGACCCCATAGAATTGAACTCACCTATGGTGGAAGTCCGCCCAAGAAGCCATACACGAGGCCGACCATGGTTTTGCCTTATCTCACCGTGTGTCGGAACCGGTTGATCCGCAAACCCGGCGGTCGATAGACTCAGAAACCTGGCGGAAATTCACAGAAGCAGGCATCATGGTGACAAGCCGAGCACGCGGCGCCAACCTCGTATTGGGATGGGCGTAAAGAAATGAGCAGTGTGGACAACAAGGACAAGTGGGCAGCGCTCCGGGCGGCACAAGTGCCTCCACCGGAAGGCGATGGGGACTTCACCAGCCCCGACCCCGAGGCCTACACAGGCAAGCGCAGCATCCCGCAGCCGCAGCCACTGGAGCGCCACGGCCCTGCCCGCGTGATCGCCATGGCCAACCAAAAGGGCGGTGTCGGAAAGACCACCTCGACCATCAACCTAGGGGCGGCACTGGCCGAGTACGGCCGTAAGGTCCTGTTGGTGGACTTCGACCCCCAGGGTGCGTTGTCGGTGGGATTCGGGGTCAATCCCCATACTCTTGAGCTGACGGTCTATAACCTGCTCATGCAAGAGGACGTCAATATCGAAGACGTCATCACCAAGACCAATGTGGCTGGCCTGCACGTGCTCCCGGCAAATATCGACTTGTCCGCGGCCGAGATCCAATTGGTCAATGAGGTTGCCCGCGAGCAGACTCTCGCACGAGTCCTGCGGCCGGTCATGGCTGACTACGACTACATTCTCGTCGACTGCCAGCCATCGTTGGGATTGCTGACCGTCAACGCTCTGACCGCCGCGCACGGTGTCTTGATCCCATTGGAATGCGAGTTCTTTTCACTGCGTGGGGTGGCGTTGTTGTTGGACACCATCGACAAGGTGCGCGAGCGCCTCAATTTCGACCTTGATCTGGACGGGATTGTCGCCACGATGTATGACTCCCGCACGACGCACTCACGACAGGTGTTGCAGCGAGTGGTGGAAGCCTTCGGGGACAAGGTCTTTGGAACAGTCATCGCGCGGACGGTGCGTTTCCCAGAAACGACGGTGGCCGGGGAGCCGATTACCACGTGGGCACCCGCTTCATCCGGAGCGCGCGCCTACCGCCAACTGGCCAGGGAACTGATCGCCGCCGTCGACGAAAAGCATTAGCGGATTCGCCGCATCGGTAGCGGGCTGTGTCGCGCGCGGTGGGACAGGACGCGCCTGCCATTCGCGACCTTGCCGGTGCGAGTCGAGTTCGACTTTCATTGCAGTGCATATGTGTGTGGGCCCCGAACTGAAAGTTCGGGGCCCACACACATATGGCTATTCGACTAGGGCGTCAAATCGTTCCTTGCGTAGCTGCTGCGGCCATGAGTCGTCCAGTTGTGGCATGGCATTGAGCGGCAGACCGGTAGCCCAGCTCAATAGCAGGTCGGCCAACTGCGGATTGCGTGCCAGCGCGGGGCCGTGCATGTAGGTTCCGATGACGTGTCCGGCCCACGCGCCTTCGGTGGACCCATTGTCGTTACCGATGCCGTGAGTGACTCGTGCCAGCGGTTGCACGGCCTCACCCAGGTGAGTGCGACCGCCGTGGTTTTCGAAACCGGTGATGTGACCCAAGGGCAGATGGGCGTCGGCTTCACCCGCGACCTCACCGACGGCCCGGGTCTCGCCCCGATCCGAATGCAGATCGAGGATTCCAGCGCCCGGGTATGATTGCCCGCTGGCATAGAACGAGGAGCCTAGAATCTGATAACCGGCACAGATGGCCAGGATCGGCTTCCCCGCGTCGGCGGCTCGGTTCAAGCCCCCGTCGCTGATGAGACGTTCGGCGGCCCCCGCCTGCGGGCCGTCCTCTCCACCGCCGATGAGATAGATGTCGGCTTCACTGGGAATCCGTTGGTCAGAGCGCACCAAAACTGGCTCGACCTCGATACCGCGATTACGGGCCCTGTGAGCCAGCACCAACAGGTTGCCGCGGTCTCCGTAAGTGGACAGTAGATCGGGATAGAGCCAGACAATACGCAGGAACCTAGTTGACACGGTCGAATTCCTTTCGAATGTCTTGGAACGCGGTGTAGTTGGCGACGACCTCCACTGGCCCGGCCGGGACGGTGGACACGGCCGCGTTGATGTCTTCCAACACGGTGAACCGTACGTCGTCAACTTGCAGGCGCACCGCTAGATCCGTACGGCGGTCTCCGATGACATACACCTGGCGTCCGCGCAGGGGAGTGAAGTCGACATCGTAGATCCACGAGGTGTCAAACCCGTCGACCTCGCGGGCGTTGAGGGCCAACACCACCGGCGTGTTCGGCTCGATCATGTCGAAATTCTCCAGCCAGCCAGCCGGGTTCTTCGCCAAGAGTAGCCGCAGTTGGCGCCCGTCGCGCTGCACCTTCGCGTAGCGGCCAGCCACTGACTTGACGCTGGTGAGGCGTGGAGCCGCCTGGGCGGGGTGTACTCCGAAGATCGAGGCGATCGCCAGTGCCATCGCGGCATTGGCTTGATTCACTCGCCCCGGTAGTTGCAGATCCAATTCATAGCGCGATCCGTCCGGCCCAATGACCTGGTCACCGAAGTCCGAAACGCTCCACTGTGGGCTTGGCCTGGTGGCACCGCATGCGGTGCAGCGCCAGTATTCTCCAAATCGGTCCAAGTGTTTACCGCACCATGGGCATATCGTCGAGTCATCTTGCCAGCGCTGACCGCCCCCAACCCACGTGACATTGGGGCTCACCGAGGCCGCCCACACGATCAATGGGTCATCGGCATTGGCAACGATATGGACGTCCTCGACTCCCTTGAGCACATCCCGCCACTTGCCAGCCAAAGAGGTGACCTCCATGGCTCGATCGAGTTGGTCACGCGACAGATTGAGTAGCGCTACCACCTTCGGGTGGGCCGCCTCCAGCAGTTGTCCCAAGTAATGCTCGTCGACTTCGAGCATGGCGAACTGTGCCTGAGGGGCCTTGGCCAACGCCGTCGTGTGGCCGGTGGGCATGTTGGCCCCGAAGGAATTGGTCGCGACCGGACCCGCCGCCTCGACCGCGGCAGTGGTGAATCGAGTCGTGGTCGTCTTACCGTTAGTGCCGCTGATGAGAGCAACCTGGCGCCCTTCCGCCAGGAGTTCGAGCAAGCGCGGCTCCACGATCAGGCCGACTCGGCCACCAATGACCGACCCGTCCCCTCGACCAGTCGCACGCGAGAGAGCTGCGGCGGTACGCAGCAGGGCAGAGGCGAATTTTGCTCGCCGAGGCAAATGAGAACTCATCCAAAGTTGCCCTTACGTCATGTCTTTATAGGTCCACAAAAAGTCTGTCACACTGCCGCGCCGCAGGCGCAGGCGTCAGGGGTGTGATGAGTGTCCACTCTCTGTCGCTAGATGTGCACCGTCACCCTCCATTTTCCCCCACCGCCTGTGACCAGCGATTTCAAAAGATCACTCGGCGAGAATTCACTAATTCGGGCACCCAAGGTGGGGGAGAGTGGAGTACAGTGGTGCAAAGTGGTGGGGCCGAGGGAATTCACGGCCGCTGAGGCAAGAGGGAGTGACGCCGATGTTTCTCGGTACGCACACCCCTCGCCTCGACGACAAGGGACGACTGATCCTCCCGGCGAAGTTCAGGGACGAACTAGCGGGGGGAGTGGTGGTAACGAAAGGTCAGGAACGTTGCCTCTACGTCTTCCCAACGCCGGAGTTTCAGCGCCTCGCCGACGAACTACAGCGGGCCCCGATGAGTTCGAAGTCCGCGCGGGCATACAACCGAGTGTTCTTCGCATCGGCCCACGACGAAATCCCTGACAAACAGGGACGTGTCACCATCCCGGCCCACCTGCGCACCTACGCGGGACTGGAACGGGACCTGGTCGTCATCGGAGCCTCCACCCGAGTGGAGATCTGGGACGCGACCGCGTGGGAGGAATACCTGACCGCCTCGGAAGAGGCCTTCGCCGACATCGAAGAGGGAGACCTCCCGCCAGGTTTGTGACATAGCTAGACCACGAAACGACAACCACAACTCAACAGCGCAGTGTCTTGAGGCCCTCGGCTGTCACAGTGCGGCACGGCGGTGCACGCAATGCGACACAACGTCGTACACCGACGAGCACCACGTCGCTCACAACGGCCTGACTCGTTCACGTACTTCCCTAGTGACAGACCATCACCGGTGGCGGCCGAGGACCTGAGGACATTGCACGGAAAGACATTCCGACCCACAGTGCGCACAACACACACACGCGGAACACGACGTTCTGACGCCTCCTTGGCACGAAGAACACACCAAGACCACACAGGCGGCGAGACGAAAGGGGGCGAGACACCATGAGTTCCACTGACGACCACAGCACAGACCACGCTATGGATAGCGCGGACGCCCCGCACGTTCCCGTGTTGAAAGAGCGCGTACTCCAGACCCTGCGCCCGGCCCTGGACCGTCCGGGCGCCGTCGCCGTGGACGGCACCCTAGGCGCTGGAGGCCACAGCGAGGCCCTCCTGCGGGCCCACAGCGACCTCACCGTCATCGGACTCGACCGTGACCCTGACGCACTGGCCCTCGCCCGAAAACGACTGGCTCCCTTCAAAGACCGGTTCATCGCCGTGCCGTGCGTCTACGACGCCATCGCCGAAGTCGTCGCCGAACAAGGCTTCGATGGAGTCGACGGCATCCTCTTCGATCTGGGCGTGTCCTCAATGCAACTGGACCAAGCCGACCGAGGGTTCGCCTATTCCCAAGACGCGCCCCTGGACATGCGCATGAACCCCGAGGACCCACTCACCGCACAACAGGTCGTCAACACCTACCCGCCCGCCGACCTCGTGCGCATCCTGCGCCACTTCGGAGAAGAGAAATTCGCCACCCGCATCGTCTCGGCCCTCGTCAAACGCCGCGAACAAGCACCGATTACGACCAGCTCGCAACTCGTCGAGCTGATCCGTGACGCGATCCCCGCCGCCGGAAAACGCAAAGGCGGCAACCCCGCCAAACGCACCTTCCAGGCCCTGCGCATCGAAGTCAACAGTGAACTGGACGTCTGGAGTCGAGCCCTCCCGGCGGCCCTGGACACATTGCGTCCCCTCGGGCGCATCGTTGTGCTCTCCTACCACTCGCTCGAAGACCGCATCACAAAGAAAGAACTAGCCTCCCGATCTATCTCCACGACCCCTCGTGGACTGCCCGTCGACCTTCCCGGAACCGGCCCCACCATTCGTCTGCTCAACCGCAGAGCCGAACCTGCGACCGACACCGAGATCAAGGAAAACCCGCGAGCGGCATCCGTCAAGATGCGAGCCGCCGAACGACGAGCAACCACCGCACCCGGAGAGGAGGGCGCATCATGAGTGCCACACCGAACGGACGAGCGCGTCCCCGCGCCAACGCTGAAGAGATCATCAAAGCCACCCGACGGCGCACCCGCGCCGCCAGTTCCCGCCGCCGGGCGCTCATGGGCGAACCGGCCGACGGGCCAATAACCGACGGCGCGCTGGCGGTTGCGCCGGCCGTTGAGCCGATTGAGGCACCGCCGGTACCTGAGGCTCCCGAACCGAAGGTCACGCCGAAGGCTCGGCCTCAGCGGCGGCGTGAACCAGCCGTCGCGCCCGATCCCATTGCCTTGCCCAAACCCGCGTTCGTCTCAGCGATGCTGGCTCTCGTGGCAGCCGGTATTTTGGGACTGCTGTTGCTGAACACCGTGATCAATGAGAACGCATTCCAGCTACAGGAGATGCGCCAGGAACAGACGGTGCTCAACCAAACCGAGGAATCGCTGACCAATGAACTCGCGCAGTTGAACGCCCCGGGAAACTTGCAAGCGGCAGCCGACGAGATGGGCATGGAGGAGCCTGAGGAGATCAGTTTCCTGCACCTTCCCGATGGAACGACTGTGAACGTCCGCAGTGGGGGTGAGTAGTGCCCGATGAGCGCCGAAAATGACGATTCAGGTGAATCCGGTGCACGTCCGGCCCGCGAGCAGAGCAGTATGTCGCGCGCGCGACGTATGACCCCACGGGGCCGTAGCCTGCGTGACGCTGCCTCGGAGCGCCCGAGCCGGGAACGTGAAGACCCGCGGGGGCGGGATCTGCGCCGACGCGCAGCGCGCGCCGAGCGCCCTTCGCTACGTATTCTGCGTGAGGACGAGACCGGGGCGAAACCGAAGTCGCGCACCCGCGACGGCGCCAACGGCAAAGGCGGTATCACCGCAGCGGAGAGCGGCAAGGCTTCGACTAAGGGCTCGGCTCGCTCCACAAAGGCGCGTTTTACCAGCAGCCGTGAGACGTTGCCTGCCGAGCGCCGACGCCGGCGTACCACCGCCGGTAGAGGAGCATCCTCTGGTGCGGGTACGACCAAAGAACCTAGGAACAGAGGCGGCCAACGTAGTTCGGGCGCGAAAGGCGCTGACGCTGCCCCCCGCAATGGGTCAAAGGGCCGTAAGCCTCAGCCGTCTAAAAAGCCCCGCCGTATTCGCGAAACCTCCCCGGTTCAGCACCCACGCCTACATGGAAATAGCGCTCCAGCTGCCAATCCTCAGCGGAGAATCCGCGTCGCCTATGCCCTCAGCTTGGTCTTGATGCTCATCATTGCCGGTCGTTTGGTGCACCTGCAGGTCACTGACGCGGCCGCCTACGCCGCCGCCGCTCACGAGCAGCGGGTGACCACGCAGCCCCTGCCCGCCGCGCGCGGGGCGATCTTGGACCGCGACGGTAATCGGCTGGCGTATTCGATTGAGGCCAACTTTATCGCTGCCGACCCGACCCGTTTGCAAGGCGATCCGGAAGAACTTGCCGCGGAACTGGGGCCGTTGTTGGGACGGCCCGCCTCGGAGCTGGTTCCGTTGTTGGCCACCGATGAGTTTCCCGACGGCACCCCCAAACAGTTCGCCTATCTGCAGCGTGGGGTGGATATCAATATCGGCAAGCAAATTGCGCAGATGGATGATCAGGGTTTGATCATCGGTGCCGATGAACGCCGGGTCGTCCCAGGACATGACTTGGCCGCGAATGTCATTGGCTTCACCGGTGGCGACGAGGGTGAGGGACTCGCGGGTCTGGAGGGAGGCTGGAATAACTGGCTGTCTGGGACCGACGGTGAGGTCACTTACGAACAGAGCCACTCCGGCCAGCCGATCCCGGGGGCGTTTTATCGGGAAGATCCAGCCCAGCCAGGTCAGGACTTGCGGTTGACGCTGGATTGGGACTTGCAGTTCCAGGTGCAGAAAATTCTTGATCAGACCGTGGAGGAGCACGACGCCGAATGGGCCTCGGCCGTGGTGCTGGAGGTGGCTAGCGGCGAGGCCTTGGCCATGGCCTCGCTGCCCACCTTTGACGCGGCGAACCCGTTTGGAGAAGACGAGGAGCTGTATCGCGACCACACGACGCAGGCGACGGTCGACCCTGGTTCGGTTCACAAGGCTATCGTCATCGCCGCCGCCTTGGAGGAAGGTCTGATCGAACGGGACGGTTCCATTGTGGTTCCGCCGACGATCGTGAAGGGCAACACGACGTACTCGGACTCGTATCCGCAGCGCGGAGTGCCGTTGACGTTGGCTGGGATCATCGCCCAATCATCCAACGTTGGCACGATCATGTTGGCGGACATGTTGGGGCCCGAAAAGCTTTACGAATATCAGAAGGCCTTTGGTCTAGGCACTTCCAGTGGAGTAGGGGTGGCCGGGGAAGCCGATGGCATGCTCCTTCACCCCGATAACTGGTCGGGCACTTCCGCTGGTTCGATTCCGATCGGCCACGAGATCACCACGACACCGATCCAGATGGCGGCTGTATACGCGACCATCGCCAACGATGGTGTCTATACCAATCCGGCGCTGGTGCAAAGCATGATCGACAGAGACGGTCAAGTCCTGGAGCCAGAAAGAAACGAGGACCGCCGCGTGATTTCGGTCGAGACCGCGGAGGCGATGCAATATTTGCTTCAGTCAACGATCTATCACGAGACCGGTACTGGTACTCGGGCTGACTTGAACGGCTATCACTTGGCGGGTAAGACCGGTACGGGTGGACTTGTGCGGGACGGAGAGTACGCTAGCGGCCATGTGGCGTCGTTTGTGGGCTTTGCGCCCGCCGAGGACCCGCAGTTCGCGGTGGCGGTCTTCGCCTATGTACCTGGTGGTGGCGGCGGTGGTGAGGTCACGGCTGATGCTTTTCGGCAGATCAACGAGTACGCGCTGGGACATTATCGGGTGGCACCGACCGATGCCGACCGGCCCGAGTTCAATGTCTGGGGCTGAGGTACGGCATGATGAGATGCGCCGTCTATGGTGCGTTGGCGTGAACTTTCTGTCCGGTGGGCGGCTGCAGGTGCGAAGAATGGCCGAGGAACCGGGTGCGATGCCGTGGGTGGTTCTGCCCGTAGAGAGGGATGTGGCGATGGGCGGCCTCAACGCGGGGATTCGTCTGAGTGGGTGTCAGGAGGTTCAATGGCGTTCACACTGAAAGTGAGAGCTGCCGATGTGTCGCCGTCGAGAGCGTACGGACACCTCGCTCGTGCCCTCACTGCTCGCAACCAGAATGTGAAAAATCCTTGATTTTCTCGTTTGCGCGGAAATGGTGGAATGCGAAAGCGTATTCCGGAGTTAGCATTCAGAGGTACTCAAACGTAAGGAGCCTTCACCGGTGAGCATTGACCGTTGGTCGCTATGCGACATCCTGTCGGACGAGCCTGAAGCGCGCGGTGCTGTCATGCTGCTTCATCTTGAGGGCTTCATGGACGCGGGTTCGGCTGGAAAGGGCGTGGTTGAAGCCCTCCTGGAGGAAAACGATCACCAGCCGGTGGCGTCGTTCGATGTCGACCAGTTGATGGATTACCGGTCCCGACGGCCTAACCTCACTTTCTCCATCGACCATTGGTCGGACTTCGATGCCCCCCAGTTGGTCGTCTATTTGTTGCGAGACGCGCAGGGACAGCCTTATTTGCTGTTGTCGGGCCCGGAACCCGACTTCGCCTGGGAACGGTTTGTCGATGCGGTCGAAGACCTCGTGGACTATTTCGCGATCTCACTGGTTGTTGGCCTACAGGGCATTCCGATGGGGGTTCCGCACACCAGGCCATTGGGCCTGACTGTGCACGCGACCCGCCCTGAGTTGGTCTTTGACAACCGGCCGGTGTTCTCAGAGATGCAGGTGCCCGGCCATGCCGCTGGATTGTTGCAGTTCCGGCTTGGCCAGTCGGGCCGCGACGCGATCGGCTTGGCCGCTCATGTTCCGCATTATTTGACCCAAATGTCGTACCCGGCCGCCTCGCTGCGTCTGATAGAGGCCGTCGCGAAGGCGACGGACTTGGAACTGCCCACCAGCTCTTTGGAGATGTCACGGGAAGAGGTGGCCGAGGAAATCGCGCAACAGGTGGCGGAGAATTCCGAGGTTGAAGAGATTATCACCACGCTTGAAGAGCAATATGACTCGTTTACCGAACAGGCCGAGAGTGACGAGATGCTTGCCGATGGGCGAGTCCCCACGGCCGAGGAACTCGGGGCCGCCTTTGAACACTTCTTGGCCAACCAGGACCGCCCCGATAAGGAGTAACGGTTAGGTGAGGTGCCGGTCTACCGCACCTCACCTGTGGCCATGCGTTGCCGTGTTCACATATTGGGAGACGGCTTTCGCTATGCGGGATGGTTGCGCTAACCTTCGCGGAGGCCACGTAATGTGGCCTCGTGACGTTGCGGGCCCACGACAGGCCCCGCGTACCCGGAAGCGTGCGCGAATCCGCACAGACACTGGCTCTTCCTAAGACGATGACCGACGCGAACCATCCGGTCGATAGGCCGCCGTGCACGCTTCCCGCGAACGAGAGAAACTTCAGCAGGAAAGGGCGGCAGCCTCGTGCACAACATTGCGGTAATCCCCGGAGACGGTATCGGACGCGAAGTGATTTCCGAGGCGCAAAAAGTTCTCGAGGTTGCCCTCCCCAATCACACCGCGACCGAGTTCGACTTGGGTGCCCGGTGTTACGCCCGTACTGGCGAAGCCTTGCCCGCATCGGTACAAGCTGAGCTGGCAGATCACGACGCGATATTGCTAGGTGCCGTCGGCGACCCCAGCGTTGGGCCGGGCATCTTGGAGCGCGGATTGCTGTTGAAACTGCGGTTCGATTTCGACCAGTATGTCAACTTGCGGCCAGCGCGGCTTTGGCCTGGAGTCAACAGCCCGCTGGCAGAAGTCAAGAGCGGAGAGATCGATTTTCTGGTCGTCCGGGAGGGAACTGAAGGACTCTATGCCGGAGCCGGGGGAGTAGTCCAGCGTGGCACCTCTGCTGAGGTGGCAACCGAAGAGAGCCTCAATACCCGCTATGGGGTGGAGCGGGTCGTGCGCCATGCCTGCCAGCTGGCCGCATTGCGGGAACGCAAGCGTCTTACCCTCGTGCATAAGACGAATGTGCTGGTCAACGCGGGTAGCCTGTGGCAGCGTACCTTCGATGAGGTTGTCCGAGACTTTCCTGAACTAACAACTGACTATCAACACGTCGACGCGGCTTCGATGTTTATGGTCGACCGGCCCGAAACTTACGACGTCATCGTCACCGACAACCTGTTTGGCGATATCCTCACCGACATCGCCGCCGCGATTACCGGTGGCATCGGCCTGGCGGCCTCCGGTTGCATCAACCCTGATCAAAGCTATCCGTCGATGTTCGAGCCCGTACATGGATCGGCCCCCGATATCGCCGGCCAGGGAATTGCCGACCCTATCGCCGCCATCATTTCGGCCGCGATGTTGCTCGACCATCTAGGTCGAGCCGAAGACGCCGACATCGTGCGCCGTGCGTGTGCGGCCGAACTTGCCGACCGTAAGCCCGGCCAGCCGGTGCGCACCGCCGAAGTGGGTGACCGGGTCGCCGCCGCAGTCGAGAAGCGAATGTGACTTTGTGGGAATCGCTGCTTGGGCGCGAAAGGGAACCCCTAGCGAATTCGATGGTGGAACAGGAAGTGAAGGCCGCCACTGCCAGGGTGAATCCGCAGGTAGGCAGTAGCGGTTTTCTCCAACCTTAACGAACGGTAAGTTAGGGTGTGATCGGAAGCTAGTTCACCAGGCGCTGCCAGAGCATCCGCCGAATCACTCGGCACCGAATGCATCCCCTCCTGCGGCTTCGGCCCAGTACGTTGGACCTGTGCCCTGTTGAACAACATTCCGGGCCGCACTTATTGACGACTGAAGGAGCTTGCCAGATGACGATTGAGGCACTGCCGACTTTCACGCAGCTACCCCATCCCCACGCCACTGACGCGGCGAAGCGAGCCGAGCTCCTCACAAACCCGGGCTTCGGTCGTCTCTTTACCGACCACATGGTGACCATCAAGTACCACGTGGATAAAGGATGGTACGAGCCGCAGGTTGAGCCCTATGGCCCGATCACCTTGGACCCCGCCGCCTCGGTGCTGCACTATGCCCAGGAAATCTTCGAAGGCATGAAGGCCTACCGTTATGACGATGGCGGAGTCGGCCTCTTCCGACCCGAAGCCAACGCTCGTCGCTTCAATGCCTCGGCCAAGCGCATGTCCATGCCGCAGCTGCCGGTAGATCTGTTCATGGAGTCGATCAAACAACTGGTAAGCGTCGACAAGGACTGGGTCCCGACTCAAGCTGAGGCCAGTCTTTATCTGCGGCCATTCATGTTCGCCACCGAAGCGTTCCTAGGCGTGCGCCCGGCGAAGGAATTCCTCTACACGCTTATCGCCTCCCCGGCCGGAGCCTACTTCGCATCTGGGCCCAAGCCTGTCACCATTTGGGTCTCCCGCGAGTACACTCGGGCCGCCCCCGGCGGTACCGGAACTGCCAAGTGCGGCGGCAACTACGCGGCCAGCCTTGCGGCGCAGGCCGAGGCGATCGAGAACGGTTGCGATCAAGTAGTGTTCCTCGACGCGGTCGAACGCAAGTACGTCGATGAGCTGGGAGGCATGAACCTTTTCTTCGTATATGAGAACGACCAAGTCATATACACTCCCAAGCTCGGCACCATCTTGCCTGGCATCACCCGCGACGCCATCATCAGTCTCGCTGGGGAAGCAGGCTGGGAAGTGCGTGAAGTCGACTACAGCCTCGACCGCTGGCGTGAGGACGCCAACTCGGGAGCGCTCACCGAAGTGTTTGCCTGCGGCACCGCCGCTGTCATCACCCCGGTGGGAACCGTGCGCGAAGCAGATGGGGACTTCACCATCTCGAAAGCCCAGGCTGGCAAGTTGACCATGCAGTTGCGTCAAACCTTGCTTGACCTGCAACACGGCCGGGCTGAGGACCGCCACGGATGGGTGCAGCGCTTGCTGTAAGCTGAAGCCAGACTTTATACAAACTACATACTTTTCTCGCCCCCGGATGGGCATGAAGGAGGAGCGGCTTTTAGCCGCTCTTCCTTCATTTGCGTTCAAACTCCTCCAACGTGTTCCGCCCGTCGGTAAAGTACGCCGTTTGCCCACCTAGCCCTCTGGATTCCAGCCACAATGAAACGCGACGAAGGGGCCACTTCGAGGCAAAACCCGAAGTGGCCCCAGCGATCGACTAGGTAGACCCACGGAGGGAGTGAATGCGTGGCAGAGGCGACCGTCCGACTCAACCGATTCGGGATGGAGCAGGGGCGCACCTGGCCAGCGGTGGCCGTGGCGTTGGCCATCGCCATTCCCATCATGTTCTGGACCTTTCTCGAGCGGGGAGCCTCCCAACTGTCCGAAGCCGCTCCACGCGGCAGCATGATCACCGTGAATTCCTACCCCGAAGATGGGGCCCGACTGAGCTTCGCCATCCCCTCCTCGGGTTGGCAACACGACGTCAGTGTGTCCCCTGCCGAAGCCACCATTCGGCGGGGCTCTATCACCCTCACCGTCCAAGTCAGCGCGGGAGTAAACGACTTGGAACGCTTCATGGAACGTCGTAGCGACAACGTAGTCGCCAACAACACCCAGGTCATCGCCTCCCGCCCGCACCCCTACCGCAGTCACACCGCGCAGCTTGACGGGTACTGGTCTGACCTCGTAGGCCGCTCTACGTCCGGGGCCATCGTCGTTCTTCGCAACGGATCGGGCGATGATCAAGCCGCCCGGGCTCGCGGGGCTATCACCGTTATCGCCCTAGCGCCCGCCGGGCGCCTCGACGAAGGGATGACCGAACTCGAACGCCTCCTTGACTCAATGCTCTTGGAGGTCAAGTGACCGTCCATACCGAACGCATCATCGTTGAGAGCCAAGGCGCTTTCGTGCGGGTGCGCCGTCCGGCTTTCTGGCTCTTTGCCGGGCTTCTCGTTTTCGGTCTCATCAATATCGGCGGGGTACTCGGCCCATCGTTCGACCAAATTGCCGGTGCGCTGTGGGTTTCCATCGCTATCAACGGCGCCCTCGCAGCGGCGTTTTGGTGGGTACTTGCCCGGCTGGATTTGTTCGAGCGCGAGCCGGTGGCTGTGCGTATGGCAGCCTTCCTGTGGGGCGCCATTGCCTCGATCGCGGTGTCCATGATGGCCAACAATTCGGCCCTGATCGTCTTCGCGGCCAACTTTGGCTCCGACTGGGCTCGAACCTGGGGGCCAGCGATCGCCGGGCCCATCAACGAGGAATGGTTTAAGGCTTTGGGGGTGGTGCTACTCGTGCTCATCGTGCGGGAACACTTCCACCGCCCCATGGATGGTCTGATCTACGGGGCGCTCATTGGCCTAGGTTTCCAGGTGGTCGAAAACGTCACCTACGCGGTCAACTTCGCGATTATCAATCCCAACTCCGACTGGGCAGGAGCCCTCAGCGCCACCATCATTCGCATCGCTGTGGCTGGGCCTTGGTCTCATCCTCTTTACAGTGCGGTCGCGGGGCTGGGCATCGCCTACTTCGTGACTCAGCGGCGGCGCAGTACCGCTCAGAGGGCCGCTGTCGCCGGTAGCTTGTTCGTTCTCTCCATGGCGATGCACGCCCTGTGGAATCTGCCCTTCGCCCCCGACCTCAACGCGGGCCTCATCCTAGTATTGACCTATGGAAAAGGCCTGATCATTCTAGGTTTGTTCGTTCTGTTGTATTCGGCGGCCGCGCGACGGGAGTGGCGCTGGTTCGTCGACACCATGTCCAATCAGCCCGAGTGGGTCATCAGCACCGACGAACTGACCTCGATGAGATCCCTGCGAAGCCGTTTGCAGGAGCGCAAGGCAATCCAGAAGGAGTTGGGCAAAGACGGTCGCTCGCTACTGACTCAGTTGCAGCGCGAACTGGTGTCCCTGGGAGAGTCTCTGGCCCGTGTACAACGCTCCTCAGGCGATCCCGAGGAAGCTCCGGACGTGCAGGCCAGCAAACGCAACTTGGCGGTCATCCGGGAGGAACTGGCCCGGTTGCGCGCAAAGAAGAACCCGCAGCCAGTCGGTCAGAGGAACACTAGCCACGAGGAGCCGAACCATCAGTAACCCGATGGGGGCTCGTCGAGGCCAGATCGTGCCGCATATGGTGGAGACTCACCATTGCTACCAGCGGGTATCAGCGGCTTGGGGCTGCGGCCCGCTCGATCTTGCTTCGAGGGACTCACATGCGCGACCACGCTCGACTGGCCCGATGGCGGATGCTGTTCGCCGCTGTCCTCGCTGTGACACTGGCCTTGACTGCCTGTTCGGGCGGTGCGGAATCCGATGATGGCGACACCGGCGGTGATGAGCCTGTGGCGGTGGACATTCCGCAAACCCCCGTGGGAGAGAAACTCCAGTGGTACCTGGACAAATTGGAATCGCTGCCACTGGAGAAGGAGGAAGCCGAACAACATTTCGCCCAGACGTTCTTGGACCAAGTCCCGGTGGCCGATCTTAACCCCATCATGAGCGATATGCGGGGAACCATCGTTACCGACATTCTCGATGACGAACCCAGCCGCTTGCGGGCCGAAGCCTTCCATGGCACAGGGGATTTTCACATCATCATCGAAATCGATTCCGATTCCAAGATTGAGACCCTGCTCTTCCTTCCTCCCGATGATATGGATCTCCCCGCTAGCCCGACTAGTTGGGACGAGGTCGATGCTCGCCTAGACAGCATTGCCGCCGATAGCGAGAACGTCGGTTTCCTCGCCGCGGACATCGACGAGGGAGAATGTCAGGCTGTACACGAATCTTCCGCGGCCATCATGCAACCAGTTGGTTCGGTATTCAAAATATTTGTGTTGCACGCTGTTGAGCAAGCCGTCGCGGCTGGGGACATCACCTGGGATGACCACATCGAAATCACCGAGGACATTCGTAGTCTCCCTTCCGGAGAGCTTCAAGATCGGCAAGCCGGTGAGACCGTTACTGTCTATCAGGCCGCCGAATTGATGATTTCCATCAGCGATAACACCGCTACCGACATGCTTATTGATCTCCTTGGGCGTGACGCGGTAGAAGCTCAAGTCGCGGCAATTGCTGCGGATGCCGATCCGAACCTGCCGTTGATCGACACGCGGGTGTTCTTTGATTTGAAACTCAACGACTATCCAGCTGCCCTCGAGGCGTATGTGAATTCGTCGTCCGCGGAGAAAGAAGCGTTCCTCGACTCCTTTGAGGCGCTTGACACTCCAGCTGACGCGGACATTCTTGCCTGGACCGCCGAACCCCGCGCTATTGACACCCTGGAATGGTTTTTCTCCCCTGAGGACATTTGCGCCGCCTACGTGGCGATGGTTGGGGAAAGCGAGGAGGTTAACTCGGCGATGTCGGTTCATGATGGAGGCCTGGAGCTGGCTGCGGAGGACTGGTCGACACTGTGGTTCAAAGGGGGTAATGAGCCCGGCGTCTACGCGCACACTCACCTTGGTATCGACACCGATGGCGACGGGTACATCGTCGTGGCCATGGTTAACAATTCCACCGCGCTGTTGGATGAGCAGACTTTGACCCCGGAGTTGCTGTCGATCGCAACGGGCTCGTTCGAAATGATGAAAAGCGGTTCTTGACCCCGAGTGTGAAGAACGGGACGACGAGAAGTGCCTGTGGGAACTTTGGGTTATCGCCCAAGCTACGGAGCAATGGTCGAGGGTGCGCCGGTGGTGCCGTGGCTAGGTCACGGCACCACCGGCGCACCCACAGGTCAATTTCCCAACTCAGCGGTGAGCCCGGATTCGATGAAGCTGCCGTCCCATGGATGGTCGCGGGCTCCTTTGCCGGGGCCATTGGCCGTTGGGGCCACGCTAAACAATTCGTGGATAGTAGGCCTACCCCTGATCAATGACGATGTCTCCGCAGCCGACCGAAGGCAGGCTAATCCTGCTTGCCGCCGTTGTCATCGTCGTCGTCCCCATCGTCTCCGCCATCATCCTCATCATCATCGTCCCCGTCATCGTCGTCCCCGTCATCGTCCCCATCGTCGTCATCGTCCGGCGGTGTCGTCGAACTGGTCGGAACGGGTATCAGTTCATCGGGCTGATGCGTACCGGACTCAGAGATGCGGTCGGGCGGAGACGAGGAACCACTGGGGGCTGACGAGGTATCCGCCGAGGACGGAGTAGACGGCGCAGGAGTGGAGACATCGTCTGGAGAAGGTGCGGGCGGTGCGCCTTCGTCACTTTCTTGTTGATCCACGATGCGTGAGTCGATCTGTCCCCAGCCGTTGGTGATGTGGGCGCTGTCCCGTTGGTCCGGCACTGGGCCGTCGATCCCGCCCAATCCACGCATCGTAAAGGCGATCAGGACAATGCCAGAGGCCACGGCGGCCAAAGTCAAGGTGACGACAGTTCGGAATCGCCCTGATGTACGGACGTCGTAGATGAACGACCGTGTGGCTCCGGTGATCTCCCGGCCCAACGTGCCGAAAACTGACATGGGTGCCTCCCAGCGGCGATCGATGTACTCCCACCGCAGGGATCAACGAAAACGGTGACGTGGAGACACTGGGCGCTCACTGGATGAACCCACACAGGTGACGGATAAAATATCCGAAAAGGTGCATTGGGGCATAAGAAGTACCGGCCGGGGAGCGTCCTCACTTGGGCTGCGGCCCTCCTGTCACCCGTTGCGTTGCACAGCCGCATCGAGCAGCTGCTCGAAGACTGGGACGGAATCGGCGGTGAGGGCGGAACGTGCCTCGAGCAGGGCTTCACGAGCCTCCTGCGCTAGTAGCTCGATGCGGTCTTCAGTGGCTTTCAGAGCGCCGGTGTCAATGAGGACTCCGCGCAGATTCTCGACGGCTCCGGCATCGAGTTCACGATCACCCAACCGCGACTCCAAGAGCTGTTTTTGGTCGGAGTCGGCATTGGCGAACGCTTTGGCGACCAGATAGGTGTACTTTCCCTCTCGCAGATCGTCGCCTGCCGGTTTACCGGTTTGCCGTGGGTCACCGTAGACGCCCAGTACGTCGTCACGCAGCTGGAACGCCTCTCCCAGCGCAAGGCCGAGGCGGCTGTAGTGACGACGCAACTCCATAGGCGCGCCAGCGAGCGATGCCCCGATGAGCAGCGGTTGCTCCACGGTGTACTTCGCGGCTTTGAACTGTGCCACTTTCACCGCCGTGTCGACGCTGGTGTCGCGGCGCGCCCCGGCCAGAACATCTAGGTATTGCCCAGCCGATACTTGAGTCCGCATGAGGTCGAAGTCGCCTCTGGCGTCGATGAGTACGTCCATGGGCATTCCACAGCTAGTGAACATTTCGTCCGACCACACGAAGCACAAATCGCCAAGCAGTATGGCGGCCGAGGACCCAAAGTGCTTTGCCTGGCCGTACCAGCCTTTGTCCCGGTGCAGTGCTTCGAAACGCCGGTGAATCGACGGCTGGCCGCGGCGCGTGTCGGAGTCGTCAATGAGGTCATCGTGAATCAGCGCGGCCGCCTGTAGCAGCTCCAATGCCGCAACCCCGCGTACGACCTCAGGGCAATCGACACCTGCCGCCCCGCGATATCCCCAGTAGGCGAATGTTGGGCGCATTCTTTTGCCGCCGCGCAGGACGTAATCTGCCACCGCGTCGGCGTAAGCTTGGAGGACCGGGTCGATTTGGACGATGATGTCCCGCTGACGGGCGAGAAATACCTCGAGCTCGGCTTCGACGCGGGTTGTTAGTTTGGCAGCTTCCACAGACTCGACCCTAAGCCTTGAGTCGTCGTCTCACGTAATGGGTGGGTATTCCCGCCACTCAGACCACTTTCGTCTCATTTCGTAAGGTGAATCCATGACACTCGGTACCGCTTCGGTCCTTCCCCACAACACCCCGGCGATCGGTGACCTGCTGCGGCGTGGCCCGGTGCGCTATTCGTTCGAATTCTTCCCGCCGAAGACGCCAAAGGGACAGGCGACGCTGTGGCGAAGTATTCGCCGTTTGGAGGCATTGCGCCCCGACTATGTCTCGGTCACCTATGGGGCTGGGGGTTCGACTCGGGCCACAACGGTGGAGACGACGGATCGAATCGCAGCCGAGACGACGCTGCTACCGCTGGCGCATTGCACCGCCGTTGATCACTCGGTCGCCGAGCTGCGTAACCTTATTGGCCACTTTGTCAACGTCGGGGTGCGCAACATCCTGGCAGTGCGGGGAGACCCCCCTGGCGACCCGCAGGGTCGGTGGGTACAGCACCCGGAGGGCTTCCTCCATGCCCGCGAGCTGGTCGAGTTGATCAAGTCCTCGGGTGATTTCTCCGTGGGCGTGGCCGCGTTCCCAGAAGGGCACCCGCGAAGCCCGGATTGGGACACGCATGTGCGCCACTTCGTGGAAAAATGCCGCTCGGGGGCAGACTTCGCGATCACGCAGATCTTTTTCGATTGGCAAGACTACGTGCGCCTGCGCGACGCAGTGGTGGCCGCCGGCTGCGACATTCCCATCGTGCCCGGTGTTATGCCGGTAACGAATGTGAATCAGATCGAACGTTTCGCTCAACTCACCGGAATGGGCTTTCCGCCGCAACTGGCACAGCGACTGCGTCGGGAAGCCGACAGCCCTGAGGCGGTACGTGCGATAGGTGTAGAGGTAGCAACAGAGTTGAGCCAGAAACTTATCGCGGAAGGTGCCCCAGGGATTCACTTCATCACCCTGAATCACTCCGACTCCACCCGCAAAGTTTGGGCGAATCTCGTTTCACCGCAAGCGAAGTTGGTGAGTCACTTGTGACCAGTGCTGTATCGACACCGGCGATGGCTTCTGCTAAAACATATGCCATGCGCTCGCGAGTGCCAGCAGATTCATTGATGGGCCGGGCGATACTGTCCACGGGCGTTGAACCAGGCACTGTGGTCTGGGTATCGCTAGTGGCCTCACTGCCCGTGCCCATGCTCGCCTATATTGGCGGGCCCGCACTCGTGGCTATCCTTCCTTTGGTGGGCATTGTCGCCATTTGCGACTCTGCCTTTCTTCTCCTGGCCACTCGTTCCGAGGACATCAGCCGGCGGGCGTTGGTCTTCGCCCCCTTGGTCGAACGTCTCACCGAGGCCGCGTGGTTGTCCGCTCTATGGGTCATGGGCGTTCCCGGCTGGATCGTTGTGTGTTCGGGCGCTGCGTGCTGGATGTACTCCTATACGCGAGCCCGTGCCCGTCAGGTTGGCCTGAGTCACCTAGGCATGCTCACACTTGGCGAACGGGCGGTGCGGACCACCTTGGCCGGAGTTGGTTTCGCGGCTGCGGCTGTGGTGGCCATTGCTGGGGGCCCTGAGCTGGCAACCTGGTTGCCCGGCGTCGTGACGGTGACGGCGACCGCGTGGTTGCTCGTGTCAACCTTGGGGTTGCTCCAACTGGTGATTGTGGTGCACACTGCGTTGCGGGTGAACAACCGCAACCGCAATGGAGTGACCTAGACATGTGAGATGAAGCCGCCCACGTAGCTTCGCGTATGTTGGTTCCGCGCAACCTCTGGCCACCGACCTTCTCCGCCGCTTGGACAACTTGAGGCGGCTAAGGAGGGCAGGCTGATCAGGTTCGCTGAGCTGATGGAGCTCTCTTAGCGACGCGTGGGCTCGAAAAGTGTTCCTATCCCGACCCAAGCCGACGGCCAACCGATTCCTCGACTCGACCGTGCGGCATCTTCCAACGAGGTGGTCGCCGCGCCGCATTGGCTACCGCGCGCGACCGCGACGTCACCTGCCGAAACGCCTGGTCAGTACGTATGCACGAAGAAATGTCATACCCTCCTGGTTTATTGGCTGTTGACGGGTTCTTGCTCAGTCGCCGGAGCACCATCCGGCGGGGAAGGACAACACATCATGTCAGCACATACTCGTCGGATACCGACTCAGACGCGCCGTCGCCCTGTGCGGTTGTCGGCCACTCGACTTCCCGACCGTTCACCGTTGCAGTTGCTGCGGTTCTCCCGCCAGGAACTTGCCGCCGCCGCAGAACATTCTCACCCGGGGTTGCGATACGCGACGGCTCACTTGGCGGCGCTTCGCGCTGCTGCGGCCGTGCTAGTGGTGCACTCGGGAGAGGATTGTTCGCCCGGCCGTGTTGCCCCGCTCACCGACACGTGGTCGCTACTGGAATCAGTCGCCCCTGAGCTGGGGGAGTGGGCCAGCTTCTTCACCTTGACCGCTCGTAAACGAGTCCGAGCCCAGTCCGGCGTCCCCGGTGTGGTTACTCGACAAGAAGCGGACGATCTCATCCTGGAGGTTCGCCAGTTTCAACAGGTGGTGACGCGGATGCTCGGATTCGCCACCACTTCCTGAAGCGTCTTGGGTTATCGATGGCATAGGGAACGTGGCGCTTGGCGGTGTGATTGATCGGCAACGCCGCATTATAGAATTGCGGCCTGTGGGGCACGTTTGCCACACTGTTGGTCAGCGTCGGGAAACCGGTCGTGTACCGGCGGACGCTGCGACAAAGGTCAATTTTCTCCAACTGCCAAGGAGCAGGAACTCGTGTATCGTTCTCATCTTGCCGGAGCATTGCGCTCCGCTGACGTTGACCAAAAAGTCACCCTTGCCGGATGGGTGGCTCGTCGGCGCGATCACGGCGGGGTGGAGTTCATCGACCTGCGAGATTCTTCTGGCACGGTGCAGGTGGTGTTCCGGGAGGACGCCGCCGCCGAAGCGGCTCGCGACCTGCGCAACGAATACTGTGTGCAAATCGTCGGTACCGTCTCCGGCCGACCGGAGGGCAACGAAAACAAAGACATTCCCACTGGCGACATCGAGGTGACAGCGCATGAGGTCACCGTTTTGTCGATCTCGCAACCGCTGCCGGTGCCCATTGACGACCATGTCGAGGTCGGTGAAGATGTGCGCCTGCGTCACCGCTATCTCGACCTTCGGCGTTCAGGACCCACGAAGGCCCTGCGTTTGCGTTCCGAGGCCAATCTGATCGCGCGCAACCTGCTGCACGACCGGGGTTTCGCCGAGATCGAGACGCCGACGCTGACTCGTTCCACCCCGGAGGGCGCGCGCGACTTCCTCGTCCCCGTGCGTCTCCAGCCGGGAACGTGGTACGCACTGCCACAGTCGCCACAGCTGTTCAAGCAACTGCTTATGGTCGCGGGCTTTGAACGCTACTACCAGATCGCGCGCTGCTACCGCGACGAAGACTTCCGTTCGGATCGCCAGCCTGAATTCACTCAGTTGGACATCGAGGCCTCGTTTGTCACCCAGGAGGACATCCTCGAACTGGGAGAGGCGATCGTCAAGGAACTGTGGAGCAAACTGGCCGACCATGACCTTCCGACTCCATTGCCGCGTCTGACTTACTTGGACGCGATGAACCGCTATGGCTCGGACAAGCCGGACCTGCGTTTCGGCAACGAGCTGGTCGACCTCACCGAGTTCCTGCAAGGCACCGAGTTCCGTGTGTTCGCGGGAGCGCTGGCCAAGGGCGGCCACATCGGGGCCGTGGTCATGCCAGGTGGTGCCTCTCAAACGCGCAAGGAGCTGGACGGCTGGCAGGAGTGGGCCAAGGCGCGTGGAGCAAAGGGCCTGGCCTACGTCCTCTTCGACGCGGAGACAGGCGAGCCGAAGGGTCCGGTTGCCAAGAACCTGTCCGCAGAGCACCTGGACGGCCTCGCCGCCGCCGCTGGTGCCAAGCCAGGCGACGCGGTCTTCTTCGCGGCTTCTCCGGACAAGCGGGAGGCGCAGGAGCTGCTTGGCGCGGCGCGTCTAGAGATCGGTCAACGGTGCGACCTCATTGACCAAGACGCCTGGGCCTTCTGCTGGGTTGTCGACTTCCCCATGTTTGAAAAGACCGACGAGGGTGGTTGGACTTCGGTCCATCACCCGTTCACGTCACCGAACCCAGAGTGGGTCGAGAAGTTCACCGAGTCCCCAGACGAAGCGCTGACGTATTCTTACGACCTCGT
The DNA here is from genome assembly GCF_016925535.1 of Natronoglycomyces albus. Taxonomy (NCBI): domain Bacteria; kingdom Bacillati; phylum Actinomycetota; class Actinomycetes; order Glycomycetales; family Glycomycetaceae; genus Natronoglycomyces; species Natronoglycomyces albus. The sequence goes on along the minus strand of NZ_CP070496.1, from coordinate 2,028,951 downwards.
CTGCAACGGTACGGAGCTGGGTGGAGGGTCGATCCGTATCCACGATGGCCAGCTACAAGAGAGGGTCTTCGAAACCCTCGGTATCAGCGAAGAGGAAGCGCGGGAGAAGTTTGGTTTCCTCTTGGACGCCTTCAAGTACGGACCGCCGCCGCACGGTGGCATTGCGTTCGGCTGGGACCGGACCTGTGCTTTGCTGGCCAAGTCCGACTCGATTCGTGACGTCATTGCCTTCCCGAAGGCTGGCGGCGGTTCCGACCCGTTGACTGGTGCGCCGACTCCGATCACCCCGGCACAGCGTAAGGAAGCGAACGTTGACTATGTGCCGCCGAAGAAGGACGACGCCCAGGCATAGCGTCGCGAACTTAGGCCCGTTGTTCGGGGGCGCAGCACTCACAGCTGTGCCCCCGACTCGTGCTGCGAATACTGCGGCAATTCGGGCTTGGGGGAGTTCTCAACGCGACGCCGCTTGGCGCGAAATACGTGCGAGACCATAGAGGCCGTTGCGTACGGTTGCGGTGACCGATGGGCATACCAGGTGGGCCGATTTTACAGGCGAGCGGTAGCGCTTGGGGCGTCTCTGAGTTACGGGTTCCGCCTTAGGGCCACAGGTGGGCCCATGTGGACCGACATCCTCGGCAGGTTGGGGGATATGTACGAGGTTCCATGAAACCCCGCACTATCCGCTTAGGCAGCTTTCTCAGTGATGAGGGGCTTGTCGGCTTGATAGGCCACCACGTCACCGCTGACGCTTACCGAGACTTCCTGGCCCACCTGAGGCGCCGCGCCGAGAATACGGGCGGTGACCTCCATGCCATCACTCAACTGGAGGTCTACCAATGTGTCATGGCCGAAGTATTCGATGTGGGCGATTGTCGCCGTCGGCCCACTGACGGCCGTATGGTCCAGTTGGATCTGCTCGGGGCGGACCATTATTCGCGCGGTACCGTCGGCAACGTCGACCGGGAGGTTCCCCAGCGACGTTTCGGCCCGTCCCGAACGAACTTGAGCTGGAACCATGACTGCCTCTCCCACGAACCGCGCCACCCACTCGTTGGTGGGACGGCTGTAAAGCTGCGTTGGGATGTCAACCTGTTGGATCTGGCCCTCGCACATCACCGCTACTTTGTCGGCCACACTCAGTGCTTCCTCTTGGTCATGAGTGACCAGCACCGCCGTAGCCTCGTCGGCGGCCAAGGCCTGGCGCACTTGGGCTCGCAGGTCCGCCCGCAAGCTTGCGTCCAAGGCACTGAACGGCTCGTCGAGCAATATCAGTGCCGGATGCGGAGCCATGGCGCGGGCCAATGCCACCCGTTGCTGTTGGCCACCTGACAGTTCGTGTGGCATCCGTTTTTCGTAGCCGGGCAAACCAACTAGTTCCAACACTTCGCTGACTCGATCTGACTTACGCGCGAAGCGCCGTAGTCCATAGGCGATGTTGCGTGCGACGGTCAGATGGGGGAAGAGGGCACCCTCTTGGGGTACGACCGCGATGTTGCGGCGTTCGGGACGCAGATTGTCGATGCGGCCTCCGGCGACCCATATTTCACCGGCGTCGAGAGACTCAAAACCCGCCACACATCGCAGCAGTGTCGTCTTCCCACAGCCCGACGGTCCCAGCACGGCCGTCATGTGGCCTGAGGGAATGTCGAGGTCGATTTCGTGCAATGCGCGGGTGGGACCGAATCTCTTCGAGACTTTCCGCAGTTGCAGTTCACCCATCAGTTCCTCCCAAATCGACTGGCCAGCAGCCAGGTAGGAATGGCCGACAACAAGACCAATAGCGCCGCGAATGGAGCCGCGGCCGAGAATGCCGACACATCGGTGTACGTCCATAGGCGGGTGGCCAATGTGTCGATGTGCGCGGGACGCAAGAGCAACGTCGCCGGTAGTTCTTTCATCGCTGTCAGGAATACCAGTGCGGCCCCAGCGGCGATGCCCGGCGCCGTTAGCGGCAGCGTGACCGTCCTGAACACTTCGGAGGGCCGCCGGCCCAACGACCGAGCCACTTCACCCAAACGAGGCGGGGCCTGTTCGGCTGCGGCCTTGACGGCCCCGAGCCCCAATGGCAGGAAGATCACGGCATAACCGACGATCAGCCAGGCGGTGGTCTGATACATGTTCTCTTGAAGCCACGTGACGTTGATGGCCATAAAGACTAGCGATAGGCCAACGACGATTCCTGGCAACGCGTGCCCGATGTACATCAGTCGTTCGGTGACCGCCGCCAACGGCCCTCGATGCCGTGCCACGTAGAGGCCGACGGGAACGATCAGCAACATGGTCGCGACTGTGGCCACCGCCGCCAAGCCCAGCGAGGTGGCCGCGGCTGACCACAACTCGGCGGTGCCCGCCTGGGAGACGCCTACGATGTTCCATTTCAGGAGGCTCCATGCCATGACCCCCAGTGAGGCCCAGGTGAGTGCTCCAATGCCGATCCAAATGGGCACTTGCCGCCATCCGAGCCGAATGCGGCGGGCTGTGCGGACTGCTCCACCGTCAGCGCGGGTGCGTCGGACGTTACGCCCCCGGGAGCTGACTCCCCATTCGCTGGCGAGCACCGCCAGGGCGATCAGGGCGAGGACGCTGGAGTAGAGGAGTGCTCCGTCTTGGGCGAATCCGAGCCGGTGGGAGGAATAGATCGCGGTGGTGAACGTTTCGTATTTGAGGATGGAGACGGCACCGAAGTCGGAGAGTACGTACAGCGAGGCGAGCAGGCCTCCCGCGATTGCCGCCGGTGCGATTTGGCGGATCGTCACCGCGAAAAATGTCGTCCAGGGGCCGCGCCCCAGCGAACGCGACATGTCCTCCAGGGCGGGGTCGGTGCGTGAGAGCGCCGCTGTGACCGGGAGGTGAACGTAGGGGAAGGTCGCGAGGGTGAGAACGATGGCCGTGGGCCAGAATCCTTCGAATCCGGTGAACGTGGTCCGCCAGGCAAAGGCGGTCACGTAAGTGGGGGCGGCAAGCGGCAGCGCGGCCAGGATGTGAATGAGCGCGCGGAATCGAATATCGGTGCGCGACACCAAAAACGCCGTCGTAATACCGATGACCAGGACTCCGACGGTCACCGTTGCCGCCAATATGAGCGTGTTGCCGACCATTTCTAGAAGCCGTGGTCTGCGCAGCAGACCATCGATGGTCTCCCAGCCCAACTCAGAGGTACGGACCCACAGGTAGATCAGAGGGGTAATCGCAACGATGACGGCCGGTATGCACCACAAGTACGACCAGCCTGGGGCCACCCGTTGTGTTCGGGTGGCCCCAGGCCGCAACAGAGTTGATCGAAGTGGCAAGCTAGGCCAGTCCTGCTTCCTGAATCATCTGAACGGTGGTCTCCAGGTCATCGAGATCGTTCAGGTTGATGTCTGGTCCGTTGAGCTCCTCCAGCGACGGCTGGCCTTCGGGGCCGGCGATTCCGGTCACGACGGGGTACTCGTAAGTCTCGGTGACGAAGAAGTTCTGTCCTTCCTCGCTGAGCAAGTACTCGACGAAGGCCCGCACGTTGTCGTTGTCGGAGGCGCGGTTCAGCACGCCCACCCCAGAGATGTTCACTAGCGCGCCCGCGTCTCCGGCGGCGAAGTAGTGCAGCTGGCCTTCGAACTCGTCGAGCTCGACTCCGGCTTCGACGACTCGCTCCCAGATGTAGTAGTGGTTGACTAGTCCAGCCGGGATGTCGCCGTTGACAACCGCGTCGATGATCGCCCCGTTGTTCTCTTCCAAGGGCGCGTCGGTGTCGGCCATGTCTTGGAGCCACTGGGCGGCGGCGTCGTCGCCCTCGGCCACTCGGAGAGCGGTGACGAAAGCTTGGAAGGAACCGTTGAGCGGCGCGATGCCGACATTTCCAGCCCATGGTCCGTCGGTGATGTCCAGTACCGAGTCGGGAAGTTCGGCGTCGCCGATCTCGTCGGGGTTGTAGATGAGGACGCGGGAGCGACCGGTCAGGCCAACCCAGGTGTCGTCGTCGGCTTTGAATCGGGGGTCGACGTCAGCGGTGAGGTCGCTGTCGATCTCGCCGAAGAGTCCAGCTTTGGAGACGGCGCCCAGCGCACCGGCGTCTTGGGCCAGGAAGATGTCCGCGTTGGTTGCCTCGCCTTCTTCGAGCAGAAGGCTGGCGGCCTCGGCGGTGTTGTAGTAGTGGACGTTTACCTCGATGCCGGTCTGTTCGGTGAAGCGGTCGATCAGCGGCTGGACGAGGGTTTCGTTGCGACCGGAGTAGAGCGTGATCGTGTCGTCGTCGCCGTTACCATTGTCATTGTCGTCGTCGCTGCCGCAAGCGGCCAGACTGATGGCCATCGCGGCGGCGGCTGAGGCCGCCAGTGTCCGCTTGAAAGTCGGGTACTTCATTGGTTCCTTCCAGAGGGCGATATGAAGGGCCTGTGAGCGGGCGATCGGTGTGCCACCGGCGCATTGGGGCGACACGCGCGTACGAGGCGAGTGTCGTTGAGGTGGTCTGAGGTGTTGCGCACCGTCACTGGCCGTTGAAGCCGGGCTGATCCGTATGTCACGATGTGGTTCGGTCCGGCTTCGTCGTCTATATTCTTGTCGACCAATAAACGCCAAATGTCACGTGCGTTTTGTTTGTCGTTTACTAGTCGTTTAGTGCTGTTAAGTAAGCCTTAGCTGATTAAGGCAAGCCTAACCTAGCTTATTTCGGATTGCGTCGCCACCCTCAGTCTGTGATTGGTGCCGCAGGAACGGGTTCGAAGGTGACCGAATTGTTGATAAGTGAGAAGAATTCGGCTCGGTTCGGCGCGATGACAAAGCGATGTGAGTTCGGTGAGACCTCGGGCGCTAGCCATTTCCAACAGTGGCTGATTCTCCGTGCTGTCTTAGGAGTGCACTATTCTGGCGTAGATGGACACTCCCGGACTATTCGACAGTCATGACGACGATACTGCGGCCTCGGCAATTCCCACCGATGCCCCGCTGGCGGTGCGGATGCGTCCGTCGAACCTGGAGGAGCTGGTTGGCCAACAGCACCTACTTGCCTCCGGAGCGCCGTTGCGGCAACTGGTGCATGGCGGTCAACCAATGTCAGTCATCCTCTGGGGGCCGCCCGGTAGCGGAAAGACCACGATCGCTCACTTGGTCGCCGGGGCCATCGATCGCCGGTTTCGGTCGCTGTCGGCCCTGGACTCAGGGGTGAAACAGGTGCGGGCCGAGATCGATCACGCTCGCCAGATTCGGCGTACCGGAGGCGCGCAAACTGTTCTCTTCATCGACGAGGTGCACCGCTTTAACAAGACCCAGCAGGATTCATTGTTGTCGGCGGTTGAGGACCGTACGATCACCCTCTTGGCCGCCACGACCGAGAATCCGTATTTTTCAGTCGTGTCTCCGCTGGTCAGTAGGTGCATAATCCTAACTCTGCACGACCTCACCGACGAGGACCTGGGAGTGCTGATCGATCGGGCGCTAACCGATCAACGCGGCTTGTCGCAGGCGGTCTCTGTCACCGAAGAGGCCCGGGAGCACTTGGTTCGGCTCGCCGCTGGGGACGCGCGCAAGTCGCTTACGGCACTGGAGGCAGCGGCGGCTTCGGTTCTTTCGCGTGGTGAAACCGTCATCGATGTCGAGTCGGTTTCCAAGGCCATCGACATGGCCGCGGCTCGTTACGATCGTTCCGGTGATGGCCACTACGACATCGCCTCGGCGTTCATTAAGAGTTTGCGCGGCTCGGACGTGGACGCGGCTTTGCATTGGCTGGCTCGCATGATTGTGGCCGGTGAGGACCCACGCTTCATCGCTCGGCGTTTGGTCATCTTCGCCTCTGAGGACGTGGGCATGGCCGATCCGACGCTGCTGCAAACGACTACGGCAGCGGCGGCGGCCGTAGAACGCATAGGTTTGCCCGAAGCTCGTCTGGCCTTGGGGCAGGCGGTCATTCATGCCGCCACCGCGCCCAAGTCGAATGCGGTCATTGTCGCCGTTGATGAGGCGATGAGCGATGTGCGCAAAGGTTTGGTCGGTCCGGTGCCCGCTGGCATTCGCGACGCTCACTATCAAGGCGCGAAGAAGCTTGGGCATGGATCTGGATACCGATACCCGCACAACTATCCGCGTGGCATCGTGGCGCAAGACTACGCGCCTGAGCCCGTGGCTGGTCGGGACTACTACCGGCCCACCACTTATGGTGGCGAGGCTGACTTGTCCGACCGGGTCAACAAGTTGCGACGTATTGTGCGTTCGGGCTCTGGTGGCGCGGAGTCCGGCGGTGATGCTCGATGAGCTCGCGTGCGCAAAGCCCGAGCAATCGCATCCGCAGTGAACTGGCGTCCGACTATCGGCGCATCGTGCGATTGAAGACCGCCTCAGTTGCGGTGATTGTCGCCGCAGTGCTCGTGATGACGGGTGTGGTAGTTGTCGCCGGAGATCTACGAACTGATCCAACCCTGCGTGCCGTCGATGAGATCACGGTGCCGGACTGGGTCTCCGGGATAGTAAATGAAAGTGTGGAAGGTTCGCGTTGGTGTGTGGAGAGCTGTCGTCGGCGGACGCGCACGTGGGATTCGTATGGTTCGGTCCAGGCCACCGCTGAGGCATTTGGCTCCTCGCTCACGGAGTTGAGTTGGGAGGAGCGGCCGCAGAGAAGTTGCCCCGGGGCGGTTGGCGCCTCGTGTTGGGTTCGCGATGACCTTTTCGCCTTGCTGTGGGTGCTACCCCAGCAGGCCTGCGATGACTCGGAGGATGCCTGTGTGCGGGCGGTGATTCTCGTGGCTTCAAATGTGGCCGGGAGTCGACTCTCCGAATAGCCAGCGGCGACGTCGGTTTCATAATCGATAGTCGCACGCCCATTAGTGACCATGCCGAGATGTAGGTCGTTACGCAAGGTATGGTCGACTTTGCGCCACATTCGTGGCCAACCAGCATATTTTTACGCACAGTCATACGGATGATCGCTCTGCGGGCGAAGTGCATAATGTGGCACTGCGCGGAGCTTTCGAGTCCATGAAGGAGTGGGGGACAGTGGTGTCGGGGCAGACCTTGGCTTTTGAATTCACCAGCGGTTCGGACATGGGAGTTTTCCTGATTGGTCTGGGGGTTCTGCTCCTGTGTATCGCGGCGAGCTTCATCCTCGTTGTCTATGTCCGGGGGATACTCGCCAAAGTGTCGAAGACGCTTGACGACGTAGAACAGCGCACGGGGCCGTTGCTAGACAATGTCAACACCACTGTAGACAACGTAAATGTCACGCTGCGTCAAGTTCACATGTCACTAGACGAAGTCAACGGCCAGCTGGTCAAGGTGTCTTCGATCACTGACCATGCGCAACAGGTCTCGGGCAATGTGGCGAATGTGACTACCTTGATTGCCTCGGCGGCGGCCACGCCTCTGGTGAAACTTGCGGCATTCGGTTTCGGGGTGCGTCGTGCTGTGACGAAGCGTAATGCGGACCTCGACGAGGCTGAAGCAAAAGACTTGGTGAAGGCCACTCGCAAAGAGCGCAAGCGTCGCAAGAAGTAGTCCGCCGGATAGAATTGGCTTGAGGAGTTCGCGTGTTTAAACGCATACTGTGGCTTGGAGTGGGCGTCGCCGTCGGTGTGATCGTGGTTCGCAAGGTCACCAAAGCGGCCGAGTGTGTCACTCCCGGCGGAATCGCACATCGAGTCCAAGAGAGCGCGGCGGGAATAAAATCCTCAGCTCGACAGTTTTGGAACGATGTGTCCGCAGCCTCGGCAGACAAGGAACTGCAGCTGTGGACCGCCATGGAGCGCGGTGAGGATGTTGCCCCGCTGCTGAGCGAAGAAGACGACGAAGACATCTGGCTCGATGAATCGCCACCGGGCCGGTCGACCATTTAAAGGAGGTGCCAGACCATGCAGACTGCGGAAATCCAACGACGATTTCTTAAGTACTTCGAAAACAACGGCCATACGGTGGTCCCATCGGCACCCCTGCCGGCCATGGACGACCCGAACCTACTGTTCATTCCTGCCGGGATGGTGCAGTTCGTCCCTTACTTCCTGGGGCAGGCCACGCCGCCCTATCGCCGTGCCACCTCGATTCAGAAATGCATCCGCACCCCTGATATCGACGAGGTCGGCAAGACCTCTCGTCACGGCACGTTCTTCCAGATGAACGGCAATTTCTCTTTTGGGGACTACTTCAAAGAACAGGCCATCAAGCACGCCTGGGCCCTGTCGACCAACTCCGTGGCGGACGGAGGCTTCGGCCTCGACGGCGAAAAGATCTGGGCCACCGTCTATCACGACGATGATGAGGCCTACGAGATTTGGAATAAGGTCATCGGCTTGCCCGCCGAGCGCATCGTCCACCGCGGCATGGCCGACAACTATTGGTCCATGGGAATCCCCGGACCATGTGGGCCGTGCTCGGAGCTGTACTACGACCGTGGGCCCGCCTACGGACCCGACGGCGGCCCCGAAGTCGACGAAGACCGCTACCTCGAATACTGGAACCTCGTGTTCATGCAGTACGAACGAGGCGAAGGCAAGGGTAAGGACGATTTCGACATTCTGGGCGAATTGCCGAAGAAGAACATCGACACCGGCATGGGCATGGAGCGTATGGCCGCCCTGTTGCAAGGCGTCGACAATATGTACGAAATCGACCAGGTCCGTCCCCTGATCGACAAGACCACGGAGCTCACCGGTAAGCGATACGGTGTCTCCACCAGCCAGACTGCCTCACAGTCTCACCCTGACGACGTGCGATTCCGCGTGGTCGCCGATCACCTGCGCTCCAGTCTCATGCTCATCAGCGACGGAATTGTGCCCTCCAACGAGGGCCGGGGCTATGTTCTACGCCGACTGATGCGCCGCGCGATCCGCTCCGTGCGTCTGCTGGGCTATGACAAAGCCGCGCTCCCGGACTTGCTGCCGGTCGCCCGCGACTGCATGCAGGACGCCTACCCAGAGGTGGCCGCTGACTTCGAGCGCATCAGCACCTATGCATACGCCGAGGAGGACGCCTTCCTGCGCACGCTGCGCACCGGAACGACGATCCTCGACACTGCCGTGTCCGAGACCAAGCGCTCAGGTGGCGCGGTGCTTTCCGGTACCAAGGCGTTTGAATTGCACGACACCTACGGTTTCCCCATCGACTTGACGTTGGAGATGGCTGAGGAACAGGGCCTCAAGGTCGATGAGACCGGTTTCCGCCGGCTCATGACCGAGCAGCGGCAGCGCGCGAAGGCCGACGCCCAGTCCCGCAAAACCGGTCACGTCGATCTGTCCGTCTACCACCAGGTGCGTGACACCAACGGCCTGTCGACCTTCACCGGTTACACCGAGGATCGCAGGGAGTCTGACGTTCTGGCTCTCATCGGAGCCAACGGGCAAGCCGTGCGAGACGCCGAAGAAGGCGATGAGGTTGAGGTCATTCTCAAGGCCACGCCTTTCTACGCCGAAGGTGGCGGACAGCAGCCCGACAACGGAACTTTGGTCGTCTCCGACGGTGAGTTGGAGATCTACGACGTCCAAACACCAGTCGATGGGCTGATCGTGCACCGGGCCAAAGTGGTGCGCGGTGGTATTCGCTCCGGCGAAACTGGCTTCGCGCAGATTGACCGGCGTCGTCGGGGCGCGATTTCACGTGCCCACACCGCGACCCACTTGGTCCACAAGGCGATGCGCAACTTCCTAGGGGAAACGGCCACCCAGGCCGGTTCGCTGAACTCCCCGGGGCGTCTGCGCTTTGACTTCAATACGCCTGGAGCCGTGTCGAACTCGGTATTGCACGATGCCGAGCAGCAGGTCAACGAGGTCCTCAACGAGGATCTGGAAGTTCGCTCCTTCATCACTTCGTTGGCGGAGGCCAAGGAGATGGGCGCAGTGGCCATGTTCGGTGAAAAGTACGGCGATGAGGTCCGCGTGGTCGACGTCGGCGACTTTTCCCGGGAGCTGTGCGGTGGTACCCACACCACCCATGCTGGTCAAATTGGCATGGTCAAGTTCCTCACCGAGCAGTCGGTGGGTGCTGGTGTGCGGCGTCTGGAGGCATTGGTGGGTATCGACGCCTTCCAATTCCTCGCTCGCGAGCACGCGCTGGTCAACCAGCTTTCTGGGATCTACAAGGTCCCCTCTGAGCAGGTCGGTGAGCGGGTGGAAGCCACCATCGCTCAGCTGAAGGAAGCCGAGAAGGAGCTGGCGCAGCTGCGTGGCCAGATCGTCATGGCCAAGGCTGCCGAGCACGCTCAGAACGCGTCCCTCGTCGGTGGGGTCAATCTGGCTACTGTGCGGGCTCCGGAAGGTACCAAGGGCGGAGACGTGCGCAAACTCGTCATGCAGATCCGCAATCACATGAGCTCGACGGAGCCTTCCGTCGTAGCTGTGGTCGCCACAGCTGGCGGGAAAGCCTCCCTTGTGGTCGGAGTTAACGATGCCGCTCGCGGACGCGACCTTAGCGCCTCCGAGCTCGTCAAGGGTGCCCTGTCTGGACGCGGAGGCGGCAATGACGACATCGCTCAAGGTGGCGGCGTCGCGGCCGCGGAAGCCTCGCAGTTGTTGGAGACCGTGTCTCGTCTCGTCGGACAGAATTAGGTATTGACGTGAACGACTCCGTTGACCCCGCCGCCACTGATTCGCAGTGGCGGCGGGGTCGCCGTTTGGGCATCGACATTGGCAAAGTACGTATCGGGGTGGCCGCCTGCGATCCCGACGGAATTCTCGCCTCACCGGTAGCTACTGTCAGCCGTGATTTGAAAACTAAAAGTGACAATGTGCCTCAGGATTTGCGAGAATTGGCTGCAATTATTGATGAATATGAGGCAGTCGAAGTAATAGTTGGTCTACCCGTTACCCTATCCGGTGAGGAAGGGCTGGCCGCCTCTCACACTCGCGAGTGGGTCAGTCGCCTCACCGAGGTCATTGACCCGGTACCAGTTCGGCTGATCGATGAGCGCCTCACCACCGCAGTGGCTACCCGACGACTGGCCGAGCGAGGCGTGCGAGGAAAACGCCGACGCGCGGTTGTGGACCAGGCAGCCGCCGTGGAGATACTCCAACAGTGGTTGGAGCTGCACCGGAAGGCGTGACAATTCATGCTCGACAAGTTCGACGACGACCGTGACGACGCCCCACGCGGCCATCGGCGAAGCGAATCGGGTAAAACCATCGTGGCTATGGCAGCAGTGATAATCCTCTTTGGAGTCGTTGCTGTCGGTGGCTGGTGGGGATACAAGACATTCGTAGGTGGATACGGCCCCGACTACGAGGGGGACGGGAACGGCATAGCCGTACAAATAGAGATAGCCTCCGGCGAGAGTATCGCGCAAATGGGGGCAAAACTCGAAGAAGCCGACATTGTTCTTTCGGCCCAAGCGTTTGTCTCCGCCGCCTCTCAAAACGATGAACTTGGCTCTCGTATCCAACCGGGTATTTACCAAATGGAACAGGAGATGTCGGCCGAGTCCGCGTTGCGCTATCTGGCTGATCCGGCCAACCGCATTATCAACGGCGTGACTCTGCCCGAAGGCCACCGCATTTTCGAGACGTTCGAGCTCCTGTCTGAACACACCGGATTGCCTGTGGAGGACTTCGAAGAAGCCGCCTCCGACCCGATCGCCCGCGGCGTTGACCCGCTGTGGTTTGACGATGGCGAAGGCGGCACCTATCAGCTGAGCATCGAAGGATTCCTCTACCCGGCCACTTATGAGTTCCCCGAAGGTGCCACGGCCGAAGAAATTCTCGAACAAATGGTGGCACATTTCAATTCCCAGATGGAGCAGATGGACTTCTATAACCGAGTGGAAGCCATGGATGTCCCCGCTACGCCTATGGCGGTGCTCCAAGTTGCCGCGATCATCGAAGGCGAATCGGGCAACCTCGAAGACGATCCGCGTATCGCTCGCGTTATGTACAACCGGCTCTATCACCCTGGAGCTATCGAGGAACACGGCTGCAACTGCCTAGGCACGGAAGCGGTGTGGAACTACGGCAACCGTCTGATGGGAATTCCTCCGATCCCTTCGGGCGACATGGACGGTAGCGAAATGCACGATGAGTCGAACCCCTGGGCCGTCAGCACCCGCGCCAACGAGGGGCTTGCTCCCACGCCCATTGGCAGCCCCGGGCTCAACAAACTCGAAGGTGCCCTGGAGCCCACGCCAGGCGAAGACTGGCAGTATTTTGTGACCGCCTACCCCGACACTGGCCTGGCGATCTTCTCTGACACCTACGCCGAGCACCAGGCGGGCACGGACGTCGCACGTGAGAACGGGATTCAATAGGCGTGAAGATCGCGATTGTCGGATCGTCTGAGCCACCGAAGATCTACGAGCATCTTTTCCGAACGTGTTTTTCGGTCACTGGCGTGGAGGGAACGTGTGAGCGGTTTACGGTTGCTCCAGAGGATTTCGCCGAGTTTGTCGACTCGCTGGACTCCACCTGGACTGGCCTGAGCGTGTTGGCTGATCTACAGCCTTTGGCGTATTCGATTGCCACGGAACCGATTTCACAGCAACCAAACGTCAGCATCACGTGGGCGCTACGGCGGGCCGATACCTTGGTGAGAAGCGATGATGGATGGCTTCCCGACCACACGGAATTCTTGGGAATCGATGCCGGAGCAGGCCGTAGTGGAACGGCGGGTAACACCCATTATGCGATCCTGGGCGCGGGCAATGCCGCGTTTTCGGCTCTGGGTGCCGCTTGGACAAACGAAGCTGCGCACGTCGAGGTGTTCGCCAGGACGCCTGAGGCCATAGAAGGCATGCGGCCGGCGGCGGAACGCCTGGAACTGGACCTGATGGCGCGCCGCTGGGAGGATGTGTGGGAATCATTCGGTGCCCACCACGTCATATCGGCGCTGCCACCAGGCGCCTTGGACCGTGTACGGCTACCGTGGCTGACCGATGTCCAGTGTACGGACCTCGTGTACGATCCCTGGCCCACACCGGCCGCGCGAGCAGGTGACCACGCTGGTGCAGCCGTCTCTGGCGGATACTTCGTCAAGGCTGTGAAGATCTGCGTCCAGTTCGATCGGTTTACCCATGGGGCTCCTCCGAAGGTAGATACGCTCGTGCGCGCTTTCCAGGCGTACTTCCCTCACAACGACTATGTGTCTTGGGAACCTCTTATCAGTGACTGGCAAGCTCCCGACTTGAATCAGCGCGACCGCTAAGCTGAAGGAAGTCGGCCACCGCGCCCACGTGCAAAACCTGTCCGCACTCGCTTAAGGGAATCCAGTAACGCATGAGAGCAGCAGTCCTCGGCTCACCCATCGCTCACTCGCTGTCCCCGGTCATCCATAACGCGGGCTTCGCCGCCGCCGGATTGATCGACTGGAGCTACGACAAGCACCAAGTGAGCGAGGACGAACTCGCCTCCTTCGTCGCCGGGCTGGGCGCGGAGTGGGTCGGGCTTTCCCTGACCATGCCGCTCAAAGAAGTAGCCCTTGACGTGGCTGACGAGGTTCGACCCATCGCCCGGCTGCTGGGAGCGGCCAACACGTTGGTGCGTCACGAGGGAGGCTGGATCGCCGACAACACCGACGCCGCGGGCCTGGTCGACGCCCTAGCCGAGGCGGGCGTATGCGCCGGGGGCCGGGTCGCAATCCTGGGAGCTGGCGGAACCGCCCGGGCAGCTCTCGGGGCCGCCGCTCAACTTGGAGCCGTCGGCGTCACCGTCTACGCCCGCCGTGAGGCCGCGATCGATGAACTAAAGCCCGCCGCCGAGGCGCTGGCCCTGCCGTTGCACCCCGCGACATGGGACGAGGCTAGGGCCGCAGGTGAGGCCGACATCGTCATTTCCACCGTTCCCAAAGGGGTGGCCGACGACCTGGAAATCACGTGGCATCCCGCTGGCGTACTTTTCGACGTGGTCTATGACCCGTGGCCCACAGCGCTGGCGGCGAAGGCAGAGGAAGCCGGTTGTTTGGTGTTGCCCGGCCACGAGTTGTTGCTGGCACAGGCCGTTCGGCAGTGGAAGTTGTTCACTGGACGCAAGGACGCCCCGGTAGCACAGATGCGCAGCGCTCTGGCCACGGCGATCGGCTAGCGTGACACATTTTCCGGCCGTGGCCGGAAAATAGCTTGCGTCTGCTTGGAAGCACTGACAGACTATTGACGATTTCGCGCTTTGGCGCGAGGGTGTATTCACAACACCGTGCTTTCTATGGGGCTTGCGAGTCTCCAGCCGCGATACGAAGGAGGGATAGACCGATGATGACCGTCATTGTGGCTGCCCGTTCGGCAGCCGTCCATTTTCCCTCTCAGCGGCAGAACTAACAACACTCTCTGAAACAGCATTGTCTGATCTGCGGGGCCGTTGTCCCTGCTCATTCTGAGGTACCGCGCTCATCAGCGCGCGCATCTGCCGCTGGGATTTTCCCCAGAGGAGTACCTATCGTGGCGCGCAAGAACCGCGACGAAGAGACCGCTATGTCCGTACACCGGATGCGTTCACATCAAAAATCTCAACGTAAGAAGGCTGACGCTTCTCTTTATGACGCGCAGACCGAAGAGTATTACCGTTCGTTCTTTTCGGAGATTGTCGAGCAAGAGGTTGCTGACGGCCGTCCTCCCGAAGGCGATCGGTGGTCCATTTGGGACCAGTCGGAGCCCTTGGAGAAGGGGCCCGAACCGCGTCCCTCGTGGCTGGTCACCGAACTGGCAGCGGTCGACTATGAACTCGGAGTCCTTAAGACCGGCAAGGAGGCCGACGTCTTTTTGATTCAGCGAGCTGTTCCGGGCGAACCCGGATGCCTGTTGGCCTCGAAACGCTATCGTTCTGCCCATCACTCGCACTTCAACCGCTCTGAGGACTATGTGGCGGGGCGCGGTATCAAAAGCTCGCGTCAGGCGCGGGCTATCAAGAAGGGCACGTCCTTCGGGAAGCTCGTCTCCTCGGGCCGCTGGTCGGTAGCTGAATTCGACGCCCTGAAGTTGTTGTGGCAGGCCGGTGTCTCGGTGCCTTACCCGGTACAGGTCTTCGGCACCGAAGTGATCATGGAGTTCATCGGCGATGACAACGGCGAGGCCGCCCCACGGCTGGAGCAATTGCGTCCCGACCCCGTTGAACTGAAGAGCCTGTGGGAACAGCTGACCGACGACATGGTCACGATCGTGCGCGAAGGCTATACGCACGGAGACTTGTCGGCCTATAACTCGTGCGTTTGGGAGGGTCGCTTGTACCTGTTTGATTTGCCGCAGATCGTCGACCTGTACTTGAACCCGAAGGGCCAGGAGTTTCTGCGTCGCGACGTGGTCAATATCGGGCGCTGGTTCACCGACCGAGGCATGGCACCCGAAAAGGTCGACGGGCTGATGGCCACCGTCATGATCGAGGCGGGTTTCAACTGAGACCGTGGGAAAAGGGCCCGGCCATACGGCCGGGCCCTTCCTCTTGGCGTGATGGAGCGCTTGCTACTCCACCGTGCCAGTCTTCTCTACCCTCCAGAGAAGTCGTTCGCTACCGGTGGTCGTGCACCTGATTCAGTAGCGGTTGTTCGGCGGCCAGCTCTGCGGCCATGGCTTCGACGTCGAGGTTGTTGACGTCCTCGTGGCACAGGCTGACGATGAACATCTCGTAGATCGCCTCTTCCAGCCCGTCGAGCGGAGCCATCCCGTCATCGGTGTTCCACGCGACGGTCACCTGCTTCTCGCCGTCCAGAGAGTGCAGCGAATAGGACACGTGTCCGAGCCCGCCGCCGGAATGGCCGTAGACCACGCCGTCCGGCAATGAGGGACAGCTCAGCGCCACGGTGCTGAGACCGAGGCCATACTCGTACTCCGGCCTCTCGGGACTCGTCGCGACCGTGTCCAGCATTTCGGCGAACTGCTCTTCGGTCACGAGCGTTCCGTCGCTGAGAGCCGCATAGAAGGCGTTGACGTCGCCTGGGTTTGACACCGCCCCGCCAGCAGCCCACAGCTGGGAGAACGACAGACCCGTTGTGTCCACATAGGGATCGTCCTCGGAGTTGAAGATGATCTTCGCGTCCAGACTCGTTCCCCGAATGAAGAAGTGGTTCTGCTTGGCCAAGTAACTGTCCTCCAAACCCAGCGGCTCGAAGATGCGCTGGTCGAAGACGTCCTCCAAGGCCTCGCCCTCGATGTGTTCGATCAGCAGTCCCAGCACCGAGTAACCGGTGTTGGAGTAGGCCCACGCGTCTCCCGGCTCGAACAGCAGCGGGTCACCCGCGATAAGAGACACGTGCTGTTCGGGGGAGTAGCGGGTCCACATGTTGTCGCGCAGGGACTGAGGGTCGCCGGTCTCGAAGAGGCCACTGTAGATCTTCGCGCCGTAATCACCGAGCCCGCCGGTGTGTTGCAGCAGTTGGCGCACAGTGATGTCGTCCTCATAGGGCAACAGGTCCGGCAGGTGGTTCTGTACCGGATCGTCAAGGTCGAGCTTGCCCTCGGCCTCCAGCTGCATGATGATCGTGGCGACCATCGACTTGGTGAGACTGGCGATGCGGAACCGGTCGGTCGGTTCGGCGTCGGTCAGCCCGTGGATGTCGCGACTTCCCAACGCCTCGGCCCAGATCTCGTCACCAAGTCGCACTTCGGCGATGACGGCGTCGAGCCCGGTGTCGTGTAGTTCGGTCAGTGCGTCGTCAAGATAGTCAGAGTTGAGCCGGTCTTGGGGTGTTAGAGCGTGAGCGGCGACGGGGACGGCCAGGAGGCTGGTCGCCAAAAACGCTGTCAATACCGTTCGTTTCCTCATGCACCTAAGGCTATGAGAGTGCCCGATTGATCACCTCCCTCACTGGAACTAACTTTCCGTCCCCCTCCGGGATGACCGCCCTGCCCTCGCGGGGGGACTCTGGCATGAGAGGTGTCACCGCGCTCCCACCCACAGTCGGAGGCGCCCATATCCGGCGAATCGACCCCGGCACCGTGCCCCGGACTTGTCAGGGCAACGGATTAACCTGGTAAAGGTGAGTGTCGATTACCGTCCTGCGCCAGGAACCATTCCCACCGACCCGGGCGTCTACCGCTTCCGCGACCGCGACGGCCGCGTGATCTATGTGGGTAAGGCCAAGAACCTACGCAACCGGCTCAATTCCTATTTCGCCAACCTCGACTCCTTGCACGAGCGCACCCGTCGGATGGTGACCACGGCTCGCAGCGTCGAATGGACTGTGGTGTCGACCGAGGTAGAGGCACTGCAACTGGAATACACCTGGATCAAACACTACGATCCAAGATTCAACGTCGTCTATCGTGACGACAAATCCTATCCGTGGCTCGCGGTCACCCTCGGCGAGGAATATCCACGCATCCAGGTCATGCGCGGGGATCGCAAGAAAGGCGTGCGGTACTTCGGGCCCTACTCGCACGCGTGGGCCATTCGCGACACGGTCGACTCCCTGTTGCGGGTCTTTCCCGCCCGGACGTGTTCGCCCTCCGAGTTCAAGCGAGCCCGTCGCATGGGGCGGCCGTGTCTGTTGGCCGACATCGGCAAGTGCGCGGCTCCTTGCGTGCAACGAGTGTCCGAGGCCGAACATCGTGCCATTGTGGACGATTTCTGTTCTTTCCTGGGAGGCAACACCTCAGCGGTACGCAAGCGTCTCATCGCCCAGATGCAGGAGGCCTCTGAGAACCTGGAGTTTGAGAAGGCCGCCCGAGTTCGCGACGATTTGGCCGCCCTCGACAAGGCGCTGGAAAAACAAGTGGTCGTGCTGTCGGAGGACACCGATTGCGATGTGGTCGGCGTGGCCGACGACGACCTACAGGCGGCCGTTCAGGTTTTCCACGTGCGCAACGGCCGCATTAGGGGCCAACGTGGTTGGATTATCGACAAACCAGAGCCGCTGGGGGAGGCCGGGATCGTGGAGAGTTTCTTTAGCCAGTTCTACGCCGAGGCAGCTCACGACCTCCCGCGCGAAATTCTCGTCCCAGCTTTGCCCGACGATGCCGAGGCGCTCTCCTCGTGGCTACGGGAGAAACGAGGTGCCCGGGTCGTCTTGCGGGTACCGCAACGCGGAGACAAGCGATCGCTGGCCGACACTGTGCGCCGCAATGCCGAAGAAGCCTTGCAACGACACAAGCTCAAGCGAGCCTCTGACCTGACCTCGCGATCGAAAGCGTTGGAGGAATTGGGCGAGGCGTTGGAAATGGCGGAGGCGCCGCTGCGGATCGAGTGTTATGACGTGTCCCAATCTCACGGCAGTGACGTTGTGGCCTCGATGGTCGTGTTCGAAGAGGGGCTCCCCCGTAAGAGCGAGTATCGCCGTTTTGTCATCAAGGGCGAACGCACTGACGACCTCTCCGCGTTGCAAGAGACGCTGCGGAGGCGGCTCAAACGCTTGGGCGACCAGCCCGCCGGTTCACCTGACGAAGCCTCGGTTGAGGCCGGGCATGTCATCGAGGACGGCGAGCTGATGGAAAACACCGACAAGAAGCGTTTCGCCTATCCTCCGCAGCTGATCGTGGTCGACGGGGGAGCACCGCAAGTCGCCGCCGCGGACGCGGTTTTCACCGAGTTGGGAGTCGATACCGTCCACCTAGCCGGCTTGGCCAAACGGCTAGAGGAAGTGTGGCTGCCCGGTGATGACTACCCAGTCATCCTCTCCCGCTCCTCTGAGGCCCTCTACCTTTTGCAACGCCTTCGCGACGAGGCCCACCGCTTCGCGATCTCGCTGCATCGTTCCCGGCGACGTAAGCGTATGAAGACATCGGCTCTGGACTCAGTACCTGGGCTGGGGCCCTCGAAACGGAAGGCTTTGCTGAAGCGATTCGGATCGGTCAAACAAATTCGGCGAGCCGACGTCGCCCAACTACAGGAAGTCGAGGGTATTGGGCCCCGCTTGGCGGGAACGATCGCCCAGCACCTGGCGTTGGAGTCAACTGACAATGGCGCAGATGACGGCCGGACTGGCGATACCTCTGCGGCGAATGCGGCGACACCGGCCAATGGTGAGGAACACTCACTGGCAGAGCAGCTGGTGGAACAGGAACAGGACGACCAGGATTCCTCGTAGGATTCGGTGACCATAAGAGCTCCTATCAGGTTTGTTTCCGTGGCGAGGATGGTGTGCTGTCAGTGCGTGGCGAGGCGGAGGCCCTTGTTCATACCCAGCGGGTATGGGCAAGGGCCGACAACGCGGCCAGGCGCGACATCACTCCACCGCAGTAGGAAGAGAAACCTGATAGGAGCTCTAAGGTGCACTATGTCAAACGGGAGCCCACGGCTGCTGAGGGCTGTTTTTGGTCCGCATAGACTCCTCACCATTGGCCCCGAGACCACCTCGGGCCACGCCTATGTCCAGTTCAATCTGGTCGTGAGCTCCTCCACCGCGTCTACACGTGGCCGTAGGTGGCCCGGCTCAAATTCGCGGAGGCGTCTGCGGGAAACGAAACCGATCCGACCTCTCGATTCCGGGGACAAAGGCGCACACTCGCTGTGCTGAGTGTGCCGCCAGTCGCTGAAAACACTCGCATAAACGGGGATAATGAACGCCATGTCGCATAGTGCCACCACTTCCGAATCGCATGGGGGCGGCCAAACGGACCGTTCTCACCTAGACCTCGTCATCGTCACTGGTATCTCCGGCGGTGGCCGCTCCACCGTGGCTCGCGCGTTGGAGAACATCGGCTACTTCGTGGTCGATAATCTGCCTGAGGCACTCGTGGCCCAGATGGCCGAACTGGCCAGCCACGACCCGGCCACGCGCCGCACCGCGATTGTGCTAGACGTGCGTTCGCACGCTTTCACCATCGACCTGATGGGCGTCATCGACCAGCTGCGCGAAGCTGGCTACAAGCCACACCTGGTCTTCGTGGACGCCGACGACGACGTCATCATCCGACGCTATAAGAAGGTGCGCCGCTCCCACCCTCTCCAGTCAGACGGCCTGCTGGCCGACGGCATCGCCGCCGAACGCGCCATCCTCGCCCCAGCCCGCCTAGCTGCCGATACTCTCATCGACACCACGCACCTAAACGAGAATCAGCTGCGTTCCCGGGTCGAGAACGCCTTTGTCGATCGCTCTGAAGCGCCGGTGCAGATCTTGTTCATGTCTTTTGGATTCAAGTACGGCATCCCACTAGACGCCGACTTCGTCGCTGACGTACGATTCCTGCCTAACCCACACTGGGTTCCCCAACTTCGCGAACACACCGGTCAACATGCCGAAGTGTCCAAGTACGTCCTCTCCCAGGAATCGGCGGAACCGTTCCTCGACACCTATCAGCGGCTCATTAGCGCCACCACTGAAGGATTCGAACGGGAAGGAAAACGTCACATGACGATCGCCATCGGCTGCACCGGCGGCAAACACCGCTCGGTGGCCATATCCGAAGAGCTGGCCACACGATTCGACACCATCGGCATTCCGGCCCACACCCACCACCGCGATCTGGGGCGTGAATGAGGCGCCCCACCAAAGTCGTGGCATTCGGGGGCGGTCGTGGACTGGCCGCCTCCCTGACCGCACTGTCCAGTCTTGACAACATTGACCTGACCGCCGTGGTCACCGTCGCCGACGATGGCGGGTCCTCCGGGCAGATCCGTGCCACGCGGCCGGTGCTTCCCCCCGGTGACCTACGTAAAGCCCTCATCGCCACTGCCGACCCGACTAGGGTGTCCCTGACCGAAGTCTTCGGTCACCGATTCGAAGGCACCGACTTCCTGGCCGGTCATCCCGTCGGCAACATCATCCTGACCGCGCTGCTGGAGCGTTACCCCAACCCGGTGGAGGCACTGGATCGGGCGGCGGAGGCGCTGGGGTGCCGCGCCCGCATTCTCCCCATGGCCAACGAGCGTCTTGACATCGAGGCCGACATTTGCCTCAACGGTGCCGATCACGTCATTCATGGCCAACACAACGTCGCGGTCAATCCCGGGCGCGTGGACCGCCTGCGCATCACTCCCGTCGACGTCGAACCCTGCCCTGAGGCCAAAGAGGCCATCGGCCAGGCGGACTGGCATATTTTCGGCCCCGGTTCCTGGTACACCAGTGTCATTCCCCACCTGCTACTCCCCAAACTTCGAGATGCGGTGAAGGCCGCCTCCGCCCGCCGGGCCGTCGTGGTTAATCTGGCCGAGGAGAACGAAACCACGGGCCTAAGCTTGCCCGGGCATCTGCAGGCCCTGGCGGATTTTGCCTCAGGTGTCCGATTTCATTACGTCATTGCGGACGATACCCGTTGCTCGAACGAAGCTCGGTCGTTGAACCAGGCGGCACAATCGCTGTCAGCGCAGCTGGTCTTGGGCCGCGTCGCCGCCGACTCGACGAGCCACGACCCACAAGCGCTGGCCAAAGTGCTGGGCAATTTGCTTCACGATGAAGGTGGTAGCTGATCTATGGCGATGACCGCTGCGGTCAAGGACGAACTCAGCCGGGTGACCAGCCCGAAGAACTGCTGTCAGCGCGCTGAGCTGGGAGCGATATTCCGCTTTGCCGGTGGACTGCATCTAGTTACCGGCAAGGTGGTCGTCGAGGCTGAGCTCGATGTCGGCTCGGTGGCCCGGCGCACCAGGACGATGATCTCCAATCTGTACAACTACGACTCCGAGATCCACATACTGGCTGCCGCTGGGTTGCGGCGCACCAGCCACTACGTCTTGCGCGTCATCGCTGACGGGCAGGCCCTAGCCCGCCAGGTCGGTTTGACCGATCAACGCGGCTACCCGGTGCGAGGCCTTCCCGCCCACGTGGTCGGCTCGTTTCCCTGCTGCGCCGAAGCTGCCTGGCGTGGTGCATTCCTCGCCCGCGGGTCGCTGACCGAACCGGGCCGCTCCTCCTCGATGGAGGTGACCTGCCCTGGCCCCGAGGCCGCCTTGGCGTTGGTGGGAGCAGCTCGTCGACTGGGCATTACCGCCAAGAACCGCGACGTGCGCGGGGTCGACCGGGTCGTGATTCGTGACGGTGATGCCATCGGTGAGATGCTGACCCGTTTGGGCGCGCATTCCTCGGTTCTCACCTGGGAGGAGCGTCGGGTTCGCCGCGAAGTTCGAGCTACGGCGAATCGGCTGGCCAACTTCGATGACGCCAACCTACGTCGGTCCGCCCGGGCGGCGGTGGCCGCCGCGGCGAAGGTCACCAGGGCGCTGGAGATTCTGGGAGATACAGCGCCGGAGCACTTGGTCGCCGCTGGAAAACTGCGGCTGGCCCATCGTCAGGCCTCATTGGAAGAACTGGGAGCGTTGGCAGACCCTCCGCTGACGAAGGACGCTATCGCCGGACGGATTCGCCGTTTGATCAATATGGCGACGAAACGGGCGGCAGACTCGGGTATTCCCGGGCCAGATGAGGCGGTTTCTGAAGAGATGATGGTTGCCTAGGCCGGCTCCGGCACAGGCGGATGGTCATGCCCGATGGCGTGGGGCGTCTTGTATGCGGTGATGTCTTCTCATGGGCGATGGCGCTTCGCGTTGTCCACGATCCCCCACGTTATTACTGATCAGTAGGCCCCGGTTGTCGCGACAGCAAATGTGGCGCAGGCCGCACTAACTACCCGTTGGCGCTGTGAGTGTGACATCATCACAGCGGGCCCACCTATGAGCTGCGCGATACAGCCTGGGTAGGGTCGAGTCAAGCTCGGCGACGAGGCCGAACAGCGCGATCTGTTCCGAGTCGCCCGTTTTGGGGGAGTCCAGAATCGCGTTCGAGGCTGCCGAAAGAGTCCAATATCGACTTTGACGGTGACCTCAGTCCAGCACATGATTTATCGATTCTGCGAGGAGATGGGCAGTGACCATCCGCGTTGGTGTAAACGGCTTTGGCCGCATTGGCCGCAACTTCTTCCGGGCGGTTCTCGCTTCGGATGCCGATGTCGAAGTAGTCGCCTTTAACGATCTAGGTGATACAGACACAATCGCCCACCTGCTGAAATACGACACGATCTTGGGTCGCCTCCCGTACGAGGTAGTCGCTGGAGACGGTGAGATCACCGTCGGCGACAAGACCATCAAGGCGTTCGCCGAGCGTGAACCCGGCAATCTACCCTGGTCGTCGCTCGACGTCGACGTTGTCATCGAATCCACCGGCTTCTTCACCGACGCCGAGAAGGCCAAGGCCCACGTTGCCGGCGGCGCCAAGAAGGTCATCATCTCGGCTCCGGCCAAGAACGAGGACATCACCGTGGTCATGGGAGTCAACGACTCCCAATTCGACACCGCGAAGCACACCATCATTTCCAACGCTTCGTGCACCACGAACTGCCTGGCCCCGATGACCAAGGCCCTTCACGATGTCATTGGTGTCGAAAAGGGCCTGATGAACACCATCCACGCCTATACGCAGGACCAGAACCTGCAAGACGCTCCGCACAAGGACCTGCGCCGTGCTCGTGCGGCCGCGGTCAACGTGGTCCCCACCTCGACCGGAGCCGCCAAGGCGATCAGCCTGGTCATGCCGGAGTTGGAAGGCAAGCTCGACGGCTTCGCGATGCGCGTGCCGATCCCGACCGGTTCGGCCACCGACCTCACCTTCGAAGCCGGTCGTGAGACCACTGTCGAAGAGGTCAACGCGATCGTCAAGGCCGCCGCCGAGGGCCCGATGGCCGGAATCCTCAAGTACACCGAGGACCCGATCGTCTCCTCCGACATCGTCAACGACCCGCACAGCTGCATCTTTGACGCGGGTCTGACCCGTGTTAACGGCAACCAGGTCAAGATTGTGGGCTGGTACGACAACGAGTGGGGTTACTCCAACCGTCTGGTTGACCTCGTCAAGCTGGTTGCGGCGTAGGAACCGAATTCACAGATGAAGACTCTCGCCGAACTTTTGGCCGAGGGCGTCACGGGTCGGCGCGTACTGGTACGCGCCGACCTTAACGTTCCGCTCGACGGCACCACCATTACCGACGACGGCCGCATCCGGGCCGTCGCTCCCACCATCGCCGCCCTTGCCCAAGCCGGGGCTCGCGTCATTGTCTGTTCTCACCTCGGTCGACCCAAGGGCACGCCGGAACCAGCATTTTCGTTGGCACCCGTTGCCTCCAGATTGGGCCAGCTGCTGGAACACCCCGTGAACTTCGTGACCGAAACTGTGGGCACCAACGCCGAGGCAGCTGCCAACGCGGTGGGCGATGGCGACGTTCTCGTGTTGGAGAACCTGCGTTTCAACTCAGGTGAGACCTCCAAAGACGACGCCGAACGATCCGCGTTTGCCACTGCTTTGGCAGCGCTGGCCGATGTCTACGTCGATGACGCATTCGGGGCGGTGCATCGCAAGCACGCCTCGGTTTTTGACGTGGCGGAGCTGTTGCCCGCCTATGCGGGCCTGCTGGTCGCAAAGGAAGTCCGAGTTCTCGGAGATCATTTGACGGGTAGCCCGCAGCGGCCCTACGTTGTCATCCTTGGCGGATCAAAGGTCTCCGACAAGCTGGCTGTCATTGAGAACCTGCTGGGCAAGGTTGACGCGCTGCTCATCGGCGGCGGTATGGCCTACACCTTTCTGGCGGCCCAAGGGCACGAGGTCGGTTCGTCCTTGTTGGAAAAGGACCAGATTGAACGCTGTCGGGGATTCCTTCGGGAGGCCGAGCAACGCGGTGTCGAGCTAATTCTGCCGGTTGATTCGGTCAACGCCACGAGCTTTGCCGAGGATTCCGACCCACAGGTGTCTGACGCCACGGCAATTCCGACCGACCGTATGGGGCTGGATATCGGCCCGAAATCTGCCGCCATCTTCGCCGAGAAGATCGCGGGTGCGCGGACGGTGTTTTGGAACGGACCGATGGGCGTGTTTGAATTCCCCTCGTATGCGGTGGGAACCAAGACGGTCGCACAGGCCCTCGTGGACGCCACGGCCTATACGGTGGTAGGTGGGGGAGACTCCGCCGCCGCCGTGCGTAGATTGGGATTGCCCGAGGACGGGTTCAGCCATATCTCAACCGGTGGCGGGGCCAGCCTGGAGTACCTGGAAGGCAAGACGCTACCGGGCCTTGCCGCACTGGAGAAAGAGTGATGAGTAACCATGAGTGAAACTTCGCGTCGGCCGCTGATCGCTGGCAACTGGAAAATGAACCTCAACCACCTCGAAGCGATTGCTTTGGTGCAGAAGTTGGCATTTAGCCTCACACCTGAGCAGCTGGAGAAAGTGGAGACGGTGGTGCTACCGCCATTTGTCGACATTCGCAGTGTGCAGACGCTGATCGACGGTGACCGTTACTTGATCGGTTTCGGGGCTCAAGACGTGTCCCGTCACGCCTCGGGTGCCTACACGGGTGAGATCGCGGCTTCCATGTTGGCGAAGTTGGGTTGCACCTATGTGACCGTGGGGCACTCCGAACGCCGCCAGTACCACAATGAAACCGATGAGGTCGTCGCGGCGAAGGTCCGGGCCGCGTTGGCGGAAGGTATCAGTCCGATCCTGTGTGTGGGAGAACCGCTGGAAGTTCGTGAAGCGGGAACTCACGTGGCACATACGACTGAACAGCTCTTGGCAGCGGTGGATGGTCTCAGCGCCGAGGAAGTGGCCAAGGTTGTCGTCGCCTACGAGCCTGTGTGGGCGATTGGCACGGGACGTACCGCGACTCCCGAGAATGCCCAAGAGGTCATCGCGGCCTTGCGTGCGGCCTTGCGCAAGAGCTTTGGCGATGTCGCCGAATCGGTCCGTTTGCTGTATGGCGGTTCGGTGAAGGGGTCCAACGTCGCCGAGATCATGAGTCAGGACGACATCGATGGTGCTCTCGTGGGTGGGGCTAGCCTCAATGCCGACGACTTCACCACTATTGTTCGCTTCCCCGAACACATTGGTTGATCTGCGGGTCGGCCAGTCGTAGTCGATCAGAACCGTGGCGTTGTTGTAGAGGTGGTGAGGATTTCAGGTGCTCACCACCTCTACAACAACGCGATCAACCAGGCCCGTGGCATGTTTCGGACATTGGTTCGACCTAGTCTGCGGGTATTCTGCCGCAGCGGACGGCCCGGTCGGGGTGTGATGCGCCCGATGGTCTTCGTCTGCGGTGAGTTAGACTGACGCCCGGTCGTGGAATATGCGATATTGTTTGATCGCCGATCGGCCCGTTCATGTGCCAAAGTCGAGAGGAACCCCCAGCAGCCATGATGACTGTAGTGACGTACGCATTGCTGTTGACTCTGCTTGTTTCCAGCGGTCTTGTGATCATGTTGGTGC
Source organism: Natronoglycomyces albus (assembly GCF_016925535.1). NCBI lineage: Bacteria > Bacillati > Actinomycetota > Actinomycetes > Glycomycetales > Glycomycetaceae > Natronoglycomyces > Natronoglycomyces albus. The sequence goes on along the minus strand of NZ_CP070496.1, from coordinate 2,002,968 downwards.
TTATGCACAAAGGCAAGGGCGGCGGTCTGTCCAGCATGTTTGGTGGCGGTATGTCCTCGGCGGTGTCGGGTTCGTCGGTGGCTGAGCGGAACTTGTCCCGATTCACCGTCGGCATTGGCATCATCTGGTTTGCCGCGGTTTTGGCTTTCGGTTTGGTGCTGCGCGTACTGAGCTGAGGCTGTGCCGCCGCGCGTGCGGCGACGACGCAAACGTAACTCCGGTTTCCCACTAGGGGCCGGAGTATTTTTATGTCGTGGGATCAATAGAGATATATCGGCAAAGAGGTATTCCCCATTTGGGTGGCTTTCGCGCCGGTGACACCGTACGGGCTCATAACCGCATAAAGTTAGAAAGTTTCGAGCTTTACTTTTCTTATTGTGCAATGCGTCATAAAATCACGTATGCGGCACCCCACGCCGCAACCAAAGAACAACCCACAGTAGATCCCTCTGTGAGGAGTTTCGCCCCAAATGATAAATGGACAAGCGATTCGGGGAACTCGCGTCGGCGCGGGCCCCGAAAGCATGAGCGAGCGCGGGCGGCCGGTCGAGCGCCAGCACGTGAGTTACTGGTGTGCCAACGGCCACGAGACCTCTCGATCGTTCGCGTTGAACGCTGACTTTCCGCTCGAATGGGATTGTCGGCGGTGCGGCTGGCCCGCCAGTCTTGATGAAGAGAATCCCCCGGGGCGGCGTGAATCCCGCCCGTACAAGACCCATCTGGCCTACGTGATGGAGCGACGTTCGAAAGAAGAAGCGGAGGAAATCCTGGCCGAGGCGCTAGCCGCTCGAGCCGCGGCCCGAGGTGAGCTGCGCGCGAGTGCGTGACTAGGGCAGCCGTCAGGCTGCGAATAGGGGTGGCCCAAGATGTTTGGGCCACCCCTATTGCGCATCGTGGACGCCTCAGCGGATTTAGACACAACGCTGGGTGAGCAGTGATGTCACTACGGTGCGCGACCGGATGTGCCAACCTGAGCTTGGGCTGGGTGCAAGCTGCGAACTACCTAGGCGGCCAAGTAGACTCGTTATTGACGTCATAATGATGTCGTTGTGTCTGCAATGGCAAAGCGATTGACGTCGAAACAGTGTCATCGCGACCGTGGGAGGAAAAGTGCTGATCGAGGCTCTGAAACCGTTGGTATTCGACCACGTCAGCAGTTGGGTTGGTTGCTCGCCGCTAAACCTGGTGTCGTCAATGCCAGGCGAACAAGCGCCCGTGTCGGCCCTAGCCCCAATACTGGGGATCGCTGTAGCCATTGGGTGGACCCTCGTTCTCTTCGCGTTGGGACACACCCTGATGACTAGCGAAACCCCCACAACGACCTGGCCGGAGAACTGACCCGATCACTCGCTGGAAAGCCGGGCCGAAGCAGCCGCGTCCAACAGCCACCGCGTGGCCTCCGTGCCACGCACCCCGCTGGCGGGCGCCTCCTCCACACTGGCCTGCCTCGAGCCCATCACAGACCCATACGCCAGAGCCACCGCGTCAGCCTTGCCCGGGCCCGAAGCCACCAGCCAAACCTCACGCGCCGAATTAATCGCACCCAGGCTCAACGTCACCCGCATCGGTGGAGGCTTGGGAGAACCGTGAACACCCAACACCGCCGGCTCAACGACCCGCAAAGCTTCATGATGTGGGAACAACGAGGCCACATGCGCGTCCTCTCCCACACCCAAGAGCAAGACGTCAAACGTCGGCCAGTCGCCCTCTCCGACCCGCTTTAGCTCCGACTCATAATGCGCGGCAGCCTCCTGGGGGTCAGCAAACGCGCCCTGGCCCGGAATCGGATGCACATTCCTCTGATCGACCGGCAAAGCGTTGAGCAGCGCGGCCCGCGCCCCGATCTCATTGCGATCCTCATCCCCGGCCGGGACGAACCTCTCGTCGCCCCACCAAAAATGCACTCGCGCCCAATCCACCGCGTCGCGTGCCGGGGAAGCCGCCACCGCCGCGTACACCTGCGCGGCCACCCGGCCGCCCGTCAACACCACAGACGCCTCACCGCGCCGCGCCTGCGCATCCGCCAACGCGTTAATGAGCCGTCCGGCGACACCGTGAACCAAGACTTGTTGGGTGGGGTGAATAACCAACGAAGGGGCGCTCATGCGAGGCGCACCCCCCGGTCATATGCGAACTGCTCCAAAGTGTCATGAAAAGCCCGGTCGGGGTCCATGTGCCGCAACTCCTCTGCCAAAAGCTGACCCAGGCTACGCCCCTGCAGGATCAACTGCCGTTTAGCGAAACCCACTTGCTTGAGGAACGTCTGCCCGTCAGCCTGCCTGGTGATACAAATATGGTCGCCCGACTCTAGCGTGAAGGTCACCTCGCCAATACCGGGCAGGTGCTCACCATTGCGCACCACATCCGTATCCACGATTTCGGGCTTCACGTTCAACCGGTTATGCAGCCACGATGCCATGAGCTGCGCCGAAGGGTCGCTATCGAGCGCTTTCAACTGGATATGAGTGACCTCAGAGGTGACATTGTCGAACGCGCTGGCGATCAAGGAGCGCCAGTAGGTGATGCGAGTCCAGCAGATGTCAGTGTCACCGGGGGAATAGTCACGGGCCCGGTTCTTCAAAGTGCCAATGGGATCGCTGGCAAGTGCCGAATAAGTGATGCGCCGATCGGCTACCGCTCCGAGTGGATGCTCCGCCGCACACTCTGGCGGGTCGGTGAGCCAACACGTCACGACGGGCACATCTGGCTCTAGCAGCGGCATGACCACCGATGCGGCATGTTTAATCAGGGGACCGTCGAGTCGCATGAGTACCGCCTCGCACGGACCCAACCTTTCTCCAACGAGGATCTCCGCGTCCAACCGTGGCTGGGGGGCGTCGAAATCGCGTGGGAAGACAATGAGCAGTCGGTAGGGGTGTTCCTGCGCCGCCTGTTTAGCGGCTTCTTCGAGTTGCGGACGCTGGTCTTCGGAGGCCAACACGACCAAGTTCAGAGCTAGGCCGGAGGAACCTCCGGCGTTGTGTTGAGCACGGGTTAGTCCTTTGACGACTTCGCCTGCGGTGGTGTCGATGAGCTCCATGTCGTTACTCCTTAGGCCCGTCGCCAGTCGCGGCCACGGGTGGTGAGCATGTGGTGGGCCTCGATCGGCCCCCAAGTCCCGGCCTCGTACCGGGCGGGGCGAGTGTTCTCCCAATAGTCCTGGAGCGGGTCGATAACGGCCCAGGAAGCGGCGACTTCGGCGGCATCGGGAAACAGGGTCTTGTCGCCGAGCAGGACATCCAGGATCAGCCGCTCATAGGCTTCGGGGCTGGACTCGGTAAAGGTCTCCCCGTAACGGAAGCCCATGGCGATATCGCGTAGCTCCATGCCCGTACCCGGTACCTTCGAGCCGAACTTCAACGTCACGCCTTCATCGGGTTGGACCCGGATGACCAGCTGGTTGGGCTCAAGTTTTTCAGTTTCATAGTCGGCGAAAGGCATGTGCGGCGCGGCTTTGAACATCACGGCTATCTCGGTGACGCGGCGAGGAAGGCGTTTGCCGCAGCGTAGGTAAAACGGCACTCCAGCCCAGCGGCGATTCTGAATGCCCAGTCGCACCGCCGCATAGGTCTCGGTCGTGGAATCGGCGGGAATATCGTCTTCGTCGAGGTACCCCACCACTGGCTTACCCTCTACCCAGCCCTCGGCATACTGGCCACGTACCGCGCAGTTGGCCAAATCGGTGGGAAGGGTGATGGCTCGCAGGACCTTGAGCTTTTCGACCCGGATCTCTTCGGCGTCGAAACCAACTGGTTGCTCCATCGCGGTCAGGGCCAACAGCTGCAAAAGGTGATTTTGAAGTACGTCGCGTGCGGCTCCAGCCGAATCGTAGAACCCGGCTCTACTCCCAATTCCAACGTCTTCGGCCATGGTGATCTGGACATGGTCAACGTAGTGGGAGTTCCACACCGGCTCGAACAGCGCATTCGCGAAGCGCAAAGCCAGAATGTTTTGGACGGTTTCCTTGCCCAAGTAGTGGTCGATGCGGAAGACGTCGGGGGCGGTGAAGACGCGGTCGACAATGCAATTGAGTTCGTCGGCCGACTTCGCATCATGCCCAAAGGGCTTTTCGACCACAACGCGCCGCCATCCTCCCCGGCGGGAGTTGTCGGCCATCTTGGTCCGCTCCAACTGTTTGAGGACGGTGGGGAACGCCTTGGGAGGGATTGAGAAGTAAAACGCGGCGTTACCGACGATGCCGTGCGATTCTCGTAGTGCGTCAAGGGTGTCTGTCAACGTGTCGAAGGCCTCGTCGTCGTCAAACGCCCCGGGCACGAACTTAAAACTGCCCGACAGCCGTCGCCACACGTCCTCCTTCCATGGAGTGCGCGAGTGCTCCTTGGCCGCTGAGCGAGCAAGCTCCTCGAAAGTGCGATCGTCCCAATCGCGTCGGGCGAAACCGACCATCACGAATGAGGCTGGCAACAGCCCCCGGTTGGCCAAGTCATAGATGGCCGGGATGAGTTTCTTGCGCGCCAGGTCTCCCGTGACTCCGAAGATCACCAAAGCGCAAGGCTCAGGGATGCGAGGCAGCCGACGGTCAAGCGGGTCGCGCAGCGGGTTGGTTTCGAAACCGCTGCGCGGTAGACCGCTGGAACTGGGCTGGTCGTGGGCGGGGGCTCCCAGCGTTGAGCTGTGCTCGCCGCCAGCGTGGTCGTGGGCGTCAGCCTCACTGGGGACACCGTCATCGGTGGTCGGACTCGGGGAGACACTGGCGCGTTTGGTCATGACGTGGCCAACCCTTTCACGGCTTCCAGGATTTGTTCGATGCCTTGGGATCGGTCGGTGAGGTGGAGTCGGATGAAGGGACGGTTCCGTTCGAGAATTGCCTGTCGGTCACCGGCGGCCTGGGCAGTTTGCAGGGTCGCGAACGTATAGTCGCGGCCGGGGATGTCCAAGTCAGTGTGGTGACTGCCCGTGATTTGCACGAAGACGCCGCTTTGCCGACCGCCTTTGTGGAATTGCCCGGTGGAATGCAGGAAACGCGGACCCCATCCGAAAGTCACCGGCGCGGCCGTGTGCTCCGCTAGGGCAGGACGCACATTGTCCAAAATGCCTTGGCTTTTGCGATCGAGGTACGCCATGACGGCAAGATAGGCGTCGGCATTACCCGTGTCATCGAGGGCCTGTTGGATCACTGCTGTCACCGTCGTTGCCGTAGACCCGAAAATCTGCACGGCCCCGTCAACGGCGTCGGGACGATCCTCGGGAAGCCCCGCCGAAAGGATGCGGTTGGTGTTCTCTTTACTTTCGGTGACGTTGGGCTGGTTAAAGGGGTCGATACCTATGAGCCGCCCGGCATAGGCGGTGGCCAGTTCCCAGCACAGGAAGTGCGCCCCGAGAGGCCCATTGACGGCAACGTCGGCCGCGTCAAGACGCGATCCACTTGGGGTGATTCCGGAAGCGGAGCCTCCATAGGAGACCGCGATACGGTCTTCGCCACGTGCGCCCGGTGAACCAGGATATTCCACTACCACTGGCAGTGTGCCCTTGCCGTCTTTTCCAGTCGACTCGGCGATAAGTTGCTCGGCCCAGTCGCCCAATCCGACGATGCCGGACCCATCGGCGGCGAATGTCATGGTCTCGCATTCCGCGATAGCCGCGCCCAACAGAAGCGCCGGATTGTCTTCCTCGGAGGTGATCGTCGTGGCGAACTCTTCAGCCTGGTCAATCAGTTCTTCGATGTCCGCCCCCGCCAGAGCCGAGGGGACGAGACCGAACGCGGTGAGCGCCGAATAGCGGCCGCCCACGTTGGCATCAGCACGGAAGACGGTTACACCTTGCTCAGTTCCCAACTGGTCTAGCTGAGACCCCTCATCAGTGATGTAGACGAAGTGCGGCGAGGTGTCCTCGATACCAGAGGTGGTGAAAGCAGCCTCGAAGACTCGTCGATGTGAATCGGTCTCCACCGTCGATCCGGATTTGGAAGCAATAACCACGACCGTGGCGGAAAGGTCGTCTCCCATCGCTGCGGCCACCTGTTGCGGGTCGGTGGTGTCGACCACCGTCAAAGGCAGGTCCAACGTGCGACAGATGACTTCGGGGGCGAGCGAGGAGCCGCCCATTCCGCACAGCACCACGCGATTGATACCGGCGCTGGCCAGCCGTTGCTTTAGCTCGGTGACCTGCGGGAGCAGGTCACGGGAACGAGTGAAGGTGTCGACCCATCCCAGGCGGATCGAGGCTTCGTCTTCCGCGTCGGGACCCCAGAGGGTGGCGTCCTTATCGGCGAGGCGCTGGGCGATGTTCTCGTCGCGCAGCAGCTCCAAGGTCGCATTAAGATCCACAGTGGTGGTGACCGCCAGGCCGCCACCGGAGTGCATGATGGTGTCCATTGCCAATTCTCACTTCTCCAGAGCCGATTTCACGTCGGCGAGCAGTTCGTTCCACGAGGCAATGAATTTCTCCACGCCTTGGGTTTCCAAAAGGGAAGTCACATCGTCGATGTCGACGCCAATGTCGGACAGCGAGTCCATGACGGCTTGCGCATCGTCGTAGTTGCCGGTGATGGTGTCCGTGGGGGCCTCGCCGTGGTCGGCGAACGCCTCCATTGTTGATTCGGGCATGGTGTTGACGCATCCGGGGGCGATGAGGTCCTCAATGTAGAAGACATCGCGGTAGTCAGGGTTCTTGACTCCAGTGGAGGCCCATAGCGGACGTTGCGGACGGGCTCCAGCATCGGCAAGCGGTTGCCAGCGAGCGGAGGAGAATACTTCCTCATAGGTCTGATAGGCCAACCTGGCGTTCGCCACAGCTGCCTGACCCTTGAGCGCGGAGGCCTCGGCAGTGCCGATCTTGTCGAGGCGATCGTCAACCTCGGCGTCGACGCGGGAGACGAAGAACGAGGCGACGGAGGTGATTTCGGACAGGTCATGCCCAGCGTTGCGTGCCATTTCCATGCCGCTGAGGAACGACTCGATCACTTCTCGGTAGCGACTTAGTGAGAAGATCAGGGTCACGTTGACACTGACTCCCGCTGCCAAAGCTGCGGTTATGGCGGGCAGTCCCTCCTGGGTAGCGGGGATTTTGATCATCACGTTAGGACGATCGACCATCCACGAAAGCGCCTTGGCCTCGGCAATAGTGGCCATGGTGTCGTGAGCCAGGCGCGGATCCACTTCCAGCGAGACTCTGCCGTCGACTCCGCCAGTTTCCTCGAAAGTGCCAGCGAGGACATCGCAGCCCCAGCGGATGTCGTATGTGGTCAGTTCTCGGACGGCTTCTTCGACCGAGACTCCGCGAGCCGCCAATTCCTCGAGCTGCTGGTCGTATTCGTTGCCCTCGGAAAGAGCCTTTTGAAAGATCGTCGGGTTCGAGGTCACTCCGACGACGGAACTTTGGCGACGCAACTGGTCGAGATTGCCGGTGCGCAGGCGGCCTCGCGAAAGATCGTCCAGCCAGATCGCTACTCCAGCCTCGGACAGTGCGGCGAGGTTCTCGTTAATGGCATTCATGGGTAGTGCCCCTAAATCAGCGTGTAGCTGGCAGATGTCGATTCACGGATGTGAGGATGTGCGTGCCAGGGCGCTAGTGCTACCAGATGCACGCACGATGTCCTCTTCGTGTGCGGGCTCGGTGGTCGAGTCTGCATCACCTACTGAGCTCGACCACCGAGCAAAACCTATGCCGGATATGAATGAGGTGCCCGGAGTGGGCCTTCCTCATTCATGGTGGTTCGTTCACAGTCGCGACTGTCGCAATAGGCGCTCTCGGTCGTCTCGTCGGCTCGTTCACCAGCGTAAACTTCGCCTCCGGTGGACGTGAGATCGCGCTTTCGCAGAAGCCTCTTCGCAAACTGAACCTCCCACGGTATGAAAACCACACCGTTGCATACGCCTCAACTTATCGAATTCTTCTATCGGGCACTGGACATTAGGTCCGGGCGTTCTCCAAAGAACGGCGAGCCGCGAGTGCGACAGCCTCGGCAGTCACGCCAAATTCTTCATAGATGCGCTGGTACGGGGCCGAAGCTCCGAAGTGTTCGATGGAGACGGCTTCACCCGCGTCTCCCAGCAGGTCTCGCCAGCAGGCGGCGATGCCAGCCTCAACGGTGACTCGGGCCTTTACCGTCGGCGGAATGACAGAGTCTCGGTAGGACTCGGCTTGGGCGTCAAACCACTCGCGGCACGGCATTGACACAACGCGAGCCTGTACTCCGTCGTCAGCCAACTGCTTTTGCGCCGCCAAAGCTAGGTGCACCTCTGAGCCAGTACCGATGATGACCACATCGGGCTGACCCTGCGCATCGGATAGCACATATCCGCCTTTGGCGACGTTGTCGGCTGAGGCGACCTGAGAACGATCGAACGTGGGCACAGCCTGGCGCGTGAGGACCAGCCCCGCAGGGTGTGAACTGTGTTCCAGGATCGTCTTCCACGCCACGGTCGTTTCGTTGGCGTCGGCAGGACGTACCACGTCCAAACCGGGAATCGCCCTGAGCGCGGCCAAGTGCTCGATGGGCTGATGGGTCGGACCGTCCTCGCCCAGGCCGATGGAGTCGTGCGTCCACACAAATGTCACGGGCACCTGCATAAGAGCGGCCAGTCGCACTGCCGGGCGCATATAGTCGGAGAACACGAGGAACGTGCCGCCGTATGGGCGGGTGTGCCCGTAGAGGGCTATGCCGTTGAGGATGGCGCCCATGCCGTGTTCGCGGATGCCAAAGTGCAGGGTACGGCCGAAGGGGTTGCCCTCAAACATGTCGGTGGACCTTCGCGTTGGTACGAACGACGGTTCACCCTTCATAGTCGTGTTGTTGGAGCCGGCGAGGTCGGCGGACCCGCCCCACAGTTCCGGTAGGGGAGCGGCGAGGGCGTTGAGGACTTGACCCGAAGCCGCCCGCGTCGCGATGCCCTTTGGGTCGGCCTCGAATGTCGGCAGATGATCTTCCCAACCCTCAGGTAGCCTTCGCTGCGACAAACGGTCGAAAAGCTTCTTGGCGGCTTCGTTGGCCGCGGCCCAAGTGTCGAATCGGGATTGCCATTCGGTGTGAAGTTTCTGGCCACGTTCGACTGAGCTACGGGTGTAGTTGAGGACGTCGTCGTCGACGACGAAATCCAACTTCGGGTCGAAACCGAGGATCTCCTTGGTCGCGGCCAGCTCCTCGGACCCGAGCTTCGAGCCGTGAACAGCTCCGGTGTTTTGCTTCTTCGGAGCAGGCCAGCCGATGATGGTCCGCAATCGGATGAGGGACGGCTTTGACGTCTCGGCCTTGGCTGCCTCGATGGCCTCCCACAGCGCGTTGACATCTTCGACGTAACTGTCGCCGGATCGCCAATCCACCGTGATGGTGTGCCAGCCGTAGGCCTGGTAGCGTTGCTCGACATTCTCCGAATAGGCAATGTCGGTGTGGTCTTCGATCGAGATCTGGTTGTCGTCGTAGATGACGATCAGGTTGCCTAGCTCCTGGTGCCCGGCCAGGGAGGACGCTTCGCTGGTCACGCCCTCTTGCAAGTCGCCGTCAGAGGCGATGACGTAGACGCGGTTGTCAAACGGGCTCTCACCAGAGGCGGCATCGGGATCGAACAGCCCCCGCTCCCGTCGTTGCGCCATCGACATGCCGACCGCGGTAGCCAAACCTTGTCCCAGCGGGCCGGTCGTCGTCTCAACGCCGGGGGTATGTCCGTACTCGGGGTGACCGGGAGTCCGCGAGCCCCACTGGCGCAGTTCCTTAAGATCGTCCAGCTCCAGGCCGTAGCCATTCAGGAACAACTGGATGTACAGCGTCAATGATGAATGTCCACACGAGAGCACGAAACGGTCGCGCCCGACCCATTCCGGGGAGCTCGGGTCATGGTTCATCACCTTGTTAAACAGCAAATGCGCAGCTGGAGCCAGACTCATGGCAGTCCCCGGGTGCCCATTGCCGCACTTCTCTACGGCATCGGCTGCCAGGACGCGCGCAGTCGCAACCGCGCGATCGTCCAAATCAGACCATTCCAGCTTGTTACCAGTCACTGCTGACTCCCTCACTAATTTTCTTCATCGCTATGTGCCGCGACCCTCGTCCGACTTGTCTATACGCGCCGTGCCGATGTATCGTCCGGTCTCCCACCACCGTAAACGCCGCCTGAGACTCGTTTGCGGAAGCCTGGAGGCAACCGGTCCGAATGAGACTTCTCCCAGCCCGGATATCCAATTCAAGACCCTACCTCCCTACTTCAGACACAGACGCATCTTCATAGTGACTTCGCTCAGGGCCGAATCATGTGAACTCACCCACCTGCGTGAGCTGAACTCGTGACTCGCTGGTAGGGGCGTTGACCCAAGCCCAGGTCACACTAGTGCGACCCGTACTCTGACCTGCGATGAGCGAGAATCTGACGGCGAGTGTCGCGAAGGCTGCAGAGCCCGTTACCGCGCTCGACCTGACCCAGGAACAGTCTCAACGCGCCCCGAGCGGCCCCACTTCTGCCCCGGGTGCCCCTCTGGGGGGCTCCCGCGATGTGGAATCCGACCCCGAAGCGACGTCGAGCCTCAAGGCCCGCATCGCCGGCTACGTCTCGTTGACCAAGCCGCGCATAGTCGAGCTGCTGCTGATCACCACCGTGCCCACGATGCTGCTAGCCTCACGGCTCACCTCGGACTCGCTGCCATCCTTGGGTGTCGTGCTCGTCGTGCTCATCGGCGGAGCCTTCGCAGCCGGATCGGCCAACGCCATCAACTGCTACATCGACCGCGATATAGACCAGTTGATGAAGCGCACCTCGTCTCGGCCGCTTCCGCAGCACAACATCGATCCACGCAACGCGTTGATCTTCGGACTCGTGCTCGGAATTCTGGCCGTCGGTGGCCTGTGGGTGACTGTCGGCTGGCTGGCCGCAGCGCTCACGCTCGGCGCCATTGCCTACTACGACCTCGTATACACCCTGTGGCTGAAACGTACCACCCCCTCCAACACCGTCTGGGGCGGAATCTGTGGGGCGGCACCAGTGCTCATCGGCTGGGCGGCAGTGACCGGCACCGTGAGCGCCGAGGCCTGGCTGCTCTTCGCCGTCGTCTTCTTCTGGCAGCCACCGCACTTTTACGCACTGGCCATCAAGTTCAAAGACGATTACTCGGCCGCCGGAATCCCGATGCTGCCCTCAGTGGCCACCGCCAAACGGGTCGCCGTCGAGTCGGTCATCTTCGGTTGGCTCATGCTGGTGACCTCGCTGCTGCTGTGGCCGCTAGGCAGCGTCACCTACCTTTACGTGGTGGTCGCCGCCGTAACCGGTGGACTGTTCGTACTCGAATGCCACAAGCTGCTGGGCCGCGCGCTGCGCGGCGAGGACCTCAAACCGATGCGGCTCTTCCACTGGTCCACTAGCTACCTTGCACTTTTGTTCCTGGCGCTAGCCGTCGACACGTTCCTCATCTAAGGCGCTACCAAGAACAAGTGGCCGCGCCACAGAGCCCAAGACGGGTTCGTGGCCTCCCACCACGAGAAAGCGGACCGGCCTTGGCCGGTCCGCTCTTGTCTATGAAGTGGCAGATGCGACCACGAGGGTCGGCCACTCACCTACTACTACGGCGAAGTCGCCGCTGTCTTCCGCGGAGCCTCCTCCTCAGCGGGCACCTCAGCCCCAGGCATCGGTGAGGCCTCTGGCGCCTCAAGTGTGCGCAGGGAGAACGTCACGTTGATGACGGCGATCCACAGCAAACATGCCCCCAGCATGTGCATCCCGACCAGAAGCTCGGGCACACCGGTGTAGAACTGTACGTAACCGATGACCGCCTGCAACGCGACAATCGCCATGAAAAGCCCCATGGCTCGCTTAGGAAGTTCAGGTGCTTTGACGGCGAAGAGGGCGAACATCATGGCGATACTCAAGCCAATGACAGCCCACACCGCGTCGGCGTGCAGCTGCGCCAACAGCTCAGAATCCAGGTTGATACGGGGCGAGTCGGGGTCCCCCGCGTGGGGGCCAGAGCCAGTCACGACCACGCCGAGTGCGATCACGAGAAGCACCGCCCCGATGAGAGTCTGGCCGAGCCGCCAGATCGGACGGGGAACTAGCAGTCGCGGCTGGCCATAATTCTCCCCGGCGCGAATGAACAACGCCGTGGCCGCGGCAATACACCCGATCGAGGCGAGGAAATGTAGCCCCACTACCCACGGATTCAGGTTCGACCACACCGTGATGCCGCCAATGATGGCCTGCGTGGGAATAATGGCCAGCACCAGCCAGCCCAGAGTGACCAGATCTGGCCGCCGCTGCTTCAACGCATACGCGGCCAGCAAAGTCCCCAGTGCCACAAACAACAGCACGAAGGTCAAAAGCCGGTTGCCAAACTCGATTGCTCCGTGAATACCCATCTCAGCCGTAGGAGTCATCGTCCCGGGCTCGCATTGTGGCCATTCGGGACACCCCAGACCGGAATCGGTCAGGCGTACCGCGCCACCGGTCACCACAATCAGAACGTTGACAAAAACATTGACGATCGCCCAACGGCGCATCGCGCGCGGAGCCGCGAACATCGATGCGGTCAAAACCCTTTTCACGACCGTCAGAATACGCGGGTGGGACACCTCACTCGGGGGTGACTCGACATAGCCAGAGAATTAAGTAACATTAGTGTTATGGAAAAGGCTACGCGAGCCCACTCGGGCTGCTCTACACCTGATGGCGACACCCGTCGTCGGGTCTCTGAGCTGCTGCTCGAACACGGACACGCGACAGCCCGCGACCTGGCCCTCATCCTTGGCATCACCCCGGTGGCCGTCAGACGCCACCTCGACGCCATGGAATCCGAGGGACTGGTCTCGATCAGGGACGTCGGCTCCACACACCGTGGTCGCGGACGCCCCGCCCGCCATTACCAGCTCACCGCAGCTGCCCGCGAATCCTTCGGGCACACCTATGATGACCTGGCTGTCCAGGCCATGCGCTGGATTCACCGCCACGGTGGCGACCACGCGGTCGAATCCTTCGCCGATCAACAGGTGTCCCGGCTGGAAGAACGGTGCAAGACCGCGCTGGCCGACATTGATGAAAACGACCCACTGAGCCGTGCTGAGGCCTTGGCCGAGGCACTGTCAAGTGAGGGCTACGCCGCAACCTCCTCGACACTCGCCGGGGGCGGACAGCTATGCCAGCATCATTGTCCTGTGGCGGGTGTGGCTTCGGAGTTTCCGCAGCTGTGCGAGGCAGAGACCAAAGTCATCAGCAAACTTTTGGGAGTGCATGTGCAACGACTGGCGACGATTGCCAACGGCGACGGCGTTTGCACGACCCACATCCCCGGCCCGCTCTCGTCCAGAGGCGACCGACCGACTACGTAATGACATTCGAAGTACCAACTCGACAGGTCAAAGGTGAGACTCGACATGACCGACACCAGTAATGCTCCGCTTAGCCAGGAAGAGACTCTAGCCTCTCTGGCCGGATACGAATACGGCTGGTCGGACCCAGATGCCGCTGGCGCTGGGGCTCGGCGTGGACTGACTGAGGAAGTCGTGCGCGACATTTCGGCTCGCAAGAACGAGCCCGAATGGATGCTGAACTTGCGTCTGAAGGGCCTGAAGCTCTTCGGTCGTAAACCCATGCCCGGATGGGGCGCAGACCTGTCCGGTATCGACTTTGACAACATCAAGTACTACGTCGAGGCTTCCGAGCGTCAGGCTGAGTCCTGGGAAGATCTTCCCGAGGACATCAAGAAGACGTACGACAAGCTGGGCATTCCAGAGGCCGAGCGCCAGCAGCTAGTCTCTGGCGTGGCCGCTCAGTATGAGTCGACCGTGCTGTACCACTCCATTCGGGAAGACCTCGAAGAGAAGGGGGTGCTCTTCCTCGACACCGACACGGCGTTGCGGGAACACCCGGAGATCTTCGAGAAGTACTTCGGCACGATCATCCCGGTAGGCGACAACAAGTTCGCCGCGCTCAACACCGCGGTGTGGTCAGGTGGCTCGTTCATTTACGTGCCGCCGGGCGTGCACGTCGACATTCCGCTCCAGGCCTACTTCCGCATCAACACCGAGAACATGGGCCAGTTCGAGCGCACCCTCATCATTGCCGACGAGGGCTCCTACGTTCACTACATCGAGGGCTGCACGGCCCCGATCTACTCCTCGGATTCGCTGCACTCGGCCGTGGTCGAGATCCTGGTGAAGAAAAACGCCCGCGTTCGCTACACCACGATCCAAAACTGGTCGAACAACGTCTACAACCTGGTCACCAAGCGCGCCGTCGCCGAAGAGGGCGCGACAATGGAATGGGTCGACGGCAACCTGGGCTCCAAGGTCACCATGAAGTACCCGGCCGTGGTCATGGCTGGCGAACATGCCAAAGGTGAGGTTCTAAGCGTGGCGATGGCTGGTGCTGGCCAGCACCAAGACACGGGCGCGAAGATGACCCACGCGGCTCCACACACTTCCTCGTCGATCATCTCCAAGTCCATTTCGCGAGGTGGGGGACGCTCCTCATATCGTGGCTTGGTACAGGTCAACGACGGATCTCACTCCTCGAAGAGCACCGTCAAATGTGACGCGCTGCTGGTCGACACCATTTCCCGCTCTGACACCTACCCCTACGTCGACATTCGTGAGGACGACGTGGAGATGGGGCACGAGGCGACTGTTTCGAAGGTTTCCGACGACCAGTTGTTCTACCTGATGAGCCGTGGCCTCGACGAAGACGAGGCGATGGCCATGATCGTGCGTGGGTTCATCGAGCCGATCGCCAAGGAGCTGCCAATGGAGTACGCCCTGGAGCTCAACCGGCTGATCGAACTGCAAATGGAAGGTGCCGTGGGTTAGAACCCACCGGTACCTGCGGTCCCTATCCCGCTGGCGCTTTGCCTAGCGCCGTCCCCTGGACGAGCTATGCGCCAAAACTGTGGCGATGGGGACCCACTGGGGAGAAAAGACACGTCGAGGAGAATCGAAAGCACATGACCATTGAGGCAACGGCCCGCCCGCACAGCCACGGAGCAGGCTCCGAGGTGCCACCGAAAACCAAGTCGCAACTGCTGCGGTCGTTCGACCCAGCGGACTTCCCGGCCTTGACCGGCCGTGAGGAAGACTGGCGATTCACGCCGCTGCGGCGTATCGGAGATCTGGCCAACGCCGAGGCCAAGTCCGTGAACGCATTGACGCGCGGGGCTCGCAATGTGCCAGCGGGAGTCAGTGTCAGCACCGTGGCCAAGACCGATGAGCGACTGGGAAGCATCCTCACTCCGTTCGACCGTCCCTCGGCGTCCGCGTGGGACAACAGCGACGAAGCACTGCTCATCGCCGTGGATCGCGGTGCGGTCGTCGAGTCCCCCGTAGTGGTGGACATTGTCGGAACGTCCGCCGACGCCGCGTCATGGGCACACACGTTCATCGACATCGGTGAAACCGCCGAGGTGACGCTGATCCTGCGGCACAGTGGTTCGGTCCAGCTAGCTGACAACATTGAGATCGCGGTGGGCAACGGCGCGAACGTCACGATTGTCTCCTTGGCCGACTGGAACCACGACGCGGTTCACCTCCAGCATCAAAAAGCCCGCCTCGGCCGCGACGCGAAACTCAACCACGTGGCGATTTCGCTCGGCGGTGACCTGGTGCGACAGTTCTTGTCGGCCGAGTACTCCGGACGCGGCGGCGACGTTGACGCCTATGGCCTGTACTTCGCCGACAATGGCCAGCACATCGAGCACCGGCAGATGATGGACCACAATGAGCCCGACTGCCGCTCTAACGTCAACTACCGAGGAGCGTTGCAAGGCGCACAGTCACGGACGGTGTGGGTCGGCGACGTGCTCATCCAAGCGCAAGCCACCGGTACCGACACCTACGAGATCAACCGAAATCTGGTACTGACCGATGGTGCCCGCGCCGACTCGGTACCGAACCTAGAGATCGAGACCGGCGAAATCGTAGGCGCGGGGCACGCGTCAGCGACCGGCCGTTTCGACGAGAACCAATTGTTCTACCTACAATCGCGCGGTATCGATGAAGACGAGGCCCGTAAGCTCGTGGTTCGCGGATTCTTCAACGAGGTCATCCAGAAGGTGCCCTCTGAGGAACTGCGCGACGAACTGACCGCCGCGATCGAGTCGCGTTTGGAGAAGACGCTGACCTCCACGGAGGCGGCATGAGCGATTTCCTGCGCGTATGTGCTTTGGAGGAACTGCCCCAATCGCAGGCAGTTCGCGCCGACATCGACGGCACCCAGATCGCGCTCGTCCGTATTGGCGACCGTGTCCACGCGCTATACGACGAATGTAGCCACGCGGCAGTGGCGCTCTCCGAAGGAGACGTCGAAGACTGTGCCCTGGAATGTTGGCTGCACGGCTCCCGTTTTGATCTCGAAACCGGGGAGCCCACCGGACTGCCCGCCACCGTTCCCGTCCAGGTGTATCCGACCCAGGTTCGCGAGGGAGACGTATACCTCTCGCTGACGCCTAAGAGCACCGAAACCCAGAAAGCGTAAAGGAAGACTTCCCACCATGAGCACTCTCGAAATCCGTAACCTGCAAGTGTCGATCTCTACCGAGGACGGCGACAAGCAAATCCTGCACGGTGTCGACCTGACCATCAAATCCGGCGAGACGCACGCCATCATGGGGCCCAACGGCTCCGGTAAGTCCACGCTGGCCTACTCCATCGCCGGGCACCCTAAATACACCATCACCGGTGGTTCGGTCACCCTCGACGGGGAAAACGTCCTGGAAATGAGCGTTGACGAGCGCGCTCGCGCCGGGTTGTTCCTCGCGATGCAGTATCCGGTGGAAGTCCCGGGCGTCAGCGTGTCGAACTTCCTGCGTACCGCCAAAACCGCCATCGACGGCGAGGCCCCCAAGCTACGCACGTGGCTCAAGGACCTCAACGGTGCGATGGCGCAGCTGGAAATGGACAAGGAGTTCGCTCAGCGCAACGTTAACGAGGGCTTCTCCGGTGGTGAGAAGAAGCGCCACGAAATCGTGCAAATGGAGCTACTCAAGCCCAAAATGGCAATCCTGGATGAGACCGACTCCGGACTCGACATCGACGCATTGCGCGTCGTCTCGGCGGGCATCAACCAGGCCAAGGAAAACACCAACTCCGGCATCTTGCTCATCACCCACTACACCCGCATCCTGCGCTACATCAAGCCCGACTATGTGCACGTGTTCATGAAGGGCCGGGTCGTGGAAGAGGGCGGGCCGGAGCTGGCCGAGAAGCTCGAAGCCGAGGGATACGAAAGCTACACCGGCGCGGCCGTCTAACGACGTCGGCCACCCACAAACGGGTGCGGCACGCTCTCGTTCGTCGTCACAATTCCAGACTTGAGGGGGCGCGGAAGCGTACCGTGGTGGATATCGAACCACGGTGAAGACCCAGCTTGACAATGCGATGCGTTGGTCGTCGAGTCCCAACGCCTCGCCGAGCAGGGTAGTGATCCCAGATGCGAGGAATCACCGCGCTTCCCGCCTTGTCCTCAGGTTGCCGATGGCTACCGTCAATCCGTGGAATGGCACGTGAACGAGAAACATTGCCACCTGTGCCCTACGCGCAAACAGCGGTTCGCGACCGTTCGCCGACGCGCCCAAGGCACCCAATGAGCTTCAAGAACCCGACAGATATTAAGGGAAACCCGTGAATGACGCCTTCGCACCGCGGCTAGACGTTGAGAAGATCCGAGCCGACTTCCCCATCCTGAACCGGGACATCGGCGGACACCGCTTGGCCTATTTGGATTCCGCTGCCACCTCGCAGCGCCCCCGCCAAGTCGAAGAGGCGATGCGAGAGTTCTCCGAACACTCCAACGCCAACATCTCCCGCTCGGTGCACACACTCGGGGCGGAGGCCACCGAAGCCTATGAAGGCGCCCGCTCACGCGTTGCCGCCTTCATCAAAGCGCCCTCGGCCGATGAGGTCATTTTCACCAAGAACGCGACCGAGTCGATCAACCTCGTCGCTTACGCGATGCTCGCCGCCACGGTCGAAAAAGGTGCCGACGAACGCTTCCGGCTTGGCGAAGGCGACGAGATCGTGGTAACCCAAATGGAGCACCACGCCAACTTGGTGCCATGGCAGGAGCTGTGCAAACGCACCGGTGCCACGCTGAAGTGGATCGGTGTGCGCGACGACTTCCGGCTGGATATCGACAGCATCGACCAGGTGATCACCGAGCGCACCAAACTCGTCGCGCTCACTCACGTATCCAATCTTTTGGGTACCCGAAACCCACTGAGTCAAGTGACAAAACGAGCCCACGCCGTCGGCGCGTTGGTACTGGTTGACGCCGCTCAGTCGGTCCCTCACATGCCTATTGACGTGACCGAGATGGGCGCTGACTTCGTCGCCTTCACCGGGCACAAGATGCTCGGTCCCACCGGCATCGGCGTGCTATGGGGACGCGCGGAGCTGCTCGAGGCCATGCCGCCCTTCCTCTCCGGAGGATCCATGATCACGACGGTGACCATGGAAGAGACGACCTTCGCGGCCGCCCCCGCCAAATTCGAGGCCGGAACCCCGCCCATCTCCGCGGCGGTCGGACTTGCGGCGGCCATCGACTACCTCGACAACCTGGGCATGGACAATATCCTGCATCACGAAAAGGAGTTGGCCGCCTACGCCCTGCCCCGCCTCGAACAAGTCGAGGGCCTACACGTCATCGGTCCCCGAGTCCCCATTGCCCGAGGTGCGACGATTTCATTCACCCTCGACGGTTTCCACCCCCACGACGTGGGGCAAGTCCTCGACTCCGACGGCGTCGCCGTCCGAGTGGGACACCACTGCGCCAAACCCGTGTGCAGCCGTTACGGTGTCACAGCCACGACCCGGCTGTCAGCCTACGTCTACACCACCACCGAAGAAATAGACCGGCTCATCGCCGGCCTGGAGAAGGTCCGTAAGGTGTTCAGCCGATGAATCTCGACGATCTATACCAAGAAGTCATCCTCGACCACTACCGCAATCCACGCGGATCGGGCCTTCGCGACCCACACGAGGGCGAATCCCACCAGGTCAACCCGACCTGCGGCGATGAAATCACCCTGCGGGTACACCTCGAGGGCCCGATTGTCGCCGATGTGTCCTATCACGCGGTTGGCTGTTCAATCTCGCAGGCGTCCACGTCAGTTATGTTTGAACTGGTAAAGGGACAAACAGTCGAGGTAGCCCTCGCCAAAATGGGGGAGTTCAGCGAGCTGATGGGCTCCCGGGGCGAAGGCGAACCGGATGAGGAGAGCCTGGAGGACGCCATCGCCTTCAAAGGAGTCTCCAAATACCCGATGCGAGTCAAGTGCGCGCTGCTGGGATGGATGGCCTTCAAAGACGCTCTAGCGCGCGCCAGCGCCACCACGGGAGGTAACTCATGACCGACGTTGACCGACACGACACCACACCAGCTGAGGCCGAGGCGGACACGCCTGCGACCGACCAAGAGGTCGAGCAACAGGTCGAAGAGTCCGTCGAAGACGCCACTGACCCGGATGTGGCCGCGAAAAAGGCCAAATCCGAGGAGATCACTGAGGCCATGCGCGATGTGGTCGACCCCGAACTGGGGATTAACGTCGTCGACCTCGGCCTCGTCTACGGCTCTCATGTCGACGACGACAATGTCGCGACCCTGGACATGACCTTGACTTCGGCAGCTTGCCCTTTGACTGACGTCATCGAGGACCAGACCCGCACGGCATTGACGGGCGGCGCTGGCGGCGGGCTGGTCAATGATGTCCGCATCAACTGGGTATGGATTCCGCCGTGGGGACCGGACAAGATCACCGATGACGGTCGGGAACAGTTGCGGGCGTTGGGGTTCAACGTCTAAGGACACTGGCCGTTTTCATATGAGCCGACCACGGGAAACCGGTGGTCGGCTCTTTGGTGTCTTGGCCGGTAGGTGATGCGGCCGGGCGACGACGTTGAAAAAGTGCGCCACATTGGTAGTATGATCCTACGCACACTGTGTGAAGGTCGTGCCGGTCCTCCCAGCGATGAGGGCGTGGGTGAAGGCATGTCGTCGTCATGGGAAAGGCCGCGCGACCGGCTCAGATTTGGTTCCCGTAGCCCTCTTCAGCGTGGTGACATCTCGAGCCTGGGCCGGTGTTCTCTCAAGCCCCGTATGAGGCCATAGGGCCTGTTCATCATGGCCCGTGCATAAATGGGCTGGTCGCGCTTTGAGCGCGACCTACTGTGGCGAGTCGTGGTGGTCGCCCTCCCCATGTGTCCTGGTGCTCAATGCCCATCGCGGTGGCACTAGGTTGGGGTTCTGCACTTTTTGCCCTGTCGGATTTGAGCGCGGTGCTCCGCACTGTCCTCTCCAGGTTGGAGGTCCACTCCCATGGCCGTTCGCTCGCGTGAGGCCCCTGGCGGGGGACGAATCTTGGAAATTCCCGCAGCTCGTATAGACCGGTGGGTTCACGGGTTTGATCGGCGGCATTCGATTGTCTCGGCTCGCCTGGTTAACGGCGTATGGCAACTGACCGGAGCTGACGAAGCCCGGTGTGAGGTCGCTTGGGCGCAGACGGGCGATATTCCCGCCGCGTGGCTTGCGGCCCGTCAGAAGGTTGAGGTCGACCTGCCCGACGCTCAGGGCGATGCTGCGAGGCAGTGGGAGGACATGGCGCACACGCTTGCCCAGCGGGCCGCCGAGCCGCGCCTCATCGGTCTGCTGTTGGCGCGTCGCCGTACGTTCAGCGTTGGACTCTTCGAGGGGCAGAGGCTAGTACGAAGCCGCACAGGATCTTCATACGTTCAAGGTAAGACCAAGGCCGGCGGATGGTCACAGCAGCGCTATGCGCGCCGTCGGGCGGGACAGGCCAAGGTGGCTTCGGACAAGGCCTCTGAGGCTGTCAAGGATCTTTTGGAGTCGAAGGTTCGCAGACTGGACACTGTTGTCACAGGAGGCGACAAGCCCACCGTCGATGCGATCTTGGCTGATACGACATTGGCGGCAGTAAATGCGAAACGTTCCCTCCTCCATTTGGGGGATGTCGGAGAAGCGAAAAAGGCAGTCTTGCTTGACTGCGCGGACCGTATAAACGGATTCTTGGTTCATCTTATTGAGTAAAAGGGTCGCGGAATGAATGACCCCTACTCCCTCAAAAGCATTGTATTTCCCCAGTGATACTCACTTGCTGAGCCCAAAATAGTGATCTGCGCAATGACCATTTGGCGTTGCGTTTTCGTTATGCAATAGTGGTCAACGCGGCCCTGTTACCCACGCGTAACGAGACCATGTGCCATCTCCTCGCAGGAGTGCATCGGGCTAGCGCCTTTGAATAATAGGCAACAGCCTGTCTCTATGCATAGATTAATGGGAATCCGAGAATTTGAGCCCTGGGCGTGCTGTGGCGCGTGGTCGCGGGCTTTGTCGGATGGCCTGAGCACAAGAATCATAATCCGAGTGCCCAAGGAATAAGAACCAATAGGCACATTCCAGATTTCTTAATCCGCTCACTCAGGCATCAATGTCAGGGCCCTTAGAGCGCCTGAAAACGAATTCAAACAGCACTTAAGAATCATCGGAAAAATTGCCTCCGCGCCAGTCGCAGCTTTGGATTCCTAGGCGAACTCTGCCCGGGGAACGAGTGTGACCGACTCCAATCCATGGTCGATCGTACTTCAGGCGCGCTGTAGGAAACGCCTTCTGCTTAGTTGAAAGGGGACACTTCTGTGTCTTGGTTGTATCGAAACCGGTCTCTCATGGCCGGAGTAGGAGCAGCCCTCCTCGCCACCGGAACGGGTAGCGCCCTCGTGGCCGCCCCCGTGATGGCGGGGGAGGACCGAGAAGATGTCGAGGCCTCCCCCATAAAATCGCACAGTATCGATCGAGGCTTCGTGGTTGCCGCCGCCGCAGACGGTGAAGGCCTTCTCAAGAGCGACGATAAGTCCGACGAGGAAGACAAAGGTGAAGACAAGCCGTCGAAGCAAGACCGCCTCGAGGCTATCGCCGACGAAGTCGGTTTCGACAAATGCCAGGCAGGGACGGCATTGGTGGTGATTGAGACCGGCCGCGACATGGACATGGATGACTTTGCCATCACGATCGGACTCGCCACGGTCGCGCAGGAGACCAACTACCGAAACCTGGCATCCAGCGTGGTGCCCGAATCCCACGAATACGACTCGTGCGGCGGCACTGGCTCCGACCACGACTCGGTCGGCATTTTCCAGCAGCGCCACACGATGGGCTGGGGAACGGTCGAGGAACTCATGGACCCCGAGTTTCAGACGCGCAACTTCTTCGAGCGGCTCGACACGTTCGACTACAGCAATATGGCCTTGACAGACGCCGCGCAGCGAGTGCAGGTTTCGGCCCACCCAACCTTGTATGCCAAGCACGAGGGCCAAGCGAAAGACATCTTGGACGCCTACAAGTCTGCTTAAGGGACTGCGCCACGCGCCAAGCGGGGACCTACATCTGGATGCGGAGGCATCTGTTGATCAGTCCCACCAGAGGATTGGACCGCAGGCGAGGCTGTGGCCGCTCGAGCAAACCTCAAGTCGCAAACACGTGTGGTTGGGCTCGGTAGGCGACGCGCCCGCTGAACCAACCGAAGCAAATGCTCCTCGTTTGGGTCAGCGTAGACACTCAGAACAAAGGTGTCTGTCTCACTGTGGGGTCCCAAAGTCCCGTGGCCCCAAACGTTCAATGTGGCGTCGAGCGGACGTTCCTCACCTATGGAAAACCTTGCCAGTCCGCTGCGGTGCTTCCAGCCGCCGCCAAAGACCAACCTCCCCCCGAATTGCCCAGGCGCGCGCCAGGGCGCCGACGCGATCGTTCCTCCAGCGGGCGATCCGGGCCCGCCCGGTGCGCGCCTGGGCTAAGCTTGCCGACGTGACATCGCCCGAGACCGACCCAATCCCCACCCAAAGGGGAGGGCCCGACGACGAAGCCCACACCGAACACCGGGGCTTCCACGTCACGCTGGACAATTTCGAAGGCCCCTTCGACCTGCTCCTCCAACTCATCGGCAAACACAAACTCGACGTCACCGAAGTGGCCCTTCACAAAGTCACCGACGAGTTCATCTCCTACGTCAAGAGCCTCGACTCCGCCTGGGACCTCGAAGAGACGTCCGAATTCCTACTCATCGCCGCGACCCTGCTCGACCTCAAAGCCGCCCGGCTCTTGCCCTCAGCCGACGTCGATGACGAAGAAGACCTCGCCCTCCTGGAAGCCCGAGACCTACTCTTCGCCCGACTTCTCCAATACAAGGCATACAAAGAAGTCGCCGGACACCTCGCCCGCATGGCCGAAACCGCGAGCAAACGTAGCCCTCGTACCGCAGGGCTCGAAGACCGCTACAAGGGTCTGTTGCCCGACCTCGACCTCAACCTCACCCCTGAGGAGCTAGCCAAGCTCGCCGCGGAAGCCCTGAAACCAAAGCCTCCACCAACGGTCGGCACCGACCACGTGCACTCTCCCCGGGTATCGGTAAAAGAACACGCCATCATCCTCACCCGGCGACTGCAACGAGTGGAGACAGCGACGTTCCGCGCGCTAACCTCCGACTGCGAAAGCCGCCTCGAAGTGGTCGCCCGATTTCTCGCCCTCCTTGAGCTCTATCGCGAAGCCGTCGTCGGATTCGAACAAATGCAGGCTCTCGGAGAGCTCACCGTTCGATGGATCGGCGGACACGAAACCATCGAGTTGGACGTCGACGAGTACGCGGGCACACCCGAGGCCGACTCCGAGCCTCTTCAAAGCCCCGATGCCAACGACGAACGGACCGACACACCGGTGCCAACCGAAGCACACAACGCGGGGGAGCAACAGACACCATGAGTGAAGACCATTACGGCACCGACACCGAGCCTCACCTCGACGACGAATCCACCGACGACCACGCCTCGACCGAAGCCCAACTGGCCGAACAAGTCGCCGAATGGAAACCCCCATGGCAACGCGGCGACACCGCGCCACCTCCACGGCGCCCCGACACTCCAGAAGACGAACCAGCCGCAGCCATCGACGAGTACGCTCAAGCCCTGGCCGCCAATGACGTCGAAACAGCGCATAGCCAGCACTCCAAAGACACGGCCCCCGATGCCAGTACGTCTGAACCGGCCGAGGCTCTCGACACCGTCCCCGTGGCGGACGAAGTCGAACTAGGAGGCGTTCTAGAGGCGATCCTCATGATCTGCGACGAACCGCTCAGTGAGGACGTTCTCGCCTCAGTGTTGGAGCGCCCACTCCAGGAGGTCTCCGAGACACTGGGACGATTGGCAGCCGAATACACTGGAGACGGTCGAGGGTTCGAACTGCGCCGACAAGCAGGTGGCTGGCGCTTCTACACCCGCTCCGACTACGCCAAGTACGTGGAGCGGTTCGTCACCGATGGACAGTCCTCGCGCCTGACCAAAGCCGCGTTGGAGACGCTAGCCGTCGTGGCATATCGGCAACCAGTGACGCGGGGGAGAATCTCGGCGATCCGTGGTGTCAACTGCGACGGAGTCATCCGTACTCTCATGAGCAGGGGTCTAATCGAAGAATGTGGAACCGACCCCGACTCCACCGCGATGCTGTACTGCACAACCACGCTCTTTTTGGAAAAACTGGGCCTGAACTCGGTCGCTGAGCTCCCTGAGCTCGCACCGTACCTGCCCGACGATGTGACGGAAGTAGAAAGTGACTAACAAAGCTGACGCCGAAGGCATCCGCCTGCAAAAAGTTCTCTCAACGGCAGGAGTGGCCTCCAGGCGCGCGGCCGAAGAACTCATTGTGCGAGGCCGGGTCCGCGTCGACGGGGAGAAAGCCCGCCTCGGGCAGCGAGTACACCCCGAGAGCAGCGTCATCCACGTGGACGGCAAGCGCATCATCACCGACGTCAAGACCGTGCACTTCGCGCTCAATAAACCACGCGGTGTCGTGTGCAGCATGGACGACGAAAAAGGCCGCCAATCGCTGGCCGAGTATGTCACCGGCGTCGACGAGCGAATCTTCCACGTTGGACGCCTCGACACTGACTCCGAGGGCCTCCTCCTACTCACCAACGACGGTGAACTGGCCAACCGCATCATGCACCCATCCTGGGAAGTCGAGAAAACCTACCGTTGCCAGGTTCGCAAAGTCCCCGATGGCCGAACCATCAAACGCATCCTGCATGGAATCGAACTCGACGACGGCCTCGTCAAAGCCGACAAATTCCGCATCATCGACGAAGCGGCCGGCCAGTCACTCATCGAAATCACCTTGCACGAAGGCCGCAAACACGTCGTGCGTCGACTCATGGACCGAGCCGGTCACCCCGTCTCACGCCTGGTGCGCACCGAAATTGGGCCCATTCGGCTCCAGAACCTGAAACCGGGAACGCTGCGCAAACTACGTCCCGACGAAATCGGCCAGCTGTATCGCCAAGTGGGCCTGTAGCGGCGCTCAACCGCGCTCTGCGGGTCAAACCGCAGGGCACAGCCTGCGCCGAACGAGTTGCACAGTGCGAACACTAACCCAGGTAAAAAACCAAACCGTCCGCGTATTAGCCTGCACGTTCATCGGCATTTATCGACATTGCTGGGGCAAAGCTGAACATGATCGGAGTGCGACGTGCCTGACACCGACACTAAGAAAAACAACCCCGTGGTCGCGATTGACGGCCCTTCCGGAGCAGGGAAGTCGACGACGGCGAAGACCTTGGCAACGGCCATCGGCGCTGGCTATCTCGACACTGGCGCGATGTACCGCGCCGCCACCCTCGCCGCGCTTGACGCAGAGGTCGACCTGTCATCGGCTGATGAGATCCTCTCGGCCCTCAACGAAGCCAAACTCGAGATCGGCACCACCGTCGAGGACCCGTATGCTCGCCTCAATGGTGAGTCTGTCGACCTGGAAATCCGCACCGAGCGTGTCACCGCTGCGGTGTCACAGGTAGCGGGACATAAAAAGGTGCGCGAGCACCTAATTTCCGAGCAGAAGGCCGCGATCAACGCGGCTCGTAAAAAAGGTGGCATCGTCGTGGAAGGCCGCGACATTGCCGAAGTCGTCGCCCCAGAGGCCGACTTGAAGGTCTATCTCACCGCCGACGAGAAGGCCCGTGCTTCCCGCCGCGCGCTGGAAATCGGAGCGACGGCGTCGGACACAGCCGAAGACATCAAGCGTCGCGACAAGGCCGACTCGAAGACCACCAAACCGATGGAAGCCGCCGATGGCGCGCACGTCATCGATTCCACCAAGCTCAGCGTGGTGGAAGTGGTGGCGAAACTACTAGCTCTTCTCAATGACCGAGGAATTGATGACTAAAGACACTGGCTGGGAAGCCGACGCCACCGACGCACCGTCCGGGAACGTCCCCGTTGTCGCTGTGGTCGGGCGGCCCAACGTAGGGAAATCCACGCTCGTCAACCGGATTCTGGGTCGCCGACAAGCCGTCGTCCAAGACCAGCCAGGCGTTACCCGCGACCGAATCGCCTATGACGCGGAGTGGGTCGGGCAGCGCTTCAGCATTGTCGACACCGGCGGTTGGGACCCCGACGCCACGGGCATGGCCAAGGCGATCGCGGCTCAAGCCGAAATCGCGATGCAGACCGCCGATGTGGTCGTTTTGGTCCTCGACGCCAACGTTGGGGTCCAGGAATCGGACTCCGCCGCAGCTCGCATCTTGCAGCGGTCTAAGAAACCTGTGATCGTCGTGGCCAACAAGGTCGACGGCGACCGTCAAGAAGCCGAAGCGGCCGCGTTGTGGTCGCTTGGCCTGGGTGAACCGGTAGCCATATCGGCCCTGCACGGACGTGGCTCGGGTGACTTGCTGGACCGCATTCTTGATTCATTTCCCGAAGAACCGACCGGCTCGCTGACGTCTGTGGGACCGCGCCGCATCGCACTGATCGGTAAACCCAACGTCGGTAAGTCCAGTCTGCTCAACCGATTCTCGGGTGAGGACCGTGCGGTAGTGGACAATGTCGCGGGTACCACTGTTGACCCGGTGGACAGTCTCGTGGAGATCGACGGCGAGAATTGGATCCTGGTTGACACGGCAGGCCTGCGGAAGAAAGCCAAATTTGCCTCCGGTACCGAGTACTACGCGACGCTACGTACCCAGTCGGCCGTGGAAGCGGCTGAGTGTGCGGTAGTGCTGCTGGATGCTTCCAACCCCATTGCAGAGCAAGATCAACGCATTTTGACCCAGGTGGTCGAATCTGGGCGCGCGCTCGTGGTCGCCTACAACAAGTGGGACCTCATTGACGATGACCGGCGTTACTTCCTCGAAAAGGAAATTGATCGCGAACTGGCTCAGGTCGCTTGGGCTCCTCGCGTGAACGTTTCCGCGGTCACGGGTCGTTCGGTCACCAAACTCGCTCCCGCTATCCGCGAGGCCCTCGCCGGGTGGGAACAGCGTATATCCACCGGGGAGCTCAACCAGTGGATCTCCGCATTGGTCCAGGCGCATCCCCACCCCGTGCGTTCGGGCAAGCAACCCCGGGTCCTCTTTGCCACCCAAGCCGGAACGAAACCTCCGCGTTTTGTGCTGTTCACCACCGGGGATCTCGAACCGCAGTATCTACGCTTCATCAAGCGTCGCCTACGGGAGGACTTCGGATTCACCGGATCACCTATCGAGGTGACCGTCAAGGCACGTGAGAAGCGCAAACGTAGCGGAAAAGGCGGCAAAAGGACTTCCAAGGGCAAGGGGCATTGATAACCCCCTACCGCATTCAGTTGTGGGTAAGGCATGCGCTAAAGTAGTCCTCGCTGCCAAGGCAAGTTCTAAGGCAGCGACACAAGTCTGAGTCTCAACGGGTTATAGCTCAGCTTGGTAGAGCACTACACTGGGGGTGTAGGGGTCATCGGTTCGAATCCGGTTAACCCGACCAAAAGCTCAGGCTTGTGAAGCTGGTTTAACCAGCACAAATGCCCGCCGATCACTGATCGGCGGGCATTGTCGCGTCTAGGGCCGGAACGGTCGTGCAACGTCTTGTGCAACGAGTCGTGAAAGGTTCGTTCTTAAGCTCTTTCCTCATGAGTGACACGAACAGTTTCATCCGGCCCGAAGGACACATCCAGACCCTCCCCAGTGGGTCACTGAGAGTAATCGTCTACGCAGGCAAGAACCCTCTCACCGGCAAGCGCCACGACCTGACCGAGACCGTCCAGGTTCGCCGCGACGTCTCTCAACGCGACCGCAATCGGGGCGGAACGAAGTACCTAGCCCTCCCGCATGACGACGCTGGATTCGACACCATGGCCCTGCTCAGTATCGCCCCAGCTCAATCAATATGCTCCGCGCCCAGGCAGGGATAAACTCGCAACGCCGCCAATACGGCACTGAAACGACTCGTGCTCCCCGCGCGGGTAGCCCAGCCGCGTCCCACTCCTGAAGCGGCACAACGAGACCCCACCAATTTGCCGTAATTGATTAGACTTCATAAATGACCCGCGAAAACAAGGAGTGGGCTGCGATTGGTGCCCTAGCCTCCGTTGCTGGCGTCTTGGTCACCCTATGGATCTACCTTGACCAGAAGGAATCTGACGCCGCTGAGGTGAATCAAACGCTGCCCGGCCACGGTGTCGAAGCGGAGGCCGAACCTCCCGTGTTTGAGACGGAATCTGAGCCGTATGTCTTTGATACCGGAGAAGACCGCACTGGCCCGTCGCTAACGAAAGAACACTCTGACCTAATCTTGGTGCTCGGGCCTACCGTCATCGACTCGCAGACGTGTTACCCCACTGGTGTCGATTGGGACGCTGGCCCTAATTCCGAGGGGACGATCGAGACGTTCGTCGCTTCTGGATACCATCCTGCGGCTGATGTGGTCATGGACCACTGCACCCCTTACGAATACGCCATGTTTACCCTTGCCAATGGCTCCACCAGTTGGTTTGGCTCCAGCGCCAGCATCATTGACGCTGAGCGATGCTGGGAATTGGCCACCGAAGGCCACTTCGATCTAGACCAGTTCATTGTCGACCCACAAGACCCGGCCGGGGTTGGGTTTGAGCCCGGCATGGTGTGGTGTACCACGACCAGCCAACCTGACCGCCTTGTCCGCGCCGAGCTCCTCGAAGTTGTCGACGCCGATGGCTTCATGTTGCTCGGGTTCGGGGTAAACACTTGGGTATGGCGATAGCGTAGCGATGGACTGCTCGGGATCGTGTTGGTCGGTTTACGCCAGCGTTCCCCGTTTAAGGGGGAAGGGCTAAGCCCAGTAGTTCTCCGGCGAACTTTGAATCCAGCGCTGTGCACGTTCTGACTAGGAGAATTTCTCGACCTTACTGTGCCAACAAACCGGTCACTCTCGCCCGCATCGATCAGCTTGGCAAACGACCTGGGGAAGGCTAACCTGTGCCGGTATCGAATATTGACACCCTGACCTCTCAGATAGAGGTTGGCCGAGACTTCGAGTTCATATTCTTTTGGGATTACCTGGACAATCATGGAGGGAATCTTGTTCCTGGGTGCCTAGACCAGTGGTGGCCCGCTCCAATAGAAGCCGACGGTCAGCGGTTCGCTACCGCCGAGCACTTCATGATGTGGCACAAAGCGATGATGTTCGAGGATGTGGGTATTGCTGGCCAAATACTTAGATCCACAAACCCCGCTCAGGCGCAACAGCTAGGTCGCCATGTGGCCGATTTTGATGAGAGCGTCTGGGCGAGTGTCCGGAACGACGTAGTCGTGGCCGGGAACTTCGCGAAATTTAGCCAGCACCGACCTCTACGTGACTTTCTCATGTCTACGGGCGAGAGCATCCTGGTCGAGGCGAGTTCAGACGACACGTTGTGGGGCATCGGGCTAGCAATTGACGACCCTCGTCGTGGCGATGTATGGCAATGGACCGGCCAAAATCGACTGGGTTTCGCCCTCATGGCCGTCCGTGATTATTTGCGTCGGGGCGAAACCGTGACGAGAGCCACGGTTTCGCCCACGACTAAGCCCTGACTTGAGTTGGACAGGCTGAGGATAGTGAACTCATCGTCCATAGATCGGATTGGCACCAGTTGGCTGTTCATCGGCCGAGACTGGGCCAGGCGGGGTGCCATGGCCGAACGGCGTGCCGCCGAGTTCTTGGCGGTCGTGTTCGGTCAGCCAGTTCTCCAGGTCAGGACCTAGCGGAACTACCTGCGTCGGGTTGATGTCTTCGTGTACGACATAGTAGTGACGTTTGATCTGGTCAAAGTCCACTGTGTCGCCAAAACCTGGAGTCTGAAACAGATCTCTGGCATAGCCCCATAGGTTGGGCATCTCGGTGAGCTTGTTCCGGTTGCATTTGAAGTGTCCGTGGTAGACCGCGTCGAACCTCACCAGCGTCGTGAAGAGTCGTATATCGGCCTCGGTGATGACCTCGCCCATTAGGTAGCGGCGGTCCGCTAGTCGCTCTTCGAGCCAGTCCAGCGCGTCGAAGAGGCGTCCGTAGGCTTGGTTGTAGGCCCGTTGGGAACCGGCGAATCCGGCCCGATAGACGCCGTTGTTGACTTCTGTGAAGATCCGTTTGATCACTGGAAGCATGTCGTCGATGAGGTGCGTTGGGATCAAGTCCGGGGCCCCGCTGCGATGATAATCCGACCATTGGGTCGACAGGTCGAAGGTCAACTGCGGATAGTTGTTCGTGACCACGGCCGCCGAAGGGACGTCCACAAGTGCGGGAACGGTGATCCCACGTGGGTAGTCGGGGAAGCGTTTGAAGTAGTTCTCTTGTAGCCGCTCGGTACCTAGTACCGGGTCGCGGCCTTCGGGGCTCAGATCGAACGTCCAGGAGCGCACGTCGTGAGTGGGGCCGGGAGTCGCCAATGAGATGACTTCTTCGAGCCCCAGCAACCGGCGAACGATGATGGAGCGATGCGCCCAGGGACACGCTCGCGCGGCAACCAGCCGATAGCGCTGTGCCTCTACTGGCCAGGCTTCCGCGTTCTCGGTCAGACCGGTCATCCTCGGGTCGCCGATGGAGGAAGACTCTGCGGTAGGTGCTGACCTGGTCGCTTCGACATCGCTGACAACCCGGTCCTCGATGTAGTTGGTGTCCCGGGTGAATTCCTCGCCGGTCACGTATGCGCCCTTGGTGGAGTATTCGCTTCCGGTGGTTGGTCGGGGTTCGCCAGGTTCGGTCTGCTGCGCTTGATGTGGTGCCATGGGGCTAGCATACGCATTTTAGGCTTTTGGATAGCGACCAATGATATTTCACCCAAGCTGGTGTGTGACGCGCCCGCGGCGTTCCCGGTGGCTCGCCAAGCCAGCGTTTGGCCGCTCCCTGCGACGTCCATTACCACCTTCGCAGACTGGATCGAAGACGATTCCGGGGCCAGTCGTAAAGTGCCGCTCCCATGAGCTTGCGTTCAGCTGCGCTAACGAAGTGGCAGGGCCGCTGGCCCAGAATCTGCCCCAGCTGTTTTGAGTCTCTGGAGAGTGTGGTCGAAGAAGTACTCTTTGAAGAAACTGCCCTGGCGCTAAGAGCTCCTATCAGGTTTCTCTTCCTACTGCGGTGGAGTGATGTCGCGCCTGGCCGCGTTGTCGGCCCTTGCCCATACCCGCTGGGTATGAACAAGGGCCTCCGCCTCCCCACGCACTGACAGCACACCATCCTCGCCACGGAAACAAACCTGATAGGAGCTCTAAGGTTTGCGGTTCTTGGCTGCTGAGGGAGACGGTAGAAACGGTTCATGAACTGAGCTATTCGACAGTACATCTAACGCCGCGCGTTTAGTTTTCCCTTGACTGAACAGTGGAAGAATTTCTGCAATTTACTCCTCGAACCTATCTCAGGGTGTGAATATCTCCGGCCTTTGCTAAAAGGAAAGCCCTTACTGATCTTGTCATTCCTGTAGTTGCTCGCAGCAGGGTGAAACCCGGTGCCGAAGTCATCGCACGTTTCTAGACCCGAATCCCATGGATAAGCCTTAGAATCGCATTTTTGCCTCGCAAGAGGGCTTTATCGCAGCTCCGAGTATGTGTGAATATTCAATTGTGGACTTGCCATTTCATTTGCGGAAAAGAATGTCGTTGATCAGACAAATGCTGATAGAAGCCTCTAGCTGCATAAGCAGATTTAAGTGATTCAAGTCACGTTGATAATCGTGTATTGGGTCATTACCGTGAGTTGCATGGAGTTGGCGGAAACCACCACAAGCAACGCTGAAGACGACTATTCCGGCGATTGGTTCATCGAGTCATCATCGTCCCAGGCGCGGGCGACGAGCGCGCTGATCCCGAGTGCGGCAGCCCCCGAGACTAGCCGCCTCTATACCTTCTCTCACGCTGGTGGTTCACCGGGGCACTTTCTCAGTTGGCAACCGTCCCTGCTGGATCTAGTGGCGATCAAAGCAGTTTGTCCTCCGGGGGTGGGGCACCGCTTCTCATCAGGCAGACTGGGTTCAGTCACGCAAGTCGCGGCCGGTGCGGCCGCGGCAATCGACCGCCAGGGGGGAGCTTTTGCTCTCTTTGGTCACAGCATGGGGGCGGTGATCGCCTTCGAGACTGCGCGCCAGCTGCGGACATCTCCGTGCGGCTTGATCGTCTCCGCTTGCGCGGGGCCGCCGTTGCTTCCCTCTCAACGAGTGCGGGATGCCGCTGGTCTCAACGGCGAGGAATTTGCCGAAGCGGTGGAGTTCTTCGGCGGACTGCCGAGAGAAGTACGAGAAAACGCGGAACTGAAAGAGATCGTCCTTGAGCGTTTGCGTCATGACTTCGTCATGGCGGCCAAGTATGAATACCGGGAAGGCCCGCCACTGGACATTCCCCTGGTGGTAGTTGTCGGGAACGATGATCCCCATGTGACAAAAGAGAAGGCCAGGGAATGGGAGTCAATGACATCGGGCCGCGTCGCCTTCGTTGACGTCGAAGGAGGACACTTTTATTTTGATTCCCGTCCTGAAGTATTGACCGAGATTATCCGAAATGCCTTCGAATTTTTCTCGCGCCAAAGCATGG
Source organism: Natronoglycomyces albus (assembly GCF_016925535.1). NCBI lineage: Bacteria > Bacillati > Actinomycetota > Actinomycetes > Glycomycetales > Glycomycetaceae > Natronoglycomyces > Natronoglycomyces albus. The sequence goes on along the minus strand of NZ_CP070496.1, from coordinate 1,970,211 downwards.
AGTCGGATTCCGAATCTTCTTATATAGAATTCATCTAAGATTCATAATATTGAGTTACGTTTATCTAGGCCTTAATGCCCGCTCGCACCGAGGAAGTGTGTATTAGATGTGCGCTAAGCCAGTCAATGTTTCGAACCAGGCGCAAGAATTCTCCAATCTCCACCATCGCGATGGCCCGTTCGTCATACCGAATCCATGGGACGTTGGATCAGCGGTCATGCTGGCGGGCCTAGGCTATCGGGCACTTGCCACCACTAGTGGCGGACTCGCGGCAAGCCTTGGCGTGCTCGATCGCGCCGAAGACGTCACTCTCGAACACACGTTGGCCAATGTCGAAGCTATTGCTGGTGCCACAACATTGCCCGTCAGCGCCGACTTTGAGGACGGATTCGCCGTGGACGCGGCCGGAGTGGGGGAGAACTTCGCCCGCCTGGCTACCACAGGAGCCGTCGGGGGGTCCATCGAAGACACCACGGGCGAGGAGACCGCGCCGATCCGCAGCTTCGCCGACGCTGTGGAACGGGTCGAAGCTGCCGTCGCGGCCGTGCGTGGGGCCGGATTCCCCTTTACCTTGACCGCTCGGGCTGAGAACTTTCTCTACGGACGCCCTGATCTTGACGACACGATCGCTCGACTGAAGGCGTTCGCCGCTGCCGGAGCAGACGTAGTCTACGCGCCAGCCCTGCCCGACGCCGATGCCATCAGGCGGGTCTGCGCCGAAGTTGATGCCCCGGTCAATGTCCTACTCGGGGTGGGAAACTCCTTGAGCGTGCGTGAGCTTTTCCAAGCGGGGGCAACTCGCGTCTCCTTGGGATCGGCATTGTCGCGGGCGGCCTACGGCGCTTTCGTCAAGGCCGCACGAGAAGTACTCGAAGCGGGAACCTGCGACTTCACCACAGAGTCTCTGTCGATGGCCGATATGCGAAAGCTGTTGGGATAAGTCGATGACAGATATTTCGGCGATCGCCTACGTCCTCGGAGAAGAGGACCTTTCCTACGAGGACATACCCAACTGGGAACAGTCCGCACAACTGCACAACATGGCACCGCTTCCCGAACTGTGGGGGTGGGGCCGCCTCCGGCGCACGAACCGCGATATCGCCGACTTGGCGGTGCAGACAGGAGAACAGAGTCTGAAAGAGGCCGGAATCGAGGCCGCAGACATCGATTCGCTGTATCTGTGTTGCACCGCTTTCCCCTCTTCACTGGCCCAGCAGCGCGACCTCATCGACTCGATTCAAAGTCGGCTGGGACTAGACCATGCCGACGTCACTGGCGTCACGCTGGGACGCTGTACGAACGCCTTGGTCGCTCTGCGTGCCGCCACCGCCGCCGTCGCCGCTGGAATGAGCCGCACCGCCTTGGTCATAACCGCCGACCGTATTACCAACGAAACGGAAAGATTTGTCAATTTCGCAATTTTTTCCGATGGTGCGGCCTCCTGCGTGGTGACCGAGGCCCCCGTCGCCGCCGGTTACACCGTAGTAGCCGCCGCAGCCAGCCACGACTCGACCGGAGACGACCACATTTCGGCTCAACTGGCCATCGACGTCAACGACACCATCTACCGCGCCAGCGGCATTGACACCTCCGCCATCGCCGGTCTGTCACACAACAACATCTATGCCCCGATCGTGGCGTTGAAAGAACGACAAGCGGGATTCACCGAAGACCAGCTTTATACCGACAACATCACCCGCATTGGACACTGCTTCGCGGCAGACCCGCTCATCAACCTAGCCGATCGAGAACGTAACGCAGCCATCGAAAGCGACGGGCACTATCTGCTGGCCGCAAGCGTTCCTGGCTCCCGCGTCGCCATTTTGACCCGACGGCGCTGACCATTCACCGCCGAGGTGAAACGGGGCACCTCATGGCGACAACCGATCTGGACACCCACTCGATCAGTCGGCACGGAGAATGACATGACCCACTCCTCCCATAACCACTCACCCGCATTTGACCTCCCCGACACCTCCACTTCGCTACCGATCCGCGCACCAGAAGTCAGCCCAGAGGCCGTCGTGGGCGTTGAACGCACCATCGCCGCCTCGGCGCCCACGTGGTTTGGAGCCCTGTTGCGCGACATCGAAAACGAACAGGCACGATGGCTATCTCGGCGTCTCGCCCACGGGTTCCTTCACGCTGCGGCTAACGACCAGATAGCACAAGACCTGGGCACGAATACACAATCGGCCGATGAGGTCGTGAGCTACCTCCTTGAACGAGCAGAAACCCTCGGCCACGACATCGCGCGGCTTCGCGGTCAGCCCCAGCTGCGGTATCTCTTGCGAGAACGAGCGCCCATCGCCCTGTTGGGCCCAGCTTGGCTTGACACAGTGTCACAACCGGCGAGCGAACCCGCCGTCATCGTCAACCGGCTGGGCGCACACCGATTTGCCGCACGCGGGGAAGGAACTGTCGAACTCTCCACCGCCGCCGTACGTCGGCGAGAACTCGAAGCCCAGGCAATCGCCCTTCCCGACCTCCTAGCGGACGACTTTTGCACCCATTGCGAAAGCCGCGACATCACCACCGCTCATGCCGCCGTGATCTTGGCACTTTCCTTGAATGGGGCCTCACTGTTGCCCGAGATCGTCGGCGCGCACTGCGCCGCGAGCATGCTAGCTGTTGACGACAAACTACTGGGCACCACCGAAACCATCCCAGCCGAGGAACTTGCCGACACCCTGCGAACGTATTGGCAGCTATGCGAGAAATCAGCGACTGGCAAAGACGACTGGCAGCGCATGCTACGAGGCGCCACCCTGCTGGTGACGCTGGAGACCTACCACGTGCGCCACCTGAGCGCATTGGCCCAATGGCACGCACAGCTGAGCCTTGACGACAAGGTCGCTCGCATCGTGGCCCGCCACATGCCCTATGCGGGAAAGCAACACAAAAACGTGAGAATCGGCGGACGGCTCATCACCGAGTGGTTTCCCCCAGGCACACCACCGGCAGACCTCCCCGCATTCCTCGAAGCCTTCCGTACCTCCAAGTCCGTCCGGCCCCGATCCAATGGCGGCAATCGCTTCTTGGAATCGATCCGCTTCGGAGGGCCCATGTTCGGAATATTCGATGCCGAGGAGGCCCACGTATTCGAGTCATGGATCGCCGCCGGAAATACCGGAACAGTAACCCTGACAGACGATTTCACCGGCACCAGCGAATCCCATGAGTGGATCCGCCGAGTCCGAAAAGCATCGAGCACCCTCAAACCCACTGTCTCCACTTGGGCTCCAGCCGGAGAACGACAGATGTTGTTCCAGCTGGTGAACATAGAAGACTTCCCCAATGCGCTCCCGGCCGCCCACCAACGAGCCCTGCAAACCCTGGAAGAAGCCGAAATCCTCTTCGAACACGGCGCCCGTGGCCTGCACACCGACGCGTCCTTCTTCCCATACAGCGCCGAGGCCCTCATACAACGGGCCGAGGAAATCTATTGGACAAAACTAGTCGAGCCCTACCGCAAGCTCGACGAGGTTCCCGGACGCGAAGAGGTCATCTTCGGCCAAAAAGTTAATGCCTTTGGCAGCATGGTTGACGGCGCATGGTCGCACCGGATTGGGTCAGCCGGCAGACTGCGGCACCGAACCGACGGCATGTTGGCCGCCATCTACGCCGATGAAATGGGTCGCGGAGACGTCGCGAAAAATCACCTCACGCTCATCTACCGGGTCCTAGACAGCATGGGCATAGCGATACCGCATATTCGCACCGCCGCGTTCATTGAGCAGGACCACCTGCCAGACCTTTACGATTTTCCCCTACATCAGCTGTCGCTAGCGGCCTTCCCAGACACCTTCTACGAAGAAATCATGGGCTACAACCTGGGAGTAGAAATGTTGGGCCTGGGCCGAGTGCGGTTGCAAGAAATCCAGAAACTGCGCCGCTGGGGGTTCGACACCTCCTATGAGGAGGCACACCTGAGCATTGACAACTTCTCAGCTGGTCATGCACGACAGGCAGTCGATCTCATCGTGTTCTATCTGGACCACCTACGCCGAGTCGCCGGCCCTGCTGAAGTAGAGCGCCGGTGGGAGCGCATCTGGCGCGGATACGCCTCGTTCGCCTACTACTTGGAAACCGAACTGGTCCGCACCCTGCGCCATGACCTGGCCGAATCGGAGCTGTTGATCTGACATGAACCCAACCCCCCGCCCCGCGTTCGACGCGGACCTGCTCTCCACCCCGCTGTACACCGACGAACACCGTAGTCTCGCCACGGAGCTGGACAACTGGTGCCGGGAGCGTCGACCTGCCTGGGAAAAGCTCGAAGAAGACAACGGCAGCGCCAATAGCCGCCAGCTTCTATCTGAGATAGCCCAGGCCAACTGGCTGGCGCACCTGGAAAAGCCCGGTCCACCCGACATGCGGGCGATGTGCCTGCGCCGGGAAATTCTGGCCTACCACTGCGATGTGGCCGACTTCGCCTATGCCATCCAGGAACTCTCCGCCGCCGCGATCTCCTACTACGGAGAAGGCGAACAACGCAGGACCTTGATGGACCTGGCGACCGGGCGCTCCATCGGAGCGTTTGTTCTCTCCGAACCCGAGGCTGGCTCCGACCTAGCCGCCGTCACCACCACCGCCACCAAGACCGACGCGGGATACCTCATAGACGGAACCAAGACCTGGATCGCGCAGGGAGACGTCGCCGACACCTATATCGTGCTGGCCCGGACCGGCGAAGGACCAGGCCCGCTCGGACTGACGATGTTCATCGTCCCCGCCCACAACGCGGGAATCACCGTCGAGCCCATCGACTTGTGTGCCCCCCGCTCGTGGGCACAAATCAGATTCGACAAATGCGACATTGGCCCCGAGGCGGTCCTGGGAGGCCCCGGGCTGGGCTTCGTGGTCGCCATGGATGTCGTGGAACGCTTCCGCATGACCGTCGGAGGCGTCGCCCAAGGGCTAGCCCGTCGCGCTCAACATCTCGCCCTCGAACGGGCCCGCAACCGGCCCGCCTACCAAGGGAAACTCAGCGAACTGCAACTGGTCAAAGCCGCGCTGGCCGACATGTCGACTGAGCTATCGGCCGCCACGAAGCTGACAGCTCACGCGGCATGGAAGGCAGACACGGGCGGCCAATACGTCCGCGATGCGGCCTCGGCGAAACTCTACGCTTCGGAGGCGGCGGGACGAGCCGTCGATGCCGCCGTCCAAATTTTCGGAGCGGCTGGCCTCCAACGTGGCAGCGAGATCGAGCGCCTATACCGCCAGGCGAGGTCGTTGCGGCTCTACGAGGGTCCAAGCGAACTGTTGCGAATGACGATCGCGGAGGCAATGTGAGACCGAGACTGAAGACCACTACCGGAGGGCGACGAATCGGGATACCGACTCTTGGCCACGTCTCGGCCCATCTGCGAGCCGACAACGATCAGGAGGTCACATGCTCGATGCGGTAACCGCGGTTGGTGCGGCCGACCCCTATCCCTATTACGCGAGCCTGACCAGCGAGCGACCATTGTCATACGACCCTCAGCTCAACCTGTGGGTCGCCGCGAGCGCCGATGTCGTCGCCGCAATCCTCAACGCGAACGCAATGCGAGTGCGGCCCGTCGGGGTTCCCGTACCGCCGGAACTTGAGGACTCGGTCGCCGCCGAGATCTTCGCCGATCTGGTGCGGATGCGCGACGATGCCGGGCAGCCTGACACAAAGGACGCAATAATCGCAGCGCTCTCCACCGTCAAGCCAGGTCAAGCCCACCAGCTGGCCCGGAGTCACGCCCGTGACCAACTGGCCGACGGAATCGACTACGAACGACTTCAATTCAACGTGCCCGTGGCCGTCATAGCCTCCCTGTGCGGCCTGAAACCCATCGAAGCTAGCGATCTGGGCCGCGTCGTGGGCCACTTCGTCAAGTGCATCAGCGGTACCACAAGCCATGAGGATCACCTCGCCGCCAAAGCCGCCGCCGTTTATCTACACCAGGTGGCCCACACCGCCGAGAAGGAGCAAAGCGGCCTCGTGTCGACGATCGTGGCCGCAGCCGCCGCCAGCTCGGTGCCCCGCCGCGAAATCGTGGCCAATACTGTCGGGCTGTTGTCACAGACGTACGACGCGAGTGCCGGACTCGTAGGCAACACGCTGTTGGCCTCACGCAGCTTTCCCACCCTCGAACCGACGCCATCAGTGGTAGAGGAAGTGTCTCGGTGGGATCCACCCATCCACAACACCCGGCGCTTTGCCGCCGCGGAGTTCTCCTTCGACGGCCACACGATGCAAACGGGCCAAGCGGTGCTACTGGTACTGGCCGCCGCCAACCGCGACCCGGCAGTCAACCGGCAACCCCACATATTCGACCAGACTCGTTCTGGGCCGACCAACTTCACTTTCAGCCAAGGAAAACACCGGTGCCCTGGGCGCACGATTTCCATAGCCATCGCCCTCGGAGTGTGGGAAGAACTACTCCACCAGGGATGGAAACCCACCGATTTGCCAGAGGCCCACACTTATCGCCCCTCGCGCAACGCTCGCATCCCCAACTTTGCCAACGGAGGCCCTTCATGACCCATGTGTGGATACGTGCCGAAAGCTACCCCAGTGAACGCCGTGCCCCGGTAACGCCCGAGGACGCGGCCACCCTCATCGGAGAAGGTCTCACGGTGACGGTGGAACGTTCCCCCATGCGCTGCTTCGCCGACGACGAATATGAGCGGGCCGGTTGTCGACTAGCGGAACCACATACGTGGGCCGCAGCGAGCGCCGATACGTTCATCCTGGGCCTGAAAGCCCTACCGGACAACGACGAGCCCCTCACCGGTCGGCACATCTACTTTGCCCACGCCTACAAAGGACAAAATGGGTCCGGCCAACTTCTCGAACGCTTCCAAGCCGGCAACGGGGAGATCCTCGACCTCGAATACCTCGTCGACGACAACGGCCGACGTCTGGCCGCCTTCGGATACTGGGCCGGATACATCGGAGCCGCGCTCGCCGTGCAACACGCAAGCGGCCAACTGGAAACACCACTGACCGCCACCAGCCGTGCGGAGCTCGACAACCGGTTGCTACAGGCCAACACCGACCGCCTCACCGCCGTCGTCATCGGCGCACTGGGCCGCTGCGGACGAGGAGCGGCCGACGCACTCACCCATTCACGTGTCGCGGTAACCCGATGGGACATCGAGCAGACCCGGGACCTCGACCGCGAGGCCCTGCTAGACCACGACATCCTCATCAACGCGGTAGCCACGACCGAACCGGCAGACCCGTTCCTCACCACCTCCCACCTGAAACCCGGAGCCCGGCTCTCCACCGTCGCCGACATCACCTGCGACGTGGGTTCCCCGCAACATCTCCTGCCCCTCTACGAGGACCTGACGACCTGGGAGCGGCCACTGTTGCACGTAGGTCACGTCGACCGACCCCTCACCGTCATAGCCATCGACAACCTGCCCTCTTTGCTTCCACGCGAATCCAGCGCCGACTTCTCCTCCCAGCTCACCCCACACCTGCCGCAGCTGAGCGACGGCGCGCCCTGGAAACGCGCCCGCAGCGCCTACGCACACGCCATCGACCAAGGAGCCACCACATGAACAACCAACCACTGGCCCCGGTAAGCGGGCGTGTCCACTGGATCGGTACCGGCCTTTCCACCGGAGGCGAAGGACTGGCCACCCTGGCACAGAAGACCGAGGTGACCCTGTGGGGACGCCGCCGCGACCGGGCGAGAAAACGGCTCGAAACCCTCGGAATCGACGCCCCGATCGACATCCGTGGACTAGCCGAGGACGACCTTGACGCCCATCTAGAACCAGGCGACATCCTCGTGTCAATGCTGCCCGCCACCGAACACGCCGACCTCCTGACCCGAGCCATCGCCAAAGGCACCCACTTTGCCTGCACGAGCTACACCTCCCCGGAAGTCGCCGCCCTCGCCGCCACCGCCGGAGCACACGGGCTCGCCGTCCTCACCGAGGCCGGTCTCGACCCAGGCATCGACCACCTCATGGCACACGTGCTCGTCGACGACATGCGCCAAGAACTGGGCGGCAACCCAGACCGGGTCTCGCTGCGCTCCTTCTGCGGCGGCATACCCGAACAACCCGGAGAATTCCGCTACCAGTTCAGCTGGGCACCCGTAGGCGTCCTCACCGCGCTGGCATCGCCCGCCGCCTACCTGCAAGACGGCGAACGCATCGAAGTAGCGCACCCCTGGGAAGCCACCGAAACACTCCAGGTGGGCGCCGAGACCTTCGAGGTCTACCCCAACCGCGACAGCGTGCCATTCGTCGAACAATACGACTTGACTCGCGTGCCACAAGTCGACACCTTCGTCCGTGGAACGCTCCGCCCGGCAGGATGGCGGGCGGCCTGGACCGATGTGTTCACGACCGTAGCCTCCGGTGACACCAACCGGATGAGGTCTCTGGCCCATCGCCTCGCCGAGAAATATCCCACCACCGAAAATGACCGCGACCGAGTCGTCCTCGTGGTCGACATCGACGCCGAACGTGACGGAACTTGCTTCACAGGCCGCAAAGCCCTCGACGTCGTGGGCGACGCGAACGACACCGCGATGGCACGATGCGTCTCCTTGGCCCTCGTCGAAGGAATCGCCGCCATCCTGCATTCACAGACAAGCGCGGGTCTGCACCGGGCTACGGCCAACCCCGACCAAGCTCGGCGCTGGCTGGACCAACTCTCGAAATGGGGGCTCCACACCACCACGACGTATTCGGCGACCAGTAAGGACGTCAACGAATGAGCCTCCCCGCAAAAGGGCGCGGGCGCCCTGATGCCCACATCCGAACCCGTGCGCCTCCACCGCTGAGAAAGCCGACATGACCAGCCGATGAGGAACGCTCCACTCCGGCCTCCTCACCCGCCTCCATCAAAGAACCATCCCCGTTCTGTTTGTCATCCTCCCCGCGAACAGACAATTCGTATCAATACGCCAGTACCACGCGCCTCACCTCGTGGTGCTGCCTCTACCTCTGCGATCCCCATGCACCACCCCTTTTCCGTGACCGGGTTCTCCCAGGCTGGCGGCTACCGACATGAGCGCGGTCAGCTGAGCGAGCCCTCGCCACACGGATGGGTTCCGTCCACCCCCACCGGAAGGAACAACGTGGGACAGCAACGACGCACATCGACTGATACTCCTTCGCCTCACTATCGGCTACTCGGAATCGGAGCGGGGCCAGCGAACCTCAGCCTGGCCGCCCTGCTGCACGAGGAGCCAACGATTCCACACCTCTTTCTCGACAAGAAACAACATTTCACCTGGCACGACGAGCAACTGCTCGCCGGAGCGACCCTCCAAGTGTCGATCTTCAAAGACCTGGTTAGCCTCTCCAACCCCACGAACCGATTCAGCTTCCTGTCCTACCTGCACGCGCATGGGCGCATGTACCACTTCCTCAACGCTCAATTCTCAGAGGTGCCCCGCGCGGAATTTCGCAACTATTTGCAGTGGGCGGCCGACACAAACGAAGACGTCGTATTCGGCGAAGAAGTCAAGGAAGTCGACTTCGACGGCATGTTCCGAGTCCGCACCAACCGACGCACCCTAAGCGCGGAAAACATAGCCATCGGCGTCGGCACTGTCCCGAAAGTACCGGACTTCGTCGAACCACACCTGGGGCCAGACCACTTCCATGTCAGTCAGTACCTGCGCCACTGCGACCAGCTCGCGGGCCGCAAAGTCGCCGTGGTCGGCGGGGGACAGTCCGGGGCCGAAGCATTCCTCGACCTGGTCAACCGGAGGGGCCCAGCCGCGCCAGAACAAGTGGCATGGGTGTCGCGTCGCCGCAACTACTTCCCGATCGATGACTCGACTTTCACCAACGAGTTCTTCATGCCGCACTACTCGGACTACTTCTTCCGACTCCCCGCCCCGGTACGCGAACAGGTGAGCACGTCGCACCTACTGGCTTCGGACGGGATCTCAGAATCGACGTTGAAGGCGATATACCAAAAGCTGTACCACCTCCAATTCATCGACGAAAACCGACGCGGATTCGGCCTATTCCCCAACCGGACAGTGCTCGGAGTCGACGGGGCAAACGGACGCGGGTGGGAGTTGATGATCGGCCACAACGATGAGCCCGACCAGACACAGAGCCTCACCGTCGACGCGGTGGTATGGGCGACGGGCTTCCGTTCGGCCCCCAAAGGTTTCCTCGCGCCACTACGCGGCCGCTGGGAGACCGAAAACGGCGAATTCAAAGTCGACGAAGACTTCGCGGCGGTGTGGGATGGACCCCCAGACCGGTCGATCTTCGTCCAAAACGCAGTGCGCGGCCAGCGCGGATTGCCTGATGTCAACCTCAGCCTTAACGCTTGGCGGGCACAGCGCATCGTCGACCGACTGCATGGCCGCGCTGGCATGGAATCGGCCGTGTCTTTTGTGGACTGGTCTGCCAAGGCGGGAAGTGATTCGCCATGGAGTATGTAGATGTTGCCATCGTCGGCGGTGGGGTGATTGGCGCCAATGTGGCGCTCGAGGTGACCGACCGCAACCCTCGGTTGAGCGTGGCGGTGCTGGAACGCAATCTTGTTGGCACCGGTGCTTCGACGCATTCGGCGGGGGTTCACTTTCCCCGGGGTGCCACACCTTGGGTGCGAGATCTGACGCTGCGCAGCCACCAGCAGTGGCATAGGCTTCGCGGCCGGTTTCAGTTGCCGATTACGTCGGTGGAGGCTTTCGTCGTCGCCGATACCGAGAGCCGCGACAGCGTAGAACAGGCCTATATCTCACAGTCCGCGCTCCAGGCGACGGAACGCCCGGCCAATCAGGAGTGGAAGGCACCGGCCGGTAGATGTGTGTGGCGGGCTCAGGGCTGCCACTACGCCGATGTCGCCGGAGTCACTCGTCGGCTGTTCTCGCATTTGCGTTCCCAGGTGACCATCTGGGAAGGCACGGATGTGGTGGGGATCGACGCCGAGGAATCTGGCGTGACCGTGACGCTTGGCCAAGGCACTCTCTTGCGCGCGGGAACGGTCGTTATCGCCCCGGGGCCATGGGCGACCTTGCCGGTGTGGGCGGAGCCGTTGCGGGACCTTGGGGTGCGCGTCAAGAAAGTCGCCGCAGTTCACATCGAATCGGTTCCTCACCGGTCGGCACCGTTGACGATCTTCCACGACGAGGACGCGTTCCTCGTGCCACTGCATCGACGCGGACATTGGCTATTCAGTTACACGTGCGATGAGTGGGATGTCGATGCCATGACGATGACAGGGCAATTGGACGCTCGGACATTGGCCTCCGCGCGTGAAGTCCTGGCTCAGTACAGCCCAGATCTGGCCCAGCGGTGTAAGTCGGGCCGGGTCTTTTGCGACGCCTATAGCCCCAGCCGCGAGCCGGTGGTCGCTGAAGTGGCGCCAGGGGTGATTTTCGCCGGGGCCGCTAATGGCGCGGGCTACCGACTCGCACCCGCCATCGCCCAAGAAGCGGCTCAGCTGGTCGATCTTCGCCGCAACGCATCTGCTCAGACGTGACGAAAAGAGGTTCCCATGATTCTCGACTACTACGACGAGGGCCGTTTGAGCGAGGCTTTCGGCATCGACATGACCAGTGTGGACGGTTTGGACGTTGGAGCTGGTTGGGGGCGGGTCGCCCCCGGCGTGACCTCAACGAGCCACCAGCACGATGAGACCGAGTTCTTCGTCATCGTCGCCGGACACGGCGAGTTGTCGGTCGATGGCCGCATCTATCGGGCCGTGCCTGGCACGGTGGCGCTATTCGAGCCATTCGAATCACACACCATCACCAATACCGGGGAATCGGACTTGGTTTTCTTCACTCAGTACTGGCGCGGAGAGCGTCGCGCGGCCGCCTCGGCGACTTCGCGGAGTCGGCCTCATCCGGTGGGGCGTCCGCAGTTTGTCTTCTCCACACCGCCGACCCCTAACGGCGACCTGCACTTGGGCCACCTTTCGGGGCCCTACTTGGGAGCGGACGTGTACGTGCGCTACCAACGTCGGCGCGGCCACGACGCCTGGCATTTGACCGGGAGCGACGACTTTCAAAGTTATGTCGCGGCGCTGGCCCAGCGGGAGGGAAAGACCCCTGAGGAGGTGGCCGCGCACTATTCGGAACAGATAGCCCAGACCTTGGCGTTGATGGACATCAACGTAGACCATTACACCGTGACCAGCCCTGACGAGCGCTACCAGGAGGGCTTGCGTGACTTCTTCGATCGGCTGACCGCCTCGGGCTCGGTGCGAGTGGGGGAGGCTCCTGCCCTCGTGGATGAGAACGGCGCCTACCTTTACGAAGTTGACGTGTCTGGACGCTGCCCCGGTTGCGATACGGGCACCAGCGGCAACATTTGCGAGGAATGCGGCGAGCCGAACGTGGTCACCGATCTGGTGGAGCCAACGGCGCGCGGCGGCGCGGCCCAACCGCGTCGGGAAGCTGTCAAACGCTACCTGCTGCCGTTGCACCGTTTCGCCGACACTGTCGAAGGGCATCACCGCTTGGGCCGCGTCCCCGCCCGCTTGCGGGAACTCGCGGCGCGAGTATTTGCGCGAAGGGAGTATGAACTGCCGGTCAGTCATCCTTCCCAGTGGGGTGTTGAGCCGCGGCGTTCGCAGGCACCGGGCAATGTCGTGTGGGTGTGGCCCGAAATGAGCTACGGCTTCCTGTACGGAATCGAGCGACTAGGTGAACGACTGGGCCACCAGTGGAAGGCGTCTACACCGGAGCGTGAGTGGAAGATCGTCCACTTCTTCGGCTACGACAACAGCTTTTACCATTCGCTGCTGTATCCGGTGCTGTATCGACTGGCGTTTCCCGAATGGAACCCTGATATCGACTACCACCTCAACGAGTTCTATCTACTCGATGGCGAGAAGTTCTCCACTAGTCGACGCCATGTCATTTGGGGCCGGGACATTCTCAACCCCGACACTGTCGACGCGGTGCGTTACTACCTATCGCTGACTCGGCCGGAGCTGGAACGTACCGACTTCCGTCGGGCCGACTTCGAGCGAGTGGTTGACGAGGAATTGCGTGGGCAGTGGGCAACGTGGCTCAATGACCTGGGCACACGAGTACGCCAGGGATATGGGAGCGTTCCGGACGCAGGCACATGGACCACTGAGCACGTCGCGTTCCTGGCCCGGCTCAGTCAGCATCTGGACGCGATCACCGCCAGCCTCAACCCGGAGGCGTTTTCATTGCGCCAATCCGCTCGTTTGCTCAGCGAACTAGTGGGGGCGGTTCGGGACTTCTCGGCTGCGCAAAGCCGTCTGGCCGGGCTTGCCGCCTGGGAGTCGGAGTCACGCACCGCCATCGCCTTGGAGCTGGCGGCGGCCCGCTTGTTGGCGGCTACCGCCGCGCCGGTGATGCCGCGCTTTTCCGGGGCTTTGTTCGACGCCCTCGGGTTGGAGGACACCCAGGTGTGGCCCGAGACGGTCTCCTTGGTACCGCCAGGGACCGTCTGCTCACTGGAGGCTACGCGGTTTTTTGCCGCCTCAGATTCCACCGCAACCGAACCTAGTCCGGTTGAGTCGTGGCTGAGGGCGCGCCTGAGAGCGGTGGCGCAGCTTGACGACAGCATTGACCTGGCTGGGCGCTCACCCGTCTCAGTTGGCCTCACTTCGCTGGGGGCGACCGCTGTGCAATACCAGTTGTTGGACGAGCTGGGGGCCGATGTGGCGTTGGAGCTGTTGTTGGGCGATCAGACCACGCGTCAGATCGCGCAGACGGTCGAGAAACTGGCCGACCCCGCCCGCCTGGCCGCGCTCAAGGAGGACCGATGAACACCGACCATGTCAGCGACTTGCTGGACCGTTTGCGCCACTCCCGGGTTGAGGTGTCGGTTGTGGATGGAAACCTGAAGCTCGAAGGGCCCCGCACCGCTATGCCCGCGGCCTTGCTGGCCCGGCTCAAGGAACACAAGGCCGACGTCGTCGCCTACTTGGAGGAGGAGGCTGCCGCTGGCTCTTTGACACCGTTGCAGCGAGCCTACGTACACGGGAGATCGGGCATGTTCGCCGTCAGCGACATCGCCAATCAGACCTATCACGAGATCGAGGGGTCATTCGATATTGACCGCCTCCGTGAATCGTTGGCCTGGATGTTCACCGCCCACAGCGCATTGCGGCTGTCGGTGGTCGATGCCCAACGGCAGTTCGTCACCGACCGGGAACCTCCCTTCACCGTGACCGACCTGACTGGCGTCGATCCGGTGACCCAACGTCAATTGCGTATGGCCACGCGAGAGCGCCGTTCTCACCTGGTGTTGGGACTGCGGGGGCCACTGGTGGACGTGGAGGTGACAGTGCTCGATCACGATCGGCACGTCCTGCACATCAACCATGACGGGTTGGTCATCGACGGCATCAGCATGTTCCTTTTCTTCGATCAATGGCATCGTTGTTATGAGACGGGAACACCGCCCGAACCCGGCCAGATGGATTTTCTGGACCATATAAGCCGTCTGGAAAAAGAGGGCGAGACCGACCGCTATGAACGCGCCCGGCGCTATTGGCGCGATCGGCTCGATGAGATACCTGCGGCCCCCGATCTTCCCTTGGCGATCGACCCATCCGCTGTGGAGCAAACTCGCACGACGCAGCGGCGAGTAGAGCTGGATTGCGACCAGTGGAAGGTGCTGCGAGCCAATGCGCAGGCACATGGAATCAGTGACGCGGCCGCAACGCTGGCGGCTTGGTCGGAGGTGCTCTCTGCCTGGGGAGCGGGTACCGATTTCACAATCAACACCACGGTCTCCCAGCGGGTGCCCTCGCACCCGAAGGCTATGCAAGCCATCGGCCAGTTTTCCGATCCGATGCTGCTAGCGGTCAATTGGGAACCGGAGCGGACCTTCGGCGAGCGTGCGTTGCGCCTGCATCAACAGTGGCGGTCCGACCTGGATCACCGGCACTATTCAGGGGTGGAGGTCATGCGCGATCTAGCACGCCACCATGGAAGCGCTCGCCGGGGCAGCGCGCCTTACACGTTCAACTGCACCTTGGGAGCGGTCGGTGTCGACGGGGGAGCACTGGAGGCTTTCGGGCCCGAGTGTTTCACGCTTTCGCAAACCCCTCAGGTGTACCTGGACGTGTTCGTGCTGGAAAGCGACGATGGTTTGCAGATTCGGCTCGACGCGGTGGAACAGCTCTTCAGCGCCGGAATGCTGGAGGCCATCACCGAGGCTCTCCAACGGCTGCTGGTAACGCTAACCGATCCGAATGCGTGGCACCAGCGACGCTTTGACCTCCTTCCGGCCAGCCAGCGTCGTGCTCGAAAGGAAGCCAACGACACCCAAGTCACTCGTGTCTTCACTCCGTTGCCGGAGGCGTTCATTCGCCACGCTGACACCGATGGCGACCGGCCCGCAATTCTGAGCTCCACGGGCGGCCTTACCTACCGGGAGCTTTTGGAGCGAGCAGCAGCGGCGGCCAACTGGTTGATAGACCAGGGAATATCTCGCGGTGACCGGGTAGCGCTGCTGATGCGGCGAGGCGCCGAGCAGTACGTGGGCATTATAGCCACGCTGCTGGCCGGGGCCGTATATGTCCCGATCGACGCGGACCTACCGGCGCGCCGTCGCGAGTTTCTGCTGCGTGATGCCGGTGCGCGGGCGGTATTGACCAATGTCGAGGCCAATAACGTCGGCCCGTCATGGGACCTGCGCGATGCTCATACCAGTAGTGATGTTCCGCGACCGGACATATCTGAAGACGACCTGTCCTACCTGTTGTATACCTCCGGGACGACCGGGGAACCCAAGGGCGTCATGGTCAACCACGGCAATGTGGCCAACGTCGTGGCTGACTGCGCTGAACGATTCCGGATTACCCACCATGACCGCTTCTTCGCCGTGAGCGCTTTCACGTTCGACTTGTCGGTGTGGGATGTGTTCGGGGCGTTGAGCGCGGGTGCCGCGCTGGTCGTTCCTGACGCGGACCGGGCCGCCGACCCCACTCATTGGCGCCAGCTGGCTTCTCGCCACGGAGCGACCGTGTGGAACTCGGTCCCGGCGATCGTGCGGCTGCTGGCCGAACCCGATATGGCCTTGCCCGCAGAGGAGAGGACGGCCCTTCCCGAATCGTTGCGGTTGATCATGATGAGTGGCGACCGTATCCCCTCAAACCTGCCATCGACCCTGTACGCGCAACGGCCGGACCTAACCGTGTCCTCGCTAGGTGGCCCGACGGAGACGACGATTTGGAACATCACGCATCCCATCCCCGTCGATCACCCGACCGATGAGCCGATTCCATACGGTCGGCCCAACTCCAACAACCGGGCCCATATCCGCGACCGGTTCGGGCGGGACTGTCCCGACTGGGTACCGGGCGAAATCCTGGCTGCTGGCACTGGGGTCACACCTGGCTACTGGGGAGCTCCCGAGGCCACCGCGCGCAAGTACACCTTCGACGAGGACAGTGGGGAACGCCTGTTCCACACCGGTGACCTGGGCCGCTACCGGCCTGACGGAACCATCGAGATTCTGGGGCGAATGGACTTCCAGATCAAGCTCAATGGTTACCGTATCGAGGCCGGGGATGTCGAGACACACCTGAGCGCATGTGAAGGCGTCGCCCAGGCAGCCGTGACCGCCGAGGCGACCCCCGGCGGAGGAGCAGTACTCACCGCGCATGTGGTCGGAAATGGATCACACAGGCCTTCGTTGCGGTCCATCCGCGACCAGCTAGGTCGATCCGTGCCTGACTACATGCTTCCCGCCCAGCTGGTGTGGCACGACCACTTCCCGGTTAACCGCAACGGAAAGGTAGACCGGACCGCGTTGAGCCGAGGCGGCCAGCGATCCACCGACTCCCCGGCCACCGAGACGAATCCGGCGGACGCGCAGGTCGAGAAGCGACTCGCCTCTCTGTGGGCCGAAGCGATGGGCCGCGAGGATCTCGACGTCACCGCTGACTTCACCGAAATCGGTGGAGACTCGATCACCGCTGTTCGCATACTCGCGGCCGTGAGAACCCAATTCGGGGTCACGCTGCCCCTCGACGCCATGTACGCCTTGCGGACGGTACGGCACATGGCCCATCACCTCGCGAAGGAGGACAGCTGATGGAATCAGTCCTTAACCACATCGTCGCGCAGCGCCCCACGGGCGGCACTATGACCGTGGCCCGTCTGGGGTCGCAAAACACCGTGCCGCTTTCGGAGGTCTGGGACCGCGCCCATGCCTTGGGCGTACAGCTGCGGGCTGAGGGCATCGACAGGGGCGACCGCGTCGGCATTGTCGCCTCCAATGGACTCGATTGGGTCCTGCTGGATCTAGCGTGCCTGTTCACTGGTGTCGAAACGGCCGGCTTCGAGCCAGGTAAGTTCACCGCCGATGCCCAACTCGCACAGCGCTACGGTCTGCGTGCGGTCTACACCGATGACGCTTCGGCGCTGGTGGCGGCTCGACCGGGTGGGCCGGTGCGTTCGCTGGCAGAGGTGGTGCGGCGCGCTCATGCGATGTCCGCTGAGGCGAGTGACTCGGTCAGTGGCAGGGAACTGATCGAGTATGGCCCCACTGACACGACCTCGGTAAAGTTCACCTCTGGCTCCACTGGTGTTCCCAAAGGGCTAGCCGCGACAGTCGGCAGCATTGACTCGTCTCTGCATGCGGTGCAAGGCATCATGCGGCACCAGGTGGGAGACAACCTGTTTGTGTTCTTGCCCCTGTCGCTGCTTCAGCAGCGCTACTGGGTCTACTCGGCACTGCGGTGGGGTCACGATGTCACCGTCACGACGTATGAGTCGGCATTCGCCGTGCTGGGTTCTCACGCGCCAACGGTCGTCATGGGTGTGCCGGGGTTCTTCGGTGCGGCCATGCGCCACATCGAAGGCCAGCTTCCCGAGGACGCTTCCTTTAAACAGCGCCGGAGCGCGGCAGTGGAGTTGTTCGGGCCGAACATCCGCTACTTGTGGACCGGGTCTGCTCCGGCTGACATGCGGGTTCTGGGATTCTTCACCGACGTGGGGCTGCCCATCTACGAAGGCTACGGGCTCAACGAAACCTGCATCGTGTCAAAGAACTATCCGGGCGCCAACCGCACCGGCAGTGTCGGAAAGGTGTTGCCAGGCAAAGAGGTCTTCATCGACGAGGGCGTGGTGTGCGTGCGTAGCGACCACCCGGTTAACCACTCCTATGCCTTTGCCGCTGATGGCGAAAGCGAGAAGATGTTCCGTCCCGGTGGCGTCGTTCGAACTGGCGACCTGGGCCATATCGACGCCGACGGCTACCTGTACATTCACGGCCGCGCCGACGATGTGGTGGTGCTGGACAACGGGAAGAAGATCGTGGTGCGGCCTATCGAAGCCCGGTTGCGGGCCTCGGAGGCCATCGCCGAGTGCATCGTCTATTGCCGCGATCAGACCGAACTGGTCGCGATTGCCTCCAGTGATGGGGTTGCCGACCCAAACGCGGTGGCCCAGGCCCTCAAGAAGGCCAACGCCGAGGCCGAACCAGATGAACAGATACGGCGCGTCATCCTCGCCCAGGAGCCTTTCAGCATCGCGGCGGGGACTTTGACCTCACAGTTCAAACCGGTGCGCCGCGCGATTGTCGACAAGTACGAGAAGTCCATTTTCGATCCGAAGGCGGGAATCCATGCCACATGAAGTGACCACGTCCGATCTGGAAACGATGGCGCGTGAGCAGTTCTCACGCTCGCTGCGCGACAAACCCGACCCGGCCTCACTGGACCTCAATCAGAACATGGCCGAGAGCTATGGGCTCACCTCGCTCAACAAGGTGTTGTTCCTGACCTCGTTGTGCAAAGTGGCCAACATCGATCTGGGCCACTTCGCCGAAGAGGACTTCGCGGCGATGCGGACTCTCGCCGACGTCGTTGCCACCTTGGCCCCGTACTGGAAAGGAAGCGCGCAATGAGCCACTGGGCACCCATTCTCTCCACCGGCATGGAGGATGAACGCATCCGCCTCGAACCGTTGACCCAAGACCATCGCAAGCCCCTGCGCGACATCGCCATCGACGAACGAATCTGGGAATTCTTCGTCTCCCGCGTCACCGACGAGGCGGAATTCACCACCTTCTTCGACAATCTGATGGAGGATCAGCGAACTGGACGCTGCGCCGTCTACGCCATCGTCGAAAAAGAGACAGGCACCGTCTGTGGCAGCTCGGCCTTTGGCAACCTGGACGCGGCCAACGATCGATTGGAGATCGGTTGGTCCTGGCTGGGGATCGCCTTCCAAGGCAGCGGAATCAACCGACACGCCAAACGCCTGCTGTTGCGACGGGCGTTCGAGGAGCTGGGCTGTCAACGCGTTGAGTTCAAGACCGATGTGCTCAACCAACGCGCCCGCGCCGCACTGCGAAAGATCGGCGCGACCGAAGAAGGAGTGCTCAGAAGCTACAACTACATGCCCAGCGGACGGCGACGCGACGCGATCTACTATTCGGTACTGGCCCAAGAATGGCCAACAGTCAAGGACGCGCTGTGAAGACGTTGCGCATCAGCGGCTCCCCCCATCAGCGGGGAGCCGCCCACGGAGCGGCGATCGCCCACCGGCTACGAACCTTCCTCGATGATGGATTGGCACGCTTGCACCACCTTAGCGACCAGCGCTACCGCCTAGAGGACCTACGCGAGAGGATCGAGGCACATCGGCAGATCGTGACCTCGGTGATCCCCGATCTGGCCGCGGAGATCGACGGCGTCGCAACCGGCGCCGGGTTGTCCCGTGATGAGGCGTGGCTGTTGCAACTGCGGCGCGAAATTCTGGGTTACCACCGTTTCACCACCGGGGACTGCACCACCTACAGCAGTACTCAAGGAACAGTCCCGATCCTGGCCCAGACGGTCGACCTGAACGGAAACCTAGACGACCAGGTAGCGGTGCTAGAGGTGCAGGCGGGCCGCCGGTCGCTCATTTTGAGCTTCGCGGGCCTGCTGGGGTATCTGGGCGTCAACGACGCGGGAGTTGCCGTGGGCATCAACCTGGTTCTGGGCGGCCGGTGGCAGCCCGGTGTACCCCCATACCTGGCGGTACGCCACGTGCTGGATACCGCCACATGCGTCGAGGAGGCCATCGCGACGCTGCAGACCCTACCGTTGTCCAGCTCCCGGGCCTTCACGATTTGCGATGGCGACCGCATCGTGTGCGTGGAGGCGTTGGAGGAACGCAGAGGAATCCTGGAGGACTCCGAACTGATCCACACCAACCATTACCTACATCCACCGTTCGCGCTCGAAGACGAAATCAATCCCTTTGCGCTCACCTCCTCCAAACGAAGATGGGAAGCGGTGCGCGGCTGGGGCATTCCACAAACGGATGACCCCGAGGCGCACCGGAAGCTGTTGGCATCCCCTCCAGTGTGTGTGGCCGACAATGGGGACATTCGCCGCGAACGCACAGTGGCCGCCATCGCCGCCTATCCCACCCGTGGCCAGCTGACAGTATGGCCAGGTAACCCGGCCAACGCACCGGCGCATCTGCTGCAACTGTGACAGGTTGTCTCCGCCGCATCGATGCGGCGGAGACAACCTGCCCTGTGCCGCCCGAACATGTGCTGAATCACCCTTCATCCCCGTGAGTAGACCCATCCTCGCGACCTGACCCATGAGAGAGTCACCTAGTGAGCCAACCCGATAGCACCCAAACCCTGCCGCGACTGGCGCAACGCAACACCGTGCTCGCCTACGTGGCCATCGCCGTGGTCATCATCAGCTGGTCCTCGGCATTCGTCGCGTTGAGGTACTTGCGCGACGAGATTGACCCATTCTCCATCGCGCTGGGACGCAACCTCATCGCCGCGGTGGTCCTGTTCGCCATCGCTGTGGCACTGGCGAAGAGAACGCGCCCAGTGGACGCACCAGCTGAGCCGATCTTGCCGCAGGGCCGCGAATGGGGCTTCGCTCTCGCATGCGGCATCGGCTGGTTCTTTCTCTACCATGTGGCGCTGAATTACGCGGTGCACTACATCGACGCGGGCACCGCCGCCATCCTCATCAACATCGGGCCGATCCTCATCATCGCGCTGGCCGTCTTCTTCCTCGGTGAGAGCCCTCGCCCGAACCTGTACGTGGGCGTGGCCATCGCCTTCGCCGGCGTGATGCTCATCGGGACCTCCTCGGATGCCGACGCCCAGATCAGCTGGCTCGGGGTCGTGCTGTGCATCGCGGGAGCCTGTCTGTACGCGCTAGGCGCGATCACGCAAAAACCACTGTTGAAACGCACATCCGCGCTGCGCGTGACGGTGTGGACAGCGGTGATCGGTTCGATCACCGCTATCCCGTTTGTCGTGGCTGTAGGCGACTTCTCACAGGCGAGTGCCTTCGGCTGGTGGATGCTGGTCTATCTGGGGGTCGTCTCGACCGCACTGGGCTTCTTCGCCTGGGCGTATGCGATGAACCAGCTAAAGGCGAGCGTCGTGTCGAGCTTTAGCTACCTGATACCGCCAGCGGCGATCGTGATGGGCTGGCTGTTCCTCGGTGAGCTTCCCACCGTCCTGGCCCTGCTGGGAAGCGCGTTGTGTCTTCTGGGCGTCGTCATCGCCCGTTACGAGCCCAAACGCCGGTCGTAACTGGAAGCGCCTGTGGGCGCGGATGAGAGGGGAGCCAAGCCGCAACCGGCACGGTCACCACATCGGTGCCGTCCACTCCTGGGATACTCGAGCCACGGCAGCCTCGTCGAAACACACCCTCCATTCGTGATGCCCTTTGGCGATGGGGGAGGCGATTCGCATCGACCAGGTGGTGGAAGACGTTCTCTGACTTGCACGGTCACAAAGGCATCTCGGTTGCGTTCGGAGTCGGCGCTGCTGACCGCCTCACGGGTGAACCCGATGGTCGTCAGTGCGTCGAGCCCCCAGCGCTGTGGCCCTGCGGGTTCTCCTCGCGGCCGACTGGTTATGGGTCGCATACTCATTGAGTAGCGTGTTCACTCTGTCTTGTAGGCCGTCAGCTCCAGGACCCCGTCCACGACGTCGGTGCTGCTGGCGCCCGTCTTGGTGCGGGAACCGGGCCGTGCTGGTACCGGAAGCGGCCGGTAGTCGGTGACCGTCCAGCCATTGTCCTCGAAAGGACGCAGGTCGCCCAGGCCATATAGGTTAAGTCCAGCGCCGGACTTCTGCGCCAGCTGCTCCATTGCCGCTGCCGAGGAGAGTCCGACTATGTCGGTCAGCCACCGCTGAGCGGCCGAAGCGTTGATGGTCGCCGCGATCGCAGCGAGGTCCGTGCGCGGCAGATACACCAGCAGCCCTTCGGTGACCACCACGAGTGGCCCCTCGATGGGGTTCAGAAGCGCCGCAAGCTGGTTGACATCTCGCACATCCAACGGCACGCGGCGCACCGGACAGGATGGATCGGCATCGGCCAGGAGCGTCTCCTTAGCCTTGATGAGCGCGGGCGCGTCGGCTTCTATCACCTCCGCGCACTCCGATAGGTCGAGCCGGTAGGGCCGGGTACAGAACCCGGCCCCCAGATTGACGACCGTGGTCCCCGCCGTCAGTGCGGCCCTGGCCAGCAGCCTGTCAAGCAGGATCGTACGGTGCACGACCTCATCGGTACCCGCGCCGAGCAGTCCTTTGCGAATGCGGGCCCCGTCAGGGTGGCTGGCGATGATCCGTTCGGCGTAGGGGTCGCTCAGACGCGGCTTCCTAGCGGATGTCTCCACGGCGCGGCAGGCCGCCGCCAGGTAGGCGGTGGCCTGAATCGACTCCGCGACATCTACTCCCATCGGAACCACTTTGCCGCCACGACCGAAGAGACGATGATCGTGCCGCACAGGACGATGATGGCGATGACCAAGCGGTCGGTCTCGATGTCCATCCACGCCCACTTCAGCGCCTCAACCGCGTGCGTCATCGGCAACAGATCGCTGATGCGCCGCATCCCCTCAGGCATGATCTCCAACGGAACGGTAGCGCCGGTGAGGAAGATCATCGGAAAATAGATCAGGTTCGCCAGCACCAGCGCCGTCGACTCGCTCTTGGCAAACGAGGCGATCATCATGCCGAGACCGAACATCGCGGCGGCCGCTAGGAGAACCAGCCCGGCGAACGCGAACGGCCGCTGGGGCGTGTTGAGCCCGTAGACGGTGAACGCGACGATGAGCAAAATGCCCAGACCCACCAAACACAGCAGGCCATTGACGATCACCTGCGCGGTCAGGAATGCCGTGGGACGGGCCGGGGTCGCGCGCAGCCTGCGCAAAAAAGCCCGCGACCGGTACTCGACCATGCCCAGTGGGAAGCTCATCAAACCCGCCACCGCGAGGATCAGCCCCGTATAGCCCGCCACCGAGATGTCGACCGCGCCGAACCCTCCCAGCTCCTCAGCCGGGTCGTTGCCGTAAATGCCGCCGAAGATCGCCAACACCATGACCGGGAAAGCAAGCGCGAAGAACATGGCTGGAAAGTTACGTGCCATGCGTTTGGACTCGAAGATAACAACGTGGTTGAGCATCAGGCCCCCTCGGTCTGGTCGGCGGGCACGGCATCGGCCCCGGCCAGATACAGGTAGACGTCTTCCAGTGATGCCTCACCCGAGGCGTCCTCGACGTTGGCCACCGCCTGGGACCCATAGGTGGCCAGTAGCCCCGGCACCGTGTCCACCACGACCACCTTTCCGTCAATGAGGACGCTCACTCGATCGCACAAGTTCGTCACCTCGTCCATGTAGTGCGAGGTCAGCACGATGGTGAGGCCGGCCTTGTTGCGCTTTTTGAGACCCTTCCACACCGAGCGGCGCGACTGCGGATCTAGCCCGTTGGTCAGCTCGTCGAGAAAAACGACCTCGGGCTTGCCCAACAGCGCCAGTACCAGGGAGAGGCGCTGGCGCTGGCCACCGGAGAGCTTCGTGATGGTCGCCTTGCGTTTGTCGGATAGCTGGAACTCCTCCAGCAGAACCTCGGGGTCCTCAGCGTCAGGATAGAAGGAGGCGAACAGGTCGCAGATTTCAAAGACCTTGATGCGAGTGGGATACACCGAATCCTGTAGTTGCACGCCCAGGACTCGCGCGAGCTTGGCGCGGTCGGCGACCGGATCTAGCCCGGCGACGGTGATCGAGCCCGCAGAGGCCCTACGCAGCCCTTCGATGCATTCGACCAAAGAGGTTTTGCCCGCGCCGTTGGGGCCGATGAGGCCCATGACTTCTCCGGGGTAGACCTCGAAGTCGACGTCGTCGACGGCGACCTTTGGTCCATAGCGCACCGTGACTCCATGAGCCTTGACTAGTGCGTCGGTGTCTGCCACCTGTTCACCTCGCTTGCTTGTGTTTTCGAAAGGGACGTCATCTCTGGACAGGGGAGTACTGGCTTTGCCGTGCTTGCTGGGGGCTGTTGTTGGTGTAGAAACCGGCGAACGCCGCGTGAACGAGGATCGCCGGGAGCACGCTGCCGGTGATGATCACTAGCAGCCCCCCGACCACCGACAGCACCACGCTGGCCAGAGTCAGTACGAGTGCCTGAAGTGGGTTCTCGGTGAGAATGACCTGCCCAGCGGTAAAAATAAGGCCCGAGGCGAGGACAGCGAACCAGATGGGGGCATCGGCTGCCAGGAGCCCGACCAGCACCACTCCCCGGAAGAACAGCTCCTCCACGGCCGCGCTCGACATCGGGACCGCCCAGCGCCACTGCACAGGCAGCGCCATGACCTCCCTGATCCACACCACGTTATTGACCGCGCCGGGAATGTCAACCTGGGGACGGATCGCGTAGACCATTGACATGAGGAATCCGGTCAGACAGGCGGCACCCACCATGGCAAAACCGGTCAGAGCCACACTGTGAAGCGTCATGTTCCACGCGAGCATGTCCAGCCAGCCCGGACCCGACGTCGCGACCACGACCGCAATCGCCGCGATCCCGGCGGCTAGGTAGATCAGGGTCCCCAAGATGGGAAACACGTAGCGCGCCTCGAGGCCGGTGTGTGTCGAGACGGCCAGTTTTACCCGCTTGCGCGTGCGATGGGAATGAAACGGCAGGCGATACACGGCCAACCAGGCCGTGGCCGCGGCCGTCACGATCACCAAGTGAGTCCACACCTCAGCGTTCATTAGCGCACCCCCAGACGCGGCAGAATCGTCAACACGGCGACATTTTGCACCACGTGGGCGAGGACGACTACTAGCAGCGCATAGCCGCTGAGCACATACAACACCCCGTAGAACACTCCGGTGACAATCTTTTGGGTCACCGTCAACCAGCCGTAATAGGTGTGATTGAGTCCGTAGACCACCGCAGTCAGCACGATTGCCGCCGGTACCAGCCAGCCCAGCCGCTCGGCCAGCAGCCAGATGGCGATGCCCCGGAAAATGATCTCCTCAGCCACCGCTACCAGTGCCACGGCCACCACCGCGACCGCCGAACGGTCGGCGAAGCGACCATGCAAAGCCACCGCCTTGACCGGGCGTCGTTGGGCCTTCGCCCACAGGGCACCCACGCCGATCTCCACCGCGATCACCACGCAGCCCAGGGCGACGGCAAGGGCGAACCAGTACCCAGCCGAGGGCATCCAGAGGTCGCCACTTAGCGGGGCGAGATACCACGCCCACCCCGCGATCAGCAGCATCCCGATGGGCAACACCAGTTGCCAACCCACGACCGAGACGGCCGAAGACCGGCCCCCGCCAGCAGCTTGCTGACGCGAGCCGGCTTGCCCGGAGAAACGGAACAGCTGCGAGGGAAACGCCGCGCACAGCAGCACCAGCACGCTAAGGGAGAGGATGGGGGTGCTCATTAGTGACTCCGCCGTATTCCTTCATCCGCGGGTGGTTCTTCGGAGGCAGACCCGGCAGACACATGCTCAGCAGCTCCGGAATCAGCACCCGCACCACCTTCCACGGCGTGTCCGCCAGCTCCGGCGGCGTGATGTCCAAATACGTCGCCCACTCCGACACACCGCCGACCATCTTGATCAGGTCGGGCAGCTCGCTCTCCAGCGCCGTGATCTCGGAGAGCTTGATCGAACCCTTGAACTGCTCGGCCACGATCTGCCTTTTACGCTCCGGTTCGTCGGGACTGGCGAAGAACAGCACGTTCGTGTCCAAATCCATGTACGGCGAGGAATTCACCGCCGCGTGCACCGTGGGCGTATCGTAGATGGCCGAGTACATACCCAGCCCCAGGATCGCCGCGCTCTCCATCGTTCCGCGAAGGAACGCGTACTTCGGGTCGGCGTCGCCCTGCACTCCGAAGCTAATCAGCGGCAGCTTGTCATCCTTGCGGTCCATGTACACGCCGATGGTCGGCAGCGGCAACTCCGGACGCGTCAAATAGATGGACTTCAGGTCGTAAGAGGCCTCATCGCCCACCAGTTTCATGTCGGTGAGAATGCGCTCCAGATCCGGATCGTCCATTTCAACGGCCGGAGCCGGGGTGTCGGTATACCAGTTGAGAATGAACGAGTCGATCTGTACCGCCTCGATCAAGGCATTGCGCAGAGCGTTCTCCAAGCTCACATGTGCGGCCGTGCCGGTCGAAAACGACGGAGTGAACAACAGGTCATTGTGCATGGCGCTGGTGGTGAACCCCAAGAAGAACAACTGCGCCGGAACCCAGAAATCCTCTCCGGGATTGACCAACGATGGACACTTCACCCAACCGATCACATCGTCCTCATCGGGCAGACGGTCGGTATAACGGTGCAATTTACTCGCCAAGAACGCCTGTTGTCGCGCATCGAGAATCCCCAAGTACTCCAGCGGCATCGCCGGACCCTCCTGGCTGATCTCGTTATAGGAGGCATAACGGAACTCATCGTCGCACAGGCGAATCGCCACCATCGCCGCATAGCGTTCCACCGACTCGCCCATGAGCTTGATCATGGCCTCTTCGTGGTACATCCCGTAGCCGGAGAGGTGATACTGCACCTCCATATGCGGGTCGTTCATGATGTTGCGGTGATAGTGCGGCATCGTCGCCGTCATCGCTCTCATCAACGGCTCACCGGGCACATCGGCCACTGATACGAAGTATCCGGGCATGATGCCGGTCTGGTTCCCGCCGATGTGTCGATATTGATTGAGGAGCCGCGACATGGGCGGGTAGTGCTTAATCCTCATACCGACCCCCGACTCGCCTTAGACAAACGAACGCGTGCGTCACTGGAGCACCTCCGAGACGACCCGGTCGACCACAGCGCGACTGTTGAAATTGATCTCGCGCAGACGCTGGCGGGAGACGCGGCCACAAGCTGGACAGTTTGGCATCCGCAACAGATCTTGGGTCTGGATTTCCATGGTGGGCAGGTGGATGCCCAGCATCCGTCCGGCGATGCGGGAGGCTCCGACTGCGGCGTACAGGTAGCCCTCGGTGAGCGCCAGCACGGTTACGAAGCCCATCATGGGGGCGTCGGAGTCTTGCGCGGAGGTGCGGCCGACCGGGCTCTTGGCGAATTCGTGATAGGTGACGTGGTCCTCTAGGCGCGCCAGCGCCCGCTGTTCGAAGCATTCGAAGCAGCCGGTGTGTGGCGATTTGATGCCGACGATGGAGACGAATGGCCCGTCGATGAATGAGGAGACCCAGGGTAGGTCTTGGTCTTCGACTACGCGGTTGAGGTTGCGCAGCATAGGGATGGACGGGCGTTGGAAACATGTGACGATCGCGGCCTTACCGGCCACGGTCTCACGTAGTCGTTCGATGCCGATTTCGGTGTCGTAGCCGTTGATGCGCGAAGTGAGGTCGGCGGTGTGTAGCGCCTCGAGTTGTTCCTCCGGTAGCGAGGTGAGGGTGATTCCCAGGGTTTCGGCTTGTTGCGCCGCCTGTGTGCGAGAGGCTTCGCAGTCGGAGATGAAGACGATTTCGCGCTGTTCGATGCCCTCTTCTGTCGGGTAGGGGGAGGTGAGCCGTCCTAGGAGCGCTGCGGTGATGGCGTCCTGAGTGTCGCGCTGGTCGGTCGATATGAGGACCCCGGCCTCGGCCAGGTCAAGGACCAGTTTGCTGAGGTTGGCCTTTTCGATGGGAAGGAGGGCGGCGTCTGCGTGCTCCTCCAGTTGGGTGGGCCCTGTGGCGAGAGCGCGAAGTAGGGCGGACACGGTGGCGGCGACGGCCGGAGATTCACCGCTGACGTCGATGACCGCTTCTTCGAAGTTCCAGATACCGGTGCGGATGCGGAACAGGCCGTTGCTGTCTTCCATGATTCGGGCGGTGCTAGCTAGGGCGATTGTCGCTTCGTTGGGGTCTAGGTCAGTCACGGGGTTAGTCCTCCTGGCCGATAACGGTCACGTGCACTACGTGGTGGGTATGTCCATCGAGCCGCAGCGCGCGCTCGAGGAGTTGTTTGTCGTAGCTACCTTGGTCGCAACCGGCCAGTGCCAGTGAGGTGCGCGTCAGGTGAAGGTTTTGCAGGATGGCGCCCACTTCGATGAGGCCAAAGACGGCCCCGCCGTCGCCATATTTGCGGGAGTTGTCGTAGAGGTTGTAGACGAATGTCAGCGCGAATCCAGTGTCTTCTATGTCGAAGTCGGGGGACTTCCACAGCAGTTCTTGATCGGGGCCCGTTGTCGGCGTCGGAGAGAGTTTGTGCGCATAGGGCAGGTACTCGTACGTGCCGCGTTGAAGGCCCTTGACGTTGAAGGCGGTAACGAACAGCTTGATGGGGTACAGACCCCCTCCTGAGGGGGCGTTGCGTAGTTCGACGGTGCCGTGTGGGTTGGTGGGGTCTCCATATGGCAGTTCGCCTGAGTTGCCTTGGGCGTGGTGGAGCAGCGTGGCCAGTTCTTCCATCGTCACCTCGTCGCCGTTGAATGCTCGGCTGGAGCGCCGGGAGGTGATGGTGGCGGTGAGTCCGGTCTTGAGCTTTTTGGGTTTGGGGAGGTCGATGGTTTGGCTGAGGTCTTCTTCCAAATCCGCGTGGCACGAGGACAGGACGGCGTCTGGCTCGAAGAATCGGCCGACCCCGGCTTGGAAACCAATGTTGGTGTTGTCGGTGCGGTAGTTCAGGAGTGCGGATTCGCCCGCGAAGTCGTCGCTATTGGGAAACCATCGTCCGCGGATGACTGAGTCGGGGGGTCTCAGCACAGTGGAGGAGGAGTACACCGAGACCATGGTGTGCTGCATGGAGAAGCGGCCGACGGCTTGGAGATAGTCGTGCTCAGCCAGCGATGAGGCGACCTCTTCTTTAGTTTTCTTGTAGGGCATGGAATCCAATCACTACAGCCCATGGTGTTGCCACCAAGGGAAGGCCAGGGTGAGCATTGAGGACAGTGGAGGGGCGGTCGACAGGCGTGTTGAGGGGACTCTGGTCGGCCGTTGGACACCGAGGTGGGGTGTGGCCGCGCAAAGGTGTCGATCCTGCCGAGGCGAAAGGGGCGGTGCGCAAAGGCAGTGCCGGTCGTAGAAGGAGCCACCAAGCTGGCCCCTTCTACGGCTATAGCTTGTTTCGAGTGATCACCTGTGGCCGTTGGGGCACCAGGTACTCACCGGAGCGAAACTCGCTGTTTAGGCGTTACCAGGAGCAGCAGCTGGTGCAGCAGCAGTTGCCGCCGCCACAGGTGGTGGAAGCGCCGGGGGCGACGGTGACGGTGAGACCACCGGTAGCGGTGGCTCCAATGTGTCCAGAGAAACTAAGCATGATCTATCCAATCTTGCTAAATGGGGTCATCCGACCTTTGCGGTCTTAAATCTGGATACTACGGACGCTCAAGATGCAGGTCAACACCTGTTTTTAGTTGGTTCGCCGAACAAAAATCGCGCCACCGAGATATGGAATCTCATCAATAGATGGAAGTGTCATAAGTTTCTGATGTGATGCGCGTCAATGCCGATGTGGGCTCGGCATCGACGGGGCGTCGCTCATATGGCTACTTTGGGTAACCGGAAGAGATGGCTGCGATCGTTACCGAATCGGCATAGATTGAATACGTGAGTAAGTCAAATATTGCCGCTGTACTCTTCGACCTCGACGGCACCCTGCTCGATCATGACACGGCCTCCGCCACCGCCGTCGTGACCTCCTTCCGAGCCGAGCCCTCGATCACGCTGCTGGATGAACCACACCTAATCAAGCGCTGGGAACAATTGCAAGAGACGTACATTCGCCGCTATTTCAACGGGGAGATGACCTTTCATGAACAGCGCCGTGCTCGCGTACGGGCGATCGTGCAAGAACTAGGGCTAGGGGAGTGGAACCAAGATCGGATCGATCGCTGGTGCGAGCACTACTTGGAAACCTACGAGCGCCACTGGCGGCTCT
Organism: Natronoglycomyces albus; assembly: GCF_016925535.1. Classification (NCBI taxonomy): domain Bacteria; kingdom Bacillati; phylum Actinomycetota; class Actinomycetes; order Glycomycetales; family Glycomycetaceae; genus Natronoglycomyces; species Natronoglycomyces albus. Next base: position 1,940,124 of record NZ_CP070496.1, on the reverse strand, counting down.
ATTCGGACGTGTGGCCCACCCTCAACCAACTCCGCGGCGAGCGACCGCAACTGTGCTTGGGGACGGTGACGAACGGGGACTCGGCGCAGCAACGCAGCAAGCTCGCCCGTTTCGACCTGGACATGATATTTCGCCACGTCACGATCTCCAGCGAAGTAGGTGCCGCGAAGCCCGACCCAGCGATTTTTCGCCTGGCGTGCGAGAACCTCGATCTGCCACCGGATCAAGTGATGTACATCGGTGACCGACCCGACCACGATGCGCTAGCAGCCCAAGCGGCCGGCCTGCGGGGAGTGTGGCTCCATCGTGCGGATTCGCGTATCGCAGTGGGGGACTACCCGTTGCCGAAGCCACGCATTGGGACATTGTCAGACGTTCCTAGCCTGATCCGGAGGGGAGGAGATTTCCCTAGCGGGTGACACCGGTCCTGGCTGGTTTGTCTCAGGGACAGGCCAGATCGATACGGACCTTCAAGCCTGACCCTGAACGCTCAACGAAGCCACGAAGGTGCATGATGCCTACAGAGCACGCCCCATGGCGGACCATTCTTGTTTGATCGCGCACAACGAGACGTTCTATGTAAGCATCCGACCCCAGGCGGCGGGGCGTGAAACCTTAACGCCGTCGAACCCAGCTAGTCCACAACGGCCGATACCCGAGGCGGTGCCAAAAGGGACCCGAAAGTGGATTCCAGGCATTGTAGTGCAAGAGCGTTACCGGAATTCCAGCTTTTTCCAGAGTGGAGTGAGCGCGGTTGACTAGGGCAGCCCCCACCCCGCCGCTACGGGCCCGAGCCGAGACCCCAAGGCACATGAGATAGCTGACCGGTTCGATGGCGACCATTGGCTGCACCCAAGCGGATCGCTCGGGCTTGGAGAGGCTCAGCAGCCCAATGATGTCGCTACCTTGCTGCGCGACCCACGTCCACGGGTCGTCGTCGAGATCAGCAACGAGCATGTCGTGGATGTTCTTCTCGGTAGCGGGGCGGTTGGGGTGATTGAGGAAGTGGTTGTCCCAGGCGACGACCTCCATCCACAACTGAGTGGCCACGGTGAGATCGGCTTCGGTCAACGGCCGTACCGTGACCGTGTCGGTTCCCAACGGGATCGGTGTCCCACTGCGGCGGGCCGCGACAATGACATTGGGGGCGAGGCCGTGCACCTTGAACAGGTGGGCCATGGCCACATCGCGACTAGGCCACGTCAAGGAGGCCTCGGCGTCGGGCCCAAGCCGGGTTGGCAATTGAGCGACCCATTGGTCCAACAGATCAGACATCGCCTCGCTTCCAGCGACGCGAGCGATGAGCTGGTGATTCTCGGCCGCGGAGAAGGCGGCAAGGAAACTATCGGTGTCAACGCGGTTGACCCGGGCCAGGGCCTCACCTCCGTCGGTGGACAGGAGCGTGTCATTGTCGGTCGCCAAGGGCAGTTCGGTGGACGCACCGAGCAAGTCGTCTAGGGCCCTCAGGCGGGAATTGTGTTGGGTCAAGACGTCTTCAGACACGATTTCTCCTTCGGTGATGACCCGTCAGTGTAGCTCGAATCTGTGAGGCGGATACCGGTATGGCCGAGGCGAGAACACCGACCAAGATGGACCGAGACCCAGGTGCCAAAAAAGCCACAGTGGAGCAGTCAGCGGGCCTGATCGACGACCGAAACGACGTTTGCGGCAACTGGGCCACCACGATGCACGCGATATACATCCTCGAAGAGTGGGGATTCGCCGCCGTTGCCGAGCGCGGTTTGGGGCAGTCTGGCTAAACCAAGAGCCGAAAAGGTGGAAGGAAGACCGAGCTCCTACCACCTTTTCGGCGCTGTGTGGCCCAATCAAAAGTAATTGAGGAAATCGTTTGGCTAGAGCACACTCTAGGTCCATAGGCTGCAATGAGGAAGAGGAGGAACTATGGAGGTTGACGAGCGCACTCCGGAAAGGCTTCGGGAGCTTATGGCTTCTCCGCCGCATCTGAAACCGGATGGCCAAGACTATTACGGCATTGGAATTGTCGCCAAACATCTGAACCTTTCGGTGCACACCTTGCGTTGGTATGAGCGCATTGGGCTGCTCGGCGACATTGCCCGCGATGAACGTGGGCAGCGTCGGTTTCGCAACAGTGACGTGGAGTGGCTGCACTTCATCAACCGTATGCGGCTGACCGGCATGCCGATCACCGACATGGTCGAGTACGCGAATCTCTTGCGCCAGGGGGACACGACCATCCCGCAGCGCCAAAATCTCCTCGAAGCCCACCGACAAAACCTCATCGCGTCAGTGGAGCGACTTCAATCCACTCTCGCCATTGTCACCTACAAGATCGAGCTGTGTCAGCAGCAGTTCGCAGCAAAGGACCGGATATGAACACCACCATCGCCACCACCACACTCGGAACGAACGGCCCGACCGTAGGCATGCAGGGGCTTGGCTGCATGGGCATGAGCGCCTTCTACGGCCCCAGCGACGATCGCGCTTCGCGGGCCACACTGGAGGCGGCCCTGGAACGGGGGGTGACCATGTTCGACACCGCGGACATGTACGGCAACGGGGCAAACGAGGAGTTTCTCTCACCGTTCTTTCGCGCCCACCGCGACAGGGTCTTCCTTGCCACTAAATTCGGTATACGGCAGCGCAGCACCGACGTGATGGACCGTGAAATCAAGGGCGATCGAAACTATGTTCGCCACGCCGCTGAGGAAAGCCTGCGCCGACTGGGCACCGATCACATCGACTTGTACTACATGCACCGGCGCGATGTGAACACCCCACTGGAGGAGACCATCGAAGCCATGGCCGAGCTGGTGAAGGAAGGCAAAGTTTCCCACCTTGGGCTATCGGAGGTAACGGCGGCGGAAATCGAACAGGCCCACGCGATCCACCCCATCGCGGCCGTGCAATCCGAATGGTCGCTCTTCTCGCGGGATATCGAGACCAATGTCGTCCCCACCGCAGCTGGACTGGGAATAGCGTTGGTCCCGTATTCGCCGCTGGGGCGCGGATTCCTCACCGGGGCCTTTAGTGACGCCACAAAGGAGCTTGCCGACAACGACGTGCGTCGCCGCATGGCCCGCTTCGTCGGCGACAACGCCCAGGCCAACGCGGCTCTCGTCGCACCGATTCGCGAAGTCGCGCAGGCTCACGAGGTCTCCCTCGCAGAAGTCGCCCTCGCCTGGGTTCACTCCCGTGCCGCAGCACACCAACTACCCGTCGTGCCGATTCCCGGCACCCGTTCGGTGGAACGCCTCCACCAAAACCTCGCCGCGACCGATCTGACCTTGAGCGATTCCGATCTAGCCAAACTTGAGGGAATCGCCGATCACGTCGCGGGGCTACGCTACCCAGCTGGCAGTGGGTTTTCCTCCCAAGACCGGGAATAGTCGCTTTTGTGGGCCCGCTGTTGGCATTCAGCGGGCCCATGCCATCGGGCCGCCCCTACCGGTTGAAAATATAGCCATCGAAGGGGCCGTAGTTGACCAGACAGCAATCCGAATGCCCGATGCGCTCATTTCCACGCTGAGCCCAACCTCGGTAGGCCCGCTCCTCGTGCCAGGTCCAGCCGCCAATCACCCGATCCTGGACTACCTGGCCCTCACTTTCATGCCACAACGTCCAGTGAACGTGATCGCCGTTGGCTCGTCCGCCACACGGAAGCTCCTCACCGATCTCCCCTAGAAAGTCATAGCGCTTCACAAACGACCCCGAGGGTACGTCGGTTTGATTGCGCAAATGGTAATAACCAGTCCGCCACCCATTCACATGATGAATCTCTATATAGGGATTCACCGTGCCGCAAAATCGATAGAGGAAGCCATCGGCCGAGGCCCGAGTCTTCCCGTCTCCACCGTAGAAGTCAATCGCGTTGAACGGTCGTGTGTTGCCGCCATTTCCATGAACGCCCCAATGCCGCCATCCACCTTGGTCCTCTGCCCACGGCAAGGCCAATCCGGGCCGGGCCAATCCACGCAAGTTGCTTGAGGTGAGAGCACTCTTCTCCCGAGCGTCGGGGAACAAATCGACGGGAGCCTCCTCCATCAGCTGGGCGAACTCACCACCGGACTGCAAGGCGACCTCCCACTCACCTGCGACCTCACGCGCTACGAACAGCGCCGTCACTGGCGTGGCGTGGACCCATTCGGGCAACAGGTACACCGAGCCACCGAAGGTCCATTGTCCATCGGCGGACACTCGGTACGGTTCCACCAAAGGCGCCGGCAGCTGCGCCGCGCCTCCCAATCCGTAGCTTTCGGCAGCATCGTTTCCATGTTGCCGGTGCATCTGCGCGGTCACCGCTTCGGTCAAATCCGGCCCTGAGTTGTCCTCAGCTTTGGCATAGGGGGCGCTGAAAGTGGTGGACACTAGGACAGCGGTCGCGATCAGCGGTTTGGCGATCCGAACGCGCTTGGGCGGATGGTCCTTGGTGGGCATGGGCTCGGTGCGTGTCTTCATAGCCACTTGTTATACCCAGACCCCTCACAACCAGAGGCAATTTCGCGGATTTTGCGACAAGGCGACCGTAAAGCCGGTATGCGGCACTGGCAGCCGATCGGGTGAGTCACATGAGGGCGGAGACGCCGGTTCTCCGTTGGGAACCTAGTCCATTGGCAGACAGAGCTTAAGCTCAGTGTTAGCAAAAGCCGCAGGGCATAAGCGTGTGTGGCATCGGCCAGCGACCAATGAGGCGTTCGGAGACTAGCAGCAAGACTGTGAAAAACCATGCGACGAATAGCCTCGGCACGGCGGTCATAAGTGGGCCACCAGTTCGTTCTGACTCCGCCGCCACTTACCGGGGCGAGGATGTGGGTACGTTCTGGCTGGACATCAACATAGCCGCTCAAGGTACTGGCACAGACACGTTCGTGTCCGGGTGTGACGCCGTGTCACAAGACCACATCATGGCCTCAACCGACACACCCTCCGATGGCGTGATCAGTGGTTATTGGTGCAGTGAGATCCCCAGCGATCAGATCGAAGGAGGCAACTGGATATTGGAGGAGACAATCTCCTATGAGTTCACCCGGTACTTTGTCGCGATTCTGTAGGGAAAACTCCGGCTCCACCGACCACATGCGGAAAGAACCCTGATCGGAACGTTTACCTAAGTCCCGATCAGGGTTCTTTCCGCGACCATTGTCAACGTGGCTATTGCCATCAACCCTGAGCGGGCCTCCACATGGGATACATGGTGGGGCCATCGGGGAGCGTGAACGGCTCCAAATCCTTAAAGCCCAGCCGCAAATACAGTTCACGGCTGCGTGCACACGCGGCCTCCAGGTACGCGGGCGTCCCGGTCCGATCGAGCTGGTCGAGATGATGGCTCAACAGTGAGCCTCCCAGTCCGCGCCCTTGTCTCGACGGTGAGACGGCCAGCATCGCCGCGTAGTGATGTGGCTCGTGAGGATGTGCCTTGTCAAAGTGGCCATCGAGGACCTGGAAACGTGGGGTCGCCTCTCCACAGGCGGCGAGAAGGCGCTGGTCGTAGTCCTCAATCTCCGGCAGCGGTTCCCCGTCGTGAGGAAACCACACCGCCACCGCATCGCGTTCGGCGCTCCAGTAGACACTGCCGTGGCGTAGTGCGTGCTCGGCGACGATCGCGAAGTTCCGCGGCAGGACGCGGGCACGCTCGTCGGCATCGGGGACCAGCCACTTGGCGACATCGAGAGCATGGAATGCCTCGGCGATAAGCTGGGCCACCTGCGAACACTCCGAGATGGTCGCGCGGGTGACAGAGTCCTTCATCAGCGTCCTCCCATCCCGGCCGGTTCGGCCACCTTGTCTTCGGTTCCCTCATCGTCGGGTGTGGCTTCGGAGAGGACGGCCTTTGCGCCCATACCGATGGTGGCGTAGACGTCGGGCCTAGTCGCGCGGAGAACCAGTCCCCACACTATGCCCCCGAGCGCGGCGGCGACAAAGATGGTCGGGATGAGCCATGGCAGCGGCGAGCCCTCTTCTGCCCCTAGGAGTTCGCCAAAGTGCGACACGGCCAGGTACATGACGACGAAGAGCACCAGTGAGGCCGCGATGGGGGCAACGCGAGTCCGCAGAGAGCTTTCGCCGCGCTTGTCCTTCCAGAAGTACCACACGACCGAGACCGAGGTGGTGGTGATGAGCATGAGGATGCCCAGGCCCCCGGCAGTTCCGGCGAAGAAGAACAGTTCCACCAGCGGGTCGAGCCCACCGAGACCGTAGATAAGAATGACGATGAATCCGATCGCGCTTTGCGTCAGCGAAGCGACAACAGGGGAGGAGGACCGCTGCGAGGTTCGTCCCAGCGCGGCGGGCAAGACCCGTTCACGTCCCAAGGAGAACATGTAGCGGGCAGTGGTGTTGTGGAAGCTGATCATCGCGGCCAGCACGCTGGTCAGTAGCAGTGCCCAGCCGATGTTGACCATGGCCACGCCCAACTGCTCCCCTGCGAGGTTGAACAGCACGGTGATTTCCTCGTCGCGGGAGCGCTCTACGATGTTGTCAGCTCCAGTTCCGACGGTCATGGCCCAAGAAGCGAATGTGTAGAGCACCGCCAGAATCAACACGGACAGGTAGGTCGCACGTGGGACGGTGCGGGCGGGGTCTTTGCTCTCTTCGCTGAACACGGTGGCGGCTTCGAACCCGATGAAGCCGAGGATGCCCAGGATGAGCATCGCGCCGAGACCGGGACCGAAAAGCTCATTGGGCGCTAGGGTGGCAAAGCTAATGCTGCCACCGGCCGGGTTGGCCACCGATGAGAATGAGTACACGGCGATGATGGCGATCTCGAGTACCAACAGGACGGCGAGCACCTTGCCGTTGAGGTCAACTTGCTGGATTCCCAAGAAAGCGACGATGGCCCACGAGCCAAGGGCGAGTACCCACCAGGCGATGTCGATGGCGAACCAGTCAAGTAGGAGACCCTGGGCGGTGTATCCCAGGAGCCCGTATAGGCCAATCTGCAGCGCGTTATAGGACAACAGCGCAATCCACGATGCGCCGACACCCAGAGGACGGCCGATACCTCGCGCGATGAAGGCGTAGAAGGCGCCAGCGTTGTTGACATGGCGAGCCATGGTCACATAGCCCACTGCGAACAGGATCAATAGCGCGCCAATGACCAGAAACGCAGTGGGAATGCCAATGAGCCCGGTCATGGCGAAACCAGTGGTCACGACACCAGCGATGACGGTGAAGGGGGTGGCTGCGGTGAGGACGAAGAAGATGACGGACGGGATACCGAGGCGGTTTTTGGCTAGCGCTTGTTGCACTAGCGATTCGCCTCCGGGAGTGGATGGCACGAAAATGCTCCTATCAGGACAAAGGTAAGGAGAGAGTGTTGAATTCGGTGGGGGATGGGGTGGGCACTGAGGCTGTGGCGCTGGTTCTAGCGGCCCAGCGGGGAGCCTCACGATTTTGGGGGGATCGGGTGAGTCCGCCGTAGTTCCTCTCGCGGAGGTGGGGGATCTAGGTGCGGTGCGTGAGCACTGCTGAGCCGACGGCGACTTCGGTGTGTTTGACGATGGCGGCCAGTTCGTCGGGCAGGGAGCCTGCGATGGCCGCGAGACGGGTTCGTGCGGTGGGTGGGGCCGTTTGTAGAAGGTGTCCTTCGAGTCCAATGTGTTTGCACACGCCCAGTAGGAAGGCGTCGGTGATGGGAACTCGGGAGGCTTGTTGCAGGTGGCGGCGGAGTCGGACGCTGGGCCAAGAGGCGAAGTTGGTATCGCGGGGGGTATAGACATGGATGCGTTTGAGGAGCTTGCGCTGGGTGGAGTGCTCGACGACTCCGGCGATTTCCATGCGAGATCCGACTTGTCGGTAGGCCTCAATGCCTAGATAGGCGACCCAGATGTCGAGGGTGTGGGTCGCGCTTTCGGCTTTGAGGCGGTCGAGGATGTTGTGTGCCAGGGAATCAGAGGGAGGGGAGGAGTCGAGGACGATCGGTTGGCCTTTTTTGTCCACGGTGATGTGTCGTTCCATGACCAGCTCGGCCAGCAGGCCAGCTGCCATCCCCATTGAAGCGATGCTGACGGGGATTACAGGCTGGCCGGTGACGCTGTTGAGCGACACGAAAAACAGCTCATCGGCAAGTCGCAAAGGGGTGGTCTCCTTACCGCGAATGGATGGGTGCTATTTGTTCTCAGAGGTGATTCGGAGGAGGTACTTCCGTGACGTCGTGGTGTTACACATGAGGTCGCGAGTTGCACGGTGACGTCAGCTCGACTTCTGATGCGCCAGATCTTACCCATTGTCTGAAAAGGCACTGTTGTCGGGTAACCCGTTTAGTAAGGGTGCGCAAACATTCTGTTGCGCGGCAAAATGGTGGGCATTCGTTTGCAAACGATCAGCACCGAGCCTGTGGTCAGCGCAAATGCCGTTATGATCGCTGCTGGCTGTGCATTTGTTCTCTTGGATGCCGGTATATCCGGATTTGGGTCGTACTCGATTGTGGAATGCGCTAATCGACCGTGCTGAGCTGCTTGAAGTGAACGTGGGGAGACCCTGGGGTGTTTTTCCTTGATAATTCAAGGAAAAACACCCCAGGGTCTCTTCTCATTGAGTGGTAAGGAGAGTTCGGTCATATATCTCATTCTGTGGGCGGCGCGTGTCTCATGAACCGACTTGCAGCTGTTTATTGCTGTTGATCGCGGATGACTCGAGCTTGTCGAGCAAAGAAGTGTTCGGGGCGCTGGCTTTGGCGATCTCCTTGCCATAGCGCAGCCGCGCGAAGGTTTCGGGTAGCCGTGCGCGCAGGCGTTGATGCGCCAGGCGTCCGCCTATCCATGCCACCGCGATCCCGTTGACCAGCGCCACGATCGTGATGAGCCACGGGGCTCCCGCGATGCCGAAAATGACTCCTGCGAATACGGTCGGCAGGCATGAGACCGGCATCATCCACATGGCCATCCAGACTTGGAACTGGAGGTCTCCGGTGTCGTTGGGGCCCACGCGCTTTTGTGGGTCGACTCCAGGGGTGGCGGCAATGACGGCCAGGAAAATTGATACGCCCAGCCCAGCTAGGAGCAGAACTGTCGATCCGGCGACCATATAGGGCCAGGCCCAGTGTTGCCCGGTGCCAGCTGTGAAAACGATCAGAATCACCGCTACCGCTGGAGCGTTCCAGAGAAGAAGGGCGATCTGACGGCCTCTGACATCGGCGCGTACGGCCTGCTTGCCGGGGCAACTGGCCAGCTGCCATAGCGCGGTTCCGTCATGTCCGTAGAGGTTTGAGGCCACGAGAGCGGCCATGAAGGCGGTGATGAGCGCGGCGAAGGGGGCGACCACGACATAGCCGGCCACCCAGGCCAGGCCCCCGGCGATGAGACCTGTCCACCAGCCAGTGTGCATTTCCAGCACTCGCCACGGGTCGCGCGCCCACTGGCGGGTCTCTTTGCCGATGACCGCCCCGAGCGGGGTAGAGGGCAACAGTGTGGACAGGCGTCCACGGCGACGGGCTCCAAAGGAAGTGTTTCGGCTGTGAGTCTTGGGCACTAGGTGCAGGACTGTTATGGCTGCCAGGAGAGCTGTCAGGGCAGCTAGGCCGCACAGCCACGCCACTGCGGTGGTCCACTGTCCGGCTGCCGCGGCTTCGATGGAATGGACAGTCCAGGTCGAAGGTACCCATTCGAGAATGGATCGGGTCATGGTGCCGGGAAGCCCCGATTCCAAGAGGGAGCCGATGGTGTTGCCGGCGATTTGGAAGATCATCCAACCGACGAACATGGTTGACAAGAGGAGGCCGTATTGAATCGCTGCTATTTCGACCCCAAGTCGGTTGAGCATGGCAGTGCCCAAGAGCGCGTAGGCGAGTCGGGAGACTACGACGATCAAGATCAGAGTCAGGATGGCTCCGGGGATGGCCACGAGGATGGCTTGGGGCGCCAGACCCGCGGCCCACCAGATAACGGTGCCCATGGCGGCGGCGGTGACCAGGGGGCCGATGCCGATAAAACACACGGCCATCAGGCCGGCCCCTAGCCGCCAGCGGCTCAAAGGGAGTAGGGCGAAGTCGTGGGGGCGGAGTATTCCGGCCTTTGGCGAGAGAATGGGGCCCAGTACCCAGCCAGCGAGGAGGCTAGCCAGGCCGAGGACCATCAGGTCGGAACGGGCGGCGTCGGAGTCGGCGGCGAGGTGGCCGCTAATGAAGAGCAGAATTCCGCCCAGACCGGCTAGGGCGCCAACTACCCGACGGGTGTTGCTGTTGTGGCGCATCATTGACCACTTCATGCGGGCCAGCGTTACAACCATGCCAGGGCCTCCTCGTCCATGTCACGGCCGCCGACGAGGGAGATAAACGTGTCTTCTAGGCAGTCGTGTTCGCCTCGCACTTCATCCAAGGTGCCATCGGCCAGGACCACCCCGTTGGAAATGATTCCCACTCGATCGCACAATTGCTCGACGAGGGCCATGACGTGGCTGGAGATCACCACGGAGCCGCCGCCTGCGGTGAATCGGCGGAGGATCTTCGTCAGGACTCGAGCCGATACTGGGTCGACCGCCTCATAGGGTTCGTCGAGGACCAAGACCGGTGGGCGATGGAGCAAAGCTGTGGCAAGGCCGATCTTCTTGCGCATACCAGTGGAGTACTCGATGACAAGGGTGCCCGACTCGTCGGCTTCCTCCAGTTCCAACACTCGCATGAGTTCCTTGGCACGGCTGTCCACGGTGGCTCGATCCATTCCTCGCAAAAGGCCCCAGTAGGTCAGTAGTTCCGATCCGGTCAATCGTTCCGGCAGGGCGAGGCCGTCAGGCAGCACGCCGAGGTGTTTCTTGGCCTCGGTTGGGTTGTCCCATACATCAACGCCACATACTCGGGCCGTACCCGCATCGGGCCGCAGCATCCCCACAGCCATCGACAATGAGGTGGTTTTTCCCGCGCCATTGGGGCCGACGAGGCCGGTCATGGACCCGGCTGGAATTGTCAGCGACACGTTGTCTACGGCGATGTTGTCTTTGAACATCTTGGACAGCCCGTCCAGCTCCAGAACTGGTTTACCGGGGTCAGTGGAGTTCTCGATAGCGTTCATGGTTTCCATGGTGGTCCATACTGGGTGGACATCGCATCTGTCGAGTGGCCAGAGGGTTTGGCCGGGTGGCTATGCGTTTCTCGCCACTTGTTGGTCTCACGGTTGCGCGCTGGGCCGTAGGCTGGTCGCATGCCTATGACGCCCTCTGGTACGCGCCCAACCTGGATGCTGCCTGCTGAGCTGGCTCACCCCGACGAGCCCTTTCGCCGCACACCCCGAGACTGGATCATCGACCTCACTTTGATGAGTCTGGCGACCCTCGTGTGGATGCTATTTGCCTTGATGTCGCTGTTGGGCGAGGACCTGCAAGTTCTGGAATGGATGTTGTGGGCCGACTTGCTCGCGGGCATTGGGCTCATTGTTGCCATGTGGTGGCGTCGCCGCTTTCCGTTGATCTTGTTGTGGGGCTCGGTGCCGCTGCTGTACTTTTCCGGGTCGGGCTCGGTGGCCATCGCGGTGCTTGTCTTTTCGGCGGCGATTCACCGCCCAGCTAAGCCGGTGGCGGTTGCGGTGCTGGTTCATATCCTGGTTGGGATAAGTTTTCCTTTCGTCGTCCCGCAGCCTGAAGGCCAATTGCCTTGGGTGACTGTGCTGGTCATCGTCATGTTCTACCTTGTGTTCATGCTGTCGGGCATGTTGGCTCGCTCGCACCGGCAGGTGGTGGTGGGGATGCGTGAGCAAGCCCGACGGGATCGTATTGAACAGGAACAACGTCTAGCGAACGTGCGTACGAATGAGCGGCAGACGATCGCGCGGGAAATGCACGACGTCCTAGCGCACCGTCTGTCGATGCTGTCGGTGCATGCGGGGGGTCTGGCCTACCGATCAAAGCGGGCCAGCGAAGGCGGCAAACCGTTGACCGAGGATGAGCTAGTCGAGACGGTGACGTTGATCGGGGACAACGCCCGCCAGGCACTGTCGGAACTAGCTGACATTTTGCATGTGTTGCGTGATGACAACAACGGCGACAGCTTCAACGCCTCGGGCGCTCAGGCGAAACTGGCTGAGCTACCGGCGTTGATAGAGGAAGCAAAGGAGTCTGGGCAGGACGTTCGCTTCTATATGACCCTGTCCGAGGCTGAGTCTTTGCGGCCGCAACTGCAACGCACCTTGTATCGCACAGTGCAGGAGGGCTTGACGAACGCCCGCAAGCACGCTCCGGGTTCCACGGTCACTGTCAGCGTGTCGGCCGACTCGACTTCCGTGGTGGCCACGGTGGCCAATCCGCTGACCCCCGGCGTCACGGCCTCGGAGATACCGGGAGCCAATACGGGGCTAACGGGGCTGGCCGAACGGGTCGAGCTGGAGGGCGGTCAACTTAACTTTGGGATCTCCGATGGCCGGTACCGGTTGGCCGTTGCGCTACCGTTGAACCGTGACTGATTCCCGCCCGATTCGTGTGCTGCTAGTTGACGATGACCCGTTGGTGCGGTCGGGATTGCAGATCATGCTCGGCGGAGCCGAGGATATCGCCGTAGTCGCCGAGGTATCCGATGGAGCCCAGGCGGTAGAGGCTGTCGGTGAACATGAACCCGACGTGATCTTGATGGATGTTCGCATGCCCTTGCTCGATGGCATTAGCGCCACGGCTCAGCTGTGTAAGGCCACCTCCGCCGCCCCTGGTACCGACCCGATACAACCGCCCCACCCTCAGGTCATCGTTATGACCACCTTCGATGCCGACGACACGGTTGTGGCGGCCCTGCGTGCTGGAGCGGCCGGATTCCTCCTCAAACACACCCCGCCCGAACGCATCATCGACGCCATCCGCCGTGCTGCTGCTGGGGAACCAGTCCTGTCGCCCGAAGTCACTCGCACTTTGATCGGCCATGTCACCGAAACCGGGCCGGTTGCGGCCGAGCCTAACCCGGCCGCAGACACGTTCGCTCAATTGAGTTCCAGGGAACAAGACGTCGCCCGCGCCGTTGCCCAAGGAATGTCGAACGCTGAGATCGCGGCCGAGTTGTACATGTCAGTGGGCACCGTGAAAGCCCACATTTCCAGTGCCCTGACCAAGCTGGACTACACCAGCCGCATTCAGCTGGCCATCCTCGCCCACGACGCGAACAAAGTCTGATTTCAGTTGCTCGGGTCCACCGTGGCTCGACCATGTGCGACGCAACCGGTGGGAAAATCCGTTGCCCCTGGCGGCCGCGTCACCTATGATGGAGTGGTCTTTGTCCCCGAGGTGAGGAAAGCCCTTGAAGTAGTCAGATCGCTGACACCACGTCGCCACCGGCTTTCAGCCCAGCGACGCAGCGATCTGTGTGGGCCGCTTCCCATCACCGGGGACTTTTTTGTGCCTATGAGCGCCTCGTTCGACGCGCCGTGGTGTCTTCTCCCAGCTTTGTGTCCGACCGATGCGAGTCCGACACAGCCCCGTCCCACCGACGATTGAGGAGACCTCATGTCTATGTCCAATGCCATCGTCATTCAGAACCTCAGCTTCGCCTGGCCAGATGGCGAGTACGTCTTTACCAACCTCGACGCGGCCTTTGGCCCTGGAAAGACCGGCTTGATCGGACATAACGGCTGCGGCAAGTCCACCCTGCTGCGTCTGATCGCCGGGCATGCCACGCCTGCGCAAGGACACATCGAACGTCATGGAACCCTGGGCTATTTGCCTCAAGAGCTCCCGCTGTCCGGTCACCGCAGTGTCGCGGACTTGCTCGGCATCAGTGGCCGACTGCAAGCCTTGGACGCTATCGAATCGGGCAGTGCCGACGAAAGCCACTTTGAGATGCTCGGGGAGCAGTGGGATATAGCCGAACGTACTCGGGCCCACCTGGATGCCCTGGGCTTGGCCGATATCGAGTTGGGCCGCACCGTGGCGACGCTCTCTGGCGGTGAGGCCATGCTCTGTGGGCTTACCGGCCTCTTGCTGGCTCAGCCAGATTTGCTGATCCTCGATGAGCCGACCAACAACCTCGACGCGAGAGCCCGATCCCGCCTGTACACGGCCATCGACCAGTTCGATGGGGCCTTGGTCGTGGTTAGCCACGATCGGGCCCTGCTCGACCGGGTCGATGCTATCGCCGAGTTGCGGGCGGGGCGAATCCGAACCTTCACCGGAAATTTCGACGCCTATGAGAGGGCCATAGCGACCGAGCAGCATGCCGCCGCGCGCCACGTGCGCCAGGCCGCGGCCGACGTCGAACGGCAACGTCGTGATGCCATGGAGAACCAGACCAAACTGGCCCATCGTCGCCAACAGGCAAAACGATTCCATGCCAATAAACGCCAGCCGTTGATAGTCATGAACGCGAAGAAACGAAGCGCCGAGGTATCGGCCGCGAAGCTGACCGAACGACACACCGAGGAACTCGCTCAGGCGCGCGAGAAGCTCGATGCGGCGCAGCGCAAACTGCGCGGCGAGGACCTCATCGCGGTGGACCTACCCGAGACGCGAGTTCCCTCCGGGCGGGTCTTGTTGGACGTCCGTGCCCTCACCGTGGGGGACGTGTTCGGAGCCGCGGGAGTCAGCCTGGGAATTCAGGGGCCTGAACGTATCGCTCTCATTGGCGACAACGGTAGCGGTAAGACCACGCTATTGCGAGCGATCGCTGGCCTGGTTATGCCTGATACCGGAGAGGTCAACACGTACGTGCCGTTGCGGTACGTTCCGCAGAAAATAGACATTTTGCACGAGGAGGCGACTGTGTTGGACAATGTCCGAGCCGCCGCGCCACACATGACCGATGCACAGATTCGCAACCGCTTGGCCCGCTTTCAGTTCCGAAAGGACGCTGCCTTCGCTATGGCCGGGACGCTCTCGGGAGGGGAACGGCTGCGGGCGGCATTGGCAGTGGTGTTGTCCGCGAGCCCGGCTCCGCAGCTGCTGATGCTGGACGAACCGACGAACAACCTGGATTTGCCGTCGGTGGCGCAATTGAAGGCGGCATTGGACTCCTACCGAGGCGCGGTGATCGTGGCCAGCCACGATGCGGCATTTCTTGCCGAACTGGGAATCACCCGCTGGTGGAAGGCGGCGAAGGGGGAACCGGTGACAGTGGGCGAAGACCCGCTGGAGACAGCGGGGGAGTGAGGCATCTGCCCGGTCGGGGTGCTGTCATCGGCTTTTAGTCCCCGGCTGCCTGGCTTAGTCGGTGGAGCTTTCGCACCCTCCTGCGGCCGCGTCGGCGTTGCTGGCCGACCCGTTAGGACGGTCGGTTCGCAAACGCCCCGGGTTAGGATCGCGGTAGCCACAACATTTGACACGATGTCATCTGCCCACCAGCGGCAGATGAGTCGACCGAGGAAAGAGAGCGCCATGGCCTCGACCACGCCGACGTCGGACAAGTACGACGAGATCGACGACTTCATCAATGCCACCGTCACCCAGGAGGACCCCCAGCAGCGACAGGCGGTCGCCGATGCCGACGCTGCGGGATTGCCGCATATCCAAGTCGCCCCAAATCAAGGAAAGTTGTTGCAACTTCTCATCGAGATCATGGGGGCCACCCGGGTCCTGGAGTTGGGCACACTGGGCGGATACAGCACCAGCTGGATGGCCAAAGGTCTGCCGTCGAACGGTGAGCTGGTGTCGCTGGAGTTCAGCCCGAAACACGCCGAGGTGGCGCGGGCGAACTTGGAACGATGTGGCGTTAACGACCGGGTGGAGATCCGGGTTGGGCCCGCCTTGGAGACGCTCCCGAAGCTAGATGAGGAGGGCGGGGACCCATTCGATTTCGTCTTCATCGACGCCAACAAGGACGATATCGTCGAGTATGTGGAATGGGCCGCGAAGTTGGCGCGCCCCGGTGCTCTAGTCGTGGTGGACAACGCGGTGTCGCGATTGGTCGACACTGAGCCCGACACCGATGATCCGGCCTCGCGGGCCATTTGGAAGGTGTATGAGGTGATTGCCAATCACCCCAGCCTGGATGCCACGGCTGTGCAGACGGTGGGCCACAAGGGCCACGACGGCCTGCTTTTCGCGCTGGTGACCGAGTAACGCGCCCGCCACCCCAAACGCGAGGCGGGGCCGGTACCACTGAGGTACCGGCCCCGCAGTGTGTCCTAGTCAGACTCGCCGCTGGCGGCTAGCCGAGGATGAGAACTAATCGACAATGGTGATGCGGTCCAGCGCCGGAGCCGCGAGCAGGTCATCCGCCGAGGTGTTCTCCTGCAGCCACTCCTTGAACGCGTCAACGTCGACCTCACCGTAAAGGACGTTCTGCCCTTCGGTGAGGACGGTGAAGGAGTCTCCGCCGTCGGCCAAGAACGAGTTCACGGTAACTCGGTAGGTCTGGTCAGCCTCGATGTCTTCTCCGTTGAGCTGCAAGGAATCGGTGAGGACCTTGTCCTCACCCTCCTGCGACTCATCGAGTGTGTAGGTGAAGCCCTCAGAGGGCAACAGGATCAACGGCTCGTTGGGGCGGTCGGTGTACTGCTGCTGCAACAACGTCACGATCTGGTCCCCGGTCAAGTCCATGGTCACCAAATAGTTGCCAAAGGGCTGCACAGTGAAGACTTGCTCGTAGGTGACTTCACCCTCGTCGTTGGGAATCAGGTCGGCCCGCACCCCACCTGGGTTCATGAACGCGATCTGGGCCCCACCGAGTTCTTCCTCAGCGGTGCGAGCCAACTGCACGTCGGCGATGAGGTTACCTAGCGCGAACTCTTCGGCGCGAGTGGCGCCCAGCATGATGGGCTCCTGGAGATGACCGACGACTTCTTGGGCAATCGGGGCCAGGGCCTCGTTGTAACCATCGATCAGACCAGTTTGCACCGGGTCGGCCTCGACATTGCGCTCCACGATGATGTTCGTGCCTTCGACGGAGGTCCGAATGATGTCGGAGGTCTCGAAGTCGTATTCCATCCGGATGTCGCTGAAGATGGTGCCGTACTGCCCGGCGGAGGTCACCATGCGAGGTTCACCGTTTGGGTCCTCGAAGGTGCACACATAGGCGCGGTGGGTGTGGCCGGTGACGATCAAGTCAATGGAGGAGTCCATGTTTTCGGCCATATCGACAATCGGACCGGAGATGGACGGTTCATCACCGAACGTTTCGCATTCTTGGTTGTCAGCGTCCTCGGCAGCGGGGTACCCGCCCTCGTGGAGGAGGACCACGATGGCGTTGACACCGTCATCGAGCAGAGCCTGGGCGTGCTCGTTGGCCGTCTCGACCTCATTGCGGAACTCGATGCCTTCGATACCGGACTTGGCGACAATGTCGGCGGTTCCCTCCAGCGTCATGCCGATGAAACCGACGGTGGCGCCGTCGTCGAACTCATGCACGTAGGTGGCATCGAGGATGGCCTCGCCAGTCTCGGCGTCAACGACATTGGCACCCAGGTAGGGAAAGCCCATGCCTTCCCACTCTTGGCCGTCGGCACAGCCCTCATCGGGGCATCCACCGTGAATTAGGCGTTGCAGCTCGTCGATGCCCTGGTCGAACTCGTGGTTACCGACCGAGGACACGTCTAGCCCCATGCCGTACAGCGAGTCGAGCGTGGGCTGGTCGTCGAACGCCGCCGACAAGAACGGGCTGGCACCGATGAGGTCACCAGCGGCCACGGTCAGAGTGTTGTCAAAGCCTTCCCGAGCCTCGTCGAGGTGCGTGGCAAGGTACTCGGCTCCACCAGCCTCGATGAACTCCTCTTCACCGTGCTCGTCGTGAACGGTGACGCCCATACCCTCATTGGCTTCCAAGTTGCCGTGGAAGTCGTTGAGAGCCAGTAGTTGGATCTCGGTGGTGCCCTCGGGATCTTCGGTACCGAAGAGCGAGCATCCACTCGCGGCGACGAGGGTCGCCGAAGCACCGACGGCTAGGGCCGTCGTGCGGAATCGTCTTTGTGCAGACATGGCACTCCATTATTCAGGGGATGTCGTGAATTGATCTACGTGTCAGTAACGATAGACAATGACCGTACCCAACAGGTCAACGACCAATGATGGGACGATTGCGCACCTACAACGATTGGATAACACCCACCATTGCCACCTCATCCGCCACACCAGTCGCCGACCACACACAGTGAAGAACAACACGACTGGTTAGCGTTTCGGCCCAACATGTGCGAAAATTGGCCGTTCTGTTTCTGCCCTGAAGGGAGTCCTGGTGCTGCCAGCCTCACTGCATGCCACCTTTGAACCCGACCCTCACCACCCCAGCCACGGTCGCATGCTGTTGTGGGGCGGAGACGACCCCGCCACCGACGCGGCCACCCTCGGACTTCCACCCGGCGACCCCGCCACCGCCCACATCCTCCAAGGCGACGAACTAGTCGAAACCGACGTCCTAGCCCTACCCGCCCGCCCCGCCGCCGCAGGCATGATCCACCTAGCCGACCGCATCGACATCGCCCCCTCCCTGGCCGCCTGGGGCCGGGTCGCGAGCGCCGTACGCGACCGCCACTTCGACATCCTCGACAAAATCGCCGAGGAACTTCCCATCGAAGGGCACTCCGCAGCTGACCCCGAAGGCCACGTATGGACCGCCCGCGCCGCCGTGGCCGCCTTCGTGGAATCCCACGCCGAACTCGGGCAACCCGACTCCGGCCTCAGCCTCGCCCTCACCACCGCCCAACACGCCCTGCCCGAGACCCCCCGCGTCCAAGCCACCCTGCGCCCATACCAAGCCAACGGCATCGCCTGGCTACAAACCGCCACCGACAACGGCGCGGGAGTCGTCCTCGCCGACGACATGGGTCTCGGAAAAACCCTCCAATCCATAGGGCTCCTAGCCGCCCGCTCCACCGGAGAACAGACCCACCTAGTGGTGTGCCCCACCTCCGTGGTCGGCAACTGGCAACGTGAACTGGCCCGCTTCGCCCCCCAACTCACCACCCACCTGCACCACGGACCGAAACGACGCAAACGCGCCGACGAACTACTCGACGCCGACGTCATCATCACCTCCTACTCACTGGCGCTACGTGACCGAAAGCTGCTGGGCCGCGTCTGCTGGGACACGGTGATTCTCGACGAAGCCCAAACAGTGAAGAACCACCGCTCCCAAACCTCCAAAGCCGTCCGTGGACTCACCTCCCGCCAACACATCGCCCTCACCGGCACCCCCGTCGAAAACCGACTCGCCGAACTATGGGCAATCATGGAATTCGTCAACCCCGGCCTGCTGGGCACCCAAGCCGACTTCAAGCGCCGCTTCACCGACCCCATCGAAATCGGCCGAGACCCCAATGCCGCACGCGAACTGCGTGAACTCATCGGCCCGGTAGTCCTGCGCCGTCTCAAAGAAGACGTCGCCGCCGACCTACCCAAGAAGCTCGAATCGGTCGTCGTCTGCACCATGACCGCCGAGCAGGGAAAACTCTACAAAGAGGCGGTTGCCGACGCGTTCGACTCAGGACTGGGAGACGGCATCGCCCGCCGCGGAAACATCCTCAAACTACTCACCCGTCTCAAACAGATCTGCAACCACCCAGTTCAAGCCGGGCCCGCCAAAGACAACTCCCACGACTTCGACTACGACCACGAACCCGAGGACAACCTGGGACTGGCCGACCGCTCCGGCAAACTCGACCGCATCGCCGCCATGCTGGCCGAAGTCATCGACTCAGGCGACCGAGCCCTCATCTTCACCCAATACCGCACCATGGGCGAACTGCTGGCCACCCACATCCGCGAACAACTCAACATCAACGCCCCCTTCCTCCACGGCGGCGTCGACCAAATGGGGCGCGACCGGATGGTCCAGCACTTCCAAACCGAAGAAGGTCCCGGCGTGCTACTGGTCAGCCTCAAAGCCGGAGGTACCGGCCTCAACCTCACCGCAGCCAGCCACGTCTTCCACTACGACCGCTGGTGGAACCCCGCCGTCGAAGACCAAGCCACCGACCGAGCACACCGCATCGGCCAAACCCGCACCGTCCACGTCCACAAACTGGTCACCGCCGGCACCCTCGAAGAACGCATCGACGAGCTTCTCATGCGCAAACGAGCCCTAGCGGACGCCATCGTCGGAGAATCCGAGGAATGGCTCACCGAACTCGACGACACCCAATTGCGCAAACTCATCGAACTTGACGAAGACGAGGTAGCTCAATGAGCGACAACTACGGAACCACCTGGTGGGGACGCAAGTGGCACCGCGGCCTGGAAACCATCGGCCTGTCCTACCCCGACCACCGCATCGTCAAAGGCCGCGCCATCGCCGGACGTGACGGCGTCGAGCACCTAGAAATCACCCCCGGTGGCGTCCACGCCATTGTCAACGACGAACGTGACTACCCCGTCTCCATCGAAATCGACCCCTACGCCAAAGATCAATGGGATGAGGCGCTGGCGGCGATGGGTAACAGCCCCTCATGCGTGGGTGCGTTGTTGGCGGGAGCTTTGCCAAAGAACATCGATGATGTGCTTGGCCACTTGGGCATGATCTTGTTGCCTCGCAAGCCCCGGCTAGGCGAGGACGGCAGCAACCTGCCGCAGCTGAGGACTAGCTGCCCTTGTTCGGACCCTGACGCGGTGTGCCGTCACGTCATCGCGGTGCAACTGGTGTCCGCGGCGCGGTTGGATCGCGATCCGTTTTTGGTGCTCCTGTTGCGGGGTGGCCCGACGGACAACCTACCGTTGCGGCTTCGTGATGCCCGCCGAATGAGCCACACCTCGTATTTCCACCCGGCGGCGTAAGAGGACTGAGGCCACCCCATGTGTGAAGGCGGCCTCGTGCGTGGAATCCTAGGAATCCGCAGGAAGTCCTGCCAAGACGGGCTCAGGTTGACTGCGGCCCGAGGTTTCAGCCATCCCCACGGAAGAGATCACTATGGACACCACCCTTGCCGATGTCTGGCAGTGGATCGTGCAGAGTCACCCCGAGCCAACCTGGTGGGCCATTCTCGGTAGCGCGGTGGTCGCCCTGGTGGCCGTGGGGCAGTCGACGCTATGGCGCCAGGTACGCAACCTCATCACGATCGCCCACGAAGGTGGGCATGCGCTGGTGGGAGTTCTCACTGGTCGCCGGTTGTCGGGTATTCGTCTCCACTCGGACACTTCTGGTCTGACCATCACTCGTGGACGACCGACGGGACCCGGTGCGATCCTCACCCTGGCCGCTGGCTATACGGCCCCGGCTCTGTTGGGACTCGGCGCGGCGTTCCTGCTCGCGGGAGGGCGTACCGTCATCCTCCTGTGGATCACATTCGCGCTGCTGGTAGCCATGGTGATTTTCATACGCAACCTGTATGGGTTCGTGGCCCTAGTAGTGGTGGGTGCCGTCGTTTTCAGCGCTTCGTGGTACGCCACCGCCGAAGTCCAGACCACCATCGCCTACCTCGGTACGTGGATATTGATCCTCGGATCGATTCGGCCCGTATTCGAACTTCGGCATCGGCGACGGGGCAAAGCGGGAGTACAGTCCGACGCCGACCAGCTCGCCTCCATGACGGCGATTCCCGCCGCTGGATGGATCTTCTTTTTCATGCTCGTCACCATTGGAGCGGGAGCGGCGGGCACGTGGCTGCTACTGCCTGAGGCGGTCACGGACACTATCGTTGGAGTCGTCGCCGATTAGTGCCTCGGGTCGGCTCTTCGGTCAGCGGGTCGGCTGGCCACGGGTGTTTCGGATAGCGCCCGCGCATTTGCGACCGCACTTGCTGGTATGGCCCCGCCCAAAACGAGGCTAGATCCCCGGTCACGGCCAGTGGCCGCCCTGCCGGGGACAACAGATGCACTGTCACCTTGACTCCGCCCACACTCGGTGTCTGCTCGCATCCGAACATCTCCTGCAATTTCACCGCCAGTACGGGCCGTTCCGCCGAATAGTCCAGCCGCACTGCCCTGCCCGAGGGGACCGTGAGCGTTTCGGGCGCGACTTCGTCGAGCCTCACCTGCCACGGCACCAGATTGCGCAAACACGATGCCACATCGATTTTCTCCACGTGGGCGCGTTTGCGCGCCCGTCCCAAGTGCGGTTGTAGCCAACTTAGGTCGGCCAACAAGGCCTCATCGGACACCTCGGGCCATGGCTGGCCCAGATACCGGTGACAGAAACGTAGTCTCTGGCGTAGCGCTGTGGCACCGTCGGTCCACCGCAGTAGAGACAGCCCCTGTGATCGCAACCCCTCTTCGACCGCGGCTGCCACCTGCGCGGCATTGGGGCTCACCAGTGGCGCGGAGGCGACGGTAATGGCACCCATACGCCTCACCGAGCGAGCCACGACCTCAGCGGCCCTCGCATCCCAGCGAATCTCTTCGTAGGTCTCCTCACGTCCAAGCTGGCGAGCCAAGGAACCATCGAGCGACACGGCTAGTCGGATGCGCGCCGCCGACTGTCCGGCCGACCTGTCGGCGGCGGCGATCGCCAGCCATGGTGACCCCGCCAAGGAACTATGAGAGTCAAGCACGGCCCCGGAACCGGAGACGGTCAGCCACTGCTGGCCCTGTTTCATCGCAATACGTTCCGGATAGGCGAAAGCGACAATCGTGGCGGCCGCCTCTTCATCGGGCAACGATGGCTGGGCCAGGTGCGAGGGTAGTTGTCGGCGCAGACGGTCCACTTCCTGCCGCCATGCCCTATCCGGCTGCGAACGCTTCGAACGCCACAGTGCCACCAGGTCGTCGGTGTGTGAACGCTGCTCAAGGCTCAGCAGCGCCACTACCTGTGCGGCCTTATCGGAGCCAACCAAGGAAGCGCCTTCCATGAGCGCCCGACCCAGCCGCGGATGCACGCCAATTTTGGCCAGACGCCTCCCCATCTCGGTGACGCGTCCTTCGCCGTCGAGAATCCGCAACGCTTGTAGCTGCTGCGTGGCGGCCCGCAAGGGGCCCGGCTCAGGTTGCTCGGGCAACGCCAACTCCGGCACCGGCGTACCCCATACCGCCGATTGCAGCACCAAACCTGACAGATCCGATGTGGCGATGTCTGGTTGTGGCTGGGCATTGCGCCGAGCGTGTTCCGCCTCGCTCCACGCCCGCCACACCACACCCGGCCCGGTGCGACCCGCGCGTCCAGCTCGCTGAGCCGTCGCCGCCCGGGAGGCCAACACCGTGGTCAATCCGGGAAGCCCACGCGCGTGGTCGACGACCGGCCTGCGCGCCAAACCCGCGTCCACCACGATCGAAATACCTGGCACCGTCAAGGAGGACTCCGCGATATCGGTCGACAAGACGACCCTCCGCTGGCCACTGGTCAGCGCGGCGTCCTGTTGCGACTGCGGAGCGGTCCCGTGCAAGGCGCATACCCGCGCGTCCACGTCTGCCAACAACTGCGCCACTTGTTTAATCTCTGCGGCTCCCGGCAGAAAACACAACACGTCGCCCTCATCCTCGTCCAAGGCCCGCCGCACCAGGTGCGCCACGTGTGCCAACAAGTTCCGATCGACCCGCAATCCCTGCGGAGGGGCGATGCTCATTCGCGGCGGCTCCCAATGCACCGTCACCGGCCACGACTGTGGCTGACAGTCGATCACTGGGGCGCTCTCCAGCCGCTGCCGCCACAGCCTGATATCGGCCGTCGCCGAGGCGGCCACAATGGCCAGTTCTGGTCGCAACACCGACCGCGTCTCCAACAGGAACGCCAACGCGGTGTCTGTGTCTAGGTGCCGCTCGTGGCACTCATCCAACATGACCACATCCACATCCGCCAACTCCTGGTCGCTCAACAGGCGCGCCAGCAGCACACCTCCGGTGACTACCGTGATGACGGTCTCCGAAGAAGTCTGAGAATCACCCCGAATCTGATAGCCGACCCGCCTACCGACCCGTTCTCCCAGCAAAGAGGCCATCCGACGGGCGGCCGCCCGCGCCGCCAACCGCCGCGGCTCGACGACCAACACCCTCCGCCGAACTGATCCTGGCTCGACCAGCCCCGCCAACGCCAACGGAGCCAACGTCGTCTTACCCGTGCCAGGAGGGGCCACCAACAGCGCACTACCGGCGGATTCCACGGCGGAGACTACCTGGGGGAGGACTTCGCGCATCGGCAGGTCAGGCAACGTGAGGGTATGTGGCATGCCCTTTAGTCTCCGACATCGAGCCAGCAGGACAGTAGTGGCCCCATCCGCTGAAGCGAAATGGGGCCACGATCGTGGGTGCCGCAGTGGCACGAGAGCGTTTAATCGGACTGGATGGAGGCCATTGTGTCGTACGGTGCCGCCGCCGCTTCCGCGGCAGTCAGCAGCGCATCTCGGTTGGGCTCCCACAGCTGAGAATCCATGCAGCTGTACGCGGGGAAGAAGAAGCCACACTGCCCGCTAGAGGGGCCGACCTCGAAGGTGTAACTGGCCACGCCTAGCGTGCCGTAGGTGAAGTCGTCCGTCGCTCCTGGAGCCAGGTAGTTGATGGTGTCGAATGCCGTACCGACGAGGTAATTGTTCGAGACTGACATCATCAATCCCAGATTTCGCAGCTCCTGGTGGTTGGGCGAGTATGTCCGCGTCCACGCCCATGGGTGAATGATGTACTCGCCAAAGCTGTGCAGCGAGATCATCACATCACGCGCGTCGGTGGGGACCGGGTCGTTGTCGCCCGGGCCCTTCTGCGCGGGGTGGATACTTTCGAACAACTCCTCCAATGCCCGCGTCTCGGGTTCCGAGGCCACCGACGGCCCCGCGTACGTTTGGATACAGGGGTTGATGTTGGTTCCCGCCCACTTGAAACTATGGTTACGGTTCAAATCAACCCCGATAGCCGTTCCCGTGCAGCTGCCGTTGGAATTATTGGCGTTCTTGCGCTGCGAGACGGGTTGGTTGCCACCGGAGGCGACGATGTCGACCCCGTCCGGGTTGGCAATGGGCACGATCCAGAACTCCGTGGAGTCCAAAAGTGCCGTCACGCGCGAGTCCGACCCGTAGCCGTCGACTAGGTGATCGATGAGACGTTTGCTGATCTCGCCGGTGGAAATCTCCCGGGCGTGAACCTGCGACACGATGGAGATGCGCGGCTTGTCGGAGTTCGGGTTGAGCTCGCAGTCGCCGGGCTGAATCTTGGTCAGACAGATGGCCAGAATGTCGTGTCCGCCCTGACCTTGCGTCTTCAACCAGGAGTCTCCGATATCGAAGAGCTTGGCCAGGTCGGGGTTGGCCTCGGCGACATTGTGCAGATTGGCACTATGAGCCGCGGCGGTGAGATATCCGCCGTAGTACGTGCCCTGCTGCACCTTCGCCGACGGCGGCACTTCCTTGTGGAGATGGTCGAGGAACGCGATGTCCCAGCCCTCAGCGCTGAGCTTTGCGGCTAGCGCGGTGTCGGCGACAATCATCGCCCAGTCATGTTCGAACTTGGCGATGTCGATGCCGTCACTGGCCAGGCGCTGGGCGTCTTCAGGGGTTATGTCGTCGACGATCCACATACCGGGTTCGCCGTCGGCGAGGGTGGTGGCCTCAGGGGTGAAGCTGTCCGTCTGTGGTTGAGCCCAGGCATTAGCCGAGATTCCGGCCGGAACGACAATGAGCAATGCGGCAGCGCAGGCCGCGACGATATGCTTTTTGGTTGTGATCATGAGGGGTAGACCTGAATCCTTTCTGTAAAGATAGGTCATCGGGGGTGTATGAGCGGGGGAGTGTTCGAACGCCTCCCGCAAATATGGGCATACATCGATGCCATATTCACCCTAAATTTACCCAAGACCCTCAAAACAGGCAATAGCCTCGCGATGGCGATGGGCTCCAGCCGCGCACAGGTGTGGCCCCACCCGAGTCTTCAAGCGGAGCCACAACCTCAATAGTCAAGAGCCAGCCACTGGCGACAAAGAATCCACTGGCCCTGGTAGTCCTCTAACTTTGATAGGGAACCGCCGCGGCTTCGGCAGCGGTCAACAACGCATCCCGGTTGGGCTCCCACAATTGAGAATCCATGCAACTGTAAGCAGGCAGGAACCCACCACACTGACCCCAACGCGGCCCGACCTCAAAGGTGTAACTGGCCACGCCGAGCGTTCCATACGCGAAGTCATCGGTGCCACCAGGAGCGAGGTAGCCAACGGTCTCAGCGGCCGTACCCACCAAATACCCGTTCGACTGCGCCATCTGCAAACCCAGATTCCGCAGTTCGGTGCGGTTGGGAGCCGAGGCGGTCGTCCACGCCCACGGGTGAATGATGTACTCGCCGAAGCTGTGTATCGAAATCATCACATCACGCGCGTCTGCCGGAGCCGGGTCGTTGTCGCCCGGGCCCTTCTGCGCCGGGTGGATACTCGCGAAGAGCGATTCCAGGGCCTGAGTCTCCGGCTCTGAACCCGCGCTTGGGCCCTGATAAGTCTCGCCACAGGGGTTCGTGCCCGCACCGCCCCACTTGAAATTGTGGTTGCGGTTGAGGTCGACCCCGATGCGGGTGCCCGTACAATTCCCGTACGAGGTATTGGCGTTCTTACGCTGCAACAAAGGCTGATTTCCGCCCGAGGCCACGATATCGACCCCATCGGGGTTGGCGATCGGAACGATCCAGATCTCAGTGGAGTCCAGCAAGTCCGTTACCCGAGGGTCGGACCCATAGCCAGCGACCAAATGATCGATGAAGCGCCAGCTGATCTCTCCGGTGGATATCTCACGCGCGTGCAGCTGCGAGATAATCGAGATACGAGGCTTGTCCGAATCCGGATTACGCTCGCAATCTCCCGGCTGGATGTTGGTCAGGCATATCGCCCAAATATCGTGGCCACCCTGACCTTGCGTCTTCAACCATGAATCCCCGATATCGAATACCTGCGCCAAGTCAGGGTTCGCGTTGGCGACATTGTGCAGGTTGGCTTCGTGAGCTGCCGCGGTGCGGTAGCCACCGTAGTACTGATCTTGCGCGGCTGTAGGAGGCACGTCCTTGTAAACCGTGTCGTGGAAGCCGATGTCCCAGCCTTCGGCGCGAAGCTCCTCGGCCTCGTCGGCATCGGCGATGATCATGGCGGTGTCGGTATCGACGTCGACCACGTCGACGCCGTCCACGAGCAGTGCTTGGGCCTGGTCGGCCGAGATGCCGTCGATGACCCACATTCCAGGTTCACCCGAAGCGAGGGCGAGGCCGTCAGAGGCCACCTCAGAATTGGAGTTGGACTGAGCCCAAGCGTTGGCCGATACTCCGGCTGGGACCACGATGAGCAGCGCCGCGGCGCTGGCCACGGCGAGGTGTTTTTTTGATCGTCTCATGGGGTGGACCTGAATCCTTCCTGCGAAGATACGTAGGTCGTTCGGGGTGTGAGAGCTAAGAGTCGAGGCTTATGCAAAAGGCGCTGTGGGTGTTCTTGTCGGCTCCTCTACCAGCCTAGATTTGTCTACTGTGTCTTTAGGCCCGCGCTTTCGCATACACCTGAGTGTCCAGAATTCCTTGAACATAGACATGTGCAGATGTCCGTATTCACTATGAATTTACCCAAGCTGTCTAGAGCAGGCAACTGATGCGCTGGTATCGACAATTCAGTGAATGCACATGGCCCTAGCGCCTCAATGGAGCTGGAGGCTTTGATCAGGTGGCAATGACAGTCGTGGCGTGATTATGTCACCCTTCTGGTGGGCCGCGCGAACCACCAGAAGGGCACACCGACCTTCTCTCATGTGCTCGCTTAACTGCGCAAATGCCGCCACTTAACGTCTGGGAGCCCAAGTTTCGCCGTGGGACGGAGCTTGTCAGTTCGCCAGGATGAATCCTGGGATCAGGGGTTGATTGTCACAGCGGATCTCTTCGAAAGCACTCGTTCCATGCGTCCTAATTGGCATAAATGACTCTCAGAGAAGAACTGTCTGCTCGCTATAAAATTACTGAGTGTGTCAATTTTGGAACGACAATGGAGTACTGGGAATAGTGATCCGTGGAGTTACTCGCCTGACTCTGTCAGGCGGAGGCTAATGGAATTGATGCAGTAGCGTTGATCGGTGGGAGTGGGGAATCCCTCGCCACTGAAAACATGGCCCAAGTGGGAGTCGCAAGAAGCGCAGCGCACTTCGATTCGATCCATGCCAAGACTGTTGTCTTCGATAAGGGTGACATTGTCGGCATTGGCTGGGTCCCAGAAGGAGGGCCAGCCGCAGCCGGAGTCGAATTTCGTATCGCTACTGAACAACTCAGCCCCGCAGGCCCGACAATGATAGGTGCCCGCGGTTTTCGTGTGGACGTACTCGCCGACGCCGGGGGCTTCGGTCCCGCCTTGGCGGAGGACGCGGTATTCGGCGGCGGTGAGTTTGTTGAGCCAAGGATCGGTAGCCATGCCACATAGCTTACGTGGCGATGGGGGACGTCTACCAACCCAGGAACAATAAGATATATATCGGCATCGAGGTTTAGGGCCATGCCTCGTATCACCAGGTGCCAGCTCCCAAACAAGCCCAAAAATGCTTTCGAGGGCGATATAAGGTCAACACATGCGTTATGTGATCGGCAGCTACACCACTGCCGGTGGCCCCGGGTTGGCACTTGCCACTGGGGACACCCCTACTCAGCCTCTGTCCGTAACCGTGGCCGACCCCGGCCCGGTCAATCCATCCTGGGTAGCCCTGGGAAGTTCCGATGTCGTCTATACGGTGTCGGAAGTCGACGACGGCACAGTGAGTGCCTGGAGGTTCGCCGGCGACTCATGGGTCCCGGTGGGGCAGTCCCAGTCTTCTGGCGGCAGTGCTCCGTGCCATGCGGTCGTCTATACCTCAGGCTCGGGCCGCCGCTGGCTGGTGGTGGCTAATTATGGGTCGGGGGAGGTGGCGGCGCTTCCCATCGCCGCAGATGAGAGCCTTGGCCCCGCATCCTCGATAGTGCGGTGGGACGGTTCGGGTCCGAACCAAGAACGGCAGCTGGCACCCCATGCGCACCAGGTCGTGGTTGATCCGAGTGGCCGCTGGTTGTGGGTGTGCGATCTGGGCAGCGACTCGGTTAAGACATTGGAACTCGACGCGGAATCGGGCCAGCTTCAGGTGCGGGGTTCCGCAGCTTTCCCCGCGGGGAGTGGCCCGCGGCATTTGGCCGTCGTCAGCAGCGACACGGTGGTCGTGGTGGGGGAGCTGTCACGGGAGGTGTTCATTTGCGACGTTGAGGCGACAGACGGGGCTGTGGCGCTGCGGAGCACGGTGTCGATCGATATGGAGATCGACGGGACGGACTATCCGAGCGCGGTGGTGCCCGCGCCTGATGGCAGGACGGTTTATGTGACCAGTCGGGGAAGTGACCAGGTATGGGTTATCGATGTGGATACCCACGAGGTGAGACGACGGCTTCCCAGCGGAGGCGCGTGGCCTAGAGCGGCGTGCCTGTCACGAGAGGATGACAATCTCTTGCTTGTGACGTGTGAACGTTCCGGCTATGTCAGCGCAGTTGATCTGACCGGTCACAGAGAACCACAAATGTTGTGGCAGTGCCCGGGAGTATCGGACATTCACCCCTTTTGATGGTGGTGTTGTGAAGCGCGGCGGACGCCGCGCTTCACAACATAGGACGCGTATTGACTAGAGCTTTTCGTCGCCCTCGAGGCCGGAGTGTGGTAGCTCGTCGGCCGGGTCCGGGGCGTATTCCCGTCCTTCGTATCCGGGTGGAATCTGACCCATCCGTCCAGCCTGGAAGTCCTCTACCGCTTGAACGATCTCGGCGCGGGTGTTCATGACGAACGGTCCGTACCGGGCGACCGGCTCGTGAATCGGTTGTCCCCCCAGGAGGAGCACCTCCATGTGTCCGGATCGGAATGTCTGCTCCGGGCCAGCCTCGACGGTGAGGTAGTCGCCGGTGCCGAAGAGGGCCAGCTGCGATTCGGTGAATGCTCGACGGTCGTCTCCAACGGTGCCTTCGCCGTGTAGTAGGAATGCCATGGCCGAGTAGTCGCGGTTCCATGGCACCTGTAGCCGCGCCCCAGGAGCTAGCGAAGCGTGCACAAGGGAGATGGGCGTGTGAGTCTGGCCGGGGCCATGGTGCTCACCGACTGTCCCGGCGATAACGCGCACGAGCGCGCCTCCGTCGTCTGAGGAGACGAGCGTAAGCCCAGGGCCTTGGATGTCTTGGTAGTTGGGCTGACTCATCTTGGCATTGGCGGGAAGGTTTACCCACAGCTGGATACCGTCGAAGACTCCGCCGTTCATGACCAGCTTCTCGCTGGGCAGTTCGTCGTGCAAAAGGCCCGATCCCGCGGTCATCCATTGGGTGTCTCCATCGCGGATGACACCGCCACCGCCGTGTGAGTCGGTGTGGACGAACGTGCCGTCCATGAGGTAGGTGACAGTTTCAAACCCTCGGTGCGGATGCCAGGGCGCGCCTTTGGCCTCGTGTGGCTCATAGGCGGCGACCATGTGGTCAAGCAACAAAAATGGGTCGGTGTCCTCAGTCAGCGCCGGAGTGGGGAAGGGCCGGCGGACTGGGAAGCCGGCGCCTTCGAAGGTGCGCAGGGAATCGACGATCTTAGTGGCCTGCCGTGGGCGGTCCTCGAGCCCAGGCCGGGGGATTCGTGGCAATGACAAGATGTCATTGGTGGTCACAGCTGGCATGAAGCGGTCCTCCTCGAAGATGCGCGGCGTGCTCCCGTTGCGTGAGACCTACTGCGCGATGGTTGTTCTTACTCAAACCTAACGGTTCAATTTTGAATTATATTTCCTCTTGCTCAAGATGCGCGACTGGGAACACACGGCACCGCGTGAACTCGCGGGCAAACAGGCTTACGCGACGTACAACGGCATGCACGCAGGCGACCTAATATCAGTGTTTCAGAGGAGAAACCGGTTAACCATCATCACGCAAAAGAACTCGCGGGACTTGATGTGTGGTGATGTCATAAGCTTGCATCCGACAACACCCAAATGGAGGAACACATGTCTTATCCGCCCCAACCCCAACAACCGGGCATGGCCATGCCCAAGACCCGCCCGGGAACTGTCCTGGTCGCCTCGGTTATTCAGATCCTGACCGGTGTCCTGCTGATCATCAACCAGCTCATCGCCCAGATGTTCTCCCAGGACGCGGTGGCGGCCCTGCACTCAGAGCTAGAGCGTCAGCTGGGGTCGAACTACACCCAGGCCAACCGTGATGAGATCAACCAGTCGTTCGACATGGGTGCGACTGACCTCATCGTGCCGCTGATTCTGGCGGCTGGCCTGATCGTTCTTGGCCTGCTGAACCTGCGTGGTGCCCGCCCCGCTCGTATCGTCAGCTGGGTCATTCAACCTTTGGTGATGATCTGTGGTGCGCTTCTGCTCGTGGCGACTTTGGCGATGGAAACCGTCATGGAGACCATGGTGGAGGGAACCGGAGTCGACGGTGGCGCCATCCTGAATGCCTACACTGACGCGATGCCCGGTATCTACTTGCCGCTGAACTACATTGCCCTCACCCTGGCTTCACTGGGTTCGCTGCTGGTCATCATCTTGCTGGCGCTTCCGGCCTCGAACCAGTTCTTCCGCAAGGAGCCGCCGCAGCAGAACATCCCCGGAGCTCCTCAGCAGTTCTAAGGTTGTCGATGAGACAACGAAGCTGTTAATCGCTCGTATATTCGCGGGGCAGTCTCCTTATCGCATATGAGGGGGCTGCCCCGTTTTCTATATGACAACAGTTAAAGATCTATATTAGAGATATATCGAGAACAAGGTAAAGAATCCGATCCTCCAACTCACTCTGGTCAGTCTTCGCAAGACTAAAAGAGCGCAGCACAGCTGCGCACCCACCAAAACACAAACGGGCACGACCAAATCCAAACTTGATTGACGGCTACGCTCAGGCGGCCCTACAGTCAGAAATAACCAAAACCCACCGCGGACTACACCACCCGCAACGCCGACACGCCACTAACAGCTCAGTTCGTCCAACCGTGTCAGAACCGTGATGCGGATCTACGTCACAGTGCACGACCGCCACAATTCGGACCAACCCAGCACCCACTTCGGCCGATACTCATCCGAATCACATATTTTGTCCGGTTGCCATGGGGGTACGCATAGCTGCGTGCACGTAACAAAACCGCGCCTTGAGGCAAACGTAGCGGGCACCAAAGGGCTAGACTTTTGTCGATTGCCATCGCGGGATAACAACAATTGAGGACGGTCTTGAACACAGCGGAAACTCACAACTCCAGTTGGGGCGTATGGACGTGGCCGAACTTGGTCACGGTGATACGCCTGGCTGGTATTCCGCTCTTTTGCTACCTCCTAGCCTTTACCGACCATTACTGGACCGCGGCAGCCGTGCTGGCCGTCGGCGGCGGAACCGACTGGGTCGACGGGCAACTAGCCCGCCGTCTCAACCAGGAATCGCGGCTCGGAAGACTCCTCGACCCCATGGTTGACCGGCTCTACATCCTCACCGCGCTGCTGACACTCACATTCCTCGACCTCATCCCGTGGGTCTTCACAATCGCTGTACTGCTTCGAGAAGCGGCGCTAGCGGTGTGCGTGCCCATCCTGCGATGGCACGGCTATGGCCCGCTGCCTGTCCACTTCTTGGGTAAGACCGCGACCTTCGTCGTCTTCATGTCATTCCCGGTCCTCGTGATCGCGGGGCTGGATAACGGCGCGGAAGTGTGGGCGGCTCCGCTGGGCTGGGCATTGGCCCTGTGGGGATTGGGGCTGTACTGGT
This sequence comes from Natronoglycomyces albus, assembly GCF_016925535.1. Lineage (NCBI taxonomy): Bacteria > Bacillati > Actinomycetota > Actinomycetes > Glycomycetales > Glycomycetaceae > Natronoglycomyces > Natronoglycomyces albus. Next base: position 1,907,718 of record NZ_CP070496.1, on the reverse strand, counting down.
TGGCCGCGTTCGTCTATGTCCGCCAAACCTTCATGCTGGTGAAGGCAGTCCGCCTCAAGCGGACCAACGGTCAGGCGACCCCCACGGTCGTGTAGTCGGTTCTTCTGGGCCCTGGCCACGTGGGTTGGAAAGTCCCTCTCGCCATGTGGAAGGTAAAGCCGCTCCCAGTCAGGAGGCTTCTCCTGCGACGGATGTCAGCTTTTATTCACTTTTACGCCGCGTTTGGTGTGCTCAGACGTGGGTAGTGCGCGGTCTCGTGCCGTATTGTCAAAAGGTGAGGGGTAGTGACACTGGGCGCGTATGCGCTGACATTTCTCCGGGGTGCCTGACGCTGTGGAAGCCGGCGACGGTACGGTCAACCAGACTGATCCGGTGCTGATGTCCCACAGGTCGACTCATTTGAGAACGATCGTGCGGATTGCACCCCATCAGGCTGTATTACTGACCGGAAAGGGAGCAACGTCCGTGATACCGGAACAATTGCGTTACACCGCTGAGCACGAGTGGATCGAATCTCGTGACAACAACGTGCTGCGGATTGGAATCACCAGCTATGCCCAGGATGCCCTGGGTGATGTGGTGTTCGTGCAACTGCCCGAAGTCGGGTCCACCGTGCAAGCCGGGGACGCGATTGGCGAGGTTGAATCCACCAAGAGCGTGTCGGATATTTACGCTCCGGTGACCGGTAAAATCGTGGCCGGCAACGACAAGCTGGCTGACGCTCCCGAGCTGATCAACAGCGACCCCTATGCGGCGGGCTGGATGTTCGACATGGAAGTCGACGACGAGGGCCAGCTCGACGCTTTGCTTGACGCTGCGGCGTATGCGAAGCTCACTGAGTGACCTCACGGTCCTGAGATTGAAAAGGTGGAATAGATGACGCGTTCCAACGACGAGTTCCCACCGCCAGATGTAACGGCGACGATGAACCTCGGCGCGTTGGAGGAATCGGGAGACGCTAGCGACGCCGATCTCAATTCCTCGCGGCTTGCCGAGTCGTTGCCGGCGGGCACCGCCCTGCTGGTGGTGCGCCGAGGCCCTAACGCCGGGGCCCGGTTTTTGCTCGATATGGAAGTGACCACCTCGGGTCGTCATCCTGACAGCGACATTTTCCTCGACGACGTGACGGTGTCTCGTCGTCACGCCGAATTTCACCGTGATGCCTCTGGGTTCACGGTGCGTGACGTGGGAAGTCTCAATGGCACTTATGTCAATTGGGAGCGAGTGGAGACGGCCACCCTTGGTCACGGAGACGAAGTCCAGATCGGGAAGTTCCGTCTGGTGTTCATTGGCGGTCCGAAGCCGAAGACCGCGTAATAACTTTGGGCGACCCGCAGGTACGGCCACCAGGTGCTGAGACACGGGTTCGAAACCTAGCGTGGCAGCCTCACAGATCGACGGTCGGCTTTTAGGTCGATTCAGCTGAGGCTACTGGCGTTTGGTGGGCGGACATCGCCTCCAGGCAGGCAATCCGGTGGTCGCGCAGGTAGGCTAAGCCTTGAAGGACCTGCCGCAGGTGTGCAGACCTGCGGCAGGTTTTTTCCTTTTGTGGCATTGTCTTCGAGGTGTCGTCAGGAGCACTTTCGCCGTCGTGCTCACGGATGTACCGTGGCCAGGCGGGCCAGTGTTTGGGTCGTGGATGGGTTCCTGACTATGGTTCTGTGGGCTGGTGCCAGCGGTCGGCCTTGTGGGAGGCAACGTGCGTGAGCTGAAGATGGTCGGTGTGCGAGTAGAACTTCCGACGAATCAACCGGTGGTGTTGTTGAAGGAAGTCGAAGGAGAGCGTTATCTCCCGATCTGGATTGGCACCGTGGAGGCGGCGGCAATCCACTACAAACAACAGAATGTGCAGATTACGCGGCCATTGACCCACGATTTGATGCGAGACATCCTGGTGGAACTGGGTGTGGAGTTGACGGCCGTGGAGCTGGTGGAGTTGCGCGACACGACCTTCTATGCGGATTTGGTTCTCGACAATGACACGCGTGTGTCGGCCCGTCCTTCGGACGCTATCGCGCTGGCGCTGCGGACGGGGACCAAAGTGTGGTGTGCCGAGGAGGTTCTTGATGAAGCGGGAATTTCGCTGCCCGATAAACAGGAGGACGAAGTGGAGAAGTTCCGCGAGTTCCTCGACGAGGTGTCTCCGGACGATTTTGCGTAACTGACCCCGTCGACGGCCGCATGAAGATACCTTCACATCTACGACGCTTGGTTGGGCGGGGCGGATGTTGATTTTTCGCCGTTGTGTATGGCCCTGTCGCGTCGTGGAGTGCGGATGAGGCGGGGGATTCCATGGAACAGCCGCAGGAAGCTGAGCCGAACACGAGTGCCTACCCGGAGGACGAGGTCATTCGGACGATGGGGGCGCAGCCTTCCGCGGAGTCTTTGTTGGTCGCTTCTCAACGGCGGTTGCCAAATGCCGATCCTGCTGAGTTCAACCCTGAGCCGCTGGGCCCCTCAGCCGCACGCGCGCAGCTGGGATGGCGCGGGACCAGTGCCTGCCGCATCGTCGGCATCACATACCGCCAACTGGATTACTGGGCGCGTACCAAGCTGGTCGAACCCAGCATTACTCCCGCGTCTGGTTCGGGTAGCCAGCGTCGCTATTCCTTTCGTGACATAGTCGTGCTGAAGCTAGTGAAACGCCTGCTTGATACTGGTATCTCGTTGCAGAACATTCGTAAAGCGGTTGCGGTTTTGCGCTCGCGAGGGGTCGATGATCTGGCCCAAATTACGTTGATGTCCGATGGGGTGGGTGTGTATGAGTGCCGGTCTGCCGACGAGATCATTGACCTTCTGGCTGGCGGACAGGGTGTTTTTGCGATCGCGGTGGCCTCGACTGTGAAGGAGATCATGGGTTCGTTGTCGGTGCCGCAGGTGTCGGTGCCCAAGGAGCGTTCGGGGATTGATGTGCCTGATAGTGGGGCTGAGGGGTGTGCTTCGCCTGCGGTGTGAGGTTATTCGTCCTACCTTTGTGACCAGCTATGATTCTGCATAGAGGCTGATCAATTCCGTTCTTTTCGGGATTGTGGCCCATCAATCACATAGATGGCTGAAATTCCGCTCGGGAGAGCTCGCAGTTTGGCGGCACCGAAGGGGCAATGACCTCCTCAGAACCTCTCAGGTACCCGGACCGGGCGGACTGGCATCTCTGAAACTGGGCTGTGCTCTGGTGACAGTAGAGGGGGAATACGCAGAGAACCCGTCACCGGTTGGAGATGCCCATGACTGAGTCCGTTCACTTTTCTCGTTTCGCTGATCGACACATTGGCACGAGCCCTGCCGATCGGCAGGTCATGTTGAAGACTGTGGGAGTGCCGTCTCTTGAGGCGTTGATGGACGGGGCGATGCCTGAGGTTATTCGTTCCTCAGAGCGGTTGGCGTTGCCCGATGCCTTGTCTGAGTCCGATGCCTTGAACATGATCTGGGGCTATGCCTCCCAGAATGTGGTCATGCGGAATCTCATCGGCCTGGGGTACCACGATGTGTTGATGCCAGCTGTGATTAGGCGCAATATCCTGGAGAATCCGGCTTGGTATACGGCCTATACGCCGTATCAACCGGAGATCAGCCAGGGCCGCCTTGAAGCCTTGCTGAACTTTCAGACAGTGATTTCGGATTTGACGGGGCTGGACATTTCTGGTTCGAGCCTCCTGGATGAATCCACGGCCGCGGCCGAGGCCATGTTGTTGGCGCGGCGTAGCGCTAAGCGCGGGGCCAGTGATGTGTTCATCGTCGATGAGAACGCTTTGCCGCAGACTCTGTCGGTACTGGCTACGCGCGCCCAGCCCGTGGGCATCGAGTTGCACGTCACCGATACCTCTGATCCTGCTAATTTGCCTGAGGCCGCGTTCGGCATTTTGCTGCAGTACCCCGGTGCCAATGGGGTGGTGGCTGATTTTTCGGCGACTATCGCTCGAGCCAAGGAACTTAACGCGGCGGTCATCATGGCGACTGATCCGCTTGCTTTGACTATGTTGACCCCGCCCGGAGAATTGGGAGCGGACATCGCTGTGGGTTCGGCTCAGCGATTCGGCGTCCCGCTGGGCTTTGGGGGCCCGCACGCTGGATTTATGGCGGTCAAGGAAGGACTGCAGCGCCAGTTGCCCGGCCGGTTGGTCGGTGTGAGCCGTGATGCGAGCCAGGCACCTGCTTTGCGCCTGGCTCTTCAGACTCGCGAACAGCATATTCGCCGGGAGAAGGCGACGAGCAATATCTGTACCGCGCAGGTCTTGCTAGCCGTGATCGCCTCGGCGTATGCCGCCTGGCACGGGCCGGCTGGCCTGGCGGCCATTGCGCGTGATGTTCACGCGAAGGCCCGCACGTTGGCTGAGGCGTTCTCCTCGGCGGGTCTGGAACTAGCTGGCGAGTCTTTCTTTGACACGGTGACCGTATCTGTGCCCGGTCGCGCTGAAGGCATTGTGCAGCGGGCGGCTGCCAATGGCGTCAATGTGCGTTTGGTTGATGTCGATACGGTGGGAATTGCGGTCAATGAGGCTACGACCGATGAGGAAATCGGTGTGGTCTTGGAAGCGTTTGGGCTGGATGCTTCACCCAAGGCTTTCCAGGAACCGGCTTTGCCCAGTTCGCTGCGTCGCTCTTCTCAGTACTTGACGCATCCGGTGTTCAACGCCTATCACTCCGAGACGGCGATGATGCGCTATTTGCGCCGACTGTCTGATTTTGATTTTGCGCTGGATCGGGGCATGATTCCGCTGGGTTCGTGCACGATGAAGCTGAATGCCGCCGCCGAGATGGAGCCCATCTCGTGGCCCAATTTCGCCGCGATTCACCCGTTGGCTCCGGAGGAACAGACTCGGGGATGGCGTCACCTGATCGAGGAGCTGGAGGGGTGGCTCGCGGAAGTTTGCGGCTACGCCAAAGTTAGTGTGCAGCCCAATGCTGGTTCGCAGGGTGAGCTAGCGGGTTTGCTGGCAATTGCGGCCTGGCAGAAGGACCGGGGCGAGGGGCACCGGGATGTGTGTTTGATTCCGGCGAGCGCCCATGGGACGAACGCCGCTTCGGCAATTTTGGCTGGGATGCGGGTCGTCGTCGTGAAGTGCGATGACGATGGCAATATTGACTTGGTCGATCTAGACGCGAAGATCGAGAAGCACCGTGGTGACCTGGCGGCCATCATGGTGACCTATCCGTCGACTCACGGCGTGTACGAGGAATCGATCGCGAATGTGTGTTCGAAGATTCATGACGCGGGCGGTCAGGTGTATGTCGATGGCGCAAATCTGAACGCGTTGTTGGGGTGGTCGAAGCCGGGCCGTTTTGGGGCCGATGTGTCCCACTTGAACTTGCACAAGACGTTCTGCATCCCGCACGGTGGCGGAGGTCCCGGTGTGGGGCCAGTGGCGGTGCGGGAGCATTTGGCCCCGTTTGTGCCTGGCGATCCGATGACCAATGACGCTCCAGTGGGTGCGGTCTCCCAGGCCCGGTGGGGTTCGGCGGGGATTCTGCCGATTCCGTGGATGTACTTGCGAATGATGGGCCCTGAGGGCTTGGTGGAGGCGACTGCCTCGGCGGTGTTGGCGGCGAACTATGTCGCGGCACGCCTGCGTGATCACTTCCCGATCCTGTACAAGGGTCGCGGAGGCTTGGTAGCCCATGAGTGCATTCTGGATTTGCGGGAATTGACCAAACACTCGGGTGTGACGGTCGATGATGTCGCGAAGCGACTGATCGATTTTGGCTTCCACGCGCCGACGATGTCTTTCCCGGTGGCGGGAACGTTGATGATGGAGCCTACTGAGTCGGAGGACTTGGATGAGCTGGATCGCTTCTGCGAGGCGATGATCGCGATTCGGGCCGAGATTGACGAGGTTACCCAGGGGAAGGTCGCGGTCGAGGATTCAGCGTTGCGTCATGCTCCGCACACGGCGGCCGTGGTGACAGATCCACAGTGGGACCGGTCCTATTCACGGCAAAAGGGTGCGTACCCGGCTGGGGTTTCCCCGGCGAAGTATTGGCCGCCGGTGTCGCGGGTGGACAATGCGTGGGGCGATCGTAACCTGGCGTGCAGCTGCCCGAGCTTGGACGCGTATTCGCAGTAGCTTGACGTAGGCACTTAACAGGCGGGATGACATGCGCCCTAAACTTGGGCCACGTCGTCTCTCGCCCAGGAGTTTGCATGGTTTTCGGTCACGGCCGTGGAGTAAAGTCGCACCGTTTGGGGCGGCGGCGGAAAGGTTCCGAGTGGAAGCTTCCGGTCGCCCCGTGGATTATCATCACGATCGTGGTGGTGTTGGTCCTGTCTACGCTGACCACGGTGTATGCGACTTTGCTGCGGTCGGGTTGTTCGGGTTCGACCTATGATGTGCGTATCGCGGCGTCGGGAAACGTTTCGACGGTTTTGACGCAGTTGGGGCGCCAATGGGAGAGTTCGCAACCGGATTATGAGGGCCGGTGTGTCGGTGTGGATGTGGAGCAGGTTTCGGCTCCCACGGCCGCTGAGGCGTTGAGTTCTGAGTGGGATGAGACCTCCTTGGGTGAGCGCCCTGTGGTGTGGGTGCCCGATTCGGTCGCGTGGCTGCAGTGGGCGGGCGGTTCACAGGCGGTCACTGACATGGTCTCTGATGATCCGCAGGTGTTGGCCGGTTCACCGGCCGTTATCGCCGCTCCAGATGTGGTTGTCGACGCGCTCGGTTGGAATGCTGATGACCCGTTGATCGAACCGTCGTGGGAGGCGGTGTTTGCCGCGGCTGAGGACGGCTGGTCAGGACTGGGTCAGGACGACTGGGGCGACTTTCGGGTCGGAGTTGCCAATCCACGTTCTTCGACTGCCGGGCTGCACGCCTTGTTGACCATGGCGGTTGATGACGACGGTGAGGTCCAGCCCGAGGCGGTGGAGAATTTCAACGCGTTGGCCCAAGAAGGCCGGCTGGAGGCGAATGTGGATTCGCTGTGGCGGGAAGTGGGGAGCTTGGAGTCGTTGGAGCAAGCGCGTGACTACGCTTCGGTTTATACGGCTTTGGAACATGAGGTTGTGGCGTTCAATCGCATGAATTCGGCCGATTTTACGATGGAGTCGGTGCCTTTGGAGGGCACAAGGGCGCACGCTCAGTTCCCGTATTTGCTGCTCGCTGGTGCTGGTTGGACCTCTGATCAGGATATTGCGATCGCGGAGATGTTTGGTGAGTATCTTGCTTCCTCCGAAGCGCAGGCGGTGTTCGAAGAGGCCGGTTTCCGCCTTCCCACGGAGACTGATGAGGAGGCCGTGGAGGCCGCTTACGACGGTGATACCGACGCGGGTGCCATCGTGACCGATGAGGCGGCCGTAGCTTCTGTGTTGCAGCAGTGGCAGGCGCTGCGCCGAAGTCTCAATGTGCTGGTTGTCGTCGATTCGTCGGTGACGATGGGGACTGAAACAGTCGAGGTCGACGGGGAATTCGTGTCGGCCCATGAGGCCGCGAAGCGTCAGGTGGCGGCTTTGGCTGATGGTCTTGGTTCGTCCTCTCAGATGGGCTTGTGGGACTTCGCGGGCAATATCGACGGCGATGGGCAACATTGGCGCGAGGGTGTGTCGTTGGGGACGGTGGATGCCAGCCAATCGGAGTCGCTGGTCACCACGGTGAATGGCTTTGTGACGCAGCAAGGCGGGTCGTCGCTGTTCTCGGCAACGGTCGCCGGTTATGAATATTTGCAGTCGCACTATGACGAGGGCGCGGCGAATGTGGTTGTCGTCGTGACCAATGGGGGAACGGACCCGGTGAGCGCCCCCACATTGGATCAGACAGCCGACACGCTCGCGACGTTGTCGGCAGATCGGTCCAACCCGGTGCGGCTTATTACTGTGGGCCTGGGAGATGCGGATCAGTCGGCTTTGGAACTGCTGGCCTCGTCGACTCAGGGATCGTATGTGAATGCGCCGGATCCACATGAGTTGTTGGGCCAGTTGCGCTCGGAGTTGTTCAATTGATCTATGCTCGTCCGCCGGGTGTTCCCCCTTCATGTCGGGATCGTTTGCGGGAGGTTGACCGATGGGAATGGCGGGTCGCTGATGGTGGCGACCCGGCAACGTCCTTGGCACAGTTGGCCCAACGCTGGGGTCTTGGTTCGTGGTGGTCACCTTCGGTGCCCCACGATGAGACGCCAGGCAGCGTGTGTGGAATGGCGATCCTGGTAGGCGCTGCCGCCGGTGCCTACATGGTTAGTGGAGCGACTGGTTCTCCCTCTCCGGCCGCTGCGGTGCCGGATGTCGCTGCGGTGGTTTATGCCCATGGTGAGGGCGTGATGGCGCCAATGCCGATTCCGATGGCGTTTTCCGCTCATGGCTGGACTTCTTCGTGGAGCGAGCCCGAGCATGCCGCAGCGGTGGACGCGGTGCGTTCGCACATTGCCGATGGCACTGTGTACCAGGTCAATATGGTCGGGCATCAGCGGTCTCGCTGGTCAGGGTCGGCGCAGGCGGCCGCCGACGCGGTTGCCGCTGTCGAGGGGGCCCATTGGGCTGGCAGTATCGCTGGTACCGATTGGGCGGTGGCTTCGGGATCACCGGAGTGTTTTCTGACCGTAGAGGATGGACATATAGCGACCTACCCGATCAAGGGAACCGCGCCTGCCACGGCGCGGGGGCGACAGCAGCTTGCTGTGTCGGTGAAGGAACGCGCGGAACATGTGATGATCGTTGATCTGCAACGCAATGACATCTCCCGCGTCGCTCGACCCGGGACGGTGTCGGTCCCGCAACTGTTCGCGATCCGTTCGTGGGCCCACTTGTGGCAGGCCGAGTCCACCGTGAGGGCACAATTGGAGTTTGGGTTCGGATTGGCTGATGTGCTGCGGGCGATGTGCCCGCCCGGGTCGGTCACCGGCACCCCGAAGGCCACCGCGTTGGAGACAATCGCCGACTTGGAGCCGGTCGGGCGGGGCCCATCTATGGGCGCACTTGGTTTCTTGACCGGACAGCGCCTGGCCCTGGGTTTGACGATCCGCACTATCGCCCTAGAGCCTGATTGGGTCCATTTGTGGGCTGGCGGTGGCATTACCTGGCGCAGCGACCCGGATGCCGAGGTGCGTGAAGCGCACGCGAAAGCCCTTGGGGTGAGAAACACCCTTGGGGGCTGACCTGGCAGGGTTCCTCTGCCAGCGCCCCGTTCAGGCGTTGCTGTGGTGGTGTGTTAGTTGTCTAGGTTGCGTCGCTGTGGATGTTGTGGGTGTTTTTCCAGATGGTGGCTGCTTGTTGTTTGGCCTCCTGTCGGAGTTGTTCGGGCCATTCGGCTCGGTATAGGCGTAGTCGGGGTGTGTCGGTGTCGAGTTCGACGACGCATCCGAGTGCCATGGGCGGGTCGGGGTAGATGCGCATGAGCCACACCGTGTTCCCTTCGCGTCCGGTGACTTCGATGGTGCGGTGTTCGAGTTGGAATTGTCCCAAGACCACAGGTTTGTTCACGCCGGTTTCTCCTATCCCCACCGTGGAGTTGTTCCGGTTGTTGTGTGTTTGTTTGTTGTGGTGTTTTTGTGTGGGTGGTCTCCTGTTGTTGGGTGTGTTTGTCGGCATTTTTGGGTTTGCCGGTTTCCATCCTCTATGGGTGGCTGTGGTTGTGTCAATACTGTGTGTGGCAGTTTTGGGTTTGGGTTGTGGTGGTTTTTTGGGGGTTGGTTGGTGGTGGGTAGGTTGGGGGTTATGGGTTTTGAGTTGGGGCGGTCGTCTTCGTCGGTGGGGTTTGTGAAGCGGGTTGTTTTGTTGTGGTTGTTGGTGTTGGGTTTGTTGTGGTTGTTGGTGTTGGTTGATTGGTTGTTGCCGTGGGCGTTGACGTCGTGGGGGATTGAGGCGCGGTCGTGGTCGGGGTTGGTGCCGGGGGTGGTGGTGGCTCCTTTGTTGCATGTGGGTGCGGGGCATTTGGTGTCGAATATGGTTCCGTTGGTGTTGATGGGGGTGGTGGCGGCGCTGCGTGATTGGCGTGGGTTTGTGGTGGCTTCTGGTGTGATTGTGGTTTTGTCGGGGTTGGGGGTGTGGTTGATTGCGCCGTCGGCTACGGTGACGGTCGGAGCTTCTGGGGTGGTTTTCGGCTATTTTGGTTATTTGGTGGGTCGTGGTGTTTTTGTGCGGCAGTTTGGTGATATTGCGTTGAGTGTGGTTGTCGTGGTTGTGTATGGGTCTCTTGTGTGGGGGGTTTTTCCGCAGGAGGCTCATGTTTCTTGGCAGGCGCATTTGTGTGGGTTGTTGGCTGGGTTGTTGGCTGCTTTTGGGTTGGCGCGGCGTGAGCGGGCGTTGGTGGCGCGGGCGCGGGTTGAGCGGTCTGGGTTTTAGTTTTTCTGTTTAGTGGTGTTTGATTGTGCGGGTTATGTGAGTGGGGGGAGTGTGTGATGTCTGTGGGCGGTTCTTTGAGTAGGCGGGGGGCGCTGTTTGTTGCCGGTGTGGTGACTGCGGTGGCGGTGTTGGTTGTTGTGTTTGTTGTGGTGTTGGGTAAGGGGAATGGGCAGGGTATGCGGGATTCTCGGTCGTTTGATGATGGTGGCGACTATGTGGAGTACATGGTTGGGCAGATGTCGCTGGAGGAGAAGGTGGGTCAGTTGTTTATGACCTATGTTTTCGGTGATGCTGCGGATACGGCGAATGCGGATTTTGTGGCGGCGAATCAGGATGCGCATGGGGTTGATAATGCGGATGAGTTGTTTGAGCGGTTTCATGTTGGTGGCGTGATTTATTTTTCGTGGGCGGATAATTTGGGTGATCCGGTGCAGATTGCTCAGTTGTCGAATGGGATTCAGGATGCGGCGGTGTCGTCGGGGGCGGGGGTTCCGGCTTTGATTTCGACTGATCAGGAGCATGGTCTTATTACTCGTATTGGTGATCCGGTGACGGCGTTGCCTGGTTCGATGGCGTTGGGTGCTTCGGGGGATTTTGAGGATGCTCGGTTGGCGGCGGGTATTTCGGGGCAGGAGTTGGCGGCGATGGGGTTGAATTACAATTTCGCGCCGGTGGCTGATGTGAATGTGAATCCGGCTAATCCGGTGATTGGGGTGCGGTCGTTTTCGTCTGATCCGGGTGTGGTTGCGGAGTTGACTGCGGCTCAGGTGGAGGGGTATCGGTTCCATGTTGCTGCGGCGGCGAAGCATTTTCCGGGGCATGGGAATACGGATGTGGATTCGCATGTGGCTTTGCCGGAGATTACGCATGATCGTCAGCAGTGGGAGTTGACGGATTTGCCGCCGTTTGCTGCGGCGATTGAGGCGGGGGTGGATTCGATTATGTCGGCGCATTTGCGGTTTCCTTCTTTGGATGCCTCGGGTACGCCGGCGACGTTGTCTGAGCCGATCATGACGGGTTTGTTGCGTGATGAGTTGGGTTTTGATGGTGTGGTGGTTACTGATTCGTTGGAGATGGAGGGGGTTAGGGCTGATTATTCGGATGCGCAGATCCCGGTGAAGGCGTTGCAGGCGGGGGTGGACATGTTGTTGATGCCTGCGGATTTGGAGGTGGCTTTTGATGCGGTGTTGGATGCGGTGTCTTCTGGTGAGTTGACTGAGGAGCGTATTGATGAGTCGGTGGCCCGGATTTTGCGGTTGAAGTTTGACCGGGGCATTGTGTCGAGTCCGATGGTGAATGTGGATCGGGTTGATGCGGTGGTGGGTTCGGCGAAGAATACGGCTTCGGCGCAGGATATTACGGATGCGACGACGACGTTGTTGTCCAATGAGGGCGTGTTGCCGTTGGATGTGGATTCGGGTGCGGATGTGTTGGTGACGGGCGTGGGGGAGGATGTGACGGCGTCGTTGGCTGAGCAGTTTCCTGCTCGTGGTGTGAATGCGGAGGCGTTGGCTACGGGGGTGGAGCCGTCTGCTGAGCAGATTGCGCGGGCGGTTGCGGCTTCGGAGGATGCTGATGTGGTGGTGGTGTTGACTCGTAATTTGCGTAGTAGTCCTGATCAGGTGGCGTTGGTGGAGGCGCTTATTGGTTCGGGTACTGATGTGGTGGCGGTGGCGGTGGAGAATCCGAGCGATATTGCCTATATGGATGCTCCGGGTGCGGCGGTGGCGACGTATGCGACGACGGCTTCTGCGGTTAGGTCGTTGGCGGGGGTGATTTTTGGTGAGCGTGATGCCACGGGAAGGTTGCCGGTTGATGTGGTTGACGCTGGTGGCGAGGTGTTGTTCGAGCGTGGTCATGGGTTGAGTCGTTGAGGGTGTGTTCGGGTGTGCGGTGTGGGCCTGTCCGGTTGTGGTTTGTGGCAGTCTTGATCTATGAGTGCACAGGATGAGGTTGAGCGGTTTTCTGGCCAGGGGCCCGGTGGTGAGGATTTCGCTGATATTGCGCAGCGGGCATTCGATTTGGCGCGTACGGGTGATTCCGACCGGCTAGAGGCGTATTTGTCGGCGGGTTTGCCTGTGGATTTGGCGACGGGTTCGGGGGATTCGTTGTTGATGTTGGCGGCTTATCATGGTCATGCTGCGACGGTGGCGGCGTTGGCGGCTCGGGGTGCGGATGTGAATGCGTTGAATGATCGGGGCCAGTCTCCGTTGGCGGGGGCGGTTTTCAAGGGCTCGGCTGCGGTGGTGGAGCAGTTGTTGAAGTTGGGGGCTGACCCTGATGCGGGCCAGCCCTCGGCTCGGCAGACGGCGGCGATGTTTGACCGGGTTGGTCTTCACCCTGATTTGGGTTGAGCGTGTTGATGCGGGTAGGGGCGGTTGTCTGGTCGTTGTGTTGGGGCGCGAACTTCGGTGGTGGTATCGACCGGCTGGTTAGGGCTGTTTTACCGGTTGGGCCTTTGTTCGATGGTGACGTCGAGGTGTGGGGCCAGGGTGCGTAGGAAGTCCGCCGCGTCGAACATGTGCCCGGGCGAGGCGGCGCCGGTGGTGTGGGTTTTTCGGGCCAGGATGCGTTGGAGCGCTTCGACTACCAGGGGGGCGGTGGTCGCGTAGATGTCACGTCCGTGTGCGGTTGCCCGCTGTTGGTGAGTTTGGGTGTCGACGGTGAGGTCGATGGTGAATCTTTGATCGGAGCGGCCTTGCGTGTCGGTTGGTTGTGGCGCTGGGGTGTCGGGGTTGGATATGTCTTCGACGGCGGTGTGGGTCATATAGGTGTGTATGTCGGTGACGTTGAGGTGGCTGGGGATGGTGACGACGTCGGCCATGGTGAATTCGGTCCATACTGTTTGCTGACCCAGCGGGGCGGGGAAGGTCCATTCTTGTTGCCGGGCTGGTTCGTCGTGGTATTGCAAGGTCTTATCGGCGAACCGGATGCGTTTTCCAGCGCGACGTTGGGCCGAGATGCGTCCGGCGCTGCGGGTGCCGGGGGTGGGGTGCCAGCTGGTGAGCCCGTAGGCGATGTGGATGGCTTCGGCATGCTGGCCGGGGCTGATGGCGGCGGTGGCTAGTAGGTCGGCTAGGCCACCGAAGAACGCCATGGCCGGCACTATGGGTATGGATGCGGTGGCGTAGTTGGTGAAGGTGTCGAGGTTGGCTTCGATTTCGGCGGCGATGTCGAGGTAGGGAATGTGCGCGCGCTGTGCTGCTTCGATGAGTGGTGTGGCGGTGAGTGCGAAGGGTCCGGCACAGTTGATGACGGCTTGGGAGCCGTCGAGGGCTCGGTCGAGTGCGGATGGGTCTTCTATGGATGCCGGTCGCGCCTGTGTGTGTTTCCAGGTGTGGGCCAGCGCGGTCAGTGTGGTGGTGTCGCGGCCGGAGATGATGGTGGGGTATCCGCGGTGGTGTAGTTCGCGGGTGATGAATTGTGCGGTGTGTCCGGTGGCTCCGTAGATGGCTATGGGTTGTGTGGTGGTCATGTGGGTCCGTTCTGGTGTGGTTGGTGGTTCTAGTTTGCTCTCCTGGTGGGGTTGGTGGGTGTGTCTGGAACGCCGTGGTGCGTACAATTTCGGACATGTCGAGGGTTGCGGTGTTGGTGGCTGGTCGTTTGTTGCATTTTGAGCTGGCGGTGGCGTGTGAGATTTTTGGGCGTCCGTTGGTTGATGGGCCCGATGGTTGGTATGAGGTTCAGTTGTGTGGTCCTGCCTCGGCGCGGGTGGGGCCGTTTGTGGTGGAGCCTCAGGTTGGGTTGGAGGGTTTGGTTGGTGCTGATGTGGTGGTGGTGCCGGCTTTGGCTGATGTTGGGGATGTGCCTTCGGGTGAGGTTATTGAGGCGTTGCGGGCGGCTCATGCGGCGGGGGCTCGGGTGGTGTCGTTGTGTACTGGGGCGTTTGTGTTGGGTGCTGCGGGTCTGTTGGATGGGCGGCGGGTGACGACGCATTGGGCTCATGCGCGGGAGTTGGGTGAGCGTTTTGGCGGGGCGGTGGTGGATGCGGATGTGTTGTATACCGATAACGGTTCGGTGTTGACGTCGGCGGGGAAGGCCGCTGCGGTGGATGTGTGTTTGCATGTGGTGCAGCGTGATTTTGGGGCTTCGGTGGCTAATGCGGTGGCGCGGCGGCTGGTGGTTCCGCCGCATCGTTTGGGTGGTCAGGCGCAGTTTGTGACTTCGCCCGTGCCGGGCCGGGCTGGGGATGCGTTGGCGCCGGTGTTGGAGTGGGCTTTGTCGCGTTTGGATCGGCCGTTGAGTGTGGTTGATATGGCGCGAGAGGCGAATATGAGTTCGCGTCATTTGGCTCGGCGTTTTCGGGCGGTGACGGGGCAGACGCCGATGCGGTGGTTGTTGGTGCAGCGGGTGCGGCGGGCGCAGGAGTTGTTGGAGGCTACTGATTTGAGTGTGGTGGCTGTGGCGGTGGCTACTGGGTTGGGGACTGCTACGACGTTGCGGCGGCAGTTTAAGGCGGTGGTGGGGGTTGCTCCGGATGCTTATCGGCGGGCGTTTCGTCATCGGGAGTGAGAGTGGTTGGCCGGTGGTGTTTGTTGTGGTCGGTCAGATTGCTTTCATGCCTTCGGGTAGTCGTCCCCAGGCGTGGAGGTCGGTGAGGTGTTCGTCGACGCATTCGGCGAAGGCGGCTGCGGCGTTGGTGGGGGTGATGTCGCCGCGTTGGGTCAGTGAGATGGTGCGTGCTGCGCCGGGTGGGGCCAGGGGGGTGGAGCGCAGCTCGGGTCGGGTTGCGGCGATCATGGCGGGTAGGAGGGCGACTCCGAGTCCGGCTTCGACGAGGCCGATGACGGCGTCGGTGGCTCCGCCGTCTACGGCGATGCGGGGGGTGAATCCCGCTTGTTTGCATGCGGCCAATGTCAGGCTGCGTAGGTCGTATCCGGTGGCGGGGAGGATGAATTGTTGTTCGCGCAGCTGGGTTAGTCCAATGAATTCTTGGGCTGATAGGGGTGGCTGGCTGGCTGCTGAGGCTACGACGAGCGCTTCGGTCAGTAGGGGTTGGACGATGAGTGGTTCGGCCGATTCGGGGCGGGCGGTGGTGAAGACGAGGTCGACTTCGCCAGCGGAGAGTCGGTCGGTGAGTGATTCGGATCCGTCTTCGATGATGGCGACGTTGACGTGCGGGTGGCGTTCGAGGTAGCGGGCTAGTAGTGGGGCGATGAGCCAGGCGCATAGGGAGGGCGTGGCTCCCAGTCGTAGTCGGCCTGAGCGCACCGCTAGGACGTCGTCGACGTCGGCGCGGGCCGCGTCGACGGCTCCGGTGATGCGGCGGGCGTGGGTGAGGAGGGCTTGGCCGACGTCGGTCAGTTCGATGCGTCCACGGGATCGGGTGAAGATTTTTGCGCCTAGCGCTGTTTCCAGTGATTGGATCTGTTTGCTTAGTGAGGGCTGTGACACACCGACATCTTGCGCCGCTTGGGTGAAATGTCGGGTTTTTGCGACCGCGAGGAACGCGATGAGCTGTTCATAACGCATCCTCATAGCCTACTGGCATGGAATGGCGTCGCTTCATGCATTAGACGATTAAGTGGGGCATTTCGTAGCCTGGAAAGGTGTCAACAGATGTGAAAACGAAAGCCCCCGCGACGCAACGGCGCTCGTCGGTCGGGCTCAAATATGTGATGGCCGGTTCAGGTGTCATCCTGATCGGCTACATCGTCGCCCATATGATCGGAAACCTGAAGATCTTCTTCGGGGGAGATTCCTTCAACGCATACGCCGAATGGCTGCGTAACCTGGGAGCACCGCTGCTGCCCTACGAAGGACTGCTGTGGATCATCCGCATCGTCTTGCTAGTGGCACTGATCGCCCACGTGTCCTCGGCGATCGTCCTCACCCGACGCGCGCATGCGGCCCGCCCGGTCAAATACGCCCACCGGCCCCCCGTCCGCGGCTCCTACGCGGCCCGCACCATGCGCTGGGGCGGCCTGATCATCTTCCTCTACGTCATCTTCCACATCCTCGACCTCACCACCCGCCACGTCAACCCCGTCGAAGAGCACAGCGACGTCAACGCCGCTGTCATCGCCACCTTCGCCCCCGACCGCTGGTGGGTCACCCTCATCTACATAGCCGCAGTCCTCATGCTGGGCGCACACCTACGCCACGGCCTATGGTCAGCGATCCAAACCGCAGGACTGTCCTCGGCGCGCACCCAACAGACCCTGCAACGGGCCTCCACGCTGTTCGCCATCATCATCGTCGTCGGGTTCCTGTCGGTCCCGACCGCCGTCATCCTTGGGCTGGTGAGTTAAATGTCATTCGAGTACTACACCCTCGGCGAGGACATCGCCGACGACAAAGCCCCCACGGGCCCCATCAACGAACGCTGGAGCCAGCGCCGTTTCTCCGCGCGCCTGGTCAACCCGGCCAACCGTCGCAAGCTCGGTGTCATCGTGGTGGGTACCGGCCTGGCCGGTGCCTCCGCGGCGGCCAGCCTGGGCGAACTGGGCTACCGGGTGGAGAACTTCTGTTTCCAAGACTCGCCGCGGCGGGCCCACTCGATTGCCGCTCAAGGTGGCATCAACGCGGCGAAGAACTACCGCAACGACGGCGACTCGATCCACCGGCTGTTCTACGACACGGTCAAGGGTGGTGACTTTCGTGCCCGGGAGTCGAACGTGCATCGCCTGGCCGAGGTGAGTGTGCAGATCATTGACCAGTGTGTCGCTCAGGGTGTTCCCTTTGCCCGTGAGTATGGCGGCATGTTGGACAACCGGTCCTTCGGTGGTGCGCAAGTCTCGCGTACCTTCTATGCCCGAGGGCAGACCGGTCAGCAGTTGCTGTTGGGCGCCTACCAGGCTCTGGAGCGGCAGATCGCGGCCGGGACGGTCAACCAGCATTCGCGCCACGAGATGCTTGAGCTGGTTATCGTCGAGGGCAAGGCGCGCGGTGTGATCGTGCGGGATCTGGTCTCCGGCGAGATCACCACCCATTTGGCCGATGCTGTCGTGTTGGCCACCGGTGGCTATGGCAACGTGTTCTTCTTGTCGACCAACGCCAAGGGTTGCAACGTGACCGCCTCGTGGCGGGCTCACCGCCACGGCGCGTACTTCGCCAACCCCTGCTACACGCAGATCCACCCCACGTGTATCCCCGTCTCGGGTGATCACCAGTCCAAACTCACTCTCATGAGTGAGTCGCTGCGTAACGACGGGCGGGTGTGGGTGCCCAAGACCGGCGGTGATGAGCGTGCCGCGGCCGACATTCCCGAGTCCGAACGTGACTATTACCTGGAGCGGATCTACCCCTCCTTTGGTAACCTCGTGCCGCGCGACATCGCCTCGCGGGCGGCTAAGAACGTCTGCGATGAGGGTCGCGGTGTCGGCCCCGGCGGGCTGGGCGTGTACTTGGACTTCGCCGATGCCATTGAGCGTTTGGGACGCGAGGCGGTCGAGGCCAAGTACGGCAACCTGTTCGACATGTATGAGCGCATCACTGGGGAGAACCCCTATGAGCAGCCCATGCGTATCTACCCGGCCGTGCACTACACGATGGGTGGTCTGTGGGTCGACTATGACTTGCAGTCGAGCATCCCGGGCCTGTTTGTGATTGGAGAGGCCAACTTCTCCGACCACGGCGCGAACCGACTGGGTGCCTCGGCACTGATGCAGGGCCTAGCCGATGGCTACTTCGTGTTGCCCAACACCATCAACGACTATCTGGCCGATGGGCCATTCGAGGCCCTGGGCGAGGACCATGAGGATGTCAAGTCCGCCCAGCAGGCGGTCACCAGCCGTATCGAGAAGCTGCTGAGCATCAACGGCAGCCGCACGGTTGACTCCTTCCACCGCGAGTTGGGCCGCATCATGTGGGAATACTGCGGCATGGAACGTACCGATGCGGGCCTGAACAAGGCCATCGCGCTCATTCGCGATTTGAAGGAAGAGTTCTGGACCAACGTGAAGGTGCCTGGCACCGGTGCCGAACTCAACCAGTCGCTCGAACGCGCTGGCCGTGTCGCGGACTTCTTTGAGCTAGCGGAGCTGATGTGTATCGACGCGTTGCATCGGGAGGAATCCTGCGGTGGGCACTTCCGTGCCGAGAGCCAAACGGAGGACAACGAGGCGATGCGCGACGATGAGAATTTCTCCTATGTCGCCGCCTGGGAGTGGGGACAGGGCAGTAAACCCATCCTCCACAAAGAGGACCTCAACTTCGAATACGTCAAACCCAGCACGCGGAGCTACAAGTGAAACTCAAACTCAGGATCTGGCGTCAGGCCGACGCCGACACCGATGGCGCGATGGTCTCCTACATCCTCGACGACGTCAGCCCCGACATGTCGTTTCTGGAGATGCTGGACGTTCTCAACGAGAAGCTCACCGGCGAGGGTGAGGACCCCGTCGCGTTCGACCATGACTGCCGCGAGGGTATCTGTGGCGCGTGTTCTTTGGTGATTGATGGGCAGCCGCATGGCCCCAACGCGGCCACGACGACCTGTCAGCTGCATATGCGCCATTACGCCGATGGCGACACCATCGACATTGAACCGTGGCGGGCCAAAGCCTTCCCGGTGATCAAAGACCTGGTGGTCGACCGGGAAGCGTTCGATAAGATCATTGCCGCCGGTGGCTACATCTCGGCGCCGACGGGGACCGCGCCGGATGCGCACGCGCAGCTGGTACCCAAGGCTGATGCGGACGCGGCCTTTGCCGCCGCGGCGTGTATTGGCTGTGGTGCGTGTGTGGCGGCGTGTCCCAATGGTTCGGGCATGTTGTTCATGGCCTCCAAGGTCGCTCACCTGGGGTTGGTGCCGCAGGGGCAGCCGGAGCGTCACACGCGTGTCATCGGCATGGTCCAAGAGCACGACGAGGCTGGGTTTGGTGGCTGCACCAACACCGGTGAATGTGCCGTGGCCTGTCCCAAGGAGATTGGGCTGGATGTCATCGGCCAGCTCAACCGTGATTTCCGCAAGGCCGTGTCTGGGCGTCGTTAACGTTCCCTAGGCATATTCGGGGGCACCGCGTATACGCGGTGCCCCCGAACGCATTCGAGTGAGAGACTACTGGGGTGCGCATCATCAGTTCGAATGGTCGTCACGACGTGACGATTCAAAAGTCGCGGTTTTGGTGTTTTCTGTTTCGAGTTCAGACCGAATCGCAGGCCAGGGAGGCCATCGCTGCGCATCGGCGTACTTTTTGGGATGCTTCGCATAATTGCACCGCCTATGTGGTCGGCACACAGGGGCCGTTGCGGCGTTCCAACGACGATGGAGAACCGGCCGGGACGGCCGGAGCGCCGATGTTGGAGGTGCTCACCGGTCGGGAGTTGACCAACACCCTGGCGATTGTGACGCGCTACTTCGGGGGTGTGAAGTTGGGCGCCGGTGGCCTGGTGCGGGCCTATTCGACTTCGGTGGCGCAGGCGGTGGAATCGGTGGGGACTCACCTGTTGCGGCCCCTGCATCGGGTGAGTATCGAGGCAGACTACGCGATTGGGCCGGTGATTGAGTCGCTGTTGCGTTCAGGGGCCGCGATCGTCATCGACGTACATTGGGGGTCGTCGATGAGGTTTGATGTGGCCACTGATGATGTGGAGGGTTTGGAGTCGCAACTGCGGTCGCTTTCCTCTGGATCGGTCGATCTTGAGGTGACCGGTCAGTATATGGCAGAGGTGCCCGAATCCCCTGCCGCTTAGGTACGCGACTTGTTGGGCGGGGCTAGTCGTTGGAGAACCCTGTCACGGTGAAGGCGACCGCTCCGGCCTCATCGGAGGCGTCTAGATCCACCTCGGCGTCCAGATGCCAGTCGTGGTGTCCCTGGGGGTCATCGATGATGTGGCGGATTTTCCAGATACGGCCCTCTTCGTGGATGTCAATCATGTTCTTGGCGCGCGCGGCGGTGGTGGTGCCAATGTCGTCGTGTTGGGCGAAATAGGCCTCCAGCGCCTCGTCCCATTCGCTGCTGCCCCAGCCGGTCTCGAGCGCGGCCAGCGCGCTGATGTTGTCGTGGGCGGCTAGTTCGATGTGGCGGAAGGCGCTGTTGCGGATGGCGACGGTGAAGGCGTGGCGGTTGTCGGAGAAGGCGGTGCCGGGGCGTCCGATGTCGAGTGTGTCGGTTTCGGTGTCGGTGGGGTTGGCTAGTTGTTCCCATTCGTCTAGCAGTGAGGAGTCGATTTGGCGGACGGTTTCGCCCAGCCAGGAGAGGAGGTCGGTGAGTTGGTCGCCTTTGTGGGTCTCGGGCAGGGTTTGGGTGAGGGTTTTGTAGGCGTCGGTGAGGTAGCGCAGGAGGGTGCCTTCGGCGCGGGGGAGTTGGTAGCGGGCGATGTATTCGGAGAAGGTCATGGCGCCTTCCCAGAGTTCGCGGAGGATGGATTTGGGGGCTAGTTGGTAGTCGCCGGCCCAGGGGTGGCTGGTTTTGTAGGCGGTGAAGGCGATGTCGAGTTCGTCGGCTAGGGGTTGGGGGTAGTCGATGTCGTCGAGGCGGTTCATGCGTTCGGTGTAGTCGAGGCCTTCGGCGCGCATGGCGTCCATGGCTTCGGTTTTGGCTTTTTTGCGTTGTGCGGCCAGGATGTTGCCGGGGGAGTCGAGGGTGGCCTCGAAGATGGAGAGGATGTCCATTTGGTAGGTGTCGGCTTGGTCGTCGAGTAGGTCCAGGGCTGCGAGGGCGAAGGGGGCGAGGGGTTGGTTGAGGGCGAAGTGGTCGGGTAGGTCGACGGTGAGGGCGATGGTGCGGCCTTGGTTGTCGGGTTGGTCCAAGACGGTGACGATGTTGGCGTCGCGCAGAGTGCGGAAGAGGGAGATGGCGGTGCGGGCCATGTGTATTTGTTGGCTGCGGTTGGCGTGTGAGCCTTCGATGAGGTTGCGGACGTTGGTGAAGGAGTCGCCTGGGCGACAGAGGGTGGCTAGGAGCATGGAGTTGGTGAGTCGCATGCGGGAGGTGAGTGGTTCGGGTGGGGAGTCGATGAGTTTGTTGAAGCCTTCTTCGGTCCAGGTGATGGTGCCTTCCGGCGGCTTCTTTTTATGTAGTTTTTTCATTTTCTTGGGGTTGCTGGCGGCTTTGCGCAGCGCTTTCTCATTTTCGATGACGTGTTCGGGGGCCTGACAAATCACATAGCCGTCGGTGTCGAATCCAGCCCGGCCAGCCCGGCCAGCGATTTGATGGAATTCCCGAGCACGCAAACGGCGCGTCCGCTGGCCGTCATACTTAGTCAAGCCGGTAAAGACCACGGTGCGGATGGGAACGTTGATACCTACCCCGAGAGTGTCCGTCCCGCAAATGATCTTCAAAAGTCCCTTTTGCGCCAAACGTTCCACCAGCCGACGGTATTTGGGCAGCATCCCCGCATGGTGGACACCCACCCCGCCACGAATGAGCCGCGAAAGAGTCTGGCCGAACTTCGTGGTGAAACGAAAACCCGCGATCTCATCGGCGATGGCACGTTTTTCCTCCTTGCTGGAGGGGTTGACGCTGATGAGCGCCGAGGCCGAATCCAACGCCGAAGCCTGCGTGAAATGCACCAGGTACACCGGCGCCTGCTGATGATTCAGAAGATCCTCCACCGTGTCATGCAACGGGGTAGCGCGCCACTGATAATGCAACGGCACCGGCCTTTGCACCGACGTGACGGCAAGAGTGTCACGCCCAGTGCGGTCGGTGAGATCTTTCTCAAAAAACGACGTATCACCCAGCGTGGCCGACAAGAGCACAAACTGAGTCTTGGGCAACAACAGCAAGGGCACCTGCCAGGCCCAGCCGCGGTCAACCTCGGAGTAAAAGTGGAACTCATCGGCCACCACCTGGTCACAGTCAAGATCGGCGCCCTCACGCAAAGCAAGATTGGCCAAGATCTCAGCGGTGCAGCAAATAAGGGGAGCATCGGGGTTGACCGCCGCATCACCGGTGAGCATGCCGACATTGTCGGTGCCAAACTGGTTACACAATTCGAAGAACTTCTCCGAGACCAGCGCCTTGATCGGAGCAGTATAGAAAGTGGTACCACCGCGACTGATGGCATAGAAGTGAGCCGCGGTGGCAATCAGCGACTTACCCGAACCAGTGGGCGTGGACACGATGACGTTATTGCCCTCACACAACCCCATGAGAGCTTCCTCCTGGTGATCATAAAGGTCAATGCCCTCCTGATCGGCCCAAGAATGAAAAGCCTCGTATACGTCGTCGCCATCGGCGCTGGTGCTGGGCAGAAAGTCAATGATGCTCACAAGCGTCAATGGTGCCACGTCGCCACCTGCGGGCCACATTGTGTGCCCGAGGCGGCCGAACAAACACCCTAAGAACCCGCCACCCCTACTCAACCAATGTCATAGGTGACCGTCACCGGAGCGTGATCACTCATACGAGAGTCATAGGAGGCATCCCGCTCAACAGTGGCCTGGCGCGCGCTGGCGGCCAAATCAGGCGTCGCCACATGCACGTCGATACGCCACCCCGCGTCATTGTCGAACGCCTTACCCCGATAGGACCACCACGAATAGGGCCCCTCCTGATCAGGATGCAACGACCGAACCACATCGACCAAACCCGTGGCATACAAGTCACTCAACCACTGACGCTCCTCGGGCAAAAACCCCGACGTCTTCTTATTGCCCCGCCAATTCTTCAAATCAGCCTCGGTGTGCGCAATATTGTAATCACCACACACCAAAAAATGCCGACCGCTGCGCCGCGACTGATCCAACTTCTCTCGCATATAGGCGCCAAACTCCTCCAAAAAACGCATCTTCTCATCCTGACGCGCAGTACCGGTCTCACCGGAGGGCAAATACAAACTCCCCACCGTGACCTCCGGCAAATCCACCTCCACATAACGCCCATGCGTGTCAAACTCCGCGGACCCAAAACCAAAGCGCACCGCCTGCGGCACCGCCCGCGTCGCCAGCGCCACCCCCGCACGTCCCTTGGCCACCTGGGAGGGAACCCACACCCAGTTCCAGCCCTCCACCCGCGTAACGGCCTCGGGAACCTGATGCTCCTCAGCGCGTACTTCCTGCAGCGCCACCACATCGGCCTTCGTGGTTTCCAACCAGGCAGGGAAGCCCTTCTTCGCCGCCGCGCGGATCCCATTGACATTGATCGTCGATACTGTGAACATGCCGCACACTCTACCGGGCAGCCATCCACTCTCATCGCCGCGCGAGGCCAACCGCCACCAAATGTGGGACAGCCTCATCGTCATTTAGGTCGCGGCTTATCGGCCAGCAACGTCACGTTAGGCTAAATGACACAGTGTTTCTCAGTCACACACAGAGAAAGCTGAGAGACTGGTTCACACACACCGGTGGGACGGCATTGAAAACTCTTCCGATACTCAACCGCTTGCGGCGGGCCACTGAGCTTGCGCCCACACCCAAAGCCCGCCTGCGCGCACGCGGCCGCATCGGCCGCGCCACCACCGCCTTCCTCGCCGCAGCAACCATCGTCGCCTTGTCCGCCTGCACCGCCGGGGGAGCCTTCGCCGAGGACGACACCACCACACAAGACCAGCCCACCGGCGTCGCCCTCATCGGCATCCCCGGCCTGCAATGGGGCGACATCAACCCCCACGACACCCCCACCCTCTATGACATGGCCGGCTCCTCCGCCGTAGCCTCCATGAGTGTGCGCACCATCGGCGCCTGGACCTGCCCCGAAGCCGCCTGGGCCACCATCGGCACCGGCAACCGCGCCGGAGGAATCGGCGCCCGCACCTCCGATTGCTTCGAACAATCCACCTTCTCCAACCCCATCTCCCTGGGCGGAAACTGGCTACTACCCGACGCGGTCGAACGCGTCGCCGTCAACGACAAATACGCCTACGGGTCCCACGTAGGAGCGCTAGCCGAATCGGTGACCGCCGCCCGCTTCGAAGCCAACGAAGCCGACCTCGACGGCGACAGCTTCGACCACACCGACATCTGCATCGCCGCCATCGGCAGCGGAGCCGCCGTGGCCGCCGCCGGACAAGAAGGCCACCTCGACTACTGGCGCGACGACCTCACCTCAACGGCCCACGCCGCCGCCGAATGCCCCATCGTCCTGATCGACCCGGGCGTCTCCATCGGCATGTCGCCACAATCAGCCCACGAAGTCGAATACGACGCCTCCGAAGCCGGAGAAGAACACCAACCCGAAGCCGAAGACATCGACCCCATCGACGAGGAAACCATCGATGAGGAAACCCAAGAACAACGCCAAGCCGCCCAACGCCCCGCCCAAGCCGCCGTAGCCGACGCCGCCCTCAACCAAGCCCTCGCCTCACTACCGGACACCTTCGACATCATCGTGGCCGGAATCTCCGACTCCCACAGCCCCACCTCACTACACCCACTGATGTACACCGGCCCCACCACAAACCCCGGATGGGCATCCTCACCAACCACCGGCCGCGACGGCTACGTCCAAATCGTCGACATCGCCCCCACCATCTTGCGCACCGTCGACATCCCCCTCCACCCCTCCATGACCGGCCGCGGCATCAACTCCAACAACGAAACCCTCACCGCACAAGAAGCCATCGACGGCGGCATCTCCCACACCCGCGCCGCCCAATCAGTAGCCGCGGCCATGCCCAACTTCTTCCTCACCATCGCCGTAGCCGGCATCATCGCCATCATCGGCGCCACCGCCATCGCCATCCGCGGCCGCGACCACACCCCCGGCGCCCTCCTCACCTTCGGCCTGCTCACCGTGGCCTCCCTACCCGTAGCCGCCACCGCAGCCGGATCCATCCCCTGGTGGCACGCCAGCACCCCCCGCGTCGCCCTCTGGGCCCTCACCATCGCCTTCGCCATCGGATGCGCCGCCGCCGCCTCCATCGCCCCCGTCCGCAAACGACGCTACGGCCCCGCCCTAGTCATCTCCGCACTCACCTTCACCGTCATCGCCGCCGACCTCATCGCCGGATCAGCGCTCTCCCTACACACCCCCATGGGCTACACCGCCCAAGTCGGCGCCCGCTTCGCCGGAATGGGCAACTACGCCTTCGGCGCCTTCGCCGCCGCCGCCATCCTCCTAGTCGCCCTCACCCCATGGAAAGGCCGCTACCTCACCTACGGCGCCCCCACCGCCGCCGCCACAGCCTGCATCGTCGTAGCCGCCCCCATGTGGGGACGCAACGTCGGCGGCACCGTCACCCTCATCGCCACCATGGTGCTGCTATGCCTGGCACTATTTGGCAAACGCCTCTCCATCGCCACCACCCTCATCGCCGGATCCGCCTCCGCCGGCATCATCGCCCTCATCGGCTTCATCGACTTCCTACGCCCCGAAGAACAACAAACCCACCTCGGCCGCTTCGTCGGACAAATCCTCGGCGGCGAAGCCTTCCTCACCATCCTGCGCAAAGCCGCAGCCGCCTGGTCAACCGTGTTCAACACCCCCCTGACCCTCCTAGTCGCCGCCGGCGTCATCGCCATCATCTGGATGTGGAGACACGGCGCGCTGGCCGACCTGTCACGCCCCCAACAAGCCGCGCTCACCGGCCTAGCCGCCGTGGCGATCATCGGGTTCCTCGTCAACGACTCCGGCATCGCCGTACCCGGATTCGTCGCCGTGGTCGGCGTCCCCCTATTCATGACCACAATGCTGCGCACCAACGCCGAAGAGGACACCCCCCACCTGGAGCTCCCCCTCACCGAAGGCCTCAGCGGCACCGCCCGACCCCAATAGGCGCTGGTAGCGTCAACACAGCAGCTGAGACAACGAAACCTGGGAAGGAACCATCACGGTGCGCATCGTCTCGTGGAACATCAACTCCATCACCGCCCGAGCCGACCGGCTCGCCGCCTGGATCGAAGCCAACACCCCCGACGTGGTGTGCCTTCAAGAACTCAAAACCACCACCGAAGCCTTCCCCGCCCAACGATTCAACGACGCCGGATACGCCGTAGCCGCCCACGGCCAAGGCCGCTGGAACGGCGTGGCCATCCTCTCTAGAGTCGGCCTAGACCACATCCAACGCGACCTGACCGACCAACCCGCCTTCAACAACGCCACCGAAGCCCGCGCCATCGCCGCCACCTGCAACGGCGTCCGCATCTGGTCGGTCTATGTCCCCAACGGCCGCGACATCACCGACCCCCACTACGAATACAAACTCAACTTCCTAGGCGCCCTGGCCGCCGAAGCCGCCAACCGCGACGACAGCAGCCCCTACGCCATCACCGGTGACTTCAACGTGTGCCCCACCGACGACGACATCTACGACATCGACGCCTGGGAAGGCACCACCCACACAACCGACGCCGAACGCGCCGCCTTGAACGAGCTGCAAGAGACCAACCTCACCGAGGTCTACCCCCGTGCCCTCAAATACGACCAGCCCTTCACCTTCTGGGACTACCGCAACCTCGACTTCCCCAAAAACCGCGGCCTGCGCATCGACCTCCTCCTAGCCAACCCGTCCTTGATGACCCACGTCACCGACGCCTACGTCGACCGCAACGAACGCAAAGGCAAAGGCGCCTCCGACCACGCCCCCCTCGTGGTCGACACCAACCTCTAACCAGCACCCCACCGCTGCGCTCACACCCCCTCACACAGCGTCAACACCCACACCGTGCACAACAGGCACCCAGAAGAAGCAGCTATCGTGAAGGACGGCTGAGTTGTCTCAACCCCTACCCCAAGGGGCCAACGACGCAGAAAGGCTGACCCACCCGTGCACACCCAACACCACTCCCCGCTGCTACGCCACCTGATCGCCATCGGCACCGCCGTGATCGCGCTACTATTCCTGCTGGCCCCACCAGCATCGGCCGACCCCGACGAACACGCACTCGAAGAAGACCTCGCCGAAGCACTCGAGGCCGTCGTCGAAGCCGAAGACACCCTCACCGCCACCGAAAAACGCGCCGAGGACATCGAAGAATCCCTCGCCCAAGCCGAAGCCCAAGCCGAAGCACTCACCGACGACCTCAACGACTACGCCGTCTACCTACACCAACAAGGTGACCTAGCCTCCACCTCAGCCCTACTGTCGGCCCCCTCACCCGATGTCGCCATCGACTCACTGACCTACCTGACCTTCCTAGCCGAAGAACGCGCCGCCCTCGTAGCCGACGTCGAAGAAACCGCCCAACGCCTCCGCGACGAACAGGCCGCCCTCGAAGACGAACTCGAAGCCGCCGCCGAGGCCCTCGAAGAAGCCCAAGCAGCCCGCGACGACCTCGAAGCAAAACTCGACGAACTACGCATGCAAAGCCAAGGCGGCCCCAGCGGCGACGGCGGAGCCGGAGCACCCGCCCCCGTCGAACGCAACTCCGATGGCTCCCTGCCCTCAGAATCCTGCTCCGTCAACGACCCCACCACCTCAGGCTGCCTCACCCCCCGCACCCTGCACGTGCTCAACGAAACCCAATCGGCTGGATTCAACCACTACGTCTCGTGCTACCGCTCAGGCGGAGGCGGCGAACACCCCCAAGGACGCGCCTGCGACTTCTCCGCCGCCCCCGACGGATTCCGAAACGAAGCCGCCCAAGGCGCCCACAAAACCTACGGCGACAACCTCGCCGCCTGGTATGTCAACCACGCCGACGCCCTGGGCGTCTACTACGTCATCTGGTACCACCAGATCTGGTTCCCCGGCCGAGGCTGGTCGGCATACTCATCCGGAAACGGCACCCCCAACGGCGACCACACCAACCACGTCCACGTCTCAGTGCGCTAACACCCCCAACAGCCCGCTGAGCAAGGAACAATGAAGACCCACACCACCGGCCACCACAGGGGCACACCATGAGCACAATCCGCACCGACTTCATCCACGCCGCCACCACCACCGCCACCCTCCTGACCCACCAACGACTCACCCAACGATGGGAAGAACCCAGCCTCCTAGACCAATTCACCATCAAAGCGCTGGCCGGGCATACCGCCTACCAGATTCTGTCGGTCCAATCCGCGCTCGATACCGATGCGCCGCCCGGGGCGAAGGTCGTCACCCTCGATGAGCATTACGCACAGGCCGACTGGCTCAACACCGGCATCGACTCACCGGGCAACACCGCCATCCGCGACGGTGGCGATCGCCTAGCCACCGGCGGTGTCGCCGCGCTGGTCAGCGACGTCACCGCCGCCATCGACTCGCTCCAAGACACGCTGTTTGAACTGCCGGCCGACCATGTTATTCACATCGCCAAGTGGGGTTACGGCATTTCCTTGGACGACTACCTCGCCACCCGGATCATGGAAATGGCCGTCCACCTAGACGACCTCGCCACCAGCCTGGAGATCAACGAGGTTGAGCTCAACACCTCAGCCGCTCGCACCGCCATCGCCCTGCTGGCGAACCTGTCGATCGCCCGCCACGGCAGCCTGAACCTCATTCGCGCCCTAGCCCGCAGCGAACGCGCCCGTGGCGACATCACCGCCCTATAACGGCGCTATTAGTTACCAGCGGCTAGCCGCACGGCGAAACCAACCATGACCGCCCCCGCCACAGACGTGCCACCCGCAGCGAGGCGACGCCGATGGGCAAAGGCCGCCGCCAGCTTCGACCC
The DNA here is from genome assembly GCF_016925535.1 of Natronoglycomyces albus. NCBI lineage: Bacteria > Bacillati > Actinomycetota > Actinomycetes > Glycomycetales > Glycomycetaceae > Natronoglycomyces > Natronoglycomyces albus. Next base: position 1,879,021 of record NZ_CP070496.1, on the reverse strand, counting down.
CGACACAATCAGCACCGCTAGATAGGCCGCCGAACACGACAAGGCAATCAGACCCAACAGCAGATACGACAGCACCGGCCACGCATAGTTGGGGTCAACGAACTGCACGAAAAACGCCACAAAGAACAAAATGGCCTTCGGGTTAAGCAAACTGGCGATCAACGCACGCCGAAAGGGCCGCTCCCGTGACAGAAGGCTCTCAGAGGTGACCTCGGCGGATACCGCACAGGGGTCACGTCGAAGTCGCCTCCACGCCGAGGCCAGCAACGTCACCCCCAGCCACGTCAAATACAGCGCCCCCGCCCAGCGCACCACCGTGAACAGTGCCGGGGAAGCGGCAAACACCGAGGCAAGGCCAGCCGCAGAGGCAATCATAAGGATCGTGTCGCCAACAAAGACGCCGCTGGCGGCAGCCCAGCCCGTGCGCGCTCCGCGTCGTGACGCCACCGAAAGCACGTACAACGAATTAGGGCCCGGCAGCAGCACGATGATGACCGTGGCGATAACGTACGCCCACAAGTCGATGACTCCGAACAAGGTGACTCCTCGGCGATGGGGTGCGGGGTGGTTTCTCTCATTGTGCGCCGATGAAGCATCCGCGACTAGGTGAGCTTCGACACCAGCCTCAGACTTCGGGCAGGCGCAACTTATCCACCGCTTCCCGGGATCGCCGTTGCGGCCTGCGGTCATAGCGCGCCGTAGTCACCGGCGACGCGTGGCCCACCAGCGACTGAGTGATGGCCAAGTCCACGCCAGCGTCCAAGAGTTCACCAATGAAGGTGCGGCGGAAGTCATGCGGCGTGTGGCGGCGCTGCCCGGCCTGAGTCAACCGTTTGACCAACAGGTCGGCGATGGCTTGGCCGGTCATTGCCGACAGGGACCGTCCCGATTGCGTCTTTCCCACATAGCGAGGCCGCCCGGCTTTGTTAATCGGACAAAACAGCGCCCCAGGGCCCTGCCCACGCACACTCATCCACCGGTCCAGACGCTGCTGAGCCGCTTCGGTGAGGTACACCAGCCGTTCCTTGTTACCTTTACCCAATACCCGCAGACTTCGCTCGGATTCGTCATAGTCGACCAAGCGCAACGACGCGACTTCTGAACGACGACAACCGGTCGAATACAGTACCGCCAGCACCGCCGCGTCCCGTGCCCCAGCGGGGGAATCGTCCATGTCGCAGGCGTACAACGCTCCGCTGAGCGTCTCCGCATCGATTTGCTGCCCGGCCGGGAGCCTAGTCGCCTTCACCGGCTGCACGTCACACACGCGCTGGTAGTCCTCTGCGCCGATCAAGTCCAGACGCCAGGCCTCTTGCAGCACCCTCCGCAGCGCCGCGAGGTGTTTATTGATGTACGAGCCCGACCAGCCCCGATCCAACATGACCGACCGCAACGTCGAGGTGTGTTCGTAGCGCAGCAAATGCCACGGCTGGCCCGCCCCGGTGGCATTCTCGTCGCCGGACAACATTTGCGCGATACGGTCCAGACATCCGGCCATGGTCCGTCGCGATTCCTTCGACCCCAATGACTCCAGGTACACACGATAGGGATCCCGCCCAGGGCCCATCGACTCTAGGTTCCCTCCACCGGAGGACCACTGCACATCCGCAACCTCAGACGACGCCATGTATCCCAGCCTAGAACACTGGAGAAAATCCTGTGATGTCATAGGCAACGGGTATTAATGACGCCTCCGATAAGAAAGCGGTACACATGATCACTCAGCCCGAACTGGTCGACGAAGCCACATGGGACCGCCTCAGCGTCACCGCCGGGGACTGGAGCAACACCGAGGCCGAAGACGTCGATATCAGCGACTGTCACCTCATCAACGGCATCCTCAGCAGCGCTCAACTAACCAAGGCCCGGATTCGTGGCACCACGTTCGATCGCAGCGACTTGTCGGGGCTTTTCGCCGAAGACAGCACCATCATTCGCAGCGGCCTGACCGACACCCGCGCCACCGGGCTACACCTGATCAACGGGCGTATACGCGACACCACCTTTACCGATTGTCAACTTGACTTGTCCGCCTATCGATTCACCGGCCTACGCAACGTCACTTTTAGGCGCTGCCGCCTCACCGAAGCCGATTTCACCGAAGCCACGTTGGACAATGTCACCTTCGTTGAGTGCGACCTCACCGGCGCTTCCTTTCACCACACCACGGTCACCGGCGGGACCCGTTTTACCTCCACCAACCTCACCGACATCGACGGAATAACCCACCTAGCAGGCGCGACAATCGACATCGACGCACTCTATGTGGTAGCTCCCGCCTTGGCCTCGGCGCTGGGCATCAGCGTCAAACCAGCTAGCGACATTGACTAGACACCCGGGAAAGTGCGGGATCAGGGCCGCAAGAGGCACCGTTAACGCTGTTCGACCAGCCGAGGAAACCTCCGACGATGCCACCTGCACATGTCTCACGGCGTGTACTTGCAGGCTAGGTAGTCGCGAAACAAGAAAGTGTCCTCAACCGATTCAGTCTGGGCGTCCAATCGTTGCCACGCCCGCTCCATGAGGCACTCGTTTTGCGCCACCTCATGCAGCGTCAACTGATTGAACTGGTGATATTCGTAGAAGACAAACCCTGCCAGCGCCAGCGCGATGATGGCGGCTAGCGTCCAGCCCCAGCGGCGGCTGGAGCGGTCTTTTGAGGTGGCATCGGGTGTGGCGCTCACGTGGTGGTCACGTCCTTTCACATGTGTGGCTTTGCTTTTGAGGTTAGGCCACGGCTGGTTGGTGTGGTGGCCTTTGGGTGTCTTGTGGTGTCGATCGGGTTGTTCTGTTGAGTGTGGCCCGGGTGGGCCGTTGGTGTTTTACGATGGGGCGCATCGGGTCTGATAGGGGGATTTTTATGATTTTTATTGCTGCGAAGTTCCAGGTTAAGGATGATTTCGCTGATTCGTGGCCGGTGGTGGCGGCTGATTTCACCGCGGCTACTCGCGCCGAGCCGGGCTGTTTGTGGTTTGAGTGGTCGCGCAGTGTTGACGATCCTGGCGAGTATGTGTTGTTGGAGGCGTTTCGGGATGAGGAGGCGGCGTCGCATCATGTGAATTCGGAGCATTTTCGGCAAGCGCAGCGGACGTTGCCGTCTCATTTGGTGCGGACACCGCGGATTGTCAATGCCTGGGTTGGGCACGATGATTGGTCGGTGTTGGGGGAGTTGTCGGTTGACTAGTCGCGGCGGGGGTCACTGACTTGGTGTGTAGTCAGGTGCGGGCCTTGGCGGTAGGGTGGGGTTATTAGGACACATGATTCGTATTGTGGGAGGTTATTCATGGGTCAACCAGTTTTCCTCTACGACGGTGACTGTGCCTTTTGTTCGCGCAGTGCGCAGTTTGTGCTCAAGCGGATCCGTACCGATGCGGCTGTGGTGCCCTGGCAGGGGGCCGATTTGGAGGCGTTGGGGGTTCGGCGCGAAGATGCCGAGGCGGCGATCCAGTGGGTTGAGCCGGGGATGCGTCGGGCTGGTCCTGATGCGGTGGCGGTGCTGCTGCGTCGAGCTCAGTGGTATTGGAAACCTGCTGGTTGGGTTTTGTCCAATGTTGTGGCCTCGAGGTTGACGTGGCCGCTGTATCGGTTGGTGGCGCGCAATCGCGGCCGGTTGCCTGGTGGTACTGCCGCGTGTGCGTTGCCGCAGGCGCAACGTTAGGTCGCCTCGAGTGTTGAACCGTTTCCTTTGAGGGGGAGCGGTTTTTCTTTGCCCGGGGCTCTTTGCTGGTGGCTGCGGTGGGTTGTTTGTGGCGCCATGGTGGTTCTCGCAGCTTAATGGTCGTGTGCGGTGCCATGGCATACTTTTGTTCGTGCCTCACACCCTCGAACCCCCTTTGAGCCCTTTTGGGCGTCTCTTTCGCGTTTTGGTGACGCTGGCGGTCACCGTTCTTATTGTCGTGACGACCTTTTGGGGGTCTGACGACTTTTTTCCCTTCGCGCCTTTCCGCATGTACGCATATTCCAATTCGGCTGACGGCACGGTGAATTCGGCGCGGTTGGAAGCGATCAATGTGGAAGGGGAGCGGGTGGTTCTGACTCATGACCTGATTGGTATGCGGCGCGGCGAGTTCGAAGGGCAGTTGCCGCGTTTTCGGGAGGACCCAGCGGATTTGGAGCTTATCGCTGTGGCCTTTGCGTCAGCTAACCCACAGGAGCCGTCGCTGGTGCGCATTGATCTGATTGTGCGCCACTATCAACTCCATGGTGGTCGTCCGACAGGGGAGCGGACCGACATTGTGGAGGCGACGTGGTCCGTTGGGGAGGCGGTGCGGTGAGTGGCGATCCACTTCTGTGTCCTAGCAGGAACTGGTGGGAACGTGGGATGTCGTGGTTTTTTCGGCCGGTTGCCATGGGGCGGATCGCGGCGCTGCGTTTCTTTGCCTACGCGTTTATTCTCATCGATTGGTGGCTTTACAGTCCGTGGATTTTGGGTCATCGACATCTTCCCGGTGAGTTGTATCAGCCGCTGTTCATTGGTCGGGTCCTCGCGCTGCCGGCTCCGACTCACTCCATAGTGGTGGGTACGCTTCTTGTCGTGCTGGCGGCGGCTTTGTTGGCCATGTTGAATATCGCCCCGCGCTTGCTGGGTTGGGTTGTGGCCTTCTCGTACTTCCAGTGGATGATCATCGCGATGTCATATGGCAAGGTCGACCACGACCGGTTTGCCTTCTTGGTGTTGTTGTTCGTCCTGCCGACTTTGCGCAAGGCACGTTGGGGCGATACGACGAGGCTGTCGCACCGGGCCGGGTGGGCCGTCAACCTGGTTCAAATCGCGGTGGTGTGCACCTACGTTCTGGCCGCGTTCGCTAAGTTCCGTTTCGGTGGGATCGAATGGGTCAACTCGGCGACTATGGCGCGGGCTATCGTCCGTCGCGGTACTGACTTCTCCACGTGGATGCTGGATTTTCCGTGGCTTTTGCACACTGCCCAATGGGGGATTGTTGGCTTTGAGCTTCTGTCCCCGGTCGTGCTGTTCATTGCCTGGCCTCGAGCCCGGTATGCCATCGTCGCGTTTTTCTATGGTTTTCACCTGCTGGTCTATGTGACCGTGGCGACCAGTTTCCTGCCACATTTGGTCGCTATGACTTGTTTTTTCCCGTTGGAGAAAATTAATCCCCGCGCTTTGGTTGCTTGCGTGTTTGTTTGGCTAAGGGGCGCACCGCACCGAAAGGTGCCCACTCAGCGTCGACCTCAGGCGCACGCCGCCGCTGATAATCCTCCAGCTAGCAGCGAGGCTCAGCCTAAGTAACACGCGCTGGGCCGCAGCAGAACCTACAGTGGGAAAGAAACACACCACGACGAAAGGTTTTCCGCATGCGCACCCGAGTACTGTCCTTGACCACCGGCAAGGACGAGACGATTGCCGACATCACCAGCGAGTGCGAGGCCTTTCTGCGCGAGTGCGAGGCCGAATCGGGCCTCCTAAACGTGTTCGTACCCCACGCGACAGCGGGGATCGCCATTATCGAGACCGGGGCGGGATCGGACAACGATCTTCTCTTGGCGCTACGTGACCTGCTACCGGCAGACGATCGGTGGGAACACCAGCATGGCACCCCTGGGCACGGTAGAGATCACGTACTTCCGTCAATCATCGCCCCATACGCGACCCTTCCGGTCGTGGAGGGCAAGCTGGCTTTGGGTACGTGGCAGTCGATCACCGTGGTGGACACGAACGTGGACAACCCTGATCGGAAAGTGCGCCTGTCGTACCTGTCATAACCTGGGGGAGGAGAGCGGGCGTGACTATCACGTTCATCAGGATCGCATCCCGCCCCGCGCCAAAATGATATGAGCTATCATTTAAGGGTGGATTCCGATACCTCACCACCCAACAAACGCGAACGCACCCGCGCTCGCCTCATCTCATGCGCCATAGACCTCTTCGAACAACACGGGTACGAACAAACCACCGTCCCCCACATCGCCCAACGCGCCGGAGTCCAACCGGTGACCTTCTTCCGCCACTTCCCCTCCAAACACCAAGTCCTCTTCGAGGACCCCTACGACCCCGTCATCGCCTCCATGGTCGCAGCACAGCCACCACAATGGAACCCACTCAAACGCACCATCCACGGCTTCCGCGCCGCCTGGCAACACATACCCGAACCCGAAAGCGACCTCGTACGTCGCCGCATCCGCATCGTCGCCGACACCCCATCCCTGCACGGACACATGTGGGCCAACAACGCCGCAACCGAACAACTCGTCATCAAAAACCTGATCGCCAACGGCACAGACGCACCTTCGGCACGCATCGCCGCCGCCTCAGTCCTCGCCGCCCTCATGGCCGCCATCTTCGCCTGGGCACACAGCGAAACCCACTCCCTGTCCGAAGCGATCAACCACGCACTCGACCTGCTGGAGACACCCGATGGCACCCACTGACACACTCACAAGCTCACCGCAAACCCACAGCACCCACGAGCAATCGGCCACCCGACATCACTGGACCACCACACGCCACCCCAGCTGGGAAAACACTCACTAATCCCAAGCCCACTCATCGCGATTGCCACCGCAAACCGCATCCCTAACCAGGAACGTACCAACATCACCGCACCTCAAGCCGCCGCCGATCGTGGCAACCCCACACCATCGGAACCGAGTGTCAGAAGTCCGATAAGCATCAACCCAGCCTCGAATGACAATTTCGCTTTGCCATGGCCCGAACCAATATTCAATGGATAGGAGCGACATAGCCCAAACCAGAGAAAGGAAAAGGACATGACCGAGCCATACCTCATCCAGGGCCGAGGCAAAGACAAGTGTCCCCCCAACACGTTCTGCCTCTTTGCCGACATCAACTTCAACGTCGGCGGACCCCGCACCGCAATACTCGTCATACCAGCCGAATCAACCTCGAACAACTTCTCCGAACACGGCTTTGACCAGTCAGGAGACGGAGTCTCCTCCGTGGTCAACGGCACCAACGAAGAAAACGCCCTGTTCACCAAAGTCGAACAAGGCGGCGCACGCCTCTCAGTACCAGCGAACACCGCCATCGCCGACCTCACCAAATACAACCTAGATGGAAGCAACACCGGCACCTGGAACGACCAGCCACAGTCGGCACTTGCGTACAAAGAAGTCGTACCGGTACCAGTCATCAACATCCCGCAAGCCGACGCCCACGTCGACAATGCCAGACAACCCATTTCGGGAGCCGCGACCGGGAAAGTCGACAAGGTCGAAATCTATGAGGAACTCACACTCATCGGGACCGCACCCGTCACCAACGGCGCGTGGACCTTCACACCAAGCACCGACTGGAGCGACGGAAAACATGAACTCAACGTCCTAGCCGTAAACGGCAAGGCAAAATCCGGCCGCGCCAACCGCAACTTCTACCGGGTGAGACCAACCGCCACCGTGCAGATCACCAATCCAAAAAACGGCTCACACGTTGACGCTTCAGCACACATCGAAGGCAACGCATTCAACGCCGAAGCCGTCGAGGTCAAAGACGGTGACCGCATCCTCGGCACCACGCCAGTTAACAGCAACAAATGGGCATATGCCAATACCTCCGAATGGACACTCGGAGAACACACAGTCCACGCCACAGCCCTCGCAGGACAAAACCGGTCCACCACAACCCAATCCACCTTCACCGTGGAAGCACGAAACCTCACCGTCTCCTACAAGTACTCCGGAAGCTGGTCAGACAGCAGCAGCGGCACCGAAGAACACATCTACTCCTACAACATCGTCCTCAAAGCCGGCACCACACCGGTGGAGCGATGGCGAATCGGGTTCGGGCAACTCCCCGCAAAAACCCACCTAGCCAAGCAATTTACCGATACATTCTGGGGCGTCCTCATCAAGGACGGCACCGACGGCACCGTCCTCCTCGGCTCCCCACCACCAGAACAAGGCAAGCACATAGTCTTCGCCGGCCAAGAACTACACCTACAAGTACAAGTGGCGTTCCCTGACAAAGACACCGCACACGAAAAGCTCTACAGCCTCATCGCCCAAGACTGGAGCGCCACCACCTAGACAAAAACAACACACCAACACCGGATACGACAAAACTCATCCAGACCTAACCACTAGATACAACACCAAGCTGCGCAAGGGAACGGATACACGCCAACACCGAACGCAGACAGACACCGCCCATCAACACCAACCACTCGCCCAGCCACATCGGCACTCGCAACCCGGTCAACTCACCTAGTTGACCGGGAAGCAAACCAAACGAGACAACCAACGTGGCCAACCACCCCACCCACCCCAAAACCACCTCCACACTGGAGACACCCGATGGCACCCACTGACACACTCACCACCCACAACCTCACTCGCCATTACCCCAGCGGCGAAGGAGTCCACAACATCAACCTGACCATCCACCACGGAGAAATACACGCCCTCGTCGGACTCAACGGAGCAGGTAAAACCACCCTCATGCGCCTACTACTGGGCATGCTCAAACCCGACCACGGCACCGTCACCCTCCTAGGACATAACCTCCAGACCACCAAACCCCAACTATGGACCCACGTCGGCCACGCCGTCGGCACACCACCGGTCTATGCCGAACTGACCACCCAGGCCAACCTCACCACCGCCGCCAAACTCAGGGCAGTACCCCCACACCACATCACCACCGCCGTCGACAACGTCCTGACCGACCTCAACCTAGAAAAATACCGACACATCCGCGCCCGAAACCTCTCAGCGGGCAACCGACAACGACTAGGCATCGCCACCGGCCTCCTCCACCACCCACAACTACTCATCCTCGACGAACCCACCAACGCACTCGACCCCGCCGGAGTCATCAGCCTCCGCAAAGTCCTCCTCGACCTCGCCCGCAACGGCACCGGCATCCTCGTCTCCAGCCACCACCTCGACGAAGTAGCCCGCGTGGCCGACCGTATAACCGTCATCAACCGCGGCCACACCATCGGCAGCCTCCAACCAGGAACCACCGACATCGAACACGAATTCTTCAACCTCGTGTGGAACGACGACCAACACAGGGGAGAAGAATGATCCGCACCACCATCGCCGTCGAAGCCCGCAAAGCTCTGTACTCGACCGTCCTGACCACCACCACCGCACTACTCACCCTGGGAATCACCGCGCTGGCCGTCGTGATGGCGTTGGGTGCACGGGCGGGGAATGAACAGGTTGTGGCTCAGTTGGGGCCGATGGGGGAGTTGGAGGGATGGCCACTGTTGATGGGGATCGTGTTCCAAATCGCGGCCGCGGCGGTGCTGCTTGGGTTCGGTACCGCTTTGAGCTGGATTTTTGGGCGAGAATTCATGGATGGCACCATCAGCGGGCTTTTCGCGTTGCCTGCTTCTCTTCAGGCGATCGCGTTCGCGAAACTGGTCGTTTTTCTCCTGTGGTCGGCTCTGATAGCGCTGTTGGTCACGGCCGCTATCTTGGTGGCAGGATTGGCGCTAGGCTTGGGCTTTCCTGGATTGTTTGACCTAGCCGCACTATCGCGCCTGTTTGTCTTGGTCATCGGTTCGGGCCTATTGGCAATTCCAGCGGCGTGGGCGGCCACGCTTGGGCGCGGCCTCTTGCCTGGTATTGCAGTTTCGGTGATTTTGGTGGCCTCTGCCCAGTTTGCGGTCGTGGCCGGTTCAGGGGCTTGGTACCCCATCGCTGCGCCGACTTTTTGGGCGATGGATCCCGCTGCGGTCACTGGCTGGCAGTTGGGCCTTGTGCCGGCGGTGGGGTTGGTTTTTACCCTCGCCACAGTGTGGACCTGGCGTGGTTTGCAGCTGGATCGGTAGGCCCAACACAGCTGAGGTGCTGTGGATGAACCTGGGGATACGGTTTTCTCGTTGCGAGTTTGAGGCGCCTTGAGTCTTCTCATCGACAAGGTGCGCTACGTCGATGAGCGAACTCAAGGCGTCGTATAGCCTTTGGGGCCGTGGTGTGCACTGTGGCCTCGGTGGGGTAGTTGCGATGGAGCGCGCCCCACATGTCGGTGCGGGTGACCGCTCAGCCTCACGCCGTCCTAATGGCACCGGATGGGCACAGCGTTACCGCTGTTTCCACATCCGCAGCGACCTCGGATGTGATTTCCTTTGCCAGGAGGCGTACACGGCCGTCGCTTTCGTCTTGATCAAACAGCTCCGGGGCTGTCAGCACACACATGCCAGCTCCAATGCACACTTCGCGGTCAACCACTATGCGCATGGTGATCACCACTCCACTGGCATCGAATGGACCCCGTAGATGGCCATGTCGCTTCGTAGCGGTATGTCCTCAACTGGTACGGCCAGCCGCAACTGAGGGAACGCTTCCAGAAGCTTGCCCAGACCAATGACCATTTCGATTCGCGCCAGTTGTTGCCCTACGCATTGATGGAGACCGTGTCCGAATGCCAGGTGACCTCGTGGGTCGCGATCGAAGTCGAGTTTGTCGGGTTGGTCGAACTGAGCTGGGTCGCGGTTGGCTGTTTGGAGCGCCACGGTGACGTGCTCACCGGCACGGATGAGATGTCCGTTCACTTCAGTGTCCTCTTTGGCCACCCGCATGATGCCATTGTGGGCCACGGTCAGGTACCGCAGTAGCTCTTCGACCGCCGTGGGCATGAGGTCAGGATTGGACCTCAATTGGGCCAGCTGCTCGGGGTGTTCCAGCAGGGAGAGTGCGCCCAGCCCGAGCATATTCGCGGTAGTTTCGTGCCCTGCCACTAGCAACAGCAGGCCGATTCCGGCAGCTTCGGCGTCACTGAGGTCGGGGTCGGCTACAAGAGCGCTGAGCATGTCGCTGCCCGGATTGGCTCTAATGCGGGGGATCAGCTGGTGAATATAGGCCAGTACCCTCCCCATGGCCTCGTTGCGTTCCTCGACTGACGCGCTCAGGTCAATCATGGCCGCGGAGTCGCGTTCGAACTGGTCTCGGTCCGCATAGGGAACACCGAGCATCTCGCAGATGACCAGTGAAGGTACCGGTAGGGCGAATTGACTGACCAGGTCCGCACCGGGTCCAGCCTCGCGTAGAGCCGCGATGCGCTGGTCGACGATGTGGGCGATATGTGGTTCGAGTTTCTTCAGCCGTTTGACGGTGAACACTCCAGCGACTTTACGGCGCAGGCGAGTGTGTTCGGGCGGGTCATCGAAGATGAAGAATCCAGGCGGGGCTTGTTGGGAGAATGCGACGAAAATGTGTGGCATCTCGGTTGGTGAGTGCACGAACGGCTCACCCGAGGCGAAGCGGGGGTCGGCCAGGATCGCACGCGATTCGGCATGGCCGGTGGCCAGCCAACCCTCGACGCCTTCGGGATAGTACTTGATGCGCCGCAGCGGGTGGGTTTGAAGCGCTGTCAGGGCCGCTGGAGGGTCATACCGGGTTTCTCTCTCCATTGGCATTCCAGTGGGAATTGATTCTGGCGAAGACGGCTGTACAGTCATGAGAACTCCCAGGTGGGCAGTAATGATGGGGCTACAGGTCCACACAAGGTAAGTCATCTGCAAATGGGAGACAACGTCACTAACGAGACATGTCGTAAATCCGACTTGTGATCATCAAGGCGACATCAGTGCCGCGAGGTCGCTTACCGGACCTAGCCGAGCCCTAGGTAGTCCGACTACGCCACCCGAGCCGCGCCGTCTGTGACAGCCCGTTCGGGCCCACATCATGCTGCGACAGCTTCAAGAGCGCCCATTTGCTGCACCCTCACCATCGGACCCAAAAACACATAACTTGCGGGAACGGCACTTCTCGTGAGTTATGTTGCGCACGGGAAGAAACCGAGGACACGCTTTAATTTTCTTTTTATATTTTTATTTTCCGGAAATCAATAATGTATGCTGGGCGGTATGAACACAGACGTCACCTTGTGCAAGCGATGCGGAAATCCGATCCCACAACAGCGCGGCCGGGGACGCCCGCGCATGTATTGCCCTGAGGGTGACTGTGCGGCACAGGCGAAAAAGACCCGCGCGATGCGCCGCTCCACTCCCGGTCTAGAAGGCGCGCTGGCCCGAGCCGAGGATCTCTACGAGCAGATGGAGGCCTCCTTCACCGCTGCCATTACTCCCCTGGCCGAGGCGTTGCGCTATGAGACGGATCCGGCGGGTATCGAAGCGAAGATCGCCGACATCAACGCGGCCTCCGAAGGCCGGGTCCGCTCGGCGCGTGCTGAGCGCGACGCGGCGTTGGAAGAGGCCGTGGCCCTGCGCGATGAGATCGCGCGGCTAGGCGAGACGATTGATTCGCTCACCGGCCAGCTTGAGGATGCCCGAGCGGCCATGAGCGAGGCCGACCACAAGGCTGCTACCGCTCAGGCTGAGGCAGAGTCCTCCGCTGCGGAAGTGAAACAGCTTCAGGCGCAGCGCGACGCGGCGATCCAGGAGGCCCAGCGGTTCCAGGAAGTGGCCGAGGAAGCACAGGAGGCCGCTGAGCAGGCCCGATCACAGCGCCACGAGGCTCTGGATGCGGCTGCTGAGGCCGAAGCGGCCGCTGAGCAGGCCCGTCGCGGTGAGACTGCGGCGCGAGAACGTGCCGATATGGCTGCCGAGGAGGCCCGACAGTTGCAGTTGCAGCGCGATACGGCCGCCGAGAATGCAGCGGAGGCGCAAGGGCAGCTGCAGCAAGCGTTGCAGGCCCAGGCCGTGGCGGTCTCTGCCGCGCAGCGGGATCGAGAACAGGCCGATGAAGCCCGTCAAGAGGCATTGCGGGCAGCCGCGCAGCGCGATAGTGCGGCGCAAGAGGTGGCGTCATTGCGGGCGCGGCTGGATGCGGCCACGGAGTCCACACAGGTGTTGCGCCAAGATGTGAGCTCGTTGCGCGCCGAAGTGGCTTCGTGGACACAGCGGGCGTTGCGCGCCGAGTCTTTGGTGGCGCATGCGCAGGCTCCCGATGATGCGGCCAGCGATTCCTAGGAGCTACTCCCCTAGTTTCCGGTTAGTTGTTGGGCATTTATGTTGAAGGTGTCACTGGGGCGTGGCACGATCAGAAAATGAGTTCTTCCTCGGCCCAACAGCAGCGTTTGCGTGATTTGGCGCGGCTGCGCCGGGTTCGTGACCGCATCGATCGTGAGTATGCGCAGCCGCTGGATGTGGAGGCGTTGGCGCGCGATGTCAACGTCTCGGCGGGTCATTTGAGTCGGCAGTTTCGGCTGGCCTATGGGGAGTCTCCGTATTCGTATGTGATGACTCGGCGTATTGAGCGGGCTATGGCGTTGTTGCGGCGGGGAGATTTGAGCGTCACCGAAGTGTGTTTTGCGGTGGGGTGTTCGTCTTTGGGCACTTTCAGCACTAGGTTTACCGAGTTGGTGGGGGTGGCGCCAAGCCTCTATCGCAAGCAGGAGGCTCAGGCGTGGGAAGGGATTCCCGCGTGTGTGGCCAAACAGGTGTCCAGACCGATCAGGAATCAAGAAGCGCGCAGCTCCGCACAGAGTTAGGCTGACCAGCATGGACATCACCATTCACACAAGTTTTCTTCCGCATGATGATGCGGAAGCCGCACTGGAGTTTTATCGCGGCGCGCTGGGTTTCGAGGTTCGCAACGACGTCGGTTACAACGGGATGCGGTGGCTAACGGTGGGGCCGGTCGGTCAACCCGATACTTCGATCGTGTTGCACCCGCCTGGTGCTGATCCGGGGATCACCGAGGAGGAGAAGCAGGTCATCGCACAGATGATGGCCAAGGGGACTTATGCCGCGGTTATTTTGGCCGCCTCGGATCTCGACGCTCTGTTCGCGCAGCTGGCCTCGGCTGATGTCGAGGTGGTGCAGGAGCCGATGGATCAGCCCTATGGGGTCCGTGACGGCGCGGTGCGTGATCCGGCGGGCAATTTGATTCGTATTCAGCAGCGGGCTTGAGCCGTGCGCTTTGGCCTCCGATGGTGTGGGGTATTGCCTGCAAGGAGAAAGTGATGACGTATGGCCCGGAAGGTTTCTGCTGTGCATGTTGCTGACAGCCATGATGTGATTCGGGTGCGGGGTGCGCGCGAGAACAATCTCAAAGACGTGCATATACAGATCCCGAAGCGGCGGTTGACGGTGTTTACCGGGGTGTCGGGTTCGGGTAAGAGTTCGTTGGTGTTCAATACGATCGCCGCGGAGTCGCAGCGGATGATCAACGAGACCTACAGTGCGTTCTTGCAGGGTTTCATGCCGGCTCTGGCTCGTCCTGAGGTGGATGTGTTGGAGGGGTTGACTACGGCGATCATTGTCGACCAGCAGCGTATGGGCGGTGATTCTCGCTCGACTGTGGGCACGGTGACTGATACGGGTGCGATGTTGCGGATTTTGTTCAGTCGGCTGGGGCGGCCACATATTGGTTCGCCGCAGGCTTTTTCCTTTAATGTCGCCTCTGTCAGTGGTGCTGGTGCGGTGACGTTGGATAAGGGTGGCCGCAAGACTAAGGAGCGGCGCGAGTTTAGCGTCACCGGCGGTATGTGTCCGCGCTGTGAGGGCCGGGGGTCGGTGTCCGACATTGATTTGTCGCAGTTGTATGACGACTCCAAGTCCTTGTCGGAGGGTGCCTTTACGATCCCGGGTTGGAAGTCGGACAGTTTTTGGACTGTGCGGGTGTATGCGGCGTCGGGTTTTGTTGATCCCGATAAGCCGATTCGCAAGTACACCAAGAGGGAGATGAACGATTTTCTGTATCGGGATCCGGTCAAGGTGAAGGTAGACGGGGCGAATCTAACTTATGAGGGTTTGATTCCCAAGCTGCAAAAGTCGTTTTTGTCGAAGGATCCCGAGGCGATGCAGCCGCATATTCGGGCGTTTGTGGAGCGGGCGGTCACGTTCGCGACCTGTCCTGAATGTGAGGGGACACGGCTGACGGAGGCGGCCCGTTCCAGCAAAATCAACGGGGTCAGCATCGCGGATGTGTGTGCGATGCAAATCAGTGATGTGGCGCAGTGGGTACGCCAGCTCGATGAGCCTTCGGTGAAGCCGCTGCTGGTGGCTTTGGCTCAGACGCTGGATTCGTTCGTTGAGATCGGGTTGGGTTACTTGTCGCTGGATCGGCCCTCGGGGACGCTCTCCGGTGGTGAGGCTCAGCGCACCAAGATGATTCGGCACTTGGGGTCGTCGCTGACTGATGTGACCTATGTGTTCGATGAGCCCACGATTGGTTTGCATCCGCACGATATCGAGCGCATGAATGACTTGTTGTTGCGGCTGCGAGACAAGGGCAACACCGTGTTGGTGGTCGAGCATAAGCCAGAGGCCATTATCAACGCCGACCATGTGGTGGATCTGGGTCCCGGGGCTGGTTCTGAGGGTGGAACCGTGTGCTTTGAGGGCACAGTGGAGGGTCTGCGTGCCAGCGATACCGTCACGGGTCGACATTTCGATGATCGGGCGAAGCTGAAGGATTCGGTGCGGTCCTCCACGGGTGCCCTTGAGGTGCGTGGCGCGTCTTCTCATAATTTGCGCGATGTGGATGTCGACATCCCCTTGGGGCTCTTGTGCGTGGTTACCGGTGTGGCGGGGTCGGGGAAGAGTTCACTGATCGACGGTTCGGTGGCGAATCGGCAGGAGGTGGTGACGGTCGATCAAGCTCCCATCAAGGGGTCGCGCCGGAGCAACCCGGCCACCTATACCGGTTTGCTCGATCCGATTCGGAAGGCTTTCGCTAAGGCCAATGGTGTTAAACCGGGTCTGTTCAGTGCCAATTCGGAGGGCGCATGTCCCCATTGCAAGGGCGCTGGGGTGGTGTATACGGATTTGGGGATGATGGCCGGGGTCGCGATTACTTGCGAGGAGTGTGAGGGTAGGCGATTCCAAGCCTCGGTGTTGGAGTATGAGTTCGGTGGCCGTGACATCAGCGAGGTGTTGGCGATGTCGGTGGCGCAAGCGGCGGAGTTTTTCGCCTCGGGGTCGGCGAAGATCCCGGCCGCGCACAAGGTGGTGGAGCGCTTGGTCGATGTGGGGCTCGGTTATCTGCGTTTGGGGCAGCCGTTGACGACGTTGTCCGGTGGGGAGCGGCAGCGGCTGAAGTTGGCTTCGCGGATGAGCGACAACGGCGCGGTGTATGTGCTCGATGAGCCGACCACGGGTTTGCATTTGGCTGATGTGGACCATCTGCTTGGGTTGCTTGACCGTTTGGTCGACTCGGGCAAGTCTGTGATTGTCATCGAGCATCATCAGGCGGTGATGGCGCATGCCGATTGGATCATCGACTTGGGTCCGGGCGCGGGCCATGACGGTGGCCAGGTGGTGTTCGAGGGCACGCCCACCGATCTGGTCGCTGCTCGTTCGACGTTGACTGGTGAACATTTGGCCGATTACGTCGGTGCTTAACGCGCGAGTGGAGGGTGGAGGGAACCCGTGTTCCTTCCACCCTCCACGTTTGTGGTGCTTCTCCCCTCTCGGGTTCATGCCGGTGGTGAATCCTCGCCGATCTCGGATAGGTGGCGCTGGAGGCTGGTGGCCAGTTTGTCCAGCAATGTCTTCAAGGCTTCTCGTTCGGGGTCGGTCAGGTCACCGATGAGGTGTGATTCGTGGGTGAGCAGGTCCTCGACCACGTCGTCGACGAGGCTGTGGCCTTTGTCGGTGAGGGTGACGGCGACGGCGCGGCGTCCGGTGGGGCTGGGGGCACGGCGAATGAGTCCGTCTTTTTCGGCCCGACTCAGCCGCTGGGAGATTGCTCCGGCGGTGACGAGGCTGCGGGCGCTGATGTCGCGGGTGGTCAGGACGTATGGGGGCCCGCTGCGTCGCAGTACCGAAAGCAGGTCGAGGGTGGCTGAGTCTATGCCAGCCCGGCGTAGCAGCCGGGCCCGGTCGTCGTTGAGGAGTTTGGCCAGGCGGGTAATCGGGGTGAGGATGGCGATGCTGTCGGTGGGCATTCCGGGCTTTTCGCGCTGCCAAGCGGCGGTGATGTCAGCCACCGAAGTTGCCTCGTGTGAAGATTGGTCACTATTCATTGGACGTTGTCGCTGTTCCTAGCTATGATATTTAGGTCTAAACGTAATTGCATTGTAGCTTGGAGGAGCCTTGGCTCGCACAGTACTCATCACCGGCGGCACCAGCGGCATCGGCGCGGCCGTCGCCCAACGATTCATCAACGAAGGCGACAACGTCATCATCACCGGCCGCAACCACACCACCGTCACCGCCGCAGCCGAACACATCGGCGCCACCGCCATCGCCTGCGACGCGACCGACCCCACCCAAGTCGCGGCCCTACCCGAACACATCGGCGACCCCGTCGACGTCATATTCAACTCCGCTGGCGGCCTCATCGACGCCGACCACAGCGACACTCCCCCACTGACCAAAATCGCCAACGCCTGGGCCGACTCCTTCGCGCTCAACGTCACCTCGGCAGTCCTCACCGTCGAAGCGCTCAAAGACCGCCTGGCCGACAACGGCCGCGTCATCAGTGTCGGCTCCATCGCCGCCGACACCGGAGCAGGCAACTACGGAGCAGCAAAAGCCGCCTTGGCCAACTGGAACATCTCCCTGTCACAAACCCTCGCCCCACGCGGCATCACCTGCAACGTCATCGCCGCAGGCTATGTGGTCGACACAGCATTCTTCAAAGGAGCCATGACCGACCAACGACACGACCGCCTCATCAGTCAAACCCACAACAAACGCCCCGGCACCGTCACCGACATCGCCAACACAGCATTCTTCCTAGCCTCCGAAGGAGCCTCCCACATCACCGGCCAATCCATCCGCGTCAACGGCGGAGCCCACACAACCCGCTAACCCACCGCGCTGGCCGCACCCCACATGTGAACGTGGGGTGCGGCCAGCGCGGTTTTGTGTGGGTTTTAGTGGTCGCGGTTGAAGTCTGCGGTGGTGTTTAGGTGTGGGAATGGTTTGTTGGGGACGGGTAGTTGTAGGGCGTCGCACAGTGGTTGCCAGCCTTGGCGTGCGTTCCATTCCAGGAGTCGTGCGGGGTCGATGTGGTGGCGGACTGCCTGGCAGTGTGCTGTGTAGGCTTCGGCGAGGTCTTTGGGGTCGGCCTGTGGTGTTATTCCCAGTGCGCGTTTCCAGATGAGGTTGACCATGCGGTCGAATCCGGGTGGTTCGTGGTCGCGGTTTTGTGGGTTCAGGATTGTGGGGATGATGGTGTCGCTCATGGAGCGAGCCCAGTCCTGTGGGGTGTCGCGTACGGAGAGGATGACTAGTGCTTGGGGGTAGTGCGCGGTGAGTTCGGGCCAGAATGCGGAGGTGGGCCAGTCGACGGCGGCCGCGTAGTTGGAGTATATGTTGTCCCAGTTCACTGGGTGGTTTTGGGCTGCTTTGGTGAAGGCGGGGATGTTTGTTTCTGGGTCGGCTGCTACGGCGGTCATGTGGTGGCAGGGTTGGCCGAGTAGTTCGGTGAGCGCTTGGCGCAATGTGGATGTTCCGGTGCGTGGTAGGCCGGCTCCGATGACTGTGAGCATGGTTTGAGTTTAGGGCTGTGGGGGTGGTGGCTCAACTGTTGTGCGTTGGGTTTACCAGCCGGTGTGGTCGTTGGAGCGTTCTTGGCGCTGGGCGATGAAGGTTTCTTTGGTGAGTGCGCTGGCGGCGCGGTGTCGGGCCAGCATGGCGAATATGGCGACGATGACGGCGCTGGCGGCTATGCAGAAGGTGAAGACTGTCCAGCGGGTGATGTTTTGTAGTGCGGTGATGTCGCCGGATTCTAGTTCGTGTTCGGTGGCGTGGGCGATGCGTTCGTTGTACATGGCTACGTCGGTCATGGTCATGATGGCGCTGGCGGTGACGATGCATAGGGCGGCGATGAGGAAGTGTTTGTTGCGTTCGGCGGGGGTGGATGTTTCGCCGTGGGTGAGGTTGTTGGCGGTGATCCATAGTCCGGTCGCGGCGATGAGGTTGGCGGCTAGCAGGGTGAGGTTGATGGCGTAGTCGATGGTGGAGGCGAGTTCTCGGGCGGGGTTGTTGGTTGTTACGAGGAGGGTGGTGATGGTCCAGCTGAGGGCCATGGTGGCGCATAGGGCGGCGAGGGCTCGGTTTTTGGTGGTGCTGTTGGCGATGTGGTGGGTGATTGGTAGTGCTGGTGGTTCTGGCTGCCCCATGGGTGTTTCCTTTTGTTTGTGGTGGGTGTGGTGTTGAGGGTATGTGATGGTTCCTTTGGTGGTGGTGGGGGTGGTTAGGTGGCGGTGTAGATGACGATGGAGACGGCGATGTATTGGGTGATGTAGGCGGCGATGGTGAAGGAGTGGAATAGTTCGTGGAATCCGAACCATTGGGGGGAGGGGTTGGGGCGTTTGAGGGCGTAGATGATGCCGCCGATGGTGTAGAGGATGCCGCCGCAGATGACGAGGATGGTGGCGGTGATTCCGGCTCCTTGGAGGAGTTGGGGGATGAAGAAGATGGCGATCCAGCCTAGGGCGATGTAGAGGCCGGTGTAGAGCCAGCGGGGGGCGGCGGTCCAGGCGGTGCGGAAGATGACTCCGGCGGTGGCGCCGATCCAGATGGTGGCGAGGACGATGATGCGGGGGGTGCCTTCGAGGGCGATGAGGGCGATGGGTGTGTAGGTGCCGGCGATGATGAGGTAGATGTTTGCGTGGTCGAAGCGTTTGAGGGCTAGGCGGGTGCGGGTGGTGAGGTTGGCGCGGTGGTAGAGGGCGGAGATGCCAAAGAGTGACATGGAGGCTAGGGCGTAGATGGCGGCGGCGGCGCGGGCGGGGAGGGTGGGCCCGAGGGCGGTGAGGGTGAGTCCGGCGATGATGATGATCGGGAGGGTGGCTAGGTGGAGCCAGCCGCGTAGGCGGGGGGTGGTGTCGGTGGTGGTGGCGGTTGTCATGGGCTGATATTACGACACGCGTGGTTACGCGCCAGTAGGGTCGGGTTGGTTTTCGCGGTGGTGGCCTTGGGCGTGCTGGTAGTGGGTGATGAGTTGGTTGCCGATGGCGTGCCAGCTGCGGTGTTCGACTTTGGCGCGTCCGGCTTGGCCCCAGGTTGCCAGGGTGTGGCGTTGGGGTTGTAGTTGGCCGATGGTGCGGGCGATGGTGCCGGGGTTGTTGGTTGGTAGGAGGATTCCGTCGCGGTGGTGGGTGACGAGTTCGGCTGCTCCGCCGGCGTTGACCGTGGCTACGGGGGTGGCGCTGGCGTGGGCTTCTTGGAGGGTTTGGCCGAAGGTTTCGTGGGGGCCGGTGTGGATGAAGAGGTCGAGGGTGGCGTAGAGGGCGCTGAGGTGGTTTCCGGTGAGTTTGCCGAGGAAGAGTGCGCGTGGGAGGGTGCGTTCGAGGCGGCGGCGTTGGGGGCCGGTTCCTGCGATGACCAGGCGGATGCCGGGTAGTTCGGTGAGGGGTTTGAGGGTGGGGAGTTCTTTTTCTCGGGCGAGGCGGCCGATGTAGCCCACGAGGAGTTCTCCGTTGGGGCATAGGGCGTCTTTGAGGGTTTGGTTGTGGTGGCGGGGGTGGAATTGGGTGAGGTTGACGCCGCGGGGCCAGATTTTGACGTTGTTGATGCCGTTGGTTTCGAGTCGGGTGCGGGCGTTGTGGGAGGGGGCGAGGGTGAGGTTGGCGCGGTTGTGGATGCGGCGTAGGTGTTTCCATAGGAGGTTTGCGGCGCTTTTTAGGTGGTAGGCCTCGGTGTAGGAGGGGAGGTCGGTTTGCCAGATGGCGACGGTTGGGGTGTGGGTTTTGGTGGCCCAGGTGGTGGCGGTGGTGGTGTATCCGATGGGGCTGGCTAGGTGGATGATGTCGGGTCGGATGTGGTTGAGGGTGTCGGTCAGGGTGGCGGTGGGTAGTCCGGCGCGGAAGCTGCGGTAGCTGGGTATGGGGATTGAGGGTACGTAGTTGACTGGCCAGGGGTAGTGGTCGCGGTGGTGGCTTCGGGGTGGGGCGGGGGCGATGATGTGGGGTTGGTGGCCGGTGGCGTGGAGGTGTTCGGCGCTGCGGAGGACGCTTCCGGCGACTCCGTCTATGTGTGGTGGGAAGGATTCGGTGATGAGTGCGACTTTCATGGTGTCACTGTGGCGGGTTTGGTTGACGTCGTGGTGGATCGGTGTTGACGTCGTGGTGGCTTTGGGTGGTCGTTCTCGCTAACCGGGGTGGGTTCGTTGCTGCTGGTGAGGGGCGGGTTGTGGTGTGGGGTGTCGGGGGCATGCGGTAGGTGTATAGGTGACCTACCTGTGTAAAGGGATGTGATGGTTGTGGGTCTGTCTGAGGCAGATATTGCCACGGTTGAGTCGACGTTGGCCTCGGGTAAGAAGCCGCGAGTGGTGTTCACGGAGCTGGCCGGGCAGGTGTCGGGCCGGACTGGGAAGGTTGTTGAGCTGACGCAGCCGCGTGAGGGTGACTTTGTGGTGGTGGCGTTTGGTCGCGATCAGTTGCCGTTCGCGGCCGATGAGGTGCGGCTTCCGCAGCGCGGCGAGTTGTCGCGGCGTCGGAAGTCTTCCGAGCCTGCGCCGGTGGTGGAGTCTGTGGCTGCGCCGCCGGGGCCGGGTTTGTTGTTGGATGACGATGAGCCCGATGTGCCTCGTCAGAGGGCTTCGTCGGTCGCCTCTGTGGTGAAGGAAGATTCGGTGTCAAAGAAGGGGGATGGTGTGTCTGAGGTAGTTGAGCCGAAGATTAAGAAGAAGTCGGCTCCACGGCAGCGGGCGAAGGTTAAGGATAAGCATCCGGAGTTGACGGTGACGTTGACGTTCCATGATGGGGCCTGGGAGGTGTCGGCTTCGCGTGGTGCGCGCAAGGTGGTGGCGGCTACGGCGGTGGATATTTCGGTGGCGCAGAAGATGATTCACGCCGCTGAGGTTGCTGAGGTGGATGCGGTGGCTGAGGAGGTCTTGGAGGGCGTGCGTCAGAAGGCGCGCGCTGAGGCTGAGGCGCTGCGGGCACAGTTGGAGGCCGCTGAGGCGCGTTTGGCGCAGTTGCAGTAGGGATAAAGGCACTCCCCCGCATCGTCCGATGCGGGGGATGTTTGTGTGGGGCTGGTTTAGGGCTGGGGGATGTGGGCTTTCTGGGCGGTGAAGACCGAGACGTCGGCTTTGCTGGTGAGGAGTTTTTCTAGGGTCGCGTCGGATTGGGCCATGTGGTCGGAGGCTAGGTGGGTTTCTAGCGCGCCCATGGAGGTCCACTCTTCGGTGCAGTAGAAGGTGTTCGCGTCGTCGAGGTCGGCCGAGAAGTTGTAGGCGAGGCATCCTCGGTCTTTTTTGCGGGTGTTGTCTTGGAGTTGTCGCAGCGCCTCAATGGTGGCGGGGCGGTTTTTTTCGTTGGTGCGCAAGGTGACGTGTACGACGATCATGTCCAGACTGTAGCTGTCGGTGGCTTGGTTGGCTAGATCGATTTGTGGTGGGGCCAGAGGCGCTGGCGGTGTTGGTTGGTGTGGGTGGGGCCCGGGAGTTTTTCGGGCTCCCGGGCTTTCCCTTTGGTGTTAGCGGCTGAGTTTTTTCCAGCGGTGGATGGCCAGGGGTAGGAAGATCGCGGTGATGATGAGTGGCCAGATGAGTGAGGCGGCTGCGGCGTTGTTTTCGATCCAGGTGTCTGAGGCGATGCTGTGGGCTCCGAAGAGGTCGCGGGCGGTGGTGGCGGTGGCGGAGACGGGGTTCCACGCGGCGATGGTGCCTAGCCAGTTGGGCATCATGCTTGGTGGGGTGAAGACTGAGGAGATCATGCCGACGGGGAAGGCGAGGGCGAAGAGGTTGTTGGCGCCTTCGCTGTTGCCGACGAGGAGGCCGATCCAGACGCCGACCCAGATGAGTGCTAGGCGTAGCCATAGGAGGATGGCGGCTGCGGCTAGTACTCCGCTGAGGTTGTCGGGTCGCCATCCGAGGGCTAGGGCTAGGAGGATGAGGATGGTGAGGTCGACTGCGGCGTGGATGATGTCGGCGACGCCGCGTCCGGTGACGAAGGCTGATGGGGCCATGGGCATGGAGCGGAAGCGGTCGGTGAAGCCTTTTTCTTTGGCGTAGGCGACGGCTACGGCTGTGTTCATGAATCCGAATGACATGGTCATGGCGAGGAGTCCGGGGATGGCGAAGGCGAGGTATCCTTCGCCGGCTCCGGCTCCGGTGACGTCCATGGCTGATCCGAAGACGTAGACGAATAGCAAGACCATGACGACGGGGAAGCCGAGTTGCCAGGCGAAGATGGAGGGTTGGCGGATGTGGTGGTGGAGTTCTTGGACCACGATGGTCCAGCAGTCGCGCACCGCCCAGTAGGCGCGCATGGTGGTGTTCTTCGGTGGGGTGGGTGTGGTGATGGTGGTCATGGTGGTGTCCTTAGGCGTCGGTGGTCAGGGCGATGAAGGCTTCGTCGAGGGTGGGTTTGCGCAGGCTGATGTCGGCTAGGTCGATGTGGTGGTCTCGTAGGTCTGCGGCGGTGGCGGCGAGGGCGGTCACGCCGGTGTCGCAGGTGGCGGTGATGGTGAGGGTTTCGGTGTTGATGGTCGGTTCGCTGTGGGTGTGTTTGGCCATGATGGTGTTGATGGTGTTGAGGTCTTCGCTGTGGTGGGCGACGATGTGGAGGCTTTCGGCGCCGATGGCTCTTTTGAGGCCTTCGGGGGTGTCTTCGCGGATGTTGCGGCCGTGGTTGATCAGGGTGATGCGGTCGCAGAGTTGGTCGGCTTCGTCCAGGTAGTGGGTGGTGAGCAGGACGGTGGTGCCGCCGGAGGCCAGGTGGCCGATGGTGTTCCATACTTCGCGGCGGCCGGCGGGGTCGAGGCCGGTGGTGGGTTCGTCGAGGAAGAGGACTTTGGGGGCGAGGATCATGCTGGCGGCGAGGTCGAGGCGGCGGCGCATGCCGCCGGAGAAGGTGGAGGGGGCTTTGTTGGCGACTTGGCGTAGGTGGAATTGGTCGAGTAGTTCCTCGGCGCGGCGCATGGCGTCGGCTTTGGACAGGTGGAAGAGGCGGCCGAAGAGGGTGAGGTTTTGTTTGGCGGAGAGGACGTCGTCGACGGTGGTGTGTTGGCCGGTGAGTCCGATGCAGGAGCGCACTTGGGCTGGGTGGGTGCGGATGTTGTGGCCGCCAACGTGGGCGGTCCCTGTGTCGGGGCGTAGCAAGGTGGTGAGTATCTTGACGGCGGTGGTTTTGCCTGCCCCGTTGGGGCCGAGGAGTCCGCGGACTTCTCCGCTGGGGACGGTGAGGCCGAAGTCGGTGAGGGCGGTGGTTTTTTTTGTAGTTTTTGCCGATGCCTGTCGCTTCGACGGTGGGCGTGTTCACGGTGGTACTCCTCAGAACTAATCCCTGTTTGGGTATCGCGTACTCACTTATCAACGTACACTATACCCAATGATCGCGTACAACATACCCATATGGAGGTCTGTTAATTATGGCTGGCTATCACACCGGTGCAGGTAACCCACAACGTTCACTGGAACTGATGTGGACGCCCC
Organism: Natronoglycomyces albus; assembly: GCF_016925535.1. Classification (NCBI taxonomy): domain Bacteria; kingdom Bacillati; phylum Actinomycetota; class Actinomycetes; order Glycomycetales; family Glycomycetaceae; genus Natronoglycomyces; species Natronoglycomyces albus. The sequence goes on along the minus strand of NZ_CP070496.1, from coordinate 1,854,793 downwards.
CCAACGAGACCTCCAAACCCGGCCCCAAACCAAAACTGACCCTCACCGCCATCGTCAACGCCGCCATCGACATCGCCGACACCGAAGGCCTAGCGGCCCTGTCCATGCGCTCAGTCGCCGACAAACTCGGCGCGGGCACCATGAGCCTCTACCGATACGTACCCGGAAAAGGAGAACTACTGGACCTCATGGTCGAAACCCTCAACGCCATCGATGACGAAGCCGAAGCCACCTACCGCAACTCTCATTGGCGACAGGCCGCCGAACACATGGCAGACAAAGCGTGGGAAACCTACCGGGCCCACCCCTGGATGCTGGAAATCAACCAAGCCCGCCCCGTGTTCGGCCCCAAAATGCTGCGCGGATTCGAAGCCACACTGGCCTCCTACGCCAACCTCAACATCACAGACAAAGAAAAAATCGCCATCTTGCTAACAATCGACAACTTCATCAACGGATGCGCCCGCACCGCCATGGCCGCCGCACAACAACACCCCGACGACCTGCAAGCCAGCGACGAAGAATACTGGCAAGCACAAATGCCCTACCTAGAACGAGCCATGGAAACCGGCGAATACCCCCACATGAAGGCGTTGGACGAAGACGTATGGGACGACAACGCACCCGGACATCCCCACCCACTACACTTCGGACTCAGCGCACTCCTCGACGGCCTCGAGGCCCGCATCGCTGAACTGGAAAAAGCCAACCGCGCCACCGACCGGCACACCTAGCCATCGGCCGCCGAAATGTGCTGCACATAAGCCACCACAGCCTGCCGAGTAGTGGAGACACCAAAAGACCGCCGAGCCGCGGCAATACGCCGATTGGCCGTACGCAAGGAAATAAACTCAGCCTCGGCGGCAGCGGCAATGGTCAACCCTTGCGCCAAATGATCCAACAGCTTGCACTGCTGCTCATCCAAACCCACATCATTGGCGCTGGCCTCACCTGTACCGGGCATCCACCCCAGCGGGCCGATACGCTCAAGGTCTCTGCGCACCCGCCGCCCCAACGCCCCGGTAGGGTCGCAAATGGCCACCACGCCAGCGCCGCGAGCCGCCGCCAACACCGCTTGGGAGGCGGTGTGGGTATCGCCCAGGCGCCCCACGCACACCAGCGTTTGCGGCCCGATGTCCCAGGAGGTGTCCATGAGGGCGAACCCGTCGCGGCGGGTCCATCCGGCCAGGCTCAATTTACGTATCAGGGCCTCGGCTTCGGCCGTGGAGGCGACAACGTGTAGCGGGCGCATGGTGACCTCATTGGGTTCGACGGGCCAAGAGCACAGCGGCTTCGGTGCGAGTACGGGCGCCGAGTTTACGCATCCCCGAACGGATATGCGTCTCAACGGTCTCTGGGGTGATGCCAAGGGTCTGGCCGATACGACGGGTGGGTTCGCCAGCGGCGACCAAATGCAACACTTCGGCTTCCCGGCGAGTGATGTCACCGACCGAACGTTGCGACCGGGAATCACGGCGCACGTTGTGCTGGCGGAGCAAACGGCGGATGCGGCCACACAGCACCGCCAATCCCGCCTGGGTGGCTAGTGCCTCAGCCTGTTGCAAACAGGCGATGGCGCGGTCACGATCGGACTCGAACATGGCCTCGGCGATCAACGATCGGGCCTGTTCGCGCACGGCCAGACCATCCCAGGCGGCCGCGGCGTGGCAAAAAGACTGCGGGTTTTCTTTCCGCCAGGCCTCCAAGGTGGTCTCCACGGCGCCACCCCAGCGCCCATCGGGGGTCTGGGGTGGGAAAATACCGGCATCGCTAGCGGCCCAATGCGCGGTGATGTGAGCCAGTCCCCCCGGCAGAGAACGGCCCGTCGAGGGGATGTGAGCAAACGCGGCCGGTTGTCCATCCAGCCAGGCCGCCTCGCAGGCAACCCAGGCCACCGAGGCGGCAATATCGGTGGGGATGCCACCTACCGCTTCGAGCCGGTCTCGCGCCGAGCGAAGCGCGCCGGTGTCGGCCTCGGCCAACGCCACGGCCGCGGTGGTGAGTCCGTGGGCGTGAGCGGGTAGGGCCCGGTCGGCCAGGTCTCCTCCCTCGGCGATGACCTCATCGAGGCTGTGGCTTTGCAAGGCGCGGCACCACAGGGCCGCGGAGATGAATCGGGTGTGCCAGGAGTAGGCTCCTGCGGCCTTGGCCTCTGCCGCTGCGGCCGTGGCGGTGGTGTGGGCTTCCTCCAGGCGTTCTTCGTCGATGAGCGCGCAGGTGAGTGCCCACAGGGCCCACCGGGCCGTCAGGAGGTCTGCGTTGGATTCTGCCATCGCCGCGGCCCGGGAGATGTCGCCTTCCCAGCCGGGGCGGGTGCGGGCGCGCGCTACGGCGATGGCGCATTGCAAGGCCGGGTCGGTTTCATCCTCAAGGTGGTCAGCCACGGATGCTTCGGGGTTGGCCAGCAGTCGCAGCCGGGCCGCTTCGGCCCCCTTCACCTGGTCGATTGCCTCCAATGCCTGGCTGCGACGTCCGGCCGATAGGTGGGCCCAGGAGCGGATACAGGCCGCCTGGTCTCCGGCGACGCCATCGACCGCGTCGAGCGCCTGCTGGCCGCGTCCGGCCTCCAACGCGGCCCGACCGGCTTGTACTGCCAGGTCGGGGTCGGGTTGGTCGCTAAGCCGGTGGGCTATCAGGAGGGCTTCGGCTTTGTCGGTAATCGAAGTGGTCTCCTCGGCTGCGGTCAGGGCCGCGGCCCGGGCCGGGACGTCGAGTCCGGCCGCAGCCAGGTGGCGGGCTGATTCGACACCTTTGGTGGCCATGCCCAATCGGCGGTGAATGTCGTCTCGTTCGGTTTTTTCAGCCAGCCCGGCGGCGCATTCGGCCATCCACCAGGAGACCGGTTCCCAAAAGCCTTGCCCGTGCCGGCTTGCTCGTAGCCAACCTGCCTCGGCTAGGCGCCCAGCGGCGTCTCCCAGCAAACTGGCGTGGGCGGGTCGCCCCAGGAGCCCCAAGGCGACCAAGGCGGTACGGCAGGCCCGATCCACATCCGCGATGGCCTCGGCGATGGCCTCTAGGGCCGCATCGCTGTCGCGATGCGCTGTGAGTTCCGCATCGGAGGCGGCCACCCGGTGCGCAGCGCCAGTACGGTGACGCCACGCCAGGGCTTTGAGCGCCACCGCGTTACCGCCTGAGGCTTTGACGATACGGTCGATGTCGACCCGGTGGGCGGTGGGATGAATCGCGGTGACAATGCTGGCGGCTTCCTGGTATTCCAAGGGGCCAAGGGTGACCACCTGGGAGCATTCCAGCAGCGCGGCCTCGACCGTATCGCTGAGCCGATGTGGTTGACGCAACGCCACCACCACGGGCACCCGCCCAGCCAAAAGCGGCAGGGCCGCCAAGGTGACCGGATCGCAAAACTGGGCATCGTCAATGATCACCACGCCGCCACGAGTGCGCGACAGGACCGCCTCAGCGCATAGAGCCACATCATCGCCCGGCAGTGACACCCGCAGCGCTCGCATGAGCGCCAACGCCGGATGGGACGAAAGCGCGGCCAATCCGCCACCCACAAACGCTCGGGACCCAAATCGGTGCGCAACCTGCTGCAACACCCACGATCGGCCAGCCCCGGCGGCCCCCACAAGCGTAACGAAGGCACCCTGGTCGGCCAGGTCGCACACCCTCTCCACGGCACGGGCGTGGCTGGCAGGGTGCAGGTGGGCCGTCTCGGGCACGAGGGACGCTCCTTCGTTTGGCACGAATCAGGGAGGTGAAAGCAAGCGTTGCGGCATTAAGTTGGAAAGCACAACGGGCCGATAGTGACATCATATGAGAGCGCCCGACATATTGCAGTCCACGATTTAGTCCATGCACACTAGAGGCGATGAGGAGTATGCAGGTGACCGGTGAACTAACAGGCCAAGTACTTGCCTTGTGTCGGCAATTGGTCACCGAGGTCACACCTGCGACGCGCGCCAAGATCCAACCAGTCTCCGACAAACTCAACCAGCCCCTGCGGGTAGCTGTCGCCGGTCGCCTCAAGGCCGGAAAATCCACTCTAGTGAATGCCCTGATTGGGCGCCGCGTAGCCCCCACCGCCGCTGGTGAATGCACCCGACTGGTCACCGAATACCACTATGGGCCCACCGACCGAGTCGACATCGTCGGCCGCGACGGCACCACCTGCTCAATGCCATTGGACGACGCGGGCATGGTGCCACAACACCTGGACCGCCCCACCTCCCACATCGCCTACCTCAACGTCACCCTGGCCTCGGACAACCTGCGCGAGCTAACCGTCATCGACACCCCCGGGCTGCAATCAGTCAACGACTCCATCTCCGAGGCCGCACGCGCCGCCCTCTCCCACGCGCCCCTAGCCGAGGACATCGACGATGACTCCCAATCGGCCGCCGAAGCCGCCGAGGCAATCATCTACGTATTCACCCAACAAGTACGCTCCGACGACATCGACGCCCTCGAAGCGTTTGCCTCCCTCACCCACAAGCTGTCCTCCTCCCCGGTCAACTCGCTGGCCCTGTTCAACAAAATCGACCACCTAGCCCCCCAAGCAGGAGCCGACCCCTGGCCCACCGCCGATGAACTGGCCCGCGAACAAGCCCAAGTACTACGCCGCAACGTCTGCGACGTGGTGCCACTGGTGGGCCTCCTAGCCGAAACCGCTCAAGCCGGGCAGCTAACCGCCACCGACTGCCAACACCTGCGCACCATCGCGACCCTCCCCCAAACCACCCAACAGCTCATGTGCACAGCGGTGGGCCTGTTCACCTCCCTGCCGTGCGATGTCGACGTCGAGGCCCGCACCCGATTGCTGGAACGCCTCGATTTGTACGGCATCTCCTTCGCACTGTCCCAACTACGCGCCAACCCACACCTGGCCACCGCCGACCTGCTGCGATTGCTCCAAGCCGCCTCGGGCTACCCCCGATTGCAACAAACCCTCCACAAGTCCTTCGCCCAAAGGGCCGACATCATCAAAGCCTCCTTCGCGCTTTCGCGCCTGAGCGCACACGCGGCCAACGCCACCGACGCCGACCGCGACATCATCCGCGCTGGCATCGAAACGCTGCTGGCCAAGCCCGAATTCCACCAGCTGAAGATTCTCGACGCCGCCGCAGCGGTCACCACCGCTCAGGTGGCACTCCCCGAAGACATGGAAGCCGAGGTGGCCCGGCTAGCGCTGACCCAAGATCCCGCACAGGTGCTGGCCATGCCCGGGGCTACCGACCGGCAACTACGCACCGCCGCACTCAGTGCCGCTTCACGCTGGCGTGCCTTCGCCAACGGCATGGCCACCCCTCAACAAGCCCGCGTCGCTCACGTGGCCCACCGTGGTTTCTTCCTCCTGGCCCAACAGCTCAACTCTCAGCAGGAGGCCGCCTCATGAGTACCGCCTCCGCACACGGCAGCGACATCACGCACTTGTGCCGTAAGGCCGCTCAAGCGGCTCGGCAAAGCCTGCGCACTATCGATCCCACTGCCGCGGCCAGCATCGACCAGTTGGCCCAATCCACCCACGGTGAGGCATCCATCGTCGTGGTCGGCGAAACCAAACGCGGCAAATCCTCCCTCATCAACGCCCTGTTGGCCGCGCCGGGACTCTCCCCGGTCGATGTTCGCACCGCCACCTCCACCTACATCGAATTCGTCCATGGCCCCACCCTGGCAGCCCAAGCTTGGCAACCTGGACACGATCAGCCCATCGCTGTGCCGATCGAGGACATCCCCAACTGGGCCTCGGCGCTGGGACAACTACCCGAGGGCATCGCGCCCCCACGCCGCATGCGTATCAGTCACCCCGCTGGGCTGCTCAAACACATCCGACTCATCGACACCCCCGGCACTGGCGGGCTGGACCCCGACCACGCCCACATCGCTCTCGAAGCCGCCGCCAGCGCCACCTGTCTGCTCATGGTCACCGACGCTTCCACTCCCATGACCGCCACTGAACTGGCCTTCCTGGTCGAGGCTTCCCGCCGGGTCAATCACGTCGTCTTCGCTACCACCAAGATCGACGCCTACCCTGGATGGCACACCATCGCCACCGAAAACAAGAACCTCCTGGCCGCTCACGCCTCCCGCTTCCGCACTGCTGCTCATTACCCGGTCTCGGCTCTTTTGGCTCAACAGGCCCACCATTACGAGGGCGACCTCAAGCACACCCTCATCACCCAGTCGGGCTTGGGTGAACTGCAAAGGGCGCTGTTGGCGGCCGCTTCGGCCTCCACTGCGTTGGCTGAGGCTAACGTGGTGCGGGCGGCTCGTTCTGAGTTCGCGCGTTTGGCTACCGAGGCTGGGGAGGAGATGGCCGATTGGGATCCCGATCCTGAGGTGGTGAGTCGTCTGCGTGAAGAGAAGAAGCTGTTGGCTCAGCGTAAGAACAGCGAAAGTCGCAGCGCGAACTTGGCTTTGCGTACTGAGACGGCTCGTGCTCGTCTTGAGGTTGGTTCTCGGTTGAAGGGTCATCTCAAGGAGCTCGAAGAGTCTTTGTTGACCGATACTGAACGTGCCTCGAAGAGTGATCTCGAGGCTCTTCCGCAGAAGCTTGATGTTGCTCTTCAGGTTATCTCTTCGCGTTTGTCTCAGGAGTTGCACGAGAGGTTTATGCTGCTGGCTCATCGGGTGTTGTCTGAGTTGTTGACTGAATCGGAGCTTGATAGGGCGACCCGTTCTATTCACACGCAGCTGACCGCGACTTCTCCGAGTAGGCGCCGCAGGGAGGCCAACGCCGATTCGGCTCTCTTGATTGCCTCCACCGCTGGGGTGGCTTTCCTGGCTGGTCGGGCCGCCACCGCTGGGGCTGGGGCTTTGGGGTTGGGGGCCCTGGGTACGGTGGCCACCGCCGCGCTGTCGGCCACTGGTATCGGTATTGGGGTCGCCGCTGGGGCGTTTTTGTTGTATCGGCGCAAGATCACCGGTGACCGGCAGGCCGCGGCCCGGTGGGTTCGCGATGTTCTCGTCGATGCTCGTATTGCGCTGCAAGAGGAGGTGGCCTATCGGTTTACCGAGATCGAGTACGTCTTTACCACTGCTTTGGATGAGGCTTTGCGACGTCGTGGTGAGGCCATCGATGCCCGTATCAGCACCGCCGAGGCCGCCGCTGTTGCTGACAAGGACCTTCGCGCTAAGAAAAAGGATCAGCTCAAGCGTCGCCGTGATGCCATGAGTCAAAAAGTTCGCCAGCTGGACGAAGTTCTGGCCAAGACCCGCACCATCACTCCCCAAGGGGCCTTCCATGGATGACTTCAACGACTACCTCGACGACCACGAACCCGAGGGACACGAGTCAGACGAGGCCTATGGGCCGCTGTTTCCCTCGGACTTTGAAGACCTTGATGCGTGGGCCAATCTGGATGTCAACGACACTGGCGATGCCGCTGAGGGCGATGTGGGCTTGCAGGGTCAGGGTGAACCCAATGGGAGTCTCCCCGAAGAGGAGTGGACGTTTCTGGACGATTCCGGCCCGGTGGAGGCTCATCCGCAGTTGCCTTTGGTGGCTGAGAATTACAGCGACACCGATCAGGCGTGGCAGGCCCCACCCATTCTGGACATTGACACCCCTGAACCATCTGACGGGTTCCCTTGGACCGATGTGGATGCCTTGGGCAGCCACGAATCGGTCGCCTTCATTCCCGGCGGGGATTTCGACTCACCCTCTCCGGCGGATCTGGGCGGCCACGACACGTGGGAGGCGGCCCAGGCCGACCGTGACCCCAGCATTTCGGCGTTGGCGCGCTGGTGGAGTAACTAAAAGAACTCGAACATTCCTTGCGATGGCCGGTGGCGAACAAAAACGCGTCCACCGTCGCACCATTCGACTGTCCAATGAGGCATTCACTTGTCGCGTCAGGACAAACGCAACAACCAAATCGACAAAAGTCAATCCGCAGGTAGGTGCGGGTACAACACCAACCACCAACAAATCCACAAACTCCAGCAAAAGTCACGCCAATCCCTAGCCCAAACCAACCAACAATAGATACACTTCCCTCCCTGAGAACCTGTCGTAAATCCGTCACCAGACACGGGACACGCGCGACACCACGGGGACACACCACAACGCCAACACCACACGCTCCCCCACACATGCGCGCAACTCCCACACTCGCCTGACCTTGATCCGGGAGCAACGGCGTGAGCGAACCCGACCACTACCGCACACTTCACATCACACCCGAAGCGGACCCCAAAACCATCCGCAGCGCATACCTGCGCCGCCTCCACGAAACCCACCCCGACGCCGGAGGCACCACCACCGAATTCCACGCCGTCCAAACCGCCTGGGAAACCCTCTCCAACCCCAGCCACCGACGCGAATACGACCTCGCCCAATACGGCAAACGCGCCGCCCGCCGCTACGGCAAAACCCACACCCGCTCAAAACACCGCCGCCCCCACTCCTGGCGCATCAACCCCACCACCAAACAACCCCCCACCAACAACCCCACCACCACCGAACTCATCGCCCTACCCTGGCACGCCCGCATACACAAAAACCGCCTCACCCACACCCCCTCACTCCTCACCCGCACCAGCCTCGCCGCAGGCGCCATCCTCACCTGGATCGCCACCGCCATCCTCTACACCCACACCCTCCTCACCCACACCCACGGCGCCCTCCTCCACGCCACCGCCATCCCCCTCCTCTCCACCACCGCCATCCTCATCACCTACGCATCCACCCGCCCCGCCACCCCCAAAACCCCCAAAACCGGCCCCATCCTCACCGGCCTAGCCACCCTCACCATGCTCTACCTCACCTCCGCCTCCCCCATCGGCATCACCTTCACCCTCCACGCCCTCGCCTGCCTAGCCGTCCCCTGGACCATCCGCCGACTCCGCCTCACCATCCAACTACGCGCCACCATCAAACCCGCACTCACCCAATACAACGCCTTCGCCCCACCAGGCCAACAACCCCGCGCCGACCGCGCCACCGGCGCCCTCCTCCGCGAACTCCTCACCCACATCCCCTCCGCCCGACTCTTCGCCGCCGTACCCACCACCACCGGACACCACGCCGACTACCTCATCCTCGCCGGCAACCGCGCCGCCATCATCGCCTCACCCATCCCCCGCCACCCCCACGACGCCACACCCGAAACCCTCCCCGACATCATCAACGAACTACGCCACACCCTCCCCGACACCCACATCCGCGGCTGGATCATCTGGCCCACCCTCCCCGACGACCGCATCATCAGCACCGAAACCACCATCAGCCACCTCCCCACCAACCAAGCCGCCTCCGACATCGGAACCTGGCTCACCCCCCAAGCCCACCACCTCCACCTCCCCACCCTCCGCCGCCTCCGCGACCGCCTCACCGCCATCCAACTCACCCCCACCCAACCCGACACCAGCCCCGTCTAACCCCACACCGTCACCCCCACCACAACCCCTACCCACCCCCACCCCACCCCGAGTACCTTCGAGGCGTGGAAACCAACGCACACCAAAACACCACCATCACCCCCCACCACCACCAACAAGCCCGCACCGCCATCTGCCAACGCCTCCACCACGCCGCCAAACACGAACCCCTCCCCGGCACCAACACCGGCACCGAAACCAACCCCACCCACCTAGCCACCCACCTCGCCGGCAACTCACCCCACGCCCACCGCTTCACCCAAGAAATCACCCACGCCACCCACGGCTACGCCCTCGCCCTCACCGCCGCCACCACCCACCCCACCAACATCCTCACCGCCGCCCACCAACACCACCCCGACCCCTCCGTCCTCTTCGAACAACTCATCCTCACCGGACACCCCACCCACCCCCTCGCCCGCCACCGCCACCCCCTCACCGACACCCAAACCCGCACCTACGCCCCCGAACACCAACCCACCATCAACCTCCCCCACCACCAACCACCCACCGGCACCACCACCGCCGGCACCCACCCACCCACCTCCCTACCCGTCCACCCCTGGCAAGCCAACCGCTACCAAACCCAACTCGGAGACCCCACCCACCACCTGCCCAACACCGCCCCCCTCGCCAACCTCCGCACCCTCTCCACCGGCACCCACCACATCAAACTCGCCATCGACATCCAAATGACCTCCGCCATCCGCGGCGTCTCCCCCAACGCCACCACCTGCGGACCCCACCTCACCACCCACCTCACCGACCCCCTCGCCGACCACGGCATCACCCTCCAAGGCGAATCCTCCATCACCACCAACCACCCCCAACCCGGCGCACTCTCCGCCATCACCCGCCCCGCCCCCCACACCCTCCACCCCGGCACCACCCCCACACCCATCGCCGCGCTGGCCGAAAAATGCCCCACCACCGGCCGCCCCATCGCCGCCGCCCTCATCGAACAATCGCAACACAGCGTCGAACAATGGTGGGCACAACTATGCGAGCTCTACACCCGGCCACTGACCTTCCTCGGCACCACCGGAGTCGCCCTCGAAGCCCACGGGCAAAACACCATCATCACCCTCACCGGCCCCAACCCGACCGGAATCATCTACCGCGACCTCGGCGGCATCGCCATACCAGCCGACCTCGCCCCAGAACTCCCCGGAACACTCCACGAAGCCCACGCCCCCGCCCGCACCCGCAAACTCCTGGCCGCCTACCACACCACCCTCAACCAACTAGTTGACGCGCTCAGCCACTGGTACACACACATCGACCCCCACATGTGGTGGACACACCTAGCAGAGGCCGCCCACGCCGCCACAAGAGACTATCCTGAAATAGCTAAGGCAACCCTAAGCAAACCGTGGCCCCTCAAAGCCACCACCGCCATGCGACTCTCCCACCAACCCACCGCCGAAATATGGGCATACACCACCAACCCACTCACCAAACGGACGACCACACCGTGACCCACACCCACGTCGCCACCCGCACCATCGCCGCCGCCTGGCGCGAAAACCTCAACCACATCCGAAACCGCACCACCATCAACGGCGACCACCACCAACTCAACACCGCATCCGGGCCCCTGCACTTCACCGCCACCCACAGCCCCTTCAACCACCTCACCCTCCACCAACCACCCACCCTCAACGGCCAACCCGCACCCGCCGACGACATCCTCACCGCCATCACCGGACAACCCACCCCCACCCACCTAACCGCCGACTTCGCCAGCGCCGTCCACGGCCACCAACTAGCCACCAATCGCGCCACCACACATCGAGACACCCTAGCCACCACAGTCGCAACCTCGCCCGACAAAGGACTAGCGCACTACACCGCCGCACTCCAACCACACCAATTCGACCACCACATCACCCGACACCTCGAACCACTAGCCACCGGTGGACACTGGCTACACGCCCTAGCCCGCACACGACTGGGATGGAAACCACACGACTTCACCGCATACGACCTCGAGACCACCGAACCACTCAATGTCCCCCTAGTACGCGCACAAGGACTAAAAACTGCCGGGCACCCCATACCCGGACTCATCGAACCCGACGGCGACGCCACAGTGTTGCCCATCCACCCCTGGCAACTACAACACCTGCGCCACCGACACCCCGAACTATTCACCGACAAATCCTTGACACTAACCGGAGACACCCTCACAGCGTGGCCAACCGCATCCATACGCACCCTGCACACACCACACCGCAGCGGATTCGTGAAATTGTCCCTCGGCATCCGCATCACCTCAACCGACCGCGGAATCTCACCAACCACAGCCCGATTGGCACCAAAGCTGTCGCGCAAACTCAACGCCCTACAAGACCCAATCCTCAAAAACTGGCGATTTCTCACCGACACCGCCTCCGCCTGGCATCCACACAGTCGAGACATAACCGCCATCGCCCGATCCAGCCTCGCCGAGGTAACCCCACCCGGAACCACCCCAGTACCAGCACTCGCGCTGCCATGCCCCTCACCCACCGCAACAACATCCCTAGCCGGCGAATACATCTCCTGGGCAGCCAGCCAAAACACGTGTGCGCCACAGGTTGCCGCGCAAAACTGGCTGGAAAAATATGTGCGCCTCCTACTGCCACCCGCACTACATCTATCGGCTCACTTCGGCATCGGAATCGAAGGACACCAACAAAACACGCTGATCGCTTTCAACGGTCCACACCCAGAAGCGGTTATTGTGCGAGACCTGGGCGGAATACGTCTGTGGAAACCACAATTGCCTTTCACAGTCAACTTCCCAGACAACGCTCCCATCGCCACAACCGACCGCATGCAAACCCACCGCAAGGTCGCGTTCACGGTGATACACAACCACCTTGGCGCTGTCATCGAGGCACTGGTAAGCGACAGTCTCATCAAGCACCAAGAGGCATGGGCGATCGTTGCCGACCTCATCGCCCAAACCGACATACCCGCCCAGGACCGTGACTACTACTTCGCCGCGACGCTTCCCACCAAAGCAATGTTGACGATGCGGCTGCGGCAGACCTCTGATCAATACCTGCCCGTGGACAATCCGCTACATGCTCATCGGGAACGACGCAGAGCACCATAGGAGAGACCTCTGTGACGCTTCACGACCACGACCAACCCACACCCGATGCCATACCAACGCACGTGGCCGACCTCGCCACCACATGCGAAGCCCCGGCCTACCTCTACAGCCGAGACTCCTTCACGCGCAACATCGAACAACTACGCACACACCTACCAGCAGGGGCACAGATCCTCTACGCGATGAAAGCCTGCTCCATACCTGGCCTCTTGGCACGAGCGGTCCACTCATGCGACGGCATCGAAGTCGCCAGCGCCGGAGAATTGGTCGCAGCGCTAGAAGCAGGAGCAATGCAAGTGGCCTTGTCAGGCCCAGCCAAAAGCGACATGGCGTTGCAAACGGCACTGACAGCAGAAGCTGACATCGTGGTGCACGTGGAAAGCGTGCACGAACTACATCGTCTGGCGGCCGCCGCCAAGACCGCAAAAGCCAAGGCACAGGTAGCCCTACGAGTTAATCGCTCCTCCTCCCCAGTGTCTGGTTCACACCGCATGTCAGGAGAGCCAACGGCATTTGGAATCAGTGAGGACCAAGTGCCTTCGGTATTGGCGCTGGCGTTGGGGATGAGGGATGTCGATGTGGTGGGTTTTCATCACCATGCGGTGTCCAATTGTGTGGATGCGCGTACGTACGCGCATCATGTGCGCGAGGCGGTTGCCTATAGTCGGCGACTGGCTGGGCAGTTTGACGTGCGATTGCGGTATGTGAATGTGGGCGGGGGTTTGGGTGCGGATCCGCGTGGGGATCGCATTGATGTGAAGGTGCTGGGCGAGTTGTTGGCTGACTGTGAGGTGGGCTCGGCGCAGTTGGTGTTTGAACCGGGGCGTTATCTTGCCGCTGATGCGGGTTGGTATGTCACGGAGGTCGTGGATGTGAAGGTCAGTCACGGGCAGGCGTTTGCGGTGGTGCGGGGCGGGACACATCATTTCCGGCTTCCGGCTTCCTGGGGTTATAGTCATCCGTTTGTGGTGGTGGAGCGCGACGAGTGGCCGTATGTGTGGGATCGACCTGGCCTGGTCGATGAGCTGGTCACGGTGGCTGGGGAGTTGTGTACGACTAAGGATGTGTTGGCGCGTCGGCAGCCGGTGCGTCGGCTTCGGGTTGGGGATCGGCTGGTGTTTGCGCGTACCGGAGCCTATGGGTGGGAGATTTCGCATGATCGGTTTTTGCGGCATGAGCCGCCGCAATTGTTGTTGGCCGATTGAGGCGGGGGTAGCCAACCAAACTCGGTTGGCTACCCCCGTTCGGGTCAATGTCGGTCCTATGCGTCGTTGAGGTGTTGGTGAGCAAAGTGGTCGATGCCTTCGCGCAGGGTGTGCGCTAGGCGTGGGTGAATACGGTCGAACGTGGCGCGGAAGCGCGGGTCCTCCACGTACATGGCGCCCAGCCCGATGTATGAGGTCCGTTCTGGGGTCCAGGCTTTGCTCACCAGGGCGTGGTGTTTGGCAATGAGTTCTTGAATCGCCGCGTCGCTAGGCGAGTGTCCCTGGTCGACTAGGTCGGCCAGACGTTGGTGGAGGTTCTCCCATTGTCGCGCCATGCGGCGCTGCTCTGTTTCGGGTAGGGCCGCGAGTGCGGCGTGGGAGTCGTCCACGGCTTGGTCGCCCCAGCGGCGGCGGGCCTCGGCTTCGTATTCGGCTCGGGTCTCATCGGTGAGTCCGTCGAACCATTGGGTTGGTGACATGGGTGCGTGTCCTTCTAGTTGGCGGATGGTGGCCTCTACGGTGGCACTCAGTGCTTCCAGGCGTTCCTTCTCTTGGCGGAGTTGGTCACCGTGGCGACGAAGGGCGGCGACCTGGTCGAGGTCTCCATCGAGGATTTTGCCGATGTGGGCTAGGGGGAGTCCGAGTCGGCGCAGCAGCAGGATTTGTTGCAGCCGCAGTAGTTGTTCTTCGTTGTAGTAGCGCAGCCCTGTGCTTGCGGTGTGGGCAGGGCGAAGTAGCCCGATGGCGTCCCAGTGCCGCAGAGTGCGTGCGGTCAGGTGTGCCATGGACGCCACTTGGGACGTCGACCAGCTCATGTGGACCTCCTCAACAGCTCGCCTGGGTTGCGTTTCCCCGGGTGGCTGGTGGGTGTTGTTCTGACTCACACCACGTTAGAAGTTGACGTTGAGTCAACCGCAAGTCGTTTTCGTTCCGCGAGTTGGGCTGTGGGGAGGCTGGTAGGGATTCACCGGCTGTGGACATGAAAAATCTCTGCTCGGCAGGCGAGCAGAGATCGTCTTTGCACAGTTTTGGAACGGGTGGTGTCTTAGGCGGCGGCTTGGTTGACCACTTCGAGGTTGGTGGGCTTGCCACGGGCGGTCACGACCGCCTGCGCGCCTTGCATAACCCGCGTTTGCAACGAACCACACATGCATCGAGTCCACATCGTGGCACCGGAATTGGTCTGATGCACCGAGACGGTCGTGTACGGCTGTTCGTCTGGCCATCCACAGAATGGGCAGCACATCTTCATTGTCCTCCTCCGATACGTTGTCAACATGGGTTCGAATCACCCGGTCGACGCACAATGACGTGTTTGTGCAGCCCCCGGGGTCACAGACCTTCGATTCACAAGATCCCGTGCTTTCGAGTGTCTTACAAAGCACTGGTGAATGCGAAGGAATACTGATTTTCTGGTACTCTTCGAGCCTATTCTTCCCTGATTCCCTGCACAATACAGGCGTGTCTTGAATTTCTTAACGTGATCGTGAAGTATTGAGTTAACCTTTGTATTCAGTTTGTGACCAGGTGTTTTATTGTGATTGATCTACGTCGGTTGCACGTGTTGAGAGCAGTGGCACACTATGGGACGGTCTCAGGAGCGGCCAAGTCTCTACACATGTCCACTTCGGCTGCCTCCCAACAGATCCGGCAACTTTCCAAAGAGCTCGGTGTGCCGCTACTTGAGCCCATCGGCAGGCGCATCAAACTCACCTCGGCTGCCCAGATTTTGATGGCTCACGCCGATGCGATTGAGGCTATGTGGAGGCTGGCTGAAGCCGAGATCGAAGCCACTGAGGGCGAGCCGTCAGGCATCCTGCGTTTGTGCGGATTTCCCACCGCTACCGCGACGCTCTTGGCCCCACTGGCGCAACGGGCCTCCCGCGAGTACCCATCCTTGGAGTTGCGGCTACGGGAGGCCGAAGCCGAAGAGAGCTTCGATCGGCTCTTTGCTGGCAGCTCCGACCTGGCCGTAGTCGAGGCCACGACCGATAGCCCGCCGCTCGATGACATCCGTTTTGACCAGCAGCCCCTTTTTTACGACCCGTTTGACCTGGTCGTGGCTCCTCGCCATTGGGCCGGGGACGAAAAGGCGGTCGCTTTGCGCAGTCTCATGCGCGAGGGGTGGATTATCGGGGTGCCCGGGTCGGTGCACCGTCAACACGTGTTGACCGCATGCACGAACGCGGGTTTTCGTCCCACGATCGCTCACGAGGCCCGTGAATGGTCTGTTGTGGCCGCGCTTGTCGCCCACGAGTTGGGTGTCGCGCTCATCCCCCGACTAGTTGACTTGCCGCCACACTTGGAGTTGTGTCGGATTCCCATCACTGGCCCCCACCTTCCCTTCCGCCACTTTCTCACCGCGACGTTGCGTGGGGCCCGCAACCGGCCCAATGTGTCCGCTGTCCTGGCCATTCTCGATGAGCTGGTGAGCGAAGCGGCTGTCATCGGCACCTGAGCCGCGCCACGCGCCACACCGCCTCTGACGTGCCAGGAGAGGTATTGCGCCCTGGGGGCCATTTCGTAGGCTAGCCTTTTCCACATGGACACATACGCAGGCGGACCCGAGAGGTTCCGAACCCAGATCGGTTCTCTGATTCGCACCGCTCGGCGCGGGCAGGGAATGGAAAGCGCCCAATTGGCTAAGCGTGCCGGCGTCCCCATGTCTGTCCTGGAACACATCGAGCAAGGCGCTATAGCCTTGGACCCGGACGTCATTTCTCGGGTCTCGGCCGCTTTGGAGGCCGAGGCATCCGCACCCTCTTCTCCCACTCCAGTGCATCTGCGAGTGCATGGCGGGGTGACGCTATCGGGCTCCATCGATGTCAAGACCTCCAAGAACGCCGGGGTGTCCCTGCTGTGCGCTAGCCTGCTCACCTCCGGTACCACGACGTTGCGTCGAGTGGCCCGGATCGATGAGGTCAACCGCATTCTGGAAGTGCTCGCCTCGATGGGCGTGCAATACCGGTGGTTGGGCGACAATGGGGATTTGGAGATCACTCCCCCGGCAAAGTTGGACCTGAGCAATATCAACGCCGAGGCCGCCCGCCGTACCCGCAGCATCATCATGTTCTTGGGCCCGCTGCTCCATGATCACCCGCAGTTCGATCTGCCCTTTGCCGGGGGCTGCAACTTGGGCACCCGTTCGGTCGAGCCGCATCTGTCCGTGCTGCGACCCTTCGGTCTGGAGGTTGAGACCTCCCACGGCACCTACCACGCGTCGGTCTCTGATGGCACTGTCGCGCCACGCAAGATTGTCTTGACCGAACGCGGAGACACCGTCACCGAAAACGCGATCATGGCCGCCGCCCGCTGCCCAGGCGAGACCACCTTGATCAACGCATCACCCAACTACATGGTGCAAGATCTGTGTTTCTTCCTCGAGAAACTCGGCGTCAGCATCGAGGGCATCGGCACCACGACCCTCATCGTCCACGGACAACCCGAGATTGACGCCGATGTCGACTACGCGCTCTCGGAGGACCCTATCGAGGCGATGAGCCTCATCACCGCGGGGATCGTCACCGAATCTGAAATCAGTGTCTGCCGGGTGCCTATCGAGTTCCTGGAAATCGAACTCGCGCTGCTCGAGGAGATGGGTCTGGACTATCGACGGTCAGAGGAGTATCCGGCCGAGAACGGCCGCACACGGCTTGCCGACATCACCTTGTATCCCTCGACTCTGGTGGCCCGCGCTGACAAGATTCACCCGATGCCCTTTCCCGGGCTCAACATCGACAACCTTCCATTCTTCGCCCTTATCGCCGCCTGCGCCGAGGGCTCAACGCTCGTCCACGACTGGGTGTATGAAAACCGGGCCATCTATTTGGCAGAGCTCAACCGACTCGGAGCCGATGTGTCCCTTATGGACCCGCACCGGGTGCTGGTGGAAGGCCCCACCCGCTGGTCAGGCGCCGAGATTGTTTGCCCGCCAGCCTTGCGACCGGCCGTCGTCTTGCTATTGGCCATGCTGCGAGCCAAGGGGACCTCCGTGCTGCGCCATGTCAACGTCATCCACCGCGGCTACGAGCAGCTGGCCGAAAGGCTCGGCAAACTCGGGGCGAAGATTGAAGTCTTCCGAGGAGACTAAACACAGCTACATCTGTGGGCCCTCACGTAGTCGTGAGGGCCCACAGTGCTGCGGTAAAGGATGGACGACCTAGACACACTCACCCGGGTCAAACAGCTCTCTTTTTGGTGAGTGCGCAGGCGGAGCCTGCGTTCCTTCTTCACGACGGTGAGTCGACAGATGAGCGGAACTGACCACAGGAGGCCCTACCTCCATGTCGATATATCTCTATTATAGATGGAAAAATCACCGACGAGGAACCATCCACACTCGGCCGATCACACCGGCCCAACCCCTGCCCTAGGAAGGACGCTCGACACCAAATACGTTCGCCCCGCCCCTGGCCGCTGCCCGGCCGCGAACCGCTCACCCGGCCCGAGCCCATCCGTTGGCCACACCCCGGACACAAAAGCCGACAACGCCCCCGCGAAACCCCTGCCAACCAGTCTCAGGCCCGCACTCATCGAACCGGGACACGCCGCGCAGCGGCATCTTGCTTAAACCTCGCTGCCGATATATATTTGCGAAAACGGTGAGAGGAGAGGAAACATGCTTAAACTGGCCATATTGGGATTCCTCAGCGACTACCCACTCCACGGATACGACCTCAAGACCCGAGTCGCCGCCCTAGCCGGACACGTGCGGCCCGTCGCAGACGGAACCCTCTATCCGACCATCAAGCGCCTCGACGAGGCCAACTACCTCACACGACGCACCGCACCAGGCTCGGTGGCCGCCCCCCGCCACATGCTCGAAATCACCCAAGAAGGCACCAACCAACTCCGTCGATGGCTGCGCGACCCCAAGCCGGTCTTCATCACCGACGACAATCGCTGGTATGTGCTCCTGGCCTTTCTACGCCACCTGGACAACCCCCGCGAACAAGCACTCGTACTGCAAAAACGACTCGCATTCCTCTCCACCCCCGCAGTTTTGTTCATGGACGAACACGGCCGGGCCCAAGACGCCGAGGACATCACCGACCCCTTCCGGCTCGGTCTGCTCAGCATCCACCGCTCGTCCAACCACGCCGAACACCGTTGGCTGGAGAAGACCATCGAAGAACTCAACAACCGGGCCGGGTACTGACAGGCCTGGCACACATGAGGCACACTTAGCACGTGTCACTTTCATCACGTCCACCGCGACGCCGACTCACACCCCAGGCGCTACGCCGCCCAGTCGGCCCCTATCCCGTGCTCGCTGGCGCGACGCCGCTGGCCTTCGCACACCGTGGCTGGTCCGACTCCCAGGACGAAAACTCACTGGCCGCCTTTCAACGCGCCGTCGACGCAGGATGCTGGTTCATGGAAACCGACGTCCACGTCACCGCCGATGGCGTGCCCGTGCTCTTCCACGACAAAACCCTGGAACGCATGACCGGCGACCAGCGCCCCATCTGCGAGTTCACCTGGGCACAACTGCGTACCATCACCATCGCCGGGAACCCCCTCGTGCCATCCCTGGCCCAAGCCCTCAACTCCTGGGACGATGTTCGCTGGAACCTCGACCTCAAAGTAGACGCCGCCGTAGACATCACCCTCGAGACCATCCGACGCAGCAACGCCTTCGACCGGGTCCTCGTAGCATCGTTCTCTGATTGGCGCCTCCACCGCGCCCGAAGACTAGCCGGGCCCCGCCTGGCCACGTCCATGGGCCTAGGCGAAGTCGCCCGCCTCTGGATGGCCTCTCGCGGCCGCACCGGTTGGTGGGGATTCGTGCGCAATGTGCCCGCCGTGCAAGTGCCTGCCCGATCCGGTGCCGTGCGCGTGGTCACTCCCCGTTTTGTCGACTGGGCCCACCGACTGGGGATTCAAGTACACGTATGGACCATTAACGACCCAGACACCATGCGTTCGCTACTTGACATGGGTGTCGATGGCATCATGACCGATGACCTTGCCGCACTCACCCACGTCTACCACGAAAGAGGCCATTGGCCGGTGCCGCTCCACCCACCCAAAACGCCCGATTCCAGCTGACCGCCCGCTGCCACCGCAGAGGCAGTACGGTCTTACCGGATCTACTCGACAAAGCATCACCCGCGTAGGCACCACCCGATTGCTCGCCCTGCGAACTCGGCAAGGACTCGGTTGGGCCACTCCAGTGAATGCTCTGCGCTAGACCCGTTCCCAACCACCATGACAACGTAACCGTCCGCTTCGGCCCGCCCCACAACCTTTTCGCCCACTTTTCGACTCGCCCAGAAAGTCACGACGTGTCCCCCATAGCCAACACGCACTCCACTCGCCGCGAACGCGTCGGCTGGTACGCCTACGCCCTTGCCGACCAACCGTTCGTCACGACCGTGATGACCGTGCTCGGCACCATCTACCTGACCCGGCTGGCAGGCATCGCCGCCGGTTGCAACCCCGACCAAGGCGGCTGCGCCGACCGCCAGGTGCCGGTCTTGTGGTTCGACATCCCCATCGGGTCACTATGGGCGTATACGACATCGGTATCGGTGCTTTTCGCGGTGGTGATGCTGCCCATTGTCGGCACGATCGCCGACCGCAGCCCCAACAAAAGACGACTATTGGTCTTTTTCGCCGTCATCGGCGCGCTGTTCATGTTCTCGTTTGTCTTCGTCGGCATTGACTCGGGGAACTACCTATTCGCGGCGTTCTTGATTCTGGGGGCGAACATCTTCTACGCGTGCGCCTCGGTCGTCTACGACTCCTACCTTCCGCAGTTGGCGGGACCCGCCGACCGGGACCGAGTCTCTAGCATCGGCTGGGCTGGCGGATACATCTCCGGTGGCGTGTTCCTCATGCTCAACCTATTGACGCTCAATCTGGCCGAAGCTCAAGGCATCAACCCACTCATCGCAGTCCAGTATGGAATGGCTGCCACCGGCATCTGGTGGATCGCCTGGACGATGTTCACACTTTCCCGCCTAGAGAACCGCCCGCTGCTGGAATCGAAGTTCACCGACTCGGGCATGGTCAAGGGCTCCCTGAAGGAACTCAAGCAAAACTTCTCTGAACTGAAGCGCTACCCGTACACGTTGCTGTTCCTGGGCGCGTTCCTGCTGTATTCGGACGGCATCTCCACAGTGATTGCCCTGTCGAGCACCTATGGCGACCAAGAGCTGGGCCTGAGCACCGATGTACTCGTGTTGACGATTCTCATCGTCCAGTTCGTCAACTTCGCCGGAGCCCTGACTCTCAAAGCGATCGCAGTGCGCATCGGCGCGAAAAAGACGATCCTGCTGGGCCTCATAGGCTGGTCCGGCGTCGTCTTGGCGGCTTTTTGGATGCCCGCCGGGTCACCAGGGTGGTTCCTAGCCCTCGGTGTGGCCTTGGGCATGGTCATGGGGGGCACTCAGGCCCTGTCACGTTCGCTATTTAGCCAGCTGATCCCCGAGGGCCGCGAAGCGGCCTACTTTGGCATCTACCAAATCGCCGACCGAGGCACCTCGTGGATCGGTCCACTCGTCTTCGGTGTCATCGTGCAGATGACCGGCAGTATGCGCGCCGGGATCTTCGCCCTACTGGCCTTCTTCATCCTCGGTTTCATCCTGTTGGCGATGGTGCCCATTCGCAAAGCCATCGAAGCCGTGGGCAACACCCCACCGGCGAAGGTCTAGGTGCCAACCCGCACATAGCAGAGGTGGCCCGCACCGGTGCGGGCCACCTCCCGCGTGCGCTCAGGTGGCGCGCCGCCACTAAGCTCGACGCCCGTGACAAATTTCAGTGGTGCACAGGATTTCGGGGCCGGCCAAGTGCCTTTGCAACCGGCTACAGGTGTCGCGGCCCATCAACGCCCGGCCGCCCGTTTTAAGTTCTTCTATGGCCCCATGGACTGCGGAAAGTCCACTCTGGCTCTGCAAATCCACTACAACCACACTCGCCAAGGGCGACGTGGGCTTCTGTTGACCGCCCACGACAGGTCCGGACACTCACAGGTCACCACCCGCATCGGACTGAGCAAGGACGCACACCTGCTCAGTGACGAAGAGGACGTCCTAGCCTTGGCACGGTCCTTGGACGTGGACTACATCATCGGCGACGAAGCCCAGTTCTACTCGATCCCACAGATAGAACAGCTGGCGACTCTCGTCGACGAACACGGAGTGGACTGCTACGCCTTCGGCTTGAACTCAGATTTCACCTCGACCTTGTTCCCCGCCAGCGCGCGTCTGTTCGAGTTGGCCGATGAGGTGTGTCGTTTGCAGGTGGAGGTGTTGTGCTGGTGTGGGGCTGCTGGGCAGTTGAATGGGCGTGTGTTCCGAGGTGATTTGGTGCGGCAGGGGCAGCGGGTCGTCATCGGGGATACCGATGAGGGCGAGTTGCACTATCAGGTGCTGTGTCGCAAGCACTATATGCGCGGTGAGTTGTCCCCCAATGTGGGGAGTTAGCTGGCCGGGTTCGTGGTGGTGTCCGGAGTCCACCGGCCCTTTGAGGTGGCCAGACGTAGGGTTGTGGGCGGCTGGTGCTTGTGTGTGGTTGCCTGCCGTTGCGACGTCGGCGGCGATTGTGGGTAGAGTTGACGTGGCCTGTAGCTAGTCTTGTGTCACATTCATGGGGTCGGATGCGGGCGAGATGACGCGATATCGGTAACACTTGAGGGACGTAAGCCTCACTTGCTGGGAAGATGGTGAGTTGGGCCGAAACGTCAGGTGCGTCGACTGTGAGATGGTCGGGGCCGGAAACATTTCGGCTGTGTGCGTCGTTGAACTCTGAGCACGGTCAATGTCGACGCGCTGGGTTGATGGCTACAAGGGGAAGTGCAGGGATAATGGGCGAGCGAATGCTACGCGGCAGCCGACTTGGGGCTGTCTCCTACGAATCTGACCGCAATACCGAACTGGCTCCGCGCCAGTCTCGGGACTTCGTGTGTCCGCAGGGTCACCGTTTTGAGGTGCCGTTCGCGGCCGAGGCGGAGATCCCGGCTACGTGGGAGTGCCGGCTTGACGGTTCGGTCGCCAAGTTGGTCGACGGCGAGGAGCCGCAGACGAAGAAGACGAAGCCTCCGCGCACCCACTGGGACATGCTGCTGGAGCGCCGCTCCATGGAGGAGCTGGAGGAGATTCTCAACGAGCGCCTGCAGGAGATGCGGGCTCGGCGCGGTGAGTCATAAGCTAGGACTTCGGGCCTGAGGCCCGGGTCGATGTAAACATCGGTTGGGCCCCGAGAGCATGCTCTCGGGGCCCAACCGATGTTTAGTTCTTGGGTGGGTCCTCGCCTTCGATGCGGCGGGGGTCTTCGGCGGGTTTGCGGATGGGTGGGTCGTCGTTGAGGACTTCCCCGTCGATGATGTCCTCGCCTAGTGGGGTGTCGCGGCCCGACCGGTTGCGGTTGATGATGGTGGCCGGTGAGGGCAGCATCGCGCTGATGTAGAGGGCTAGTTTCTTGAAGAGGAATCGGGTGGGCGGCAGGATCAGCAGCAACCCGAGCAGGTCGGTGACGAATCCGGGCACGATGAGCAGGATTGAGCCGACGGTGGCGAACCCGGATGGCATGTGGCTACGGGGGTCTTTGCCCAGCCGGTAAGCTTCCTGAAGCGTGCGCAGGGATTTCATTCCCCATATGTTGATGAGGATGACGCCGAGCACGCTGGTGCCGAGGAAGAGGACGATGGTCCAACCCACTCCCAGGCCCCATACGGCGAGCACGACGAGCGCGAATTCGGCGATCAGCCACAGGGCGAATGAGAGGCGGATGGGGTAGCTCATGCGGCCGGTGAAGGTTCGTCCGGGCTGTCCGGATCGCGTGCGTGGGTCTGTCATGGTTCCCATTGTGCCACTTGAGGGTTGTTGGGGTGCAATCCTGCGCGGTCTGGATGGGGGCAGTTGGCACTGCGTTTGCGCTGTGGCCTGTGTCGACGGCGGTGGTTGTCACTTTTTTATCAGGCGTCGTAGCTGGTGCAGGCGATGGGTGAGGCCCCATCTGGTGACGTTACGGAGGGCTTCGACCGCGATCGTTCCGCTCATTTTGGAGGCTCCGAGGCGTCGTTCGGTGAACACGATGGGGACTTCGGTGACGATCTGACCTGCGGCGACGGCGCGGCGGGTGAGGTCGATTTGGAAGCAGTAGCCCACTGAGGTCACTGAGGTGAGGTCGAGTCGGTGCAGGCTGGGGATTTTGTAGGCGCGAAAGCCTGCGGTGACGTCGCGAATGGGCAGGCTGAGCATGAAGCGCGTGTACAGGGAGGCTCCGCGCGAAAGCAGCTCGCGGCGTTTGGGCCAGTTGACGATGCGTCCGCCGGGGATATAGCGGGAGCCGATGACGACTTCGCAGCCGTCGAGGGCGGCGAGCAGGCGGGGTAGGTCGGCTGCGTCGTGGGAGCCGTCGGCGTCCATTTCGACGACGACGTCGTAGTGTTGTTCGCGGGCCCAGGCGAATGCGGCCAGGTAGGCGGCTCCAAGTCCGGCTTTCTTGGCGCGGTGGAGTACGTGGACGGCCTTAGAGGTGCTGGAGAGGTCCTCGGCGATGGCTCCGGTGCCGTCTGGGGAGTTGTCGTCGACGACGAGGATGTCGGCCGCTGGCGCGTGTTCTCGCACGGCGGCGACGATGTCGGTGATGTTGTCGCGTTCGTTGTAGGTGGGGATGGCGACGAGGACTTTTCCGGGGTTGTAGGCCTCAGCCCCACTCTCTTCGGGTGGTGGCGTGTCGGTCATGTGTGGTCAGCCCTTTCCTGCCCGGCGATCTCGGGTGCGCACGGCGACGGTGTAGCCGAGTGCGATCAGGGCCAGTGCGACCATGATCATTTCGGGAAGGATACCCAGTTTCGTGGCGGGTGTGGTGGCTTCGCCCAGTTGGAGTGTCTGCGAGAGCGCGGCCGGGGTGTTGAAGGTGGTGGCCTGGGAGACGTTGCCGTATTCGTCGGTGAAGCCCGAGACGCCGACTGTGGAGGCCATGAGGCCGTGGCGGGCGTGTTCGACTGAGCGCAGCTGCACCATGGCCAGTTGTTGGGTGGCTTCGGCGTTGTTGAAGGTGGCGTTGTTCGTTTGCACGGCGATGATTTCGCTGCCTTCGCGGACTCCTTCGGCGACCAGGCCGTCATAGGCGACTTCGAAGCAGATGATGCCGGAGATGGCGGTGTCGGCGACGGGGATGACGCCTGGTTGGTCTCCGGGGGTGAATCCGGCGACGGAGTCGAGGCCATCGGCCATACGTTGGTCAATCCATCCGGCGATGGTGCGAAAGAAGTCCTTGGCGGGAACGTATTCGGCGAACGGCACCGGATGCTGTTTGGAGTACATGTACCCGGGGCCGGTGACGGGGTCCCATACCAGGCTGGCGTTGTGCAGACCGTCTTGGTCACGGACGATGCCGCCAACGACGATGGGCGCGGCGATGGCTTCGGCCGCGCGGGAGATCTCCTCGTAGGCGTCTTCGTTGGCGATGGGGTCGATGTCGGAGGCGTTTTCGGGCCATACGACTAGGTCGGGCCGGGGGATCTCTCCGGCGTCCGCGCGTTGGGCCAACTCGATGGTGCCTTGGACGTGGTTGTCGAGGACGGCTCGGCGTTGGGCGTTGAAGTCCAGCCCGATGCGGGGCACGTTGCCTTGTACGACGCCCACGGTGATGTCGTCGCCGTCGGGGGCACTCAGGTGCAGCGGCAGCCACATGGGCACCACCATGAGGATCGCGGCGGTACCGGCGAGGGCCAGTGGTCTGGTGAGGGTCTGTGGGGATGGTTTGCTAAACCAGCGCCGCCTCCAGGCTGCGGTCAGGAGTGTTCCGGCGGCCAGCGCGGTGATGAAGGTGACTAGTGGCGCTCCGCCGAGCCAGGCGGCGGCGACGGTGGGTGAGTCGGCTTGACTGAAGGCCAGTCGGCCCCAGGGGAATCCTCCCCAGGGTTGGCGGGAGCGCAGGGCTTCTTGCGCGACCCAGGCTAGGGCGATGGCGAGGGGCCATAGGGCGCGGTGGCGGTCGATGAGGCCGCTGGCGGCGGCTAGGGCTAGGCCGATGAGTCCTAGGAAGACCGCTTGCAATGCGGAGAGGAAGATCCAGGGCCATTGGCCCACTTGGGTGGAGGCCCATGACAACAGGGGTAGGAAGAAGGCGAGTCCGGCGACGAATCCGATGCCGAATCCGCCGCGTGGGCGCCGGCGGTGGACTGCTGCGGCCATGAGCGCCACGGAGATGGGGGCTAGGGGCCACCAGCCTATGGGTGGGAATGCGGCTACGAGGGCCAATCCAGCGATGATGGCGAGGGCGAGTGCTACGGGGAGTGTGAACCGGGGGCCGGGGGCGGCTTTGTTCGGCGCGGAGTCGGTGACCAGTGACGCCACGAGTCGGGGCAAGGGCGAAGGCGGTGGTTCACTGGTGGTCATTGGTCTCCTTGCGACCGGTGGGGATATCGGTTCGGGCACCACTGTAGCCGGTGGTCGTTTTTGGTCCCACTCCTGCTTGGTGCCGTTATGGGCCGGGGCTCGGTGGCGGTGTTTTTGGGGTGGTTTGGGGTGTGCGGCGAGGTCGAGTGGGGCGATTGGCGCCGCTGGGGGTTCACCGTTTTGTGGGCTGTTGGTGGATACGGCAAAGGGGCGCATGCCTCAGATGCATTGCGCCCCTCGCACGGGTTTCTCCCAGTCCCTGTACGGCCAGCGCATTCTCTGCGTTCGACAACGACCTTCGGACCAATTCGTGACCGTCAGGCTGAGCGGCAACGAACTGTTGTCTACTGATCGTTATCGGCAGCTAAGAAGGCGCTACCGGCGACTTGCTCGCCTCGCTCCGCCGACCCCCGCGATCTGGACCTGGCCGCCGGTGGCTTGCGGCCGCGAGCCACCGTTTGTCCAGTCTGCGTGGGAGAGAAACAAGTCGAGTCGCCCCCGAGTGTATTGACGTCCAGCAAAGCGCTGTTCGCCGTGGACTTACAAACGGTAAGCCCTCCCTATGGGGGGCTGTCAACCGGGTCCGCAAAACCCGTTCTACAAATTTATTCATCTTTACATTGTGGATTGTGTTTTGCCTGCGTAGCAACGTAATTCGCCGCTTGGGCCTCGCGTGAAAAGTGGCACGTTCGCTTCGGGCAAGCCCCCGCGCGGACCCTAATTTTGGTGTATGAGATGCCCGGAGGAGACTGTGGCGCCGCAACGGGGAGTGGCCACACTTTGGTCGGCGATGTCGGGCAAACCGGTGGCGTCGAGGCTGTCCTGGGCGATTTCCCAAGCCGCGAAATGTGCCCGTTGGCCGGGCATGATCGCCCCGGCGTCGTCGATGCCCAACGCCCTCCATCCGCCGCGAGTGGCGGCGGCAAACGCCGTGGCCATCCCGAGCCGCTGCGTCGGGTTGTGCAGATGAACTGCGGCGCGCACCCCACCCCAGGGGTCGATTGCCGTCACCGGCGAGTCTGAACCGAACGCTAGGGGAACACCGACTCCAGCCAAGCTGGCCAAGGGGTTGGCCTCGAGTGAGCGTTGCTTACCCAGCCGCGAGGCGTACATCTTCTCCAGCCCGCCCCAGGCCGCGTCGAACGACGGTTGCACTGAGGCGTACAGGCCATACTTGACCAGGCCGGCGATGAGGTCCTTGTCGACCATTTCGCAGTGTTCGACCCGGTGGCGGGCCAGCCGGATCTCCTCGACATCCACGTGGGCGGCCAGTTTATGGAATGCGTCGATGACCGTGGCCGTGGCGGCGTCACCGATCGAGTGAAACGCGGCGGGTAGGCCGAAACGACGGCAGTCGAGCAAATGCTCATGGACTTGGTCGGCCGTCAAGTACAGGTGGCCGCTGGTGGACTCCTCGTCGAAGTATGGTTCTTTCAGCGCCGCGGTGCGCGCGCCGATGGAGCCATCCATGTTCAAATCACCCCCGCATCCATAAGCTCCGAGGTCACGTGCTTTCTCAGCGGCGCACAGTTCGGCCCACCACCCGAAGACCGCTGGGTGGTCGCTGCGCTCACCGAGGGCGAGCAGCTGTTGGAAGTCCTGTTCGCAGTAGGGGTCGTCGGTGGAGATCGCGCACTCCACCACAGCAGCGACACCAAGGCTGGCGGCGTGTTTGAGTGCCGCCGAATTCCAACTTTGACGCAACGACAAGCCAACATGCCGGGTCAACAGGGAAAACGTGGCCCGGTGGGCGGCCTGACGCATAATGCCGCCAGCGTCGTAGCCGTCAAGTTGGGCCAGCTGCGGATGCGCGGCGACCAAGGACGGGGAGGCAAGGCCGATATGGCCGCAGGCGCGTGGAAAGTAGTAATCGCGCCCTCCTGCGGCGTTGACCAATTTCTCGGTCTCGGGGAAGGTCGCATCAGCCCAGGTGGTCTCGTCCCAGCCTCGCAGAATCACCGGGTCGCTTGGGGCGAGGGTGGCCGCGTGAGAGGCGACGATGTCGAGAAACGACTCCGCCGAGGTCGCCGCCGACAAACTCGGGTTGGATAGCTCCGATCCGGTGAACAGCATATGCGCATGGGAGTCGACGAAGGCCGGTGTCACCACGGTCGCGCCCAGGTCCACCGTGGTATCCGAGGCCGGGGCTTCGCTCGCCCGGCCAACCCAGGTGATGAATTCACCGGTGGTCTGGATGGCGTCGGCATCGCGGCTGACCGGACTCACCACCGACTTTGATCTCCACAGCGTCGTCTCAGCGCCAGAGGCGGCGTTCGGCGTCGCGGAAACATGTGGGGGAAACGTGGAATCAGACGATGCGCTCATGGCCTCATTATCTCTACCGCCCCTGCGCGTCCCACCCCGGACCGTCCTCACGCCAGTGGGGTGGGACGCCGCTGGCACGGCATCCCACCCCACTGGCGGTTTGGCGGATTCGACGCTAGGTCTTCTCCAACACCCGCGCCAGGAAACTGCGGGTGCGTTCTTCCTGCGGATCGGTCAATACCTCGGAGGGCGGCCCCTGTTCGACGACCACGCCGCCGTCCATGAACACCACCCGGTCGGCCACCTCACGAGCAAATCCCATCTCGTGGGTCACCACGATCATCGTCATGCCCTGTGTGGCCAGTTCCTTCATAACCGCCAGCACGTCGCCCACTAGCTCCGGATCGAGCGCTGAGGTGGGCTCGTCGAACAGCATCAGCTGTGGCTGCATCGCCAAGGCTCTGGCGATAGCCACACGCTGTTTTTGTCCGCCGGAGAGCTGGGAGGGTTTGGCGTCGACCTTCTCCCCCACTCCCACCGATTCCAACTGTTGACGTGCCATATGGCCCGCCTCGGCCTTGGAACGTTTGAGCACCTTGCGTTGAGCGATGGTGACATTTTGCAGAATCGTCATGTGCTCGAAGAGATTAAAGTGCTGAAAGACCATTCCGATGTCACGCCGCGCGGCGTCGACGTCGCAATCGGGGTGGGTCATCTCATGTCCAGCCGCCCAGATGTAGCCAGAGGTGACTTCCTCCAACAGGTTGATGCAACGCAGCAGGGTTGACTTGCCCGAGCCAGAGGGCCCGATGACACAGACAACCTCTCCTTCGTTGATCTCCAGGTCGATGCCTTTGAGGACTTCATTCTTGCCGAAGTACTTATGCAACTGCGACACAGACACGATGGGTGGGGACTGATCGGCCTCGACATCGGTCATGAGCGACCTCCCTTGTTCTCTAGCAACCGGGCCACATATCCCAAGGGGACGGTCAACATCAGATACAGCAGGCCACCCACCACCAGTGGCGTGGCATTGGCCTCGGCATTGAGCGTGCTGTCGGCCAATCGGGTTATCTCCATCGTCGCCGCCGTGAGCCCGATGGCGAACACCAAGGAGGAGTCCTTGGTGAGCATCACGAACTCATTTGTCAACGGCGGAATGACGATGCGAATCGCCTGCGGCAACACGACCGTGGTCATGGTGCGCGAGTGCGACATTCCCAACGACCGAGCCGCCTCCACCTGCCCCGAGGGCACCGCTTGGATGCCAGCGCGCACTGTCTCGGCGATGTATGCCGAGGAGGTGAGACCTAGTGCCAGGGCCACGGTGCCATAGACCCCGCCGGGCAAGGAGAGCCCTGGGAAGGCCATGGGAAGACCGAAACCGACCAGGAATAGCACCAGCAGGGCTGGCAGCCCACGGAAGATTTCGATGTAGATCATGGCGAACCATCGATAGACGAAGTTCGCCGATATGCGCATAAGCGCTAGCGGCACGCCGATGAGCGAACCTACCGCGTAGGCGAGCACCGTATAGGTGACGGTGTTGGCCAGCGCCCGGTAGGCGTCGGGGAACATTCCCGAGGCTACCGACAGGTCGAAGAACGAGTCGGCGATGGTGGCCCAGTCGGCAATCCAGGCCACGATGCCCACTGCGGCGATGAAGGCGAGGTACTGAATGGTCAGGCTTAGTCGCCGCCGCTGTCGTACGGTGAGTTTCCTGTTCGGTGTGGTTGTGGGTTCGGTTTTTACCATCGAGGTTTACTCGTCGCTATCTTCTTCGTCGTCGATGTCGATGTCGGCATCGGCGTCGGGGTCGATGGCGCCGCCCTCGTAGGGTTCGCCGATCCAGCGTTCGTAGATCTCGGCGTATTCGCCCGATTCGAAGGCTTCGGCCAGCATGGCGTTGACTTCGTTGAGCAGGTCGGTGTTGTCGCGTTGGACGGCGAAGGCGTAGTACTCGTTGGTCTCGAAGCTTTCCTTAACCTCCAGGTCGAGGCCACCGCGTTCGATCATGGAGGACCAGGCGACGATATCGGCGAAGGAGGCGTCCACGGTCCCTGCGGTGAGGGCTTGCTGGACTTGGCCCATGTTGTCAAAGGACACGGGGGTGAAGCCATATTCGTCGGCGACGGATTCGGCATAGGCTTCACCGGTGGAGCCCGATTGGACACCCACTTGGAGGCCGTCGAGATCTTCCAGGGAGTTCACCGACGAGTCGGTGGGGGCTACGAGCGATTGGTCGACCCGGAAGTAAGGGTCGGACATGCCCATGGCGGCCTGGCGTTCTTCGGTGATGGACAGGGCGGCCGCGGCGATGTCGCAGCGGTTGGCGTTCAACGCTTGGGAGGAGGCGATCGATTCGAAGCGGACGTCAAGCCAGTCGACGTCTTGGTCGGTGCGATCGGCTAGGAGGGCCATCATGTCAGCGTCGAAGCCGACGATGTCGGAGACTTCGCCGCGGTCTTCTTCGCCGGATTCTTCGTCCTCGTCTAGTTGCCCCTCGCGGAATTCAAAGGGGTGAAACGGAATCGAAGTACACACGACTAGGGTGTCTTCGTCATCTCCGAGGCCGCAGGCGGCAAGGCCGAGGGACAGTGCGACCGCGGCGGCGGCAGCGGCGCTGCGCCGGACGGGTTGGGCTTTGGTGTTCACCGGAACTCCCCAGTTGTAATAGTTAATCAGTCTTATGAATATATAGTCAGTCCTGAAAGTAGCTTCAGTTTTGATGGCGCATTGTTCTTCTACCTGCGATTGTGTCACTCAACACGGGATTGTTCAGCGTTCCTTTCAGGGTGGCGCTTCTATGAGCATGTATCGACCGATAAAATCCGGACAGGCTGGCGGCAATGGGTCGCCCTGCTCATTCGAACCCAAACCGCATAAGCCTTGGCACATGGCTCGATACTTCCGGCAAAGGCCTCAGGCCATCTAACGAACTGGGGCCATGATCGCCAGGGAACAGACTGCGCCGTTCTCGCCCTCTGCCATACAGTGTCAGGGACTCGTGGCAGGCTTGAGCATATGGACTTGTATGTGGATGCAGCATCGTTGTGGTACCGGTCATATCATGCGATCCCGTCTTCAGTGACGGCACCCAACGGAAAACGCTCTGGTGCGATTCGCGGATTCTTCGATGGCCTGTCGTTCTTGACCGGCCAATTTGACGCCACGGGAATGGTGTGCTGCCTGGAGGGGAATTGGCGGCCACAGTGGAGGTTGGACCTGCTGCCGGGATACAAGGTAAACCGCACTCTGGCCGATGGCTCGGAAGACACTCCCGAGGGCCTTGACGAACAAGTGGCCGCCATCGAAGAGCTGCTGGTGGCCCTGGGCATCGCGACTGCCTCCCACCCCGACTTTGAGGCCGATGACGTCATCGCCACGCTCGTGCAGCGATCCGAAGGGCCAGCGGCGATTGTCACGGGAGACCGCGACCTATTCCAACTCGTCGACGACGAGCGCGACATTAGCGTGATCTATATGGGTGGCGGCCTGGCCAAATCGAAACGTTGGGACGCTGCGGCCGTGATGGAAAAGTACGGAGTACGGCCCGATCAGTATCGCGATTTCGCCGTCTTGCGTGGCGATGCCTCCGACGGGCTGCCGGGCGTGAAGGGAATCGGAGAAAAGGGAGCCGCTACACTCCTCCACGCATACGGCGACCTCGACGACTTGGTGATGATCGCCCATGACGCTGAGTCGACCATCCCCAAACGGCAACGCACCGCGTTGCTAGAGGCCGAACACTATCTAGCGAAGGCAGCCAGCGTCTCCACGGCCATCACCAGCGTCGACATCCCCGACATTGACCCCACCTTGCCTAGAGAACCCGTCGAGGCGGACCAGGTGGAGTCCTTGGTCAAAGAATGGGGACTAGCCAACGTGATCGAACGGCTCACCACGACTATGGCCAAAGTCAGGCCCTGACCCGGCTACAAGTCAGCCACCACTCCCCGTCGGACCAAGTCAACGGCGGCGAATGCCTTATTGGCCAAGTCGCGCGACCCTGAAGTGTCGATTGCCTTCGCAGCGTCCCCTACTTGGTGCAAGAGGTCTATCGTGCGGCGCGCCCACCGCACGAAGTCCCCACCGGGCATCGGGTAGGGCCCATCGGCGGCTTTGAGCGCCTGCGCCAGCGGTTCACCACGAGCCCAGCGATACATCGGCCACACCAACCCCATTTGCGGCTTGCTCGTCAAAGCCACGTTATTGCGTTTCTCGCATCCGTGGATGGCGTCCCAGCGGCGCTGGGTCACCTCCATGACATCGGCGATTCGGCCCGAGGGTATCGCCACCAGCCACTCATCCTCCTCGAAGCGCGACTCATAGATCACCGCCGAAGCCACCGCCGCCAGCTCCGCTGGCTGCAACCCTTCCCACACGCCCTCTTCTAGGCAGCGAGCCACCAAGAGGTCCGATTCGCAAAAAATCCGTCGCAGCAGCTGTCCCGAATCGGTCACCGCGTCACCGGAGAGATAGTCGAACTCCTCTAGAACCGCGCAAACGGCCTGGAATTGCCGGTCAAGCGAGGAGGACCGCTTCTGCAACCGCTCCCGAGACACCTTGGCGTCTTTATTCAGCAGGAACCACCGGGCCGCAATCGAAGTATGCGAGGCCGTCTGCGGACAGCCATGACACGGATGCGACCGCAACTGCTCACGCAGACGATCGACTTCGGGGTCCTCCTGGCTGCGCGTGCGCCGTCGCCGCTTCGGCGTATCAAGATACTTCGTCTGTTCCCGCAAACTCGCCGTCAGGTCACGCCGTTGCCGCGGATCACGATGGTTGAACCGCTTGGGCAACTTCATCCAGCCGTGCTTCTCCACCCCCGACTGCAAGCTCGCACCCGCGACTTTGCCCGCCCACCCCGAGGCCGTCAACAACAACGGACGCGGTTCGGAACCAGACCGACCCAACCCACGATCAATGAAAACCGCCCAGCCAGCGCGTTTACCCGAAGACATCCAAATGATGTCCCCTGGCCGCAAGTTGTTCAGCGTATGAATCGCCTCATCGCGCCGCAGCCCACGGTTACGCTTCTGGGCCTGTTTCTCCGCCTTCGCCAGTTCCTGCGACAGCTCGTAATAGGACAAGAAGTCCCCGCGATCGCACTCCAGATCGGCCACCACCGCGTCGGCTTTCGCCTCGGCCCGCCGGGCCTGTTCTGATATGTGTACCGCCGCCGCGTCGGTCTGGAATTGAGCGAACGACGAGGACAAGACTTCGGCGGCGCGCTTGCGCCCAGCCGTGCCGATAAGATTGACCGCCATGTTGTACGAGGGGGCAAACGAAGAGTTCAACGGATAGGTTCGCTTCGAAGCCAGGCCCGCTACATCTCGCGGATGTACTTCCTCGCTCCAGATCGTCACCGCGTGGCCCTCCACGTCGATTCCCCGTCGGCCGGCCCGGCCCGTCAGCTGTGTGTATTGCCCGGGAGTCAGCATCACGTGCGACTCGCCGTCATACTTGACCAGCCGTTCCAACACCACCGTGCGGGCGGGCATATTGATGCCCAGTGCCAAGGTCTCAGTGGCGAAGACCACCTTGATCAAGCCGCGCAGGAACAACTCCTCAACGGTTTCCTTGAACACCGGTAGCAGCCCAGCGTGGTGTGCGGCCACCCCACGCGCTAGGCCGTCCATCCACCGCCAATACCCGACTGCTTGCAAGTCATCTGATTCAATGTGCGCGGTGCGTTCCTCGGCCAGCGCCATAATTTGGGAACGTTCCTCGGGGGTGGTCAGTTTCAGGTCCGAATGAACGCACTCTTCTACCGCCGCGTCACAACCGACGCGCGAAAAGATGAAGTAGATCGCCGGTAGCAGCGCTTCCCGATCGAGGTTGGCCACGATTTGGGCTCGGTCGGCGAAGCTGCGTCGTTTCTTTCCCCGGCCCCGATACCGCTCCCCCTGTTCGAGTTTGCGCTTGGCCTTTTGCCGCAGGTCGGGATTGAGGTTGCCGTGGTGGTCGAATACGTCGAACAGAACATTGCCGACCATCATGTGCTGCCACAACGGCACGGGTCGTTCTTCGGAGACGACCACTTCGGTCGATCCGCGCACGCTTTTGAGCCAGTCGCCGAATTCCTCAGCATTGGAGACTGTGGCGGACAAGCTGATCACAGCCACCGACTGTGGTAGATGAATAATGATTTCTTCCCACACCGGGCCCCGAAAACGGTCGGCCAAGTAGTGAACTTCGTCCATGACCACATAGCGAAGGTTCTTCAGCGCCGGAGAGGACGCGTAAATCATGTTCCGCAAAACCTCGGTGGTCATAACGACCACCGACGCATCCGGGTTAATAACCGTGTCACCAGTGAGAAGACCGACTTTTTCGGTACCGTAGGCGGCCACCAGGTCGTGGTACTTCTGGTTAGACAGCGCCTTGATAGGTGTCGTATAGAAGCACTTTCCCTCGTATTCTTGCGCCAAGTGAACGGCGAACTCCCCCACCACGGTCTTACCCGCGCCGGTGGGAGCGCAGACCAAGACTCCATGACCTTTCTCCACGGCTTGGCAGGCGTCCATTTGAAACTCATCGAGTTCAAACGGATACGTTTCTTGAAAGGCGCTCAAAGATTGGTATTCGGAGCGAAGTTTGGCAGCGCTATAACGCTCGGCCGGAGACGGGGAGGCAGAAGACACCATGTCCCCCAGATTAGGCGCTGAAAATGGCATCGGCGACACCGGCACCACCGACCACAGCAATTGACGCTCTCTGGCCGCGCTTCGTAGCCGTCATCAATATCCGCGCATCGGCAAACAGCGGACTTCTCGCGAGTCTTGGCGCGTCAGTGCGGGTCACACCTCTTAGGGCCGCACCGGCTGTGAGCGGCGATACAAGTCGCGGTATGGTCCGTCTGTGCATGAGGGGTCTTCTCACAGCGGACATCAATTCGACAAACCGGGCATCGGCGCGGTCCTCTTTGATTTCCACGGCACGCTAGCGCAAGTGGAATCGCTGACCAAGTCGGTGACCCTGGCAGCCGAGCGCTGCGGACGAACGCTATCGCACCTGGAAGCCACCGCCCTGGCCGAGTCGGTCGGAGCGCAAGGCTGGGTCGGCACCGGGATCGCTCCGCGCGTGCGGCCCCATTTCGCCGCCGCCTGGGCCGACCGCGACCTGAGCGAGGAGGCCCATCGTGAAGCCTTCACCGCGTTGATCGACCAGGCACATGGCACCTTCGACGGGTTCGCCGAGGCTCTGTACGACCGCTTGTTGACTCCAGACGGGTGGGTCGCCTTTGCCGACACCATCCCTACGCTCATGGGCCTCAAGGCTCAGGGTTTCCCCATCGCGCTGGTCAGCAACATCGGTTTCGACGCACGCCCCATCATCAAACATCTGGGCTTTGACCACCTCATCGACGCGTGGATACTGTCTTACGAAGTCGGCTACTGCAAACCTGATGCCCGGATCTTCTATGAAGCGTGCCTTGCGCTCATGGTCGAGCCGCGCCGTAGCCTCATGGTCGGCGATACCCTCGCCGACGCCGGAGCCAATGAACTTGGCTGCCGGACCTATCTGCTCCCCCATGCCGGACCAGGAGAGACGCTGGGGCTGGACGCGGTCATCAAGCTCGCCTCCTCGTGCCCTTAATCATCTCAGGCGCGAAGCCGCGCCCACGCCGGCCGCCGCAGTGGCCACAAATGGCATCGGGCCCAATAGTGCCGTTGACTCCCCCATAGACGCGGGAGAGTCAACGGCACTATGTCTCGCTACTTGTGGCTAGGTCGCATCGGAGTCAAAGTTGCGGCGGCGACCGAAACGACCGCGTCGGACAGTCCCTTCCTCGCCCTCCGAGTCGTCTTCGTCGAGGGAGGACGCCACTTGCACACCCGTGGCCTCCTCGATATCGGAAGACTCATCGTCGGCTAGCGACTCTTCCTTGCGGCCACGTCGCTTGTCGTTGATACTCGCGATCCCCACCGCTCCTAGGTACAGGATGATCATGCAGATCGCCAGCGCCGTCATTCCGAACGGGTCGGGCGTGGGCGTCATGATCGCGGTGAACAAGAAGCTGACGAATACGACGATGCGCCACCAGCTGAGCATCCGTTTGGCGGTGACGAGGCCGACAACGTTGAGCATCAGCATAATGAGGGGGAACTCAAACCCAAGGCCGAACACGATCATGACCCCCAGGTAGAAGTTGATGTACTTCTCCAGGTCGATCGTGATGTTGAAGTTGGGGTTGATGTTCATGAAGAACTGCATGCCTCGCGAAACGACGAAGTAGGCCAGGAAGGCCCCTCCGGCGAACAAGGGGGTGGCGATGGCGGCGAAGGCGTAGGCGTACTTACGTTCGTGCCGGTGGAGGCCCGGCGCGATGAAGGCCCACAGTTGGTACATCCAGATGGGAGCCGAAGCGACGAGCCCCATGTAGAGGGCCACCTTCAGCATGAGGGTGAATTCGGAAATCGGCGAGGAGAGGTTGAACTGGCAGATTTCTTGCTCGCGCCCCTCCAAGTTCTCCTTCATGGTGCAATAGGGCTGCGAGAGGAAGCTGATCACATCTTGCGAGAAGAAGAGGCCGATCACTGTGGCCACGACGATGGCGAGGACTGCCACCAGCAACCTGGAGCGTAGATCTTGCACATGTTCCATGAGGGACATGGAACCGTCTTGAGCACGTTGGAACCGAGTTGCACGTTTTCTTTTGAACAGAGGCATCTGAGTCGGTTAGGTGGGGGCGTCCTTTGGCTGCTAGGTGTTCGCTAGTAGGTCTTGCGGTCGTCCTTGACGGACTCCCCTTCGATCACTGCGCTATCGGTCTTGTCGGCGGGCTGGCTGTCCAGTGGCTGGCGGGAGTGCTTGGGTTCTGCGCGGCCATCGTCTTCGTCGTTTTTGTCCTCGCCGCGCATGGCTTCGGTCTCGCTCTTGAGAATGCGCATGGAGCGGCCTAGCCCGCGTGCCATGTCGGGCAGTTTCTTCGAGCCGAAGAGCAACACGACCACGAGGATCATGACGACTATGTGCCAGGGCTTAAATGCACCCATGTTTCAAAACCTCCGGTTGCGGTCGGGTAGTCAATCCTATGCTGCTTGGTCTTATGAATCCAGACCGCTGTGGGTTTGGTTGACCTGGGCGGACTCAGCTTCGCGCATGTGACTGCTGTGAGTCAAGGTCAACCAGTAAAATTTAAAGATTGTTAATCATATTGTGGCCTACTGTGCCAGCCGCTAGCACGGCAGCTGCGGCCCACGGAGCACACCTATAAATACTAGTTTAATTCACCTCATGCGCAAAAGGCCCAAACGGCCACCACAGCGCAAGGTTCCGCTACCGTCGCCCCTGCGGGAGAGAATCGGGGGTGGGAAGCTTCTCCTGTAGAGCCTCCACGTCCGTTTGCAACTCCTCGACTCGCGTCTGCAATACCTCGACTTGTTGCTTACGTCGCTGCAAACGCTCCAACCGCTTCGTCAGACCGGCAACATGTGGCAGCACCATCAGCGCCGCGACCACCAGTACGATCAGGCCAAGCAGGATCAAAGCTCCCGAAATCCACATCACAGCGCGATCCTATCCTCCAAGTCGGCATATCGTTGCAGCGCCGCCCGTGCCTCCGATACCACCGAACGCCGCAACTGTTCGGGCGCGATGACCTCGGCATCCGGTCCCAAACCGAGAATGAACCGCTTCGCCCAGTCGATATCGCGGTACCGCAACCTCACCCGCCAGCGCCCCGAGGCCACCGCGGTCAACTCCTCGCACGGATACGCCTCGGCGATCCACCGCAAGCTAGTGCCGATGTTCAATTCCAGCACCGGCAGCTGGCCGGAGAGGAAATCCGTCGGCGCGGCCGGCTCTTCGTCGCTGACCCGGTCGGTGACAGCCTCCTCGTCGAGCCAGGTGCACGAATCGATCCGATCCAGCCGGAACTGACGCATCGACTCCGAGGAACGACACCATGCCCGCAGGTAGGCGTGGCCGCCTGAGGTCACAACCTCGACCGGGTCGATGACACGCTCGGAGGAGGCGTCGCGCGCCGGAGAATAATAGGTGATGCGCGCGGCACGGCCCGACTCAACCAAGGCGACAAACTCCGAGGCGTTACGTTCGGCCACCGTCTCGGCCACCGTGGCTGAGGGAACATGGGCGCGGCCGGCGGCAGAGGCGATCTTGTCCATGGCGCTGGTAATGGCCTCATGGTTGGCCACTCCTGGGGTGCCAGCCAGCACCCGCAGCGCCACCTGCAACGCCATAGCCTCCTGTGGGGCCAGGCGCACCGGACGGCTCATTCCCGCGTCGAACTTGACGCGAACGCCATCATCGTCAAAGGCGATGTCGATGAGGTCCCCGGGGCCATATCCGGGCAGGCCACACATCCACAACAGTTTCAAGTCCCGTTGCAATTTCTCAACGGTCGTCCCGAAGTCGGCTGCCGCTTGTTCATAGCTGACGCCCTCGGGACGCGCGGCCAAGTATGGGATGAGGTTGAACAACCGGGAAAGGTCGGCGCTGGTACTCATCGGTCCTCCCCAGGATAGGAATCGGCTATGCCGTGCAACACCGTCATGGTCGCCTTGACCAATTCTGGCGGAGCGCACACCACCACGTCGGAGCCGAATGAGGCTAGCCATGTCGCGGTGCGCTCCACATCGTGGAAGGGAAGATGGACCTCGTCGCCGTCTTTGGTGCGCGGGCCCATCAGGTCCGCCCGCCGCCGCACTCCCCATGCGGCACGTGGGCGTATGAGTAGTTTGGCTCGCTGCGGAGCTGTCGGCGGTGGATCGATGTCTGAAAGGTAAGCCAACGCGTCCACCTCAGAGGGGATCTCATAGCCTCCCGCCGGCCCAGTGTGGCGGACTTTGCCGCGTACCCGCGAGAGACGAAAGCACCGTTCAGCGCCCCGGTCCACGTCAAAACCAACCATGTACCAGTGTCCGCGCCACGAGGCGCAGCTATAGGGATGGACGGTGCGCCGCTGCGGCTCCTCGTCACGGCGGCCCAGGTAGTCAAACTTCACCACCCGGCGAGCTTCGATGGCGTCCATGATCGGCGCGAAGGCCTCCTCGGCCATAATCTGGGGACGGACCGCGCTGGGCTCGGTCATGTCGATATCCAGGCCCGATGCACGCAACTTCCACAGCGCCGACTGGGCACCGGTTTGCAGTTGCGGCTCGCGCCACATCTTCGCCGCCGTCGCGACCACAGCGGCCTCTTCGGCCGTCAGCGCGATTTCAGGCAACTCGAAGTCACCCCGTGGGATGCGGTAGCCCTTTTCCCAATCAATCGAGGCATCCGTTCGCGACTCGAGCGGAATCCCCAATCGGCGCAGCTCGGCCTTGTCTCGCTCGAACTTTCTTTGGAAGGCTTCATGCGCTTTCGGATCATCGACATTGTGCTCGTATCCGGGCACTGTCTGCGCGATTTTCTCCACAGTGTGGAACTGGTGCTGCGAAAGCAGACAAAGCACCAGGTTAATGAGTCTTTCAGTGCGATCGTTCGACACGGTACTACCCTATGCTCTCGCGCGTGACTTCACCACAGGAATGCGCCCCGGTGCTCATGGGAATTCCATCTGGTCGGCCTGGTAGCGTCCAAGCCCGTGATGAGATGGCGATACGGCACCGTAGAGGGCATTCGAGGCGGCTGGAATGGCTGCCAGGAACTCACCGTTAACACCGAGGCACGCCAGGGCGAGGATGCGCTCCAGGTCAAGGCGTTGGCCTATACCAAGCTTGTGGGGCAAGCCCAGGTAGGAGACCGGCTACTGCTCAACTGCAACGCCATAGCCAAAGGGCTGGGCACAGGCGGATACGCGATGGTCGTCGCCAACGTGGACCGGCTTCCGGCCGACCCGGAAAACGTCGGACACATCGTCAAGGCCCGCTACACCCCCATGCAGGCGATGACGCTTGCCGTGGACGAGGATGACTCGCCATACAGGGAGGCTGTCGAATCGTGTGACTCGTTGGACGGTATGCCCGTCGTCGTCGCCGACCTCCATTCGGCGCTCGCTCCGATTCTGGCTGGGATCACCGCCACCAGGCCTGGAACGAGGGTCGCCTACATCATGACCGACGGCGGGTCGCTGCCCTCGTGGTTCTCCAAGAGCCTCGATCAGCTAAGCGACTGGATCGAAGTCGTTATCACCGCAGGCCAGTGCTTCGGCGGCGAGCTTGAGGCTACGAATGTTCACAACGCTCTCATAGCCGCGAAGGTCGTGTCCGAGGCTGATATCGCCATCGTGGCGCAAGGGCCGGGGAACCTTGGGACCGGGACGCGCTGGGGCTTCTCCGGCACCGCCGCCGGTGAGGCCATCAACGCCGCCGCCGTGCTATCGGGACGGCCTGTGGCGAGTCTGCGCATCTCGGAGGGCGACGCGCGCGAACGACACCAGGGCATCTCGCACCACTCCATGACCGCCTATGGGAAGGTCGCCCTCGCCGGGGCCGACGTGCCCGTGCCCGCCGAACTGCCAAAAGAATGGGAAGCGAAGATCCGCGCCCAGCTGGCCCAGCTGCCCCAGCGGCATCGACAGATCCAGATCAACACCGACGGCCTGGTGGAGGAAATGGAAAAACTGCCCGTCAGGCTCTCCACGATGGGACGTGGGCTAGACCGCGACCGTGGCTACTTCGTGGCCGCCGCAGCCGCAGGCCGCCACGCGGCGCATCTGCTGAACGGCTAAGACGAGAAGAAGAGCCAAACGCAACCGCAAGACAACACAAGGGCCGCGCTTCGCGCGGCCCTACTTTCATACGTTGCGAGGGTAACTTGACGTGGTTCAGAAGGGCAGCAAAGTCGGACTTCGCCACGGTGAAAATCGGCGAAGAGTCACCAAGCTTCGAGTCCCTGAACTGCTGGTTCACCTCGGCAAGCCGGGACTCAACACACGTTTGGTCAGGTCCACTGTTACTGCTGCGGCTGCTTTTACGCCAAGAGGTTAGCTTCATTGACGAACTCCCCAATAGGTTTTGCGCTAGGCATCGTACGCTTCAGGACGTCCAGCTGGTAGTTAACGCATTCGCCCTCTTCGTACCGGCTGCCGTAACCGTATTCCATATATACGACTGAGGGGAACTCGGAGTCGAACTGGAAGACTATGAATGGTGAAATCATCGCTGGGTAATCCCCTGCCGCAAAGGGCACCACATGGATCGAGATGTTCGGCCTCTCAGCCATTACCACCAAGTGACGAAGCTGAGCTTGCGCGACTTCCCGCCCTCCTACCTGCCGCCTCAGCGTGCTCTCACTAGTCACATAAGTGACTTCCGGCGGGTCCACGCTGTCCAAGACCCGGCGTTGTCTCAAAGTTCTGAAGCTTGAGTCAACTGCTTGCTCCTGGTCGGTGGCACTCGCACGTAGAGCTTCGATGTACTCAGGAATCTGGAACAGACCCGTGACCACTTCCATCTCATTGATGTGGATCGTTCTAGCTGCGCCTTCCAGCTCGATGAAGTGCGCGAACTCGGTGGGAACGTCATAGGGGTGGTACCAGCCCGCCTGGTCCGCACCCAGCGCCAGATCTTTCAGATGTGATACCTCGTAGCTTGAGCAGCCATAGACAGTGCCGCAGGCATAAATGTCGGGGAGTTTGACGGCATCGTTCGTTCCGTTTTCAAGTTTACGAAGCTTCGACTCCGAAATACCCGTCTCTCGACAAGCCTCAGCGACTCCAATGCCCGCTCTCTTCCGAAATTTTCTAAGCTGCTGGCCGAGAATCGACCGCGCGATTTGAGGAGAGTTGCTCATGCATAGCAGTTTGCCACGAATTCAACACCGACTTGGATCTCAACTTGTCCGGTCATTTGAACCCGATCAAACTAACTGGGTTTCAATCTCTTTCTGTTGCAACAACATGGCCGTATCGTCAGGATATGTTCCTCATTCGGGGCATAGACTCTCGGCCGTATCCCGCTGGTGATCGGTTGAGCTTCCCAGAACCACGTTGGCGCTGACCT
Source organism: Natronoglycomyces albus (assembly GCF_016925535.1). NCBI lineage: Bacteria > Bacillati > Actinomycetota > Actinomycetes > Glycomycetales > Glycomycetaceae > Natronoglycomyces > Natronoglycomyces albus. The sequence goes on along the minus strand of NZ_CP070496.1, from coordinate 1,812,609 downwards.
GCTGTTCAGGAACCGTTTCCTGACAACAGACGTGGCTTGCAACCAGCGATGAGACGGCGGCCGCTGCACGGTCTGCAAACTATTCAGCGGCCGCCTCCGACACAACGAAAGCGAGTTTCGAGATGTCTTCACCGACTCTACTGTCATGTTCGCGACGCTTCACTCATCGGGCGCGTCATGAGTTCATGTTTCGACTCAGTTCTTTGGCCACACGCGATGAATGACACCCACGACCGTCCCGCCAAGGCCGAAAAGACAACCAGCGACGCCGTGGTGGAGTTTGTGTACAACTTCGACACTTACATGGTGTCGCCGCATCCCGAACGCGGCTCGGCGCTCGCCCTGACTATGCAAGGGCACAGCATGCCCATCCGCGTCGCCACCATCCTCATCCAACGCGGCCGCATCCTCGGCATCGAATGGGAAACGCCGTTTTCTGGCTACCCGAGCCAATGGCACGACGCCATCGGCGAACTCGTTACCGAAAACTGCGACCCCGCCATGAAGGAGCCCGTATGAGGCCACGCATCCGGCTAACCCGCAGCGCCAATACAACCGTATCGCTGGCGGCCAACCGACACCGGTTCGGACTCCACACCTGGGGAGCCAACGTCAAACCTGATAAGTACTACGGTCGCTTTCTCAACGAGAACGACTACTTCTACCTCTACGGCTCGGCCCGGGGAGACTCCATCGAGATCATGCGCACCGAGACCCGCACAGACAAGCCCATCGGCCGCGCCTACCTGACGCCCAAAGGCGGATGGTGGATTCAATGGTATGTCTTCGGCCCCGCAGCCGAAGGGCTCACCCGCTTCCGGGCCAACTTCCTTCTACACCTATCAGAAAACCACGACCTATAAGCCGAACAACACTTGTGCCCGGCTCAGTCGCGCGGCTGAGCCGGGCACAAGTGGCCCTAGCGGAAAACACCATCCGGCCAGCGCCTCACCATCCACAGCAAACACCACGTCCGGGCCATGACTTACCGGCTCAGCTAGCATCCAGTCATGAACTTCACGCTGCTGGACTGGTCACCATCCGCCGTCGTCTTCGACTGCGATGGCCTCCTCATGGACACCGAGCCATGCTGGACGGTCGCCGAAACTCAGATGTTCGCCCGCCGTGGCCTGCCGTTCGGGCCCGAGCAGAAGGCCAAGGTCATCGGCAAGTCAGTCGCAGCGGCCAGTGAGGCAATGGCGGTCATGTTCAACGAACCGAACTCCGGTCCCGCGCTAATCGAAGAACAGCTAGAGCTGGTCACCGATGTCATCGCGACCCAGGCCGAAGCCATGCCGGGCGCACACGAACTCGTTAAACTCATCGCGGATAAGGTCCCGGTCGCCGTCGCCAGCAACTCCCCGCGCTCGCTGCTCGAGGTGACGTTGCGACGTGGAGGCTTTGCCCAGGTGTTCCCTGTCGTCATCGCCGCCGACGAGGTCGGCAATCCCAAGCCTGCGCCGGATATGTACGCCCGGGCGTGCGAGCTACTTGGTTTCTCCCCCGAAGATTCACTGGCCTTTGAGGATTCGATGACCGGCGCACGCGCGGCACGCGCCGCCGGAATGAAGCTTGTCGCCGTCCCCACGCTCGAACACTTCGACTTTCCCGCCGAGCTAGTGGTCACATCTTTGCAGAGCCCGCAACTGCGCAACTGGATCGGCGCCTGGTGAATCAGCCGGGAGTCCACCGTGATCGACCGTCTAATCATGATCGTGGTTGTGGGTGCCACGGTCGTTAGACGTTGTTCTCCGGCTCGTTCGTGCCGCTGACCTGCTCCGCCGACGATGCCGAGAGGAGGCGTTGGGTGAATTCCTTGACCAGGGCCAGTCGATCATGCAACAGATCGGGAACCGGTGGTTCGGCGGTGATGAAGTATGCCCATCTGCCATGAGCCACCAGAGCGCCTCGGCCTCGGCCCGGCACATGGAATGTGGGGCTCTGTTGCAGCCAGTCCATGTTCTCAACGTTAAGAAATGCGCGGGTGAATTCTTCATCCGCTCCCTGGACCAGGTAGCGGATGTTGAAGTCCAGCTGGGCAGAATCGAATGGAGGCGACGTTAGTTTGCTTTCGGCTGACTCCAGTAGCCGCAAAGGGCCCACTTTATGCATGACCAAGAGGAAAGGCACCTCACGTTCCATCTCGACCGCCACCACGGCTTGCGCTCCAGGGGTCTTGACGCTCGGCTTACCCACGATCGGGCCGTGGGTGAACGCGACAAACCTCTGGCCTTCGCGGTTACGGACTAGAACGTCGTTGGCATGTTCTTCGACCACGTTGCGCTTCGTGTTAAAGAACGCCCATTCCACATCGTCCAAGTACACGACGTCGCCATCGGTTCGCTGTACTTCTTGTGGGTCGACCTTTCGCAGCGGGGCCGCGTCACTGATCTCAAGCCAGCGGTCGTCTTGTTTCGAATAAGTGCAGCCATGGCGATGCCCCCAGTCGATCAGATCGGGGTCCTGAGTGGGCCTTCCGGCGCTCCAGGCCCGGCGGTATGCGGCCGCAATGAACCACCAGGGCGCGATGATCGCACCTGCGACGCCTGCGAGGCCCAGGCTCAAAAGGAAGTAGTCCGTAGCGGTCACAAAGTCGATTATCCCCCTTCCCTGGCTCTGCTGGTCAAGATGACGCTGAGGCTTATGCAAAAGTGCGAATTCAAGACCGCGAGGGGCGAAGTTTAGGCAGGCGAACTAGCCGAGGAGAACGCCGCAAGTGCCTTGTGTGTGAGCCTCGCTGGTTTACTTATCGCCACACTGTTCGCCGATGGGTGGTCCTAAATTGGCGACGTAGGTTGATATGGCTGGGCGAATCTTCCGCGGCGGTGACGACGACCAAATCGCACCCAGCCGATGCCGCGTCGGCCATCCGGCGGCCGATCAAGGCACTCTGGCAACCCTTAGCCCGCAGTTGAGGGATAGTGGCCGCCCCTGCCAGGAGACCTGTACCGGCGCGCATGAACAGCGCCCCCGCCGCCGCCGGTGTGCCCTCGACGAAGGCAAGATATCGTCTCAGCTCGGCCGTGGTGTGTTCGATTGTCAGCATCGAGCGGAAGTGTGCCTGTTCTCGTCGGACTTCATAGCCGGCGAAGAGGATGTCCAGATACTCCTCGTCGGATTCGGTTTCTCGCACTTCAACGGTGTGAGATCTCGTGCTTCCCGGTAGCGGCGCGTGAAGCGTAACTAGGTGATCTCGCGGGTGCAGGCCCACGTCTCGCAGCGCAGTGGCCACTTCTTCATTCACGTCGTCTTCCCAGACTTCGATGGCGGCGGCAAGGTCGCTTTCGCGGTAGTAGTCGATGATGTCTGGCAGCAGGTGTAGTTCGTCGGCTCCGAAGCCACGGGCTTTGTTGTATTGCGGAAGATGGCCCAGTTCGGGCAGCTTGGTGGCGACCGTCCCGCCAAAGGACTGCATGTGCGCCCCGGAGAAAACCCCACTAGCTGAGGCGAAATCGAAGGACATCTTCGCGGTGATCACGGCTTCGATGGCGCGTGCGTTGGCTGTCCCGTTCATGGTTGTCCCCCATCCAGGACCGCCTTGGCCTTGAACCGGTGGCCGTCGAACATATCCACATCGTCGATCTGGGAGGCATTGAACCAACCAAAGTCAGTCGCTTCAGCGGTCCGGGTTGGTTCTTGTGCCTGGTTCTTGAGGGTGACCAGCCAGATGGCGATGAGGTGGATCGCCGTTGGCCCCTGGCAGACTTCTCGATTGTCGAGCACGCTGTGTAGGGAGTCGACGGTGACGTCGAGTCCGGTTTCTTCGCGCATTTCGCGGATCGCGGTGGCCGCGGAGGACTCTCCGACTTCGCTGGCGCCGCCGGGTATGGCCCATTGGCCGGTGTCAGAGCGTTTCATCAGTAGTATGCGATCGCCGCGCAGTAGGGCGGCTTCGGATCCTGTGGTTGGGGTGGCGACGTTGAGAGCACCCGCGTCGAGACGGGCTTGCGGCTCTGCCCCGACCTCATAGCTTGCCGTGGCCCGCCGCAGATAGGCGAACCGATGTTGGTTGTGGCGATCGGTGCTCTCGCGAGCTGCTGTGGCGGTGAGCTGGTGGATTTGGCGCAACACAGTGGCAGTTTCGAGGCTGACGTTCTCAGGCAGCTGCGCCCCCAGCTCGTTGAGCCGGTCAGAATCTATTTGTTCTCCTAGCGTCTCGGAGAGCCGCTCGTTGACCTCCATTGACGGCCAGGTATCGCTCGGGTCGGCCTGGTAGGCGAGGATATAGGTGTGTGGGATCGCTAGCGAGAGGTTGTGGCTGTCGACAACTCGCAGGCGTTCGCGATTTATTCGGGTGCCGTGGCTTTCCAGACGATCGAGGACGTCCCCAAGTAGGTGGTCGCCACGAAGGTAGGTGGCGCGCCAGGTGTCGCCGTGTCCTAGTGCGATCGCGACCAAAGGCGTGCGCAGTCCCTGGTCACGGCTAAATGAGGTGCGCAGGGTTCCCTCGTCGCGTTTTTCTACCGTTGCCAGCAAGGTAGCTGCGAGATCTCGCAGGGCTAGCAATCGTCGGGTGTCTGCCTCATCTGCTGGATAGTGCAGGCCACAGGCGACTTGTGCTCGGATTTCATCGGCAAGCCATGCTGTTCGCAGATTGGAGTCCGACACTGGATACAACCTCTCGCGTAACTGATGAGTACCGCACTCTACCTGGATTAGCCTCCGCGCAGGCGCGCATGCGTCCGAAAACCGCGCAGGATCGATGTCCCTCAGGTCAGCCAGTTTCCTTCAGCGTCCCTATCAGTGAGCAGCAATGCGGCGAGCTCTCTCAATGGGCCCTCCAACGCATCGCAGCAAAGTGAGTAGATATTGCTACGGCCTTTGGGCTGGGCGACGATGAGTCCTTGTTCCCGTAGCGGCGTCAGGTGGTGACTGACCAGGGTTTGCCTCATCCCGGTGGCCTCGGTGAGTTCGCGGACGCTGTGAGGCCGTTCGGCCAGCAGCAAGATCAGGGCTAGCCGGTTCTCGTCGGCGAGTGCCTTGAAGCAGGGTGCGAGCTTGTGGGCTCGTTGGGTGACAGCCGGCAGGGCCGATGTGGCAGAGGCGAGGTCACGAGCGTTGGACATGGGTCAAGTAAACCACATCGCTTGCCAATACCAGTATTCACTGTTATTAATTGGATCAGCTGTTTAAGGGTGCGATGTTCGTCATCGCCCATCTCAAGGAGACAACCCATGTCACGCACAAGCCGCCCACCAGCCGCGACCGCCATCGTCATCGGAGCGGGACCCGTGGGCCTGGCCACCGCCGCACATCTACTCGAACGAGGCATTCACCCCACGGTCGTAGAGTCCGGCCCCCACATCGCCAGCGCCGTGCGAAGTTGGGGCCACATCAGAATGTTCTCGCCCTGGCGATACAACCTCGACGCCGCTTCAGTACGTTTGCTGGAGAAAACCGGCTGGTCAAGCCCCGATCTCGATGCCTTGCCCACGGGAGCCGAACTCGTCGGCCTGTATTTGGAACCCCTGGCCGAGGAACTAAGTGCCTATGTGCGCCTAGGCAGCACCGTCGAGGCCGTGTCAAGGCAGGGAATGGATAAGAGTCGCACCATTGGTCGGGAAGGTCGCCCGTATCTGGTGCGGGTGTCAACGGCAAACGGGGCGGTCACTGACATCGCCGCGGATGCCGTCATCGACACCTCCGGGAATTGGAATCAACCCAACCCGATGGGTTCGGCCGGACTCTTGGCCCCCGGCGAAGTGGAATCGGCCGCTTACGTCGCTGGCCCACTGCCCGATGTGCTCGGCCAGGATCGCAAACGTTTCGCTGGTAAACACACGCTAGTCGTTGGTATGGGTCACTCGGCGGTCAACAGCCTACTCAATCTGGCGGCCCTAGCTGAGGCGGAACCCGAAACCACGATCACCTGGGCCGTGCGGTCCGCTTCGGTGCGGCGAGCATACGGCGGTGGCGCGGCCGACGCGTTGCCCGCCCGGGGAGCGCTGGGCGATCGCCTTCGCAAGCTAGTCGAGTCCGACAGCGTCAGGCTCATCCGAACTTTCACCGTCGACAAAATTGTGGGTGCCGCGGGCGGCCCCTCGGCGGGTCCGGCCACCGTATACGGGCATACCCTCGAGGCTGAGCACAAACTAGACGTCGACGTCATTGTCAACGCCACTGGTTTTCGGCCCCAGCTAGATTTCCTACGGGAAGTTCGGCTCAGTCTTGATCCGGCGGTCGAGGCCCCGGTGGCACTCGCCCAGATGATCGATCCGAACTTTCACAGTTGTGGCACCGTTCCCGCCCATGGAGAAAAGGAATTGGCCCACCCCGATGACGGGTTTTATCTCGCGGGGTCGAAAAGCTACGGGCGCGCTCCGACATTTCTCTTGGCGACGGGGTACGAGCAAGTGCGTTCTATCGCCGCATCGCTCGCCGGTGATCAAGCCGCTGCCGACCAAGTGCGTCTGAGTTTGCCTGAAACCGGCGTGTGCTCAACTGATCTCGTGGAAAACCAGGCCGGCGCTTCCCTTGGCTTGACCACCGGGGTCCTGCACGGCTACTCCGCGGACGAGGACGTACAGGACCCGGCTGAAGATGCTCCCGCGACTACTGGTTGCTGTGGATAAGCCGTTATCGATTCGGGGCGGGGCCGGTTCCAGAAGTTCCTGGGCCAGGCTCCGCACCCGGGTATCGATGTCGTCGCAAATGTGGCGCACGACCTCGATGGGCTGACCTGCCGGGTCGTCAAGCTTCCAATCCATGTATCGCTTTCCTGGGAAAACGGGGCATGCATCGCCACATCCCATCGTGACTACGACATCCGACGCCTCGACTGTGGCCGGGTCGAGCTTTTGCGGGAAGGCGCCTTCCACGTTGAGTCCACGTTCGGCTAGGACAGCCAGGGCGGTTGGATTCACTGTGTCGGCCGGGGCCGAACCGGCCGAGCGCACTGTGATGAGTCCCTGCGAGTAGTGCGACAGCAAAGCGGCGGCCATTTGGGAACGGCCCGCGTTGTGGACGCAGACGAAGAGCACTTGTGGAGGTGAGGTCATGACGAATCCTTGCTAGTAACGGGTACTGCCACGGAGGTGGCGGTCGAGGAATCGGTAAAGAATCGGCGGGCCCACAAACTCACATAGACGAGGCCCACGAGGACGGGCACTTCGATCAACGGACCGACAACGCCAGCGAGCGCTTGGCCTGAGCTGACGCCGAACGTGGCAATGGACACGGCGATGGCCAGTTCGAAGTTGTTTCCGGCGGCGGTGAAGGCCAAGGCTGTCGTACGCGGGTAGTTCAATCCCAGCGCGTGGCCGAGAACGAACGAGCCCGCCCACATGAGACTGAAGTATGCCAACAGCGGTATGGCGATGCGAGCCACGTCAAGGGGTTGAGAGGTGATTGCCTCGCCCTGCAACGCGGTCAAGATGACCACCGTGAACAAGAGCCCGTAGAGCGCGAACGGGCCGATTCGGGGTAGGAAACGGTTCTCATACCAGTCGCGGCCGCGACGACGTTCACCGACGCGACGGGTGAGGTAACCGGCGGCCAAGGGCACGCCGAGGAACACCAGTACGTTCAACGCGATCGCCGCCGGCGAGACGTCCAGGCCGGTGGCGGAGAGGCCCAGCCAGGTGGGCAATAGGTCTAGGTAGAACCATCCGAGGCCCGCGAACGCCACTACTTGGAACAGGGAGTTCAACGCGACCAGGACGGCGGTGGCTTCACGGTCGCCCAGTGCCAGGTCATTCCAGATAACGACCATGGCGATGCATCGGGCGAGTCCGATGATGATGAGGCCGGTGCGGAATTCGGGGTGGTCGGGCAGAAAAAGCCACGCCAAGGCAAACATGAAGGCGGGGCCGACCAGCCAATTTAGCGCCAGTGAGGCGATGAGAAGTTTCCGGTCGCGAGTGACGGTATCGAGCCGGTCGTACCGCACCTTGGCTAGGACCGGGTACATCATCAGAAGCAGACCAGCGGCGATGGGCACGGAGATACCGCCGATGGTGAAGGATTCAAGTACGTCGCCCAAGCCTGGCATGAGACGGCCGATTCCCAGCCCGAGAATCATTGCCAGCCCGATCCACACGGGAAGTCCGCGGTCGAGGGTGCTCAAGCGCGCCGCGGTGGGAGAAGAGTTGCTCATTGGACCGCCTGCCTGAGGAGGAGCACCTGAGACAGAGAGGTGAAGGTCTCGTCATTGAGGCGGTAATACACCCAGGTTCCTCGGCGCTCGTGGCTGACCAGGCCCGCTTCACGTAGCACCTTGAGGTGGTGGGACATCGTCGAGGCACTCAGTTCGAAGGGCTCGCTCAAGTCGCACACGCATACCGCGTCGCCCGCGTTCGCGGCGATCATGGCGACGAGGCGCAGCCTGACCGGGTCTCCGAGGGCTTTGAAGGCTGCGGCGAGCTGGGGCGCCTGCGCAGCGGTCAGGTTGTGGTCGATGGCGAATGTGCGCGCACAATCGACGACGACTTCATTAGATTGATTCGACATGCGTCTAATTTGACAGGTCTCGAATCAATCGGCAATGAATCGAGCCGTAGTTCACCGAATCTTCACGCTGAGGTCGCACTGTGTCTAGCGGCGACCTCCCGGAGCTACGCGGGCCTGCTTCGCACTAGCGCACATAAAGCAGCCAGCCATCGCCGAAGCTACGTCGGCGGGCAAGGCCGCCTCACGGCAGCCAGATGATGCCTGCCCACACGCCCAAGAGGCCTAGCAGGATGAGGATCAGACCCCAGGTTGGGATCGTGTACTCGCCCCGCCGATTTCGCGCTATCTCCTCGCGGATGCGCTGTGAGCGCTGCTTGTGGCGCACCCATGGGTCCATGCTGTTGGAACGAGGCGCTGCGGATCCCGCAGGCGAGAGTTTTGATGCGGTGTCATCACCCACCTTTGGCTCCGCGCGGCTAGCGTGCGCGTTGCGCTCAGAGGTCGCCTTTTCGGCGACACCGTCGGATGCGGCCACGTCAAAGTCGGGGCGAGGCTCATTCACCGGTCTACTCTCACATACTGTTGATCAGCTTGTCGACCCTCTCATCACGCGAACGGAACGGGTCCTTGCACAAAACGGTACGTTGTGCCTGATCGTTCAATTTCAGGTGCACCCAGTCGACGGTGAAGTCGCGGCGACGCTCCTGCGCCTTGCGAATGAACTCCCCTCGCAACCGCGCCCGGGTGGTCTGTGGAGGCACTTCCTTCGCCTCGAAAACCTCGACATCTTGCGTGATGCGGTCGACGTTGCCGTGACGTTCCAGCATGTCGAACAGTCCGCGCCCGCGTCGAATGTCGTGGTAGGAGAGGTCCAATTGCGCCACTCGGGGCGAGGACAACGGCAAGCCCCGCTTGGACCGGTAGCGCTCGATCAGGGCCAATTTCGCAACCCAGTCGATCTCACGAGCCACCATGTCCAAATCATCCGATTCAACCGCCTGCAGCGTGCGGCCCCACAGTTCGATGACCCGCTTCGTGGTCGCGTCGGCGCCACGTTGATCAACGAAATCCATCGCCTTCGACAGATATTCCTTCTGAATGTCCAGCGCGGAGACTTCCTTGCCGTTGGAAAGCCTGACTTTGCGCTTGCCGGTGATGTCGTGGGAAATCTCCCGGATCGCCCGGATCGGATTCTCCAAGGTGAAATCGCGCATGGCCACGCCAGCTTCGATCATGCGCAAGACCAAGTCAGCCGATCCCACCTTCAACATGGTGGTCACTTCGCTCACGTTCGAGTCCCCGACGATCACGTGCAGCCTGCGGTAGCGTTCCGCGTCAGCATGCGGCTCATCACGAGTGTTGATGATGGGGCGAGACCGAGTTGTGGCGGAGGAGACACCCTCCCAGATGTGCTCGGCTCGCTGCGAAAGGCAATAACGAGCCCCGCGCGGAGTCTGCAGCACCTTGCCCGCCCCGCAAATAAGCTGCCGCGACACCAGGAATGGAATCAAAACCTCGGCCAGCCGGCCAAACTCTCCGTGCCGCGAGACCAAATAGTTCTCGTGACAACCATATGAGTTGCCCGCTGAGTCGGTGTTGTTCTTGAAAAGATAGATGTCACCCGCGATGCCCTCATCGTGCAGCCGTTTCTCCGCGTCGATCATCAAGCCTTCGAGAATGCGCTCCCCGGCACGGTCATGGCGCACCAAATCTTCGATGGAATCGCATTCGGGAGTGGCGTACTCGGGGTGAGAACCGACATCGAGGTACAGGCGGGCCCCATTGCGCAAAAACACATTGGAGGAACGCCCCCAGCTAACGACCCGCCGGAACAGGTATCGCGCGACTTCATCTGGCGACAGTCGCCGTTGTCCACGAAAAGTACAGGTCACTCCGTATTCGGTTTCGATCCCGAAAATGCGCCTATCCATGGGCAGACTCTACCCCGTCCGCCTGACAAAAACACCCCCTGTGGCGGAATGACTTCAGAATGAGACGGCCCAGCCAGGGCCCGAGGAATCCCGCGAGTTAGCAAGGGGCGCAAGTGCATCACAGTTCCGACATGGCAAAGCCGTGCGCAGTCCTGACACCACGGTAGGTGCTGAATACACACTCCGCGACCGGCTGCGCACGGCGTGCGCTAGGTGACGGCGGTACGGGCCGTCGCCGTCGGATTAGGAGTCTTTGGCGGAGGAATCTCCCTCATCGTCGGAATCGTCATCAGAGGCTGATTCGGACTCCGATGCGGCCTCCGGTTCAGGCATGAGTGCCTCCAACGCCGCGCCGGTGATTCGACGGAACGCCCGCCCTGGGCGCGCTCGCTCCAACACCGCCACTTCCAGCACGTCAGTGGTGATCTCCCGGTCGGAGTTCTCATTTGAGCCCAGCGTCTGGACCGCCAAGCGGAACGCTTCGGCCAGTCCCGCCTCGAATGAGTGTCCTTCCTTGATGCGATCAACCAGCTGTTCGGCCTGCCCGCCCATGACGAAGTAACCCGGCTGCGGGTTGATGACGCCATCAAAAGTGAGCTGGTAGAGCTCGTCGGACTTCGGGTTCGGACCGACTTGGGCGACGCACAACTCGACTTCGAAAGGCTTCGTTTGCTCAGTGAAAATCGTTCCCAATGTCTGCGCATAGGCCTTGGCCAAGGACGCCGCCGTCACGTCAGTGCGGTCATAGGCGTAGCCGCGCAAGTCAGCCATACGAACACCAGCGGTACGCAAGTTCTCGAACTCGTTGTACTTGCCGATCGCCGCAAAACCAATCCGGTCATACAGCTCATAGACCTTATGTAGAGAGGCCGAGACATTCTCAGCCACGAACAGGACGCCATCGGCACAGGAAAGCACCACGACGTTGCGGCCCCGAGAGATGTTCTTGCGGGCGTACTCGGAGCGATCCCGCATGATCTGTTCAGGGGAGGTGTAAAACTGCATAGCCATAACAGTTCTCCTTCATATAAGCAGTTGCGGGGGTTGTTATCCACCAGGGTTTTCGTGACGGGCTTCCACGACGGCTCGCGACACCTCGGCCACCTCGTCGGGATCAATGCGGTTGGCGCCTTCGGCCGTCGCGGTGTACACGACAGGGAAGATCTTGCGGGTCAAGTCCGGGCCACCGGTCGCCGAGTCATCGTCAGCCGCGTCATACAGCGCCTCAACCGCCAACCGGACGGTCGCATCAGTGTCCAATCCCGGGCTGTAGCGCTTTTTCAGCGCGCCCTTGGCAAACAACGAACCCGAACCGATCGCATCGTAGTCACGCTCTTCGTAGAGCCCGCCTACGACATCGAAGGAAAATATTCGGCCCGCCTCTTGCGGCGACGCCGCGGAGGTGTCAAACCCGGCAAACAGCGGCAACACCGCTAGGCCTTGCATCGCGGCCGCCAAATTGCCGCGCAGCATCGTCGCCAGCCGATTCGCCTTACCATTGAGGCTCATCGACTGGCCTTCAATTTTTTCATAATGTTGAAGCTCAAGCTGGAAAAGCTTAACCAACTCCAAGCCCATGCCCGCTGCTCCAGCGATCCCAACCACCGAGTAGGCATCGGCGGCGAACACCTTCTCCATGTCCCGGTTGGCGATGTAGTTTCCTTGAGTAGCACGCCTGTCACCAGCCATGACAACTCCGTCGGCACACCGCAGCGCCACGATCGTCGTCGCGTGCGCGGTGGAGTCGCTGTAGTCTCCCGGCGGCAACGGACGCCGCCCTGGCAACAAATCCGGTGCCACCTGGGAAAGAAAGTCAGTAAAAGATGAGGTGCCGGCCGTCATATACGCACTCGGCAGTTTGCCTGGGAATCCTTGCTCTGTAGTCACGACCTGACCTCCTAATATTCGCCATATTCATCATCGGTGCCCCATGCGACCACACCGGTTTCGATCAAACCGATCGACCAACCGTAACGGCACAACGCGCGAGGCTGTCCCTAAGATTGCTCTGCATCGGGCTCGAACGCAAGCGGTAGCCGGCGTATTTTCGCAACCAGCGAACCACCGGCGAGACGTTGCACCGCAACGCAGCTAGCCCAACTAGCGACGTCACAACGCCTGCGTATGTTCATCCCATCACCTGCGCCGCCCAAAATAATAATGGACCCAACCTGCGGGTCCACCATCGTGGATTCTCGGTTTGTTCACAAGATGTGGTGCCCCAATATGTTACGGGGGCGACGGCCGACAACCCGAACAAACGCACCGCAGTCGCGCCCGGTGGTTGTTTGGATCTCGACGTCGAACTCGACTGCGTCAAGACAGTCACAGCGGTCAGTTCACGTCGTAGCGAAGTTCAGCATTCCATCCAAGACGAACGCATGGCACGGGGGTCAGTGGACCTGCCATACGGCTATCGAGTGCGAACAGGTAGGTCGACAACCAGACACCTGCTTCTTCTTGCCGTATAACGTCGTTCCTGGTTTTCGAAGCCCCGTTTACCGCAATGCATGATTGCCGAAATCAGACGGCCTCGAAACCCCCTGGGCCTCAGCGACGAACGTTGAGGCCGACCGCGCGCTTAGCGTGCCGTCGGGCCAGCCGACTACTGGCCGCCCTTCTGGACAAACGAGCGCACGAACTCATCGGCGTTCGTCTCCAGAACATCGTCGATCTCATCGAGTAGGTCATCGACTTCCTCGGTGATCTCTTCGTGTCGTTCAGCCACATCCGAGTCGACTGTGGCTTCGGTTTCCTCGTGTTCGGTTTCTTGACGGGAACGTTGCGACTGTGACTGCCCGCCTGAATCCTTGGTAGCCATCTCGCACTCCCCTCTATATAGAGCTATCCGTGTCGTATGACCGTTACACTACCGCGCGTCTACGACCTTTTACTAGTCCTACGCCCAACCTCGGCTACATATTCCCGATTCCGAGCTTTGGTCACAAAAACCCCTTTCCGGGTTCGGCAACTTCCCGACCAAAGCGGGTTCACGATTCGTAATCTCTGGCAAAGCCGCCGCTAGAACGGCTGATCGTTCCGGTTCGGTCTGCCGTGAAATCCATCTCTCCGACACCGAGGCTTATGCATAAGGGCAAACTCAAAGCCGCAGTAGCCAAAGTTTACGCAGGTAAACGAGCTGGCGAGAAACCGAAAGCACCTTTTGCATAAGCCTCACTGCAAACCAGAGCAATGCTCCATGTTCCACATGGCGTTTCGCGGCCACCGCACAATGGCACCGCACCCCTAGGCCCCGGATACTACGGGCGGACGTTACGACCTCCTAGAGAGCAATCCCTAATCACCTGTGATGATGTCGAGCAAGTCCTTGGCCGCCGCGCAGCGGTCGAACAAATCACCAACATGAGCCTTCGTACCTTTCTCAGGCTCCATCATGGGCACTCGCACCAACGAGTCAGATCCGACATCGAAGATGACCGAATCCCACGATGCGGCAACCACTTCCGATGGATACCGAGAAAGACACCGGCCCCGGAAGAAAGCACGAGTGTCATGCGGGGGTTCAAACATTGCCTCATTGACCTGTTCGTCGGTAAACATACGCCGCATCCGCCCCCGCGAAACCAGACGGTGGTACAGCCCCTTTTCAGGTCGAACATCGTGATATTGCAGGTCGATAGCTTGCAACTTGGTCGAGTTCCAATCAAGACTCTCCCGGTCCCGGTAGCGGTTGAGCAGTTGCAATTTCGCCGGCCAGTCCAATAGGTCGGCACACTCGAACGGGTCACGCGCCAACTTATCCAGAACCTCTCCCCACAGTGCCAAGACCCGCTTGGTCTCATCATCGGGGTCAGTACCGCAAAAAGCCTCGGCTTGCTTCTGAATCTCCTGCTGCAATTGCACGGCGGTCAATTTCTTACCATTACGCAGGCGGATCTCGTGTTGGAGAGTCGGATCGTGGCTAACGGCCCGCAACTCGGGAACTGGGTCCGCAATGGATAGTGACCCATCAAACGCTCCCGCCTCAATCATCGCCAGCACGATCGAGGCGGTACCCAACTTCAAGTATGTCGCGTACTCAGCCAGGTTGGCGTCGCCGATGATCACGTGTAGACGTCGATATCTCTCCGCATCCGCGTGCGGCTCATCACGGGTATTGATAATCGGCCGCTTCAAGGTCGTTTCAAGCCCGACCTCGACTTCAAAGAAGTCCGAACGTTGCGTTATCTGGAAGCCCGACTCCGAGGCGTCTTGCCCAATACCTATACGCCCCGCTCCGCACATCACCTGCCGCGACACAAGAAACGGCGTAAAGTGCGAAATGATGTCGGAAAAGGGTACGGAGCGACTCATGAGGTAATTCTCATGCGCCCCGTAGGAAGCGCCCTTGTTATCTGTGTTGTTCTTGTAGAGGTTAATCGCGCCGATACCCGGAGTGGCAGCCGCTCGGGCAGCAGCCTCAGCCATGGTGACTTCGCCAGCTTTGTCATAGAGCACCGCCTCGGCCGGATTTGTGACCTCCGGCGTGGAGTATTCGGGGTGGGCGTGATCGACATAGAGCCGCGCGCCATTGGTCAAAATGACGTTGGCCAGCCCGGTGTCGTCGTCGGCGAGGTTCTCGGCCGGGTCATAGAGCGCCCCGGAATAGGTGAACCCACGCGCATCCCGCAGCGGAGTTTCTTCCTCATAGTCCCAGCGAGCCCGTCCGCCCTTGGCCAACTCGGGCCGGGCCGCATAGGCGTTGACAATTTGGGAGGAGGTCACCATCGGATTCGCGCCTGGCTGACCAGGCACGCTGATGCCATATTCGATTTCTGTACCCATGATGCGACGTACGGTCATGCTTTGAGCCTAACTGTTTCCCCTGAACGCGGCACCAATGCGGCGATGAAATCTGGCGATTTCGGCCCTTGCGTGCTGAATGGACCGCGAAACGGATGTTTGACCCCGAACAGCGAGGGGCCTCCTAGGCTTCGGCATCAAAACGAAACACGGTACCGATGATGAATTGTTCGGCCGCGCCTCGCAGGTTGCTTGCCTGGGAAGGCCTCACTGTCCTGAGGCCACTGAACCTGGTCGTGACTGTTGCGGAAATCTGGCTGTGCCGTTGGCGCATTCGCAGCTGTCATATTCGCCGGGTGGTACGAACATGTTCGCCGCGATGCCGCCATACCCGACCAGTTGCTAAGAGTTCAGCCCGACCTGCGGTCGGGCTGAACTCTTAGTCACGTCGAGAAATACCCATCACCGCACTTCAACAGTGCGCCTCTGAGACGACATCGACAACCTATAGGTACTGGCCAGTATTGGACACCGTGTCAATGGAACGGCCCGAGTCATCGCCCTTACCGCTGACCAAGGTGCGGATGTAGACGATGCGCTCACCCTTCTTACCGGAGATTCGAGCCCAGTCATCGGGGTTGGTGGTGTTCGGCAAGTCCTCGTTTTCCCGGAACTCGTCAACGGTCGCATCCATCAAGTGGTTCAGACGGATACCCTTCTTGTTCGTGCTGAGGAAGTCCTTGATCGCCATTTTCTTGGCCCTGGCCACGATGTTTTCGATCATGGCCCCTGAGTTGAAGTCCTTGAAGTACAGGACTTCCTTGTCGCCATCGGCATAGGTGACCTCAAGGAAACGGTTCTCATCGGTTTCCGCGTACATGCGTTCCACGACCGCCTGCACCATCGACTGCACTGTGGCTTCTCGGTCCTTGTCGTTCTCGGCCAGGTCATCCGCGTGTAGCGGCAGATCAGTGGTGATGTACTTCGAAAAGATGTCCTTGGCGGACTCGGCGTCTGGGCGTTCGATCTTGATCTTGACGTCAAGACGACCGGGTCGCAGGATAGCCGGGTCGATCATGTCTTCCCGGTTCGAGGCCCCGATGACAATGACGTTCTCCAGGCCCTCCACGCCGTCTATTTCGCTGAGTAGCTGCGGGACGATCGTGTTCTCCACGTCCGAGGAGACACCAGAGCCGCGAGTACGGAACACGGAGTCCATCTCGTCGAAGAAGACGATCACCGGCAGGCCCTCGGAAGCCTTCTCTCGTGCCCGCTGGAAGACCAGTCGGATGTGGCGTTCGGTCTCTCCGACGTACTTGTTGAGTAGCTCCGGCCCCTTGATATTGAGGAAGAAGCTCTTGGTTTGGTTTTCTCCGCCATCACCGCGCAGTTCGGTGACCTTCTTCGCCAGCGAATTGGCAACGGCCTTAGCGATCAGCGTCTTACCGCAACCAGGAGGCCCATACAACAGCACTCCCTTTGGCGGACGTAGCTGATGCTCGGCGAACAGCTCCGCGTGCAGGAATGGCAACTCCACGGCATCACGGATGAGCTCGATTTGCCCATCGAGTCCACCGATGTCGTAGTAATCGACGTCGGGAACTTCTTCCAGGACCAGTTCCTCGACCTCGCTCTTGAGGATGCGCTCGTAGGCGTAGCCAGCACGGGACTCCACCATCAGCGAGTCTCCCGCCCGCAGCGGAGTGTTCCGCAAAATGTCGGCCAGGTAGACCACGCGCTCCTCGTCAGCGTGGCTAGTCACCAAGGCCCGGTCGGGAGATCCCCCCTCGGGATCTTCCAACAGCTCCTTCAGGGTGACAACTTCTCCGATGCGTTCATAGTCGAGCACCTCGACGACGTTCATAGCGTCGTTGAGCAACACCTCTTGGCCCTTTTCGAGGGTTTCAACCTCGATCGACGGCGCCAGCGATACCCGGAACTTTCGGCCCGACGTGAACACGTCGGCCGTACCGTCTTCCCTCGCTTGGAGGAACACCCCGTAGCCCGACGGGGGCTGAGCAAGTCGGTCGATTTCTTCTTTCAAGGACACGATCTGGTCGCGGGCCTCTTTCAAGGTGGCAACCAGTCGATCATTCTGTTCTCCCAGGCGGTCAACTTGAGCCTGCGCGGCAGCGAGCCGCTCTTCGAGCATGTTGACCTGGCGCGGAGACTCAGTGAGCTTTCGTCGCGCCGCTGCGAGTTCGTCTTGCAATTCTTCTACCTCTTGAGTGAGGTCCTCGGGATCAGTGTTTGCGCCAACGGTTGTCCTACGGTCGTCATCATTTCGTGCCACGGGTCACACCTCCCGGGTGAGGGTCCTGCTTCAACCGTAACGGTTGAAGGTAGCCCATAGTAAGACTCGACACTGTCATTGCGCCAGCATCTCGACGGCAATTAGTCTAGGAATGTGTCTACCATGCCAGAAGATGTCACAGTTCTCATCGACCAAGACGCGTGTACCGGAGATGGTCTCTGTGTCCAGTATGCGCCCGACGTGTTCGAGTTCGACATCGACGGATTGGCGTATGTCAAAGACTCCTCGGGCGAGCTCAAAACCGCCGAAGGGGCGAGCGTTCCAGTCCCTGACCACCTGAGACTCGATATCGTCGATGCCGCGCGAGACTGCCCGGGCGAGTGCATCTATGTTCGCAACGCGCGCAACGGAGAGGACGTCGCGGGCCCCAACGCCGAGGATTAAAGGCACCACGCCGTCCGATAAAAAATGCGCCCAAGACGAGAAAAAATCGCCTTGGGCGCGCTGTGCTTGAATGACAAAAATCAACTATCCGACAACACTGGGTAGCGAAGCTTCCACATGGCGGGAATGCCTCGCCTCAACGGGAAGCGGTAAGCGGTTGCGCAACCGCTTACCGCCGAAAATTGGCAGCTAGCCGCAAATTTTCGAACTACTCATCGGTCCCCGCTGAGAGTTGCGCCTGCCGAGCTTTACGGTCCGCCAGCGCCTGCGAACCTTTCGAAGGCTTGCGCCTGCGCTGGGGGGCCTTTGTTCCCGGGGCCAGCTTGCGGGCGACGACCAGGAACGCGGTATGGGCGATCATACGGTGATCGGGGCGTACGGCGAGCCCTTCGAGGTGCCATCCTCGCACCATCGATTCGAAGGCTGCGGGTTCGGTGAAGCAGCCCCTCTCACGCAATGCTTCGACGAGATCCGACATTTGCGTCGTGGTGGCTACGTAGCCGACGAAGACTCCGCCGGGCCGAAGGGTTTTCTCGACGGTGTCGAGGGCTTCCCAGGGAGTCAGCATGTCGAGTATGAAGCGGTCGGCGGATTCGACATCACATTCAGAGACATCGCCGACGGTGAGCGTCCAGTTGTCGGGTTTCCTGCCCTGCCAGTTTTCGACGTTCTGGCGGGCGATCTGAGCAAAATCCTCGCGCAGTTCCCAGGAGTGGACGTGCCCGGTTTCGCCGACGGCTCGCAGCAACCAGTTGGTCAGCGCTCCTGAACCGGCGCCTGCCTCGATCACGCGGGCGCCTGGGTAGATGTCGCCGTAAGTGAGGATCATCGCGGAGTCTTTGGGGTATATGACTTGGGCCCCGCGCCTCATCGACAGGATGTAGTCGGGCAGCAACGGACGGAGGGCAAGGTATGCGGTGCCGCCTGAGGACTCGACCACGACCCCGTCAGGGCCGCCTATGAGGTCGTCGTGGTTGATTTGTCCGCGATGGGTGTGAAATGAGCCGCCTTCGGCGAGGGTGATGGTGGAGTGGCGGCCCTTTTGATCGGTCAGCTGGACGCGATCGCCCGGTCGCATGGTGCGGGAGAGCTCTGGCGCGGTCGGCGTCGCTTCAGCCGACTCGGCCACCTCTGGTGCCGCGGCTAGGGTTTCCTCCTCGCAGGAGGCATCGTTCCTCGCGGCTTCGCTGACTTTAGGCTCCACAAATGTTCCTCTCACACGGCGCACAAACTCGTTCATGGTACGGCCCGCACAATGTCGGTGCGGCGGGCCAGGGGGATATCGGGGGCTGTGGCACAGGTGGCGAGCTGATTTAGCGCAAGCGTCGTACTACGGCCGAGGCGAGCAGAATTCCCTTGAGCTCCTCGCCGTCGCAGACAAGGTACTCGTCGGCTGGTCGCGCACGCATCGCGTCGATGAGGTCGCCGCCTGTCAGATCGACCTCAAGGCTCGGGAAGTGCTGTAGCGAACGCATGAGGTCCTCGATGCCCAGTTCCCCGGTGCGTTCTGGGGGCACTGAGCCGACGATGTGGGAGTGGGCGACTCCGACTGGTCTGCCGTTGTCGATGACGATCGCGGGGCGCTGGGGCCCGAATTCGCTGGGTAGGTGGTTCAGCCGAGTTCCGAGGGGGACCTCCACCACAGGTAGATATAGATCGGCGGCACGGACGCGCGTGAGTTTGCTGCGCATCCGACCGAGTGTGACGGCGTTGGAGGCTCCGAACCATAGTTCGACGCCGACGATGGCGAGGATGACTAGCCCAAGTAGCGATAGCCAACCGCTGGAAAAGAGGTACAACCCGAGGCCGATTGTGGCTAGGGCGATCGCGCGGCCCGCTTGTCCGGCGATGACATACGAACCGTCTTTGTTGCCGCTGACTTTCCATAGCAGGGCATGGAAGGCGCGGCCCCCGTCCAAAGGCAGCCCTGGCAGCAGGTTGTAGACGGTGACCAGCAGGTTTGCGATGGCGATTTGGAAGGCCACGGTCCATACGATGGTTTGGCTGGGAAGGGCAAGCATGCCAGCGATGCCGACTAGGCCCAAAGCGGCGGACACTGCGGGGCCAGCCAACGCGATTCCAGCTGAAATGCCTGGTCGTGGGGCTTCGCGGGTGGTTTCGGTGAAGCCTCCTAGCCCATCGAGGGTGATGGAGGTGACGCCGATTCCGCAGAGGCGGGCTGTCACCGCGTGGCCCAGCTCGTGCAGAAGGACTGACAGCAGCAAAGTGAGGGCGAAGAGGGAACTGACGGCGAACAGGGCGGCAGTGGGAAGGTCGGGGACGAGTCGGTCGACCACGGGCGCGTAGATGACCACGATGAGTCCGGCCAGGAGCAGCCAGGTGTAGCCGAGGATGATCGGGATGCCGCCAAGGCGGAGAATCGTGAATCCACTCCGGCGCATCGAAGTTACGGAAGCCATCGCGATCCATGGTACGGAAACGCGTCGGACCTAGGCGATACAGTCGACTCATGTCTGTTTCTCGTCCTCGTGCGCTGTCGCCTTCTCGCGCCAGCGACTTCAAACAGTGTCCGCTTCTTTATCGGTTGCGCGCGATCGACAAATTGCCAGAGCCGCCGTCGCAGGCGCAGGTGAAGGGGACGCTTGTGCATGCGGTGCTCGATCAGCTCTATGAGGTGGACGCGCGGCGGCGCACGGTCGAGGAGGCGTTGACGATGCTGGAGCCTCAGTGGTCGCAGCTGCGACAGAAGCATCAAGAGGAATATGCTGACTTGTTTGCGTCCTCGACTGAGGAGTCGCTGTGGTTGAAGTCGGCTCGCGGCTTGGTGGAGTCGTATTTCGGCATGGAGGACCCATCGCGGTTGGAGCCAGCGAGTAGGGAGTCGTTTGTGGGGGCGACGTTGGCTGACGGTACGCGGTTGCGCGGGGTCCTTGACCGGGCCGATATCGCCCCGGCCGGTCAGGTACGGCTGGTGGACTATAAGACGGGCAAGGCCCCTCCACAGGCGTATCAGGACAAGGCCCTTTTTCAAATGAAGTTTTACGCGCTTGTGTGGTGGCGCACGCACGAGGTTGTCCCGACACTGCTGCGGCTGATGTATTTGCAGGACCAGCAGGTGCTGGACTACTCCCCCACAGCTGAGGAGCTGGAGAAGTTCGAGCGTACGGTCCAGGCGTTGTGGGCAGCGATGCAAGAGGCGATGGATACTGGTGACTTTCAGCCGCGCACGTCAAAGTTGTGTGGGTGGTGTGCACACCAGAAGTTGTGCCCGGAGTTTGGCGGTACGCCGCCGGCGTATCCGCTACCGCTGCCATTGGCGGGCACCTAGCGCAGGACTCTCCTCCCTGGGTAGGAGACTGGTTTCCGCCTGTAACAGGTGGTCTAGCCTTCAGGAGGCCTCTAACGTTGAGATGTGCTTCTGAAAACTCATCTGCATCACCTGCGCGCCTGGTTGCGTGACCGCCCGGTTGCTGCCGACTCGTTGTTGGCGTTTGGCTTGTGGGCCTTGGTGGGTTTGCCTCTGACCCTTTTGGGTAGCGAGATTTCAGAGTTGGGCGTAGTCGTCCCCCTGATTACCATGACTTTGGGTATGGCCACGGTCGCGTTTCGGCGAGTCGCATTGTGGCCAGCCACGGTTGCCTTGATGGCGATTTCGGTGTTGGCGGTAGCGCTATCTCCCGAATGGATCGCGGCGGAGGTGTTCGCGTATCTGGTCATGACCTACACGGCGGCTGCGTATCGGAAGTTCCCAGAGGCTGTGCTCCTGTCGCTTACTTTGTGGACGCCTCCCGTGGCGCTGTCGCTGATTCTGTCTCCACCTGAGGAACAGGTTCTTCTCATCACGGCAATCCTGATCGTCACGAACTGGATGACGCTTTCGACTGCGTTCTTCTTTGGCTGGGTGACGCAGAATCGGCGAACCCGGGTCAAGGAGTTGTTGGATCGTGCCGAGGTTGCTGAAGCCAATCAGCGAGGTTTGGTGGCGCAATCAGTTGCCGACGAGCGGCGTCGCATCGCCCGAGAGTTGCACGATGTGGTGGCGCATCACGTGGCCGCGATGGGTGTCATGGCCTCGGGTGCGCAACGGGTGCTTGATACGGACCTCGAACAGGCGCGCGAGGCGCTGGAGGTCATCACCGACACCTCTCGAACCGCGATGCAGGAGATGCGCGCAATCCTCGAGGTTTTGCGCAATGACGCCGACGATGATGCCTCACAGATGATGCCGCAGCCGGGCCTAGAATCACTGCAAACCCTGGTCTCTCAGTCCCGGCAGGCAGGTCTACCAGTCAAAATGACTGTTAAAGGTCGACCGTTTGCTCCACCGGTTGGCGTCGGATTGGCCATTTATCGGATCGTGCAGGAAGCGTTGACCAACACGTTGAAGCATGGTGGGAAGAATGCCAGAGCCGGAATAGTCGTCAATTACAACGAGAAGGATCTCACCGTCGAAGTGGCCGACTCTGGGCAAGGCACTGGAGCGTTGGACGGAACGGTGGGGCATGGCCTGGTTGGGATGAGGGAGCGGGTGTCTTTGTATGGGGGTAGCCTGTGGCTGGGGCCGCGTCCAGGCGGCGGGTTCCAGGTGAGAGCCACATTTCCGTCGAATCCACAGATGACTCCGACAAGCGCCGAATCGAGAAGGGAATCGCACACGTGACCATTGAGGACACCGCCGAAAAGCGGCCGATTCGGGTGCTGCTGGCCGACGATCAACAACTCTTGCGCGTCGGGTTCAAGATGGTGTTGGGGGCCGAAGAGGACATTGATGTCATCGGCGAGGCTGGCGACGGAGTGGAGGCCATCGAACTGGCCCGCAAGCTGCAACCCGACGTCATCTTGATGGACATTCGCATGCCTCGCAAGGACGGCGTGGCAGCGACGGCCGATATCACCGAGGCGAATCTTCCGGTCCGCGTTCTCATCCTCACCACGTTCGACTTGGATGAATATGTGGTCGGGGCGCTGCGCGCCGGAGCCGCCGGTTTCCTGTGCAAGGATGTGCCGTCCGAAGACTTGGTCGAGGCGATTCGCACGGTCGCGAACGGTGGCGCTGTTGTCGCGCCGCGTATCCTCACGACGCTGCTGGGTCGTTTCGCCGAACACGACCCGACCTCGGCGACAAAGTCGCCTGAGACCCTGAACAACCTCACCAACCGCGAGCGTGAAGTCCTCATGCTCGTAGCCAAGGGCCTCACGAACTCCGAGATCGCGGCCGAACTCGTCGTCGGTGAAACCACGGTCAAGACCCACGTGGGCAACCTATTGGCCAAGCTCGGTGTCCGCGACCGCGTTCAAGCGGTCGTACTGGCCTACGAATCAGGGCTGGTCCAGCCCGGCGCCTGAGCCCAAGAAAAACTGGTATAGAACGCCTTCGTCTCTCGGACACAAAACTAGTAACCACGGGATATCTATCGGTCGTCGACACCGAATAAACGTTAGTATCCCGTAAGGTATGTTTTCCCTCCACTGTGATTGAATTTCCTCACCATTATCATCCACAGTGCACGCTCGAAACCTTTCGTCGAGCGAACTCAGCCCATTTTCAAGCACATTCACGACTCCGGCTTCCTGCGTCAAATGCCGCAAGGATACCGAAATACTACTACGCGAAATGAGATCGTTAGCGTACTCAGAGGCTTATGCAAAAGTGCAAATTCAAGGCCGCAGGAGGCGAAGTTTACGCGGGTAAACGAGCCGACGAGAACGCTGAAAGTGCCTTTTGCATAAGCCTCATTGATAATACTTAGAGCTCCTATCAGGTTTGTTTCCGTGGTGAGGATGGTGTGCTGTCAGTGCGTGGGGAGGCGGAGGTGCTTGTTCATACCCAGCGGGTATGGGCAAGGGCTGACAACGCGGCCAGGCGCGACAGCACACCACCGCAGTAGGAAGAGAAACCTGATAGAAGCTCTTAGGAGGTCATATACCTTCTCACCCATTACACAGTGGCCCATCTGCGCGACGGCCACTGGCATCCACCTAAGAGACGCCCTCATATGCGAACCATTTTCGAAATATCAACACATCTCCATAATTCAAAAAACGAGGACATTTGAAGATAGGATCAGCTGCGAGATTTAGTGTGAATCTCGCCGTCACTGAGGACTCGCTTCATACGCTACAACGGTAAGGACTGACTGGCTTTGGATACAACGTCCCGGCGTACCCGCACCCGTCGAAGCAAGTCCGAAGTCGGGCCGGTTGAACTATTCTTTGATCTAGTCTACGTCTTTGCGATCATTCAACTCTCACACTTGCTGATCGAGCATCTAACGTGGCAGGGAGCTGCTCAAACAGTCATCGTGTTCGGTGCGGTGTGGTGGGGGTGGAACTACACCGCATGGGCCATGAACTGGCTCAATCCCTCCCGCACATCAGTACAGCTATTCTCCGGCACACTCATGTTGGCGGCCTTGGGCATGTCGATCGCGATACCAGACGCTTTCGGTAACGGCGCGTGGCTGTTCGTGGCCTGTTACCTCTTCATGGGAATCCTGCGGCCCGTTTTCATCATGCTCACCTTCAAAGGCGAACAGCTCGCGGCCAACTACCGGATGTTGCTCATATGGACATTGGCCGCTGGAGTGTTTTGGGTGGCTGGGGCGGCTGCGGAACCAGAGGCACGGTTGATCTTGTGGCTGATCGCGGTTCTCATCGACTACCTTGCACCGTTGGCCCACTTTCGAGTTCCCGGAGTCGGCGCTGCTCCCATGCATCTGTGGGAGACCGACTCAGAACACTTGGCGGAACGCAATCGCCTCGTGTTCATCA
Organism: Natronoglycomyces albus; assembly: GCF_016925535.1. Classification (NCBI taxonomy): domain Bacteria; kingdom Bacillati; phylum Actinomycetota; class Actinomycetes; order Glycomycetales; family Glycomycetaceae; genus Natronoglycomyces; species Natronoglycomyces albus. Next base: position 1,788,117 of record NZ_CP070496.1, on the reverse strand, counting down.
TCGCCTTGGGCGAATCCATCTTGTTGATGGGTGGCACCGTCGTCTACGCAGGCGGGATCACACCGTCGATGGCGCTGAGCCTCCTAGTGGGGTTCGCGTCCTTGTTCGTGCTGTGGTGGAACTACTTCGCGCTTGCAGGTCCCGATACAAAAGGGGGTGACGGTTCCACCGGCGCTCTACGGTCGGCGTACGCCTACGCCCATGCCTTCATGGTCTTCGGCGCGATATTGGTCGCAGTCTCCACCGAGCTGCGGCTCTCTCACGACCACCTCACACCAGCAATTGTGATCGTCACCGTGGGCGGTCCCCTGGTCTACCTCATCGGCAACATCTTGTTCCTCCGCTCTCGCTTTGGACGGATTGCGCGATCCCGCTTTCTCGCCATGGGAGTCCTGGCTGTTATCGGAGTTGCCGGCATCTTCGCCGTCGACGATCTTCCGATCTTGGTGCTCAGCTTGGCCGTCCTCACGGTCACGGGAAGTTTGGCCGCCCTCACCGCTCACCAGCGACAAGCCAGGCCGTCACACAGTGCCTGAATCTACCGGCGAGACACTCGACGTCCCGCGCCCCAAGGCGCCAACGACATCAGGAATATGGCATGCGCGCCATGCTGACTCCCACCCAGACGTGAGTGCCCTTCTTCAAACGTGGATAGAGTCTCCGCGCGCACACGGAAAAGTGCCCTCCGTCAAGGAATCGCGGCGTCCCATCATCTACAAGAGCCCCAACTCGCCACTCCCGAGTACGATGTCCGATATGTCATAGGGCGCTATCTAGCTGGGGTTACGGAAAATGGGAGGAGTGTGTCGTCCATCGCTCGATGGGTTGTCTCCTCCTGTGGGCCCGCTCCCAGGAGGACCATCGGGCTGCTTCTCCCCCTACAGGTGGAGATACAAAAACCTGCCCAAGCAGGAGGTTTTCGGCCCGTAATCAGCATAGTTTTGTACCTACCGATAACGAACTACTCGGATTCACACGAAGCTAAGGAGGAACAGCTGTGTCTACTACACCAGCTGTCGCCAAGACCAACGCGGTTCGCGCCGAGGGCCTATGGAAGGCCTACGGCCACGGCGAAGCCCAAGTCGTCGCGCTGCGAGATGTCTCGATCGAATTTGCCACCGGTCAGTACACCGCCATCATGGGCCCCTCGGGCTCCGGCAAGTCAACCCTGATGCACTGCCTGGCTGGATTGGACTACACCGACCACGGCGTTGTCAACGTCGGCGACACACAAATCACCGGCATGGGAGACAAAGCCCTCACCAAGATGCGCCGGGAAAAAATTGGCTTCATCTTCCAACAGTTCAACCTGCTTCCCACGTTGACCGCCGAAGAAAACATCCTGCTGCCGTTGGGAATTGCGGGTAAGAAGCCCGACAGCGAATGGGTCAGCCGCATTGTCAAGGTTCTCGACCTAGGCGACAGGCTCAAGCACCGTCCCTCGGAACTCTCCGGTGGACAGCAACAACGTGTCGCATGCGCACGCGCTTTGGCATCCCGTCCCGACGTGGTCTTCGCAGATGAGCCCACTGGAAACCTGGACACGAAGTCCGGCACTGAGGTGCTGCGATTCCTGCGCCAGTCTGTCGATGAATTCAACCAGACCATCGTCATGGTCACCCACGACCCAGTCGCCGCCTCGTATGCCGACCGGGTGGTCATTCTCGCTGACGGCCAGATCGTAGACGAGCTCCAGTCCCCCACTGCCGAAACAGTGCTGGACAAGATGAAGCACTTCGAAGAAATCGTCGCTGCCAAGGAAGAGGCCAACCAGGCCGCCGACGCCGGGGAGGCCCGTTAATGTTTCGGGCAACTCTGAGAGGAATGCTGGCGCGTAAAGCGCGCCTGCTGCTCACATCCCTAGCTGTGATGCTGGCGGCCCTCTTCGTTTCGGCCGCGATGGTACTGACCAATTCCCTGGGCGACGCCACGGGGAACCTTCTGGCTGATGCCTACTCGGAAATCGACGTCGTCGTACAGCCTGAGGATCGGTCCTTCGATAGCGGCGGAACGCATGACACAGTTCCCGCTGAAATCAAGGACCTTGTGGAAGGCGTACCTGAGGCAGAACGCACCTTCGGTAACATCGAAGGCTTCGTCAACGCGCTTGACGTGCGCGGAGACCTGGTGGGCAACTTCGCCCCCAATATGGGCTTCGCATGGAATGACGACGACCCGTCCCTCGAACTGCTCGACGGCAGGGGCCCTGTTGAAAACAACGAAGTGGCCGTCTCAACCTTGTTTGAGTCCACAGCTGGTCTAGGCATCGGTGACACCGTGACCGTTTACTCGGGCACCGCCGAACGCGCTGAGTACGACATCGTTGGCACCTACGGGTGGCCCGGTGGCCGGGACTCCTTCGCGGGCGAAACATCGCTGATGTTCACTGTTCCCTCCGCCCAAGAGCTCATGTTCGGCGGCGAGGACGCTTACACCGACGTGCTGGTACAGGCCGCCGACGGAACCTCAGCCGAACAGCTGCGCGACATCATTCGCGGCGAGCTATCAGCATATGACGACGTCGAAGTTGTCACCGGTGAAGAAGCCAGTGAAGCGATGTCCGAAGAGCTGTCGACCATCACCGACGTGGCTGGGTGGATCTTCCTCGGTTTCGGCCTCATCGCCGTCTTCGTGTCGATCTTCCTGATCTACAACACCTTCAATATCGTCGTCGCCCAGCGTCTGAAGGAACTCGCGCTCATGCGTGCCCTGGGTGCCAGCCGGAAACAGGTGAAACGCTCCGTGCTGCTCGAAGCGCTGGTCGTGGGACTCATCGCCTCCATCATCGGCCTTGGGCTGGGAGTGCTGGCCGGTTACGGGCTGTCGAACGCCGCAGCTAACTTCGCTTTGGGTGGCATCGATGTCCCCTTCAACATTCCGCTCTCAGCGGTGTTGTGGGCCTTCGGAGTTGGCGTCGGTGTAACACTGATCTCGGCTCTCATTCCGGCGCGGCGTGCCTCCAAGGTGCCGCCGGTGGCCGCGATGCGCGATGCCGCCACACCTGACAAGTCGATCTTGGTGCCGACGATCCTCGGCTCCATCATCACCGCCGGCGGTATCGGGCTGATCATCTTCGGCTTGCAAGGCCAAATGGGTGGTTTCAGCGTTCAAGGCACCTTTATCGGTATGTTCGCGCTCTTTATCGGTGCGACCCTGCTGACGCCACTTCTGTCACGGCCCATTGTTGGACTCTTGGGTCGCCTCATGGCGTGGGGTATGCCAGGAAAACTTGGTCGCCAGAACGCTTCCCGCAACCCAAGGCGCACGGCCATCACCGCCTCAGCGATCATGATCGGTGTGGCTCTGGTAACGGCCATCGCCACTATGCTCTCGAGTGTCAAGGCGTCCACCGCCGACTTCTTCGAAGACAACATCGACGCCGAACTCATCGTGGGTGGAGTCCAGACCGGACCAATCCCGCCGACGTTCGAAGCCGAGCGCGTCTCCGAGATCGGAGCTCTGTCGGATGTTGACTCCGTGGCCGACATGTACTTCGATTTCACCCAAGTCGACGAGAACATGGCGATCGTGTATTCCTCGCAGAATATGGCGGACACCTTCTCACAGCTTGAAGGGGACGTCGACGCGAACACGTTGAATAACCTCGCGGTCAACGAGGTGATCCTCAACGAAAACAACGCCGAACGATACGACGTCTCCGAAGGAGACACGTTGACGTTGCAGCTGTCGCGTGGAGAAGAGCAAGACTTCCGCGTCGCCAGTGTTTTCACAGATAATGACCTGCTGAACGGCCTTTGGGTCGCACCCGATCACATTGCCGACTTCTCGATCCCGAAACCAGCTCAGGCTTTCGTGAAGCTCGTGGACGGGGCCGACACCGACGCGGTCCAAGGGCAGGTTCAGACGATCATCGACAACGAGCCCGAAGTGAGCGTGTCAAACCACCAGGAATTCGTCGAGCAGGCTACGGCCCCGTTCGATTTCTTCCTCATCGCCATTCAGGTACTTCTAGCTCTGGCATTGATCATCGCTGTCATCGGCGTCATCAACACCTTGGTCCTGTCGGTGCTGGAACGGACCCGTGAACTGGGCCTGTTGCGAGCCGTTGGTATGACACGAGGTCAGACGACCCGGATGATCACGATCGAGAGTGTCACGATCGCCGTGTTCGGAGCATTGCTAGGTATCGGCTTGGGTGTGGCTCTAGGCTGGATCTTCGTTGAAGGGATCGATGGAGCGGGAATCGACACCTTCGCCGTCCCGACCGGATTGATCATCGGTTACCTGATCGCGGCCATCGTCGTCGGTTTCCTCGCAGCCATCGCTCCAGCGGTGCGAGCGGCGAAGCTCGACGTCCTGAAGGCCATCTCATATGAATAGCTAAAAGAACATCGCCTTTAGGTGAGGGGGCTGGTACCAAACGAAACCGCGTTTGGTACCAGCCCCCTCACCTTGTGTATACAAGTTAAGCGCGGCACCTTCACCGCACGTTTTTGCAGCTCATCCATGTCCTCAAGCTCTTGACCCTTTGTCTCTATGACAAATCGCCACACGAACCACAGCGACAAAAGCGCAAACGTCGCGTACAGCCCATATGCCAGCCCCAGACTGACATCGGATAGCCAAGGGAAGGTCATCGTGATTGTCCAGTTGGCCGTCCATTGAGCCGCGGCCGCGAGCGCGAGCGCGCTGGCCCGGATGCGGTTGCCGAACATCTCTCCCAGCAGCACCCAAATGACTGGGCCCCACGAACAGCCGAAGCCGAATACGAACACGTTCGCCGCCACAAGGGCGACAGGGCCCGCCACCTCTCCCAGCTGCGGCACCATTTCACCTTCGTCGGAACTATAGACCTTGGGCGCGGTAGCGAAGAGGTAGGCCATCACCGCCAAACTCACTGTCATGGCAGTGGATCCGACTAGGAGCAAGGGTTTTCGTCCGACTTTGTCGACCAACATAATCGCAACGACGGTCGTGACTATGTTCGTGATCGAGGTGATCACGGTGATGAGCAAAGAGTCCGATTCAGTGAACCCGACGGCCTGCCACAGTACCGAGGAATAGTAAAAAATGACATTGATGCCGACGAACTGTTGAAACATCGACAACAGGATCCCGATCCATACGATCGGCAGCAGCCCAAAGCGTGGTCCTCTGATATCGGACAAACGCGGTTCGTGTTCACTTTTCAAGGAGCGGCGAATCTCGCCGACCTTCTTGTCAACGTCACCGCCGACGGTACGGCTCAGCACGTTGCGTGCGGATCTAAATTTTTGCTTCGAGACCAGGTAGCGAGGAGACTCGGGGATGTGGAGGGCAACGATGAAGTATAGAAACGCCGGAATGGTTTCGGTGGCGAACATCCATCGCCACGCCGCCCCGCCCCATGGGGTCTCAGCAGCGGAGCCACCTGCGATTTCAGCGATGAGATAGCCGACCATCAGCGCTGTGAAAATGCCAGTCACGATAGCTAGCTGTTGGAGGGAACCTAGCCGACCCCGCCATTTCGCGGGGGAGATCTCGGCGATATAGGCAGGCGCGATGACACTTGCCGCGCCCACTGCCAGGCCCCCAATCATGCGCCACATCGTCAGATCCCACGGTGTCATCGCCAATGAACACCCGATGGAAGAGACGAAGAACAATGCCGCAGCGGTCATCATGACGCGAGTGCGCCCACACCAGTTTGCCAGTGGCCCAGCAAACCACGCGCCGACCGCGCAGCCGATCAGCGCCGAGGATACGACGAACCCCAGCGAGAACGATGAGATGCCAAAGGTCGTTTCTAGGGCTCCCACAGTGCCATTGATGATGGCCGTGTCGAATCCGAAAAGGAATCCTCCCAGGGCGGCGGCCCCTGCCACGAAGATCGCGGCCGCTGGCAAGTGGTCGGAATCGTGTTCGGCGGCGTCGAGCTGTGCGCCGTCACCCGTGTGCCTACCGTGGTCAGGGACCCCGCCCTCACTGAGGTTGCCCGCGTTACCTTGCGAATGATTACCCAAAGTCGACCCCTAATTCTTAGTGGTGGTCATCGGGCGATCGTATCCACGTAGGCATCTGTACGGAGGCGAATCAGGCGAACCCTTCAGGTCACGCTGCGGGTAGAGACTCCATATTGGGTTGCCCCTCCGCAGCCCCAATCTCCATGCCTGCCGCCAGGAATGAGGCGATGTCGCTGCGCCATTCCCACAAGGTGGCAGCGTCAACGAAGTTCCTGAGAACGCCCGGGGCGAATGTTCCAAGGGCGTGTGCGACGAGGGGGTCTTCATGACGAGAGTCAAGTTTGTGCATGGCTTCGGGCCGATGTTCGTGGAGAATGGCCCCGAAGGCGATCGCGGTTACCCACAAATCCTGCAAATGCTGGCCCGACATGCAAGCTGCCAAGTGTTCGCCCTTATCGAAGGCGGAGACGGCCTCGGACAGCGACGTGCGGACCGTCCGTTCGCTAATGCCCCACTGAGCCAAAGCCGTGGCGGTCGGAACGTGGTTTGCGGGAACATCGTTGGCAAGGTCGACGATAACGGCGTGCCCGGTAGTCCAGGCCAGGTGCGGTATGAGCCGGGGCGGAGTCAGGATCGAATCGTTGTATTCGAACGCAGGCGAGTGCCGCAGGCACACCGATCGGCGGAGACCATGCTCATCGTTGCCCACAATGCTGGGGACACTCCGGTGTTCGACCAGGTTGGGTACCATCACCACCGTCTCGATGGCACGACTGTGCACGAATCGCAGCAAAGCTTCGTCGTCGGCTTCGTCTGCACGCGCTTGGCACTCCAGGAACGTGGCGAAGTCGATAGCGTGGTGGTGGGGTATGGCCACTGCCGACGTTGGTACGTAGGGGTTGACGACGGGAACGGCGTGGTCCCCGCTCAGGGCGGCCATACGGGCAAGGGTCGCGGTACGCGAGCCCCATTCGACATACAGGCTAACCGCTGACGACGGGTGCAATTCCACGCTTCGCCGGGCAGCTTCGACGAAGTCTTCGGGGACCTCAATGTCATCTTGCAGCAAAAGATGATGTGTGCTGTCGGCTTCGCGCGCTTGTTGGAATGCCACAGTGGCGCTGCGAAGAGCTGTGGGTGGACCATCCGGTTGAGGGTCAATCGCAAGGCGGACTGGGTGCGGACGAACGCGATCGGCGATGGCTTCAGCGGCATCGCGGCGCTTGGGGTGGGTCATGATCGAGATCGACAGATCCACAACGGACCAATGGTGAAGTTTACTTTCAGTTTCCATAATTCTCATCATATTCGCGCTCTTCGCTCGCAGCTAAAGAGCACCTGACGGTCGCTAAAGGAACCTCTTCCTGCTAGTGACAGCGGTAGCGCAGCCGCAATTGCATAGGCGCTATCCAATTCACTCCGGACGACCCCAGGCATCGCAAAGTGTGCGGGTGTGAGGGCTTATGACCGGTGGACTATGTTGCCTCGGTGCGGTTGTGCAGCCGGAGCCCTCAGGCGCGAATCGATAGCACGGGACGGCTGCTGATGCGCGGCTAATCTCAAAGGAAACCAGGTCATGGCGCCGGCGATGAGCATATGGAAAGATGGGGTCGTGGCAAAGCTGGTTTTGGATCTACACGACATTTTCAACAAGGGCCAGAAGATCGACGCTGCCTTGCGCGAGGTCATAGACGAGGCCGTCGACCGCAAAATCGACACCGTCGAGATCATCCCAGGTAAGGGCTCTGGCCAGTTGAAGAAGAAGGTGTTGCGCTTTCTCGACCAGAAAGAGATCAAGGCCAAATATCACCGAGTCGACAAGGACAGTAAGAACTTCGGGCGGCTCTTCGTCTATTTCAAGCACGATCGCGGGCAAGGCAAAGGCCGTAGGAAGCGCTAGCGCCTAGGCTGGCTTTCGCGCTTCGATCAGGAAACGAGCAGAGTGGGCGACGAATACACCATCTGCCTCAATACGATCATGTAGTTTCCGCAGCTTCTCCAGGTTGTCTTCCACTGTGAACCCAGGAACGATCCAGATGACCTTGCGCAGGAAGTAAATCACCGCCCCAATATCGTGAAACTCCATCCGCAATCGCTGCGACCGCAAGTCGACCACGTCGAGCCCGGCCTTCTTCGCCCCCTCCACGGCGAAATCGGGATGTCGACTGTTCCGCGTTTGGTCGTCCTGCGGGCCAAGGAAAAACTCGGTCAATTCGAAGACACTTGCCGGACCGACTTGTTGGGAGAAGTAGGTCCCACCCGGAGCCAAGACCCGCGCTATGTCGTCCCAGTAAGCCGTCACCGGGTGTCGGCTCAGCACGAGATCGAACGTGTTGTCGGCGAACGGCAGGGGCGGTTGGTCCTCATCGGCAACCACAGCTACGCCGCGCGGGCTCAACAAGCGCGTGGCCTTCTCAACGTTCGGGGGCCACCCTTCGGTTGCCACCATCAATTTTGGAAGCGTCTCGGCCTCATTGAGGACCTCTCCCCCACCGGTCTGAATATCCAGGGCGGCCTTCGCGGTCGCCAAACGTCGCGCCATGCGCCACGCATAGCCCCAACTGGGACGTTCTTCCCAGGCGCGTCCTTCCAACCACGAGAAGTCCCAACCATCGACGGAGACAGCGTTGGCCTCATCCACCAAATCCACAAAACTACGGTTCATGCGGCTCATCCTGTCACCGCGCGGCTAGGTCAGGCAAAGTAATTACCGAATGGAGTCGTCCGTTTCAGCCATTGCGCCCTCGTGGACAACGGAGACACTGGCAGCCGGCGTCATCGCAAGTGATCGTCAACTTGGATGTCCAGTGCGCGTATCGTGCGGGCGATCGCGATGTATGTCGAGCCAACCAGCACCAGCTCGGCCTGCTCGGCCGGAGTCAACTGCTGATCGACGACGCGCGGGTCCAGTGCGGCCCCGCCTCCAAGATGGTCAGCAAGATGGAGGACCGCGCGCTGGTAGTCGTCGAACAGCGAACTGGGCCACCAGTTCGACACCGCCCCCAACTGTTCCTCGCTCAGGCCCGCCTCCACAGCCATCGGAAGATGATGGGCCAACTCGTACTCGCTGGCTTCCAGCTGCCCAATCCGGACGATCATCAGCTCACGGGCCGATCGTGACGTCTTCGCGTCGAACCGGGCCGCATGAATGAGGTCAAGCAGGGGTGCCAATAGCTCAGGAGTGTGGGCCAGGGCCCGATGCAAGTTGATCGGTGGCCGACCGATCGATTCCAGACGCTGTCTCACCGCTGACGTCATTTCCGTATTTGGAAGCCGACTGATCTGCCCTGAGTCATCTGTTTTCCCTGATGAACGCACTATAGACATACCTTATGACTCAACTCACTTGTGATAGAAGTTACGCACAACGGCTAGTTGTGAAACAATCGTTCAGCGGGCTGACTACGGCCCGCCTTAGAGCCTGCAACGGAGGAGGCCCTAGATGGGTTCGTTCTTTAGTCTTGTCGGCGCGCTCGGCGTAGCCGCCCTCATCATCAGCCTATCGTTCCTGGCGTTCCTCGCTGTCGCCGTAGTGTTCGGCAGTATGTTCCTATCAATGCGCATCCGCGACGCCATTGCCGGATAGTGCCTCTAGGGCTCAGACAGCTTTCATCACCGTCCGCGCAAGCGGCCCTGGGAGGCCAAGCTTCGCGCTACATCTGATCTACTTCGACGGGTGACTCTGTTTTCATAAACCGCAGCCCCATCTGTTTAAACCCCCGCCTGTTCATACGAACGGGTGCGCCTCTATGCCGGTGATGGCTGCCGTCAAGCCCAGCAATTCGGCCCCAGCTGCGAGCCTACCGATCACAGTCATCAACGATCATGCGACTGATCCCTGGCCGAAAATTCTGCCGTCGACTACCTCTTTCTCCAGCTGTGCGGCCGGTTCAACGTTCCTGAAGAGCATGATCGAGTGGGCACTCGCAGGCGATGATCGCGCTGTCGATCTCCTCCAGCATTCACGAGGCTTTGCATACCAGCGGCTTGTCCGTCCCTGTCATTTCGCACCGGGGACAGTCCTGCATCACGTTTCCGCCGCGCGACGGATTGATACCGATATGAGGATTCTCAGTTCGCGAAAACATGTCTTTGAAGGCTTCCGCCGCTGACGGGTAACTCAGCATCAGTCAAGAGCGGCTCTAGCTTCTACACTTCGAGACTTCGAGACTTCGAGACTTCGAGACTTCGAGACTTCGAGACTTCGAGACTTCGAGACTTCGAGACTTCGAGACTTCGAGACTTCGAGACTTCGAGACTTCGAACGAGGATAGAAAATGCTAGCAAGCAAGCCACCAAGCGTCTGCATACAAAAAGGCCCCGAAAATCAGGGCCTTGTCGTGGTTTGTCACTACCTATAAGAGCTCACAACGCCCAGTGCTACAGAGTCAGGAGTGTTGCTTTTGCATCTGGGTTTTGGTGTGTGGGGGTTGGTGTGTGAATAGAGGGCTCTCTTTGACCGTTGTGGTCAAGGAGAGCCCTCTATTTGTGTGTTGGATGCTTGGCGGTGTCCTAGTCTCCCACACCCTCTCGGGTGCAGTACCATCGGCGCTGGGAAACGTAACGACCGGGTTCGGTATGGGTCCGGGTGTAGCCTTCCCGCTATCGCCACCAAGCAAAACGGTGAAACAACTATTTTTATGTCTCGCACTCACGTTCTCCTGTTGGTGGAGGACGTGGTGCGGCAGACTGGTGTGTTCTGTGTTGTTTCAGAATCGTATAGTGTGCGTGCGTGTGTGTTGTGTTTGCTGCGGTGATCACATGCGCCACACACAAGAGTGTGTGTGGGTGTGTTAAGTTCTCGGCCTATTAGTACCAGTCAGCTCCACACATTGCTGTGCTTCCACTTCTGGCCTATCAACCCAGTCATCTTCTGGGGGCCTCTCCCCACCTATGGTGGGACGGAAACCTCATCTCGAAGCAGGCTTCCCGCTTAGATGCTTTCAGCGGTTATCCTTCCCAAACGTAGCCAACCAGCCATGCCCCTGGCGGAACAACTGGCACACCAGCGGTTTGTCCATCCCGGTCCTCTCGTACTAGGGACAGCCCTTCATCAAGTTTCCTACGCGCGCGGCGGATAGAGACCGAACTGTCTCACGACGTTCTAAACCCAGCTCGCGTGCCGCTTTAATGGGCGAACAGCCCAACCCTTGGGACCTGCTCCAGCCCCAGGATGCGACGAGCCGACATCGAGGTGCCAAACCATCCCGTCGATATGGACTCTTGGGGAAGATCAGCCTGTTATCCCCGGGGTACCTTTTATCCGTTAAGCGACACCACATCCGTACGTTGGTGCCGGATCACTAGCCCCTACTTTCGTACCTGCTCGACACGTCCGTCTCACAGTCAAGCACCCTTATACGCTTACACTCACCGACTGGTTTCCAACCAGCCCGAGGGTACCTTTGGGCGCCTCCGTTACCATTTAGGAGGCAACCGCCCCAGTTAAACTACCCACCAGGCACTGTCCCTCAACCCGATAAGGGTCGTAGGTTAGACGCCTAAGACAACCAGAGTGGTATTTCACCAATAACTCCACAACCACTAGCGTGGCTGCTTCACAGTTTCCCACCTATCCTACACAAGAAGCCTCAAACACCAATACCAAGCTATAGTAAAGGTCCCGGGGTCTTTTCGTCCTGCCGCGCGAAACGAGCATCTTTACTCGTATTGCAATTTCGCCGGGCCTGTGGTTGAGACAGCGAGGAAGTCGTTACGCCATTCGTGCAGGTCGGAACTTACCCGACAAGGAATTTCGCTACCTTAGGATGGTTATAGTTACCACCGCCGTTTACTGGCGCTTCAATTCACCACGACAGACCCGAAAGTCTTAATGGATCCTCTTAACGTTCCAGCACCGGGCAGGCGTCAGTCCATATACATCAAATTACTTCTTCGCATGGACCTGTGTTTTTAGTAAACAGTCGCTTCCTCCGCTTCACTGCGACCACCACCAGCATCTAGGCGCATGCCCAACCAGTGATGGCCCCCCTTCTCCCGAAGTTACGGGGGCAATTTGCCGAGTTCCTTAACCACAGTTCACCCGAACGCCTCAGTATGCTCTACCTGACTACCTGTGTCGGTTTAGGGTACGGGCCGCATCGCACTCGCTAGAGGCTTTTCTCGACAGCACGGGATCACTACATTCACCACATATGGCTATGCATCAGCGCTCACCCTGCGATGTCACCACCGCTGCATTCCCGGATTTACCTAGGAACACGGGCTACCACCTTGCCCCGCCTATTCCACCAGACGGTATAGCTACCCCACTGCGTCACCCCATCACTACACTACTAAGGAAAGGGACCCTAACACACACAACAACCCCCACCACCCAAAGGGCAGCAGAAGCCGCGCACATGCCAGTTAGCACAATCCCGTTCGCACTATACGCACAACGCGGGTACCGGAATATCAACCGGTTATCCATCGACTACGCCTTTCGGCCTCGCCTTAGGCCCCGACTAACCCAGAGCGGAACAGCCGTCCTCTGGAACCCTTAGTCAATCGGCGGGAGGGATTCTCACCCTCCAAATCGCTACTCATGCCTGCATTCTCACTCCCACGCATTCCACAGCTCCTCACAGAACTGCTTCACCACACGCAGGACGCTCCCCTACCCAAACCAGCCACCACATGGATGACTGTATTTGCCACGGCTTCGGCGGTGTGCTTAGCCCCGCTACATTATCGGCGCGAAACCACTCGACCAGTGAGCTATTACGCACTCTTTCAAGGATGGCTGCTTCTAAGCCAACCTCCTGGCTGTCTACGCGACCACACATCCTTTCCCACTTAGCACACCCTTAGGGGCCTTAGCCGGTGATCTGGGCTGTTTCCCTCTCGACTATGAAGCTTATCCCCCACAGTCTCACTGCCACCCACCACTTAGTCGCATTCGCAGTTTAGCTGATCTCAGTAACCAATAAGGCCCATTAACCAACCAGAGCTCTACCACAACCAAGCTAGGTATGACGCTGCACCTAAATGCATTTCGGGGAGAACCAGCTATCACGGAGTTTGATTGGCCTTTCACCCCTACCCACACCTCATCCCCTCAGTTTTCAACCTAAGTGGGTTCGGGCCTCCACGACCTCTTACAGCCGCTTCACCCTGGACATGGGTAGATCACTCCGCTTCGGGTCTAAAACGCACAACTCAACCGCCCTATTCAGACTCGCTTTCGCTACGGCTCCCCAACACTGGTTAACCTCGCTGCACACCTTAACTCGCAGGCTCATTCTTCAAAAGGCACGCCATCACCCACCCCGCACACAAAAGCATACGGCCAGGCTCTGACGGATTATCAGCACATGGTTTCAGGAACTATTTCACTCCCCTCCCGGGGTACTTTTCACCATTCCCTCACGGTACTATCCACTATCGGTCACCGGAAGTATTTAGGCTTACCAGACGGTCCTGGCAGATTCACACAAGACTCCACGAATCCTGTACTACTCGAGAACAACACCAGATGCACACTAAAGGGCCTTCACCTACGGGACTCTCACCCACTACGGCAGCGCTTCCCAACGCCTTCAGCTAACCCCAAGCACACACCCGATCCCCGGCAGGAAATCACGGCATCATCTCACAACCCCAGATCCGCAACGGCTGCCGCCTTGACACGAACCTAGTTTAGCCTCCTGCGCTTTCGCTCACCACTACTCACACAATCACTACTTGTTTTCTCTTCCAGCGGGTACTGAGATGTTTCACTTCCCCGCGTCACCACAACCCGCCCTATACATTCAAGCGGGAGCGACCGAGCACAAACCCGGCCAGGTTTCCCCATTCGGACACCCTGGGATCACAGCCCTGCTGGCGACTCCCCCAGGCCTATCGCGGCCTCACACGTCCTTCATCGGCTTCCGGCACCAAGGCATCCACCATGCGCCCTACACAACTTAACCACACAACACATGCAATCAAGCAAACAAAACAAAGACACTCACGCACACTATACAAATCTCAAACAACACACCACCACCACAAAAACCCCCAACCCCCTCCAAAACTCAACCCCCCACCCACCCCCACAACAGGGAACAGACAGAGAGCCAAATCTCAAAGAAAACCCATAAAGGAAAACGGGAATCTTCGTGGTACCAGTCCAGAGGTTGTTACCTCAGGACCCAACAGGATGCCACCACCAGCACCAAAATGCTCAGCAGTGTTAAGGATAGAAAATGTGCTTAATATAAAGAATCGCGCTCACACGAGGAAACCACCAACACCACACCAGAACCAAACAACTAACCAACAGTCAGTCACTTATGCACTCGATGCGTTTGGTGGTCGTCGATGACGCATCCCTGATGGATGCGTATGAGCTCCTTAGAAAGGAGGTGATCCAGCCGCACCTTCCGGTACGGCTACCTTGTTACGACTTCGTCCCAATTGCCAGCCCCACCTTCGACCACTCCCCCCAGATAAATCTGGTTGGGCCGTGGGCTTCGGGTGTTGCCAACTTTCGTGACGTGACGGGCGGTGTGTACAAGGCCCGAGAACGTATTCACCGCAGCGTTGCTGATCTGCGATTACTAGCGACTCCAACTTCACGAAGTCGAGTTGCAGACTTCGATCCGAACTGAGAACGGCTTTACAGAGATTCGCTCCACCTCACGGCTTCGCAACCCGCTGTACCGTCCATTGTAGCATGCGTGAAGCCCTGGACATAAGGGGCATGATGACTTGACCTCATCCCCACCTTCCTCCGAGTTAACCCCGGCAGTCTCCTGCAAGTCCCCACCATAACGTGCTGGCAATACAGGATAAGGGTTGCGCTCGTTGCGGGACTTAACCCAACATCTCACGACACGAGCTGACGACAGCCATGCACCACCTGTCACCCAGTCCGAAGAAAACCCTATCTCTAGGGCAGTCCGGGTGATGTCAAACCCAGGTAAGGTTCTTCGCGTTGCATCGAATTAATCCGCATGCTCCGCCGCTTGTGCGGGCCCCCGTCAATTCCTTTGAGTTTTAGCCTTGCGGCCGTACTCCCCAGGCGGGGCGCTTAATGCGTTAGCTACGGCACAGAACAAACAAATGCTGCCCCACACCTAGCGCCCACCGTTTACAGCATGGACTACCAGGGTATCTAATCCTGTTCGCTCCCCATGCTTTCGCTCCTCAGCGTCAGTACAAGCCCAGAGACCCGCCTTCGCCACCGGTATTCCTCCGCATATCTGCGCATTCCACCGCTACACGCGGAATTCCAGTCTCCCCTACTTGCCTCAAGCCCGCCCGTATCCGACGCAAAACCCCGGTTAAGCCGAGGCCTTTCACGCCAGACGCGACAGGCCGCCTACGAGCCCTTTACGCCCAATAATTCCGGACAACGCTTGCCCCCTACGTCTTACCGCGGCTGCTGGCACGTAGTTAGCCGGAGCTTATTCATAACCTACCGTCAACACAAGAAAACCTGTGCCTTCGTCAGAAATAAAAGAGGTTTACAACCCGAAAGCCGTCATCCCTCACGCGGCGTCGCTGCATCAGGCTTTCGCCCATTGTGCAATATTCCCCACTGCTGCCTCCCGTAGGAGTCTGGGCCGTATCTCAGTCCCAATGTGACCGACCGCCCTCTCAGGCCGGTTACCCGTCAACGTCTTGGTAGGCCATCACCCCACCAACAAACTGATAGGCCGCAAGCCCCTCTCAAACCAGAAACCCTTTCCACACCCCCACATGCGTGGGAATGTGAATATCCGGTATTAGCCCGCGTTTCCACGAGTTATCCCAAAGTCTGAGGCAGGTTACTCACGTGTTACTCACCCGTTCGCCACTCGAGTACTCCCGAAGGAGCCTTTCCGTTCGACTTGCATGTGTGAAGCACGCCGCCAGCGTTCGTCCTGAGCCAGGATCAAACTCTCCAACAAAAAACTATGTTAAAAAGACACCTGACCGAATTTAACAACAAAACACCAGCACAAAAAATGCCAATAATAATGTCAAGGAAAAGACAGTCAAACAAAGACCAAACAAAACACACACAACAGCAACCAGCCAAAACCAGCCACCATCAACGCGCACCCTGCAGGCCCACACATCGACTATCCAAACACCCTGTTGAGTTCTCAAACAACAACCCCCACCCAGACACAACCCAGCCAAAACCAGACCACAACCTGAGAAGAGCAACCCCACAACACTACCAGAACAAGAACCAGCGCCCAAAACCGGGCACCGAAACTCATTCTAGGTAATAATGAGAGACCCCTCGGGAAATCTAACAGCCGCGCCAGTGCCGTTTGGCCTGTCAGCGGTTCCTGTTTTCTTCGTTCCCCTCGGACAAGAAGTAACTATACGCGACCCATGGGGGTGGCTGTCAAGGGGGGTCGACCTTAGCTGCGGCTCCCCCTTGAGCTGCCATTATGTCGTTTTCGGGCGCAGCGGGACCCGAACGTACACCGATCGCCGTTTGGGCTATCGATGCTTAGAGAGGACGTGAACCAGAGGCCCGCAGGGCTGGACGGGTGAACTTGCGGCTGAGCTTGGCGATAAAGCGACGGGGTCGGCGAGGCATCAGGTGCGCCATGACGAAGTTGCCTCCCCCAGGCACTACATAGCCGCGGTTGCGATCGAGAGCCTTGAGACTCTTGCTGACCACAAATTCCGGGCTTGTAGCCCGGGGACCAAGAGACTCTCTGACAATGCCGCTGTTGGCGAAGAACGGCGTCGCGACTGGCCCCGGCGCGACCGCCAGAACTTTCACCCCACGCCCCTGGTACTCGCTCCACAACGAGAGGCTGAAGTTCAAGACGTAGGCCTTGGTCGAGGAATAGACAGCGAAGTAGGCGGCGGGATTGAACCCAGCTGTTGAAGCGACATTGATGACCGAGCCGCGACCTCGCGCAGCCATGTCGGGGATGAACTGTTTGGTCAGGTCGGTCAATGCCACGACGTTGAGCATGACTTCGTCATGCTCCCGATCCGCCGGGATGGATTCAAAATGCCCGACGGTGCCAAAACCGGCGTTGTTCACAAGGACATCCACATCGTGGCCCAGCCGCCGCACCTGGTCGACTACCGCCAAAGCCGCCTGCGACTCAGTGAGGTCCTGGCAGATGACCTCTACCTCTCGTCCATGTGTCGAGCGAATTTCGTCGGCCAGTTCCATCATGGCGGTTTTGGTTCGGGCGACCAAAATCAGGTTATGGCCGCGCTGAGCCAGCTGGCGGGAGAACTCAGCTCCGATACCGGACGAGGCACCGGTCACGAGCGCCCAGGTCACATTTGTCATGCCAATTCTCCTTCATCGAGCATCTAATTGATACGTAGAGTACTATGTAATACCATTAACTGCAACTTATTGGTTCAGTTATGGAGGGATCTAGCTCTCGGCGTACTATGCAGGCGAGGACCAGGAGGACCGATTCATGGCACGAGAAAACTCAAAAAGCCTGCGCGCAGACGCCCAGCGCAGCGCCATCGCCATTTTGGAGGCTGCTGAACGGGTGCTCAGCATCGATTCGGCGGCGACCTTGGAGCGAATCGCCGAAGCCGCTGGCGTTTCCAGGACGACGATCCACCGCCGCTACAGCAACCGCGACGCCCTGTTGGCAAGCCTGGCTCAGAACGCGCACCAGCTCCTCACCGAAGCCATAGCCTCGGCCCGACCGCAATCCGCTCCCCCACTAGTCGCACTCCACCAAGCGACAGCCAATATCCTCATCGTAAAGGCGAAATGGCCCTATTCCCTGGGGCTGGACCTAAGCCCAGACCTGCGCGAACAGGTACACGAACACGTCTACCGGCCCTGCGAAACCGTATTTCGAAGAGCCCAGGAAACCGGACACATTCGGGCAAATGTCGACCTCACCTGGGCGCGCCTTGTCTATTTCGCCCTCCTCAAGGCGGCTGTTGTCACCCACCTGGACACTCATGACTCTGATGCCACCGGGCAGGAGGGAACCTTCGATGCCGCCACAGCAGACCAAACGGCCGCACTGATCATCGACACTCTCTTCACAGGCATCGGCCCCACGTAACGACGCGAGCCAGGGACCCGCACAGCGCCCTGTGCGACGTTGCTTTTGCAGAATCGCCTCGGTCGATCGGGCCGCGAACCCAGCTCGGAGAGATACGATTCAGCCGGGCAGGGAATATTGAGCGTCAATGTCAAGGAGGCATATCTCATGACCGTAACTCGCACCGCCAGCACCAATTGGCAAGGTGACCTCCCGTCCGGCGAAGGAGTCGTGACGTTCGTTTCCTCGGGTATCGAAAAAACTCCCGTGTCATGGCCGGCGCGTTCGGAGAAGCCCAACGGAAAGACCAGCCCCGAGGAGCTCATCGCGGCCGCGCATTCGGCATGTTATTCGATGGCGCTCTCAGCGGGACTGGGCAAGGCCGGGTACACCGCCGAGGACATCGAGACTCAGGCATACGTGGACTTCAAGGCCGGAACCGGTATCACCGGTATCTCACTGAATGTACGAGCGTCGGTTCCCGGCATTGGCGCGGATGAGTTCGCGCAGATCGCGGAGGCGACCAAAACCGGCTGCCCAGTCAGCCAGGCCCTGCAGTCGGTGCCCATTAGTTTGGACGCCGCGCTGCGCTAGGGTTGATAGATACCTGAGAAAACTACATACCCAGCAGTTTTACTGGCATATGGGCGGGACCTTCGAGACAGGGGTACACGCAGTCGTCCTTCACACCGATGCGACCTCACAAAACGTGGTCTAGGTGGGTGGGAGACGGGCGTAGCCCCTGTCTCTGGTACCGCCTTTGGCATGATTCCGACAGAGCCGTCGGCATCGGGAACAACGATCGTCTTTGGCGGTGAACATCCTGATGAGGCGTGCCACCCACGCCTTGCCAACAAATTGCCCGACAACAACGATGCACCGTAAAGGAGGTCGAATCCGCCATGAGTACCCCAGAAAACACTGGTAGGCGGTTCCGCGCATACACCATCCGTCACCTGGATGAACTCTTGCAGCGGGCGAAACTGACGGAGGAGCAAAGGCTCCGCACACGTGCGGTAGCTTCGGTGTTGCCTTTTCGCACAAACGAGTATGTCCTCGATGAGCTCATCGACTGGGACAACGCCCTCGAAGACCCCATGTTCCGGCTCGTCTTCCCCCAGGAGGACATGCTCCCGGCTGAGGATGTCGACCGTATCGCCCACCTCATCAAGACTGACGCGCCCAAAGCCGAGATCACTGGCACGGCCAACGAGATCCGGTTCAAACTCAACCCGCACCCGGCAGGGCAGCAAGAGTTGAACCTACCCAAGTTCGAAGACGAAACCGTCGAAGGTTTGCAGCACAAATACAAAGAGACTGTGCTGTTCTTCCCCCAGCAGGGACAGACCTGCCACGCGTACTGCACCTACTGTTTCCGTTGGGCCCAGTTCGTGGGTATTAGCGAGCTGAAGATCGCCTCGAACGATGTCGAGCGGCTCACCGGCTACGTCCGCAATCACCCCGAGGTGACAAGCGTTCTGCTCACTGGCGGCGACCCCATGATCATGGGTGAGACTGTTCTGAGCAAGTACATCGATCCATTGCTGGAGATGGACCACATTGAGTCCATCCGAATCGGTTCGAAGGCTCTGGCTTACTGGCCTCAGCGATTCGTGACCGATCCCGATGCCGATGACACGCTGCGGCTGTTTGAAAGAGTCGTCAAGTCCGGGCGCAACCTTGCGTTCATGGCGCACTTCTCCCATCATCGGGAAATGGAGTCCGACCTGGTTCAGGAGGCGGTACGCCGAATCCTGAACACCGGGGCGACAATCCGCACCCAGGCTCCTTTGATCCGCACGATCAACGACACTGCCGAGCAGTGGGCTGGCATGTGGCGGACCCAGCACAAGATGGGCATGATTCCGTACTACATGTTCGTCGAGCGTGACACAGGACCGCAGGACTATTTCTCAGTACCGCTGTACAAGGCGTGGGAAATCTACCGGGATGCGCTGGCTCAGGTCTCCGGACTGTGCCGGACCGTCCGCGGACCGTCGATGTCGGCCACGCCTGGCAAAGTCGTCGTCGATGGCGTAACCGAGGTCAACGGCGAGAAAATCTTCGCGCTGCGAATGTTGCAGGCAAGAGACCCTGACCTGGTCGGGCGCCCATTCTTCGCGAAGTTTGACGAAAACGCGATTTGGCTCGACCACTTGAAGCCCGCTTTTGCGGATCGGTTTCCCTTTCAGCAGTAAGCGCTGCTGAACAAGCAGCCATCTCAACCAGGAGTACGTTCTTGCATAGGCCTCAGTGCTGAAGGCAGGGAGCTTCATGAATATGGAGGCGTGCGCGGCAAACATCGCCGCTGCATCTACTGAGTTGACGCATAGCGTGAGGGGCACGACCAGCTGGTC
This sequence comes from Natronoglycomyces albus, assembly GCF_016925535.1. Taxonomy (NCBI): domain Bacteria; kingdom Bacillati; phylum Actinomycetota; class Actinomycetes; order Glycomycetales; family Glycomycetaceae; genus Natronoglycomyces; species Natronoglycomyces albus. Next base: position 1,767,885 of record NZ_CP070496.1, on the reverse strand, counting down.
GTGCCCCTCACGCTATGCGTTCAGCTGTGGAGTCTGCGCAAAAACTCCACATTGATGGCCTCGAGTGAATCCACAATATGGAGCTGTCCCGGCGCAGCTTGGGGAACGCTGGTGAGGCTAGGCACTCCGACCACAGTGCAGCCAGCACCGATGCCGCTGGTCATGCCGGACCAAGAGTCTTCGATAACGATGGCGTTGTCGCTTGTGACTCCGAGTTGGGCGAGGGCTTTGGTATAGGGCTCGGGTGCGGGTTTCTTTTCGGTGACGTCGTCGCCGGTGATGGTGATGGTGAAGTTATGGCGTCCGAGTTGGTCGAGTAGGACTTCGGTCAGGCTGCGGCGGGTTGCGGTGACCAGGGCGGTGAGGTATCCGGCTTCGACTACGGATCCGAGGAGTTCTTGGGCTCCGGGTTGCCATTCGACGCCGTCTTTGAGTAGCTCGGTCATGCGGGCGACGACCCATTCGCGCCACTGGTTGGTGTCTTCCTCGGCTCGCCCGAGGTCGTTGAGGAGCAGCGGGATGCTGTACTCCTCGGATTTACCGACCATGTCGATGCGCACTGAGTCCCTGAGGGTGCCGCCGAGTTCGCGGGCCATGTCTTCGAGAGCGACGTCCCAGAGGGATTCGGAGTCCACTAGGGTTCCGTCCATGTCGAAGAGGACGGCGTGCAGAAAGTCAGTCACTCTGTCACCTTAGGTTGTCTGGTTGGGGCGGTCGGGTCTGCGGGGGTGGAGGGTGTCAATGAGCCGTGGTGGCGCTTGGTGGTCGGTGGTCGCGGGAGAAGGTCGGCTGTAAAACGACGAACGCGCTGAGGCGATGGTGCCTCAGCGCGCGGTCTTAAAGTGTGCATCGGGTTCGATGCGTTTCGGTAGCTCCATTGTGATGGCTTTTCTAAGTGGGTTTCCCTGGGGGAAACGTGAACTGTGAGTTCCTTAGCGGGATACCTGGACGTTTCGCTCCAGGCGCGTCGCCATGCGGTGCAGGGCCGATGCGGTGGTGCGACGCAGGCGTCCACGGTTAGCCATCCGTTGCTGGAAGCGCTCGTTGGCGCGTCCGTCGTCAACAATCGGCGCGGTCGGCAGCGCGGAGTGAGCGAAGCGGCGGGCGGCGTCGACGGCGAGGTAGCTTGAGTAGAACTCCATGGTGATTCCTTTTCTGGGCAGGATTGCTGCCGGTTAAGTGGTATGTGATGTCTCGGGTGGGATGTGCTCTCTTGGCGGCGGTGCGTGGGTTTGCCTTGTGGGCAAGGTTCTTCGCCCTTGGGTTTCGAAGAAGTCGCACCGATTGCCGGATGTGGCGGGGTTGCGTTTGAGAGCGGTGGTTGCAGGTGTCGAAGACGCCTTTGTCGACATCTGCTGTGGAGTCCGATCACTGATTCCACGTGCGGCCGTTCAAGTTCAACCAGCTGGTGATCGTTGAGCTGTGTTGTTCTTGTTTGGCTTACGCCTTAATGCTACGCATGGACGCCTTGAGAATGTAAGGCGTTTTTGCCTGCGTCACACGTATTCGTGATCACACTGGCAGTGGTTGACCCTTTTTAACATGGCAGCGATGCCCTGGTTAACAGTTGTTAATACTGCCGAAATGTTCCCCAGCCTTAGATTCACTGGGATATCGAATCGTAATCGTGGTGACCATCACGTGACGCAGGACAGTATTTGCTTGGTTACGGAACTTGTTTGCGCAGTTCAACGCGCATTGAAGTAGCTCGCCTCCGGATGATGCAGCACGATTGCGTCAGTCGACTGTTCGGGATGCAGCTGATCGCCTTCCGATAGTTCGACGCCGATGCGCTCGGCCTCAAGCAGGTCAACCAAGGCGCGTCGGTCGGAAATATCGGGGCAGGCGGGGTAGCCAAAGGAATAGCGACAGCCACGGAAGCCGACATCCAAGATGCCGCGTAGCTCAGCGGGGTCGGAGTCAACGACAGCGCCGCCTGAGGGCAAGGTCCATTCAGAGCGAATGCGGCGGTGCCAGTATTCGGCCAACGCCTCTGTCAGCTGCACGGTGAGCCCATGCACTTCCAAGTAATCGCGGTAGGCGTTCTCGGCGAAGAGCTTGGCAGTGTAATCGCTAGCTGGCCTGCCAATGGTGACCAGCTGCATCCCGATGACGTCCAGGGGCCCTTCCCCTTTAGCTCGAATGAAGTCCGCTAGGCACAGACGGCGTTCACGACGCTGGCGGGGGAATGTGAAGCGCGTGCGTTCGGAGTGACCATTTTCGTCCAGGATGACGATCGTGTTGCCCTCAGAATAGGCCGGGAAGTAGCCGTAGACGGCCGCGGCTTCGAGGACACCGTCTGCGGCAAGGCGGTCCAGCCAATAACGTAGGCGTGGCCGCCCCTCGGTTTCGACCAGTTCTTCGTATGAGGGCCCGTCGTCTCCTCGAGTTGGGCGTAGACCCCACTGACCTAGGAACGTGGCGCGTTCGTCGAGCATTGATGCGTACTCGGCTAGGGCGATTCCCTTAACGACGCGAGTGCCGAAGAACGGAGGCACGGGGATCTCGGTGTGGGGGTCGACGTCGGAACGCACGCTGGTGTCGTCGAGATCGGGCAGAGTTTCGGTCACCACCGCCGCGTGGCGTTCCCGTCGTTCGCGACGCTGCTGGATCTTTCGCTGGCGAGCCTCATCGAGGATGGGGGCCCCGGTGGCCCGGGAGGTCATCACTTTGTCCATGAGGTTGAGGCCCTCAAAAGCATCCCGCGCGTAGAGGACATCCCCTCCAGTGAACATGTCACGGAGATCGTCTTCGACATAGGAGCGAGTCAGGGCGGCTCCACCAAGTAGGACGGGCCAGCGCCCGGCCATTCCGCGCGCCATCATTTCGGCAAGGTTGTCTTTCATGATGACGGTGGACTTGACGAGTAGTCCGCTCATGCCGATGACGTCGGCGTCGTGTTCTTCGGCCGCGTCGAGGATCGCGTTGATGGGTTGTTTGATGCCGAGGTTGACGACGGTGTAGCCGTTGTTGGACAGGATGATGTCAACGAGGTTTTTGCCAATGTCGTGCACGTCGCCGCGCACGGTGGCGAGGACGATGGTGCCTTTGCCCGAGGAGTCCGTCTTTTCCATGTGAGGTTCGAGGTGGGCCACGGCGGTTTTCATGACCTCGGCGGATTGCAAGACGAACGGTAGTTGCATTTTTCCAGAGCCGAAGAGGTCTCCGACGACTTTCATTCCTTCGAGCAGGTGGTTGTTGATGATCTCGAGGGCGGAGCTGTCTTGCAGGGCTTCTTCAAGGTCGTCGTGGAGGCCGTTTTTTTCTCCGTCTACGATGCGTTGCCGCAGCCGGTCCCCCAGGGGGAGCGCGGCGAGCGCTTCGGCACGGGAGGCTTTCGAGGAGGCCGCGTCGACGCCTTCGAATAGTTCGATGAGGCGCTGGAGTGGGTCGTAGTCTTCTCTGCGCCGGTCATAGACCAGGTCGAGGGCGACTTGGTACTGCTGTTGGGGTATTGAGGCGATGGGCAGGATCTTGGAGGCGTGGACGATGGCGGAGGTGAGTCCGGCTTGGACGCACTCATGGAGGAACACCGAGTTGAGGACTTGGCGGGCAGCGGGGTTGAGGCCAAAGGAGATGTTGGAGACGCCCAGGGTGAAGTTCACACCTGGGTATTGTTCGCTGATCGCGCGGATCGCCTCGATGGTTTCGATTCCGTCGCGGCGGGTTTCTTCTTGTCCGGTGGAGATGGGGAATGTCAGGCAGTCGACAAAAATGTCGGCGCGGTTGAGGCCCCAGCGGCCGGTGAGGTCGTCGATGAGCCGGGAGGCGACGGCAAGTTTCCACTCTTTGGTGCGGGCTTGCCCCTCTTCGTCGATGCAGAGGGCAACGACGGACGCGCCGTGCTCGGCCACCAGTGGCATCATGCGGGCGTAGCGGGATTCGGGGCCATCGCCGTCTTCGAAGTTGACCGAGTTGACAATGGAGCGACCGCCCAGACTTTCCAACCCCGCTTCAATGACTGCCGGTTCGGTCGAGTCGAGCATGATGGGCAGTGTGGAGGCGGTCGCGAAGCGGCCGGCCAGCTGGCGCATGTCCTCGGCCCCGTCACGTCCGACGTAGTCCACACATAGGTCCAGAAGGTGCGAGCCTCCTCGGGCTTGCTCGCGAGCGATCTCGGTGCAGGTGTCGAAATCGGCCTCCAGCATGGCGTTGCGGAACGCTTTCGAGCCGTTGGCGTTGGTGCGTTCACCGACGTTGAGGATCGTGGCGTCTTGAGCGAAGGGCACATGGTGGTAGCTAGAGGACACGCCCGGTTCGATCTGTACTGAGCGTGGCGGAGGCACGGCCCCGGCTAGGCGTCGGCTGAGAACGCGGAAGTGTTCCGGTGTGGTGCCGCAGCATCCGCCAATGAGGTTGATGCCGTAGTCACGGATGAACGTCTCATGGGCGTCGGCAAGTTCATCGGCAGTGAGCGGGTAGTAGGCACCGTTGGGTGTCAATTCGGGTAGTCCCGCGTTGGGCATAACGGAGATAGGCACCTTGGAGTGGCGCGACAGATGGCGCAGGTGCTCAGTCATTTCGGCGGGCCCTGTCGCGCAGTTCATTCCGATGACGTCAATACCCAGGGAGGTCAATGCGGTGAGGGCCGCCCCAATTTCAGAACCGACAAGCATGGTGCCAGTGGTTTCGACGGTGACTTGGGCGATGATTGCCGCATGGATGCCGGTATCGGTGATGGCGCGCTGCGCGCCGATGACCGCCGACTTAGTTTGCAGCAGATCTTGGCTGGTCTCGATGAGGATCGCGTCCGCCCCGCCGTCGAGCAGCCCTGTGGCGCACTCCTGGTAGGCGTCGCGTAGTTGCGCGAACGGAGCGTGTCCGAGGGTAGGAAGTTTAGTTCCAGGCCCCATCGAACCAAGTACGAAGCGTGGATTGTCGGGCGTGGAGGCCTGGTCGCAGGCTTCGCGAGCCAGCCGGGCCGAAGCTGCCGCTACTTCCCGGATGCGATGGGCTATGTCGTATTCGGAGAATCCGCCCAAGTTGGCGTTAAAGCTGTTGGTGCCGACGCATTCGCTACCGGCATCAAGGTAGGCCCCATGAATGTCTCGTACGATATCGGGTCTGGTGACACACAGGATGTCGTTACAGCCTTCGAGGCCGAGAAAATCATCATCGGTGGCGTCGGAATCTTGCAGCATCGTCCCCATCGCTCCGTCGGCGATGACAACGCGACGGGACATGGTTTTCAGCAGCTCATTCTCAGACACGCTTCCAAGGATAGGCCGCCGATGGCGCTTTCTTCGTTAACGTACGGCCCGCGTCCATAGTGTGGACGCGGGCCGCCGATGGCCACTGCTTGTCCCCTTGGCGGCCTTCACAGGCGTTGACCGGCGTTTACCCAGTTCAGGGCGCTAGATACCGCATTGTTGTATCTCGCGACCTGTTACCAACGGGGTCGAAGGTGGTCGGGCGTGGCCGTGGGCGCGACTTTGCGCAGGAACTCGTGGCGCTTGCGCGCAAAACCATTGCGGTCATCGAAGAAGTCTCGAGCCATCTCGGCTAGTTCAAGGGTCTCGTAGTAGTCCAGAGGCTTGGAACGAGAGGCACGAGCACGCTTGGCCTCCATCTCGGCGGCCCACGCCTCAGCGGTGGTGCAGAAGGTCGAGATGTCTACCAGCCAACTGTGGAAGTCGTACCATGAGCGCGGCCCGACAGCCTCGATGAGTCCGATCTCGGCGGCGTGGGCGGCTGAGATTGGCTGTTTGCCCGCAAGAAGCTCCTGAGCTAGATCGTCACCGAGACGGTTCGCGACCGAATACGTGTGTAGCTCCGAACCGTACAAGCCCATATCGTAGTAAGGGTTGAGCACGACACCGTCGCGAGCGACAGCCACGTCAGCGGCCAAGCCCATCATCGCCCCACCAGCTCCCGCGTTAGCGGTGAAGGCTGCGACGGTCACGTGGCTGGGTGAATCGGCCAAAGCCCGACACACATCGTTGATGGCGGTGATGTTTGCCCAGGCTTCGACGGCTGGATCGGGAGCGGCGTCGATGACGCCAAGGTGGACTCCGTTGGAGAAGGTGTGTTCGGTGCCCTGCAAGACCAGAACCTTGGTGTCTTCGTTAAGGGCTTTACGGACCACTTCGTAGAGCCGGTGGCATTGACCGGTGTGCATAGCTCCGGAATAGGACCGGATGGTGACGAACCCGACATCACCTTCGCGATGGTAGGTGGTCTCAGCCAACTCCACCGGGCCAGGTTGATAGGGCAGGTGGCCCGATCCGTATCCAGGAGTTTGCAGTAGATGAGCGGCGGGCAGTTTGGGGCCGCGTCGCTTACCGTCAAGACGGGCCGCATAGCCGACCCACAAGGTGCCTTCGGCACAGGCGATCGCAACGGCGTCGTTGTCGACGGCGACTGTTTCACCAGGTCGTCCATGACTGTTCACAGCAGTCGCGACCCCGTCGTAGAGACACATTGGCTCGCCGTTGACAAGACCAGTGGCCCCAGGTGAGCCGTCGGCGGCAGCGATAATGCGCGCCAACTCGGGAGCAGGTCGATTGAAGTCAAGAGCAAAAGCGGCTCGGCGCAGTAGTGGTAGCTCGCCGGTACCGGGGATCTCATGTGGAGTCTGTTCAACTGGGGTGGGTCCGTGCCCGGCGGTGACCTTGGCGATGGTCTCCTCGATGGCGAGCATGGCGGCATCAGCCACCGCGCTGTTATAGAGGGCGCTCTTGGATACCGGTGGGTTGGGCATGGCGAAATTGATGGTGGACCAAATAGGTCCAGCGTCCATTTCTTCGACCGCTTGGAGGGCCGTGACTCCCCAATGACTCCGACCATCCATAATGGCGTGATCCAGTGAGGACGGCCCGCGATCACCAGCGGGACCCGGATGGACGATGACAGTGGTCCACCGCCTCCACACCGCTTCTGGAACGCGGTGTTTGAGGAACGGGCACAAGATCAGATCCGGATCAAGATCCGCAACGACTTTGGTGAGCGCCTCCTCTGATTCATGGGTCGCGGCCAATTCGACTCCGACTTCATGGCCGGAATCACGCAGGTCGCACCAGACCCGCTGGGTTAGCCCGTTGAAGGCCGATACCAGCAATAGGATTTTCAACGCCGTCTCCTTGGGGAAGCAAGACTCTCGCAGGACGTCGCCGTCGCGCGGGAGGTTGCGCGGCGGCGGAGGTTCGGATCGAGACGCCTTGGGTTTTCAGTTGGTGGGCGGGTCGACTAGGGCACATTGACGATCCCTCGACCCTGCGGGAGAGTTCTGTGGACATAACAAATCTCCCAAGGGGTCGGCAATTCAAGGGGTATCGTGTGCCAGCGGTCGTGCTTGTGCGAAAACATAACGTCACAGCAGCCCTCTTTGGCAAGCCGTGTCATGCGAAACCGACTGCTAATACACGATTACTGCCACTGTGGCCTCTAAAATCGCGTCCCCCTCCGGCGGCGCTCGACAATGAGGGTATCGAGCCTAGAGCGAAGACGCAACGGCTGGACGTTCGACAAGCAGGGGCCGTTTCGCTCAGCGGCAGACCGATTGGCCGATCCACGTGCTGACTTGGGCAATTTAGCAGGTGACGCCGAACAAGGAGGAAAGCATCGTTCGAGCCAGCCCGGGTGCGTCGGCATCCACGGTCTCACCGCCGAGGGTGCGGGCAGCCCATGCGTCGATCGCCGCAAGCGCCGCTGGAGTGTCGAGGTCGTTGGCGATATGGTCGCGCACTTCGTTCACCAGTACCAACCCCTCAGCCCCGGCCGGTGCCTCGCACGCGGCCGACCATTTCCGCAGTCGCTCCTCCGCCCGCGCCAAACTCTGCTGGGTCCATTGCCGGTCGGAGCGGTAATGTCCGTCGAACAAAGCGATTCGGATGGCGTCAGGGTTGATCCCATCGGCACGAAGACGGGATACGAACACCAAGTTACCCAAGCTCTTGGACATCTTTTCGCCCTCCAACCCGATCATGCCGGTGTGGCTGTAGACACTGGCGAACGGATGAGTGCCCGAGAGCGCCTCGGCGTGGGCGATGGAACACTCATGGTGCGGAAAGATCAGGTCATTGCCTCCACCCTGTACATCGATACAGTCTTTCAGGTATTTACGGGCTATCACCGTGCACTCAATGTGCCAGCCAGGGCGGCCCGGGCCCACAGGCGTATCCCACGAGGGTTCGTCGCCCCGCGGCCCGTTCCACAGCTTCGGATCCAGCGGATCACGTTTGCCGGGCCGGTCGGGGTCGCCCCCACGTTCAGCCGCATACTTCAGCATCGTGGAACGGTCGTATCCAGACTGATAGCCGAACTCCTTGTGCGAGGTCACATCGAAATAGATGTCACCGTCCTCATCAGGGTGGCGGTAGGCGTGGCCAGACTCCAGTAGTTGTGCGACCGCCTGGGCTACCTCCGGGATGGTCTCGATAGCACCGACGAAACTCTCCGGCGGCACAATGGCCAGCGCTTCCATGTCCTCGCGGTATAGGGCGGTCTCGCGCATGCCCAGGATTCTCCAGTCGTCCTGGTCACGCTTGGCGCGCTCGAACAACGGCTCGTCGACGTCAGTGACGTTCTGCACGTATCTCACTTCGATCCCAGCATCCCGCCAGTAGCGGTTCACCAGGTCAAACGTGAGCATGGTGGCGGCGTGACCCAGGTGGGTGGCGTCGTAGGGCGTAATGCCGCAGACATACAGCGTGGCTGTGTGCTGTCCGGGTTCCAGCGGGTTGCGAGTCTCTTGCGACGAGGTGTCGAAAAGGCGCAGTGGTTTTCCGTGGCCAGGAAGGGTGGCCAGCTCGGGTTTCTGCCAGGATTCCATGGTGGGAATGGTAGTCCGTTTCGCGTCGGAACGCCGAATGAGTTGCTCCACAATCGCGTTGAACGGTGGTGAGAAGGGCCTCACCTCAACAGTGGGTAGCACAGAAGCTCGGGGCGGCAACCTGGGTTTACGTTGGTGAGAGCACGCCAAGGAGGAGCAGGAGCGCCACGATTGCGCCGAAGGCCAGCCGGTACCAGACGAAGATCATGAAGCTGTGGTTGGCGACGAATTTCATCAACCACGCTACTGAGGCGTAGGCCACCACAGCCGAGACCACGATACCGACCAGGAGAGAGGCGAACGGCACTGAGCCACCGAATGCCTCGCGCATCTCCAGGCCCCCCGCGCCGACGAGCGCGGGGATTCCCAGGAAAAACGCCAGGCGCGTCGCCGTCACCCGGTCCAGGTCACGCAGAATGCCGGCGGTCATGGTCGCACCAGAACGCGATACACCCGGGAACAGCGACAGAACTTGAACCGCGCCGACGAAAATCGCGTCCTTCATATTGATATGGCGCTCGCCACGCTGCTGAGTGGCGACCCTTTCGGCAAACCACATCACAAACGACCAGCCGATCATGCCGATGACGACCACCCACAGGTTGAAGATTCTCTCGACAAACCCGCTCAAGACCAGGCCCGCGACGCCGATCGGCATCGACCCGACAATGACGTACCAGCCGAATCGGTAGTCGAAACCTCGCTCATCCTTGTTGAATACGCCTTTGACCCAGGCAAATGAGATGCGTTTGATGTCGTTGAAGAAGTAGACGAGAATCGCCATGATCGCCCCGCCCTGGATGATCGCGTTGAAAGCGATAACGGCGCGATCATTGACCTCTAGCCCCAAAAAGCTGGAGAACACCACCAGGTGACCGGTGGAGGAAATCGGCAGAAACTCCGTTAGCCCCTCCACAATGCCAAGCACGACCGCTTGCCAAATTTCCACACTGATCCCCTTGGACGTATTGTGAATGAGCGCCACCACAATGGGCGATGGCGAGACGAGTTCGAGCCGGTACGGCGTTCGCCCTAGATGGGATCGACTGCCGCAGCACGAACAGTTTACGGAAACCTCGCGAACCCCTGGACGCAGCAAAGGTGGATGTGAAACGAGTACCCGTCACCAACGCGACCTCAGGCAGTGAACGAGGGCCGCCGCCTAGGTTAGAGCAATAAGGTTAATTCCACCCACCCCGAGCCGTGGCCCACATGTGAACCGGGCTCAATGTAGGTTGTGAGGTCATGGAACGCAGACCACTGGGACGCAGCGGCATCGAGGTATCGCGACTAGGGCTCGGCACGATGACCTGGTCCACCGACGAGGCCAGCATTGAGGACGCTGCTGCCCAACTGCAGCTGTTCGCCGACGCCGGAGGAACGCTCGTCGACACCGCTGATGTGTTTGGACAAGGTGCGGCCGAAGCGGCCCTGGGCCAACTCATCGACCGGGTCGTTCCTCGTCGTGACCTACACATCGCATCCAAGGCTGGGGTCCGAACCGATGGTTCGGATCGTCGCCGCGACACCTCCCGCATTTGGCTCATGCGGTCCCTCGATGCGACTTTGAAGCGTCTGAACACCGACTACATCGACATTTGGAACCTTCACGTCTACGACCCCGACACTCCGTTGGAAGAAACGCTCTCCACGCTTGACTGGGCAGTGGAGACCGGGCGGGTGCGCTACATCGGGGTTTCGAACTTCACCGGTTGGCAGACCGCTCGCGCCGCCGCCTGGCAAAACGCCTGGCCCACCCGTACCGCGTTGTCGTGTACCCAGGTGGAGTATTCGCTGCTGCAACGGGGCGTCGAACGCGAAGTACTCCCCGCGTGCCTAGCGATGGAGCTAGGGGTCCTCGCTTGGTCGCCACTGGGACGCGGCGTGCTCTCCGGCAAATATCGCTATGGCCGCCCCTCCGATTCCCGTGCCGCCTCCGCGCAATGGTCGCGATTCGTGACCACCTACTTGGACGAACGTTCGGCTGGAATCGTCGAGGCCGTCGCCACTGCCGCCGACGGTCTTGGTGTGAGCCCGCTTGAGGTGGCGCTGGCGTGGGTGAGGGACCAGCCCGGTGTCGCCTCGGCCATCGTGGGAGCACGCAATGCCAGTCAACTTCGGGCCTCTTTGGCGACCGACCGTTTGTTCCTTCCGCCGGAGATCCGCCTGGCGCTGGATGACGTCTCCGCCCCCGATGTCGGCTATCCCGAAAGCTACTAAGTTCTATGCACGGCGGAGGCGGCCACATCCAGTGTGGCCGCCTCCGCCGTTCTCACCTTGAGCGATCAGCTCTGTGACAGGAAACGATCCATGACGCTGACGCCGAACTTGAGGGCGTCGACCGGAACTCGCTCGTCTATACCGTGGAACAACGAGGCGAAGTCCAGCTCAGAGGGAAGCTTCAGCGGGGCGAACCCGAAACACTGGATTCCCAGTTTGGCGAATTCTTTGCCGTCGGTGCCGCCGGAGAGCATATAGGGCACCGCCCGTGCGCCCGGGTCCATCTCCCGCAGCGACGCTGCCATCGCGTCTACCAGTTCGCCTTCAAAAGGGGTCTCGATGCCCGGCTCTCGGTGGATATATTCCATATCGACGCCGTCGCCGATCAGTTCGCGGATTTTGGCCTGCAGTTGGTCGGAACGGCCCGGCAAACTGCGGCAGTCGATCGTGGCTTCGGCGCTGGAGGGGATCACGTTCGCTTTGTAACCTGAGCTGAGCATGGTCGGATTGGCCGTGTTACGCAGCGTCGCCCCAATGATGCGGGCCAGTGGCCCCAGTTTGGCCACAGCCGCTTCCGGGTCATCGGTGTTGACATCAATACCGGTCAGCTCCGAGACCTCGTTGAGAAACGCCTGTACCGTCGGGGTCATCTCTACGTCGAAGGTGTGATTGCCAACATTGGCGACCGCTTGGGCGAGCCGAGCCACGGCATTGTCATCGTGCAGCATCGAGCCGTGTCCCGGTCGGCCCGTTGCCTTCAACCGCATCCAGTCGATGCCCTTTTCGGCCGTCATGATCAAGTAGAGACGCAGGTCGTTAGACATAGAAATGGAGAAACCGCCCACTTCGCCAACGGCCTCGGTGACCCCTTCGAAAATCTCGGGGTGGTTTTTCACCAGCCAACCAGCACCCCATATCGACCCGGCTTCCTCGTCGGCGGTGAACAGGAGAACCAAGTCGCGTGGCGGCACCTTCCCCGCTCGTTTCCACTCCCGAACCACGGCCAAGAGCATCGCGTCGAAGTCCTTCATATCGACCGCTCCACGTCCCCACACGTAGCCGTTTTGGATCTCGCCGGAGAAGGGATGGACCGACCATTCGCCGGGCTCGGCGGGTACTACGTCCAAGTGACCGTGCAGCAGCAACGCCCCTCGGGTGCTGTCGGCGCCGGGGAAACGGGCCACGACCGAGGCCCGACCCGGGGAAGACTCGAAGATCGTCGGTTCGAGGCCGACTTCGGACAGTTTTTCGGCCACGTACTCTGCGGCCGCCCGCTCGCCCACCACCGTGGCAGGGTCTCCGGTGTTGGTGGTGTCGATGCGGATGAGGTCGCGGCACAGGTCGACGACCTCATCGACCGCCTTCGGGTACGTTGCAGCGTTATCAGTCATTTCTCATTCATATCAAGATTTCCTTAATAATCACAGACGCAGAAGATTCAGGTGGGGTCAATGTGGCGGGCGGGGTTTTGCCATCGTGCGACGATCTCGTAGGAGGATCATGACGATTCGCACCGCCCAGTACAGTGCCGCGCCCAGAGGTACCAGCACCTGCATTGTGCCGTCGAGACGCCACACGCACGCTGCGATCACCAAGGGCATGCCGGTCACGGCGATGATGACTTCGACGCGCAGTTTTTCGGGCAGTTTCATGGAATACAAGCTGTGGGCGTACGGGTTCATAATGCGATTACCTCTTTGTCGATATATCTATAATCGGGGCTGCCAGCGAAAGTATCGGGCCGCTACCGCGCATATGGCCGCCGTGAGCACCACGGACACCAGCAAGCCCAACCACAGGACCGACAACGACTCGCCCTCCAAGCCGTTCCACCCCATACGTGACAGGTGCCCAATCGCCACCCCTGGAATAGCCAGATGCCACACCGCTATGTCCTGCGGTTGCGTCATCAGGGAAAAGATGATTCCGCCCATGAGCACCAAAAACCCCGGCAATGTCGTGATCTGCGCGGCCTCCGGGGTCGAGGTGAAAGTGGCGGTCAGGAAGCCCAAAGCCGCACACGATACGACCCCAACCACGAACGCGAAAAGCACAATGTCGATCCGCTGGGGGCTCGATTCGGTCGTCACCGCTGTCAAGACCAAAGCCAGGACAGTCTGGGCAGTCACGAGCGCCACGAACGGTATCGTCAGTCCGCTGACAATGGCCGCCGCCGACGCAGGCGAGGTGCGTAGACGCTTCAGATACAGGCTCTGTCGGCGAGCCGCCAGGGTCATAGTCAGTCCCAGGAAAACCCCGAAGAGCAGCAGAAATCCCATCTGCATGGCGGCAATGTCGCCACCGCCACCAACGGCCATGTCCCGTCCAGTCATGAGCCACAAGAACGCGAAACCAATTGGCATCGCCATTGAAGTAAGAAGGACCGTGCGGTTACGGACGATCAACCGCATCTCGGCTCCGCCCAGCACCCACGCTGCGGGCAGAACACGACGAGAACCAGCCCGAGGGGCATTGTTGGTCAGTACCGACATCACTTTCATCTCATCTCTCTTTGGGTCGAAGTAGCTAGGGACCGGCAGGGCGAACTACGCGTCTTGGTCGGACAAGGCAGCGAAGACCTCATCGAGCGAAGCTGGATGCGCGGCCAATTCCTCCAAAACCAAGCCCTCTTCATCGGCCCAGGTCAAAATGCGCAACATGTCAGCCTGCAACTGGCCGGTGTAGACAACAACTGATCTGCGGCCGCCGGTCTCGAAGCAGTCAGTCCGACCGTGTACTAGCTCCGGCAGATGCGATGCCGTCACGCCCTCAGGCAAGGCAAACGAAATCGTGGCGTCCTGGGCGGACACGACCTGGGCCACAGTGCCCGATTGCACCACTTTGCCCGAGTTCATGATGGCTACCTGATCGGCCAGTTCGGCCGCTTCGTCCAAGTAGTGAGTGGTCAACAAAATCGCACAACCATGGGCGGCCAGGGTCCGCAGCACCTCCCACGTGCTACGCCGCGAAGCCGGATCGAGGCCCGTCGTCGGTTCATCGGCGAAGAGCACCTCGGGACCCGTGCTCACCGCCAGAGCCAGGTCAAGACGCCGCTTTTCGCCGCCGGAGAGCACACCCACCTTGGCGTCACGGCGATGCGAAAGGCCGACCACGTCGATCGGGTCTTGGCCGGCGAAGGCCGTCGCTTCCCGACGAGGGTTGAGTGCCTGCCACATTCGCAGCGTTTCGGCGACCGTGAGATCAGGGGCGAAACCGCTTTCTTGGCTGATGACAGCTACCCGTCCGGCCAGGGTGCGCCAAAGACGGCCCGGGTCCTTTCCCAAGACTCGCACCTGTCCCGACGTGGGAGTGTGGTTGCCTTGCAGGGATTCGACTGTCGTGGTTTTTCCGGCCCCGTTCGTACCCAAAAGCGCGAAGATCTCTCCGCTAGATACCGAGAACGAAACTTCCTCTACGGCGGTATAGCTTCCGTACTGGCAGGTCACGTTCTGCACGGCGAAGGCGGGAGCCGAAGAAACCGCCGGAGGGTGAGCACGTTGATCAGTCATGAGTTAAGTCTGATCTGCGTAGCCGCATCTCAACAGTGATAGGTGTACACAGCAGTCGATGAGGATGTCACCTCGATCGATGACATCTGTCATGGGTTGGTAGGCCCCGCAGCCACCCCATCCGTGCTGCAATAGGACGGTGTCTGATTCATCGCCAACTCGGGACCTTCACCGCCTCTACGTCTACACGTTGTTGACCCTCCTGACCATGGGTGTCAGTATCGCGGCAATGACGGTGGTGTGGGTGGCACTGAGCGATGTCAGCCTCGTCACGGCTGTGATCGCGGGAACAGCGGCGACGATATCTGCCGGATGCGCGTTGGCCTCCTACGTGATTTTTCTGCACAATGGCCCTCGTCGAGGGCAATTGAGGCTATGGGTGGCGGCGCTGGTTATGTTCGCCATCGGATACGCCGCTTGTGGATTCGACGGTCGCGTCGACGCCAACTGGGTGCTCCTCATGGGATTCCTGGCGGCGGGCCCGCTGTTTTGGGTGAAGCTCAGCAGTCGCCCGGGCACGATCGCGGCCATCACCGGCGTGGCCGCCGCGGTCTCCTATGGCTCCTATCAGCTAGGTCTCGTCGAGGCCCACTCGTCGATCCTGGTTTCCACGGTGCTCACGCCATTTCTCGGCTGGGGTATTTGGAGCCAATGGTGGAACTACGATGTGGCAGTGCAATCCGAAGATGCTCGCCGGGTCGCGGCGCAACTTGCGGTGGCCGACGAACGACTCCGTTTCGCCGCCGAACTGCATGATATTCAAGGCCACCACTTGCAGGCCATCACCTTGAAAGCCGAACTGGCGGCTCGCCTTTCCGAGACGACCGGCCACAGCTCAACCGAGGCGCTTCGGGAGATCGAACGACTGGCGCGGCAAGCGTTGCAGGACACTCGTGATGTGGTCACTGGCTACCGCACGGTGTCACTGGAAATGGAGATCGACAACGCGGCGCAGGTGTTGAAAGCGGCGGGGATCGAAGCCACGGTGGTGATAGCGGCGGGATCTCGCACCGCCAGTGTTTCCCTCCTGGGATATTTGGTGCGCGAAGCGGCGACGAATATTTTGCGGCATGCTCGCGCCTCCTGGGCTGAGTTGAAGGTCGAGCAGCACGAGGCAACGGTGACGGTGACGGTGACCAACGACCAAGGAGGGGCGGGACCGGTGGTGGCTGGCAACGGCTTGACGATGCTGGCTGAACGTTTCGCCACGGCTGGGGGCACACTGGAGTGGGACCTCACCGAAGGTCGTTTTAGCATCACCGGTTCAGTCCGTATCAATGCTGAGGAGACAACGAGGTGATCACGCTGCTGGTAGCCGATGACGAGGCATTGATTCGAGGTGCGCTGGTGGCGCTGCTCGATTTGGAGGAAGATCTGTCGGTCATCGCGCAGGTAGACAACTCTGTTGACGCGGTGACACAAGCGGCACAGTTGCGGCCCGATGTGGCGGTCTTGGATCTGGAAATGCCTCCCGCCGATGGTTTGGTCGCCGCCGAAGAAATCAGAGCCCAGGCACAAGCGCAGGGAGCGAATACCAAAATCATCTTGGTGACCCGCCACGCCCGGCCCGGAGTACTGCGGCGGGCCCTCTCCTGCGGAGTATCCGCCTTCGTGCCGAAGACAACCCCATCTTTGAAACTGGCTCAAATCATTCGCGACGTGTACGGCGGCCAACGCTATGTGGACCCTGATATCGCGGCCTCTGCGCTGACAGAGGGCTCCTGCCCGCTGACCGACCGGGAACTCGACGTGCTACGCGCCGCACGCGCGGGTGGCTCGGTCAAGGACATCGCATCTGAAGTGCACCTGGCACAGGGGACGGTCCGCAACTACCTGTCCTCTGCCATGATGAAACTCAATGCCCGCTCCCGCTATGCCGCCGCGCAGCACGCCTGGGAACAAGGCTGGATCTGAGAGGCCCGATATGGAGAACTCACGAATGCTTGACACCCCACACGAGACGACTTCGCACCACAGCGCCGAGGCTCCCACCGATCTTGCGCAATGGGGCCTGCATGGTTTCTGCCTGGGAGCTCGCAGCACGCCCCATGCGGTCGTCGGGCTCGACGACAACGGCGAGATTCTCTACCACGCCCGCAACGGAATCACCTTCGATGAGCTGGCCGCACTCGGCATTTCCCCAACAGAGAGTCAGCTGAAATTGTTGCAACTCTATAGCGTGCTCGATGTTGAAGGGGAGCACCTGCGCTCGACGTTTCCCATCGTGGAGCCCGTGAAACTCGCCGCGGTACGAGCCGGTTCCAAGGCGCTCGCAGCCGAAGTCGCCCCCGCGATCATGGACGATGTCGGGGCCATCTGCACCCAGCTGCGCAACGATGGCCACACCGGGTTGGAATACACGGTGATCTTCGGACATGTCATCGACGGCCTGTTTTGGGAAGACCTCAAAGCAGCGCAGCTGGTTCCCACCAGTGAACTCAGCGTGGAAAAGCCGCTGTGGAACGGGCTATTCTGGGCCATCCACCCGGCGCGACCCGGCACGGCGGGAATCAACGATGAGCGCGTCGCCGGAGGCACGCTCGTAGCGATGTGGACTCACGCGACGGCGCGCACGCTGGTCGATTTCACTCGTAAGGCCGACATCACGCAGCTGCGAAAGCGGGGCCTGCTCGTCATTGATCCCAAGCAAGACACGGCCATTGAGCAACACAGCGAGCGGATATCGCGCACACTCACCACGGCCATTCGCTCGGATACGGCTCTGGCAATCCTTGAGCTATTGGAGGGCACCACCACGGCCGAGGCCACTGTGATCGTGGGCCACGAGTGGATCTGGGACCTCATGAACGAGCTGGAAGCCGCCGGGGTGTTGGTCCGGCCGGCCAGTCTCGACAATCCCCAGCCAACCGAAGGTGACCTACTCAAGCAGATGTTTCTGCGCTTGGAATGACCGCCCTATCGGTATCCAGATGTGTCGGCCGTGTCCGATTCCATGCGGCCGTCACTGAGGTAGCGCCAGCAGTCCGGCTTTGATCCATCGACATCGGTGACTCCGTAGCGCCGAGCCAGATCCGCACTGGAGAGCACAGAGCCGGAGTCGGCTAGGCGGTCCTCATCCGCCGCCAAAGCCGCGATTCCCCGCGCCACATAGCGGGGAGTCTCCGAGATCGCGAAGTGGGGCATTCTCTCGCAGGCTTCGGTCCACGTCTCTTCCGAAACGCCGAAGGCATCCAACATGGCCTCAGAACGCAGCCACCCGGGCGTGACGGCAATCGCGGCACAGTCGTACGCCTTGAGCTCGTGCGCCTGGGCTTTCGTCATGCGCCCAACGGCGGTCTTGACCAGGTCATAAAAGAGGCCCACGTCAGCTCGATAGTCGCGGTTGAACTCCTCGGTGCCGTCGGTGAGTTCGATGACCATTCCCCCGCTGTGGCGGATCAGGAGTGGCAGCGCGGCATGGCTAGTGATGGCATGGGTTTCGATGCCCATGCGCAGCATTCTCAGACCACCGTGCAGGTCGTGCTCCCATAGCTTCTTTCCGAATTGGACGTAGGCGTCCCCACCGAAAATGCCGTTGACCAGGATATCGATGCGGCCGTGCTGATCGTCAATACGCGCGATGAGGTCCTTGACTTCGCTGGGCTCCAGGTGATCCACTCGCAGGCCCTCCCCTTGGCCGATCTCGTTGAGCGCCTCATGCGTGTCCTCAATAGTCTCCGGTCGCTTCATCTCCGAGCGGCCCGCGGTGCGGCTGCTGCGCCCGGTGGCGTAGACGAAAGCACCGCTGCGGGCCAGTTCGAGCGCTGTCGCCTTACTGGCCCCGCGCGTTCCGCCCGCTACCAGCGCGACCTTTCCCGACAGCGGCAGCGCTGACTCATTCATAGTCTCTCCTTTGGATCTGAAGGCAGTGAATTTTCTCGGCCTAGTGGCCAGCCCATCCGGCGAGCACGGACCGTACGTCTCCCCGCACCTCCTCGGTGAGTGAACCCTGCGGGTCCAGAGACCAGTACAGGCTTTCGCCCTGTACGAGGGAGAACAGGATGCGTGCGGCCTGGGCCGGATGCGGCGCCCGGGGAAGGTCCTTCTGGGCTGCGGCGAGGAGCCCTTCCAGACGCAGGCGCGTCTTTACCCAGCCCTGAGCGAGAAGTTCCCGTAGCTGCGCGTCACGAAGATCGTCGGCAAGGGCGCTGAGCTGGGCACCGACCTGTTCTGGTCGGTCCAACTCCCCTAGTCCGCAGGTTGCGACGGCCACTATGCGTTCGATGACGTCCGAGGTGGAGGTCTCGGCCTGCTCCAACTGCGCGTCGACGCTGTCGACCCAGCGACGTGAGAGCTGCACAAGTAGCTCTCGTTTGGTACCGAAGCGCTTGTTCAGCGCCGCTGGGGAGACTCCCGCCCGTTTTCCCACGTCGGCCAGGGTTGCCCGGTCCCCCAGTTCGAGGATGGTCTCGTGCGCGGCACGCAGCAGATCTTCGTCGGAGTACGTCCTCGGTCGCGCCATGAAGTTAGTGTACAACCATTTACTAATAGCTCGAATGATTTTTGACCTGCCGTTTCGCAAAAACTAGGCGCATATCAAAAGTTTTCTTTTGAAACCTCTTGTGCTTCGAGGTATCAAAAGATATCTTTTGATACATGACAGCGGACAGAGAATCGAACAGCGCAGAACCCCACCCGGGGCTCGAGTCAACACCAGGTGACACGGCAGCAAACGAAGTCGACCGCCCGACGGTCAATGACATCCCCCAGATCACCGACTTCGCGGCGCTGAAGGCCATCATTCATCCGCTGCGTGCCCGGCTCTACGAAGAACTGTTCCAGCGAGGCCCCTCGACCGCGACCGAACTGGCCGGATTTGTCGGCGACAGCCAAGCGAACTGCTCCTGGCACCTGCGGCAACTTCACAAGCACGGGTTCGTGGAGGAGGCTGAGCCGCGCAAGGGCCGGGCTCGCCCATGGAAGGTCGTGGATAAAGCTTTCAACATCGACTTGGGCCGACCCGAGACCGAAGAAGGCAAGGTTCCCTCCGCTATGGACATGGCCATGGAGGAACTCGGCGACGCAATGCTTAACCAGCAAATCGACGGCATGCATCGCTGGGTAGCGCGGCGCCGCCAAGTAGAGCCCGAATGGGTCAAGGCTTCCCGCACTTCCGTGTCGTTCAACTTCCTGACCGTAGACGAACTCCAGGCCCTCAACGACGACATCAGCGCCCTCATTGACAAACACATCGCCTCCCGCGCCGAACGGTCCGACCCGTCTAAGCGCCCTCCTGGAGCCCGCGCCATCCGACTCACCGCCTGGGCCGTGCCCGGAGCAGCACCCAATACCCCCGACCAGCAACCAGACCAGACCGAAACAGATCCACCGGAAACCGAAAAGGAAGCCCCATGACTACGCACCCGCTCTTGCAGATCGACAACCTCACCAAAGTCTTTCGCGGTGGAGTCAAAGCCAACGACGACATCTCGTTCAACGTCACCAACGGCTCCATCGTCGGGCTCCTCGGCCACAATGGAGCAGGAAAGACTACGCTGCTCAACCAGGTCATCGGCCTCGCCAGGCCCACCTCGGGCTCGATTCACGTCAACGGCGCGGACGCGCTGGCCGATCCGCGTATGGCGCGGGAAGTGTGTAGCTTCCAGCCCCAGACCCAAGCGCCACTGGACAACTTCACTCCACGCCAAGCCATCGAAGTTGTCGCCCAACTGCGCGGAGCGCGCACCCGCGAGGCCAAAGCGCGCGCCTCACACCTGTTGCGGGAACTCGACATCGAGGCGTGGGCCGACCGACGCGGACAAGACCTCTCCGGCGGCGTCAAGCGACTGACGCTCTTTTGCATGACCGTGGCTCAGCCCGGGCAGCTAGTCATGCTCGACGAACCGACCAACGACGTCGACCCGGTCAGGCGTCGCCTGCTATGGCGACAAATCCGCGCTCTGTCCGACAACGGGCACGCCGTGCTCCTCGTGACGCACAACGTGGTCGAGGCCGAACGCGCGGTCGACTCCCTCATCATTCTGGACGAAGGCAAGGTCATCGCCGAGGGGACGCCCGCCATGCTGCGCGAACGTCTCGGTCACCAGTTGCGCGTGGAGATCGTGGCGGCCAGCCCCGAAGACGCACACTCCATCGCCAAGCGCTACGACGGCGTCGTGACCGGCCAGCGGGTCGTCGCGCCAGTCGACATCGACCAGAGCTCCGAGATCCTCTCCTGGGCGCACAAGCAGCAGCTCGAAGGCGCCATCGAAGAATTCTCAATCACACCCGTGGGGCTCGAAGACATCTACATCGACCTGTCGGAATCGTCCGCGACAGCCGCGTAAGTTCCTCGCCCACCCATAGCTTCAGACACCTAAGGAAACAAACATGCAACCGTGGTTTCGCAGTTACTTCTACCTCGTCAAATGGAACGTTCTTCGGCAGAAGTCGGAGCTTCCCTATATCTTCGTCATTCAAGCTTTGCTTTCCATCGGTGTTGTCGTCGGATTTTCGTTCCTCATTCCCGACCTCGACCAGCGATCGGCTCTGTATCTGACGACCGGAGCGATGACGATTTCCCTCATCACGGTCGGCCTCGCAGTCGCTCCCGGCTCACTGGCCTATCAAAAACAGCAGGGAATCTTGGACTATCAGCGTTCGCTTCCGGTGCCCCGCATGGCACTTCTGGCCGCCAGCGCCACGATCTGGGTCGTGATCGCCATTCCCGGATTCTTCTTGACCCTGTTGGCGGCCAGTCTCCGCTTCAGTCTGGAATTCACGATGAGTCCACTGGTCATACCCGCATTGCTGTTGGTCATCGCCGGAACCGTGTCGATGGGTTACGCGGTGGCATACCTGGTGAGGCCAACGATGGTCAACATGGTCACGAACTTCATTCTGATCGGCGCGTTGATGTTCGCCCCACTGAACTACCCGGCTGAGCGCCTGCCGGACTGGTTGGCCACGGTGCACCAGTTCCTACCCTTGCAGTACATGGCGCAGGCCGTGCGGGAAGCCGTGGATGTTCCGGCTTCGGGAATCTCGCTGCTGCCGTACCTAATCTTGGCGGTGTGGGGAGCACTGGGCATCGCCGTGGCGACGTGGGTGACCACCCGTCGCGTCTAACTTCTTGAGAGTGTGTGTCGCTCTGAAGAAACCTGAAGGAAATCAGGAAAGAGTGGCTCCCAGCCGGGCGGGCTGGGAGCCACTCTCTTGGGTTTTAGACGCTCCTTATTGCTGCGGCGGTTGGCCGGGAGCCGGGGGCTGTTGGCCGGGCGCGGCACCCGGTTGTTGACCAGCGCCATGCGGTGGCAGCGGCGGCTGGTTGGGGCCCGGCGCCTGGTGCGGCTGAGTCCCGTAGGGCTGCTGGGGACCGGGATTGGGTAGGTTTCCGGGCCGGGAACGCAACCAGTGGAGCGTCTCGGGCTGGAAGACCATGGCAAAAGCCAGACCCACCGCTCCTAGGCGCGCCATGCCCAGCAAAACGCCGAAGGTGCTGTACCAGCCGACATTCCATCCGCCGAAGAACCCATATAGCGCGAAGAAGCCGATGATGCCCAGGCCGATCGACAGCGTGATGCGTGGGTCGTTGGAGCCCAACAGGCCAAGCTTCTCTTTGACGATAAACCAGGCCACGGTCAGCGCGCCTGCTCCAAAGATCAAGCTGATGATGGCGGCGCTGGTGAAGTAGCCGGTTCCAAAGTAGTAGGGCAACGAAGCCGCCGCGATGAGGGCGAATAGGGCGATCAGAGCCGATGCCGCCGCGTAGACCCACAGGGATTGCAGCAGCAGGGTGACTTTTTGTGGGCGGACGGGGTGCGGTTTGATACCCCACTCGGTCAAGAAGCCACCGCTTGGGGGCGGATTGTGTGGGGCCTGCCCGGCAGCGCCGGGGTTGTGGTTGGGGTCGGGTTGCGGGGGGAAATTCGTCATTTCCCTCACCTCCATTTTGGGCAAGTCAAGTTGTAGAACGCTAAGCACACCCTACGGCAGGTCTACCAGTGTCGCGCGAGCGTTCCCCCTGTACACAAGCCGAACAGTCAGCCGAATATGTCCGTTGGGGTAGTCATTTGAGCTGTTGATCCCATTAGCGCGGCGGCGAAAGGGTTCTTGGGACGGCCGGGAGGGGTCATCTCTTAGGTGACTGGCTTTTCCTGGAAGCTGCCGTAGTCGTTCCAGCTTCCACGTTCATGGTGTAGCAGGCGTTGGGCCGTTTCGGTATGGCCTGCGGTGGCGATGAGGCCAGCTGGGGCGAGCACGTAATTGGCGTCGACGGCCACCTTTGCGTCTCTGGCGGGCCGGAAACCTCCGGCGGTGTCGTTACAGACTGAGGAGCGCAGCCATCCCAGTGCCGCGACCGGGTTGCCGCGCAGTACTCCCCCGGACCCGATTACCAGGTCTACGGCGGCTAGGTCCTTACTTCCGCGCAGTGGTTCGCTGGGGCCACCAATGCGTTCGCCTCGCGCATGTCGGCGAACGGCGATCCCGGCGGCCAACGAGGTTAGTCGGGCGTCAACCGCGCGTTCGGCATCGGTGTCGGCCCGGTATTCGGGGTTGTCGTATCGGTACCGCGCCGCGGTGGTGAGAGTATCGGCTTCGTCCGGCTGCAGCAGGTCCTCGTCCTGGGCGGCTTCCACGATGCCGGTGGCGGTGTGGCGTACTCCCAGGTCGCCTTCGACAGTGCGGGAACGCCATGCGGTTCCGGCTACTTCGGCGCGGGGACCTTCCAGTTCCGCGTCGGGGGTCAGTACTGAGTAGACGTCGGTGGTAGCACCGCCCACGTCGACAACCAGTAGGTCTGTATTGGCGGTGTCGGCCAGCAACTCCACTCCAGCCAGGACCGCGTCGGGAGTGGCCGCTCGAACCAGCGAGACGAAGTCATCTCCCGCTGAGAGTTCTTTGCCCGCGATCACGTGCTGCAAGAACGTCTCGCGCAGCGCCAGGCGGGCTGGGCCCGGAGTGAGGTGTCCGATCTTGGGAAGGACGTTGTCCACACAGCGCACCGGAAGTCCAGCGGTCTGAAGTTTGGTCCGGACTTCGTCGGCCACGTCGGCGTTTCCGGCCACGACGACGGGAACGCGCAGTTGCGCATGGTTCTTAGTTGCCGCGGCCAAGGCATCTGTGTGTTCTAGCAGGACTGAGGCATCGCCACCATTGGTGCCTCCGGCGAGCAAGATGACGTCGGGCTCGGCGGTGGCCAACGTGGCGAAGTCGTCCGCGTCGAGCTGCCCGGCACATACGTGAGCCACGCGCGCTCCGGCCGAGAGGCCGGCACGATAGGCCGCCCGGGCGGTCACGAGTGGTTCGTTGCCGATGACGCCGAGTTTGAGACCGCCACCAGCCGAGGAACACACGAGTGTGTCCGCCACCCTCGCCTCGGCCGAGACCTCGCCGGCGACGTGGCGCAAACCATCCATGACATCGGTGGCCAACGTGGTTTGGGTGGACGCGGTCGCCAGCAGTTCCCCCGTGTCCACGTCGACGGCGGCGGCTTTCGTGTACGTCGAGCCGACGTCAACGCACACGAAGATGTCCTTTGGGGTGCTCAAGCCGGGACCACGACCGTTCCGGTAGCCGTGGTGGCCACGATCGGCTCCTCCAGGACGTCGGCGGCCGAGTCTCCGCGTTCAGGATTGGCGCGGCACACAATGGACAAAGTGAAGTCGATGGTGCGGCTACGGTTGCCCGTGCGCGTGATGACGCCAGTGGCCTCCACGAAGTCCCCAGCTCGGATCGGGGCTTTGAACTGCACGTCCGAGTAGGAGGCGAAGAGTCCTTCGTCCCCATCGGTTTGGATACAGATATCGGTGGCCACGTCGCCAAACATTGCCAGCGCGTAGGCTCCGTCGACCAGGTTTCCGCCGTAGTGGGCGTGGTCGTAGGAGATGTAGCGGCGGTGGGTCACGCAGGTTCCATCGTGGTTGGTCATACGACTGATCCTTCTCGTTGCGACTCAGACTTCTGCTGTTCGGCTGGTGCGGTCTCGGAGGGGACGATGCGGTGTACCAGGTATGAGGCGACGTCTCCGGGGGTGGTGCGGCGGGCGAAGATACGGTCGACGCCGAGTTTGTCGGCATCGTTCTCATCGAAGCGGGGGCCACCGACGACCAGCAGTGGCCGCTTCTGTGGTGGGAGGGCTTCACGGAAGGCGGCCGACATTTCCTTGGCGTTGTGAAGGTGAGCGTCGCGTTGGGTGACGACTTGGCTGACGAGCACGGCGTCGGCTTCCTCTTCGACGGCACGGTTGACCAGGTCTGGTACGGGCACTTGGGCGCCCATGTTGATGACGCGCAGTTCTCGGTAGTACTCCAGGCCTTTTTCTCCGGCTATGCCTTTGATATTGAGGATTGCGTCGATGCCGACGGTGTGGGCGTCGGTGCCGATACACGCGCCGACGACGCATAGTTTGCGGCCGAGGCGCTGCTTGACGATTTCGTTGACTTCTTTGGGGTTGAGCAGGGGATAGTCGCGTTCGACTACTTTGACCTCGTCCATGTTGACCAGGTGGTTGGCGGATCCGTAAACCACGAAGAAGGTGTGGGTGTCGCCCATTTGATGAGAGTGGACAACCATGACGCCGTCAAGTCCCATTTTGTTGGCCAGTTGTAGCGCCGCGCCTTCGGCGCGTTTGTCGTGGGGTACCGGCAGGGTGAACGACAGCTGCACCATGCCGTCACCCGTGGTGTCCCCATAGGGGCGAATGATGTTCGACATTACTGGCCTCCGTTCATGCCTTCGTCCAGCATTTCGCTGGCGGGGTTGTAGTAGTCTTCGCTGCGTTTGGACACTCCGGCGAGGCCGCGGCCTCCATCTGCGGGGCGTTTCATGATGCCGAATGTTCCGTCGGCGATGGCGTTGAGTAGTCCATCGTCGACGATGTCGGAGAGTAGGTCGTTAGCTTCGTTGAGAACCTCGCGGGCGCGTTTGGCGATAAAACCGTCGGCTGGTGGGTGGAAGTCTTCGGTGAGATTGCCGCAGGAGTTTAGTACGTAGCGCACGTTTTGCAAGGCGATGTCGCGGTCTGATAGCCACGGGGTGACGACGGCTTCGGTCATCATGCCGACTAGGAGAATTGATTGGCCGGTCATGACCCCGGCGAGGTTGAAGAACCCGTCGAGAAGGTTTCCTCGGAAGACGTCTCCGGTCATGTGTTTGGTCGGCGGCATCCATTTAAGCGGCGCGTCGGGGAACAGTTGGCGAGCCAAGAGGGCGTGGGCCAGCTCCATGCGAAACGATTCGGGTAGGTCGGGGTTGATTTCGAAGGCGTGTCCTAGCCCGAGTAGTTCGTCGGGCAATCCGGCTTCGTGGGCGAAGAACTCGTTGAGTAGTTGGGACACGGTGACGGTGTGCGCGGCTTCGACCGCGTCGGCGGTGGTGAGGTAGTTGTCTTCGCCGGTGTTGATGATGATGCCTGCTCGGGCGTGTACTTGGCGGGAGAACCGCTGGTCGACAAAGGTTCGGATGGGGTTGATGTCGCGAAACAAGATGCCGTACATGCAGTCGTTGAGCATCATGTCCAGCCGATTGATGCCGGCGAGGGCGGCCATTTCGGGCATGCACAGGCCTGATGCGTAGTTGCATAGCCGCACGTAGCGTCCGACTTCGCGGGAGGTCTCGTCAAGGGCATTTCGCATGAGGCGGAAGTTTTCGCCGGTGGCGTAGGTTCCGGCGAATCCTTCGCGGGTGGCGCCTTCGGGCACGTAGTCGAGGAGGGATTGGCCGGTGGAGCGGATGACGGCGATGATGTCTGCCCCCGCTCGGGCTGCGGCTTGGGCTTGTTTGATGTCTTCGTAGATGTCGCCGGTGGCGACGATGAGGTAGATCCAGGGCCGCTGTTCGGGGTCTCCGATGTCGGCGATCATGCGGTCGCGGTCGCGGCGTTGCTGGTCGATGCGGTCGATGCCGATGCCGACTGAGGCGCGGGCGGCGGCCCGAGCGGACGTAGCTTCCTCCCCGGTGGGGATCGCGAAGGTGACGGCTCCAGCGGCGGCGGCGTGGGAGAGGTCGGTGAGGTCTTTATAGGCACCGCTGTTGAGGGCGTGGTAGACCGGCAGCGCCACGCCGTGTTCGATGCCCACTTGTTCGCTAATGGAGTCGACGAGGCGGTTAACCCAGGGGATGCCGTCGGGGTCGGCTCCGGTCAGGCCCGCCAAACGCAATGTGGCGCGTTCGACTGAGACGGTTGTGTGGCTGCGGGCCATGTCGACGACGGGTTGGCCCGCTTGGGCGGCCAAGCGGCGGGCCCGGTCGACTTGTGCCGGGTCCAGTGGGATCAGCGGCTTGAACGTCACGTGTTTTTCTCCTCGCGGTTCGTTGTCGGTGCTCGCTTGCCGGTTCCGGGGTGTGGTCGGGCTTAGCTTCGTATGCGGCTACATGCGGCAAACGCTTGCCGTTGCGAGTCTGTTGTCGAGCAGGCGCGACGCCGGGCGACTCAATGAGCGTGCAGTCGCGCCTCAAAGTGGTGCTTGATGGCGTCGTTCGTGGCCACCAGGTGCAATGCGTAGTCGGCGTGGCCTGGAACGTAGCCATTGCCGATGAGCATCTCCACGTCGGCGGCCAAGCCCTCCGCGCCCAGCGCGGCGGCGGGAAACGACGTGGCCATGGAAAAGAAAATGACCGTGCCGCCTTCGGCGGTGGCGAGGATGGCCCCGTGTTCACAACCGGGCACGTCGACGCACACGACTGTCACCTCGACTGGGCCGGTGACCTCGGTGACGGACTGGGAGAGCGCGACGGGGTCGGTGGCGTCGCTGATGACGATGTGGTCGGCGAGGCCCGTGTGCGCCAGTTGACGGGCTTCATCTTCGTTACGGACCACCCCGAGCAAGGTGGCGGCTCCGGCATCGCGCGCGGCGGCCAAGGATAGCGAGCCGGATTTGCCAGCCGCACCAAGAACAGCCACTGTGGCGGCGTTTTTGCGTTCCACGACTCGGCGGGTCAAAGCCGGCGCCCCACACACGTCAAACACGGCCAGTGCCAGATCTTCATTGAGGCTTTCGGGCAAGACCGCGGCAATGGAGCGGGCGAACAGGATCGCGTGACCGGAGGTGGGGATCTGTTCGGACAGACCGTCCCAGTTCTCCAAAGCGTCGTCAATGCGCAAGGGAGTGAGCGTCAGCGAGACCAGCGTGGCCACCTTCTGCCCCACTTTAAGGCCAAGGGGACTGGCCGCTCCGACTTCATCGACGGTGCCAATAAGCATGCCGCCGGAACCGGTGACCGGGTTATGCATCTTGCCGCGCTCGTCGATGATGCGCCGAACCTGGTCGCGAATGGCTTCACCGTCGCCGGAATGCTCGGTGTGCATCTGGCGGTAGGAGGCCGCGTCGAGGTTCAGGCGCTCGACGCGGATGCGGACTTCATCCTCGCCAATGTCGCGTGCATTGTCCAACTGGGTGGCCGCTTGCGGCAAATGCCCGGTGGGTGAGATCACCCGATGTAGGCCCACTGGTGAGGTTTTCGCCATATTTGCGCCCTTCGCCTCGTCATCATTTTTCATCGTTCGGGTGGTCGATCTCAGTATGCGGGAGCTACGCTAGGGCAGCCCCTTTGGGTAAGCTAAGTAACAGAAGGACTTTAGTCACATAATAAACTTTCTGTGAACCCACCCCGAACATGGAGGTTGCACGTGATGGAGGTAGCTCAGTGACGGACCTACCGGTTGACAGCCAAGGCCCCGCTGCGATCGAACAGCCCTACCAGTACCGTCGACGCGAACTGGTCGAGCCCGACTGGCAGCGGTTTCCAGGCTGGCGTGACATCACCGCCGACCAGTGGGCTTCAGCCCAGTGGCAGCGGGTCAACTGTGTGAAGAACATCCGCCAGCTTCGCAACATCGTCGGCGACCTACTTAGCGAGGACTTCTACGACGACCTCGCCCAGGACATGGAACAGCGGGCGACAATGTCCATGCTCCTGCCCCCGCAAATGCTCAACACGATGGTTCCCACCATCGAAGACACCACACCGGGCTCCTGGACCGAGGCTTTCCGGGCCGACCCAGTACGCCGCTACATGCTGCCGGTGTTTTCCGACCGCCGCTCAGACTGGCCATCCCACCCGTTCTCGGCGCGCGATTCGCTCCACGAACACGACATGTGGGTGGCCGAAGGCCTTACGCACCGCTACCCCACCAAGGTGCTCGCGGAAATGCTCTCAACCTGCCCGCAATACTGCGGGCACTGCACCCGCATGGACCTCGTCGGAAACTCCACCCCGCTCATCGACAAGCTCAAGCTCAAGGGCAAGCCCACCAACCGCTACGACGACATGCTTGCCTACCTGAGAAAACACCCCGAAGTGCGCGACGTCGTCGTCTCGGGTGGGGACGTGGCCAACGTCCCGTGGAAGAACCTGGAAAACTTCCTGACCCAGCTGCTGGACATCGATTCGATCCGTGACATTCGGCTGGCGACCAAAGCGCTCATGGGCCTGCCACAGCACTGGTTGCAAAGCGACGTCGTCGACGGTATGGGCCGCGTTGCTTCACTCGCCCGGGAACGTGGCGTCAGTCTGGCCATCCACACTCACGTCAACCACGTCAACTCGGTGACTCCAGCAGTGGCCGCCGCGGCCGAGGCCATGTTGGAGGCAGGCGTACGCGATGTGCGCAACCAGGGTGTGCTCATGCGCGGCGTCAACGACACCCCAGCTGATTTGCTGGATCTCTGTTTCGCGCTGCAAGGCGAGGCACACATCCTGCCCTACTACTTCTATATGTGCGACATGATCCCCAACGCCGAGCACTGGCGCACCTCGGTGGCGCAGGCGCAAGCCCTACAAACGGCGATTATGGGCTACCTGCCCGGATACGCGACGCCACGCATCATCTGCGATGTGCCGTTTGTCGGCAAGCGCTGGGTACACCAGCTATCGGACTACGACCGGGAGCAGGGCATCTCGTATTGGACGAAGAACTACCGCACGTCCATCGAGGCGGAGGACCCGGACGCGCTGACGCGTTACTACCCCTACTACGACCCAATAGACACCCTGCCCGAAGCCGGGCAGGAATGGTGGCGTGCCAAGCACCCACCCGAGCAGGTCGCCGAGGCCGGCCACGCGGCGGCCGAAAAGTCGCGTACCGCGGCCGCCCGCCAGGCACGGGAGTAAGGAAGGTATGGGCGCCACAACTCTCATCACCGTCGCTCCTACCGGAGCCGAACTGGATAAAAGCGACTTCCCGCAACTGCCCGTCACCGTTGAAGAGCTGGTTTCGACTGCCGTCGCTTGCGAAAAATCGGGAGCGGCAGTCATCCACATCCATCTACGCGACGACAAGGCGCGGCCAACGCTGGACCTTGGCCGCGCCAAGGAAGCCGTGGCAGGCGTGTCAGAGGCGACCAACCTCATTGTGCAACTGTCCTCAGGTGGCGCGGTCACCGATAGCGAAGAGGACCGGATGCGCGTGTTGGAGGCCCAACCGGACATGGCCTCTTGCACTATGGGCACCGTCAACTTCGGTGACGCGGTCTTTTCCAATCGGTGGGACTTCATCGTCGAACTGCACCGCCGCATGAGAGATAGACGCATCGTGCCCGAGTACGAGATCTTCGACCTGGCACACCTGGCGTCCTTGGAACGTCTGCTTGACCAGCACGGGCTGCCCTACGGTGGTCATGTGCACGTCGACTTCGTGCTCGGCGTACCAGGCGGGGCTCCCGGCAATGCGGCCACGGTGATCCACTTCGTGGACGCGGTGCGCCGACACCTTCCGCCCGATGCCACGTTCGCCGCCACAGGAATCGGGCGTACCACCCTTCCCGTCATGCTCAGTACGCTCGCCGCTGGCGGCCATCTGCGCGTGGGCATGGAGGACACGGTGTCTTTTGCTCGCCGGCAGCCAGTGACTGGCAATGAACAATTGGTGGCCCGAGCCGCCGAGGCCGCGGCCTTGGCCCAGCGGCCCGCCATGTCGGTTCCAGACGCCCGAGTCATGCTCGGCATCCGACCCACCGCATAGCGACCATAGTGCCGTGGGCCTTGGACGCCCTCGAAGAACGAGCGGACCCACAAGTATCGGCCCGGCCGGACGTCCACAGAAGACTCATATGTCTCTTGTGGATGTGCGGCCGGGCCGAACTATCACCACAACCAGCCCGAAAAGGGTTTGCTTTCGAGGTGAGGCCGCGTAAAATCGTTCAACTGTGTCCCATTCTCGCGTTCCGACCACTCCATGGCGATTCTTCGCCTGGTTCGTCAAACCCTCAATCCTCCCGCTTAGTATCAGCACCCTGGGCTTTGTCGGCACCAGCGCCATCATGGTCGCTGAGCCGTACATCCTCTCCCAAGTCATCGACCAAGGTCTCCTGGCCGGGTCGTGGGAGGACTTCCGGTACTGGATGCTCATCTTGCTAGCGGTCTCACTGTGCTATCCCCCGCTGTTCGTCATCTCCCTACGGATGTCGCTCATTCCCGAAGCGGCCCTGCGTCGCCGCGGGACGCAGGCCATCGCCGATCATCTCAACGCCATCGGCACCGGTTCCAAGGGCAATGTGTCCTCCGGGGAGATGGTCAACCTAGCCACCGATGACAGTCGCCTGGTCGCCGAGGCAATCACCGACCTAGCCATCGGCGTGATGGCTATTGCCATGTTCGCCGCCGGAACAGTCCTGGTGTGGAACATCCACCCGCTGCTGGGCATTGTCCTCGCCGCAGGGGTACTCCTCACCGCTGTCGTCACAGGGCCGCTGCTGGGCAAACTCCAACACAAGCAAGCCTCCTACCGCGACGCCGTCGGCCAACTCGCCGGACAGGCCACCGATGTCGTCGGCGGCCTGCGCATCCTGCGCGGCATCGGTGGCGACCTGCAGTTCACGATGCGCTACCGCCTCCAGGCGATGGATCTTCGAGCCCTTGGCTTTCGGGTGGCCGGTTCGGTCTCGTGGGTCCAAGGGCTGCGCCAATCGATTCCGTTCGGCTTCGTCGCCGCCATCACCTGGCTGGGCGCCATCATGGCGCTCAACGGCACCATCACCGTGGGACAACTAGCCGCCGTGTTCGGCTACGCCTCAATTCTGGTCATCAGCACAACCAACATGTTGCATGTGTCCGAGCGCATCGTCACCGCGCGAGTGGGGGCCGGCAGACTGGCCGCATATTTCGCCACCGGCCGCGACATTCCCGACACCGGCGAGGACAACATTCCCCACGGCGACCTGCACGACCCCGAAAGCGGCCTGACCGTACCGACTGCGCAACTCACCGTCCTGGTCAGCGCCGAATCAGTGCCCGCAGCCGAGGTGACCAAACGGCTCACCCGGTTCAGCGAATCAGACGCCCGCTGGGGCGCATCAAAGCTCGCCGACGTGAAGCTAAAACACGTGCGCCGCCACATTCGACTACTCACCCACGAGGACTATCTTTTCGCTGGCACCTTGCGCACCACCCTTCTGACTGAGGATCGCACCGATGATGAACGCGCACACTCGGCGTTGCACGTCGTTTGCGCCGAGGACATCTACACCTCGATGGGCTCAACGCTCGAGGGAGAAGTGTTCGAGGGAGGGCGCAATCTCTCCGGCGGACAACGCCAAAGGCTGTGCCTGGCTCGCGCCATCGCCTCAGAACCGACATTCCTCGTAGCCATCGAACCCACCTCCGCGGTCGACGCGCACACCGAATCGCTCATCGCCGAACGCGTCGCCGCGAAGCGGGCGGGCACAGGAACGCTCATCGTCACCGCTTCGCCATTGTGGTTGGCCCAAGCCGATCACGTCGCCTGGATGCGCGAGGGCAAGGTCTATGCCACCGGCACCCACACCGAGCTACTCACTCACGCCGAATATCGGGCCCTAACCTCGCATGAGGACCAATCATGACCATGTCACCGACCCGCCTCCCCGTCGCCACTGGCCAACAAGCGCGCGCCGCACTGTGGGAGATCATCAAGGCCGACCGTTACCAGGCCATTTACATCCTGTTGCTGTACGCACTATCGGCGGCGGGAGCCGTAGCGCTCCCGGTTTTGCTGGGTGAAGTCATCGACGGCATCAACGCGGGCTGGTCTGTCACCCATGTCAATATCTTTTGCGCCGCGATCGTCGGCACCGTGGCCGCCCAGTTGCTGCTGAGCCGCTACGGAAGGCTCAAGGGATACCAGTTCGGTGAACGAGCGGCGGCGACCTTGCGGTCCGGGTTCATCGCCCGGGTTTTGTCACTGCCGTTGGGCACGGTGGAGCGGGCCGGGGCCGGGGATTTGGGCACGCGCACCTCGGACAACATCACTCAGGTGGCGGACCTACTGCGGCGCGGCGGGCCAGAGGTTGTGCTGGCGCTGATCGAGGTCACGGTCATCCTGGCTGCGGCGTTCATCGTCGACATACGACTCGGAGCCGTCTTCTCCCTGGGCCTCATCCCCTCCGCCCTGATCATGTGGTGGTTCATGCGATCGGCCCGGCCCCTCTTCCTGGCCGAGCTGCGATCGCTCAGCGAAGGAGCCCAAACACTGTCGGCATCGGCCGCCGGGTCCCGCACAGTGGTGAGCTATCAGCTGCAGACCATTCGGCAGCAAAAAGGCTACGCAGCCGCAGAGGATCTATACCTGCGCCTGCGACGCGTCATCCGCCTAGAGTCGATCGCCTTCCCGGCCTTTCACGTCACCTTCCGGGTGCAAACGTTCGTCCTAGTGTTCCTGGCCGGATGGTGGTATCTCGGCGGGGCCCTGAGCATCGGTGCGGTCGTGGCCATCGCCATGCTATCCATCCGGATGAACGGGCCAGTGACGCGCATCTTCATGCACATCAAGCATTTCCAACGGGCAACGGCCGCGATGGCGCGGCTCCAAGGCGTGCACGCGATCGAAGAGGAGCCGCGCACCGCGCAGCCGCGTGGCACTGACCTGCGGCTAGACCATGTCACGTTTGGCTACGACGACGGACCGGATGTGTTGCACGATGTGACCTTGCATCCGCGACCGGCAGAACGGTTGGTCGTGGTCGGGCCATCGGGGGCCGGGAAATCCACGATCGCTCGCCTCGTGGCAGGCATTGACCGTCCACGCAGTGGCACGGTGACCATTGGTGGGGCATCGGTGGCAGACGTGCCACTGGAACATTTGCGCCGGCACGTCATTCTCGTGACGCAGGAGTCCTATGTGTTCTCCATGAGCGTGCGGGAGAACCTGACGATGGCCAACCCTGAGGCGACAGACGAGGAGCTCCTGGAGGCCCTGGAGAAGGTGGGCGCGCGCTGGTTGGCCGAACTTCCCGACGGACTAGACACCCAAGTGGGCTCCGAGCAACATGTGCTGTCGTTGGCCGAGGCGCAGCAGTTGGCCTTGGCGCGCGTCATTGTGGCCGATCCGAAGATCGTCGTGCTTGATGAGGCGACTGGTGGGATCGACCCGGGCAGTGCGGGCCGAGTGGAGGCGACGCTCGCCTCGGCGCTGGAAGGGCGCACCGTCATCGCGATCGCGCACCAACTGCATGCCGCAGAGTCGGCTGATCGGATAGCGGTAGTGGACCACGGAAGGATTGCCGAGCTGGGAACTCACGCTGAGCTGGTGGAGGCAAACGGCACGTATGCCCGGTTGTGGCGGGCTTGGAAGGGCGACCGTCGGGATTGAAGGACGTCCGCCTCCGGCATTGATGCTTTCCTCGCCAGACGGCCGACGGTCGTCATTGGTCTACCGGGTAGATCAATTCTTGCCTCTGGAGACAGCAGGCGCTCGCCGGCTACCTGGCTCGTTTCGCGCACTGCTGTCTTTTCCATGCTGAGAGCCCCTGCGAGACAACCTGGGAAGGCGATGGTCAAAGTCGCGACAGAATTCCACCCATGAGCTTAATGCTAAACTGTTTATCTCTCATAGTTTTATCATTCATGCCTTTGGGTTGGAAGCTCACCGGCAAGAACCGGCCGACAGTCACCGGAGGCAAAGTTTGCGCCGGTAAATGGGCATAGAAGCAGGCAGCAGAGCGCCTCCGCCTAGCCTTTCTGCCCAATCTGGCCTTAAGGAGCGATATGGACCGTGTTGACCAGATACTCAATCAATGGGAAACCCACCACCAGCACATCGACCCCTCCCCCATGGCGCAGATCGGGCGGCTCACCCGCGTTGCCCGCATCCTCGACCGGGAACTGAAAAAACCATTCGCCGCATATGGGCTCCAGTTCAGCGAGTTCGACATCCTCGCCACACTTCGCCGGTCTGGTCCTCCCTACCGTCTCACCGGTGCCAAATTGATGGAATCCACGATGGTCACCTCAGGCGCCATCACGCATCGGGTCGACAGGCTCCTTGCCAAGGGTCTCGTCACCAGGGAAGATGACCCCTCCAATCGTCGCTTCGTCCTCATCACTCTCACCGATGAAGGAAAAGACATTGTGGAGGAATCTCTCAACGCTCACCTGCGTAACGAGGAACGCCTCCTGGCCTCACTCGACCACAACCAACGTCAGCAGCTGGCCGACTTGTTGCGCCGCCTCCTCATCGACTGGGGAGACGTTCCCTCATCACCCCTGACAGCCACTGACTGAGATGCCCTCGCATCTGCGTTGCACGCGGAACGTAAGATGCAAAAGTCATCGAGGCTCATTCATGTACAACCGCTGTCGGTCAATAGCTGGGATGCCCAACTTGCGCAAGCCATCCGGCTGGCACGCGGCCCGCACATGTGGTGAACTCGATGGTTGGGCATCGAAGTGGAACCTTCTCTACCCCCGCCGAACATCCACCCAGGATTTCCCTCGCAAGCTGTCACCAAGTGGCCAGCGAAGGCCAATCTGGTGGGAAGCACTTGCGTTCGATCGAGTTTCGCATTGACTGTCGTCCGGTGAACCGAATACTTTCACTTCGATCACAGTGCCCGCCATATTAAACGCACGAGAACACCCTGAAGTAAGGAAATTAATGAAACTGCGCGTAGTTGCCATCGCCTCGGCAGCCCTGTTCGCCCTTGCCGCTTGCGGCTCCAGCGACCTCAAGAGCGAGGTCCAGGACCACTTCAACGGTCTGCCCGAGGACGAGAAGGCCGAATTCTGCCAGGGCTGGGAAATGGCGGAGTGGGAAGACATCGAGGGCATCATCCGTCAGGCCTACGAAGACGAGGGCGGCACGGACTGGGACTCTGAAGAAGCCCATGACGCTCTTGACAGCCTCTGCTAATCAGCAGAGACGCTAGTTCACGCACGCTTCGGCCCGGGTCGGCCCTTCAGGGTGGACCCGGGCACTTTCATGTCTAGGGCGTCTTCTCTCCCATGTGACTCGCACCAGCGCGGCCTGGGATAGCGGCGCCTAACTTTGTGCTCATATGGGTATTGGCAGATCATGCAAACGTACAAAATTTAGACCGCAAGGGAAATTCTTGCAGGCAAATTAGCCAACTAACGTGCAATAGGAGCCCTTTGCGCAGTCCTGGCCACTACTGAGGCGTCGACGCGCTGGGAATAGGCTTGCAACTGTCCGTAGTTTTGAGGTTCTATCGAGAGGGCTGTCTCGACATAGTCGTGACTGCCCTTCGAGACAACACTCTGACCTACCTCAGGCGTCCCCTCTACGGGCCGTCGCCAATGACAGGAGCAACCCATGACCACAGTGGCGGTACTTGGTGCCGGACGGATCGGAAAAGCCGTGCTCGCTGGCCTTAAGCGCAGCGGCTGGCCAGCAGAGGACCTCCTCGCGACCGCCCGTCGACCAGAACGCGCCGCCGCTTTGGAATCTGAGTTTGGCATCCAAGTGGTCAGCAATAGCGAAGCGGTCAAACGAGCTGATATCACCGTCATAGCCGTGAAGCCTCAAGACGCGGAAGCGCTGCTAGAAGAACTAGCGCCTAGCTTGTCAGGCGACAACCCCGTCGTGTCGCTGTGCGCCGGGCTTCCCACGACCTTCTTCGAGAAACGTCTGCCTGACGGAACACCCGTTGTTCGAGCCATGACGAATACGCCCGCGCTCGTGGAGGAAGCTGTCACGGTCATCTCTGCGGGGAAACAGGCCACCGAGGCCCACCTGCGGCAAGCAGAACAGCTATTCCAGCCCCTCGGCCACACACTGCACCTAGACGAGTCCCATATCGATGCGGTGACCGCACTGTCCGGCTCCGGCCCAGCCTACTTCTATTACCTGGTCGAAGGCATGATCGATGCCGCGATCCTCATGGGCCTGCCACGGTCGGTGGCTCAAGAACTGATCGTACAGACAGCCACTGGGGCAGCCGCGATGCTCCGCGATACCGGCGAGCACCCAGTCCAACTTCGCGAAGCTGTGACCTCCCCGGCTGGCACCACGATTAACGCGGTACGAGAACTGGAACGCCACCGTGTCCGCGCTGCGATCCTTGACGCGGCCGAAGCCGCCCGGGATCGCGCCCGCGAAATAGCCGGAGAATACTCCTAGGCACGTCTGTCTACACACCGATGTCAGGCCGCACGGGCCGTACGTGCGGTCGCATCGGTGTGGCACACCATCACGAACACACGAGTTTGCCTACTCACCCAGTGGCCGACGACCTACGAAACCGAGTTCACTGCGGTGATACCAGCGCAGCTCCCTCTCACCTTCCAGCCAACACAATTGCACACTGCGCCCCTCCAAGGTCGACGGGAAGTCGATGAGCAACGGCGCGACTCCCTTCACATCGATGCCATGTTCGGGGAACCAAGCCACGGCCTCATTCAAATGAGCTTCGAGAGCCTTGACCTCGGCCAGCCCGCCTTCGGCCTCGTCAGCACCGGTGTGAATCGCGTGTGCCAACTCCGCTAGGTCCCCGCGTAGTTTGACAATCTGCGCAGCCTTTTCCCGGACCAGCGGCATCAACCTGCGGGCCTCTTCAAGCGTGAACTTCGGTTCCAGATTCTCGTTCTCGATCCCGTCGATGCCAGCGCCGTTGAGCTCATGAGCACCGTCATCGTTGCCTGGCTTTTCTGACATCCCACCGTCTGAATCCATATCTCCACCCTCTCACCCCAGGTCGGACTTGCCAACGCCTACAGCTCGTCATTCCGTGTGGTAATACAGGTCACAATGGGTCGAACTGAGGGTGCATCACGCGTAAGGATGGCCATTGATGACCACACTTGCCCCACCAGAATTTCGGCTCCGCAC
Organism: Natronoglycomyces albus; assembly: GCF_016925535.1. Classification (NCBI taxonomy): domain Bacteria; kingdom Bacillati; phylum Actinomycetota; class Actinomycetes; order Glycomycetales; family Glycomycetaceae; genus Natronoglycomyces; species Natronoglycomyces albus. Next base: position 1,730,405 of record NZ_CP070496.1, on the reverse strand, counting down.
GCTGATTCCAAGCATCTATATCCCCGCTGTCCTGTTCGGCGTAGGTCAAGGTGCCATTGCCCCCATCATTGCTCTGTCGGCTCGGGACTTGGGTGCCTCGGTTGGCCTAGCGGGGCTTATTGTCGCGCTCAGTGGAATTGGGCAGCTAATCGGTGACTTGCCAGCGGGCGCGTTTGCGGCACGGATGGGCGAGAGGCGGGCCATGCTCTGCGCAGTCGTTCTCGTCTGTGTCGCCTTGACGATCTGTATCCTCGCGACCGAAGTGTGGATGCTAGGCGCGGCCATTGCCACGCTGGGATTCGCCAGCGCGATGTGGGGTATCGCGCGGCATACGTTTCTGTCTGAGGTTGTGCCCTATCGGATGCGGGCCCGGGCGATGTCGTCCCTAGGTGGAACACATCGCATTGGCATGTTCATTGGGCCGTTTCTGGGCGCGGGGGCGATGGCGTTGCTCGGTACGGACGGCGCGTACTGGGTGCATTTGGTCGCGGCGGTGGCCGCGGGCCTGCTGGTGGCCTCGATTCGGGTGCCCCATCACCAGCAAGCTGGTGGCCCCAATGGGAAAAGCAATGGTCTCAAGACGTTTGCGGTGTTGCGTCAACATCTGCATGTGTTCGGCACGCTCGGGGTTGGGGTGCTTATGGTCGGCGCGGTCCGGGCGTGTCGCCAGGTGGCGATTCCATTGTGGGCTGACCATATCGGTCTCGACGCGACCACGACGAGTTTGATTTTTGGTATTTCCGGGGCTGTTGACATGCTGTTGTTCTATCCGGCGGGAAAGGCGATGGACCGTTTCGGCCGGGTGTGGGTCGCGGTGCCGTGTATGTCGATCATGGCTGCGGCGTACGTGCTCATTCCGTTGACGACCAGTGCGGGCACCCTGTTGGCAGTCGCGATTTTGTTGGGCTTCGGCAACGGCATGGGCAGCGGCATTGTGCTGACGTTGGGGGCTGATGCGTCGCCGGAGAATGGCCGAGCCCAGTTTCTTGGTGGTTGGCGGTTGTGTGCCGATGCGGGCAATGCCTCCGGCCCGGTTCTTGTCAGTTCGTTCACCTTTGTGGCAACGCTCGGGGTGGGGATTTGGGCGGTGGCGGGCCTGGGCCTTTTGGGGGCGGCGGCATTGGGTCGATGGATTCCGCGCCACGATTAGGGGGTCTGGTCCCTCCAGCGGCATGGCCGACGAGTCGGTGGCGGGTGTTCGCGACTCGTTCAGTAATCGGTGAGGGGGAACAATCGCCGCCCCTCACCGTCACTTCTACAGTTCCGATTTAGAGTCGGGGATACCCCCTTATGTCACTGGGGGTGTCCAATGTGGGTCACGGCCTGCTTTGCCGAGTACGCGGTGGAACAGTGGCGCGTCGTCGGGTATTTCTCTTTCGGGCCCGAACAGTCCTTCGCGGGCCTCTTCGGTGCCCGGGCCGCTGAACTGGCTGACGAATCCGTCTACGATCGCCACAAGCTGCGGGTCTGGTTCATATTCCTGGTTGGTGGCGACGGCCAGATCCCAACTGTGTAGCACCAGCTCGTCCAAAGCCACTACCCCGGCTTCGGCGCCGGAGAACTTCAGCCCTCCCGCGTAGGTGTGCCCTTCCCACGCTTCGGGTTTGCGCCACGCTTCGGCCAAGGTCTCCAAGTCTCCGGTGATTTTGGCTCGCCAGTCCATTGGCAATCGGGCCGCGTCGGCTTTGGGAGGCGGACCTGACTGCGCGTCGTTCTCCTTATTGGCGGCGGCGGTGAACGCCTTCGCCAACGCGCCTATGTGCTCCAGCAAGTCGCCCACCGCCATCTCCTGGCAGGGGGTTTCCACCGATAGCTGTTTCTCCCATACGCCCTCGATGAGCTCGTTGAGCTTGCGGGTCGCGGGTTCTAGATCAATTCCAGTCATCGTTCCTCCTAGGTCTGACGTTAAGCACGTACAGCTCTTAGACGAGTCGAAATCCGAATATTCATCGGCCACGACCTGGCCATGGGAGAGTGGCGACAATCTGCGCTGCCGCACTGAGTCAACGCCTGGTGCCGAGCCACTTCACATTAGGAGACAAACGTCTCCCGGTGCAGTTTCAGCAGGCGGGACAACTCCCCCACTGGGTCCGTGTGGTCATCGACCCGCAGGTCAATTGCCACATCGTCATGCTGAAAGTAGCTGGCGTTCGGCCCTACGACCAGTAGAGAGGCGCATTGTTTGCCCCGGCGATCGCCTCCGGCGTCGTCGCCGGCGGTTAGGGCGGCGACCATACGTTCGGCGAACGGCAGCTGGCGGTGTTCTTTCCACGCTGTCACCATGTCGTCCACCACTGCCGGGCCTACCAGGATGTTGCCTTGTGCCGCGTAGCCGTCCCCGACGCGGTGTCCGGACCACGGTTGCGTTTCCGAACCGGTGTAGGCCACGCCTGGGCCGGTGGGGCCAACCACGCCAAGTTGCCTTTGGTCGCGCAATTCGTCGGCGGCGGTGACACCTTTGACGGCATCGGCGGGGCTCACCCCCGACCGAAGGAATTCGAGCACCTGCCACCGGTAGTTCAGGTTGGGGAACGCTTGGGAGGACAGCGCCCCGATATTGGCTTCGGCGGCGGGGGCGATCGCTCCGGCGGCTAGGAATTTGCTGGCCACAGCTACGCCATACAACTGGCCGTCCTCGGAGCGGGCGACAAATGAGAAAGTCATGCTTCAGTCTAGGCAGGGATTCTTAGCTACGGCGAATGAAATCATTGGCAGCCGGTGCCAGCGGGTGTGTAATGAGTCGTCTGACTGGTTGGTTTAGTCCTCGGTTCCGTCGACGAGCCGAATCAGCGGAACATCGTCATCGTCGATGGCGACGTATATCGCGCCGTCGTGTGGGCTGACCACAATGTCGCGGATACGCCATCCTTCATCGGCTAGCAAGGGCTCGGTTTCGATCAGCTCGCCGTCTTCTTCGATAAAGCGCGCCACCTGCTCAGAAGCTAGGCCGCCCACCAGCAGGTTTCCCTCCCAGGCTGGGAACTGGTCTCCCTCGTAGAAGGTCAGGCCTCCGGGTGGGAATCCTCCGGAACCGCACTCCCAGAAGAAGGCCGGATTGGGGAACTCATCCCGGTCCAAGGGGTGGTCGCCGATCGGAGTGTCAGTGCCGTATTCACAGCCACTGTGGGCTATCGGCCAGCCGTAATTGTGACCGCCTTCAACAATATTGATTTCATCGCCGTCCTCTTCACCGTGCTCGCTTTGCCACATGACGCCAGTGAGGGGATGGACCGTCATTCCTTGCACGTTGCGGTGACCATAGGTGTATATCTCGTCGGCTATGTCACCATCGTCGATAAAGGGATTGTCCTCCGGAATAGACCCGTCGGGCCGCAAGCGGACAGTGGTGCCAAGGGTATTGGAGGGATCTTGTGAGACATGGTCGGCGAAGTTCTTGTCCCCACGGTCGCCGATGGTCATGTACAGGTTCCCGTCCACGCCGAACACGATCTTTGATCCGTAGTGGACCGGCGCTTGCGTTGCCGGTTCGGCCACATACAGCTCCTCGACGTCGCGCAGCGTCGCTTGGTCGAGGTCGAGTTGACCGCGAGCCAGGTGGGTGCTGGTGTTTCCATCATCGGTGGCGGCCGAATAGGTAAGGTACACCCACGACGAGTCAGGGAAGTCCGGATCGATCGCCACGTCCAACAAACCGCCTTGGCCTTCGGCGCTGACGTCGGGAACACCGTCGATACGGCGCACGTCCCCGCTGTCAATGTCGACGATCGCCAAGGTACCCACCAGCTCCGTTACCAGCAGCTGGTCACCCTCTGGCAGGAACTCCAGCCCCCACGGCTGATCGAAACCTTCGGCGACAGTTTCGATGACCGGGTCATGGTCACTCGGCTCGCTGTCGTCAGCACTATCATTAGAGTCATTATTGGTCGCCTCGTCCGACGGGGGCTCGTCGTTATCGTCCCTGAGCACGATAAATGCGCCGACACCGGCAATGACGAGTACAAGTGCGGCCACGAGGCCGATCAATCCATTCCTACCCATGAGACCACCCACGATTCTTCAATCCGCGAACCGAAAACATCTAGGCTACCGTTTGGCTCCAGTTTCGCCAGGGGACGCTCGCGTTGCAATCTCAGTAGCTGCGTGCGTTACTCAGCTATCGTGCCGGCCAACCGCATCAAATATTCCGTGCGGTTGAGCGGGTTGTAGTCGGTCCTCGGTCTCGAAGGTGGCTTCCTGCGCACTTCGCGGTGATGATCGAATTCCGTCTCCAACATTCCTTCTCCGCCAGCGAGGTCCGGCAATTGCCGTGTCAGTTCCCCCACCTGTCGGCTGGGGATGATGCCCTTGACCTGCGTCGTCACACCACGCGTAGCGACTGAATCCGGCACAGCCTGCACCGCGCCAAGGCCTGGTATGAGAGTTTCCAGGGCCTCGCTAGGGGCCTCCACGAGGAATCGATCCATCGGTTCAAAGACCGCCGTGCCAGCCCTCTTCAACGCTGACATGACCACAAGCGGCGCAAGGAGCCGAAAGTCACTGGCGTAGTTGGCCGGGGCGGCGCTGGAGGAGTGAGTCACGGTGACGACGCAATCGGTGACCTGCCAGCCATAGAGGCCCTGCCGCAATGTCTGCATGACTCCATCCTCCACCGCCCGAAAAAACGAGGAAGGCATCGACCCTAGTTCCACCTCCAGCCGGAACTGGATTCCAGTGCCAACCGGCGCCGGGTCGATGCGCAGACCCACCGTCGCCGGGAACGGATTGGACTCCTCCCCCACGATCTGGGCGGCCGCTCCACTGCCGGTGGGACGTTCAATGCAGATCGTGGTTGCCTCGCGAAAGCCAACCTCAAGCCCAAAGTCGGTCAACAAGGTTGACTGAATGACCTCCTTTTGCACCTCGCCGTAGAGGGAAACGCTGACCTCACCGCTATCTTCTCGCTGGCGAAGATTGATGAGGGGATCCTGTTCGGCGATTTGGCTCAATGCCTGGCGCACAGCGACCACGTCCGTCGAGGGTTTCGGTACTACCACGGCTTCCAAGGTCGGCGGCGGGAAATACTGTTGGGCCGCCCGGGGAGGCTCTTGACCAAACCAGTCGCCGATGCGAACTGAGTCGCATCCCAGAAGCTGACCGATCTGTCCGGCGCTGAGATGTGGCTTTGCTGTGAGGGTTCCATCTTCAAAATGCCGTAGGCCCGTGATTCGGGCTTCCCTCCCCGAGGCGAAACGTAGCCGCTCGCGCACCCGAATCGTTCCAGAGAACAACCGCGCATAGGCGATCTTCTGGCCAGACGGAGCCCGTTCTACTTTGAACACCGTTCCCGACACCGGCTCGTGGGACTGCCCCGACGAGGTGGGCAGCCATGTCGTTATCGCTTCGGACAACTCCTCGACTCCCGCACCGGTATAGGCAGAGCCAAAGTACACCGGAATGATGTGGCAGCGGGCAGTCTGGGCGGCGAGCTCATCATGCAGCTGCGAGGAGGACATGGCGGTCTGCTCAACCACAGCAGCCAGGATTTCGTCGCTATGGTCGGCGAGTTTTTCGCTCAGCTCGCTGGCGAATTCAACAGAGGCCATCGCGAACGGCACAAAGTCGGCATCTCGCTGCCCAAGATTTTCCACCACGCCCATGGGCACGATCCCTGGGCTCAGCTTGGTGGCGATATCGCTCAAGAGTGAGGAATATCGAGCACCGAGGCGGTCGATCTTGTTCACAAAGATCAGCGTGGGAATAGCCAACCTGCGCAAGGTTCGCAACAGAATGCGTGTCTGGGGCTGCACTCCTTCGACCGCCGATACCACCAAAACGGCGCCATCGAGCACGCTGAGAACCCGCTCCACTTCGGCGATGAAATCCGGGTGGCCAGGGGTGTCGATCAGGTTGACGGTGACCTCACCGAGGGTGAACGAGACGACGGCGGACTTAATGGTGATACCGCGTTGGCGTTCCAACGCCAGCGAGTCGGTGTGGGTATCGCCCGCATCGACGCTGCCAGCGCGCTTGATCGCCCCGGCGTGGAGCAACAGGCGCTCGGTCAGGCTGGTTTTTCCCGCGTCAACATGGGCTAGGATTCCGAGATTCAAAATAGATGTCAAAGGTCATATCCTTACGGCGAAAGAACAGGTCACGGTGGGTTGACGTGATCTTTCGGCGCATTGGTACCTCCTGGGCGTGGATATGACGCATTCATTGAAGCAAGGGATCGATCGGGCCGCAACCGAGTTTTTGGTGGGGCTCCGGTGTGGAGGCGTAGAGCGAACTGTCTAAGATGTTTTTCATGATTGTCGAATCGAGTACCTCAGGTAAATGAGTTCTGCCGTCGAGCGCAAGGCGCTCGCCCAGAACTCCCTTCCCCTTCTCGCTCGCGTTCACCAGCTCATCGAACGCTATCCACGTCAGCCGGTCCCCGAAGCACAGATCCGGGCACTAGCCAAGAATCATTGGGTTTGTCCCCGGTCTCGTCCGGAGTCTCCAGCGGCGGCCGACGATTTCCTACACATCTTCCACACCACCGATCCCGCCTGCGATTCCAGTGTTCGCGCTTTGCAGCTGTGGCTGCGGCTATATGGCGATGTCGAAGCCCTCATCCATCGTCTGAACCACGAAGCGCGGCTGTGCTCTGTAGACAAGGCTCGGTCAATCGGTCACGTCCTGCTCTATGAGGGATTGAGCTTCGCCGAGGTTGCCGTTGGCTTGCATCTGCTGTCCTATGAGGTGGCCGAGGATGATGCGCGGACAGCGCGAACGATCGCGTTGCTGGGATCGCCATACCTTGAACCGGCGATAGGATTGCTGGCACGGTCCCCACACCTCGAATCCCATGTGGAGTGGATTGCCGAGCGTACGGGAGTCCATCGGTTGCCTCAACCGACGTATACCCACATTAGCGGCTCGCCAGGGCCACCTCGCGTGCTGAATCTGGGCGCCTCCATGTTGGCTGCAGATGCGTCTGTGCCGCCTGGCCAGCTCAAGAGTCCCGCCCAGGCGTGCCAAGTCCTGGCACTGTTGCTAGACCTGCCTTTCGGAACAGCCAGTGCGCAGGTGTTTAGGAGCCTCAATCTTGGCGTGGCGGCGTTGACGGAGCTCGCGTCGATCTCGGGAGCTCTGTCCGGAACTGTTGTGGGTCTTGAGTTCGTGGCTCGAGTCCATGAATCGGTGGTCAGCGGTAACTTCGCGTTGCTACCGTGGCAGCCCGGTGACCGGGAGCGTTATATCGCCCAGTCGCGGGCGTGTTTGACCTCGGCACAGACTCATTCGGTTGTCTCTGCCGCGTTGAGACAAGACGCTAGTGACGCCCGCGCCTGCTGGCTATATCGCTATGTCGCTCGACTGCATAGTGACGTGGGCGAGCCTCAGGAATTCTCTGTGCGCATTGTTGTTCCTCCACCTGGTCACCCGGGCCGGGTGGAAACGCGGATTCTGGCCGCGGGGCGGCCGCTGGTGTCGGCTCACTTCCCGTTCGGCCCGGCAATGGACCCACAGTCGCTGCTCACCGATCGCTCGGCCTGGTTGCCTGCGGCACCATTGTCTCAGGTAGTGCTGGCCGAAGCTAGTTGCACCACCCCGTGCTGTGGCGCGTTGACCGTCGACATTCGGCATGAGGGCCACTGGGTCGTTTGGGATGTGCGCAATAGCCGCCAGCCTGAGGTCTCCTTGGCACAGTATCGGTTCCCATCCGATAGCTATCTGGCTGAGATCGACCGAGCGGCCACCGATGGTTCTTGGGAGTGGCCCGCCCACCGGGCGGCCCGAAAGCTGGAGACGACTTTGCGCCAGCACCCCAGCCTGCTGAAAAAGTGGGGATTTGACTCCTCGCGGACCGGGGCACAATCTGGGGTATCTGAACAGTTCTGGGTAACATTCTCCGATCCGGTCCTCACGAATCGACCGTCTCGATTCACTCTCGAGTTCTCGCTGGCTGACGCCGCAGTGGTTGACGATGCCGCGATCGGCCAAGCCGTGGGTGAGGTCATCTCTGAGATAGCCACCAACGCCCCGGATAGCACCGCGTTCCTAGGTGGGAATGACCGTCTCTCTTGCCGCGCTGATGTGGGGTGGCCAGAGAGGCCCCGTCATAACCGGCGTTCGGTGCAAGGAAAGACACCCTCTCTCTATGCTCGCCTGATTCGACTCTGTAGCCAAGAGCCGTTTCGCCCGATCACCGAAGCCGAGCGGGACACCCTGTGGGAACAGGTATCTGATGCGACTCCGCCTGCCGGATGTGCGGAAAGTACTGCGGAGCGAATATGCGAGCAACTCATCGCGGTCGAGGTGGATTCTCAGGCAAGTTTGGGCCAACTAGCCCAACAGCTGCAAAGCGTTACTCCCACCTACTCCCTGACCTCGGATCTTCGCGACATGGTCATACCGATTTCCGACCGAGAATGTCGTCGTATGGCAACGTATCTGCTGCGAGAAGGCCTCACCAAGACCGAACTGGTGGTCGGCCTGCGGCTTCTGCGGGGGCGATGCACCGGCGAGGAAGCGCCCTTGGTGCGAACGATCGCCCTGATGGGAGACGAACTGAGCTCCTTGGGCATCGAAGCGTTGGATAATGTTCCGCAAGTGGCAACCCACCTGATTTGGATCGCCGCGCACGCGGATGGCTCGGTCAAGGCGTCTATTGCCAAGAGTCTGTGTTCGGCGAGGTGGACTTATCAAGAGTTGCTCAACAGCGTCCCTGATGCGGGGGTGCGCACCAGCTTGGTGCTGTCGGAAGAGGAGATTGCCGCAACCGTGGCGGAAATTCTCCTTGCGCTCCCCGACGGTTGGGAGGCTTGGGATAGTTGGTCTACCTGTGATCCAGTCAGGTCCTTGCATGGGCCAGTCGAGCTTCTGGTGCACGTGGCACAGAACCTGGTGCGATTCACTTCCGACATCGCCGCACTGGGTCTGGCCCTACGATTGCGGGAGTCGGTTTATTGCGGCCATCTGGCGACCTTGCCGTGGAAAGGCGGGCAACGTAAAGCTGTGCTGACTGCCTTCGAAGAGATCTTTTCCTCGGCACGGGTGCGAGACATGGTGACCGATGCGGCGCGAACGGGGTCGTCCGACAGCTACCTGTGCTGGATCCGACGGGAATTGACCCGATACCGTCCGGCACTGACCAAATCCACGTCACGGCTCCCATCATTTGCCATGCATGTATCGGTGGGGCCACCCTCAGGCCCCCATGGAGCGACAGTCGAGTTCCTCATCGACGGTATGCCCCTGGTGGCCAACCTCTTTCAGCGCGGTTCTGGTGCCGGTCCGAGCACTTTGCTGTCCGGTCACTCACCTTTGCTCGTAACCGCGCAACCGCGGGAGGTGAGCCTTGCCGAAGCATGGTGTACCGCGGGCTGCTGCGGGCAACTGTGGGCCAAGATGTGGTTGGACGATGCCGAAACGGTCGTGTGGGAGGTACGCGACAGCCTGGCGGCACAGGGAGAAGTCACCGTATATCGGTTCGACGCCGCTGCGTACCAAGCCGAGGTCGCACGGGCGCATGGAGAATGGGACTGGGAATGGCCGGCCGCGCGAGTAGCCCGGCAGGTCGCAACCCGACTTGAAGACGATCCTCACCTACTAGGCCAATGGAATTGCACTTCAGGATGGGCCGACAGTTACCACCGTGAACCCACGCAGCTAAGGGTGCTGTTCACGTTCCCCGCGACTGCGAGCACCTTCGAAGATCATCTACTCCAATTCGTGTACGACGCCACCATTGATGACGCGGCCGTGGTGGACGATGACGCGGTCACCAAGGTGGTCGACCAGATCTGTTCTCGGTTTGAGGAGACCAACCCAACGTCAATATCACGGGTATGCGGTGGTTCGGCCGACTCTGCCGCAGCGCTGGGATTTCCGTGGTACCCAGACCTGCGCCGCTGAGACAAGACTCCGCTCTTACCTCTTCGAGGCCGAAAGGTTAAGTAGGTGTGGGCTATGCGGCCGCTAGCCGCATGGCCCACACCTACTCTGCACGGGTTTACTTTGTCACAGCTCTCCAGCTTCTCCAGAGGTTCTCATAGGTTCCGCCCGCGTGGATGAGGTCGTCGTGTCGGCCCAGTTCGATAATGCGGCCCCCGTCGATGACGGCCACCCGGTCGGCAGAGGCCGCCGTATGCAGCTGGTGGGCGATACTGATGATGGTCTTACCACTCATGGTCTCCACCAGCCGTTGTTCCAACTCGCGCGCCGCACTTGGTTCCATCCGGGAGGTCGCCTCGTCCAGAATCAAGACGTCGGGGTCGGCCAGGATCAACCGGGCCAGCGCCAACAGCTGCACAATGCCGGGATCGACTTTGGTACCGGTGGCACCGATGTCGGTGTCCAACCCATCGGGCAAGTTAGCCAGCCACTCATCGGCTCCTACGGTGCGTAGCACTTCCCGTAGTTGCTCCTCGGTGGCGTCGGGTTTGGCAAGGATGAGGTTGTCGGTGACGGTTCCGCTAAAGAGGTGCTGTTCCTGGCTGACGAGCAGGACCTGACTGCGGCGTTGTTCGGGTGTCCTGTGCGTGATGTCCAGGCCGCCAATGGTGACCCGGCCGGACTGGGGTCGTTCGATTCCGGCTATGAGCAGCCCTAGGGTCGTCTTCCCGGCCCCGGAGGGTCCGACGATCGCCAGACGTTCCCCGGGGCGTATGCGCAGGTTGATGTCGGTCAGTACCTCGTTGCCGTCGGTATAGGCAAAGGAGATGTCTTCCAGCCGCACTTCAGCGGATTTCTTCGAGTCTGCTGGGGTGGGCTCGGCTGGTGGGTGCGCTGTCTGGGCCGCGGAGCCGACCCCGATGATGCGGGAAAAGGACGCTCCGCCTTGCATAAACACCTGCAACCAGATCACCACGGTGGCCACCGGTTCCGACATTTGTTTCATCAGCAGCAGCACGGTGGCGATTTCTCCCAGGCTGGCCAGGCCCGCATCGTAGAGGACGCCGCCGATGATGATCCCGGCGACCAGCACCATCGCCATTCCTCCGTCGATGGCGGGGAACAGTATGCGCCGCAGTGACATTGCCCGGTAGCTGTTGCGGTAGGCCTCGCCTAGGCAATCGTGGATGGTGTCCTGGCGGGCCTGGGCAAGGCGGAATGCCTCCACTGTGCGGGCATTGTCGACCGTGGAGGCGAGGTTTTGCGCCACTGTGCTCAGCGCGGCCCGTTCGGCCAAGACCCGAGGCCGCACCTTTGGTAGCACGTGCCGCACTGGCAGCCCGATTAGCGGAATGGCGACGATGCAGGCGGCGGCCATATATGGGTTGATCACAAATAGCGCCCCGGCGATGATCGTCACCGACACCACCGCCATGACCACTTCGGGAGCCGCTCGGCGCACCACGTCGTTGAGTAGCCCAATGTCGTCGGTGGAGCGAGTCATGAGGTCTCCACTAGAGCGCTCAACAGTGGAGGTGGGCAAGCGCAACGAGTCGACGATGAAGCCATCACGCAGGCGGCGGACGATCCTCTCGCCCAGCCGGAAGGCCCAGGCTCGTGATAGCCCGGTCAGGAGGGCTTGCAGAATCAAGAATCCCAGCGCCAATGCCGCGATCGTGTTCACGGTGGATTGGGTGGCCGTGCCGATTCCGTCGATGAGATGCCCTAGCAGCCACGGTGGCGCGAGTGAGGCGGCCACGGCAAGTGCGTAAACGCTGATGGTGCCTGCCAGCGCCAGTCGGTAGCGGCGCAGCAATCTCAGTGCCGATCGCCAGGTGTCGCCAGTTGTGGCAACGGGTAGCTGAGAGTCGATCATCGGTTCTGGTCCTCACTGTCCTCGACGGCCGGGGGCGTGGTGTGGTGTGTTCGGTCGATGAGGTGTCGATAGCTAGGGTTGGTGGCCCACAGGGTGCGGTGAGTTCCGGTGTCTTTGAGGTGGGCCTCGACCATGAAGGCAACGGTGTCGGCGGCGTCGAGCAGTACCGGCGAGGATGTGACGACGATGGTGGTCTGGTCTTGACGGAAGGCCCGTAGACGTTGTGCGACTAGGGCTTCGGTGCTGGAGTCCATGGCTGTGGTTGGTCCCAGCAGGATCAGCACCGGTGGGTTGGCCACGAGTGCGCGCGCTAGTTTGAGTCGTTGTTGTTGGCCGCCGGAGAGGTTGCGTCCGCCTGGGGCGATGTCTCCGTTAAGGCCGCCGACGCTGTCGATGGCGTCTTGGGCGGCGGCCACGTGCAAAGCGGCCAGGATCTCTGCGTCGGAACTGGTGCCGCTGGGGTCGATAGCTTGGCGCAAGGTGCCGGGGAACAGGGCGAGTTCGTTGGTCGCCAAGAGCACGTGAGCTCGCACCTCATCTAGCCGATATTCGTCCAAGCGACGGTGGCCCAGACTGGCATTGGTGTCGGTGTAGCGGGCTAGGCGGTCGCATATGTCGGCTAGATCGGCGGCGTTGGTGCCGGTGAGGGCGGTGAATGCGCCGTTGCGTGCTTCGAAGCCGGAGTCGGGATCGACTAGGGCACCCGGTTCCACTGGTGGGCCATCATGGCTGTCGTCGATAGCTGGCTGGACTTGGAGGGTGCGGACGACTCGCTTGGCGGCAGCGTAGGCGACCGTGCCGCGAGTGGCAATGATGCTGAAGATGACCATCGGAAGCCACAGGAATGCCGCGTAGCCGAAGGTGGCGACGAGTTGGCCCGGCGAGAGTGCCCCGTTGATGGCCTCGGCGGAGGCAACCCAGATGACGGCCACTAGGAGTAGTCCGGGCACGAATGCTTCGAGGCCGCTGATGGTGGCGAATGCGGTGGCCGATCGGTTGCCGTAGTGCCGCAGCTGCGCGGACTGGTCTCGGTAGCGCTGGGACATGTGGGCTTCGCCCCCTATTCCGCGCAGCACTCGCAGCCCGGCAACGATGTCTTGGGCCAGCGCGGTGAGGTGTCCTTCTTGTTCTCGGTAGCGCAGGACTCTCTTTTGTAGGGGTGACAACAGTGGCCCGAGCACGATGGCTTGTAGCAGGAGGCCGGAGAGTACGACGAGCCCCAATAGGGGCGTTATGCGGTACATGATGGCGGCCACGACTAGGAAGAACACGATTCCGCCTACGGCGCGGGCGAGGAAGAAGCAGGACTCGCCGATGGAACGCGCGTCGATGTTTCCGGCGGCGACGACCTCTCCGGTGGAGATTTTGGTGGGTAGGGCGGCTCCGGTGTGGCCTGCGTGCCGATTGATCAACTGCACGACCCGCATTCCCATCGCGGTGCTGTTGTAGAAGTCGAGGTAGGTCATCCAGTAGGTAAATTGCCAGGCGCAGTAGGCGAGTCCGAGGAATACCGCACCCCATATCCACAGGCTGGGGCCGATGCCTTCGGATATGCCCTGGTCGATGGCGCGGCCGATGACGAAGGGCATTGAGGCGAACAGCCCCATCCATAGCAATCCGCTGAGGGCGCTGAGCGATAGTGTCCGCCATTGTTTGAGGTAGATCCACCCCATCAGGGATAGTGCGCTGCTGCGGGGCGGGTTACCTGGTTCGCTGGTCGGCAGGGGGGCGAGGAGTTGCATGACGGGCATGACCTCTCAGGGGGCTAGACCCTTCGTCTGTGGCGGGCACGCGCGTCGGGCCGGCGACCGGTTTAAGGGTGTGCGGCACGAGGGCATGAGGGTTCACGGACGTTGTGGGCACGGTGTTTTCGGGTGGGATCGGTGGGTTGGCGCATCAGGTGTTTTGGACACAGCCGTGTGCGCTTCTGGTTTCTCACAGCACGATAGTGGACCCAAAACAATCAGGCAACTTTATTTTCTATTTATGGTTGAGCTTCGCCCCTGCTCTATGCTCCGCCACTGAACGAGACCGTGCTATTGCGCCTCGAGATCGGGCGTGGCCGCGCCACCGTGCACAACGAGGTCACGCCCGCGCCCCTCCTAGCGGGCCACGCGCCTGCGTCGGCCCCGGGCGCGGGCCCGCTCCACCGCCACATCAGATGGTGGAACCGCAGAGAGGTCGACCACCGTGGGCTCTGGTTCGGACGGCAAGGGCTCCTTGCCCACTCGACCGGTCAGATGAGCCACTGTGGCGGGAAATGTCGGATGGGCGAACAGATCGATCACGTCCAACTCGTAGCCACGTTGACGCAGATGCCGTTGAGCGCTCACCAATGTCAACGAGGTAGCGCCGAGGTCAAACCAGCTGGACCGCTCGTCCAACCGTTCATGGCCCAACAGCTGCGCGAAAACTTCGGCGACGTCGCGGCGCACCGACTGCGCACGAACCGGCGCCTCTTGCGTCTCAGGCTTGGCCGAAGGCGTCAGCAGACTGCGCCAGGTGCGCAACAACGTCTCAACCCAAACGGGGTCCACCACCGACTCGTCGGCGTCAATATTGACCACCAGCTCTCCATCCAGAGCAAACAACTGCACGTCCACGAGGATTTGCGGCGTCTGGCTGATCGCATACTCGGTGCGCCCAAATCCATCGAGTAGCTGCGAGGCGTCAGTGGATGATGGTTGCAACGACATCGAAACCGCTACCGGAAACACGGCCTCGCCCCGGGAACGCAGCGAGCGCATCACCGCGTTGCCATGGACGCCGCCGGGCCCCAAAGCGTGATCCAATCCTTCGGCAAGTTGACGTTGCAACGCCGGTAGACGCTGGTCGGTGGGGCCGCCACCCACGCCAATAGGAAGCAACATGGTGGCCGTGTAATCGCCGACCACTCCCACATGCTCGTCCGGCCGGTCACTCAATGTCAGGACGACGCTTCCGCCCGAGGCTGCCTCAGCTAGGGCTTGGCCCAACGTGTCGAGAGCCAAACACGCCGAGGTGACGCCAGCGGAGCGGGCCCGATCCTGAAACGACTCCCACTCCTGGCTGACCAGGCCGAAGCGCCGTCGCACTACCTGCGGGCCGGGCAGAAGCTGGTCGCGGCGGGTCACCTGCGGCCCCGGTGGTAGGTGGCCCATGAGCTCGTCCCAATAGCGTTGTGAGTTCTCCTTCGATGCCTCATGTGCGACCCAACTGGAAAAATGCGCCGATGGAGCGGCAGAAAGCGCGCCGGGGTCGCGGTATTCCTCGCGTAGCTCCTCTATCCAGATCACCGCGCTATCGGCGTCGCAAAACAGCAAATCGAGATCGAGGTGTATTCGCCAGTCACCGTCGCTGAGTCGAACCGCCAGCCACCGCACCATCGGCGCCCTGGTCGGTGACAGGACCCGGTGAGACCGCTCATTGCGGATCCTTTCGCGTTGCCGTTGCTGTTGAGCGCCGGTGAGACCGCGTAGGTCGCGCACCTCAATCCGCGTGTCAACCTCGACTATCGGCAACACCCGCTGCCTGGTGTCTTCGGTGATCACCGCGCGCAACATCGGATGCCGACCCGCCACTGTGGCCCACGCGCGCTCGAATCGTTCAAGGTCGAGGTCGCGAACCAGCGCCTCGGTGTAGAAGTGCGGCGCGGCGCTGCGACCATGTTCATCCCGGGCCCGGCCCACCAGGTAGGCCAGCTGCATTTCGGTCAACGGGAAGGCCTCCTCACGCGGCGGGACCATCTCCACCGCGGGCGCTGACCGCTGAGTGGGAATAACGGGGACCGAAACGTTGGCAAGTTCCGGTAGCTCTACTCCCTGCGAAGTCAAAGCGGTCAACTTGGGAGCGAGATCAGCCGCACGCGTGCGGACTGTGTCAAGCAAATCGGCCAGCGCCCGCAGCTGCGTGGCGAGATCATCCGTTGCCGGGATCACTGAGTTTGAGAGGGGTTCCGGAGCCGGCGGCAGGGGAGGCCGTGGCCGCTCCGGCGAGAGAACCTCCGGGCCGGGGACATCGGCAACGGGGGAGCTGACCAGGGTTGAGGCAGTCGCGGCCAGATCACCAATGGGGCGATGTTGCCAAACTGCGGGCGCTTTCGTTTGGGGCAGGCTGGTTTCCGCCTCATCGTTCGCCCCGGCCGCGGGCAGTTCCAGACGCGGAATGAGCGTACGGATGGGGTCTCCGGTCAGCAGGTCAGCCAGGGCTGGTCTGGGGTAACCGTGGTCTTCGATGGCGTTGGCGATCCTGATCGCTTGCACGCTGGTCGTCCCCATCGCGGTCAAGGACTGTTCGGGGTCGAGGTCTTCGCCGAGGATCTGGGAGAGGACAGTGAGGAGAGGCGAAGATTCCCTGTTATCTTCTCCGGTCTCCTCCGGGGCTGGTGGGCTCGCCGCTGGTGCGGGTTTTTGGGCGTCGGCCGGACGGCGGCGTGCAAAGGGATTCTCCAAGCTCTTGTGGTCGACTTTGCCGTTCGCGTTCACCGGTAGGGCCGCCAAGACGACAAAGCGGCTGGGGACCATGTATTCGGGTACCTGTTCGACCAGGAGTTTTCGGAGACGTTCGACGACATCCCGTTCGTCAAACGTGGGTGCCGCGCTGCCGTACTCTTCGCCTTTGCGGGCCACATGGGCGACCAAGCGCAAAGCGCCATCGGGCCCGGGCATGGCGGAGACGACGCATTGGCGCACTTCCCCGGTGCGTTCCAAAGCGGCTTCGACTTCGCCCAGTTCGATCCGATGGCCCCGGATTTTGACTTGCCGGTCGGTGCGCCCCAGGAACTCGATGGTGCCATCGTCCCTCCAGCGTCCAAGATCACCGGTGCGATAAAGCCGCTGGTCCAGTTCGGGCCGGTGAATGAATCGTTCGGCGGTTAGTTGCGGGTCGCCAATGTATTCGCGCGCGACCCCCTCGCCGGCGATCCACAACTCTCCGGTCTGGGCAACCCGGCAGGGGCGCTGGTCTTCATCGAGAATCCAGAACGATTGCCCGCTCAAGGCTCGACCGTAGGGAATGCTGCGCCATTGAGGGTCAACCTGACCGATGGGATAGGTAATAGACCAAATGGACGCCTCGGTGGCACCACCGAGACTGTGGATGCGAACGTTCGGGGCCAGGGCGCGCAACCGGTCGGGAAGGGTGACGGGAATCCAGTCACCCGAGAGCATGCACAGTCGCAGACTCGCCAGCGCGGATCGGGCCAGCATCGGGTCGGCCTCGGCGTATTCGACGAGCATTTCCAACAGCGGTGGGGCGGAATTCCATATGGTGACGTGGTGTTCGGCCATGAGTTCCAGCCAGTGTTGCGGATCGCGAAAGCGTTGCCCGTCTGGTAGGACAAGGGTTCCGCCCGCTGCTAGGGTGCCGAAGATGTCGTGGACGGACAGGTCGAACGACAGTGCCGATACGCCCAGCACTGTGTCTTGTGCGGTGATCGAGAAGCGGCGGTTGATGTCGTCGATGGTGGTGCGGGCTTGGCGATGTTCGATGGCGACGCCTTTGGGCTCACCGGTCGACCCGGAGGTGAAGATGGCGTAGGCCAGGTCATCCGGTCGGGCCGTGGCCTCGGGCAGGGGCGGTGGTGTGGGCGTGGGCGTTTCGGTGTGCGGCAAGTCGACTTCGACGCCGACGACGCCCTCCGGTAGTTCGACTGTCGAATCCGCGGCCAGGAGCGCGTAGGTGAGTTTCGTCTTGTGTGTGATCGTGGACAGCCGACGGGCCGGCCAGGCCGGATCGACGGGAACATAGCCTGCCTGGGCTAGTTCGACCGCGAGCACGGCCACGATTTGGGCCGTCGAACGGGGTAGGGCCACCATGACGAGGTCGCCGGGGCGTACTCCGTGCGCGACCAGGGTGGCTGCGAGTCTGTGAGCCTGGGTCGACAATTGGGCGTGGGTGAGCGTGGTCGATCCGCTGGCCAGGGCAGGCCCTTCGGCAGTGCCGTTGTCCCGCAGGGAGTCCAGCCACAGGTCGACCAGTTGCGGTCCCGCGTCCGGGTGGGCTTGGGCTGGCTCGATGGGTTGGCCGGAGGGGTCCCAGGCCACGGCGGGGTGGTTCCATCGTTCGGTGACCGCGAGGCTGCGCAGCAGGGTTTCTTCGGCGTTGATGAGGCCGTCACGTAGGTCTTGGGAGTAGGCGTCGATGACTACGTCGTGGACAAGGACGAGTTCCCCGTTTTCTTCCCAGACCAGGTGGTCCCACAACACCTGTGGGGTCTGGGAGACACCATAGTCGCGTTTACCCAGCCAGTGGTCTTGTTGGGCGGAGTCTTGGCCAATTCCGGAGGTGAAGACGACCGGCCAGCCTTCGGCATTGTCACGGTCGCGGGCGACCTCGACTCCAGAGTAGGCACGGTGGTCGAGTACGTCCCATAGCCGATGGTTGACCGCTCGGCTCAGGTCGGTGAAGGAGGTCGCATCATCGGGGTCGAATCCAGCTGCCCGATCCAGGGGAAGCAGGGCGGTGCTGGAAAAGTCGCCCACGACAGTGTCGATGCCGTCGATGTCGGGCCGGTCAAAGAGGGTCAGGTTGATGGTGAGGCCCTCTTCGGTGGTGCGCTGGGAGCGTTGATGGCACGCTAGGGCGAATGCGGTCAGCACCACGCTGGTGGGTGAGAGGCCGTGGCTAGTGGCCAGTGCTTTGATTTTCTCCCAGGTCTGTGCGTCGAGGCGGCGTTGCACGCGCTCAAATCGGGCCGCGCGGCGCGGCGCGTCAGGTTGTTGGGGCAGGGCGGGTGCCTTGGGGATGTCTTGTCGCTGCCACCAGTGGCGGTCACGGGCACGCAGGCGCTGTCGGTCGGGGTCGTGGGCGCGTTGACGCACGAGGTCGGCGAAGGTGATGGGGCATTGTTCCAACGTGGTGTCGGGTTTGGCGACTAGTCGACCCCATTGCCGCATGACGAGCCCCCAGCTGGCGAAGTCGATGACCAGGACGTCGAATCCGACGCAGAGGCGCACGATGTCGCCGGGGAGCACGATCGCGGTGAGGTCGAATAGTGGCCATTGGGCGACGTCGCGCACTTGGTGGGAAAGCTGGTGGCGCAGTTGATCACAGCGGCGTTCGGGGGCCTCCTCGTGGCGCAGGTCGATCCGGTTGAGGTTCCAGTCGCGGACGTCATGGCGGGCGATGTGGGTGCAGGTGTCGCGTCCGATGACGGTGCGCAGCATGGGGTGGTGGGCGACGACGGTGCGCCAGGCGATCTCGATGCGGTCGAGGTCGGATTCCAGGGTGCGGCCGTTGCGGTGTTGTGGCCCGCGTTCGTATTCGTGGTACCAGAAGGTGGCGACCTCGCCGAGGGGGTATTCGCTGCCGCGTCCGGCCCAGTAGGCGGCTTGGACGGGTGTCAGCGTGGAGGATTCGGCGGGGGCTGAGGGGGCGGCCTCGGGCTGGGGCGTGGTGGTGGCCTTGGTCAGGGCGGTGAGAACGTCGCGAACGGTTTGTTCCCCGGTAAAGGTGACCAGGGGGAGGGCGGTTCCGGTGGCTTCGGTGATGTCGGAGCGCCACCGGAGCGCACTGAAGGAGTCGACTCCCAGGGAGGCCAGTGGAGTGTCCCAGTCGGTTTCGGTGACAGGTTGGCCGACTCTGTTTGCCAGTAGTGCGCTGATGCGGGAGGCGTTCTGATGGGGCATGTCGTTCATCGCGTCCTGACTCAACTATTTAATGAAAATGATTTCCATTACTATAGTAACCATGTCCACCGATTGGCGCGCGCTCTCCCACCTGCTGCGAAGAATCCGTACCCCCCTCATCATTGGTCTAAGCCTCGAAGTCATCGCCTCATTGTGCCTGCTAACGCCGCTGGTCGTCGCCGTCTTCACGGTGAGCCACCTGGCCGGTGGAAAACCGCTTACCGACCCCGTTTGGCCCCTGGGGCTGGCCGCGGCCGCCGTGATCATCGGCGGTATCGCCCGGTCGGCCTCCACCCTCGTACTGCATCGAGCCGACAACCGGCTCCAGCTACACATCCGGCGCGACCTGCTCACCAACGTGCGCCACAGCCCCTTGGAGACGGTGGATCGAGCAGGCGGCAGCCGGATCAAACAGATCGTCACTGACCACGTCGACGCGCTACACCACGTCATCGCCCACGCCATTGGCAACGCCCTGTCCGCCCTCGTGCTGGTCCTGGCAGGGCTTGCGCTTCTGATCTGGGTCGCGCCACTGGCCACAGTGGCGCTGGCCCCGCTGATCGCGGCAGTGGTGCTGAGCCGTCGGCAACGGCGCGGCATGGGACCACACATGCGCGAATATCAAGCAGCGTCGCACGATCTGGACCGGGCCTCAGTCGAGTTCGTCCAAGGAATCACCGCACTGAAAGTCTTTCACTACAGCGAAACCGGGCTCTCTCGATTCCGCTCCGCCGCTCAGCGATGGGCCACGTTCGTCGAATCCTGGGCCCGCCGCGTCACTCCCAGCATGACGGCACAACAAGTGCTCCTGTCCCCCATCGCCGTGGCCGCTTTTGCCTCGATCACCCTGCTACTACCACAAAACCAGGCCGCGACCACGCTGCTGGCGGCCATGGTTCTCATACCGGCAATGATGTCGCCACTATGGTCGCTGGCCTTCGCCCTGTGGGACATCACAACCGGAGCCGACGCCGCCCGCACCATCGAGGAAACGCTTCGAGAGTGCCCCTCCCCCACCGAGGGCAACGCCGCCGCATCGACATTGTCGTGGCCCAGTGGACCAGTCAGCCTCCACGCCAGCGCGGTCTCGGTACGACTAGGCGAACGAGACATCCTGCGCGACATCAACCTC
Source organism: Natronoglycomyces albus (assembly GCF_016925535.1). Classification (NCBI taxonomy): domain Bacteria; kingdom Bacillati; phylum Actinomycetota; class Actinomycetes; order Glycomycetales; family Glycomycetaceae; genus Natronoglycomyces; species Natronoglycomyces albus. Next base: position 1,709,974 of record NZ_CP070496.1, on the reverse strand, counting down.
ACATGTCCCGCCACGGCGACGACGGTCATCACTGGACCCAGCGGAGCGGGAAAGACCCTCCTCCTCGAAGTGCTCACTGGCCTGCGTCCCACCCACACCGGGATAGTTAGCATCAACGAGACGCCCCTTACCTCCTTGCAACCCCAACTCAATGACCACGTCAGCGCCCTGTGGCAACGTCCCCGTATCCTTCGGGGCACCGTCGCCGAAAACATCGCGCTGGGGCGACCGGGCACAGACATCGAAGCGTGCCAAAGAGTCGCCCGAGAAGCCGACATCCATGACCGGCTACAGGCCCTACCGCAGGGCTACGACACCATGCTTGGCGAGGGCATCGACCTATCCGGAGGCGAACTCCAACGGCTATGCCTGGCCCGGGCGCTGCTGGCTGAGCCCACGCTCATCGTGCTCGACGAGCCAACCGCCTCCATTGACCGCGAATCGGCCTGGGCAATCGACAAGGCCCTGCGCAACCTGGCCAACCGGTGCACCGTGATCCGAGTTGACCATCGGCTTGATGTCGTCATGAGCGCCGACCACGTCATTGTCATTGACGAGGGCCGCGTCGCCGAAGCGGGCAAACCGGACCAGCTTGCCGCCGGCAACGGAACACTCGCCTCCCTTATCGACTCCCAAACGGCGGTGACCACAGCATGATCATCGCCTGTTACCGCATCCTTGATCGGCCACACCGCCAACGTTTCGCTCTGGCCATTGGGGCGCTTATCACCGCCTCGGTTCTGGAAGTGGCCGTCATCGTCTCCCTGTTCCCTCTCTTGGACGCCCTCATCGCAGGCGAGCCCCTCGCGCAGCACCTCGCCTTCACTGTGGGGACGTGCCTGGTTTGGGCCCTATTTGTCACCATCGCCACCGTCGCGGGGCGGCGCTGTGGGTACGGCATGTCCGCCGCGCTGCACCAGCGCCTGGCGACACATTTGCTGGCTTTGCCCCTGGCGTGGTTCACCGCTCGACGGCGTGGAGAAGTCACCCGGCTGATGGGCTCTGGAGTCATGGACGTCATGAGTTACCCGTCGCAACTAGTGCTTTCTCACCTGCGTGCTCTAGCCACACCCGCATTGTTCGTGGTGGCACTGGCCTGGTTTGATCCCATCGTCGCGGCTGTGGCTCTGGCCTGGCTCCCGGTTCTACTGTGGTGCCAACGGCACAGCTCGCGGCGGGTCACTCAGACGGACGCGCGATTGGCTGAGGCCCGCGTCGAGGCGGCCAACCGGGTCATTGAGTTCGCCCAGATGCAACGCGAGCTGCGGCTCCTTCCCGATCAAGCGGCGGCTGACGCGCTTGTCGATCGGTCACTGACGGACCTGCGCGACCGGGTCGACGCCATGACTGTGGCGGTGCTTCCCGCTATGAGCGCATTCGCCATCGCGGTGCAGCTGACGCTAGTTAGCCTGATCTCGGTGGTCATCGTGCGACACGAGGGAGCCTCCGCTGAGGCCATCGCCGCCACATGTGTCATGTTGCTGCTGGTCTGTGGCCTGGCTGCCAGTAGCAAAGGCGCGGCCGAATTGGACGCCGTCATTCGTCTCAGCCGCGGGTCTTTGGAGCGCATCACCAGCCTGTTGGACACCCCACCGCTGCCCGAGCCGATCGTTCCCACGCAGCGTGACCCCAGCCGTGGCGCAGGACGCATTGAAGTTCGCCAGGTCAGTGCCAGCCACGCCGATGGCACACCGGTCCTCCATGAGGTGGACTTTGTGGCGGAGCCTGGCACCGTTACCGCCGTCGTGGGCGCTTCCGGTTCGGGCAAGACCACGCTCTTGCGCCTCCTGGCGCGATTTATGGACCCTGACCAAGGTGCGGTGCTCCTAGACGGAGTGGACCTGCGTGAACTAGGTAGCGCCAAGGTCTTCGCGTCGACATCGATGGTGTTCCAAGACGTACAGCTGTTCACCGGGACGTTGGCCGACAATATCCGGCTGGGCAATCCCGCCCCCAGCGAGGCGCAGTTGGAGCAGGCGGTACGCCTGTCGGGAGTTGACCAGATTGCCCAAGGGCTCCCCGAGGGTCTCGACACGGTCGTCGGGGAAGGCGGAGTCGGTCTCTCCGGAGGCGAACGCCAACGCGTCGCAATCGCCCGGGCTGTCTTGAAAGACGCGCCCATCCTGCTGCTCGATGAGGCTACGGCAAGTCTGGATGCTCACCGACAAAGAAGTGTCGGCCAGGCCATTCGCCAGCTTAGTGCCGACCGGACGGTCATCATGGTCGCTCATCTGCTGCACACCGTGGTCGAGGCTGACCACATCCTCGTAATGGACCAAGGCCGGGTTCTCGAGCGCGGAAACCACGCGCAGCTGCTGGCCCGCGAGGGTCACTATGCGCGGATGTGGGGTGCTCAGGCCCCACTTTCAGACTCCGCTGAGGCACCGTAAGTACCGAAGAGAGGAAGTCCTAATATGACAGACATTCGCGCGCACTACGACGTGGTGATAGTGGGGGCTGGGCCTGCGGGCCTGTCGGCCGCGCTCATTTTCGGCCGTCAGCAACGATCAGTTCTCTTGGCCGACCACGGAGAGCCTCGCAATGCAAAGGCCGAGCACATGCACATGTATCCCACCCGCGACGGACAGTCTCCGGTTGAGTTTCGCGCTTTGGCTCGCAAGGAAATCCAAGAACATCCTGGAGTGCGCCTGATGGATTCCCACGTTCAATCCATCACCGGTGAGGACGGCGCCTTTACGGTGACCCTCGATGAGTCCACAGTGGTGACTACCAGCAAAGTCTTGTTGGCCTCTGGCGTACGCGATGAGCTTGAAACCATCGCCGGTCTGTGGCAACGCTGGGGTTCGGACGTGGTCCATTGCGCCTACTGCCATGGTTACGAGACCAAGGGCCGCACCGTAGCGGTGATCTCGCACCGGGGCGAAGATGCGATGTTGGCCCGCTACGTGGCCGACCGTTTCGCCACCAGCGTCACCCTATGCACCAACACCATTGAGGTGGGCGAGGAAATGACGGAGGCGGCTCAGGCCGGTGGCGTGAAAATTGACCGGCGTCCGGTGGCACGCATCGACGGGGAGCCCGGCCAGCCCACGGTCGTCTTTTCCGATGGGGCCGACGTTGTCGCCGACGTGATCTTTCACCGTCCCGCGTTCAGGCAGTCGAACGATCTGGCCGCGTCGCTGGGATGCGATCAAGATGCCGAAGGCCTCATTGTCGTTGACCAGTCCATGGCGACCTCGGTTCCGGGAGTGTTTGCCGCTGGGGATGCCGCTATCGTCTCCGGCGCGGTTGGCCACACGGCGTTCGTGGCCAGCGCCGTGGCCGATGGCCAGCGAGCCACGGTGTGGATGGAGCGGGACCTTTTCATCTCCTCGATGAAGTGACCGCATGTGCCGTGTTCGCTCATTTATGTCGCCGCCGTGTGCGCCACGGGTTCGATGACTCGGTCAGCCCATCGGACGACCTCGGTTTCGTGACTAGCGATAAGGATCGCGGTGCCAGCTTGAGCTCTGCGGCGCAGTAGTCGCATGACCAGGGAGGTATTGCCCGCGTCGAGGGCGGCCGTCGGCTCATCGAGCAACAGGATTTCAGCGTCGACGGCCAAGGCCCTCGCCAGGGCCGCGCGTTGGCGTTCCCCGCCGGAGCACGCTCCGGGTTTTCGCCGTAGGACCGCCCCGGTCAGGCCCACTTGGGCGAGAGCGCGGCGGGCCTGGGCGGTGGCTTCGGCTCGACTGAGGCCGGTGAGTTGAGAAATATGACCGCTGACCTGGCTCAGGAGACCGCGACCGGGGTTGAGCGCCAGAGCGCTGTCTTGGCTCATGAGTTGGAGGCGGGCCCAGTGCGTTCGGTCCCTTCGTTGGTGGCGGTCAATTCCGGTCACGGTCAGGCCGTTGGGGAGGTCTTCGCCGGCGGCGGCGCGCAAGACGGTGCTCTTACCCGTGCCCGACGGTGCACGCAGCACGACCATTTCTCCTGGCAGAAGGCGCATGTCGAGGTCGCTGATTAGCGTTTGGCATCCGGCGGTGACGGTGACCGGGTGCCATCCCACGGCGGTGGCCTCGTGGGACGCGGCCTCGACGGTGGGCGGCGGCATGACGTCGTCGACCACGGTCGTGGCAGGTTTGAGCTGGCCTTCGCTCATGTGGAGGATGGTGTTTGACACTGTGGACAGCCACTGGGTGTCGTGGCTAACGATGATGGTGCTTAGCCCCTCTTCACTGCGGCGACGAAGAGCGTTGGCCACCAGGGCCGCTGACGTGGCGTCCAGCGGCGCGGTTGGTTCGTCCAACAGCAGTAGCCGTGGTCGGTGATATTGGGCTCGCAAGAGGGCAACGCGGGCTGCTTGCCCAGTGGAGAGCGTGCCAGCTGGTCGATTCGCAAGTTCGGGTGCCAAACCCATGGAGGTCAGCGCCTGGGCGATATCACCGTGGTGTGCTCTCCCATCGCGGATGGTGTCGGCCACGGTGCGGTGTTCATCCAATGTGCGCATGGCGTCTTGTTCGCACACACCTATGTGTGACCAGCGAAAAGCCCGGCGACCACGGCTGGTTTCAGGCAGTGGGGACCCGCCAATCCTCAACTGGGCCGCATCGATGCGGAGGCCAGGACGGGCGGCGGCGGCAAGGACATGCAGCAGGGTGGATTTACCTGAACCACTGTCACCATAAATTCCGACGATCTGCCCGCTGGCGACGGTGAAATGGTCAATGTGGACCAGCTCCTGTGGGCCCGAGTGGACGCTGAGGGCCCGCACCTCGACATCATGGCCCGGCGACTCCACCGGGCGCGCGGGGATAGTGGGCCACTTCGGCAGGGCCGCCCCGCCGGGTCCGGGAACGAGCAGTTGCGCCAGCCGGTCAAGACTCACCACGATCAGCACGGCAACGATGGCGATGGCGCTGGCCGGGGCGGCCACACTCAGCCACGACAGTTGAATGCCCGGCAGGTTTTCCCAGATCATGACCGCCCAATCGGCTGTCGTCGGTCCGGGGCCGAACCCAAGTACATGCAATGCGACCAGCAATTGCAACGCCGCCAGTATGCGCACAGCCGCATCGGCGATGATCGTTCCAGATAGGGCGGGAACTAGTTCCCGCACCACAATGCCTAGGGGGCCTTCGCCACGCCTGGTGGCGACCCGGACGAATTCACGATCGGTCAGGACGGCCGCAGAGGCATGGATGACCCGAGCCGAGAGCGGCACTCCGATCATGAGCATCACGACGGCTGTAGCCACCGGGGCGGTGGTGACGACAGCGGCGGAGAGGACCACGACGGTGGCGGGCACAGCCATCAAAGCCGCCGAGATCGGCCCCAGGCTGGCTTCGAGCCACCGTATTCGGCTGGCGCACAGCCCTATGAGCGCCCCCAATGCTGTCGTTGCCACGCCAATGGGGACGATTACCGCCAACAGCGAGCGCCCACCGTGCAGTATCCGCGACCACACGTCGCGACCCAAGCTGTCGGTGCCCAGCCACGAACCCGCCTGGAGCGACCATGGCTGCCCCACGGCCGAATGTGCAGGGTGCGGAGCCAGCCATGGCCCCGTCACGACCGCGACCAACACCCCCACCAAAAGCAGCAACAACACCCCAGTGGCGTTGATCCGTCGTCGCCGCACGATCGCACGCACCGGCATCACGTCATCCGTCCTTTATCGACTATGAGGTCAGCGGCGGTGTACAGGCTCATCGATACCACCACCAACACCAGCCCCGCGCCCTGGACCATTGGAGTGTCACGCGCGGCGACGGCCCCACTGAGCAATTGGCCGATTCCCGGATAGGCCAGCAGGGATTCCACGATGACACTGCCGCCGAGAATTCCGGCGGCCATGACCGCGAACACCTGTGCCAGCGGGCCGCGCATGCGAGGCAGCACATGTCGCAGGATGACCCGGTGGGCGGGCATTCCTCGCAGCCTGGCCGAGACAACCACATCCAAGCTGACAATGTCGTCGCTGCTGCCCTTAAGCATTCGGGTCGACCAGGCGATGGCCGGGATGGCCAACGACAACACTGGCAAAAGAAGAATCTCGACGCGATCCCACGGCTGTTGCCCCGGTGCCAGCAACGACACCGACGGCACCCAGCCCAGTCGCACCGACAGCAACGCGACTAGCGCAACGGTCAAGACCGCCTCGGGTAGCCCCGCGCAAGCGGCGAGCCCCACCGACGTGCGCGTGGCTACCGGACGTCCTCGGTTCCAGCTCAACACCAGGGCCAGCGCGACCGTAGCCACAGCGGCAATGAGGATGGCGGGCATGGCGATGGCTGCGGTGTTGATCAGCCGGTCGGCCACTCGCGGCCACACTGGGCTGCCGTCGATCAGAGAATGGCCCAGGTCGCCGCTGAACACCGCGCTCCACCAATCCCACAGCCTCACACCTATCGGTTGGTCGAGCCCATAGATGTGGCGCAACTGTTCGGCCCGCTCAACGTCAGCGCCAGCCTGCACATCGGCGAGGTCGGAGGGCAGCATCTCGGTCAGGAGAAACAACCCAGTCAGGACCGCCCCCATACCAAGGAGCCATGCGCCTAGCCTGGCCAGGGACCGGATTCGTCTCGAGGCCCGTGCGCCCTCCACCGCAGGTGACAGCATGTGCCGCTACTGTTCAAGTGTTACCCGTGAGAGGTCATAGCGGTTGCCGTGGGCTGGCAGCCCACTGACATGTCCGGCGTGCAAGTCCACTCCGTCGCCGAACCCCCACACGACCCAGCCGCCTTCCTCGGCCATGCGGTAGTGCAGTTGATGCAATATTTCGAGGCGAGCCTCCTCATCGGTTTCGGACATGGCCGCGGCGAAATCGGCGTCAAACTCCTCGTCTTTCCAACCTGTCTCGGAGAAGGCGGCGGAGCTCAGTACGGTCTGGCGCACGGTGGTGGCAAAGGAGGTATCGGCGTAGTAGCCAACCGTGAAGGGCTCCACCGTGTATGCCTGCGACCAATATTGTTCGGGGGCGTGCTGTTCGACGTCGACCCTGATCCCGACTTCGGCCAACTGTTCGGCGGCCACAGTCGCGGTGGGGAGCATCGCCGGGTAGGCGGTGGTGGTGTGCAAGACGACGTCGAAGCCATCCGGATAGCCGGCCTCCTCCAGCAAGGACCGGGCCTTTTCCAGGTCGCGTTCGACAGCGGGGACGTCCTCGGGCACAGAGGGCTCGTCGTACTTGATCATGTCGTTTCCCACGACCCCGTAACCCAGGTACACCTGGTCGACTAGGGCTTGGCGGTCTAGAGCGAGTTTGACGGCCTGGCGCACCTGTGGGGAGTCGAATGGGGCAGTGTCGACCCGCAGTAGCAGGGGCACACACTCGGAGGCCGGACGCACGTGTACGGCTGTTCCCTCCTCAGCGGATTCGGCGGCGGCGGGCATGACCGAGGCGGCGACGTCCACCTCTGCGCTGGAGACGGCCGAGGCCAACGCCTGCGGGCTGCTGAAGGCCCGAATCTCCACCCGAGCGACCGCTGGTTTCTCACCCCACCAGGTTTCGCTCCGGTCCAGGTTCGCACCTTGATCGTCCATCTCAGCCAGAGTGAAGGGACCGGAGCCAACCGGCTGGGCGAAGTCTGTCGTTGCCTCCGGTACGACGAAGGTCCCAAACGCGAGAGTCAAGGGCAGTTCAGCGTCCGGGGCTGAGGTGACGATGGTCAACGTGTGTTCGTCGACAATCTCGCTTGCCTCCACGTCGACCAGGCCCAGCCGGTTGCCGTTTTCGGCGGCCAGCTCGCTCATACGTCCCAGACTGAACAGGACGTCATCGGCGGTGACCGGCTTTCCGTCACTAAAGACCGCGTCGTCGCGCAGGTCGAGGGTCCATCTCGTGGCGTCCTCGTCGGGCGTCCAGGCACGAGCCAAGGCGGGGACTATGTTGCCTTGTTCGTCGGTGGTGGCCAGCATGTCGTATACGCAGGTGTGGCGGAGCCAATCCGATTCGTTGAACAGGGACCCGTGTGGGTCAAGGGCGGCGGCTGATCCCGCGCCCGCGACCGACCCGAAGCGCAAGATGCCTTGTGGTCGACCGCTATCTGCCGAACCGGTTCCACAGGCGCTCACCAGAGCTCCGAGGGCGGCGGCGGTGCTGAGTCCGAAGAGTCGGCGGCGGTTGAGGTTAGTCATGATGTCGTCTCTCTGAAATTTCGGGGTAGGACAAAGGTGAGGCTCATAGGGCTCGCGACAGGATCTTCGCGACGTGAGCGACGGCGGGGTCGCGCAAGATCGAGTAGTGGTGGGCGTCGATATCGACCACGGTGAGGGGTCCCGGAATCCAGGCGCTCCAACCCAGTTGGGGATCGTCAGCGTCGTCGACGCCCATCCCTTGGCCGCTGTTGCGCGGAGAGGTCACACTCGCGCGCAGCAATACCGACTCGATCGATGCGGGCAGCACCCCGGCGTGGTGGTCGGCTAGGCCACGCAGATGGCGGGAGAACACCGCGAAGCGTTCTTCGAGGGCTTCAACGCTGGCGGCGGCGTTGGCCTTCACGAGGGCCTGGGCGAGGCTGCGCCAGTCTTGGTGCGGGCCCATGTCTAGTCCCAGGAAAGCCTCGGTTGAGCGCAATTGGCGCAGCCGCTGTTGTTCTTCAGTGGCCTGGGCGTCAAGGCCGGCCAGGGCAACGATGCGTTCCGGGGAATTGGAGTCGATCATAAGCAACCGGTCGACCGCGCCGTGGCCAGCGTGAATCAGACGAGCCACCTCGTGGGCGACCGTGCCGCCCATCGACCAGCCGCCAATAGTCCACGGACCCTGTGGTTGCACGTCGGCGATGAGTCTGCGATAGCACTCGGCCAGCGCCGGAATCGCCGTGGGCATGGCGTGACCTTCGAGGCCGGGGTCGCCAATGGCCAGGATGGGGCGGGACGTCTCGAGCAGGCGCGACAGCTCCACATAGCACAGGATGTCTCCCCCGGAGGGGTGCAGTAGGAACACCGGTCGGCCCGTTCCCGAGCGCAGTTCGAATAGTCCCTTGCGCAGGTGGGTCATCTCCACGGTCGAGGCAGCGGCGGCGGCGAAACCTTCCACGGCCTGGGCGTCTCGACACAGTTCTTGCAAGGTTGGCTCGCGCAGGAAGCGACGCATATCGACGTCTATGCCCAGGTCGCGCCGTAGCGCACCGACCATGCGGACGGCCAACAGTGAGTCGCCTCCCAAGGCGAAGAAGTCGGCTTTAGGGCCCGGTTGCTCCTCAAGGTCGAGCAGGCGGGTCCACACCGCGGACACTTGGGCGAGGGTTTCGGCCGCGATCGGTTCGTTGCCCTGTCGGGGTTGCGAAGGGGTCGGTTCGAGGTCCTTGGGACTGTCCCATCGTGGGTTGGGTTCGGTGGCCAAGGTCTGGGTGACCGTCCACTCTTCCTCATTCAGTAGGGCCTGGAGTCGTTCGTGGATAGTGTGAGAGATGGTCTGGGCGACGCCGTCGCCAAACAGTTCATCGACCGATGCCAAGGAGATCACCAGATGCCCTTGGATGTCGTAGGTGCGCAGCTCCAATTCCACTTGCGGGGTGCGCAGACGCTGGTCATAGGTGGCGTCGTCGACTCGGCCGAGCACTCCGGCCTGATTGGTCGGGCTACCACCGAGCGCGGCGTCCATACCGATGGTCGATTGGAACACCACCGGGGCGACTGAGGAGGTGCGGCCGCCTCGGCGCGCCATCTGGCGTCCGATGTCCACGGCGCTGACGCGACGGTGTTCGTCGCAGACTCGCTGTTGCTCGCCGATCCGTTCGCACAGGCTCACGAAGTCGGCCTCGGACAATTCCACGGGCAGCAACGCGGTGCGAGAGAAGGGGCCGATCATGGAATCGACGTCCTCGTGTAGGGGCAACCGATTGTGCTGCAACGTATTGAGCAACATGCGCTGTTGGCCGGTGACATCGTTCAGGGCTAGCGTGAATACGGTCAGCAACGCCGAGGCGGGGGTGACTTCAAAGCGTTGGCACATCTGACGCAGGCGCTGCCATTTATCGGGGGTGAGACGGAACTCCCGCATCGTCATCTGCTCGTTTTTGACTTCTGAGATGTGACGTTGCCGGGGCAGGGCCGGGGCGGCGGGCAAATCCTCGAGCCGTTCGTTCCACCATTGCCGGTCGGCCTCTTGGGCCCGTTGTTGGTCGGGTGCGGTCACTGAGGCGACATAGTCGCCAAAGTCGATGTCGAATGGTGCGCCCAGTGAGGTCGGCTCGTTGAGTTGAGCCAATAGCTCACGGAAGTACAGTCCATTGGACCAACCATCCATGATCAACAGGCTGCTGGCGATGTGCAGGCGTCCCCGCTGGGCGGAAAGGATACTGAATCCGACGCGGACGCCACATTCGTGTCGTGGGTCTGGTCCGCAGCTGGCCCAGTGGGAACGAATCTGTTCCAACCTCTCTGCGGGGTCGGCTAGGGCGGTAAGGTCATGTACTTCGACCGGTGTACGCCAGGAGGTGTCGCTTTCGGGCCGAATGCGCTGGGTACCGTCTGGCAGAATCTGGGCGCGCAGCATCGGGTGGTGTCGCCACAGGCGTTCGGTGGCCAAGCGCAGTGCCGAAGCGATGGTGTCCGCGTCGAACGATCCCTCGGTGACCGCCTCAATGTCGGTGCTGACGTGGGCGGTCTCGTAGGAGATGTCCCAGGCTCCACTTTGGCCGACGAAGTACGCCTGTTGCAGGGGCAGCAACCCAAAGGGCGCGAACGGATCTTCACGCCGTACCAACGGCACCTCGGTGGAGGAATCGGTGTTTCCTCGCATGAGCGCGGCGAGTTCGTTGATCGTCACATCGGCTCTGACTTGAGTCAAGGGCAGGACGAATCCGGTGCGGCGGCGCAGCTCGGCAGCCATGCGGACTGCCATGAGCGAGTCGCCACCAAGGGCGAGGAAGGAGTGGTCGCCGATATCGGCTTCGTCAAGGTTGAGGACCTCCGCCCACAGGCTTTTGAGAGTCTCCTCCGTCGGAATCGAGGTTTCGCCCTCAGATATGGCCTCGGTGGAGGCCGGTTGCCGCGCAGAGTCTACTGCCGCGCCAACGGTGCCAGGCTGTGGTTGGTCTGAGTTAGTCTCCGTGGGCTCATCTTCGGCGAGTGCGGCAACGTAGCGTTCGAAATGCGCTCGTGCCGCGTCGAGGTCGAGGACGCTGTCGCACACGTCCCATTGCAAAACCAGCGCACCCCGGTGCTCGAACGCTTGATGGTCGAGCCACACCTGTGGAGTCTGGCTGATGCCATCCACTTGCGACCCCAGCCACTCGTGGTCGTGTGGTTGGTCCCCTCCGAGCCGGTCCAGGCCCAGCATGGAGGTGAAGACGACCGGGACATTGGAGGACTTGCCTCGGGATCGGCTCCAGTCGGTGAGAACTTCCAATCCGCTGTAGAGGCGATGGTCTAGGTCATCGGCGAGGCGATCTTGAGTCGCCCGGACAGCCTCCCATTGCCGAGCGGTGTCCTCACCAAGGTTGGCCTCATGAACGATCATCGAGGAGAACTCACCTACGACGCGTTCCACGCCCGGCACCGGAGGCCGGTCGAACACGGTGAGCGTGACCGAAAAGTGCCGACGCCCCGACCAGTTGGCCAACGCTTCGCAGTAGCGGTTGAGCACGAGCGCCGTCGGGGTGACGCGCTGGGCGGCAGCCTGTTGTCGCAGGTATTGCCATCGTTGGGCCGGAATCTGGGCGGCCAGGCGCGTAAAGTGCGGCCGACCGGTCGCTTCTGTGCTGGCGATGGGCGGGCCCTCTGGCAGGGTGGGCACTCGCTTCGTCCAATATTCCTTGGCGGCCCGATATCGCGGGCTTTCACTTCGAGCGGCATCGGCGGCGACGCAGGCGGCGAAGGTGGTCGGCACTGGCGGCAGCGACGTGTCTGGGTCGCGGTAGAGCGTACACAGTTCCCGGTCAATGAGCATCCAGCTGGCCGAGTCGCAAACGAGTACGTCCACCGACAGCAGTAGCCGGGCCCTGCCACCGGGGAGCAAAACCACCTGCGGATGAATTAGTGGCCAGCGGGCGGGGTCGGCCACTCGAGTCGAGAGGCGGGCCCGGATGCTTTCCAGGCGGGTTTCGGCTTCGGTTGCGCAGTGTTCTCGGAGGTCGTCGACGGACAGTTCGAAGTGTGGGGGTGGGTCCAACAGTCGGTGTTCACCCGAGGCGGTTATGACAGTGCGCATCATGGGGTGGCGTTCGATGACGCGCCGCCAGGCGTTCTCATAACGCTCCACATCCAGTTGTGGGCAGTCGTACTCGAGGTAGAAGTGGCATCCGACGCCCTGTTCGCCGCTGCGCGAGGGGTCTACTCCCCTAGTCCGGCCGATCCAGTAGGCGTGCTGGACTCGGGTCAGTCCGAAGCGGTCAAGCGGGGTGGCGGTGCTGGGACTGGCAGTACTTTGCACCTCGACGGCGGCGATCTCGGATACGTCGATCAGCCCGGCGCAAGCGCTGACCGTCGAGGAGGACAGCAGATCGCGCAACCGCAGTTCGATGCCGTGTCGTTCTCGTAGCAATGCGAGCACGCGGGTCGCCAGGAGCGAATGGCCGCCCAGGGCGAAAAAGTCGTCCTCAGCCGATCGCACCTCGCGCCCCAGGACTTCGCTCCAGATCGCGGCAATTAGTTGTTGGGCGGGGTCATCGAGCGGCGATGGTTCGCCACCGGTGCCGTTGACCCCGGCGCGGCGGGTGATATCGAGTGCACGAGATCGGGTGTTGAGCTCGGTTGGTGAGGCGGCAAGGTACCCGTTCCAAGGCAGGGTCGGCAGACGCAAGAGAAGGTCAACCACGTCGTCGATGTCGATGGCGTGCCGCAGGCTCACTTCGGAGGCCGTGTTCTCCTCTTGCGCGGTTCCCAACCGGATGCGGTCCCAGTTGACCGACAGCCAGCCGCGTGAACAGGCGAGGCCATCGAGGAAACGTCCAGCGGCGACGTAGGCTCCCAACCCGAAGCCACCAATGGTTCCAGCGGCCGAGGACATGAGGATGACACGGTCGGGTTTTGTGTGCGCCGCGTCGATGGCCTGGGCCAGTTCCACCGCCCCGCGCACTTTCGGGGCTAGGGCGGCGGTGATGGCGGCCTCGTCGAGGTCAGCCAGGGGCGCTAGGTCGATCGAGACGGGCGCGTGCACGATGACGCCCAGGCTGCCGTGCCGGCCAGAGATGTCGTGGAGAACTTCGCCCAGCGCGCCCGGTTGCGCTACGTCCACCTGGTGGGCTTCGACGTTGGGGCCCTTCAGGTCGCACCATCGTTCCCAGCGTGGATCGTCGGGGGCCGGCAGGGTACGTCCCAGCAGGATCACCGGCGTATGGGGCGACTTTTCGCGGAGGCGACGGGCCAGGGCCAGGCCGACGTTTCCAAACCCGCCGGTGATGATCCACGGGGCTTCGACCGAGGTTTGTTCGCTGGTGTCCTCAGGTGTCCATGATTCCCAGCGGCGCGTCCACCGGTGGGTTCCTCGTATCGCCACATGGCTGGCCTTGGCCGCCTCGTCCAGGTCGCTGTGGAGGTCGGCAAGCTCGTCGAGCACCGCATCGCAGGCGGCCTCGGTGATGGGGGCGGTCTCTAGATCGAGGGTGCGCCAGCGGGTTCCAGCGAATTCTTGGGCCAATACTCGCGGCAGTCCGCTGGCGGCCGTGGCGGCGGGGTTGATCTCCTCGCCGCCGGTGACGGCCTCAGCGGCGCAGGTGACATGTAGGAGCGGCCGCGCACCCGTGGCGGCGAAGGATTGGGCGAGGCGCTGCCAACGTTTGAGTTCACCTGCGACATCGGTCGGATCGGCCGGGTTGGAGACCATCATGACGATGTCGGTCTCCTCCTCAACCTCGCTGGTGATATGAGCGAATCGTTGCCGAGCCGCCGTGGCCAATGAGGTGTGCTCGGCCCAGTCGGCTAGGAGGGCGAGGCGCTTTGTTCGCAAAGGTTGACGTCGGGCGGGCCGGTCGCGTCTCCAGCTGGGTAGTTGTAGGGGATTATCGGGGCTTGGCTGCGGGCCGGAGGCTTCGCGTTGGGCTCTGGTCGCACCAAGCAGGTGCGGCAAGGCGTAGCGTCGCCGCTGCCATGGGTAGGTCGGGACTCTTCGGCCTGGTTGGCGTGGCACGAGCCGGTCAAGGTCGAGTTCGATGCCATGGGACCAGGCCTGGCCAAGGCACTCCAGTAGCGCCCGCCGTCCGGCCCCTGCGGTGGTGGCTTCGGAGGCGGTGGCGAAGGTGGTGAGCCGGTCGCGGATGCCTTCACCTGTGGCGATGGAGGCGAGGCTTGCCCCTGGCCCGGGCTGAATGAGAAGGCTGTCGCCCAAGGCGGTGGCGGTATCGAGGGCTCGATCCATGCGTACGGTTCCCCGGAGGTGACGCACCCAATGTTCGGGCTCGAGCGGCCCGGTGACCAGGTCGCCGTCGAGGGTGCTGATCATGGTGCGGTGTGGCCGCTGCGGTGGGAACGTGTCAACCAGTTGCCGCAGTTGCGCCATGACCGGTTCAACGTGGCGCGAATGGGCGGCAACGGCGACGTCGACCCGGTGATGTTCGACGCCGCGACGCTGTAGATCCGACTCCAGCGCGGCGATATCGGCCTGTGCACCGGCGAGGACGCACAACTGTGGGGCGTTGACCGCCGCGAGGTCGATTCCGGGATGAGCAGCGAGCAATTCCGCGACCTCAGTGGTCGGAAGCGCCACGGTGACCATGGAACCAGGTGGCAGGGTCTGCATGAGTCGGCTGCGTTCAGCCACGAGCCGGCAAGCGTCGGCCTCCGACAGCGCCCCGGCGATAACAGCGGCGGCGTACTCACCGACGCTGTGCCCAAGGAGGACATCGGGGCGCAATCCGTAGCTTTCCAACAGCTGAGCCATCGCCACTTCCACGGCGAACAGCGCTGGCAGACCGGTGCCGGGTTGGTTCGCCACCGCGTTTGCCACAGCGATGTCGCGGGGGTCGCATCCGGTCTCGGCGCTGAAGAGGTTTGCCAACCGGTCAAGCGAGCGGGTGAAGTCCGGTTCGCTGCGGTAGAGGTCGGCGGCCATACCTGGAAACTGGGCTCCCCCGCCAGGGAAGGCGAAGATGAGCTGTGGTGGCGTCGATGGGGCGGACACGGGCGGTGCGGCGATGGTCACCTCGCCTCGTCCGTTACTCACTAGGGCGCCGCGCCATGGGTGCCGCCGCGCTCCATGTGCGAAGGCGGAGGCCAGCCTCGCGGGTTCGTCCTCGCTGGCGAGCAGATGTTGCACGTCTTCGGTGCGCTGGCGCAAGGCTTCACGGTCTGCGGCGGAGAGCAACGTGACGTGAGAATCCGCTACGGTCGGCCGGTGGGCGGTTGGCTTTGGCTGCGGTGGCGCTTCGAGGATCAGGTGAGAGTTGACTCCGCCGATGCCAAAGGAACTGACTCCGGCGATGCGTCTGGGAGCTTCCCAGGGGCGCAGCTCGGTTGACAGGCGCAACGCGGAGTGTTCCAGTGGCAGGTTTGGGTTCGGCGTTTGCGCGTGCGCGGTCGGTGGCAGATATCCGCCGCTCACCGCGAGCGCGGCTTTGATAAACCCGGCCACACCAGCGGCGGCGTCGGTGTGTCCGATCAGTGATTTGACCGACCCCAGTGCGCACCAGGGTTGTTCGGCGTGGCCGAAGACTTCGTTGAGGGCCCGCACTTCGATGGGGTCGCCCAGTGCCGTACCCGTTCCATGGCCTTCGATGAGACCGATCTGGTCGGGGGCCACGTCGGCTACGGCTTGCGCCTCGGCGATGACGCGCGCTTGACCGCGCACCGATGGGGCGGAGAAGGCCACGGAGTCGGGACCGTCGTTACCGATGGCGCTGCCGAGCACGACCGCGTAAATGTCGTCACCATCGGCCAGCGCGTCGCTGAGTCGTCGCAGCACGACCACGCCCGCGCCTTGGGTGAACACAGTACCGGTGGCTTCGGCTCCGTAGGCCCGGGTGTGTCCGTCGGAGGAGAACGGCCCATCGGGAACGCTGAGGTAGCCCTGATCTTGCGGCAGACGGAGGGTCACTCCCCCGGCTAGTGCGGTGTCACATTCGTGCGATAGCAGCGAGTTCACCGCCAAGTGGATGGCCACCAGCGACGTGGCGCAGGTGGCGCCGACGGCGAGGGTGGGCCCGGTCAATCCCAGCACGCGGGCGGTGCGTTGCGGCAGGTAATCGGCGACATTGAGCCCATGTAGGAAGAGGCTGTCGACGGGGTCGTCCCCGCCACGCGGGTGGAATCGATCCCGGAGGTTGTCGATGAGGTAGGAGGAGAGGGATTGTCCGGCGAAAACGCCAACGGTTCCTCGCCGGTCGGGTGTGGCCAGGCAGGCGGATTCGAGTGCTTCTGCGGCGCATTCGAGGAAGACCCGCTGTTGGGGGTCCATCAGCTCGGCTTCGGTTTCCGACAGCCCTAGCGCCGCAGCGTCGATGGCGGTCGGGTCGGGCAGAATTCCGCTGACGGGCACGTAGCCGGGTCGGCGGCTCACAGCGGTCGGAACCTGGGCGCGGCGCAGTGCCTGCGCGTCCAGGCGGGTCAGTCCCTCGCGTCCGGAGCGGATGAGGTCCTCATATTCGGCAAGCGTGGTGGCACCGGGGAAGCGGCAGCTCATGGCGACCACGGCTACCCGGTGGTCGGGCACATAGTCGTGGGAATCGACGTGGGGGGAACTCACTTCTTTACTCCTTCGCCGCAGCGGCTATGAGGACGTGCTGACCGAAACGGGCTACGGGGTGGGCCAACTGGTCTGACTCGGTTTCGGCGGGGTCGGTCGGCACGAGATCTAGGACCGTCCAGCCGTTATCTTGCAGGTGCTGTCGCCACTGCGACATGGGCAGGAAAATGCGGCCGTTGTTGGCGCGCTCATCGGTAAAGGGGACCTTTGCGGTCGGTGGTGACATGAGAAAACGCATGGACATCAGCAACGGCAGGTGCTCGATGTGAGTTTCAATCATGACCAGGTGGCCGGAGTCGTTGGCGACGCTTCGCAATCGGCGACTGAGCATGGCGGGGTCATGGGCATTGTGGAACACGTTCGCGGCTAGGACGACGTCGAACCTCCTCGGGGGTGACTCCCAGGCGGCCGGATCGTTGATGTCGAAGAAACCGGTGGTCAGGCCACAGCGTCCGGCCCAGCGGTCGCGTCCTCGTTCGAGAAACCAACGGCTCACATCGGTGAAGTGGTAGTCGGCAGCCAGGTGACGAATACGGTCGAGGACGACGTCGGTGGTTCCGCCCATGCCGCCGCCTATTTCCAGTGCCGAGGGAGCGGTGGGCCCGTGGTGTTGTTCCAGGCATTGGGCTAGTGCCTCGGCTGCGGCGGCGTTGGTGTAACGGCTGGCCGCATTGGTTTGGTAGATCTCGGTGGTAATCGCCTCGTCTTCGAACAGCAGAGTTTGGGCACCAATGGTGTCGGTGAGGAGTTCACGCCAGTGCTCCGCGCAGCGGGCGAAGAAGTCGGTCAAAGCCCGACCTTCGCCTCGGCGGGGTGCCAGCTCGCGGGCTGTTTGCCAGGCGGCGTCGACCGCTTGCCGGGCGGGCGGTTCGGCATTCCATTCCCACTGTTGTTCGTGCCTACGCACAATGTCATGTGCGGCCAGCTCTTCGAGCCATCTGTCCACAATCGGAGCGTGACGGGCGGCGACACCACCTTTTCTGGCTAGGGACGCCGCGTCGAAGCGCTGAGTCGGGGCCAAGCAATGAAGGGCCGCATGCATTGACAAGAGTGCGGCCCGGTCGCGGGCGGAGGCCAATTGCGGCCCGGCCACGGGCCCACCGCGCCAGGCGGCGTCAGCGGCGGCAGACACGGCTTCGCGGTCGATCACGTCACACCTCAGTGAATGCAAATGATATTCATTATCAACGTGACTCTACCGCATGCACGCCGCACCACCTTTGCGCGAGGTCATCCTGCTTTAGTCAGGCCAGGAAAATATGGGTGTCGACCACAGCCGAGGGGCCATCAGCCAGCGGACTCCGGGACCAAAGCCCCGACTTGGTGCGCAGAAGCCACGTTCCCGCAGGCCCGAGGAGCAGCACCTAGCGAGACCAGACGATCGCCGGATCGCGCCAGAGCATCATGAGTGACCACAATGACCGCCTTGTCTCGCGTGCACTGGCGCAGATCCGCCATCAGCGCTGCGGCGGTCGCGGAGTCAAGGTGCGCCGTGGGTTCGTCCAACACCAGCACCGGACGCTCGGTCAACAAGGCGCGAGCCACCGCCAGCCGCCGTCGTTCACCCCCGGACAGCCCCATCCCCTCCGGCCCCAGCCGGGTATCAAGTCCATCGGGCAGCGAAGCGAGCAGATCACCCAAGCCGACCCTCTCCAACGCGCTGACCATGCGGCGCTGCCCGGAAGGACCAGTCAAGACTCCCTTCGGTTGAGCCAACGCCAGATTCGCGCCCAGAGTGCCCTCAAAGAAGACCGCGTCTTGTGGACACCAGGCGATAGGGGCCCTGACATCACCGGTGAGCAGGTCCGCTGTGTCGACCTCCGGCGACCAGATGGCATCTAGGTCCGCACCGTGAAGGTAGCGGCCCTGTCGCGGTCGGAGGAATCCCAAGATGAGGGCGAGCACGGTGGATTTTCCCGCCCCGGAGTCGCCGGTGAGGATCGTCCACTGTCCTGGGTTGGCCCGCAGGTCCACCCCCGAGGCAATGGTGGGCCCAGCGGGCCAACCGACCGCGACGTCCCGCAGCCGCAGGCTATTGGTGTTCTGCGAGGGTGTTTGCGGATGGTCCGGTTCGCGCGGCGCGGGAAGGTCGATGACGGTGCGCAAGCGGCGCGAGGTTTCGCCCAGTCCCTGCGCGGCTTGGGCGGCCGGGCCTACGGCGGCGATCGGTTCTACCAGTGCCAACGGGGTCAACGCCAATACCGCCAAGCCCGTTGCCGCCAACGTCCCAGCGGCGACCTGCCCGGCCCCGATCACGACCGCTAGCAGCGCCGCGGCTCCCAGCGAGGCCAAGACGATCGCCTCCACCGCGCCGGCCACAGTCGCTCGTCGCCGGTCATGGGCCGATTGCCGATCGGCCACCGAGTCTAGGTGGGCGAGAATTCCCCCCTCGGCCCGATGCGCTCGCACATCCACGGCGGCCTCGAGCGCGACAGACACGTGTTGTTCGGCCTCAGCACGCATCCGCACCGACTCACGGTCCGCAGACCACCGCGCGACCAGAATCGAGCCGATCATGGCGGCCACAACTGCCAGTGCCAAGGCTCCGGCGGCGGCCGGAGACAGGAAGGCCAGGATCGCCACACCCACGATGGCGCTACCCACAGCGATCATCGGTGGAAGGACAGCGCGCAGTACCTGTTCTTGGAACCGGTCAAGGTCTCCGATCACGTGCGAGACCGCGCGCTCCCCCACTCCGCGCATCACTGCTGGTCCGCGGCGGGTCATGGCTTCCCACAGTCGCAGTCGGAGCCCTTCCATGCACGAGAGAACCGCACTGTGAGAGCTGACGCGCTCGGCCCAACGTCCAATCGCTCGGGCTAGGCCAAAGGCTCGGACGCCGACGATGGCGACCATCAGCGTCAATAGCGGCGGCTGTTCGGAGGCTCGGACGATCAACCACGCCGAGGTGGCGCTCAAGGCGATTCCAGCTGCCGCTGCCGCGATTCCCACCAGGGCCGAGAACGCCAGTCGTTTGCGGGTCGAATGGTCCAGAAGGGCTCCACCCTCGCCGCGCTCATGCGGGTCGGCCTCCGTCGGCGGTTCGGTACCAGCTGGTCCCGCAGCGGTTGTGCTTGCCGGTTCCGGTCGGGTGGGAATGGCCTCAGCCGGTAGGTTTGGCACCGGCGAAGCCGGCAAAGTCACGGTGGCATCGGCTAGACCATGCAGCTGGGCATCATGAGTGACCAGTAGTGTCGTGGCTCGCCCTCGGCGAGCTCGCAACGCCATGGCGACGAGGGCGGCCGCCTCAAAGTCGAGGTGGGCGGTGGGTTCGTCAAGCAAGAGGGTGTCGGCTAGGCCCGCGTCGACGCGGGCCAGCGCCCGGGCCAAGGCCAAGCGCTGTCTCTGCCCAGGGCTGAAGGTGTGCGGGTCTTCTTCGCCCATGTGGCTGAGCCCCACTTCGGCCAGTATCGAGGTGATGGGGGCGCGGTCGCTGGAGTCCACATGCAGGGCGATCTCATCGATGGCCCGTCGCATGGTGACGGTGGGGTGTTGATTGACCAGCGCGAGGCGGTCTCGGTCGAGCCCGGTGAGCGAGCCGGTGATGTGCGCGTGCCGGTCGGTGACGTGCCCGGCTAGCACTGCCAACACAGTGGACTTACCGGTTCCGCTGGGGCCGGCGAGTGTGGTGATGCGGCCAGGTTCGAGTGTGAGGTCGAGGCTGGGTAGCTGTTGGCCTTCACGGTCGTGGTAGCTGACCGAGAGCCCGGTGGCGCTGATGCGCGGCGCCGACGTTTGTCCGGGTGTTCCCGGTAGCGCCGCTAGTGGTGTCCCGGAGGTTTGTTCAAGAATCGCTCTAACTTGTGTGACAGCTTCGCGCCCATCCTCACTAGAGTGGTGGGCCGCGCCGAGGGTTCGAAACGGCGCATACGCCTCGGGGGCGAGCACCAGCAGCAGTAGGCCCGTCTGTAGGTCCAGGGTTCCGTGCACGAGGCGCAACCCCACGGTGACGGCGACGAGGGCGACCGACATGGTCGCCAGCAATTCTAGGGCCATCGAGGAGAGAAAAACGGTGCGCAAAGTAGCGACGGTGCGAGTCCGCACGCGGCGGCTCAGGTCGGCCAACGCTTGAGCCTGGTCTCCGGCCCGGCCTAGGCCCACGAGCATTGGTAGGCCACGTACCAGCTGAGCCACATGATCGGCCAGGTGTGCGATGGCGCGGGTGGACTCGGCGGTGCGCTCGGCGGTGTGCATCCCTATCAGGGCCAGGAACACCGGCACCAACGGTACGGTGAGGGCGACGATGATGCCGGTGAGTAGGTCGGTGTACAGCAGCCATGCCACGATGATCAGCGGCACTATCGCCGATGAGGTCAGGGCGGGCAGGAAGCGCGACAGGTACGGGCGCACCGCGTCGAGGCCACTGGTGGCCAACAGGCTGCGGGCTCCGGTGGAGCCGGAGGGATCGGCGAGAGACTTCGCTAGCAGCCGTCGGCGTAGGTCCCGTTCAAAGCCCACGGCCGTGCGGGCTGCGGCCGCTTCACCTACCCAGGTGGCCCCGGCGCGCAGTCCGATCCCGGTCGCGGCGAGGACCAACCCGGGCGTCTCAATCCACGACCATGTCGCGTTCGCGCCCCACCCTCCGGCAATGGCGGCGACGGCGGTGGCAAGTCCCCACGCGGTCAGGATCATCCCCATCGCCTTTGCCACGGCGCATATGCCGGTGGTCGCGAGTACCGGGGCGGTGGTGTTTAGTTCGAGGCCAGCCAGTGGGCCTTTGCGCATCATCACGATCGCACCTGCGATTCCTCGGACTCGGGCGCGTCCGGCGGTTGGGCAGGTAGCGGCCTGACCGGGTGAACCTGGGGCATGTGTCCGGTGGAGAGGCGGCGGCGAAACACCCAGTACGTCCACCCCTGATAAGTGAGGACGACCGGCAGCCCGAACGCTGCGGCCCAGGTCATGACGGTGAGGGTGTAGTCGCTGACGGCGGCACTAGTCACGGTGAGGTCGGCATCGGAGCTGATCGAGCTGGGTAGGACGACCGGATAGGCGGCGGTGAAGATAGTGGCGATGGCAGTGACCAAGGCGAGGCCCCAGGCTGCGAAGGCTTGGCCCTCGCGGCCGACCGATGAGCGCCACCAGGCGACAGCTCCGGCGACCACGGTAGCGGCGACTCCGATCAGCAAAGGCCACGCTTGGGCCCGGGCGACGACCAAGTAGGCCCACGTGGCCAGTGGAGCCAGCCCGGCGGGGATCAGTAGATATGACAATTTCCGGGCCCGGTAACGCAAGTCCCCTTCGGTTTTTAGGGCCACGTACAAGGCTCCGTGAACCAGCGCGAAGCCAACGGCTGCCACTCCCCCGATCCAGGTAAGCGGGTGGAATCCCGCCAGGACCCCTCCGAGGCGGTTGCCGTTGTCGTCCAAGGGAATACCCAATGTGGTCGCTGCGAGCGCCTGGCCGACACCGAAGGCGATAATGGCCGAGCCCCACGTGAGGCATGCGGTCCACCAGGTCCGCCAGCGATCAGAGTCGTGTTTTCCGCGCCATTCGAAGGCGCAGGCCCGCAGGATGAGGGCGAGGACGACGAGGAGGATCGGCAGGTACAGGGCAGACAACAGGCTGGCATACCAGTGGGGGAAGGCGGCGAACATCGCGCCGATGGCCGTCACCAGCCACACTTCGTTGCCGTCCCATACCGGGCCGACGGTGTTGATCATGACGCGGCGTTCGGTCTCGTTGCGAGGGAGACGACCCAGCAGCATTCCCACGCCCAGATCGAATCCCTCTAGAAAGAGATAGCCAAGCCACAGCACGACGATGAGGATGAACCAGAGCGTTGCCAGGTCCATGTCAGTACCTCCGGTTCGGGTAGCGCCGGTCAGTAAGCAAAGGACAAGACATCTTTTTTCTCCTCTGAGGGCTCGTCGTCGGAGTCGTCCTGATCTGGCATGACGCCGGGAGTCCCGGCCCGGACATACTTGGTGATGAGGGCGATCTCGACGACGGCGAGCGCGCCATAGATGAGCGTCAGGCTGATGAGGGATGTCAAGACTTCCCCGCCGCTCATGTGTGGTGAGACAGCCTGAACCGTGTAGAAGAACACGCCTTCCACACCATCGGGATCGGGGTTGGGCACCACGACAAAGGGTTGACGGCCCATCTCGGTGAAGATCCACCCTGCGGCATTGGCGATGAATGGCAGTGCGATTCCACCGACGGCCGCCCGCATGAGCCAGCGCGACGACGGCAGACGGTCGCCTCGGGTCAGCCACAATGCGGCCAGCGACAACGCGGCCGACATGGCGCCGAAGCCGATCATGACGCGGAAACCCCAGTAGGTCACTGGCAGGTTGGGCACGTAGTCGATGGGTTGTCCGGCCCGGTCGCCCAGCCATTCGTCGTCGGGGTAGGTCGCGCCGTATTCCTCCTGGTAGTACTCCTCCAAGTCACGGATGCCGCGGACTTCGGATTCGAAGTCGCCTTCGGCCAGGAAGGACAGCAGGCCGGGCACGGTGATGGAGGTGATGTCTTCGCAGTCTTCGACTTGGATTTCTCCGATGGCGAAGATGGAGAAGCTGGCGGGTTGTTCGGTCTCACATAGAGCCTCGGCGGCGGCCATTTTCATTGGCTGTTGTTCGAACATGAGTTTGGCCTGCACGTCTCCGGTGAAAACCAGTCCGATGAAGGCGGCCAGGGAGACCCAGGCGCCGGCTTTGAGCGATTTACGCCATACGGCTCGGTCGACGTCATCGTCGAGGCGCATCCGGTGGTGGCGGTGCAGGTGGTACCAGGAGATACCGACGAGGAAGGCCCCGGCTACGGCGAAGGAGCCGAAGATGGCATGGGGAAAGGCCGCCAGGGTCGTGCTGTTGGTCAGCACCGCGCCCACGTCGTTGAGCACCGGGCGGCCATCGACGAATTCGATACCCACCGGGTGCTGCATCCAGGAATTGGCCGCGATGATGAAGTAGGCCGAGACGATGGCGCCGATGGCGGCCGCCCAGATGGTGGCCAGGTGGACGCGTTTGGGCAGGCGACCCCAGCCGAAGATCCATAGCCCCAGGAAGGTCGATTCCAGGAAGAACGCCAGCAGGGCCTCTAGTGCTAGGAGGGACCCGAAGACGTCACCGACGAAGCGGCTGTATTCGCTCCATGAGAGCCCGAATTGGAACTCTTGCACCAGGCCGGTGGCTATACCGAGGATCACGTTGATGAGGAACAACTTGCCCCAGAACTTGGTCATGCGCAGGTAGACCTCGTTGCCGGTGCGGTGCCACAGGGTCTGCATGATGGCCACGGTGAGACCGAGGCCGATCGTCAGCGGGACCATGAGGAAGTGGTAGACGGTGGTGATGCCGAACTGCCACCGGGCCAGCGTGACCGGGTCGAGCGCGGTGAGGTCGAATTCCATCGGCCAGTCCTCACGTTGACGGGTCGGAAACTACATCCCGAACTTTTCTACGCATCGTAGAATTTGTTTCTACGCGACGTAGAATAGCAACCCTAGCCCCACTCTTCCACAAGCGGTAGAATATGGTGACGGAACCGACCCGACACGAATGAGGTGACACGTGGCAACCCTGGGCGAACTCGAACGCGCCGTCATGGACGTGCTGTGGAACGACCCCACCCCCCGCACCGCCTCACAATTGCGCTCAGCCCTAGGCGACCGAGAGCTGGCCGCCACCACAGTCCACACCGTCCTCAGCCGCCTCGAAACCAAAGGCTTCGTGCGCCGGGAAGGCGAGGGGCGCGGCAAACGGTACATAGCCGCCTCCACCCGAGAAGAACACGTCGCCGCGCTCATGCACGAAGTGCTCGACCAAGCACCCGACCGGGAAGCCGTCTTGGCCCGCTTCGTCGGAGGTTCCCGCGACGACGCGGGCCTGCGCACCCTCCTCCAGCGCGTGCTCGGCAAACGCCCGGATGACCGCACATGATTATCACTGGGCTCGGGCTGACGGCACTCGCCATCGCACTGGCCTGGCCCGTGCCACGAGTCCTCGCCCGAGCCCGCTGGCCCCAGCGCGACCCGATCGCCGCCATCATTGTGTGGCAGGCCATCGGCTTGGCGGGCGGACTATCACTCATCGGCGCACCCTTGATCTACGCGCTCTCCCCGCTGGACCATCATTTGCCCTCGTCCCTAGCCGCCTTTGCCCGGCAGACCCTAGCTGGGGAACCCTTCGCGCACCTGACCGCGCCGCATATCGCGGCGCTGGCAATCGCGGCCGCCCTCAGCGCGCAGCTGACTATCGCTCTGGCCATCAGCGCGCTCCGCACCAGGCGGCAACGCCAACAGCACCGCGACTCGGTGGCGCTCTTGGCGCGCGACGACCCCGATCGACCCGAAACCATCGTCATCGACCACGACCGGCCCGCCGCCTACTGCGTCCCTGGATCACCGCCGCTCCTCGTGGTCACCAGCGGTATGCGTGACACGTTCGCCAAGGGCGAATTGGATGCGGTCATCGCCCATGAGTACGCCCACCTGAACTATCGGCACGACATACTGGCGTTGCCGTTCATGGCCTGGAACCAGGCACTACCGTGGATTCCCAGCACGGCAGTAGCCCGGTCCTCAGTGTCCCAACTCATCGAGATGATGGCTGACGACCGCGCCAGTCGCACCTGCGATGCCGATACCCTCGCGCACGCGATTTCTCTCGCCGCCGGTTCCCACAGCGGCCCCGAGCACAACGAAGCAACGCGAGTCGCCCGACTCACCGACCCGTTGCCACCGCTGTCCATGCCAGGGCGCGCCCTCGCCTTGATGGCGGCCATCGCCCTCGTGGCCGTCCCCACTGTGGCCCTGGCAATCGTCTAACGGGCACATCGCAACGACTCAGGTGTGGGCAGCGGCCCCATCGAGCACCTCGGTCGCAGCGCGGAAACCCGCCGGGCGACCCGAACCGATTGCCTCATTCAGTACCGAGGGACCTGCTGAGGGCACCTCACCGAGCGCTCGCCAGCCACCCGCAGGTTGGGCAGGTAAGCGAGATGAGGGGAATCCCGAAGGTGCCGTTTGCGGCTAATGAGACGAGATCAAGCCGGTCTCTTGAGCAATATGGACGGCGCGGGAACGGCTGTCGACCTCAAGTTTGCGGAAAATATGCGTGAGATGACTTTTGATAGTGGCTTCGGTAACGAAGAGCGAACGCGCTATCTCCTGGTTCGAAGCGCCGGTGGCAAGTAGCTTCAGGACATCGAGCTCACGTTCGGTCAGACGTGGCACAGGCTTGCGAATGCCCCGAACCACTCGGGTGGCAAGCTCCCCAGGAAGGTACATTCCTCCGTTGGCCGCCGTACGGATGGCTTCGATGATCGTCTCCGGCGGTACTTCCTTGAGCAAATACCCGGCCGCACCCGCCTCCATCGCGCTCAGGATCTCGGCGTCCCGGTCGAATGTGGTCAAGATGAGGACCGCTGGCGCGAACGCAGCGGCACGCAAAGCCGCCGTCGTCGCCACCCCATCGAGTCCCTCCCCCAGGCGCAAGTCACACAACACGACGTCTGGTTGCAAATGGCTGGCTAGAGCTATGGCCTCTTCTCCCGTAGCGGCCTCGCCAACCACCGTGATCCCCTCATGGGCATCGATGACAGCGCGCAGCCCAGTTCGGACGACTGGGTGGTCATCGACGAGCAGCACCCTCGCGATCATTTACATCTCCTCCGTCACCGTGTAAAGAGGAAGAAAGGCCGAGAGCGCGGTTCCCTCTCCAGGCGTGCTTTCAACCTCAAGCCCACCAGCGAGCTCACGCAAACGCGACCGCATGAAATGCAGCCCATAGCTAGATTCGGAAACCGAGGCCGACGAATCCCACCTTCGCACATCGAAACCTCGCCCATCGTCAATGATGTCAAGCCGCACCACGTCCTCGGCATCGATGAGGCTCACCACGACCCGGTTCGCCCCGGCATGTTGACGAACATTAGCTAGAGCCGATTGAGCGGTACGCAATAGGGCCGCTTCCGTCACCGTCGGCAACACAGGAAGAGACTCATCGACGTGGAGCTTCGTGGCAACACCGGTCTGGTCTTGAAAACGGGTGAGCATGCGCTCCAATGCTGTGGCCAGTGCGTTATCTTCTAGCTCAGCGGGAGCCAAAGCGTCCACAATGCGTCTGATATCGGCCAAACTATCCTGAGCCAGTGCCTCGACCTGCCGAAAAGCGTGAACAGCGACCTGATCGTGGCTAGCGTCGGCCCTAGCATGAGCCAGCAGCCGAATCGAGGACAGTCCTTGCGCGACCGTGTCGTGGATATCGCGCGCCAGTCGGGTACGTTCGGCGATCGCGCCCGAATGGCGCTGCGCACGGGCGAGTTCATCGTGAAGATCGGCCATCTCCCGTTGTGCCGCAATCAACGAGGACACCAGCCGTTCCCGCTCCCGAGCGTCCCGAACCAGTTCAAGGTATCCGCGCGAAATCCCCAGGGCGAAGACGCCGCCGATCAACGGCCCAATGATGTTCGCATAGGTGGTGGTTCCCTCATGCGCGACCGGGGCCACCGCGACGACCAGGAAGACGGCGAAAGACAAACCTACCGACCACCAACGCGGCAGCATTTGGCCAGCAAGCAGCCATATGAGGAACGCCAGCCACACAAACTCCGGCGACACCGCTACCGCTGCCACCCACACCAGCGCCAGCCCCGTGATCCACCAGGCGGGCCGCGCCAGTTGCGACCCAACCATCCCCGAGGCGTACCACACGAAGACGACCAGGCCCGCCGTCAACGCCGCGGCAACCGGAGTGCCCTCGAAGATCGCGCGCCCGATACCTATCAGAGTCAACACCACCGCAATGAGGTGCTGCCCGATCAGCATCGCCCGCACCGCCAGTTCGGGCCGTGCCCGGTCGGGAGACGTCTCCTCATCGGTGGAACCTTGCGACTGATTCAAACGCATGCGTTGATTCTCCGTCTTTGAGCGGGAAGGCTGCTGGGAACGTGCAGATTCCACCGACTTCTGCCCAGGCCCCACCTGTGGAGGACAGACAGCTACGTGCCTCAGCTTCTGGCATTCCTTGGCCACCAGATCCGGCTTTCGAGAACCCCGAAGAGAGACGGCACGATCACGGTACGAACGAGCAGCGCATCCACCACAATGCCCACTCCGACGATCACACCCAATTGGCCAAGCGCCACCAGGGGCAAAACTCCCAGCGCGGCGAACACCGCGGCAAGAACCACCCCGGCGCTGGTGATCACAGCACCGGTGCGAGAGACCGCCCGCACCATCGCCTCGGGCGTGCCATGTGGTCGCGTCTCGGCGCGGGCACGCTGCACGAGAAAAATCGTGTAGTCGATTCCCAGGGCCACCAAGAACAGGAACGCCAACAACGGCACTTGCGGGTCCAGCGCCTGCTGGTCGAAAACAATGCGGCTCAACCATGCTCCCGCCCCCATCGCGGCCACCGCGCTAGCCAGGTTGATCAGAGTCAACAGCGCCGCGGCCACCACTGACCGGAACAGTACTAGCAGAAATACACAGATCATTCCCAAGATCAGAGGCGCGATCAGCAGCAAGTCCCGCTGGTTTCCTGCCCGAGCGTCAAGTTCTGTGGGCTCCGCCCCGCCCAGGAGCGCCTCGGCATCGGGCACCGCATGAGTAACGGAGCGCAGATGTGAGACCAGGTCCAGGCTCTGGGCAGTGCCCGGCGAATATTCACCGGTCACCATGATTTTGGACAGCGTGCCATCGTCGGTCTGGCCCACCTCCATCGCGCGCACGACCCCGTCGACGTCTGCGACAACCTCCAAGACGTCGCCGGTAGCCGCGCTATTGGTCACGATGAACATCGGCTGTGATTCGCCGGCTGGGAAGTGGGCCGATAGCGCCTCTAGACCAGCGGCCGACTCTGATTGCACCCGGAACTTTTCCATTTGATCGAGTCCGATCGAGGTGCCGAAAAGGCCCGAGGCCATGATTGCCAGCACGGCCAGACCGGACCCCAAGCTTGCCGCAGGTCGGCGCATGACCGCTGTGGCCATGGCGCGCCACATCTTCCCGTATTGGGCCTCATCGCCAGACTTCGGGATGAACGGCCAAAACGCTCCTCGACCGCAGAGGGACAACAGCGGAGGCAACACGAAGAGAACGGCGGCCAAGGCAATCAGAAGACCCACGGAGGCCGACAGGCCCAGACCTCGAGTACCGGGGATGACCGCCAGCGCGAGGGTCAACAACGCTAGGACAACAGTGAGATTCGCCGCGATTATCGTCGGGGCGGTGGCGTGCCAGGCAACACGCAACGCCTGACGGTGGTCGTCGTAGACGGATAGTTCCTCGCGATATCGAGATATGAGAAGCAAGGCGTAGTTCGTGCCCGCCCCGAATACGAGCACGCTAATGATCCCGGCATCAAATTGCAGATCGAACGCGGCTCCAAGCGCACCGGTCACCGCGCCGGCCAGCTGTTCGGCGATCCCTATGACGACCAACGGAATAACCCACAGGATCGGGGATCGATACGTCGCTATCAGCAGCAACGCCACGATAAGGATGGTGACTGCCAATAGGGTGGCATCGGCGTTGTCGAATGCCGATGTGACGTCGGCCCCAAATGCGGGGCCGCCGGTCACTTGGAGGTCCAGTCCCTCGGGGTCATGAGCGGCTATCGTGCCGCGAAGCTCCTCGATCGTGTTGGCGGTTTCCGCGTTGTCCTCCCCCACCACTATCGGGGTGACGATCACCGCCACAGCCGCGTCGTCGCTGATTCTGGGGCCGGTGGACGGTGTGCCTGTGTGTTGTTCCAGCACCGGCACCAGCCCTTGTAGAGCTTCGATATCGGATGGCGTCAATGCTTCAGGGCCGGGTTTGGTGGCGACTATGAGGACCGGCTGTTCATCGCTGTCGGGGAATTGGCCCAGCAGTTCATCGACACGGGCGGACTCTGAATCGCTGGGGGCCGTCGCGTGGCCGGTTGGGCCTTGGGCGGGGGCGAATACCCCGAACAGCACTAGAAATGCCAGCGTTGCCATGCCCAGGGCGATCCAAGCTCCGCGAGGCGATGTGAGGTGATGAGCGAATACCGTTCGCACACGTGAGTAGGCCATGCCTCAACCTCACCAGGGCTTTCACGTTCGGGCATCGCCAGCAAGATTGAAGCCATTGTCCATCAAAAGTGGGAGATCGCGTGGTGCAGACTGTGGTCTCTTGCATTGCCGGGGCGTCTGTTCACAGTGATGCCTCACGGCGTCACAAGTTGGCTGTCGGGCTTCGTGCTGTGACGGAATCGCCATACGACAACGAAGACGACAGCGATTGCTCCTAGGTAGACCAACAGTCCAATCTGCGGATACTGATTCACGCTCAGCGCGTACCCCAGCCAGTTACCAATGATGGCGGCAAGCGCGTTCATTGAGAATGACCAGCTCATAATGGCGGTAAATCGGCTTCCTCTGAATGATTGCTGGCGCAGGGTGGTGATGAGGACTGTGCTGCATCGGGTGGCTAGCCCAATGAGGAAGACGTAGCTCAGGCCGCAGATCCAATTGGCCGGTGCCGCCAGGAAGGTAACACCAAGCACTGCGGCGGCGAGGATGACCAAGCATGTTCCGAAGACGAGAATGAGGGCGTCTTCGGTGGACATGAGTCGGCGTAGTAGGGGTGCCAGGAAGGGGCCGATGGTCGCGCCAATTCCAAAGAGGCCGATGACCAAGCCAAGAGCGGTGGCGGTGGGCCAGCCGGTGTTATGCGCTATCCACAAGTAGACGAACATTCCACCTATGGACCCTCCGATTTGGGTGATGAAGGCTATGGCCGGAGAGGCGGGTCCGGTCAGGGTGAGGTCGCGCAGGAAGTCGCCGAGGGTGGATTTCTTGCCCAAGGGGCCGAAGTCGTCGATGTCTTGGTCAGCCACTGGTGCGGTGACTACCGTGCGAGAGGCAACGAGCCGGAATAGACAACCAGTGGCGGACAAGAGGGCATTGGCGGCTATCAGCCAGGTGAGTGAGTATCCAGCCACGACGCTGCCCATAGGCATCGCTAGGACCAACCCAATGGCGGCAAGGACGGCGTAAATGGTGGAGTTGAAGGCCAAAGCTTGCTGGGGATTGAGTTGAGCTAGCTGTTGTCCATAAAATTCTTCGACGACATCGCCAACGACAGGGAAGAAAACGGCCATAAGCAAGTAGGTGACGAGGATGGGGATCGTGTGTTGAGGAAGGAGGAACAGCGCGGCTAGGGCGATACCGGAAATGGCGCATTCGGTGACTTCCGACCAGACGAGGACTCGGGCAGGGTTATAGCGACTCAGTATCTTCGCGGTAATCGGGGCGGCGAAGGCGATAGCGTAGCCGAAGGTGGCAAGGATCGCGATCCAGATAACGGGGAGAGTTCCATTGGCCACAGAGCCGTGGGAGCCACCTTGAACAATGCGGGTACCGATGATGGAAATACAAAGACCGGCGACCATCCACCGCCTGGCTCGATTAATCGTCGCTATAGAAGCGGCAGGGCCGGGGTTGGCTACTGTAGCCACGTGATTGTCTTCTTTCGGAGGGCGGAGTCTCCATGGCTCCTTGGACACTCAACAACGTCGGTAGGAAGGTGCGCAAACGCTGGAAAGGTATGGACCAGACTGTTACCCATCCCATCACGCAAGATCGATTTGGCGACTTTCAATTCTCCCTCGAGGTCTCTGGGCACTCACGGCGGTCTGGTAGTCGAGCGACACTTGCCTACCTCGAAACCGTCGGCGACCACGTGGACAACACCGACCGCTGGCCGATAGATGAGAATCGAAGACCTCCACGTCCGTGGATCACAGTCCGAGCCACGCCCGTTCGTGCCGGTCGGACCCTCGTCGAGGACGGTCCGCTGAGCCAGAACTCCGAGCCCAAGGAGAGCTTCGCGTTGAGAGGAGCGGTCTTAGCGGTCGGTAGAGCAGCAGACATAGCTGCGTACAAGCCGGACAAAGGCTTTGGGCATTCGATAGCCTCAGGTCGCTAAAAACCTACCGGACACCCCAAATGAAACACTGCTCAGGCTGGTCGCTGGCGTCCAAGCCATCCTGTGGCTTGGTATCCGTTGAAACGCTATACGAACACGCTGTCGTGGTGATGTCGGCTTTCTGACAGCCGCGTGCAGACCCGAGCCTTTACGGTTTGGGGACAACAGCATCGGTCGTGAATGTGAGTCGCGCTTATCCACCACAGGACGCCGTCAGGGCGGAGCCAAGATGAGCGCGGAATAGCCTGCGGGAAGCTGGCTGTCCCGCGAAGTGATATGGGCCGTGTTCATACCGCCTCGGCGCTTGGCGCTGATCACAGATTTCGAGGTGCCCGACACCATGTACGCCCCACCCCGACCGCCCTGGTACACGAACACCAAGATAGCCCTGCCGATCTGCCTGGTAGCCGTAGTCGCGGTAGCGTTCGCCCTTTTGGTGGTGGTCTTCAAGTTCGACAACGCACCCACCGGCACGCTCCACACCGACCCGGCCACTCACTTTGACAACGTTCCGGCTATTGACCTGAGCTACACCTACATCGCTCCTGACGGTACCGAGTCAGCCGGCCAGTTGACGATCACGGAGGAGGGGTATGCGACTGGTTCAGTCATTGACCAGTTCGCCGGAGTCGCGACCGTACACACCACGCCTGAAGGGTCAGCGGTGTGGGCTGATGAGGACTGGTGGTCCCGCCGCGCGCCCTCCTATGCTAGCCAGGTCAAGAATCAATGGATTCAGCTCGACCCCGGAACGGCACTACCCATCGATCTGGCCGCTGAGTTCAACCCGTCCTCGTTGCCCGAAGTTATCCGTACTATCAACGACGATGGAGTCTTGGACCCTGACCTCACCTCATACCAAGGAATCCCAGCGGTCGCCTTGAACTTGCAGGACTGGACACTCATACGTTCCAGCAGCGCCCCGATCGAGGTGATGGCGCTGTTCGGTCCGATCGACACTGACCTGTTCCAATTCCAGACAGCCTCCGCGCACACCACAGACGTACCAGCCGTTCAGGTGCCCTGGGACGGACATCAAGCCGAGATCGAAATCGAACTGACGCAAGCCGCTGGTGGTACGGCCTTGGGCACGATAGCGATCGCGCCACATCCCGCGTCCCCCGAAACTGCGAAGGCCACAAAGGATGCCTCGACCGATACTCTCAACGGGCACAACACCGATCCTGACGCCACGAACACACCCGTCGAGACTCAACCGCCACCGCCGTTGAGCGACTTCCCACTCGTCGCGCCCGAACTCATCGCCACGATCAACGCCAAAGACTGTTTCACGGACACCTGTACCTGGACGGCCACCATTCGAAACATCGGAAACGGTCCCGGCGAGGCTTCCGTCACCGCAAGCGCCACCCCCGGCATGAGTGCGGTCACCGAGTCGTTGGGCATCATCCAACCTGGCGGGGAAGCTTCGACGTCGATTATGAGCTTCACCAACCCGGCTCCGAAACCGGCCCCCGGCCAGACCACCAGCATCACCATCAATTACACCGTGGTCACCTACGCGCCGCAAATCGGCGGTTCCAACGCACCCCGCTACCGCGATCTGGTAGACCGACTCGGCGGCTACCAAGCCCAACCCGCCCTCGACCGCGTCCTGCGGCCTTTGGCCATGCCGGCAAAAGACATCGCTGTCGAAGCGATGCACAGTATGCTCGACGATGACGTGTCCGTTGACGACGTCCTCGACGCCATAGTCCAAGCCACGCAAGCCAACCCGGCCCAAGCTAAATACGCCGACACCCCACTCTTGCGCCGCCTTACTGACGCTGGTGACCGCTTCACCTCATGGGCGGTCCTCGCCGAACACCTGAGCAGCCCCGACCCGACCCGGTACGCCGCATACGTGCCCGGCCTTCAATCCGCTGCCACCGAGCTGGGCAACGCGGCCGCCCCTACCGTCGGCCTCACCTATCTTCCCAGCGACGAGATCGCTTCGCTGGACGCGGTGATTATCAGCGACTACCCGGACACCGAGGCGATGCACTGCACCGGCGTGATCGTCGTACCGGGTACGGACCTGGCCACCAGCATCAATCAAGCGGTCACCAACGCGAACCAACAAGCCGAGAACTGCACCGTGCACGCCCGCCTGGTCATCCCTGACACGAACCGTGATCTGTGGGCAGCGGGACGGCCCGAAATGCAAACGCGCCTGCAACCTGCGGTCAGTATCCTCTGCGAAAGCGGCGAGCCCGCATTCGAGAACCTCACAGTCATCACCGGTGCCGGAAACTACACCTGGACTCTCACATCACTATGCACCAGCACCACATCGCTCACCGAACAGCAGAAGGTTGAACGGCTCAACAGTCTAAATCTCCCCGATTCAGTCATAAAAGAGCTCGTCGCCGATCAGCACATTACCGTCGGCACCAACAATGAGATCACCGCGATCAACTGGCGCAACCCTGCACGCGCCTGCAGGCCCGCCTACACCAATGGCGGCGCGAGCCATGAGCCCACCAGCGGCAACCGCGACTATTACCTAGATGGGTACAAGGCCGTCTTCTCCGCGGGCTATCTGTGTAAGCCGTTGCGGGATGGCGGCAAAGCCGATTACAACCCACTATGGAACTGGCCCAAACCAAAGAATCCCCTAGCCTCTGAAGGAGGCTTTTCAGTGTTCCAACGGTGCCACCTCGTTGCCCGCCAACTCGGAGGGGCTGGAACTGACCCCGGCAATCTGGTCACCTGCTTCTGGCGAACCAATCTGATCATGAAGGAAATCGAGTCGCCAACGAAGAGGCGGGTTACCCAAGGAGAGCACATCTTCTATTTCTCGATGCCCCAGTACAACGGCATCAATGGCGAACTCAGCGGTATCAGAGTCATCGCGATCGGCAACCAAGGATTTTTTCGCGACGAATGCTATACAAACGAATTCTACGATCCCACGTCGGTACCTGACGCATCATGCTGACCATTGAGGCCAGCATCCCCTCAATAGCAAAGAGCTCCGCAGACTTTCCCCAAAACTCGATGAGCTGGAGTTTTTCCCGGCCGAAAGGCAAGACTGATTAAATGTGGGGCCGTCCCCAATGGGGAAAGGGCAGGGCCGGGCCAAGCACAGCGGTGGAAGCGAGTAACGACCCCACACTTGGAAGTCTGGCGTTCAGTTCGCAAAGGCAACGACACGCAGACTCGCAAGAGCCGTCGCACAATCCTACCTGACTTTGTCATCGAGACGTTCTGGGGACACAAAGAAAACCAACGAAAGTGGCGGCACGAGCACGGAAGTAACTCCGAGCACATCACCTACGTCTTTGGCACCCGCTACGACACGGTCCAGCAAGCTCAAGTCGTCCGAAAGACATTCAGATCCGTCGTACCGAAGGCCAAGATCCTGGATAGCTGACACCACGCTAGCTACGCCACTCATTCGTGTCGCTCATGTCCGATTCCACAGCGACCGAGGAACTCATAGCTGACTTGGTCGGCCACGCTGGCACAAGCACCACCCGGACGGCCTATCGGCATCAACTACGTCCCGTGATCACCAGCGGCGCCGAGCTCCTGGACCAAACGTTGAGCAGGAACTTCCTAAACGACGTTTGAGCCGACATCGGCCCCCTTTTTGGCTCCCCTGGTTCCCAATATCCGAAAATTCGCCCATTCCCGGAGCAATAAAGGCAAAGAAAAAGGCCCTGGTGACAGGGCCTTTGTTGTGCACCTAATCGGGGGTCTTTCGAGGCCGGACCCGTCGGCGCAGCGTCTCCTCCTAGACCAGATCTAGGTTGTAGAGACCACATGCACACCGTAGTGACTCGTTCTGAAGCCCGTTACGCCGCAACGAGATCCAGGCACCGCAATCATCATTTTCACACCTGAACAGGCTCAGGTACTCCTTCCAGATGTTGACTACTGGCTGAAAGTCCTCCTTGGAGAAGTTGGCCCAGTCATTGAAGTGAACCGCAACGTTGAGGGGCCAGTTCTCGTCTTCCAACTTTGGGGCAAACGTCATTCGGTCCGACTCGAGTCGACTGATGAGCGTCAGCTGCACCGAGTCTTGGCGACCGGTGAAGATTTTATTAGCATCCTTCAGGAGCTTCTTGTGCTGGCTGAGGACCGAGTTCTTAAAGTCACCAAGCTCATATCGTCCGTCGCTCCTGTACTTCACTGATCCGCCGAGCAGGCCGGTGAGTTCTGACAGGATGGCCTCAAGGTTTCGCCGGAGGCGCGCGGCAGCGGCAGAGACGTCATCAATGCTCAAGTCGGTGTCAATCTTATCCCAGAAATCGACCCCAGACTCGTAGATTGGTCCGTCCTCAACCTTCCATCCGTAGAACCGAGCCTCGTTTCTCGGAGGAACAAGACCACTGCCCTTGATTTGACGAGCCCAGACTTCATCATGAGTCGTGATGACGAACTGAACGTCCGAGAACTCTTTTTGCAAAAGGTGGCAGAACTGCTTTCGATGATGTGCGTCGACCGACATCACTACGTCATCTAGGACAGCCATACGGAAGTTCGACCCATACAGTTTTTTCATAAGTGCGAGATATAGGCAAACCCCCATCCCGTCTTGATGGCCCTCACTATGATAAGCGGCAGGAGGATACTCGCCTTGACTATAGAAGTCGACGGACAAATCGAGTTTCCCCCCGTCTGATACTAGCTTCGCCTGGAACCCAGATTCATCCTCCTGATTGACGATGCTGTAGTATCGGCCAAAATCTTGGCTGACAGATTCGAACAGTTCGTCAAGAAGCTGATCTGCCACAGCACAATAGTTGGAGTATATAAGCGCTCCAATTGATTCTGCCTGTGTTGCAATTTCTAGGTTAGATTTAGCGTCTTGAAGAACCGACCAACGCTCTTGCGCGATGGCGAGAGCCCTGGTCGCTTTCTGAGGTGCATCCAGGTTAGGAAGACTTTGAAGTTTCTGAACGAGTTGCCTGACCTTCTCAGTGAGACTATCCGGAGGCTTGACAGGGTCATCTGGCAGATCAAGAAGCTTCATGTGATGCTCAATTGACAACTTAAGCCATGTGTCAAGCTCCTGCAACTCGTCGTTCCATGATCGAAGCAAATCCATAAACCCATCAGGTCCAAACGAGTTCGCATGAGACATGACACGCGAAAGCCTATCTCTGAGCCCTCGTACATGCCTACTTAGTTCCTGGGCCAGCCCTTCTATCTTGATACGAGTTTTCTCTGCTTCTTCAGAACGGGCATGCTTCTGGTTCAGATGATCCAGCAAAGTTTCAGTATCTTGCCATTCGGAATCACACAGCGGACAGAACGCATCCGTTATCATGCTAAGGCCACTTGTGACGAGAGCTCGCTGCTTCCACAGTTGAGACAGCGATGGATCAGTCGATAGCAACTTGAGGTGTTCTGAGAGATTACTCAAGCATTCGACGCGACTGGACCTATCAGTGATGTAGCTTTGGAGTTCACTTACCTCACGCAGCGCAGCGTCTTTGTCAAAAAGCGGAGCGGTCGGGCCTCTATCGGTGCCGTCGCTGATATCAATTTCTGCGGCAAGCGTATCGATCTTCGGCAAGGCAAGGGTCTGTCTGTGTACGTTGACAGCGGCGCATATTTCCACTGGCTCCACGCTGCTGAGGCCTAGACGAGTCTTTAGTTCTTGCTCGGCCGTTGCAACTCCTTGGTGGGCTCGTTTGGCGGCGTCTGCAAGCTTGCCCTCGGTAGCCTTGAGTAGGCTACGGACCTTGCGCACTTTCTCAAGCTTCAATAGATCCTGAATAGAATCAGCACGTTCCGTAGGGCGAGCAACAATGTACTTGATGATCTCGCGACGAGAAAGTGTGATCTGGCGATTAAGTTGCGCCGAGGCGATGGCATTCCTTACTTCAGGGATATCTGGATCGAGTGAGAACTGACTAGGTGTCTTCAGGTTGCGGCTGATAGTGGCAGTCTTCCGGCTCACGGGTTCAAGAACTTTGAGTCTGACCTGTGCGGCGGCTGGGTCGTTACGATGCAAGACATGGGGGCCATATTCTTTGAGATTAATTGCCCCGTATCCCTCACCCTTCAGTCTCGAGACTTCACCCGTGAGTGCAAAGTCAATCGCGTCAACGATCCCGCTCTTACCTGAACCGTTAGGTCCCCAAACTACGAACGATTTGCTTTTGAGTTTAAGTTCTAGATCGCGAATCCCGCGGAACTCTCGAATTGATACTTCTTCAACTTGAATCATTTCGTCCCCAAGTCAATTGCAGCAGTGATAGAGTCAGCTAGCGAATCAGGTTTGGGCAATTGCGAGAATCCTAGTGATTCTTGAAGCATTGTCGCGATTTTGTGATCGATATTTTCGGTCTCGATCAGCTTTTTGATGAATTTTCCAATGACTTCATTTTCGATATCGTTTGACATGAATTGACCTCTACACGCGATGTGTATTTAACGGCTACTCGCAGGGAGCGGGCCAGCATGAACGGCCTGTTGAGCCGTAGATGAATTGGCGCTGCAGATCACGCAGCATGCGATGGGAAGCTACTCTAACGCATAACAGGTAGGCGTGCATCACATCGCCGATTGGCAAGCGATCGCTACTCAAAAGTAACCACGAACGAGTGAATACAATTTCCTCAGAGGGCCTATTAACTACTCCCGAGCCTCAGATTTCGGTGGCGACTGTCATAAGTCACAAGTAGCAACTATCCCACCTACAAAATAACACAATATCGCCATTTGCACCGAATTTTGCCGCGCAGACTCCCCAGACGCCAAGGCACTCCCAGGGTCGGCCACGTGTCGTCTATGCCACGCTCGGACGGAACTTCACACTTTGGGTGAATCCTCCTGGAAGAGCTCAAGATACCCGCTGAACGACGAAATCAGGCTGTCAAAACCCAACCGCCCCTTCTGAGCGGTCGCCTCTGACGGGAACCCCATGATTCCACTGCTGGTGTACCCCGTCATGCCGAGCACCTGGAGGTTCAGCCGTTCCGGTGCGCTGAAGCCTGCGTCGCGGTAGCTGGGCTTGACCATCTCGGGGTGCTCAGACAGCAAGATGGAGGCCTCTAGCTCT
The DNA here is from genome assembly GCF_016925535.1 of Natronoglycomyces albus. Classification (NCBI taxonomy): domain Bacteria; kingdom Bacillati; phylum Actinomycetota; class Actinomycetes; order Glycomycetales; family Glycomycetaceae; genus Natronoglycomyces; species Natronoglycomyces albus. The sequence goes on along the minus strand of NZ_CP070496.1, from coordinate 1,671,490 downwards.
CTCCCATGCATGTCAGCGCTGTGGTCAGACTTAATCTTGGCGGCGTCGCGGGCCGCTTCCCAGTCGCCGCGACGCGCGGTATAGCCCCATCGAGCGTGAGCCGTCCGCGTTGACTTCCTACACGTCGTTATGGAAAACGTAGTTGCCGCCGTGGGCATTGACCAGAATCAGGCGATCGATGCCCGAGCGGGCGAGCGACTGACGTAGGCTTTACCCGCGAGATTTCCGATGCCAACCAGGCGATCATCGACTCAGAACGCAGTGTGGCACATCTTGAAAACACGCTCTACCGTGCGCTGGAGATCGCCAAGGACTGCGGCAGAGCCTACTGTGAGGCTGCCCCCCACCCATCCGGCGCGTGCTGAATCAAGGCCTAATTCACCCAGCTCTACATTGGCAAAGACGGCAGCGTGGACAGTTTCGAGATGACCGAGCCGTTCGCCACACGGCTTGACCCGGAACTGCTCGATGAACTAGCGGCCGAGGCACAGCACACCCAAACCAATGCAACGGACACCCCCGCAACCGAGGACACAGGCCGCTCCAATGAGGCGACAGCAACCGTACTACCACCGCCGCGAATGTTCGTCTGTGAAGAACGGGCAAAAATGAATCGACCGGACGTTTATTACGTCCGGTCGATTTCAAACACCATACGTTTGGTGCGCGAGGGGGGACTTGAACCCCCACGTCCGTTAATAGGACACTAGCACCTCAAGCTAGCGCGTCTGCCATTCCGCCACTCGCGCGCAGACTGTCGAAATGTAGTTTAGAGCGTTGAAAATCGGCGTTGACACCGGCCCCAAACCGAGTATTTCGACTTGTGTTGCCTGGTAGGGCAACGATCAGAAACTTTACACTAGCTGAGGCAAACCACCGAATGCGGGCTGGCAGTTTCACTCGCCGCCAGCTGCTCGGTACCCTCTAGACATGGACGTGATTGCGCCTCAGTTGCCCCAATCCGCCCTGGAGCATTGGCAACTTGGGCCTGTCTCGCAGGTCAAAAGGGTACCGACCGGGCTGTTGAACAAGAGCTGGCGAGTTGAGGCCGCCTCAGGCACCTATCTCCTGAAACTATTCAAAGACGTGACTGGGCCCACGCTGCAGTTTCAGTTTCGAGTGCTCCACACACTCGGCAGCGCGGGTGTGCCCGTCGTCCTCCCGATCCCCAGTATCGGCCGCACCCCGACCATTATTTTGGACGGCCACGAGCTCGGCGTCTTCCCCTGGGTCGCCGGCCGACACCGGTCGGGCCTGGCGATGTCGCACTCGGCGTGCCGCCACCTGGGTGCGGTCATCGGCCAGATGCACCGCGCCCTACACATGTCGGTCCCCCCGTCGACACCTTTGCAGGAGAAACCCCAGCAAACCAATGAGCAGGCGCTACGTCGCGTCGATGAGCTCTTGGAGCTGGTCTCGGCTGGCCGTGGTGACGAAACCGGCTTCGAACGCATGGCCGAGCAGACCCTTCGCCTCAAGCGCGGCTGGCTGGTGCGGCTAGCAGATCGCCGCCCGCCCGACACCCCCAGCGCGGTCACCGGATACATCCACGGTGACCTCCACCCGCACAACGTGATGCACGGCCCCGACGACTCCGTGGTGGCTCTTTTGGACTGGGACCGGCTAACAGTCGGTTCCTATGCCAAAGAAATGGTGCGTTCGGCGATCTTCTATTTCACCTACGGTGACGAACGAGGCCTCGATGTCGGTCGCATCGCCGCCTACGCGGCCGGATACCGGTCGGTGTTCGACATCGGCGACGCCGAAATTGCCCTTGCCTCCCACCAACTGTGGTGGGACCGCATGACAGACAACTGGGTCATCGAATGGCACTACTTGCGCCACAACGCCTCATGCGATCATCTACTGCCCGGACAAACCGCCCTTATCAAATGGTGGACCCTACACTTTGCCCAAGTCGACCACGCCTTGCGAAACATCGGTTGATCACACCTCGCGCGAAGAATTATCCCAGCTCAGCCCATTGGCGCACCCGCTGAGAGACTCTATCTCGGATGACACCGACGGTCCCTTGTGTCACAATCGTTCCCATGACTTCGCTACCCCTCCTCAACCTCGACGGCAGCCCATACCGGCAAGGTCTACAACACGGCGAACGCCTAGCCGAAGAGATCGCGGCCAATATCGCACTGTACCGCAACCGCATGATCACCGCTGGTTTGACTGAAGCTCAGTTGACCGAGCGCGCCCAAGTGTTCCTGCGCCGGTTCACCCACTACGACGCCAGCTACCGAGCATCCATGGATGGCATCGCCGCCGGAAGCAAGCAGTCAATCCTCGACATCACCCTCGTCAACGCCCGCTACGAGCTGCTTTACAGCGCCTGGAGCGAATTCGGCCACCCGGCCGTCCAATACATGAAGTCGCACCAACCCGACCTGGGCGAATGCACTTCCTTTGGCGGTGCCGCCACAACATTCTCTGACGTGGATGTCCGCATTGGACAAAACTGGGATTGGTTCCTCGGCGCCCACTGCGCGCTCCTACGCTGGCGCAAAGACAACCTCACCGTCCTGGGATTCACCGAAGCTGGCATCGTCGGCCCCAAGCTTGGTATGAACAGCGCCGGAATCGGGCTGGGCCTCAATGGGCTCGGTTGTTCGGCCGACTCCTGGCAGGAGGAGTCAGTGCCGGTACACCTGCGCACCTGGCGCATACTGCGCTCTACGAAGCCAGGCGAGGCCATCGGGCACGCGACCACCCCACGCCCGACCGTCTCGTCCAACTTCTTCATTGGCTCCACCGACGGAACCGTCGCCACCGTCGAAGCTTCGCCGCGCGGTTGCCGTGTCATCTATCAAGACGGCACCACTCCCCTAGTGCACGCCAACCACTTCCTCCACCCCGAAGGGCTCGGGGTGGACCAATCCTGGCTTAAGGACACCGCCGGATCGACATTCCACCGACAAAAGCGGCTCCAAGCCCTGTTGGAGGAGACCTCACCGGTGACATTGGAGAAATTGCAGGCCTCCCTACGCGACCACGACGGAGAGGCACTGTCGGTGTGCCGCCACCCCGAGCAGGCCTTGCCCGAGGAATTCCGCACCCACACGGCTTTCTCCGCGATTTTGGACCTCAGCGCGGGCCGGTTCCACTACACGTACGGACCGCCTTGTGAGAGCCAATACCAGATCCTCGAGGTCTAAGCGCCGACGGCGAACCACCACAACGTTAGGACCGGGCCGGTTGAGTCAGCTCCCAGCAGGCCACGGCGGTCGCGGCCGCCACGTTGAGGGAGTCCACATTCGCGAACATCGGAATGGCCACTGTGGCCTCGCATGCCTCCAGCGCGGATTCGCTGAGGCCGGGCCCCTCGGCTCCAAACAGGAGCGCTGGCCGTTGCCGGTGGGCAGAGCCCACCTCGGCCAGCGATAGTGCGTTCTTGGTAGGGCTCAAGCCCAGCAACGTGTAGCCATGCGCTCGAACCTGTGCCAGACCCTCGATCCACGGGTCGAGGTAGGCGTAGGGCAAGGCGAAGACTTCCCCCATGCTCACCCGCACACTGCGCCGGTACAACGGGTCGGCACAGTCCGGTGACAGCATCAGCGCGTCGAAACCCAATCCGGCCGCGACTCGAAAAATCGCGCCAATGTTGGTGTGGTTGTTGATGCCCTCCAACAACACGATGCGCTGTGAGGAGGCCAGCAGTTCGTTGGCCTCGGGGAGGTTTCGGCGGTGGAATGAGGCCAGCACGCCTCGGTGAACGTGGTAGCCGGTCGTCTCTTCGAGGACGTCGGGAGTGGCTGTGTAGCATGGCGCGTTTTCGGCCAATGAGGCGAAGGCCTCCACGCGCTTGGTGGCCAAGAGTAGTGAACGCATCGCGTACCCGGAGCGGAGGGCCCGTCGAATCGCCAGCTCTCCCTCGGCGATGAACAGCCCGGCCGGAGGCTCGAACTTGGTACGTAGTTCCAGGTCAGTCAATGCCCGGTAGTCCCTCAGGCGCGCATCGTGTGCGTCAGTGATGGGGATAGGGTTCGTCGCTTCGTCCACGGATCAATTGTGGTGTACTTCCAAAAAGCGCTCGCGGCGGCCACCATTTACAGGTGGCCGCCGCGAGCGCTGTGATACGGCTTCTGTAGCTAAGCCCTTTCGTCGTTAACCTCTTCGAGGACCTCGGATACTTCGCCGACGGTCTTCTTCGCCGCCTCCAAAGCCTCCTGCACCGAAGGGTTGGTCGTCACGGAAGGAATCTCGTCGATGTCGATGTCGATCTCTTCCTCCTCGTTCTCCGGCTTCACATTGCCAAAGGCGTCGCCCAGCGCACCAAGGGACTTGGTGAGTTCAGCCGGGATGACCCACAACTTGTTCGAGTCGCCGCTGGCGATCTGAGGCAGCGTCTGCAAGTACTGGTAGGCGAGCAACCGGTTGGTTGGCTTCGCCTTGTGAATAGCGGTGAACACCGTCTGGATGGCTTGAGCTTGACCTTCGGCCCGCAGCATTTCGGCGTCGCGGTCACCTTTGGCTCGCAAGACGGCTGACTGCTGAGCACCCTCGGCGTTGAGAACTTCGGAGCTCTTGGCACCCTCGGCGGTCAAAATCGCGGCGCGGCGGTCCCGCTCAGCGCGCATCTGCTTTTCCATCGCATCGCGAATGCTGGGCGGTGGGTCAATCGAACGCAACTCCACGCGCGTCACTTTGAGTCCCCACTTGCCTGTGGCCTTGTCGAGTTCAACGGCCAACTTGCTGTTGATCTCTTCGCGGCTGGTCAGGGTCTTTTCCAAGTCCATCGAACCGACGACGTTACGCAGGGTCGTCGTCGTCAGCTGTTCGACACCCACCAGGTAATCGTCAATGTTGTATACGGCGGACGTGGGGTTGGTGATGACGTAATACAGAACCGAGTCGATCGACACCACCAGGTTGTCTGAGGTGATCACCGGCTGAGGAGGGAAACTCACGACGCGTTCACGCAGGTCAACCCGGGCACGCACAGAGTCAACCATGGGAATTAGCAGACGTGGTCCCGGTTCCAGGGTGCGACGGTACTTACCAAGTCGTTCAATGACGTAGTTCCACTGTTGCGGGACAATGCGTATCGCACGAAATAGCAGGATGATCATAAAGACCACCAGCGCTATGAGCAATACGCCCCCGATTTCGCTACCTTCCACAGTTAATCTTGCCTCCAGACAATCACGGTTGCTCCTCTGATTTCTACCACGGTGACCTGTTCTCCCGGCTCCAACGTTTGCGAGTCGTCGAGCAAATGGGCAGTCCATTGATCACCCTCTAGTTCTACAACACCACCGCCAACATCAACTTGTTCCAGCACGAGCGCGTTCTTGCCTTCGAGTGCCTTGATGCCGTAACTGGAGTCTTTGGTTCGGTCCAAGAGCAGCTTGCGCAAGAACGGCCGGACGAAAACCAACGATAGGCCGGTTCCCGCCACAAAGACCACGCCTTGGGCTAGCGGCGGCAACCCCACTAGCGCGGCGAGGCCGGCCAGAAGCGCGCCACCTGCCACCATGCTCAAAACAAACGTGAGCATGAACAGTTCGGCGACTCCCAGAGCCACAGCGAGCAGAATCCAAAATAGTACGTCCACGTCTCTAAGCTTGTCAGAATAAGCTGACACTGGCTACCTGCGGGTTGATTCAAGCTGGGGCGATGCCGATTCGTTAGGTTCACGCCACTGCGCGCAGTGAGCCTAGGGGCTTTCCATCGCGGCTGCGCACGCGGCGATGAGAGCCTGCCGCGCCGCGCCGTGCAGCGCGGTGAGCGCCTCGTGCCGAGTATGCGAAACATCCGCTGTCGCAGAGGCCGCCAGTGGCCCTTGTCGCTGGTCGAGGACGGTGTGGTCAAGCAGGGTCAGGATTGCCAGCGCCCGAGCGAAGAGGCGACGGCTGCGCGGGCCAAACCCGGGTGGAAGTGCCTCGTCTTCAATGTTGGGGACTACCTCGGCGGCGGGTGCGGGGAGCGCTTCGAGCATGGCGAGGCTGGTGTTGGTGGCTTCGGTTAGCACAACGTCGGCTTCGCCGAGGCTCAACGGCCGGGGCTCGGCGGGGGTGTCCAGGGGAAGCGGGAAGTATTGCCAGGTGCGCATCGTCCACTGGTCTCCGGACCCGGATCGGTGGGTCTGGTCGCATCGGGTGAGGGCGAGTCGCCCGGCGAGGACGGCGAAGCCGGCGGCTAGGGCTGGCCCGCGCAGGTCTGGGGCTACTCCGAGGCCGCGAATGTCGCCGGGGACGGGCAGCAGGAGCCGGATGTGGGCCGGTTGCGTCTGGGTTGCCGGTGCCTCGTGTAGGAGATTGGCTAGGTCGGTCCAGGGCTGTTGTTGTCCTGCCGCGTTGAGGAGGATGTCGCGTTGCGGGGTGAGGCCAGGTGTCTGGCTGGTGCCGACGACAGCGTCGAGGGCTTGGTCGAGCGAGACTAGGCCGCTGTGCCAGGAACGGAGCCATACGGCGAGGTAGGCGCCGTCTCGGCGGGGGCTACCGGCGGATCGAGGAGTAGCCACGGGCCGGGCAGGAGCCTTCGACGAGTGGGTCACAGGTGGGTAGTCCGCTGAGTCGGCGCGGAGGTTTGCCTTGGGTGCGTTCGAGGACTAGTTCGCGCAGGAGGGCGACTAGGTGCTGGTCGACATCTGGGGTGGGGACTCTGGTGAGACCTACGCCGTGCTTTTCGGCGGTTTCCTTCGCCTCGTTGTCGAGGTCCCACAGCACTTCGATGTGGTCGGAGAGGAACCCGATGGGACAGACGACGACGTGCTCGTAGCCTTGGGCGGCGAGGTCGGCGATGTGGTCGTTGATGTCGGGTTCTAGCCAGGGGACGGTTGGGGGTCCCGAGCGGGATTGCCACACCAGGTCCCAGCCGTCCTCCCAGCCCGCGCTTTCGGCGACGAGCTGGGAGGCGAGGCGGTGTTGTTCTGAGTAGCGGCCGCCGATGGGTCCGGATGTGTCTTCCATCCGGTTGGGGATCGAATGCGACGTGAAGACAAGCCGTGTCTTCTGGCCTGCGGCGACTTCGGCCAAACTTGTGCGTAGTTTGTCGGCGAAGGAATCGATGAACCGTGGGTGATCGAAGAAGTGTCGAACCTTTTCGATATTGGGGGCGTCCTCGCCGATGGCCGCGCGGGCGGCCCCGATGTCTTCGATGTACTGCGCACAGGAGGAATAGGATCCGAACGCGCTGGTGGCGATGGCGATGGCGTTGCGGACCCCGTCGGCGTGCATGTCGGAGACGGCGTCGACGAGCATCGGTGGCCAGTTGCGGTTACCCCAGTAGATCGGGAGGCCAATGCCGTGAGCGGAGAAGTCTTCCCGCATGGCGGCCAGCAGCCGGCGGCACCAGTCGTTCATCGGGGAGACCCCGCCGAAGTGTTGGTAGTGCTCGGCTACGGCGCTGAGTCGTTCGTCTGGAATGCCCCGTCCGCGCGTGACATTGCGCAGGAACGGCAGGACATCATCGGGCCCCTCGGGGCCGCCGAATGACACCAGCAGGATCGCGTCGTAGGTCACCTGTCGCGCCTCCATCTTTCTGTAACTGGGAACCGAGGGGCCGTAACTACTCTACGTCGGTGGCGGCTTGGACACCGACCGCGTGGAATCCGCCGTCCACATGCAGCATTTCGCCAGTGGTGGCGGGGAACCAGTCGCTCAGGAGCATGACGCAGGCTTTGGCGACGGGTTCAGAGTCCTGCACGTCCCAGCCCAACGGCGCGCGCCCGGCCCAGGCTTCCTCGAATTGGTTGAATCCGGGAATGGACTTGGCGGCCATGGTGCGCACGGGGCCTGCGGCGACCAGGTTGGTGCGGATGCCCTTGGGTCCCAGGTCGCGGGCGAGGTAACGGTTGGTGGCTTCGAGCCCTGCTTTGGCTACGCCCATCCAGTCGTATACGGGCCAGGCTTGGGTGGCGTCGAAGTCGAGGCCGACGATGGAGCCGCCCTCTTCCATCAGCGGCAGGCAGGCCACGGCGAGGGACTTGTAGGAGAACGCTGAGATGTGGACGGCGGTGGCGACGTCTTCCCAGGTGGTGTTGAGGAATTCACCGCCCAAAGCTGCGGGCGGGGCGTAGGCGATGGAGTGCAGTACGCCGTCGATGCCGTCGACGTGTTCGCGGACTTTCTCGGCTAGCCCGGCCAGCTGTTCGGGGTCGGTGACGTCGAGCTCGATGACGGGCGCGGGCTCGGGCAGGCGTTTGGCGATGCGCTCCACGAGCGACATGCGGCCGAAACCGGTGAGCACGATTTGCGCTCCCTGTTCCTGGGCCATCTTGGCCACTCCGAAGGCGAGGGATTTATCGGTCAGCAGACCGGTGATGAGCAAACGCTTTCCCGCAAGAAGTCCAGACATGATGTCCTCTCAAGTAACCGAAGTATCCGGTAACGAATCAAGTATTGGGGTCGATGTCGACCGGCTCGCATCGACGGGGGTTTAACAGTGGCGGCGACGACTCCAGTGAGGCTTTCGTTCGGTCCCGACGTCGCCACCAACTCGGTGGATATACCGCGTGTGTTTGGGGCTAGTGGCCCATCCCTAGGCCTCCATCGACGGGAATGACCGCTCCAGAGATGTAACCGGAAGCATCGGAGGCCAACCAGGTGACGGCATCGGCGACTTCCTCAGGCTGGGCGAACCGGGCCAGCGGCACGGCCTTTTCATACTCGCCGCGGGTCTTTTCGGGAAGTTCGGCGGTCATGTCGGTTTCGACGAAACCGGGGGCAACCACGTTGGCGGTGATGTTGCGTTTGCCGATTTCGCGGGTGAGCGAGCGAGCCAAGCCGACCAAGCCCGCCTTTGAAGCGGCATAGTTTGTCTGGCCGGGGTTGCCGTACAGGCCGGTTACCGAGGAAATGAAGATCATCCGGCCGAACTTGGCGCGAACCATTTTCGGGGTGGCGCGCTTGGCGCAACGCCAGGCACCGCCAAGGTTAGCGTCGATGACACGCTCGAACTGCTCTTCCTTCATGCGCATGATGAGGGTGTCGTCGGTGATTCCGGCATTGGCGACAAGCACCTCGACCGGGCCAAGTTCTTCTTCGACCTTAGTGAAGGCCGCGTCGATGGCATCGGAGTCGGTGACGTCGCATTCGACACCGAAGAGCCCTTCGGGCGCCCCTGAGCCCCGGTGGGTGACGGCGACGCGGTCGCCATTCTTCGCGAAGGCTTGGGCGATGGCCAGGCCGATCCCCCGGTTACCTCCGGTGACCAATACCGTTCGCGCCATTGTTGGAACTCCCTTACGTTCATTGTTGAATGCGGCTGAATCGTATCTGTCTAGGGCCACTTCTTCACACCCACCCACGCCTACCGGCCAGTAGATCGCACCGTGCCGCTATTTCCGGAACGTCGCGCTGATTCCACAATCGCCCACTGCCTGATATGGGCAATGTTTGCTGTCGGTTCAATGAATATGGCAGCCCCCGACACTGTTGATGCCCGGTGGTGGCACCCACTCTGGGTGCGTATGCGGCAGATGACGTGCCCAGCCTTGCAGCGCCTTGCCCATGAGGGTGCTTCAGGTTTAACCCGCAGCAAGGATAGGGGATATGGCGTCGGGCAACACTACGGTAAGGGCTCCTTACTGGCCGGTCCGCTCAACTGCTGGCGATGACGGCCACCGGAGACATCGTCCCCATGCCCTGCGCGAGCTTGCCATGAAAATGCCACGGAAGAGCGCCATATCGAGGGGTCGATTTTCGCCCCAGACTTCGCAAAGCTCCCCCAGCGTTCCCGGCGCGCCCTTAAACTCGCAGACAAACGCTGGCCTCAGCCCGCCTAAGGCATGTGTGACATATGTCGAATCGCAACCGAGCAAAGATATCCATGCCGTGACTCAACTGCAGTAGCTGCTCCCCCACTACAGCGAATGTCAATCCGAACCCTGTCGCATAGGGCTCGCCGGGAGGGGCCAGGCAGCGGATGGGTTCGACGAAAGGAGAAGCCAGTGGACGGCTCAGTCATAGGGTTGGTCGTTCTGGTTGCCATCGCAGTGGCGATCGTGTACATCCTGCGGAAATCGATCGTCATGGTGCGCGGCGACCGAACAATGGTCGTCGAAAGACGCGGCAAATACCATCGCACTCTGACCTCAGGTCTTCACATGATCGCCCCGTTCATCGACCGCGTCCAAGCCCATGCCAACCAACGCGAGCAAGTCGTGACGATTCAGACCCAGACATTGGCCACCTCCGACGGCGGACAGGTGACCATCGAACCGTCCAACGTCAGCTACGCCATTGTCGACCCCCACGACACCGACACCGCAGATCCCACGGTCGTGGAGGAGCTAGAGGCCGCGGTGACCACTGCGCTGGACCAGCTTGCCAGCTCCATGAGCGAGGCACAGTTTTACACCGTTTCCCACCAGCTCCCCGCGCGCCTCACCGAGTTGCTCAACGAGTCCGCTCCGCGCTGGGGAGTGCGGGTCACATCAGTCCAGCTAGGTCACATTCGGGTTCCCTAAGGCACCATCGGTAGCGGACTGGCCACCACCGCCGTCAGGTCTAGGTAATACGTGACCCCCACAGCAGGCCCAAACTGACCGCCCCCATGACCAACAGCCCAGCGATCGCCATAAACCACCGCCAAATTTCCTGCACAACGGTCTGGTATCCGACCGAGGAACCCATGTCCTCATAGACCGAACGCAACTCCTCCATCGAGGCTGCCGCATAGGCGGAGCCCCCAGTCATGTTGGCGATCTCTCCCAGAGTCTCCAAGTCCGGCGGAACCGGCACCATCTGCCCATCCAGGTCGATGGCCCCCATTTCAGTACCGAAGGACACTGTCGACACTGGAACCCGTGCCTCAGCGGCAACCAATGCGGCTTCTGCCCAATCCCGGCCCACCGTCTGCGCCCCATCCGACATCAGCAATATGTGCGAGGGAGGCAGCTCGCCGGATTCGTCCGGAGGGGCCTGCTGGATCGCGTTCAATGACGCGTAGATCGCCTCGCCGATCGCGGTCGCCTCGGCCAACTGAAGGCCGTTGATCGCGGTAATCACTTGGGAGTGATCTCTGGTGGGCGAGACGGTGACCGAGGCATGCCCCGCGTAGGAGACCAGGCCAACGTTGTATTCCTCAGGTAGGTCGGCCACAAAGTCCGCCGCCGCGACCTGGGCTGCCTCCAGTCGAGTGGGCTCGACATCGTCGGCCATCATCGACAAGGACACATCCAGGGCGATGATGATCGTCGCCCGCTCATTTGGCTCCTCGGTGTCGAGAGCAGGCTTGGCCAATCCGATCGACACCACCATGAGCGCCACCGCCAACAAGGCCGGGGGAACATGCCGCCGCCACGGGGCCGTCTTTGGCACCAGCTGGCTGAGCAAAGCGGTGTTGGCGAAGCGAACCGCAGCTCCCCGCCTGCGCTGCTGCGCCACAATGTACATACCTACCAGCGCCAGCACAGGCAGCAATGTCAGTAGCCAGACCGGTTCCAGTAGCCGGATCATGTAACTCCCTAGCTCAGGTCGTGGGTGGGGTGTTGCCGCGCAAGCTACCTTGGCTTCGCGCATGACGCTGGTTGCCGACGAAGAGCACGATATCGCGTAGCCAATCGGAGTCAGTCGACAAGCGCAAGTGGGAGGCTCCAGCCCTGCGCACCGCGGCGGCAACCGCATCCCGCTGAGCCTGCGCCGCCGCCGCATACGCCGCCCGCAACCCGGGGTCGGAGGTCTGCACCTCCACCTGCTGTCCGGACTCAGGGTCGATCACATCCAGAACTCCCACATCGGGCAGTTCCGCATCGCGCGGGTCGACAATCTCCACGCACAGCACCTGTTGGCGAGCGGCGAGCTTACGCAATGGCCGATGCCAGTGGTCAGGGCCGAGAAAGTCAGAAATGACCGCGGCGAAACCACGCTTGCGAGCACAGCGTCCGGTGCGGTCGATCATGGTCGCCAAGTCGGCGCTTGCCGGCGCTGGAGGCGCGGAGGGCTTGGCAAAAAACTTCCAACGCGGTCGTTCTTGCTGGTCGGCCGGAGTCGGTTGCGGAAGCGAGGCCACGGCGTGCAGCAGCGAACGGGCTCCGGCGCGGCCGGGTCGGGCCTGGATCAACTTGGTGTCCTCGCCGCTGCTGACCACAGCCCCGACTCTGTTCCCACCACGCCCGACCAGGTGAGCTAGAGCGGCCGTCGCGTTGATGGCCAGGTCGCGTTTGAAACAGTTGGCGGTGCCAAAGGACAAGCTGGCAGACAGGTCGATGGCGAGCCATGCTTCCAGCTCCCGATCGGCGATGGTGGTGCGTACGTGCGGGACGGTGGTACGCGCGGTGACCGGCCAATCCATGCGTCGCACATCGTCACCGGCCCGGTATTCCCGGGCCTCGCCCGGTTCTGAGCCAAGCCCGGGCAGTAGCCCGAGGTAGTCACCGTGCAACATGCCGTCCAGTCGACGGGTAATGAGCAACTGCAACCGGTTAAGCGCGGCAAGATCGTCCAAAGGTGACATTACTGTGGCTGCGCCCCCTGGCGCGGCGTCACGGTCGGGGCCGGAATGGCGCTCAACAACTGGCGCAAGATTTGCTCAGGTGAGACCCCATCGGCAATGGCGTCATAGGAGAGCACGAGGCGGTGTCGCAACACATCGGCGGCGATGGCCTCCAAGTCTTGCGGAAGGGCATAGTCGCGGCCGCGCAGCAAGGCGATAGCGCGGGTGGCGCGGATCAGGCCCAGTGACGCGCGCGGGCTCGCCCCGTACTGGATGTGCTGCGCCAGGCCAGGTAGCCCAGCTTCGGCGGGCTTGCGGGTGGCCATGACGATGCGCACCGCGTAGTCGACCAAGGCGTTATGGATAAAGACGTCATCTGCGGCGCGCTGCAGACTGAGCATCTCCTCGGTGGAGAGGATTTGTTCGGGCTCGGGGGTGGAGATTCCCATCCGGTAGACGATCTCACGCTCTTCGGCATCCGTTGGATAGTCGACGAGCACCTTGAACAAGAACCGGTCGCGCTGCGCCTCGGGCAACGGATACACGCCCTCTTGCTCAATGGGGTTTTGGGTGGCCATGACGAGAAACGGCTGCGGCACCCGGAAAGTTTCACCACCGATGGAGACTTTCTGCTCGGCCATGACCTCCAACATCGCGGACTGGACTTTGGCCGGGGCGCGGTTGATCTCATCGGCGAGGACGAAGTTCGCTTGCACCGGGCCTAGCTCGATGTCGAACGTCTCCGAGGATGCCCGGTAAATGCGGGTGCCGATGATGTCGGAGGGAACCAGGTCGGGAGTGAACTGGATGCGTTGAAAGGAGCAGCCGACGACTTTGGCCATCGTCTCCACCGCCAGGGTCTTGGCGACGCCAGGGACTCCCTCGATTAGACAGTGCCCGCGGGCGAGGAAGGCCGCGAACATGTGTTCAACCAGTTCATCTTGGCCGACGATCACCCGCTTGATCTCGAACAATGCCTTTTCGAGTTTCGCGGCATTCTCGGCGGGGGTCGAGGTGGGGTTTGAGTCCTTAGCGGAATCCATGACGGCTCCATACGTACCTGGTGTGAACGGCTCACTCGATAGTAGCTGCCGTTTTCTAGGCTCGCCGGGCTCCCAGGCTCGACCCGAGGCACACCCACGAGGGCAAAAACCGATCAAACATCATGCACGTGCGGGTTGACTGCGCATAAAGTGCGACCGGTATGATAATGCACACGCCGGGCAGTTCCCCCCGTAGCTGCCCGGCGCTCCCATACCGAACCCTGGCCGGTCCCGGTGTGTGCTTCTGAAAAGGAGAGCGCACTGTTTTACCGGCTCTTTGTTTGCCGCTTAAGGTAGGAGCCATGTCTCCCCGTCGACGCGCCGCCATTTTGCTCCCCGGGCGCAACTATGGCGTTCAAGGTCCCTTGCTGATGTTTTCGCACGTGGCAGTGCAGTCGCGCGGAGTGCGCACGTTCCCGGTCACCTGGAGTCCGCCCTCGAATCTGACCGAAGATCCGCAGCGCATGGTTGACTGGGTGAGCGATGAGGTCACGAAGATCCTCAACAAGATCGAAACCGATGACCCGCCGCTCTTGATCGGCAAAGCCGTCGGTACGGCCGCGGCCGGGGTCGCGGCGTCGGCGGGCCTGCCCGCCATTTGGTTCACTCCGCTGCTGCACCACTACCCGGTTGTGCAGGCGATGCGCCGCTCGGCCGCCCCGTTCCTGTTGGTGGGCGGGAGTGACGACCCGTACTGGAAGCCGGAGCTGGCCAAGAGCCTCACCTCTTTCATCTGCGAGGTCAAAGGAGCAGACCATGGCATGTTCTTGCGCGGGCGGCCCTTGGCCGACTCGGCCATGGCCCTGTCACAAGTAGTGAAGGCCGTCGAATCCTTCCTGGACACCGAGGTGTGGCCTCGTCACGGCTAAAGCGCCTCGGCTGGGTGGGGCCGAGAGTCAACAAAGGCACTGGATGGCCGACTCACAACCGTCGATAACCCACTGAGCGTTGCTAGGTTCGAAGGATGTCTCACGCTTCGCTTTCGACCACTGACTACCTGAAGGGTATTCCTCGCAAGCGCTCGGCCTCCTTAGCCATGTTCACTGATGGCGTGGGCCGTGTCTTGCTAGTCGAGCCGACTTACAAGGACGTGTGGGAGGTACCTGGCGGCGCGGTGGAACTCAACGAATCACCCCGTGATGCGGCCGCGCGCGAGGTCAAAGAAGAGCTGGGTTTGGTGATACAGACCGGTAGGCTGCTGGCCGTCGACTGTCCACCAGTCGAGGGGAGCACCGAGGGCCTCATTTTCGTTTATAACGGCGGACACCTCACCAAGGAACAAGCCTCCGGCATTGCGCTAGCGACTCAGGAGCTGCGCAGCTGGCAGTGGTGCACCATTGAGCAGGCGCGCGAACGGATGCGACCGCTCGTCGCCCGGCGCATCGAAGCCACCCTGTCAGCCCAGGCAACCAATGCTCTCGTGGAGCTGGAAAACGGCTACCCAATTCGATGACCGGGCAGCCGCCTACTCAGGCCGCACGCTGCTGACCCCTACTCGATACCGAGACAGCCGTGGCCTGTTGCAACAGCTCGGCTCCGCCCGAGCGATTCCAATACCGCCCCTGGGCGAGGAAACTCACCAGCGAGCTGCTCGCAACCCGAGCCGGAGGCTCCTCACGGCTCCTGCGCCATATCTCAGAGGTCTAGACATACGAAAGGCCCTCCGGCATTGGCCGCTATCGGAGGGCCTGCGCTGTTTGTCGGGTCAATGTCATCACCAGAGTGCCATCAGGGCACCGGTTCCGGGCGTATCTGGCGTGCTAACAGCGCTGGTTAGGACTCGAAGTAGATCACTGCGAGCACGGTCACGGCGATTAGCGCGATGATGGCTTGTTTGGCTTTCCACCTGTACAGAGGTGAGGCCAGTAGAGCGGCGGACAGGATTACGAAGCCCGCGAGGAGAAACGGTAGCGGCTCAATAGTGGTCACGGGACTGCTCTTCCAGCCGTTCTTGGACGATGGGTGAGGGCCGAAGGTCAAGACCTGAACGCACTGGCGTTCCGGTGAGGTAGGCATCGCGAAGTGCCAAAGCGCGATCCGTGATCTCCTTTTGGGACAAAGCGTCTAGCCCCAAGAATCGACCTGGGTGCCAGTGGGGCCGCCATTGCCGGTCAATTCCTCTACTGAGGACCACTAGCAGCAGCCGCTCGCTAGCGGGTGGGTGGATATAGACGCGCAGCCGGTGGGCCCCCTCGGCTGTGGCGCTCATGCGTCGACCGATGAGGTCCCACTCTCCCAGTCCCACGGGGCCACGGAGTCGCTGTTTTCGCCGCAGCCAGTGGCGGATACTCATGAACCGGCCACCTGCGACTCGGACCGAATCTCAGCGCTGAACTCCTGCACCGCGCACCAAAACGCGATTGCGGTGGCGCGCAGGGCGAGTCGATCCTGCGAGCTGAGCACGACCACGCTTGACCGTTTGGAGAACGTCAAGTATGGGCGCTTGTGAAGGTTGGTGATGTTACCCAACTGGTTAAACTCCCCTGTTTCAGTGAGAATGTCGACCGAAGTGACGAAGGCTCCCGGCCGGGTACGAAACCGCACGGTTCGGCCCGCACATTGTGCGAGCAGAGAATGGCTCGCGCGGCTGACCGTGATGTGGTCGCGCAGTGTCTCCAGCTGCCGGACCGAGTCACTCTCGCAGTGGAGCGGCTTGGTCCGGGTGGTGATGGTGGTGCTCATGATGTCTCCCCGGTAAATGCGGTCGTCCAGATATCGATGGTGTGCTTGACGATGGCCTCTCGGCTAGATCGAGGCATGAGCCATCGCGTCCACAGTTGCGGTTGGTTCCGGTCCAGTCCTCCAACGGTGCCCAGCTCGCACCCGTCGCTGTTGTCTCGATAGGTCAGACGTGCCGTGCCTGCCAGGTCCCCGGATCGCACCGATACGGCAATTTTTCGGCCGTCGAACTCGAACATCCCCACGGTGATCTCTTGGCATTGTCCAGTCACTGCGAGCCCCCTTCTCGCTGGTGGCCCACTGCGGGGGACCGTGATTTGTTGGTGTCTTGCCAGAACGCGGCCGCCGCGCTGAGAAGGGCGGCGATGTTGTCTGGGGTGCCGGTCCACCATTGCGGCAATCGGTCGGCGCTCATGCGTGGTTGAGTAGTCCCTGCCCTTTCAATGAGTGCCGCGAGCGGGAATGTACGGGCCTTGTCGAGAAGACGAACTTCCACGAGCTGTACTCCGTATTTGGAGAGCAATCTCAGTGACAACTTTCCGAGAACAATGTCGCGATGACGAGTTTTCGTCGGTCCGGATGTAGCCAATGGATTCCCCTGTTCAATAGAAATGAAAAGCGGGGCGCAGGGAAAACCGAATGCGGGACCTTCGTACATTTCTGTGCCATTCCTGCGCCCCGGCACGGTGCCCAATATGGGACTCAAGCACCGCGGTCAGGCCAGCTAAACACAACATAAACGCAGGTCAAGGCAGCTGGATAGGGTGAGTTGTGAGACTGCAAATCATGGCGTACAACGGTGTCTCACGGGACGTCTCACTTTTGTGGGCGTCAGCGAGACACTTTGTCGAGACACAGAAATGAGATGCATTTTGCGGTTGACAAACAGAGTGATACATGTGACACCATGTAAGGATGAATTCGCGATTTGTCCGATGGCGCATTGGCCGCACTCTCCAACGTCTCATCGAGAAAAATGGCTGGAGTATTCGTGAGGCCGCAGAGATCCTAGGGACAAACAAGGACACACTTAGCCGACATCTCAGTGGCGCCAATGACAGATACGACCCTGCACGTATTCTCGGTTGGGTCATGCTTCTTGATGGAGGTGAACAACTGGCCTACGAGATGAAGCATCTTGCTGATATCAGTAGCTCGCGAGCATCTGGATTGGCTCGTGAGCACAGTGGAGTTCCATCGTGGCTAATTACCATGGAGCATGAAATGTCGGCCATTGATATGTATCAATCCGAGCTCATTCACGGATTGTTCCAAATACCATCCTATATGGATGCGATAAGCGAACAGGACCAAACGGCCACATCTGAAATTGCGGAAAAGTCAAGGCTGTCGAAGCTAAAGCGCCAGGATGCAACATTCAACAAGACCTGCGGTCAACCACCATCGATCCGGATGATTCTCAACGACACTTGCCTAACAAGATTGGATGGGACTTCGATAAAGAAATTCCAGGTTGCGCATCTTGTTGAACTTAATAAAGAAGACAACATAGGGATTTACATCCTTGCCATAAGACAAGGAATACATCCATCAATGGATGGCTCCTACTCGATCATGACCCTAGACCAAACGAGCAACTTTCAAGTTGTGTATACAGAAAGCTTGGCGGGATCACAGTACTACGAATCGCCATCACGTCTTGAGCAATACCGTAAAACATTCAATGCCACCTTGGCTATGAGTGTTGAGCTAGAGGAATATCTAAATGCCAACCAACACGAGGCGTAAGTCCAGCCACAATGCCTCCCAGAGTTCGTGTCTCGAGGCTCGGGTCCACTGCGACCAGATGCAGGTCCGTGACTCCAAACTCGGAGACAACTCCCCCATTTTCAACCTGGTCACCGCCGACTTCACTAGCCTGCTGCGTGCCGCTGACTACAGCTAGGCCGCCGAACTAGACTTCAGACTGAAGCAGCCAGCCCCACCTATGCGTGGGGCTTAACTGTGCCTGGATGAGAAAGTTCTTGCGTAATCTTGTGGAAACATTACGGAAACAGTAGATTCTTGCTATATCGCTGCATGTCGATACAAGCAGTGAAGAGAACCCACTGGACGAATGCCGGGGCGGTTGGCGCAAACCGTCTCCGCGCACAGCAATCCACCTCCGCGCAGGGAGTTCCGTATGCATCCCCCCACTTCCAGCCCTCCTCGACTCACTCGACTAACCCGCCGCCCGCGCGCCTACCTCGCGGCGGCCCTGACAGCACTGCTGGCCATCACCATCACCTCCAGCATCACCTTGGCGACCGCCCAAGCCTCCGCCAACCCCAAAGTCGCCATCGACGAACAACGCGCCCACTGGCTCGACGAACGCACCATCGCCTGGGATCTGGGAGCAGGCTGGGAATACACCTGGCAACTACTAGTGAGCCCGGATGGTTCGATCTCCATCGACGGCAACGACATCTCGGGCAATTACGAAGCCATCGACCTTCACTATGCCGGGGAAATGGCTCCGCACTTGCAAGCACGCTTCCCGCACTTGGCCGACTACCTGACCTTCACCGTCGATGATTCCCGCGACACCGACGCCATCAAACGCGACCTGACCGGGCAACTGGTGGCCGTGGAATATCGCGACCGCCACGAGATCACGGTGGCCACCGGGCTGCAATTGCCCGGGGTCCTCGACGATCTGTACGCCGAGTCCGCCGCTGAGGCCGGCCTTGGTCTTACTTGGTCTGGCAACACTCCGACACTCTCCGTTTGGGCCCCAACGGCGAAAAACGTCACGTTGGAGCGACACGCCCAGACCAACGCCGCCGCAGCCCGCCGTGGCATGGACTATGACCCCTCCACCGGCATCTGGTCGATCCAAGGCAAACCGGGCTGGAAGGGTCACTTCTATCGCTTCGGCGTCGAGGTATGGCACCCCGAAACCCAGGCGATCGAAACGTTCTCGGTGACCGACCCGCATTCGGTGTCGCTGGCGGCGGACTCCACCCACAGCCAAATCATCGACCTTGCCTCCCCGGACCTCAAACCGTCCGGCTGGGACAACCCGAATAAGCCCGCAGCGGTCGAACTGGCCGAGTCCCACATTTGGGAGGTCCACGTCCGCGACTTCTCAGCGGGTGATGCCTCGATAGCCGAGGATCTGCGCGGAACGTATGCGGCCTTCAGTGAGTCCGGCTCGCAGGCCGTGCGGCACTTGCAAGAACTATCGGACGCGGGCCTGACCCATGTTCACCTACTACCGACATTCGACATTGGCACCATCCCCGAACGGCGTTCCGATTGGGCCCAACCCGATTGCGACCTAGCGTCATTCGCGCCCGACAGTCCCGATCAACAAGCTTGCATCGACGAAGTCCGCGAATCCGACTCCTACAACTGGGGTTACGACCCGCATCACTTCGATACTCCAGAGGGCTCCTATGCGACCGACCCGCATGGACCGCAACGAATACTGGAGTACCGGCAGATGGTGCAAGCCCTCAACGACATGGGTTTGCGCGTGGTCGTCGACGTGGTTTACAACCACACCCACCGCGCGGGAATACACGACAAGTCGGTGTTCGACCGCATCGTTCCCGGCTACTATCACCGCCTAGACGAGACCGGAAACGTCACCGACTCCACATGCTGCCCTAACACCGCACCGGAACACGCGATGTTTGGGAAGTTCGTCGTGGACTCCGTGGAGCTGTGGGCCGATCAGTATCAGATCGACGGATTTCGATTCGACCTTATGGGTCATCACCCCAAACAAAACATGCTGGACATACGCGAACGGCTCGACGCCATCGGTGCCCACGACGTGATGCTCTATGGGGAGGGATGGAACTTCGGCGAAGTGGCGAACAACGCCCGATTCGAGCAAGCCACCCAACACAATATGGCGGGTACCGGAATCGCGACGTTCAACGACCGCATGCGTGACGGCGTACGAGGCGGAGGCCCCTTCGATGCGAACCCCCGCGTCCAAGGCTTCGGTTCGGGGCAGTGGACGGACTTCAACGGCGACCCGATCAATGGAGACGCCGACTCACAACTGGCCGCCCTGCGCCACAACGGCGACCTGACGAAGCTAGGGCTGGTAGGCAACCTGGCCGACTACACGTTCGTGACCTCCAACGGGCACCTCACCTCCGGCCGCGACATCGACTATGGCGGATCCAGCGCCGGTTACACCGCTGACCCTGGCGAAGCGGTCAATTACGTTGACGCACACGACAACGAAATCCTGTTCGACGCGCTAGCGCACAAGCTCAATCGAGACATCGACGGCACCGATAGAGCGCGAATGCAGGTGTTGAGCCTCTCAACCGCGGTGCTCAGCCAAGGCGCTGGCTTCGTGACCGCCGGAAGTGAGCTGCTACGGTCCAAGTCGCTCGATCGCGACTCCTATGACTCCGGCGACTGGTTTAACCAGATCCGCTGGGACTGCGCGGACGGCAACGGCTTTGGAAACGGTCTCCCACCCGCGTGGACAAGCGAACACCACTGGCCGTACGCGGCCGAGATTTTGGCCCTAGAGACCCTGATCCCCACCTGCGAGGACATCGCGCTGACCAAGGGTCGCTACCTGGAGCTGCTGGAAATCGCAACCTCTGCGGAGGCTTTCAGCCTAGGAACCGGGGACGCCGTGCAAGACCGGGTGTCCTTCCCGCTATCGGGCCTAGAGGAAACTCCCGGCGTGATCACCATGGTCATCGACACCGTCGGGCTCGATTCCCCCGGCGACGCGGTGGTGGTTGTCTTCAACGCCACTCCCGATCAGGCAACCGAGACGGTGTCAGATCTTTCGGGCACCTCATTGGCCCTGCATCCGGTCCTGGTCAACTCGGTGGACGAACGAGTGCGAGAGTCCAGCTACGAGGCGGAGTCTGGCACCTTCACCGTGCCACCGCGCACAGTGGCGGTCTTCCAGTAATAGCCGACGCCGGGCCACATCCACCTTCTGATTTGCCCTGACATCTCATATACACCACTGACGTCTGGCCGCCGCGTTATGCGGTGGCCAGACGTCACTTCGCAGCGCCAGCGCTGGGGTACACGGCAATCTGACGGCCCCGAGGACAGTTCGTGTGGCCAGTGGCTTCGCCTGCCCGCTGAGGCGGCACACCCACTAACTTGGGAGCCAATCTGTCTGCCTGACCTGGAGTCGACAGTAGCTTCGGGGACCCTAGTCGTTGGTGTAAAGGCCAGTTTGCTCCCATTGCCGAATCTGCGCGTAGTCCTTTTCGATGGCTTCCCTGGAATCAGAGGCCAGGTAGAGAAACCCGGGGATGGTCTCCCCGTTTTTGGTCCGAACAAGGTCGTCGCCCGGGGCACGAGTCGGATTGACGGTGACGACGGTGGGCAGGCGGTTGATCCGCTCCATCCACCGCGTTGACAGCATCGTGCCCGGAAAGTGGTTGACCAGGGTCATATGGCGCAAGGGTTGTTTCGATTGCAGCGGCAGATGCGAAAGCGACGACATCCGGTCCGGGTTGAGAATCGCACTTGCGAAAACGGCCGCGTGCGAATTTCCCAGCAGCTTTTCAGAGACCCATGGGAGGACGCATCCACCCAGCCGCGCCCCGAAATCGAGCAGTACGGGCCCGCGGCGGGTCAGCACGATATCGCTATGGGCTGCCGCATTGCGCACCCCCAACACGTCAAGGGCCCGCAGCAGATATTCGCCAACAGCTCGGGCGGCCGGGGAATCTTCGTGGGCAAGCTCCGCGTAGTCGCACACGGAGGTGTCGTAGGCGGATCGGGACTTGACGTTCTTCCATATCTCGACAATGGTGTGTCGGCCCTCCACCGACACTGTGTTGACGAGATATTCCTCGCCTAGTTGCTCCTCTTGCACCAGGGCACGTTCATTGGGCTGGTCGAAAATATTACGGGAGCTGAGAATTTCTTCGGCTGCGGTGGCGGCTGCTTGGGCACTGTCGCAAAAATAGACCTGATCCGACGCAGTGCTACGCAATGGCTTGACCATCGCCGTTGATAGTGCGTTATCGGTGAAATGCCGTGCGGCCTCTTGGCCTGAGGAGACGGCTTCTCCCCGCACATAGTTGAGACCGTGGTCCTTGAGGAGACTGGCCAGCGCGTGTTTGTCGCTGCGGGCGGCCAGACAGGCGGGGTCGTTACCTGGGGTTCCCAGGTTCTCGGAGAGCTGATCGGCCAGGCTCACCCCGCCTTCGTAGCCGGGGACTACTCGACTCACGCCCAGGTCCCGTAGTTTTGCGGTGATCAGCTCAGGTTCATCGAGGTATCCCAGATCGTGGGCGTAGTCGGCCGCGTTGAACAAGGCCTCGCAGTCGCGGTGGGCGCTGGGTTGACTGCGCAAGTGGACGGTGGTGGCACCGTTGGACCGGAGGCGCTCGTTGAGGTGACGACCGCTGGAGAACCCATCGACGATTGCAATTTTCATGTTTCTCCTAAACGATGAAGTCGTCGCCGACTCGGTTATGGTTCGCCACTGGGGTGGCCACCACTGCCCAAGGCCGCCTCGGGGTCTCGCTGTGAACCGTCCGCCCCTGGGCGCGGTTGTCCGCTAGCCAAGCGACGCGGGTGAGGGTGAGTCCCATCGGCGGTTTTTCTTCGGCAACCCATCGTGAATGTCGTGGGTGGATGACCAGCCTGCCCATGCGGCGATACACCTAGCTTCGGTTGATGTGCGTGAACTCGGCGCGGGAGGAGGAAGCTGGGGTGCCCACGCGCATATCCAGCCTCTCGAAACGATTCCCATCTCACAACTACCCGCCCTTGTAGTTGGCTGTGGAAAATTCCCCCTGCTCCCGCATGCCCAGCTCTCCCCTGCGCGAACATGTAGGTGGTCGGTGCCGCCAGGCCTGATTAAGTTCCAAGGTTCGCTGGGGCGGGTTAGACCTCTGTCTTAGGTAGGTGCTTGCCGATTTCGGCGCGCGAGGATATCTGCATTTTGCGGTAGATGTTGCGCAGGTGGAAGCTCACCGTGTGGGGGGAGCGAAAGATTCGGGAGGAGATTTGCTGATTGGTGAGGCCTTCGGCGGCAAGCAGCGCTATTTCTTTTTCCCGGGAGGACAGGCTCTGCCAGCGGCTCGATCCCTTCTCGTCGGTTACCGATTCGATGTCCACCGCTGGGGCTGGCCGGTCGGAGGTGACTGCCGCGATGAGGTGTGTGGCGGCGATATAGCGCACCCAGGCATGGGGGTGGTTTTGCGCGATCGAACCTAGCAACGTCACGGACCCCTCCAGCAGGCCCGTGACGTGATCGGCCACCCAGGTCATCGTTGCGATTCCTGGATTGTCGCGACGCAGTCGGTCAACCTGGGCCCCTATGTTGTAGGCGGCCTCAGCATCTTTGAGTTCGAGCATGGCCTGGGTGAGGAACGCGGCGGCTCCTGGGATGAGGGCGAATAGCGCCCGTTGCAGGTGGGTGTTTTGGGGAAACACCTTGTGGCATAGCGTGCGTACGCCTTCGGAACCGCTCGTGGCATCTTCGATGAGAATTTCGGCCCATAGGTCTACCGGGTCCAGGGGGGTCCCAGCGGCCGACTTCGAGCAACGTCGGCTCAGGCGCAGTAGTTCACTCGCGGCTTCTCCTTGGCCCGCATAGGAGGCCGCGACGCTCTGCATAGCGTATAGCGTCGCCTGATAGGGCCGTGTGAACTCCAAGCAAGGAGTCTTTCCGTCCGCGTCCACCTGTTTGGTTCCGACCGAACTGTAGTGCCAGCGTCCTTGATGGATGTTGAGGGTGGTGTCGATGAGTTGCAGTCCGACCTCGACGCAGGGGTTGGCGATGTGGCGGCTTCGGTTGGAGATCAGCGACCATAGATCGCGGGCGCGTTGGAGTTGCCCGACGTCAACCAGTTTGAGGGCGACGTCGATTCCCACGTGCATGTGCCAGTAGGCCGAGGTGATCCCGTCGAGCTGTTCGTCGACCCGTTTTACCCAGGCGAGCCCCTCTTCTAGGGCTCCCCGGCTCCAGCAGCGGTCGGCGATGACGACGGCGCAGATGATTGCCGCTTGGCTTCCCTTTAGTCTTCCCTTTCGGCGTCTCAGTTCGCTGCGGGCTATTTCGACGGCGGTGTCGGAGTCCAGTTGCGCGGTGCACATGAGTTCAGCTACCCAGGCTGATTCCTTGATGTCGGTGGGCAGGTTGCTCATTTGCATTTCGCGCGCCAGGTCAAGGCAGGCTGTCAGTCTCCCGGTACTGAAGAACAGTTCCAGCATGAGACTGCGCAGCCAACGCGCGTTGGCTGAGTCCGGGCACAGGGCCACTAGTACTTGGGCAAGGTCGGTTGCTTGTTGGGGGTTTTCGATCTCCACGATCGGACGGAGGGCGTCCTCGGGGGCACCATTGAGATCGTGAAGCAAACCGATTACTTGATCAATTGCACCTTCTTCATACGAATACTTTGAGTTAGCCATGTTGCTCGCTTTGTAGTGTAAAGCCGCGAATCGAAGTTGGGGTATAGACATTCGAACTCAAAGTATAGGTTCCGACTACAAAAGAATCGCAATCGAAGTATGCAAGACGGGATGACCTTGGATTACACGCCTTGGCAACCCTTTGCCATTGCCTTTTAATACCTAAAGAAATCGCTTTCGTGCCTGTGAGTTAGGAATTTATAACAGTGCGCAAAGGTCAGTCAGGGTAGGCGAAATTGGCAAATTTCTCACTTTCGCCGGTTCCCATTGACTGGGCCAGCCCCAGTTCTCTCATAATGGGACTATGTCAACCGAGACCGTATTTGACCTCGTGTGTTCAGCTCGCGGCTGCCGCAACGAGGCGCTGTGGGCGCTGCAATGGCGCAACCCACGCATCCACAGCGTCGACCGCCTCAAAACATGGACGGCCTGCGACAAGCATCGCGAGCAGCTGCGATCCTTTTTGGTTTCGCGAGGATTCCCGGTCGAGGTTGCCAATCTGTAGTCTGGCCATATGAGACAACACCCCGTTTGGGACTTTTGGCCGAACGAACTGTCGTGGCAGCCAATGCCACCACAGCTGACGACCGTGTGGCTACTGGGAATGGCCGTGCGCATGCTCATACTCCTGTGCGTACTGGTCATCGGTGGCATCCTGTGGCTCAACCTGACCGGATTGTGGCTCGCCCTCGGGATCGTCGCCACTTTGACGATAGTGCGCTCCATCATCATCGTCCGCGCCGTCAAAGCCTGGGGCTTCGCCGAACGAGACCGCGACATCCTTGTCAAACACGGCCTACTCACACGCCGACTCAGCATCGTTCCCTATGGACGCATCCAGCTCGTCGACATCAAAGCCGGACCCATCGAACGCATCTTCGACCTGACCAGCGTCCAAGTCAAGACAGCAGCACTGGACGCCCCCACCGTCATCCCCGGTCTCGAACCCGAAGTGGCGCGGGCATTGCGTGACCGCCTAGCGCGGCTGGCCTCAGAGGCCAGGGAGGGCCTATGAGCACCTCACCATCTCCCAACTCCTCCCAGGAGGGACGTTCACCCGAACCACTGGGGACCTCACACGAGGCCGCACAGGCCCAACCGCAAAACTCCTGGCCAACTCCCCCAGCCCCGCACGCGGGCTCCCACCACGGGCGCGAGGCCCACGAACCCTATCCGGCCGCGCCCGACGCAGAACCGCCTCCGCCGCAACCCGAACACATCGAAGCCGTGGTCGCCCAAGCCACAGTCCCCACCGACGAGAAAAAGCGACTACATCCGCTCACTCCCCTCTTGACCAGCGTGCGCATGCTCGTGGCCATCTTCGCCGCCGCCTCCTGGCAAATGATCATTCAAAACAACATCGACGTCGGCCTATATATCGCGCTGGCCACCGGTGTCATCGGTGGCATCAGCGGCTGGTTGTCGTGGATGTTCACCGGCTACCAGTTTGTGGGCCGGGAACTTCACATCACCGAGGGTGTCCTCGTACGCAGACACCGCTCCATCCCGCTGGAACGCTTGCAATCAGTCGAAGTCGCACAACCGCTCTTCGCCCGCCCGTTCAAGCTGGCCGCACTGCGGCTAGACGTCGCCGGGGCAGCCGAGACAGAAGCCCCGCTGGCGTATATGAAGCTCCACGAGGCCAACCATTTGCGTTCGGAACTGCTGCGACTCTCCCACGCGCTGCAAGGCCGTCCCCCTGCCCAGGAAACCCCTGCCGCGACAAGTGACGCGCAAGGACTCTCGACCCCGATCGTGCAGTCGTTCCACCATCCCGCGCGACAACCATCCGAACGTCTGCTGGCCGCAGTGCCCGATGGACGTCTCATCGGCGCGCACGTACTCGATATGGCTACCGGGTTCATCCTCCTGGCCATCGGGCTGATCGTGATCGGCTCGCTCGCGCCAGTGGCCTACACCCTCTTGGGCTTCACCGGCGCGTTGTTCATCCTTGCCATCGGGGTCATTAGCGTCGTCAGCTCAGTCTTGAAGGACTGGCGTTTCACCTGTGCGGAGGCAGGAGACCGGCTGTGGGTGCGCCGGGGCATCACGGAGCGACGCTCGCAGGTGGTGCCACTGGAGCGAGTCACGTTGGTGGTGAAGGAGTCGCCACTGTGGTGGAGGATGCTGGGTTGGTCGCGAGTACGCGCGGCCACAGCCAGCGTCGGCCTGCAAGGCGCTTCGAACTTGCAGACCTCCGGCACGGTACTGCCAGTGGGCCCCGACGAGCAGGCGACATATATGGCCTCAGAGTCGCTTCGTAAGACGAACTTCGCGCAGCTGGTCTTGCATCCGGTGCCACGCCGGGCCCGATTCCGTCTCCCCGCCACCTGGTGGGTCCATGCCGCAGGGCTGAATCCGCATGTGTTCGCCTGCCAGTACGGGCTGCTGACGCGGCGAGTCTTGGCGGTGCCCTACGCCCGCATCCAGTCCGTCGGCGTCGTGCAAGGCCCATGGCAAAGGGCTTTGAACCTAGCCACGGTTAAGGTGAAAATCCCCGGGGGACTGGGCCTGCACACGGCTGCCATCAGTCGCGACGTCGCCGAGGCCATGCAGTTGGCAGCCGAGATTCGCCAGCGCGCAGATGCGGCCGCGGCCGACGAGCGAGCTCAACGCGAAGCGGAGGCTAAGGAGTGGGCCGAACGCGACGAGGCGCGTTGGGACGTGTCGCCAGCCATGCCGCCAGCGCCGCCAGCGCCGCCCCAGTGAGCACCTGCCAGCTGGGGGCCTGGCCAGAGATGGCCACATCCAGCAGAATGGCCCCGGCCAACTGGCCGGTCAACGCGCCAAGGGCGAGCCCGAGTGCGCCTATGTGACGCACGGCCACGGTCGCGCAGATGACGATCGCCGCCCCACAGACTCCTCCCAGGTACATCCACCAGGCTGAGGGGTAGGTGAGGTCGCCCCAGTTGGCGTGAACGGCGATAGGCGCGGCGACGATGAGTAGTACTCCGGTGCCGAAGAGGAAGTTGATGAAGCCAGTTGCCAAGACATTGCCGCTGATGAGGTTGACGTGCCCGTTGAAGGATGCCTGCACCGCTCCCCCGGCGCCGGCGGCAAAGGCCAGCGCGATGAGCGCCCAGGCGATACCAGCGTCCCCAGCGTGGCTTTGGGCGATGGCGATCGCGGCTATCGCCAGGGCTGATCCGAGCAAGCGGGCACGGGTGGGCCGCATTTTTCCGGCCGGGCTTAGCCCTATCGCATCGGTGCACAGTCCACCGATGATGTTGCCGCAAATGATGGCGATCATGAACAACGCGACGCCGATCACCGGAGTGGCCACCGCGGCGGAGAGCACGATCAGGGCACCGAAGACGCCGCCGCAATACATCCACAGTGGCATCGGGCGGTGCCATAGTCGCCGCATTCCCATCCGGACTGCCGGTGAGGCCAGCAAGGTCCCGGTGAAGAGGCTGCCACCGACGAGGTTGGAGATCACGGCGGCGGCTAGTGCCGATCCAAGCGCGGTGCCAAAGAGCCCGTTGACGGCGGATTGACCGGACATGACCGCGCCACCGGTGATGGCGACGAGCACGGCAGCTGAGGCGGGTAGCGCGAATGACCGCCGCCCGTGCCCGGGTGCGGACGAGGTCACGGACGCATTAACAGCCGACACGCGTCGATGTTGGTGGCCAGGATGCCACGGGCTCCCAAGGCGTATAGCTTGTCCATCGCCTGGTGCAGGTTGTCGCGGCTGGTCATGGCTTGAACGGCGACCCATCCTTCGCGGTGCAGTGGAGAGACCGTCGGGGATTCAACGCCGGGTGTGACCGCGGCGGCTTCTTCGAGCAACTCGGCGCGCACATCGTAGGCGAGCATGACGTATTGGCGAGCCACGAGCACTCCCCGCAGGCGGCGCAAGAGTTGTTGCACGGCCTCTTCTTCCTCCTCACCGTTGTCGCTTTGCCGGATGAGGATGGCTTCGGACTTCATGATCGGTTCGCCGAAGACTTCCAGACCAGCTTGGCGCAGGGTGGCCCCGGTTTCCACCACGTCGGCGACGGCGTCGGCGACGCCGAGCACGATGGCGTTTTCAACGGCTCCGGCTAGGTGAACGATCTCGGCCTTGACGCCGTTGGCTTCCAGGTCTCGGCGCACGACACCGTCATAGGAGGTGGCGATGCGTTTGCCGTCGAGGTCCTTGACCGAGGCGGCTGTGCCGGGTCGGGCCGCGTAGCGGAAGGTCGAGCGGCCGAAGCCCAGAGCGAGGGTCTCTTCGACGACGGTGTCGGCGTTGATCGCTAGGTCGCGTCCGGTGATGCCCAGATCTAGTTCGCCGGAGGCCACGTAAGTGGCGATGTCGGAGGGGCGAAGGTAGAAGAAGGTGACGTCGTTGGCTGTGTCGATACAGGTTAGTTCGCGGTCTCCGGGGCGTTGCCGGTATCCGGCTTCTTTGAGCATGTCGCTGGCGGCGCGGGAGAGCGACCCTTTGTTGGGTACGGCGATGCGGAGCATAGTCGGGTCTCCAGGTTGAGAGTCGATGGTCTAGGAGTCAGGAAGAATGGCGGCTGACTATAGATGTCGGTTGACGTCATCGAGGGTGAGTCCTCGGGCCAACATCATCACCTGGAGGTGGTAGAGGAGCTGGGAAATTTCCTCGGCGGTACGTTCGTCGCTTTCGTGCTCGGCGGCCATCCACACTTCAGCGGCTTCTTCGACGATTTTCTTGCCGATGGTATGGATTCCAGCGTCCAGCTCGGCGACGGTCTTGGAACCGTCCGGTCGGGTCGTGGCCTTTTCGGCCAGTTCTGCCCACAGCTGCTCGAAGGTTTTCACAGTTTGCCATGGTACTAGCCCAGGATGTGGCACAGGTTTCTACCGTGCCCGCGATCGATATGGTCACGCTGAACAAAGGGAGGCCACGTCTGTGGCCTCCCTTGATCGGGTAACGGGGTTACCTATGCGTTGACTGTGCGGATGGCGACGGCCGCGTCTAGGGCGGCCATGACACCTTCGTAGCCTTTGTCCTCGGCCGAGCCGTCGAAACCGGCCCGGTCACGGGCCTGCTCGACGGTGTCGACGGTGAGCACTCCGTGGGCGACCGGGGTGGATTCGTCTAGCGCGATCCGGGTGAGCCCGTCGGTCACGGAGTTACACACGTATTCGAAGTGCGCGGTGCCGCCGCGTATGACCACCCCTAGGGCCAACACGGCATCATGTTTGCGGGCCAGCGCTTGGGCGACCACAGGCAGTTCAACGGCCCCGGCCACGCGGACCAGCTGCGGTTGGGCGATGCCGGCGTGGTGTGCCGCGATCTGGGCGCGGGAGATCATCTGATCGACCAGGTGAGCGTGCCAGCGAGTGGCGACGATGCCAAGTGTCAGATCTTGGGCGTCCTGAGCCAGTAGCTGCGGTGTTCCTTCTCCGGCCATGTGGAGCTCCTAACTGGTTTGACCCGCGGCGCGGATGGTGTGCGGTCGGTGCATGGGGCGGCGGTGGTGCTTGTTCATACCCGCTGGGTATGGGCCAGGGCCGCCAACGCGGTCAGGCGCGACTACCCGCCACCGCAGTGGAAAGGGAAGCCTGCTGGGAGCTCTTAGGCGACGACCTCTCGAATCGGATTGGTGATCACTGTCTGTTTGCCGCCGGAGAGGGTCGGGTGAGCCTCGGGCAGGTTGTCAATGAGGTGGCCCATGCGGTCACGCTTGGTCCGCAGGTATTCGAGGTTTTCGTCGGTGGTTGTCAGTGGGAGGGCCACGCGGTCGAGAACCGCTAGGCCGTGAGCTTCCATCCCCGCTTGTTTGAGTGGGTTGTTGGTGAGCAAACGCATGCTTCTCACGCCCAGCTCAGCGAGGATTTGCGCGCTGATGCGGTAGTCGCGTCCATCGGCGGGAAGGCCCAGTTCGAGATTTGCCTCGACGGTGTCGCGTCCGCGATCTTGCAGCTGGTAGGCCTGAAGTTTGTGGACCAGTCCGATGCCGCGGCCCTCGTGGCCACCCATGTAGAGCACAATGCCGCGCCCGGCTCGTTCAATCTCGGCTAGGGCCGATTGCAGCTGCGGGCCGCAGTCACAGCGCAGCGATCCGAAGGCATCACCTGTGAGGCACTCCGAGTGCACTCTCACCAGTACGTTCTCACCGTCACCGATGTCGCCCTTCACCAGGGCGACATGCTCGGCGTCGTCGATGCTGGATCGGTAACCGATCGCGCGGAAATGACCGTGCGCTGTGGGCAGCTGGGCTTCGGCCAAGCGCTCCACCTGCTTCTCGGTGCGACGGCGGTACTCGATGAGGTCGGCGATGCTGATCAACTTGAGGCCGTGCTCGTCGGCAAAGGCACGCAGCTGCGGTAGGCGCTGCATGGTGCCGTCGTCGTTGACCAGTTCACACAGCACACCGGTGGGGCGTGCCCCCGCCATGCGTGCCAGGTCGACTGCGGCCTCGGTGTGACCCGGACGGGTCAGTACACCGCCGTCGCGGGCGCGCAGGCCGACGACGTGACCTGGCCGAGTCAAGTCGGTCGGCTTGGTCTCGGGGCTGCTGAGCAGGCGGATGGTACGGGCCCGGTCCGCAGCGGATATTCCGGTGCTGACGCCGGTGCGTGCGTCAACGGAAACGGTGTAGGCGGTGCCGCGAGGGTCCGAATTGGTGTGGAACGCGGGGGGGAGATCGAGACGCTTGCAGTCCTGGGCTTCCATGGGCACACAAATGTATCCGGACGTGTGGCGAACGGTGAAGGCCAGAAGTTCGGCGGTGGCGAACTCGGCGGCGAAGATCAGGTCACCTTCGTTTTCGCGGTCCTCATCGTCGACCACGACCACAGGCCGTCCGGCGGCAATGTCGTCGATGGCGTCCTCGACTTTGTCCAAAATGGTCATTGCGGTGTCCCTTCGCTGCGGGCGGCCAGCAGTTTCTCTAGGTGTTTGGCGGTGACGTCCGTTTCAATGTGGACAGGTGCGCCGGGCTGCTTGCGTCCCAGGGTGGTGGATTCCAAAGTGGTGGGGATGAGTCCGACGGCGAACTCGTCGCCGTCGATCCAGGCCACGGTCAGTGAGGTGCCATCGATGGCGATGGAACCCTTTTCAACGACGTACTTGGCAAGCCCGCTGGGAAGCCGGAAGTAGACGGTCTCCCACTCGGCGGCCGGTTCACGTTTGAGGATTTCCCCAATGCCGTCAACGTGGCCCTGGACGAGGTGTCCGCCCAAGCGGGTCTGGAGGGTAGCCGCGCGTTCCAGGTTGACAGGGTCGCCCACTTGGAGCTGACCGACCGCGGTGCGCTTATATGTCTCGTCCATGACGTCGGCTTCGAACTGATCGCCCGTCAGCGCGGCTACGGTCAAACACACGCCATTGACAGCGATGGAGTCGCCAAAGGCAGCGTCAGAGGTGACTTTGGGGCCACGCACGGCGATACGACCGGGGCGAATCTCGGCGACTTCGCCGAGCTCTTCCACAATTCCGGTGAACATTGAAAAATCCCCTAACCTGCTGTCGCGAAGACATGCCATAGGCGGGGATCGAGGATTGCGCACAGCGACTGAGGAGCCCACAACACAACAGTGCGTGGCTCAGCTCTGCGGCGCGCTAACTCCCTTCCGGACTCTCACCGTCGGTTCTGGATTCTCACCAGATCCACCGGTCACTGGCTGTGACCGGGTCGCGGACTGACAGACTGCGTGGTCTGATTACCGCCGGCTCGGAATTTCACCGACCCCGCCAGCGCGCATGCTGACTAGTTCAGATTCTGCCACAGGCGTTTCGCCCGCGCCCTATTCCGTGAACTATCTCACTGAGCGGCCATTGTGGCCGTGGCTCGCGGGTTTGCCCTCTTTATGCCGCGTTGGACTCACGGGATTCTCTGTGAAGTGCTCGCCGCAAATGGGGGTCGCGCCGCTGGCCGAGGCCGACACGAACTCTTAGCGTCGCCGGGCCCCATCGGCCAGGGAACGAAGCTTGCGGCACGCCTGCGCCGGATCCTCGGCTCCGAAGACAGCCGTTCCGGCCACGAAGGCGTCGGCCCCCGCTTCGGCAGCGGCTTCAATGGTGGATGCGGAGATCCCGCCATCGACTTCGATACGCACATTGAGATGGCCCGAACGAATCGAATTGCGCGCGGTGCGCACCTTCGCCAACAGTTCGGGCATGAAGCTCTGACCGCCGAACCCGGCCTTGATGGTCATGATGAGTAGCGTGTCGAACTCCGGCAGGATGTCCAGGTAGGGCTCGATATCGGTGTCACGGTCGATGGCGAGACCGGCTTTGGTGCCGGCGGCTCGAAGGTTGCGGGCAAGGTCGACGGGTTTGTCTGCCGCCTCAGCGTGGAAGGAGACGTTGTAAGCGCCCAGTTCGGCGTATCCAGGAGCCCATTTATCGGGGTTCTCGATCATGAGGTGACAATCCAGCGGTATGTCCACCGCGGCTTTCAACGAGGAGACGACCGGGGGGCCCAAAGTGAGGTTGGGGACGAAATGGTTGTCCATGACGTCTACGTGCAGCCAGTCGATGTCATCCGCGACGCTGCGGCTGGCCTCGGCCAGATTGGCAAAGTCGGCGGCCAGCAGACTCGGGGCGACTACGGTCTCGGGAAAATCGGCGGTCTTCGAAGCTGCGTCGTGTGTCACGAGGCAAGTGTAAGTGACAGCCTCGGGGCTGACTCGACCACGAGGGATAAACCCGCGACCAACCTCATCGGGATGCGGATACGGACCGTCCCAGGTCGGTCAAACGGCTGGTGGATCAGGGTATTGATGAGGTAGTCGTGTCTGGTGGGCCACCAGGAGGGCCACACGTGGTGGCCGCCTGGGGACCGGTTCGATGTCATCGCGAGACTTCAGCGTGCCACTTACTGTGCCAATTTGCGAAACAGCGCCACGAACATCGCGTCGGTGCCCTCACGATGCGGCCACAGCTGTCGGGGTTGCCCGATCAACTCACACGCATGCGATTGCAGAGCCCAGTCGGTGATGGCTTGGGT
This sequence comes from Natronoglycomyces albus, assembly GCF_016925535.1. Classification (NCBI taxonomy): domain Bacteria; kingdom Bacillati; phylum Actinomycetota; class Actinomycetes; order Glycomycetales; family Glycomycetaceae; genus Natronoglycomyces; species Natronoglycomyces albus. The sequence continues at coordinate 1,638,093 of NZ_CP070496.1, read as the reverse complement.
TTCGGAGAGGACCGGCGAACAGGTGACGTATGCGACCACGCCTCCCACTCGGGCCATACGCAGCGCCGAGGTGAGCAGTTCCTTTTGCAGAATCTCCAGGTCATCCAGGTCAGAGGCCCGCTTACGCCACCGCGCTTCCGGCCGGCGACGCAGCGCGCCCAATCCCGAACACGGGGCATCGACGAGCACCCTGTCGGCGCTTGCCTCGGTACCGAAGGCGCGACCGTCCGCATGATGCACCGTCACCGGCAGGCCCTTGACGCTCTGGCTTACCAACGTGGCGCGATGTTCAGCTACCTCCACCGCATCCACGCGGGCGCCGCGTTGCTGAGCCAAAGACCCCAGCAACGCGGCCTTGCCTCCGGGCCCCGCGCACAGGTCAACCCAGGCTTGGTCGGGCCCCTCCAAGGGGGCCTCGGCCAACGCGAGGGCCGCATACTGGCTGCCTTCGTCTTGCACATGGGCCGCGCCAGCCGCCACAGCCGCCACGGTGGCCGGGTCCCCGCTAGGTAGGTGCACCGCGTATGGCGACAAGGTTCCCATCGCGCCGCCAGTTTGCGCGGCGAGGTCGTCTCGCTCCATCCGACTGGGTCGCGCGCACAAATGCACCGACGGCGCCCGGTTATCCGCCTCCAGGCACGCGGCTAGCTCGCCGTGGTGGCCGTTCGCGGCCAGAGACGATGCAAATGCGTCGATGATCCATTGCGGGTGGGCATGGCGCAGCGACAGGGCATACTGCTCGTCGTCTTTCGCCAGTTGATTCACCCAGCCGTCAAGGTCATGGCGAGCCACCTTGCGTAGCACCGCGTTGACCAGACCGGAGATCTTCGGGCTGACGTGCCCTTTGGCCAGAGCCACTGTCGTGGCCACGGCCGCGTGGTCTTGGATACGGGTGTATAGCAGCTGGTATGCCCCCAGCCGAAGCACATCGAGCAACGCCGCATCGAGCGTGGTCACGTCACGGCCCGACGCTGCGGCCAGAATCGCATCGAGCGTGCCACTGGAGCGCAATGATCCATAGGCCAGTTCGGTGGCCAACGCGGCGTCGCGTCCACTGACGTGGTTGTCGGTGAGAAGTTTTCCGAGGACGAGGTTGGCGTAGGCGTCGCGTTCGGACACTGCCCGGATGGTTTCGAGGGCGACGACGCGCGGTTGGCCCTGGGCTCCACGAGTTGCCTGAGTACGAGGCCCCCGGTTGGCCCTTTTGGCACTGCGGCGCGGTTGAGGTCCCGAAGTGGCCTCCGAGGGGCGTCCTGGCTTGCCGGAACGACGCGGTCGTTTTTCTGGACGGCTCATATAAATCGCACTTCGCTTCCCCGTATGCCGTTGGCCCAGGCCGCGGCTGGCATGAGCTTCTTACCGGCTGGCTTTACTTCACCGAGCCGGACCGGATCGGTAGCGGTGCCCACATGGATGATCTTCTTGCCCAGCGACGCCTCGCCGGGAGCGAGCTTGGGGCCATCGGGGTCGACGATGATGGGGCCAAGCCCGAAGCGGTCGTCGCCGAGAGTCGTCCACGCTCCAGGAGCCGGGGTGACGGCTCTGATCCGGCGATCGACGGCGAAGGCGGGCTGGTCCCAGCGGATACGCGCGTCTTCAGTGGTCAGCTTGGGGGCATGGGAGACGCCCTGGTCCGACTGCGGTTTGGCTTGCAGTACTCCTGCTTCCATGCCGTCGAGCACGTCGACCAGCAGCCGCGCCCCGGCTGTGGCGAGTCTCTCCAGGAGTGATCCTGAGGTGTCGGCCTCCGCGATGGGCTCGGTGAGCTGACCGAACACCGGTCCGGTGTCGAGGCCTCGTTCAAGCTGGAAGACACACGCGCCGGTCATATCATCCCCCGCTAGGACAGCGTGCTGTACCGGAGCGGCTCCGCGCCAGGCGGGAAGTAGGGAAAAGTGCAGGTTGATCCAGCCTAGCCGGGGAAGCGCCAACGCGCTTTGGCCAACTAGGTTTCCGTAGGCGACCACAGGCGCACAGTCCACATCAAGCTCGCGTATCCGGGCGAGGCAGTCGCTGACTCGCTCGGGCTTGAGTACCTCGATGCGGTGGTCCTCGGCCCACTGCGCCACTGGGGATGGGCGCGTCTTACGGCCCCGGCCACTACGAGCATCCGGTTGTGTGAGCACTGCGGCCAATTCGTGGTGCGAGGCGGCGATGGCATCGAGCGACGGTATGGCCACCTCGGGAGTACCGGCGAAAATAAGTCTCATGGAGCGCGATGTTCCTCTTCTACATGCCAATGGCCGCAATCGGCGGGCGTGGCCAACTGGGTCACCAGAGGTGACAGTGGGCCGGGTTGCATTTTACGCAGCGGGCTGAGGCCGCCCCTGGTGCGGCCCCAGCCCGCTGCGTCGTCGTCTCGGTTCTCGGGCGGCTTTGGCGGGAAGACGTGGTATCGGCGTGCCGCCTCAAGCGGACACGGAGTTGACATCGGAGTTAATCAGGCAACGGTGCGCCACCCACACGCTGATGATGGCCACCACAAAGGCCGCGATGATTGCCCAAACCACTGAGGTGTCAATGAAGGAGAGGAAACCGAACATCCGGAACCCTTCACCTCCGAAGATGGCCCCGTCAATGGTGAAAGCGGAAATGGCGGCCGGAATGGTGACGACACCGCCGAGCCACGATGAGCGGAAGAAGGCCGCGCCGATGAGATGTCCGACGCAGGTGAGCATGGGGAAGACGATGAAGTAGGCGCTGCTGACGATCAGCACGTCGCTCATTGAGGTCATCGCGTCGCTGCGTTCGAATGTGGGAGAGGCCTGTGTCCAGCCGACCAGCCGGTAAATAAAGTGTTCGGCAAACATTCCGATAGTGACGATAATCGCGAGGCTGAGGGAGACGACCATTCCTGCGATCACAGTCATGATGGAGATTTCTCGGCGAGTTACTCCCGCGGAGATAAGTCCGGGAATGATCTCATAGAGAACCATTCCGGCCAAGATGGCCAGGAAGTACTTGCCGGCGGCGGCCAGGTGGCCCCACATGGTCGTTTCGATGGCGACGAACTGTCCCACGATGCTCACCACGATGATGAGCAGGGCCGTCAGGCCGATAAACCACCACTTGAAGTAGTTCAGCAGTGAAAAACCGAGGGCAACGCCGCTCTTAGGGGCCCGCCATCGCAGGTATGCGGCCCTTTCGGCTTCAGTCATGGCCATGAACTACTACTCCCTAGAGGTGTTTCTGGTCAGGTGGATAAACAGGTCCTGAAGGCCAACCGGACCCATCTCGATGCCCGAGGCGGCAGCTTGCTTCCGTCTTTGCGGATCGAGGCGTTCGGACACGGTGACCTGCTTGGTCGAACCCAGTTGCTGAGAGGCAAGGACTTCCAAACCATCGGTCACCTCGTCAACGGCCCTGGCTGGTCCGGTCAGGCTGGCCCCCATGGTTTGCAGTTTTTCGGCGGTGTCGTGGCGCAGTAGTTCTCCCCGGTGAATGATGAGAACTTCTTCAAGGTATTTCGCGACCTCGTCAATGAGGTGGGTCGACAGGACGATGGTGCGCGGGTTCTCTAGGTAATCGGCCAACAGTTCCTGGTAGAAGTCGTATCGTGTTGGGGCGTCCATGCCTAGGTGCACCTCATCGAACATGGTCAGATCAGCTCGGCTCGCCAGGCCTACAATGCCCGCCACGATCGATCGCTGACCACGAGAGAGCGCGTCAATGCGTTTAGAGGAGTCAACCGCGAACTTGTCGACAAGCTTCTCAGCGTATTCGGAATCCCACGATGGCCGCAGTTGAGCCACATCGAAAACATCCCGCAGCTTGTCGCTGTCAATGAAGTCGCCGCCTTCACGGATGAGGCACACGCGGGAGAGAAGATCGGCGTTCTCCCATCCGACCTTCCCATCAAGGAGAACCTGCCCCTCAGTGGCGCGTCGGAACGCGGCAATGACGCTCATCAACGTTGTCTTGCCCGCGCCATTTCTTCCCAGCAGGCCATAAATCTTGCCTGGTTCCAAATCGAATGACACTTTCGACAATGCTTCGGTGTCGCCATATTTGAGCGTCAGATCACGCACGCTCACAGACATACTCATGGTGATTCGTCTTCCTTACTTCGCAAATAGCGGATCACGGCTTCCAGGGGAATTCCCGCTTGCCTGGCCTGGTCCACAATGGGGTCAAGGACCTCGGTGAAGAAGCGCGTCCGAAACTCGAACGACATGCGTTCATGCGCGTCCTCGGCCACGAACATTCCAATGCCTCGCTGCTTGTATAGAATGCCGGTCTCCACCAGTTCGCGAAAGGCTTTTTGCACCGTGGCCGGGTTGACGTTGTAGAACGTGGCATATTCGTTAGTTGACATGATCTTGCTGCCCGGGGCCAGAGTGCCATTGAGGATCTCGTTCTTGATCATCTGGGCGATCTGGCGGTAGATCGGGCTATTTTCGTCGAAAACCCAGTTCACGTAGCCCTCGCAATCCACTTCACGGCAATACACTGGTTCATTACTTGAGTAGCTAACCATATACCTGGTCAACCAGTTATGCAATGCTCTAGCTAACGACACCAGCGGGCAACCGGCCAGCTAGTGAACCACTGGGGCGGTTTTCTGGTAAAGCTGGCCATTGGCCGAGGGCCACCTCGAAGCCAGGTCGCCGCAACCATGGATACGGATGACCTCATCAAAGAGGTCTATGCAAAAGTGCGGGCCCAAGGCCGCAGGAGGCGAGGTTTAGGCTGGTAAACGAGCCGACCAGAACGCCGAAGAAGCCTCTCGCACACGACTCAATGTCGGCCACGAGCACGGCGAAACCGCTCAGAGGCTAGCGCGGACTAAGTCCGCGCCGCGCATGAGATTCCCGACTAGAGCTGCGAAGACATGGCCTCGAACAGCAAGGAGGGCGCGGCCGGGGCCGCCCTCAGAGCCCATCGCACCTGGGCGGACGCCCCCAATCCGCGGGCATCAGAAAAGCTCACGCGGGTCAACCTGGACCCGTATCGGGGGAGCCTTGGCCTCGCTACGGCTGCGCGTCACCTGAGCCAATACCTGAGAAAGAGCGGGGCCACATCGTCGCGGCACCCGCCACAACAAGCGCTCAGTCTCCTGGTCGACCGGCACAGGACCCAGTTCCTCAACATCCACTCCAAGGCTATGAGCCACCTGGCGCACCTGATGAGCAAACGCCTCCAACTGCGCTGGTGACCCGGAAGCAACCGCCATGCGGCTAATGGGCGGGAAGCGTAGCTCGGAGCGTTCGGCCAGCTCCCGGCCTGCGAACCAAGCCGCATCCCATCGCAACAACGCCTGCACCACCGGAAGCCCGCCATCGGCCACCACCACCACCGTGCCACCGGCAGAGGCGGGACGAGCCAGCGAGGCAGCCGCCATCCACCTGCGCAACGCCTCCTCCCCCGCCGTCAGCGACGCACGTGCCAGCAGGGCCCAGGTGTCCAGAAGCAAAACCGCCCCGTACCCACCCGAGGCCACAGGTTCGACCCCCGGGGTGGCAACGACGACGGCTGGCTCCTGGTCAACCGAGTCAATCCGGTTCACGCCCGAGGAGAAATGTACCGGCACCTCCGGAAAGGCCTGAGACAACTCCTCTCCAGTGCGTTCCTGACCGATCACTTGGGCGCGCAACCGAGACGAAGCACAATGGGGGCAACGAAAGTTAGTCGCCGCCACACCGCACCATGAGCACACTGGCGCTCGCGAGGCTCCCACCAAGCGCAAGGGCCCGTCACACCGAGGGCACTGACACCGGCTGCGACACCGCTGACAGGCAACAGCGGGAACATACCCACGGCGCGGGACCTGCACCAACACCGGCGAGCCCGCTCGCAAGGCCGCCCGGGCGGCCTGCCAGGCGACCGTCGGCATCCGGGCGGCCACCGCGTCCGGATCACGCTCGAGGTCCTCATCGTCACCCACTGGAACGACCCGCGGCAACGCAGCGGCCCGAGCTGGTTTCGCAGGCGTCAACGACACGGCGAACTGCGACTCCACCAGCAATTGCGCATTCGCCGTACGCGCAAATCCACCCAGCAGACAACCAGCTCCGGCGCTCGCGGCCCGAGTCAAGAGCACTTCGCGGGCGTGAGGGTAGGGCGCATGGGGGTCACCGTGCACCTCGTCGCCGTCATCCCATATCGCCACCAGCCCCACCTGCGTCACGGGCGCGAAACCAGCAGCTCGTGTACCTGCGACGATGTTCACGCCTCCCCGAAGCGCAGTGAGAAACGCCCGGTAACGTTTCGTCGGGCCCAACGTCGCGGACAAAGTGACATGGCACCCCGGCCCTAGCTGCGCCCGCAACGCCTCGTCGAGCCGGTCAAGGTCAGTTTGATCGGGCACGACCAGAACCGCGCCCCGGCCCGAGCTTGCCGTCGCGGCAGCGGCCTCGGCAAACCGGGCGGGCCAGTCCTCTCCTGGCAGGGCATCCCACACCGCGCGCGGAGCCTTTGCCGCGCACAGCGCCCGCAGGAAGGCCTCCCCGGACTGATAGCGTGCCCAGGCGCTGGAGTCGGGCGGCTGCACAACGGGAGCCGGATCAGGCGGCGGTTCCTTTTCCACCGAGGCACGGCGCTGCGGAACCGCCAGCCGCAGCACATCCGAGCGAGTACCCGCATATCGTTGGGCAACGACTTCGGCCAACTGGAGAATCTCCGCGGAGAGCACGGGCTCAGACGTGATAACACGCTTCAGGTCAGTGAGTTTCCCCGTGTAGTCGCTGGAATCCTTGAGCTCAAGGACGTAACCACTCACGAGCCGACCGGCGAAGGTGACGCGCACTCGAGAACCAGGGTGGACTGTGCCGCGCAGCTTATCGGGGATTCGGTAATCGAAAACACGATCCAGGTGTGGCAAGGGTTGCTCTAGGCAGACAGCCGCCACGCCCGGATCATGTGTCATATAGAAGTTCTACCAGTCGACTCAGACAGCGCAGGCACGCCAGCATGGACACCTCAGGCCAGTGCTAGGCATGGATGGGCAAAGAGCGCGAACATGCGACCATGACGTGAGGCCGCACGTTCGCGCGCCTACGGTTTAGGAGGCGGCCGCTTTCAACGCTCCCGCGCGGTCGGTCGTCTCCCAGGTGAAGTCCGGTAGTTCCCGGCCAAAGTGGCCATACGCGGCGGTCTGCTGGTAGATGGGACGCACCAAGTCCAGGTCCCGGATGATCGCTGCCGGACGCAAGTCGAAGACCTCCCTGATCGCCTTCTCGATACGAACCGGGTCAACGGCTTCGGTGCCAAAGGTCTCCACCCGCACACTCACCGGCTGCGCCTTGCCAATGGCGTAGGCGACCTGCACCTCGCAGCGTTCAGCCAGACCGGCGGCAACGACGTTCTTAGCGACCCAACGCGTGGCGTAGGTGGCCGAACGGTCAACCTTCGACGGGTCCTTGCCGCTAAAGGCTCCTCCACCGTGACGAGCGTAGCCACCATAGGTGTCAACGATGATCTTGCGGCCGGTCAGACCCGCGTCCCCCATGGGGCCACCGATTTCAAAACGACCGGTCGGGTTGACCAACAATCGGTAGTCCTGTGCGTCCAGCTCCAGTTCGGCGACCACCGGTGCGATGACATGTTCGGCCACATCGGGCGACATCATCGACTCCAGCGAAATGTCCGGAGCGTGCTGACTGGAAACCACAACCGTGTCGAGGCGGGCAGGTCGGTTACCGTCGTACTCGATCGTCACCTGGGTCTTACCGTCAGGGCGCAAGTAGGGAACGGTGCCATCCTTACGCACCTGGGTCAAGCGCTGCGACAAACGGTGTGCCAAAGCGATTGGCAACGGCATCAACTCAGGGGTCTCTTGGCAGGCGAACCCAAACATGAGCCCTTGGTCCCCCGCGCCCTGAGCGTCGAGGGCGTCGTTGTCGCCCGCGTCAAGCCGCGATTCCAGGGCCCGATCGACGCCCTGGGCGATGTCGGGAGACTGCGAACCGATGGAGATGCTAACTCCGCAGGAGGCCCCGTCGAAGCCCTTCTTGGAGGAGTCATAGCCGATTCCCAAAATCGTGTCGCGCACGATGCGGGGAATGTCGGCATAAGCGGATGTGGTCACTTCTCCGGCCACGTGAACAAGGCCGGTCGTGATCAACGTTTCAACGGCGACGCGAGAGCCGGGATCATCGGCCAGCAAAGCGTCCAAGATCCCGTCAGAAATCTGATCGGCGATCTTGTCCGGGTGTCCCTCGGTCACCGACTCAGAGGTGAAAAGACGACGTGCCACAACGCTCCTCAAACGACTTCTTCGGGCGGCGGTGGTCGAGGCCGCCGAGGATGAAGCCACGGTTGGTTAATTCGATCAGGTCAGTTTATTGGTCTCTGGGCACGAGACCAACGGTGGCGCGCCAGCGTAGGCGCGCATTGCGGCTCGGACGACCAGCTCGTCCTCGCTGCCGGTTAAGGCGGGTGTCGCCAGCTGCCCAACGGTGTGCTCCGGCCGGTTCCAGCAACATCGCGAGAGCCGAAGTCGTCGTGCGCCCCATGCCGCAGGTGTTCGTCGAAGGACCTACGTCCCACCCCGGTAGCGAGCGCCAGTTTGGTCGCCGCGCTGTCGCCCACCTGCGAACCTGTGCGCGATGGGCGCCCGTTGCGACTGTAGTCCGCCGAATTCAACGGGCCAAACGCGCCGCAACGGTATCCCAAATGATGTCAGCGACGACTTCCTTAGTCGATTCTGACACCGATGCGACAGGACCGCTACTGTCCAGGATAGTCACCGCGTTGGAGCTGGACCCGAATACGGCTCCACCTGAGACGTCATTGAGAACGATCAGGTCCGCTTTCTTGGACTCCAGCTTCTTCGCGGCGTGGCGCAGACCATCGTCAGTCTCAGCGGCGAAGATCACCAACAGTGTGTCCTCACCCTTCTTGCGCCCGATCTCAGCGGCGATATCAGGGTTGGCGACCAGCGACAATGTCGAGGTCGTGTCGTCTCCGCGTTTGATTTTCGTCGCCGAGACCCGCGCTGGCCGAAAGTCCACTGGCGCGGCGGCCAAGACGACCACGTCGGCCCGGTCGGACTCGCGCACGGTGGCGGCCCGCAGTTCCTCGGTGGTCTCCACAGCATGCGTGATGACTCCGGCCGGTGGAAGAGTCTCAACATTGGCCGCGATAAGCGAAACGTCGGCCCCTCGCGTGGCAGCGGCGGCGGCCAAGGCGAATCCCTGTTTGCCCGAGGACCGGTTGCCGATAAATCTCACCGGGTCAATGCCCTCGCGAGTGCCTCCTGCGGTGACCAGGACTTTCAAGCCCGCCAGGTCGGTGCCCGACCAGGTCTTGTTCAAAAGGCTGTGCGTGAAGGCATAAATTTGCTCAGGTTCGGGCAAGCGCCCTTTTCCGGTGTCGGCGCCGGTGAGGCGACCGGTGGCCGGTTCGATGATGAGGTTGCCACGCTCGCGCAGCAGGTCCACGTTCGCTCTGGTCGCAGGGTGTTCCCACATCTCGGTGTGCATGGCCGGAGCGAAGACGACCGGACAGGTCGCTGTGAGGAGGGTGGAGGTGAGCAGGTCGTCGGCTCGTCCCGTAGCGGCCCGCGCCAGGAGGTCGGCGGTGGCCGGGGCGATCACGACCAGGTCGGCTTCGCGACCCAGCTGTACGTGCTGAACTGAAGAAACGTCGGTAAAGACGTCGGAAGCCACCGGGCGGCCCGACAGGGCCTCCCAGGTGGCTTTCCCTACGAAATTCAGTGCCGCTTCGGTGGGCACGACAGTGACATCGTGACCCGACTCCGTGTACAGCCTGAGCAACGAACAGGCCTTAAAGGCGGCGATTCCGCCGGCAACTCCGAGGACTATTCGCATTATTGTCCAGGGTTACTCGTCGTCTGAGGACGTCGAGCCGGTGCGCTTGGTCTCCAGCAAACCTCGGTCGAGCTCGCGCATCGCAATCGACAGCGGCTTTTCCTCGGGAGTGGTTTCGACCAGCGGACCCACGTATTCCAGCAGGCCTTCGCCCAGCTGCGAATAGTAGGCGTTGATCTGACGAGCACGCTTGGCGGAGTAAATGACCAGCTGATACTTGGACTGTGCCTTGTCCAGCAGGTCGTCGATGGGCGGGTTGGTGATGCCGATTGGGTCGGCTACGGTCCCAGACACGTGCGATCCCTCGCGTTAGATGAGTGACTTCTTTGGTGAAAGATGGTGAAGCGTCTTTACAGACGCGCCTCCACTACCTGTTTGCTAGTAGCGGGCGAACCGAGCAATTCTACCAGTTCGGCCGCAGCTTGCTCTACAGACACATTCACGATTGTGTGGTCGAACTCAGCCTCGGAAGCCAGCTCCTCGCGGGCGCGTTCCAAACGGCGCTCAATGGCGGCCGAATCTTCAGTCCCACGACCCGTGAGGCGGCGTACCAGTTCATCCCAAGACGGTGGAGCCAAGAAGACCAGCTGTGCGCCTGGCATGGTCTCACGAACCTGCCTGGCACCCTGCAATTCGATTTCTAGCAGAGCGGGCAGGCCCGAGGCCAATTTCTGCTCTACGGGGCCCCTTGGAGTGCCGTACATATTGCCGGCAAAGGCGGCCCATTCCAAGAACTCACCGCGCTGGATCTGAGATTCGAACTCAGGCACGGATTTGTAGTGATAATCGATACCGTCAATTTCGCCAGGACGAGGTGAGCGCGTGGTCGCACTCACCGACAGCCACACCCAAGGGTAACGCTCCTGGATGAGGGCTTTCACGCTGCCCTTGCCAACGCCTGACGGGCCTGAGAGGACCGTCAGGCGACTGGCAGCCCCGGCGTCTTGAGCAGTTGCGTGGATTTTTGGGAAGCTCACGCGTCTACTACTACCGGAAGTTAGCCCTGGCCGATGGAAAATTCAGCCAAAAGGGCGGCGCGCTGGTGCTCGCCCAGCCCACGCAGACGGCGGCTGTCGGCAATCTTCAGCTTTTCCATGATTTGCATGGCGCGCTTGTCCCCAATGCCCGGAAGGGCCTTCAGAACAGCCGAAACCTTCATCTTGCCAGCAATGTCGTCATTCTCAGCTTGCTTGAGCACATCTTCGAGGCTCAATTCGCCGGACTTCAGCTTGTCCTTGAGTTCAGCACGAGCTTTCCGGGCGGCGGCAGCCTTTTCGAGGGCCGCGGTGCGCTGCTCCGGTGTCAGCTTAGGAAGCGGCACGGGGTCTCCTTGCAGTCGATGGTTTTGTCTTTAAATAGACCTTGATGCGCTGGGATACAAAAATACCTAGCGCCGGAAAAGGTAACTCCCTTTCCTGACAGCCTAACCACCGGGGGTGGCATTTCCTGGCCGTCACCACGACAGACTACAGCCTGGTTGTGACTCGATACGCAGCCTGTAGGTCTTTGACCGCGCTTTGTATACCCGCGAGACTGGGTCCAGCCTGGGCGATTTGCCGTGAATATGTGGGAATCGACCATTTCAATGCGGGGCCAAGGACCCTTTTCAAGTCTTCCGGCTGTCCACCTTGGGCACCCATGCCAGGAACAAGCACCGGACCTCGCAATTTACTCAGATCGTGACCAGACTCACTCGTTTGTTGTTGCGTGTGGGCAATTTCGTCTTTTGATTCACGCTCTTTTGCTGCAACCTCGGACTTCTCCGCACCGACGGTAGCGCCGACAACTACGCCAAGTGGCCCGATCGGGTCGTACGCTGCGTTGATCAACCCGGCCGCGTCAATCACGGACTGACTGACCGTGCGACCGTCAGCTCCCACAGCGCTTTGCACGCTTCGCCCCTCCGGATTGGACGTCAACGCGAGCGTGAAAAGGCCCTTCCCATGCTCGGTGGCGATGTCGACGGCCGGTTGTAGCGAACCGACCCCGAGAAACGGGCTCACGGTGATCGCGTCGACCTCGCACGGAGCCCCCTTTGGCAGGTAGGCCTCGGCGTATGCACGCATCGTGGAGCCAATGTCACCGCGTTTGACGTCAAGAATCACCAAGGCACCCGCCGAGCGAGAACGCTCGACGACCTTTTCCAGCAGGGCTAGGCCCCGCCACCCAAAGCGCTCAAAAAACGCCGACTGCGGTTTGATGAACCCAACGTGCTGGGCCACCGCGTCGACAAGTCGGTAACTGAAACGAGTCGCTGAGGCAAGGTCGTCGTTGAGACCCCACGCGGCCAAGAGGGAAGCGTGTGGATCAACGCCCACGCACAGACGACCCCGTTGTTCAATGGCCGACTGGACCCGCAAACCGAAATTGTGCTGATCGTTCATAGTGCCGCTTCCTTCTTCGCTCGGTGTCTCATCGTCTAATCACGTCTAAGGCGCGCCCCAACCAAGCCCTCCGTTGGGCCGCGATTCCCCGCCGGGCCTGCACCAGCTCCCCTCGGATGTGGCCACAACCAGGAAAACGGTCGCTCCTGACCCTCGCGGCACTGGATGCCAGGGGTAGATTCATGGGCGCTTACTATCGCCGGGGCTGAGCCCGACGATGCCGCCGAGCCCGCTTGGCCCTACGGGCACTACGGCGTACCAGCGAGGGACCGGAGTACACCAAACCGGAGTACAGCTGTACGAGACTCGCTCCCGCGTCGAAAAGTGACTGAGCATGGTCTGGCGACATGACACCACCAGAACCGATGATCGGCATTTTCCCATCCGTTTCACGGTGCACGAACTCCACGACAGCCCGGGAAATCGAACGCAACGGCGCGCCCGAGAGGCCCCCTGGTTCGGCGGCGATCGATTCCTCCTGCTGGAGAACTCCGTCTCTGCCCAACGTGGTGTTCGTGGCGATGACTCCGGTAACCCCGGTGTCCTGGCACACTTCGAGCAGCTCAGCGATCGCAGGCTCCGTCAAGTCCGGTGCGATCTTGACAAAGATGGGGCGCTCAGGACGCCCTGCCGCCAAAGACTCGCTCTCAGCGCGCAACGCTCCCAACAGCTCTCGCATCTGTTCGGCCCCCTGCAAGCTGCGCAAACCAGGGGTGTTGGGCGAGGAAACATTGACCGCGAAGTAGTCGGCAAACCGGTAGAGGACGCGCATCGACTCCAAGTAGTCGGACGTGGCTTCCTCCAACGGCGTGATCTTGGACTTGCCGATACTCACGCCGATGGGACAGTTGACCGGAGGCGAGATGGCCAATCGGGCGGCCAGCGCCTGCGCTCCGTCGTTGTTGAATCCCATCCGATTGATCAGCGCTTGCGAGCCAGGCAACCGAAAGAGGCGGGGCTGTGGGTTACCGGGCTGAGGATGCCACGTTACGGTGCCGACTTCGGCAAAGCCAAAGCCCAGAGCTGGCCAGGCCCCGATGGCGACGCCGTTCTTGTCCATTCCAGCGGCAAGGCCGATGGGGTTGGGGAACTTGACGCCAGCCACGGTCACGGGTGCGTACACCTGGTTGGCTTTGATCATGCTTTGGCGAATGATCCGGTTGTCGGACACGTGCTCCAGCATGGTGAGGGTGGAGTGATGTGCCTTTTCGGCGTCGCCGCGTCCGATACGAAACAAGACCGGGCGGGCGAGTTTCTCGTACAGCATTGTGAACTCTTTGTCTCTTAACCACGCTCACGTGCTCCGCGACTGTTGCCGTGGGGGCTTCGGGTGAGCGATCACAGTACGACCCCTGCGGTCGCACCTCCCATAGTTGCCGATTGCGGCCGGTAGCGATCGGTTCTACCGAACTTTCACGCTACCGGCCGCAATTACTAGGTATCTCGCAGCTGCCGGTGCAGCTCCTGGATGGGGGTCACGGTGAGTTCCCCACGCGTGGCTGCTTCGAGACCCATGACCGCTGCCGAAATTCCTTGCACTGTGGTGATGCAGGGAGTGTCGGAGACGACGGCGGCTGAGCGGATTTCCCAGCCGTCGGTGCGGGGGCCCGAAGAGCCCGAGGGGGTCGTGCACACCAGGTCGATCTCGCCGGAGCGAATCAAGCTAACCGCGTCGGTGGTGGCTCCGGGGGTTCCGGTGTCTGAGGTGTGCCGCGCCACCGGGGTGAAGTCAATGCCGTGGCGTCGCAGCACCTGCCCGGTTCCGGACGTGGCGTAGACGGTGAATCCGAGCCCGACGAGTCGCTTGACCGGGAAGACGATCGAACGCTTGTCGCGGTCGGCCACCGAGACGAACACACTGCCGGAGTTACCTTGCCCGAAGAGTCGACCGTAGGTGGCCAGTTGGGCTTTCGCCAGCGCCAGCGGGAAGGTCGTGTCGATGCCCATGACCTCGCCGGTGGACTTCATTTCCGGCCCTAGGAGGGCGTCGATGCCCTCGCCCTCGGCGGTGCGGAACCGCTTGAACGGGAGGACGACTTCCTTGACCGCGATAGGGCAGTCATCGGCGGCGTCAGCTCCGTCTCCCTGTGCTTTGAGCATGCCCTCTTCGCGTAGCTGGCCAATGGTCGCGCCGAGCATGATGCGGGCGGCGGCCTTGGCTAGGGAAACGCCAGTGGCTTTCGAGACGAAGGGGACGGTGCGGGAGGCACGTGGGTTGGCCTCAAGCACGTACAGCTGCTCGTCTTTGAGCGCGTATTGCACGTTCATCAGGCCGCGCACGCCTATACCGAAGGCGAGCTTGGCGGTGTCTTCGCGGATACGGTCGATGGTGGCCGCGCCCAAGGTGATGGGCGGAAGCGCGCACGCGGAGTCTCCGGAGTGGACTCCGGCTTCCTCGATGTGTTCCATGACGCCGCCAAGGTAGATTTCCTCGCCGTCGCACAGGCAGTCGACGTCAATTTCGATGGCGTCGTCGAGAAAACGGTCCACCAGAACTGGATGTTCTGGGCTGACCTCAGTGGCTCGCTGGATGTACGCGGCGAGGTTGTCGTCGTCGTAGACGATTTCCATGCCTCGACCCCCCAGGACATAGGAGGGTCGTACGAGCACCGGATAGCCAATTTCGGCCGCTACGGCGCGGGCTTCCTCGAAGGAGGTCGCCGTGCCGTGATCGGGGGCGGTGAGACCTTGGGCGGCCAAGAGTTTCCCGAATTCGCCTCGGTGCTCGGCGTGGTTGATCGCCTCCGGCGAGGTACCGACGATGGGTACCCCGGCACTGGCGAGTTTGTCGGCCAAGCCCAGCGGGGTCTGGCCACCGAGTTGGACGATGACGCCGATGACGCCGACACCGCCCCCTTCCAGACCAGAGCTGTGCTCAGCGTGGTAGATCTCCAGGACGTCTTCGAACGTCAGCGGCTCGAAGTAGAGGCGATCGGCGGTGTCATAGTCGGTGGAGACTGTCTCGGGGTTGCAATTGACCATGACGGTTTCGTAACCGGCCTCCCGCAGGGCCTGCACCGCGTGAACACAGGAGTAGTCGAATTCGATGCCTTGCCCGATGCGGTTGGGCCCGGAGCCGAGGATGATCACTTTGGGCCGGTTGGACGGCACGACTTCGGTTTCATCCTCGTAGCTGGAGTAGTGATAGGGCGTGTGGGCGGCGAACTCGGCCGCGCAGGTGTCGACGGTCTTGTAGACAGGCCGCAGACCCAAACGATGGCGCAGGGAACGTACCCCGTCCTCTCCGGCCAGTTCGGGCCGTAGGGCCGCCAACTGCGCGTCGGAGTATCCAGCCCTCTTAGCTCGGCGCAGTAGCGCTTGGTCAAGCACGGGGGCGGCGGCGACCTCATGACGTAGCTCGATCAACGCGGCGATCTGGTCGATAAACCACGGGTCGATTCCGCTGGCTTCCACAACCTCGTTGACGCTGGCTCCCAGGCGCAGCGCCCGTTCGGCGGTGTAGAGCCGGCCGTCGTGAGCGATCTTCAACGCCTCTAGGGAGTTTTCCTTGGTGGCGCCAGCCGGGTCAGGCAGAGTCCAAAAGCCACCCGCCTTGGTCTCGGCGGATCGCAATGCCTTTTGAAGGGCCTCGGCGAAGGTACGGCCCAAACTCATGGCCTCGCCAACGGACTTCATGGTGGTGGTGAGGCCGGCGTCGGCGCCGGGGAATTTCTCGAAGGCGAAGCGCGGCACCTTGACCACCACGTAGTCAAGACTCGGTTCGAAGGCCGCTGGAGTGGCTCGCGTAATGTCGTTGGGGATCTCGTCGAGCGTGTATCCGATGGCCAATTTCGCGGCGATCTTGGCGATCGGAAAGCCTGTGGCCTTGGAAGCCAGCGCCGAGGAGCGTGACACTCGCGGGTTCATCTCGATGACGACGATGCGTCCATTTGCCGGGTTGATGGCGAACTGGATGTTGCAGCCCCCGGTGTCAACGCCGACCTCGCGCAACACCGCGATCCCAAGGTCGCGCAGGTCCTGGTATTCACGGTCGGTCAGTGTCATGGACGGGGCGACGGTGACGGAGTCTCCCGTGTGCACGCCCATGGCGTCGATGTTCTCGATCGAGCAGACGACGACCACGTTGTCGTGGTGGTCGCGCATGAGTTCAAGCTCGTATTCCTTCCAGCCGAGCACCGACTCTTCGATCAGGACTTCCGAGGTTGGGGATTCATCCAAACCGCCACCGGCGATACGTTCGACGTCTTCCCAGGTATAGGCCATGCCGGAGCCGAGCCCGCCCATGGTGAAGGAAGGGCGGATGACGGCGGGTAGGCCCAGCTTCTCGACCGTTTGGCGCACCTCGTCCATCGTGTGGCACACCGCCGAGGCCGGAACCTCTCCCCCAGCCCGGGCGACGACGTCCTTGAACATCTGCCGGTCTTCTCCACGTTGGATGGCGTCGATGTCGGCCCCGATGAGTTCCACACCGTATTTTTCGAGAATTCCGGCATCGTGCAGGGCGACTGCCGCGTTGAGGGCTGTCTGCCCACCGAGGGTCGCCAAGATCGCGTCGGGGCGTTCGGCGGCGATGACCTGTTCGATGCACTCCGAGGTGATGGGCTCGATATAGGTCGCGTCGGCAAACTGGGGGTCGGTCATGATGGTGGCCGGGTTGGAGTTCACCAGGCTGACCCGCAGACCCTCTTCTTTGAGGACCCGGCACGCTTGCGTGCCGGAGTAGTCGAATTCGCAGGCCTGGCCGATAACAATGGGGCCGGAGCCGATGACGAGTACGTGATTGATGTCGTCGCGTTTAGGCATGGGCGTAGACCCCCTGGATCAAATCGGTCAAACGGTCGAACAGATAGTCGGCATCGTGTGGCCCGGCGGCGGCCTCCGGGTGGTATTGCACGGAGAAGGCGGGCACGTCCAGGCAGGTGAGGCCTTCGACGACGTCGTCGTTGAGGCAGACATGGCTGACTTGGACGGCCCCGAACTCAGAGGTGAAGGTGGCGATTCCGTCCCGGTCCTCGGTGTGTTCAGCAGCGGCGAGCGCGAAACCATGATTGTGCGCGGTGACTTCGACCTTCTTGGTGTAGCGGTCCAACACCGGCTGGTTGATGCCGCGGTGGCCGTACTTTAGTTTGAAGGTACTCAGGCCCAAAGCGCGACCGAGAATTTGGTTTCCGAAGCAAATGCCGAACACCGGCACTTTGCGCCGCAACAGTTCCTTGGTCAGCGCGACTTGGGCTTCGGCGG
This sequence comes from Natronoglycomyces albus, assembly GCF_016925535.1. Lineage (NCBI taxonomy): Bacteria > Bacillati > Actinomycetota > Actinomycetes > Glycomycetales > Glycomycetaceae > Natronoglycomyces > Natronoglycomyces albus. The sequence continues at coordinate 1,620,737 of NZ_CP070496.1, read as the reverse complement.
TGGCCGGGTCACCCGGGCCGTTGGAGAGAAACACCGCGTCGGGCTTCGTGGCCAACAGCTGCTCGATACCAGTGGAGGCGGGAAAGACCTGACAGGTGATCCCACGCTGCGCCATCCGGCGCGGCGTGTTGCGTTTAATTCCCAAGTCCAGCGCGGCCACCCGGAAACGTTCGGTTCCCTCGGCGGTGACGGTGTAGGGCTCGGTACAGGAAACTTCGTCGACCAGACTTGCCCCGTTCATCGCCGGAGCCTTACGGACCTTTTCCAGCAAGGTCTTCGGGTTGAGATCGCGGCTGGATATTCCCACCCGCATCGCCCCGCGTTCGCGCAGGTGGCGAGTTAGGGCCCGCGTGTCGACTCCGCTGATGCCGACGATGCCTTGCGCGGCCAACTCGTCTTCGAGTCCGCGTTTGGCTCGCCAGTTGGAGCTGATGCGCGCCGGTTCGCGCACCACGTATCCGGCCACCCAGATGCGGCTGGACTCGTCGTCTTCGTCGTTGACACCGGTGTTGCCAATTTGCGGCGCGGTGGCCACGACGACTTGTCGGTGATAGGACGGATCGGTCAGGGTCTCCTGATATCCAGTCATTCCGGTGTTGAACACCGCCTCCCCGAAGGTTTCTCCCACGGAGCCGTAGGCCTCCCCGTGGAACGTGCGGCCGTCTTCGAGGACGAGGATCGCGCTGGCGCGCGCAGAGTGGGTGCTGCTCATGCTGTCTCCTGGCTGCGGTCGGTGAGTTTGCCATCAAGCACGGTCGCTTCCCCGCGCAGGAACGTCGCCTGCACGGTGCAGGGCAGGTTGAGACCGGCGAAGGGCGTGTTGCGGGCGATCGAGCTCAGCTCGTCGGGCACCACCGTCCAGGTGGTGGTCGGGTCAATGAGAGTGAAGTTGGCCTGCTGCCCCACTTCGGGGTCATGTCCATGGTCATCTAGGCCAGCGATGCGGGCCGGGGTGCGAGAGCAGCGTTCGGCGACGATGTCCCAGTCGACATTGTCGGGACCTCCGAGAGCCTCCACGGTGATCGACAGCGCCGTCTCCAGGCCAAGCATGCCCGGACGAGCGTGTGCCCATTCGCAGGTCTTGTCCTGCTCAGCGTGAGGGGCGTGATCGGTGGCCACCGCGTCGATGATGCCCTCGGCCAGCGCGGTGCGCAGTGCGGCCACGTCGCTGGATTCGCGCAGAGGCGGGTTGACTTTGAAAACCGGGTCGTATGAGGCGACGCGCTCATCGGTCAACAGCAGGTGGTGCGGACACACTTCGGCGGTGACGTTGATGCCTTTGCGCTTGGCCGCGGCGATGATGTCGACGCTGCCAGCGGTGGAGACGTGGCAGAAGTGGACGCGGGAGCCGACGTAGTCGGCCAGCAGCACATCGCGAGCGATGATGGCTTCCTCTGCCACGGCGGGCCAACCGGCCAAGCCCAGGCGTGAGGACAGTTCCCCTTCGTGCATCTGCGCGCCCTGAGTCAGGCGCGGTTCTTCGGCGTGTTGAGCGATCAGCCCGTCGAAGGTCTTGACGTACTCCAGCGCCCGACGCATCAGCTGTGGATCGGACACGCAGTGGCCATCGTCGGAGAACATGCGCACGTGCGCCTTCGAAGCGTTCATAGTGCCCAACTCGGCCATCGTCTCGCCTTGGAGGCCGATGGACACAGCGCCGATAGGCTGAACATCGGCGTACCCGGCTTCTTGGCCCAGTCGCCAAACCTGCTCGACCACCCCAGCGGTGTCGGCGACAGGCTGGGAATTAGCCATCGCGCACACGGCGGTGTATCCGCCGCGCGCTGCCGCCTGCGTGCCGGACAACACCGTCTCGGCGTCCTCGCGGCCGGGTTCACGCAGGTGAGTGTGCAAGTCGACCAGTCCCGGCAGCAACACGAGTCCTTGGGCGTCGACCACGGTCGCGCCCTCAGCGGCTAGGCCGTTTCCTATCTGGGCGTAGCGCCCATCGCTAACGCGCACATCGGCGGCATGGCGCCCCAGGAGTTTTGCTCCGCGAATGAGCCAGTGATTGTCCGTCATGAACGCGCCTCCGTGCCAGTTCCGTGCAATGTGTTGGACGTCGAGTCCGACGTCAAGAGGAGGTAGAGCACGGCCATGCGCACCCAGACTCCGTTGGTGACCTGTTCGGTGATGGTGGATCGGGGTGAGTCGGCGACGCTGGAGGCAATCTCCATACCTCGATTCATCGGACCCGGATGCATCACGATGGCGTGGCCGGGAAGTCGCGCTTCCCGTGCGGCGGTAAGCCCGTACATCCGGGCGTACTCGCGCACGGATGGAAAGAAGGAATCACGCATGCGCTCGTGCTGTACCCGCAGCATCATGATCGCGTCGGTGTCGCTCAAGGCCGAATCAAGGTCGTAGGAAATGTCGACCGGCCACTTTTGGGCGGCCACTGGTAGCAGCGTCGGCGGCGCCACGAGGCGAACCCGCGCCCCCAGGGTGGACAGTAGCCACACGTTCGAGCGGGCGACCCGGCTGTGGAGGATATCTCCGACAATGGTGACCGTCTTACCTTCTACCTCACCTAGTCGCTGGCGGATGGTAAACGCGTCGAGTAGGGCCTGCGTGGGGTGGGCGTGAGTGCCGTCTCCGGCATTGAGAACCGCGCCGTCGAGCCACCGCGTCAGTTGCTGCGGCGCGCCCGAGGCACCATGGCGCACCACGACCGCGTCGGCTCCCATGGCTTGGAGAGTCAGCGCCGTATCACGCAGACTTTCTCCTTTGGAGAGACTGGAAGACTTCGCGGCGAAGTTGACCACGTCGGCCGAGAGGCGTTTCGCGGCGGTCTCAAATGAGGTACGGGTGCGGGTGGAGTCTTCGAAGAACAGGTTGACAACAGTGCGTCCACGTAGTGTTGGCAGCTTGGGAACTTCGCGCCCCCGAACCGCCTCGGCCATTTGTTGGGCCGAATCAAGGATGAGCTCGGCGTCGTCACGGCTGAGCGCCTGGCAGGTCAAGAGATGCTTCATGCGTCGCCTCCGGACAGTGTCACCGCGTCGAGATCGTCGTATTCGCGCAGCAGCACTCGCACGCTCTCTTCTCGGGCGGTGGGGATGTTCTTCCCGACATAATCGGGGCGAATCGGCAGCTCGCGGTGGCCTCGGTCGACGAGGACGGCCAGCTGCACTTGCGAGGGTCGCCCAATGTCGTACAGGGCGTTGAGCGCGGCGCGGATAGTGCGCCCCGAGTAAAGGACGTCGTCGACCAAGATGACGCGCTGACCGTCGATGCCCTCTGGTGGCACATCGGTCGGGCCAAGAGCACGCAACGCCTTCATGTGCAGGTCATCGCGGTACAGGGTGATATCTAGTGCCCCTGCGGGGACGGAGATATCGGCGAAGTCCTTCAGCCGCGCGGCAAGTCGGCCAGCCAAGGCGACCCCACGGGTGGGGATTCCAAGCAGCACAGTATTTTCGGCGCCCTTGGTCTTTTCGAGAATTTGATGAGCGATGCGGTTGACGACTCGGTTGATGTCGGCATCGGTGAGGATGTGTTTACCAGCGCCGGAACGATCCGCACCTGGTGGTGTGGAACTTTTGGGCGGTTTTTGGGCAGGCTCTGCCACGGTGGTCCTCCTTCTCCGCCTCGCTGGACGGTCCGTTAAAGAATGGCCACCGCTCATACTACGCCCTCGATCACCGAGAGTGAAATCCGCCAGGCCAGCAATCCGAAGATTCCATGCCTTAATGTCGCTTTTAGCACTATTTTTGGCGGGTGGATGCGGGCTGAGGGCGATGAAGAACACTTGCTTTTTAGGCCCCACCTGTTTATTGTCACGGACAGTAGTTAACAATTGGAGTACCACTTCCCGCATTCCCGGGGAGAAAACCAACCCTCGCTAGGTTTTGGAGTTATCAATGGCAAACTCGGAATACGCAAAGGCGCTCGGAAACCGTCTGCGCGATATTCGTATGCAGCAGGGCCTGTCGTTGCAGGGCGTGGAAGACAAATCAGGTGGGAAATGGAAAGCTGTCGTCATCGGCTCCTACGAGCGGGGCGACCGTTCGATCACGGTGAGCCGCCTGGCCGAGCTGGCTGACTTCTACCGTGTGCCTGTCTCCGAGCTGCTGCCCGAAGGTGTGCCGCTACCTGTCGAAGAGGCTGACAAGATTGTCCTCAACCTGGAGGCCCTCTACGACCACCCGGACTCTGAACTGGAGCACGTTGCCAAATTGGCCCGTTCCATCCAGCAGCGCCGGGGTGACTACAACGGCCGCATCTTGTCCATCCGCGCCGACGACCTCTACACCTTGGCCGTCATTTACTCCACGACGCCTTCTGGCTTGGTGGAGAAGCTGGAAGACTACGGCGTCCTCGTGCACGATCTACAGGCCTTCTTCGCCGACTCCGGCGAGTAGCCAAGAACGACTGACGCGAACGTAGGCAACTCGATACGTGGAACCACGGTGGTGGCCCCGGCATAGCCGGGGCCACCACCGTTTTGTCTTACGGGGAGAACGGACTGTGCGACCGTGGCCGCGCCAGAGTGGCGAGCCGCTACGGGGCTGGGCCCCTCCAGACGTGGCCCCACCACACCGCACCGGCTCAGTCCGAGCCCATGCGCTGCACTTTTGCTCCCAAGTCTTCTAAAAAGTCCATCGCATTGCGTTTCCCAGACATAAAAGGTCATTAATACAAGCAAGCATTGTCAAGGACCGCCCGCATTAACTCGCCAAGATTCGCCATTGTTTCTATTTTTTGAAAGCCATTGTTTAGCATTCGCTTTACGGTGAATGCGTACTCGATCCCCCGCCCATCTCAGCGGCTCATCCGTTCAGTTGAGGCGAGCCAGGTCACTGACCAACAGGGGCTTTAAACCCAGATTCCAGATGATGGGCCCCTAAACCCCCATGTCAGCGACCCCGCCAAGTAATCCAGATCACGTGGTGTGATCTGCTAGCAATTCGGTTGTGTATAGGCCATACTGATCGCACACTTAAAGAAGACAACTCGTCTTTATCTCATTCTTTTAATCAACGGCCTGCTTCAGGTGCGGCTCCAGGCTGCGCTCTGCACTTTTTAGGTGAACCCTTAATAGGGGTGCCGTGAGTCAGTGCGCTCAAGCCAAGTCAGGTGCCGCACCTTGGGTTGCGCTGTGCAATTTTTAGGGGGTATTCCACGGTGAAAACTCAGATCCAGACCACGCCTCAGCTACCCCCTATTCAAGGGCGGGTTGACGGGCCAGGGACGCAAGCCACCAACATTCACGACTCTCCTCGCCGTTGGCTCGGCCTGGCGGTTTTGTGCGCGAGCCTGCTCATCGTCGTCATGGACACGACCGTCCTCAACGTGGCACTGCCTGCGATTACAGCTCAGTTGCAGCCATCTTCGGTACAAATCCTCTGGATGGTTGACGTCTATGCCCTGGTCGTGGCCGGTTTCCTAGTCGTTGCCTCAGAAATTGCCGACCGTATCGGCCGCCGCAGGATGCTCATTGCCGGTTACGCCGTGTTCGCGACCGCGCCGATCCTCGTTATCTTCGCCAACTCCGCGGCCGACTTGATCACCATCCGAGCCCTACTGGGTATCGGTGGTGCCCTCATCATGCCCTCCACCCTGTCGCTGATTCGCACCCTCTTCCACGACCCACGCGAACGGGCTTTCGCGCTGGGGATCTGGGGCTCCATGGCAGCAGTCGGCGCGGGAATGGGTCCGTTGGTGGGCGGCTTGCTGGTGCAACACCTAAGTTGGCACTGGGCGTTCCTGTTCAACACTCCGATCATGATCGTCGCCTTGATCGCGGCGTGCAAGTTCCTGCCCGAGTCGAAAGTTCCAGGCAAAGGCCGGTGGGACGCCCTTGGCGTAGCACTGTCGGTTATCGGAATCGCCGCAATGGTCTACGCGATCAAGGACATGGCTCGCAACGGCTTCGGCCAACCATTGACCTGGATCGTCGCCATTGTCGCCGCCGTGGCACTGACGTGGTTCGTGCTGCGGTCACTGCGTATGCTGCGCCCAGTACTGGACCTGCGGCTCCTGCGATACAAAGGCCTGAGCGCGGGTCTGGTCACGGCTATCGTCTCCAGTGTCGGGGTCGCCTCGATGATGTTGCTGATCGCTCAGTGGCTGCAACTGGTCAAGGGCTACACCCCCGTCCAAGCCGGGGTACAACTATTGCCGATGGCGATCACCGCGTGCATCTTCTCACCGCTGGCTCCGAAGATGGCCGAAATGATCGGCGTTCGTACCGTCATCGTGGGTGGATTGTCCAGCGGTGGCCTCGGGTTCACGCTGCTGTGGCTGGCTCCCAGCCCATTCTCCTCGCTGACGCTGTTCGTCTCACTGATGCTGGTGGGTCTGAGCATGTCCTCGCTGGCCGTGGGGTCGGCGATCATCATGGGCAGCGCTCCCCTAGACCGGGTCGGGAACGCCGCGGCGATGGAAGAAATCGCGTTCAAACTCGGCGGCGTGCTCGGCGTGACCGTACTAGGCAGTCTGGCGGCGACCCTGTACCGCTGGAACCTTCCACGTGGAGACCTGATGGCGATGGGAATCAACGGCAGCGAAGCCACGGCCGCGCAAGACTCGCTAGGCGGAGCGGCGAGCGTCGCCGAATCGATGGACGAGGGCGGGGCCGCGATGCTGAATCAGGCCCAGGAAGCCTTCACCGCGTCGGTGTCGACCGCTGGCTTGGTCGGCGGGTTGCTCATGTTCATGGCGGCCGCTTTGGTGTGGCGCATGATCCCCCGTCACCAATCCATCGCGGGTGTGGAGCACTAAGCTGTTCCCAGTGCAAAGTGGGGCCGGGCCGCAGAGCAATCTGCGGCCCGGCCCCGCTTTACACAACTAGCGGTCGTCGCGATCACTATCGCGAGACTCGCCGTGGAAGTCTCCCAGGTCAATATCAGTGTCGAACTCGAAATCGTCCTCGAAACCGTCCGCAGAGGAACTGCCGGCGGCCGACACATGATCCCCTTCAGCCTTCAACTCCGGTGATACTTCCTCATCGAGGATCGCCGACACCGTTGGCTCGTCCGCACCGGGAGTTTCCTCATCCAAGACCGGTTCGACCTTCGGCACGTCACCAGCGGGCTCGGGATCTTCGACATAGTCAATGAACTGGGCCCTATGCAAGACGCCATTGACAAAGGAAGGGTCGTCCGTCGAACCGATCGTCGAAGCCACCTTCATGGCCTCTTTGATCGCCACGGGAGTATCCACCTCGTCAACATGTCGGATCTCGAACAGACCCACTCGCAGGACATTACGGTCCACCGGAGCCATTCGCGCCACGGACCAGCCTTGCGAGGCAGAGTTCAAAATCTGGTCAAGCTCAAGACGGTGCTCATCGACGCCACGGGCGAGAGTCACCGCATAAGGCGGCAGCTGCTGGACTCCGTCCGGATCGGCTGCCATACGGTCGGCCCGCTCCGTGAGTACCTTTGCCACTTCGGCCGAGCGAGACTCGGCTTCGTACAAAATCTCCACGGCCCGCATACGCCAACGAGTACGTGCCGACAAGGTCGGATGCTGCGCTTTCTTTTCCACTGAGGCCCCTACGCCCGCGACAAGTATTTGCCCTCGCGGGTGTCGACCTTGATCCGGTCGCCCACGTTGACGAATAGAGGCACCTGCACCGACGCACCAGTTTCCACGGTGGCGGGCTTCGTCCCAGCCGAGGAGCGGTCACCTTGGAGGCCCGGCTCAGTCTCGGTTACTTCCAACTCCACCGACGCGCCCAGTTCCACGAAAAGCGGGTTGCCCTCGTGAACGGAGACGGTCGCCTCGGAGTTCTCCAGCAAGTAGTTGGCGGCATCTGCGACCAACGCCGGGGTGAGCGGAATCTGGTCGTAGGTCTCCATGTCCATGAAGATGTAGTCTTCGCCGTCGCGGTAGAGGTACTGCATTGTGCGGCGGTCGACCGTGGCGGTCTCAACCTTGGTGCCCGCGTTAAAAGTCTTGTCGACGATCTTTCCCGACAGGACGTTCTTCAGCTTCGTGCGCACGAAGGCCGGGCCTTTACCGGGCTTGACGTGCTGGAACTCCAGAACCTGCCACAGGACTTTGTCCAGGTTCAAGACCATGCCGTTTTTCAAGTCGTTCGTGGTGGCCATGCGCCGTGATTCACTTTCGATCGATGAGACTGTTAGTCGGTGGGGTACCCATGCGCCCGCTGGGCGCGACAATTGCGCGCTTTTCGGGATGGAGTACCGCAGTACCAACCACTGATGGTACCTACCGGCCTGGTCTCGGCTGTCCTCAGGAGGCGTCGCCTGTGGCCAGTTGCGCACCGAGGAATTCCAAGGCCGCGGTGTATCCGGCGAAACCAAGACCTGCGATGACCCCGACTGCGTGGGCCGACACGTAGGAGTGGTGCCGGAATGATTCACGCTGATAAACATTGGAAATGTGTACTTCGATCAGGGGCGCGCGCAATTGGGCGCAGGCGTCGCCAACCGCGACGGAGGTGTGGGTCCAGGCAGCGGCGTTGAGGACCACAGGCGTATGTTCATCGGCGGCCTCGTGCAACCATTCCAGCAGTTCGCCTTCATGGTTCGTTTGGCGGACATCGACTTCCAAGTCGAGCCGCTTGCCCGTCTCAACGCAGAGCTTCTCAAGGTCGGAATGAGTTTGCGATCCGTATACCGCTGGTTGGCGAGTACCGAGACGATTCAGGTTAGGTCCACCGAGAACAAGCACTTTCATTCGCTCACCCTCTCATACGCGGCGGCTCTGTGCTCGGCACTCACATCAGCGACGATCACCGGCGCGGCAAGATCCTCAAGCAACACGAACCTGAGCGTGGAACCGAGTGCCTTTTTGTCAATCCGCATCGCCTCGGACAGGTCATCCCAGCGTCCGCCCTGGTAGGAGACCGGAAGGCCCAAGGCCGACAGTACCGATGTCGTACGTTCGACCAAGTCGGCGCGGCCGGTCAGCGCACCCAGGTGCGCCGCGTAAACCATGCCCACCGCGACCGCGTCTCCGTGCCGCCACCGATAGTTCTCCACCTTTTCGATCGCATGGGCGAAGGTGTGCCCATAGTTGAGGATCGCGCGCAGGCCACCCTCACGCAGATCGGCCTCGACCACTCGGGCTTTCACGGCAATCGCTCGTTCGATGAGCTCCGCCATCACCGCGTTGCCCGGGTCCAGCGCAGCCTTCGGATCGGCCTCGATGAGGTCAAGAATGCGCGGGTCAGATATGAAACCGGCCTTGACCACCTCGGCCAACCCGGCCGCGAGATCAGGCGTGGGCAGGGTGAGGAGGCTATCGGTGTCGCAAAGGACCGCCCGGGGCGGATGGAAGGCGCCGACGAGATTCTTACCCGCGGAAGTATTCACACCAGTCTTGCCGCCGACGGCAGCGTCGACCATGCCCAACAGGGAAGTAGGAACGTGAACAACGGCTACCCCGCGCAACCAACTGGCGGCGACAAAACCAGCCAGGTCGGTGACCGCTCCCCCACCAACGCCAATGATGAGGTCAGAGCGGGTGAAACCCTCCGTCCCCAGCGCCTCCCAGCACTGCTGGGCAATGGCGATGGTCTTACCGTCCTCAGCGTCGGGCACTTCCAGCATTACCGGGGCCACCCGCGAGTTGACCGCACGGGCGACCAACTCGGCACGCTCGGAAACCGAGGCCGTGTAGACGATCGCAACGCGCGTGGCCTGGCCCAGGTACTCGATGATGTCCGAGGAGCCCCCCGGACCAATAATGACAGGGTAGGGCTGTTCACCACCGACATCGACCCGGCGGCGAGCCACCGCCGCCGAAATCTGGGCGACGAGGTCGGCCACTTCCCGGCCTGTGGTGTCGACCTCCAAGGTCGCGACCTCTCGGTAAAGCGGGCGACGCTGTTCGAGCAGCCCTCGCAGGGTCGCGCGTGGGTTGACCGCCAAGAGCGGACGTCCTCGATCCAACTCCACCCGCTTGACCGCCTCGGACAAGTCGACATCCAAGTAGACGACAGTGACGTTGGCAAGAAGGGCGCGCGTGGCTTCGGAGAGGACGGCCCCACCTCCGAGCGCGACCACTCCCTGGTGCTCGGCCACCGCTACGGCGACAGCCTCACGTTCCAGGGCCCGGAAATGCTCCTCACCGTCATCGACGAAAATATCGGAGATTGGCTTGCCCGCTGTGGCGACAATATCGGCGTCGGTGTCGCGAAACTCCATGCCCAGATGGGCGGCCAATGCCTGTCCGACCGTGGTTTTTCCTGCTCCGGGCGGCCCAACGACGACTATGGGGCCAGGAAGCTCGATGTCGGTTGGCATAACTTCACCATCAAGTTGTCGAGGTAGGCGTCGCGGTTGCGGCGCGATTCGCCCAGGGAATCACCGCCGAATTTTTCCAGCGCGGCTTCGGCGAGCACCAGTGCCACCATGGTTTCGGCGACGACGGCTCCAGCGGGAACGGCACAGACATCGGACCGCTGGTTGATCGCCTCAGCGGCGCCCCCGTCGGTGATGTCAATGGTGCGCAGGGGGCGCGTCAGCGATGAGATGGGTTTGAGCGCGGCACGGATTCGCAGCGGCTGCCCGGTGGTAATGCCACCCTCCAGGCCGCCGGCGCGGTCGGTGAGCCGTTCGACGTGCTCGGGCCCGGGGACGATTTCGTCATGGGCAACCGAGCCGCGCGAAACAGCCTGGGTAAAGCCATCGCCGATTTCGACCCCTTTGACTGACTGAATCGACATGAGGGCGGCGGCCAGCCGTGCGTCGAGCTTGCGGTCCCATTGGACGTGACTGCCCAACCCTGGAGGTAGACCGTAGGCGAGGACTTCCACGACTCCGCCGAGGGTGTCGGAGTCCTTTTTGGCGGCGTCGACTTCCGCGACCATGCGTGCCGAGGCCTCCGGGTCCATACAGCGCAACGGGTCGGCGTCCACTGTTTCGGCGTCAGCTGGCGTTGGAACGAGTCCGGGTTTGGCGGATATGGAACCGAGGCGGATGACATGCGAGACGATCGCCACGTCTAGCGCTTGCGCTAGGAAGGCTTTGGCGGCGGTTCCAGTGGCGACGCGAGCGGCGGTCTCACGGGCCGAGGCACGCTCGAGGATGGGCCGGGCGTCGTGGTGATGATATTTCTGCATCCCGGCCAGGTCCGCGTGGCCAGGTCGGGGACGGGTCAAAGGCGCATTGCGAGCCAGCCCCTCCAGCTCGGCGGGGTCGACGGGGTCGGCGGCCATGACCTTTTCCCACTTTGGCCATTCGGTGTTGCCGACTTCGATCGCTACGGGTGAGCCGAGCGTCCGGCCGTGGCGGACACCGCCTATGAAGGTGACCTCGTCCTGTTCGAACTTCATACGGGCACCTCGCCCGTATCCGAGTCGTCGGCGCGCCAGTTCGGCGGTGACCGCGTCGGTGGTGAGTTCTACTCCGGCGGGCAGGCCGTCAATGACGGCTACCAGGGCCGGGCCATGTGATTCTCCAGCTGTCATCCATCGCAACACGCCCTAATTCTGTCACGACAACCAATGGTGACTGTGCGAGGTGAGGCCGTTGTCTCACATAATTACAAATCATTGCCGGTCCCGCGCTCCACGATGTCGGCAATGCTGTGGCCGCGTCGGTTTACCCGGGTCGTCGCAGCATCGTGGAGCGGGCGGATGTTAGAGGAAGAAGGTTCGGTTTTCCTCCCTGCGAGGCCACCGATGTTCTCACCCGCAGGGACTAAAACCACCACTAGCGCCGTCAAGCCGCCTAGCAGCAGAGCCGGGCCGAAGGCGAATCTCTGGGCGCCTCGACCTCGAAGAAACAACGTCACCGCATAGAGGCCACCGGCCACGGACGCGGCCACGAAGGCGACTACCGCGGATTCCCAGCTGCCCCAGCCCAGCACCATCGCCAAGAGCCCTGCCAGTTTGACATCGCCGAACCCCATATGACCAGCTAGAACGGCCAGCGAGAAAATCGCCCAGGCCGCAGCGGCACACACTGCGGCGCGCACGATTACCGGCGGGCTGGCTCCGGCGAGAAGTAGCGCGCCCACGAGCGGATACGTCGGCACGATAAGCACATCGGGGAGCCTGTGTTCATAGGCGTCGATCCAACCAGCGGCGACGCCGACCGCGATAACGAGAAACAGGGCCATCGCATGCCAGAGGTTGATAGCCTGAGCAACGGTGATCAGTACCGCCGTACACGTGAGAGCAGTGAGCGCATACGCATTTGGGGCGCGATTCGTCGCCATCAACACAGTCCACCTTAGACCTGGGCTGGCCAATAGTGCGGCGGTGAGGGCCAATCCTGCAATCACGCCAATGATTCTCACACTGCCAGCTCAAAACCGCAGTAAGGCGCGCCCACCATGAGACTTTGGCGGACGCCACGCGACGGGCAATGTTTGTCGAGAGAAGATGGTGGCGATAGCCTTCTGAAGGGCAAGACCGAACCCGCTTGGGAATGAGGAGGAACCATGTCGGTATACACGCTGCCTGACCTGGAATACGACTACGATGCGCTGAGGACTGCCATGACTGGCGAGATCCTCGAACTTCACCACTCCAAACATCACGCCACGTACGTCAAGGGCGCCAACGCGACTCTCGAGAAGATCGACGAAGCGCGAGAGAACGGCGATTTTTCGGGCCTGGTAGGCCTGCAAAAGACCTATGCTTTCAACCTGTCGGGCCACGTGCTGCACTCGATCTTCTGGAAGAACCTGTCCCCCGATGGAGGGGGACGTCCCGAAGGTGAGCTCGCCGCCGCCATCGATGAACACCTCGGTAGTTTCGAGGCGTTCTCCAAGCAGCTTTCCGCTGCGACCGTTGGTGTGCAGGGCTCTGGCTGGGGTGTGCTCTCCTATGAGCCGCTCTCGCAGCGACTGGTGGTGGAGCAGGTTTACGACCACCACGGCAATGTTGGTCAGAACGCCACTCCGCTTTTGGTTTTCGACGCCTGGGAGCACGCCTACTACCTCCAGTACCGCAACGTCCGTCCGGACTACGTGGAGCGTCTGTGGGATGTTGTCGACTGGCGCGATGTTTCTCGCCGCTTTGACGAGGCTCGCGGAGCCGCGTCCTAGCAATGCGATCGTGGGTGCGGAAAGACTTAGGTGAGACGCACGCACGCTGGCAACGATGGGGGTGGGCCGAGACGGAAGTCTCGGCCCACCCCCATCGTGTGTTTCCAAGTATCAGGCACGTCCGTGGCCTCGCAGAGGGCATGCCAGCGGTGCGGCTATAGCAGCGACTTCAAATACATGCCCGTGTGGCTTGCTTCGACCTTCGCCACGTCTTCCGGGGTTCCGGCAGCGACCAGAGTTCCGCCTCGATTACCGCCTTCGGGCCCTAGATCCAAAATCCAGTCGGAAGACTTGATGACGTCTAGGTTGTGCTCGATGATGATGACCGTGTTGCCCTTGTCGGCCAAGCTCTGTATGACAGCCAGCAACTTGCGCACATCGTCAAAGTGCAGGCCCGTTGTCGGCTCGTCGAGAACGTAGACGGTCTTACCCGTGGAACGCTTCTGTAGTTCGGAGGCCAACTTCACCCGCTGTGCTTCGCCTCCAGACAGGGTCACCGCCGATTGCCCCAAGCGCACGTAACCTAGACCTACGTCCACCAAGGTTTTCAAGTGTCGGTGAATCGACTGGATCGCCTCAAAGAACTCGGCAGCCTCGGCAATCGACATGTCCAACACGTCCGCGATCGTCTTGCCACGGTAGCGAACCTGAAGGGTGTCGCGGTTATAGCGCGCCCCACCGCACTCCTCACAGGGCACGTACACATCGGGGAGGAAGTTCATTTCGATCTTCAGGGTGCCATCACCGCTGCACGCCTCACACCGGCCACCTTTGACGTTGAACGAGAACCGACCTGGCCCCCAGCCGCGCACCTTCGACTCCGGGGTCTCCGAGAACAGCTTTCGCACCTTGTCGAACACGCCGGTATAGGTGGCGGGGTTGGATCGCGGGGTACGCCCGATGGGCGACTGGTCAACTCCCACGACCTTGTCAACCAGGTCCATTCCCTTGATCGAGCGGTGTTTTCCGGCGACAACCTTGGCCCCATTGATCTGGTGCGCCAATGAGTTATAGAGGATGTCGTTGACCAGCGTTGATTTACCGGAACCAGACACCCCCGTCACCGTCACCATGCATCCGAGGGGGAACGCCACATCTAGGTTTTGCAGGTTGTTTTCCTTAGCTCCCTTGACGACCAGCTGGTGGCCCTTGGTGGGTTTACGCCGTTGTTCGGGCACCTCAATTGCCTGACGCCCAGCCAGGTAGTCACCGGTCAGGGAAGCCCGGTTCTTCTTCAGTCCCTCAACTGAACCCGAATGCACGATGTTGCCACCGTGTTCGCCCGCTCCCGGCCCAATGTCCACTACCCAGTCGGCCACATTGATCGTGTCCTCATCGTGTTCAACCACGATGAGCGTGTTTCCAAGATCGCGTAGCCGCTCCAGCGTGGCGATGAGGCGGTTGTTGTCCCGCTGATGCAAACCGATGGACGGCTCGTCGAGAACATAGAGAACACCGACCAGACCGGCGCCGATCTGGGTCGCCAGGCGAATACGTTGCGCTTCACCACCGGAGAGGCTGCCCGCAGCGCGTGCCAGAGTCAGGTAGTCGAGGCCGACGTCTAGCAGGAATTGCAAACGCGCGGTGATCTCCTTGACGACCTGATCGGCGATATGGGCGTCGCGGTCCGACAGCGACAGATCGGTGATCACCTTGGCGCATTCAGCGATCGACATCGAGCAGATCTCAGCGATCGATAGGCCGTTGACCGTGACCGCGAGAGTCTCGGGTTTCAAACGGGCTCCATGACATGAGCTGCATGGGGTCTCTCGCATGAATTGCTCATACCCGGCCCGTCGCCATTCGGAGTCCGTCTCTTGGTGCAAGCGCTGCACCCACGGGATCGCGCCTTCGAAGGTCGTGTCATAGGTGCGCAGGCGCCCCCGGCGGTTGCGGTACTGCACTTCAACGGTCTGGTCGTAGCCGTACAAGATCGCTTCTTGCGCCCGCTGAGGTAGCTGCTCCCACGGCGTGTTCACGTCGAAGCCCAGTTCCCGGCCCACAGCCTCGATCTGGAAGGTGAAGTATTGGCCCATGCCTTTGCTCGACCACGGGGCAAGAGCGCCCTCGGCGACGGTGCGCTCCGAATCGCGAATAATCAGTTCCGGGTCGACTTCTTTGCGAACTCCCAGGCCGTAACAGGAGGGGCAGGCGCCAAACGGGTTGTTGAACGAGAACGTGCGCGGTTCCAGCTCATCGAGCATGAGCGGGTGGTCATTGGGGCAGGCGAGCTTCTCGGAGAAGTGACGCTGCCGCTGGGAACTGTGTTCGTCGATATCAACGAAGTCAAGCACGACCACGCCGTCGGTTAGTTTCAGCGCCGCCTCGACGGAGTCCGTCAGCCGCTGCTGCATGGTCGGCTTGACGACCAAACGGTCGACCACGACTTCGATGTCGTGTTTATCCTGCTTTTTCAGCTTTGGCGGGTCGGTGAGGTTATGAACTGCTCCGTCGACGCGAGCACGGGCATACCCTTGCGCCTGAAGCTCGGCGAACAGGTCGGCGAACTCCCCTTTGCGCCCACGCACCACCGGGGCGAGCACCTGGAAGCGTGTGCCTGCCTCTAGAGCCATGATCTGGTCGGTGATCTGCTGCGGTGACTGGCGGCCGATCAACTCCCCACACGTAGGGCAGTGGGGCACTCCAATTCGCGCGTAGAGAAGGCGCAGGTAGTCATAGATCTCGGTTATGGTGCCAACTGTCGAACGCGGATTGCGGGAGGTCGACTTCTGATCAATCGACACCGCGGGGGAAAGCCCCTCGATGAAATCGACATCGGGTTTATCCATCTGACCGAGAAACTGACGAGCATAGGCCGACAGCGATTCCACGTAGCGACGTTGGCCCTCGGCAAAGATCGTGTCGAACGCCAACGATGACTTACCCGAACCGGACAATCCGGTGAAAACGATCAGGGAATCGCGGGGAAGGTCCAGGTCCACGCCTTTGAGGTTGTGCTCGCGGGCTCCCCGCACCGTCATCTGGTCGGATCCGCGCACCGGTGAGGAAGATCGGGAGTTGTTCTTGCGTTGCTTAGTTGCCACCATTGGACCTTAACTTTTGGGTGTGACATCGGATGACATTCGCGCCGGCGACAGGCCCCATTCGAGACATCGCCCCAGGTAAGAGCAATAGAATTGTGCGCCCGGTCATGGCCTTGCCTCAACGCGCCTCCAGCGAGCGCCGCTGCCGAGGTACCGCTTGGGCACAAGTGTGTGGCCGTGGCCAGGCGGCCGCGCAGACCATTGACCGACCTCCCACTTTACCGCGTCTCGGTGACACTTCCCGGTCGAGTGTGAGCGCTGTCGCGTCGTTTGTCACGCTAGAGACATGAACGCATACACGGGGGTCGTCGAACCCGGCCAGCGCGCGGACGTGCGCCAACTGCAAGATCTCACCATCGCCAAGTTCGCCGTCTCGGCGATGAAAAACAACTGTTACCTGCTGCGATGCCGCAAAACCAAAGAGCAGCTATTGATCGACGCAGCCGATGAATCGGATCGGATTCTCACCGAGGTGACCAACCCCAATCACGGAGGGGGTCCACTGAAAACCGTGGTCACGACGCATCGGCACTGGGACCATGTGCGAGCGTTGCAAACGGTCGTCGATGCCACCGGGGCGGCGTCAATGGCGCACCGGGAGGACGCTGGCCACATTCCGGTGGTCACGAAACGGCTGGACGAGGGTGACATCGTCACCGTCGGTCATTGCCGCCTGAGCGTGATCCATCTAGTGGGGCACACGCCAGGGTCGATCGCGCTGCGATACGACGACCCAGCGGGCCATTCCCATCTATTCACTGGCGATAGTTTGTTTCCCGGGGGCTTGGGAAAAACTACGAATCCGCGTGATTTTCAGACGTTGTTTCGCGATGTGACGACGAAGTTGTTTGACGCCGCTGACGACGACACGTGGGTCTATCCGGGCCACGGAAATGACACCACGCTGGGAGCGGAGCGGCCGCAATTGCCTCTTTGGAAAAAACGCGGCTGGTGATCGGTTCTTTCGCGGGAGCAGCTTGTCCGCTTGGGAGCAATGGGGTTATGCCCGAGCGAGTCTGGGCGGGTGGTTCCTGACTCAACATCGACCTGGCTCGCGGTCACCTCTGGGGTGAACCTGACAATGACCAATCCTAGTCGGGCCGTTGACCGGGCCGAGCTGATCTCGCTGAGGTGCTCGCGGCACGCGGAGCGATCGCCACTCGCCATTCGATTAGCGGACATTGCCACGAATATGGTCGGCTCCTAGCGGCCTGTTTGCTCCAGTACTTGGATCAGCGCGTTGAGCCGATACATCTGAGAGAGTTTGGGGGATTCGCTGCGGATGGTGCCTGGCGACCGCATGGAACGCGCCACGTATTCTTCGATTTCGCGCTGGTCGGGGTTGGGTTTTGCGGCTGCGATCTTGGCTCGCTCGTTCCAATAGTGCTCGTCTTGCACAGCCTCGCCGTATCGACGAATGGCGTCCTCGACCATCGTCCATTCCGCCTCGCGCAAACTGCTCTCGACCACAAGGTTGCAAATCAGCGTCTCGGCCGCAGCGCGATGCTGGGCGATTTGGTCGACCAGATCGGACCCTCCGGTGTCTGTTTTGACCGCGAGCAAGGTGCCAATCTGCGAGCATTCGCGGGCGTAGATATCGCGCGCCTCCGCCAGCCATGTGGCGAGCTCAAGATCGGTCAACCTCATGTCGACATACTACCCAGGATTAAGCACACTCGCACTTCGCAGCGTCGCGATCTGACCTCACGGAGCACTCAAGGCACATTGGCGGGTAACTCTTTGGACGGGGCGATAATGCGCCAGAATTGTTTCTGGCCATCGTCGCGCACCACTAGGCCCACTTTCAACAGTTCGGTTCGCAGCTGGGCGATCTCATCGTCATCGCTTTCCTTCAGGGCCGCCTCTCTGGCGGTGAAGAGGGCGTCGGCACCGGAGGGGAGTTCTTCGAGTCCGGGTACCCAGCGCCGGTATTCCTCGGCATAGGGGTCGCCGTCCTGCCAGGGAAATCGATATTTCAGAAACGCGTCGGCGACTTCTTCGCGATTCAGGTCGCAGAATGGTCGGGCTAGTTCTCGGCCACCTTCGCCAAGGAAAACTAGGTGCTTCTGGTCGTAAAAAACCGCTTCGATGTCGGCTTTGGGCAGTGTTATCGGATCATCGAATCCACTGGCTATGGACACTTCATGGTTGCCCACACTCACCCGTAGAAAGTCGTTTAGCGCATAGAGGACAAACACGATCCCCATGATGAGCCCGAGCGCGGCACCGATGGAGTACCGCAATGGCAATGCCAGTTCATGGAACGTGCCCAGCATCCCTTGCAGGGGAAACCAAGGCAGAGTCAGAATCCATCCCACAATGGAGACTAGGGCAACGCCAAGGCCAGCGCCGATAACCGGGAAGCCCAGTGCCACTAGCCATCGAGTCCAGGTGGGGTGTTCGATCGTGGTGCTGCCAAATTCTTGGCGACTCGCACTGAAATTGGACACGGGTGGGCCTCACTTTATCGCGATGGTGGCGTTGTTGACGTAGGTTCCAGTTCACATTGTACAGAGAACGACGACGCCTTCCGGTTTACGAGCCCTCCTCCGTTGCCAAGAGCGGACAGCGCCTTAGGTCTCGTCGTATTGATAGAGGTCATAGTTCTCCATCAGGGCGATGAGCTTGTTCGAATACTCAGGGTCGGTCGCGTAGCCCGCTTCATGAATGGCGCGAGCGAAAGCGTCGGCGTCATCGGCCACCGCCATAGCGTCGGCATAATGGCTCCATCCGGACAGGAGCGCCCCGTGATCGCGGAAGGAATCCTTGGCAGACTCGTAGGCGCGAAATGGCTCATCGGCATCAACGCATTCGCCCGAGGGCGTGCATTCGAACGTGGCATAGTCGCGGCAGCCGATCGCGAAGTTTCCCGGATTGTCGTCAAAGCACTTCATGCCAAAGATGTTGTGATCTTCGCGGCCCAATGCCCCTGAGCCCCAACCCGTTTCCAAGATCGCCTGTGCCAGAGTCACCGACGCGGGCACCCCAGTGGCCTCCATGCTCTCTTGCGCCGCTGGGGCGTTGTCCTCGATAAACCCCGTATGTGTCAACGCGGGGACGTTCGTGGAGTCCTGACCACACCATGACAGCCAGGCCGGTTCATTGTCCCAAGAAACGTAACTGCTGGTCACGTACTCCCCCGCGGCCAGACGCAACCAGACATGGGATGCTCCGGCTGGACCGGAAACCCGGCTTCCCCACGCCTGACAATCGACGATCAACTCCGTCTGGTCGCTGATCTGGCGCACTTCGGTGGCATTGGAGGATGGCTCGTCTCGTACTGAGAGCGGTTCGCCCTGGGCCCAAACGTGGGCGCGGGTCGCTCCCCCTCCCGCGACGGCGCACCAGGGCACATCTGGCCGACCGCCGACCCAGGCGATAAACGTCTCGGTCACCCAGTTGCCATCCTCAAGCCGCAACCAGATGTCATCGCTGCCTTGGCTGCCGCTCATGGCCTCGCCTCTGGTCTTACATTCGACTGAAATGCCGCGCTCGGGAGAATACTGGTCCACGACCTGCGCATCCGTCGCTGGCCCTGAACGAACATTCAGCACGCCCTCGGAGATGGCCACATGCGGACCGCTGAACTGAGCCTGGCTGGGAACTATGAGGGAGAAAAGCCCCAGGGCAGCCAAAAGGGCCACGGTGGACAAAACGCGCAAACCGAGAACCTGCATAGACATAGCAGTCGATTATCTCCCAAATCTGTGCAATAACGGGGAAGGACTCAACGGTATCCGGGTCGGGTGTGCGAGCTGACACCCAAAGGTGTCGCCCATCACCGATCCTGCCTGCGCAGGGCATTGTGCGTCAAGGAGAATGAAGGCTATGTCTCAACGCTCCGACCTGCGCAATATCGCCATCGTCGCCCACGTCGACCACGGCAAAACCACACTCGTCGATGCCATGTTGAAACAGGCCGGAGCTTTTCGGGAGGGCTCAACGGTCAACAACCGCGTCATGGACTCCATGGACCTTGAACGCGAAAAGGGCATCACCATCTTGGCCAAGAACACCGCGGTTCACTATGCCGATCCCGACGACGGCAGTGAAATGACCATCAACATCATCGACACGCCCGGTCACGCCGACTTCGGCGGCGAGGTCGAACGCGGCCTGACGATGGTCGACGGTGTCGTCCTCCTCGTCGACGCTTCCGAGGGGCCCTTGCCCCAGACTCGGTTCGTGCTGCGTAAGGCCTTGGCGGCCAAGCTGCCGATCGTGCTGGTCATCAACAAGGTCGACCGGCCCGACTCGCGGTTGAAGGAAGTGGTGGACGAAACCTATGAGCTTTTCCTCGATTTGGACGCCAACGAGGAACAGATCGACTTCCCGATCATCTACGCGTGCGCCCTCGACGGCATCGCCTCCCTCACTGAGCCCGAAAATGGCCAGGTCCCGACTGATTCGGACAACCTCAAGCCTCTGTTCGACACGCTTATTGAGACGATTCCCGCACCTGAGTACACCGAAGGCGCGCCGCTGCAAGCCCATGTCACGAACTTGGATGCTTCCCCCTTCCTAGGACGGCTCGCGCTGTGCCGCATTCGCGAAGGACGCATCCGCAAGGGCCAAAACGTCGCGTGGATTCAACGCGACGGCACCACCCAGACGGTGAAAATCTCTGAGTTGCTCATGACCGACGGTCTGGAGCGCAAGAGCGCGGAGGCGGCCTCGCAAGGCGATATCATCGCTGTCGCCGGAATTCCCGAGATCATGATCGGCGAAACCCTCGCCGACCCCGAAAACCCGCAAGCACTACCACTGATCACTGTGGATCAGCCTGCGGTGTCCATGACCATCGGAACCAACACCTCGCCGCTGGTCGGTCGGTCGAAGAAGTCAAAGGTCACCGCGCGTCTAGTCAAGGACCGACTCGACAAGGAGATCATCGGTAACGTCTCGATTCGCATCCTTCCCACCGAGCGTCCCGACGCTTGGGAGGTGCAGGGTCGAGGCGAGCTGGCCCTGGCGATTCTGGTCGAGCAGATGCGTCGCGAAGGTTTTGAGCTGACCGTCGGCAAGCCGCAGGTCGTCACCCGCGAGATTGACGGCACGTTGCACGAGCCAGTCGAGCGACTCACCGTCGATGTCCCCGAAGAACACATGGGGGCCGTGACACAGCTGCTAGGTAGCCGAAAGGGCCGCAACGAACAGCTGGTCAACCACGGCACCGGCTGGGTGCGTATGGAATGGCTTATCCCGGCCCGTGGCCTCATCGGCTTCCGGACTGAATTCCTCACCGTCACGCGCGGCACTGGCATCGCCCACCATGTCTTCGAGGATTACGAACCGTGGGCCGGGCAGCTGCGTTTGCGACAGTCAGGCTCGCTTATCGCCGACCGCACCGGTGTGGCAACCGCCTACGCCATGTTCAACCTGCAAGAACGTGGATCTATGTTCGTTGAGCCCGGCACCGAGGTGTATGAGGGCATGATCATCGGTGAGAACTCTCGTCCCGACGACATGGACGTCAACATTTGCAAGGAAAAGAAGCTCACCAATATGCGTTCGGCGACCGCCGACGAGCTGGAACGACTGGTTCCGCCTCGCCGCCTGTCCTTGGAGCAGGCACTGGAATTCTGTCGCTCCGATGAGTGCGTGGAAATCACCCCCGATGCGGTGCGCATGCGCAAGACGGTGCTCCCCGCACGTGACCGCAATAAGAAACGCGGCGACTAACAGCCCGCTTTCGCGGCCTTATCAGGGGCACCTCCAGGTGGAGGTGCCCCTTTTCGCATGTCTGGGCCCGACTAGCACCGCGCCCACTCACAATGTTAACACTTGACATTTTGAACCTACACATGTCAGAATTTATTTACATATGACAGAAGGAGGTGTTATGGATGTGAACGAACCGACCGGAGACCAACTACTCGGAGTGCTCTCCGCACTGGCCAACCCACATCGAATACGCATCATGGCCCTGCTGTCCCGGGACCGAATCCACGTGTCCGCGCTCGCCCGCGAACTACAGATGAGCCGCCCACTCGTCCACATGCACCTAAAAAAATTGCAGGCCGTAGGCCTCATCGACAGCGAGATGGAGGTATCGGAATCAGGAAGAGCGCAGAAGTTCTTTCAGCCAGTCGACTTCGACTGGCACCTGACACCACGCCTCATCGCGCAGGCATCCGAAACCCTCACCACCGAAAACAAGCCCAAGGACCGACAGGAGCCCACTCATGAGTTACGAAGAAGCCGGAATGCTCTTCGCCTTTGGATTTCTCTTTCTGATCACGCTGGTCATCCTCGTAATCATTTGGCAATCATTCAAATTGGTGCGCGCCAAGCACGAAACCAAAACCAATCACGCATACGAAGAACTGGCCCGCGACGCCACCACGAACATGCGCGAACTGCGTTCGGAGTTGGCCGAAGTCCGTGGCGACATCTCCGAAATGCGCGGTCGAGTCGTCGCCATCGAAAAGATGTTGCGCGAAGTCGACAGCTAAAACACACCCATTCACCACAAAAACCAGGAGGGGACGCGCCAAGCGCGTCCCCTCCCAAGTAAAACGAGATGAACCAGACTCGAAGCTGCCCTTCAGCTTGACGCAGGCGACAACTCACGTCCCAGCATCGGCGACACCATCACCGCAGCCCCGGCCCGGTCACGACCAACCCCACGCCAAGAACAGCTGGAAGCCACTGACCTCAGTCGTGCAAAGTGACCGCACTGGCCGCCGTGGCGCCAACAGTCTCACGGACACGTTCCAGCACTTCGGTGGGAACCGGAGCGTCGGTCGACATCGCGAGGAAAGCCTCACCCCCGGCAGACTTCCGCGACACCTGCATCGAGGCGATATTGATGTTCAAGTCGCCCAACGACCCACCAATGAGACCAACGACCCCGGGACGGTCGGTGTAGCGCAGGAATAGCAGCGGGCCATCGGCGGTGATGTCGAGGTCATAGCCATCGATCTCAGTGACCTTCAGTTCCTCACGCGGACCAGCGGTCACAGTACCCGAGACCGTTACGGCGCGGCCATCCACCAACGCGCCCCGCACAGTGACGAGGCTGTGGTATTCGGCGCTGTCCGCCGCGGTGAAGAGGCCCACATCGACGCCGCGCTCCTCGGCGATCAGCGGAGCGTTGACGTAGGTGACCTGATCGGCCACATCCACGAACAGTCCCTTGGTGGCGGCAAGCTGAAGCACACTGACGTCGTACTCGACAATGTCGCCACGCACCTCCACTGTCACCGACTGAGGAGCGCTGCCAGCAACCGAGGTGAACAACTGCCCGAGGCGTTCGGCCAATGGCAAGAACGGGCGGACTTCTTCGTTGACGACCCCGCCAGCCTGAATATTGACCGCGTCCGGCACGAACTCACCGGTCAGAGCGAGCTTCACGCTGCGCGCCACAGCCAAACCGGCGTTATCCTGTGCTTCTCGGGTCGAGGCTCCCAGGTGAGGGGTGACAACGACATTGTCGAGGGCGAACAGCGGCGAGTCAGTGCACGGTTCGCGGTCGAAAACGTCGATTCCGGCCCCGGCGACCCGCCCATCCTTAAGCGCTGCGGCCAGCGCTTTCTCATTGATAAGGCCGCCGCGCGCGGCATTGACGATCCGCACCCCAGGCTTGACCTTGTCAAGCTCACTCTCACCGATGAGACCAGCGGTCTCAGGGGTCTTTGGCAGGTGCACCGAGATAAAGTCAGACTGCATGAGCAGCTCGTCTAGGCTCACCAACTGAACCCCCAGCTGGGCAGCCCGACCAGGTTGCACATACGGGTCGTAGGCAATGATCTTCGTGTCAAACGCGGCCATACGGGCGGCGAAAAGCTGCCCGATCTTCCCCAAACCCATCACGCCAACGGTCTTGCCCGCCAGCTCCACACCAGTGAAGGCCGAGCGCTTCCATTCGCCACCACGCAAAGCCTGGTCGGCACGGGCGGTGTTGCGAGCTGTGGCCAGCAAGAGGGCCACGGCCTGTTCGGCAGCCGAGACGATATTCGAGGTTGGAGCATTGACAACCATGACGCCACGTTCGGTGGCCGAAGGGATGTCGACATTGTCCAGGCCCACACCAGCACGAGCCACAACCTGTAGCTTATTGGCCGCGGCCAAGGCCTCGGCGTCGATCCGGGTGGCCGAACGGACGATTACGGCATCCGCCTCGGCGATAGCACTGTGCAAGGAGGGAATGTCGGTCCCGTCGATTTCCCGTACGTCAAAGTCGGAACTGAGCACATCGAGAGCGGCCGGGGCTAGCGGATCGGCGACAACCACGATTGGCTTGGCTTCAGGCATGGGACTTCCTCAATTGGATTGGTGACGGCAATGCGGCGACTCACAAGGTCGAACACATCCGTGTTTCGGTAGCTCGGTCACTCCGCTGGACCCTGATCGACCTCGTTCGACACCGGATTCAACATGGAACGTGCACAGGCCGGGTGTTCCCGGGCTGTGCGCCATTCACGTTGCCCCGCAGTGTGCGATGCTGCGGGCTCGGGTGCGATCTCGGACGCGGCCTCAAAGATCCAACCCCGGTAGTTCCGGGTCGGGCCTCGACGGACGCGGACGAATCGGTGTCGCCGTTCGCTGTTGCGCGAGGAGCCACACAGGGTGCGTCCCCTTCCCCACTTGTGGGGAAATGGGGTGGTTCCTCAGGTCTTCCAACGCACGGGCGAGGTCGGATCGTAGAGTGCGGGAGTCAACCAGACGCGGCGCTGCGCCAGTGGCACTGGCATGACGCGCCAGTTGCTGGACATCGTATGTTGCGCCACTGTCTCAATACTGTCCGGGGTGTGCCGGATTCGCAGTGTGGAAGGCCGCACATTGCCCAATTCTTTGGGAGACGTTCCTCACTGGCCTCGCACTACATTTGACCAGGTCATCCCATGAATTCAGGCGCGATCTTTCATTGGGGGGCCAGAGGCATTCGTGACCAATGCTTCGCAGGTATACGCATGCGGTTATACACAATTTGTGAGCCGAGGCCGAGGCGCGGTCGGTCCGCAAACACGGTGGGAAAAATTGCCCGCGCCTATGAGTGACGCATCCGCAGTTGCTGCCTAGGCGAGGCTGATAAGCGCCATGCCAAACACATCGCCATCTAGGGCCTTCGCCGCAGCCTTGGGCGGACTGTCTATCGACTCCGAACCGCCGAGGGCACGTCGCTCTTTGCAGAGGCGCTGGCGCACCTGGTGAGAATCGGCCTCCTGTCTTCGGAGGGCCAAAGGTCTGCGCGCGATGAGGATCTCCCCCAACGCAAGGTGGCGATCCGAAGCTGTGGTGGAGCTGATCTACGAAGGAGTACGGCATCGGAGTCCTGGCTGTCGTCTCCGTCGGAAGCTTCCTGGTTGAGGGCGGGATCGCCCTCAACGGTTGTCCTGTCGGCAGCCGACCCTAACGGCCCCGCCACGCCGTCATCGACGCCCACCTCCACGTCGGTGTCAATCAACTCCGAGGCAGCAGCCGTTTCCTCTTGCTCTTCGAGAACCTCTTTTACCACCGAAAAAGCCAATCCGGCGGGGTAACCACGGCGGGCCAATTGCCCCACCAGCCGCCGCACAATCACTTCGTGCGGCTTGCCATGCAACGAACGCACGCGGCGGCGGGCCAGGTCCAGCGCGGCAGAACGTTCATCGTCGTCACTGACTTCTTGCAACGCCTGATCGATGTGGTCGCTCTCTACGCCTTTGCGGCGTAGTTCACCAGCGAGCGCGCGTCGGGCCAGGCCGCGCGAGCGGTGGCGACTCGTGACCCATGCGCGAGCGAAAACCTCGTCGTCGATCATGCCAACCTCGGCATAACGATCC
This sequence comes from Natronoglycomyces albus, assembly GCF_016925535.1. Classification (NCBI taxonomy): domain Bacteria; kingdom Bacillati; phylum Actinomycetota; class Actinomycetes; order Glycomycetales; family Glycomycetaceae; genus Natronoglycomyces; species Natronoglycomyces albus. Next base: position 1,594,951 of record NZ_CP070496.1, on the reverse strand, counting down.
AGAACCTCTGCGATCACCTCGGCTTCGAATTCGCGTTTCTCTAGCGCCTTGGTCAATTCGGCATAGGTACGAGGACGGGCGGATAGCAAACGGAGGCAGTATTGACGGGCTGCTTCCGGACTGCCCGGTTCTGGCTTACTAAACCCAAGGTCGCCCTTGGTCGATTTCGAACGACGCGACCGGCTGGGACCACGCTCTTCTTGGCTTTCGGCTTCTGCGTCTCCCAAGCCATTGCCGCCAGAAATCTGACGCCCATAGCGATGTTTTCTGGAGCCTTGTTGCCAGCGGCCTCGTTGGTTGTCGCCGGTCTTGTCACTGTCGTGGCTCATGGCAGGTTGGCTTTCGCGTCGAAGTCTGGTTGAGGGCTGTGGTGGTCGAAGCTTCATCGACCACCACGACCGCCATGACACAGCCTGAGGCTACGGTGGCACTGGCGCGGCACGAGAATGCTCGGCCGCCACACAGGCACCGCTCTCAGTGTTTCTAGAAGTCGACTGGAGGCTCGGTGGAAACAGCGGGTTCTTCGTCCGGCACGTCCACCCTCTCGCCGATACCGAGCTTCTCCTTTAGTTTCTTCTCGATCTCATTGGCCAGATCGGGATTCTCCTTCAAGTTCGTGCGCACCTTCTCCTTGCCCTGCCCCAACTGGTCACCGTCGTAGGTGTACCAAGCGCCGGACTTGCGGATCACGCCGTTCTCCACCCCAAGGTCGATCAGCGAGCCTTCGCGGCTGATGCCGTGACCGTAGAGAATGTCGAACTCGGCTTGCCTAAACGGCGAGCCGACCTTGTTCTTCACCACCTTGACGCGGGTGCGGTTACCAACGGCTTCGCCGCCGTCCTTCAGAGTCTCGATACGACGGATGTCCAGACGCACCGAAGCGTAGAACTTCAGCGCTCGACCACCAGAGGTGGTCTCAGGCGAGCCAAACATGACACCGACTTTTTCGCGCAGCTGGTTGATGAAGATCGCCGAGGTACCGGTGTTGTTGAGTCCACCGGTAATCTTGCGCAATGCCTGGCTCATGAGGCGTGCTTGCAGACCCACATGGCTGTCACCCATCTCGCCTTCGATTTCGGCACGCGGCACCAAGGCGGCGACAGAGTCAATGACGATCAGTTCCACGGCGGCCGAACGGATCAGCATGTCCGCGATTTCCAGCGCCTGCTCACCGGTGTCGGGCTGGCTGACCAGCAAGTCGTCGGTGTTGACGCCAAGAGCCTTCGCGTAGTCCGGATCAAGTGCGTGCTCTGCGTCGATGATGGCCGCTATGCCGCCCTCCGCCTGCACTGAGGCAATGGCGTGTAGAGCAAGCGAAGTCTTTCCCGATGATTCTGGGCCATAGATCTCAATGACACGGCCGCGAGGCAGCCCGCCAATTCCCAATGCCACATCCAGGGAAATGGAACCAGTGGGGATTGCCTTGATGTCCTGTTTCGGACGCTCCCCTAGTTTCATGACCGAACCTTTCCCAAATTGCTTGTCAATTTGGGCGAGCGCGAGGTCAAGCGCCTTACCTTTATCGGGTGTACCAGCCACTGTTCCCCCTCGGGGTCGAGATTGCTTAGCCATTAGGTCCCTACCGTAGTCGGCGGGTGTGACAGTTTTCCTGCCGAACACCCGAAACAAGTTTCATTCACATAGTGTCGATGTGTGGGTATACGCCATCTGCGAGCACGCCGCACGTCTCACCGCATCAAGCGAGCGGGCACTCGATCGGGGTAAGCCGCGCAGACCGCCATCCAAATCGACTTCACGTCCACGCCTGCCTTCAGAGCCTCATTGACGGTGCGGCCTTCGAGAGCACCGAACGACTGGTCGGCGGCCACACTACTGGCGTAATCGACCCCAAAGGTGTCGTTCATACGGCCCCAAAAGTCACTGATCTTCATGCACGCGTCTCCCCCGCTGCTGGGTTCACTTTTCGCTGTCGCACTCTAGCCTGCGATGGCATTTGGGCTATCACTCGTCACACCGGTTTCGAAAGCAACGGCCGCGTCGACATAAAACGGGACCCGCACTCTGCTGTCACCGTCTAACGAAACGCTACCCCGCTGGTCCGACATGGCTGACTGGACCGGGCCCCAACGTGTCACGTATATGACAAATGGCGCACCATATCTCAACGATGTAGGCTCATCCGTCGCGGCCAGTCACGAGATGGCATGATGCGAAGGTGCCACGAGTCAGTCAGGAACACCTCGATTCGCGCCGCCACCAGATCCTCACCGGCGCGCGAACCTGTTTTGCACGCCACGGCTACGAAGGCGCGACGGTACGGCGGCTCGAAGAGCAGATCGGACTCTCCCGTGGTGCGATCTTCCACCACTTCAAGGACAAGGAAGCACTATTTCTCGCCGTGGCCTCCGAGGACGCCGCGCACATGGTGGCGACAGTGGCCGACCATGGCCTCGTCGGTGTTATGCAAGACCTCATCACCGCGGCCGATTCCCCCGAAACCGCAGGCTGGCTTGGCACCCAACTGGAAGTGGCGCGGAGACTGCGCACCGACCCGGCGTTCGCCACCGCCTGGGGCGAGAGACAAGAGGCCATTGCCGAGGCATCCCGGCAACGATTGCGGCGGCAAAAGGACCTCGGAGTGTTGCGCGACGATGTCCCCATCGAGGTACTCGCCTCGTTCCTACAGCTGGCCTACGACGGCCTAGTCACCCATCTGGCCATGGGGAAACGTGACCGGGATATTCAAGCGATCCTGCGCTTGATCGAAGAAACAATGCGGGCCGGGCCCGAAGGCCCGACCCGCAACAGATTATGCGTACGTTCTAGTAGCGACGGTCTCCACGGCCGCGGGAATCGCGGTCGCCACGGCCACCGCCACGGCGGTCATCACGGTCACGGAAGTCCCGGCGGTCGCCACCACGGAAGTCACGGCCACCGCCACGACGGTCATCGCTGCGGACCTCACGTCGGTCGCCACCACGGAAGTCGCGGTCGCCACGGCCACCGCCACGGCGGTCATCACGGTCGCCGAACTCCCGGCGGTCGCCACCACGGAAGTCACGGCCACCGCCACGACGGTCATTGCGGTCACCCCGGCCGTAACGGCCTCGGCCGCCACCGCCTTGGCCGCCGCCACGACGGTCGTCGTAACGGCCCTTGTTGCGACGCGGACGGTCATCCCGGCGCGGTCGCTCCTTCGGGCCTTCCTTGATCTCGCGCTCGGCTCGCTCCTGGAGGCGCACGGCCTCCTGATGCAGCTCGGCCGCGCGGTCGGTGAGCTTCTGAATGCGGCGCTGCATGCGCTCCACCTCGGACTCAGCCATCTTGGCCTGCCGGGCTGCGGTTTGCGCCTCCAGCTCGGTCAGCGTGCGAGCTGACACCATTGAGGCCAGGTCCTCGTCAAACAACCCATCCACGAAATGACGGGCGGCTTTGACGCCAGCGCGCTCAAACATGCTGAATACCTGGCGGTTCTGGTGTGGCAGCACCAGGGTTGCCACGGTTCCGGACTCGCCCGCGCGGGCGGTACGCCCGGCGCGGTGCAAGTAGTCCTTGTGGTCCTTGGCCGGGTCGGCGTGCAGGACGAAATCAACGCCATCGACGTGGATGCCTCGTGCGGCTACGTCGGTCGCGACCAGGGAGCTGAGTCGGCCCTCCTTGAAGCGCTTGAGAACCTCGGTGCGAGCCTGTTGGGTCATGCCTCCGTGGAGGGCGTCGGCGTCGACTCCCGCGTCACGCAGTTCTTCGCCGATACGGTCGCACGCCATTTGGGTGCGGACGAAGATCATGGATCGTCCCGGACGGGAGGCGATCGCGGCGATCATTTCGCTCTTGGCGTGGGGACGGATCAGGAGCGCGTGGTGGGACATGGTCGAGACGCTGCCGGCCGAAGGGTCGACCGAGTGCTCGACGGGGTCCTTGAGGTACTTCTTGACCAGGACGCCGATTTCCTTCTCCAGGGTGGCGGAGAAGAGCATGCGCTGGCCCTGCGGCAGTAGATCGAAAATTTCTTGGACCTCGGGCAGGAAGCCCATGTCGGCCATTTGGTCGGCCTCGTCGAGGACGGCCACTTCGATCTCGTCGAGGAAGCACTCACCGCGACGGATGAGGTCACGCAGACGCCCAGGAGTGGCGACCAGCATGTCGACGCCACGTCGGAGGGCGTCGATCTGACGGTTGAACGCGGTGCCACCGCACACGACCTTCATGTCCATTCCCACCGCGTCGCCGTAGCGCTGCAGCGAGTCGGCCACCTGCATGGCCAGCTCACGGGTGGGGGTGAGGATCAGGGCGCGCGGGTGCTTGGCACGGGTACGCTTGCCTGAATCGGACAGGCGGGCCAGCGTCGGTAGGCCGAAGGCCAGCGTCTTGCCGGAGCCGGTGCGTCCGCGACCCATCACGTCGATTCCGGCCAGCGCGTCGGGAATCGTGGCGGCTTGGATCGGGAACGGGGTCTCAAGCCCGGCTTCGGCCAGCGCGGCCTGAAGCTTGAGCGGGAGATTGAGATCGGCGAACGAGGGACCGGTTTTGACCGGCGGCTCATCGGCGGGAATGTTTGTGACCACCGGGGTCTTCGCCACGGTCGCCTCGGGCTCGGTGCGAGCCTCGGCTTGCGGCGCCGGGTCCGAAGCGGGCGCGGTGGTGGTTTCGGAATCGACGGCCATTTCGGCTGCCGGGATGTCGGCAATGGTGTCGATGGAGTGGAAAATGGCCTCGTCGCCTGTAATGTCCAGGTTTTCTTGGACAGCAGACATGGACGGGGTATCAGACATGCAAATTACGCCTTCCGCGTGAACATGGATTGCACGCACCGCGGATTTCGACACTCACCATGAACCGACGGTGAGAATGGGCGGAACGCGCCTCGGGACTTTCTTCGTGCGCCTTCGCGCTGTGAAAGTCGGACAAACACCAATGTTAGCTGATGCGTTGCCTCGCCAATGCACCCCTGGGGGCAACTGTGGGTAGTAACACCAATGACGTGGCCATCACGGTCACGGCAAGAGCTCTCGTAGCTGGGGAATCGCGGCGGGTCACGATGCTGCGACGCCGTTGGCGGAACCGACTGTAATTGAGCGGGCGCGGTAGTGCGTACGGTATTGGCCGTTAGAAAATGACTGTGCCGGGCAGGCGTTTTCCGCCCAGCCCGGCAATATCGATGTTGGTGAAAACTTAATTGAGTGTCGGAGGCCTGGGCGATCACTTTTTTGAAGGCTAGGTCGTTATCGACTGTGAAATAACCGAGCTGCTCGTTTATGCTGATCATTTGCGAGTTCACGTCCGCGTTTCCAGTGTAGATTTTTTTCACGCGCGGAATGTGCTCTCTCATTTGCCATAGGTTGGCGATCTTGCACAGGATTCCCAGCCGGTGTCCACGGTGAGCCGGATCGACAATGGTGATCATTTGGAAGGCGAAGTCTGCCGGTTCGACCGGTACCGCAAAGAGAGTGTTGGCCGCAACGGTGTTCGTATCCCGGTGGACCGCTACTGTCTGAACTTGCGCGAATTCCCATTTACGGTAGGACTCTTCAAGCTCTAGAAACCGCGCGACGTCGATGGTCTCGGCTTCAAGATCCACGTCGCCCAACGGTACTTCCAGCAAGATTTTCGACTCCAGATCGCTGATTGAAGGAACCAGTTTTTCAGGTGCCGAGCCAATCCAGCTGACGATGTCGTAGTCGCTCGCGTGTGGGAGTGCCTTGTCGTACAGCTCTTGTTCTTCGGCTCGGCTCAGCGTGTCAACGGCGCATTCACGGGTCACTTCGGTGAGGGCCAGCTTGTAACCCAGCCGCTTGAGAAATTCCGCTGCCGTGCCCGGACGCGGGGCACCGCCGTCGATTTGAGCTTTAGTACTGGTCACCAGCTCGGTCCGTCCCCGGGCAGAGGCGTTTTTTTCCACCAGATCATAGAGGGCGGTGCCAATTCCCTGCCGCCGATAGTCCGGGTGCACCTCGATGCTGAACTCGAAGAAGTGCAGGTTTTCGCGTGTCGGCCACCCAAGCTCAAGCTTGCCGACAAAACGTCCGTCGCTGATGGCCACCCAGATTTCGCCGTCTTCGCCCGGCCAGGGATGACGCCACTTGTTGGTCATGTCTCGCAGCGAGCGAACAGAGATATCAGGGTGATCAAAAGAATGGACAGCCTCGGTGAGCTCGTATAGCTTCGCCACCGCGGCACTGTCGTGGACGTCGATCTTTTTAATTTGCATGATCTCAGTATCTGCCAATGGCCAGGTGCGAGCAAACGATTTTACTCGCACCCGAGACCAATTCACAATGGCATGAGTACCGGGTCGCGGGCACTAATTGACCTTGAGTAGGTATTCATTGACGCATTCGGTAGGGCTGTACCCGAATTGTTGGTTAATGGCGTTCATGTGAACGTTGGCTCGGGCATTTTCGGTGCACATAATGGATACGTGAGGGAATTTCTGACGTAGTTGCCGTACATTGGCGATCTTGACCGCCATGCCGAGCTTATGTCCGCGATGACGCGGCGTCACAATGGTGATTCCTTGGTAGGCGTGGACAGAGGGCTCCGGATAGACCACAAAGACCGTGTTGGCGACCAGTTCCCGGCTCTGCCGGTGCACGGCAATGGTGCGGCAAACGTCGAGCCCATGTTTGGCCATGACCGCTTCGTTGGCACGGCGGCGGTTCGCGTCGACTTTTTCGTCCTCAAGTTCCAGCTCCCCTAGCGGCGTCTGGGTCAGACTCATGCTGTCGAGTTCCGCCAACGGCGCCAGGAACTCCTCAGGGGTCGAGCCAGTCCAAGAGATGAGTTCGTAGTCACCGCTGGCGTTCACAGCACTCAGGTAGAGATCCTCCTCGGTTTGGGGATCCATGCTCTCCACGGACGCCGTCTGGAACATCACCGGCAAAGCGAGGGTGAATCCATGCTTCTCCAAGAAGGCCCGGGCGGCGGGCGAACGCCATGCGCCACCTTCGATCGCCTCGGGTGCCCACAACGTCATCTGAGTACGCCCCTGAGCTCGAACTTTTTCGACCAGCCGCAACAGTAGGCGCGTGCCGTGGCCGCGTCGCCGGAAATCCGGATGGACCAACAGGTCGCAGTTAGCGTGGTGCAGGTTGTCCTCAGTCGTCAATCCAACAGTGGTGGCGGCGATGACCCGCCCGTCCTCAAAAAGCACCTCGACGAGTTCGACCTCGCCTGGGGACGGGTAGAGCACACGGCGGCGTTCAACCTCCCAGTTGGGCTCAACCCGATCGGGCCAGTCGTGGTGGTGGACGGCACGACGCAGATCAATAAAGCCAGCGAGAGTTTCCGCATCAGGTGGGCGCAGTTCAATCACAGTCATTGGCCCAGTCTCATTTGCCCAAGCAGACCTCGCAACCCAATTACGTGGTCACCGCTTCAACACGTACTCATGTGTCTCTTCCACCGGGGTGAAGCCGAGTTGACGATTGATGGCGTTCATGTGTTCATTCGTGTGGGCGTTGTTGGTACCGATGTGACTCACGTGTGGGAAATGCTCCCGCAAATGCCGCGTGTTGGCCAACTTCACCGCCAAGCCAAGGCGATGTCCACGGTGTTGGGGGCCGACAAACGTCATCCCGATGTCAGCACGCCCCGCTGGGGGAGCGTGGACCTCAAAGGTGGTGCTGGCCACGAGTTCACCACTGACTCGGTGGCGGGCCACGCTTTGGCATACGCCGCTACCTTTGGCCCGGCGTATCTCCTCCAAGCGCCGCAGCCGAGGCGCGTCCATGCGGTAGTTCTCCAGGTGAATTTGGCCCAGAGGCATCAGCGAGAGAGCCGTGCTCTCTAGACGGGCAAAGGCCTCAATGAGGTTATCGGGAATGCGGTCTACCCAACTGAGGACCTCATAGTGCTGCGCATACGACATCGCCTCGGTGTATAGCCGCTCCCACGTGGACGCGTCAAGGTAGTCAACGGGAGCGACCTGAGCGTGCATGGTTTCGGACAGCGTGAAGCCGTGCGCGGAGAGGAACGCCCCTCCCCCTTGCGAACGGTACGGCCCGCCCTCGGCCTGAGCTGTCGTCCAGGCGGCGATCTGGGTGCGGCCTTCTACGGCGCACACCTCCAATAGCCGCCGCATGAGGCGTGAGCCATACCCTCGACGCCGGTATTCGGGATGCACCATAATGCCCACGTTGGCATGGTGCTGGTTTTCATGAACCATGAAGTTGGCGACGAAGAAACCAACCATCGTCTCGCCTTCCCAGGCGACTTCGCGAACCTGCTTTAGATCCGGATTCACCGTCGTCAGTGAAGCGCGCAGGCTCTCCCAGTTGGGAGAAAACGCCTCTGGCTGGTCGCATCGACGGATGATCTTTCGTAGCGCGATGAAGTTGTCCAGCGCTGATGCATCGGAAACGTTGAGAGGGGTTATCTGCATACCGGTGAGTCTAGATAGCGCACACTCCGATGCACAACCCGATTCTCATAGCGACGCATGCCATCGAACCCACAGTGCGCCACGACCCATCTGGCGATCACGGTCGCACTGGCCGCGGGAACCTAGGCAGCCTAGCTGCGCCGCAGGTAATGGTCAGCGGTTGACCAGGTGGAAAAACCAAAATGTTCGTTGATCGCATTCATGCCAGCGTTCTCATCGGCCGTGCCCGTCTCGATCAGTTCGATGCGCGGATAGGTCTTTCGCAGCAGCTGTAGGTTGGCCAATTTGAGGAGCATCCCCAGGCCTCGGCCCCGATGTTCGGCTTCAACGAGCGTGATGCCTTGAAATGCGTGGATGGCAGGTTCGGGAAAGACCTGAAATAGCGAATGGCCAACATACAAGCCGGAGGTCTGATGACGGGCCACGGTGTGGACGATGTCGATGCCAGCTCTGGCACGCTGACGTTGACGTTGGATGCTGCGTTCAACGTCAAACCGCTCTGGTTCGACATGCATGTCTCCAGTGGGAACCTCGGTCAACAGCATGCGGTCTAGCCGCAGCAGTGGTTCCATGTGTTCGCGCGGTATCGCACCGGTCCACGACAGCAGCTCATAACCGTGGGCTTTCGCGCGATACCGGTGAAGTAGGTCTTCGACGCGCTGTGCGTCCATATGAGAGACGCTGGCATACCGGTGTCCCTCTCGCAACGAGTGGGTGAACCCGGCGTTGGTCAGCATATGAATCGCCGCTTGGTTCGCCTCGGAGAATCGGCAGTCCTTGGCGCTGTTGATCACTGTCGCCATTTCGGTGCGCCGATGTTCATCAGCCAATTCCAAAGCCCGGGTAAGAAGCGCACTCCCTATCCGATGTCGGCGGTGATCGGGATGAACCACCACATCGAAAAACGCCAGGTGCATGTTATCGACCATTGGTCTGGCGAAAGTCAGACAGCCGACAATCCGCTCATCTGCCCACACCGCTTCGCGATCCACCGCCGTTCCGGGGCGGGGCCTTTCGAAACGGCTCCGCCACACCCGATCGGGAAGAGAGGGAATGCCAGCTTGATCAACATCGTGAGATACCCGCAGCAAGTCAAGCAGCTGGTCGACCTGGGAGCCATCGGTCGTGTCTACAGGCTGTAGTTTCATGGCCTAAGAGCTCCTATCAGGTTTGTTTCCATGGCGAGGATGGTGTGCTGGCAGTGACTGGCCAGCACCGACAACATAACTAGGCACCGCAACAATCACAGTAGGAAGAGAAATCTGTGGGAGCTCTTAGGCGCGCTTGAGATATTCCTCCGAGTAATACCGCGTGGCGAAACCCAACTTCTTGTTGATGGCGTTCATACCCGCGTTCACATCGGCGGTATCGGTTTCAATCAGCCTTACTCGCGGATAGTGCTCACGCAAGAGCCGCAGATTCGCAAGTTTCAGCCACATACCAAGCCCTTTGCCCCGGTGTTCCGGGTCTATGAGCGTGATGCCCTGCGCCGCGTGCTCCGCTGGCGCGGCATAGACAAGCAACACCGTGTAGCCGACATACAAACCAGAATCAGGGTCGCGAACCACGGTCTGCACCACATCGGTGCCCGCCTCGGTCCGTAGGCGTTGACGTTCAATCGAGCGTTCCACGCCAAAGGTCTCAGCCTGAAGATCCAAATCTCCGGTAGGGATCTCAGTCAAAATCATGTGTTCCAGGCGCAGCAGCGGCTCCATGTGTTCTCTGGGCACCTGGCCAGTCCACTGCAGCAGTTCGTAACCCTCCGCCTTGGCCCGAGCCCGCTCGTAATAGGCCCGTTCGGCCTCATCATCAATATTGTCGACATCGGCGTAGTGGTACCCCTCCAATTGGGACTGGGTGAATCCGCGGCTTTCCAACAGTCGACGCTCCGCTGCGGCATCCTCATCGCAGCCGACCAAATAGTCAACCGCGGCAATGATTTCTGAGCGCGAGTGGGCCTGAGCCAAGTTCAGAGCGCGATCCAACAAGATCGTGTCCAAGCCCTGTCCTCGATGGGACGGGTGCACCAGGACATCGACGGTGGCCAGATTCTCGTTATCGGACAGAAAACGGACCAACTTGAAGGCACCAATAATGCGCGAGCCGTCACGGATCACCTCAATATCAGAGGCACGCCCCGGATTGCCCTCGACAATGATCGCCCTGCGGATGTGATCGGGAAGCGAAGGGATTCCAGGCAAATCATGGGCGTGACATTCACCGTAGAGCCCGATAAGGTCATCGACTGCGCTCGCGTCCTTCACATCAAAAGGCACCGGAGCGGAAACTGAGAAATCCATGTGCGACAGTCTCGCTGACCGCGCCTGCACCGGCAAGCGCTTTTCCCACACCGGCACCACACGTGGGCTTCCACCGGCTGCCATGCCCTGCGGTCTCGAAATGACCCCGCAGCGACTAGGAGAACTGCGTCCGGTACAGCTCCGCGTACAGTCCCTGGCGTTCCAGCAGTTCAGCATGGGTTCCGACCTGCACAACGCGTCCCTGGGCCAACACCACGATCTTGTCAGCGCGCCGCACCGTCGACAGCCGGTGCGCGATGACCAATGAGGTTCGGTCCGCCAGCGCTGTGTCCAGTGCCTCTTGCACCGCCGCTTCCGACTCAGAGTCAAGGTGTGCCGTGGCTTCGTCCAGAATCACAATGGATGGGGCCTTGAGGAGGACCCTGGCGATGGCTAGTCGCTGCTTTTCTCCTCCGGAGAAGCGGTAGCCACGTTCACCGACCACGGTGTCGAGTCCCTCTGGCAAGGATCGAATCACGGGCCCGATATGGGCTTGGTCGAGCGCGTTCCACAGTTCGGCGTCGTGCGCGTCGGGTTTTCCGTAGGTGAGGTTGGCGCGAATCGTGTCGTGGAAGAGGTGTGCGTCTTGGGTGACCATGCCGATCGCCGCGTGCAAAGAGGATTGGGTGAGGTCACGAACGTCATGGCCGCCGACGCGAATGACCCCGCCGGTGACGTCGTAGAGGCGCGGCACGAGGGTGGCCGTCGTGGTCTTGCCAGCCCCAGAGGGACCTACCAAGGCGACGAGTTCACCCTCGCCAACAGTGAAGTTAATGTCGTGCAATACCGGTGTGGATCCATTGCCATTGTCGGGCCGAGCGAGGTCCTCAAGGCTGGCTAGGGAGACTTCTTCAGCGGAGGGGTACGTGAAGTTGACGTGGTCGAACTCGATGGCCGATGAGCCCGGGGGCAGTTGCCGAGCTTCGTCTTTGTCCTGGATGAGCGGTTTGAGGTCAAGCACCTCGAATACACGTTGGAAGCTGACCAGGGCGCTCATGACGTCGATGCGGACGTTGGACAGTGCGGTCAGCGGCCCGTATAGGCGAGTGAGAAGCAACGCGAGGGTGACGACGGTTCCGGCGGTGAGTTGGTCGGCGAAGACTAGTGAACCGCCCAGGCCGTAGGCGAGTGCTTGGGCCAGGCCAGCCACGAGGGTGAGGGCGACAATGAAAGTACGGGCGTACATGGCGGTGGTGACGCCAATGGCGCGAACCCGGTCTGCTCGTTGACCGAACTCGTCGAGTTCATGGTCGGGTCGGCCGAAAAGTTTGACCAGCATCGCGCCGGAGACGTTGAAACGTTCGGTCATCTGGGAGTTCATGCTCGCGTCAAGGTCGAAACTCTCCTTAGTCAAGGTCGCGAGCTTTCGACCAACATAGCGGGCGGGGATGATGAAGATGGGCACCAAAATCAACGACAACAGTGTGATCACCCAGGATTGGAAGACCATGACGATCAGGGTGAGCAGTACCGCGATGGCGTTGGAGACCAGGCCGGACAAGGTCGTGGTGAATGCCCGCTGCGCGCCCATGACATCGTTGTTGAGTCGGGAGACGAGGGCCCCTGTTTGGGTGCGAGTGAAGAACGCCAGCGGCATCGACTGCACGTGCGCGAAGACTTGGCGGCGCATGTCGTAGATCATGCCTTCGCCGATGCGGGCCGAGTACCAGCGTTGGATGAGTTGCAAGATCGCTTCGATCACAGCGAGGGCGGCGATGATGGAGGCGATGACGACCACAGCATTCTGGGTGCCGCTGGCGGTGGTGATTTCGTCGACGACCATCCCCGCCATCACCGGGGTGGCCACGGAGATCGCCGAGGAACCGACCACTGCGGCCAAGAACAACGCGATTTGTCGGCGGTAGCCGGTTGCGAAGTTCAAGATGCGGCGGGGCACTCCCTTGGACAGTTTGGTGCCCTTGACGCTGTCCTCCTGGCGCATCGACCGCATCGCTTGGCGTCCGGCGCTTCCCATCGATGTCACGAATACTCCTTATAGGGCAAAAATGCCGCATGGCTGTGCACGGCGCGAGCGGGTGCGTGACTTCGCATCTGGAGGGGAGAGGAAGACGGAGACACGCGGGTTGAGAATGGGGGAACAGACCCACTCATGGTAGTCACGTCCACCGACGCCATTGGATGACAGGCGATGGTCAGGCCCGATTGGCTAGTTGGTGTCCCCGAATAGTTCCCGCAGGATGCGAGTCTGGGCCTCGTCTTCTTGGTCTTCGACGAAGGTGTGGGCATTACCTCGTAGCAACGACTTCACCTCGATGCCGGTGCCCAGGTAAGTCTGGCGGCTGCGAGCCCATCGGGCTGCCACTCCGAGGCGGCCATCACGTGAGGGTTCGAGCACATTGACCAGGCCCCAGGCGTGTGCCGCGTAGGCGTCGAAACGGTGCCGACCCGGTTGGGTGATTTCCATGACCCGGCCTTGACCGACTAGTTCGACCAGGCGCGATAGGCCGGGCAACCATGGCTGTCCCACCAAGGTTTCGTCGCCGGCTGTGAATGTCGTTTCCGGGTCAGCGACCCGCAGGTCGCATTCGAGCGCGAGGTTGAACCCCACTCCCTCGACCCGTCCGTGCAAGAGCGCGATACTGAGCAGGTCTGGTCTGCGCAGCCAGGAGGTGGCGCTACGCCAGATCGACACTAGGTCCGCCGCAGTGACGGCATCGGGGTCGAAGCCGCTACAGAAGTCGTCATCGCGCCCGCTGATAGTCACCGACCGGATGTTCCCGGTGAGGTTGCGCCCCACATTGCGCAGCAGCCGGAGGGCATCGGTTGTCACATGTGTGCCGCCTTTGGATGGCCGCAACCAAATGTGCGCGGTCGATTCGGTGGTTTCCACGTGTACTGAGTCGGTCACGCAACAAAGGTATCTCTCGGCGCCGCATCCGCAAACGAGTCTTCGATCTCTGCACCGCGCGATGTCATGGGCCAATGAACGCTCCAGCGGAGGCGAACCTTATGCGGTCGGCGTCCTGAGGGCATTCCCGCAGGGGCTCCTGGTGAGTCGATTCTCCTTGGAGTGCCAGAGAAACGCTCAAGTGCCGCATGCTTGATGGAGCGTGTGGCGAATGAGCCCCTGCGGGTTAGCTTAGGGTTCGCTTGGCGGCTGGTGGGGTTGCCTGCGAACCCGGTTGGTGATATTCGGTCCCGCGAGACCAAAGATGCTGTGGTCAGCGCCTACGTGGTCCCCCGCGAGACCTCATTTCGACTCCTGCCTCGCGCAGGAGCCGGTGGACGAATCCGTATGACCGGCCAATGGTGTTGGCTATCTGTCGTACGCTTCGTCCGTCCAGGTAGTCAGCGACAACCTGGTCCGTTAGTTCTTTTCTTTGTTGTCCGATTACTTGTCGGCCCCGATAGGAGCCTGAGGTATCGGTGGGGCTCATGGAACCTTCCCTGAATGTGGGGGATTACCGACTGTCTGGTGAAGTTTGCCGGATTATCAGCACTCAGAGCCCCTAAGTGTCGTATACCCGATAGTTGCCCGTCTCACCTTTACTAATTCGGCACCCCTACAGGTTGCTGTGGCCCCACCATTGTTCGGTCGCAACGGTCTGACCCAAACGAAGATTTAGGCCAGCTCGACAAGTTCCAACAGATCATCGGACCACAGGTCCTCATCACCATCGGGAAGCAAAATCGCCCGTTCGGGCCGCAAGGCATTGACAGCCCCCGGGTCGTGCGATACCAGAATAATCGCCCCGGGAAAGGCGTCAATGGCGTCCAGCACCTGTTGGCGGGAGGCCGGGTCAAGGTTGTTTGTCGGCTCGTCGAGCAACAACACATTCGCCCCCGAGGACACGAGCGTCGCCAAGGCCAGGCGGGTCTTTTCTCCCCCAGAGAGCACTTTAGTCGGTTTGTAGACGTCCTCCCCGGGAAACAGGAACGCGCCAAGAATTTTGCGAAGCTCCGTATCGGGCAAGTCACTCCCGGCCTGGCTGGAGGCCGATCGCATCTGTTCGAGGACCGTGGCCTCTTGGTCAAGCGTCTCGTGTTCCTGGGCGAAATAGCCGATACGCAGTCCATGCCCGGCAACGACCTTGCCGGTGTCGGGTTTCAACTCCCCCGCCAACATGCGCAACAACGTGGTCTTCCCAGCACCATTGAGGCCGATGATGACGACCCGGCTGCCACGATCGATCGCGACATCGACACCGGTAAAAATTTCCAGCGATCCGTAACTTTTGGAAAGACCCTCCGCGGTAAGCGGGGTCTTTCCACACGGGGCAGGCTGCGGAAGGCGAACCTTGGCCACTTTTTCGGCTGACCCGACTTCTTCCAAATTATTGAGCATCGACTCCGCCCGACGAAGCATCTGCTGCGCCGCGACAGCTTTGGTCGCCTTGGCGCGCATCTTCTCGCCTTGAGCCGACAGAGCCGCGGCCTTCTTCTCAACATTGGCACGTTCGCGGCGGCGGCGGTGTTCGTCTTCGGCACGCTGTTTGAGGTAAGCAGACCAGCCCAATGAGTATTGGTCGATGGTGGAACGCTGCGGGTCGAGATACCAAACCTTGTTGACCACCTCGTCGAGTAGATCTACATCGTGTGTGATGAGGATCAGGCCACCACGGTGGCTGGCGAGAAACCCCCGCAACCAGGCGATGGAGTCAGCGTCAAGGTGGTTGGTGGGTTCATCGAGGAGCAGAATCCCCTCACCGGTGTCAGCGAAGAGAATCCGGGCCAGTTCGACCCGGCGCCGCTGCCCTCCGGATAGCGTGCTCAACGGCTGGGCGAGAATGCGGTCCTCTAGCCCCAGGTTGGCGCAGATACGGGCGGACTCGGATTCCGCCGCGTATCCCCCACGGGCCGAGAACTGCTCTTCAAGGCGCGAGTACTTTCGCACGAGTTTGTCACGCTCATCATCGTCGGCCACTTCGGCGAGTTCGGCTTCGGTCTTTTGCATGCTAGAAAGCAGTTCATCCAGGCCACGCGCCGAAAGCACTCGATTGGAGGCCGTCTGAGACAGATCACCGGTACGCGGGTCTTGTGGAAGGTATCCAAAGTCTCCCCGACGTTCGATCTTCCCCGCGTAGGGCTCACTGATTCCGGCCATGGCACTCATGGTGGTGGTTTTTCCAGCGCCGTTGCGACCAACGAGACCGATTTTGTCACCACGTTGCACCCGCAGCACGTCGATGTCGGACAGCAGGATTCGCGCGCCGGCTCTCAATTCCAGGCCGGTGACGGTGATCATGGTGAAGGTCTCCTTGTTTCACGTTGTACGACTGGGGCACTTCGCCGCAATGGGCCACCGGATTGGTCATCCATGCGAAGTTGAGGTGCGGCTAGGTCGTTTGCCGTCTCACGATCGTCGCAGATGCCCGTGATGGACACGAGCCCGATCGCGGCGAGCGGATATCCACTCCATGGTCCCGCAACGGGGATCGGCGCTGTTCGCGCCACCGGGGAATGTGGCTAGGGCGCCCCGCCAGTCGGCCGCTGAGCGGGTCAGACTCGTTTAGGTGACCGAGGCACTCGTTCCAGTTTAGGACCCATTCGCCCGAATCGCACGTGCAATTACCTGCGCCACAGTTGCAACGGTGTGTAGTGCACCCGGTGACGCCGCGCAGCCGGTGCTCCTCCTTTCGGATGAGCCAGCGCGATACAGCACGCCGCATTCTCCGTCTCAGGTACAACACTGCGCGTTGTATGCCCAGCTCATAGGCTGTTTGTCCAATTCGGTGCCTGTACGGTAACAGCGTTATGTTGATGAAACCGAAATCCTCCCGATCCCGAACTCCCGGCGCTCTCCCCGGAGCCGACCCGGTTGGCGGAGCTAGCGGGGCACTGGTCAGCCTTCAGCGCCGACTCTCCGAGGTTCGTCACCTGCTGTCGCAGTGGCGTCCTTCGGCGGCTGGTTTGGCCGCCACCGTCGCCGGTGGTGCCACGTTCGCGATCGTTCTGTCCAGTTCCGTCTTCGCACCCTCTGAAACCGACTTGGAGCCGGTTTCGCTGACCGATAACGTTGTCAGCGCCGTCCAAACGTCGAACCAGCTCGATGAGATGATGTTGGGAATCCAAGCTCAGAAGGCCGCCGACGGCCTACTCGAGCGCACTTCTGCCTTGGAAGCGGCCCAAGTAGCCGCTGACGAAGCGGCCGCAGAGAAGGCCGCCGAGAAAAAGCGCAAGGCTGAAGAGGCTGAGAAGAAGGCCGCCGAAGAAGCCGAAAAGAAGAAGGCCGAGGAGGCCGCGCGCGCTTGGGTCGCTCCGTCGAACGCCCGCATCACCTCGAATTATGGCCAGCGCTGGGGCCGTATGCACAACGGCGTCGACTTCGGCAATGCTCAGGGCAGTTCGATCTATGCCGCTGCTGCTGGCGAGGTCACCTTCGCCGATTGGAACGGCGGGTTTGGGCAACTTGTCATTATTCGTCACTCCAATGGCACCGAAACCTACTATGCGCACGCCTCGCAAATCCTGGTCAGCCCCGGCCAGTCGGTCAAGCCCGGAGACGAAATCATGCTGGCGGGCAGCACCGGCAACTCCACCGGCCCGCACCTGCACTTTGAAGTGCACGTCAATGGCAGCCCAACCGAGCCGCTGCAATTCCTTCGCAGCCAAGGCGTTGACATCTAGACCTTCCCGAAGTCGCGTAGGTAGCTGGTTCCTCATGCTTCCGACGGCTCCACCTCGCGGTGGGACTACCTAGGCGACCACGTTGGGCCCCACACCTTAGGTGTGGGGCCCAACGTTTTTGGAACCTGGGAGCGGCGCCGCCGGGTGCTGTCTCCTGTTGGAGCCGGGCCTTTGCCAGACAACCGCCGTTATCGGAGGCCGGGGCAACTCAGGTGAGTCTGACTGAGGGTGGGTTTGGGCGTCTCCGTTGAGTTGGTCGCAGATTCGTCCAGGGTTGTCGAATCGGGATGCGCCGTGGTCGTAGTTGACGTCGCCATCGATTGTGTAATTGTGGGCGGCTCATTGACCGGGTGCTGTCGAGCCGGTGGGGTCTCAGGCGGCTCGACCCAGTGGCGTCGGAACCGACCCGGCATCGATCTCGTTGAGGATGCCGGTGGCAGCGCCAAGCGCCGCGACTTCGCGATCAAGTGATGTGACCACCACCGAGACCCCGGTGGCGTCCAGTGCTCGCGCCCTCTGTTGGAGGGCTTTTTCGGCAGTGGGGAGAATCCACGGAGCCAACGGCACATAGTGTCCGCCGAGAATGACCACTTCGGGGTTGAGGAAGTCGCAGGCGGCGGCCAATGCCTCGCCCAGGCTGGAACCGATGGCGGAGAGCTTGTGCACTGTCTCCTGGTCGCCTTGAGTAGCCCGAGTGAGGACTTCTTCGAGATCGGCTTCCACTTCGGCCACCGAGGAAGGGTTCGTTCCGGTGAGGGATTGCAGGATCGACTTAATCGAGGCGACGTCCCCGACTTGGCGGGCCTCACCTTCGTAGGTGACTGGGACGTGGCAGATCTCCCCGGCGTATCCGTCGGCTCCTCGATGCAGATAGTTCCCGATAATGAGACCGGCTCCCAGGTCATATTCGCCGGTGAGGTACATCAGGTTTGCGGTTCCAGCGTGGGAGCCGAAGCGATGTTCGGCCAGCGCGCCGAGGTTGGCGTCGTTGTCAACTCCAATCGGGTACGGGGGGTAGCCGAGGACCTCTCGGAGGGCGGCGGCAATGTCGACGCCTTTCCATCCGAGGTTGCGGACATGGCGAACTCGTCCTTCTGCGTCGACGAGGCCGGGCACGGCAACCTTGAGTGCCAGGACTTCGCGACCCTCTACGTCCATCGTGGCCATGGCGCGTTGCGTCAACGCGGCGATGGCGGCGATGGAGCGGTTGGGGTCGACATCGAAGCCGGTGTAGGAACGTCGCCAGGACAATAGCCGGTTGCCGTCCAAATCGACGGCTACCAACGCGATGTAGTCGACGTTGACCTCTATGCCGATGGCTGCGTAGTAGCTGGTGTCAACGGTGAGTAGGACAGCAGGACGGCCAACGTTGCCAAAAGCCGAGCCTGATTCTCGCAACAGTCGCCTCTCGATGAGCTCTGTGACCAAGCTGGACACAGTGGCTTTGTTGAGGCCGGTAACTGATGCCAAATCGGCACGAGAAGAGGGGCCTCTGAGGCGCACATTGCGCATGATCAGGCCAAGGTTGCTGGCCCGAACATCGTGAAAATTGGCACGTCTCGCCGAGACTCTCATTGATGTGGTGGACACGGGGGGACTCCTTCACAAAGCCCTGCTTAACCTTGGAGCGGGCGCTAGGTTAAGCGGGTCAGCTATTAATTTTTCTTGGGCTAGTAATAGCTATATCCTTTGCGAGCGTGTCGTGGCACACACCGCGAGTCATTGTTTCCGGATTGTAATCCGGGCAACAATCCCAAATTCCGGCAATTGGCAATTACCCCAAATGTCAGACTTCTCTTTTTTGTAAGGTTGGCGAGTCGGGTATGAGGTTCGGCCCATTTTCGATGTGACCGATTCGCCACGTTCGCTGTCAAATGCGAAATGGGTTAGCGCTTTCCCCGCTAAATCCGTGGTGTCCGCGTTTATGTCGTGGGGGTAGCAGGTTGACCGATGGGCTGCCGATGCTATTAAGTTGCGGCGAGATGCCAACCGAGATCGCGGTTGCGAGGTAGCCTGGTCCGGTACCGCATATGCGAGGAGAGGTGACGGTATGTCGACGATCAAGTCAACTCTTTCAGATGAGAATCGAGATGTGGCGGGGGAAGCGCTGCAAGGGGCGTTGGTAGACCTCCTTGACCTGTCTCTCTTGGGAAAACAGGCCCATTGGAACGTCTATGGGCGCAATTTCCGTTCGCTTCACCTTCAGCTGGATGAGATTGTCGTCGCCGCCCGAAACTCCGCCGATACTGTGGCCGAACGCGCCATTGCGATCGGGACGTCGGCGGACGGGCGCGCCCAGACGATCGCGGACACAACTGGGCTTCCGAAGTTCGTGGAAGGCCCTGTGGCCGACAGCGAGGTGGTCTCCATCTTCATTGAGGCCTACACCCGTATTGTGACGCGGATGCGCGAGCGCATAGACACGACCGAGTCCGCTGACCCGGTGACGCAGGACATCCTGATCGCCATCACGCAAGAACTCGAGAAACAATCGTGGATGTTTCAGGCCGAACTGGCCTGAAACTAGAGGCTCTGGCAGGCCGAACTGGCCTGAAACTAAGGGCTCAGGCAGGCCGAACTGGCTAAGCGAAGGGGAGCGAGCCGCTAGGCCTGGGGAGCCACACCACGTTCACATAGTGCGAAAGGGGCCGACCACCTCAGTGGTCGGCCCCTTCTACGTAGGCGGGTGGATGCGGTGACTACTTGAGTACCAGCGACACCATCTTGCCGGGAACGACGATCACCTTAAACGGTTCCTTTCCACCCAAGGATTCGACAATCTTTGGATCGGCCAGTGCCGCTTTCTGTACCGTGTCCTTGTCGGCCTCGGCGGCCACCTCGATGCGAGAACGTACCTTTCCGTTGATCTGTACCGGGTAGGTCACGGTGTCCTCGACCAGGTAGGCCTCGTCGGCGACGGGGAAGTCGGCGTAGGTCAGCGACTCGGTGTGTCCCAACCGCCGCCACAGCTCCTCCCCTATGTGTGGGGCGACCGGAGCCAGCATCAACACCAGATTTTCGGCCACGGAGCGTGGCACGGCGTCCAGCCCGACCAGGTGGTTATTGAAAGTGATCAGTTTGGCTACCGCAGTGTTCATGCGCAGCTGTTCGTAATCGTCGCGCACTCCCGCGATTGCGGTGTGCATGGCCTTCAATGTTTCCTCGCTTGGGTCCTCGTCGGTGACAGTGACCTCGCCGGTCTCCTCATCAACGATGTTGCGCCAGGCGCGTTGTAGGAAACGTTGTGAGCCGACGATGGCGCGCGTCTCCCACGGTTTCGACAGGTCCAGCGGCCCCATCGACATTTCGTAGACGCGGAATGTGTCCGCGCCGTACTCTTCGCACACGTCATCGGGTGAGACGACGTTTTTCAGCGACTTGCCGATCTTGCCGTATTCACGCTTGACTTCTTCGCCCTCGTAGTAGTACTTTCCGTTTTCCTCGGTGACGGCGACCGCAGGTACGTACATGCCGCGCGCGTCGGTGAAGGCGTAGGCCTGGATATAGCCCTGGTTGAACAGGCGACGGAACGGTTCACGGGCCGAGACGTGCCCCAGGTCGTAGAGAACTTTTTGCCAGAACCGGGCGTAGAGCAGGTGCAAGACCGCATGTTCGACGCCGCCGATGTACAGGTCGGCGCCGCCGCAGTCGTCTTCGGAACGTGGCCCCATCCAATAGCGGTCGTTCTCTGGAGAGATCAGTTGGTCTTTATTGGTCGCGTCCGCGTAGCGCAGCTCATACCAGCTGGAACCGGCCCAGTTGGGCATGGTGTTGACTTCGCGACGGTAGGTCTTGGGTCCCTCGCCTAGGTCCAGTTCCACTTCGACCCACTCCTTCGCTCGCCCCAGTGGCGGTTCGGGCGAGGAGCTGGCGTCATCGGCCGCGAAGGTCTTTGGTGAGAAATCCTCCATTTGCGGCAGCTCGACTGGCAGCATGTCTTCAGGCAGGGCCACTGGCATACCGTCTTCGTCCCATACGATCGGGAACGGCTCGCCCCAGTAACGCTGGCGGCTAAACAGCCAGTCGCGCAGACGGTAGTTGATCGCCCCTTTTCCTCGTTGATTTTCTTCCAACCAGGCGATCATGCGAGATTTGGCCTCGTCTACGGCCAGCCCATCGAGGAAGTCGGAGTTGATCGCCTGCCCTTGGCCCACGAAAGCGGTCTCGCCGTCCCATTCGGCCCCAGAGTCAATGACCTGACGTACGGGAATGTCAAAGGTGCGAGCGAAGGCGAGGTCGCGCTCATCGTGAGCCGGTACGGCCATAATCGCGCCGGTGCCGTATCCGGCCAGCACGTAATCGGCGATGAAAATGGGGATCTGTTCGCCATTGACGGGATTGGTCGCGTACGCGCCAACAAAGACTCCCGTTTTGGTTTTGCCATCGGCTTGGCGTTCCACATCAGTCTTGGCCGCGGCGGTGGCCCGGTAGACGGCGATGGCCTCACGCGGAGTGGCGAATCCCCCGGTCCACTTCACGTTCGTGCCCTCGGGCCAGGAATCCGCGGCCAACTTGTCGACCAGTTCGTGTTCGGGAGCCAGGACCATATAGGTCGAGCCAAACAGCGTGTCGGGGCGGGTGGTGAAGACACGAATGTCACCTTCAGAGGAGGCGAAATCGACGTAGGCCCCGGTGGATCGGCCAATCCAGTTGCGCTGCATCGCTTTGAGCGAGTCGGTCCACTGCAGTGAGTCCAGGTCGTCCAGCAGACGCTGCGAATAGGCGGTGATACGCAGCATCCACTGTTTGAGGGTGCGGGTGTAGACGGGGAAGTTCCCCCGCTCTGAGCGGCCCTCGGCGGTGACTTCTTCGTTCGACAAGACTGTGCCAAGCCCGGGGCACCAGTTGACGGGGGCCTCAGTGACGTAGGCCAGTCGTTGAGAGTCAATCAGGGCTCGCTGCTCAATGCGAGTCATGTCCGCCCAGGATCGGCCGTCCGGGGTGGCCCGGCGGCCGGTCTCGTACTGTTCGATCAGGTGGGAGACCGGACGCGCGGCCTGGACGTCCTCGTCGAAGTAGGAATTGAAAATCTGCAGGAACACCCACTGGGTCCAGCGGTAGTAATCGGGGTCGGACGTGCAGAATTCGCGCCTGTTGTCATAGCCCATACCCACCCGGCGTAGCTGAGCTCGATAACGGTCGACGTTGGTGCGGGTGATCTCGGCTGGCTGACGCCCGGAGGCGATCGCGTACTGCTCAGTGGGCAGACCAAAGGAGTCATACCCCATTGGGTGCAACACGTTAAAGCCCGCCATGCGCAAGTAGCGAGAGTAGACATCGGTGGCGATATATCCCAAAGGATGACCTACGTGCAGTCCTTCCCCGGAGGGGAAAGGAAACATGTCCATAACGAATTTCTTCTCCGCGCCCGCCCGCGGATGGTCGGGCTCGGCCAGGTCACCCACCGGGTTCGGGGCACGGAAAGAATTATTGTCGTACCAATGTTGCTGCCACCGCCGTTCGATCGCATTGGCGGTCGCCGCGTCATAGCGGTGGGACGGGGGGGTTGGTTCCTGGTCGGTCACGCAGATTCACCTCAAGATGGATAAGGTCGTCATTGGCGGATGTCTCGCCTAGTCACAGCTGAGATAACTACCCCTGAACACGAAAAAACCCCTCACGCAGCGAGGGGTGGCCGTGCTGGAAGGTTCGTCAGCACGGCTAGATAAGAAGCGAGTCAATACGCCTAGGCATGAGGCAAGTGTACCGCAGCTGGCCAGCGATTTGAATCAGCCACATGGGCGGCTCGGCTCGCAAACGATTCCCCATCGGCCAAGTACTCGCCCCGTCGATCCGCCCGAATGCGGCGCTGAACAGGGTTTCTTTCAGTGCCAGAGTCGTATGGGCTGGGCGTGAGCGCGGTTATCTCACTATAGTTGGGAGAAACGCGGCATATTTCCCCTCATCTGTGCCTCAGATGGACCCATTCGGGACAAATTTGGTCTCCTGTGCCACATAGCTTTGGTCACGTACCATTGCACATCCAGACGAAACGCCGTTCTGCCCATTGAGGAGGAAACCCTCTTGCACCCCACCGCATCATCCGCTCCCGCTCAGCCCGAGCAGGGGTCGGACCGGGCCGCCAACGGCTTGGCGCAGCACGATTTCAAGGCGGGCGCCGCAGCGATCCTGTCGAATATAGAGCGCGTCATCGAGGGCAAAAGCGAGGCAATCCGCCTAGCGCTGGCCGTGATGTTGGCCGAGGGCCACCTGCTGCTGGAAGATGTACCCGGAGTCGGTAAGACAAAGCTCGCCAAGGCGCTGGCCCAGTCCCTGGACTGTTCGATGCGCCGCATCCAGTTCACCCCAGACCTGCTCCCCTCCGACGTCACCGGCGTCACCATCTTTGACCCAGAGACCCGGGAGTTTCGTTTCAAGCGTGGCGCGATCTTCTCCAACCTGGTGGTAGGCGACGAGATCAACCGCGCCAGCCCCAAAACCCAGGCGGCCCTTCTGGAATGTATGGAGGAACGCCAAGTCACCGTGGACGGAGCGACCTACCTGCTACCGCCACCGTTTATGGTCATCGCCACGCAAAACCCCATTGAGATGGAGGGAACCTACCCCCTCCCCGAGGCGCAACGCGACCGCTTCACCGCCCGTGTGGCTCTGGGCTACCCCAGCCCCGAGGCCGAGCTGACCATGATGGAAAACCACGGCACCTCCGACCCGCTTAATGACCTGCGTCCGGTCTGCGACGCGAACACGGTCAACGCCATGATCGCCTACACGCGGACGGTGCACGTTTCCGACGCGATCAAGCACTACACGCTCGACGTCGTCAGCGCCACCCGCAACCAGGCCAGCGTGCGGCTGGGCGCAAGCCCCCGCGCGAGCTTGCAACTACTGCGGTGCGCTCGCGCCGTGGCCGCACTCGATGGACGCGAGTTCGTCCTCCCCGATGACATCCAGTACCTTGCCGTACCGGTGCTCGCCCACCGCCTCATCCTGACCACCGAGTCCACCATCGGAGGACGCGACGCCGCGCGGGTCGTCTCCGAAGCCGTCGCTCACGTGCCGGTACGCCACCCCAACCGGGGATAACCATGTCGCGGCGGCCCCGACTCACCGGACGCGGCAAGATCCTGTTGTTTTTGAGCGTCCTCATCTTCATCGTCACAGTGATCATCGGCGAGGGGGACCTGCTTCGAGCGGCACTGCTGGTGCTCCTAGCCCCCATCTTCAGCTGGTTGTGGCTACTTTGGCAGCGGCCGCAATTGCAGGTTGACCGATTCATGGATCCCACCAGGATTCCTGCTGGGCAAGAGTGCCACGTACGCCTATCGGTGTCCAACACCGCGCCCAAGACCACGGCCACCGCCATGATGGAAGACCGCATTCCCTATACCCTCGGCGACCGGCCCCGACTGCTGTTGCAGAAGCTCACCCCCGGGTCACAAACGGTGGTGAGTTACGCGATCAGCCCCCAACGACGCGGTAAATACAACGTCGGGCCCATGCGCGTCTACGCCACCGACCCCTTCGGACTGGCCACCGTGCAGCAAGAGTTCTCCACCGTCACCGAGCTAGTCGTCACCCCACCGATTCACCCGCTGCAATCAGTACGGGTCGGTGGGCGTTCCGGATCGGTCGTGGGCGACAGCAGGGCTCTGTCGGTTGCCATCTCCGGGGAGGACGACGTTGCCGCCCGCGAATACCGCTACGGGGATGACCTGCGCAGAGTCCACTGGCCCACCACTGCCCACCGTGGTGAACTCATGGTCCGCCGCGAAGAACAGCCCTGGGACTCCACCGCCTCCCTCCTTCTGGACGTGCGCGGCAATGCCCACTACGGCATGGGCGAAGCCTCCAGTTTTGAATGGATGGTCGAGGCTGCCGCCAGCATCTGCCGCCGACTCGCCGTCGATGGCATGTCCTCTCACCTGATCTCGGTGTGGGACGACATCTCAGCTCGCTCGGAGGACTTCGGTCACGTGCTGAACTACCTGGCCACAGTCCAGACGACCACCAAAGCCGACATCGCGCTTCTGGCTGCGCGCTCCCGTATCCACAGTGACTCCTCCTGCGTCATCGCTCTCATGGGCCACCTGAACGTGCGAAACGCCGAGGAACTTCTCGCATCGGGCGGACGTTCCGGACAGAACATCGCCATTGTCACCGACCCGGTCGCCTGGAGCGGGGCCACGGGCGAAAAAGCCCGCGTCCTCACCGCCGAACACCTTGACGCGACAGCGCTCTTGGCCGCCGCTGGCTGGTTGGTGCGCTCAGTCAAACCCCAGACGAAACTCCTACACCTGTGGTCGGGTGTCTCCCCCAGCGAAGCCAAGGCCACGACATGAAACATAGCCACCACACGAGACACACCAGCCCATGGCGGGCCTCTCATCCGAGGGGCGATGGGGCCACGACTAGCCTCGCAAAGGCGGTGATCCATCAATGAGCGAACAAGGAAAACTCACCGTCGTCTCCGGCTTCGCGCTGATGCTGGGCTCTCTGCCACTCATGGCGGTGTACTCCAATTTCATCGCCTGGATCATTCCCGCTGGGCTGGCGATCGCGTGCGTCAGTCTGTGTGGGGCTCTAGCTCGCCGTTTCAGCCGCGGCATCCTCATACAGGCCCTTGCCATGCTCACCGCCCTCCTCATGCTGATGACCGTGTTCTTCCGCAGCGGGGAGGAATATCTGGGCATTTTCCCCAGCCTGGGCACGTTGCAACACTTCGCCGACCTGGTCACCCGTGCTTCGGTCGACGTCAACACCTTGATCGTGCCTGTCACCGTCAACACCCAGCTCTTGTTTGTCACCGTGCTCAGCATCGGGCTACTCGCCGTCGTCAACGACCTGTTCATCGTCGGCCTACGCACACCCGCTTTCAGCGGAATCTGTTTCCTGACGATGTACATGGTCCCGGTTTCCATCAACCCCGAAAGCACCGCATGGCTGTGGTTCGCCACCAGCGCCGCCGCCTACCTATGGGTATTGGCCGCCGACCACCAAGCCAACGTGCTGCGTTTTGGTCTGCGCTTCACTGGTTCGGGCCATATGGTCGCCAAGAACAGCCCGTCCCCCCTAGCCGGACCGGGCACGATACTCGTCGCTTCGTTGTTGGCGGTCACCATCATGACCGCTGGATTCCTTCCAACGACCAGCGACGGCTTCCTCGACCGATTCGGTACGGGGGGAACTGGCGGTGACTCCAGCGAATCGCAGGGTCGCGTCGATCCATGGGTACAGCTGCGCGGTGAGCTCGATCGGCCAGATCCGGTCGACTTGGCCTATATCGAAACCGACAACGACCAGCCGCCGTACCTGCGTCTGCATGTGGCTGACCGGCTTGACGAGACCGGATTCCGCCCTTCCAGCCCTCAAGTCTCCGGCCAAGCGGTACAGCGTGCCAACTACGCGGGCCAATTCCCCCTCCAGCTCGAACCGGAGGGCGAATACAAAGCCACTGTGACCAACATGGGGCTCACCGACTCAGCGGTGCCCTACTACGGCCAACTCACCGGAATGGACATCAGCACCTCCTGGTCGTACTACTCCGATTCCGCGACGGTGCGCAGTCAAACAGAGACCCTCTCCGAGGTCGACGAATACAGTTTCACCTACCAGTCCTACGACTACGAGGCAGACCGCCTGCGGGAAGCCCCCGACTCCGTCTCGTCCGATTTCGCCGCCGCCAATAGCCTCGACACGCCCCATGTGCCTGAGCTCAGCACCATCGTGAGCGACCTCGTCGGCGACATCGATAACCAGTACGACGCCGTCTCGGAGATCCACGAATTCTTCTCGCCGGACAACGGCTTTTCCTATGACCTCATGACTGCCCAAGGCGGTTCCTCGACGGCCATTCTTGACTTCCTCGAATACCGCCAGGGCTACTGCGAGCAGTACGCCGCGGCGATGGCGTGGATGGTGCGCGAGGCCGGATACGCTTCGCGAGTGGCCATCGGTCTCACCCGTGGTACACGAGATGGTGATGGCTGGGTGGTCAACAGCCACAATTGGCATGCCTGGGTCGAGGTCTACTTCGATGGGTTTGGCTGGGTCCCGTTTGACCCCACACCATCCTCTGGCGTGCAAAACTCCGTGGCATTCCCTTGGAGCGCGCCGTCAATCGACGACGATGGCGAAGAGTCTGACTCCGAGACCGATAACGAAACGCAGACCGAGGACTCCGAGACGCCCCAGGATTCCCCCGATTTTGACCTGCCAGACGCCCACCTTCCCGACGCAGGTGGAGGGTCGTCGGCTCACACCCAAAGCGACGCGGGAATCTCCACTTGGTGGATCGTCTTGGCCGTTGCCGTGGTTCTCTTCTTCGTCCCGGCCACCGCTCGAATACTGACTCGACGATCGCGCTTGCGGCCCTCCACCGTCGGCGGAGAGTCGGCCTGGAGTGAGACATTGGACATGCTCACTGACTTCCGACGGCCCGTGGCTGCTTCGCGTACACCGCGGCAGACGGCCGCCGAGGTGGCTGGCTTCGCTCCCGATGGGGCCTGGGCGATCCACGAACTGAGCTCGGCGGTGGAAACGAGCCGCTACGGACTCCAAGATGTCCCGGCCGGGCACCTGCCCGCGGCCGTAAGCGCGCTGCGCGGCCAGGTCAAGAACCACGTTCGCCCCAGAAGTCGGTTGGGCGCGTGGTTGTGGCCACGCAGCACCTGGCTTCACACCAGATCCTGGCTCCAGCGAGTACGGCTTACGATTGGCAACGGTGTCGAGGCCGCTGGCGCTCGGATGCCATGGCGCCGATCCCAAACCCGGTAGGCGACCGATCTCTCCCAACCACCACCTACCGACTACCTGAACAAACGTCTCGAACAGTCATCCCCGCCCAAAAGTGTCAGACTGAGAACTTAGGCTGGCCGCGTGGATTACCCCAATCGATGCGCCGACGGCCACGTCGGGCGCTAGGAGGGCGGCACTAGATGGTGGACACGCGGGCCAACGCAAACCCGACCGCCGACCACGCACCGACCTTGTACGACCTAGGGACACCGTTGGAGGACGTGACGTTCACCGTCGTGGACCTCGAAACTACCGGTCTCGCCGCCGACGCCTGCGGCATCACCGAAATCGGCGCGGTCAAGGTACGCGGCGGTTCCGTCATCGCCGAGTTCTCCACTCTGGTCAACCCACACGAGCCGATTCATCCCCGCATTACCCGCCTCACCGGCATTTCCGACGACATGGTCGCGAACGCGCCCGACATCGGTGATGTCCTGCCCTCATTCTTGGAATTCGCCGCTGGCACGACCTGGGTGGCCCACAACGCCGGATTCGATATTGGGTTCCTGCGCCACGCTTGCCAATACACCAAGTTGCCCTGGCCACGCCCACCCGTCATCGACACAGTCGCTTTGGCCCGCAAACTCACGGACAAATCAGAAGTGCCCAACCGGCGGCTGCGCACCCTCGCGCGGTTGTTTGGCTCCCGCACCACACCCAACCACCGGGCCCTCGACGATGCCCGCGCCACCGTCACCGTGTTGCACGGGCTGCTAGAGCGGGCCGCTGGACACGGGGTGCTCACCGACACCGAGCTGGCGGAATTCAATCGGGCCATACCGTCCAAAGTGCAGCAAAGCAAGCGTCACCTAGCTGAGGCGCTGCCACATCGGCCCGGGGTATATGTCTTCCGCGACGCGGAGGACCGAGCCCTCTATGTGGGCCTCGCGGGCAACATCGCGACCCGTGTCCGCAGCTATTTCTCCGCCGGGGAGAACCGCTCACGCATGCGGGACATGATCGCCTCCACCGAACGGATCGAAGCGATCCCCTGCGCTCACCGACTCGAGGCCTCGATCAAAGAACTGCGCATGATTCACACCGGGAGGCCCCCCTACAACCGGGCACAAAAAAATCCCGAACGTCGACGTTGGATACGCCTTACCGAGGAGACCTACCCGCGGCTGACGGTGGCCCGGAAACCGCCTGAGAGCCACCAGGATCTCGCCATTGGCCCCATCGCCAGCCAGGCAGCCCATGCCAGCATCGCGGCGCTGCACACGGCCTTCACGCTGCGCCAGTGCCGCACGAAACTTTCCCCCACCAAGACCAGCCCGACATGCGTCCTGGGCCAGATCGGCAAATGCCCCGAGCCATGCCAGCTTCGCGTCACGCCCGCACAGTACGCACAGCTAGTCGAGCACGTCGGGCAATCGCTCACTGGCGACCCCGCCGACGCCATCGCGGCCATCACCCACCGCATCGAAGAATTGGCCGCGGAGGAACGTTTTGAGGAGGCCGCGAACCACCGCGACCACCTTGGAACCCTCCTGCGAACCGTATGGTCCACGCAGCGGCTACGTCAACTAGTCGCCACCGGTGAAATGATCGCCGCCGCACCCGTAGCAAAAGGAGGCTGGGACGTCGCGCTGATCCGTTGCGGCCGCCTAGCCGCAGCCGTGCGTACTCCGCCGCGCCACAACCCCATGCCTTTGATCGAACAGATGCGCCTAGACGCGGCCGATACGGAGCGCACAGACCGCATCGTTGACGGCGCACACGCGAGCGAGGCTCACCTATTGCTGAAATGGCTCGAAGAGCCGCAGGTACGACTGGTGTACATCGAGAAACCCTGGCACACTCCTGTCGACAGCGCCGGGCGTCATGCGGCGCTGGCCGACCAAATGCAGGTTGCACGGCCACAAATCCGACATTGATAATTTCTAATATCAGACGGTATCGATCGACGTTACGAGTCGTTAGTCACATAGAATCGGGCAATTAGCTAACGGAGAGGCTTGCTCGGGTAGACCCGTGAGTCAGTCTCAAGGCCAGGCCTTGATCGGTCTGGGAAAAATCCGTCCTGGGTTGCGGAGGCGACATGTTGCGAGCATGGTGGACAGCGCGAACGGCCAAAAACGACGACCGGTGGGACCTGGCTGGGCGAGTTGCCGAATTGGAGTCTGCCCACCGCGCGAATTACCCCCAGCCCGATATCTTGCTAGTTCGCCGGGCGTATCGCATCGCTGAGCAGATGCACCGGGGCCAGGGGCGTAAATCCGGCGAGCCATACATCACCCACCCGATCGAGGTCGCGACCATTCTGGCGCGCCTGGGTCTCGACTCCCCCACTGTCGCGGCCGCGCTGCTGCACGACACGGTCGAGGACACGAGCTATACGCTGGAGCGGTTGCGGGCTGACTTCGGTTCGGAGATCTCGGTGATGGTCGACGGCGTCACGAAACTTGACAAGATCCATCTGGGCGACGCGGCGGAAGCCGAGACGTGGCGCAAGTTGCTGGTTGCCGCCGGGCAGGACATTCGCGTACCGATCATCAAACTGGCCGATCGCCTCCACAATATGCGCACGTTGAAGTTCAAATCGCGCCCCAGCCAAATTCGGATCGCGAACGCGACCAAGGAAGTCCTGATTCCGCTGGCCGACCGGCTGGGTCTATACATCATCAAGCGCGAACTTGAAGACTTGGTCCTCCAGACGCTGGAGCCGGAGCTCTACGGTGAGATCACCGAGTACTTGGCCGATTCCTCGGAGCGCAATCGGCAGGTATCGGAGCTGATACCACGTCTGCGTCGCACCCTGCGCAGGTTCAAGGTGAACGCAAAACTATTGGATCGCCCTCGCCACCCGTATTCGGTGTATCGGGAAATGGAAAAGTCTGGTTCGCGCAAACCACATGATCCGCCTCGCGTGGTCGTGGTTGTCAACGGAAAGACCACCGACTGTTACGCGGCGATGGGCGCGATCCACTCGCTATGGCAGCCCAAGGACTCGAAGTTTCGCGATTTCGTCGCGGCCAAGAAGTTCAATCTGTATCAGTCGCTGCACACGACAGTGATGGGCCCCAGGGATGCCCCCATCGACTTCTTGATCCGGACCGACGAGATGCACCGCCTGGCGGAGCTGGGCATCGTAGCCCAGATTAGGTCCCACAATGGCACCGAACGGCTGTGGGAGCAGCAGTTGCCTTGGTTGCGGCGGCTATTGGAGTGGCAGCGCGGAGTGGTGGACTCCGATGTCTTCCTCGACTCGCTGCGCTCTGACCTAGCCGACCAAGAGATGCTTGTCTTTAGCCGTGAAGGCAAGCAGGTGCTCATTCCAAAAGGATCGACCCCGATCGACATGGCCTATGCCGGGGGCCCAGAGCAAGGACACCGCTTGGTCGCCGCGTATGTCAATGGCAGCCTCGTTTGTCTGACCCAAACTTTGCACGATGGCGACTTGGTTGACTTGGTCCTCAGTAACGGACGAGCGCACGGGCCCTCACAAGAGTGGCTGCTGTCCGCCAAGACCCCGGCCGCGCATCTGCACATTAACGAATGGTTTGACCGGCAACATCGCCTGCGACTGGAGGAATCGGAGCTGTTCGGGGAGTACGACCCCGACCTAGATCCGTTCGCGGTAGATGAGGAGACGCCTCCGGCACTTTTGGAAGGCTGGGACGATATACCCACTCGGGTGCCCGAACAGGCAAAAGGGCCGCTTGAGCCCTCCTCCGAGGGGAACCGACAAGCGGGCACAAGTGCTGACACCTCTGAGCTCCCAGCTGCACCCTCCCTTGCGGCGCCTCCGTCCGATAACGATCGTGGCGCAGCCCCCAGCGGTGAGAATCCTGAATCCCATGCGCCGCATAGTGCAAACGACTCCAAACAGGGCTTGTCCACACAGCCGGGCAGTGCCCCGGACAGTGCTGTTTGGACTTCCAAGACAAACAGGCGAAAGTCGAGGGTCTCTCCTTCTTCCGCAACCCGGCGTCCCGCCTTTGTGGATATTCCCGCCCCTCGTCTGGAAGAGGAAAAGCACGAAGGCAAGGCATTGCTGTGGCACGAGATCATGGCACGCGGGCGCGGGCTCGCAACCGAGCGCCCTCTAGCGGGGGTTGCCGCTTCCCTGGGGTATCCCGACGTTGACGCACTGTACCTGGCAATGGCTCGGCTACAGGAAGATCCCGAGAAGATCGCCACTCAACTGATCACCACTGTGGACCGGTATTAGTTCTGAGCCAGATATGGCGAGTCCGACCACGCTCACCCCTCGCGCCACTGGCAACACAGCCGCCTCGTGCGGCACTAGGTCATCCGCTACCTCATGTCAGGCGTTCGAATATTCTTGCGCCCCTTAAATTGTCGGAAATCCGACACATACCATTACCCTATGCGGTTAAACAGAAACCTAGAGCGCTGAACTTTAGACTAAATGCACAATAAGCGATGATTTCACTATTTTCTTGTCACTTGGATAACACGTCAGCCGCCACTGAGAACCTCGCCTCGCCACGGACCATCAGCACCTGGGCCGAGGCGAATGTCCTCCGCGCTGATCGTACGCACCGGAGCGATCACGCCAGTCGCACGCTATCTCCCACAAGGGGGCAACCATGTTCAAGACGCTTTGGGTGACCACGTTGCTGACGGCCGTGCTCGCCGTCGCCGCCTCAGCTACCTTCGCCGCAGCCACGTCCACGGACACTGGAGTTGACCTCGAACCGCTCCCGGAGACGGCCAACCTTGCCATCGAGACCCCGCAAAGCACCTCAGAGATAACGTTGTCGGCCGAAACCGAAAGGATGCTCACCTGCCCCTCATTCGACAACGCCCGCTATCCCGAGGTCGCGGCCTGCCCACATTTCCCCATCATGTGTCATGGAGGATGCAAACGGGGTGGTTACGACAGCGGCTATTGCAATGGACAGAAGTGTATGTGCTTCAACTGGTTCCGGCCCGGTTCCAACCAAGGTGAACGCGCAACCGGCGCCGAGAGCGACAGCACGGGCCACGAACAGTTCGCGCCTGGCGTCACCTTTGGCTCCAAAGACTTCAGCTAGTAGCGATTACCCCGAAAGACAACATAACGCCGGTGGCGCATGACCCTGAGGGTCATGCGCCACCGGCACTCTCATGTGGCCATACTGTCGGCCTCATGAATGTTGCTACTTCTTACCGGAGCCAATCTGACGCGAAGAATCGGAGTCGTCGTCCTCTTCCAGAGATTTGAAGAAGCCCTTCGGCCGCGCCTCAAGAGCCCCGACTCGGTTCATGCGTTTCGGCACTACCCAGCCGTTGTACTCCAAGTCCGTGTGACCGTGCTCGTCGGGCTCGGCCAGCGGCTGGTGCAACTCGTAGAAGCGGCCATCCGGGTCACGCATCATGATGCCTGTCTCGATGCCATGTGCCAACACCTCACGGTCGTGCTGTTGCAGACCCAGACAGATGCGGTGCGCTATGAAGTACGCCGCGACCGGCAGCACAATGATGCCAATACGTCCGGCCCAAGTCATTGCGTTCAGGCTGATGTCGAAGCGCTCGGCGAACACGTCGTTGGCGCCGGAGACAACACCGATGACCCAGAAGGTGGCGGCCATGGCGCCCAGACCGGTGCGAACCGGAACGTCGCGCGGACGGTCCAGCAGGTTGTGGTGCGCCCGATCCTTCTTCATCCATCTTTCCAGCCATGGATACGCCATGGGCAAGAGCATGAACACACCCATCGCCGCCACGCCTGGCCAGAAGATCCCTGGAAGTACGAAGAAGTCCGTTCTGAACTCCCAGGCTGGGAAGACTCGGATCAATCCCTCCATGAACATGACATAAAAGTCTGGCTGGGTACCTGAGGACACAACGGCGGCCTCATATGGCCCCAGCAGCCACACTGGGTTGATCTGGAATATGCCGGACATCAACGCCGTCACGGCGAAGACCAGCATGAAGAACCCGCCCTGCTTGGCTGCGTAGTTGGGGAACATGCGGTAACCGACCACGTTGTGCTCGGTACGTCCCGGGCCAGGCCACTGGGTGTGCTTCTGCGCGAAGACCAGACCAACGTGTATGGCGATGAGCGCCAGCATGATCAGCGGCAAGATGAACACGTGGGCGATATAGAACCGGGTGATGATTTGATCTCCCGGGAACGGTCCACCGAAGACGGCGGCCGAGGCCCACGATCCGATAAGCGGCACCGACTGGATCATGCCTTCTGCGATACGAAGACCCGTACCTGACAGGGCGTCGTCCGGCAGCGAGTAGCCGATGAAGCCTTCGATGAAGGCGATCCAGAAGAGCAGTACACCGATGACCCAGTTGAGTTCACGGGGCTTACGGAAGGCGCCGGTGAAGAACACACGGCACATGTGCACGATGATGGCGGCCACGAACAGCAGTGCCGACCAGTGGTGCATCTGCCGCATGATGAGACCGCCGCGAACCTCGAAGGAGAGATTCAACGTGGACTCGTAGGCCTTCGACATCTCCACACCACGCAGTGGCGTGTAGACACCGTCGTATGCCACGTGAGCCATCGACGGCTCGAAGAAGATCGCGACGAACGTACCGGTCAACAGCAAGATGATAAACGAGAACAGCGCGATCTCACCGAGCAGGAACGACCAGTGGTCGGGGAAGACCTTGTTCATCACGTTACGCGTGGGCGTAGCGAGCTTGAAACGGTCGTCCAGTGCACCGCCTACCTTCTGAGGGGCTGCGGCAGCGTCGAACTTACGGCGCTTCATTCTTCGACCTCCTCAGGTAGCGACGGGCGGTTCCAATACGCCGGGCCGACCGGAATCAGGTAGTCCTGAGTGGCGTAGAAGTAACCTTCTTCATCCACCGAGATCGGCAGCATCGGTAGGTGGCGCGCGGCTGGCCCAAAGACCGGGGCGGCGTTGTCAACCACGTTGAACTGCGACTGGTGGCAAGGGCACAGCAACCGGTGCGTGTGCTGCTCGTACAGGCTCGCCGGACAGCCCACGTGGGTGCAGATCTTGGAGTAGGCCACAAAGTTGCCCCACACCGCATCAGCGTCCCTGTACATCGGGTAAAGGTTCTCACGCAGTTCGGCCGCGTCATCGTCACGCAGGTGAATCAGCAGAGTCGAGGAGTTGGCGTACTTGTTGGTCGCGCCCCCCGGGATGGCAGGGAATGCGGTTACCTGACCCCCGACCGAAACCATGTCCGGACGCAACTGCGATCCGTCCATGTTCATGAGGCGAACAGGCTGGCCATCGTTGTGGTCGGGGTGAAAGCCGGTTTTGGTCAGCGAGTCACCCGGGTCCTTGATGAGACCACCCAGCGGAGCCACCGCGGCCAAGCCCAGCGGGGCCGCGCCGAAGAGGAATGCCTTCTTCAGCAGCGGACGACGCTTGAGGCCAATGTCCTCGGTCATGTTGTAGATCGTGGCCTCGGCCAGCTTCCGGTCTTCCATAGAGGAACCACCATCGTGGCGGTCCTGTACGAACTCCTCAACCGGGAGTAGCTTCTTGGCCCAGGTCAGGATGCCAATACCAAAGAACGCCAGCGACAGACCCAACGTGATACCGAGCATCGGCGTTTGCCACTTGAACCACGCGTCCCAGCCGGTGACCTCGCCCGGGTACTCCCAGGGCCAAAAGGCCATGACGGCGACGAAACCGAGAGCGAAGAGGCCAGCCAGGACGAACATCATCGCGACGATGCGTTCCATCCGCTTTTCTTCTTTGGTACCCGGAGTGGGGAACCGCGGCTCGTAGTGGAGGATTTCGATGTCGTCTTTGCGTAGCGCCTCTTTGTAAATATCGAAGCGAGTCAGCTTCGGGTCGTTGAGGTCGACGCGTTCGGAGTCTTTTTTGTTCTCGCTCACGATTTACCCGCAATCCAGAGCGTCGCCACCATCAGCGAGGAAATACCGACCAGGAAGACCGCGATGGCTTCGGTCGAAGGACCGAAGCGGCCGAGCGTGAAGATTCCGCCCTGGTCGTAATCGTCGTTGATGTAGTTGACGAAGGCCGCGATGTCGGCCTTTTCTTCGGGGCTCAACTGGTTGTCGGCAAAGACCGGCATGTTCTGCGGACCGGTCAGCATCGCCTGGTAAAGCTCCTCAGCCGTGGAGTCGGCCAACTTGGGGGCGTGCTTGCCCGAGGACAGAGCACCACCACCGGTGGCATAGCCGTGGCAGGACGAGCAGTTCATGCGGTACAGCTCGCCGCCATAGGCGACGTCAGCGTTCTCCATCAGCTGTTCGAACACCTCGTCGGAGGGAAGTTCGGGCCCGCCGCCCAGCTCCTGAATGTAGGCGCCGAGCTGCTCGGCTTCGTCCCGTGTGAAGGAGGGCGGAGTAGCCGGGGCCTGTGGGCCCTGCGCAGCCATCGGCATACGACCGGTGTTCACCTGGAACTCCACCGAAGCGCTGCCGACACCGATAAGGCTGGGACCGCGTCCTTCGACACCTTCGGCGTTGACGCCGTGGCAAGTAATGCAGCTGGTGTCGTAGAGGTCGCTACCGAGCACAGCCTGGGAACTCAGGGTGTCTTCCGGGGCCTCTTGGGCGTAAATACTGGGTGCGAAGCCGGCGTAAAGGCCGCCGACTATTGCCAAGGCACCGGCGAATCTGGCCAGCGCGCCGAGGCGCTTCCGCCAGCCGCGCCGGCGTTTATTTGATGCAGCCACGGTTTGTTGCCTCACCTCTACTGTTCTTCACCGGCCGAAGGGGCTCGTCTCCGGTCGGCGTGGGATTGCCGCGGGGCGCAATCTCCATTACTACGGAATGTTTATTTCACCACAACTGGACGTTGTGCCTGGCTTACTGCAAGAAGAAGATCGTCGCAAACAGCGCGATCCACACCACGTCGACAAAGTGCCAGTAGTACGAGACCACGATGGCGGCGGTGGCTTGGGCCGGGTTGAATCGGCCCATGGTGGATCGAATCAGGAAGTAAATGAATGCGATCAGACCGCCGGTGACGTGGAGTCCGTGGAAACCGGTGGTGAGGAAGAACATCGACCAGTAACCATTGGTCGAAATGGTGTATCCCTCGTTGATCAGCATGGTGTACTCGCCCACTTGGCCGAGCATGAACGTCAGGCCCATGAAGAACGTGATGACGAACCAGAAGCGCAGCTTGTGGACGTCGCCGCGCTCGGCTGCGAACACACCCATCTGGCATGTCACGGACGACAAGACCAGGATCGTGGTGAACACCAATGCGTAGGGCACATTGAGGTGCGAGGCACCTTCGGCCCACATCTCGGGGGCGGAAGCCCGAATCGAGAAGTACATGGCAAAAAGCGCAGCAAAAAACATCAATTCGCTTGCCAGCCACACAATGGTGCCGACACTGACGACGTTGGGCCGCGTCAGGGAATGAATCCGGCTGGGATCGATGGAAGTTTCAGTGGCAGTCACGCGGCCATTATTACGGTTCGACCTGTGGCGGTTGCGCAAGGGGTAGGTATTACGCGCGTGTCGCCTCCCGTATGCTCCCCGGCTTGGATTCTCAATCGCCCAGTTCAGGTAGCAAATACTCATCCCGGGGTGGCCAGGGCGGCTCCGCGCGGCGACCGCGTTCGCAAAGTGAGTGTGTCACGTTTAATATGACGTTTGTGAGATCCGTAAAGAATAACTACGCAGTGTTGCTGTACAGCCACAATGATTCCGTTATTGCCCAGATGCGGACGGCCATCGGTGAGAGCCCTACCGAGGACGTCGTCATCGAGTATGTCTCCACGGGCGACTACGACGAGGCCGTCCATCTGATCGACACCTATGAGATCGACTTGGTGTTGCTCGATGGGGAGTCACAGCCAGCCGGGGGTTTGGGCATCGCGCGTCAGCTTCGCGACGAGATCGATGATGTGCCCACTATTGCCGTGGTACTGGCTCGTCCGGCCGATCGCTGGCTAGGGGCCTGGTCGCGCGCTGACGCGACCTTGATGCACCCGCTGGACCCGATTCGCACTGCGGAGACGGTGGTGGATCTTCTACGTCAACGCCGTGCTGTCCAGACTGCGGAATCGAGTCACGGCACCGGCGCAACGGGCCGGGGCGCAGCCTAGACTGCGAGGTCACGGCCCTAGGGGTTGCCGGGCGAGGCGGGGAGACGTTGCACGATTTTGCCTCGCGCACCGGGTAGCATTCAGGGTTGACCTTATTTTCTTATGCGGTTTCGTGGCCTGCCCGACGGTTTCGCCTCAGCCCACAAGACGAATTCACTCACGTCGGTGAGCGACGTGGCCAGACCGCAGTTCTAGCTTCCTGGAGAACCGATGTCCGAACAGACTTGGCCTGGGGTTTTGTCCCAGCTGATCGCTCAGAAAGACCTGAGGCGGGACGTGACCGACTGGGCCATGAGCCAGATCATGGCGGGGAAGGCCTCGGAAGCTCAGGTCGCGGCTTTCGCCGTCCTCCTGCACGCCAAGGGCGAGACGGTCGAGGAATTGGCGGGCATCACCGAACGAATGCTTGCGGAGACTACGCGGCTGGACGCGCCCGAACTTCAGCCGGCCGTTGACATCGTTGGCACCGGAGGTGACGGGTCCAACAGCGTCAACATCTCCACCATGTCTTCGGTCGTCGTGGCCGCAACCGGAGTACCTGTGATTAAGCACGGCAGCCGGGCAGCCTCTTCCACGTGTGGATCTGCCGACCTCTTGGAGGAGCTGGGTGTCTCACTCGAGGTGGATCCGCTCAGTGTGGTGGAGGTGGTGCGCGATGTCGGAATCGGGTTTTGTTTCGCCAAGTCGTTCCATCCCGGTATGCGGCACGCCGCGGGGGCTCGCACTGAGCTCGGGGTGCGCACTGTCTTTAATCTGCTGGGGCCTCTGACGAACCCGGCACAGCCGCCCGCCGGACTGATCGGTTGTGCGGACCTACGCAAGAGCGGCATCTTGGCCGAGCTGTTCGCGCGACGTGGCGCGAGTGTGCTGGTGGTTCGTGGCGAAGACGGCCTTGACGAAATCTCCACCTCGATGGCGACCCGAGTGTGGGTTACCGCCAATGGCCGCGTCACCGACACCGTCATTGACGCGGCCGATTTTGGCTTCGCTCGTTGTGAGGCGGGGGCGCTGCGTGGCGCTGAGGCGGCCTATAACGCAGCCGTTGCCCGGGATACGTTCGCGGGTAAGGAAGGGGCTGTCCGCGACGCTGTCTTGATCAACTCAGGGGCAGCGCTGGCCTCCCTCGAGGGATTGAAGCCCGAAGTCGACCTGCATGACGATGAACAGTTGTTCGCTTCAATCCGGGCGGGAGTCGAGCGGGCACGGGCGGCCATCGATTCCGGGGCAGCCACAAAACTCCTTCAGCGCTGGATCGAGACTTCGCAACGGCTAGGGTGAATCGCCAACCTTGGACGGTTTCATGGCCCCGGTGCATGCACCGGGGCCATCGTCACATCCAACTGACGTGCGCTAGGTCGCGGGCGTCGAGGCGATAATTACGCTTCGTAACACACGGCTCGGGCCTAAATTTTCCTTTGATTTAGACCACTATTGAGCTAGTCGACGTCTAAACATAGACAGAGTCTAGGTATGCTTCGGTCAGATTCAACAGTCGCCACCCGCCGATTTCGGCTCATTCGCACATCCTGGGGCGTCATACAGGGGGTTTCGGATCGCAAGCCGGAACCTGTCCCAGGGGCGAGGAGGTTCTCGGGCGCGTGGCATCAAAGTAGCCCGTGAGGCCCTTCGACGGGTCTCTATACCTCGGTGGCGGCTGTCCCGATACCCACTACAGCGGAGAAAATACGCATGTTGACTGTTGGTGACAAGTTCCCTTCCTACGACCTGACCTCCTGCGTCTCAATCGAGGCCGACGGCGCATTCGAACAGATCAACCACAAGTCCTATGAGGGCAAGTGGCGCGTCGTGTTCAGCTGGCCGAAGGACTTCACCTTCATCTGCCCGACTGAGATCGCCGAGTTCGGACGCCTCAACACCGAGTTTGCCGACCGTGACACCCAGGTGTTGGGTTTCTCGACTGACTCTGAGTTCGTTCACTTCGCATGGCGCAAAGACCACCCGGACCTGCGCGATCTGCCATTCCCGATGATGAGCGACATCAAGCGCGAACTGTCCGAAGAGCTCGGCGTTCTCGGTGAGGACGGTGTCGCCCAGCGAGCCACCTTCATCGTCGACCCGAACAACACCATCCAGTTCGCCATGGTCACCGCCGGTTCGGTCGGCCGTAATGTCGCTGAGGTTCTTCGCGTACTCGACGCTCTACAGACCGACGAGCTGTGCCCGTGCAACTGGAGCAACGGCGAGGAGACCCTGGACGCCAAGAAGCTGATGGCGGCCGGCTAACGATGAGTATTGACAGCCTGAAGGCGGCTCTTCCCGCCTACGCCAAAGACACGAAGCTCAACCTCGGTTCCATCACGACCACTTCTTCCCTGACCGAGCAACAGCTATGGGGGACGATGCTGTCGTGTGCGGTGGCGTCGCGGAGCACCACGGTGATTCGCGAGATCCACGCGGAAGCCACGAAGCGCCTGAGCGAGGACGCTCTCAAGGCGTCCAAGTCGGCTGCCTCGATCATGGCGATGAACAACATCTATTACCGTGCCAAGCACCTCATCGGGGATGAGGCTTACACGAGCCTCCCGGCGCGGTTGCGGATGCAGGTCATTGGCAATCCCGGCGTAGATAAAGTCGACTATGAACTGTGGAGCCTCGCTGTTTCCGCGGTGACCGGGTGCGGTTTGTGCCTGGAGTCGCATGAACAGACGCTGATCAAGTCCGGCGCTTCGCGAGACAACGTGCATGACGCTCTCCGCGTCGCCGCCGTCGTCCATGCCGCGGCCGTGACGATCGACGCTGAGGAGGCGCTGGCTCTGTAGAGTCGGCCTTTGGGCTCGTCACTTACGTTTGGCAGGTGGTGGGGTTGGTGCAACGCATCGACCCCACCACTTTTTGGTCCGCTTCCGTCGCGTCGTACTCGGTGGAGGACCTAGTGCGCGCAGCTTCCGTTTCGATTCGTCGCGATGCGCGGTGAGGGGACTACGCGGCCAATCCTGGTGCCCGGTGGTGGGTCCGGGTGATGGCTGTGCGGTTGGCTGGGCTGATCCTCAGCCGCCTGGCTGGCCTGAGCATGGGCCGGTAGTTTCGCTGTGTGGTGCCCAATGGCCGGTGGTCGGCAGCGCTTGGTTTGAGGTTCGTACGTGACAGGTGATCGGGCCCGGTTGCACGCGGTTGGAGAGCTTTTTAGGCGTCGGGGTGCGCTATGGGCAGGGGCCTAGATTCCCGACTCCTCGGTCCGAATGAGGATCGCTCCGCATTCTTCACAACGGAGGACTTCATCGGGGCCAGCGGCTCGAATCGGTGCGAGGTCAGCGGGAGATTTCTCAATACGGCATGACTCACAGCTGCGCAGGCGCAAAAGGGCAGCGGCGATGGGTTTCTTGGCTCGTACTTTTTCGTACAGCTCCACCAGTGAGCTGGGAATGGACGCGGAGAGGTGTTCGCGTTGTTGGCGGTGGTGGGCGATTTTCTCGTCTACTTCCGCGACCGCGGCATCTCGTGCCCGCTCGGCTTCTTGTTGAGCGGCCTGCGAGTTTTTCAACTGGTCGATGTGGCCGGCGAGTGTGGCTTCGAGCCGTTCCCTTGTCTCCATGAGTTCCAGCTGCTGGTCCTCTAGTTCGTTTTGCCGGTTGGCTAGAGATTCCAGCTCACTTTGCAGCCCTTCGAGCTGTTTGGGTGTGACGCTACCGGCGGCCATACGGTCGCGGTCATTGTTGGCTCGTTTGGTGACTACGGCGATTTCTTTTTCCACTCGCGCGATGTCGCGGTCTAGGTCGGCAATGCCTGCTTCACGGGCGGAGACTTGGTCTCGCAGACGTATCGCCTCGCGCTGCAGCGCTGGAATCCGTTCCGCCTCGGGCAACGTCTTCAAACTCTGTTCCAGCTGTGCGATGGCGGTGTCGGTAGCTTGAAGTTCCAGAAGTCGTCTCTGGTCAAAAGGGTCGGCTTTCATATTGCTACCTCATTCATCACGTCGTGTCTTTGCCAGCTGAGCTCGAAGTCCGCAC
Organism: Natronoglycomyces albus; assembly: GCF_016925535.1. Lineage (NCBI taxonomy): Bacteria > Bacillati > Actinomycetota > Actinomycetes > Glycomycetales > Glycomycetaceae > Natronoglycomyces > Natronoglycomyces albus. The sequence goes on along the minus strand of NZ_CP070496.1, from coordinate 1,553,018 downwards.
CATCGTCGCCAGCGCGTCGCGGTGTGGTTCTGGCAGGTGAAACACCTTGCCACAGGCGCGGGCTCCGCCCCAAACGGCCCCACGGACTATGGTCCCAAGTCGATAAATCCAAGCTCGCGCAGGTCGGCCCAACTCATCACAGACAACACTCCAGTGCCAAATGAGATCGATGTGGGGCTCCCCCTCCCCCGTACCCACCATCCCGCCGCCATCCCGCCCTCTGGAAACGCCAGCACGCTTGCAACGGTGCGCCGGCCACCGGCCAGCCGCACTCGCACTGCTCAGTCTTCACTTTTGGCGGCCTCGCAGAGCGGGGTGGACTCCGTCGACCACTCGCCAATTTTAGCAATATCTCACACTAAATCAAGCATTTGACTGTGCGATTCCCACAAAATCTTGGGGATGGTTCGCTACCAGAGCGGCTGCCGTTACCAAGACCGGTGTGGGCTCTCCGCCACCGATGGACCTCGGGAGTCAATTGCGCGTGCCCTCCTCGTCGTTGGCCACCGCTTATGAAGAACGATCGCCACCTACCCGGGCGAACCAACCTCCGCCTTAGCTGCCCAGTTGGTGAAGCGTCCATGGATCAGTGACCACATCGGAGGTCACAACCTCCCCAATCACGTTCCGCAGTTGCTGGGCGACCAGATCAACCCACGGTCGTTCAGAGGCATAGTGCGCCACGTCGATTACATCTGGTGTGCGGGCACCTCGATTAGGGTCCTCACCCACGCGATTCGAAAACTCCTGACCGAGCCGCTGGCCAGCGGCTAGAAATTCGCTGACTGGGTGATGCCGCAAATCGGAGGTCAAGAAGACATCTGCTCCCGCGGAGTGTGCCTGGTGCAAGTACGAGTCACCGGCCCCACCCGAGACAGCGACGGTGGTGATCAATCGATCGGGATTTCCCGTCGCACGCACCCCCCATGCCGTACGGGGCAGTCGCGCAGCCGCAAACTCCACGAAATCAGCCAGTCGCATCGGATTCTCCAGTATACCGACGCGACCGATACCGCGCCCTGAATCTACATGCTCAGGCCCCTCCAATGGAGACAACGGGCGCAGTTGCCCCAGTCCCAACCGCAGAGCCAAAGCGTCCGAAACCCCAGGATTTGCCACGTCGGCGTTGGTGTGCGCTACATAGAGCCCAATGCGGTTCTCGATGAGTGAATGAAGCAGATCGCCTTTATACGATTCCTCTGGGTCCAAGCTCGAGACCCCACGCAGTAGCAGCGGATGATGGGCGACGATGAGGTTCGCTCCCCGTTCAACGGCCTCGGCCACAGTTTCGGGCACACAGTCGACAACGCACAGAGCTTTTCGAACCGGCCAGTGCCCACGGCCAGTGACCAGACCGACGCGGTCCCACTCTTGCGCCCAATGCTGTGGATAGATGTCGTTCAGGTACGCGGCGGCTTCAGAGACTGTCGAATTCACTCGGCGATTCTAACGCCACCACTTCAGCGCGGGCGGGCCCGTTTAACTCGAAAGTCACTCGGACGTATGGAGAAGTCTTCCTTTAGCGAGACGGAGCCGTGGCGACATTCCTGTGAGTATCGGCCCACCGCGGCTCCGCCCTGCGTCACTTCGTCAAGCCGCACTGCTCGGCTAGCGCCATCACCTCCGGCGGGCTAGAGCCTTTGCTGTGGTGCAGAATATGGTCGATCAGGCTGTGTGCCACCGGGCGGCACCGTACCTCCGAATGTGCGGTGCGGTGAGCCAGGCTCAGCGCCTTCCCCGCTTTACTCCAGTCGCCGATTTGCACACAGGCTCGCGCCATGTCCAGGTAGTGATGCGCCCGCCTCTCTGCGACGAGATCATTGAGCTTTGCCGGGTTGATCTGAGCGTGAACTGCCAATGCCGCTCGCCCTTCCCCCAGCTCTACGTGTGCGGCTGCCCGGTGCAGAGCCACATTGGTCGGCCCGAAGGACGTCCAGTAATAGTTGCCGTCATCTCCCATGCGCTGAGCCGCGATGTCGGCACTGTCGAGTAGGTCCTTACAGGTTGCCGATTCTCCAGCAAGCGCTGCGGCCATGGCTCCCTGCAGTAACAGAAAGCCGTAGACACTAAGGGCTTGCGGTGTCGGTTCGTCGGCGACATGTTCGGCCATGAGGCCGTGTGCGACTTGCACGTTGAGATCGAGTGCGGCTTGGTGCCGCCCCAATGCTCGAAGTGAGTTCGCGACTCGCGCCGTCGCCGTCCCGGCCAACAGCGGGTCATTTCCACGCTGAGCTGCGCTGATCGAGCGGTCTGCCGCCAGCCATGCCAATTGCGGCTCGCCCAGTTTTCGTAGGACCGAGGAGGCGATCTGGTAGACCTGGGTCAAAATTTCGCTAGCCTCTGCGGCCGTACCATCGATCGGATTCTCTTGGGCGATGGGAGTGGCCCGCAAGAGTTCGATCAATGACCGGGCAACGACCGGATAATGGCCCTTCTCCATTGCCGCCCAGGTATAGGCGACCGTCTTCTTCAGCTCCGGGATCGGTTTCGAGTCCAGAGAGGCTGCCTGGAGGAAAATTCCGAGGCGCTCATAACGCTCCAACGACTGCCGGATACTCTCCACCTCGGCTTGGTCGAGGCAACTGGACAGGCCCGGCTGCCGCTGTGGCTCTCGCCCCATGAGTTGGCTCGTGTCGACACCCAGTACTTGAGCGATGTCGCATATGACCGAATATTTGTCGAGCCGACGGACGCCGCGTTCGACTTTGTCCACCCAACTCTTGGACTTGCCGATGCGGTCTGCGAACACTTGCTGAGACATTCCGCGGCGTTGCCGCCATTGAGCGACTCTGCGCCCAATGGGTTCCTCTGCTACTTCCATAAAAGCCCACCATCCTTATTGAGATGTCCTTGGCGCGTAGCCGTCCCAGAGAAGCGGGAGGGTTCCTTCACCCGCTCTTTGCCACGCGATATGCCAAGACATTGCGCAAGAGGATGTTCTCTCGAGAATGGGTGTCCCGGTAGAGCATCGATTTCTTGTCGTATGTGCGGGAACCACCGGTGAACCCGCATCGCTGGTTAACCGGTCGGCCTCACCAATCATCTCGCCGCGTCCGGCGAGCACTCCACTGTCGCGTGTGGTGCGACCATGGAATCAGGTGGTGATAAGTCGGCCCGAGCCACCGTGGCCGCCTTTCCTTCACTCACCGGTCGGCTTGACCGAACTGTTCCCTTCCACATTTCTTATCTGTTTTTCTTGAAAAGCACAACGAGCAACGCGACGGTAGGTTACGTCTGATAACGGACAGTTCGACTGACAGAGCTGCCGCGCAGGAGTCATTTCTCGCACGAACTTCGTGGTGGCATGTGGCGTACTCATATACCTCGCACACTTCTACCAGCGGCTCCCTCTCCGGCCCGCACTTTCCTACAAGCTAAGAATTTTTCGCACTTAACGCGTATCTCCTTCGCGCCCTTAGTCGTTAGATCAGATATGCGAGACATCAATCCGTACCAGCGCCGCTATGCGAGCCATCGATGGCCCAACCAGCGCCGGCGCATGTTTTTGGTCGGGGGTGGCACCGCGCTCGTCTCGGCTGCGGTGTGGCCATTGGCCGTAGCACAGGCTGACATCGAGATATCCGTCCTGATGCTGTGGGCGGGCCTTTCAGCCTGTGCCTTGGTGAGTGCCAGCTTGTGGCACGAGGCCCGTTCTCGTAGCCAACGGCGACAGACAGACGATTGGGCACAGTTTGTAGATATGCCACAGCGAGAGCTGCTATCGCAGTCGCACGCGCCCGCCCGAATCAAGAGGGGACACAAATGCGAAACATGGCCGACATCGTCAGCGAACACGGGCGGGCAGCTGGGTGCATTCGAGCGACCTGTGACGTCAGCACCGGCAGGTTCAAAAAGCGGAGGGGAATCGGCGCCTCTTTCCGCCGAGCTAACTGCCGCCTTCGCCGATGAGGAGACACTACGTCTCACCACGCACGAGATTGCCAAGCGGAGCTCTCCATGCGCGGACGAGGAAACTGTCCGCTTGCGGCCCCAGCACGCCGCACAGAAGGAACCTGTGGCAATGGGCCTATCAACGGTCCCGAATCAGTCCATCGTCGATGGCAAGGCGACATCAAAGGCTGACACTGTGGACTCACCAGGATTCGGACCGCAGTATCCGGAGGACTCCGATGGTCCCACCCCAAGAGTTGCGGTCTCGGCAGGTAGCGCGGACTCGCACCCGACCGCCGCAGGTGGAGTGCTGGTCTTCCAGCCCTTTAGACCGCAACAGCGCTTCGCGGCAGCACCCTCGTGGCCAGATGGCGGCTTAGGTAGGTAGGCGCACGATCCACAACGACGCGGAAGCTGCGTGCCCGCATCGGGTCGGTTCGTCGGATTGGGGCCCAACCCCGCATACGGCTGGCCGGCCTATCGAACATCACCACAAGCGGGCTAGTCGTTGGGCCGCACGACCAAACAGCGGCCTCCTTGATAGACGCCGCCATCGACGTTGAGGACAAGTCCGTCACAGTAGCGGCGAGGTTCCTCAACTTGCCCTGGGGTCAGGTCCGTGGTGTCGGGAATCGTCGAGTGTCCATGCACGATCTGGGTCCCTCCCAATGTGTTGAGCATGGCACGGGCGCGCTGCGGACCATCCTCGCGCAGATAGTCATGACGTTGGGTCAGGCTGCGGAAAAGATCCCACCAGCGTTCGGGGTTTTCGGTCGAAAGAGCCTCATGGGCAGAGGTGTTGACATCATCGATCGAGTTGCCATATTGCAAGTATCCATCGGTGTCGGAGTGAACGAGGAGTACTTGGTCAACTACAACCGCGAGTGGGCGAGATGTTAGCCAAGAGACCTCATCGTCGGTCAAGAGGTTCATCTCCTCCTCGAAACCACCATTGATGACCCACCATTGGAGAAACTGGCGCTCATTTCCGGCCGAGTCCATGAAGGCCTGCTCACCAAACCTCCGCGAACCCAGAACCAGCAACTCGTGGTTGCCAAGGAGTGTGTCAACGAGACCACCGGCAGCGGACGCCTGTTCAGAGAGCTTGCGAAGGAGCCGAACAGTGTCGACGCCTCGCTCCCCACGGTCAAACAAGTCGCCAAGCGCCCACAGTCGGGCTTCGCCCGCGATCCAGTTTTCGTCACGGTCGATCAAATTCTGAGCCTGGAGGGCTTCAACGAGGGCATCGTAGTGGCCATGCACGTCACTAACCACATATAGCGGGCTTGGCGAATCCATGATCTAGATACTAGAGACTCCGAGTAACAATCACAGCAAGTGCCCAAGAAGAATCTAGGAGCACAGGTAAAAACAACGCCCGCGATGAACCAGCCCCGAAGCCGGCAACAACACGCACGCGAGGCATCACGCAGCCAACGGCGACGCTGAGTGTCTAAGCCATCGCAAACATGGCCATCAATGGAGGCGAAGACGGCGCCGCGACGTGCACGCAGCGTCGGCCCCCTGCGCATTCCCCATCCGGTTCGCCCGCAAAGCGCCACCTGCTGCCACGCACTAGTGCGCACCGTGAGCCACCAGTGAAGCGCGAGGCTAGCTACCTGGCCAAACAAAGGGACGTTCCCGCTCTGAGATTGACGGCGTTGCCCTTAGTCATGAGCGGCTAATTCTGGGCCTGGACCAACCCACGTCGCATAATCGGCTCATGGCACATCCGACACACCATTCTCACCAGCCTCAACGGAGCCGCATTTGTGGATCGGGGCGGCCCGTGGTAGGACATTGACCATCCACGAGTTAGGAAGCTTCACCTATGACCATCACCAATCCCTTCCTGGAACCCTCCGAACTGCCCTATCAGCTGCCGCCCTTCGCCGAATGCGGCCCAGAGCACTTCCGGCCTGCATTCGCAGCGGGGATGGACGAACACTGGCGAGAAATCGAACAGATCGCCACCAACCCACAACCACCCACGTTCGACAACACGATTGCCGCTCTCGAACGTGCCGGAGCCATCCTCGAGCGCACCTCCATCGTCTTCTACACCCTCAACGCCGCAGACACCACCGATGAGCTGCAAGCAATCGAGACGGAATACTCCGGCAAACTCTCCGCCCATCAAGACCGCATTTTGCAGCACGAGAAGCTATTCGAACGCATCGACGACCTCCATCGCCGCCGCGCGGACCTAGGGCTCTCCGAAGAAGACGCCTATCTCCTACAACGGCGCCACACCGCCTTCGTTCGTGGCGGAGCACAACTAAAACCAGAGGACAAGGCACGCCTCGCCGAATTGAATTCTCAGCTTTCTCAACTCTCGACCAAGTTCAGTCAGCAGGGGCTAGCCGATATCAACGACGCGGCCGTACACGTCACGGACGTCACCTGGCTCGACGGGCTCGAATCAGGGGCCATCAGTGCCGCAGCCGAGGCCGCGAAATCGCGCGGTCTAGAGGGCTACCTCATCACCAGCCAGCTTTTCTCCAACCCGCCTTCGCTGGCCAGTCTCTCCAACCGCACTCTGCGCCAACAACTGTGGGAAGCCTCGACTAGCCGGGGTCCACACAATGCCGCGACGCTCCTGGAAATGGTGCGTCTACGCGCTGAGCGCGCTCGCCTACTCGGCTATGACCACCATGCGGACTACGTCACAGCCGACCAGATGGCAGGCAGCGCGGCTGCCGTCCTTGACCGACTTGGGGCGATGGTTCCCGCCGCGATTGACAACGCCAAGGCCGAAGCCGCAGAGCTACAGAAGTTCGTCCACGACTCCGGTGAAAACTTCGACCTCCAGCCTTGGGACTGGAGCTTCTATTCGACCAAGCTTCTGACTGAAAAGTTCGACTTCGACCCCGACCAGTTGCGTCCTTACCTCGAACTCGACCGCGTTCTCGAAGACGGAGTGTTCTTCGCGGCCAACAAGCTCTACGGCCTCACCATCACCCCGCGCGAAGATCTGCAGGGTTACCACCCGGACGTGCGGGTCTGGGAGGTGTTCGACCACGATGGCAGCGCTTTGGGATTGTTCCTAGGCGACTTCTTCACCCGCGATTCAAAAAAGGGTGGAGCATGGATGAATCCACTGGTCAATCAGTCAACGCTGCTTGAGAAAAAGCCCGTGGTTCTTAACAACCTCAACATTCCCAAACCTGCCGAGGGCCAGCCGGCATTGGTATCGATGGACTTCGTCCGGACTTTGTTCCACGAATTCGGCCACGCTATTCACGGGCTGCTCTCCGCGTGCCACTATCCTTCGGTGTCCATGACATCAGTACCACGCGACTTCGTCGAGTTCCCCTCGCAAGTCAATGAAATGTGGATTGACTGGCCCGAAGTGGCCGACAACTACGCGCGTCACGTCGAGACAGGCGAGCCGCTGCCCGAGGAGCTCAAAGAGAAGGTCTCGCAGGTACGCAGCAACGGCCAGGGCTTCAAGAAGACCGAGTACTTGGCCTCGGCCTTGCTCGACCTCGCCTGGCACCAGTTGGGGCCCGACGAAGTACCGCAGCCCGGCGCTGACCCGGCCGCGGTGGTTGAGGAATTTGAACGCTCCTACTTGACGCAATTGGGATTCCCGCTGGATCTCATTGCTCCACGCTACCGATCGGGATACTTTCAGCACATCTTCTCCGGAGGTTACTCCGCTGGCTACTATTCCTATGTGTGGTCGGAGATCCTCGATGCCGACACAGTCGAGTGGTTTAAGGACAATGGTGGCCTTGACCGTGCCAACGGCGACCACTTCCGCAACGAGCTACTCTCGCGCGGCCGTTCCATCGATCCGATGCAGTTGTACCGCAACTTCCGCGGACGTGACCCCCACGTTGAGCCGCTGTTGAAGCGCCACAACCTACAGCCGCGGTAGCCAATCACACGACAAACCGCAGTGAACCCAATGGGTGAGGGGCAGACGCGATCGCGTCTGCCCCTCACCCATTGGGTTCACTGCAACGGCGGGAGCACGTCAGCCAAGAAACAACGCTCGATGTGAAACGTCCCTTCGTGGCAATATCTACGGCCGTGACGAGCACGAAAAACGACGCCACTCACCTTCGATATTGTCAATGAGCGACGCCGTGATTTTTCGGCCGTTGACTTCAGCTTTGCCAGCGGCGACAGAATCGCCTCGCTTAAGACGAGGGCTGTTCGATCAGCGTCTGTAGATACAGGCTCTCGCCGAGCTTCTCGATGAGCTCCAGCTGCGTGTCAAGGTAGTCGATGTGATGTTCTTCGTCCTTGAGAATGTCCTCGAAAAGATTCGCCGAGGTGTAGTCCTGGACCGAACGCATGTACTCGACGCCACGCTTCAGACGGTCTATTGCCTCCACTTCGACCTCACGGTCGCACTGGAACATCTCCGTAACGCTGCCGCCGATACGCAGCGGAAACAACCGCTGGTAGTTGGGGAGGCCTTCGAGAAAGAGGATCCGCTCGGTTATTACATCGGCGTGTTTCATTTCGTCGATCGACTCAGAGCGGGTGAACGAGGCAAGCTTCGTATAGCCCCAGTTCTCCTGCATTTTGGCGTGAAGAAAATACTGGTTAATTGCCGTCAGTTCACCGGTGAGTTGCTCATTGAGGAACTCGATTACGCGTTCATCACCCTGCATGGTTTCCCCCTAATGCCAAGAGTAAGTGCTTATCTTGCACATTAAAGGGAGCGGCCGACGCACTTTTACGCAGGAAAACCTAAGCATGGAAAGGCTTGGCTAATAAACCGACGCTCCAAGTCGCAGCGAGTCGATGGCCAAGACAAACATGCAGTATCGCTCATTTCCCGAAAAAAGATCATTCGCCCGCTTTGATCTGCGCAAACAGCAGTAGGCGAGCAGCTTTCATCTGGCTATTCCCAAACTTGACGTCATAGAATCTAGCAAAGGCAGCGAGCCGACGTGGCTCGATTGGGGGCCATATGCCCAGCCGCTAGGTGAAGTCCGGGATCGACTTGTTCCCCACAACGGCGATTTACCCGCAGGGCTCTTTCGGAGCCACCGATGCTGCGAGGCATTTGCCGCAACGTCTCACGTCAGCCACCGGATAGTGGATCCCGGCGAGAACCGACATCCTAGGAAAGACCGGCGTAGGGTGAGTCGGCCAGCCGAACAGCTGGTGAGACAGGGGCAATAGAATCGGGCATGGTAGCCGAATCCGGAATATAAGACAAGCCCGCCTGGGAGTCCATGGCGGCAAAGTGCGACTCGATCATCTCGGTTAGGCGATCAAGGCATGTACCACACCCGGTTCCAGCCCCGCAGGCGTCACCGATGGCGTCTTCGTCAGTAGCCCCAGCGCTGATGCACTCTTGCACTTCGTGCTCGCGGACTCCGTGACAGATGCAGGCGTACACCGAATCTCCAAGTTAGGTTCCACTAAATAAGGTTCACCTAACATAACCCGCGAACTGCGGTTTGCCAAGAGCCATTCAGCGCAGAAGCTCGGTGAGAACCCCCACCGCCCGGTCAACACCCGCGTCATCAATGTCACGATGAGTGAGAAGTCGACCCCATCGCGTACCCAGGACAGAGATTCTGACCCCTTTTTCACCCGCTTGGGCGGCTAGCTTCGCTATCTCGGGGTGCCGCAATACGACGATGTTCGTCTGCACCTGGTCGGCCGAACAAATTCCAAACGGCTCCAATTGCTCGGCAATACGCAAGGCGCGATCATGATCTGCGCGCAATCCGGCGAGATGGTGGTCAATCGCGTAGCGTCCAGCGGCCGCCAGCAGCCCCACCTGCCGCATTCCGCCCCCCAGACGTTTGCGAATGGCGCGGGCGTGTTCGATACGGTCCACAGTTGAAATCACCAAGGAACCGATCGGCGCTCCGAGCCCTTTGGATAGACACACGGCCATCGTGTCGAAATATCGCCCATATTCGGCAAGACTCACCCCAGTGGCCACATGGGCGTTCCATATCCGGGCGCCGTCACAGTGCAAGGCGATGTCATGAGCCTCGGCCATGGAACGCAGTTTTGCGATCTGGTCGAGAGGCTGCACCGTACCGCCACCCCGGTTATGAGTGTTCTCAACCGCGATGGCCTTGGTCGGCACCGCGTGAAAACCTGGCAGGTTGAGCAGTGGCTCGACCTGGTCTGCGACGAGACGACCGGCCTGAGCCTGCCAGGTACGGCAACTAATGCCACCGAACGCGGCGGCGGCTCCCAGCTCATAATTGGCAATGTGAGCGTCGATGTCGCACAGAACTTCTTCACCGGGCCGCACCAGGGTTTGCAGCGCGATCTGGTTGGCCATTGACCCCGTTGGGGTGAAGAGCGCCGCCTCATGGCCGAACAACTCCGCCACGTGAGACTCGAGGGCATTCACCGTCGGGTCCTCCGCATAGACGTCGTCACCGACGTCAGCGGCCGCCATCGCCTCCAGCATCTGCGGGGAAGGCTTCGTTACCGTGTCGCTTCGCAAATCCACAACCATGAATTCACCCTACAACCGCAACCAGTCGTTCCCCACCGACCACATGGGGTTCCCACAGCAGACCAACGGATCGCTTCGGGTCGGCTGACGACTCAGCTTTATCTAGTAGGAGCTGTCAGCCCCAGCGATACCCAGGACCGGCAAGTACATACGCTCACCATCAGCGGTGAACGCGTCGTAGACGATATCGAACAGATCCTGGATTCCAAACGCGGTAAGCGCGTCAACCATCATATGCGCAGCTTGTGACACCGAAGCCCGGTCAGCGGCCCGAAAGGCCTTCGACCAATTTGGCATACCGTTTCCGGGGGCGCGAAAGCCCATGCTTGGCAAGTTCGAAAGTCCAGCCCGCCACGAGCCCTTCACGGCAGCCGAAGCTTCCACACTCAAACTGCCATCGACAATCGCGGCGACATAGCGGCTCGACCAGTCCCCCGTGCGGAGTACGACGGTCGAGGCCGTGTTGACAATCGGGACGTCCGCCGCCATATCGCCTAGGAGAGCGGCTAGGCGGTCGGTAAACTCTCCCAAATCGTAAATCGCCGGTTCGGTAGGCAGATTCTGTTTCTTGGCATACGCCGACCAGCCAGAGACGTCTCCACGCGCAACAGCGTTCGCCTCGATCTGGTTGAACACTTCGGGCGACAACAACCGCAGCGTCACTCCACCATGAAAACGCCGCAAATGAAGTTCAATGATGATGCCATCGCGATACCAGCGCACCCATGGGCCACCGTCGCCACCGCGAACGTCGGGCGAGCCCAGCTCGTTCAGCATCGTGCGCAAGACCTCGCGGAACACAGTCGTGCGGTGATGTTCCCCCGCCCGTCCACGCTCGGCCGAACGCAACACCATCAATTCGATGGCATAAAAGTCAGCGTTTCCGCCTACGCGCACCTGGGCCGGAATCCGGTCGGCAATGGCCGTCCCGGTCGTGTAGCCCGTCTCCGCGCTCCACATGCCGATATCCACTTCGCCACTGCGAACTTTCCAACCAAGCGACTTCAGCCCTCGGGTCATGTCATCTTTTGACCATTGGCCGAAGTTGGTGCGTCGAACACGGCGAAGCAATTCGATGAGTTCTTGTTCACTGAGTCGGTGTGTGCCGAGCATGTACGGTACGCCGTTCGTCGTTTTCTGTGGTGCGGTGCCGGTTAGCCGGGGCTGAGGATGGGGGCCACATACGATTGAGGATAGCCTTGCCTTATCCCTGCCAATCATTATGCAAAGGTAGCCAGGTGACTCCCGAACGCAACCCTGTGCGGCAAGACACGCTTACAAGCCTACTTGGTGGGCGGCGCGGCGCCGCAGACGCCACCATTCCCCTGTTGGTGTTCATCGGTGCGTGGCTAGCCACTGGAAACAATGTCGGCTGGGGTGTGGTGGCGTCATTGGCGGCCGGCCTGCTAATCGCCGTTTGGAGGATATGGCAGAAACAAAAGCCACGGTCAGTCCTGCTGGGATTGCTAGGGGTGTGCGTGGCGGGCGCCCTTGTGCTCTACACCGGGCGAGCCGAGGACATTCTCCTTCCTCGTATCCTCGCCAACGCCGCCAGCGCGATCGTGTGGGCGGTGAGCATTGTCTTGCGGCGGCCGTTGTTGGGCCTCATTGTTGGCGCGTTGTTGGGCCAGAAGACGTCGTGGCGTTCTGATGGGGCGTTGTTGCGAGCGTATGCGGCGGCGTCGTGGGTTTGGGTGGCGACGTATCTGGTGCGAGTGGCGATTTTGACGCCGATGTGGGTGTTTGGGTTCGTGGTCGCTGGTGGGTTGGCACAGGTGGTTTTGTCGTGGCCGTTGTTGATCGCGTGTTTGGTGGTTAGCGGTTCGGTGATGAAGGCGGCGTTGCCGCAGGGTCATCCTGGTTTTCGTCATCCGCAGACGGCCGGTGGGGGTGCGGATCGGTCGCACTCTGGTGGGTCTGCCGGTTGAGTGGTTTGTTGGTGGGCGCTGTTTGCGCTTTGTGGCCTGGGGCGGGGTTTAGGTGGTGTCGTGGTCGCTCCAGTCTGGTGGCCGGTCGTGTCGGTAGGTCTCCCACATGCTGCGAAGGATGAAGATTTTCTCGTCGATTTCGGGGTCGGAGGCGAGGAAGTGTCCGCTGTATGGGGCTCGGAGGCGCCAAGGGGTGGAGTCGGGGTCATTGAGGTAGATGACTGGGACTATGCGGCGGCGCCAGCGTTCGGCGCGGATGTCGACGATCATTGGCCAGGGTGCGTAGCGGCCCACGTGGTCGCCCGAGGAGCTCACGGGTTGGATTCCGCGGTCGTCGGCGACGATGCCGATGTGGTGGGAGGCGCGGACGGCGATGACGAAGGTCGCGGTCATGGCGACGAGGGGGACTGCGGGTAGTAGCCACCACAGGTCGGGGTTGATCGCTGCGATGAGGGCGGTGGCGGGGATGAGCGCGATTGCGGTGATTCCGATGCTGATGAGGAAACTGCGGCCGATGGTTTGCACGGGTGTGGGATGGAACGTGATCTTTTCGCTCACTGTTTCACCTCCTCGTGCCTGATGTGTGTTGTCGATGGGGCACGTACTCGACGTCCGAATCTTCTCACGCAGACTACCTATTGAGAGCCCAAACGGCATTAACCCGACAGTAGGGGGTTGGTGGGGTGAGCGGGTGGGGCCGGTTGGGTGGCGTCTTGGGTTTTCCCGCTGCGGGTGCGAACATTGTGGACTGGTCTTATGCGCAAGGCGGGAAAGTGTTCTAATCGGGGCATGATTGTGCAGCGCGAGGCGACCCTTAGGCAGTTGGACCCGGTGACGTTGTTCAAGATCGCGCGGCTGCGGGTTGATGTGTTCGTGGTGGAGCAGGATTGTCCCTACCCGGAGCTCGATGACCGTGACATCGATGAGAAGACCATTCATTTGTGGATGGAAGATGGCACGGCGGTCGTTGCCTATCTACGCCTATTGGAGGAGCCGGATGGTTCCCGCCGGATTGGGCGGGTGGTGACGGCGAAGTCCCATCGGGGTCGTGGCTTGGCGGCACGGCTTATGAACCGGGCGCTGCGGCATGCTGGCGACCTGACGGTGGTGCGGTTGGACGCCCAGTCTTATGCGAGTGACTTCTATGGAAGGTTCGGGTTTGTCGTCGATGGTCCCGAGTTTGTGGAGGACGGCATTCCACACGTGCCGATGCGTCGCGAACAGGCGTTATATCGTTTTTTCTCCCAGGTCCAGCCGGGAGGCACTCCGAGGCTAGAGAGGTGGACTGCATCTGTTCACTCCTGCCAGCGCCGCAGGTGCTTGATGTGTCACTATCGAGGCATGACGGTCGTTGATACTCCCACTCCGAGAAAGATGCGCCTGCGTCGCAGCGGCGCGGTCGCGGTGACGGCGATGCTGGCGTTGGTGATTGCGTCTCCGCTGGGTATGAGTCTGATCATTGAGCAGCCGATCAATGCGGTGTTGGCTCCCATTGCTGGGGTGGCGGTGCTGTTGACGCCGGTTGGCGTGTGGGTGTGGGCTTGGCGGTCGGGTGTGGATGTCACTGCGGAGGGAATCGCGGTGAAGGGCGTTTTCTCGCGCCGGGAGATTCCTTGGCAGCGGGTGATGGGTTTCACGACTGTGGACGGCAAGCTGTTCTTGCTGCTGGACGATTCGTCCCGTGTAAATGTGGCGCCGATGCGTGAGGAGCATTTGCCGCAGGTGTTGGGGGTGGGTAGGCAGGATGTCGTGTTCGATGAGGAGATGGACGCGGATGAGTCTGCCCAAGCCGCCGATGAGGCGCGTGACGATTCAAGTGCGGATGGCTCTGGCCGCTAGCTTTTGAGGTTTGGGCCCGGTGATGCGTTCCCTGGTGGGAGACGGTGAACCGGGCCCTTTTGCGTGCGTCGCGGTCGGTTAGTAACCGTCCTGGACGATGTTGTGCAGTTCTTCCCCGGCGTGGAAGCGCCGGATTTGGTCGCCAACGAGGGCAAAGGCGCGTTGTGGGAAGCCGCTGACGGCCCCGCCCACGTGCGGGGTGATGAGCGCGCCTTCTTGTTTCCACAGCGGGTGGTCGCTGGGCAATGGTTCGGGGTCGGTGACGTCGAGCGCGCAGCGTAGTCGTCCGGTGGAGACTTCGGCGGTGAGCGCGTCGGTGTCGACGATGGGGCCACGGCCTGCGTTGACCAGCAGCGCGTTTTCTTTCATGTGGTTGAGAAACTGCGCGTCGACCATGCCACGGGTGGCGTCGGTCAGCGGCAGGATGATGACCACGATGTCTGCTTCGGGTAGTAGTTGAGGCAGTTCACCCACGGCGTGGACGCCGTGCCGGGAGCGGCGGGCCACTCGCACTAGCTCGACTTCGAAGGGTTCGAGTCGGCGGGCGATGGCCTCACCGATGTCGCCGGCGCCCACGATTAGGACGCGTTGGCCTTGGAGCAGGGTTGCTCGTTCGGGGGCCCATTCGGCGCGGCCCTGAGCACGGGCGAAGATGTCGAATTTGCGCAGCGAGGCGAGTATCGCGCCGAGTGTCCATTCGGCGGTACTGGCGGTGTGCACGCCCTTTCCGTTGCATAGCGTGATGTTGGGGCCGACTTTGGGCACCCATACTTCGGCTCCGGCGGAGAGTAGTTGCACTACTTTTAGGTTGGTGAAGTCGCGCAACGGGTCCTCGGGCGCGTCTTTGAGGAACGGTGGCACTAGGAAGTCCACTGCGGCGGGGTCGGAGGGGTATTCCTTGCCGTCGTAGGTTTCGATAACGATGTCGTCGGGTAGCGAGCCTAGGTAGGCACGTGCCTTGTCTTGCGGAATCCACACTTTCACGCTTCTTAGGCTAACAACCGGCTTCTTTGACCCACTGCGTTCGGGCGAGGTTTACTCGTGACGGGTGCGGTTACGATGTGGGGCTTGGTGTGAGCGGCGTCTTGGGCTTTGGCTGAATTTTGGCCTGGATGTATCTGTGGGTTCGCCGCCGAGGCAGTTGTGGGTCATGTGGGGAGGCGAGTTGACGCGTTAAGGTGAGTTTATGCGCCATCGGCTTCCTCGAATCTGCGTCGGACTCGCCGCGACCTTCGTCCTGGCTGCCTGTTCTTTCGGAGATCCTCCGGAGCCCGAGCAGGGTCAGCCTCCCCTACTGCCGACCCCTTCGCCCGGGCAGCCTCAGGGTGACCCTGTGACGATGATGGCTGTCATGGCCGACAATTTGGAGGTGCCGTGGGGGTTGGGCTTCCTGCCCGATGGGACCGCGTTGGTCACTGAACGTGATTCGGGTGCGCTCTTGCACATCTTGGATGAGGGCGAAGTCGAGCAGCTAGCTGAGATCGACGTTGACGATGCTGGGGAGGGTGGCCTCATGGGTTTGGCCGTGTCCCCTGAGTTTGCCGACGACGACACGGTCTTTATTTATTACACGACGCCGGATGACAATCGGATTGCCAGCCTGGATCTCAGCGACGACGACCCGGAGCCCGAACCGATCGTGACCGGGATTCCCTCTGGCGCGACCCACAACGGCGGGCAGCTGGCCTTCGGACCGGACGGGAACCTTTGGGCGGCAACTGGAGACGCCGGTGTCCCCGAGTGGTCGCAGGATGAGGACAATCTGGCTGGGAAGATTTTGCGTTTTGACACCTCCGGCGATCCGGTTGAGGACAATCCGTTTGACGACTCGATCGTGTATTCGCTGGGGCATCGTAATGTGCAGGGGCTCGCTTGGGGCGGCGATGAGGAGTTGTATGCGGTGGAGTTCGGCGGCGACATTGCCGATGAGGTCAACCTGATCGAACCGGGTTCCAACTATGGCTGGCCGCTGTATGAGGGTATGGGTGGCGGCGACGAATATGTCGATCCGATCATCACCTGGGAACCATTTGAGGCTTCATGTTCGGCGGCGGCCTTCGCTGAGGAAACTCTCATTGTCGCTTGTTTGCGTGGGCAGCGCCTGTGGACGCTTGATGTCTCCGCCCCCGGCGAATTCTCAGGTGACCCTTCACCGCTGCTGGTGGGTGAATTCGGTCGGCTGCGTGCGGTGGCGGTCGATGCGGAAGGGACCATTTGGGTGACCACTTCCAACCGGGACGGCCGCTGCCTGACCAACCGTGGTTGCCACACGGATGAGGATGACGATAGGGTTTTGCGATTCAGCACCACTCACACGGCGGAAGGCAGGACATAGGTGGCTACTAGCTTCGAGGACAAACCCCAACGCTCTTTGCGAAGCAGTCGGCTACGAGGTTTTCGCCGTAAGAGCTATCGCCGGCTGCTGGCGACGCGACGTTGGCGTGGCTGGCGTCCGGTCGGCCTGGCTGTCGCTTTGGTGACGGTGTCGCTCGTCGCGGTTGTTCTTGGCCTGGTCCTCGGGGCTCAGACGAAGGCAGAGGTCGGCCCTTTTGAAACCGCTATGTCTGTGCAGCCGACGAACAGCGGACACACTCTCATCGAACTTCCGCCGCTGGGCAATGTCATCCTCGACAGCCACGACGGCCCTCTCCAACTGCAACTGCGGCTGGAGTCGGTGCACGCCGACACCGCGCAGCACATGGTGGACGACCCGAACTATTTGGTGTTGATGTCGAATAGCATCGCCGATGACGTAGCGGCGTCACTAGTACGAGTGGCGGTCTCCGCGCTCGCGTCGACGACGTTGGCGGGCCTCATCATTGGGTCGTTGGTGTTTCGCACCATGCGACGCACCGCGATCTGCGGCGGCATGTCGTTTGTTTTGACGCTTGCTGCGATTGGGGCCGCTGGACTCACCGTGCGAACCGAGTCAATCTCCGAGCCACGGTATGAGGGGCTGCTGACCCACGCGCCCACCGTCATCGGTAGCGCCCAGACTATCGCCGACGACTATGAGCAGTACGCGCTACAACTGGGCCAGTTTGTCGGCAACATCTCAGAGTTCTACGCCATCGCCACCGACCCGCAGGTCTTCCCCGCTGACGAGGACACCATCCGGGTGCTGCATGTGTCTGACCTTCACCTCAACCCGGCCGCATGGGACTTCGTGGAGTCGCTGTCGAACCAATTCTCCGTGGATTTGGTGGCCGACACTGGCGATACGACCGACTGGGGCTCACCGCGAGAGGCCAGCCTGTACGCCGAAGGCGTCGACCAGATCGACGTGCCATACGTTTGGGTCAAGGGCAACCATGACTCCGCCCACACCGTGTCCGCTATGAGCTCCTATGATCACGTCATCGTGCTCGACGGTGACGTGGTCGAGGTCGAGGGCCTCACCATCGCCGGGGTGGCCGACCCACGGTTCACACCCGACAAGACCGACCAGCCTTCTTCCGAATACGCCGAGCGGATGCTGTTGGATTCGGGTGAACGGCTAAAGCAGGCGATCCAGAACCACGGCGGGGCCGATGTTGCCATGGTGCACGATCCCTTCATGGCACAGCCTGTCGTCGGCGAGGTTCCGATTGTGCTTTCGGGGCATAAGCACCGCCGTGTCATCGAGTACATGGGCATGGGGACGATCGGCATGACCGAGGGCTCGACCGGCGCGGCCGGGCTGCGCGCGCTTGATCTCTCCTCCCCGATGAAGATGCAGGCATCCGTGCTGTACTTCGACGTGGAGACCGGCGCGTTGAAGGCCTACGACAACATCTCCGTGGGCGCCATTGGTGAGTCCGATATCTCGCTGCAACGCAACGTCATCCCCGAGGGGGACCGGATCTCCAAGGATGACCTAGACGACTGGTCAGAGCCGGATGTGGCTCCTGAGCACGTACGTGAGCCCGAGGAAGAGGACTACTAGGCGCAGAATTCTTCCCGCGTGCGCTCATGAGGCACTGCCCCAAAGTGCCGCGTTCGCACGGCGACGTACGCGCCGTGCTTGCAACGGTTCCGATCGAAGCTGTGCGGAGGAGGCGACTCTCCATCGGTGGGGCCTCTGGCAGAGGAGATCCCACGGCGTGTTTTGCCACGCCCGGCTTCGTGAACGCTAAGGCCACGGCTGTCTTGGTCTCACCGCGCTGAAATCTTCACGAGGTAACACCAGACCCGGCGGCTGGGGCACTGGCAGCGCGACGTCGGCACCTGGACTATCGCCAACTTTGTGCCCCCGGGCCATAGTTCCGCCTCGGGGCATGGTGTGCCGTCTAGCCGTAGCAGGAACGGTGTGACCAGGCACAACTGAGACAACAACGCCTCACCTCGCACCGGAAGATGCCTAGAGGGTCGGCCCCAACACAGCGATGGCAATCGAGAAATACAGCAGCAGGCCCGTCGCATCGCACAGCGTTGCGATCATGGGGGCCGAGACTACCGCCGGGTCAATCCCCACCTTCTTTGCCAACAACGGCAAGAACGATCCAGCCAGCGTTGCCCAGGTACAAATTGCCACCAGAGTCAACGCCACCACCGTGCCCAATTCCAGCGAGTAGATGAGACTGACAAGGGGGAAGCCAACAGAGGCCAACATCAGACCGAGGACAAAACCCACGCGGCCTTCACGCCAAATGATGCGCCCGATATCGGAGAAGCGCACCTCCCCCACAGCCATCGCGCGGATGACCGTGGTCGCCGCCTGCGACCCGGAGTTACCGCCAGTGCCGATCAACAGCGGCACAAACAACGCCAGCACCGGCGCGGCAGCCAACTCAGCTTCAAATGAGTCAAGAACTCCCACCGTCAATACCGCCGCTAGAGTCAAGATCAGCAGCCACGTGGCCCGCTTGCGAGCCAGCAGCAACACCGACGCGGCCAAATAGGGGCGTTCCAGCGGTTCGGAACCACCGGCACGAGAAATGTCCTCGGTGTCCTCGGCTTCCAAAATCTCCATCGCGTCGTCGACGGTGATCATGCCGACCAGCCGATCCTCGAAATCGACCACCGGCAAGGCGACCAAGTTGGCCTCCTGCATCAGGCGCGCGGCGTCTTCCTGGTCGGCATCGGTACGGATTGAATGGTGCTCATCGCTCATTACCTCCGCGACCTGGGTCTCAGGCGCAGCTGTGACCAGATGTGGAAGATCAACGACTCCTAGCAGCTTACGGAAGCCATCGGTGACAGGAAGCACATCGAGGTGTCGTGGCCGGGTAGGAAGGTGCCGTAGGCGTTCGATCGCCTCGGCAGCTGACATTGACGACCGCAAGCTCACGAAGCCAGGCGTCATAATGCGCCCGGCGGACTCCGGCTCATAGCCCAGCAGCTTCGCTGTCGCTCTGCGCTCTGCCGGACTCAACCGGGCCTGGAGGCGAGTGGCCACCTTCGCTGGCATCTCATCGAGCAGCTTGGCACGGTCATCGGCCTCCATCGTCTCCAACAACTCCAGCACCGACTCTTCACGCAAGGCGTCGAGAAGCTCTTGTTGATGGATCGGGTCGAGTTCCTCGAACACGGCGATAGCGCGGTCCTTAGACAGCAACCGGAAACGCAAAGCTTGTTCCGCAAGCTCCCAGCGGGGGAACTCCTCGGCTATTTCCACTGTAGAGATCGCGGCCAACTCATCACGCAAGGCCGTCAGGTTGTCCACAGCCGCCGGGGAAATCGGCGTGGGAATCGAGTTGGGCGTCATCAGCCACCTCCGAGCATCGACTGGTCCGTGCCTCGGCTGCATCAGGTGGTCGCTCCACATAAGCGGTGCGGCCCTGACCGGTATCAGACTGCGGCTTAGCTCAGGCTGCGAGCATCACCATAGCCCGGCAGAGGACACGGGGAGAGAATTTGAGAAGAAAAAAACCGCTGATAGTCACAACTACTTCCAGGGTCATCGCCCATTGGTCCCACCTCCCTGCCGTCGCTGTTCATTGTGCTCAATATGTCATTGCCGGAGTGTCGACAGAGCAGGCGAGTGCGCGCGCCCATGCCTAGGTCACTCATCTGCGTCACTCGCGTCGATCAACAGGGTCGCATGCGACATTGCGACACCTGCATACGAGTGCCCGGCAGCCACCACCAGCTCGACAGCGCGGTGGCCTCTGGAGGAAACCATAAACACCGGTCGGTTGCGGCATCGCACAAGAGGTCGCACGCCGATCGATATCGCGACACCTTGCCACCATCGCGGCAGATCGCCCGTAGACGACCGCGACGCCTCGACAACCGTAACAGGCCCACGCCTGGGTTGGGAACCACACCATGGCGCGCAGACGACGCCTCACACGGCGCGAAACGCAAAGGGCCCGACATGAAAACCATGTCGGGCCCGCACAACTACTGACAACTACGAGAGCTTAGTAAGGATCAACTCGCGCACGGTTTTGGCATCAGCCTGGCCGCGAGTCGCCTTCATGACCGACCCGATAAGCGCCCCGGCGGCTGCGTGCTTGCCAGCGCGGATCTTGTCAGCCACGTCCGGGTTCGCCTCGATTGCCTCCTCGACAGCCTTCTCCAACGCGCCTGTGTCGCTGACGACCTCTAGGCCTCGCGCGGTGGCTACTTCGGTCGGGTCGCCTTCGCCAGCGAGAACTCCGACGATGACTTGGCGGGCCAGCTTGTCGTTCAGCTTGCCCTCATCGACCATTTTCTGTAGCTGCGAGACCTGACCCGGAGTGATGGCCAGCTCTTCGAGAGAGATGTCTTGTTCATTGGCAGTGCGAGACAGCTCCCCCAGCCACCATTTGCGGGCGGCTTCGCTACTGGCGCCCGCGGCAACCGTGGCCTCGATGAGGTCAACGGCCTCGGCGTTGACAACCGATTGCATTTCGAAGTCGGATAGGCCCCATGCCTCTTGCAGGCGCTGACGGTGCAGGCGCGGCAGCTCTGGCAGGTTGTCTTTTAGTTCCTTGACCCAGGCCGGGTCCGGCTGCATTGGCGCTAGGTCTGGTTCTGGGAAGTAGCGGTAATCCGTTGCCGTTTCCTTGCTGCGACCCGGGGCGGTTGTGCCGGAGTCCTCTTGGAAGTGGCGTGTCTCCTGCAAGATGGTGCCGCCACCGTCGAGGACGGCGGCTTGCCGGGTCATCTCGAAGCGCACGGCGCGTTCGACCGAACGCAACGAGTTGACGTTTTTGGTCTCGGTGCGGGTGCCCCACTCTTGGCCGGGTTTCGACAGCGAGGTGTTTACGTCGCAGCGCATCGAACCTTGTTCCATCCGCACGTCGGAGACGTTGAGCGAGCGGATGATGTCGCGCAGCTCGGTGACGTAGGCCCGGGCAATTTCCGGAGCTTTCGCGCCGGTACCGGTGATGGGTTTGGTAACGATTTCCACCAGCGGGATTCCGGCTCGGTTGTAGTCGAGCAGCGATTCGGTGGCTCCGTGGATACGGCCGGTGGCTCCCCCGACGTGAAGGCTTTTGCCGGTGTCCTCTTCGAGGTGGACGCGTTCGATCTCAACGCGGTGCGTTTGGCCGTCGACGACGACGTCGACCCAGCCGTCCTCACACAGTGGCTCGTCATATTGGCTGGTTTGGAAGTTCTTCGGCATGTCCGGATAGAAGTAGTTCTTCCGCGCGAAGCGGCACCACTGGGCAATGCCGCAGTTGAGCATGAGCCCGATGCGGATGGTGGCCTCGATGGCAGCCCGGTTGGCTACCGGGAGAGCTCCGGGCAAACCCAGACAAACGGGGCAAACCTGCGTGTTGGGTTCGGCACCGAATCCGGTGGCGCACCCGCAGAACATCTTGGTGTTCGTGCCCAGCTCGATGTGGGTTTCCAGGCCGATGACGGGCTCGTAACGAGCGACGACGTCAGCGTAGTCGACAGTCTCGATGGCGTTGGTCATGTCGGTTACTTCCCTTCGGCGGTGAGCTCGGGTGCCGTATCGGCCAGCAAGGTCCCTTGAGTGGATTCGAGCGCTGCGGCGACCTGGTAGGTGATCTCGTCTCCCATGGTCGGGCCCATGACTTGGAGACCGACCGGCATTCCCTCACTGAGTCCACACGGCACCGAGACCGCAGGGCCGCCATAAAGGTTGGTGGGAATTGTGTACAGGTCCGACAGGTACATCTGGTACGGGTCGGAGGTGCGGGCGCCAAACTCGAAGGCGATAAACGGTGTCGTCGGGCTGATCAAAGCGTCCACCTTCGCAAACGCGGTCTGGAAGTCCTGCGTGATCAGGGTGCGTACCTTTTGCGCCTGGCCATAGAATTGGTCGACGTATCCGGCTGAGAGAGCGTAGGTTCCCAGCATGATGCGACGCTTGACCTCAGGGCCGAAACCGGCTTCCCGGGTGGTCGACATGACCTCTTCGAGGGATCGTTCGCCGTCATCGCCGACGCGCACGCCATAGCGCACCCCGTCGTAGCGCGCCAGGTTCGAGGAACATTCCGACGGCGCGATGAGGTAGTACGTGGGCAGTGCGTGCAGGAAGTTCGGGCAGGAGACTTCGACGATCTTCGCTCCGAGTTTCTCCAACGTCGCCACCCCAGCACGGTAGGCGGCGAGAACGCCTTCCTCGGCCCCTTGGGTGTCACCAGAGGCGAATTCCTTGACCACACCCAACGTCACTCCGCTGAGGTCGCCGTTGGCCCCCGTGCGAGCCGCCTCGACTACCGGTGGAACCGGCTGGTCGATCGACGTGGAGTCACGCGGGTCGTGTCCGCCCATGACCTCGTGGAGCAGCGCACCGTCAAGGGTGTTGCGCGACACGGGTCCTGGAGTGTCCAGTGAGGAGGAAAAGGCGATGAGGCCGTACCGCGAGGTTCCCCCGTAGGTGGGCTTGGCGCCAAAGGTGCCGGTGACGGCGCCTGGCTGACGGATCGAACCGCCGGTGTCGGTGCCGGTGGCCAGCGGAGCTAGCCGGGCGGCGACAGCGGCCGAGGAGCCGCCCCCGGACCCACCCGGGATGCGATGGGTGTCCCATGGGTTACGCGTCAGCTGATAGGCCGAATACTCCGTGGAGGAACCCATGGCGAACTCGTCCATGTTGGTCTTGCCCAGGATTGGCATCTTGGCCGCGCGGATGCGCTGCACGATGGTGGAGTCGTACGGGGGCACCCAGCCTTCGAGAATTTTCGAGGCAGCCGTCGTCGGCATGTCCTGGGTACAGAAGATGTCCTTAACCGCGATTGGTACTCCGGCCAGGGGGCCAAGCTCTTCCCCGGCTTCCCGGGCTCGATCCACCTCGTCGGCAGTCGCTAGGGCTCCCGCGTGGTTGACATGCAAGAACGCGCCAATGGTGCCGTCGAGAGCATCAATGCGGTCGAGAAATGCCTGGGTAACCTCGCGGGCGGAGTGTTCTCCGGAACGAATGGCCTCGGCCAGCTCCGCAGCGGTCTTGTTAGTGATCGCTTCGTTCACTGATCTACTCCTCTTCGCTCAAGATGCGCGGTACACGGAAACGGTCTTCGGCGGCGTCGGGCGCTCCGGCCAAAACTCGATCGCGGTCAAGACTGGGCACGACCACATCGTCCCGGTAGACATTGGTGAGCGGCACCGCGTGGGAGGTGGGGCGAACATTCTCGGTGTTCACCCCACGCAGCGACTGCATCGACTGCAAGATCACGTCCAGTTGACCGGCGAAGGAGTCTAGTTCCTCTTCGGTGACGTCGAGGCGGGCCAGTCGCGCCAGGTGCGCAACCTCCGAGCGGGAAATCGTGCTCATCAATGGTCCTTATGGTTTGGAATCGTTTCGTGCGTATTGCGCACATACATCTCACCGTAAAATCGGTGCTGCGTCCCGTGCGGCTGTGCAATGTCGTCGGCTCGGTCTCACATCTGTCTTCGCTGCTGGGACCCGGCCCTAGGGCTGCGGAAATCAGGTGCTCCCGACTGCGGGCCGCCAAGCGTTGCGCGCGAGGCCGTAAAGCGGCGCGGGTAGCGACTATATGAGTCTATGACTCGCCGTGACCAAGCCTGTAAGGCACCCACGGCCTGCGTATATGACCACCCGGTGCGCAATGTTTCCGAGGTGGTTTCACAACCGTGGCGGTGGTGGTTTATGATGAAACTCACTGGTCCGGAACGGGTTTCCTGGTTTCCTTTCTGTTTCCTTGCTGACGCGGTGGGTGTTCCGCGTGGTGGTGTTCTCGGACCAGTAGCGGGGCCCGGCTTTTAGTCGGGCCCCGTCTTTAGTGTTCACCCAGCAAGGGGAGTCTTTCTGACCCCATCCGCACTGGGGCAAGCGCGGCCAAGCGGCATTGTTTCAGCCCAAAAGCCGCCCCAACCTCTCGCCTTGCCACTGGTTACCGCCACCGCTGGTGCTCCCGGAGCCTAAGGTTTCGGAGTTGGCCAACACTGACTCACCATGCCAAGCTGCCCACAGGCTCGCGTACGTGCCCTGGCGTTCCAGCAGCTCATCATGGCTTCCCAGTTCGGCCACACGCCCGTCTTCCATGACTGCCACCCGCTCCGCGTCGTGCGCGGTCTGCAATCGGTGGGCGATGGCGATGACCGTACGCCCAGCTAGAACCGCCTCCAAGGCCCGCTCAGTATCGCGCGCCGCCTGCGGATCCAACATCGCAGTGGCCTCATCAAGAATCACGATTTCCGGGTCCGCCAGCACAATCCGTGCCAAAGCCAGCTGTTGCGCCTTCGCCGCGTCCAACTCGGCGTTAGTTCCGCCCACCTGGGTGTCGAGCCCACTTTCCAGTTCAGCCACCCAGGTGGCACCGACGGTAGTCAGAGCCGCGAATAGCTCCTCCTCGGTGGCATCCTCCTTGGCGAGCGCGAGGTTATCGCGCACCGGAGCCGCAAATACGTAATGGTCTTGCGTCACGAGACTGACTCGCTTGCGCCGCTCGATCAACGGCAGATCTTCGACCGGCACTCCCCCGATCTCCACACTGCCCGAACGCGGCGAATCCACCCCAGAGATGAGACGGGCCAGAGTCGACTTCCCGGCTCCCGACGGCCCGACCACGGCCAGACGCTGCCCGGCTGGAATCTCCAACGTAACCCCGTGGAGCACATCGTTTCCGTCTCCATAGGCGAAACGCACTTGGCGCAACGTGACAGCTCCGTCGGTCGGCAGCTGCTGGGCGACCTTGGGGTCGGTGTCCTCGACTTCTCCGACCCCTTCGACGCGCGCCAGCGCCGCGATCCCTCGCTGCACCCGTTCAATCCACATGAGAATGTAGTCGATGGGCAGGATGAGTTGACGCGATAGCATGGCTGCGGCCGCGACGACGCCCAGCGACATTGAGCCGTTGAAGTACATGACTCCGCCCATGAGAAAGATCGCCGCCGTGGGCAAGGCATAGGAACTATCCAACGCCGGGAAGAACACCGTACGCAACCGCAGAATATAGCGCGAGGCAGCCCAATGCTGGCTGATGCATTCGTCTGATGCCTCGCGACGCCGCTGGGCAAGGCCATATGCCTCGACAGTGCGCGATCCATCGGCACTGGCCGCCAGGGTCTCCCCGATCTCGGACTCGACTTCGCGTTCGCGCAAGTAGGCGTCGGGGGCACGCCGCAAAAACCAGATCATCATCGGCAGAATCGCTGGCACCAGGAACAACATGGCGATGCTCAGAGTCGGGCTTATCCACACCAGCGCGGCCATGAAGATAAGCATTTGGATCGAGCTCATAATCACATTGGGCAAGCCATCGCGCAGCATCGCACCAGCTTCGGGAACGTCGGCAGAGGAACGGGTCATCAAGTCTCCGGACCCGGCTCGCTCCACAACCGGTAGCGGCAGTCGCAAACAGCGGTCGACGAAGCGCTCGCGCATAGTGGCTCCAAGTCGCTCACCGAGCCGAACCGCCACCCACGTGCTGGCGAAGCTGAAGACCGCTGTGGTGAGGACCGCCAACAACATAAGGGCGGCGATGAGGTCGACGCGACTAGTGGAGGTGCCATTGCCCACTTCGTCGACCATGTAGCCCAGCAACAGCGGCCCTGCGGCACCACCCACTGAGGAGATCATGATGAAGAGCGTTGCCGCCGCAATCGCTTTCCACTCAGGACGCACAAGGCCCGTGAAGGCCTTCCACATTCTGCGGCCCGATGCCACGGGCAATTGATGAGTGCTCACGAATCCTCCCTGGTGACGTGGGCCCGATATTCGGGGCTCGAGCGGAGAAGCTCCTGATGAGTGCCCGAGGAGACAACCTTCCCGTCCGCGACATAGGCGACCGAATCAGCCGCAGACAGCCACAAAGGCGAGGAAGTGATGATTCCGGTCGTCCGTCCGCGACGATGGCGGGTGAGCCGGGCGACAATGCGGGCCTCAGTGTGCGAGTCCACCGCCGAGGTGGGTTCGGACAGCAACAGCACCTCTTTCTCGGCGGCGACGGCGCGTGCAAGGCGCACGCGTTGCCGTTGGCCGCCCGAGAGGGTGCGAGCCTGGTTGGTCAGCATGGTGTCGAGACCTTTGGGCAGCTCAGCGACTATGTCGTCCGCCGACGCGGTGTGCACTGCGGCGGCGACGTCCGCGTCGGGATCGGCCGCGCCAATGAGGGACCGCATGCTGCCCGCAAAGAGGTAGGCATCGTGCTCGGCCACCAGAATGCGATCACGCACTTCCTGTGGGTCCATCGCAGCCACCTCGACGTCGCCGAAGCGGGCCTGAGTCGAGTTGTAGAGCCCCAACCGGTCAAAAATCGCTGTGGCGGCCTCGGCGTCATCGGAGACCACCGCCGTCAGTTTCCCCGCGGGCACGGTCAGACCCGAATCAGGGTCGTAGAGGTCAGCCTCGCCGCTAGGCCCACTTTCGTGGTCGCCGTTCGCGTCGGGGGCGGGGATATTCAAGACCTCGACGATGCGCCCGGTCGCGACTCGCCCCTCGATGAGGCGAATGGCGGTGTCCATCAACCAGAAGGTCGGGAGCATAAGGCCCAGCACGTAGCCGAAGGCGGCCACCATATCGCCGGTGGTGATGGAGTCGTTGAGGACCATACGGCCCGACATCCACAGGGTCAAAACGAGCAAAAGCGAGGGCGCGCCCTCCCCAATGGTCTCTATGAGACCACGTGGTCTAGCCAGTCGATAGCCTGCCGCCTTCAGTTCCTTCGATTGCTGGCGGTATCGCTGGACGAACTGCTGCTCGCCGCCAATGCCGCGTAGGACCCGTAGCCCGCCGACGATATCGGAGGCGTGCGACGTGAGGCTCCCAATTTCGTCGCGGTACGTCGAGTGGCGGTTTTGAAACCGACCCAGCACTGGGCCGGTCACGACTCCGACGGTAATCATGCCGACGATGACTAGCAATGCCAGGTAGGGATTGGTAAGAAACAGCAAAGTGCCAACACCGATGAAGGCCGCGAGGGCGCCGAAAACGGGAAAGATCGCGTCAACGGCGACGCTAACCTTACGCACGTCTGTCGCCCCCACGCTGACAACTTCACCGGTGGAGACTTTGCGATTGAGTCGACTGCCCAGCCGGGTGACATGGGCGGTGACGATCTGCAACGCCCGATAGGCGGCGTCTTGCCGGATATAGACCGTCAGGCGGATTCCCATGACAATGCCAAAGGCGGTGAAGAAGCCAAACACGACCATGCCGAGGCTCCACCACGCCAGCGCGTTTCCGTCGCGCGGTGTTAGTCCGTAGTCGATCGCCCCAGAGATGAAGAAGGGGAAGACCGCCATGGCGCCCAAACCTATGCAGCTGAAGAGCGCGGCCACGACCAAATTGAGCTTGCGCCGGCTCATGAGCCAAAACAGCAACCGCCAAGGGGTCAGTTTCTTTGGGTAGCCAGGATCCGCTAGGGGAAGATGGGGGGCATGGAAGACACTCACCGGATCACGTTAATCACTTCACGAGTGTTGACGCCACCGATTTTTCGGCCACCCTGCTGTGTCTATTGACACCATTGTGACGGGAGTATACAAAGGCAGTGTCACGGATTCTGGGTTCCGGTGGACAACTAGCTGGGAGGCACCACGTCTAGGATGACCGCTTCGGCGGCCTCTCGGCTACGCAGCCATCCGTCGAGCTTCGCGGCGCTCATGGGGCGCGCGTACAGCCAGCCCTGAGCCGCGTGACAGCCCCACTCTTCGAGCTTCGCCCGGGTTGCCTCCTCCTCCACTCCTTCGGCTACAACCAGCAGATCGAGCGCGCGGCCCAAGTCAATGGTTGAGGAGACGATCGCCGCGTCGTCGGGGTCGTCGATCAACCCGGCGACGAACTGACGGTCAATCTTGATCTCGGAGACCGGCAGACGGCGCAGGTGTTGCATCGAGGAGAATCCGGTGCCAAAGTCGTCCAGGCTCAATCCCACTCCCAGCTCGGCTAGCCGCGTCACGTTGTCGACGACCCGTCTGGGGTCTGCCATGAGCGCGCTCTCAGTAATTTCCAGTTGCAGTAGCCGTGCGGGCACGTGATGGAGCCGCATTCGTTCGGTCAGGAAGTCCACGAAGTCCGCCGACTCGAGGTCTCGCACGCTGACGTTGACCGCTACTCGCAGGTTGTGGCCCTCGCTGATCCAGCGTTGCTGTTGGCTTAGCGCGATCTCGACCACGCGTTCGGTCAATAGCCGCATGACCGCCGATTGCTCAGCTAGGGCCAGGATTTCCGTGGGTTGGATGTTGCCCTGAGTGGGATGTGTGTAGCGGAGCAACGCCTCCACGCCGAGAACTTGGCCCGTGTCCAGGCACATTTGCGGCTGGTAGAACAGCTTTACTCCTGGCAATCGCGGATCATCGAGGGCTCGGCGCAGATCGCCCAGGAGCATTAGACGCTCGGGCGAATGATGGTCGAATTCCTCGGCGTACCGGGTGTAGTCCGATCCGCGGCGTTTTGACTCTCCGAGGGCGATGTGGGCGCGTCGAAAGAGGCTTTCGAAGTCCTCGCCGTCTTCGGGAAACGAGGCGCTGCCGATGGCCCCTGTGATGTTGACGGCGACGTCGCCCAGCGAGACCGGCTGGTCCAGGCAGCTGCGAATTTCCATCACGCACGAGGCTGGGTCGTCCATGCCATCGAGTTCGGCCCACACGAAGGCGAACTCGTCGCCTCCCAGGCGAGCCATGAGTTTGCCTGGGGACTTCTTGGAGTTAAACCGCTGGGCCAGTTCTTCGAGAAGTTGATCGCCCACCGCATGGCCCAACGCGCTGTTGACTTCGGCGAAGCGAACCAAGTCCAGGACGAGCAACGAGAGTTTCGTGTCGGTCTCGCGTGCGTTGACGATCTTGTCGCCGACTTCGATTTCGAAGCCTTTGCGATTGAGCATGCCGGTGAGTGGGTCCAGGTTGGCCTGGTGTTCCCGTTCGGCAGCCATGTTCAGTAGCCGATAGAGGCTCAATAGCGGCACGGCTGCGGCGACCACCAGCCATGCGGAGGTCACAGCCGCGGTGGCGATAATCGGGGCCAGGGCGATCAACGCCAGCCCGAGGAATGCTTCTGTCCGCAAGTAGGCCATGACATAGTCGCGCACGCCCATCGCGGCGCGGAATTTCAAAGCTCCGGCGACGCACAAGTGGCTGACGATTGACCACGTGCAGCCAGCCAAGACCAGGGCCAGGACGTCGTACCCGGTGGTTTCCCAGGCATTTCCCTCGGTTAGGGCGGTCCATACCCACCAGGAGACTGACAGTGCCAGTGCCATTTGGGCCACGTTGAATCCGGCGCGCCACAGGGCGGCGCGGACTTTGACGCTGGCCAAGATAGCCACGCCAGCTTGCACGATGAGCGCTGGTAGGAAGCCCCAGGTGACCATGACGGCCAGGAAGCAGGCGGCGGAGAACAGCGGGGAAGTACTCAGCGAGATGCCTCGCCAGCGGATTGAACGCATTTCGACGGCGAGGGCCAATACCGCCACAACCCAGAATGCGGGCGGGACGGCCACCAAATTGTCGTAAAAGGACAGAGGAGCGATAACGATGGTGGTGGCGACCGCGATAATGGCAGCGGAAATTATCGCCGCCAGGAACGCGTAGTAGCGTCCTGGGTGCTCTCGTGGCGCAGTATTGCGTACGAGCGTTGTGGCCATAACCTTCCTCCAACCGCCACGTTCACGGGCCGCTTTAACGATGCATCTTCGTTAGCGCGGCTGGGCCCCGCTGTGGCTGTTCATCTCATACATATCGTGAAACGCCTATAAATACAATGACGAAGACCGATATGTCAGGGTTTTGTCATTTCACAGAAATAATGCTGTAGGCAGGGATGATGACCGATTCGGCCGTTCGGGTGAGGACTTCTCGCTTTTGATGAGAACATCACACGCCGTTACTATTTCATATCGTAAGAATTAGTATTCGCCCTACATTTACCAACGAGTGAACCCTGCATAGAAATGACGGATATTTACCGACTTGTTATTGACTAGTAGCCGCCTCGAGGCCCTCTGTGAGCAAATGTGCGAACCCCTCGGAATTTACGACGGGAATGCCCAATTTCATCGCCTTATCGTATTTCGAACCGGCATTCTCCCCCGCTATGAGGACTGAAGTCTTCTTCGAAACCGACCCGGTGACTTTCCCCCCGCGCGCCTTCACCGCGGCCGCGGCCTCATCACGGGTGTGGCCCTCCAGAGTGCCAGTAATAACCACAGTTGCACCCTCCAACGTGGCCCGAATCGCAGCAGTTTCGGTCACATCCTCACGCATCCGCACGCCAGAGGCTCGCCATCTCTCCACAATGCCCACATGCCAATCCACGGAGAACCAGTCTCGAATCGCACGCGCGATCGTCGGACCGACTCCATCGATTTCCGACAACTCCTCCTGGGAGGCCTCCCGAATACGGTCCAAGTCGCCGAAGGCATCTGCCAGCGCCTGAGCGGCCACCGGGCCAACGTGGCGGATCGACAGAGCGTTGATCACCCTCCACAGCGGCTGCGATTTGGCCTTCTGGAGATTGGCGAGCATCTTGACCGCGTTAGCGCGCAAGACAACGTGCTCGATGCCGTCGGGGGATTTCTCAACCCTCGCAAACGGGGTGACGACCTTGTCGGTGCCATCGTCGTTCTTCTTGGGCAAACCCGTGTCACGATCGAGGACCAAAGCCTTAATGGGCAGCAGTTGCTCGGCGGTCAAATCGAAGACTCCTCCTTCGTCGACCAGCGGCGGCTCCTTTGGCTCAAGGGGCTGGGTAAGAGCCACACATGAGACAAAACCCATGTCATCGATGTCAAAGCACGAACGACCCGATAGGTACGTGAGGCGTTCCCGCAGCTGAGCGGGACATTTTTGGGAATTGGGACACCGAAGATCGACATCCCCCTCACTGGCGGGAGCCAGAGGAGAGTCGCACTCTGGGCAGCGTTGGGGCATGTGGAATTCGCGTTCGGAACCGTCGCGGGCGGGAACAACTGGTGCGACGATCTCAGGAATCACGTCTCCTGCTTTGCGCAGCACCACCGTGTCTCCGATGAGGACCTGCTTGGCCTTGACCTGGTCGGCGTTGTGGAGAGTGGCGAATTCGACTTCAGAACCAGCCACCCGGACTGGTTCCAGGACCGCATAAGGGGTGGCCCGGCCAGTGCGACCGATGCCGACCTTGATGTCGAGCAAACGAGTGTGGACCTCTTCGGGGGCGAACTTGTATGCGGTGGCCCAACGCGGGGCGCGACTGGTGTGCCCGAGTCGGCGTTGCGTGGCGATGTTGTCGATCTTTATAACAGCGCCGTCGATCTCGTAGTCCAAATCGTGTCGGGACGACTCCATGTGACGCACATATTCCAACGCCTCATCAAACGTGGAGGCGACGATGCGATCGGGAATTGTCGGCAGCCCCCACGCTTCCAGAGCCTCATAGGCGTGAGACTGGCTGTCCGGCTCGAAACCACGGCGAGCCCCAATGCCATGCGCCATGAGCCGTAGCGCTCGCCGGCGTGTGACCTCGGACTTCTTTTGCCGCAGGGAGCCTGCGGCAGCGTTGCGAGGGTTGGCGAAGAGAGGTTCACCTTTGGGAAGCTTGGTCTTGCCTTCCGCCTCCGCTTTCTCCTTTGCCTCCAGGTTTGCCTGTTCGCGAGCTTGATTGAGTTTCAGGAACTCCTCTCGCGGGATGTAGACCTCTCCGCGAACCTCCACAAAGGCCGGTACCGGGAACTCATCGGTGCCCTTGAGCCGATGAGGGATACCTTCGATCGTGCGGACGTTTGCCGTGACATCCTCCCCGGTACGCCCATCACCACGAGTCGCGCCCCTGGTCAAGAAGCCATCCTCATATGTGAGGTTGACTGCCAGGCCGTCGAGTTTCACCTCGCACAAGTAGGCTGCGTCGGGAGCGTCGACCGTGACCCGCTCCGACCAGGTTCGCAAGTCTTCTTCGTTGAATACATTGTCAAGGCTGAGCATCGGCTCGGCATGGTCCACAGGGGTAAATAGGGTCGAAAACGTACCGATTTGTTGGGTGGGAGACTCTGCGGTCGCCAACTGGGGAAAGGTTTCCTCCAGAGCGATCAGTTCTTGCAGCAAAGAGTCGAACTCGGCGTCCGAAATCGTGGGCGCGTCCTCATCGTAGTAGCGCTTGCGATGCGCGGTGATTTGGTCGGACAGGTCGGCATGGCGCTCGCGCGCGCCCTCAAGATCAACAATGTTCTCCGTGTTCACAGGCCCTATTGTTCCATCTTGGTACGACACATCGGCGGCAGTCGGCGCACCCGCGCGGGTGGTCTTCACGACCTAACCCGCCCATGGCGCGCCGAGGAGACGCCGCTAACGCTCAGCCGCGTTGGCTCGTCTTGCCAACCGCGTTCGCCGCCCGCCCTTCGCAGCGGAGGGAGTCCTACGATAGGTCAGAAACCCGGATCGCTGGACGTTCCATAGGGCTCCCTTGCAGATCAACTCTTTCTGTCGAGCCGCAAACCGTCCCGTGATCGCCATGCGCTTGGGCACGTCGTCGAAGGTGGAGGTCTGAAAGAGTCCGTCGGAGCGACCCAGGCTGATGCACCGGGCGTAGAGCTTGATCGGTGGCGCCCACTGGCGCTGGCCGGTGAGCTCCTTGACGAGGCTGCTAGCTCCAATCATGGCCATGGGAGTAGCCGTTCCGCATGCCATGCGGGCCTCACTCTGGCGGCCGGGTCCATCTGCGCTGGCGGCGTCCCCGATGGCGAACACGTTGGGATGCGAGACCGAACGCATCTGGCCGTCGACAACGATGCGGCCCACACTCGTCGTTGTCAATGGCGTCGCGGCGGCCAACGGGTGTACCGAAAATCCGGACGTCCATATGGTCGCTGCGGAGGCAAGGTCGTGGCCCGCGTCAGTGAGGACCGATTCCTTCGTCACCTCAGCGACCGCCGTGTGGTCAACCAGGTCGATGTTCAGCCGGTCGAAGACCCGCAGTAGATGATTTCGCCCCTTCGCGGGGTACTCCGGGGCGAATTCGCCCCGGTCGATCAGGCGCGTTCGCAGATCAGGCCGTGATTCGGCCAGTTCGGTGGCCATTTCGATCCCGGTCATTCCCGCGCCGACCACCGTGGCGTGTTCACCGGAGTCCAGCGAATCCAGGAAGCTGCTCAGCTCAACGGCTCCAGCGTGGTGATTGATGGTGAATGTATGGCTTTGGCCAGGCACGACTTCAGGACCATCGGCAGTGCTGCCCAGTGCGTAGATAAGCGTGTCGTAGTCAATGTCCTCGGGCTGGCCGTCCTTCTCTACCGTGACGCGCTGCCGTTCCACGTCGAGTTCGGTGACGAAGCCCGGGCGAAACTCCACTGCGGTCTCGGGGACCATGTCGCGGATGAGTAGTCGGGGAATGTCTTGGCCGACCGCAACTTGGTGCAGCCGGACCCGCTCGACGAACCGTTCGTCGCCATTGACCAAAGTGAGGTGGTAGCCAGCCGGGTCAAGTCGGCCCGCCAGCCGGTTGGCGGCCGTGACTCCCGCGTAGCCAGCCCCCAAAATCACGATGCGGTGTGTCATTGTCTCTACCCTCCACAGTTGCCCCGCCCAGCTGGTGAGGCTGGGTCGGGTGGTTTCCTCCTGAACCGGGCAGACTCGAAATTCCTGACAAAAACTCGCTAGAAGTGAGGCAGATCACTTCCAATAGGCATGTGTGGACGCCCCTCACCAGTGAGAGGGCAGCTGGTGGATATCGGCGTGTGTCGTCCACTGCTGGTAAACATGGGTGAGCTTGTTGGGGTTGGCGACCGTTCGCACAGCCGAGATCTTGCCGTCGACAACATCCAAGATCATCAACGCGACCGCGCTGGAATCCTTGACTCCTAGCAATGCGGGCGCCCCACCCACGACCACCGAATACAGTCGCAGGCCCTCGGTGTACTGACGCAAATTCGGAACGGCCTGGAAGAACTTCGAGACCAGCGAGGCGACCTTCTCGCGCCCCACAAACGGGCGACGGGCAGCCGGTACAACCCCGCCGCCATCGCCGATGGCGATCACATCGGAGGTCAACAGCTGTGCCAACTGCTGGGGATCGCCACTCAACGCGGCCTCCACGAACACCTTGGCTATGCGGTGAGCCTCTTGAGGCGCGACCTCAAAGCGCCGCACATCGCCCAGCCGCTCCTGTGCGCGATGAAACGTTTGTTGACTGGCCGATTCGCTCACGTTGAGGAACTGGGCAATCTCAGCGTGCCGATAGCCAAAGGCCTCCCGCAATACAAAAACCACCCGCTCCATGGGAGACAGTCGTTCCAGCATGACCAGAAGCGCGAAGGATACCGATTCGTGCCGCTCCGCGAGTGATTCAGGGTTGTCCGAATCGGGATTCGCGCCCGGGTGGGCATCGAGTATTGGCTCGGGCAGCCAGGTCCCGATATATTGCTCCCGCTTCACAACGCTGGAGGAGAGGCGGTTAAGGGCCAGATTGCTCACCACTTTGGTCAACCAGGCCGCTGGCGTGCGAATAGCGGCACGGTCGGCAGACTGCCAGCGCAAGAACGATTCCTGGACGACGTCCTCGGCGTCGGCGACGGATCCAAGCATTCGATAGGCGATGGCGAACAGACGCCCACGCGCCGATTCGAATTCGTTGAGGTCCGCGTCGCTGACAGTCATGCCGACACGATAGCAACGGGCAGCCAACTTCTACAGCGCCAATGCCGCAGACTTGGGCGCGGATCAGGTCAGCTGCATTGCGCTGTGGCGCTGCATCGCTGCTGGTCTCAGCAGTTGGCGGCGATTTCGGTCAGAGCCTGGTGTTCCCCCGGATTGGCCGTCAGATCCCACTTGAGCTTCACGTCAACCCACACCGCAACGTATTCGCAGTGGATCTCTTCAGCCGGCGGCATCCAGTCAGCTGGGTCCGAATCGCCTTTGGAACGGTTCGAGGAAGCGCTGACAGCAGTGAGATTGTCCTGGTCGTTGGCGAATTCCTCTCGCTTCTCGGTGCTCCATTCGTGAGCCCCGGAGCGCCACGCCTCCGCCAAGGGAACAATGTGGTCAACGTCGAAATCCGGCGAGTTGGTGGCCGTGTCTCCATCGAACCAAGATGTCCATTCGCCAGCCATGGCTGAACCGCAGTCCTCCTCGGTGAGGTTGCCAGAGAGGTCTTCGTTCAACAGCGTGCGTTCACGGGCGTGACAGCCAGAGCCGTCGAGGTCAGACCAATGCGGGAAGAGCGCGCGGTCGTATCCACCAATGTGGTCTTCGGCGACGGTGAGGTCGTCGATGGCGTCGGAGAGCCCTTCGACATTGACCTCTCGCGGGCCATCGCCGGTGTTGGTCGCGTCATCGAAGATGCCGCTGGTATTGGCGCCGTAGAGGGCGACGATCGCGATGATGGCGGCAAGAATCGCACCGTAGGTCTTGTTCTGTGATTTCTTAGATCGGCGGGACTTGGTCTTCTTACTCATGGAGTGCTCACTTTTTGGGGTGATAGGGCGATAGGTCGCAGGGATTGGCATGTCGATCCCTGGGTGGGGGAACGAACGGCTCGGGCCACAGAACCATATCGGCCTCTAGGCGGGAGGGTTGGCCGTGTGGGCTGAGCCAATGCCGTCAGCCATGTGGCTGTTCTGTAAGGATGCAGGACCTCGTCCGCAGGCATG
This sequence comes from Natronoglycomyces albus, assembly GCF_016925535.1. NCBI lineage: Bacteria > Bacillati > Actinomycetota > Actinomycetes > Glycomycetales > Glycomycetaceae > Natronoglycomyces > Natronoglycomyces albus. The sequence goes on along the minus strand of NZ_CP070496.1, from coordinate 1,517,016 downwards.
CCGCAGGGGTATCGCGCCGACTGTGGCGCTGCGGTTGATGGCCAGATTGAAATGGACGATGCGCCCGCAGCCCAGCGGTCTAGTTGTCGCCCAAGTACTTCGCAGCTTCGAGGGCTGCGTACATTGCTTGGCGAGCGTAGTCAAAGTCGGATGCGGATAGCCCACACGTAGGCGTCACACTGACCTGTTGGCGCAGTTGGGCGGGTGAGAACCCGAGCCGATTCCATATATCCGACACCACATCCGCGGCCGCCTTACCTGGCAAAGTGTCAGATGTGGACTCGGATTCAATCTCGTCTACCGGCGAACTGGTGGAAGGTACGACGCCGGCCAGCAAACCCAGGCCCGCCTCGAGATTCTCTCCCAAAACATCCATCTGGGTGACGTTTTCAACGTCGATCAGGGTCACGTCCAACGACACCGCGCTTGCCCCAGCCCGACGCAAAGCCGAGACCGGAACTTCCGGGGCACAACAGTGGACAACGATCGGCACCGGCATCGATGCGATGAAGGAACTCAACCGTTCCTCCACGACCGACAGTTCCTGAGGACGGTACACGTCGAAGCCCGACTCGGTCGCGACATGTCCGGCCACGATCGCTGGCAGCCACGGTTCGTCTAGTTGCAGGCTCACCGTCGCTCGAGGTAGACGCTCTTGCACTTCGCTGACCAGGCGCCGTGCGCCCTCGGCAAGGGATTCGCTCACGTCGCGGACCGCGCCGGAGTCAGCCAACATCGCGCCACCGGTTCGCCGCCACAGCGCCGCGGCCAAAGTCCACGGTCCCGCGCAAGTCAGACGCAGCGGACCGTCGTGGTCTGCGGCAATGTCATGCAACGCGTCGAGGTCACGCCGCCAGAAGTCGCTAATACGCCGCTGGTCGATCCCGGGACGGTCGGCCAGTTGCCACCGTCCTACCCATTGCTGAACCGGAAGGTCTACCAATAGTCCCGCTGTGCGACCAATCATGTCCGCCCCAGGACCCCGTGCGGGGAGCTCGGGCAAGTAAGGCCAGTCAGGGGTCTCCCCGAGCACGGTTCGCACCGCCTCGGCGATGTCGAGGCCCGGCAGTGAGCCAATCCCAGTCGCGACACCGGTGGGCAGCGAAGGCCGTGTCGGGGACGTTACCGTTTCGCGCGGATCAGTTCGCATTGGTTGCGGCCTCAACCAGGGCGGGCGATTCAGTCGCGGTGATGGTGCCCGAGGCTATGACGACATCGTCGGGATCTTGCGGCTGATAAACCACCAGCGCCTGTCCGGCCGCAACCCCATAGGCGGGTTTAGCCAGGCGGGCCGTCAGCCCAGTGTCAGTCGGGGTGACATGGGCCGGATACACCTCACCGTGGGCGCGCAGCTGGACTTCGCAGTCGAATGCGGCGGTGCGGGCCTGCCCGTCGAGCCACACCGGTGTCTTGGTGTGAATCGTGTCCACTTGCAAGGCTTCTTTGGGCCCTACAGTGACCGTGTTGTCAACCGGGGTGATGGAGAGGACATAGCGGGGCTTGCCGTCGGCCGCTGGACGACCAAGGCCAAGACCGTGACGTTGCCCGATGGTGAACTGATGGGAACCACGGTGTTCACCGACAGCCTCGCCGGTGGTCGCGTCAATGAATTCCCCTGGCTTCTCCCCCAGCTTGCGGTTGAGGAAGCCGCGCGTATCACCATCGGCGATGAAACAGATGTCGTGACTGTCGGGCTTGCGGGCCACGGCTAGACCGCGACGTTCGGCCTCCTCACGCACCTCTTCCTTGGGAGTGTCCCCAAGCGGGAACATCGAGTGGGCCAGCTGCTGCCGAGTGAGAACTGCCAGAACGTAGGACTGGTCTTTGCCAGGGTCGACCGCGCGGCGGAGGATGCCGTCGGTCAGCTGCGCGTAGTGGCCGGTGACAACGGCGTCGAAGCCCAACGCCATGGCCCGGTCGAGCACCGCTTCGAACTTGATCTTCTCGTTGCAGCGCAGACACGGGTTGGGGGTGCGACCCTCGGAGTATTCACTCAGGAAGTCTTCGACCACATCGTTGTGGAACCGTTCGGACATGTCCCACACATAAAAAGGGATGCCGATGATGTCGGCGGCGCGGCGCGCGTCGCGGGAATCTTCGAGCGTGCAACAGCCGCGCGCTCCAGAACGATAGGTCTGTGGGTTTTTGGACAGCGCCAGGTGCACGCCAGTCACGTCATGTCCGGCCTCGGCCGCGCGGGCAGCCGCGACGGCCGAATCAACTCCGCCGCTCATGGCGGCCAGCACTCGCATAGTCACCTCTCCAGACTACCCATGGAGCATCGGGTTTTGTTTGCGCAGCGAGACGGTGTGTGCGGCTGCATCGAACCGGGTAGATACCGCCATTAGCCCACTAGTTCAGGACAGGCCGGCGCTGCGGGCTCGTTCTACGGCTGCCGGCAGGGCCTTGACGAGAGCCGAGACGTCTTCGGGGGTCGAGGTATGACCGAGGCTAAAGCGCAGCGAGGATCGTGTTTGGTCCTCACCGACCCCCATGGCCAGTAGTACGTGGGAGGGCTGGGCTACTCCGGCGGTGCAGGCGGAGCCGGTAGCGCACTCGATTCCGGCGGCGTCGAGCAGCATCAAGAGGGCATCGCCTTCACAGCCGGGGAAGGAGAAGTGGGCATTACCCGGCAGACGATTTTCGGGGTCTCCGTTGAGGATCGCGGTCGGCACCGCCTGGCGTACGCGGGCGATCAAGTCGTCGCGTAGTTCTTCTAGCCTGCGTGACTCCGATGCGAGATTCTCCACGGCGGTGGCCACGGCGGTGGCGAAGGACGCGATTCCGGCAGTGTCCAGGGTTCCCGAACGCACCTCGCGCTCCTGGCCTCCGCCGTGGAGGATAGGGGTGCACGATGCGTCTCGCTTGAGCAGCAGCGCCCCGACTCCGACGGGGCCACCGAGTTTGTGAGCCGAGAGGGTCAGCGCGGTCAATCCGGCCTCGGCAAAGTTGACCGGGACGGCCCCGACGGCCTGCACGGCGTCGGAGTGAACGGGGATGTCGTCGGCCAGCTCGACGATCTGGGCAATAGGCTGCACGGTGCCAACTTCGTTATTGGCCCACATGCAGCTGATGAGGGCAACCTCTTCTCGGTGGTGAAGCAACAAATCCGCTAGCTGATCGACATCGATGCGGGCATGTTCGTCCACGTTGAGGCGCGTTACTCTCGCTTCTTCGTGACACTCCAGCCAGGTGATGGGGTCAGCGACGGCATGGTGTTCGATTCCGGAGGTGACCAGGCGATGACGGCCCTGCGCCCGCCGAGACCAAAACAGGCCCTTCGTGGCGAGGTTGTCGGCCTCGGTTCCGGAACCGGTGAAGATGACTTCCGAGGGCTTGGCTCCCAGCGCCGCGGCTATCTGCTCACGCGACTCTTCGACGATGCGACGAGCGGCGCGGCCAGATGTGTGGAGGGAGGAAGCGTTACCGACTGTCTTCGCCACTCGCAGGTAAGTGTCGAGCGCGGCGGGCAGCATCGGCGTAGTCGCCGCGTGATCGAGATATGACATAGCTTGACCAGTTTACGGTTCGACGCGCGAGGCTGTCAGGCAGAGGTGTGCACTTACCTCATCGAAAACACTGGTGGGCAATGACCACTAAAGTTACCATCGGGTAACTATCTGGCCGATCAGAAACATACTAGGATAAGCGAGATACCGCCACATAACGGAAAATAATACTCGGATTCATCTTGAAGGCACATGTAAGAATGAGCTGTCACCGCGGCCGGGGCCACCACACGTCGCCCGGCCGATAAACGAACTCAAGCCATTGGTTTTGCATAAGCCTCCTGAGTAAAGGGAGACTCCCGTAGCTGGAAAAGCCATGAACCCCGAATTGACAGATGCACTGGACAACGGCCCCTTCCACGTGGCGCTTCGAACGGCAATCGAGGCACGTGGCCTGGGACTGGATCGCATCCGCCACCATCTGGCGGCCCGCGGTGTCACCGTCTCGACCACGAGCCTGAGCTACTGGCAGAGCGGCAAGACACGACCGGAACACCCGAAGTCGCTGGCCGCAATCGACACCCTAGAAGAGATCCTGGAACTACCCGAAGGTTCGCTACGGTCGCTGCTGGGACCACGCCGTGCTCGCGGCCCACGCACACTTCGGGCCGACAGCGACAACCCAGAGACCGTTCTGGGTGGAATGGACGTGCGCCAACTGGCCGACCAGGTCCCATTGGTACGCGAAAATTTGGCCGACATCATCACGCAACAAGTGGTGGTGCACGTGAACAAACACCGGCAAGAATCTCTGGTGGAACTGACCATGCTGGTGCGAGCACGCCGCGAGGACGTAGACCGATACATCCTGCTGTACAGAGGCGACCCTGGCTGCGATATCGAGCAGGTGAGACTCGAGGCGGTTCGGGACTGTGAGATCGGCAAAGTGGTGCGCCACCCAAAGGAACCCACAATGGTCGCCGAAGTGCTCTTCCCCGGTCCACTACACCAGGGCGACCTGCAGATGTTCCAGGTCAATATCTCCGGCACCAACACCCTCTCCGACGGGCACGGACACGCCTTCCGCCACTCGGTGGAGCAATACGTCCTACAGGTGCGATTCGACCCCGAACAACGACCCACCCGCCTCTATCAGTTCGCACAAACCCAACTCAGTCGCCAACGCAAGGAAACCGGCGACATGCAACTGAGCGCCAACAACACGGTAGAGCTGGTCGCGACACAGTTGCAGCCGGGTTCACTGGGAATAGCCTGGGAGTGGGATTAACGCCCACCCAATAACCCCTCGCTCATCCCCCTCGATTCACATTTCATCGCTTTGACCCCGTAGAAAGCGAAACGCCCGCCAGATTCGCTGGCGGGCGTTTCGCGTATCGAATCTATGCGTCGCTGCGCAGGCGTTGCACGCCCTTCCACGCGGCGGGCAACAAGGCGGCGGCAATTAGCAGCTTCATGAGGTCGGTGACCAGGAAAACCCCCATGCCCTTGTAAAGCGCCTCGGAGAATCCCATGCCGGTGGCATAGGCCAGGTAGGGGACGCCGACAGCGTAGATAATGAGGCTGCCGACGACCATGAGACCTGAGGTCTTGAGGAACGTACGGTCACCACCGCGACGGGCCAGTGCTCCGACGACAATGGCCGCCAGCAGGAAGCCAACAATGTAGCCAGAGGAAGGATGCCCCAAGCCAGAAGTAGCCTCCGAGAACCATGGCATTCCCGCCGCTCCCACGGCCAGGTACACGGCAATGGTGATACCGGCGCGGATCGGGCCGTAGGCAGCACCCAAAAGCAGCACAGTCAGGGTGGTCAGCACGAATGGCACTGGGGTAATGAAAGGGATCGGGACCGCGACTTGAGCGCTGATTCCAACGGCAGCCGCTCCGCCGAACACAAGAGCGGCTTCACGGGCCCAGGCTGCGACCCGGCCGGCTTCGGGCAGAGCCTCGGCGAGAACGCGGGGCTCTAGGTGCGCAACTGCTTGGGTCGCCATAGTTCGTTCCTCCAAAGGGCTTTGGTGGTATTCCACAGATGTGAGATCGGGTCAGCATAGCCGACAGCTCCGTAAAACGAAGGAAGCTCCCACCGCAGTGCGGTGGGAGCCACTCTCAGAAACCAGCGCGGCTGGCGCGTCTTACTTGCGAGCTTCGACGTTCTCCAGCAGCTGCGGCAGGACCTTAAACAGGTCCCCCACTACTCCGTAGTCGGCTAGGGAGAAGATCGGGGCATCGGCGTCCTTATTCACAGCCACGATGGTGCGGGAGGTCTGCATGCCAGCTCGGTGCTGAATCGCCCCGGAAATACCGGCGGCCACATACAGCTGTGGGCTGACAGTCGTACCGGTTTGCCCCACCTGGAACTTGTGCGGGTAGTATCCCGCGTCGGTGGCCGCACGCGAAGCGCCCACGGCTCCACCAAGCGCGTCAGCAACGTCCTCGATGAGCTTGAACTGCTCAGCCGAGCCAACGCCGCGACCGCCAGAGACGACAACCCCGGCCTCGGTCAGATCCGGACGGTCACCCTTGGGCTCCTCGACCTTCTCGACCACGGCGACCTTCTTGGCGCTCTCGGAAATGCTCGCCTCAACCGCGACCTGTTCCGGAGTCGAGGACGAGGGTTCCGCTGCCAACGAGTTGGCCTTGACGGTGACGATCGGGACTCCCTTGGTCACCTTCGAGGTCGACACCGAAGCGCCAGCGAAGATCTCTTGCGTAGCCTGCCCCTCGGCATCCAGGGCGCTGACATCGGTCAACAAGCCGTTGCCGGTGCTGACAGCCAGATAGGCGGCGACGGCCTTACCCTCCGAGGTCGACGGAAGCAGTACCGCCGAAGGCGCGTGCTCCTTGAACAGTTCGGTGACCACGTCAGCTTTGGGAACCATGAAGTAGTCCCCCACCCCCGCGACTTCAGCGAGATAAACCTTGCTGGCCCCGTACTCGGCAGCTTGGGCTACGGCTTCGGCACTGTCACCTGGCTCAGAGACGATGACCGCCGAGACCTCACCGAGAGGACGGGCCATGGTCAGCATTTCAGCGGCTAGCTTGCCAGCCGAATCCACATATACAAAGACTTCAGCCATGATGGATACTCCTTTCCTCTAGATGAACTTCTCGGATGCCAGGAAGTCGGCCAGATCCTTGCCGCCTTCTCCCTCGTCGGTCACAACTTTCCCGGCTTCGCGCGGCGGGCGCTTGGTTGCGCTGACGACGGCCGTCGTGGCGGCATCGGTGCCTACCTCGGAGGCGTCCACCTCGATGTCGTCGAGGTCCCATGACTCCAAGGGCTTGCGCTTGGCGGCCATGATGCCCTTCAGCGAGGGGTAGCGCGGGGTGTTGATGGTGTCCCACACCGACACGATCGCCGGAGTGGAGGTCTTGAGCACCTGGTAGCCGTTATCGGTCTGGTGCTCAATGGTGAGACCCTCGTCGGTCTTGTCAATTTTGCGAGCTCCAGTGGCGGCCGCGGCACCCGTGTGGGCCGCCAGCAAGTAGGGCATGACGCCCATACCGGAGTCGGTCGACTCCGCGCCGGAGATGACGAGGTCCCATTCAAGCTTCTTGAGGGCGGCTGCCAGCACCTTGGACGTGCTCATCGCGCACGAGCCAGCGATCCGCTCGTCCTCAACATGCACGGCCTTGTCTGCCCCCATAGCGAGGGACTTACGGATGGTTTCAGTGGCGGAATCGGGCCCGACAGTCAAAATGGTGACTTCACCGCCATGGTCGGCCTGCAATTGCAGCGCCGCCTCGATGGCGTGTTCGTCAAGTTCACCAATGACGTTATTGGATCCGTCTCGATCCACGGTGAGGTCTTCGGTTAGCTGGCGTTCCAGCCCCGAGTCCGGCACCTGTTTGACGAGAACAACGATGTTCATCTGCCCTCCTCCAACGGGGGATTGGGTCATAGCTCTAGGTATGAGCTCCTGTGCGCCACCTCATGGGTGGCGAGGTGGCTCATTGCTCTTTATCCTGCCTCAGCCTCAGTCACGTTACTCGGCCGAGGGCTGTGACGTGAACTATAGCGCACTAAGTTACTCATCGGTAGCTTGTGGGGCGTGATGCGGACTGTCTTATGCGTCACGTCCCACCTTCATCCAACCAGCAAACGTCGGCCCAGACCCGCATTGCCTCCGACACAGGCAAAAGTTTTCCGGGTAAGGCAAACCAGGTTGGCAACCCTTCTAGTCGACAAGGCATCATGTAGGACATGGTCCGCGTCCTGATATTCGCCTTCTTGGCTCATCTCGCTTTGCTCATCGCCGCCGTCGCCGACTGCCTCGGAGGTGATGAGGCCCCGCGTCGCTTCCCCAAGGCCGTCTGGGTGCTGATCATCGTCTTTCTGCCGATACTCGGCGGAATCCTGTGGTTCACCTTTGGTCGAGCCCGTCCCGACGGCGGCGGTTCCGCGGCCAAACGTCACCCCAACGGAGGCCGAGGCGGCGGCCCACGCCGTCCTCGCGGCCCCGTAGCTCCCGACGATGACCCGGACTTTCTGCGCGATCTCGACCGGCAACTACGCCGCAATGAAGCCGATGAGGAACGCGACGACTCCTCGTCCAATGAAAAGGACGAAAGCGACAAGGACCAGCGCGACTCCTGAAAATCGCTGCCGTGATCACCGCTGAGGGGTCATCATCTTATCGATGTAGTCACCTCGGACAGCCACGTTGACAACGCGAATGAGACGAAGGCACAATCGCGCAGCAAATGCGCACGCAGCGACACCGCGCCACCATAGTCATGGGCGATCACATGCGGTGCGTCCACATTCCACTCGCCTAGCAACGCGGCGAACAGTTCACCTTGGAAATCGAGGCCCACGTCGTGGTCAGGCTGCTTCGAGGATTGACCATAGCCGGGCATGTCCCATTCGTAGACACGATAGTTCTCAGACAGTGCGACGGCGAATGGGTGCCACAAGTAAGAGGACCACGGGGTACCGTGGCAAAACACAACGGGCGGACCTTGACCATAGGTGTTCCATCGCACGTGGCGACCGCGCCAGGTGAAGGTGTGCCGGAGAGAGGGAAGCAAACCATGCGCGGGGCTCATAGCATGATCGTACGAATCTCGATCAGCGCCAGCTAGTGGTTTTCGCGGGAGTTAAGACAGTCAAACCGTTTCGTCAGGCGGAACGCTCATTCTTTTCGGTGGCGTGATAGGGCCGTAGTTTCGGGCTCTTCTTCTCTGCGGCCGTGCGCGGCACCAGGGTCGGATTGACGTTTCGTTTGACGACGTCGGCCGTGATCACCACTCGGGCCACCTCGTCGGCATGGCTGGGGATCTCGAACATGACCGGCTGCAGGACCTCTTCCATGATGGCCCGCAGCCCACGAGCGCCCGTCCCTCGCAGCATCGCCTGCTCGACAATGGGTTCCAAGGCGGCATCCTCAAAGACCAACTCGACACCGTCGAGTTCCAACAATCGCTGGTACTGCTTGACCAAGGCGTTGCGCGGCTCGGTGAGGATCTTCAACATCGTGTCTTTGTCGAGGTGCTCGACAGTGGTGATGATCGGCAGCCGACCCACCATTTCGGGAATCAGGCCGTACTTCAGCAAATCGTCAGGCATGACCTGCGAAACCAGCTCGTCGGCTTCAGTGTCACCGGCGCTGTAGAGTTCGGCGGTGAAACCGACCCGGCGCTTGCCCATGCGTTCCTTGATGATGTCTTCGACACCGGCGAAGGCTCCGCCACAGATAAAGAGGATGTTGGAGGTGTCGATCTGAATGTTGTCCTGCTGCGGATGCTTACGTCCGCCTTGCGGCGGCACCGAGGCCACCGTGCCTTCCAGAATCTTCAGAAGTGCTTGCTGGACGCCCTCGCCGGAGACATCGCGGGTGATCGAAGGGTTCTCGGCCTTTCGGGAGGCCTTGTCGACCTCATCAATGTAAATGATTCCCGTTTCGGCTCGGCTGACGTCGTAGTCGGCGGCCTGAATCAACTTAAGGAGAATGTTCTCCACGTCATCGCCGACGTATCCGGCCTCTGTCAGGGCGGTGGCGTCGGCGATCGCGAAGGGGACGTTTAGAATCCGGGCGAGAGTCTGAGCCAAGTGGGTTTTACCCGAACCGGTCGGCCCAACCATGAGAATGTTCGACTTTTGCAACTCGACGGGCTCTGACCCGGCTCGCGAGTGCTGTTCCAAGCTTCCGACCTGGACCCGCTTGTAATGGTTGTAGACGGCCACGGCCAGCGACCGCTTCGCGCCCGACTGTCCCACGACAAACTGGTCGAGGAACTCCACGATGTCCTTAGGTTTGGGAAGATCCTCCCAAGCAACCTCAGCGGCCTCGGCCTGTTCCTCTTCAATGATCTCGTTGCACAGATCGATGCATTCATCGCAGATGTAGACACCGGGCCCCGCAATGAGCGTGCGCACCTGGCGCTGCGGCGATTTTCCGCAGAACGAGCACTTGAGCATCTCGCCCTCGCCTAGCCGTGGAGCCATCGCTTCACTCCTTGCGCGCATTCGGTGGTCATTCGAACCGGGAGGTTCTCATCCATTATTGGCGACGATCGCTATAACCGCCACCGTCACCGTACCCGGTGACGGGCCGACTAACCACCTTTCAATATAGATGAGTATCAGTCAACCTTGTACGAACAGTCGTTATTTTCGTCACTGAACAGGCTATTCGCCCTGTTTATGCCGAAGCGGCCCGGCGGTGGACCACCGAGCCGCTCAATGCAGACTTTACTAATCCCTTACCACTTCGTTGCCAAAAGTGTCATCGGTGACCATCGACCCCCACGCCACACGCGCCCCTAGCGCCTAGGCAAACGCGCAGGACTCAACAGAACCGTTGGTCACAGCAGCCTAAGAAGCGATGGCGTTCTTCTTGCGGTAGGCCAGCACATTGTCGACGATGCCGTACTGGGCAGCCTCGTCAGCGGTGAAGATCTTGTCGCGTTCGATGTCTTTGCGGATCTTCTCGACGCTCTGGCCGGTGTGGCGGGCAAGCACTTCTTCCAGCTGGGTACGCATCCGCAGGATCTCCCGGGCCTGGATCTCCATGTCGGAGGCCTGACCGAAAGTACCTTCAGTGGCGGGCTGGTGGATGATGACGCGAGAGTTCGGCAACGCGGTGCGTTTGCCGGGTGTTCCTGCGGCCAGCAGCACGGCGGCGGCGGAGGCGGCCTGGCCCATGCACACCGTCTGAATGTCGGGGCGCACGTACTGCATGGTGTCGTAGATGGCCATCAGAGCGGTCAGTGAACCGCCCGGAGAATTGATGTACATCGTGATGTCACGGTCGGGATCGTTGCCTTCCAGCACGATCAGCTGCGACATGATGTCGTTGGCCGAGGTGTCATCCACCGGGGAACCCAGGAAGATGATTCGGTCCTCGAACATCTTGTTGTACGGGTTCATCTCCTTGACGCCATACGAGGTCTTCTCGGTGAACGACGGGACGATGTAGCGAGCTTGGGGCTTGAAATCCATCGGTGTAATCCTTCCAGACGTTCTTCTGTTAGTTCCCGGGGCGAACGTCGGTCGCCCGGCTCACTACGTGGTCAATGAATCCGTAGTCCTTGGCCTCGTCAGCGGTGAACCAGCGGTCGCGGTCAGAGTCACGCTCAATGGTCTCCATCGACTGGCCGGTGTGGAAAGAAACGCGTTCCTGGAACATCTTCTTCGTGTAGAGCATCTGCTCGGCCAAAATAGCCACGTCGGATGCGGTACCACCAATACCACCGGAGGGCTGGTGCATCATGATCCGGCAGTGAGGCAACGCGTAACGCTTACCGGTGGTTCCGGCGCACAGCAAAAGTTGCCCCATGGAAGCCGCCATGCCCATCGCGACAGTGGCAACGTCATTCTTGATGAACTGCATGGTGTCGTAGATAGCCATGCCGTCGTAGACGGAGCCCCCGGGCGAATTGATGTAGAGCTTGATATCGCGCTCAGGGTCCTCGGCTTCCAAGAGCACCAACTGGGCGCAGATGCGGTTGGCCACCTCGGAGTTGACATCGGTGCCGAGGAAGATGACGCGCTCCCGCAGGAGGCGGTCGAACACCATGTCGTCGAGGCCAACCGAAGTCGCTCCCCCATTGCCGCGGCGGGCTGAGGGGGCGTACATGTCTTTGAGATGTGCCATCATTCGCACCTTCTTGTCAGTAGAGACGGAATGCATTTTAGTGATGCCTGTACAAGACCTTAGCCCGCCACAGGCCCGATTGAAGAGCGCATAAGGCCCTGTTCGCTCCCAGCGGATATCTTCCTTATCCATCCGCCATCGCCCGTGGCATAACGAAGGACGGACTCGCCGCTTTAACAGCGAGTCCGTCTTCGTCATGGGGTAAGACTTCCTCGGATCACTCCGGGGAGAGTCTCATGCAGCCCGGCGTGTCTTCGCACGGGCCTATTTGTCGTCGGCCTCTTCGGATTCTTCCGCGGCCGCTTCGGCCTCGGCGCGTCCCGGGAAGAGCTCCTCGGAAGTCAGAGCCGTACCGGAGTCATCGGCGATGCTGGCTTCCTTGACGACCTCTTCGAGGGCCAAACGGCGACGCAGGTCGCCTCCAACTTGTTGGAGCGAACCCTGCTGGCGCAGCTGCTGGACGAACTCGGGGAACTGCTCTTGTGGCACGCCCTGCTGTTGGGCGATGCGCATGACTTCGGCGGTGAGCTGGTCGTTGGAGACCTCGACCTCTTTCTCCCGCGCGATGCGGTTGAGGACGATGGCCTGGCGGAGGTTGTTCTCCACCTCTTCCTTGGTTTCAGCTTCGAACTCTTCGGCGGACTTACCCATCATCTGTAGGTAATCTTCGAACGAGCTACCGAACTGCGAAACCTGGTCGGCCAAGTGCTTCTTGCGGTGCTCGATCTCATCGGCGACCGCCTTCTCCGGTAGCGGGACGTCCACCGCGCTAAGCAGCGCGTCGAGAACCTTCTCGCGGGCAGCGCCCGCCAGACTCAGTTCGGACTGCTTGGCGAGACGCTCACGGGTTGATTCGCGCAGCTCGGCGATTGTGTCGAACTCCGAGGCCATCTGGGCGAATTCGTCGTCCAGCTCCGGCAGTTCACGTTCCTTGACGGCCTGCACTGTGATCTCAATGTCGGCGTCGTCACCGGCCTTGTCACCGGCGGCCAGCGGAGCTTTGATGGTCGTGCTGCTGCCAGCGGACATTCCGACGAGGGCCTCGTCCAGCCCGTCGACTAGCCCCCCGGCGCCAACTTCGTGCGACATGGCCTCGGCGGATCCGCCCTCGACTTCTTCGCCGTCGATGGTGGCCTTGAGGTCGATGACGACGAAGTCACCATTGTCAGCGGCCCGTTCAACGGTCTTCAGCGATGAGAAACGGAGGCGGACGCCCTCGATGTCTTCGTCCACAGCGGCCTCGTCGACGCCTTTGCGCTCGACTTCGGCTTTGAGGCTGGAGAATTCCGGCATCTCGAAGTCCGGCGTGACGTCAGTCTCGAAGGTGAACGTGAAGGGCTCGCCTTCTTCGATCTTGTCCATGTCGGTCACCTCGGGGCGACCCAGTGGTGTGATCTCTTCGTCCTGAAGGGCCTGCATCACGTTGGTCTGCATGACTCCATCGATCGCTTGGGCGTAGATGGCGTCACGGCCCACTCGCTGGTCGATGATGGCCTTGGGCGCCTTGCCGGGACGGAACCCGGGCACGCGGACCTGCTGTCCGACCTGCTTGTACGCCTCGGCGATGTGAGGGGACAGCTCTTCGAACGGCACCTCCACCGACAGCCGTACCCTGGTCGGACTCAGGGTCTCGACGGTGCTTTTCACAGGCGTACTCCTAAATACATTTCGGCTTAATGGTCTCTTGCATCGATCAGCGCATAGATGGTGAACACACTGCGCGACCACACGCTCTTATCGAGTCTAATTCCAGGGCCCAGCCTGCGGCTTGGGGGTGTGGCCAAATTCGCCTCTGCCACACTCTCAGCGCCACGATCCGCCCCGCAAACGAAGTTCAAGCGATATCGTCCCAGGTGAGAGGTTTACCGCGACCCTGGAGTGGACCCCGGTTTGCATACGCGACGCAAGGAGGTAAACTTTACGGCGCTGGAGCAATTAGCCAGCAAGCGGGCGTAGCTTAATGGTAAAGCCTCAGTCTTCCAAACTGATTACGCGAGTTCGATTCTCGTCGCCCGCTCCAAGCTCTGAGCTGCGTAAACGTCCTCGTAGCCGAACAAAGATTCGATCACCGGGGGCGTTTTTCTATGCCCACAAATATGCGGCCATATGCGGACTAATGCGACCAGGTGCGGCTAGGTTGTGGATACACGGCGGTGCAAAATCTCCTCCGCCCATTGTGGATATTCCCAAGTAGAATTGGGCCACTCGGGTAACTGAGCCTATCGCTGCACATCACCAGTGCACCGACTTCGGCCCGGACGTACCACTCCCCAGGTATGACCACCGGTACGGTTAGTGCCCTTACTAATGTGTCTAAAGCGGTTGCGCAGTCAATCAACGCGGGCTGGTTCGGCACTGTTGCGCCAGCGGCGAGGTCGCCTTCGGTTAACGTGATGCCGTTGTGCCGTGGCCCACTCCAAGACGAAGTCAAGATGCCGGGATCATGTGAGCAGGGCGAATTGCGCGGTCCGCCGCAGGTTTCGCGAGGCAAGACGAAACACCTGCCAGGCTGCACGTTCGACCTCAGCGGCGCTTACGATGTAGTCAACATCTCCTCACACGAACCAGCCCCTAATGCACCCGGAACCTCGGCTTACCAGGTATCACTCCTATGACCTCGATTGACGACGTGGTCGCCTCGATAACTGCCGCTCGCAACTAGATCGACGAGGCCCAGGCCGGGTTCGGCCCGACGTTTGCCTCGACAGACGAGGCCGCGCAAGCTCTGATGTCGCTTGGAGCCGAAGGAAAACACTCCGAGATCATGGCTCTACGCGAAGGGCTGGAAGAAGCCACAGCATCCCTGACTGGAGTTGGCAGCCAGCTCGAGACGCTGGAGAATCAGGCCCACGCGCTGCGCAATCACCATGGCAACGCGGCCACCTCCCCAGGTTCCACCTCTCCGAGAGCCCAAAACAAACCGGCGATCGATAGTTCCACCAAGCCTTCGATGCCCCGAGATCCCAATCGTGAACCAGAAGGAATCCCCGAGGCTATCAAGGGCAGCCCAATAAAGAAGCAGTCACTCAGGCGTGAATATGAAGCGGCGAAGCTATTGGCAGTGGCCGGCTACAAGGTTGTTCAGTCACCGCCGACCAACTCCCATGGCAAGAATCCGGATTATCTGATCGAAGGCCGCCAATGGGATTGCTACTCCCCTAGCGGAAACAGCCTCAATACTGTTCGCTCCGCGATCCGAAACAAGGTTTCGAAAAATCAGGCATACTCGATCATTCTCAACCTTTCTGACTCTAAACTCACTTCAAACGAGATTGAGGAGCGTCTTGCCCGAGACCCGGTCACCGGTCTCAAAGAGGTTAAGGTTATACAAGACGGACAGATACACGACCTAAAGCTCTCTCCGAAAGGAAACCAATAGATGGCTGCCCCGGAATATCACTTTGAGTCCTCAAGCACCGTGACAGCCGAAGAAGCAATACATTACTTTGCAGGTGTGTTTGGCGCGGAGATTGGCAAGCAGGGCGATCATCCAATGTGCTACCGCAAAGACTTCTACGCGGTAGCTGTCATCGAGCCCGCCGAGGAACTACCCGACTCGGCTGAACTTCTCGGTACCGATCAGGTCCTTTCAATTTCGTTCTACCCAAGAAAAGAACTCAGCCACGAGCAAGACTGCGCTGCAATTGCGGAGATTTTCGCTGCCGCGACTGGCTTCGTGGCCAAAGAGAAAGCTCGTGGCCTCATTCATCGCGACTTTGAATATCTCCTGATGCATAACCTGAACGGAAACGTTGTCTTTGACTCTCAGATCCTCGAACCTGGGTACTACAACGATTTCGGCGATATGGACCAACTTGCGACAAGCTATACAGTCGAGAAACTCGATCAGGTCTATTTTTCAGACGAGGACTAAAGCTACTTAGCCAATGGTGACCTGAATTAGGATCTGACACCACTAGTTCACGCTCGCAACAGAAATGCGCTAACGACTAGCATTGACCCCAGGATGAGAAGCGCCCTGCTTCTCCCAGGCAAGATCCACTTGGAGGTCTAGATGTCGCAACCGCCTCTGCTTTATTTAGACCTTCGGATAGCCAGCAATCATTCTTAACTGGAGCTGCTGACGTCTTATTCACACTCATCGTCGCAGGTCAAGAGCATCATAGATTCACTGCCAGACCCCGATGCGCCTGGTTCGGCCAATCCTGACCCCGCCGGTTCATCGCTCACCGGCGATGTGACCACCGGCCGTCACCGCGTCGAAAACTACGCAGTAAGTGCACGCCCTTGGGCGTTGAACCGCCGGTTGACCAACGACCAAAGAAACGCGATTGCAGCTGCATGGCGAGCAGGTGAACGTCAAGCCGACATCGCTCAACAGTTCGGTGTGAGTCTATCGAGCGTGAAACGCATAGTCCGAGACTCCACGAAGTCGTGAATCGCTGCTCAGGTGCTCTTGCTGGCCCGCTGTCTAAACAGGCAAGCGTTCCTGGTTCGATATGGGACGGCATGTCGAGCGGTTCCAGCTCCTAGCTAGGGCTCTCACCGGCACCAAATTAGTACTTCCCCTAGCGATGTTCATCGACGGAAGACCTCCACGTCCGTGGAGAGCAGCCAAACCCACCACCGTTGAGGGCCTATGCAAGCGGAAGACCTCCACGTCCGTGGAGAGCAGTCTCAGTAGTCACCGCGATATGGAACGTCATCCGGAAGACCTCCACGTCCGTGGAGAGCAGTCGGGTCGTGACGATTGCGAGCCATTCTCAATTGGAAGACCTCCACGTCCGTGGAGAGCAGCTTCGCATGCGTGACTTCCGCCCGGTACGTGGCGGAAGACCTCCACGTCCGTGGAGAGCAGGGCGATGATTCAGGCCGGACGGATGGCCGCGGCGGAAGACCTCCACGTCCGTGGAGAGCAGGCTTGTTGACCTGGTGTTTTATTCGGGCGTTTGTTCGTTTTCGGCTTTGAATTCGATGAGTTGGAGGCCGTCGAAGTCGATGACGTGTCGGTGTCGTTCTCCTGCGGTGCGGATGATGAATCGTTGTTCTTGTTCGGCGTGGGGGAAGACGCAGGTGGCGGCACCGTCGGCGACTGAGGTGCTGACTGCTTGCCATAGTTCGTCTCGGACTTTGGCCGACAGTGTGCCCACGTAGAAGCCTGGAGTCGGTTCGACCATCCATCTGCTTAGGGCTCCGCGGACGTGGTCGGGTACGGCTGTGGTGGAGATGACGACGAGGTTGGCCATGGTTCACCAGTCCGGGTCGAGTTCGGCGTGGTTGATTCCGGCCGCTACGTCGCCGAGGTCGGGGTCCCACAGGTGCACCAGTTCGGGGTTCGTCACTGGTTCGGTACTGCTGGTGTCAGGGTCGATGAGTCGTTGGATGTCACGCACGATGGTGGGTAGGAGTCGTAGAGCGGTGAAGTCTTTGCGGAACCTGCGGCGTGCTTCGGCTTCAGGGTTGGATGCGCGGTGCAAGGTGAAGGCGAGGGGGATGGTGTGTTTGGCTTTGTAGAGATCGGCAATGTCGTATACGAAGGCGTGCTGTTTGCCGCTGTGGACGAATCCGAGGGCTGGGGAGCATCCAAGAGCCAGAATGGCGGCGTGGCAGACACCGTAAAGAGCTGTGTTGGCGGCTGATAGTGCCTGGTTGACCGGGCTTTGAGTTTCCCAGTTGTGCGGGTCGTAGTTGCGACGGAAGCCGCGGATGCCGTGGCGGTCAGCCAGGGATCGATAGAGCGCTTTCATGCGGGCGCCTTCAAGCCCTCGCAGTTGAGCAAGGCTGTTGGCTGGCTCGATGGTGTCGTCAAAGCGGAGGCCGAACATACGCTGCGCGACGGCTAGGCGTGTGTCGTCGCTGGCCCATGCTCGCGCTTGTTTTTCAAGCCAGGCTGCGGTCAGGGCACTGGATATGCCAGCAGCGTACATGCGCACACCACCGGCACCAGTCCACACCACAGTGGTGTTGTGGCGCGCGATGGTTGCGATTGCAGGTTGCGTGATCGAGGTGCCTGGCCCTAGCAGCAGGCACGAAAGCGCTGCTACTGGCAGGTAGACGCGGTCAATCTTGCCTGCGCGTTCGACTTGAGCGCATATGCCGGTGTCGTCTTGGACGATACGAGCGGTCTCAAGGTAGAGAAACGAGAGGCTGTCGGCCACTCGGGGGAGCATGGCCAGCACTGGCGCTCCGAGGTTTTTTCGGGGGTCGCTCATAGCGCTGCCGGTTTGCTGGTGCTGACAGGTGCGATGCTGAGCAGTCCGCAGCCGAAACTTTGCGAGCGGCCGATGCCGGTTTTGATCGCATCTCGAAGTGCGTCAACGTCGGCAATAGTCGCGGTGCCATCAAACTGGGTTTGCGCATGCCGACCTCGACCCCGGACTCGGGCATCTGGGAGCTGCCGGGCATCGAACGGTCCGGTGTCCAGGCCGCAGTTAGCCGCACGGCCGATCCACCATTGTTCTGCTGCTGCGCCTCGCAGGGTGTGTAGCTTGCCGATCATTGCTTTATCTGGTGCGCTGTTTCCCCAGCGTTTGGTTGCGTTGGCAACAATGCGGTAGCGGATACGCTGGCCGGTCGCCAATTGTTCAATGAGCGGGCCGAGTGAACGTGTCGCGGCAGTGGTCACGCCTTCCTCTGGCAGCCGGGCTAGGCGCGGTTCTTGGTGGGTCTGGACCAGTGCCAAGGTGCGGGTTGCGGTGTGCTCGATTCGATACAGCAGGCCTGCAGCGCGTCGTGGCTGATCGCCGAGGTTCTCTTCGGCTAGGCGCATGAGCCATTTGTGTTGGCGTCCGGCGTCGGCCATGAGCCAATGGACTTGACGGTGTCGGCTGTCGAGGATGAGTTGGGTTAGCCACGGGCTCATGCCTCACCTCGCCGCATGAGTTCGGTCAGTCGATCGAGGTATTCCTCGGTGGTGTGGGTACGTTGGCGTGGCTCGAGAATTTCGGTGGTGCGCAGAATTGGACGAGAGCGGTAGAAGCGGTCACCGACGGGGAAGCCATCACAATGGTCGTACATTTCGCTCCATGCCTCGGTGCTCCCAGCCGGGGCGGTTCGGATGATATTGACCTGCACCTCATCCTTTCTATTACGTGGGTTGGGAGGCAGCGGCACTTCCTGCAAAGCCTGGTCGGCGTCGCTGAAGAGTCCAAGAACCATGGGTTGTTCGGGTGGGCAGGAGCGCCGACCGAGGAATGGCTGCCATCGCGGCGCGGCGACTGCGGACGCGGCTTTGTCTACTGCTTGTCGGGGCCCGGTGCATGCGACCGTGAAGACCGCGTCGGCAAGATAGTGGCGGCGAGTGATGATCGCGGTGTTTTTTCGTTTGCCATCCGCCGTGGGGATTCCTTGGTGGCGTGGATAACCACCACCGACGGTATGAAAGTCAATGATGCGTACACCGGGACGGTCAATGCGCACAGTGAAATCCAGGTCGCTCAAAGAGCCAAGCGAATGGCCTCGCTTGATGCCAGCCGCGCAGGCGATCAGTCCTAGCAGGCCCGAGCGAGTCGGGAAGTCAGCGGTGTCTTTTTCCCCGAAGGTGCCGCGCTCGCCCCAGCTTTGCAAAGGCGCTGCAAGGCGAAGAATCAAGGCTGTCACTACTACTCCTGAGGAAGGGCATTACGGACTGCTTCGTCGATTAGGTCATCGAAGGAGTCACGCGATTCGCCGAGTTGGTTCGGGGCATCATCGAGAAGGTGAGTATTGGCCGACCATTGGAGATGGTCTGCGCCCAACAGTCGGTTAACGCGGCCGATGTAGCGGTCAAGTGTCGCCGCAGCTGTGGCTAGGTGGCCTTGGTCTACAGCGCGGACGGGGCGTTCGAATGCCGCGGCCATGGAAGCGGGCCGGTCCGACCGTACAGCGAGGTGGACGAGGTCAGGAATCGTCATAGGCGCAGTGGGGCGGTCTTTTCCGGTGGGAACCGTTCGGATGAAAGCTTGAGCGAACGCAGTTACGAGTTCGGCCGCTGCGGCGCGGTCGCCACCAAGATTGTCAAGAAGGCCGTCTAGGTCAATGTTGGCGTAACGGTAGAACGTGCCAGCGGTGAACATCGCGGTGTTGATGTGTCCCGATCCGGGGATACCGGCTTGCTGTTCAATGTCATCTACTGCGGCGAAGAAGTCGAACTCGGGATTGGTTTCGTGGACGGTGAAAGCGTGCGCCATCTGCACAGCACCGTCGACATTGGCACCAGGCAATTCAGCGAGCATACGGCCGAACAGGTTGATAGTGCCGTTACGTGAACCCAGTACTTCGGCGATGGCCTCCGCGGGGAGAATACCTTTGGGTTTTTTCTTGGCTTCTTCAGCGATGATGTCATCGCGATGTTGCGCAGCGATCTCGGTCAGCTCGTCCAAACCTGCTTCAGGGAGGAACAGCAGCACAGAGGTGGTCAGGATCTCTTCGTTTTTCTCGTCTTTGCTTTTCTCAAGTTTGATGCCATTGCCCGCTGAGCGGGCGACCTGTTTTCCTGCTGCTTCTGCCTCGTTCATGGGCCAATCGTGGACGTTGTGTAGGCGGTCGGCGACGCCGCGAACCACGCGACGAGTTCGCACCGCCGGGTCACCGAGTTTCGCTTCAACATCGAGGCGGATGCGTCGTTTCCATGACTGGCTGGAAATCCGGGACCGTTCAACCCCACCGAAGACGACCGTTTTCGGGGCACCCTCTTCATCGCGGTTAGGGTTGCTGAACGGGAGGGTTTGCAGGGCGTGGAAGTCAATGAATCGTGGCTGGTTCATGTCGTCTCGCTTTCATCAGCGTCGTTGCGGGCTCGTTCGGTTTCGATGCGGTGAAGTGTGCGGTGGTAGTCCTGTATCCACCGTTTAGTGATTTCACGGCGGTATCGCGGCCAGGCGGCGAGGTCATCAACCAATGCCGCCCAGGCAATCGGTACACCCAGGCTTCGCAGGTGCAACACCGTTCGGGGAAGGAGTCGGTGCAGACCGCCAAGGTTTTGACGCCCCAAGAGAATCAGTCGACTCAAAGCCGCGTCTTTGCTTGACCATCGGTGTTGTGCGACACCGATGGCCATTGACGCTCCGAGCTTGGCTGTTGCCGGGGGGCGGTGTTCGTCGAGGTCATCTTTACGTGCAGACGGGTTCTGGGCGCAGATCATTGCCGCAACAGCCACGAATGCCCGTTCTTCTGCCGAGTCGGCCCGTTCTGGCACATACTCGACCAGATGCTGCCATGCCCGGTCCCAGCGTCTATCGTCGGCTTCCAGCCCTAGGCAACGTTTGAGAGTTGCACGAGGACCCGGTAGTTTCAGCAACGCTAGGTCTAGTTCACCAGTCTTCGTCTTCTGATCCCGTGTCAGGTCCCTCACCATCGTGGCGGCTCTGCTCAACCTGGGTTCGGCGGCGGTGGTCGTCATTCCTGGTCTCCTTCTGCCAACCGCGGAACAGTCGGCTCCTGTGAGTTTCAAGCTTCGAAATAGTGACCGGGGAGACCCCATATGCACCGGTGGCCTGCTCAAACACGGCTGTGGCGATGCGAATGAAAGCGTTCGGGAGTGCCGGGAGCGCCTCATCGGTGCCGATCAGGCGCCAGAATTGTTCGCCAGCTCGCGACCAGTAGACCGCCATAGCCGGGGCCAGCCAAGGGGCCTCTTTTTTCGGTTTCCCCGCCAGATCCACCCATGCTGCGCGCAAGGTGCGCCGTAGCTGCTCCCCCACCTGTGTTGCCGCCAAATGCACCCGCTCGATCCGCACCTCCAACGCCGGATCGTCTAGAGCGCTCAAGACTGGTGGAGTCGTGGTTTCGAAGAAGGCCTTGTCGCGGGTCTGACCGTCCTGCTCATATCCGAACGCGCGGATACGCAAACGTCGCATCACCTCATCAGGTATCGCAGGCCGACCTTTGAAATCGACCAGGACACGGGGATGCGAAACCGGAGCCTCGGCGGGTACATGGAGGATCAACGAGTCCAGATCGCGCCAGATCGCTCGGTCGGCCTGTGCATATCGCGGGTAGCGTTCACCGGTTTTCTCATTGAGCTGGAACGGAATGTACGGATCATCGGCAGGCGGATGGGCGCGGCGCCACGCCCACGTGGCGTAAGCGTCCTCGACATACTGTCCTGAGGAGTCGGGAACAAGGAGGACTGCGTGGCGGAACCGATTTGCCAGCTGCCAGGCGAGACCACTACCTTCCGGCGGCCCCTCCAATACATCGGAATCTCCAGCCTCCCACAGCGCCTGATCAAACAAGCCATGTTTGGAAGGCAGGTAAACCTGGTTCAGCAGCAACGTCTCATACAGATCATCGCCCCAAGGATGAACCGAGAGAGTTCGCCGCAGCGGACCACCACCCGTATCAGCCTTGTCAACATCCCCGACTTTACGGGCGGTGCAACGACCCGAGGGCCCATAGTAGAGCCAAGTCAACAGGTGCCACGGCGCCTCAGCGGCAGGAATAGGCTTCGGGTCCGCATCACGATCATGGGACAGGAACACCTGATTCGCCCCTGATGCCCTCGGCCATACAAATTTGTTCAAACCTGAGCTGGATTTGCATTCAAGTGCTAGCCGCGGCTCTTGCAGGAATGGGCGTGGCCCGAACAAATCGAACCCATCCGCATCATCCAAGACTCGCGCAATCGCTTCAGGATCAAAGGCACGGTTTGGTGCGGCGAGCAAGTCCCGCCGCCGTTGCTGCCACTCAGCCTTGGTTGAGATGGCATCGAGCCCAGTCATCCTTGCTGTCAAAACCACCAAGATCCGCATAAACCCGGACGCCGCTGGAGCAAACGGAGCTTCAAACCCCGCAATCTCCCCCGCGTGAGCGAATAGGTCGCGCAATCCGACCCGGGGCGGCCGCTTGGACGTTGGGTCCTTCCAACTGACATCAATCCACGGCTCAACCCGCAAATCAAAGCTTTGACTTCCCATAGACCTCCTCAGTCCTATATCCAGTCAAACTCATGGACAGACGTCTGTCTGCTGTGTCACACATCATCCCATTGATCACAGAGATTGTGGTTCCACCAAACGGTTCGGGCCACGGCGTTAGGATGACCGAGGCTCTCCACGCACGTGGAGGTCTTCCTGTGATGTCAGGGCTGGCATTTTCAACGGCTCCAGTGATCTCCACGTATGTGGAGGCGGTGGTGGACCCGAGGGTCCACCACCTCAGCTCATCGTCAACGCCATCATCAGGAGCACGACCACGATCGCGACTGCGAGAGCGCCACCAAGGACACCCACCAACACCCAAAGTGGATCGATTCCCCGTCGCGCCGTCACCGATACTCGTTCAATCCCGTTGTCTCCCATGGCACTCCTCCGCGTACGACGATCTCGTGCTCATCATACACAGACGACCAAAAGGTGATGTCGGGACTGGTTCATTGCACACTAGGCTGGCGATTGATCAAGCTCGAGTTATTCCTTTTAGGTCACTCGACCACGAGGCCAAGGTCTCGGTCGAGACGAAAAATCTTCCCTGCCAAGCGGGCTGGTCGAGGTTCGCCGCCCTTGGAAATCTGGTGGACCAGCGGCAAGACATGCTTGAGCTGGCGATGCTGTGTCCACTCCTCAAACGGTTCGGCCGCCAGATCTCCTGACTTGTCTTGGATCAGGCTGCGGCGCACTGGAACCGTGTGTTCGATGATCGCGGCTAGGTCGTCCTGGCTCCACCTTGGCCTACCTTTGACTCGAACCGGGCGCGGCAGAGGCTGGCGCGCCTCTGGATCGAGGTACAGCTCATCACCGTCGGCGAATAGAGGCAGTGCGCGCACTGAATCAGCGTTGAAGCGCGTAGTGACTGGCTCCTCGGTTAGTCGGTCCTGGCCGGAGTACTCCTCGACGGTTGTGAAGTCTCCCGGATCAGGGACCACGAACCGCCCAGCCTCACCGCGTTGAAGATATTCCCGGGCGCGGCTCTCCTGCTGCGCACTTTCGAAACCGGCAATCAACGACTGGTCGGTGTGCACCACATCAACGAGCCGCTGCACATCACTTGGAATGATGACTGGCTCGTCGCATTGACGGTGCAGGAGCCGGTGCGTACGGATCAACGACGCAGGGGGATACACGTACTCCCACCGCTTAGGCATGACCGGGTCACTCCCACCTTCGGGCACCAACACCACCAGCCGATGTGCCGAGGCCCAGGCAGGGCGACTGCCATCGTTCTGAGGATGCCGGTGGCCACGTCCTGCCCGTTGCAGCAGCAGCTCCCACGGAGCCAGGTCGCTGACCACCAGATCCATGTCGATGTCAACCGACTGTTCGACTACCTGGGTACTGACCACAATCGTCCGTCCGGAGCGGTCGCCGCCTTTTCCGAAGCGAGAGACGATGTCATCGGTAATCGATTCACGCTGCCACAAAGGCATGTTCGAATGTAGCAACACCACCTCGGCATCGAAGCCCTCCTCCTGCACCCAAGCAACAACATCGAGATACGTACGTTGGGCCTCCTTGACCGTCGTACACACCACCGCAGCGCTACCGCGGTCTTGGCACAACGGAGTGAGAACCTCGCGCAAGGCAGCACCTCGGTCCAATCCATCATCCCCTGTTGCACACTCGCGAAGCTCGATACGCAACGGGCGTTGGTCGGCCTCATCAACAGGAATCGATCGCACCACCGGCTCGGACATGCCACGTTCCACGAATGCCCACCCCGGGTAGGCAAGCTCAAGCTCAGGTACCGACGGCCTGCCCAGATATGCCGCAGCGAGCTCCCGAGCGATCGGTTGTGACAACGTCGCCGACATCAGCACAACCGGGACTCCCAAGTGCCCACACCAGGCCAGGAAGCCGCACAACAGGCGCCGCACATAGGCATCGAATGCGTGGACTTCATCGATCACAACGGTCTTGTTTGCAAAGGCAAGCATTCGAAACGCGTTGTGCTTCAACGGCAGGACGCTCAATAGGGCCTGGTCTATGGTTCCGACGCACACAGGTGCGAACGCTGCTTTCTTGCCGCCGCTGAGCCACTCGGTGACTTCGGTCAGCTCTCGCTCGTTGGCCCACAACGTAGCCTCTTGCGGTTCGCGCTCTTCGCGCAGGCGCCGAAGCCACGCCATAGAATGCACCAAGTTAAGCGACGCGGGGCCCACCGCCCGTCGTTCAAAATAGTCGACCAACCGATGCTCCATGGCGTTCGAAGTAGCCATCGTCGGCAGCAAAAAGGCCAACCCCGCACTCCCCGATGCCTCGGCCAGAAGCCGGGAAGCAAACAGCGTCGCTTCAGTCTTACCCAGACCAGTTTGCTCCGTCACGATCAACAAACCCGGCCCGGTAACGGCACCCGGCAGGCCCGTCTCCAAACTTCGTTGCAGCCGGTTGGGCGCGAAACCAAACTCCTCAGTGAACGAACCCTCCGCCAGAACGAGCCGAGTCAACCCTGCGGCATTGAGTTCAACACTCGCTGCCTTGGCCGACTCCTCGAAGAACTCGGCCAGGGCAGCAGTCTCACCCCTTTCGGGGACGTCGGCCATGCGACGCTTGATGTAACTGGATTGGCTGGCCAACCAGTCGGCCAACACCACCACCGCGCAGGCCAACACCTGCGCTTCGGCCGGGAATCGGTCGGGAAGCCGCCGTGGTCCGACCAAACGGCGCATCAGCGTCACCATGGCAACCCGCTGCCGTCCCCACGCCTTAACTCCAAGCCCCTTGGGCTTCAGTTTCACCGGGTTGTAATCAAGAGGCTTAACGAAGGTGAACACACCATGATGGCCACCCACGACCTCCGCCACCGCCGCAGCAAGATCCTCGTGCCACTCGAACTTCTGCGCCAAAGCAGCACCAAGCCACAGCTGGCCCGCCATTGCATGATCCCTGAAATCGCCCTCATCGAGATACCCTTCAGGCAAAGACCACTCCTTGCCCACCAGCTGCCGCTGAAAACCCGGACACGCCTTCCCCACATCGTGCAGCCCAGCCAACAACATCAAGAACGCTCGACATTCCTGCGGCGACATCGATAGTTGATCCGCCAGCCATACTCGAAGTCGCGCCGAAAGATAAAGATCCCAAACTTGACCAGCAAACGCGCTAGCGTCAATGAGATGGCAAACCAGCGGGTACGTAACCAGGCCTTCCCCATCTCCATTTAGACCCCGAGACTTACCCCAGATGTTCAAGTCAACTAGATACTCATCCAAGAGAACCTCCACAAGATATCCTCGAAACAGCCAAACACTTCACATCATCGCACCGATCTATGACACCGACAGGCCCCGAAAAATGCGAAACACGCGCCGTACCAACAAGAACTCCACCGGCGAACCCCATCGTCCAAGGCAACTGGACTACCAAAACGTACAGACGCCTCGATAAAACCCCAGTTCGCCAAGGGTGCTCTCCACGGACGTGGAGGTCTTCCGCCTTCTGCGGTTCTTGACGTTCGTGGCCACCGGTGCTCTCCACGGACGTGGAGGTCTTCCGGACCCACGCATTCACTGTCCGGCAAATTTGTTGTGCTCTCCACGGACGTGGAGGTCTTCCGCTTTCTGTGGCCAGACGCGGCTGGCGGCCGACGTGCTCTCCACGGACGTGGAGGTCTTCCGCCTGGCCCGGATGGGGCCGAATCTCGTGCAACGTGCTCTCCACGGACGTGGAGGTCTTCCGGCCGCGACACCGGACGACTCGCACATCCCGAAGTGCTCTCCACGGACGTGGAGGTCTTCCGCGGAAGTACGGCAACCGGCCGACGAGCGCGGAGCGCTCTCCACAGACGTGGAGGTCTTCCGGACGTCGGTCGCGTCCGCCGCCGCCAGTGTCTGCGCTCTCCACAGACGTGGAGGTCTTCCGCCGAGAGGCCACCTCAAGGGCCACTGAGCTCCGCGCTCTCCACAGACGTGGAGGTCTTCCGCTCTCTACTACCCCGACATCGTAGGGAGATCGGCGCTCTCCACAGACGTGGAGGTCTTCCCGTTGAGCAGGTTGCTCCCGAACGTCCACAGCACGTGCTCTCCACGGACGTGGAGGTCTTCCGGAGATTCTCGATGACTATTAACGACCAGTCGGCGTGCTCTCCACGGACGTGGAGGTCTTCCTCCAGCGCACGATCGATATCACGATGCGCGTGAGTGCTCTCCACGGACGTGGAGGTCTTCCGATGGGCTCCCATGCCCCGCCTGGGGCTAGTTTGTGCTCTCCACGGACGTGGAGGTCTTCCGAGACGCGCCCGCGTCTGCGCCGTCCCGCGCCCGTGCTCTCCACGGACGTGGAGGTCTTCCGTGGTTCGGAACGATGTCATTCAACTTCCCGAAGTGCTCTCCACGGACGTGGAGGTCTTCCGCTGTGCGTCTCACGGGCCTATCCGGGTCCGATGTGCTCTCCACGGACGTGGAGGTCTTCCGGAGTGGACATGTCGCAGATGACCGATGAGCAGGTGCTCTCCACGGACGTGGAGGTCTTCCGGCGGTTTGATCCAGTGGGAACGCTGCCGCCTAGTGCTCTCCACGGACGTGGAGGTCTTCCGGTATCTTCCGATACGCGCCCGTCTGAGACCCGGTGCTCTCCACGGACGTGGAGGTCTTCCGGCGGTTTGATCCAGTGGGAACGCTGCCGCCTAGTGCTCTCCACGGACGTGGAGGTCTTCCGTGGCTCAATGAAACTAGCCGCCTGCCCAACTGGTGCTCTCCACGGACGTGGAGGTCTTCCGTAGTACAAAATACAGTGCAAGTGCAGCCGCGCGTGCTCTCCACGGACGTGGAGGTCTTCCGACTCCGTCTCCGAGTCCCCCGAAGTCACCGCCGTGCTCTCCACGGAAGTGGAGGTCTTCCGGCCATTTTCGAAGCCGATGAATCCGGAACTGTGTGCTCTCCACGGAAGTGGAGGTCTTCCGACGACTACTGCCCTGACTGCCAGGCGGACCAAGTGCTCTCCACGGACGTGGAGGTCTTCCGCCGCCTGGCCTAGGGCTGCGTGGATGATTTGGTGTGCACTCCACGGACGTGGAGGTCTTCCGTCGTCCCAGCCCGGCCGGAGCGATACCCTGATGTGCTCTCCACGGACGTGGAGGTCTTCCGGTCCGCAGGATGTTCCATATGGGACTGTTTTTGTGCTCTCCACAGACGTGGAGGTCTTCCGCCGTGGCCGCTGCGGCCGCTTCGGCGCCGTTGGAGCTCTCCACAGACGTGGAGGTCTTCCGACCGTGCTGTCCAGATAAATCCGCCCAGCTACGTGCTCTCCACAGACGTGGAGGTCTTCCGCGCTTGCCCAGTTTCTTTGCTCGGGTGGCGCGGTGCTCTCCACGGACGTGGAGGTCTTCCCAGCAAAAACGTCAGCCTTGAAGCAAGTAGCCGGCGCCCCCAAACAATGCCCCAGGATAGATTGAGTAGCACAAGAGAGGGCGGTGATTACAACCGAATCTGAGCCCGTCTCTTGGGGACGCTAGTTCATCATGCCTCTATATCAAACAAGCGCCCTCAGAAATACGTGTGGGCCTACTGGCGAGTTGCTTCTGTTAACGGTGAGGCACCTACGACCAGTTTGTCATTGCGTCGACTGAAGCTCAGAATTCCCTCGCAGCTTGCACACTAGCGATGTAACGAGAGCTTGTGAATTGGTGGGAAGGAGCCGTAAATGGTGGGGTCGTGGGGCATTCCACGGTATTGTTCAAAGAGGTTTTCGACTTCGGTGATTTCCCGGAATGGAAGCATACTTGCCATCATGGAGGCGATTGTTCGGGTTGCTGTGAACGACTGGACTGAGGAACCAATCGCAATCGCCGATGCTGCTGCCTGGCAGGCTTCTTCGAGGTCACCCAGGCGGACCAAAGATGTAGCTCGGACCGCCGACAGTATTGCTCGGCGTCGGGCCCGTGACTCATCGAGCATCGACAAGGCTGCCTCGGACTCCTTTGAAGCGAGTCTGGCGTCTCCTGTTGTGAGGTGGCAGTGTGCGGCTTCGTCGGCGAGGGTTGCCTGGGAGAAGTAGTCGCGCCAACCAGGTTCTTCACCCTCACTCGCTGCAAAGCTCTGCTCTGCCACAAGGAGGGCGCGTACTGAGTCTTTGACCTGGTGTTGGTAGGCATGAGATCTCGCCTGGATGAGCTGCTAGCCCGCGATTTCGGAGTGTGTCGCCGAGGGCGAGCCTTGAATGGCAGCACCGATCAAGGGCAAGGCGGCCGACGACTGTCCTGACTGCATCGCCAAGTATGCAAGGCTTGCGACAACGTGCGCGCCTTGGGACCGGCTACCCGATCGGATAGCAATCATGA
Organism: Natronoglycomyces albus; assembly: GCF_016925535.1. Taxonomy (NCBI): domain Bacteria; kingdom Bacillati; phylum Actinomycetota; class Actinomycetes; order Glycomycetales; family Glycomycetaceae; genus Natronoglycomyces; species Natronoglycomyces albus. Next base: position 1,488,296 of record NZ_CP070496.1, on the reverse strand, counting down.
GTGTTTGTTCATACAGGGCTTGTGCGGTTGCGTCCGCTCTGAGGTCGACTGCTTCGTACGCTGCTAGATCGAGCAGGCTCATCGCAGTGCGCGGCTCGGATTTTTCCAAGTGGCGCAGCTCAGCCCGCAAATATGTCATGACCTCAGGGAACGCGACCCCGGCCCCATGCCTATGGTCCAAAGCCCTAAGTTCCGACAGCTTGGCAGTAGCCTCGGTGGCCCCTGACGACTCGATGCGATCTGAGTCTTTCGTGCTCACTGCCCATTCAAGCGCGATACGACTGGCACGATCAGCGTCGAAGCAGCTGCCTGGTCCTTAGCACGCTGTTTCCTCTGGCGCAGAGAACGCTCTCGCTCCAGCAAAGGTTCCATGCGTTGAAGAACGCCACCTGCATTCAAGACCTTTTCGCAGTCAGCGATGAACGATGTGTTTGGAAAGCGAGCTGCGACCTCAATCTTGCGAACCACTGCTGACGTGGTCAGCAATTTCTCGGCAAGTGCAGCCTGAGACAGGTCCTGCCGTTCCCTAAGATCTCTGAGCAGGGCACCGAAGTGATCGAGAGGGGACCTCTCGGGATTCAGCTTCTTGGGCTTCTGGCCCACGCACGTTCTCCTTGAACCACATCATGCTGTTGCCCATGAAGTCTAATGGATCTTCCCCCTTGATTCCAAGATCATCAACTGAACGTCGCCTAGACATGCAGTTCATCTGCTATGGCGTAGGTTCGGTGAGAATCTGCTTGTAGAACTCCAGCTCTGTTCTCAGAGCCTTCGCACGTATCAACGGGTCAGACAAGTAATGTCCACCGGAATCAAGGGGAGCGAAGGTATGGCGGCGATTCTTCGCGGTCAACGTGGCAGCCAACTTCTCGATGTCATTGATGGGGACAACATAATCATCTTGTGCGTGTATCAACGCCACAGGAATCCCGATTTGGCTAGGGTCGACTGCGGCACCCTCGTGAGTAAGCGCGAGAGCGTTCGGTCGGTGGAACCGGGGCGTCACTGCGGCCCAGGCGTCAGGATTCACGATTGCCGACTTCGCCACAGCACCGGCAAAGGGGGAACCTCCCTTGGTCGCGGCCTTCAAAGCCGTGAATCCACCAGCACTTGCCCCTGAAATGAAGACCGCACCTTCGCAGGATTGGCCTACGTCTATGAAGTGTCTGGCAGCGTTTTCGCAGTCGGTGACATCTTTGATTCCCCATGCACCGTTGAGAGACAGGCGGAACTGTCGCCCGTAGCCGGTGCTGCCTCGATAGTCGACATCGACAACCGTGAAACCTTGGGCGGTAAAGAACATGACCTCGGCGTCGATACGCAGCTCGGATCCGTGTGTGGGGCCTGGATGGGCTCTGATGATCATGGGTGCAGGCGAACCGTGTTCGCTCGAACTCGCGGGATGAACGATGGTGGTGATGGGTTGGCCGTCTGACTCAATCTCGATGAGCTGCGGGTGTGAACGTGTCCCTGCCGGATCGTTGAACGTTCCTGGTCGATGCACGACCTGAGCCTCGGATGGCTCATCGGGATTCACGAGCGCCATTTCTTGGGCAACGGTGGCGCTGGAGCCAATCAGCGCGATGCGGTCCCCCAACGTGGTGAGGTAGGGCTTGATTGAGGTGTAGGCAGTGTCGATTTCCCGCACGCTCCCTGTTTCATCAACGACAAGTAGGTGAACTCGTGGCCCATGCCGCCCAATCAGGGCGATGCGGTTGTTATTCAGAAACGTGTAGCTGGAGTAGTTCATCTCCCACGGAGCGGGCGAGCAGTCAAGATCAAGCGCGGCAACAGCCTCTGATTCACCTTGCCGGTAAAGGTTCCAGCGGTCGCTTCTATCGGACATCAAGTAGAGGTCGCCATCGGGCGACCACTGAGGCTGGATCGCTGACTCGCCCGGGCCACCAGCGACTCTATGCGGGGTGCCTAGGCTCATGTCCGGGTTCACCACGGAAACCCATACCTCGCAGTGGTTCCACGGCATGGTGTTTTCGGGCCATTGTGTCCACGCGATCATCGAACCGGTGGCTACCGGCGAGGAGATGAAGTCATACCGGTGCAAGACAGTTGCAGCCCCGGACTCGACGTCGATCCAGGTGAGTTCATCCCCATCCTTCGAGCCTCTAACGGCAATCAGACCGCCTTCAAAGGGGCTGATCCCAGCATAGGGCTGCGATGAGGACGTGACCTGGCGACCTGCCGACGCCTCCCAAATCTGCCCGTCATCAGCGCTGACAAAGTACACCTGCTGGTCAAGCATGCACACTTCCCCACCGCCGTAGGAGTGCACAGTAGACCCGACACGATCAGTCCCGACCTTCACGGCGCTATCTAGCCAGTAGCGGCCAACAACAGTGCCCGAGCCTGTGAGGGAGAGCTGAGTCCAGAGGAGCGTTTGACCGAACGCCCGAAGTCCATCAAGCGCCACAGCGCCTTGAACTGCTGAAACAGCAGAATCTGGTGTCACAATCACCAGGCTAGCCTAGGCGGCAATAAACGGCCGTCCAGTGCCAACGGCCACAGACGTTCCCACATATACCTCCCACCTTCACACCCCTGGCCAACAGTGCACCAACCTTCCATACCAACTAGCTGCTGACACCAACGAAAACAGAAATGGATCAGTCTCAGGTCGGTCGCTGAGCCAACAAAACACTTCCCTGGCCGCTGGCGACGCCAACAAATATGCTATTTATCCATAGAAGTCGTAGCGCTGATAATTCCACTCTTGCATGATATTTGAAAAGTGTCTTGCTTGCGGTAATGCGAAGTCAACTCTCGGTCAATCTCTTCGAGCACGTCGTCAAGCGCTATATCGAGCTTAGTTGCAAAGGGCTCGTATGACTTGAAGTGATCCAAGATCACTTTCTTATCGGGCGCAAAAATTGTTCCTTCAATTGGATGAAGAATGCTGTCCCTAAAATGATCTCCTAGAATTTGTTCAGCCATTTCGAGGGTGAATCTGGAAGAGAGAGCAACTCTATCAGGTGGAGAAAAGCCCAGTACTTTTCTGCACTTCTGCGCCAGAGATCGTTCAACTCGCTTTTGTCTTTCGCGGAGTTCGTAGAGGCAATAAACTTTCCACCTGGAGCAAGCACACGTATGGCTTCTTCTATAGCACGGTCGATGTTCTCGACGTGGTAAAGCATATGCATCGCAATAACTACGTCAAATGAGCCGTTTGAAAATGGAAGAGCTGAGGCATTCGCGACAAGTTTCGGTTGTTCAATGTCTTGCAAAATTCCTTTGGAAATGTCCAGCCCCACTGTGTTCGCTTGGGGGAATCTGCGGCGCAGAGGATGAAGATACGTTCCGTTTCCGCAACCAACGTCTAGGATTGACATCGGTGAGACTGTAGACGCTACCTGGATGACAATCGCAGGAAGGTCATGTGATGGCAGCTGGTAGTCGTATAGTCTTTGTCTGGCTATGAGCGTCGATGAGTCTTTGTAGGCTGAATTGACGATGGTCGAACGATCCGTACCAGGATGTTTATCTGTCATTTGCCCTCATTCTCTAGCCAGCCTTGACGTCGCGTGGCGAGTTCACTGAGCGCTTTCTGTAGTCCTTCACCTGAAGAGCTATTCGCGAACTGACCTTTCATTTATCCTGACCACAGAGCTGTTTGGTACTCCAGGTGATCGACGATCTAGTCAACGTGTGGGTACCAGCATCCAAGTACAAAGCCGCCTGTGGTTATCTGTGTCGTCCTTGTTGTTGCCGGTCTTGATGGCCAGTGAGTTCGTTGGCTTTGTCTAGTGCTTGTGTCCAGGGGTATGAGGATCGATTTGACTCGCCGTGGCCTGGTAGGTGGGGCGTGAAGCCGTCCTCGCCGAGGAGGACGTGGACCCCCTCGGAGGTGAGGTTTTCGACAGCGTCGGCGAAAGGTTGTCTATTGGCCAGGGCCTGGTTTACGAAGGGCAGCACGATGGTGGGCACGCCGAGTCCAAGACATTCGTTAACAACGTCGAGGGCGTAGTTATCGCTGATGCCAGCTGCTAGTTTGCAGATGGTATTTGAGGTCGCGGGCGCGATCACGATGGCGTCAGCCGGCGGTTTTCGCCTTCGGGGTTGAGAGGGCTGGCGATGGCCAGTTGCGACGGGGTGGCCACTGGCTCGTTCTAGTTCTTCGACATCAATAAACCCCAGACCCGCTGGGGTGGTGAGGACGTGGCACTCCCAGCCGCATTTGCGGGCGTGGTCGATGAAGGTCTCGGCGTCTTCTGCTGGTCCTGCACCACATATGACGAGGTAAACAACGTTGCTGGCCATAATGCAGTTAGCCTATCGGCAAGGTCGCGGGCGAAGGGACGAAGACGTGCCGGACCCAATTGGTGAATGAATGTACGCGCACAGCGGCGATAAAGTCTCGAAGTACATCACCGCGCATACGGCCACGGCGATCAGCACGACGATGGCCTGTTTAGCTCTCCATCTCCACATTGGCGAAGCCAGCCAGGCGGCTCCGAACACCACAATTGCGACGGTTAGAAGGTGCTGGGGCTCAACGGTGGTCACGAGTCGGCCTCTCCAGCCGTTCTTGGACGATGGGTGAGGGCTGAAGGCCAAGACCTGAACGCACTGGCGTTCCGTTGAGGTAAGCATCGCGAAGTGCTAGAGCACGATCCGTGATCTCCTTTTGGGACAATGCGTCCAGTCCCAAAAACCTGCCCGGATGCCAGTGGGGCCTCCATTGCCGGTCGATTCGCTGACTGAAAATCACCAGTAGCAGCCGCTCGCTTGTGGGTGGGTGGATATAGACGCGTAGTCGGTGGGTGCCTTCGGCTGTCGCGCTCATGCGTCGACCAAGGAAGTTCCACTCGCCAAGACCGACCTGGCCGAGGAGTCGCTGTTTTCGCCCCAGCCAGTGGCGAATGCTCATGAGCTGGCCACCTGCGGCTGTGACCGAACCTCAGCGCTGAATTCCTGGACTGCACACCAAAACGCGATGCCAGATGCCCGCAGCACCCGACGGTCCTCGGAACAAATAACGATGACATGCGGCCCTTTGGAGAACTTCAGGTATGGGCGCTTCTGAAGGTTGGTGATGTTACCCAGTTGGCTAAACTGGGCCGGGCCTTTGAGGATGTCGACCGAGGCCACGAAGGTACCCGGACGGGTACGAAACCGCACGGTTCTTCCTGCGCACTTTGCTAGCAGTGTGTGTCCCTCGGCGCTAACGGTGATGTGGTCACGCAACGTCTCTAGATGGCTGGCCCAGTCGTTCTCGCATTCAAGGAGCATCCGGTCAACGTTCACTGTGGTGGGTTCGGTGGCGGTCACGTTCATGCGTTGGTTCCTTCGAGGGCGGTGTTCCAGGTATAGGCGGTGCGTTCGATCAATGCCAGGCGCTCGCGGTGAGGCAGCAGCATGCGAGTGCGTAGTTTCGGGTTGCCCACATCGAGTCCGGCAACCACGCCGATCTCTGCCGGATCGTCAGGATCGAGGTAGGAGAGGCGCGCTAGGCCAGTCATGTCGCCTTGACGAATGGAGACTTCGACTTTGTCTTGGCCCAGTTCGAACACCCCCAAGGTGAATTCACGGGCTCGCATGCTCATCAGGACTGTTCTCCTTCGGAAGTGGGACGAGCATTGGTCTCTGCCCAGAACTCGCCGACTTCAGCAAGAAGACGGTGGCAGTTAGCAGGGTTGCCCGTCCACATTTCGCCCAGGCGAGTAATGGTCAACTGTGGGTATGTACCAGCGGATTGCACTAGCGCTGCGAGTGGAAAGCCTCCTTCACATATCAGACGGACTTCGACCATGTGAATGCCTGGCCGGGACAGCAAACGCAACCCCAGGCCGCCCACTTCTATGTCCCGGTGCCGGGTGCCACCTGTATCGGACCCTGTCACAGCATTACCCCGTTCCGCCTAAGTAATAAGTGGCAGTGTGCGGGAGAACCCCTACGGGACCGCGAGTCATTTACCCGATTCCCCCGCACACCGAACGGTTGCCAGCATGGGATCTAGCTACCGCTGGCAGTCAGCGTCGGCCACGAAACCCTCGGATAACCAGCCCTTCGGCCCACGATCCGAACGTATGGCTTCGCGGTTCCCCTAGTTCGGGGATGACCACTGACCGCTACTTCTGTAGTCTGAAACACGGAAAAGTCACTAACAAGGATCTAAAGCGGACAGGGCCACTTGTCCGCTTCACGCAGCTACATTCACGGCGGTGCGCATGCCTTTCCCCCAAAAACCCCTCGATCCAAGCCAGGGAGCCGCGCATTGGTTCGGAGCCGAGCTGCGCTATCACCGCAAGAGGCTCAACCTGTCTCAAAACGAGCTCGGCCAGCGAGTTTACGTCTCAGGCGACACCATCGGGAAAATCGAAAAAGCCCAACGCAACTGTTCTCAGGAGTTGGCAGAAGCGCTAGACCGTGTATTGGAAACTGGCGGCACGCTCGAACGTGCCTACCCACTTCTTAGAGCCGAAGCGGACAACCCGCTTCTTGAAGCAGACAGACTTCATGAATCGCCTGTTGAAGTACGAGAACAAGAGGAAGTACCGGGCAGACTTGTGAATCTAAGTCACACTGCCCGCTCAGAGGAGGACCTCACTCACATGCTTCGACGCGATCTACTAAGCATGGCTCTAAACTGGGGAACGGTCGTTGTATCAGCTACGACGACAACGGCCATGACTTCCCTAGTCGAGGTTCTCGGAACCGATGGAGCTAGCTACCCAAAGACTGGCTCAGACCTCGCGAACATCTCTATCAGACTCGTTAATATAAAGAATCTGCTTCAGCGGTCGCAGTTTGATCAGGCGATGTCTCGTCTCCCGAGCCTCCTAAACCAGCTCAAGGCAATCACACACGATGTAAGCTCGAACGGCCTCCAACACAGACAAATGTTGTTGGCTGATGCGTACCAAATTGCCGCGACAATCCTGCTCAAGTACGGAGACGCAGGTTCAGCCGCTCTCGCGTCTTATCAATCCCTGGAGTCGGCCCGATCTAGTGAAGATCCGCTTACTATCGCGACCTCTTATCGCACAGTAAGCCACACGCTTATGAGAACCGGGAGAGGACACAAAGCCGCGAACATCGCCTTTGACCAAGCACAAGCTCTGACGCAACTCGCCGCAACACCTGACATCTTGTCGGTTCAAGGCTCCCTACTTCTCAAGGCCGCAATCGCCGCCGCCACCACCGGCGAGAGCCAGTCAGCAAATTCATATCTCTCAGCTGCCTCGACTACCGCTAAACAACTAGGGCGCGATGGAAACCACTGTTGGACTGGATTTGGGCCCACAAACGTGGCCTTGCATCGGGTACATGTCGCAGCCGAGCTGGGTGACCTTGACGAGGCAGTCGCGATGGCGCAGGCCGTGAAGATTCACAACGTCAAACTGCCTGATTGGCGGGCACGATTTGCGATCGACGTAGCCGCAGCGCACGCCGGAGTCGGAAGCTTTGAAGACTCACTGACCTACTTGCATCTCGCGGAGTCCACAGCCCCTCAAGAACTCACTGCGATCAAATCAGTCTCGCTGACCGTGGACTCCGTCATTAACAACGGCACCGACCGACTACGCCGACAGGCGAAAGAGTTGTCTGAGCGCTTGGAACAGTCAGCATGACCAGCACCCGCACCGTGTATCTCATTGTCTGCGCCGCTTCGCCTGCCGCCGACGCAATAGTGTTCATCGAACATGCCACCGCCTCTGCCTGGGACTGTCACGTGATCGGCACCCCGGCGGCAAGAAAATTCCTCGACATCGACGCCATCGAAACTTCCAGCGGGAACAAAGTCACTTTCGACCACAGGCGGCCTAACGAGGCCAAAAGAGGTAGACCACCGGCTGACATGGCCGTAATTGCTCCGGCCACAGCCAATACCATCAACCGGCTGGCCGCAGGCATAGGTGGGAACTACGCACTGGACGTCGCCTCCGAATTGATTGGAGCCAACGTCCCGATCACCATTGTTCCCTTTGTCAACACGATGTTGGCCAACCGCAAACCCTTCCAAACGGCTTTGCACTCTCTCAAACAAGAGGGCGTCCACGTTCTCATCGAGCACGAAGGCTCCCGCCCGCATTCTCCCCGCAAAGGCCCCGAGCATCGCGCGGTCTTCCCTTGGAAAGAAGCACTACGAGACTACAGCCAGACCTGAAGATAGGAAATCTCAAGCGGTACAGCAATGGGTTTAACCGAGAGGAAAACATATGAGTGGACACATCTTCCGTCAAGCCTGGATCGACGGTGTAACAAAGCACTTCCCCGGAGAACCTAAACCGGGATATGTCGCACCATGGGAGGAGATGTCCGAATGGGAACAAACCGCCGCCCAAACTGTGTACGACCAGATCGAACAGTTCGTCAACGTCAGCGGCGGGGCAACGGCAAGGCTCAGCCGTGAGCAACGAGGGCGCTTCGTTGCGACTTGTTGGATTGCTCAGATCCATAAGCTCATTGAAAAGCCCAAGCCATCCTATGTTGCCGATTGGGACCAGCTGCCCAATTGGCAACGCGAAACCGACAGCGACATCTTCGACGCGGTCGAACGAGAAGTACTCTCCTGAAAGACTTGCAGCAGTGCCCATGACTGGCATTCGTGCGGTCTATCTCATTGTTTGCGCTGCTCCACCGTCTCATGATGTCCTGACATTCGTGGGCATGGCTGTTGAATCGGGCTGGGATTGCCACGTGATTGGCACACCGTCGTCAAAGGACTTCCTCAACCTTTCAGCTATCGAGGAAGCCAGCGGCCACAGCGTCACCTTCGAGCATCGGCGGCCTGGAGAGCCCAAGCGCGGGAGACCCTCCGCCGATGCGGCAGTCATCGCACCGGCAACGGCAAACACAATCAACAAGCTCGCAGTAGGCATCGGGGAAAACTACGCGCTTGACCTGGCCTCAGAGCTAATCGGTGCACGCGTTCCAATGGTGATAGTTCCGTTCGTGAACACGATGTTGGCCCGGCGAAAGCCATTTACCGACGCCATCGGCTCGCTCGAACAAGAAAGTGTCCTCGTTCTGGAAAACGAGCAGGGTGCACGGCCACACCCCAGGCACAAAGGACCAGAGCACCGAGCCATCTTTGCTTGGGAAACAGCGTTCACGACAATCGAGCGCACCAGCTGAAGGCTGGTTCGCGACGCATCGCGCCGATGAGGGCTTAGGTCGCGGGTTGGACTAAGAGCCAGGGTTGAAGTTGTGCCGCTGTTTGTCGTAGTTCGCGGTTGACTCGTGGGCCGTGGGCGTAGGTGTCGGCTTCGGGTATGACCGTGGCGACGGCGATGCGGTCGGTGATTCCGGGGCCGTCTTTGACCACCACGGCCGCGCAGGCTACGCCTTTGCGGAACTGGCCGACTTCGGTATGGATACCGACCATGTGGAACTCCGTTAGCCGTGCCGCCAGGTGTTCGGGGTTGCAATAGGTCAAGCTGGTGTAGCAGGGCATGCGTCTGCCTGAGTTGGCCGCTATGTATCGCAGCACCTCGCGCGGCGGAAGGGTAGCTAGGAGTGCTTGGCCCAGCGCTGTGGCGTGCGCGGCTTCATGTAGCCCCACTTCAAGATCCTCGATGTATGGCGACCCCTGGCCGTGTGCCCAGGCAGAAATAGCGATCCCACTGGCCTTGATCTTGCCCATGTAGAGGCTGTAGCCCGTCTCTAGGGCCCGGTATTGCAAGAGGCGGCCAACGTTGACTGGAACGCCCGGCGCAGTGTCGGATTCGGGCACGGCCGCAAGTGGCCTCTCCCCTAGGAAGTAGCGCCCATTGTGTGGCTTGTCTTTGGTGAGGTGGCCGCTGGAGCACAGCTTGTCGAGGTGCCAGTACACGCTAGATCGCGGAATCCGGGTCTCCTCGGAGATCTGATTGGCTTTCATCGGCCCGTGTTTGGCGATGGCCTCAACGATGAGTGCGCGCCGCACACGCACGTCTGAGCCCTCGCCGCTACTAAAGGGTTCTTGTGGTGGGATTGTCGGAATCATGGTCATCGTTACGCCCTGCTCCACGAGGTGGTGAACGGGCTCCCCCAGGTCGCTAAATTCTTGGACAGTTTCGCCGCTGTCCAAGAATGGGATTGGAATTGCAGGTAAATGGCTAGTTGATCTTGCCGGACTCCAGCTTATGGCGCATTGTTACCAATCCGCTACCACATCGTTCCTGGAGGTTGACATGAATCACAGTCGCTGCTACGGCCACGCGCAATCCGAAGCCCGCCATTCAGCGCTATTCGATACACGCTCGGAAGGGAGGTGCTCATGATGGACTCTGTGCCCCAACCCACGCAAGCAGGCACGAGGAGGCACGCGCTACTGAGGTTTGGCCTGTTTCTGATGCTGAGCAGCACGCTAGCGCTAATCGCCGCTCACGCCAGCTTGGGTGAAGGCAACACAGCGGATGAGCGCGACGCAGCGACCGCGCCAATGACTCACTCGTCATTGGCCCTGGCCTGGACGACGGGGCTGGTTCTCTCCTGCGTCATCTTTGGTGTCTTTTTCGCCAGTGTGCGCACCTACCAGCTACTTGTCACAGACACACGATCCGGCGCGGCAGCCACAATGGCCACCGCCCGCCACACCCGCAGTAGATCGGTTGAGGACCACTTCTCTACTTGGAATGCGGCCACAGTTGACCTTCCGGCGAAGTGGAGCCCGGCCAAGACTGCCTGTGTTCCAACTCCGCGAGAGCCATTGAATGGTCGCGATGTTGCGCCGAGGAAAGCTACGATTTACCTGCGTCTCTTCGGCGGCGTTGAGGTGTTGGCCGACGGGGAGCCGGTCTTTCTCAAGCAGGGGCGGCGAGCTAAAGCCCTCCTCGCCGCGCTCGCCATGGCCGGGCAGCCCGCCTCGCGTCAGGAACTCTTCCATATCGTGCTTGGGGACCTGACCTCGAAGAACAAGCGCAACTACTTCAATACCATCGCCGACCAAACCAGAGTCAACCTCAGCCAAGCCAGCGGCCTCGACAAATCAGCCTTCATCGTCTATGACCGCGCCATCGACCGCTACCGGCTGGGCGACCATGTCCGCACCGACCTTGAGGACTTCGAGAACGCCGAACAAGAAGCGGCACTAGCTGAAGATGGTGCGGAGATGGCACCGCTGCAGCGCATGTTGGAGCTGCACCGAGGCGCCTTTGCTCCGGGTGTTCCAGGGAAGAAAGCGGCAAAACTACGAGATCAGTACCGTATCGCGGCGCTTCGAGCTGCCCAAAGGCTAGTTCACCACTATCAAGAAGCTGGAGATATGGCTCAGGAGCGCCACTTTAGGCTCATCGCCCGAGCCCTCGCCCAGCCTCCAAGCCAATCACACAACGGGTCCTAAACATTGCGAAACGTCAAGCCCGCAGCACTGTTCCTCACTAGGGCTTACAAGACTGGTTCGGGTAAGGAGTCCTTGCATGGTGCTCATGGGCGGCACCACCTGTGCGCGCACCTCACACGGTGCTTACCCTTTCTCGACTTCGTACAGTCCTACTTGTATGCCTGGGTCACCGTGGTGACTGGTGAGACGCTGATCTTGACTGATCCTTCCTCATCTGAGCGGCCCGTGGCCAAATCGCGTTACGGCAGTCTCGACATGCCCTTGACCGTGTGGCACATTGCCGACTCCAGCGATTTGATGACTGGGCTCTTGGCCCAGTTGCAACCCTGCGGGCCTGTAGCCGCCATCGACGTTGACGGCTGGGAAGCCGCAGCGGCCCACGGGCGCGAGGTCTTCGTCTACTCGCGGAACGAGGCAGCCGACCGCCATCTGATGGCCAGCGCCTCGGTAGTTGTTCATGACCGGGTGCGTATTGCTTCGGCTGGAGCAACCGAGTTTATTAAGAACGTCAATGCGCAGCGCCAGAAAGCGGGCTTGGTGGTGGCCTCGGGGTGGGTCCTGCGGGCTCACGGTGTTTTGTCGGCTGTGGTTGACCAGCTGCGGCCCGGTGGGTACTTGGTGATCATCGCGCACGATGACCGCGAAGCGGTCGATGTGGCCATGCTAGTCACGGATGCCCAAGGCGGCGCTACCGGGCTGGCTTTCACCGCTCATCTGATCGCGGTGACGAGGGGTGCGCTGGATGCGGCACGCGCCGAGCATCACACGCTAGCCGGTGCTGACCGACCCAAGCGGGCACGTCGTCACCTGGGCGTAGCGATCTGGACCGTCGCCGCAAGTGCAGGTGGTGACGGTGATGTCTGAGTGTGGCGTCTCTTCAATCTGGGCTAGTGGGCAAGTGCAGCCTCGCCACCAGCGCACCGGCTATCATCCCGACTCTATGCCGCATCCGCCGAAGATGTGGCCCCATATCGCTGCCGAGGCCATCGCCCGCTATTCGAAGCCCGGGCAGATCGTTCTCGATCCGATGTGCGGTATCGGAACCACGTTGGTGGAGGCAATCCGGCTAGGAAGGGACACGGTGGGCATTGACTGTGAACCACGCTGGGCCCGTATCGCCGCAGCGAACGTCCGCCGAGCGCTCTCTGATGCACCCAAGCGCTGCGGGCAGGTCTTTCGTGGGGATGCCACTGACCTGGTCGCAACGCTTCGGGGCCGGGCGGTGATACCGGTTGACATGGTGTTGACCAGCCCACCATACGGGGCGTTCGCCCACGGCAACCCCACGAAGGGCACGGTCCCAGTAGTCAACCGGCACCACCGATACGCCCAGCCGTGGCAACGACATCGCCACCAGCTTGCAACCACCTCAACGAGTCGACTTCAAGCCGGGCTGGTGGCCATGTTTTCCGGCTGTCAAACAGTGTTGCGCCCTGGTGGATATGTCGTGGTCACCGCTCGGCCCTACACCGAGGCTGGCATCTTGGTCGACTTCCCTTCTCAGGTCATCCGCTGCGCCATCGCCGCCGGACTTTAGTTGGTTCACCGAGACGCCGCACTACTGGCACGTTGGGATGGATCCCAGCTCAATCCCCATGTAACTTTCTTCCACATTCACAACACGCGCCGGGCCCAAACAGCCGGGCGCACGGTCTTCATCCGGGCCCACGAAGACGTGCTGGTGTTTCGCACCGCATCATCCGCTGTGTCTGGGGATCAGTCATGAACCCGCTCGGGCAGGACACTGCTTGCGCAGGTGAGTGCCATCTTGTGTGGCTGGGCGATGCCCCGGAGCCTCTCTACGGTCGCTCCTTCCCGCACCACGCGGGAATCAACCGGCGTAGCGACCCGTACGGGCCACTGGCAGGTGGGCTGCTTTGATCACTTCCCCACCTACTGAGGATCGCGGCCGGGAGTGGTTGAGTGTTCCAGAGATTCTGACGCTTTTGGGCCACAGTGCCCAGACGCCGCTTCCCCGCCGCACCTGGCAGCAATGGCGCGCCGAGGGCAAGGCACCGCCTTGTCATCGGCTTCCCAACGGGACGCTCCGCGTCCGGCGATGCGACTTCAACGAGTGGATCGCCGGGTTCAAAGAGAACACGGAGCACAACCAATGACACAAACAAGTTTCGACGTCCGGCTCTAGCAAGTCCGGAAAGTACCCAATGCCAAAAGCCGACCCTGGCAACTGCGCTGGTTCCCGACCAAGCCACCAAGCCCGACACCATGCCCGGCCACATCGCCCGAGCCATCGACTGGGTCGAGACGAACTCGCCACCAGTCTCGGTCGTGTGCGACTACGACAATTTGCGGGAACTGCTCGACCAGTTCACCAGAACCATCAACGGAAAACGCGCCTCAGCCAACTACTTCAAAGCCAAACGCACGATCCTGTACAACACATTGAAAAGAGCCGTGGTCAATCAACTTATTGACACCAACCCGCTCGATGACCCCGTCTTGAACTGGGAGAAGCCAGCCGGACTCGACACTGACGACGTCGTAGACCCCAGAAGCGTCGGCAACACCAACCAAGTCGAGGCCATGCTCACCGGCGTAACCTACATAGGACGCGACCGAGGCCCACACCTGATGGCCTTCTACGCCTGCATGTACTACGCCATGATGCGCCCCTCCGAAGTCATCGAACTCAAAGAAGACGACTGCGAACTACCCCGCACCGGATGGGGTGAACTCGTCATCCACGGCGCGGCCCCTGAAGTCGGCTCCATCTACACCGACACCGGAGCCAGCCACGACGAAAAAGGGCTCAAGGGACGCAACCCGAAAACAACCCGAACCGTCCCCATTCCTCCGCGCCTGGTCGAACTCCTACGAGCTCACCTCGACCGATACAGCACCGCACCCGATGGACGACTGTTCTACACCCGAACCGGCAACCGTATCGGCGCGAACGCCTACCGCACGACATGGAGACTGGCCCGCCAATACGGCATGTCCAAAAAAGGCCGCAACAGCGGCCGCCTCAAACGCTCCTACGACCTGAGACACTCCGGCATCTCCCTACGCCGCACCGCAGGCGTGCCCTCCAAACAAGTCGCCGAATGGGCCGGACACACCGTCGAAGTCCTCGAAGGCTACGAAAAACGCTGGCAAAACCAAATGAACGAGTTCTTCTAAGACCATTCACAACCAATTGAATTACTTTAATGCCTCCGCCACCCCATAGGCGGGGGCATGTTTTTTACACATTTTGCCGGAATTGCGCTATGGACAATTGCCTATCTAAACCAATTGATTCCTATTAATGAGTCAGTTAATGGTTTCGACAGTGTGTCGGATGTGCGGGACCCGGAAATATCCCTCGATGATCCTTACAGTCCAGTTCTCTGGACTGTGTAAAATATTGGTAGTGCGAAGCGCTGTATCCGGGGGTAGCCGCATAACCAAGCTCGCCGGAATGCATACTCCTACCAAAATCGCTACAACTGGGACGCTCAACGCGATGAAAACAAGTGGACGTGCCAACGTTGCCGTGATGACTTCGGAGGTCAGCGTGGAGCTGCCAGTTAGCGCAACGAAACCTATCACAATGGCCGATGAAATGAGACCGGTTAGCGAAACCAGTACTCCATATCCACTGAACTCATAAACTAGCGTTTTGATGACACGTCTATTACTCCATCCTAGAGCTTTAAGAAGGCCTATCTCATCCCGCCGCCGACCGATAATGCTGTTTCCAATCATGAAGCTGAACAAGAACGCTACCAAAATCAACAATACTGCCGCAAGATTTACAGCTACGTTAAGTGTCTGGTTCCCATCGGCCAGTTGAGCAACTCGACTATGGATACTTTGACTGTAATAACCAAGTTCAGCAAGATCCTGTTGAACAACAGGAACATTGCCTGGCGCGTCAACGATAGCCGCTAGACGCGTGAATCCTTGTTCCCCTCCGAAACGATCGACCTGCACTCCATCATTAAGAGCGCGAATCTTGACAGCTTCTTCAATGTTTAGGTAAATTACGTCGGGGCCGTCAGTAGTTCCCTTGGCTGAGTCATAGATTCCGACAATCGTCACCGACTTTTCAATACCTCGACCCTCACCAGGCGCAACCATTTCGATATGTTCGAATATCACCTGCTGGCCCAGAAGATCCTCTGGAACTTCCTCAAGCGAATCGTTTGGAATGACCGCCTCATCTTCAGCAAGGGGGTAGAGGTCATCACGAATAGACTCAACGATATAAGGTTGACCACTGCCAGCAAAAGGTACAGCCCAGAGCGACCAGTACCAGGTATGACTTTCGTCTTGTAGACCACCACCAGATTTTACCCATGGCACCACTCGCGTTATATGCTCGTGTGATTCTATTACACTAATGTCGTCGGTCGTAAGATTCTCACCATTAACTTCTTCGACTTCCAACGCCGTCAAAGAACTAGCTGTTGCAGGACTCGTAGCAGCTGCATGCACAGTCGCTTCCATCAGAAACGTGCCAACCAGCACAGTAGCTACACCTGCAGCCAGTATGAGCGTAAGCGCAATCCTTCGACGAACCAGTAGCCTGAGGTTTCGACCTGCAAGTTGTATATCAAGCTTCTTCATTTGGAGAGGATTCCTGTTCAGTAAGATTTCCTTTATCCAGATCTATGACTCGAGTAGCATATGCTGCCAACGCAGAATCATGGGATGCTACCAAAACTGTCGCACCCTTTTCGGCACGACAGGCTAGTGCCTGTAGAACCGCAGTGCTGTTTTCTTCATCTAGTGCCGCAATAGGCTCGTCTGCCAGAAGGACTGGTGGGTTCTTCGTTATCGCTCGGGCTACGGCTACCCTCTGCTGCTGACCGAGGGACAAAGAGATCGCTACTGCGTCGTATAGATCCCCAATTCCAAGTTGTTCGAGTTCCTTATACGCAGCTTGCCGGTCAGATGATCCAATAAGAACATTTTGGAGAACAGTGTATCGGTCAACCAAAAGTGGCCGTTGAAAAACGAATCCAATTCGGTCCATTCGCCAAGCGGTCAATTGAGTCGCGGAGAGTTGGGTAGTTTCTTCCCCTGCGATGGAGATTGAACTAGAGTCAGGAAGAGCCAACAACCCAGCAAGGCCAAGTAGTGTTGACTTACCCACTCCAGACTTACCACGCACCCAAATTATGTCCCCTGGAGATGCAACGAAGCTGATTTCCTTCAATACAGGGTTCGAAATGCCATGTCGAGTATATGTTTTACTAACGCCTTCTAGGCGTACTGATACGTTTTGCTCGCGCATTCTTGTTTAGCCTTCGCCATGCATATCGATGAGACCGGAATTCATGCCATAATAGGTAGCAGAAAGGCTACAGCCCGACATATCCAATGTAGCTCGCAACATTACTTTCGCGTTGTCGCATTGTTTGTATGGCTCTACAGTCGCTGCCAATGCCCTATCGGCTTCATTTATGTCAGCTATAGTTCCATACGCCGCATGCAATGCGGCAATTTCTCGTAGCGTCCATCCAGTTGTATCAAGGTGTTCCAGATCGCGTAGAGAGTCGATTTCTTTAAGGAACGCCTCGCGGGTGGCCTCTGGATCAGTCGTCAAAGGCGCAGCTGCTACCGCCAAGTGTGCATAATAAGTGGTTTCTTCATCCGTTACATCAAATGGCATAATTGTCACTGATGGGAGATCTGATCCGCCCAATTGGTAGTACAAACTTACCGCCTCCATGAGGTGCGGCAACATGTCAGCTGACCACGGTGAATTTAGCGTTTCTGTTACTAGACCTAGCGCATCGTCGGTGAATTTATAATCCGATTCACCAAGGAGGTTCAGTGTGGCCGCACCGTAGGCTGCCGCACTAGTATC
This sequence comes from Natronoglycomyces albus, assembly GCF_016925535.1. Classification (NCBI taxonomy): domain Bacteria; kingdom Bacillati; phylum Actinomycetota; class Actinomycetes; order Glycomycetales; family Glycomycetaceae; genus Natronoglycomyces; species Natronoglycomyces albus. The sequence continues at coordinate 1,471,197 of NZ_CP070496.1, read as the reverse complement.
GCCTTTTTCAAGCATCTGATGGATATTGGTTTTGATAGCCTCTACGGTATCCTCATCAAACAACAGATCTGTTCCCTCCACCGCATGCATAAGTGACGCTGCGAAGTATGTCTCACGAAGTGTGCCAATGGTATGAATACGTTCGGTGTAAGCCTCTGCATTTGGGTCGTAGCGGGAGTCAATGTAAGTGACAATATCCTCGTGACCTGGAACTTCCCGATCTAGTAGTGCAAACACACTAACGAAATAGAATATCTCGATATCATTGGCATCGGAAGGATCTAGCGGATATATTGAGATGTCCTGAGCATCTACTTTGGCATCCAGCTCTGCAACTAGCCACAACCATCCCCACAAATCCATCAGGCCCACGAGATCATCGATATCACTGAATTCTTTATCTAGAATCGCTGGTGGTATTGCAGGTAGATCGGCGTTAGCAGCCATTAGAGCTTGGTAACCACGCGCCCAACTAAAAGGCGACTCCATGGAGCTAAGAAGTGAGGATATCGAGTCGATTAGAGCAGTAGTGGCGGGCTCTCCCGCGGCGATATGTAGCTCCAACGTTGCTACTGCGTTCAACAGTTCACACTGCTCGTCTGGACATTCCCAGGTAGATGTAGGGACTGGAACCCCTGAGGGAGGAGAAGCCTCAGTCAGTGCTGCACTATACCATGCCTCCCATAGTGGATCCGGGTCATGTATTGCGGTAGGACTCTCCTGCAATCCCGTCGGGTTGAGCTTCGCGACAGGTTCATCAAGCAATTGTAGCGTAGCGGTTAGATAGTATGTGGCCGTACTGTCAGGTCGAGCGGCAAGCGCAGTAGCTTCGGCAAACAAACCGTTATCTGACTGGAAATTCTTCAGATCAGTTGCCAGCTTCTCCCCAAGCTCATTAGTGTTTTTCGGCCACATGTAGTAGCCGACTGTGGCTGATAGCATAACTGCCACTAGAGCTGCAATAACAGTCAAGGGGCGACGCCCCCGAGAATTCTTGACCATGGCGGAGGCGCCACCCCTTTTCAAGCTTATATCCGCAAACTAAGGTTGGCGGCTATTAACAGATAACACTTGTGTTGGCTGAGGAGTGGACTGTATGGCCGTTGTAGAATCCAGTGGAGCCGATGCGACCTTCAATCCACGCTGTCCGCCAGTTGGCACCCACGTTCCCAGACTGATAGGAACCTCGCTGGCCCTGGTTATTCGTCCATGAAGAGGATAGTTTGTTGCCTGATTCACCGAATGCGTCCAAGGACGAGGCTATACCGTAGCTCTGGAATTCAGTGCGGTTGCGTACCCAGTCTGTTCCGGATCTGGGGGAGTGTCCATTTTGGATTACCGAGGAAGTACTCCAGTCGCGTTTGTTTGAACCACGACAGTTCCGATTCACTCTGGACTGAATCCAAATGTTGGACCTTAGGCTAGCTCCATTGGTATAGCTGGCGGACCCACTATCGTTTGCCATGGTGCCGATCTCATGATCCGAAATTGAGGATTCTGTTGGAGCAGACTCGGGGTTACTATAAGCCGCGCTCGGGATAATCATACCCGCCACGGCAGCGCCCACGATGGCGATTTTGGCGGCGCGGGTGAAAAATTTTGAACCCATTACTTAGGGGTCTCCAGTTCATTTGTTGAGGGTATACGCAAGTTACTGGCAGCCTGTGAGCCTGGGCTCAGCACCCGGACTCACGAAGCGACTCAGCTTGATCGTTCTGCTTCCCAATGTGCGTTCCGAAGTTGATTGCAACACAACCAACTACATTGCAGCATTCAGGGCATGAGAAGCGCTTGCATTTTGTTTGAGAAAAGATCGTAAAATACTCATGCCACCAATGTTGAACCTGAGCTTTTCCCCTGCTCATGGGCATGCGGGTGATGCCCCGGCATTAACGCGCGTACCCCGGCCCTGATGTCACAAGAAGCACCTCCATTTGGATCTAACTGATGTTTATCTATGTCATTGGCTGAGGTTGCAGGACCAGTACATTGCCCAGTATGAACGAGACGTAATTGTGATTCGATCGCTCAAGGGTGCTTCGGTCGTTGCGCAGTTTTGACTGGTCCGGAGCGAGGCTTGTTAAAGTCCCCAAAGAAGCCTGGGGTATCGGTGATTTCCATGGCTAGGAGGGATCGTTCGGGTTCGGTCTCAACCGCGCGGGTGGTCCTGGCAATGTAGAATGCGCCGAGCGATTTGAGGGCGACCATGCCGTGAGGTGCGATCCCCAGAAAGGTGGCTGAAGAGTTCCGCAGAAGGTGGCGTCTGGTTTTGGTGGGATGAATTTGCTATGACCCCTTGGCTTGAAGGTTTCTGGATCGTTTGACTTGTTGTGAATACTGACAACTTATAGTCTGACATTGGAACCTGTCACCAGTTGGGCAGGAAGCTATGCGTAAACTCTGTATGGTGACGGTTCTTGGCGGGCTGCCGGGTGAGAAGGCATCCGAGCTGTTCGGTGTGTCCACCAAGTTGATTGCCAAATAGCGGGCTGTGATCGAACAAGGCGGTCTGGACGCTCTCGATTCCGGGAAGCCCGGCCTGCCGATGGGAGCTTTCCGTTACCTCACCGGCTCCGAGGAAATTGCTATTCGCTAGGCCATCATCGACTACAAACCTAACGACCTCAAACTCGACGGAATTCTCTGGTCCAAATCGAGGATCGGCCTGTTCATCATGCGCCACTACGGTGTCCGCTCCAACCACCTCGGAGGACGAACCTGGGCCCAACACAGGTAGACCCCCACGTGCAACTATTCAGGCAACCGGTTCGGCCTCAACGCCATGAGCCTTATCAACCCTAGGGGAAGATGTACTACACCGTCATTGCCAGTACCGTCACGGTCGCCTCGTGCATCGAGTTCCTCAAATGGGTGGTTTCCCAGGCCGACCAGAAGGTCCATCTCATCCTTGACGGGCACTCAGTCCACCCTTCCAAAGCTATACTGGAGTGGGTGGCTGCCCGCCCCGGCCACATTCAGCTGTACTTCCTGCCCTCGAATACCCCGCACCTGAACTCCGACGAGCTGGTCAACGCCGATCTCAAACGGGCCTGGGCGACCGGACCATGAACGACGTCAACCAGTTGCGCACCGAGGTGACAGCTTTCTTCCAACAAGTGCAGAAACTATCAAGGATCATCCAGGGGTACTTCCGAAGCCCACCCATCCGATACACCACTGAAGCCCTTAACTGACTCACCAAAACTTGTGATCCGAAGTCATGAAATGGGAATATCTCCTGGCAAGACACGAGGATTATGGTTATTCACAGCTTGCTGGAGAAGGTGCCTTGCTTCTGACGAAAGTGCGATTTTCCTCTCGGGAAAGAAGTTCATAAGCAGCGGCCATCCGTCCTCAGTAACCTGAATCTTAGAGGTACGGGAAGTCACTTGGACATAGTCACAGGCGTCAATGACAACACATTCCGGGCTGTCGAACAATGGGTCCGAAATCCATACGAGACGGTCACCCTGCGCGAGGAATTCACGTCCATTCATGGCCAAGTTATGCACATTCCCAGCTTCATCGAGAACTGGACGCTCGTCGTGCGTGGCCTTTTCATCATTATCGCTCATTCCTACAACATCTTCTCTTGAATATGCTGGTCGAAGCTCGATCTGATCAAGGGCTGCGTGTGCAAACCACACGTCCAGTATTTCCGACGGACCAAACAGGCTGGACTTGCGCACTACAAACAATAGGTCCCCAGCCTGAAGTGACAGAAAGATCGTATTGCTTTCCTCGCTTTCGGAGGCTCTCAGCGTGATTGGTGATTTTTTGGCCCATGCTGCAATACCTTCGATCTCTGCGATGGCTTGCTGAATAGCGGTCGTCGCGGTCTCCACTGAGACTGCGAACCACTCCGTTCCGCCCCCCTCCTTGCGTCGGAACTCGCTGAGAAGCTCGTGGGCGCACTGCTCGACTTCTTTCCGGCGGCTGGACAGGCTGCGGAACGGCACTTCATAAGGCGTTGGGGCTCCCGTCTGGAGCGCTCTTACCCTAGTCTCTACCAATTTTCCCGTCATACCGATCTTGACCTCGTCAAACGCCTCGTTCGAGATCACGTAAACGAATCCGATATCCGAGGGGAGAAAAACATTCATGGGACGATGCTAGTTGGCATCTGCGACAGCCTTTAGGTGGTGGTGAACCAGATACCGTAGGCTCATCGACACCCGAACAGGCTGCCTCGACCCACTGACCCACAAAACAGTCGTTCGACCAGTCGCCATCATGTCTACAAAATCCAGGTGCACAAAACACACAAGAGCGACGTATTAGCAGGTCAGAGCCTCGCGTCCGTTAGTCTTCCAAACTGATTACGCGAGTTCGATTCTCGTCGCCCGCTCCACTCCCTCCTCCGGCCTTGTTTCGGCCCCTGAAAGTTCAGGGGCATTTGCTGCCGCCGTTTATCAGCTAGGCCAATCACCCAAGCGCCTTACAGATGCCGTTTGACTCTTCCAATAAGCTGGCCGCAGGTGCGGTGCAGGGCAAATCATCATCGGCTGCCCGACCATAGACACCGACCAGCGGACGCAACCGGAGGCCTGACCTTGTGCACCATTGGCAGTGGGCTTCATCGCGTGCTCGTTCAGCTCAGTTACCGGCGCACCCGATAGCGCAGGTGAAGCACCCGGCTACCCTGAATTACCACCTCAGGATCCTCCAAGAGATATTGCATGTCGACCGACCCGAAGTAGCGCTTCCCGGTCCCAAACACGACCGGTGCCACATCCATGCGCACCTCGTCTACCAGTCCCGCGGCCAGCACCTGGCCACCGACGTCGCCAGCAGCGACCTCGACCACGCGGTCACCCACAAGCTCTTGTGCCTTGGCCACGGCTGCCTCGACGCCGTCGACGAAGTGAAACGGTGCCTCGGGGTGCCAGTCCTCAGGCCTGCCTCGGTGGGTCACGACGACCACCTGGTCGATCCCACTCGGAGGTATCCCGTCCCAGCCGTCCGTCATGTCGAAGACATGCCGGCCGACGATTGTCGCCCCGATCTGGTCCCAGTACGGCCGGACGTAGTCGTAGGACGTCTGCGACACCATCAACACACCACTGTCGTCCAACGGCACATCACCGCTGAGCAACCAGTCAAAAAGCGGTCCGGGATGATCATTCTCATCCGCAATGAAACCGTCGACCGATACCGAGGCATACATCACTACTTTGCCCATAAGAGCGCTCCTCTGTTGAGAGTGCCTCCAGATTAACGCTTCGTGAGTTGTCGGTCTTGCAGGAAAGAGATCGGGCGGCAACGGCAAGCCATCCCTGACGTGGACGGGACGTTCGCGCCGAGATCGCCGCCGAATGTCCGCGTGCCGAGTTGGCATGAGTCTGGTGAACGCCCGGAACTGGTGGCACCGGCACGATTGGCCACTGCATCGTTCCACAGCCTGAACAGTGCGAATACCGAGCTCGCCCGGTCTTGCGGAACACTGGCATTCGGTTCGATTTTCACAGGGGTTTCCACGTCCATTCAGGGCGGTGACGCCGCTAACTCATGCAAGGGAGTACCACAGATGTGGGAATGACTGTCGGGCGAATCTAGCGAACATGGCCGCAATACCTCCACCGTGGAATTGTGGGGGGACCGTCCCACCCCACCCCACCCCACCCCACCCCACAGCCAAGGCCTTGGTCTACGTTGAAGTCGGCTCCGCCCCAGACGCTGTCAGGTTCACAGGTTGTACCGAAAACTTACCCTCTCTCGCCCCTTGCAAACATCCCGCACAAGCACCGAAAGGACCATCCTCGATGGACACACAGGCGGTCGACACCATAATCGATAGGTACATCTCAATCTGGAATGAAGTTGATGCCCACGCTAGGAAGACGAAAATAGACCAGGTCTTCACTCCCGAGGCGACGTATATCGACCCCACCATCGTCGCTCGCGGAGCCGATGCCATCAACGAATACGTGGCCAATGCCCAGCCTATTTTCACCGGAATGCTCTTTTCGCACGGTGCGATCCTGACCCACCACAACGCCGTCCACTTCTCGTGGCAGGTCGGCCCGAAGGGCTGTGCGCCAGTGGTAAGCGGGTTTGATTTTGCGATGCTCGATGGCAAACGGATCACCCAGATATACGGCTTCTTCAACGCCAGCTAGCCAGGTTGTCGCGGCGCTGGGCCGATTAATCGGCCTAGCGCTCTCTGGTGCCTCAAGCGCAGGCACCATGAGGCCCAAGGGCCTCATACAGCGTTGCTTTGAGGGGTGAAAGTGCGCTCAGAGTTGTGCGATGTAGTCGTCCTTGCCCATAGGGTGATCAGGAATTGGCCACTGTTCGCAATGTTCACGCAGGGCTCTAATGTCCTTGGCGATAGCCGCGCATTCACGCTCATGCCGTTGTTGGGCAGTTGCGAGGTCCTTTGAGGTAAGTGCCCCAGCCGTTATGAGAATGTGGGCCTCGCGGAGTAGCCATGATAGGCCGTGCACATAGCACAGTCGCCCCTCCAGCGAGTCTGGATCGACGAGCGAACTAACTTGCTCCATCTGTAGCCGATTAGCGTAGACATCCGCTGTTTGAATCGCAATCCGGTCACTTGATGTGGCGCCTCCCCCGGCCAGGTTGGACCGAAGACGGAGTTCACATCTGAAAGCGATGTTCGCTAGGTCGGCAAGTGAGTCCAGTGAAGCGCTTGGAGCCGTGGGGTCGGCGAGGTCGGCCATTGCCAATCGTGTGCCCACGTCAAGAAGTATTAGTTGGTTGTCACCGCCCGCGCTGAAATAGCCATGCGTCAAGGCGAGGTAATCCAGGAACAGCCCGTCGCTGGCATAAGCCACGGCACCACAGCGTTCTCGCAGTCTCCGCACCACACGGTCACTGTGCACCGTAGCCAGCGCCTTGCACAAGGCCGCATCGGCGTTGACGTCTGCCCAGGGCGTGGTGTCTTGGGCACGTTGGGTACTGGTGGTTGCAGTTGGTGTGGGTCGCACGTGGCCAAGGAACGTTGCCGTGGCTATGCAATCGATCAATGGCAGTTGGTGTGAAGGGCGTTCGAAGACGGTTCCTCTGTCACGGGGTAGCGCGCGCTGTAGCGAATAGTTCAGGGCCAGATTCGCAGCGCTCTGTGCGACTATGGCAGCTGCTCTGGTGATGGCAAGCCATACGTGGGTGCCCAATGACATGGTGCGGCGGAGCCGATCTGGCGGGTCGAGGCGGTCATGGAAAGTGCCATCGGATTCCATTCGAGCCCCGTCGCTCAGCCAGGTGTTGAACGGCAGAACAGTATCGTTGAACTGGACAATCGCCAAGGAGGTGTCCAGGCCTTGCCTTAGTTCACGTGATCGGATGTCCATTCCTGCGGGGACTCTGTCCGGGTAGCTGAAGTCGAGTATGAACGTGAAGACTCCGCAGTCGCGGTCGTCGACGATGAGGCGGGCGAATACGGCCGCGATGGTCCCTACTCCGGTGGCTGCCGCAGCCGTTGGAAATTTCCCGGCTTCGGGTTGGGGCGTGCGTAGGAGGAAATCGTGGGTTTGGGGTCGGTAATGGGCTTCAGTGGCAATGGCGCTGTGGCTAGAACTGACACCGACCTCAGTCATCATTGCGATGCCTGCTCGGTCGCCCGATTCCAAGAGTGCGATCGCATCGGAGCGAGGGCCTTGTTCTGTGTTAAAGGTTCCTGCGGCATATCCACATAGGCAGTAGTGCAAAAGCAGTCGATGGAACAGTCGCGGATTCTCTACCGCGGCGTCGGCCAGATGGATTGCGGTCTGGTGAGGATCGGCCAGCAGGGTCCGCAGAGGTGGAGTGCGGCGTACGAATTCTTGGAGTTCATTGTAGAGACTAGTGTGCTCGTTGGGTTCCATAGTTGTCTCCATTCGCGCTGTGTCAGCGCACATCGAATAGGGCTGCTCCCCAGGACAGGCCGGCGCCAATGGAAACTGAGAGGACTCGGTACCCCGGTTTGATGTGGTTGGCACCCCAAGATAGGGAGATTCCAGTGGGTATGGAGGCGGCTCCGATGTTTCCCATGTTTTCGCCTATGAATACGGTCCGTTCGGGTTCAATGCCAAGTTGCGGAAGGATCATGGTCAGGGTCCGCGGGTTGGGCTGATGCGGAATGAAGAGGTCAATATCCTCCGCGTCAATGTTCGCGGCACGGAAAATACTGTGCGCTGCCTCAATGAAGAGCGGACCGAACTGGCTGCGTAGGGTCGGGCCGTCCATGCGGATCATATGGAGGCCTTCGCCGACGGTGTCGGAGTCGGCTCCCAAACGACTTCCACCGGCTGGAATGAGGACACAGTCAGCGTGCTGTCCGAGGGAGCGGGTGAGCACGGGCCCGATTCCCATTCCAGCCTCCGAGGGCGCTATGACCGCAGCTCCGGCCCCGTCAGCGAATATCACCGACGTCGTCCGGTCGCGAAAATTGATGAAGCGCGAATACACCTCCACCCCTACTACTACAAGGACGTGCTTGGCGGTGCGGCTCACTACTCGGTCCCGGGCAATCGATACCCCTACTAGGAAACCTGTGCAGGCGGCGGAAACGTCGTAAGCTTCGGCCTGGTCGACGCCAAGCAGGTACTGCACCCGGCAGGCAGTCGGTGGCCCCAGTTCGTCGGGAGTAGACGTGGCGACAATGATGAGATCGAGGTCCTCGGCTGAAATGTCGGCATTGGCCAGGGCTTTCTTCCCCGCTTCGGCGGCGAGGTCGGAGGCTGCTTGACCCGGTGAGGCGTAGTGGCGACGCTGGATCCCGGTAGCGTTGAGAATCCATTCGGGGGCCACATCGAGTCGTGCGGCGATCTCGGCGTTTTCCACCACGGTGTCGCCCACACTGTGTCCGGCCGCGATGATGGCAGCTCTCATGGCTCGCTCCTATCGGTACACACACCCCAGGCGATTCCGGTGTCGTCCAATCCCAACAGCAGGGAGGGCCCGGTCCGTTCCAGCTGCGATATGAGTGCGAAGAAGGGCAGTGCGGAAGCGGTATCGGTGAGGTTCGTCCCTTGGTCGCGATTGCCATTTCCAGCGAGTCCGTAAGGGTCGATGAGCGTTGTTGGCAACGAGGGACCGAGACTGTTTCTAACTTCCTCGAGGGCAGCTGTGGGGTCGCAGTCACATAGCGCGGTTGATTCGGATCGGATGAGGGCCAATCCCGGCGACCGCGACAGGTCGAGCATGACGCACCCGGCGCCTTGGGGTGGTCGTCGTCGCCGCGCTAGCGGTTGTTCTACGGCCTCGCGCCACGCTGAGGTTTCCTCGACCGCTCCACAGAGCACCCTGGTAGCCCGTCCAGACGTTAGAAGGGTTCTGGCCAGACTTAGGCTTTGGGCAAGGCTGGCGGTTCCCGCGCCGAGAGTGAACGCAGGGCCAGTAACTTTATGGACGATGGTGCATTGCCCTGCGATGTAGTTAAGCAAGGTTCCCGGAAAGTGCGCGGGAGGGACTTGGTATGGCTTTGGTCGGGTAAATGTTTGGCTGGTGAAATTGAGGACCGATGCCAATCCACCGTGCCGCGTGGCGACGATGATTCCAGTGGTGTCGTTCTCCGACAGTGGGGCATCGGCTAGCAGTCGTGTAAGGGTTTCTACGGCCAGCTTCGTCGCTGTATCCCAGATCGGACGCTGAGTGGTGGTACTTGCCTCATCGTTCGGGTGTGTCACAACAACGCGGTTTAGGTAGACGGTGCTGTTCACGATTGTTCTCATCTCCTATCCAGACCGGTGGTGGACGCCTGCTGGAGTTGCGGGACTTACCTTTTGGACAGCAGTAGGACCGAATTGACGCCTCCGAAACCAAAGCCGTGATTCTGGACCACACTCGGCGCTTGGGCTGTCATCGCGTTCGTGACGACCGGTAGGTCGCAGTCGTCATCCGCTTCCGAGAATCCGATGGTGGGTGGCGTGAAGCTGTCTTCCATTGCCACAGCTGAGGCAATGGCGCCGATTGCGGCACTGGCTCCCATGGAGTGGCCGATCATGGACTTGACCGCTGTCACAGCAGGCGGGTTGCCAAAAACCATCCGGATTGCTTTGGTTTCGACCCGGTCGTTCAATGGAGTGCCTGTACCGTGCGCGCTGATCAGTGAGACCTGCTCTGGTTCAAGGTGCGCATCGGCGTGAGCAGCACGGATGCACTCCGATATGCGGATGGGATCTGGGGCCACTGGATGTCCAGCATCTGAGTTCACTCCATAGCCAGCCACTTCAACTCTCGGTTCGACCCCGAGAGCGATGGCATGCTCAAGGCGCTCCATAACAACCATTCCGGCACCTTCACCGGTCAGAATGCCCTTACGGTTTCGGTCAAAGGGTTTGACCTCGCCCGGAGCGATAGTTCCCACACGATGAAAGCCGGAGAAGAGTTTCCGCGAAAGCGCGTCGGCTCCCCCACAGACGGCGATGTCGACGACGCCGCAGCGAATCAGGTCCAAGCTGTAGCCGATGGCGTAGTTTCCCGCCGCGCACGCATTACCGATATCCGCCATTACGGCACGGCCCCACCCCAGTTCCGATGCCACCAATTGCGACAACGGCTGATGAAATCGTCGGGCGGCCCCAGAGTTGACGTTGGTGATTCCGTCGCGAGCCAAGGCATCTGCCTCCGCAGCCTCACCGTCGCAGGTGCCAATGATGACAGCAACTCGATTTGATTCGACCTCGCTGGGAGTCACACCCGCCTCGTCCAAGGCTAGAAGTGCACCGGTCAATGCGAACGTCGCCGCTCGCCCTGCGTCCTGCGACGGCCTGATCAAGGCCGCCACCTCCGTTACCTCACAGGCGTGGTTGTACTGGTATCCATCCGTCGCGAACTGGGTGATGGGTCTCTTGCCACTGGCTCCTTTCCTGATCGCAGCGGCGAATTTTTCTCGGCCCACCCCGATGGCGGTCACCGGACCCAAACCGGTGACCACCACAGAGTCTGAGCGGCTCACTGGAGTTCACCCGTCATCCGGCGATGGATGTCCGACAATGAGCGGGGAGGGTTTTCCGGGTCCATGGGTAGTCCGAATTCGGTCTCCAATGCTGCCGCTACCTCGGCTAGAGCAAGCGAGTCGGCCTCGAATTCATCTTGGAAGTCACCCTCGGCGGTCAATTCCTCGGGTGTCACCTCAAGCACCCGTGCCACCAAGGCTTTTACTGCATCGTGGTTCATGGCCAGTCCCTTCGACTAGACGGGGAGACGACCGGGCACATTTGTGCCGGCCTGGAAGTACTGTGAGCTCAAACCACCATCGGTGACCAACACCGACCCTGTTGTGTACTGAGCCGCTGGTGATGCCAGGTAGATTGCGGCGCCGACGACATCAGAAGTCGCGCCCCACCGGCCCTGCGGAATATCGCTGCGAATGGCCGCGTCAAACTCTGAGTTCGAACTGAATCCATGAGTTTGAGCGGTATCGATCCATCCGGGAGCAATGGCGTTGACGCGCACATTGGCAGGGGCCCATTCGCAGGCCACCGAGCGGGTTAGCGAATGCAGAGCGGCTTTGGCGGCCGCATAATGCGCCAGTCCCGGGACGCCATTCAATCCAGCGATAGATCCCACGTTGATCACCGATCCGGAACCTTGGCTGGTCAACACCGGCCCAGCTAGTCGCAACATCCGTACGACGGACGCGACATTCATGCGCCAGACGTGATCCCAATCGGCTTCATCCAAATCGAGGACGGGGCCTATGTGGTCCAGTCCTCCGGCATTGTTGACGAGGATGTCCAATCCTCCAAGCCGGTCCATCGTCGTAGCGAAGGCGGATTCGACCTGTTCTGCGTCGGAGATATCGCAGGGCACCGGCGCAGCAGACCGACCATAGGCGGCGCACTTGTCCGCAACCGTGCTCAGGACATCTTTCGAACGAGCCCACAATGCTACGTCCGCTCCCGCTTCAGCGAAGGCAACGGCAATACCAGCCCCAATGCCACGTGAAGCGCCAGTGACCAGTGCCTTCTTGCCGTTGAGATTAAGATGGGACATGTTCTCTCCTAAGTATTCGCTCGTGGGTTCAGTGAGGAATTGAGTTCCTGGAGTTCAAGCTGCCCTAGCCGATCCGAGTCGATTAGGGTGGAGGTGAATTTGGCGCTGGCGGATTCACGACCAAGCTGCCTAACCTTGGTGGTGATCTCACTCCACTGGTGTTTACGGCCGCTATGATCATTCGCTGCTATGACGGCATTTATGGTGGCCGGGATGGGGAAGGTGAATGCTCCAAAGGTGATATCGCAGTGCCGGGACACGAATGTTTGTTCTCGGGTTTTATGACCGATCAAAAGGTCCACGGCGATTTGAGCGCACTGCAGCATCGCTTCGAGGACGAGCATTCCAGGAAGGTGGAGAGCGCCGTTATCCCTATCGCGCAACATGAGGCAGTCTGGTGCTACGCGTAGGTCGACTTTCAATCCATTGCCTTCAGTCCGACGCGGGTTCGCTATCAAGACATTGTCTGGATCTTGTTGAGACAAGCCGCTCAGATGTGGAGCATCCAAATTCGAGCTCACCACGGAAACACCGGAACGATATGCGGCGGTGGTGATGGCCTTCCAGCTTCGGGTGCTGACACCTTGGCCCCTAATCAGAGTACGATCGCACGGTCCCCCATCGGCAAGTTGCGCGAGGGCCTGTGACCGGTCAAACACCTTGCCGCCCATGCGAACCGGTGAAAACCATCTCCGACGACGAACTTACGAATCTCTCCCATTTCGCGACGATATAAACGTGAATTGTTCAGGGGACTTCCTGTCGCGAAAATTCCGATAGGCGGAACAGATTAGTTCATCAGCGACCTGAGGCCCCTGGTGCAACCAGTGGCGGCCCTACGCAGACTCTTGTCCACCTCTGGTAGTTGAAATGCCCTGACGGGTTTGCCCGTACAGATGGCCGCGACCGCACGCCCTTTCACATTCAACAGCGGCACTGCTGCACTAGTCATGCCGACGATGTGCTCCTGACTTTCTACCGCGATTCCGGTCAGTTTGACCTCGCTGAGCACATTCTCCATACGCCCCAGAGACACTTCGCTATGGCTGGTCAGGCGCACCGCCCAGTTCTCCTGAGCCGAGTACTTCTTCCATATGGGTGAATTAAAGGCCAGCAACGCTCGTCCAGCAGCGGTGCAGTGCAACGGCACTCTCACAGAAGTCCGCAAGATCAACGGCACCATAGTGCGCGGATAAAGCACATCTATGAATCGCACATCGAACCTGTCGATGACGGCCAATGCCACCACGCTTCTGGTCTGTTCGTATAGTTCGGCCAAATGAGGGCGGATCATCACGACCAGCGTCCGCAGAGATGCATTATAGAAGTCCTGCATTTCTGCTTGCCGGGTAAGGCCATAACGACGACCAACCTTCACAACTATCCCATAGCTGCGCAGCGCAGTAAGAATTCGATGTACCGTGCTTCGTGGAAGATCGATTGAGGTAGCCAGTTCAGAGATTCCGATCAAACGGTCTCCATGACGGTTCAGAGCATCGATCACCCACATCAGTCGGCTAATAGCCTGTTCCAAATGTTTGTCCGATCCGTGGGGGCAGGATGGTGACACCTTCCCAGAATTTCGCATTGATCACAACATGCATAAACTCAAATGTAGACCTAAGCTGACGCACTGTCGCATATTGGACAGTGGGCATTTCCCACACCTGGCAACCGAACGATTCTACTGGAGAACGAAATCCACGTAGAGTGATTCCATTTGCAACAGTGGGCGCATACTCAGCAACTCAGATGGCTACCTGCTGATCTAAGATGCTGCTTTCTCCTCCAATATGGAAGCAGCAGATAGCCATCGCGTTTGTTCCACGGACGTTTTCCCATCTTCAATGCAATGCCCACAGATGCAAAGGGCTGTATTATATGGACTGATACATCCCCCATGCGTGGTATGACGCCACTTTTTCCATTTTTTATCAAACAATTTCAGAGTGTCCAGAACTATGGACTCCCTACCTTCGCGCCAAAACTTCGAACTTCAAGCTACCTTCCGCAATGGTTGATACAGTTTTATGATTCCAGCTCTACGCGTCTAATCGAGGGAGTCCGATGACTATTCAGAAAAGAAGCTTCTTCCTTAGTGTTGTTAAGCTCGCCCTAGCCGTACTCCTCGTAGGACTTGCCACAGCCATCCCCGCAGCGGCGAGCCATACCACTGATGCAAGCCTCGAACCAGCCACAATCATTGAAACCGAGGTGACCGCTGATTGCGAACAAGCCTCGGACTCTGAGGCTTGCGTCGATCGGCTCTCGACATGCCCAGCGATGGCTAACCTATGTGGGATCGCTATGTACAGTTCTTTCATGGCCCTCAACTGCCCTAAGACCTGTAATACCTGCCCCCCGCCATCGGCACCGCCCGCCTGCCAGGATCATGAAAACTGCGCACAATGGGTTGCAAACGGATTCTGCTCAAATCCGTTCTATACAGTCGAGCAAAAACGCCAGTACTGCCCGAACGCCTGCAATCTCTGCGACCGCCCAGCATTAACCTCCTACCAGATGTACGAAAAGTCCTAGGTTAGTTAGCTATGGTCGTAAAGATCCGATTAAGTCATAGACCCGGCGGAGGCATGGCCAAAGTGATAGCGCACGCACGAGTGCGCTGAACTCCACAGAGGAATATGTCTTCGCCCCGACCAATGTCCGATTTACTGGGCGCAGGCGTGTTCCATGGGAACACTGAGCACAATGGATCGCAATATCGTGGCCAGGCCTAGGCGCGTTCATCGTCACGGGAAAGACGTCCACTAAGACCTGCGACGTCGATTGAGCTCTTTGGCTAAGGGAACGAGCGTCAATCAAAGGCACGGCGCCACGAGCCAACGCGGTCACTAAAGCGCTTGTTACGCCCATTGAAATATGGTCCAATATCGCTCGCGGTACACAGTGCACACGACCCCACCTGCTGAGCCTTGGAGCCTGTACATGAACGAAACGTTGCTCGAAGATCTTTCCACCCAAGCCGATCGTGACGGTATCGGGCAATACGTCGTCGGGGCCGTCATCACCGACGCTCAGCGAGTATTGCTCCTCAAACGCCCCTCGGCTGACTTCATGGGTGGCATTTGGGAACTCCCCAGCGGCAAAGTAGAACCTCATGAACCTCTCGATGCCGCCCTGGCACGTGAAGTCGCCGAAGAAACCGGCCTCGAACTTGCGGGAGAGCGAACCTACCTGGGTCACTTCGATTACACAAGCGGAAGCGGCACCCTCACCCGGCAGTTCAACTGGGCGGTCACGCCCGCGGCCCCAGGGCCGATCAGGTTGACCGAACACGAAAAGCACCAGTGGACCCAGATCACGGGCACGATGCCGGTGACCGAAGCGGTCAATGAGGTCCTTCAGACATACCGCAGCCGGTTTTTCGACTAATACCGCGTACCTCGCACCGCCGGTGGAGGCGACAGCTGGTCGCACCGCGCAGCGTCCGCAGGTAGCCCGACACAACGCACCTGGAATCGTGGCCAGAGTTCGACTCTCAAGAGATAGCTTCACTGGCACGAACCGAACCGGCACCCCGACGAAAAGTCCGCATTAGGGGTTGTCATCGATCCAGTCAGCTGATGTCGTGCGTTCAATATCTGCTGGCACATAGCCTTCGCGGTCACATGGGCCTCGCCCCAAGCGACTCCAAGCCAGATAATCTCCATTGCGGTCAAGCCGCCAGCATTCAGTGCTCGAGCCGTAGCGAGATCCCCGCCCCGGAAAGTCCACGAGCACCTGATCATCGGAAATCGCATAGAGGGACCGTTGAGAGCGAATCCATTCGAGTGGCTGAGCGTCAATTGCCTCCGCGGCAATCACCGCAACCGGAGTCTGTGACCCATATTGTTCCACCGACCATCGCTCGATCGCTCTATCGCGAATCTCAGCCTCGTCATTCCAGGTCACAGCCAAGAGCGCAATCGCCACAACCGCACAGGTCCCCAGCGTCACCCATCCGATCGTGGCGACTTTGCGTGCCCCATGGGGAGTAACGGTGGCAATCTGGGCTGGCACTCCACGTTCGCTCATCGCCTGATCTAGCAGATGCGCGCTGATAGCGGTGTAGTCACGCGCCGGCCGAAGAGTTCGTTTTGATCCATCTCGCATGTGCAGCCGAATGGCAGGTGACAGCCGATAGGACCGGGCTGAGGCAATGTCAGCCCAAGGCAGCCACAATCGTCGTGGGTCCTGAGCGAGGATGTGACTGATCTCCGCACTGGAAAGGGGGTGCGTGGTCCACGTTAGGCGACGCTGTTTGGCAGCACCGCGGCCAGGCAGATCGTACGATTGCGTGCCCATTTCCAGGTTCGCCACCAGCAGGCCTTCGTCAAGCAGCCACAGTGACTGCTGTCGCTCGCGCCCGCTTGAGCTGGCTAGGATTCCGCTCGCTACCAAAACGGCGTGCCCTTCAGGCACGCCAGCGGTCAGTTTCGGGGGAGGCCACTGCGGCATAGGACTATCATGCCAGGTCGATCCACACTACTTAAGCTAGGACCGGAGTTGAACTCACATACACGCTGGTCAACGTGCCCACCGAGGCGTCCTACATCTGCGGAACATTCGCATCATGACGCGCCCCTCCCATCATGGATACAACGTCTCATGCCAGATCAACTAGGCGGGAGCGCAAGAATGCCCCTGACCGTACGTTCTGTCAGAACCATATCGTGCGGGGGTCGACCGACAAGCTGAATCGGTACTGCTTCCAACGCTCCGACCATGGCCAGCGCCATTTCCCGAGATGGTGGCCCGGGCGGTATCGTCCCTGCTTCCAGGCCTGCTTCGATGAGACTTTGGCATCTGTCGACCAGTGTTTCGACGATGTCGGTGATCGCGTGGCCAACCGGATGGTCTCTGTGGCTGAATTCCACTCGTAGGTTCATGAGAACGGCGGCGACATCGCGGCGGCAATAGTGGGCGTGCCGTCGTGCCAGATTCAAAAGAGTTTCGGCGGGGTCGCCATCGCTTGTGAAGGCTATGCCGACTTCAGCCTCCCAGGTCTGGTGGATCCAGGCGACCACGGCTATAGCCAAGTCTTCTTTGGAGGCGAACTGGTGATATAGCGCCCCGCGAGTGTATCCAGCTTCTTGCGCCACTCGCGTGAGTGACAGCGCGGAGTAGCCATGGAGCGCGATTCCGCGGGCGGCTGCTGCGAGAATTGCGTTTCGGCTGCGTATGCGACGCTCAGGTTGGGTCAGTCGACCATTGTCGGGGGCATTCATAGCTCTCCTTGCCACATTACATACATGCTTGTATGTTTGTATCATGAACGCAGTTATCAACCATGTCGGCCCAAACGATATTCCTGCTGAGTTTGTCACTATCGCAGCGATGCACTCGGCTGACTATGCGGACCTTTTCACACGCCAAACCCCAGGTTGCCGCAGCCATTCGGCCGAGCAGTGGGCACGAGCGATGCTGGAGGATGAAGGGGGCATCCCCGCGCAGCTGCTATGGCGAACGGTATTGGGCCTGCGTCTGCGCTGGAGGCGCGGCCCGAGTCAGGTGGCTGGATGGCCGATCGGCCAGCGAGGACCTGATTGGATTCGCCTAGAGGCCCACTCACGTTCGCTCGCCGCCCGCTTGGTGGTGCATACGGGCGCGGATTCCGTGTCGCTGGGGACGTTCATACGTTACGACCGCCGGTGGGGACGGCGAATTTGGGAGCCACTGTCAGCACAGCACCGGAGGCTGGTTCCAGGTTTGCTCAACGACGCCGCCCACCGGTTGGGGCACGGAGCGTCATGAATCTGTGAACAATCAAGCTTTGCGAGCGGCCCGCAAGTACCTAGAGGTTGTGAGATCTAAGGAAGTCGGAGGTCGCCTCGTTGAAGTTGCTTGGGACCACTAGATCGCGGCAGTGGGCGCAGTCCTCTTTGGTGAGCGATTCCGCACTTGACCAGCTCCTCGAGCATCCGTACATGGCTGTCGGTATCGGGTTCGCCTACAGTGCCGAGCATGAGCGTAGACATATGGAGAACACGCCCGGTATGGCTCATGGCCGATACCGGGCGTATTCTCACTCCTCGATCTCACGATCCGCTTTCATGATCCAGTCGCCGTTCACAAACTAACCTTCGTTCGCTTCAGGACGACGATAAGCGGCAAAGAGCAGTGCCGCACCGGTACCTGCTGCCAGAATCGCCAAAAGCAAGGCGTTGCTCATACTGGTACCAGTCACCGGGAGTCCCCCACTTCCGACGCCCGTCACCGCGGCACCCGTATCGACCGGGTGTTCATGGCGGACCTGGTCAGGAACTTTGGGTTCCTTGGGCTCCTTAGGTTCCTTCGGGTCCTTGGGATCCTTCGGGTCCTTCGGGTCCTTCGGGTCCTTCGGGTCCTTGGGATCCTTAGGATCCTTGGGTTCCTTAGGGTCCTTCGGGTCCTTTGGGGACTCGTCGCACTTCTTGTCGTACTTCTTCTTCCAATCTTCGCCCCAGTAGTGCTTCCAGTCCTTCCACTCCTGCGGAGTATCGGGACACACGGGCATGACTGGCTTGTCATCGACGCACTTCTTGTCGTACTTCTTCTTCCAGTCCTGACCCCAGTAGTACTTCCAGTCCTTCCATTCCTTGGAAGAGTCCGGGCATACCGGCTTCGAGTAGTCAGCGCCTTTCGGAGCCGTATGCCCCTTCGGCTCTTTGGAATCCTTGACCTGCTTATGGTCTGTATGTCCTTGAGGCTCTGCGGACCCGGTAGTCTGACTTGGCTCTGCTGGGCCTGATGGAGCAGAAGGACTCGTCGGGCCAGTGGGCTCCGTTGGACCAGCAGGTGCTGAGGGCTCCGAGGGACCTGTTGGGCCCGTTGGCTCAGCTGGCCCAGTTGGACCGGTCGGCCCTGAAGGACCTGAAGGACCGGTCGGCCCAGTAGGCTCTGAGGGGCCCGTTGGCCCAGTAGGTTCCGTCGGACCCGAAGGCGCTTGGGGGCCCCTCGGGCTAGTTGGACCCGTAGGCCCCTGTGGCTTACGAGGCTTCTCGGAGGCATGCCCCTTTTCAGCGATATTGGCTTGCCTTGTTTCATCCGCCTGGGATGACGTTTCTTCACTCTCGGCGGCCCGTGCCTGCTCGACATGGACGTCGCCTCTGGTCGACTCTTCGTCAGCCACAGGCGCGGCGAAAGCTGACTGCGACGTAGCGAACATCGCCGTCAAGAAGAAGGTTGCAAATGTCGCAGAAATCCTGGTTGCCGCCCATGTGGCGGAGCGCCCGCGACTCGGCACTTCATCATTTTGAGTTACCACATCATTACCCTACGCTTAGGAATTCGCGACGGGGCAAAACTCGTTGGTAACATAAAGAATTCAGCCGTTCGACCGATGACCGTAGCTTGTTTTCCCCGCAATGGCCCCACATTATCCTGTCCTTTCAGGAGTAACATGAATGTTTTTTGCGTTCCTGAGTTCGCAGCGGAAGCAACTGGGAGCGCGCTTACCATAAGGCATCACTCATTAATCACGGCTAATAGGAGCGCCACTCACGTTGGGCGTGCTGAAGAATATGCGGATTCATAAGCGTTGACGGCTCACGTTCACGAAAATCACGGTCTGGAGGAAATACGGCCGCAGCATGCAAACTCTGGGCGGTCAATGATTGCAGCGGGTCACGAAGCGACGTTTCATCCAAAGACAGCTCTGGTGCCTCTCCGCTCAGATTTGCAAGCAGGAATCCCCAGTCACCAAACGACGGTACTGACACCCAGTACGGTTTCGGAGCAAAGTCAGCCTCCACGACCGTAGCGTGAATCGTCCAAAACGAGTCCGGGGCGAAGTATGGGCTGCCCGATTGGATGCTAATGCGCCCCTCGGGTTCCAACAGTTGCCGGGCGAGCCCGTAAAACTCCACTGAGTACAACTTCGCGGTGGAAGTTTGGTCAGGATCAGGCAGATCGGCAATGATGACATCGAACCGCTGCGGGTTATCGCGCAACCAGTTGAAGGCGTCCTCATTGATCACCGTGACCCGCGGATCACTCAGAGAATCCTCATTCAACGCCACTAGGGGCGCAAAGGTACTGGCCAGTGCCGTGACAGCCGGATCCAAATCGACCACGGTCACCGATTCCACGTCCTCATACCGCAAGACTTCCCGTACTCCGAGGCCGTCCCCACCTCCCAGGACGAGCACGTGGTCTCTTGGGCCATCCATAGCGGGATGAACCAGCGCTTCGTGATAGCGATACTCGTCAACCGAGGAGAATTGCAGATCCCCATTGAGGAACAAGCGAAGGTCACGCTCCCCAAACGGGGATATGGATTCTGTGACGACGATTTGCTGGTATGCAGTGTGTTCGGAGTAAACGATGGGGTGTGCGTACAGAGCCTGCCGAGCAGCCGCTTCGAACCGCTCAGTGTGAACGTAGGCAAACGTCAAGACAATGGTCACGGTGATGGCGGCAAATCCCAGCCCGATCTTAAGCAACTTTCGCAAATCGGCGTGAAAGACCGTGAATACCAAGACTAGGCCTGCTATCGCATTGATCGCGCCGACCAACAACGCGCCACGAATCTGCCCGAACATGGGCAGCAACAGGAACGGAAAAGCCAAACCCCCAAGGAGACCGCCGATGTAGTCCGCCGCAAAGAGGTCGGCGGTCGCCGAACCGGCCGACTGTTTGCGAATGCGCTGCAACAACTCCATGAGCAGTGGGATCTCCGCCCCCACCAACAGTCCAATCAAGAATGCCACCACCACCAACGCCACTGTGTACAAGTGGAGCCATGCGAAGGCCGCATACAGGATCAGCACGCTCGTACCACCGAGGAATGCCAATAGCAGCTCGATCACAGCAAAGGAAACCGCAGGTCGACTTTGCAGCGGTTTCGCCATGAGAGCCCCGATGCCCATAGCGAACACCATGACGCTCAAGACGATCGCGGCCTGAGAGGCGGTATTGCCGACCAGGTAGGAGCCGAGGGTTATCAGTGCCAGTTCGTAGACCAGCCCACAAGCCGCGCAGACAAACACCGTCGCCAACAGCCCCGTGCGCCGAAGGCGCTGCAAAGCTGTCGGCGGCGGTGAATCGGTTTCTGAGGCACTAGTGGTCATCACAGTATTTTCAAGAGACGGCCATCAAAGACAGAGGGCGAAGGGTCATGACAGTGCCATCGCGACCATGCCGCCCACTGCTACGTGCATCCCACAGTTGACCCACACGGCCGGGTGGTGATCCGGGCAGGTCACGATCTCCCCAAGCTTTCCAGGGGTCAACAAGTCCAACACCACAAACGACAATGTCATCGCGGCAATCCCGATGAGACCAAATATTGCCGTGGCGATGAGCCCACGCACCAAATCACCGTGCGAGGCCCAAATCGCACCGACGACGATGAGACCGAGTCCGAGAATGTTTGACGTCAGCAGCAAGGAAGCATTCCGGTTACGTTCCTCCCAGATCAACGTGCGCAGTTTTCCCGGCGTGAGAATGTCGATCACTATGTATCCGACAGCCATGAGCGCCAGACCGACGAGACTATAGGAGGCGGCGGCCACGACCTCTTGGAAAAGCAGTTCCATGTAGACGTCCTTTACCTTTCATGGTGAAGTTGACAGTTCAATAGCGAAATTGGGCAAGGCAGACGGATTCGGGACTGATGTCGATCAGTACGAACGGGAAATTGGGGGCACGTTTCGACAGTGTCGGTCTCGAGCACCGAGGCCGACCGGCGCGGGCTCGGAACTTACTTTCCACTTCCGGGACCGCCACCGCGAAAGCCCGACGGAGGCGACGAACTCCACCCCCAGCCGGTGATGATGACCGAGTGACGTTGGTGACCGCGGCGATAGTCGTCAATGAGAATCTTCGTACCCGTAGCAGTGGCGGTAACGGCGATAATGTACTTCGCATATTGCAAATAGTGGTTGCCAGCATCGGTTCGGGCGTCCACTGGGCTAACAGCGCCCCCGATCTCAGACCGCACCTGGGCAGGCGTCAGATCCGTGGTGTAGGCGCGCCCAGAGTCCTCATCGAGGTGCGCGGATCGCGTGTACGTCGACTCGATGAAGTCAACCGGGTCATCGTTACCGAGGTTGACGCAGGCGACAGCGGTAGCAATGAAACCAACCACGATAACCACAATGATGACAAGTACTTTGACGTCTTTGGTTTGCATACTGTCGTCCAGACTGGAATCGGGCGACCACAGGATTAACGTGAGCAAGTAATTCCCGTGGTCTGGGGCGGTGCAGGGGAATCGGTTCGGTAATAGGCGGCGGGCAGGGCTCGATTGGTCTCGGCGCCGTACGACGCTGTGGGTGGTCACGATCTGCCCGTATTGAGGATAGGTATGGACAGTTCTCCAGCCCAATGGGTCGCGGGCGGTGATTTCCAGTGCGGTCAGCGCCTCACGTTCGGCTCCAAAGACACCGACCAACAAGTCGGGGTTGTATTTGGCCTCAGAGTGCTGGGCGTGGGCACGATCGCGTAGCTGAGACCAGGGAACCGTCTCAGTGAGACTGCTGAACTGGTGTACCCATTCTCCACACACCTGGGTATGACTGGCAGGCAGATACGGATCCACATCGTCACGGTAGGCGACCGTCTCGGACAACGTTCCGTCCGGGCAGGTGACAACGGCTTGGTGGCTTGCTCCCAAGAGACGCAGCGACAAACTCAGGTTTCCAGTTTTCACCGAAAGCTCATTGAGAATTGGGATATCGGGGGCGTCGGTCGCGAAGGAAAGGCTGCGCGCGGACACATCCACAAACGGGACTTTGAGCGCGGCTATCACGACGAACCACTCTGGTGATAGATGACGACCTGGTTGCGATCAAGCCTCAGCCCGGTCGAAGCCTCCCACTTACCCGCGGCACCGAAACGCTCAAAGGCGAGTTTCTCTCCATTTTCGGCCGTGTAATCGTGATAGTCGACTGTCCCGGTCGCGGGGAGGCCGGTGGTGGCCTCACCGCGATACTTGGCTGTGCCGGACTCGACCGATCGATAAGTCACACCATCATGCTCGATCGTCGTGGCCCCAGGAGTGAGGTCGTGTCCCTTGATCTCCTCCCACAGGACCATTTCAATATCCGGGTCAACCTCGACGGAAAGCCATCGCCTGACCTCGGCCCCAGTGTCGAGAAAGTGCTCATCCCACGTGTAGTCACCTTCGGACAAACGTAGGCTGCCCCGCACCACCAAGCTCTTGCCATAGGCGTCGACGATATCGCCAGCGGTAAGCCGGCGAGGGTCACCGCGCAACGCGTTTTCGTCGGTGTCGGCGAAGGGGTCCACTGGCCCACCGTAGTGGGCGGCATCGGCTTCACGTTTCTGCTTGGCCTTGTGCTGCACATAGAGAAAGAGCGCGAGAATACCGACGGCGACGAGCACGATGGTGAAGAGCAACAAGGGTGGTCCTTAATGGGGCGATTCGTTTTTGTACCAACAGTTTAACGCCACACCGCTCGGCTGTCCGTTCACCTGCGGCCCATCCGGTATTGCGCTCGCGAGTCATCAGGGCCTCCGGGAGGATCAGTGAGGTGGTTCATGGTCATGCCGACCACCGATAAATTCCTGTACCGCGATCTTCGCTTCGATCAAGGGGCGTCGTAGCCGACGCTCTCGCCATACGGCACGACGCATCTTTCGCAGTCCACGTGGTCGGCCCGCCCGATAGAACCAGTGGGCCCATGGTGATCCGGGCCTGGCCAGACGCGCGGCTCCCACATAGATCAACGGTGGCACAAACAAGCCGACCAAACCCGTCCAAATCTTGCCCTTCAAGAGCGTCACGACCGCGAACGACAGGTTTAGCACCGTGAAACCCACAGCCCACAGGACCGGGTTGCTCGCGTCCACATCAGCGTTTGCCTCAATGAAGTCCACTACTCCAATGGGGCGCAACCCGATGAGCAAGAGGCCAGTGATGGCTATCGCGACAAAGACCGCGTCGATAGATGTGCGGCCTTTTTCGCTCCAATAGACATCCTTCAGATGCAAGATCAGTGCGAACTCGTCCAGGACCAAGGCCGCACCGATCCCAAACAGAGCTCCGGCGATCGCTCGACCGATCTCCATCTCCGGCGGCACCGCCAGCGAGGTCACGCCGCCGATGAGCATGAACACAACACCAAAGACGACATGATGGATGTGCAACCCGCCGGGGGTGACATTGCCTGGCCACCACTTAACCTCGGCCCTGATCAGGCGTACTGAGAGCCGGATGAACGCGAACGTGACGACCAATGCCACTAGGAAGGTGAACAGGGGAAGACGGTCCGTCTGTACCACATGTAGGTCAAGCCAGCTGGTCACGTGTCAATCATCCCTTACTGGGTACGAATTGGGCCTTCGTGGGCACTTGTGGTTGCTCAGGTTCTCGTGGCTGGGCCTCCTCGGTTCCCACCCATGGCGCCGGTGTGTTCTCCTCAGATTTCACCTAGTCCCCCGTACCGCAGCTCCTTTGCCATCGCTGTGGCTCCTACCTGACGAAACGTCGCCTCTGAGCCTCGGCAGGCAACACGATAAAGCTGGAATACGCCTCAATGAGTTCGAAGTGCATCTATGTGACAGGAGTGAAACCTAATAAGGTGAGGGGAGATCAGTTTTCTCAAGGAGGACCATGAGCGCACACTCCGCACTCTCCGACATCGCGCAGCAGTACTTCGACCAGAAGGTTGCCGCCAATCCCTTTTTTGCCTCGGCCTTCGGAGTTCCTGGGTTTGACCACCTGGTTCCCGACCCCAGTCAAGCCGCCGACCACGATCGACTCCTTGACCTGGCCAATACGGCCCAGCGGTTGGACGACATCAACGCCGAGCATTTGGTGGGACAAGACCGTATCACCTATTCGATGCTGCGTCGCCTCATCACCGATGAGACCGACATGCTGAAGGCGTCCCTACGTGATGTGGGCCTGACCGCGTCGTTCTCCGGGGTGACAACCGGGATCTTCTCTCAAGTTCCCAATATCGCCCTGCAAACGGCGCAGCGCAGCAACGACTACCTACGGCGACTATCGGGCTTGGAGCATTTCCTCGATGCGCACCTACGGCGCTACCTCGACGCCAAGGAAAACGGTCGCCACCAAACTAGGCAAGGCGTGGAGACCACCATCGCCCAAATCGAGGACTACCTCGCCACGAGCATAGAGGAGGACACGTTCCTCAGGCCGGAACCAGCAGGGGTCGATGTCCTAAAGTGGCGCCACGAAGCCACTCACATCATCGAGTCGAAGATCCGCCCCGCCCTGCGCAAGTGGAAGGAAGCAATCCGCGACGAGCTGCTCCCCAACGCTCGCGGCGATGACCAAGTCGGCGTCTGTCACGTGCCCGGTGGAGACGAAGGATACCGGGCCGCAGTACGCCAGTTCACCACCACGGACCTGACACCTGAGGAAATCCACCAAACCGGCCTCGACATCATCGCCCAGCTGCAAGATGAGTTTTCCGAAGTCGGGAAAAGGGCACTTGGCATTGACAACCCCGCCGAGGTCATGGAACGACTTCGTACCGACACATCGTTGCGATACACCTCGGCCGAGGAAATAGTCGCCGATGCCACCAAGGCACTGCGCGAAGCCGAGGCGGCAGTACCTCAATGGTTCTTGCCCTATGACATTGCGCCGTGCGAGGTGCGAGAAGTGCCAGCCTCCATCGCCAAGGGCTCAACATTGGGCTACTACTCTCCCCCCTCCCAAGATGGCTCGCGACCTGGAACCTACTGGATCAACACATACGCGCCCGAAACTCGAACAAAATTCGAGTACGAGGCATTGTCGTTCCATGAGAGCGTGCCGGGGCATCACTTCCAGTTCGCCCTTGGCCAAGTACTCAACGACCTACCGAGTTTCCGGCGTACGTCGTACGTGACAGCGTTCGGCGAAGGCTGGGGCCTGTACACCGAGCGGCTCAGCGACGAAATGGGCCTGTACTCATCAGATCTTTCGCGTCTGGGCATGTTGTCATTTGACGCCTGGAGGGCGTGTCGGCTCGTCGTGGACACCGGTATGCACGCCTTTGGTTGGTCACGCCAAAAGGCGATCGACTACATGACGAACAACTCGGCATTGTCGGACGTCAACATCGCCAACGAGGTAGACCGATATATCGCCTGGCCGGGACAAGCGCTGGCCTACATGATCGGGCGGCAACACATCGTGAAGCTGCGCCAGCGCGCGCAGGATGCCTTGGGCGAGAAATTCGATATTCGCCACTTCCACGACCGGATCCTCACCAGCGGTTCGGTGCCGTTGGCGACAATGACACAGATCGTGGAGGAATGGATCGACACCGAGACCAGTTGACGATCGAGCGGCCCGGCTCTTCGGCTGGCCCTCTGAGGTCAGGGGCCGAAATGCCCACCCGAGTGTTGGGTCGGGCCGCACCTGTCGATGCTCACCGCAGGCCTGGCTGGTTCCTAGGTCCGGGCCCCTGGCGGGTGACTGCCCGACGTTGTGTGGGCGCCTTCTGGACTTGATCGGGGTGGCAACGCCGTCCTCACAGAATTTGCGCGATCGCTTGGCCCACTCGACGCCCCGAATACAGGCATCCGCCCAAGAACGTTCCCTCAAGTGACCGATAGCCGTGCATGCCTCCACCTCCGAATCCGGCCACTTCCCCGGCCGCGTAGAGCCCCGGCACGATGTTTCCCTGCGCGTCGAGGACTTGGCCGTGGAGATTGGTGTGCAGGCCGCCGAGGGTCTTTCGGGTGAGAATGTTGAGTTTGACGCCGATCAAAGGGCCTGCTTTCGGGTCAAGTAGTCGGTGTGGCTTCGCCACCCGCACGTATTTATCACCGCGGTAGCGTCGAGCTTGGCGCATCGCCATTATTTGCAGATCTTTCCCAAACACGTTGGCCACTTCTCGGTCTCGTGCCTCGAGGGTTTGTCGAACCGCGTTCGCCTCTAGGAGCGGTTCTGCTGTCAGGCTGTTCATCTGCCGCACCAGATCATCAAGCTCCTCGGCCACCACAAAGTCGGCTCCGTGATCTGTGAATGCCGCAACCGGAGCCGGGGCCCCCGGACCAAGCCGTTTCAGCAATTGTCGGAGGCTCTTGCCGGTCAGGTCAGGGTTCTGTTCGGAGCCGGAGAGGGCAAATTCCCTCTCTAGGATCTTTTGGGTGAGAACAAACCACGTGTGCTCGAATCCGGTGTGCATGATGTATTCAAGCGTCCCTAGTGTGTCGAAGCCCGGGAACAGTGGCGCGGGTAGACGTCTCCCCCTCGCGTCCAACCACAATGATGAAGGGCCGGGAAGGATGCGGATGCCATGCTGGGGCCAAATCGGGTCCCAGTTTGTGATCCCTTCGGTGTAGTGCCACATCCGGTCGCTATTGATCAACTGCCCGCCCGCTGCTTGCGCAATGTGGAGCATTCGTCCATCGACGTGCGCTGGCACGCCTGAGAGCATGTGTTTGGGGGCGGAGCCTAGCCGTTTGGGCCAGTTGCGGCGAACGAGGTCGACAT
Source organism: Natronoglycomyces albus (assembly GCF_016925535.1). Taxonomy (NCBI): domain Bacteria; kingdom Bacillati; phylum Actinomycetota; class Actinomycetes; order Glycomycetales; family Glycomycetaceae; genus Natronoglycomyces; species Natronoglycomyces albus. Next base: position 1,443,857 of record NZ_CP070496.1, on the reverse strand, counting down.
TTCCTCCCATTCCCCCAGAGGCAACCACTACTGACTCGGCGCTGAAGTCGAACTCCCCGACCACCACCCGGGACGAGGGAACTCCTCTGGACACTTTCGATCGTTCCAGGATGCTGCCCCGGACCCCTGTGACGGCTGGTCCCGAGAGAACCAGCTCGTCGACTTGGTGTCGAAAGGCGAGCTTGACCTGACCTGAGGCAGCCGCGTCACGCACTTGCGCGGCGAACGCTTCGACGAGAGTAGGTCCTGTCCCCCAGACGATATGGAAGCGGGGCACGGAGTTGCCGTGTCCGCTCGCTAGGTATCCGCCCCGTTCGGCCCAACCGACGACGGGGAAGAATCGGACGCCTAGTGACCGCAACCAGGCTCGCTTTTCGCCTGCGGCGAAATCCACATATCCTTCTGCCCACCGACGGGGCCAGGCGTCGACATCACGGTCAAATCCGGCGCTTCCCTGCCAGTCCTGCCATGCCAGCGCCGTGCTGTCCCGGATGCCCATGCGTCGTTGTTCGGGAGAATCGACTAGGAAAAGGCCTCCAAAGGACCAGAATGCTTGACCACCGAGTGAGTTTTCCGGTTCTTGCTCAACCAGGGTCACGGTTTTGCCCGCCCGCACAAGTTCGGTCGTGGCCACGAGGCCTGCTAGCCCAGTTCCAACGACGATGACGTCTGTTTGCACAGGTGTTCTCCCTCCCCCAGTTGGCGCGTGGTCTCGCGTCGGTGTGGGAACGGCAACATCGACATTACTTGTGAGTATCTGACCAGATGTTGGTGATCTGCGCAACTGCCAGGGTCGGTGGCGGGGGTGCCAACGTTGTTGCCTCTCAGAACGTCACACCGTCGGGGTATGACTGAGGGTACGGATTGCCGGGCAAAGGGGGATTCATCATGCAAGGTGACACGGTGGTTGGAGCCGACGGTGTGGCCCGCTGCCCATGGGGTAGCGAGCCGGAGATATATCGCCAGTACCACGATTTCGAATGGGGGCGGGCGGTCGCGGGAGATGACGCGTTGTTTGAACGCATCAGCCTCGAGGCTTTCCAGTCGGGGCTCTCCTGGATCACGATTCTGCGTAAGCGGGAGAATTTCCGTGCGGCCTTTGACAAGTTTCGTATCGAGTCGGTGGCAGCCTATACAGACCGCGATGTCGAACGGCTCCTCGCTGACGAGGGCATTGTTCGCAACCGAGCGAAAATACTGGCGACTATCGCCAACGCGCGGGCGATTTTGGAGCTCGATGGCTCGCTTGAGGACCTGTTGTGGTCGTTCCAACCCCAGCCCCGTCGGCGACCTCGGTGGTTGAGTGACGTCCCGGCGTCGACGCCGGAGTCAAAGGCTTTGTCCAAGGACCTCAAGAAAAGGGGGTTCTCGTTTGTCGGGCCCACGACTGCCTACGCGATGATGCAGGCGATCGGGATGGTCGACGATCACTTGCAGGGTTGTCACCGTGCTGGGTGACCGATCGCGCATCGCGGCTCCGGTCAGTTGGTGAGCGCGAGCCCCCAATGAGCCGGGTGTGGGGTGTATGTGGCCTCAGCCGCAGGTGAGACCGCCTGGCCGCGACGCGGTCCGCTTTGGCACATGGTTGGGAGGTGGGCTCGGTGCCTGGGTTGCCCAACAGTGGGCCAGGAGGTTGGAGGGCACAGCTGTCAGTAGTAACAGTTGCGCCGGATCCGTAGTCAGGCATGGGGGAAGGTCCTAAATCGAGGCGGCGGGGCGCCCGATTGGACTACGCTGACTCTCATAGGGCCCAGGCGAGGGAGTGCATGTGCTGGGGGAGGCTGTCACCTGGATGTTGACGAAGTTCCAGCGTTGGGAGACGCGACTGGTCGTCACCATCTTCACTGCCTTGCTTGTCATGATGACGGTTCACACCGTTGTCTTCCACTATTTGATGAGTCTTGAGGGACGTTCGTACAGCTGGGTCAGCGGCTTCTACTGGACCGTGTCAACGATGTCGACTTTGGGTTTCGGGGACATCACGTTTGTATCGGACCTGGGACGCATCTATTCGATCTTCGTAGTCTTCACCGGAGCATTGTTCATTTTCATCCTGCTTCCCTTTGTGGTCGTACGGCTGATCATCGCTCCTTGGCTACGGCAGCAAGAGGACGCGCGAGCTCCGCGTCGAGCTCCGGGCGACATGCGCGGTCACATCGTCTTGACCTCTCTTGACTCCATCAGTCAGGCCCTTATTGCCCGTGCGCGGCGAGCACAAGTGCCATATGTGGTCATCGTGGACCAGCCAAAGACCGCGATCGCGATGGGACACATTGGATACAAGACGATGGTGGGGCCTCTTGACTCGCCACGGACCTATGTTCGCGCCGGGATCGAACGCGCCGCGATGGTGACTGCGACGCTTCCTGACACGACCAATACCAATATCGCCTTCACGGTGCGTGAGATTGACCAGAATGTTGTCATCTCGGTGACAGCCGATCGGGAGGCGTCCGTCGATGTGCTTGGGTTGGCTGGTAGCACTCAGGTCATCCAACTGGCAAGCTATCTGGGTAGCGCGATGGCGCATCGAGTGCTGGGCACATCGGGGCGTACCCATGTGCTCGGACAATATGGAGCCACCATTATCGCTGAAGCTGGGGTTATCGGCACCGAGCTGGTGGGGCGCCAGCTGGGCGATATCGCGGCCGAATCATATTGCGGTATCCGCATACTGGCGGTGATCGAACACGGTCAGCTGGAGGCTCCACTTCCAAACACGGTCATCACCGACCATTCGTCGCTGATTCTGGCCGGTACTGACAGCCAACTCCACGCCTATGAGAAAGCCTATGCCGTCCCGCATAAGGTCGAGCAGCCTGTCATCATCGTCGGTGGCGGCCGGGTGGGGCGGGCGGCGGCACGGACTTTGGCGGACCTGGGCGTTCCACACGTGGTGATTGAGCGTCAGGAGGGCCGGGTGCCCGCTTCTACTCCGATGGTATTGGGAGACGCGGCGGAAATAAGTGTCCTCAACGAGGCGGGATTCGATGAGGCCTCGGCCGTCCTGGTCACCACCCATGAGGACGACATGAATGTTTACCTCGCGCTGTATTGTCGACGGCTTCGCTCTGATGTTCAAATCGTGGCTCGGGCCGTGGACGAGTCGAACGTGTCCACGTTGCGTCGAGCTGGGGCCGATGGCGTTTTGTCCTATGCGGCGATCGGCGCGACCGCGATGTGGAACGCGCTCAATATAGGTCGGCGGATCGTCGTGGTGGAAGGTATTGAGTTGTTTGAGGTGCCGGTGACTCCACACCTTATCGGGCAACGTCTCCACGACCTTGACATCTTCCACGAGACTGGCTGCTATATCGTGGCCGCGATGAGCACCGGCGGAGATTTTCTTGACGCCGACAGTGTGATTAGCGCCCAGAACACCGCTTCAGTCCTGGTCATGGGAAACCGGCACGATGAGTTGAAGTTCCGAAAGCGCTATGTCAAGCAGCGAGCCCATCGATCTCCGCGCCGCCCCTGAGTTCCCGGAAATCATGAAGGCCGATGCAAAAGTGCACATTCAAAGGCGCAGGGGACGAAGTTTACGCAGTTGAACGAGCCGATGAGAACGCCTTTTGCATAAGTCTCATGCTTTCATGGCACCTTTAGGTGGCTCTGTCTCATCTAGGCACGGCCGAGCCAAGAGTTGATTTAGCAAGCGGTTACCTTTCCGCTCCACTGTCAATAACGATCCGCGCTCATCGCCTTCCGTTCCGATTTCGCATGATCCCCGGTGACTCATCGAGGCTTGAGCCCAAGGAGACGCAGCGGCCATGGGGCAACGGTGAACCTTGAGGGGTTCGCAATTGAGTCTCTGTGTTGTTCGGTAATGGTGTTTCTGCTCCGTTGACTGAGTGCCTGTAGTGAACTGAGTACACCGGGCTGGAAGGAGTAACATCAACTATTCTAGCCCGATCCCTTACCGCCCAATAATTCTCAGAAGAATTATTGTCTAGTTGCCGCTTGCGAAAATTCCGCAATGTCGCTTTGCGGCTATATCCCATCCTTCTCGCATTGCACAATCTTCACCTGCGGAGACTCCCTACACATCACCAGTGGCACCCTTCATGCCTCTGCGTAAAGTGTGGGTTTACGTAGCGTCGCGCATCCGGTAGAAAAACAACATCGGCCGGTAGTGTCCCCTAGATTGCTTATCCCCCTTTGCGAACGCCAATCTATATCGGTCGGTGACCCCAACCGTGTCGGCGCATCCCTCTCCCAGGAGGCCGACAAGGCAATTGACCCCACAGAAGGGACAAGCCCACCCATGCGCACAAAACGAACCATCGCGATTACCTCGGCGGCACTACTAGCCGTCACTCTCGCGTCGGCTAGCGCCTCAGCAGATCTGGCCGAAGTCGAGAAGGATCTCGACTCGCTCAGTCCGTACACAGCCGTCTCCGACGATGGAACTATCGTCGAAGCCGATGAGATGCAGGCTCTAGCGGAATCAATCGGCAGCACCGAAATGGTCCGGTCCTCGGCCCCAGACCCCGACGCAAAGCTCTCCGGAGTCGACTTCCGTTCCCCATACGAACACACTCACCTAGGCCCCGCCGTGGCCCTTCCCGATGAATACAACGTCGATAGCATTATCGGCTCGGATGATCGCGTACGTGTCTCACCGGCCACGTCATTTCCGGCTAGTGCGACCGTCAACATCACCCGCAACGGAGGCAACTATTGCACGGGCTGGCTGATCGGCCCTGACACGGTGATCACCGCCGGGCACTGCCTGCACTCCGGCGGCCCCAACGGCAGCTGGTACCCACGCAATCAGTATCTAGCGTGGCCCGGCCGTGACGGGGGCAGCACTCCATACGGGTCGTGCTCCTTCACCAGCTTCCACTCAGTGGTCGGCTGGACCCAGAACGGCAACTCATCCTATGACTACGGGGCCGGAAAACTAAACTGCAATGTCGGAAACGCCACTGGAACGTATGGCTTCCGTTGGCAGACCGCGTCCTACAACGGCACCACCAGCTATAACCGGGGATACCCGGGTGACAAGCCGACCGGTCAACAGTGGATGAGCACCGACCAGATCCGTCACAGCCACGATTTGCAGCTTTTCTACCGTAACGACACCGTGGGTGGACACAGCGGCGGACCAATCTATCTCATCAACAGCACCTGCGGAGTCTGCGGAATTTCCGTGCACGCCTACGGCATCTGGCAGGGACAACCCACACCGTGGGGCAACCACAATTACGGTCCACGCATCACACAAGGAGCTTTCAATAACTTCATCACTTGGCGCAACGCCTAAGTCGTAGTCTCATCAGAGTCAGTTTTCGCACACTGAGTCTTCGAGCGCGATTAGAGTGCGCATTCGGTTCAACCTTAATTGGCCGAATGCGCACGGTGCCGATTAAGTGGTGGTCAGGGCTGAAACTCTTCCCGCCCTGTGTTGCCTCAACTACATGCCATGCTTCAGGCCCAGCAGGGCCCGTCTTTAGCCAAACTCATCGGCCACGATGGCGGCAGCTCGCGCTATCAAAGCGTTGTCATGCTCAGCGTCCTGGTCCGGGTATTTCGACATAATCGCCATGACAATCGGCTCTGAAGAGGGCGGCCAGGCAACTCCAATGTTGTTGCGAATGCCGTAGGTCGCGCCCATTCCAGTCTTGCTACCGACGACCCAATCCTCTGGAACCCCGGCCGCAATCAATTCTCCTCCGGTGACGTTGGTCCGCAGCCACTGGGTCAACGTTTCACGCTCAGTATCTTCCAAGACATCGCCCAGAACGAAAGCACGCAGGTTATCGGCAAAAGCGCGCGGGGTGGTCGTGTCTCGCGTATCGCCTTCCACGATGTCACTCATGCCCGGCTCGTAGCGTTCCATTCTGGTGACATCATCACCGAGTTCCTTCAGCACGGCATTCAACCCAGCAGGCCCGTCGAGCTTCGCCAGCAACAGATTGGCCGCGGCGTTATCGCTGTAGCGGACAGTTGCCTCACATAGGTCGTACATGCTCATGCCAGTATCAACGTGCTGCTCAGCGATTGGGGAATGCGCGACAAGATCCGCATGGGAGTACTCGACGATCTCATCCATCTGCTCCAGGGTGTATTCACGCAAGATGGCCCCCGCCAAGAGGGCTTTGAACGTGGAGGCGTACCCGAATCGTTCATCAGGATGATGGCTCAGTTCCCGCCCCGTTCCGGTGTCAAGGGCGTAGAGGCCCAGGACAGCACCGAAGGAGTCTTCCAGTTTCACAAAGTCCGCAGTGCGCTGAGTTGACTCCGGTTCAAACGGAGACGGCTCGGCATTCGTCACCGCTTGGTCTCGGCCACAGGCCGCCAACGGCGCCAGCAAAGCCGCAGCCGCTAGCCCTTTGGTGAAACGCCGCCGAGTGAGAACCTTTCGTATCATTGAATCCTCCGCCGGAGCTAATCGTGAGTGGAGAACCTGCCAACGCTCAGAGGTAGGCAAGCCGCGAGGGTGCGCCGCATAGAGCACACACCGGGTCAATCTTTGCACCGACATCTGCGGCATACAAGCCGCAAAGGGGAAATTTCCGACTGGGCGCGCATACCAATGCAATCGACTGCGCTGGAGCGGCCCACGCTCGATTGGCCTGGGAAAACGTCCAGACTACATCGTCGAGACAACCATCCGTGCCCGTAACAACGCCCCTGTTTACTTGCTATCGAGCCGCTCTTATGACCCGATGTAGGGAACCGGTGACACCCGTAGGGCGTCCAAAGGGCATGAGGAAAACCTTGCGACTCTTGAGCGTCCTATTTCTCCCTACCGCAGCATTGATGATGGCCTCATGTGGCGAAGAGGCCACACCAGGCAACAACGATGGCCCCGATCAGGCGGTGTCGGACCATGATGATGCCCAACCTCCACCTTCGCGAAACGACGAAGGTGCCACTATCACCGTTTCGGTGGTCGACGCAGAGGGCAATGCTGTGGAAGGGGTATTTGTGCAACCGGCGGCGATCGATACTGATCCCCCGCATGCTTTCCCGGAGATAGCCATCTTCACCGATAGCAACGGCGAGCATGAGTTCAGCGGGTTGCCACCGGGGACCTATGAGTTCACGATCATGGCCGAGCCCAATGCCACTGAGGAGTCGCTGGCCAAGGACGTCGATGTTTCCGAACGGGAGTCGGCCACAGTGGAGTTCGTCCTTGCGGATTGACCACTTGCGGCTGTCGATGTGCGGTTGCCAAAACAACTCCTGACATTCACGGGGAATCTAGCCAGCTGAGGAGTTAGCTGGCTAGATTCCGCACGCATCGAGCTTCTGCCGAGACTTGATCTGGCGACGCTGACCGAAGTGGTTCTCATGCCGAAATGGCAAGGCCAGGACGAAAGCTTCGACCCTGGGACTGAGGCGCCCGCCACCTCGTGCAAGGACCTGACTCTGGCAACCGCTTTGCAGAGAGGTCCCGTGGCCAAGACCGGATCAGGCCGACCCAAGGCTATCCCGGCTCTCCCCCAGATCTAGCGAAGCGTCCGACCGGTTGTCCCTTCGAGCCACGCTGCGGCCACGCTTTCGACGACTGCGCAAAGACGGTGCCTGCCCTGGGCAGCACCGTCTTTGCCGATCGGGAGCCCCACCGGTCGGTTGCCTGTTTCCAGCATGGGCGCGATCATAAGTCCATTCCCGACATACTTACAGCTCAGTAAGTGTTGGACTTCGATTGCTTTACCATAGAGTGGTGACCGACCAATTTGACGTGCCCAGCACCGACGACACACCACGCAGCCGACGCACCCGCGACCGACGCCGCGACATCCTCCGGGCCGCCTCAGAGATCTTTGGCATCAAGGGCTACCACAACGGCTCCCTCATCGACATAGCCGAACAAGTGGGAATGACCCACGCCGGAATCCTGCACCACTTCGGCTCAAAACATCAACTGCTATTGGAAGTGCTGGACTTCCGCGACCAAGTCGATGTGGAACACCTGGAAGGCCGTCACCCTCCCGAAGGCCTAGACCTGTTCAAACACCTGGTCACCACCGCACGCCGTAATACCGAACGGCCCGGAATAGTGCAAACCTACGCCGTGCTTTCGGCCGAATCAGTCACCGACGGCCACCCAGGGCACGACTATTTTCGTGACCGTTTCGCCGAGCTACGCATCATGGTGGCCCGATCACTACGGCAACTGTGCGACCCGGACAACATGCCCGAAGACGAGCAAGTGGAGACGGCCGCCTCAGCCATCATCGGGGTCATGGACGGGCTGCAAATTCAATGGCTGCTCGACGACAGCACCGTCGATCTGCCCCGCTCTACCGCCTTCGCCATCGAAGCGATTGTGAACTCTCTCGTCGCCGGAAACAACGGCGCGAAATTCAATGACGAAAGCCAAAACTGAACGACTTATAAAAAAGCGCGAACTCAAGACCGCAAGAAGCGAAGTTTACACAGGTAAACGAGCCAGCGAAACCCCGAAAGTGCCATGTGTCTAAGCCTCTGGGAAAGTCAGCTCCAGCGAATCCCACTCCCCCGCTCAAGCCGAAACCCGAACCAAACCTCAATAGTCACCTCTTGTCAAGCCGGCGCTGCCGGTGCTCGGGTGAACCTATCGGGTCGGGAACCGGAGTCTTTCGACCTTCGGCGTACGCCAGGTAAAGAGCGCTATTGATAAGGCCAATGTGGGTGAACGCTTGCGGGAAATTCCCCAGGAACGTCCCGGTGGCCGGGTCAAGCTCTTCTGAATACAATCCGACGTGGTTGGCGTGGGAGACCATGCGTTCAAACAGATCGCGGGCCTCGTCGACCCGCCCAGACATGGCTAGGACATCGACCAACCAAAAATTGCACAGACCAAAGGCGCCTTCGCCCCCAGCTATCCCGTCATCGGCGAAATATCGATGAGCTAGGCCGTTCTCGGTGAGCCCCTCCAGGGCCGCATCAACGGTCGACCGCACCCGTGGGTCATCGAAGGGAAGGAACTCCAGCAATCCAAACAGCAGATTGGACGCGTCAAGTACGTTGCGCTCATAGGACTGGCGGAATGCTCCCAGATTCGGATCGAATCCTCGCTGTAGCACCTCGGCGCGAACCTGATCCCTAGTCTGGCTCCACAACTCCACCCTGCCATCGATATATCCAGCCGAGGCCAAAGTGATCGCACGGTCCAGGCCCATCCACACCATCACCTTCGAGTACACGAAATGGAACGGCCCCCTGCGCAACTCCCAGATTCCAAAGTCGCGATTGTTCCAATGGCGGCACGCGCTATCGGCCACCGCGGGCAAGAACTCAAGAATGTCATCGCTGACGTCCTTCCTCGCCCGAACCAGCTCATACACCACACTGATGAGCTCACCGAACACGTCAAGCTGTAGTTGGTCGACCGCACCATTTCCCGTACGCACCGGAGCCGACCGTCGATAGCCCTCAAGATTGGGCAACTCCGCTTCGCCAATCTCGGTCTCACCATGAAGGCCATACACGATCTGGATAGCCAGATCCTCCCTGCGGTGATCACGTGCCACGCGTTCGGCCCACTCAGCAAACGCGAGCGCGTCCTCATCGTGTCCAAGAGCACGAAGCGCTTGAGCCGCGAGCGAGGCGTCACGAATCCAGCTGTAGCGATAGTCCCAATTGCGCACCCCACCGACTTCTTCAGGCAACGAGGTGGTCGCCGCTGCTGCGATCGCGCCCGTATCCCCATTGGTAAGAAGCTTCAACACCAACTCGGCCCGAATGATGAGTTCCTCATGTGGTGCCGCCCACGCGCGGGAGCCAGTGGCCTCGGCCTTATGAACCCACCTTCGCCAACTCTCGACCGCAGCGGCAATGACATCCTCAGTACCGTCCAGCCCAGACATGACAGGATCCGACCCCCACTTGGTGACCAGCGCCCGCCGTTGCCCAGCCCCCAAGGTAAAGCTCGCATACAGCGTGACAGCACCATCTTCCTCAGTGAACGTCACCTCGTTCTCGCCTACGCCGCTGAGCGTGAGCGCGTCACTGCCCGCCCACGCCAAGACCCCACCGTCGATCGGCAGCATCTGGGGAAGCCCATTGGCATACTGAAATCGCGGGCTCCATTCGACTCGCACCTCAACGTCGCCGCCCTCAGCCCGTAGCAGCCGATGCACAGCCGGTTCGGCGGTGGATTGCCCCACCCCATCGAGGTTCCCCGCCAGCGGCATGCAATCAGTGACGACCAGACGGCCTCCGCCCTCGTCAAACGACGTCTCAAGGACGTTGGTATGCCACCGGTACCGCTGAGACCCCAGCTGGTCGCCCCGCACGCCCACCCGGAAGCGCCCGCCCCGCCGGTGGTCGAGAATAGCGGCGAACACGCTCGCGCTATCCAGCCGAGGAAGCGGACACCAGTCAATCGAACCGTCACGGCCCACCAATGCCGCTGACCGCAAATTCCCGATCACCGCATAGTCCTCAATCGGGAGGTATCCGTCCGCCCTCATCGACTCAGCTCCGGCAGCGCCCCGGACCCAAAGTCACGGATGAAGGACTCCTGATTACGGTGCACATTGTGCAGCAGGATCTCGTCGAAACCTAGGGCAGCCAGCTCCTGAATGCGCTCGACGTGCTCGGCCAGATCAGCGGAGACAATCATCGAAGAGGTCATATCCTCCGGATTTACAAACTCGGCGGCCGAGGTGAAGTCCTCCGGCAAGCGCAAATCGGTGAGCACCGCGCTACCGAAGATGTTCGTACTCCATTGTTCGTGCGCGGCACGCAACGCCTCGTCGTCAGTGGCTCCATACGAGAGCTGTACCTGCAAAAACATCGGCTTTCCGGCTCCGCCGCCGCTGCGGAACGCCTCCACCACCTGGCGCAGCTTGTCGACCGGCTGCGCCACCGTGATCATCGCGTCACCCCAACCCGCAACCCACTGCGCTGTCGACGGCGTTATCGCGGCCCCTACCACCATCGGCAGGTTCAGCGGGCGAGTGTAAAGCTTCGCGTCCTCCACCACAAAATGACCACGGTGATTGACCATCTCGCCCCGCCACAGCGATCGCATGACCTCCACAGATTCCAGCAACCGTTCGTCACGCTCGGGCTTAGAAGGCCAGCGGTCACCAGTGATGTGCTCATTCAACGCTTCGCCGCTGCCAAGAGCCAACCAAAACCGGTCTGGGTACATTTCGGCTAGCGTCGCCGCCGCCTGGGCGATGATCGCCGGATGATACCGCTGCCCCGGCGCACACACCGTCCCCATCGTCAGCGACGTCGCCTGCAACGCAGCACCCAGCCACGACCACGCGAAACCAGACTGCCCCTGGTTCTCGCTCCATGGGTGAAAATGATCCGAACACATCGCGCTGGCGAAACCAACCTGCTGCGCCTGCCGTACCTGTCGCAGCAACGCGCTCGGGGGGAACTGCTCATGCGAGGCGTGGTAGCCAATGCGAGCCATCCATCATCCCTCCTGGTCATTCGACACGGGGAAGGCCATCGTGGATTGGAACGGCTCATCCGACTGGCGCGAGTCGAGCCTCATATCCTGGACGATGACCTGAATATTCGTCTTATTAGTGGCAGCGTAGTCGGTTTGGGGTCGGCTCGGCTCCAGGTTGTCAAAATCGTTGAACCGCCGTCAGGGCCGCCTAGCAACATATAACCCATATCGAGGTGAAACTCTATGGTTCATCGTTGCGTCTTGTTGGTGTAAGCGATGGATTGAAGGTGGATATGCCAAGACTCTCGCCGCCGCAACAGGAAGCGTTACGCAAGCGAGTAATGGGCGCGATCGGGGGTGGCATGACAACCACGGAGGCGGTTCGGTCGCAACGCGATGTCGACCATCTCGACCGCCAGGGAGCTACCCTGCACCATCTTCGGTGAGTCGTTCAACGTCGACACCTTCCTTGACAGGCTCCTGTTCCAGTTCGACCAGAAGACTCACCTGATCGTCGACGGGCACTCCGCCCACCGCGCCAAGATCGCCCGCCAGTGGGTGCAGCCGCCCCAGCGGATCGAGCCGCATTCCCTACTGCCGTATGCGTAGATCCCGCTGAGTTGGTCAACGCTGACCTGAAGCGCCATCTGTCCGACCAGGTCATTACACCGACCGCGACCAGATGGAGCGCTCAATCCGATCCTTGAGGCTTATGCAAAAGGCATTTTCGGCGTTCAAGTCGGCTCACTTAACTGCGTAAATTCCGCCTCCTGCGGCCTTGAGTTCTTACTTTTGCATAAGCATCATACTTCCACCGAGTCCAGGAACTCCCCACCGACAGCGTTGTACCGAAAGACTACTCATTTTCCGCCCAATGGAAATTAGACAGGTGAATCCTCACTTGCGAGGAAATGACATCCATACTGTGAATCCTGAACCCAAGTTATCAGGCAAGCAACATCTTTCCCTTACGTGCCAACCCTGACAGCGTTACAAATGGAGTGGAATGTGACTAGTCTCGGATACCACGCAACCTCACCGATAGCAGCCGATCACCTGGATATCGACCTTGACGTTGCAGTACGGAATCTGGGGTCTTACACAACTGCCGTCCTACCAGAGGAACTGGCACGCATCTTGGATCACCTGGGCGGCCATAACATCGTCAATAACAGCGAATACCCATTCATCCCTGAGATGGTGGCCCGCTGTATCGAGCGGCTGTCACTGCTGTGGCACCGCCAAGACCCCAAAGCACCGGCCGCAGCGGTGTCGGGCTCGACGGAAGCCGCAATGCTGGCAGGTCTGTGCCTTCTCCACCGCTGGAAACAGCGCAACTCGACTCAACGCCCCAACCTGGTGGTAGGAAGCGGAGCGCATATATGTTGGAAGCGGTTCTGCGCCTACTGGGACGTTGATTTGAGAGCCATCTCCAGTGCGGACAATCAAGTCCTAGCTGATCCGGATCGCATAGCCAAAGCATGCAATGACAACACCATCGGCGTCGTGGCCACAGTCGGCTACTCCGAACACGGCCTGTTCGATGACGTCGCCTCGTTGTCGGAGGCTCTGCGTTTTAAAACACAGCTCACCCCCATCCATGTCGACGCCGCAAGCGGCGGCTTCACCGCTCCATTCCTTGCCTCGAATTTGGACTGGGACTTCCGACTCGAACGTGTGGTCTCCATCAGCGCGTCGGGGCATAAGTTCGGTCAGACTTCATTGGGGCTGGGATGGATTCTATGGAGAAGCGAAGAGTTCAGCCCCGAATACCTGTGGCGCGGGGCGGACTATATAGGGGATGGAAAGCCAGATATCGGCCTGACCTTTTCCAGGTCAGCGGCACCCGTGGCTCAGCAGGACTACTTGTTGTCCCGTCCCGGCGCCCTCGCACGCTACCGGCTCGACCTTTCCGACTGTAGTCATTTCGCCGCAGCAATCGCCGATGTGGTCGGTACAGACCCAGCAATAAGAATCGTCAACAGCGGATCGACCCTTCCAGTTGTTGCGTTCTGTGACCGGGAACCAGGAACAGTCGAACGGTGGGCCAATCGGATGCGCCACGAAGGCTGGATCATTCCCACGTACCCGCTTGAAGCGAACCCGAGGCTCGGGCAGTGCGTACGGATCGTGGTCAAACCCGGCCTGCCTCCCCACGCACGTGACCGGCTGCTTGCGTCGGTCCTACGTTCGACCTACCACGGTCGGCACTGAATGCGACGAAAGAAGGGAGTCCCACCATGTTCAGAGTTCTCGAACTGGGTTCATACATCCTGCCCGCCTACGCGGGAATGATACTAGCTGAACAAGAAGCCCACGTCATCAAGTGGACACATCCAGACGGACTAGCCGACCCAGTGCAGAAGCTACGACGGGGCGATGAATTGTGGACGTGGATCAACCACGGAAAGACGCTCAAGGCACAACACGTTCGCGACGTGGTGGACATTCCACCTGGGCAGTTCGACGTCGTCATCGACAACATCCGAGCCTCTGCCTGGGAAAAATGGGGAATCGACCCGGCAGCCCAGGCTCAGCGACTCTCGCTGCCATGGGTGTCGATGCGTGATGAGTTCGACGACCGGTCATTTGACGCGGTCGCTCAAGCACGCGCCTGGATGGAACACGTACCTTACCTTCCGTTCTATATAGGCGACACCGCCGGAGGCCTCTGGGCGGCATTTAAAGCGCTGTCCTTGGTGGCAAGTTCACGGACCGGACACCACGTACTGCGCCAATCCTCATGTCTGGCCAAACTCGTCGAAGGTGAACTGGTAGTCGTCGAGCCACGCGACCAAGCACCCCCTTGGGATCCGCCTGGCACATATGGAGTAGTCGGCAACGGTAACGCGACACGCGTGGAATTCCGAGGTACCGAAGTCGTCGAACCCATCCGCGACACAGCATGGAAACTGCACCATTTGCACCATGACGGCAACGGACGAATCATCATCTGAGACCGGTATGCCTGCGCGCCACCACGACCTCGCGGTAAGCCCGAGAACCTCCCAGGACGCAGCATACTCAGAAACCCTTTTCTAAGGAGACTTCGATGATCCGAACTATCAACAACTTCATTGACGCCAATAGCGCCACCCCGGCCGGAGCACGCTATCAGCCTGTCGTCAACCCCGCTACTGGCGCTGTGGAGGCTCGTGCGGCCGTCTCTTCTGACGCGGATGTCGACCGCGCTTGCACCGCCGCCTACCGCGCCTTCGAGGAATGGTCGCGCGCCACGCCAGGGCAGCGCTCGCACGCCCTTCTACAAGCAGCTGCAACTATGGACATTCGACGTCAGGAACTGATCGAGATAGAATGCTTCCAGACCGGACAGCCACGCGAATTCATCGCCGCGGACGATGTCGACGCCGCTATCGATGTATTCCGGTTCTTCGCTGGCGCCGCGCGCATACTCACCGGCCCAACAGCAGGCGAATACCTTCCCGGCCACACATCCTATGTCCGCCGCGAACCAGTGGGGGTCTGCGCCGTCATGGTCCCGTTTAACTACCCGCTTCTCATGGCGGCATGGAAATGCGCTGCCGCACTAGCCAGCGGAAACACGGTCGTACTAAAGCCTTCGCACAACACCCCTGCCGCCGCAGTGGCATTGGCGAACCTGCTGCGCGAGCACCTGCCATCTGGAACAGTCAACGTCGTCCTCGGCGACCGTACTGCGGTCTCGGCACTTGTCACCCACCCTGCTGTGCGCTACGTAGCCGCCACCGCCTCTACTCGGTCGGGCGTATCGATTGCTACCGCAGCGCTGGCGGACGTCAAGCAACTTCACTTGGGCCTGGGCGGGAAGTCCCCAGCCATTGTCACGCCCAACGCCGATCTGGAAGCCGCGGCTGAGGCCATCGGAAGCGCCGCGTTCGCTAATTCGGGACAGGACTGCACAGCCGCTTCGCGCGTCATCGTCCATCGGGAGGTGCACGATACGATGGTCGATCTTCTAAGAGATCACGCGCTTGCGCTCACGCCGGGTCCACCTCACGCACCGGAATCGACGCTAGGCCCAGTGGCGACCGAGGCCCAGTACGAACGGCTGCGTACCGCGTTGACCGACATCGACGGCCAGGCCGACATCGTTTATGGACGGCAGCCGAGCAGTGACCAGGGATGGTTCCTCGCCCCAGCAGTAGTCTCCGGTTTCGTTGGAGGCTGCGCCCTGCCTACTACAGAACTGTTCGGGCCCATTCTCACTGTCGAGCCTTACGAAGACCTAGCCGGCCTAGTCTCCTCCCTCAATAGGGGGCCCTATGGGCTGGCCGCCAGCATCCACACCCGCGATCACGACGAATCCATGCGTGTCGCATCCAGCCTCGACTTTGGGTGCGTTTGGATCAACACCCATCTTCCCTTGGCCGCAGAAATGCCTCATGGAGGTTTCCGCCACTCCGGTTTTGGAAAGGATCTCTCCGTGTTGGCGTCGGAGGAGTTCACCCGCGTTAAACACGTTATGCACGCTTGGGACAAAGGCGCTTTCCTTACACGTTGACAGATGGGCGCAGCATGAATCGGGCAGTCAACGGCGGAGGGTTCACAACAGGTCTCACCCTGCACGACTGAGTCGTTCCCAACCCTTTTCCTGACTTTATCCAATTCGCTATGGGGGCTTTGCCTACATTGAGAGTCTCCTGATTTCCAGATTCCGGCCTTCGCTGACTGGGTCTTCTGGACCTGGTCACGATCGAAGCCATGGTCGGCGGAGTCATGGGAAGAATTCCGACAGGGAACCCGCCCCGGGCTTCTGCCCGCAAAGGCCACCAGCGAACTCCACTTCGATCTGGAGCACCACTACTCGATCACTGTGGACTCACACGGCGGCATCGCCTACTGGTATTTCCACCGCGAACTAACGTGCCAAGGATGGGACGCATGGTCTTTTTTCTATCACATCAATTCACGCGCCGAGCTATACGAAATCGCCACCGAGCTCATGTACGACCGGGTTGCCGATCAACTGAAAGAGTGCGACGACTACCAAGCAAACGGAGCGCTGATATGGGCGCGAGCCCTGGCAGAAACGATTGGCCGATGGAAAGACATCGAAGCCATACCCGGCGTCAGTGAATCCAGCTCACTGACCGAGTTCCAGCAACGACACCCCGACACTGTCCTACCGCGCTTCGACCTGGGCGTGACCCATTGGGACCCAACCATCCATTAGCTAGACCACGAGGCAAGTGCCCGGCCAACACCGTGTTGGCCGGGCACTCCCCTATCTGTGAAAGGAATAGACATGCATGAGTTTGCCGTCGGTAGGATTGAGGTATTTCGGGCAAGGTGAGGTGTACGTACGGTGAGCGGAATGTGTTGAGGTATAAGGAAACCTGCTGGTAGATAATGGAGTTATCCACACTTCAGTTCTCTACCAAGAGGTTTCGTATCTTGAGTGCCGCGTACCGCTCTTATCTGCCTGGTGACCCGGCTGCATGTGGGTGGTTGTCGCGCCGGTTGTCCTCCTATCGTCGCACTATTGGTACTCGGAAGGGGACTCGCTGCTTGACTCCCTGGCGTCAGGCGGTCTTTGTCCTGCGGTTTCTCAGTGATAGTACCCGTGTGCGACAACTGGCTATTGACCATGGGCTACCCCTGAGCACGGCGTATGAGAGCTTGTGGGAAGGCCTCAGCGTCTTGGCGGGCTGTGCTCCTGATCTGGCCGAGGCTATTGAAGGCGCGCGAAGGTCCGGTGAGGGACACGTGGAATTGGACGGCACCTTGATCCCCACCAACGCTGTCAAAATCGAGGGCACTACACGCGGAGTTGACCTGTTTTACTCAGGTAAACACCACCGTCACGACATAAACGTGCAAGTGCTGTCAGCTCCTGATGGCTACCGCTATGGATCTCCCAAACCCGCCCGGGCCGTGAACACGATGTCACCGTCGCCGGGAACACCGGCATCGAAGGTGACCTCGCTTTGAGCAATACCGGCATACTCCAGGAGGAAAACCTGCTTATCCTGGCAGATTTAGGTTATGAAAAGTATCGTTCCTGATCCCAGATGGTTTTTCCCCACAAGAAACCCACCGGCGCAAACTCACACAACCCAAAAAGAATCGATCCAATATATCGGCTCCTACCGAGCCTTAGCCAAAACGCCAACGCGACTTGAAAATGCGCTACCGCTGCCTACAAAGAGTCAGCTTTACCCCTGAAGATAGGCACCATCACCCGCACCCATCCAGCCTTCTACCACATCGAATAGCTCCGACACCTCACACAAAGTAACCACTAACTTGCCCGGAAAATCTCATTGGGATACTGTGATGTATGGCCAACAATCTCCTCAAGCTCGCAGTCGTCGTTGTCATGGGATCACTGGTCACCTCTTGCACAGGAAAAGGCGCAGATGATTCCAGCTCCCCGGCCAATGCTGATGAACTGTTTGCACCTGGAATACCCAGACTTGAACATTATGAAGGTGAAATTCCGAGCGTGCAGGAGCCCGAAAAATTGCGTCTACAGGAGACCATATATGCCAAGGGGCTTGAATGGTCTGCGTGGGGTCCTGACACTGCCACAGCAACAGGTTACGTCTGGGGAAGGTGGTGCTTTCCCGAGTGCCATGAAGATCCCTATCCAGTGACAATAATTCTGTGCGATGTCCAGGACAGTCACTTCAAGCGATACTCGGTTCTCGGTGATATTGAATGGGATTCCGGTGTCGACGATTTGAAGGGCATTATTAACTATTCATTCCCGAGTAATGGGTGTGTTAATCCAGATATAGCATCTGCTTGAAATCCTCAGGGGACTGGAGCTGGAATTATGAATCCAACCCCCTGAGAATTTGGTATTTGATGTAGGTTTCTGTGAGAGACTATCCGGTGATGAGCTTAGTCCAGGTGATTCTTCCTACGATTCCATCGACTGTCGGTGCGCCATCCGACTGAACGGCACGAACTGCACGATCAGTTCCCGGGCCAAAATGCCCGTCGATGCCACCGGTAGATTCGATTTCATGACGGGCCGTTCCACCATGGGCGACGCACAGTCCTTGCACACGGCGGACACCTGCCCCAGTGCTTCCTTGCTGAAGTGTCGGTAGTGACATGATGAGTTGCTCCATCCAGTTTGCAAAGGGGTCACCTCCATTTCCGTGGTCATGGCCTGGGGGAATTCGACCGGGAAGACCCATCCCATCAAAAAGAAGTCTCAGGAAATTGTAGAGGGCGTTTCCGGGGCATGCTGTGCTAATCCAGTTCGTGTGACCATAGAATATAAAATATTCTCCAGCTGCTCCGCTTATGTGAAATATCAACGCTAGAAGAGAAACCCGAGCTTCATGTGTGGGCAACGACGAATGGTAATCTCCAATCACGCAGATCCCTATTGTCTGGGTATTGCCACCTGGTGCATGCGCTCCTACGGTATTTAGGCCACGGCCTTCGTAGATTTTTCCATGTTGATCTATCAGATAGTTATACCCAATATCCCACGCTCGTCCGGGAGCGAGGTGATCAGTATCCATGTGATGATCTTGGATCGACCTCGGCGTTGCACTTGGTGGTGTAGCGGAGTGATGGACAGTAATTCCTGTCCGATCCGATAGGGGAACTGACGTGGAATTAATGGGTGCGCGGGCATTCCAGCCACTACGACTCACGAATGGAAGTATCTGTGCTACTTGTTCATGGAATTGGTCTTGATCACATGTGGATTAAAGTGGCCAACAGGATCTTGGATGCAAGAATCCTGAAGGACGTCACTTCCGTCAGCCCTTATCGCATGTACATGTGACTCATCGAAGCCTGAGCCAGCGTTATGCGCCACTGGCATATGACTAAAGGTTCAGCCTTAATCTCTCCTGCAAGGGATGTAGGGGTTGCATTCCTGATGATGTTAACAAGACTGTGGACTTTATGCAGACTTCGGATTTGACCCCCGGAGGGTTGACTTGTCGAGCTAGCTGCCGTTCGTTGTATTTCCTATCTTGTTGCAGCTAAGGATAGCGAACAATAGGGCCCCATACAGGGAAAATAATGCATGGACAAAAATGGGTGGATGCAAATATTCAATTGAATGGAAGCGGTAAAGACAATCAATGCCCATTATAATGGGAATGGGATCAAGTTCTTGCTTATTGTTTGGGGCTTTATTGATGTGTCACTAAATGGTGTTCGGGGTGTATTTCGTGTAGTGGGCATGGACGTCTCCGATGATCCTGGTCGGGAGTTTCTGGGAGAGGAACGCGATGCAGGTCTTTGCGTTGAACCGGTTTTCGAAGATGGCCAAGTGCCTGCACCCACTCGGGATCATCACGCTTATGGCATTGATGCCGAACCGCTACCCGGTACAGGACCGAGAAGGCGACCTTGGCCCTCCCGTACTTCGCCGCTGGGTCGGCTTCCCAGGCGCGTCGGCCGGGGCCGCTCGAAGGATAGGCCGAGCCGGGCCATGACCTTGCTCAGGCCCGGGAGGGTGTAGCGGACCCGCAGTACGCCTAGATGAACACGGTAATCTTCGCCCTTGTCCACACCGCCGAGCCCAAGGCTGTCGGGCGTGAACTCCAGCATGGCCTGACTCACCGCAGCTCCATGGGAGGTGTGATACCGCATCCCTGGACAGGCTTCGCGCCAGCCAGGCCCGAACGAAGTACAACTTCGCAGCCGGTGAGCGGCAAGTGCCGATGGACTTCGTCATCACCCCTACATTCCGCTGTCTCGTCGTCCACGCCCTCGCCCAGCACTGCGGCCATCATCCGCATCCACAACAGCTCATCGTCCGCGTCAAACCCCGGCTACACGCGCCTCGCGATCCCAACCACACGCGAACTGTTACATGGCCATATTTCTATCCGGCACGGGTGTTCATGTGCGTGGGAGAGGACGGAGTCATCCTCGAATACCTCAAATACTGGCCGACGAGACGATCCCAGCGCCACCAGGACACCGTCATCACACCCTGGCCGACCAGACAAGCATTCTCCTCGGCAGAAGTCCACTCACTTGATTGCTGCTGCGGCGAATGCACCCCCGCAGACAACCCGCTCACCACCGAAACGACCCTCAGAACAGGAGCACGGGCTAAGGCATTGCGGCCGGTGAGTCGTTCCAGCAGCCAAGCCGCCTAAGAAGTCTCGGCACCAACATTCCAGGTGAACTGACCGGTGTCTCTCCCTGCGCGGCGCTGTCTGAGCCGACCAGTGTAGCCGCTACGCGGCTGCGGTCGGGCCTTCAGACAGCGCCGCCCGCACTGGGCAAGGCACCGAACCATGATTGGAGATCAACATGGAAATCACCCAGATCCCACCCGGCCAACTCCAAGCCCACCCACACAACGCACACCGCGAACTGCGCAACATCGACCAGCTCGCCGAGTCAGTGACCTACAGCGGCATCATTGAACCCCTAGTTGTGCTTCCCGCCGACGAGGACCAACAACACACCATCATCGCCGGGCACCGCCGCCAAGCAGCTGCTGTGCAAGTCGAGCTGGAAACCGTGCCCTGCATCGTCCTTCCCACCACAGACGCCGACCAGTACGTCACCATGCTCGCCGAAAACCTACACCGTGACGAACTCACCGCAAGCGAGGAAGCCGCAACATACGAGCAGCTAAGGCTGCTGAACTGGGAGCCCGAACGCATTGCCAAAGCAACAGGACGTAAAACTCGCCGGGTTTCGGACGCACTGACCCTTCACCGTCTACCCGCCGAGATTCAGAAAGCAACCGACGAAGGCCAACTGGACCTCGCCACCGCAGCCGAACTAGCCAGCTTCACTCACGACCCGAAGGCACTGGCCCGCGTCATGAAGAAAGGGCAGGGGCACTGGGGCTTCCAACACGCCATCGCCGACGAACGCGCACGCCAAGAGACCAAAGACGCCACCGAACGCCTACGCGCACAACTCATCCTCGACGACATCCGCGTCACACCCAAACCCACCAACACCGACGGTAAAGCGGCCTACCTGCACATGCTCCTCGACTCGGACGGCAACGAAGCCACCATCGAAACAGCCAAACACCTACCAGGAGTCGCCGCCTACATCGAAACCATCGGCAGCCAACCACAAGCACGCTACTACTGCGTTGACCCCCGCGCCGCGGGCCTACAGCCACGAACCCGAACCCAGACGATCAACGAAACCGACGCCAACCACATCGACCAGGAAAACCCACAAGCCCAGGCCGAAGCCCACCGCGAAGCCTGGGAACGCGCCACGGCCGTCCGCCAAGACTTCCTCACCGGACGCTACGGCACCGCCAAAGGAGCAAAAACCCTCTTCCGCACCGCACTACGCACACTGGTCACCGCCTCACTTCCCCTGCCAACCACTTATGGCGGGCTAGCCGACTTCGCAACCCGCATCGCGGGCAGCCCGCTAGAGGAGCTACCCGAATCAGTCGGCATGGACCGTCTCACTCGAGCTACCGCAGCCCGCTGGCTAGCCGAACAAGAAGCCAACCTCTATAACGTGGCCCAGGACGGCTGGGGAGACACCGAAACGGCCCTGGCCTACCTCACCCACTGCACCACCAACGGCTACGAACTCAGCCACATCGAAACCCAACTACACGACGAACTCACCACCGACACCACGTCAGACGACACCTACGAAGCCGACGACCAGTCAGAGAGGGCCCCTGAACTAGCAACTGCGTAAACAACCGTTGGCCGGTGCACTCGCACCGGCCAACACCAACAAGAAATGTGTGTCCCTACATTGCAAGATCTGGACGCTTTTTCATGGTGCGAGCATTGAAGTTTTTTAGCTCCCTCATCTGCTCCCAGGTGAGCTCTTGAGAGTTGATGTCCAACTTGAATAACTGTGGGGCATGCTTCAGGCATACCACATCGGACGACCTATGGTCCTTGCCCCCAGGTCTTTCACGGGGTCAACGTAATCGGCCACTCTAAATGGAGGAAGCTCCACGCGATAGAATTGTTGATTTAGGGTTATGAGCATCACTGCTAGAACGTTTCCTGCGCCCTCAACGATATTGGAATTGAGGACAGTTCCTCCCATTGAATCAACCTTTCGGAAGAACCAATTTTGGATCAGAGCAGTTATCCGCGATTTAGGCCCCAGACGCAATACGGGCGCAGAATAACCGACAGGCCTATGCAGCAATTGGCGCGGCTATGGATAAGCGTGTTCATCCTGACCTCCTCGAACCCAAGGAGTATCCCGCCTGTAGGACACGATTCCCAGTGACCGACAGCAGCAATGACAAGTCGGTCACTGCAGTAGGAGTTTTTCTTGAGTTGCACGGATTACGAAAAATGGCCACAAGATCTTCTGCGGGCTTCGGTTCTTAGTTTGCCTTTGACCTTGATATTCGCATACAGGGCTTCCATTGGAACTATCGCGAATCGCCGCTCAATGGAGAGGAAGCGAGAACCTGAATACCCTCTATACGAACCACATTGATCCAGAATTGGTAATGGTCATCCCTACCAAATGCAACGCGTTCAGCATGATCCCGCCAGCCAGGAAAATCCATTTAGTCTTATGCGTTTGATTGAATACATGCATAACTAGGAAAATGCAGACGACGCCCCCCCAAAAAGGGGCAACGAAACCGACCCCGAGGACTATTGCCACACCAAAAATCAGAGTAGACAGTCTTCCATCATTTGCTATTTCAGTGTGAGATGGTTTTTGTTCGGTATTCCCCATAGACGCTCCCACCGTATACTTCTTACCTTCAAACATTACATTTTCAGATCTTCGATTTGATCAGATTCGAAAAATTCTGCGCACCTTCAACTGGAATCACTCTAAAGTATATTTAAAAGTCGCGAGAAGGCAGATCACTCTGGGGCTTATTCTAAAGTGCAGTTTTGAAGACTGCAGATGAATTATGCGCGAGAAAGCGAAATAACAGAAATCCCGGAAATTCCTTTAGAATAAGCCCCAGTTGATCTAGCTCATGAGGATGCAGCTAGTATTTTCTTATCTAAGCACCTTCAATTGGAGTGGCATGTTTAGCACCTACCCCCATTGATTTCCTACGGTTTCGTAATAGAGAATAGTTCCCGATGTATACAGATTGACATGAATGTAGTTTCCGCCAAAACTAAACCCGGCAGTTGAAACTGTAAAGTAAAAGTACTCTGAAATGGCCGGAGTCGATAGATCACTGCGCGGGACAGTGTTGCAGCTGTCGTGTTCGAGACCGACACCCGGGATCGTCCACCTCGTTGAGCATGAGTGAGATCCGGTCCTGCCGTTCTGAGTAGTAGTTGACCAAACCTGTCCATTGCCATCGAAGAAGAACGTTCCAACGTGGCGAACTGCGAAGAAGCCGAATGTATCGGTGTGCTGCTGGGTCCAACTACGGCTTTGAATATTCGAGGCCGTAGCATCGGCTAGCTTGACTCCCTCTTGGGACTTGAGTTCACCGTACTCATTAATGTCGGATTCTGAAACCGGTTCTGGCTCAGAGGCCGTGATGGTAGATGATGAACCGTCCGGCCACTCGACCTTGAGTTCGCCCTCCTCGTGTTCCTCGAAGCCACCGAGGAAACTCGTTTCGGGCTTCTCAACTTCTGACTGTACTGATGTTTCCGCGCTTGCCGCGACGGGTGAGAACAGAGCGGCTGCGACCAGCAATACGGCGCCAGCTACAGCAGGGTAGAATTTCTTACGACCAATCATTCATTCTCCAGATGCACTGTTTGGTTGTTTCAAGTGGCCTTGGCGTAGCAGCGCCAAGGCCACTTTGTGTGACCGTAGCGTACCTGAAATAATTTCATTGCTTTTCTTGGGGGGCTTCAGCAATCGTCAATGAAACTTACGAGCAATAACGCAATTGATGTTAGGGGTGTGGCAACCATCGATCTATGAGTTGTTTTGGTCTAACTGAGCGTTGTTGGGCACGGTTCGGGGTACGGTTCCATTGTGAAGCAAGACGAAATCGCTGGTAGAAAAGATGGAGGCTACACCAGGCATCCGGAGGGCTAGTTTCAGTTGTTTTCCCGAGCTGGTTTTCGTCTTCCATCCGATTCCACTGCGTGGCAATCGGTTTTCGATGGAAGCGACTGGTTTCGTAGCAACTGGACGAGTGCAGCGTCAAAGGCGACCTTCAGCGAGCGTAGGGCCTGTTCTCTAGGCGTGGAGTTGAGGCCGGCTCGGGCAACAAGTTCCTCCAGCTGAGTGAGGACGGCTTGGGGTACTGAGGCCCGGAAATGTGCGCTGGCAGTGAGGTCGCGTGCAGCGTAAGCATCGTCGGTGTCGAGGCCTTGCTGGCGCAATCGGTCAGTGAGGGCTTTGGTATCGCCGTGGTCGGTGGCCAGTTCGAGGATGCTCAGTCCGAGCCGGATGTTGAATAGCGACTGATTGTCGGGAAGTTCAATGCTTTGGTATTGGTCGGTGAGGGAATCGATAGCTGCGGGGTTCGCTGTGCCCTCAGCATCCGCGCAGCAGGCATCGAGGAAGCTGGCGAGGGCTCTTTCCCAGGGTGTGAGGGCCTGGGCGCTGGCAATCATGGCTCGGGCTGCGGCGGTATTGCCCGCGGTGTAGTGGCCGATGATGGCCGTTTGACGTCCGTCCAGCAGGCGGCGGCCCACCCCGTTGTGTTGTTCGACGGCGTGTAGGGCTTCTGTCCATCTTCCGGCGCGAGTGAGGGCTCGAGTGCCATCGGACAGTAGCGCGATCCATAGCCGCTGCCGGGCCGCCATACGGCTTTGTGTGTTGGTGAAGAACGTAGCGAAGTCGATAGCCACCGAGTCGATGATGCAGGCGGTGGATTCGGATACGGCTTTTAGGGCCTGGTGGAGGATGCGGTACGCCTCGTCTCCGTTGCCGTCGCGGATGGCTAGGCGAGCCAGATTGATGACTGGCTCCATAGCCAGGTGGGTGGTTTCTTCGTTCAGCGGCGCTGTGCTGGCAAAGGCATCAAACTGTTGCCAGCACATTCTTCGAGCGAGGTCTGAGACTCCGATGTCGCTGGCGATGAGCGCGGCGAGGTTAAGCGCAGCTGAGGCGTCGGTGGTGGTCCTCACGTTTCGGGCACGGGTAGCTACATCTTCAATGCGGGTGGCCAATGGTGCACAGATCGGGCGTGCCCTCGGGGTGAGGGGAAACCACAGTGCCAGGGACTTCATTGGCTGCTCCGCTGCTGGGGCACGTGTGGCAGCGTAAGGCTCGCGGCATGGAGGCTGAAGACGGCGTCTCGTGCCGCAGCGGCTAGGCGCCGCTGGTCGGTCAGGCGCAGGCCGATCCGGTTCCACGAGAAAAGGACGATGTGGGCCAGTACCGCTCGTAGACCGCGCAGGAGTGCGCCCTTGCTGCCTAGCTCTCGCAGACGGGCTCCGGCCAACCGGTAGGAGGCAAGCCAACTGTCCACGAGGTCTGCTTCGGACTCGTTGAGTCGACTCAACGCTGTGTTGGGGTCGGCGGTGATGAACTGACGCACTGTCAGTGCGGTTGCATCGGCGACATCGGGTAGATGATTGTTGCTGCCGCGCATAGCCGCCACGAGGGCCCAGATGTCGCCGCACTCGAACCATTCTTGTTGAGCCGCTCGCATAAGGGCCGTGTTTAGCAGCAAGGACAGCTCACGTCGTCGGTCGACAGCCCCAGGTGCAGTCAGGAGTGCGAGGTACCGGGTGAAGTGATGGGTGTCCTCAGCGAATAGGCGGTGAACCGTCTCCATAGCCGCATCGCCTCCAAAGGCGACCGTTTCAGGTTCATAGATGCACTCGGTCACGTCACTGACATGATCGGCGATCGCGGCTCGGGCGAAGATGTCGCCAACAGCGCTACGGGCCACTTCTGGCGGTATTGGTTCAGCGGGCGCGTACCGGATTAGCCAAGACGGTGACTTCCGAATGAGGAACCACCCTGTGAGCGTGCCCTTCTCTACCTCGTGGTTCATGCGAGGTCCGAGAAGGTTGGCCCATACACGTTCGGCGTGGCGCGGGTCGTTCCAACACACGACGGTTTGCAGCCATGGGCCCGCAGAATGACTCGTGTCCATCATTGCGGCCCCCGTGGCGCAGCCAAGAGCAGAGCCGAATCCCACGTTGACCCCTCATCGATCGGAGTCCCTGCCTCGTGGAGGACTAGCGCGACTCCGGCATCTCCGTCGAGGAATCCAGACTCGACGGAGTCTGCGGTCAGGAGGCGGTGGAGGATGCCCGGGAGAGCTTCGACCAGCTGGGTATCTTGTGCGTCTTCAGCGGCGCGTTGCGCGATGCGGTATAGCCCAGCCAAACCGTGGCAGAGGCCAGAATCGGTCAACGTGTTGCGTTGGTCCTCATCGGCCAAGCAGCGCAGCAACGCGTCTTCAGCGCGGCGTTGGCGGATCGGATCGCGTAGCGCGATGGCGGCCATCTGTAGAGACCGGGCGATGCCGGGGGCGCCGTAACACCAGCTTGAACGGCCGGGACCCGGTTGAGAGATATGGCCGTCTTTGACGTCGGTGAGGGTGATCCATTGGGGCCACCATCCGTTTTCGTGTTGCCAGGCGTCATAAACCGCACAGATCAGTTCAACAGCGTCGCGGTGGCCCGGAACGGTGATCCCAGTTCGCATGGCGATGGCGAGCAGGGCCAGGACGCCACCGATACCGTGGGCACATCCGAGGTTGGCGTGGCCTGTGGGAAAGGCATCGGACTGTCCCAGATAGGGGTCGTGGTTGGCCCACCATCCTGGAACTGTCACCCCGTCCAGTTTCAAGGGCCTGGTTAGGTCGACAAGATAGGACAGCACTTCACCGGTGAGCTTGGCCGTGGGCTCGGTGTGTAGTAGATAAGTTCCCAGCCCGGTGAGGCCAGAGAGCTGCCCGAACTCCACAAACGATCCGGGACGGTTCGCTTTCATGCGTTGCTGGGCTAGGTTCAAGCGCTCGGCAGTGATCTCTTTGGCTCGCTGGTGCAGCTTTGTCCATTGACTCTTATAGAGTGCGTGTGCCCCGGTGGTGTGCAGAGAGAACGCCAGCGCTGGTGTGCCGTTGAAAAGGTTGGACGCTGCTGAGGAGTTGATCGCCGGGTGGATGCTGGTGCGCAACCATGCGTGGGCTCTTGCTGAGTCACCTTGTTCACGGCGGGCGCGTTCCAGGTGTAGCAATGCGACACCCAATTTTCCCGCACCCAACGATTCATGGGTTGCCTCGTGGCGAAGGTTGACCGTTTCGGGGTCGGCCAACGCCTCGGCGATGTGCTGGGCGCGCTCGGTTGCGGTCATGGTGGCTTCGGGAGTGACAGTCATGGTGTTCATGCGTGGCTCCTGTGGTGACGGGCCCGGCTGGATAGCGCGGCGTTGCGGGCGAGCCGTAGGCATGCGCGTTCGCTGTCGGTGTCGATGCCGATGGCGCGGATGTGGTGCAAGTGCAGCAATGAGGACAAGACCGCATTGCTGGGAGCTTGGTGGGTCTCTAGCAATGCGCGGCGGTAGGCGGTGAGGGCTCCTCTTCGCCGCTGCCACGCCGCCATTACCGCTTGGCCGGATTCGGACTCGTCCAACGGGCCATCGCCGGGAACGCCGTCGTTTCTGAGGTTGTCCAGTTCGGCAGCGTGGACACGATTCAGTGGCGCACCGGAGCGGTTGACGTGGTCAAGCAGCCAGGTGGTGCCGTCCTCTCCTGAGGCGGTGAAGACCTCGGCCATTTCGATGAGGCTGGCGGCACATAGTGCTTCATGGGAGGTTCCGGTTACTTGAGCGTGACGGATCTGGGTGAGGGCGACAGTAGTGTCGGTGGCGAACACGTCCTCGGCTGCCGACATGACTTCGCCGTATCCGTACCTGCCGGTCTCGGGACGGTAGGTGTCCAACGTCAGGTCACGGATTAGGCCACGTGTTCTCATCGCTGCCGCCCACGTCCCCAGGCGCTCAACAGCCTGTCCGTAGGAGGTCGATTCGTCTAGCCGGATACGTAGACGCAAGTGTGGGCGAGGGTCAAGGTAGCGCAGGAACCACCAGCTCGGCGAAGTTGGCCAGGAGGAAAACAGCTTGTCGGTGTCAGTGGTGAGTAGTTCGTTGAAGCGGGAGGGGTGGGTGTAGATCTTGGCGTACAGCCACGAGCTTGCGCCGGGGATATGTTCTTCGGTAGACCGTGAGAGCCTCGGAGCCTCGGTGGTGCCTCGCGGCGGGGGCTTCGGGGAGGTGTCTGTGGCTAGTGGGATGGTGATTTCGTGAGCGCGTCCGTTGATCCACCCGAGGTCGGCCTCCGTTGGAGCCTCCCGCAGTACGGCCGTTCCCTTGCGGTCGATTTCGGTGCGCAGCAGGACTAGGTGGGCCTCATCGTTGAGGTCGATGCGCACCCGGATGTCACTGTTTCCTAGGTAGACCTGGTCGGGAAGCTGGAGACGTTTACGTATCTCGTCCCAGTGCTGTATCCATTCGCTCCAGGAACTTCGGTGGCCAGGAAGTTGGGCAGGCTCGATGCGCCAGCGGGCAGGACTAAGGATGCTGCGACCTAGGCGCAGGCGTGGTAGGACCGGTAGTGCGGCGGCGGCTCCCCAGTCAAACGTGGCGTATGTCGAGGTGTGGGCGCGGGGCAGCTCGGCGAGGAAACGCTGGGTGGGGTGCATTCGTGTTGTGGGTTCGACTGCGTTGGGTAGCAGCGGTTCCACCACGCGACCGTTGAGACGGTTTACCAGAAACATCCGGTCGATCTCGGCGCTGACGGCCAAGTCTTCCAAACGCGCAGGTTCCTCGCCGGTAGGCCACTCACTTAGGCTGATGTGGTCGGGCAGCATACGCGGGACGCGGGCGACGTTGCACGTCGACGCATACAGCGGCGGGCCGGACAGTTGCACTCGCTGTGCCCCCTCGATCATCGTGGGCAGCTCGTTCCATGTTGTCGCGATGCGCTCTCGCTCGGCGGGGTCCAAAAGGTGCAAAAAGCGCCCCTCGGTTGTGCCGACGCTGCGGGCAGCGCCATCGACGCCCAACACGTAGCGGCCGGCGTTCATGTCCTCGCGGCTGCGAGCGCGCACGTGGAAGGCCAAGCCCACATGGGGCGCCGGTACAACGTCCTCCGCAGCTAGCCCGGCCAGATCATCGGTATTGAGGTCAACGTCCAACTGCCCCTCGCAGACAGTCCGGTGCGCCAAAGCGATAAGGGACCGGTCGCGGTCAGTCAAGCTCGGGGAGCTCCGCGCATACAGCGAGTCGCGAAAACCAGCGGGAAACCCCACACCCGCCACCGGGTCCAACAGTTCGCCCAGCGGCACTATCGCGCCTATGCCATACCGTTCCAAGAACACGTCGCGGTAGTCAGCCCACGAAGGCGATCCGTTCGGGAAACGGCTCAGCCGCAACAGTGCCACAGCGGCCTTCTCAGCTTCGTTTACTACCGATGCCGGGATGCCCACTCGTGCGTCGAGGCGCATATCCACCGCCAGCGGATTGCTCTGGCGGGTCCTGACATGCTCGGCCGCTGAGCGCAACGCAGTTCGACAGGTGCTGACCTGTCTTGCCTCAGAGACCGCATCGAGGTGACTGCGCATTTGGCGTGCTGTGGCAAATGCCGCTGGCTCTCCCTTGGCCTGGTCGGGAAGCGCGTCGAGCAGGTGTCGTAGTGGGTCCGGCTGGCTCATCGGTGCGCGCAACTGTGAGAGGAGGACACCTTGATCCATCAATGTCCTCACCAACGCCGTGATCTTTGCTCCAGCGGCCCAGGGAAACCTCCGTGCGAGAGCGGCTATGAGCTCTTCGCAGCTCACCGGTGTTTGTGCCAACTGCCGTACCGCCTCCACCGCTGCGGTGTGGCGCAATGTGACCTCACGCGGTTCACAGTCTGATGTCCGAGCAATCGACAGCAGTGACAACCGGCCCGCCTGAACCCTAGCCAGATTGTTCGCCACCACCCGAAACCTGGGGAAAAGTTCCCGCTCACACTCCCATATCAACTGCTCGAGCTGCACCGCCTCAACACGAGCCATCACCTGGTGAGCAGCCCCCATCCGAGCGACAGCCTCATCGGTGAACCCCAGTGGTGCCACACCGGCGAAGAGCCCGAACGGGGTCGCCCGCGTGCTAGCGCGCAGGGCATACCGCAACAGCGCAAGCGCTGCGCGACGAACCTGACGTGAATCACTGACTGTCCCCGTCAGGATCGCGTTGATGCGAGTGGTCAGGGCAGGAGAGGCAATCTCGATGGCTGCGGAGAAGTCCTGACACGCCCAAATTGAGGCAATCCAGTCTCGCTGAGAGGCCGCCGCATTGGCGTCAGTTCGCCGCAACGCCACGGGTGGTTGGGAACGACTCATGGGAGCAAAGGCTGAAATGCGGATCAGGGCCGTCTCAACAGCGTGGAACATTCTGGCCTCTCTCAGGGGGTGGGGTGAACGTGCTGGCACCGCCGGGAGCCCGGTGCCAGCACGTGGGAATTACATGCAGGAGACGCAGGCCGACTGGCAGGTGTGCCCACAGTTGTCGCTGGTGTCGTACAAGATCGCGCCCAGGTCAGGGCCGGACTCGATGAGCGTGATGTCAAGCTCGAACTCGTCGTTATCAATTGCGGTAGTCGTATCGGAATTCATGTCACTCCTTACAGAGGCCAGTTAATGGGTTAGTTCATTGCAGCGGCGCAGCCTAGGACTGCGGCCAGGAGACAGTGACGCGGCTGTGAGGCTTTTCCACCACCAAACCTGGCGGCAAATCGCCATCCAGCGTGTCTTTGGGGTGGACCTCGAAGTGAGGCCGATGGTGCCGGAATCCGCGGTCCCAGCTGCGCACGTGATGGACCAGCCGCTGGGCCAAAACGGCGCCGCGTGGACCGTGTCCGTGAGCGCCGAACTCGAACTGGGTGCGCTCCTCATCGATGGGGCGCATCGCCAGATATGCCAGGGAGTCACGGTCCCAGGTAGCCGACATGCCCCACCGCAACGCCAAATTGACGCGGCCCGAGGCGATTCCCTCATCGGAGGCGGTGAGGTACCCGTAGCTGTGGAGCCTTGTGGCCAGATACATGTCCAGGTCATCCCAGGCGACCATGCCGCCGACAGTGACACCCGACCACTGATCGACCCGGTCACTCTCCAACGCGCGTCGCAGGCAGACCGCTTCGACCGGTTGATGATCATCAACCCGTAGCGCCACATGCTCTGCGTCGAGGGAGACCAGTCGCTGACGAGCCTCAGCCGCTCCCTGGATAGGAACAAAGCCACACAGCTCGAACTCGGTGCATCTCAACGTGTTTCCATCGGGCACAAACACGAAACTGCGGGCCAGCCCTCGCAGACGCAACGGAACAACCAACCTGCCATTTGCGGCCAGCTGCTCAGTCCATGCCGGAGGTATATCCGGTGCGCTGACGGTGACGATGATGCGGTCAAACGGCCCGTACTCGGCCGCCCCGTACTCACCGTCAGCGCATACGACCACCACCTCGTCATAACCGGCCGCGTCCAGTCCCTGGGTGGCGCGTTCACACGCCTCAGGGTCGATATCGAGCGTGACGACGCGCCCCTTCTTGCCTACGAGTTCCGAAATGAGCGCCGCGTTATACCCACCAGAGCCAATCTCCAGCACCCTCATGCCCGGCTCAATCTGAGCCTGTTCGAGCATCGCCGCTTGCAACCACGGAGCTGAGACCGAACTCAACGGAGTGCCATTCTCATCGCGTTTCATAATCGGCGAGGCCGAGTTATCGTAGGCCTCTTCCAAACTCGCCCCCGGAACAAACAAATGCCGAGGAACAGTGCGCACTGCCTCCAAGATCCGATCAGACACCGAGGTGCCTATGGCGGAGCGATTTTTCACAACCGCTTCAGCCAAGGCCTCCCTTAGTTCCACAGCGGTCGATTCGGTCTCGGTCATGTCAGCCTCCCGAAGCGCGTGAGCGCCAGCGATCGTTTCCTCTGCCGCGCCAATCGACACCCCTACACACATGGGCTTGGCACGGCATACATTCGGGGCCACCGGGCCCGTGCACATATGTTGCTCCCCGCCTCAGGCGAAAACCAGGACATCCACCAGACATTTGCCGGACATCTACAGACGACACATCAATGACTCACCGAGCTCACACCTACGCCGATCATCACCGTCTTCAATAGTGAGCAATCCTCCAACACTCGGCCGGGCAGAAAACCTCACCGACCACATTCGGCCGTAGTATCCAAGCCAACGAGGCAACTTCGCTGAAAGCCCAAGAGATTAACTAGACAAACCCGGATACGCAGCCACCGTGTCCGCACACGGGAAAAGGTCAGGCGTCGTTGACGCCTGACCTTGACATCTAGGGTGTGTTTTTGCTGTTAGAGGCCCCTTCAAGCCAGGACGCGAAACCAACGAATACTCGGCCGCGCACTACGAGCTCTAGCGATCAAGGGCCAGCGACTATGCGGCGTCTGAGCGCGTATGCGGCAACGGTTCACCGTTTTCTAGATACATAGTGGTCCCTGCCTGTATCGCGTGCCCGATTCGTCGGGACAGCCGCGCTGGTGTGATGGCCGCAAGGCGTTCGACGGGTTGATAGGCGTAGGACTTCAGCTCTGCGGCGGGCAACGTGATGGCGTCCTCTTGTTCCGCAGTCAAAGTGCCGCCATCGAAGATAAAGAGGATCTTATCGCCTTCGTTTGCAGCCGGAGCCCAGTCAACCACCAGAAGCTCGCCGAGCGCCACATCGATGCCCAGTTCTTCGCGTACCTCACGTCGACACGCCACACTGGGGCTCTCACCGATCTCGATATACCCGCCCGGTAGATCCCAGTAAGCCTTGTAGGTCGGTTCAACCATGAGCACCTCACCGGCCCGATTTCGAATCAGAGCACCAGCGGCAGCCCTGGCCACAGTAAAGCGACCGGACTCATCATGCGTTGCCTGAACCGGCACTTTTAGTACTCCCCATATGCGTGGCTAAGCGGACTCAAGGTGCATTCGTTGTGCAAGCGACACTACCTTGTGGTTGTGCCCATGACTGGACAGCCACGACTCGACCAGTTGTCGACTGACGCGGTGGTTGCGGATCTGCTCCGAGGCGTCCGCCTCAGCCTCGGTCAGTACCGCAACACCCTCATCTACCTGCCCCACAAGCGAATGGGCCCGGGCCAGCTCAATAGCATGCCGGGCACGGCGTTCACTAGGCAGCGACTGCAACGAGGCGATAGGGGCCGACGCGATCGCCTTCCGCGGCTGCCCAAGTTCTACAGAGGTCACAACTCGGTGGATGGCCACATTTGTAGGCCCAAACGCGGTCCACAGACAATTAGCGTCGCGGCCCAGCCTCTGCGCGATGCCCTCAGCCCGATCGAGGAATCGACCGGTGAGTTTAGCGTCGCCTTCCTTAGCCGCAGCAACAGCCGCAACCAGGCACACTGTTCCCTCAACCGAAAGTGCATCAGGTGAATCGTCCCTAGAAAGCGCAGCCGAGGAGACAATCGCGCTCTCAGCGAGACCTAGCGCGTTAGAAGCGTAGCCAAAGGTCAACAGAGTGTGCGCCTGGCTACGCTTGATCGACGCGAGAACCAGTGGATTCTCAGACCGCTCAGCGGCACGAATCCCCTCGTCAAGTGCGTTCAATGCCGGTTCCTGGTGCCCCAGCTTGGTGAGAACTGTCGAGGAAAGCTGGTAGGCAAACCCCAATAGGCGTTCGCACTGTCGGCGGTCGCCAGCGTGAGAACTATGAGACTGCAATTGTGCCAGCAGGCCAGGCAGACGCTCCACAACCGACTGATAACGCGACGCCTGATACGAGGTCCACAAAGTAGATAGCTCAACTTCAAGAGCACTAACCGAGCTGGGCAACAGTGCAGTAGCAAGCGCTGGCACGGCTGAGAGCAACGACCGACGTCTCATGCTCTCACCTCCGCCACACAAACAAGACTCGAGCCCAGTGCCGTCCTGACCGGTAACCGCTGGCTCGATCTGGAGCATCCGCATCAACTCGTCGATGTCGACTTTCAACATCTCGGCGAGAGCGCGCCGAGCCCACGGCCTGGGCATGGACTCGGTGGTCTCCCAACGTCGAACCGTCATCGGGTCGACCCCAATCATGGCCGCCAAGTCTTCTTGGGTCAACGACAGCTGGTCTCGACGCACCCGGAGCTGATCTCTTGCCATGGCACTCTCCAGGAGAAGCTACTGGTTGTCGTGTTTCGATCACGCTATCGCACATCCTGTCGAATGGAAACGGTGAGCACCTATCCGGGCTGCAACGCAATTTTCTCGGCCGTGCCCTCGACGGGCCAGCGCAACGACCGAACATCAACAGCACATCTAACGGCTAGTCACACGTTCTACGTAGCTTCACTTTCCTATTGACTGTCGCACTGCACAAGGTGCCGATTTCGTAGAACGTCTAGATATTCGGCGAAGATGTCTAGTAGATGTCCTGGCGCAGCGTTTTGGTCGGCGGAAAAATAGTGGCCAGGTTCAAACGAACAATTGCGAAGTGAGACCTCGCTTAGAAACGGTACCTAGCCGCCGGGCGGACAGTTCCCAAGTCTGAGTCGTCCTCGATGCTTCTGCCAGCCCTAGACCACGAAAGCACCAACAACCCCTAATGGAATCATTTTATCTAGCACTCCTTATTGCCGGTTGCATCGCTTCTATCACGGCCCTCTGTGCCTGGAACTGGCTCTGTCGGCGCGACATCCACATCACCACGATCAGCATCGCGCTCATTTCATGGGCGCTCTTCGTCACCTTGGTAACCATGGATGAATAGCTCCCGATGTGGCCCCTGGTTCGCACCCAAACGCGGGGCCGAGTCTCCGCCCAAGGCTGGCCCGTTGTGCGAGTAATGGGAGGACCGAAATGTCTCCGGGTTCTGACAGCGGCTGTGCCGCCCCAAAAACGTGGCGAAAAGCTACCCTAAATGGCGCTTGAACTGCGTCAACACTTAGATATAGGATCGTGAGATGGTTCGTCGAATTGAACTAAGCGAGGCTAGATCCCGTGCAGGACACACACAAGAGTCCCTAGCTGAAGCGCTTCACGTTTCCCCAAGGACAGTGGCCCGGTGGGAAGCGGGAACAAGTTCGCCGTATCCAACTACTCGACGTGACCTGGCCTCGGAACTAGGGCTTAGCCTTGACCAACTAGCCTCTGTCGTTTCAAACAGCAATGACGCCACGAGTTACCCGAACGCAGCGTGGTCGACGACCGATCCGGTTCGCGCCGCTCATGGTTGGCTGATGGACGACGTTCCCCAACTAGCAGGAGCCACCAGTGTTACACAGCGCATCATTACCTTGCGCAGACTTGACGACACCGTTGCAGGTAGCCAGATGCTTCCGATAGTGCTCAATGAAATCGAAGCCTGTCGTGCCGCTGGCCCCTCGGCTGAG
This sequence comes from Natronoglycomyces albus, assembly GCF_016925535.1. Classification (NCBI taxonomy): domain Bacteria; kingdom Bacillati; phylum Actinomycetota; class Actinomycetes; order Glycomycetales; family Glycomycetaceae; genus Natronoglycomyces; species Natronoglycomyces albus. The sequence continues at coordinate 1,408,304 of NZ_CP070496.1, read as the reverse complement.
CTATACCAATTGGCAGGATGGATCGCGTCTGACCTTGGGCAATATGCCCTGGCAGAGCACGCATACCTCAAGGGGGCCGATGCAGCCCGTGCAGCTGGCGACATTGGACTAACCGCACAGTTGTTCTCATGCTTGGCCTACCAAAAGACAAATATCTCTCTAGACCCAGAAGCGCTTCTTCTAGCCCAAACTGCAGCTCAGGGCACAGACGGAAAAACGGGGCCCTTGGTTGAGGCTCTTATACTTGAACGAGTTGCCTGGGCAGCAGCTAAACAACAAAACAGTTCGCTCACTTTGCGCACACTCGATAAGGTCCAGCTCGCATACGAGCGACATCAGCAAACGAAATCAGAAACTCCTGATTGGACCTACTGGCTCAATCAATCTGAAATCGACATCATGGCGGGACGCTGCCTGATCGCACTGGGAAACCCAGCGAAAGCGGCCCCCTTGATCGCTAAAGCTGTTGCTGAATATCCCCCAGAGCACATCCGAGAAGTCGCGCTGTACCAAACGTGGCTGGCAGAAGGGTACGCACGAGCTGGCAACCGAGACAGTGCTGAGGAAGCGCTCGCAAATGCCGCCCAACTCGATGTTGACTCCGAACGTGTTTCTCAAAGACTGAATCTGGTCAATTCCATACTCGAGCCACACCTGGCGTAACGCTCTGAGACGTAAATGTCCAGCAAGCTCTCCTTGGTAAAAGTCCCGAACAGTCGCTAGTTTGACCAGCTGGCTGGCAGTGTCGTGTTCACATCACCCACGTTGGCTACGTGGTCTCACTTTTGCGAAATTCGACCAGTTCGTTTCTCCCGTTCGGGGTCTTCTTAAGCTTCTCGACTACAGCCATCGCGCGAGCGTGCTCATCATAGACACGCGAACGGCCCCCTTCGTAAGAGGTGAGAGTGACGACCCAAAGGGCCGCGCGATGCAGCGTGATCTGCCGATGCGTCCACGAACGCGAATCCTCATCAGCCCATCGCGCGTGTAGCTCCGACCCTGTAAAGCCTTCCAAGTCAACTCGCTTCCCACGAATGCGACGGAAGTTCAACAGCTCACCTTCAATGCACATGATTGAAACACTAGTACGAATATCACTAGTTTTCAAGATCATTTTCGCATTCAGGTAAGGGGCCTGGAAATCTCGAAACTCCCCCAGGCCCGCCTTCGCGGCGGAACCTACTGAGACACCGAACATACCCCGCATGCGGTCATTTGCGCAGCTCAAGGGCATGTTGTCACCTCTATGCGTACCAGATGTCCGGTAGATGTCACGACGATGTCCTGGTGCCATCGACAGCAGAGCGGAAACATGGTTGCCACAGTCAACCAACATCGAGGTGAACGATGACATGGGAAGCAATCGCACCAGATGAGGCTCGGACACGACTGCTGAGGCATCTGGACCACTGCCGCCGTTGTAGACGCGCGGATTCATCAAACACGTGGCTGCGCTTGGCATGGTGCGGCTCAGGACGTCGCCTACGCGACAGGCGTAACCAAGCGGTAAAAGCATCCATAAAAACAGCAAAAACGCAGGCGGTGGGCCAATGTTGAAACGCCTACGCCAACGCCGAGCCCGTAGGAAGGGCCACATAGACATTCCCCGGATAGTCGCATCGGCGGAACCACTGACACAAGTTCTGCCCTTGATTGAGCCCGACCATGGCACGAATGAAAATACCGGAGACATCACGATCGGACAGCTACGTTTCCGGGTCTCACAACGCACCGCCGAGACAGCCAGCCTGGAGGTACTCCGCCCTCACACAGGTTGGGTGTTCTGCGGCGTCGCACTTCACCTCGATGTCGCCCCACGCATCGTACTCGGAGAAGTGAGGGACGCGGGCAAACCCATCCTAGACCCGGGATGGCCATACGCACCACAGCTATTGGACATGGTGCGTCGAAACAATTTGAAGGTGGCTATCAATGCTTAGGGTACGCATAGGAGGGTTCCCTCTATTGTTGGAGCGTGACCCGCACCGGCCACTGGTGACGGTCAGAGTTCACGACGGCTCGCGATCAATAGCGGCACTCATCAAAGTCGCAGACCGTCAATCAATACTGCTCGCATCGCGCCTTGGAGCGAATTGGTCCGATAATCCAATATGGCTAGATCACCTATTCCAAGCCGCACAGCGATGCCCTAAGCGCCTATCAACGAACAGCCAGGTGGCGCATGTTTAAACCGTTGGTCGTTCACACTGTGCGGGTCAAACAGCGTCTACTAGAGCTTGTTACGCGTCAAGGTCTCCATGTAGTCGAGGTTCGGCTTGCACTTCCCAAACCGGCCGAAGCTGGAGCAGCTGTAGGCACACTGGTAGCGATCGTGTCCAAGGTCGACACCAACCCAGAACTGCGAGCGCTTCCAGTAACTGCGCATCTGTGGCCAAACGCTGCCTGGCGCGACGAGCTAGAAGCCCAAGTCGTGGAATTTTGGCAACGTGTCAACGCTTCTAACCAAACCCGCGATGATGAAACGAACAAGTAGAAACGTTAACCAAACCAACCGCACCGCACCGCACCGCACCGCACCGCACCGCACCGCACCGCACCGCACCAACAAGTTAAGAACCCTCTCAGGGTTACGGGAAAGCAGACTCCGCCGCCCCGGGCGTCATCTACATTTCGTTCTGAACCCTCTTAGGGTGATGAGCAACCCGAGGCCACGGGCAGCATCGTTCACCCTGCCCTGTTCTGAACCCTGAAACGGTTCAGAACTTAGACGGTGGTTTTTAACGCCGTTAAAATTCGGCTGGTTCCTTATGGCCCTGTGAGAGTGCAGAACGCGAGTAGGGCGTGTCCATCTGGTCTACGTTGACTTCGATTGCTCGGGCATGGTCAGCTCTTCGACCCGTCGCCCGGATCTGCCCTCTCTGGCCAACCCTCCGCGCGCCGCGTTGGCAAGCACGCTACCCGGCGGCCGGTGCCGACCGCTTCGCTGCAAGGCGGCCCTTGCAAAGCAATTCCCAAGTGAATTGCTTCTGGGGCCGCCTTGCGTCGCCACCGGGCTCGCCGGGTCAAGGAAGCGTGCCCAACGCGGCATCGCCACCGAATGATGCCCGGGTCAGAGAAACGGAGTACCGGTAAAGCAGCGGAGAAAATCACCTACGACATAAACCTCGACCAATACCTTACGTCCACATGACTTCGGACCCTCCCCTAAACAACCCAACGTCAGCTGGCCGCCCCACGATGGGGTCGGCCAGCCGCTTTTTATCTGAAAGGATCGCAGTCAATGACTGACCCGAAACTCGAGAAAGTCCGTGCGCTGCTCACGAAAGCAGCTGACGCTGCTACCAGTCCTGCCGAGGCCGAGACATACACAGCCAAAGCAATGGAATTGGCAGCCCGCTACGGTATCGACCAAGCCTTGCTCGAGGCCCGCCAGGGAACAAGTGACAACCTCACCAGCACCAAGGTCGACATCAACGCCCCCTACGTCGTCGACAAGGTCGGACTCGCCGCTGGGGTCTTCGAGGCGTTCCGGTGCGCAGTGGTCCGACTCCATAAGCCAGGAGTTTCACCTCGACGTGCAACGATCCTGCACGCCTTCGGGCACAAAACCGACATCGACCAAGCCCTCATGCTCTTCGGCTCGCTACTGATCCAGGCCGACCGAGCGCTTCGGGCCGCACCGGGACCGCTCCCCGGCGAGAACACCTCAGCCTACCGACGCACCTTCTTCGCGGGATTTGCCATTACGGTAACCAAACGACTGGCACAAGCACACCGTTGCGCCGCGAACGACACACCCAGCACCGATGAGTCGGTAGAACTAGTACTGGCGGATCGAGCCCAACGCTCCCTGGACGCACTGAACGCGGAATACCCACGCACTCGAACCGCAGGACGCCGATACCTCACCGGCACCGGAATCGGGCACGGGCAAACAGCCGGGCAGCGCGCTGACATAGGCGGCAAGAGCATCGACAACCACTAAAGAAAAAGCCCGGCAAACGTACTGGGGTGGGTTCAAAGCTGATACAGCGCTGAATCCACCCCCAAAGCCATAGGCCCTGGGGTGAGTTAGGAATGTTCGATAGGCACTTTGGACTACTCGACCACGCGAACCGGCCGAGATCCCAAGACGCAAAGAAAGGCAACATGGCCATCCGTGTCCGCGCAATCATCCACATCGGCGACAACGCCATCCTGACCATCAAACGCACCGTGCCCGACCAAACACCATACTGGGTGCTACCCGGAGGCCACGTCGAGCACTCCGATCCAAGTCTGGAAGCCGCACTGCTGCGCGAACTAGGCGAAGAACTCGGCGAAGAACTCGGCGAAGGAACAACCTTCACAGTCCGACCCCGGCCCGTCCTATGCCTCACAAGCCAAGACACACAATTGTTCTACTCAGTCCACCTCTCCAGCCCCAAGGCTGGCAAACGCACCGGGCCAGAATTCACCGACTCAACCCGCGGCCGCTATGACCTCGACATCATCCCCATCGAAAACCTGCGGGACTTGGCACTGCTACCTCCCCGACTCAAAGACTCCCTACTCGAAGCCATCACCAGTTTCGGGACTCTGCGGAACATGCCCACCCTCAACCAGACCGACCTGCCACGCCTAGATGACTTCGACCGGGTGCGCAGTGCGAGTGCCGAAAGCACTGACAACCGTTATCAATTAGCGGATGCGGAGAGACCACCCAGAGACGATCGAGCCCACAAACTCGTCTGGTTAGTATCGGCTAATGTTAAAACGGGACGACAAGTCCCACGGACAAATGACGGACAAGAGAGGCCGCTGGATACAAGATGAATCCAGAAATGCCCCTCTGACCTGGGATTTTTGGTCGGGACGACAGGATTTGAACCTGCGACCCCTCGCTCCCAAAGCGAGTGCGCTACCAAGCTGCGCCACGTCCCGTTACTAGAGTTCTGTGAACCGTTAGCAAGGATAGCTTATGGCCACACAGCTTCGCGACGAGGTTTGGGCCACTATGGTCGGGCCAACTCGTCGGGCCGCTTTGAGGCCGACACATTGCGGCGGGCCGGGAGCACGGTCCGTCCCGCCGCAATGCGGCTACCAGGGCGCTAGCCGTTGAGACCGGCGTGCAGTCCGGTAATCAACTCGCCATCACGGTCTCCTGAGAGCTCCCAGAAGAACACGCCGCCAAGGTTGTGCTCCGCCGCCCACTGGGCCTTATATTCAGCCGTTGCGGGCGTGTCGTAGCTCCACCATTCGCCATCGCAGAAGCCGTAGGCGGTTCCACCGACGGTTTCGGTCGCTGGGCACCGCTCGATCAGGTCCTTATAGCGGTCCGCACCAGTGGCGGCTCCGGTGGCGGGGCTGCCTGGCTCTGAGCTTTCCACGCCTTCCCACCCTCGACCGTAGAAGGGCAGACCTAGCAGGAGTTTCTCCTCGCCGATGCCCATGTCAATGAGCTTGTCGATCGCATTTTCACCGCAGAACCCGGCGATGGGAATCCCTTCGTAGCAGTGCAGCGGCGAGTGAGGAGCCACCGGTCCTTCGGGTTGCCAGGATCCAAAGAAGTCATAGGTCATGACCATGTAGAAGTCGATGAACTCCGCCGCACCGGCGTAATCGGCGTTGTCGAGCTTGCCACCGTCACGAGCGTCGGCGCTGATGGCGGCAGTCAACCAGTCGGAGCCAAATTCGTCGCGCAGGGCCGACATGAGAGCTGGGTACGCCTCATACGGGGCCTCCGAGCAGGTCAGGCCGCAGTCTCCCGGGTATTCCCAGTCGATGTCGATGCCGTCGAACACGCCATCCCACTGCGGATCGTTGACCAGGTCGAAGCACGAACTGGCGAAGTGTTCGGGGTCCTCTGCCGCTTCGTCGAAGCCATCCGACCACGTCCAACCGCCAAACGACCACAGAACCTGAATGTGAGGGTACTGCTCTTTGAGCTTCAAGATCTGATTGAAGTTGCCTTTGAGGTCTTGGTCGGGATCATCGGCAATGCCGTCGACCGATTCGTGGGCCTCATAGGGGCGCTGAAAGTCGGCCCAGGGGTCACCAATGGTGCATTCTCCGTCTTCGACGTTGCCGAACGCGTAGATGATGTGTGTCAACTTCTCCGCCGAGCCGGTCTCGACGATGTCTTTGACGTTGTATTCACCCCAGTTGGTGTAGTAACCGGCGACAATGGCGTCCTCACCGGGAGTTTCCTCGCACGCGCCGAGGTGTTTCCAGACTCCCCACTCCCCTGTCGTGCCGGGCTGTTGGAGCATTGTCCACCACTTGGCTTCGTATTGCTGGCCCAGGTGACTCACGCGGTCTCCGGCAACGTAGACGGTGTGAGTCTGCCATTGCTGGTATTCACATGTGGTCGTGGTGGGCTCGGTGTCACTGTCACTGTCGCTGTTGTTGGCGTATGCGGCCGGGGCGGTCGCCAGCAGCAAAACGCTGACGGCGAGGGCAACCAGACCACGTTTCTTAAAAGTTGACACGCCAACCTCCAATCCTAAAGATATTTAACAGATAAGCTTGTTTATAGATAAGTACGTTCCGGTAGTCAATGGCCCTAATCGGAAATCCAGACTTCGAGCATCCGCACTGCAAAAAGCACTGCGGGGCGGCATCGCTACCTCACCTGCCACAGAAGTCATTGGCTCGCAGGTCATCGCATAAGTGGGGCGGAGGATGTATCCTCCGCCCCACTCTTGAGCAGCGCCAGATTACGTTGTACTTAACTAATTGAGACCGTTATTGAGCGCCGTGATCAATTCGCCATTTCGGTCCCCGGAAAGCTCCCAGAAGAACACGCCACCTAGACCTTGAGATGCGGCCCAAGCTGCCTTGGCCTCCATTTCAACAGGCGTGTCATAGCTCCACCACTGGCCTCCACAGTAGGCATAACTGGTTCCGGCGATGGTGCCTGTGGGCGGACAATTCTCGATCAACACCTTGTAGTCGTTGATCCCCTGCTCATACTCGCCGGGAGCGGGCCCTGTGGCAGTGCCACCAGGTTCTGACTGCGACACGCCTTGCCAGCCACGACCGTAAAAGCCCAGCCCCAAGAGAATCTTCTCGTCAGAGACTCCGAGGCTGCGTAGCTTGGAAATCGTCGCTTCGGTGCAGAACTCAGCGATCGGGATGCCGTCGTAGCAAGAGAACGGCGAGTGCGGCGCCGTCGGTCCCTGCGCGGCCCACGCGCCAAAGTAGTCATACGTCATGGCCATGTAGAAGTCGACGTACTGACTTGCCGTGCCGTAATCGGCCGCGTCCAACTTCTCACCATCGCGAGGGTCAGCCGGGATCGCGGCGGTCACCAGGTCGGAACCGAACTCATCACGCAATGCCGACATCAGGTTCGGGAATGCCTCGTAAGGGGCGTCCGAACAGCTCAGTCCACAGTCGCCCGGGTATTCCCAGTCGATGTCGATACCGTCGAACACACCATCCCAACGCGGATCGTTCACCAGGTCGTAACACGAACTGGCGAAGTGTTCGGGATTTTGGGCCGCCTCATCGAAGCCGCCGGACCATGTCCAACCGCCAAACGACCACACGACCTGGATGTGTGGGTACATTTCCTTGAGCTTCTTCAGCTGGTTGAAGTTTCCCCGCAGTGCCCCGGGGTCCCAGGTGTCCGCTACGCCGTCGACTGATTCGGAAGCGGAGTAGAAGCGGTCGTAGTCGGCATATGAGTCGCCGATGCGACATTCTCCACCTTGGACGTTCCCAAAGGCGTACATGATGTGGGTGAGGTGCTCGGCGGAGCCAGTCTCCACGATGTCTTTCACGTGGTAATTGCGGTCGTAGACGCCCCAGTTGGTGAAGTAGCCGATGTTGTAGTTGTCGCCGGGGGGAGGCGGAGGGTCGGTGGGGTCATCGGTCGGGTCGTCCGTGGGGTCATCGGTGGGGTCATCGGTGGGGTCATCGTCGCCCTCACAGGGCCCAAGGCCGTTCCAGACGCCCCATTCTCCAGTGGTTCCAGGCACTTCTCCCCGAGTCCACCACTTTGCTTCGTATTGTTCGTTGTCGTGGCTAACGCGATCGCCGCCGACGTAGATTTCGCTAGCGGACCAGGCGTCGTACTCGCACGCCGCTTCAGCCGTCCCGGAATTGGCATAGGCAAACGCGGCCGGCACGGAACCGACTGCCATAGCGAATGCGGCAACGAGCGCCACACGTCGCTTTGTGAGTCTCCGCATGACAACCTCCCATCATCAGTAAAGAGCCCTAATAGATAGATTTCTTTATAAATAGAGAAGGTCATCAATGTCAAGGCTTAACCTCGGATAACGCCAATCAATCTCAGATTTCCGCCTCATCCCGATACCTGTGTTTCACCAGCTGTACTACGAGCCGAAAGTTGCTGAGGTCTCGTTGTCACCCATTACTGCCCATCCGGGTATGTATGGAGGGCCACTAGCCACGGCCGGTCGCCCCCCTCATCGCGCAGCTCTACTCTTTCGTAAAGCTCAGCGCCAAACGGGCGAAGTCATGCTGGCCAAAGCCCGCTTCCCGCTGGCGCTCCACCATGCCGCGCAACAAATCCAGCAACGATGTGTCGATGTCTTGCGAGGAGGCGTTGGCCGCGATGATGTCCAGTGCGTTGGCCGTAAAATCCAGCGTCTGCTCCGTACCGGTCTCGAAGTTCCCGCTGTCGACCACCTGCGCCACGTGCGGCAAGGCATGCGCCATCGCGCCGAGGAACTGGCTCATGCCCGCGGCCAGATCTACTGCGGTCAGACCATCCTTGGCCACCACGGCCGCACCGTGGAGGAAGCCGGTGAACATCGTGTACATGCCGGTCAACATCGCTGTGTCGTACAGTGACGCGGTGCCAGGCTTGGGGCCGAAGTACTGACTGGTGCCGAGCTGTTCCAGAATGGATAGATGCCGGTCATAGGCGCTAGCAAGTCCGGAGTAGAGCAATAGGGCCTCATCGTGGCCAATGAGGTCAGGGGTCGCCATTATCGCTCCGTCCACATAGGCGATATCGTGGGACTCAGCCCATTCAGCCCAGGCATTCGCCTGCACGTCGGTACCGGTGGTGAGGTTGACAACAGTCTTACCGCGCAGGTGTGCGGCAAGTGGCCAGAGATTTTGCTCGGCGATGTCATAGTTCAACAGCAGGATGACAATGAGTTCAGAGGCGTCGATGGCAGCCGCCAGATCCTCGGCCACGACGGCTCCGCGTTCACGCAGCGCTTCGGCCTTGGAAGCAGTGCGGTTCCACACGGTCACTTCATGACCAGTCTCGATCAGGCGGGCGGCCACAGCCCCACCCATCGAGCCGACTCCAATCACACTGATCCGCGTTCCAATTTTCGACATTGTCTTCTCCCAAAAGGGTTGCAGGAAGGATCCCCTGAGCAGGCTTTCGCAGGGCCGGTTCGCCGGTTGGCAAACGAGCCCACAAACCTGCCGCAGGTGCGCGTCCGAGTACGCCGGGCGCGCTGCGGCCGAAGGCCGACCGCAGCCCCATCATGGCCCGGCACAGTAGGCTGTACAAGAACGTACATGCAGGTGAGATACTTACCTGCGGGTTAGTGATCAGGTCAGGAGGGCGCCGTGGCGTCAAAAAGAGACGCACCTTACGTGTGCGGGATCGACGCGGCCGTGGACGTGATCGGCGGCAAATGGAAGGTGCTTATCATCTGGGCGCTGTCCGATGGCGGCAAACGGTTTTCGCAAATGCGGCGGATGCTCGATTCGGTCAGCGAGAAGGTCCTCGGTGAGCACTTGCGCCAGCTGGAAGCCGACGGGATCGTGGAGCGCACGGTCTTCGCCGAAGTGCCGCCCCGAGTCGAGTACGCGCTCACCGCGTCCGGACAAGAACTAAACGAGGCACTGGAGCCGCTGGCGACCTGGGGCTCGAAGTATCGTTCGGCCCTGACCGATACGTGCGATCGGTAATTCTCAGTTCAGACCATTGAGGTTGTCGACATCGTAGACGAGCTTGGTCGCGGCAATATGCCCCTTGCGCGTCAGACGCAAGTAGCGGTCGGTGAACTCCTCGCTGTCGGGTTCATAGCCCAGAATCTGTGCCAATACTTGCAGTTCGGCGGCGTTGCGCGGCAGTTCATCTCGCGAAGTTCCCCGCGAGAGCGTGATCGCGTTGCGCACCCGCGACACCAGCTGCCAGGAGGCGATGAGGTCATCTAGGGCACCGGTCTCGGCCAGTCGGGCACTCCGGGCGGCCTGAAGCGCCGGGACAGTGCCCCACGTACGCAACTGCGGGATCTGGGCGGCGTGTCGCAGCTGCAGCAATTGGGCCGACCACTCCACGTCGACCAGTCCCCCACGCCCAAGTTTGGTGTGCCAGGACGGATCAGCCCCCTGCGGAAGACGCTCGGTTTCGACCCGGGCCTTCATACGTCGAAACTCGATAAGTTCAGCGTCGCTGAGTCCGCCTTGAGGGTAGCGATGTTCGTTGGCCAGCGCTATGAATTGCTCGCATAGTCCCTCGTCTCCGGCGACGGGTCGGGCGCGCAAGAGCGCTTGGCGTTCCCACAGGCGGGCGCGTTTCTCGTAGTAGCGTCGGTATGTCTCGAGGCTGGGTACGAGAGCACCGCCTTTGCCTTCGGGCCGTAGCCCGGCGTCGAGGTCGACCGGTGGGTCGTCGCCGGCGGGGGCCGCGAGCAGTTTTTGGGTTAGTTCGATGATTTCGCGGGCGTGGGTTCGTTCTTCGTCGGTGGTACCGGCGTGGACGTAGAGGACGTCGGCATCGGAGCCGTACCCCATTTCGCCTCCGCCGAGGCGGCCCATGCCGATGATGGCGATGGGGACGGTCGATCCGACGGCTCGGGCTGCGGCGCGCAGGGTGGCTTGGAGGGTGACGTCGGTGATATCGGTCAGTGCCGTACCGACCTCGTCGATGTCGATGAGCAGCAGGAGATTCGCGGCGGCGACGCGGATGAGTTCGCGGCGGCGCAGGGCGCGGATGACGGCGACGGCGGCATGAGGATCGCTATGGCGGTCGACTGCGGCGAAGAGGCCTGCGGCGAGGTCTGTGGCGTTGCGGGGAGCCAGTTCGGAGTCTTCCGAGAGGATGCGCAGTGATTCGGGGTGACGCAGCAGAAGGTTTGTGAGGTAGCGAGAGCTGCCGAGGAGGCGGGCTAGGCGGACTGCGGCGGGCCCGCCGTCGCGCAGGAGTTTGAGAAACCAGGGTGTGCGGCCGAGCTTTTCGGATACTTGGCGGTAGGCCAGGAGCCCACGGTCGGGTTCGGGGCTGGCGGCGAAGGAGCGCAGCATCACCGGGAGCAAGGTGCTTTGGATGGTGGCGGTGCGCGTCAGTCCGGCGGTGAGGGATTTGATGTGGCCCATGGCTCTGGCTGGGTCGGCATAACCCAAAATGGACAGGCGGCTGTGGGCGGCTTCGGTGGACAGCTGAAGTTCGTTGGTCGGTACTCGGGTGACGGCCTCCAGTAGGGGCCGGTACATGAGTTTTTCGTGTAGTCGGCGGGCGGTGGCGGCGTGTTTGGCCCATTCGCTGCGGAACTGTTCGACGCTGCGGTGTCCTAGGCTGCGCGCCAGCCAGTGGAGTTTCTCTCCATCGTCGGGTATCCGGTGGGTGCGGCGTAGTTGTTGGAGCTGAAGGCGGTGTTCAACGGTGCGTAGGAAGGTGTAGGTGCGGGCCAGATCGGCTCCGTCTTCGCGCCCCAAGTATCCGCCTTCGACGAGGGCGTCGAGGGCTTCGAGGGTGGAGCGGACGCGGAGGCTCTCATCTCCTCGCCCGTGTACCAGTTGTAGTAGCTGCACGGCAAATTCGATGTCACGCAGTCCGCCTGGTCCAAGTTTGATTTCGGCGGCGGCCCGGTGGGCGGGGATCGACTGTTCGACCTTGCGGCGCATGGCGCGGACGTCTTCGACGATGCCGGGGCGCAGCGAGGCTTCCCACACCATGGGGGCGATCGCGTCCATCCACTCCTGGCCCAAGCGCATGTCTCCGGCGCAGGCGCGAGCTTTGAGTAGGGCTTGGAATTCCCACGTGCGAGCCCAGTGCTTGAGGTATTCGAGGTAGGAGCCGATGGTGCGTACGAGTGCGCCGTTGCGTCCTTCGGGGCGCAGACCTGCGTCGATGGGCCAGGTGGCGGCCGAACAGATTTGCATTGTTCTGGCGGCGAGGTTGGAGGCCGCGCTGAGGTCCCCTTGGGCGACGAAGACCACATCGACGTCGGAGACGTAATTGAGTTCGTAGCCGCCGCTTTTGCCCATCGCGATGATGGCCAACCGGGTGCCTTCCGGCAGTGGGTGTTCGGCTTCGGCCAGCGCCAGGCCACGCTGTATGACCGCGTCTGCCAGCTGGGAGATGGCAGCGGTGGTCTGGGTGAGGTCGGCGCGTCCACTGAGGTCTTCGATGGCGATGCGGGCGAGATTTCCGCGCCACGTTTTCGTCAGGTTGGCCTCGGTTGCTTGGCCCAGGTCTTCCAGGGTCGCGGGGGTGACTTCGGCGAGGGCCTTGGAGGCTGAGGCCAGTATGTCGTTCATGGGCCGCCTCGTCTCAGGAGGGGTCGGTCAGCAGTGGTAGCGGCATTCCCGCTCGACCGCCGGCCGCGTAGCGGACGAAGCGGTCGACGATGGGTTTCCAGGTGCTGACGATGAATTCTTGGACGTCGGCGGATCGTTGGAGGGCTGCTGCGTCGAAGCCCTCGAGGGTGGCGAGGACTTCGTCGGTGAATTCGACATGGGCTTGCACGGCCCAGGCGCTTTCTCCCAGGCGAAAGACTTCTTTGCCTCCATGTGGGGTGGCGGCGAGTAGGACCGCGTTGTCGGGCAGGGTGTCGATGTCTTCGCGGCGAAACCAGATGACGTCGAGGGCCATGGGGGCGGGCCCGAAGATGGGGTCGTTCCCGGCCGCGTCGCGTTTGGCGAGGATGCGTGGGCCCATAGCGGGGTTTTCCACTGGGCTGAGGCTGCCGCCGAAGGTGGTGGCGAGCAGGCGGGCCGAGGAACAGATGGCCAGGGTCGGGGTCTTCTCGGCCACGGCGGTGCGTAGGAGGGCGGCCAGTGAGTCGGTCCACTCCGCTCCCCGCCCACCGCCGAGGGCGATGAGGGCGTCGTAGTCGCCCGCTGAGGGGGGCACCTCCTCGCCCGCGTGCGCTCGCACGAGGGTGAGTTTCGCGCCGGAGGCTTCCAGCCAACTCACCAGGCGTCCGGGGCCTTGGCTGGGGTTGTTCTCGATTACCAACACATTTGTCACGTCTTCAGCCTAACGTTTGGTTCGGTGGGTCTTCAGAGCGTGAGGTAACGCGTTCGTTCGTAGGCGGTGACTTGGGTCCGGTAGTCCTCCCATTCGGCCCGTTTGTTTTTCAGGAAGTAGTCGAAAACGTGTTCGCCCAAGACTTCGGGGATGAGTTCGGAGGATTCCATGGCGTCTAGGGCCTCGGCTAGGTTGGCGGGCAGGCGCTGATATCCGGCGGCGAGGCGTTCGACGTTGGACAGCGAGGTGATGTTGTCTTCGGAGCCTGGTGGCAGGTCGTATCCCTCTTCGATGCCTTTGAGGCCCGCTCCTAGCAAGACCGCGTAGGCGAGGTAGGGGTTGGTGGCCGAGTCCAGAGATCGGATCTCCACCCGCGCGGAGTTGGGTTTGCCGTATGCGGGGACGCGTACCAGGGCCGAGCGGTTGGCGCGGCCCCAGGAGACATGGGTGGGGGCTTCGGAGATTTTGCCTGGCATCGGGTGGGCGTAGAGGCGTTTGTAGGAGTTGACCCACTGGCAGGTCACGGCCGTGTATTCGGGTGCGTGGCGCAGCAGCCCAGCGATGAAGGACTTCGCGGTGGTGGAGAGTCGCTGTTCGTCGCTGGCGTCGTGGAAGGCGTTGTTTTCGCCTTCGAACAGTGATAGGTGGCTGTGCATGCCGGAGCCGGGCTGGGCGGTGAAGGGTTTGGGCATGAACGAGGCGTGGACGCCATTGGTCAGCGCCACTTCCTTGACCACGTGCCGGAACGTCATGATGTTGTCTGAGGTGGTGAGGGCGTCGGCATAACGTAGGTCGATCTCTTGCTGTCCGGGTGCGACTTCGTGGTGGCTAAATTCCACGGAGATGCCGATCTGTTCTAGCGCTTGGATCGCTAGGCGGCGGAAGTCTCGGGCTACCGCGTGCGTCGTATGGTCGAAGTAGCCGCCATCGTCGACTGGGGTGGGTTCGGTGCCGTCCGCGGGAGTGTCGGTCAAGAGGAAGAATTCGATCTCGGGATGAACGTAGAACGTGAAGCCCTTGTCCGCGGCCTTGGCTAGGGCTCTGCGTAGTACGTGGCGCGGGTCCGCCCAGCTGGGTGCGCTGTCGGGGGTGACGATGTCGCAGAACATGCGTGCCGATTCGCCTGCCAAACCGCCCTCGAAGGGAAAGACTTGGAAGGTGGAGGGGTCGGGCAGGGCGATCATGTCGGCCTCGTAGATACGAGCGAACCCTTCGATGGCTGATCCGTCGAAGCCGATGCCCTCTTCGAAGGCGGCCTCCAATTCGGCGGGCGCGACTGACACGGATTTCAGGGTGCCCAGGACATCGGTGAACCACAGGCGCACGAACCTGATGTCGCGCTCTTCGAGCGTCCGGAGGACGAATTCTTGTTGACGTTCCACGCCCTTCAGTGTGCCACCGGTTTATGTCAACGGTGTTGCGGAGGGGCAAAACGCCGTATACGCGGGCAACGGGGAATACCGGAGCGAAGTCTCCCCAGGCAAGGATGTGGGAATCGGTGAGGCGAATTCATGTGTGTGTCGCGGTCACCGTGCGTGTGGCACAGGTCTAGGCAGTGAGGGTGCGACTGTGGCGCTGAAGAAAAGGCGAGGCCAAGTATGGGTCTAAAGGCCTAGTAGTCAGTGAAGGTGCGGCTTTTCTCCCGCTGTGAGGCGCGTTCTTCGCCAACGGGAATCGCGGCGAGCACACAGCCTCCCACGATCGTCGCGAAGGCTCCGATCAGGCCAAAGACACTGGTGGTAAACGGCATGACCATCACCGTCAAGACGATGATCGCGAAGATGCGCTTGTTGTCACGGAGCCAGTTCATGAGGTTCCTTCCGCAGATTCCCTCTCCAGGGTCAGCACCATGGTGTCACATCGAAGACGTCGAACCCAAATGCCGACACCTGGAGAGACTGGGTTCTAGGAATCGAAGGTGTGCTCTTGGGCGGGGAACGTGCCGCCCTTGACCTCGTCGGCAAAGTCCTGCGCCGCCTGCTGGATCACCTCGGCGACGTTGGCGTAACGCTTGACGAATCGTGGTTTACGCCCCTGGTTGAGTCCGGCCATGTCCTGCCATACCAAGACCTGGGCGTCGGTGCCAGGCCCGGCTCCGATCCCGATAGTCGGGATGGGCAGTTCCTTTGTGACCTGTTCGGCGACCGGAGCGGTCACCATTTCCAAGACCACCGAGAAGGCGCCCGCCTCATAGACCGCGTGGGCGTCGGCCACAACCGCCTGGGCCTGCGTGTCGCGCCCTTGCACGCGGTATCCGCCGACCACATGCTCACTTTGCGGCGTGAAGCCGACGTGACCCATGACGGGAATGCCCGCATTGGTGAGCGCTCGAATTTGTTCGACCATACGTTGGCCGCCTTCGAGCTTGACGGCCGTCGCGCCAGCTTTCATGAATCCCACAGCGGTGGCTAGGGCTTGTTCGGGTCCCGCCTCATAGGAGCCAAATGGCAAGTCTGCGACGACCAACGCTCGTTGCGTTGATCGCACCACAGCCTTGACCAGCGGAAGTAGTTCTTCGGTAGTGACGGGAAGGCTGGTCTCATAGCCGTAGACGTTGTTCGCGGCCGAGTCCCCCACCAACAGCACCGGGATGCCCGCTTCGTCGAAAAGTCGAGCTGTGTACTGGTCGTAGGAGGTGAGCATGGGCCATTTCTCGCCACGTTCCTTGGCTTCGAGAAGGTGGCGGGTACGTATGCGTGAAATCTTCTTCCCCGGCCCGTACAGGGTCGGTACATCGTCGCCGGAATTGGTCGATGTGAGCATGGTGAAGCTCCTTTGCTCCTCGTGGCCGGCCTTGCGGGCTGGCTTGAAGGCATCCGCATCGGGCTTGGCGGGTTGACCATCTTCAGAAGGGCCTACCCTATTGAGTCCGCGTACGCACTTACTATCAGCCCGGCCAGTCGGTCCCCGGGTGGTTTTTGAGACTTTCTCCTCGCGGCGAATGGGTCTCTTTAGCAAAGAGCCTAAATCCCACCCCCACCAAAGGTGAAGGTGCCTCAGGCGCGAGTGGGATATTTGTCACTTCTGAGGCAGATGATACGAGAGCTGGCTATACGTTCCCATCCAAACCACCGCGGAAGCGGTTGGTGATCGGCAGCCGACGATCGCGCCCGAAAGACTTGGCGGAGATCTTCGTACCGGGGGCCGACTGGCGACGCTTGTACTCGGCTCCATCGACCAAACCGGTGACAGTCCGCACCAGATCAACCGGATAACCAGCAGCGACCAACTCATCGCGCCCCTGATCACGGTCGATATACGCCTCTAGGATCGCGTCCAAAACCTCATAGTCGGGCAGCGAATCCGAATCAAGCTGGTCGGGCCGCAGCTCCGCGGACGGCGGCTTCTGAATCGAATTCTCCGGGATCGGCTCGACCTCTCCGCGCGCCCGAGCCTGGGCGTTGCGCCAGCGTGCCAGCTCATAGACCGTCGTCTTCGGCACGTCCTTGATGGGAGCGAACCCACCGGCGGAATCGCCATACAGCGTCGAATACCCCACCGCGTACTCGCTCTTGTTACCGGTGGCAAGCACCAGATGCCCATGCTGATTGGACAGGCTCATGAGAATCGTGCCCCGCACGCGCGCCTGCAGGTTCTCCAACGCCAAACCCGACAAGGACATCTCCGACAGGAACGCATCCACAACCGGTTGCACCTGGACCTCATGGAAGTGCAGTCCGCATCGTTTGGCCAAATCCGCCGCGTCATCAAGCGAGTGCTGCGAAGAATACTGCGTGGGCATGGCGTAGGCCCACACGTTCTCGGCGCCCACCGCGTCACAGGCTAGCGCCGCCACCAGAGCGGAGTCTATGCCGCCGGAAAGTCCCAACACCACCGAGGCGAACCGGTTCTTCGTCGCGTAGTCGGCAAGGCCCAACCGCAGTGCTTCCCAGATTTCGCCGGTGTCCGACAGTTCGGGCACGACGTCGTTGGCAGCCACAGTGCCCGGCCTGGGGAGCTGATCCGATGAGAGCGTCACATAGCGCACGGTCATCGCATTGTCCGCGGTATTGGCTATGTCAAGACCATCGGGCCCGGGTAGGTCCAGCTCGGTGACCAGAAAGTCCTCCACAAAACGGCGGCCCCGCGCCACCTGTTTGCCCTGCGGGTCAACAACAGTCGAGGATCCGTCGAACACCAGGTCGTCTTGGCCCCCGACGATGTTGACATAGGCGATATGGGCTCGAGTCTCCTGAGCACGGCGGGCGAGCAGCTGTTGACGGGTGCGTTCCTTGCTGCGGTCGTATGGGGAGGCGTTGATGCTGACAATGAGACCCGCGCCGGATTGAGCGGCGGCCGGGAACGGGCCACCGTCTTGCCACATGTCCTCACAAATAACGAACGCCACGTCGACGCCCCCAATTCGGGCGACGGTGAGCTCGTCACCCCGCACGAAGTAGCGAGCCTCGTCGAAGACGCCGTAGTTGGGCAAATGATGTTTGAAGTAAGTGAACTTCACTTCGCCGTGTTGCAGCAAGGCAAGGGTGTTGCGGGGGCCATGAGTGGAGCGGGGGCCGGGATCGGTCGGGCCGTCGGAATCCACATAGCCCATGACCACGGCGACATCGCCGCAGCCGCGTTCGCCAAGTTCCTCGGCCAGACGAGTCACACGCCGCTTCCCCGCATCGATGAACGCCTGTCTCAAGACAAGGTCCTCGACCGGATACCCCGTCAAAGACATTTCGCCGGCGGCAAGGAGATGGACTCCCGCTGCTTGGGCACGCTCGGCGGCGTTGAGGATCTGTTCGGCGTTGCCGTCGATGTCTCCCACAACGGGATTGGTTTGAGCTAGTGCGATACGCAGAATCGGCATGACCCCATCCTTCCTTAGAAACGCGCCAGTGGCCACGGTGCGCGCTCTGTGTCTCGCGCCGCTTTCGAACACATAGCCAGGCAGGCGGCTACATCCACCAGTACCTCACCAAGAGAATAATGCCGACGGTGAGCCCGTAGGCGATGATCACCCATCGCAGCGGCTTTTGCGGCAACCGAGGCCCCAATTTCGCACCTAGCCAGCCACCCAACAAGGTGGCGGGGACCAACGCCATGACAGCTGTCCACTCCACGGACGCCAACAGGCTATAGACGGTGGCGGCGATGAGGCCAATGCACATGGTGATGATGTTCTTGAGGGCTGTCATGCGTGGCAGGCTGTCGTTTACACAAATGGCCAGAAAGGCCATAACGACCAAGCCGATCGCCGACAAGAAGTAGCCGCCATAGACGCACGCGAGAGCGATGAGAACGTGGATGAGGACCGGATGTTCCCCCTGGGCGTCCGCTTGGGAGGCTAGGAGCCGGTTGAGAGTCGGGCCCAGGGCCATGAGGATGGCGGCGGTAATGATCAGGAACGGCACGATCGCCTCGAATAGCGACGGTGGCGTTGTCAAAAGCAACGCCGTCCCCGCCAACGCGCCCAAGCAGGCGGTCGGGATGAGTTTGATGATGCGCTGTCGCTGCCCTTTGAGCTGGGAGCGGCTGCCAATGACGCTTCCGACGTAACCCGGAGCCACGGACACCGAGTTAGTGACGTTCGCGGAAATGGGTGGGACACCCACAGCCAACAACGCTGGGTAGCTGATGAGAGAACCCCCGCCTGCAAGGGCATTGACCATTCCAGCTCCCACTCCGGCGGCGAGGAGAACCAGGACCACTATGACATCCATCGGGTCGTCAGCTTACGATAGGCAAGTGAGGTGAGTTGGCTAGGTGGTCGCGGCCGTGATCTCGGTCGAGGAACGTCCGGACTCCATAGGGCAGGGTGGTTGCTAACGGCAACCCAAGGTGACTTGCGGGATAGTGCCACAGAAAATAGACCGCTGACCTGGCTTCTTATAAGCGAGGAATCAGTAAGGGTGAAACGGTGGTGTAAGAGACCACCAGCGGCGTCGGTGACGGCGTCGGCTCGGTAAACCCCACCCGGAGCAAGGTCAAGACGAGACTCTTCCGCGATGTGAACTTCGAGGGAGATCTCAACGCGAACGTTCGAGGGCGGCCCGCCCGAGTTCGCGGGTAGACCGCACGAGCGAGTCGGCGACGGCTCGCCCAGATGGATGGCCACCCACGACAGAATCCGGCGTATCGGCCAACTCACCTCACCTTTTGCGGCAGCCAAAGGGCTCACCTGGTGTTTGATGGCGGTTGTCCCTCCTTTGGGGCAGAGAAGCCGTTTCTCGGCCCGGCTCTGGGCTATCGGTGCGCGCGCCCCACTTCAAGTACAGTGGCCCGGTGACTTCTCCCCCAGTACGCACTAGACGTCCGAATTTTGTGCGCAAGAGCGCTATGTGGGTCTACTATTCGCTGCCGCGACCGGTCAAACGCCGCCTCGTACGGCTCTTGACCCCCACTTACACGCTGGGTTCGGTGGTGCTCGTGTTCGATCAGGAACATCGCAACCTGCTCATGCTGCTACAACCACCCGGGAAGGCCTGGACGCTACCGGCGGGGCTCATGGAACGGCGCGAAGAACCCATAGACGCCGCGCGTCGGGAACTACACGAAGAATCCGGCATCGAAGCCACGCTCCAGGAGCTAAAGCCCGCCACCCCAAACGCCGTGGTCCACACTCACGGCCGGTGGGTCGACAACGTCTTCACGCTCGAACGCGACCCGGAAACCACTCAACTGGCCGTAGACGGCTCTGAGGTGTGGGACGTGGCTTGGCACCCAGTCGACAAGTTGCCTCTGATGACACGCTCCACGGCGAACCTGCTGCGCTACTACGGCCTCGGCCCTCGCGCCGACGAGCCACCCCGCTGAGGCCGCTTCGCCCAGAGTTAAGCCTCAAGGCCTCCCGCAACAACAAAGGTGGGACGAGAAGCGTTGCTTCTCGTCCCACCTTTGATAGCTATGTGAGGGCCAATCCCAGTCAAGGGAACCGCCCAAGGCTCGGGCATCAATTGAGGCCCGCTGTACCCAAGGTTCGGACCTCTACTGGGGCCCAAACTTTCTCGTGCCCGTGTAGTACTCGAACAAGAGGCCGCCACTGGTGCCAAGGATGCCGACCGTGCCGGCGACCATGACCCACGGAACCCAGTAGACGACGCCGAAACCGGTGATCATCGCGAAGAAGGCGATGCCAAAGGGCCAGTAGGAACCAGGGCTGAAAAAACCCACCTCGCCGGAGACATCGGAGATTTCACCATCAGCGCGGTCCTCCGGACGGTCGTCGATACGACGCGACACCATCCAGAAATAAGCCCACACCATCGCGCACAGCAGACCCGAAAGGAGAAGGGCCACAAAGCCGACCCACTCGATACCAGAGCCGCCAAACGCGGCTGTGTCGTCGGTCAATGTCCAGTAGCCGTAAATACCGGCGAACAGGAACATGGTGATCATGACCCAGAAGAACATGCGGTGTTCTGTGCGCATGGCTAGTTCCCCTCGTCGCCGCTGGGCTGACCGGAGTCAGGCCGGGTGTCAAATGGAACAGTGGTGACAGCGTACGGCTCGTGGCCGATCGCTTCGAGCGCCTCGGGGCTGCTCATACCCTCAGCACGATTGTCTAGGTACGCCTCGAACTCATCGGGCGAGACCACACGCATCTCGAAGTTCATCATCGAGTGGTAGGCACCGCACAGTTCCGCACAGCGGCCCACGAAGGTGCCCTCAGTGTGGAAGTCGGCCTGCCACGCGTTTTCCTGGCCCTCACCGGGGATCACGTCCCGCTTAAACAGCAGGTCCGGCACCCAGAAAGAGTGGATGACATCCGGTGAGGTCTGGAAGAACTCCACGCGCGAGTCATTGGGGACCACGACGATGGGGATGTAATTGCTGTTACCAGTCGTGGTGATCTGCTCTCCGGCGGCGTCTTCGCGGTCGTAGCCGAACTCCCAGTTCCACTTGAAGGCAGTCACAGTGATCGTGGTGTCCGGGTTCTCTTCCATCCGATTGACCTCGTCTTGCACCACCACGGTGTAGAAGAACAGCACCGCGATCATGACAAACGGAATACCGGTGAAGGAGATTTCCGCAGGAAGATTGTACTTAGTCTGAACCGGAAGCGAATCGTCCTTCTTCTTGTATCGGACGACGCACCAGAAGGTAAGTCCCCACACGATCGCACCGACGGCCAGCGCAGCGATGACGGCCCCGATCCACAGGTCCATCATCATTTCGGACTGGTCCGTGGGCTGAGTGCGCGGCCACCCAAGGTGGAACGCTTCTTCGAGACTGCATCCGCTGAGCACCAAGGGCAGCAGTGCGCCGATGCCTAGGAGACCGATGCTGCGGCGGGCGCGACTTCGCGCCGCTCGGGACGGTTTTCCGACCACCTGCTCAAGCCTTTCTTGGCACTAGTTCTTAATTAGTATCCGGGTACGAGGCTGCGCCCAGAGTTGCCTCCGCAAGCCGCCAGCGAGGAAGTCTACCAATGTAGACACGATCTCGGGCGTACCGTGGAGGTGCTCCTGAACGAGCCCTCATCTTGATCGGGCTGCCTCGGTGCCACTGGCGGTGGCATAGGGCAAGGAGTGTCGCGCTGACGCGACGATTCAGAGCCTACTGGTCGAAGTTGGCCCCGTGAGGCAGGGGGGCAGTATTCGTGCCCGGTGTCTTCTACATTAAAGACGTGCACCCAACCTATTTCGACGCCGCCACGGCCGCTCCCATCCACCCGACCGCTAGTCAGGCTTATGCTGCGGCTTTGACCGACGGCTGGGCTGATCCACGCCGACTGTACTCCGATGGCCGGAAGGCGCGGATGCTTTTGGACGCGGCCCGCGAGTCCTTGGCCGAATCCCTGGGCGTTCTCTCAGATGAGGTCGTTTTCACACATTCGGGCACACATGCGGTACACAGCGGATCACTGGGCGTGTTGCGGGCGCGCCCGCAACGTGACCTGTTCGCCCACAGTGCGGTCGAACACTCATCGGTACTGCATGCGGCGGCGTGGCATTCCCAATCGGGCGGTTCCGTTGCCCAGATCGGGGTCGACCGATACGGGCGGGTCGATGTGGATGAGCTGAGCTCATCTGTGCCGAAGGCGGCTTTGGTGGCGGTGCAATCGGTCAACCATGAAGTTGGCACGCGGCAACCCATCGACGAGGTGGTCGCAGCCGCGGCTGGAGTACCGGTGTTGGTCGACGCGGCCGCCTCGGCGCCAGTTGAGGCGTTGCCAGCCGCGCCCTGGGCGTTGGCGGCGGCAAGCCCACGCAAATGGGGGTCACTGCCCGGCTGCGGGGTGCTCGTGGTGCGGCGCGGGACCCGGTGGCGCAATCCGTGGCCGGGCGACGATTCACCATCGGATCGCGACCTGGGCTCAGTCGATATTCCGGCGGCGGTCGCTGCGGCGGCCTCGTTGCGGGCGGTGCGGGCCACTCAGGGGCCCGACGTGGAGCGCATGCGAAGCCTGACGTCCCACATTCGCGAACAGGTCACCACTCTCATCCCGGATACGCAGGTCGTGGGGCACCCCGAGGAGCGCGCGGCACATATCGTGACTTTTTCCAGTCTGTACGTGGATGGGGAAGCGCTGCTGCACGAGCTCAACCGGGAAAGTTTCGCCGTGTCGTCGGGATCGGCATGCACGTCCTCCCAGCTGCGACCCTCACATGTGCTGGAGGCAATGGGGGCGCTCTCGCACGGAAACATCCGCGTCTCGCTACATCCGGGGGTGACTCAAGAAGAGGTCGACCGGTTCCTCGCTGTGACCGCCGAATCGGTGCGGAGGCTGAGAATTGAGGCGGGAGTGGACGAACTCTGAAAGCCCCACCAAGTCCGTCCACTCCCCGTGAGCTGTCTCCAGCTCTGAGAAAGAAGTCTGTGCCTCATCCGAGGGCCTACGCGGTATCGAATCGCCCATCGCGTCGTCACCGGTCAGCCAAGAGGCCCGAGCAAGAGTTGTTGGCCACTTGCCTGGAATGAGCCTACCGTGTGCGTTTTGTCCGCTGATACGCCCTCTGCGGTTTAGTGACCAGTGGGGACCATGGGGCTGACGAGTCACCAAGGTGCAACACATGAGGTGAGTGTTCTCCAAGTTATGCCACTGTCAGGCCACCGCCAGGGCAAGGCAGATGCCCTAGACGCCACCCCGTGGCGTTGCCGTAGGCCATAATTACCTTTGTGGAAACGCTCGACTATCGCGGAAAACGCTGCCCGCTACCGGTCATTGGCCTAGCAAAGCGGCTCAAGGACGCTCCGCCACAGACAACCGTGCGACTGCTCGCCGACGACCCCGCGGCAAGGGTCGACATCCCGGCTTGGTGCCGAATGCGGTCTGCGGAACTGGTGTCGGCGGTCGACGCCGAGGATCACGTGGTCTATACCGTGACCCAACGGTGAGGCTAACCCTCCGGCGTGAGCCGGGCACTAGCCTCGGCCGCGCAGGCCGGGCCATAGGACTCATCCAATCGCCGCACGAACGACACCGGCTCCACCGCGTACTCCTGAGTGCCAACAGACTCCAGCACCAAAGTCGCCAGGAGGCTGCCAAATTCGGCCGCTCGCCGCAAGGACACCCCCCACGACAGTCCTGCGATAAACCCCGCGGTGAATCCATTCCCCACCCCAGTGGGGTCATAAACCCGAATCTCGCGGGCAATCGGTACGGTAACGCGGTCAATGCCGCGCCCCTGCATTTCCACCCCGTCCTTGCCACGAGTCGTCACCAACACCCGCACTCGCTGCATCAGGCCTTCCAAGTCCAAGCCAGTCTTGGACTGCAACAGCGCCCTTTCGTGTTCGTTGACGAACAGGTATGTCGCTCCTGTGATCAAACGCGAGACTTGCTCGTCGTCTAGTTGTGAGACCTGAGAACCGATGTCGACCACGTAGTCAATGCCCTTATGGCGACACTGATCGGCGTACTTCAACATCGCGCTGGCGTCATTGGAGGCGATGACGACCAGGTCGAGCCCGCCGACTCGCTTGGAGATGTCAAGCAGGTCGATGTCAATCGCCTCAGCCGTGGCCCCGGTGTAGAACGAGGAAATCTGGTTCATGTCCACGTCCGTGGTGCACACATAGCGGGCAGTGTGAGCTGTCGGGGAGATGTACACGTGACGGCAGTCGACCCCAGAGCTTTCCAAGTAGGGGCGGAAGGAATCGTCGAAGTCCTTGCCGACCGCGCCAGCCAAAATGGGTTCCAAACCCAATTGAGCCAAGCCGTAGGCGATGTTCGCGCCCACTCCCCCACGCCGCACGACGAGGTCATCGACGACGTAGGAGAGCGAAAAATGGTCGGTACTGGAGGAGGTGGCCCGGGAGGTGGCCAGTTGGGACCGAAACTGGCCGGGAAAGTACATCAGGTGGTCAGTGGCGATGGAGCCGGTGACGGCAATCGTCATTGTCGGCCTTCCGTAGAGATCGTGGGCGGACCCGTGGACACAAAGTGGCGGCAGTGGCGATGGTGCGGACCCCGATTCTCACCGGAGAGCTCACCGTCTGCCCCTGACGTGGACCCCTGTGCACGGGCACCATGGTCAATGGTTGGGCGTCCGTTGCAGGAGAGACCATTCGAGTACCGCTGCTGACCACCGCCAGCGCAGCTCACCGAGGTGAGCAGCGCCGAGGGGGCTGCACCGGCGGCGAATGTGCTTCCAGGCTCGTTCTTGGCTGGTAGGCGCATGCGCCGTTTCGCGGAAAGCACGCACCTGAGCGAGCCTCGGGTTTAGGCCCGAACACGGCAAAGCCCGGCCAAGACAGATCCAGGCCGGGCGTTGAATACGAAGTCTAGTGGAAGGAATCCCCACAGGCGCACGAACCCGAGGCGTTCGGGTTGTCAATCGTGAATCCCTGGGCATCGATGCGGTCGGCGAAGTCGATCGTGGCGCCGCCCAGGTAGGGGACGCTCATGCGGTCGACCACGACTTCGAAACCGTCGTAGGATTGAATCTTGTCTCCGTCGAGGTCACGCTCGTCGAAGAACAGCTGGTAGCGCAGTCCGGAGCAGCCGCCAGGCTGCACAGCCACGCGGAGACGCAGATCGTCACGGCCCTCTTGTTCGATCAGGGCCTTCACCTTGACTGCGGCTTCGTCGGTCAGTGTCACACCGATCGCGGTGGTGCTTTCAGTATTCGCACCTTCCGCCTGCTGAGTCGCGCTCACGTCTCTCGCTCCCTTGATTTTGCGGATGTCGGGCTCTTCAACGGTACCTAACGTTGGGGACCGTTGACTTATTCCCTGGCTCAGTGGCTTCCACGCCACGTTTCCCAGGCTTATCGAATTGGCTTCCACGCAGGTCAATAAGGGTTTATCCGCCTGGCAGGGGCGGCGCAGAATGGCCTTAGGCAATGTCGGAGGCAACATGTTGGGCCAATTCGACCAGCCCTGTCTGTGCATTATGCCAGGCCGCCTCGGAACTTCCCAAATGTTCGGTGAGTGACCACACAGCGCTCACTCCGGCCTCCCGCCACCTGCTCTCCGGACACCTTGTCCCCTGGGCGCCGGTGGGGTCCTCGGCTTCCGTACCGATGCGGCCCGCCAAGACCACACAACGGCGTCCGCTACGACGGGCCTCGGCGGCCACTTCGGCCGGGACTTTTCCTCGCAGGCTCTGCGAATCGAACGAACCCTCACCGGTGATAACAAGATCGGCCTGCTCGATGGCAGAGCGCAGCCCGAGGGTGCCAGAGACGATCTGGGCCCCAGACTCGCGCCGGGCTCCCAACGCAAGCAAGGCCGCGCCTATGCCACCCGCGGCGCCGCCGCCTGGGCAACCGAGGAGGCCCGAAGGCGCGGTCGGCAGTTCCTGTAGCAAGCTCGCCAGTCGGGCCAGCCCCGCTTCGAACAACGGCAGATCGGCCGCATCCGCGCCCTTTTGTGGTGCGAACATGTAGGTCGCGCCGCTAGGTCCAAGTAGAGGTGAGTCGACGTCCGTGGCAGCTACGATCTCAACCCCGCGCAGTAGCGCAAACCCGTCAAGGCTTGCCGCGTTGATCAGATGGGCAGCGCCGTAGGGAACCACATGATCGGCCGCATCGCGCAACGTCAGCCCCAAGGCGGTGAGCATGCCAGCGCCCCCATCGCACACCGCGGTGCCGCCCAGGCCGATGATGAGTTGCCGGGCTCCGTGGTCGATCGCGGCGGCGATGAGTTGGCCGAGCCCGAAGCTGGTGGCGCGGCGCGGATCTCGTTCGGCTTCGGTCAGCAAATGTAGACCCACACCGGCGGCGGCCTCGATGTAGGCGGCCTCCCCGTGGCGAAGATACGCGGCCTCCACCTGGCGGCCGAGGGGATCAAGAACCGTCAATGTGCGCAGATGCGAATTCGTGAGGGAAGCGTGCAAAGCCGCCAGGAACCCAGGGCCGCCATCAGCCAACGGCATCGTGTGGATCTCGTCACCGGGGCGGCTGCGGCGCCAACCCTGCCCGATCGCCTCTGCGGCTTGCTCGGCGGTGAGCGTACCAGCGAATTTGTCCGGGGCGATGAGGATGCGCATGGAATGACAATAACGTTTACGCATCTAGACCGGTGAGGTCCACGTGCAAGAATGGAGGGGAAAGTTCACCTGGCGAATGTCACTAAGGACTCCCGATGTCTGGATTTGTTGAGCCGGCCCCTACCGCAACTGCCCTTATGCTGCTTGGCCGCGGTACCGACGCCGATTCCGAGAAGGGAGTCGACTGCCCGGGCGAGCTGCCCGCGCCGTCAGACCCTGGCTTGGTCGAACGCGCCCGCAAGGCCAAAGACGCCCTCGGCGACAAGCTGTTCATCCTCGGACACCACTATCAACGTGACGAGGTCATCCAGTTCGCCGACGTCACCGGCGACTCCTTCAAGCTCGCGCAACAGGCCGCCGCGCGCCCGGAGGCCGAGTTCATCGTTTTCTGCGGCGTGCATTTCATGGCCGAATCGGCCGACATTCTCACCACAGAGGCACAGAAGGTGATCTTGCCCGACCTGGCCGCCGGATGTTCGATGGCCGATATGGCCTCGGACTCACAGGTCCGCCAGTGCTGGGATGACCTGACCGAGGCCGGGATCGCCGCTGACGTGGTGCCAATGACCTACATGAATTCTTCGGCGGCCATCAAGTCTTTCGTCGGGGAGCGCGACGGCATCGTGTGCACCTCCTCCAACGCCAAGCGGGCCCTCACCTGGGCCTACGAGCGTGGCGAAAAGGTACTGTTCCTTCCCGACCAGCACCTAGGACGCAACACGGCCGTGCGGGAAATGGGCTTTGAGCTGTCCGACTGTGTGGTCTACAACCCACACCGGCCCAATGGTGGACTGACCCAGCAAGAACTGGCCGAGGCGAAGATGATCCTATGGCGCGGGCACTGTTCGGTGCACGGCCGCTTCACGCTGGAGTGCGTTGAAAAGATGCGGCAGACCGACCCGGCTGTCAACATCTTGGTACACCCGGAGTGCACCCATGAGGTCGTCGCCGCCGC
Source organism: Natronoglycomyces albus (assembly GCF_016925535.1). Classification (NCBI taxonomy): domain Bacteria; kingdom Bacillati; phylum Actinomycetota; class Actinomycetes; order Glycomycetales; family Glycomycetaceae; genus Natronoglycomyces; species Natronoglycomyces albus. The sequence continues at coordinate 1,380,833 of NZ_CP070496.1, read as the reverse complement.
AGACTATGTCGGTTCGACCGAGTACATCATCAAGACTCTCCAAGCCGCCGAGCCGGGTTCCTCGTGGGCAGTTGGCACCGAGCTGAACCTTGTGCGCCGCTTGGCGAACGCGCACCCTGACAAGCGGATCTCGTTCCTCGATAAGACAATCTGCTACTGCTCGACCATGAACCGGATCGACTTGCCGCATTTGGTGTGGTCGTTGGAGGAACTCCTCGCCGGACGTGTGCCCAACCAGATCTCGGTCGATCCGGAGACCACCAAGTGGTCAAAGGCCGCCCTCGACCGCATGTTGGCGCTTCCCTAGACCACGAAAGACGTCACCGCCCGGCCCTTCATCAGGCCGGGCGGTTTTTTGGCGCGCCTTAGTGGCCGGGCCACATTGAGCGTCCACGACAGTGGATCATCCGCCCGCCTAGACGTGGGATTGGACACCTTCTGAGGTCAAACTCCTGACGTAGCCGCGCCTAGCTAATCGGAGGGTACGCACCTGACCTCGTGGTGGAAGGATGGCAGCGCTTTCCCACCGGGGACCAAGGCGGCCAGGTGCCCGTAAATCCCCTGCGTACAGTCGGTATAGTACGCAAAACGGCCGCGAGACCACGATCACCGGCCCCAATGGGTGGATCTGACCGAATTACTGACCGTGAGCCCGTTATGGTTAAGCGTCGAGATAGCTTCCGGGCACACGTGTTCAGACGCCGAAAATCCAGGGCCAACTGCGGAACCGGCATCACACCTATGACACGGGCACTCAGCCAAAATCCTGCGTAGCCGCAGGTGACGACGTCTTTAGGGTCATCTCCTCCAGACGTCCGCGGAAGGCGACCTCTACCAAACGTAGACGAGCTGATATGGGGCAAACGTCATCCGAACCACTCTTCTTGCGACAACGGGAAGTCAACACGGTTCGCGACCTAGGCCTGATCACGACGTCGAAGCGAACCAATATTCGGGCTTACGGCACTGAGCCCTTCACACATCTCGATAATCCTCCAACCATCGGCGATATCTAGCCGCCCCCAGTAAGGAGTCCTCCTGTTGAGCAGCGTCGGAGCCCCGGGCACAAACAAGACTCAAGACATGTTGATCGTGCACGGTGGCACGCCCCTCAAGGGTGAGATCCGCGTCAGAGGCGCGAAAAACCTCGTATCCAAAGCCATGGTCGCCGCTGTTCTCGGCGAGACCCCCTCCACGCTCTACGACGTCCCCCAGATCTCCGATGTCGGCATCGTCTCTGGCCTGTTGCGCGTTCACGGCGTCGAGGTGACATCCGGTCACGACCAAAGCCTCCACTTCGACACCAGCAAGGTCGAAGCGGCGGGAGTAGACGAGATCAACATCCATGCCGGTTCCAGCCGCATCCCCATCTTGCTGTGCGGCCCACTACTTCACCGCCTCGGCCGCGCCTTCATTCCCGACCTCGGTGGCTGCAATATTGGCGGCCGCCCCATCGACTTCCACCTCAACGCGCTACGCGAATTCGGCGCGGTCGTGGACAAAACCCCCGGCGGCCTGGAAATCACCGCGCCGGAGGGACTCAAGGGAATCCAGTACCGACTCGACTACCCATCGGTGGGAGCCACCGAACAGGTCCTCCTCGCCGCCGTTCGGGCCGAAGGCACCACCGAGCTACGTAACGCCGCGATCGAGCCGGAAATCATCGACCTCATCTGTGTCTTGCAAAAAATGGGCGCGATCATCAAGGTCCACACCAATCGCGTCATCGAGATCACCGGTGTGGAACGCCTCCACGGCTATTCCCACCGCCCCATCCCCGACCGCATCGAAGCCGGCTCATGGGCCTCGGCCGCTCTAGCCACCCAAGGCGAGGTATTCGTACGCGGCGCGCGCCAAGCCGACATGATGACCTTCCTCAACGTCTTCCGCTCCATCGGCGGTGAATACGAGGTCAACGACAGCCCGGTCGATGGAGGCATCCGCTTTTGGCACCCGGGAGGTCCCCTCAAGCCGGTGGCTCTCGAAACCGATGTCCACCCGGGCCTCATGACCGACTGGCAGCAGCCGCTCGTGGTCGCGCTAACCCAGGCCCAGGGTTTGTCGATCATGCACGAGACGGTCTATGAGCGCCGTTTCGGCTACACCCAGGAATTGCGCGCCATGGGGGCCAATATCGAGTTGTACTCCGAATGCCTCGGCGGGACCCCGTGCCGATGGGGACGTCGCAACTTCCTGCACTCGGCCGTCATCGCCGGCCCATCGAAACTTCACGCCGCCGACCTGCAGATCCCCGACCTGCGGGCCGGCTTCAGCCACCTCATCGCGGCGCTGGCCGCCGAGGGCACCTCACGGGTGTACGGCGTCGATCGCTATATCACTCGCGGCTATGAGAACTTCGAAGCCAAGCTAGCGGCTTTGGGAGCGAACGTGGAACGGCCCGGCGCGGCCCTGTGAGGGCCATAGGCGTCCGGCTATAGCCGGACGCCTTACCGCTGGGTTTGGCCCCAGCCCTAAGGGCGTATCCTGGACCTTGCCAGATCAAGGCTCACCGAAAACGCGCCGCCGTGCCCCAGCCCATGGAGCAACGTGGCGCGGTCGCCAAGTGCGACGCCAGATGCCTACAGTTGAGGTGAGCCTTGTCGAAATCTTTGGAAAGGGCGATTTTCGTGGCAAAGAAGACCTCCGACTCCGAATCGAAGGCCGCACGCGCGGCTGAGAAGACTGGGCCGGCTCGCTCCAGTAGCGCGGGATCGGATGCCACCGGAAAGAAGGGCACCCCGACGCCCAAGCGCCCCAGGAAGGCACAAGCCCGGCCGCCGAAAAACCCTCCCATGACCAATAAAGAGGCGCGGCAGCAATACAAGGCGAATAAACCCTCCAAGCAGGAACGCCAAAAGCTGAAGAACCGGCAACGTGAGCAGCGCGCCCGTATCGCCGAGGGACACTTCCGAGGCGACCCGCTGTACGACAAATATCACCTCTCGCGCGACCAGGGCCCCGAGCGGCTGCTAGCTCGCGACATCGTCGATTCACGCCGCTGCGTCGGGCAGTACTTCTTCTTCGTGGCACTGGGTCTACTGATCCTCACCAACCCGGTGGCCGTGGCCGCGCCCGAAGCCGTCGCGATCATGAATCTGATGTGGATTCTGATGGTCGTGGCGTTCATCCTCGACTCGATCTACTTGTGCCGGAAGACCAGCCGTTTGGTTTTCGGTCGCTTCCCGGGCACCAAACAGTCCAAGCGAGGTCTGTTCTGGTATGTCATCGCCCGCTCACTGATGTTCCGCGGGATGCGCATGCCTCGCCCACGCATGACCTATAAGGCGACCGAGGAAGACCTGGGCAAGGTTCTTCGCGAGTAGTCGGATCGCGCCCAGGCTCCAAGCCCTGATCGGACGCTGAAGCCTAGCTGTCCACACAGCGCCGATCGTCTTCGTTGCGACTGCCCCAGGAGCGTGCGCGGCACGGGCCCCATTCGCGGATGAACTTCGCCCGTGCCGCCAAATTTCCCTCGCACCCTCGGTGCTGTGGGACCACACCGGCAACCTCAGAGGTGTTTGTGCACGTCAAGCAGATTGACTGGGGCGCGAAAAGGCTGGCCGCAAATGCCATTAAGCTCAACGTAGTACCCGCAAACGCCCATATGGTACCCAAATGGATACAATGATCCCTCCCTTTACTATTCGGAATTTCCTTGCCACCGGGTGTTACCACGCCCCCACTTTCATGCCAAAGTAGTTGCCATGGTTGATGTCGCAGCGGACCTCAGAGCGGGGCTGGTGCGTGCCATCGGTCCTCTCGATGCCGCGACATTGCGCCACGGCATCCTCGACGCCGATGTCTTGCAGTCCGTCCGCACAGAGGTAGCCCACCGCCTCTCTCGTAACCCATCGGAGGCCGACTGTGCCCGGCTGTTGGGTGTGAGGGCGGTTGCGCTGCGCATGTTGGGAGATTTTGAGGCCGCCGAAGCCGACGCCGCGACCGCGCTTGATCACGCGGAGGCCTCCGGGGCCGACAGCGTCCTCTCGCCCGCGCGTGCCCGCCTAGCCAACATCTTGCGGGTACAGGGCCGCTTCGACGCGGCTGACAAACTCTTCGCCATGGCCGAGGCCGGGGAAATTCCCCGCACGCTGCTGGGGGCGGTCCGAGCCTATGCGGGCCTGTCGTGTCTGGGAAACGGCCGCCACACCGAGGCGCTCATTCACTTCCAGCGGGCGATCGACGACAACGCCTACCCTTTCATCGCCCAAATCGTGCAGTGCGCGATAAACCTATTGACCGAACGAGTCGAGCAACTGGGGTTCGGACCGCCACCGCGATCATGGACCCAACGTGCGGCCAACCCGGTGCCCGAACCCTACGCAGACCCGATCACGGGCCGCTGGGGATACCGTGATGCCGGGGGCAATCCCGTCATCGAAACGGCCTTCACCCAGGTGGGAGACTTCAGGGGCGGAATCGCCGCGGTTTGTCAGGCCGACTGGGGCGCGATCGACAAGACCGGTCAGGTCGTGGTGCCGCTAAACTTCGCGTCATTGGACACCCCGACCCCCGATGGACGCATTGTCGCCGGATTCGTCAATGGGGTGGCGGTCGCGGACACCGGCGGCGTCAAGGGCGTCGTCCACCGTTCTGGCAAAATGCTGGTCGAACCCCGCTTCCAACATGTGATTGTTCACCCAGCTGGGTTGATCGTGTCGGTCGACGGACGGACGTGGTCGGCTCTGAACCTTGAAGGGGCCCAGCTGTTGTCCGGGCAGGCTGACCAGCAAGATGTCATCCGATTCCTCAAGGCTGTCGCGATCGACGACGGACCCTTGTAGGTGGTGGGCCCAATGCGGCATTCGCAGCGGTTCTTCTCGCACCGCCACGCCGGAACTTCTCCTCCACAACACCGGGCAACGAATGCCCAAGCGCCCCAGGGGCCTCACTAGCCACACCTCGCAAAGGGTGGATTTCGTACTAAGGATTACCTCAGATCCGTTTGGCTAGCCGCTCGGCAAGCGGTAGCCTTTCGGCTATGGAATTCCGTCATCTCGGCCGCTCCGGCCTAGTCATTTCAGAAATTGCCTACGGCAACTGGATCACCCACGGCTCTCAGGTAGAGGAGGATGCCGCGCAGGCCTGTATCAAAGCAGCGCTCGACGCGGGCATCACCACATTCGACACCGCCGACGTGTACGCGCGCGGCGCCGCTGAGGAAGTGCTCGGACGTGGACTCAAGGGCCTCCCCCGGGAAAGCCTGGAGATCTTCTCGAAGGTCTACTGGCCCATGGGCGAGGGCAAGAACGACCGTGGCCTATCGCGCAAACACATCATGGAGGCCATTGACGCCACTTTGCGTCGTCTCCAGACCGACTATGTCGACCTATATCAGGCACACCGCTTCGACCACGAAACGCCGCGGGAAGAGACCATGGAGGCGTTTGCCGACATCGTCCATTCAGGAAAGGCTCACTACATTGGGGTCAGCGAGTGGACGGCCGACCAGATCCGCGCCGGACACAAACTGGCCCGGGAACTGAAGATCCAGCTCGTGTCCAGCCAGCCGCAGTACTCGGCTCTGTGGCGTGTGATCGAGGCTGAGGTCATCCCGGCTTGCGAGGAGCTTGGAATCGGGCAAATCGTGTGGTCTCCGCTGGCTCAGGGAATTTTGACCGGTAAGTACAAGCCAGGTCAGGATGCCCCGGCCGGTTCCCGCGGCGCCGACGAAAAGTACGGCAAGTTCGTCACCGGGTTTACCCAGAAGCCTGGACTGCTCGAGTCGGTCCAAAAGCTGGAGCCCATCGCCAACGACCACGGTCTAAACATGGCACAGCTAGCCCTGGCCTGGGTGTTGCAAAACTCGAACGTGTCGGCGGCGATCATTGGAGCCAGCCGCCCCGAACAGGTCGACAGCAATGTGAAGGCCGCGGGCGTCACGCTCGAGGACTCCGCGATGAAGGCCATCGACGAAGCCCTCGCGGATGTCGCCGAGTTTGACCCAAACAAGACCGTGAGCCCAAACCCGCGAGCATAAACCCACAGCGTCGTGCCCTCGATGAGGACATGACCTCACCCTCGTATAGCACTGTGGCCACCGGTGTAACCGGTGGCCACAGTGCTATACGAAACTATTGTCTATATTTGGATCGCATGGGTCTCAAGGTGCTCCAGCACCTTCTCCAGCAGGTCGGCGTCGCTGCCGTCGAACCAGGTGATTCGCTTGTCACGCTTAAACCAGGAACGTTGACGGCGGACAAACCGCCTGGTCCCCACCACGGTGGCGAGTTTGGCCTCTTCTTCACTGCACTTGCCTGCGAGAAACTCCAATACCTGCTTGTAGCCCAAGGCTCTCGACGCGGTCTTTCCCTCGCCGAGACCACGGGAAGCCAGCTGCCGCACTTCCTCTACCAACCCCGCCTCCCACATTCGCTCCACCCGAAGCTCAATGCGGTGGTCCAGCTGGGCCGTATCGAGGTCGATGCCGATCCGCACAGCCGGGTATTCCTCGCGGGGCTCCGGCAACGCGGCCACAAATGATCCGGTCAACTCAATGACTTCCAAGGCCCGCACGATCCGGCGGCCATTGGAGGGCAAAATCGCCTCGGCCGCTTTCGCGTCACGAGCGGCCAGTTCCGCGTGCAGAGCGTCCGCACCGACTTCCTGTAGTCGCGCTTCCCACCGGCTTCGGATCTCAGGGTCGGTTCCGGGAAAATTGAACTCGTCCAATACCGCCTGGATGTACAGACCTGAGCCCCCCACCAAGAGGGGCTGTTTGCCTCGCGAGCTCACCTCGTCTATCGCCGCACGGGCCAATTTTTGGTAACTGGCCACGTCCGCGCTGACTGTGCAATCCCAGATGTCGAACAGGTGATGGGGAACGCCATCGCGCTCGGTGAGGTCAGCCTTCGCGGTGCCGATATCCATGCCTTCATACAGTTGCATCGAGTCGGCATTGATCACCTCCCCGTCCAGCGTATGGGCCACAGCGATCGACAAAGCGGTCTTGCCGGCGGCGGTAGGCCCTACGACGGCGATTGTTCGTCCGGGTAGTCTGGCAGTGTTGCCACCTCGGCTCAAATGAACTACCCCCAAGATTTCAGCCCCGTTGCGGGCGAGAATGACTGAATAGTTTAGACCCCGATTGTGCCAATCTATCCGGTTTGGCCTGTGGACCACCCCCATTGGTGGTAGCCCCGACTGGCAGCGACCCGGCATTAACCGTAAGGTACGGGTGGTAAGACCTCAGTTGCTTCGAAGGAATTGTGATTACGGCGATGAGTGACATCCAAGACTGGACCCGGTTCGGTCGAGTTGACGCAGACGGCACTGTCTTCGTCAAAACCTCCTCAGGGGAACGCGCGGTTGGCTCCTGGCAAGCGGGCAGCCCTGATGAGGGTTTGGCCCACTTTGCCCGTAAGTACGCAGATTTGGTCGTGGAAGTCGACCTGATTGCCGCGCGTCTCAATTCCGCTTCCGCCGATGTCCCACAGGCGGCAGCAGCGGTGAAAAAGCTCCGCGATGGCCTCGATGAGGCCCCTGTCGTGGGCGATATCGACGCTCTGAAGACACGTCTCGATGAGCTGGCCAAACACGCGGCTTCGCGGGTTGAAGAAGTCAAGGCCGTCAAGGAAGAGGAACGTGCCGAGGCTACCGCGAAGAAGGAAGCCCTTGTAGCTGAAGCCGAAGAGCTCGCCAAGCGCGACAGCCATTGGAAAGCCACCGGGGAACGCTTCGCCGCGATCGTCGACGAGTGGAAGTCCATCCACGGTGTCGACCGCAAGACCGACTCGGCCCTGTGGCGCAAGTTCGCTTCCGCCCGCGAGACCTTCACCCGGCGCCGGGGCGCGCACTTCGCTCAGCTCGACGCCGAACGCAAAGTCATCGCCGCGAAGAAGGAAGAACTCATCGCGCAGGCCGAAGAGCTTTCCACCTCCACTGACTGGGGCCCGACCGCCGACGCGCTCAAAGGGCTCATGGCCGAGTGGAAGGAAGCGGGTCGTCTGGCTCCAGACGCGGAGCAAAAGGCCTGGAAACGGTTCCGCGCCGCCCAGGACGTGTTCTTCAATGCCCGTTCCGAGGTCTTCTCCGCTCGCGATGCCGAGTACGAGCAAAACCAGGAAGCCAAGGAAGAGCTGCTCAAGCGAGCTGAGGCACTTGACGTAGAGGGAGATCCAAAGGCTGCTCAGGCTGCCTTCCGGGAAATCCAAGGGCAGTGGGGCGAGATCGGCCGCGTGCCACGGAGCGCCCAGAACAAGCTACAGCGCCGCCTGCGCAAGGTTGACGACGCGATCCGCGCCGCGATGGACGTGGCATGGCGTCGGGTTCCCGTCGAAGACAACCCGATCCTCAAGCAAATGCGTCAGCAGGTTGCCGAAGCCGAGGAAAAGCTGGAGCGCGCCAAGTCCACCGGAAACTCCAAGCAGATCGCCAAGGCTGAAAAGGAACTGGCCGGGAAACAGCAGATGCTGTCTCTAGCCGAGAGCGCAAGATAATTTAGAAATAAACGTTTTAGGGGTGGCGCTCTCGCACAGAGAGTGTCACCCTTTTTACGCGTCTGGTAACCAATGTTGTGGTTAGCCACAACACGAGGCCCACAATGGTGGGGCCATCCACTGTGACCCGATGCCCCACATCGGAACCAGTCAATGAGGTGGTGGCTCAGTTGGACACCCTAGGGCTGCGAGAAGCTCGCGTTCACCACAGTGAACACCCCGGATAGACCCGGCTGGTGTTTGCCGAGGCAAGCCTTCCCGCGCCGCCCGGTCCTCCCACGGACCGAAGCGCCACGTACAGTGCCGCGTTCCCCTTTGCGCGTCACGCTCAGACGGGCCTCTTCCATGACGCACTGACAGCGGCTGCGCTAAGAGACAGCCAAGACGACGCGCGAGCGGTCCACCGTGGCGATCGCTCGTTTAGAGAGGCGTGAGATGACCCAAACCCAATCACAGCTACCCGCCCAGTTTATTCCGACCACCCGCATCTTTAACCTTCGCGACCTGGGCGGATACCGCGGAGTAGACGGTTGCCCGGTCAAGAAAGACGTCGTGTTTCGCTCCGACAACTTCGGCAACGCCACCGAGGCCGACCTCGACCACGTGGTCAACGAGCTGAAAGTTCGCCACGTCATTGACCTTCGCCGGGCCGAGGAGCTCGAGGTCGCCCCACGCTTCCCCGCCACCGAGGGAATCTCGTTCCACCATGAGGAGCTCAAGCACCTGAGGTGGGAGAGTTTCAACGGAATCATTCCCGAGCCCGCGCAATCACACGAACGTTCGGTGGCTTTCCTCTCGCAGCGCTATATGGCGATGCTGGAGACCGGTCACGAGGCGGTACGGCGCTCACTGGAGATCGTGGCAAACGGCGAGCCAACCGTCTTTCACTGCATGGCGGGCAAGGACCGCACCGGTATCATCGCGGCGGTGCTACTGGGCCTGCTCGGTGTGTCCGATGAGGACATCGCAGCCGACTACGCCCTGACCGACGTGGGAACCGCGCGTTGGCGAGCCTGGCGGGACCAAGGCAACCCGACCGTGGCCAAGTCCTATATGGGCACCCCCGCTGAGGCAATGAGCCAGACGATACAGATGTTGCGAGACCGATTCGGGTCCTTTCACGGATATTGCCAGGTTATCGGCTTCAGCGACATAGACCGGCTCCGCGAGGAGCTGCTGTGCCCCTAAGAGCTCCTATCAGGTTTCTCTTCCTACTGCGGTGGAGTGATGTCGCGCCTGGCCGCGTTGTCGGCCCTTGCCCATACCCGCTGGGTATGAACAAGGGCCTCCGCCTCCCCACGCACTGACAGCACACCATCCTCGCCACGGAAACAAACCTGATAGGAGCTCTAAGCTCTGGTTACACGGCGCGGATGCTGCGAAGGCTGCCGGGTTGAGGACGAAGTTGAGCTCGAACCATTCCACCAACCGTAAATAATGTTTATAGTGGGGTCAGTGCCCAGCGGCACTGACCCCACAGCTTTACCCACTCCCCCAATGGTGACCGACATGAGATTCAAGCGATCCCCCTCCCGGCTTCCAAACCAAGCCCGGAACCAGCCCCCTTACCTCTCCACGCTGGTGGCCGCTCTTGCCGCCGTCGCTCTACTGGCCGCGTGCGCAAACGGAAATGACGATCTCGACAGCCAAGACCATGAGCGCCTCAAAGAGGCCCACACGCACAACATGCTTCTACATCAGGAATATCGAGCGGCACTGGAGAGCGTGGCTAACTTGTGTCTGGAAAACGCCGGATTCATCGAAAACGGCCAAGAATACTTCCGACCCGACATATGGGAAGATCGCGACGAAAGCTGGGTGTTTTCGCAGTTCTCCGCTCCTGATCCCCACATTGGTTACCCCAGTGCCCACCTACACGAGAACACCGGCAACGAACTGGACGACCTACCCGAGGAGGAAAGCCAGGCGTTGCACGACGCCGCCTACGGCACCGGAGAGCCCGCCGAGATCACGCTGCGCGACGGATCAACCGTCGAATGGAGCGCTGGCGGATGTCGCGGCGAAGCCACCGCGGCCATCCACGATGGCGATCCGGAAAAGTACTACTTGATGCAAGCCCAAGCCACCGGCCAAGTCGACCGGTCATGGGATAAAGGAACCGATGTCCTCCAGGCACGCGAAATCTGGGCGGACTGCATGGAGGAGGCCGGGTTTCCGCACCTGGAACGACCCACAGACGTCGTCGGTGAGGTCATGCACATCAATATGCATATCTTTAGCGCCGCACACCTCGACCACGAAGGCCACGAAGGCCACGAAGGCCACGAAGGCCATCATCACGGCGAAAATGATCTGGTCGAGGAGTTCAAGGAACGGGAGCACCACGTCGTCCAGGCCGATATCTCCTGTCACGAGGAGGCCGACTTGGAACGCATCCAGACCGAAGCCTACTGGGATCACTTTCTGCCCCAAATGGCCGAACACGAACCCGAGGTCTTCGCCTTCACCGAGTATGCCGAGACCATCATCGAGCGAGCCCAAGAAATCCTGCGAGCGGGAGAACTCCCCTAGACACAGACGAAGGGCCCGGCCATGATGCGCCGGGCCCGACCTATGTCATGGGAATGTGTCGAAATAAGAACTTAGTGGCCAGAGCAACATCCGGAAGGCTCGGATGGCTCTTCGCTGGGACGCATCCCAATCGAGGGCATTCCCAGCATCGTTACTCCGGCAGTCGTCGGCTGTTGTCCGGCTTCCCAGGCATCTCCGGCCCGGGTGCGACGGTGGTCGGCGATCTCCGAATCGGCCACCAAATGATGCGGGGCACCATAGGTAATCGTGGTGCGGATGACATCACCGGGACGAATGCCCTCCGCGTTGTCGTAAGGGTCGTCGTCGCTCAGCGGTGTGACGGCGAAGTGCACCAGCCGGCCATCGCGGGCCCGACCAGACAAGCGACCGGTGGCTTCATCTTTGCGTCCATCCCCGGCCGTGACCAGTACCTCGACCTCACGCCCCTCGAGCTTCTGATTCTCCTCCCAGGAGATGCGCTCCTGGAGCTCGGTCAGGCGCATATAGCGTTCCTGAACGACCTCCTTGGGCACCTGGTCTTCCATCTCGCCGGCCGGGGTGCCGGGGCGAATCGAGTACTGGAACGTGAAAGCCGAGGAGAAACGGGCGGCTTCGACCACGTCGAGAGTCGCCTGAAAGTCCTCCTCCGTCTCACCGGGGAAGCCGACAATAATGTCGGTCGTAATCGCCGCCTCGGGCATCTGCTGGCGCACCTTGTCCAAAATGCCCAGGAACTTCTTCGAGCGATACGAGCGGCGCATGTCCTTCAAGACCTTGTCCGAGCCCGACTGCAACGGCATGTGCAACTGGTGGCACACGTTCGGCGTCTCAGCCATCGCGTCGATGACGTCATCGGTGAAGTCCTTCGGGTGAGGCGAGGTGAAGCGGACCCGCTCCAGACCCTCGATATCGCCACAAGCGCGCAGTAGCTTGCCAAAGGCATAGCGGTCGCCAAACTCCACACCGTAGGAATTGACGTTCTGGCCCAGCAGAGTCACCTCAGACACACCCTCAGCCACCAGCGCGTTTACCTCGGCGAGGATATCGCCAGGGCGGCGGTCCTTCTCCGTTCCACGCAGCGCCGGCACGATGCAGAACGTGCAGGTGTTATTACATCCGACTGAGATCGACACCCAGCCCGAATAGGTCGAGTCGCGTTTGGTCGGCAAAGTGGAGGGGAAGACCTCCAGCGATTCCAAGATCTCCACCTCGGCAGCCTCATTGTGCCGGGCGCGCTCCAGCAAAGTCGGCAACGAACCGATGTTGTGGGTACCGAACACCACATCAACCCAAGGGGCCTTCTTTGTGATGGTGCCTTTGTCCTTTTGCGCCAGGCAACCACCGACCGCGATTTGCATATCGGGGTTGCGGGTCTTCTTTGGGGCCAGGTGCCCCAGGTTGCCGTAGAGGCGGTTGTCGGCGTTTTCGCGCACGGCGCAGGTATTGAAGATGACGACGTCGGCTATCTCGGCGTCACTGGGAGCGGGAATGTATCCGGCATTCTCCATCAGCCCCGAGATGCGTTCGGAGTCGTGCACGTTCATCTGACACCCGTAGGTGCGGACCTGGTATGTCCTGGCATCGGTTTCAACTGGCACGGGGCAATTATAGGGGCCCAGTTCGCGGGAGGAAAACGCCGGTTGCTCGAAGGTCGCGTCTGACCGGAGTGCGAGGCACGTATGAGGCGAAAACGCACCGTGCGAGGGCTGCGGCATGTTTGGGTGGAAGTCCAGGCACTGTGAGGTTGCCTACCGGATGGGAACGAAACGAAAGAATGTCGATTCGTTCCCATCCGGGCCCACCACGGCTCCGAATCGTGGGTGACATCGAAATACTTGAGGAGGTGACTATGACTTCTCGCAGCCAAGTCGCAGTCATCGGTTCTGGAGTCTCGGGTTTGACGGCAGCCTACGTGCTGCAGCAGTCCCGGGACGTAACCCTATTCGAAGCAGACCACCGTCTCGGAGGTCACGCCCATACCCACACCGTCGTCGACCGCGATCCAGAGCTGACCCATGAGGTCGACTCCGGGTTCTTGGTCCACAACCGGACCACATATCCGCGTCTCGTGCGTTTGTTCACAGAACTGGACATTAAGACGCAGCCGACTCAGATGAGTATGTCGATTCGTTGTGAGGGATGTGGCCTGGAGTACTGCGGCTCGCGTGGAATACGTGGCGTGTTCGCGCACCCACGCAGCTTCGTCGATCCACGTTTCCACGCCATGCTGTGGCAAATGCCGCTGTTCTACCGCCGGGCGCGCCGCCTCTTGGCCACCGAGACCGACGCGGAGGAACAGACGCTGGGCCAGTTCCTGTCCCAGGGGCACTATTCGCAATACTTCGTCAACCACTTCGTGATACCGCTGGTCTCGGCCGTATGGTCGTGCGGCCCGCACGCGGTGCGTGACTATCCGGCCCGGTATCTGTTCACGTTCCTGGCCAACCACGGCATGCTGGCCGTGCTGGGCAATCCCGCCTGGCGCACGGTCGTCGGTGGCTCTCGCACCTACGTAGAGCGGGTGGCCGCTGGCCTGCACGAGGTGCGCACCGGCTCTGCGGTCACCTCACTCCAGCGGCACCACGACGGGGTCAGTGTCCGCACCGCGGACCAAGCTGTCTCCGAGTTCGACGCCGTCGTCATCGCGACCCATCCCGATCAAGCCCTGCGTCTCCTGGAAGACCCCACCGTGGAGGAAAAGGACGTTCTGGGCAGTTTCGAGTACTCCCGCAACGAGACCGTTCTCCACACCGACACGCGATGGCTCCCACGCCGCGCGGCGGCGCGTGGAAGCTGGAACTACCTGCTTTCCGACTGTCGGCCCACCGAGGGCCAAGTGCAGGTGTCATACCACCTCAATCGATTGCAACGACTAACGGCGGCAACCGACTATGTCGTCACGCTCGGAGCGGCCGACCGCATTGACCATTCGCACGTGCTACGACGCATGACATATGAGCACCCGATCTACACCCCGACCTCCGTCGCTGCCCAACGCCAACTTCCCGGCCTCAACGACGGCACGACGGCCTTCGCAGGCGCCTACCACGGCTGGGGCTTTCACGAAGACGGCTGCCAGTCCGGAGTCAACGCGGCACAAAGCCTGGGGGTGCGGTGGTGAAGGCACTAGAGGGAATGGCAGCGCAGTCGACGTCCCAACCCGGCTTCGGCCCCGCTGACGCCGCACAGGACCAGACACAACCGCACGGACAAGTGCGGTATCGAAGGCACCAGGCGTCGAGTCGGTGGGCCAAGTCCGCGCACCTGTATCGCGGAACCGTCTCCCACGTGCGCCAAGAGCCCTTTCACTACCAGTTTCGACACCGCACGTACTACTGGCTGGTGGATCTCGACGACATGCCACGGCCTCCGTGGTATCTGCGGCCACTTGCCGGCTTCAAGGCCAAAGATCACATGGGCGGCCCAGGAAGCAGTACCAAGGAAAGCATCTCGGCGTTCGTCGCCAAACATGGCGTCGATGTCTCCGGATCACGCTTCCTCATGCTGTGCCACGCCCGAGTTTTCGGGTATGTGTTCAACCCGCTCACCGTTTTCTGGTGTCTTGACAAAGACCGCCTCCAGTGCGTCGTCGCCGAAGTCCATAACACCTACGGCCAGCGCCATCGTTATTTCCTCCGCACAGACGACCAAGGGCGGGCCGAGGTCGACAAAGTCTTTTATGTTTCGCCGTTCAATCCGGTCGATGGCTACTACCGGATGCGGCTTCCCCTGCCTGGCCGGCGGCTGCGAATAGCGGTCCAGTTGAACCGACCCGACGGGTCCGCCTTTACTGCCGGTCTCTCCGGCCGCCGCCAGCGTGCTTCGACGTTTGCGCTGCTGGCGGCGGCCTTTAGACACCCTTTCTCCACAGTGGCGGTTTCGGCTGGCATTCGGTGGCATGGCATACGACTGTATGCGCGTCGGTTGCCTGTGATGCCTCGCCCGAAGCGAGCGCCGCAGGAAGGACAATCATGAGTTCGCCGCAAGATTCCCGGAAGCCATTGACGCAGGCGATCATTCCCCGTGCCCCTCATGTGCCGGTGCGGGCTCGTATCGTCAAGCGGATGACGCGGCGGATGGCCGCGAAGCTGCCCGTTCGTTTGGTGATGCCGGACGGTTCGTGGATGGGGCGTTATCGCGACGCTCCAGCGTTGCGGCTGCATCGTCCCGAGGCGTTCTACCACCGCCTTGGTGGGGCGGGCCTGATCGGGTTCGGGGAGGCCTATCAGGCCGGTGATTTCGACTCTGATGACTTGCCTGGGCTATTGAGTGTGCTGGCAGCTGGTTGGGATGAGTTGATTCCGCCAGCTGTGCAGGGAATTCGCAGTCTCTATGGGTCGGCGATGCCTTCGTCGCACAGTAATTCGGCCGATAACGCGGTACGAAACATTTCGCACCATTACGACCTGTCGAACGAGTTGTTCTCGTTGTTCTTGGACGAGACGATGACGTATTCGAGCGCGTTGTTCGCGGGAGGTTCCACTCAATGGTCTGATGTGGCCGACGCGCAACGACGCAAGGTCGATCGGCTGTTGGACCGGTGTGGGGTCACAGATGGTTCACGGGTGTTGGAGATCGGCTCGGGTTGGGGTGAGCTGTCGGTGCGTGCCGCGCGGCGTGGGGCCCACGTCGACACGATCACGCTGTCCCAACAGCAGCTGGAGCGCGTCAAGAAGCGGGCTGCGGAGTTGGATCTGGGCGACCGTATTAATGCGCGACTGCAAGATTATCGCTCGCTTGACCTCGCGGAGCGCTATGACGCCATCATCAGCGTCGAGATGATCGAGGCGGTCGGTGAGGAGTACTGGTCGCGGTATTTCGGTGTGCTCGATCAGTTGTTGCGACCGGGTGGGCGGATTGGTTTGCAATCGATCACGATGCGCCACGATTTGATGGTGGAGGCGCGCGGTGCCTACACCTGGATCCACAAGTACATCTTTCCGGGCGGTTTGATTCCGTCGGTGCACGCTATCGAGCAGTGCCTGCGGGCGAGTACGGGTCTGAGGGTGGTCGACCGGCTTGCCTTCGGCTCGGACTACGCGCATACGTTGCGGCTGTGGCGTGAGCGTTTCTTGGACAATCGCAACGCCCTCGAACGGCTTGGTTTCGACGAGCTGTTCGCGCGGACGTGGGAGTTCTATTTGGCGTATTCGCAGGCCGGGTTTAGCGGTGGCCATTTGGATGTCAATCAGTTTATTTTGGAGCACCGATCATGAGCGTTGCGATGTCGTCGAAAGAGCGGGAAAAATCCACTGTCGCCGGTGAGCTTTACACGTTGATTTCGAGGATGGCCGGGGTCGATCTCCCCATTCGCTTGCACGCCTGGGATGGGAGCGAGGCTGGCCCCAAGGGAAACCTCGAGTGGGCCGATGCGCCGATTCTGCATGTGCGCGATCGGGCCGCGCTGAAGCGTCTGATGTGGAGGCCGACGGAGCTGGGTTTGGTCCAGGCCTACATCCTCGACGAGATCGATGTCGAGGGCGATATAGCCCTGGCGTTGGAAAGACTGTGGGCTATGGGGGCCGATACCCAGTTGAAGGCGGGATTGGGGGCGTGGTTGGCCGCGATTCCAGCGGCTCGGCGGCTGAAGGTCTTCGGGAGACGGCCACCGGCACCGAACCTAGAGGCCAACGTCCAAGGCGCATTGCATTCGCGGAACCGCGACAGGTCGGCCATCGCCTTTCACTATGACTTGTCGAACGACTTCTATCGGTTGCTGTTGGATTCGCACATGGTCTATTCGTGCGGCTATTGGACCTCGAATGCGTCGGACTACGGTCTTGAAGACGCGCAACGGGACAAACTCGATCTCATTTGCCGCAAATTGGGTTTGCGGCCAGGGATGCGGTTGCTGGATGTGGGTTGCGGGTGGGGTGCGTTGTCGATGCACGCCGCCGAGCACTATGGCGCGATCGTAACTGCGGCGACTCTGTCCCAACAGCAACATGCCGAAGCGACTAAGAGGGCCAAGGCGCGCGGGTTGGCAGAGGCGGTGGACTTCCGGCTGTGCGACTACCGGGACATCGAGGCCGACTCGTTCGACGCGATCTGTTCGATTGAGATGGGCGAACACGTCGGAAAGAAGGAGTATCCACGGTTCGCCGCCCAACTACGGAAGTTTCTACGGCCGGGTGGGCGGCTCTTGATTCAGCAGATGTCGCGCGGCCAGATGGACCCAGGTGGCGGGGAGTTCATCGAGACGTACATCGTGCCCGACATGCATATGCGGCCATTGGGCGAAACGGTTGGACTGCTCGAAGCCGCGGGTCTGGAAGTACGCAATGTCGAGGCTCTGCGTGAGCATTATGTGCGCACGATCGACGCATGGCGCGAGGAGTTGGAACACAAATGGGAGGAAGTCGAGGAGCTCGTGGGGCGCCCGGTGGCGCGCGTGTGGCGGCTCTACCTCGTCGGCGGCGCGCTGTCCTTTAAGCAAGGTCGGATGGGGGTCGATCAGATTCTCGCGACCGCTCCGCTGGAGGACGGCCGTGCGGATCTGCCAGCGACACCGGATTGGTACCACCGCTAGCTCACGTGCCTCTCCGGGACGCGGTCACAAAATACTTCTCGACTGGTTATGAGGAGATCGACTTATGGACAACTGGGGTCCGTTGCTCTTGAACTTGGGTGTCACGGCGGCAGTCTCGCTGGGGGTACTGCTGCTGACATTCGCCGTGGCTGTGGCCACGGGCAAACACCGAGTGGTGGACGTGGCGTGGGGCCTGGCATTCGCCATCGTCGCGTTCACCACTTGGTGGATGTCGGCGGGCCACGGAGATGACCTGACCCGTGCGGTCGTCACGACCGCCACCATTGTGTGGGGCCTTCGATTGGCCACTCATATTGCCTGGCGCAGTCGAGGAAAACCCGAAGACCCTCGTTATGAGGAAATGCTGTCGAAAGCCAAGGGCAATCGCAACGTGTACGCGCTGCGGTGGGTGTATGTACTGCAAGGGTCACTGGTGTGGTTTATTTCGTGGCCAGTCCAGGTCGCACAGTACGCCGCCGCGCCGCCTCTGGCCCTGCTGTGGTTGGGCGTGGCTATCTGGTTGCTCGGCTTTGTGTTCGAATCGGTGGGCGACTATCAACTCGCGGCGTTCAAGAACAACCCGGCCAATAAGGGGAAGGTCCTCCAGTCGGGCCTGTGGCGATACACGCGCCATCCGAACTACTTCGGCGATGCCTGCGTGTGGTGGGGCCTGTTCGTGATGGCTTGTGGCTCCTGGGTTGGGGCGGCCACCATCGTGGCCCCATTGACGATGACGTACTTCTTGGCTGCCAAGACCGGAAAGCCACTTATGGAGGAACATCTGTCCCGCACCCGGCCCGAATACGTCGATTACATCAATCGCACCAGCGGATTCGTACCCCTACCGCCCAAGTCGAGCTCAGGGCGCACCTAGCCACCCGGTGCCTCAGCCGTCGAGCGCTCACCTTGGGGAAGCGGCTCGACGGCTGGGCTTTTCACCCCTGTAGCCAGCGGTTGGTGTACACGCCGTCAGGGTCGAAACGCTGTGCCTGACGATCGGGGTTAAACCGCCGATACGGTTTGGTGTCATTGCCGGTGCCGGCCGTCCACTGCCAGTTTCCATAGTTGTTCGCCTCGTCCGCGTCGAGCAAATGCCGGTCAAACCACGCGGCTCCGGCTCGCCAATCAAGTCCCTGAATCTTCGTCAGGAAGGAGGCGGTGATCAGGCGAGCTCGATTATGCATCCAACCCTCTTGCAACAACTGGCGCATTCCAGCGTCCACGATCGGTACCCCCGTCTTGCCCCACTGCCAAGCCTGGAGCGCTTCGGGGTCATCGGCCCATTCGTCATTGGCGGTCCGGTACGCCTCAGTGGCCAGCGTGGGGAAGGCGGCGAGAACCTGATGGTAGAAATCGCGCCAGCACAGCTGTCGCACCATCGCCTCGGGGGCCCACTCGTCCTCGGCCAGCGCCCGGGCGGATATGCAACCAAAGTGCAGGTAGGGGCTGAGCCGGGAGGTGGCGTCCGCGCTGAGGTCGTCGTGGATGTCCGCATAGTTGGCTGCGGTTTGGAGCCATTTCTCACTGCGGTTGAGTGCCGCCGCCTCTCCGCCCGGAAAGTCCTGGTTGACCTCGCGTTCACCCCAGATGGTGCGGTGGTCAGTGCCGGTGAGGCCTTCGGGCAACTCCAACCGTCGTGGTGTCTCGACCACGTCCCGCCACCGGGCTGCCGACCACGCCCGCCAATAGGGGGTGAAGACCTTGTAGTGGTCGCTGCCACCAGTGGGCACGACGTCGCCGGGGGCGAGAACGGTCGCCGAATCGAACTCGCGCAGGGGCGCGCCCAGGCGCTCGCACTCTAGGCGCAATCGGTCGCGCCAAGCCTGGGCCCTTTGACCGAAGTCATCCATAACGGCCACTCCGTTGGCCCGCGTTTGTTGGCAGACTCGCAACGTCTGCTCGACCCGGTCTCCTTGACGGATTAGGAGGTCAGCGCCAAGTTTTCGTAGCGATTCTCGCAGGTCGGCAATGCTGTGGGCGAGGAATGTTTCGCGAATGTGGGAGTGGTTGTCAGCCGGGTCGGCCACATACAGTGGCACGACGCGCTCGGCGGCTCGGGCGGCGCTGGCCAGCGCCGGGTTGTCGTGAACGCGCAGGTCGCGCGTGAATAGCACCACGATGGTTCGCATGTGGTCGGACCTTCCTGTGGTCTCTTGGGTTGGCGGTCGTCTCTTGGTGGCCGTTTGCGTCGGTGGCCGGATTCGGCTCCGGCTCCCATAACGTTTGCCGCGCTCGGTGGTGGAATGTTTGGTGATGGTGCGGCTTTCGCTGCTCCTTACGGCGTTGCCGAAAAGGTCGGTCTCGGTTCCACCTCGGACACCGGTCGAGGGTGTCCGAGGCTCCTGGTCGTCCCTTTTGGGTTTCGCAGCTGGGCGGGCGGTTGAGCAGTCGATGAGGTTGCCTAGGTGTCGGTGGGAATCTCCACATCGGCCAGCGGCGTCGTCGTCGGCGCCTCCGATCCACCTGCGGGTTCGTTCGTGACTGCGAGGATGGTCGCGTCCTGGATGTCACCAACCAGCATGGAGGCGGAGTTGTGACCTGCTGGCATGACACCAGCCGATACCGGCCCTTGGTCGTCAATCAGCCACAGCTGATAGGAGCGGTCCTCACTGACGGGCGCGAGTTCTGAGACCGATACCACCGCTTGGTCATGGGAGGGCGAGTAGATCACCGTGACTCGTCCGCCTTCGGCTGTCGATCCGTGTGCGGCCTCGGCGTCTCCTGCGGCCAGGATCGCCGCCATCTGGTCGGCCTCTTGTCGCTCGGTGGTGAACTGTTGCTGTGCGAACACATATGCGATCGCTCCTCCAGCGATTGCCATAACCACGGATAGGGCCGTCGCCAGTGCGATGGTGCGCCAGGGGCGAATGCGGCGGGGTCGCAGGATTTCCTGTGGGCTTCCAGCTGGAGGCGGTTCTTGCCGGGTGCGCCGCACCTGTTCGAGCACCCGGTCGCGCAGTTGCCGGGGAGGGTCGGTCACGGTGATGTCGGCTAGCCGAGCCACAGTCTCCTCCATTTCGCGTACTTCTTGAACGCACTCGGGGCATTCGGCTAGATGGCGTTCCATTTGGGTGCGCTCATCCTCATCCACAGCGTTGAGTACGTAGGCACCGATCAGGGTGTGGTTTTGGGTGCTCATCGTGACACCTCCAAGCAGTCGCGCAGGCGGATCAGACCGTCGCGAATACGGGTCTTGATTGTGGGTACGGCCGCTTCCAAGAGTTTGGCGGTCTGTCGGTAGGTGTGTCCCCCGTAGTAGGCCAGGGTGATGGCCTGTCTTTGCAGCTCGGTGAGGGTTTTCAAACATCGACGCACTTGTCGCTGTTCGAGTTTGGAGGTTGCCTGTTCGGAGACCGAATCGTAGTCAACTTCGGTGTTTCCGGCGGCGGCCCTGCGTTCTCGGTCGCTGGCGGCTTGTTCGGACCGCACGCGGTCGACCGCGCGTCGGTGCGCCATGGTGGTGATCCAGGCGTTGGCGGAGCCCTTGCGGTGGTCGAATCGGGCGGCGGTGCGCCAGATTTCGATGAGTACCTCTTGGGCTACCTCTTCGGCTTGGGCGGGGTCGCGCAGGATGCGCAGGCATAGGCCATAGACGCGAGGAGAAACACGGTCGTAGAGGGTAGCGAACGCCTCTTCGTCTCCCAGGGCGCAACTGTGTAGCAACGACTCAGCGGTCCCTTCCGCTACTCCGTTCGTGGCCACGGTCAACCGGGGGCCATCTTGACGCGGTGCGCCGTCACTGCTGTTGTCAAACACAGTGTTCTCCTACCCAATCTATTAGTTCCTCAGTAGGTATTCGAGCCTGAGGTCAGCGCGGATGGTTCATGGAGGCGAACTTTTCGACGCGATGTTCGCATGAGAGCGAGTTCATGGGCTCTCTTCGCATCGTGCCCCACCTGGGCCGAGGCGGCTGGGGTTTAGGGTTCATCACAGCGTGTTTTCTTCGGGCGGAGGGCTCGGCGGCCGCGGCACTACTCATCCGGACGGCGAACCACAGGGGCCGAACATGACTGCGGGGCGGCCTCCCGGACAGACACGTGTCGGGTTGCCGCCCCGCACATCGACGGAGCCCTCACCCGGCAGAGCCAGTGGAGGTGGCACTGCCAGTGAGGTTGTTCAGTTAGGTGGACGTCTACCCAACGCGCCCAGCGTCGGGATCATCGGTGTCCCTAGTAGTTACTTCTTGACCCATGGCATCATCTGGCGCAGCTCGGCACCGACTTTTTCGATGCCATGTTCGCGCTGCTGGGCACGCAGCTTATTGAACTGTTCGTAGTTTTCCGCCTCGGCGACCCACTCTTTGGCGAAGCGGCCGTCTTGGATCTCGGCCAGAGCCTTCCGCATCTCTTCTCGCGATGCCTGCGAAATGACACGTGGGCCGCGGGTGACCCCGCCGTATTCGGCTGTGTCGGACACCGAGCTCCACATGTTGCCCAAGCCGCCTTCGTAGAGCATGTCGACGATGAGCTTGGTCTCGTGCAGACACTCGAAGTAAGCGGCCTCCGGGCTGTAGCCCGCCTCGACAAGCGTGTCGAAGCCGGCGCGGATGAGCTCGGTGATACCGCCGCAGAGGACGACCTGTTCGCCGAAGAGGTCGGTCTCGGTTTCCTCGGTGAAGGTGGTCTTGAGCACACCAGCCCGGGTGCCACCGATGGCTTTGGCATAGGCGAGCGCGGTCTCAAATGCCTGGCCCGAGGAGTCCTGTTCGACAGCCACTAGACAGGGGACGCCCTTGCCGTCGACGTACTGGCGACGCACAAGGTGGCCGGGGCTCTTCGGCGCGACCATCGACACGTCCACGTCGGAGGGAACACTGATGAGGCCGTAACGGATGTTGAACCCGTGGCCAAACATGAGCGTGTCGCCCGATTTCAGGTGCGGGGCGATGTCTTTCTCAAACAGTTTCGCCTGCGTGGTGTCAGGCGTGAGGACCATGATGACGTCGGCCCACTCGCATGCCTGGGCGGGCGTGGTGACAGTCAGGCCCTCGTCTTCGGCCTTGGCGCGGGACTTCGAGTTTTCCGGCAGGCCGACCCGCACCTCAATCCCGGAGTCGCGCAGGCTCAGGGCGTGTGCGTGTCCCTGGGAGCCGTAGCCGAGCACAGCGACCGACTTGTCACTGATGAGGGCTAGATCGGCGTCGGAATCGTAAAACACTTCGGCGGCCATTAATTGGTCCTCTCACATACTTGCTTAGCTGGTATTGATGGTGTGTCATCTGCGGTGGCGCACCGGAGGCCCCGGTTGGGGACTCCGCTGTAGCGACCCTGGCGGCCACATTTTGGCTTAGGACGCCGCCAGATTGTGGCGACTTAGCGAGGTCATCGACTTGCCGCCCCGCACGAGGCCGACCATGCCCGACTGCACCAATTCCTTGATGCCATAGGGCTCGACCACTTCCAGGAAGGCGTTGACCTTGCCGTCGGTACCCGTGATCTCGATGGTGACGGTGTCGGGCGTGACGTCGACGACTTTGGCGCGAAACAGTTTTGCTGTTTCCACCACCTCGGAGCGAATCGCGCTATCGGCGCGAACTTTCACGAGCAAGAGCTGACGAGTGACCGAGGTGTCGGTTTCCAGCTCGACGATCTTGAGCACATGGATGAGCTTGTTGAGTTGCTTGGTGACCTGCTCCAGGGGAGCTGAGGCCGCGTCGACCACGATGGTGATGCGCGAAACCCCCGGATGCTCGGTTTCACCGACGGCCAGTGAGTCAATGTTGAAACCACGGCGGCTGAACAACCCGGCGACGCGGGCGAGGACCCCCGGCTTGTTCTCGACCAGGACAGAGAGCGTGTGCTTGGACATTTAGCATTCCTCCTCGTCGGAGAAGTCGGGCCGCTGGCCCCTGGCGTAGAGAATGTCGTCGTTGGCAAGCCCTGCGGGCACCATCGGCCACACCATCGCGTCGGCTCCGACGGTGAAGTCGACGACCACAGGCTGGTCGTCGATGGCGCGGGCCTTGGCAATCGTGGCATCGACGTCGGCGGCGCTCTCACAGCGCAAACCGACACAGCCCAACGCTTCGGCCAGGCGCACGAAGTCGGGAACTCGAGGACCGTCAGTTCCATGCGTTCCCAGGTTGGTATTGGAATACCGCTGGTTGTAAAACAGCGTCTGCCACTGGCGCACCATACCGAGGTTGCCGTTGTTGATAACGGCGACCTTGATGGGGATTCCCTCGATAGCGCACGTGGCGAGCTCCTGGTTTGTCATTTGGAAGCAGCCGTCGCCATCGATGGCCCACACCTCACGGTCGGGTTGCCCCAGTTTGGCGCCCATGGCGGCGGGCACCGCATAGCCCATGGTGCCCAATCCGCCGGAGTTGAGGAAGGTGCCTGGCCGGTCGTACTTGATGAACTGCGCGGCCCACATTTGGTGCTGACCGACGCCCGTGGTGTAGATGGTGTCCGCAGAGGTCAGTTCACCGAGGCGTTCAATGACGAACTGCGGCAACAAAGGCGAACCGGGGTGGGAGTCATATCCCAGCGGATAGCGATCAGTCAGATCGCCCAGCATCGTCCACCAGGGAGCCAGCCGGCTGCGACTCAACTCGACCTCGGGCGCGGAGGCGGTACGCAAAGCCTCGCAAATGGCACCGATGGCGGCTTTACAGTCACCCACGATCGGCACATCGGCGTGGCGGTTCTTGCCGATCTCGGCCGGGTCGATGTCAACATGCACCACCTTCGCCTCGGGGGCGAAGGAATCCAGTTTCCCCGTCACGCGGTCATCGAAACGGGCCCCCAAAGCCACGATCAGGTCCGCCTTTTGCAGTGCCAAGACCGCTGGGACCGTACCGTGCATGCCGGGCATCCCCAAGTGCTGCGGGTGCGTATCCGGGAACGCCCCTCGCGCCATGAGCGTGGTGACCACAGGTGCTCCGGTCATCTCGGCAAGTGTGTGAAGTTGCTCCGTCGCCTCGCTCCTGAGCACTCCCCCACCGACATAGAGCACCGGGCGGCGAGCGGCACAAATGTGCTTGGCGGCCTCCCGGATTTGTTTCCCGTGCGGCTGCATTGTCGGCCGATAGCCCGGCAGCTGCATCGACGGAGGCCACGCGAACGTCGCGGTGGCGTTGAGGATGTCCTTGGGAATGTCGACCAGCACCGGGCCGGGCCGGCCAGTCGCGGCGATATGGAAGGCCTCCGCCAGAACTCGTGGCAGCTCATCAACGTCAGTGACCAGGTAGGAATGCTTGGTGACCGGCATCGTGATGCCGTGAATGTCAGCCTCTTGAAAGGCATCCGACCCGATCGCGTGCGAAGCGACCTGCCCCGTGATGGCGACCATGGGAACCGAGTCCATGTGCGCGTCGGCCAACGGGGTCACCAAGTTCGTGGCTCCAGGGCCCGAGGTGGCCATGCACACGCCGACTCGACCGGTGGCAGCGGCATATCCGGCGGCGGCGTGCCCGGCTCCCTGCTCGTGACGCACCAGCACGTGGCGCACCGAGGTCGAGTCCAGCAGCGGATCGTAAGCGGGAAGGATCGCCCCGCCCGGAATCCCAAACACCGCCTCTACCTCGAGGTTTTCCAGCGACTTCACCAGAATCTGGGCCCCGGATAGTTGGGGGCCGTTGGTCGATTCCGGTTGTTTGGCGGACGCGAGAGGCTCGACGAGCTTCACGTTGCGTCCCTCGCGCGGCGGCCTTGGTTTCGGTGCTGCAGTGCTCATGTATCCGTCCAGTCAGGATTCTGTGCTCGGATTTTCAATGTCGTTGCGTGCGTCGTGGTCAACGGTGATCTCAGTGGTTCACATTCCGGATTGGTGATCCAGAGCAAGGGCCCGGTTGTGGGCCGATCTCATAGGCCCACCTCCGTTGGGAACCGCGGGTGGGGTTCCGTGTCGATGGGCGTGCCCGATGTGGTGTGAATACCCGGCCGGGCGCGAGATGTGCGGTGAACCGTGTTCAATCGCCGTTGATTGAGTCGGTGATGGTGAACTCCGGCGGTTGCGAGTTCGGATTGTGTGCTTCTCGAGGCAGAAAAAACCGCCCGCGTGCTAGACGCACGGGGCGGGCGCACCGTCAAGTAAATGACGGTGCGCTAGGTAAGTACTACCTGCGGCCACCGTGTGGCGCTAATAATTCGCCCCGTAGCGGAGGCTACGGCGGCGGAGCT
This sequence comes from Natronoglycomyces albus, assembly GCF_016925535.1. Classification (NCBI taxonomy): domain Bacteria; kingdom Bacillati; phylum Actinomycetota; class Actinomycetes; order Glycomycetales; family Glycomycetaceae; genus Natronoglycomyces; species Natronoglycomyces albus. Next base: position 1,355,211 of record NZ_CP070496.1, on the reverse strand, counting down.
GAGGTAGTTCATCGTTTGCACGCCACAAGCATGCCTGATCCTGACCCGTGAGTCAAGTTTTCTCAAACTATGGGAGACCGCGTGTTGCCTGCCAAGATTTCAAACCCTGACTCGTCTCACGAAAAACCGTCCACTACTGGGAAACCACCCCACGGCAACCAGGATCAACCGCGCCAATGGACTCCAATGCCCCACGCCATCAAGCGGGGATCGTGCTCGGGCGCTGCTCCAACAACAGTCTTTGCAACTCCTCGGCTGGCATCGGACGGGCGAAATAGTAGCCCTGCACCATAGGGCACTTGGCCTTCTCCAACGTGCGAAGTTGTCGAACCGACTCCACACCCTCCCCAATGACCTCCATACCAAGCTGGCGCCCCAGCTGCACGGTGATCTCAGCTAGCGGAGCTGGCGCACCGCTGTCTTCGGAAATGATGTCGCGGTCGATCTTGAGAATGTCAATCGGCAGCCGATGCAACTGTCCCAAAGAGGAATATCCCGACCCGAAGTCATCCATCGCAATCCGTACGCCCGTGCCTCGCAAGGCCGACAGCTGGGCGATCAAGGTCTCCATGTGATTGGAGAAATCATGCTCAGTGACCTCGATGACCAGCCGAGAGGCAGGTACGCCCTGTTCGATCAGCGCTTGATTCACCGCAGTCGCAAACCGAGAGGTATGCAAATCCCGCACCGACACGTTGATCGAAATCCACGCGCTGTGCTGATCTGCCTTCCACTGCCCCAGTTGCGCCGAAACCTGTCGGACCGTCCAGATGGCCAACTCATGAGTGAATCCAGCCTCTGTGGCGGCGGGGATGAACTCTCCGGGCGAGATACGCCCCAGCTTGGAGTTCTCCCACCGCATGAGCGCCTCCGCCCCGACAATGCGTCGATCCGGCAGCGAATAGACCGGCTGAAACACCAGCGACAGCTCATCGCGTTCAATCGCGCCGCGAAGTTCCTGCGTGACCTCCATGCGACGGCGTACCCGTTCTTCAAAGGCGAAGTCGTAACTTTCAACTCGGTTCTTACCGGCTTGTTTGGCCGCGCGCAAAGCCAGGTCGGCATTGCGCATAAGGTCCTCGGGCGTCATACCCGGAGCCGAAGACGCCAGTCCGATACTTCCGGTGATGAACACGGTCGTCTCATCGGACAACTGCACTGGCCGACTGATCGCGTGCAGGACCTGTTCTGCCCATTCACGTGCCTCCCGATTGGTCATACGCAACAGGACCGCGAATTCATCGCCACCGACCCGGGCGACGACTGATGTCGGACGCACCCGCTCCTTGAGCTGAATAGCCACCTCATTGAGCAGCTCGTCTCCCATCGCGTGCCCCTGGGTGTCATTGACGTTCTTAAACCCGTCCAGATCCAGCGCTAGGAGCACCACCGGCTGCGTATGGTCGCCCACGACCGTGCCTTGCAGCGTTTGCAACAGCGAACGGCGATTGGCCAACCCCGTGAGGGAATCGGTATAGGCCAGGCGGGCCAACTCCGCTTCTAGGCTCCGGCGCACACTCACCTCGACCGTGCGCACGACCAGCCCCCGCACATGCGGATGAGCTCGCTGATCGGTGACGATGGATTCGGTATAGCGCCATTCGTCGTTGTCATCACGGATGCGCGCGTCGATCGCGACTCGACGTTCCCGGATCGACCCGTCCAGCAAACCCTGAAGCAGCGCGGCGGCTTGCGGCTGGTCCTCAGGGTGAAGCAGATCGGTGAACTGACGGCCTATCGCCGCGTCATTGGCCGTCAGGGACGTCCACGTGGAACCAGCGGCCGCCCAGGTGAGACGCAAATGATTGTCCAGCACCATCATGATGTCGGAGGAGGCTCCCACGATGGCGCGATAACGTGATTCGCGGTCAATGAGGATCGAAGCCCCACGCTGTACGTCGAAATATGTCAGCAGCAGGCGCGCCCCCAGCGCACAGATGCCAAGGAGCGCCAATAGCGCCGCGTCCAACGGAAGCGGACCCGTGGACGCGCCGTGATGGAAGAACGCCGTGGTGGCGATGGCGGCTCCGCTGGCCAACGCGAAATGGTGCAAGACAGTGCGACGGGCCCCGGCTCGCTGGGCGATCTGGGCGCGCGCCAACAACGCCACCCCGATCAGCGAAGTCGCGGCGATAATCCACACAACCATCCACCACAACGTGGCCACTGCGGAGGGGCCCCACTGCCACGCGGCAACTAGTCCGACACCGGTGGTATAGACAAAGACCTGTGCCAGGCAAAGCAGCAACAGGCGACCCCTCGAACGCGACAGGCGCAACGAGGTGGTGACACCAATGCCAAGCAGGACCGGCGCGAACATAGCCGGGAGTACCACGAGAAGGTCGATGCTGGCGATGTCAGTACGGCTTGCCTCGTACCAAGGGCGGATGACGATCAGCCACAGTCCGAAAAGCAGACACACACCCACGAAAAATCCGTCAAGTCCGCGTCGCAACTGGGCGCTGATATCAAGTGTGCGGTCAGGCAATCGCAACAGAGCCGCGACGAAGACGCAGGCGCTGGCGACCAGCGCGGCCGTGGCTACGCTGGCACCGTGGGAGGTCGGAAGCAAGATCGCGACCGCGACACCGGCCACGAAGGTCAAAAGGCCCGCGGCTGAGAGCTGGTAGGGGACGCGCCAACCGGGGCCCACATGGCCTGAGGAGAGCCAGGCGAGAGTTCCGGCGCAGGTGACACCGAGCGTACCCAGGCTCGCGGCTTCGGACGAGGTGAGAGTGCCGGTGAGGATGCCAGCCGCCGAATTGGCCGTGGCGCTGAGCACGAGCAACCACACGGAGGTGGCAGCCAGCCACGAGGCGGCAGCGTGGGGGCGCCGGCCTCGGCTGTTATGGGAAGACAACCTCATGAAGTTCCCAATCCGTGCGGAAGGTATTGGCACATCTCAGCATGCCGCAAGATCGTTTGTGCATACTGGTCAGGCTCACCGCCTCCCAGCTGGCAATCCGTAGCGTGTCACAAGACACTGTCAAAAATACGACAGAAAATCAATATTTCGGGTGCGCGAGCCCAATTAACCAGGGGCGCTCTTAGGGTATGCGGCTTCTACCACCGCAAATGGCGCGCCCCAGGGGGACGTGAGCCAGCCCCACTTTCTTTGAGTGGCAAGGGTTTACCATCTGCGCAGTGGATCTGAGCAGCTACAATCAGTTTCGCCACAAAGGACATAATCGACGAATCACGCCAAGACCGACGACGCGCATCCACTGTGCCCTCACTAGCCCCATTAGAGCGACCCACTCTCACCGCTGCGCATTGTGGACCCGGAAAGCACATTGCGCAATCGGCTCGCGCTGTGTTTAACCTGTTGTGACGCGCGTTCCTGGGCGCGCTCTTCATCGGCTAGGGCGATCTTCGTGGCCGCTATCTCCCTTTGTAGTTCCGCGAACATTTGCTCATAGGTCAAGCGCTCGTCCTCAGCGGTAGCGATCGCCTGGCGATGACGCCAAAAGGGGATCGCCAGGCCCAGCAACGACAACACTCCGAGCACTGCCTGGTCGCAGGTGAAGAAGAGGAAGGCCACGGCCAGGCAAACCGCGACGATGGCCGCTTGGCTAGAACTGGACGGAATCTCTGGCCGAGCCCAGCTGGCGATCCGTCGTTCCAGTTTCTCCAGCTCCACCGGATCTGCTCCATCGCTGCTGACCGTGACGCGCAGAGCACGATGCCGAAGTTCTCGGCTGAGCTTGGAGTTAGCCGCAGCGCCGTGGAAAATCGCATCCACAGTCTGCAACAGCCACGGAGCCGCCAAGCGCAGGGCGATGGCCCGCTGGGCCGGGGCAACACCGTCGGCCACAATGTCGTGCAAGAACAGATCCGGCAGTCCTCCGGCAGGCTGTTTCCAAGTGGGATCGTCGCCTCCGGCGGTGTACCCGGAGCGCAGGCTACGCAGTGCCTCCAAAAGCGGACGCTCGGCCGCGGAGGGTTCCTCAATGAGCTCTTGCAAGAAGTGCCGCCACTGTTCCAAGTCATCTGATTGCAGGCCCTCAGCGGGAGTTGGGATGGCCGGTACTTCTTTGAGGGAATCCTTGACGTGCTCGTACAAAGAGTCAATGGTCGCGCCGACGCCCTCAGCCCCAGTAGCCGACGTCGGCGCCAAAGCTCGGATGGCATCGGTCCACGTGCGCAGCTGCGCAGACGACAGCGTCGCAGGCTCGGCCTCAACCAGTTCGCGTAGTCGCGTCTGCAACTGTTGGTAGGCCGCGGCCCCAAAGTCACCACGGGCGCATTGTTTCCACAGTTGCCGCCAGCCATTGCTAACCACCTGGCGAGGCCCTGCCTCCTGCGAGATCCCCTCCTCGGTGGGCTCCCCATCGGATTCCAGTGCCGGATCGAGCGCGAGCAAGTGGGAGATCGCGGGAGGCTGAAGTAGCGGCTGTTCGAAACACACCCCGACGCTCAGGGCCAACAGCTCAGTCCGCAGCCGGTCACGTTCCCGGGCTCGATCAAGATTTTCCTGCATGTCTATGCCGGTGCCTTGGATAAGGTCGCGCATCGCCAAGGCGGCGGGAGGCATCCAATATCCGTCGACATCGTGGAACTCGGAGGAAACCGGATCGGTTTGGGCCGCCAGAGCCCGAAACGTTTTACGGGCATTGGTTCGCACCTGATATTCGTCGTACTCGGCCAGCTGAAACCGCAGCTCAATGATTTCGAGGACCTCATCGAAGCGCCCCTGCACTCCGCTGATTTCGTTGGTGATGCGCTCTTGCAACTGCCGATTGCTGCGAGAGGCCGCGCGGGCCATGCGATTGTGCCGCGACTGCGTTTGCTCGGCCAGGCTGTTGATGGCCCGATTCTGACGGGCGTCGCCCCACCCCCACCACAGGACACTCTCACTAATGTGGTTGGCGGAATCGCTGAGGTAGTTCACAGGCACTCACTTCGGCTCGCAGGGGTACTCGCCGTTCATTATGGCCCGGTGGGACAAAGCTCGCGCGAAGGCGTTTCGCATCCGGCTTGGCCACTGGCAGCGGAGTGACTCAAGCCGGATGCGTACAGCAGACTTATACAAAGTTGCGGGTTCGGGGCCACAAGGGCTGGTAAACGAACCGAGGCGGAGGCTACGAACTCCCATCGCACTAGCCGCATGGACTAGTCGACCTTCCGGTAGGCCCCATCCGAAGCCGCCGTGGTCATCGAGGCATAGGCACGCAAGGCCGCGCTGACTGGACGGTGACGATTCTGCGGAGTGTAGGGAGCGTCGCGTTTTTCCTGCTCAATACGGCGTCGCTGAAGTTCGGCCTCATCGACGCGCAACTCAATGCTCCGTCGTGGGATGTCCAGAGTGATCTCGTCACCGTCTTCAACCAAGGCGATGAGGCCACCACCGGCGGCCTCAGGCGAGACATGGCCAATCGAAAGTCCGGAGGTGCCGCCGGAGAATCGACCGTCGGTAATCAACGCGCAGTGTGGGCCGAGACCGCGTCCTTTCAAAAACGAGGTCGGGTGCAACATTTCCTGCATTCCAGGCCCACCCTTGGGCCCCTCATAGCGGATGACGACGACGTGGCCTTTGTGGACTTCCTTATTGAGGATGCCCGAGACGGCGTCCTCTTGCGATTCGAAGACTTTGGCTGGACCGGTGAAAGTCAAGCTGTCGTCAGGGACGCCCGCGGTCTTGACGACACACCCCTCCAGCGCCAGGTTTCCGAACAAGACAGCCAGACCACCATCGGCGGAGTAGGCGTGTTCGACCGAATGGATACAACCGTTTTCGGCGTCGGTGTCGAGCGTCTCCCACCGGTTCTCGGTTGAAAACGGCTCAGTCGTGCGCACCCCGCCGGGCGCGGCCGCAAACAGCGCGAGCGCTTCGGCACTAGGTTCTTGGGCTCGAATATCCCAGGTGTTGAGCCACTCATCGAGCGAGTCAGTATGGATGGACGAAACATTCTCGCGCAGCAGACCTGCCCGATACAGCTCCCCGAGGATGGCGGGGATGCCACCGGCACGATGCACATCCTCCATGTGGTAGTCGGGTGAATTCGGCGCGATCTTGGCCAGGCACGGAACCCGACGTGAAACCTCGTCAATATCGGAGACGCTAAAGTCGATCTCGGCCTCGCGCGCGGCCGCCAGCAGGTGCAAGACCGTATTTGTGGACCCCCCCATGGCCACATCGAGCGCCACGGCGTTATCGAAGGCATCGCGATTGGCGATATTGCGCGGCAGGACAGACTCATCGTCATTGTCGTAATAGCGACGACACAGGTCAACCACCGTCGTTCCAGCCCGGGTGAAGAGCGCCTTGCGCTTGGCGTGGGTGGCCAAGACCGAACCGTTGCCAGGCAACGCGAGGCCAATCGCCTCGGTCAGGCAGTTCATGGAGTTGGCTGTGAACATACCCGAACACGATCCGCAGGTCGGGCAAGCGGACCGTTCGATCTCATCGAGATTGTCATCGGAGACGCTGTCGTCAGCCGAGGCCACCATCGCATCGACCAAGTCGAGCTTACGTTTAACGACCCCATCGGCGGCGACTGTCTTGCCCGCTTCCATCGGGCCACCAGAGATGAACACAGTCGGGATATTGAGGCGCAAGGCAGCGTTGAGCATCCCGGGGGTGATCTTGTCGCAGTTGGAGATGCACACTAGCGCGTCAGCACAGTGCGCGTTGACCATGTATTCGACCGAGTCGGCGATGATCTCGCGGCTGGGCAGAGAGTAGAGCATGCCACTATGCCCCATCGCGATGCCATCGTCAACGGCGATGGTGTGGAATTCGCGAGCCACTCCCCCGGCCTGGCTGATGGCATCGGATACCAGTCCTCCGAGATCCTTGAGGTGGACGTGCCCGGGCACAAACTGGGTATATGAGTTGGCGATCGCGATGATCGGCTTACCGAAGTCGGAGTCGGTCATGCCGGTAGCGCGCCACAGGGCGCGGGCTCCGGCCATCGCTCGACCGTGAGTAGTAGTTCGTGAACGCAAAGCTGGCATACCCCAGTCTCTCACCTTCCAAATAGTGAGAACACTGGCCCATTCCTTAAGAGGCGTTAAGGTCGCAGGCAGTCTAGCCAGGTAGTCCATTCGGCGACGTTGCCGCTAACACGCCGACCGCGCCCACCCCGGTCCGGAGACGACACGAGCCAGGGGGCACCTGAGAATGGACCACCGCCGGCCAATTCCGCCCTAGCCTCGGCTGACCAATCACGTGGCCATTCGCCGCAGACCCTCACCGCTCCAAAAAGCAAGGGCTGGAGACGGCCACCGTGTGCGCACTCTCCAGCCCTAACAGACAATTAGGGGAGATCGCGAATGATCTTTTCGATACTGACCTTGCGACCTGTGAAGAACGGGACCTCCTCGCGCACATGACGGCGCGCCCGCGACGCCCGCAGCTCCCGCATGACGTCCACGATGCGATGCAACTCATCGGCCTCGAACGCCAGAATCCACTCATAGTCGCCCAGGGCGAAAGACGCCACCGTGTTGGCCCGCACGTCCGGGTAGTCACGCGCCATCTGACCATGTTCCCGCAGCATGTCGCGGCGTTCCTCGTCCGGAAGCAAGTACCACTCATAGGAGCGGACAAACGGGTAGACACAGATGTACTCGCGCGCCTCTTCCCCCGCTAGGAAGGCGGGAATGTGACTGCGGTTGAACTCTGCGGGGCGGTGCAGTGCCATGTTTGACCACACCGGAGCCAGATGCTGGCCCAGCAGAGACCGGCGGAATCCGGCATAAGCATCCTGTAGCTGGTCGGAGGTCTCCGCATGCCACCAGACCATGACATCAGCGTCCGCGCGCAGACCCGACACGTCATACACCCCGCGCACTGTGACGTCTTGCTCCTGGGCGTTCGCGAAGAACGTAGCGGCATCCGAGGCGATCTCGTCCCGGTCGGAGGGTAGACGCTCCTGCGAGGAGAACACCGACCACATCGTGTAACGAATGGTGTTGTTCAATTCCTTCAGGCGCGCGGCATTGGTCTGGCCGGATTTCTCTGACATGTCGCTCACTCTTTCTCCATGTGGGTGGTGGTCTCACACTTACTCAAACTTCTCAATGGGCCAACAGGCACCTTGGCCGCAGCTCGCGCTCTTGGCCAATCACCTGCACCGGATTCACAACACCTGGTCGGCCACGGAATCCGCGGCCGCCCTGCCTGAGGCAATGCAGGCGGCGATGCCGACACCATCGGCAGCGGCCCCCGCCAGCGCGATGCCACCCAGTTGGGCCAGTTCGGCCCGCGCCTGGCTCATGCGCAAGGAGTGTCCGGGCGTGTATTGCGGGAGCCCGCCCCCCCACCGATTGACTCTCCATTTAAGAGGTTCTGGTAGTTCGGTGCCGCCATCGGACCCCAAGCAAGCGCGAACTTCGCGCAACGCGAGGTTGGCCAGGTCGGCGTCGGGGCGTTGCAGCGAGCGCACGGCCCCGTATCGCCCTAGTGACACCCGCATGATCACTGGCGCATCCTCCGTGGTCAGATGTGGCCACTTGCGGGTGAAAAAGGTGGCGGCCTTGATCTCGTGACCGCTGCTGGCCGGGACCAAGAATCCCGAATGTGCGGGAAGCGTGGTGCCAGATGGGAACGCGAAAGTAGCCAAAGCCACCGACGCGTAGTCCACCTCTCTCAACGCGGCGACCGCAGTTGTCGCATGCCCCTCCAACAGTTGGGCCGCTGGTGTGGCTGGCACGGCCACCACGACCGCGTCGGCGGCGATCAGTGACGGGTAGGGAACCGGTCCACACACCGCATGCCAGCCGCCGCCAGGGCGGCCGCGCAGCTGACGCACCGTGGTGCGAAGACGCAAATCCGGTTTCGCGTGTTGGGCCGTAGCACGCACGAGGCGTCCCAGACCACCCTCGATGGTGGCCAGCGGGTTGGGACGCTTGGGTTGGTTCGGCTCTGGCGCTGGCAACATCGCGCAGACCGCGTCGGTCAGCCTCTGGTGGGTGCGAAGGTGCGTCGCCAGCTGCGGCATGACCGCGGCCACCGAAAGGCGGTCGAGGTCGCCCGCGTATATCCCGGCGAGGATGGGTTCGAGGAGCCGGTCACGCACCTCTATTCCCAGTTGCTGCGCTACCAAGTCTCCAATGGATCGGTCTTCCTCGGGCCCCAAGAGCGGACCGGAGGTGGGTCGTTCACGTTTGGCCTCGGCTAGGCCCTCGGTGCTGAGGTAGCTGGCGATGTCGTCGATGGTGCGCGGCAGACCCATAAAGGTGCCAGCGGGGAACGGCTTGAGTTCTCCATCCAACAGGAGCGCCGCCGGATACTCGCCCGGTCGGCGCAGCGCCTCACCAAGACCTACTTCTTCGGCCAGAGCGGCTGGCTCGGGCCTGGCTGCCAGTAGCGATTCGGCTCCAGCCTCGACGGTGAGCCCCGCGAAAGGCAGCGAGTGGATCTTGCCGCCGAGTCGGTCGGATGCCTCGGCTAGGACTATCTCGGCTCCGGGACCCAGCCGCTGTCGCAGCCGGTGGGCGGCGGTCAGACCGGCGATTCCACCACCAATGACGAGGACGCGCGCCATGGTTATTCCGCCGTTTTCTCGTGCACGTGGTCGGTGATGCGCTTCAGCGCGTCAGGATTGGTCTCTGGTAGTACTCCGTGGCCGAGGTTGAAAATGTGGCCGGGCACTCTGGCGGCCTCGGAGAGCACCTCGTCTACTTCGGCGAGCATTGGTTTGGGATCGGCCAACGCGGCGGTCGGGTCAAGGTTTCCCTGCAAGGGACGGCCGGGCAGACGCTTGGCTGCCTGCGACAACGGGGTTCGCCAGTCGATACCCATCACATCGGTTCCCACCTCACTCATCGCCTCGAGCAAGTGAGTGGTGCCCACGCCGAAGTGGATGCTGGGCACCTCACCTGCCACCGACGCGAGGGTGGCCCGTGAATGCGGCAGCGCGAGGCGGCGGTAGTCGGATTCTGAGAGCGCCCCCGCCCACGAATCGAACAGCTGCACGGCCTGGGCTCCGGCGTCGACTTGTACCCGCAAGAACTGCCCGGCGATCGCGGCCAGGCGGGAGGCGATGGCGTTCCATAGGTCGGGTTGGGAGCGCATCATGGTCTTGGAATGGGTGTAGTTGCGCGACGGCGCCCCCTCCACCAGGTAGCTGGCCAGGGTGAACGGCGCTCCGGCGAAGCCGATGAGCGGGGTTTCCCCCAGTTCGCGGCGCAATAGCCCGATCGCCTCGGTGATATAGGGAACATCGTCTGGTTCGAGGTCGCGTAGGCGTTTTAGGTCTGCTTCGGTGCGCACGGGGTTGGCGATCACTGGGCCAGTACCGGGCACAATCTCCACGTCGATGCCGATCGCTCGCAGCGGGACGACGATGTCGGAAAAGAACACTGCCGCGTCAACACCGTAACGGCGTACCGGCTGCATCGTGATTTCACAAACTAGTTCGGGGTTGGCACAGGCATCCAACATGGTGGTGCCCGCGCGAGCCTCCTTGTATTCGGGCAGTGAACGCCCGGCCTGGCGCATGAACCACACAGGAGTGTGGGAGACCTTTTCGCCTCGACATGCGGCTAGGAAAGGCGAGGTGGCGGCGGTGTCAGTGGTGGTGATGGAATCGTCAGTCACGTGCCAATACTGGCATGAGCGGGGCCTTGGATGGCTGTGGGAGGGCCAAGGAGTGACGAGAGAGTCCTCACTGGCGATCACCTGTTCGAGTGCAGTTTGTCCCACGGATCGGCGGGGCTGTGAGACATAGTTGGAGGACACCCGTACGGTTGACTTGTGCAGGAACTTCACGACGATACCCCGCTAGATGACAGCCCCGTCCCGTTGACGAACCCCCGGGAGGGGGTCCCTGACCTGGTCGATACCGACGCCGGAGTGGCCCAGGTGGCCGCAGCGCTCACGGCCGGGCACGGCCCGATCGCCATCGACACAGAACGGGCCTCGGGCTTTCGGTATTCGGGTCGGGCTTACTTGATACAGCTGCGTCGCAGTGGTGCGGGCAGTTTCCTAGTCGACCCCATTGGCATCGATGACCTCGCCCCTTTGCGGGAGGTGTTGACGGGCCCAGAGTGGATTTTGCACGCTGCCAGCCAAGACCTGCCATGTTTGACCGAACTGGAACTGCACCCCAGCAAACTGTTCGACACGGAGTTGGCAGCACGGCTGTGCAACTTCGAACGGGTTGGGCTCGCCCCCTTGACCAAACAGTTGCTCGGTTATGAGTTGGAGAAGCAACACTCGGCGGCGGACTGGTCTTCGCGGCCGCTGCCGCATGACTGGCTGGTTTATGCCGCGCTCGATGTGGAGCTGCTCATCGAGCTTCGGGAGTTGCTGGTAGCAGAGCTGAAGGAGCAGGGTAAGTCGGAGTGGGCGGCCGAAGAGTTCGCCTACGTGGCGACCGCTCCTCCTCCGCCGCCGCGTCCTCAGCCGTGGCGGCGCACCTCGGGCATCCACAAGGTTCGTGGGGCTCGGGCCCTGAGCCGAGTGAGGGCGCTGTGGGAGGCTCGCGACGAACTGGCTCAGGATCTTGATCGCGCCCCCTCGAAGCTGCTCACTGACGCGGCGATTGTCGAGGCGGCCACTGCTGATCCGACCGACTACAGCGAGCTGATGAGCCTGGGCTCGATGCGTCGACGGGGGAAGGCGCACGCCCGGCTGTGGCTGTCGGCTCTGGCTAAGGCCCGCAAGCTGCCTAATTCCCAATTGCCGCCGACGACCCCGCCGCAGGATGGCCCTCCCGCGACTCATCGCTGGTCGGATCGTTTCCCCGACGCGGCTGAGCGGCTCGCGGCCTCCCGTGCCGTGGTCCTTCAGGAGGCGCAGACGCACTCACTTCCGCCGGAGAATCTGATCGCTCCGGCCGCGGTGAGGGCGCTGGCGTGGCAGCCTCCGCACCAGATCTCGCCGGAGGCGGTGGCGCAGCTGCTAAAGAGCAACAACGCCCGCAATTGGCAGGTGGAGTTGCTGGCGGACAAACTCTGTGCGGCCTTGCGGCCCTAAGCGAGGAAGTACGGTGGCGCCCATGCGGCGCCACCGACAGATATATGTGCATGTATCGATGTAGGGGGCTCCCCAAATTAATTCTCCCAATGCGGGTCATTCCGGGCAATAGCGAACGTGCCGCCTGTGGATAACTCCCCTGCCGCTCGTGCGGCTGAGATGCCAACTACCACTTTCGGCACCGAGCTACCCAACTCAGGCCAGCCCGGTGCCGTATCTGCGTGTATAGCCCCGAGCCCCAGCGGTGATCTGGACCAGGCGCAGCCTTTGCGAACCGCTGGGTCATCGCCTAGCGGTTCGCGTCCCACCTTCAGGTGTCGTCGTACCTGAGATGAGTCCATCAAGCCAGGCCCTAGCGGGTATGGCTTTCGGCAAGTTGCCCGAGATGGCCGCGCCGCTCTGGCAAGGTGGGGACTGACGCCACCTGGGCTCATCCGGCAGTCGCGCGACCGAGAGCCAACCGACCACGAATTCACCACACTCACACGCGACCTCAGCCCAACCCATTGACAGCACCTGAGTCAGCTGGCATTGACCCGACCGCGAAAGCGCGACCGGCCGGGAAAATCGCGTGACCAATCGCGAGCCACAGATTGGCGGACCCCCGGGGGTACCAGCTATAGTTACTTGTGAGTAACATCATCGATAACGCGACCGACCCAAAGGAGGGCACTGGCGTGAAACAGTCAGTCCACGACGTCGTCTTCGTCGACGGAGTCCGCACGCCATTCGGCAAGGCCAATGGTGTCTACGACGAGACCCGTGCAGACGACCTTGTCATTCGTTGCATCCGCGCGCTGCTGCAGCGCAACCCGAATCTGCCGCCAGAGCGCGTGGAGGAAGTCGCCCTCGCCGCGACCACGCAAACCGGCGACCAAGGCTTGACCATTGGCCGTACCGCCGCCATCCTGGCCGGTCTACCCCGCTCCGTACCCGGCTTCGCCATCGACCGCATGTGCGCTGGCGCCATGACCGCTGTGACCTCGGTCGGAGCCAGCATCGGCGTGGGAGCCTACGACATCGCCATCGCCGGCGGCGTGGAATCGATGACCAACCACCCGATGGGCGAGGGAGCCGACCCCAACCCGCGCTTCGTGGCGGAGAACCTGGTCGATCCCGACGCTCTCAACATGGGTAACACCGCTGAGGCGCTCCACGACAAGTTCCCCACCATCACCAAAGAACGCGCTGACGCCTATGCGGCCCAAACTCAGGAACGCTACGCGAAGTCAGTCGACAAGCTCTCACGCGACCTGACCACCATGTCGGCTCGCAACAGCGACGAAGGTTGGACCCTAGTCACCGCCGATGAGCCGCCGCGCCCTGGCACCACTGTGGAAGGACTGGCTGGTCTTCGCACCCCGTTCCGCCCCCACGGTCGCGTCACCGCCGGCAACGCAGCTCCGCTGACCGACGGCGCCACCGCCTGCCTCTTGGCTTCCTCACAGGCCGCCGAAGAGCTCGGCCTCCCCGTGGGAATGCGCATGGTCGCCTTTGCCTATGCCGGGGTCGACCCGGAGCTGATGGGAGAGGGTCCAATCCCCTCCACCGAAAAGGCTCTCGCCAAGGCCGGACTCACCATTGACGACATCGGACTCTTCGAGATCAACGAGGCCTTCGCCGTCCAGGTACTGGCCTTCCTCGACCACTTCGGAATCCCGCAAGACAGCGAGAAGGTCAACCCCATGGGCGGCGCGATCGCCGTGGGCCACCCGCTGGCCTCATCGGGTGTGCGCCTGATGTCGCAGCTTTCGCAGTCCTTCGCCGAGAACCCGCACGTGCGCTACGGCATCACGACCATGTGCGTCGGCATGGGCATGGGCGGCACGATCATCTGGGAAAACCCCGCCTACAACGGGGAAGGAGCCTAAACAATGACCTACAAGAACCTGCCTGAGCTTCCCGACTTCCCAGACGAAGTCATCACCGAGGCCCTCGTACAGTACGTGCGAGTCCCAGGAGTTGACGGCGAAGCCGCCCTCATCACCCTGGATAACGGCCACGACCACACCAAACCCAGCTCCATCGGCCCGGCCGGACTGAAAAACCTGTGGAACGCCCTCGACGAAATCGAGGCTCGCAGCCCACGCGTGAAGTTCATCGCCGTCACCGGTAAGCCGTTTATCTTCCTGGCCGGTGCCGACATCACCGCCATGGATCACCTGCAGGAACGCGACCAGGCCCTCGCAATGGCCCAAGGTGGTCACGCCGCCTACGCTCGCCTGCGCGACTCCGAGATCCCCACCTTCGCCTTCATCAACGGCGTCACCCTCGGTGGCGGCCTCGAACTGGCACTGCACTGCCACTACCGCACCATCTCCACCGGTGCCAAGGCCGTGGGGTTGCCAGAAGTCGCCATCGGACTCGTACCCGCCTGGGGCGGCTCACAGCTGCTACCGAACCTGATCGGGATGGAGAAGGCCGCCCAGGTCATCCTCGAAAACCCGCTCAACCAAAACCGGATGCTCAAGGGCCCCGACGTCACCAAGCTCGGTATCGCCGACGCCGAGTTCGAGCCGGCCGACTTCCTCGAAGAGTCCTTCGCTTGGGCCGCAAAGGTCCTCAATGGCGAAGTCACAGTGGAACGGCCCGAGGTAGACAAGGGCGAAGCGTGGGACACGGCCCTAGCCAAGGCCGAGGCATTTGTCGAAGGTAAGGTCCGCGGATCGGCACCCGCCGCATACCGGGCCCTGAAACTTCTCAAGATCGCCAAAGACACCGACTACTCCCAGGCCATCCTGGATGAAGACGAGGCGCTGGCCGACCTCATGGTGACTCCCGAGCACCGGTCGAGCCTCTACTCCTTCAACCTGCTGCGCAAGCGTGGGAAAAAGCCCTCTGGCGCACCGTCAAAGGGTCTGGCCAACGACGTCAAGAAGGTCGGCGTCGTGGGAGCGGGCCTCATGGCCAGCCAGATTGCTCTGCTGTTCGCGCGTCGCCTGGAAGTGCCGGTCGTCATGACCGACCTCGACGAGGAGCGTGCCGCGAAAGGCCTGTCCTACATCCACTCCGAGATCGACAAGATGGACGCGAAGGGCCGCCTTGGCCTAGGCAAGGCCGACAAACTGCGCAGCCTCGTCTCCGCCGGTGCCGACAAGTCCGTCTATGCCGACTGTGACCTTGTCATTGAGGCCGTATTCGAGGACATCTCGATCAAGCACGCCGTATTCGGCGAACTTGAAAAGATCGTCCCGCAGGAGTGCCTGCTGGTGACGAACACCTCCGGGCTGTCGCTGACCGAGATGGCCAGCCGCTTGCAACACCCGGAGCGACTCGTTGGACTGCACTTCTTCAACCCGGTCGCGGTCATGCCGCTGGTCGAGGTCATCGCCGTGGAACAGACCAACGACGAAACCCTCGCCACCGCCTTCGCCGTGGTCAAGAAGCTCAAGAAGACTGGGGTGCTCGTCAAGGACGCCCCGGCGTTCGTCGTCAACCGGTTGCTGGTGGGCATGCTCGCCCAGGCCATGGCCTGTATCGACGAGGGCACGCCGATCGAAGACGTCGACCGCGCGGTCGACCCGCTCGGCCTGCCAATGACGCCCACCGAACTACTGGGTCTAGTTGGGGTTGGAGTTGGGCTGCACGTCACCGAGCACCTCAACGCTAGCTTCGGCGACCGGTTCCCCGTCTCGGAGAACCTGAAGGCGCTAGTCAAGCTGGAGTCCGAAGGCTCCAAGGCGTTCGAAAAGAACGAAGCGGGCAAGTTCGAGCTAACCGAGGCCGGACGTAACGTCCTCACGTTGGGCGACAAGCCGTCCACCACTGAGGAAGTACACGCCCGGGTCGTGGCCAATATGGCCTCCGAAGCACGCAAGATCCTCGACGAGGGCGTCGTCGCCGGACCTGAGGAGATCGACCTGTGCATGATCCTCGGGGCGGGCTTCCCCTTCTCCAAGGGCGGTATCACGCCTTACTTGGACCGAATCGGTGTCGCCAAAGACGCCACCGGTTCCACCTTTGACGCCAAGCTGTAGTTGGTCTCTAGGACCGCCTCATCGGTTGTGGACGACGAGGCGGTCCATAGCTTGAAGTCATACTGGAGCGGCCGTTCACCATGTGGTGAACGGCCGCTCTTCCATGTGCCAATATTATTGCGCGCCAACGACTCCCCCACGACGGCTCGGGCGCAAGTCGAGACCGTGACTGTTCATCAAGGTCGCTGCTCTTGCGCGTCGCTGGATCGTTTCGCGGCAGCGGTACTCCTCAGCGCGGCTTTCCCCGCCCAGCCGACGATGTCGGCAACTGGTGCCTGGACTTGTTCACAGAACCGTCAGCCACCTACGGTGACCACACGTTCCATCGTGAGTTCGTAATGAGCCCGAAGAGAAAACGGCTATCACGCCAACAGGCGATCACCTAGTCCTCGCTCCTTGAAAAGAGAGGACCACCCCGATGCCCACAGGAGTTCGAATCGTTGGGCCCGGCAGGCCCGCTCCGAATGAGAAGGCGCGCGTCACGATTTCGTATTCGGCTTCTCCAGGGGTACTTAACCCAGGTCCGGCAACTGCGTCCCTCGTTAGCCCCAGCGCACACCGATGGCGCTATTGACCACTGGGGAGCTTAAGCGCCGCCTCGGTGATGCGTTCCGCAATCGCTTCGACCGTCAGCCCTAGGTCTTCCAGCAGCTGCTGTCGGGTCCCGTGCGGATGCCAGCCTGATTCGACTCCGTTGTCTACCAGCGGAACATTCACCTGCGCGTCCCGCAGTTCGCGGGCCAAGGCATCTCCCAACCCGCCCGAACGGATACCGTCCTCAATCGTGGCCACCAGGCGGTGTTCGCTAGCCATCTGGGTCAAAACCGCGGGAACCGGCGCGACCCAGCGCGGGTCTACCACAGTGACTGTGAACCCACGACTAGAGATGCGCTCCGCGGCCGCCATAGCGCTGTGCGCCATGATGCCCGCGCCAACAAGCAAGATATCGGCGTTGGCGCCCCCATCGCGGAGAATATCGACGCCCTCGCGCGTCGAGACTGCTACGAGGTCTTCCGCAGGCACCGCCCCTGTGGGGAAACGGACCATCGACGGCCCATCGTCAATGTCGAGGGCTTCGGAGAAGAGCTGGCGCATAGTTGACTCATCGCGAGGTGCCGCGATCTGCATTCCGGGGATAACCCGGAAAATCGACATGTCCCAAATTCCATAGTGGCTCGGCCCGTCAGGGCCGGTGATTCCGGAACGGTCCAGCGCGAACGTCACCGGTAGGCCGTGCATGGCCACGTCAAGGAGGGTTTGATCAAAGGCACGGTTCATGAAAGTCGAGTAGATCGCCACCACCGGATGCAGCCCAGCCATGGCAAGACCGGCTGCTGAGGTCACGGCGTGCTGTTCGGCGATGCCGACATCGAAAACGCGATCCGGGTGGACCTTTTGCAAAGCTTCGATCCCGGTCGGGCCCGCCATGGCGGCGGTGATGCCAACCAGCTCTTGGCGCTCTTCGGCCTCCGCAACAAGCGCTTCGGAGAATACTTTGGTCCACTTGCGCTGTTTGGGCCCAGTCGCCTGCCCAGTGGCAGGGTCATAGCTGGCCGACTGATGCATTTGGTCGCTCTCGTTGGAGACCGCCGGATCCCAGCCGTTGCCCTTCTGCGTGATCGCGTGGACGATAACGGGTCCACCGAACTTCTTCGCCTGCCATAGCGCCTCGGTGAGGTCATCGAGGTTATGACCGTCGGCTGGGCCCACATACTTTAGGCCCAGGTCTTCAAAAAGCCCCTGGGGGGCTAGGGCGTCTTTGACGCCACGTTTCATCGCGTGCAGCACCTCGTAAATCGGCCCACCGACATAGGGGGTCTTACCGAGAGTCTCTTTAATGGTGTCGAGCGAGCGTTCATAGGAGGGATTGAGGCGCATCGCGGTCAGGTGCTTGGCTAGGCCGCCGATCGTCGGAGCATACGAGCGGCCATTGTCATTGACGACGATGATGAGCTGGAGGTCGTCTTGGGCCGCGATGTTGTTGAGGGCTTCCCAGCACATGCCGCCGGTGAGGGCGCCGTCGCCAACCACGGCCACCACGTGCCGGTTTCGCTCGCCCTTGAGCGCGAAAGCCTTGGCAAGACCATCGGCGTATGACAGTGAGGTTGACGCGTGCGAGTTTTCGACCAGGTCATGGGGAGACTCCGCCTGAGAGGGATAGCCAGCTAGACCGTCACGTTGCCGCAGCTGGTCAAAGTCGGGAGCACGTCCGGTGAGGATTTTGTGTACGTATGACTGGTGGCCGGTGTCAAAGACGACCTTGTCGATGGGTGAGTCGAAGACTCGGTGAATGGCCATCGTGAGCTCGACGACGCCCAGGTTGGGGCCTATATGGCCACCGGTTTGGGCGACCTTGGTGACCAGGAAGTCCCGAATCTCCTCCGCCAGCTGCGGGAGGGCTTCGTCGGGCAACCGTTTGTACTCTGCCAGGCTACTGAGGCTGGGGAGCAGCGGTTCATTCCGGTCGGGCTCGAATCGGCTCATAATTGCGAAGTGTATCCGCCCCAATGTGGTTAATGCTCGCGTGGGGAACCTGCTGCGGAGCATGACATATATTACGAGGTGTCAGAAACCAGTCACCTGATGTGGCGACTCGCGGGCCATATAGCGTTTTCTCTGTGACCGGGAAGTGGGAGTATTTTCCCTATGGCGCTATGTGATCTGTATCAAAACACCGAATGGCCCGCTCGGCTCGACCAATTGTTGTCTCCTGCCTTGAACCGGTCCGCAATTGACTGGGCGGCGCGGCGCGCACAGATTTATGATCAGACTCCTCCCGGGATGGCCCGTCTACAGCAATTCGGCCACGTTCCGCCAGTGGACCCCGAGGCCATAACGTCCCAGGTTTTTACTCGAGCGGTAGAGGATGCCCTCCTTGACGCGGCGAAGACTGGAGCGGACTATACGGAATTGCGGTTGCCACACCAGGCGATCTATCAGCCGGACTTCGTGCAGCTCTTCTTCGACGCGCTACAGGTCGTGCAGGAGACATACCCGCAGTTCGAGGCTGCTCCGATCCTGAGCGTATGGCTGTGGGCCGAGGATGCCGACGAGGTCCGGGAAGCGTTCCCCGCTGCGGCCGAGGCTGGCCTGGCGGGCGTGGAAATCGTGTATGTGCCCTATGCCGAAGAGGCGGATTGGAACCGTGGCTCAGTATTCGTCAAGGACGCCGCGGCAGCGGGTCTGGGAGTAACGATCCCAGTCGGGGCTTTCTCCAAGGCCAATATCGGCAGCGTGGTGGAAATGCCCGAGGTTTCGCGGATCGGTCACGCTGTGTACGCCGATGACGATCCCGGCCTTTTGCGGGCGATGGCCGAACGCGGCATCACCGTGGAAGTTTGTCTTTCCTCGGCGCTGGCGCAAGGCATGGTGCCAGACTTGGCGCAGCATCCTTTGCCAAAGTTCCTCGACGCCGGGGTCTCGGTGGCGTTGGGGACGGATTCGCCTCTACGGCTTGGCACCAGCATCGACATCGAGCTCGCTTTGTTGCGGCGCTTGGGCCTGTCGCAGGGGCAATTGGCCCACATCGAGCGCATGAGCTCAGATGCCCGTTTTGCGTCCCTGAACTGACCTGCCCATTCAGTCCCTGGGACTTCGCGTGCATGGATCCACCATGCGCGCGGCAGCAGTTGCGGACATGATGAAAGTTCTCGGTGGGTTCCTGGCGGTTGAGCCAACGGACATTGGGACCAGCATCAAAGGGGTGTGGAGTCACACGGTTGGTCCCGGGCCTCAAGCCCGTCGCAAACGCAGCTAACTGCCCGCGACGCTCATGAAACCCGGCCGTCCAGCGGCCCAAATACTCGCAGAGCCTCAAAATCACTGACCTGGCTACCGATGTAATTCTCGGCAAAGTCACGATGTAGCTCATTGGTGCCGTCGCCACAGATCTGGGCGCGGGCGCTGGCCGCATCGAAGTAGCTCTCCCGCAGGTCAACACCGGGTCCCAGCAGGGCCCAGCGAGCCCCGGTGCTTCCATATGGCATGCCCACTGAACCGGGGTTGACGACAGTTCGTCTGTCGACCAGCCGCATAAATGGCATATGGGTGTGTCCGCAAACGACGGCCCGGACCGACTCATCAAGGTCGGCCAAAACATCGCGCCAGCGCTGCGGGCGGGAGTCGACCAGCACGACTTCTTCGTCGTCGCGTGGGGTGGCGTGCAGAAACACAGTTCGGCCCAACCCTGCGATCTCACGCTCGATGCTGAACGGGAGCTGTTCGAGGAATTCCAATTGTTCGTCGCTCAGTTGCGTCGCCGCCCAGTTGGAAATGGGCTGCGTGGAGGGGGTGCCGTCGCGCACCTGCCATAGTTCTCGGTCGGCGTTTCCGCGGACGATGTGTGCCCAGTCGCCTAGGCTTTGCAGCCGTTGGAGTACTTCGAGGGGCTGTGGACCAGCCAGAAGGTCTCCACACACGATGAGGGCCTCGGCGGACTGGACATCCGGTTCGGCCAGGACGGCTTCTAGGGCTGGCAGAACTCCGTGTGTGTCGGCGATGACTGCTACGCGGTTGTACATGTTTTGACGCTAGGACGTCTGGCATGTGGTGGCAATAGCCGGTGGGGAAATGTCGTTTCGCTCTTAGCTGAGGTGTGCTTCGGTCCACCTCAGATCGCTGGATGTTGTCGACTGCGGCCCGGGGACTGCCGCATGTGTCGACAGGGGTGCCCTGGTTCACTCTCAACGAGATGACCAGGGCACCCCTGCGCAGCGTCCCCGGCTGGTTTTGCGATCCATGTGGCGGGTTGGGCCAGCCGGGGCTAGGTCTTTAACTGTCCTGATCGGCCTGGGGGTGCAGCAGAGCGATGGTCTCGAAGTGGTGAGTCATGGGGAAGGAGTCGAAGGCCTTCACCTCGACCAGTTCGTAGCCGTGTTCGCCGAAACTGCGGACGTCGCGAGCCAGCGCGGCCGGGTCGCAGGCCACGTAGGCGATCGCGCGGGGCCGGGCGTTGGCGATGTGAGCGACGACGTCGGCACCTGCGCCGGAGCGCGGTGGGTCGAGCGCGACGAGGTCGACCGAGCCCAGCGGGGGGATTGTTTCGGCGACGTCTCCGTAGATCATCCCCGCGTTGGTGTCCTCGGCCAGGTTGGTGGCTCCCCGTCCGGACTTGGAGGATTCGACCGCGATGACGCGTCCCTCCTCCCCCACTTCTTCGGCCAGTGCCATCGCGTAGACGCCAGCTCCGGCGTAGAGGTCCCACGCCGATTCGCCCGCTTGTGGTTCCAGCAAGTCGATCACGGTGTTGGCGAAGGTTTCCGCGGCGGCGGGGTGGACCTGCCAGAAGCTATCGTAGTCGAGTTCGAATTCGGCCCCGCCAACTTGCTGGTGGATGGTCTTGGGTCCGCCAGCGTGGTAGGTCTTGGCGGTGCGGCTGCGCTGGGTGTAGAAGGCGAGCTTGTCGTCGTCGGAGTCGACCACACCGACGGCTCCGGCTCGGTCCCAGGTCTTCTTTAGGGCCTCGGAGGCTTGGATTCGGTCGGTGGCCAACAGGCAGCGGTCGATGTGGATGAGTTGGTGGGAGCGGTGGCCACGCAGGCCGGGCCGTCCGTCGCGACCGACGGCGTATTGCATTCGGGTGCGCCATCCGAGGGGGCCGCCGGGTAGCTCTTGCACGTCGATGTGGCCGAAGGCGTCGGTGTCGACTCCACCGAGTCGTTGCAATTGTTCGGTGAGTACTTGTGCTTTGAGGCGGCGTTGGGCGGCAGGGTCGACATGTTGGAAGTCGCAGCCTCCGCATTTGCCTGGCCCGGCAAACTCGCAGGGTGGGGCTACCCGGTCTGGTGATGGTTCGAGGATCTCCACGGCGTCGGCACGCCAGAAGTTTTTCTTGCGGTCGGTGATCTGGAGTCGGACGCGTTCGCCCGGCAGTGCGTGTCTGACAAAGATGACGCGGCCTTCGGCTCGCGCCACGCAGTGTCCTCCGTGGGCGACGGCCTCGACGGTGACGATCATTGGAGATTTCCTTTCCCAGCTGGGGACGGCTCGTGCCGTTCCTCGCACTCGTATGGCGTGCCCGGTAGTCGTGGGGCGCCTGCCAGCGGTGCGCGGATGCGGCGGGTTCGGTGATGCTCGGTGTGCGGGCGGTCGGCCGCGCCGCGAGGTCGGGCGCGAGTGGCTGTGCGGATCGTCGGGTGGACGATGGTGCCGCCGATGTGAGTGCCGATGTCGCATCCGAGCGTGGGCCCTCCCTGGCCCCGAACCGTTGCGTGATGCCGATCGAGCATACGGGCTGGCTGCTGGGGTCTGTGACGCGGCCGGGTCTGGGGAGCTTCCCGCCTCCCGTTTAGTCCTCGGTGGTGGCGGCGATGCCTGCGAGGAGGTTGTCCACTACTGATTCAACGAGGTCTTCGCGGCCGTGTAGGTCGGGGAATACTTGGTAGATGTTGATCGCCATGAGTGGGCTGATGAACATGGCCAGGGCCAGTTGGAGGTCGATGTCGGGCCGCACTTCGCCCCGTTCGATTCCTGCGGCGATGACCGCGCGGATGAACTCTCTGCGTTTGTCGAGGGGCTTGTGTCCTTCCGACATGGCGGTGGGGTTGACGGCCAGTTCGAGGGTCATGGCTCGGATCACGGCGCGGTCGCGTTCGGAGAAGTCGGTGCGAAAGCTCTTGCCGATGAGGATGAGGTCTTCGCGGATGGACCGTCCTGGTAGTTCGGCGGGGAGCGGCTGCTTCATGGAGTGGATGGCCTCGGAGAGCAACGCGGATTTGTTGGGCCAGCGCCGATAGATCGTGGCTTTTGAAACGCCCGCCTTTGCCGCGACGGCTTCTATGGAGACCGCTTGGATTGATCCGAGGTCTGCGATGAGGTCGAGGGTGGCTTCGAGAATCGCGGTGCTGGTGGAGGCGCAGCGGGGCCGCCCCCGCCCGGCTGGTGTCGCTGGGCGGGGGCGAGTGTCCGAGGTGTCGCGGGGGGCATCGTTGGCCTTGGCGAGGTTCGGCTCGTGTTCGTCGGCTTGATCGTCTTTCACGGGTGGTGCTCTTTTCGGTTATCGCAGCCGAGCGGGCGCGGCTACCGCTGAGGCCGCTGCGAGGGCGTCGGACTCATCATGGCTGTCGGTTCTGACTTTCTTGGGGAAGTACTTGGCGGCTACCACTATGCCAAGCATGGAGATCACGCCGGCGACCACTGCGGTGGTGTGTAGGGCTCCGATGAACGATTCGATTGCGGGCCCCATGATCGCCTCGGTGTCGCCGCCGATGTTTTCGCTGTAGCCGTAGGTGGCGGCGATGGATTCGGCGGCCGAGGGTGGGATATCCATGTCGAGATTGTCGCTGAGGTCGGAGCGGTAGGCCTGGGCTAGCACGGTTCCCAAGACTGCGACGCCAAAGGAGCCTGCGGTTTGGCGAACGGCGTTGGCCACGGCTGATCCGACTCCGGCTCTTTCGCGGGGCAGGGAGGCCATGATGGTGTTCATGGCTGGGGGCATGATGTTGGCCATTGCCGCTGCTTGTAGGAAGAATTGTAGGAGCGGCACCCACAGCGGTGTCGTTTCGTCAAGGAATAGGTAGCTGATGAAGACGCCGGACATGACGGTCATGGCGATGATGCCAACGGCGCGGGAGCCGAATTTGTCGGTCATGGTGGAGCTGAGGGGGGCGAAGATTATTTGGCCGACGGCGAAGGCCATCATCATGAGACCGACGTGGAAGGGGCTGAGACCCCTCACGATTTGTAGGTAGAAGGCCATGAAGAAGAACAGACCCATTGCGCCAAAGAAGACCAGGAAGATGGCGGTGGTGGCGGATGCGAAGCGTGGCTCTTTGAATAGTCGCACGTCGAGTGCCGCATTGGGGATTCGCAGCTCATAGAGGACGAAGGCGGCTAGGAGCGCGATTCCCAGCACGATGGTGCCCCATACGTCGATGGTGCCCCAGCTGCCGGTTTCTCCGGCGCGGATGACGCCGTAGGTGAGGGTCACCAGGCCGGCGATGGTCAGGATGACACCGATGACGTCGGGGCGTTGGTTGTCGGTGGCTTTGCTTTCGGGGACGAGGAAGCGCACCAGGATGAGTCCCAGGATGACGACGGGGACGTTGATGAGGAAGATCGAGCCCCACCAGAAGTGTTCCAGTAGTGCGCCGCCGGCGACGGGGCCGATGGCGATACCGATGCCGACCGAGGCGGTCCATACGCCGATGGCTTTACCGCGTTCTTTGGCGCTGAAGACGTGGGAAATGATCGCCAATGTGGAGGGCATGATCGCCGCAGCGCCAACTCCGAGGAGTGCGCGGGCGTAGATGAGGTGTTCGGGGGTTTGGGAGTAGGCAGCCAGCACCGAGGCGAGACCGAAGACGGTGAGGCCGATGAGGAGCAGGCGGCGGCGGCCGATGCGGTCGGCGATGACGCCTGCCATGAACAGTAGCCCGGCGAAGACCAGGGTGTAGGAGTTGATGGCCCAGGCTAGTTGGCTCTGATTTGCTCCTAGCCCTTCGTTGGGGTCGGCGAGGACTCGCATGGCGACGTTGAGGATGGTGTTGTCGATGACGACGACGATGAGGCTGATGAGCAGGACGCTGAGGATAGCCCAGCGCCGTGGGTGTCCGGTGTCGGTCTGGGTTTCGTTCACAGTCATGGGTGGCGTTCCTATGCAAGCAGGGCTTTTACTGTACGGCCTGTTTGGGGTGTGCGATGGGTTCTGGTGTTCTTCGATGGGGGTTGGTCGGCGGTGTGGGTGGATTTCAGGATGGCAGCGGGTGCGCCGGTTGAGATTTCCTCATCCTAGGCAAATCCGAAACGATACGGTACCGTTTAGTAATTGAGATCACTGTCATCGGCAGGCCTGGTGTCTCCACGTGCCCACAGCCCCGGCACATCAGGCGCCCGCCTCAACGCTCGATCATTGCGTTTGACCAGCGCACAACAGTGGTGGCCCCGGTGAGAACACCGGGGCCACCACTGGAGGTTATTGAAGCCAACCACCAAAATTCACAGGCCAAACACCTTAGTTGCCTGTAACTCCACCGCAACGGCACCCACATCAGACCAGCCATCACATTGCCGCGGAGCGCTCATAGTTCGCGGACGATCCTGCCGCCTATCAGTGGATCGAGCTGGTACGGGCTGTGGGCGGGACGATGTCGGAGCCCGCCAACAGCTGGTGGTCGTCACGGTTGGTGACTCGGCGCACCGCCCACACCGTCAACGCGGTCAAGGCCAGCGTCAGCGGCCAACCGGTAACAATCGTGGTGATACCCAGTAGCGTCTCCGCATCCACCAAGTACATCCACAACCGCGCTAGGTTCTTAAGGATGAAAACCGCGCCCCACACGAACGTTAGCTGGCAAAACACTCGTACCAGATCCGGGTTGGAACGCCACGTCTTCTTGCCGCCGTCGGCGATGATCGACCAAATCCAGCCGATGATGGGGTGCCTGATCGCCGCTGAGGCAACGAGGGCGACGCCATAAAGGCCTCCCTGGATGATTCCCGGCAAGAACATCTGCCGGGCCTCCCCGGTCCGCAGCGCCAAGAACGCGCCCAACGCGATCCCAATCAATCCATTGATCGCATGCCGAACCGGCTCCCGCTTGATGGCGCGAAAAATC
Organism: Natronoglycomyces albus; assembly: GCF_016925535.1. Taxonomy (NCBI): domain Bacteria; kingdom Bacillati; phylum Actinomycetota; class Actinomycetes; order Glycomycetales; family Glycomycetaceae; genus Natronoglycomyces; species Natronoglycomyces albus. The sequence continues at coordinate 1,329,754 of NZ_CP070496.1, read as the reverse complement.
GCGATGGCAACCGCTACAGCCACGGCCGACCCCACTGCCCATTGCAGTCCGGTGAACGGGCCAATCTGAGAAGGCAAGGCAAGGTTGAGAATCACAAAGACCGTGATGGGGACCGCAGCCTCCACCAAGCCCCGCACGCCACCCAATTGCTCCGAAAGCTGTTCGGTGAACGGAGGTAGCGGCTCCTCCTCATCGTCGGACTTCGCTGACCGGTGCCCCGTTCGCTCCGCTGAAGCCTCAGAGCCAAGGTCCGACGAGGGCACAGGCGCAGCGCTGGAGCCGCCGGAATCATCGGCTGTTCCCTCGGAATCGCGAGGAGCCTCCTGGCTCCTCAGCGCGCCAGCGGAGAGGTCGCTATTGCGGTCCTCTGCCGAGGTAGTCCCGGAGGCGGGTATGTCTGTCACGGTCTGTGAAGCCTTCCTCAACGACAGGCTCTCCAGCGGCCTAGCGTCGATTCTCGTCGCTAGGCCAGCAATTCGCGAGCCTGCATGATCATGGCCGCTTTCGCTCGAAACCGGCCCGGCCTGCCCGGGCCGACTCACCAGTACGAACGAGGCGGCGAACGCCGCGCTGTGTGGCGTTCGTCCCACCAGGGTAGATGACGCTGGCGGCGATGCCTACGGCGCTAGCCCTCAGCCGAGCGTGGACGCGGCGACGGACGACGACGTCCCTTCTGCTGCGGCGGCTCTCCCGTGGCGACCATGGCCTTGTCCGAGTCCCCGCCTTGGGCCTTGCGTTCGGCGATGCGACGTGCGGCCTGCTCAGCCATCTCTGGCGGCAACTTCAACGGCAGCCCTTCCCGCACCGGCATCGCCTGTGAGCCGCGATCGACGATCACATTGCGCAGGCATTCGTCCAGCTGCGGAGCCGCGTCTTCGTCTAGGGCGCGCTTGCCTTGAAAACTAGCGCGCACGAACCAACGCGGGCCATCGATGCCCAGGAATCGCACGCGAGTGGAAGCGCCCTTCTTACCAGCTACCTTGGCCAGCAGCTCGGTGCCATAGCGGCCTTCTACCTCAGAGACCGAACCGCCCTGACTCTTGATCTGCTCGCTGATGTCGGCTTGGACGTCTTGCCAAATTCCGGCGGTTCGTGGAGCCGCGAAAACTCCCAGCTGCAAAGCTGAGTCACCGGCGACCAGCACAACCTGGCTGATGTTGCCCTTGGCATCGGTTTGCATTTGCACCCCAATACCTTCGGGGGTAGGCACCCGCATCGAACCCAAATCCAGGCGTTTGATGTCGTCGTCCGGGGCATCGGCGACGTCCCACGGGCCACTCGTGCTGGCCTGCTCGACGTGCGAGTGCTCTTCGGCCAAGGAGTCGAGTACGGCCCCGTCGGTCGTCTTGCGTGCCTCTTTCTTGCCGGACCGTCGCCGCTTAAACACTCTGGTTGCTCCATATCTGCCATCTGGCTGTTCAGTTGACCCAAGTCTCGTTTCGGGCCCGGGAGGGACCGCTTGCCTAGCCCAAGCTGTCGTGGCCACCGGTCGATCCATGACCGCCGTGACCGCGTGGGGTGTCCGACAGCTGATCGACCTCAGTGAACTCGGCTCGCACGACTGGTTGTACCACCAGCTGCGCCAGGCGGTCCCCCACGGCGAAGCTGACGGCGTGGTCGGGGTCCAGATTAATCAGATTGAGCTTCACCTCGCCCCGGTAGCCCGAGTCAATCGTGCCAGGAGAGTTGACTCCGGTCACCCCATGGCGAGCAGCCAATCCTGAGCGAGGGTGCACCAATCCGACATAACCGTCCGGAATTTCCATGGCCAGACCCGTTTTGACCAGTTTACGCTCCCCCGGTTGCAGCGTGAACTCCTCAGCCGAATGCAGGTCGGCCCCCGCGTCTCCGGGGTGCGCATAGGACGGTAGCGGCACAGCCGGATCAAGCCGCTTAATGCCAATGCGCACTGCGGCGGTCACCACGGGCGCTGTGACCATCTCCACGCGTTCACTGGCTTGTGGCCGCACCTCATCGCGCACCAGCGGCCCACCCGCCCCGTCCTCGGAGCGGGCCTCATCGACCGAGCTCACCCTTTGAGTCATATGTCGTCCTCCATGTGCCAGGTATGTTTGAGTCATGTCTGTCAACTCGGCCGCTATCGAAACCGTATCCAAAGACACCACCTCCACAACCGTTCATTACTTCGAACGCATGTACACCCAGTGGTGGATGTGGCTTCTCGGCGCGTCCCTCGGAGTGGGGGCCGGAGCCCTGTTCTTCATGGGAGTGGTCGAATGGTGGCGCATCGCGCCAATGGTGGTTTTCCCCTTGGTTGTCTGGGGCGCACTGTGGTGGATTGGACGAGTGCCCATCCGCGTATCGAGCCAGAATGGGGCCGCGACCCTTTTCGTAGACGACGCCAATGTGCCCCTGAGACATATCGGCGAGGTCGACATTCTGCGTGACACCGCACGGCGCGACGCTATGTCGGTTTCCTTGCACCCGCTGGCATTCGTCATCCAACGCCCCTGGATCAGCTCGGCGGTGCGCATTCACATCACCGATGCCGAAGATCCCACCCCGTACTGGATCATCTCCACTCGGCAGCCAGAGAAGTTGCGGGATACCTTGACGAACCGATCCGCACCATCCGCCTGAGCCCTCCCACGCATGCGTGTAGGTCACATCTGACACCGTCAGCCTCGTTCAGGGTTCGCCATTGCGGCATACACCTTTGACCCGGCACCGAGGACGACGAGATCGCCTATTCACCTCGGCGTTCGTTCGGCTCCTGTGACTGCGCATCAGTGGCCCATGTGGGTGTTGGGTGAAGGCCCATCTCATGCTTTTGCAGTGTGATCACAGCGGAACCGTCTCACTGGCGTTCCCGCACCGTGCCCGCCTTGTCACATATAGCGCCGAGCCCAACGATCCGATGACCGCCGCGAACTCTCAGCGACATATGTTCGCGCAAGGCGCGGTTAGGCCGCGCAATCTCGGCAGATCGGCTGGCCGCGTTTTTCGCCAGCCCATTGGCTGCGGTGGTGGACGAGAAAACAGCTTGAGCAGCGGAACTCATCGTTCTGCATCGGCAGAACCTTGACGGTCAGCTCCTCGTCACCGATATCGGCGCCGGGAAGCTCGAAATTCTCCGCCACCTCGTTCTCATCCACATCGACCTGGCCTGACTGGCCCTCCGCCCGGCGAGCCACCAATGCCTCGATGGAGTCGGTGTTGGTCGTGGTGTCTTCTTCCTTGTTGCGCCGTGGGGCGTCGTAGTCGGTAGCCATCGTGCATTAACTCCTGTTGTGTACGGGCACACCTGTCAATTTGGGGTACTGACCGATGGCTGGTCAGTGGGTTCCTGTTTTGACTCTGTGCAATTTAGTGCGGGCGGCGTACGATACCGCGCGCCGTCCCTTCATATACACCGGGTGGGGCATAATTTCATCCCTAAAGTGGTGAGAAACACCCGTCGGCGCAGCAGTGTACCGCCTCTTTGCCACCCAGGAAGGTGGGACGCGATAGCCTTGGGCAACATCGAATGCCAGGAGGTTGTGGTGCGAATCGCACGGGTGCGAGCCCTCATCTTTGTTTGCGCGTTGGCGCTCATTGCCGGGGTGGCGACAGCGTGGGCTGTCCGCTCGGACAGTCAGCAGGACTATTCAACCGACCGTTGTGAATCCGGCGACATTGAGATCAGCTTGGCTATCCCTGACACCGAGGACATCTCCCTGATCATTTTGAACGGCACCGACCAATCAGGGCTGGCAGACCAAGCCGCCCAACAGTTGGAGGAGCGCGGCTTCAACGTCGTCGATGTGGGCGACTCGGAGGAACGAAACGAGACTCCGGCCATCATCTATTCGGGGCCTGAAACCTTCGGGGCCGGATTGCACGCCTGGGCTTACTTCCACGGCGGACGCTCCGAGTTTAGCTTGGACTACGATCAAGAGGCGGTGACGATTATCCTCGGAAGCCGTTTCCAACAAGTAAAGACGGAATCGGATGCCCGCCTGACGTTTGCCACCCGTGACCGAATCACTGCCCCTGAGGGAACCTGCTCCATCGAATAGGGCTCCTCGGAAGGCTGAACATTGCTGAAAAAGCAGAAACACGACTCAAAACGGCAACGTAGATGGGCAGTTTCCAAATTTCGGCGCTACAATTCACGCCTAGCCCGCTGTGCGCTGCGCACAAGTTGGGCTGCCGACCCAATACCAGCCAATGCTCACTCGCCATGGTGCCCGGTTTTACCGTGCCCACCATTGCCTCGGAAGGTTGCTCGTGACTGACGCACGTCCCAATGGCGCTGACCTCCAGACGTTGACCGACTCACTGCTGCACATGGCGCAGCAGAACGATGGACAGTTGACGTCCGCGAATGTGGCTCATGTCTTGGAGTCGGCTCAGGTCTCCCCCGCTGAAGGCAAGAAGGTGCTGCGGTCTCTGGCCGCCGCCGAGGTCACGGTTGTCGTGGACGGATCGTCCAGCACCCGCAGGAAGAAGGTCTCGGCCGCCCGAGCCGCCACCGCTTCCTCCCGCGCCACCACCGCCAAGGCCCCCAGCGCAAAGAAAGCCGCGAAGAAGGCAGCCAAGAAAAAGGTTGCCACCACTGAGGCTGAGACTGAGCCCACTGCAGACGACGCCACCGCCAGCGCCGCGAAGAAGGCCGCCAAGAAATCTACGAAGAAGGCGGCTAAGAAGGCCACCAAAAAGGTAGCGAAGAAGGTCGCGAAGAAGGCGGCCAAGAAGATCGACGAAGAAGCCGTTTCCGACGCCGATGAGCCCACCCCCGAGGAAGTCCTAGCCGAAGAGGCTGCCGCTGAGGCTGGCCCCGCTAAGAAGAAGTCGAAGAAGGCTTCGAAGAAGTCCTCTAAGAAGTCCGCCAAAAAGGGCAAGGGCAAAGACGGCGACGAGGAGATGGAGTTCGAGTGGGACGATGAGGATTCCGAGGCGCTGAAGCAGGCTCGTAAGGACGCGGAGATGACCGCGTCAGCTGACTCTGTGCGTGCTTACCTCAAGCAGATCGGTAAAGTCCCGCTGCTGAACGCGGCTCAGGAAGTCGAGCTCGCCAAGCGCATCGAAGCGGGCTTGTACGCGGTTGAGACGCTTCGCCAGCGCGCTGAGGCCGGTGAAGAGTTGCCGGTGCAGGTTCGTCGGGATTTGAAGTGGATCTCGCGTGACGGCGAACGCGCCAAAGACCACCTGCTGGAGGCTAACTTGCGGCTGGTGGTTTCGCTTGCGAAGCGTTACACCGGTCGTGGCATGGCCTTCCTGGACTTGATTCAGGAAGGAAACCTGGGTCTTATCCGCGCAGTCGAGAAGTTCGACTACACCAAGGGTTACAAATTCTCCACCTACGCGACGTGGTGGATTCGCCAGGCGATTACCCGGGCGATGGCCGACCAGGCCCGCACCATTCGTATTCCGGTGCACATGGTCGAGGTCATCAACAAGCTCGGACGCATCCAACGCGAGTTGCTTCAGGACCTGGGTCGCGAACCTTCGCCCGAAGAATTGGCGAAGGAAATGGACATTTCGCCTGAAAAGGTGTTGGAGATCCAGCAGTACGCGCGGGAGCCCATTTCACTGGATCAGACGATCGGAGATGAGGGCGACAGTCAGCTAGGTGACTTCATCGAGGATTCGGAGGCCGTTGTGGCCGTCGACGCGGTGTCGTTCTCTCTGCTGCAGGGGCAGCTGCAGCAGGTCTTGCAGACGCTGTCTGAGCGTGAGGCGGGCGTGGTGCGGCTGCGGTTCGGCCTCACTGACGGCCAGCCCCGTACGCTCGACGAGATTGGTCAAGTTTACGGGGTCACCAGGGAACGAATTCGACAAATCGAGTCGAAGACGATGTCGAAGCTGCGGCATCCCTCTCGGTCCCAGGTTCTGCGCGATTACCTGGATTAAAGGCGCAAAAGGCATGGCGTCGCTCACCCATTCGAGTGAGTTTGGATACTTGGGGTGAGGACGCTATGAGGTTTTTGCCGCGCTTATGCGTCTGTCGATTTGCCCAACGGCATCTAGTCGGATAACGTGTGAGCCTACAACCCAACCCAGTACTCGTGACCTCAATCTCAGTCGCGTGTTTTTGGGAAGAGGGAGTACTGTAGAGGCGTTGACCGGTATGAGTGGGTAACCTGACAGGGAACCACTTGCCTGGCAACAACATGATAGGCACCAGACGGCGCAAGCTGTCAGCCCGCTTCGGCGGGATTGTCCATTGCAACCGGTCACAGCGGAGGAAGGTATGACATCCACCCTGACGTCCCCGCCCGAGACGGACGAACGTCCCCTTGCGGGAGAGCGCTGCGATCGGTGTAGCGCTGCGGCGAAATTGCGCATCTTGCTTACCGGCGGAGACGACCTTGTCTTCTGCGGGCACCACGCAAATGCCTACGCCGAGCAGCTGATACCGATTGCCGTAGATTTCATGGTCGAAGCAGAGTTCGACTGGCGCGGAAGCGACCTTATGCCTACGGCGTCAGAAAACTAACATCAACGAGACTTTAGAAAAAGGGCAGGCGCCTGTTGGGATGCCTGCCCTTTTGCCATGCCGTGACCGCCTCGAGGCCAAGCGGTATCGCCTATCTCCAGTCGTCCTCACACGAAAGCCCGTGGTCTTACCCACGGGCTTTCGCTTATCGTCTCAGTGATTGTGACTCTGAGTGAGCCCGGTCGAAGCCTGGCCAATTTTTCGGTCACCGGGTGTTGGCTTCCGGCCCCGATTTAGTGGCGTCTACCAGGAGCGGATCGTCTCGATGCGCTGCTGGAGCTGCTCGATGGTGGCTTGTGCGCTTGGAGGCCCTCCACAGACCGATCGCAGCTTGGCGTGAATTTTTCCGTGCGGCTCACCGGTGACGCTGTTACGCGCTCCCACCAGTGCGTTGAGCTGTTTGCGCAATGTCAGGCGTCGCTGCGCGTTTGTCATTTGTGGCTCGGCGGGAGTCGCTGGCCGTGCCTCGCTGCGATCCGAACCGCTCTTTTGTGACGCGATTTGTTCGCTTTGCCGTTTACGTAGCAACAGCTGCACTTGTTCGGCGGTCAACAGGCCTGGGAGCCCCAGGAACTCCTGTTCCTCGACCGAACCGGCCTGGACTGGCATCCCGAAGGTGTCGCCATCAAAGATGACATGGTCCAGTTCGGCGCTGGCTTCTAGGGTTTCCCGCTGTCCGGTTTCTAGGCCCGGCTCGTTGAGTTGCCGGTTTGCCTCAACCAGGAGCTGGTCGGGGTCCTCGTCATTGCTTTTGGCGACAATGACGTGGTCTCGGTCGGCCTCCATATTGGCTGCCAGTTCGAGCAGGGGGGCGACACTGGGGAGGAAAATTGAGGCAGTCTCGCCTTGCCGGCGTGCCCGCACAAACCGGCCCACGGCCTGGGCGAAGAATAGCGGCGTGTGGGCATTGGTCGCGTACACCCCCACTGCTAGGCGCGGGATGTCGACGCCCTCGGAGACCATACGCACCGCGATCATCCACTCCTGATCGGACTCGGCGAACTTCGCGATCCGGTCAGAGGCTCCCACATCGTCAGACAGCACTAGTTCGGCTTCCTTACCGACCACATTGCGCAGGATCTTGGCATAGGCGCGGGCGGTGTTTTGGTCGCTGGCGATGACCAGGCCGCCCGCGTCTGGAATTCCCGAGGCTCGCAGCGATTGCAATCGCGCGTCGGCGGCCCGCAGGACTTGCTTGATCCAATCCCCGCTGGGATCTAGCGCGGTACGCCACGCGTGCGAGGTGAGGTCCTTGGTCAGAGGTTCACCAAGGCGCACTGCCAGCTCTTCTCCGGCCGAGGAACGCCACTTGGCCTGTCCGGAGTAGGCCATAAACATGACAGGACGCACGACACCGTCGGCCAACGCGTCGCGATAGCCGTAGGTCGAGTCCGAACTAGATCGCATGCTGCCGTCGGCCCCCGTCTCATAGTCGACGAAGGGAATCGGATTGGCATCGGAGCGAAACGGGGTGCCGGTGAGGGCTAGGCGCCGTTCGGCCTCGTCGAAAGCGGTCTTGACACCATCGCCCCAGGACCGGGAGTCGCCAGCGTGGTGGATCTCGTCGAGGATGACCAGGGTACGGCGGGCGAGCGTGCGGCGGCGGTGGACAGCCGGGTCAGCGCCAACTTGCGCGTAGGTGAGAACGACCCCGTGATAGTCCGACGCCGAGTGCACGTTCGCATTGCGAAAGTTGGGGTCCAGGTGAATACCGACCCGGTGCGCGGCTGCGGACCATTGCGTCTTGAGGTGTTCGGTGGGAGCTACGACGGTGACTTGTTCGACGGTGCCATCAGAGAGCAGGTCATAGGCGATGCGCAAGGCGAACGTGGTTTTTCCAGCTCCGGGTGTGGCCACCGCGAGGAAGTCATTGCTGCGGTTGCGATGGTAGTTCACCATCGCTTTGCGCTGCCAGATCCGCAAGGACGGAAGAGTTTCGGGATCGGCAGTCGGCATCATGCCTGGGGTCCTCCTTGGATGTGAAGCTAGTGTGCGCCTCAACGAGTGTAGAGCGTGACAGAGACGATCGGTGGCAGGATTGCGTCCTGAGGCGACCTAGTCACTGTCCCTGGTAGGACGGCCGCGGGTGGGCGCGAACTGGGGTGCGATACGCATTCACCTGGCGTGTGTGTGACCTAGCTCTCGCCACGATCGTGCACCTTTTGGGTGACGGCCAGTCGTCTGTCTCTAATGCACAAACAAACACGATCGGCTCGGATCGGAGCCACGCTACTCACTTCGGCGGCGCTGCTCACCGCCTGTTCGGGCAACGACTCCGCCGAGGATCACGGCTCAGCCATTTCGCAGGAGGACCTAGATCGGATCAGCACCGCGATGGCGGATGTCAACACGACATCGGGCGAGTTGCGCATCCTCGGAAGCCGTCTCATGAACCACTGCATGGAGAATTACGGCTTCGACGTCCACCCGCAGTTGCCACGAACGAACTTCGATGACGACTTTGTCTTCCACGCGCTTCCGGGCACGCCGCCGCTGGACTCGTCCTATCTGGTGAGCCCCGAGACGGCGCGTGAGGAGGGGTTTGGAATTTTCGCGGAGTGGACGGACGTGACGGCCGAGGACTACATACACCCCGACATGGCCGACTCGAATCCCGACTTCCTCGCGCGGGGTCGCGAATACGCCGACCAGTACTTCTATGTGCAAAGCGGCCGTGAACCAGCGGAGGACTCCATACAGACCATGGAGGAATTCCTGGAATCGCTCGAGGCGGAGCCCGAGAGCGCCGCCGGATGCGGAGGCGAGGTCGCCTCCTGGCTGTATGCGGACGAAACCCCGGGTCTGGAAGATGTCAATCCCGAGGACATCACCTACCGCGGCCCGGAACCGCCGGTGCCCGACGGGGTTATCACCGAGGCGTGGAAACTGGACTTCCCGACCCCGGAGGCGAACCAGGCCATGGAGCGATGGAACGACTGCCTTGAAGAGCGCGGCAACTCCCGCATCAAAGAGTTGGGAAGCATACCGCCGTATGTACGCAGCTTCTACGTCCAACCACCAGGGACCGATGATGAGGGAAGCCTATGGTGGACCGGGGAGGGGTCCGACCCTGGATATATGCCCGCCCCCTCGTGGGCTCCGCTGGAGTTCGACGAGGCGGCTGAACGCGAGATCGCTCTGGCTGTGGACGTGGCCGAGTGTTCGGAGGAGACCGACTTCAAGGCGACTCTCCAACATGAGTGGGACCAGATGCTTGGGAAAATGGCCATCGAGCACGAGGCCGCGCTGTACGTGTGGCGCGACCAAATGGAGGCCGCGTTGGTCCGAGCTCAGGAAGTCTTGGCCGAGTAGGCGAACGTCGCGGGAAACCTCTTACATCCCAAGTGGACACTGAGCGGGCTCCTCAGTTAACTGGTGCAACCATAGCCGAGCGATAGGACGTCAATCATGCATGAGTAAACGAAGTGCCCATGCCGCCTCAGCCCTATGCCTTGCCATAGTTCTCACGTCATGTTCCATGACGGCAAGCACTGAGGACTCCGAGGAACCCGAACACATTCCGCAGTCGGAACTTGACCGGTTGCGCACAGTCATGGTCGATATAAACACGACTTCCAATGAGCTCACGTACGCAACCCAGCGTCTGAAGCGGCAGTGCATGGAGGACCAGGGCTTCGACTTTCACGGTGAGACCTTGGTTCCCCAACCCTCCGACTTCGAACGCTACGGTTCACCCGGTACACCACCGATCCTGATCGAATATCTTCCTTCGGTGGCTGAGGCCGAAGAAACCGGCCTGGGCATCGCCGATGAGTGGATCGAGCACAGCTCAGGTGACTTCCGCAACCCTCACCTTGCTCACCCGGGTTGGGAAGAACGTGGAAAAGAGTACAACGATGCATATTACGAGGCGATGAACGGCAAAGAACGCCTCGACTATAGCTCAATGTCGCCCGAAGAGATCCTGGAAGACATCCAAGCCGACCCAGTAGCCGCAGGCGGCTGCAGTGGCCTCGTGGCCGCCCAAATCTACGGCGTGGGCGCGGATGGACTAGACGGTATCGAGCCGGCCGATATAACTGACCCACTTTCCGAGCCCCCGCTTCCGGAGGACCTGTACTTGCAGTATTGGGATATGGACTTCCCTACCCCGCCAATCGACGATGCACATCGCTTGTGGGAAGAGTGCCTGAACGATCGTGGCCACCCCTCAATTCCGGAGACCTATGCGGCGCTTCTGTACGCGCGGGGCTTCTATGAGGACCCACCCGGAACGAACACCGATCAGCCCTGGGATGTGGGCCAGTTCGCTCCAGAGCTGGCCTTGCCACGACCTGAGGGTGGGCCTTGGCCATTCGACGAGGCCAGAAAGCGGGAAATCGAGTTCGCTCTAGACGTGGCCGAATGCGCTGATGATACGGAGTATCGCCAGATCACCCAGCATGAGTGGGACCAGTTGAGTGCCCAGGTCATATTGGACCATGAGACTGAAATCTTCGTGTGGCGAGATCAGATGGAGGCTGCGCAAATCCAAGCACAGTCCCTATTGGCGCAGTAGCGACGCTAGGTGGACCGGAGCGGTATCGAATTGCCTCAGTCTCCCGTCGTCCATAACGCAACCTCAATGGACACAATGAGGTAACACTCTCCATATATTTGCAACTGTCGCGCTGAAATGACTCGTCATTGCCACATGAGAAAAAGTCATCGAATAACAACGACGAAAGTGACCGTCGCGCTCGGGGCACTACTGGTGGCCAGCGCGTGTGGCTCCGGCTCGGACGAGGCCGAGGATGCCGCTACCACGAATCTGGTCTCCGATTCGGAGATCGTGCGCCTCAGCTCCGTGATGGCCGACATCGAGGAGATGCGCAACCACTTGTCGCTAACGACATCGAGGATGGAGCGGCAGTGCATGGAAGACGAGGGATTCTTCGTTCACCATGAGCCACCGCGCACTGAGGAAGACTTCTACGTGGTGTACGCGACGCCCGGCTCTCCCCCGCCACAAATTGCCGACCTGCCGACGTCACAGGAGGCGGCCGAGCGTGGGCTCGGGATAAAAGACCAGTGGATCGAGTACAGTGCCGAGGACTTTCGGCACTCCGAAATCGCACCAGAGGAATTCGTGGCGCAGGGACGAGGCTACGGCGAGGCTTACTGGGAGACCATGAACGGTCACGAGCAGCCCGACCACTCCGACCTGACTCCGGAGGAGATCCTAGAGCTGCAGGAGGCCGACCCAGTGGCGTTCGGCGGCTGTCGTGGGATCGTCGCTAGCCAAATCTACGGAGTGGGCGCGCCAGGCTTGGAGGGTATCGAACCCGACGACATCACTTCGGCCTCAGCGGCGCCCCCGGTGCCCGAGGGGCTGAACTTGGTCGCCTACGAGTTGGACTTCCCCACCCGGGAGGCCAACGAAGTCCACCGTGCATGGGATGAGTGCATGACCGACCGGGGCCACCCGTCGTTTCCGGAACTGTATGGGATGTGGGCCTATGTGCGCAGTTTCTACCCCGACCCACCCGGCACCGGGTCCGAACAGCCGTGGGATATCGGGCAATTCGACCACCTGAGCGTCCCGCCGCCCGCGGACGCGCCGTGGGATTTCGACGAGGCGGCCGAACGCGAGATCGCTTTCGCCCTCGATGTCGCTAGCTGCGCCGACGATGTTGACTACCGAGCGATTATGCAGCACGAATGGGACCAGTTGACCGCCGCGATCGTACTGGAGCATGAGACGGACATCTTTATCTGGCGCGATCAGATGGAGGCCGCGCTCAACCAGGCGCAAATCGCCCTGGCCGAGTAGCCCCGCGAGCTCACAACTCCAAAATGATCGTGTTGGGCCCCTGGTTCACCGACGCCACTTCCATAAACGCCCCGAATTGCCCGGTCTCGACCTTGGCGCCCAGATCACGCAAGGCAGCGACCGTGGCTTCGACAAGTGGCTCGGAAACGGGACCGGGGGCCGCGTTCTTCCAACTGGGACGCCGTCCCTTGCGGGTATCGGCATATAGGGTGAACTGGCTGACCAGCAAGATCGGCGCGCCAAGGTCGGAGGCGGACTTCTCCTGGGCCATGATGCGCAAGTTCCAAATCTTGCCAGCGATTTGCTTGGCTGTCTGGACCGTATCGTCATGAGTGACCCCAAGGAGTACCAACAGGCCACTCTCAATGCTGCCGACAACCTGCTCCTCGACCGTCACTGAGGCACTTGACACCGTTTGAATCACTGCGCGCATAGGTTCATGATGGCACTGGTCTTCACAGAACCATCCACGCGGCCCGATGCTGTCGGTGTGCAACGGCACTAGGGCAAAAAGCGAGGCGCGATACCGTGGACGCCTCTGCGATCCTCAGCGCCGGAATAACGCGCGTCGCAATTGTTTGGCCTGTTCCTTGCACGTGGAGAAAAACGTGTCACGCTAAAGGTATGACTCGGGACAAGGCGACACCCATCATCACCGACGTCCGCGTCTCGCCGGAGGAGCAGCGACGCGCACGGACGACCAAGTACATGATCATGATGGGGATTCGCGTCTTCGCGGTCGTAGCCTGCGGCATTCTGGTCATCGTCGAGGCACCATTGCTGTGGCTGTGGCTTACCGTGGGCTTGGTCGCGATGGCGGTCGTCCCATGGCTGGCCGTGATGCTGGCCAACGATAGCCAGGTCAAGAAAGACCGGCGCCTGTTTGCCAAGTACAAGGCCCGTTCCACCGCCTCCGAGCCTCCCGCTCTGAGCGACTCGGAAAAGCCCCATCGCACGATCGATGCGGACTGAATCTCGCCCGCGTGGCAAAATTCAGGGGTCAGCAGATTTTAGGAGTGGATTCAAGGTGAGCGAGCTTCCCACGACCGGTACCTCCACGATGCTCGATGAGCAGACGGAAACCAAACCGGACTACCGCTATGAGGACGGGGACGAGGAGCGCTTTTCGCACTATGTGCCTCGTGAGAAACTCATGGCGGCAATGGTGGACGGAGTGCCGGTCAAAGCACTGTGCGGCAAAATGTGGGTCCCCAGTCGAGACCCCGAGCGCTTCCCCATCTGTCCGGCGTGCAAAGAGATCTTCGCCAAAATGAAGAAGTAGATCTGCCCGGTGGGGCATAGCGGCCGCACGCGCTGAGAATTCGTATTCGGTTCTCCTCGTCTCGGTGGTGGCACGAAGGATCTCCTCGTCACCGCCGAAACCAGTTCCAGAGCCCGCCCCGCCCGAACTTCGTGGGACCGGCCAGACCCGCATGCTGGATGAGCAGGCAAAACAGGGGGAGAATCGTCACAAACGTGGGCCGATGAGCTCTCGCGCTTGTTATAACCCAAGGTGTGGACAATTCACTGGTCATCACCATCGCCGATCTGACGGGCGTCGCGGTCTTCGCGGCGTCCGGGGCGACGGCGGCCGTCACCAAACGCCTGGACCTGTTCGGGGTGTGCGTCATTGGCGCACTCACCGCGTTGGGCGGCGGCATGATCCGTGACATCGTCATCGGCTCGACCCCGCCCCTTTTCTTCGCCGATTGGCGCTATCCGGTCACGGCGATGACCGTCGCTGTCATCGTCTTCTGGCTGCACCCGGCAGTCAACCGCATGCGGATCTCCATGCTCGTCCTAGACGCGGCGGGACTGGCTCTCTTTACCGTCATTGGCACCCACAAGGCCCTCGATTACGGGGTACCCACCCTCGGCGCGTGTTTCATCGGGGTCATCTCCGGCGTCGGTGGCGGCATCCTGCGTGACGTACTCACCCACGAGATCCCCATCGTCTTGCAACGCGACTTCTACGCGCTGGCCTCACTGGGTGGCGCGGTCATCGTAGTCTTGGGTCAACACCTCGACGACGACACGGGCCGAATGGTCATCGCCTTGGGCGCGGCGATGTCGGTTTTCACCGTCCGCCTCATAGCGCTCAAATATCGCTGGCACGCGCCCAAGCCACGATTCCACGGTGGAGGCGAAAATTTATATCCCGGGTTTGTGCCACTTCTGAATCCAAGGGGTTTCACCGAGCCTTTTTCAGGTCAAGCTAGTGATCTCAGTTCCCAGTGCCCCGTAATGCGGGATAGAGACACAGCGAAAGGTTGACACTTATGGCTCCGGTCAAAGACACCAACCAGCTAAGCCGCCCGTCAAGCTCACGCGAAGACGCCGGATTCAACCTCACCGACGTCGATTTCGAAGAAACGCGTCCCAAAACCACCTCAACCTATTCCGGAGACTCCGTCCGTGCCTACCTCAACGGCATCGGCAAACACCGCCTCTTGACCGCCGCCGAAGAGGTCGAACACTCCAAGGCCATCGAAGCGGGCCTCATGGCAGCGCACAAGATGGATCTAACTGAGAACCCCCGCGAACGACGCGAACTCAATTGGATCGTCGCCCAAGGTCAGACGTCAAAGAACATCATGCTGAAGTCCAATCTGCGCCTTGTCGTCAGCGTCGCGAAGCGCTACACCGGCCGCGGCGTGTCGCTATTGGACTTGATTCAAGAGGGCAACCTCGGTCTCATCCGAGCAGTGGAGAAGTTCGACTACCTCAAGGGATACAAATTCTCCACCTACGCCACCTGGTGGATCCGTCAGGCCATCACTCGCGCCATGATCGACCAAGGTCGCACGATACGCATCCCGGCCCACACTGTGGAGCAGATCAAGCGCATGAACCGGGCCCGGCACGAGCTGCGGGAAGTGTTGGGCCGCGAGCCCAACAACGACGAACTCGCCGCCGAAATCGACGTCAAACCCGAGCGCATCTTGGAGCTGGTCACCTACGACCGGGAACCGGTTAGTCTCGACCAGACCGTCGGCGACGATGAGTCGACGTCGCTGGGAGATTTGGTCGCCTACATGCCCAACGACGTGGAAGGCTCCGAGGAGAGCTCCGTCACCTACGCCTTGCTACGCCGCCAGATTCAGTCCGCCTTGGACAGCCTTCCCGCCCGCGAACGTGGAGTGTTGCGCCTGCGATTCGGGCTCGACGACGGCCGTCAACGAACCCTAGAGGAGGTCTCGGCAGACTTTGGGCTCTCTCGTGAAAGGGTGCGCCAGATCGAAAAGGGGGCGCTGGCACGGCTGCGGCAACCCGATTTCGCCGGGCACTTGGCTGACTACGTCGCTTGAAACACGGGGGTGGCCCGTACCGAGGACGCTGCCGGTGACCCCAACCACTAAACGGAAAAACCTACGCAAAGTGACAACAAGGCCCACAGTGCGTCGAAGACGACGCTACCGGACAGTGCCGCGCACAATGGTGGAATAACCAGGGCCGCCGGGTTGTCATAGCTGAGGGGTATGAAGGGTGTCAAGGGTATGATCGATACCCGCAGGGGTTTTGGCGGAATCCGACCACCCCGCCCGCCCCGCTCAAGGCTATGAAGAAGGAACCCAGGCGTGACGACAGACCTCGTTGACACCACTGAAATGTACTTGCGCACCATCCTGGAATTGGAAGAGGAAGGTGTGCCCGCGCTGCGAGCCCGCATCGCCGAACGGTTGCAACAAAGCGGCCCCACTGTCAGCCAAACCGTCGCCCGAATGCAGCGCGACGATCTGTTGCATGTCAAGAGCGACCGCCACTTGGAACTGACCGAAGAGGGCCGACGGCAAGCCGTCGCGGTCATGCGTAAACACCGCTTGGCCGAGCTCCTGCTGGTCAACATTATTGGCATGGACTACGAATACACACACAATGAGGCGTGCAAGTGGGAACACGTCATGAGTGACACTGTGGAACAGAAGGTTTACGACCTGCTCAAGGGCCCCACCCATTCCCCCTATGGCAACGTTATTCCCGGCCTAGAAGCCCTTGATCCACAAGCTAAGCCGGTAACCGATGAAAGCGGCGAGAAGCCGCTGAGCGACATCGAGGACGGCGCGAACGTGCGCGTGACTCGCCTGTGCGAGAGCATTCAGGTCGAACCAGAACTACTTGCGCGACTACGCAAGGCTGGCACCGATCCCGGCGCCATCGTGACCGTGTCCAAGGACGGCGGCGATGTTTCGGTCAAAGGCACCACAGAGCCTTTGCGACTCGACGAATCAGTGGCAGCCCGCATCTTCGCGGTCGCGGCTGACTAAGGACCTGCCTGCCAAGCGCCACAGCCCCGATGGTCCGCCGCACGGTACTCGGTGGCCTCATCGCCACTACCTGGCCATATTCACATAGTCATTGAACTGCTGGAGGGCCACCGCAGATGAAAATGCGGTGGCCCTCCAGTGCGCTTACGTTTGCCTGCGCGGCCTCATGTTAGCCCCTGGCGCTGACTAGTCGTCCTCTTCTTCGAGTTCTTCACTCTCATCGGTGGGTTCCCAGTCTTCCCACGCCGCGTCGATTGCCTGCGCCAGCTCGAGCAGGTCGGCGGAGGAATCCTCAAGATCGTCCAGTTCGGTCCCCTCGGCGCTGGTGTAGCGCATCTCAAAGACATAGCCGTCCGAGAGCCACCCGATTTCTAGCGCGGGCCCAGAGGTGTCGCCTCCGGAGAGGAAAAGCTCGAAGGCGGCATCGCCCAGATCGTCCAGTTCCTCGGCGTCGGAGACCATCTCGTCCTCGAACGTCTCCGGACTCACTTCAGCTGCCGCGAGGGCCAAGGTGAGGTCGGGGAATGTTCCCACGTTGGTCTGCACCGCACAGCTGCCGATGTCCTCGCCACCATCGTAGAACCCGGAGGCGGAGGTGAACTCGACGCCGGTGGCACTGGTCAAAAGCTCTGGGTCAATGAGCGCGCAGATTCCTCCGGCGGCCTCAAGATCCAGTTCCAGTTCCGCGGGCTCACCATTTCCCTCGTCTTCGGCGTCGTTGGTCTGTTCGACATCCGCCGGGTCCTGATCACCGTTCGCGTCGGGATCAGCGTCACTGGAACAGCTGGCCAGCGCCAGCAACGATGCCGCGAGCACGGCGACGCCCGCGCGCGGGAGGCCTGGCAGATGCAAAGTCATGTCAATCTCCTGACGAAACCGGTCGGTCCTCGGCGATCCAATTGGACCATGAACCAATGTATAGCGGGGGCACCTTGTATCCGGCGACGGTCATCGCCAAAGCCGAGCGGGCGGCGGTCACCCCTGACCCACAGTAAAGCGCAGTATCGACGTGGTCGCGGTAGCGATCGCGAAGACGGCCTTTGGTGAGGAAACGACCTTTGTCGTCAATGTCGTCGCTGGAGGGCAGGTTTCCGGCACCGGGAATGTGGCCCGCGACTGGGTCGATGAATTCCTTTTCCCCAAAGTAGCGTCCTCGGTCGCGCACGTCGACGAGCTTGCCCTGGTCGGCCCAAACGGCGGCGGCCTCGGCGTTGAGCACGGTTTCATGACCGGTTTCGATCTCCACGGTGCCCGGTTCGACCTCAGGGGCCTCTGTGGTGACCTCACGGCGTTCGTCGACCCAGCTTTTGTATCCGCCGTCGAGGACGTAGACGTGCTTGAGTCCGGCCCAACGTAGGGTCCACCAGGTGCGGGCGGCGGAGAGAAAGTGGCCATCGTCGTAGCACACGATGATGGAGTCGTTATTGATGCCAGCGCTACGCAGGGATTCCTGGAGTTTCTCGGGGTCGGGCAACGGGTGGCGGCCCGCCTCGCCGGGCGGCCCGCACACGTCTTCGTCAAGGTCCAGGAACACCGCCCCGGGGATGTGTCCCGCGTTGTAGGCTTCGCGGCCTTCAGTGGGTTTCTGAAGTTGCCAACGGATGTCCAAAACGCACGGTGGCGGGCTGCTTTCCAGCAGCTCGGCAAGTTCGGTGGCGGTAATCAAAGGCATATTCTACAAACTAACATTATGGGTCTGCTGACTTCGCGGGCCGCTTTGGCCAGTTCTGGCAGGTAGACAACGGTCAAGCCAGCTTCTCGGAGGAGTTGTGCCCCGCGCGGGGCGGCGACGAATGTCGTGGGTTCGCCTACGGCGTAAACGACTCTCGTTAGTCCTGATTGGATGATGAGCTGGGCGCAAGGGATGGGCCGCGAGGCCCGCTCCCCACATGGTTCCATCGTGGAATAAATTGTGGCGTCGGTGAGGTCTCCCCCACCGATGTGATCGTCTTGGGTAGTCATTTCCCGGCCCGGCGCTAGCCGCAAGGCGCGCAATGCCACCTCTTCGGCATGGTCGTGCGGGTTATCTTGGCGTGAGTACCCTTGGGCGACAACCTCGTTTTCGACGACGACGACAGCCCCCACGCTGAAGGCATCGGGCGAGGGCGGACAGTGTCGCGCCAGCTCGATCGCGTGGCGCATCCAGCGTTCATCGTCGGATTCAACGGTCATGGTCGTCGGCCACCTTGCTTGAAGTAGCTGCTGGAATGCGGTTGCCTCGGAGTGCATACCGCTAGGTAGGGTGACGCCTTCATTGCCCCAGCCCGCTAACATGAAGTTCCCCCGGTCTGATTGTGAGGCTACCTTGTCACTTCATGCCCCTCCCGGTGTTTCCGGCGCTGTCAGTGCCCCACCGGTTAGTGGTCCCCCGCCCCAACAGGCCCCGCCCACCCAGCCAGTCACTCAGAGTAACCCCGTCAGCCCGGGCTCGGAGGGAAAGCTCAACGGAAAACTGGCTTCGCTCACCAAGCACACCCCGGCTAAGCTGCGCACATACATGATTATCGCGTTGTTGCTCATCGCGACCACCGGCATATCCGGCGTGACTTCGATGTTCGCCAAGCAGAGCTTCATTGACGAGACTTCCTCGGAAAGTGGTCAGCTGTCCGTAGCCGCCCTGGACTTGTATCGGGCACTGTCCGACGCCGAGGCCATCGCCTCCTCAGGATTCCTGGCCGGGGGCACCGAATCCGCCCAGATGCGCGAGGAATACCACACGGCTCTGCGTGACGCCTCGCTCGCACTCTCGCGCGCCTCTTCGAGAGCCCAGTCTGCCGAAGACGCCGAACTGATCGCCCGAGTCAACGCATATCTTCCCGTCTACACCGGCCTGGTCGACTCCGCCCGTTCATACAATCGCCTCGGCCAGCCCGTCGGTGGGACCTATCTCCAACAAGCCTCGCAGATGATGCGCACCGAAATGCTGCCCGCCGCACAGGACCTGCAAGCCAACGCGACCGGCGCGGTCAACGACTCCCGTTCTAGCGCGACCGGATTTCCATGGATCACCGTAGCCGCTGGAGTCGCGGCACTCCTGTTTCTCCTTTGGCTGCAAGTGTGGCTGTTCAAACGCACCAATCGCGTCTTTAACAAGGGGCTGCTCGGCGCGACCGGAGCGACCGTGGCGGTTCTCGCCTGGGTACTCACCGTCGGTTTGCTGTCAGCCCATCACATGGGTCAGTCCTACGAGCAGGGCGCCAAGCCGCTGGGGGAACTCTCCGAGGCCCACCTCGCCGCACAACAGGCCCGAGCCGACCAAGCGATGCTCTTGGTCACTCGCGGTGCTGGCGGGGACTATTTGGCGGACTACCATCGCCAGCTCGAACTCCTACTGGGTCCCGACGGCGGCTCGGGGCTGATGAACCGGCTGACAGACGACTACGGGGGCGATATGTCCGCTCCCCTCTCCACGGCCCGGGACGCCGCCGAGGAATGGGGGACCCGCAGCGCCGATGTCATCGCCACATCCGAACAAGGCAGCTACCAAGAAGCGGTCGAGTCCTCCATCGGCGAACAGGATGACTCACTCAATACGATCTTCGACCAATTCGACACCGCCATGAACGAGGCGACGGCCCTGAGCGTGGATGCCTTCAATGACCACACCGCCTCGGCACAGACGGTGCTATGGGGCTCCCATATTGCCATCGCCGTCTTCGCTCTGCTGGCGCTGTTCGCCGCCGCAGCAGGCATTCAGGTCCGCATCGCGGAGTATCACCTATGAGGCAATCCATGAAAGCACGTGTGAATAACCGAGGTGGAAGTCGCCGACTGCGGAGCCTGGTGGCCCTCACCGCCATCTGCGCGATCGCCGCCGTCTCGTGCGCCAGTGTCGAGACCACCTCACCGCCGGAGATCGACGTCCCACTCCCAATTCCGCAAGGGGCCGACTTCAGTCCCGAGCTGGGCGAGCCCCCGACCGAGGACGACCCGTGCGGTGCGCGCGAATCCTTCAGCCCCTCCTCGGGCCTCACCGCCGGAGATGCGCGTTCAGCCCTCATTCGCGACAACACCTTGACCGTTGGGGTGGACCAAACTACGTATCTGATGGGATTCCGCGATCCCGAGACTGGGTCACTGGAAGGGTTTGACATCGAGATAGCCCGCGCCATCGCCGACGACATCATGGGGCACCGTGACAACATCACCTTCGTGACCATGACCTCCGACGAACGTGAGAGCGCCTTGCAAAACGGAGAGGTCGACATCGTCGTACGCACCATGACCATGAACTGCGCACGCTGGGAAAACGTCCTGTTCTCCTCAGAATATTTCACCGCTGGACAACAGTTGCTCGTCACCCGAGACTCCGGGATCGAGGATCTGTCGGACCTCACCAACGACCACCGGGTATGCTCCTCCCCCGGTTCCACCTCGATCGACCGCCTCGGTGCGACCAATGCCCAGCCCGTCGCCGCCCCTGACTGGGGCGATTGCATGTTCATGGTGCAGCAAGGCATGGTTGACGCCATAACCACCGACAACACGATCCTGGCCGGAATGGCCATCCAAGACCCTTACTTGGAAGTCGTCGGTGAGCCCTTCTCCGACGAGCCCTACGGAGTGGCCGTCGCGCAGGGAAACGAAGACCTCGTGCGCTACATCAACGGAATCCTCGAAGACATGCGCGACGACGGCACCTGGGATGACATTTACGACGAGTGGCTAGCTGAGGCTCTCGGCCCCGCCCAAGCACCCCAACCGCAGTACCGAGACTAGGGAGCAGCCATGAACGACATTCACCAGGCCCTCTCCCAACCGGTATCAGAGCCACCGCACACCTACCGCCTGGGCAAACGCCACCAACCTGTAGCCGGAGCCACCAGTTCACCGGTCTCGGGGGCGCTATCGGGCCCCGTCTCCCGCACCACCGGCCGCAGCCGTCGCCAACGTGGCGGCATGCGTGAGCTGCCCCCAGTGGAACCAAGAGACCCCTCCACCGCCGTGGTGGAAAACCCCGCCGTTTCCGAAAACAAGCGGTTCTGTGGTTCCTGCGCCAAACCCGTCGGACGCCCACAAGCGGGGCGCGACGGCCAAGTCACCGGCTATTGTCCCTACTGCCGCGCCCAATATTGGTTCACCCCGGCGCTAGGCCCCGGCGATGTCCTCGCCAATCGATACCAGATTCTCGGCGCGATCGCCCACGGTGGACTGGGATGGATCTATCTGGCCAACGACCGCAACTTCCAAGACGACGGAACCGAACGGTGGGTCGTTCTCAAGGGCCTCATCAACTCCTCGGACGAGGACGCTCTGGAATCGGCGGTCAATGAGCGCCGATTCCTCGTGGGCATCGACCACCCCAACATCGTCAACATCTTCGACTTCGTCACCGAGCCAGATCCCCGCACTGGCGACCCACAAAGCTACATCGTCATGGAGTACATCGCGGGGCAATCGCTCAAAGCCCTCCGCGACAACTACGTGGACGAAAACGGCGACAAACAACCGCTGCCGTTGTCACAGGTGCTCACCTACACCATCGAGATGCTGCCAGCGTTCGAGTACCTGCACGACCGCAACCTGCTCTTCTGTGATTTCAAGCCCGACAACATCATTCACGTCGAGACGTGGCTAAAGTTGATCGACCTGGGTGCGGTGCGCCGCATCGACGATCTCGACTCAGCGGTCTATGGCACACCCGGGTACTCGGTGCCCAATGACGAAGTGCTCACCGTCGGGCCCTCGATTAGTTCGGACCTATACACCATCGGACGTTCGATGGCGGTCATGGCACTGGACTTCAAAGGTTTCACCGGAGAGTATCGAGAGAGCCTTCCCTCCCCAGAAAAGGCACCTCTGTTCGCAGAGCACGCCTCATTCCATCGCCTCTTGCTGCGGGCCTGCAACTCCGAGCCAGGAATGCGCTTTCAAAGCGCTGGCGAGATGCGAGCTCAAGTGCAGGGCATCCTCGGCGAAGTTCAATCGGTCGAGTCCGGTCAGCCGCTCATGGCTCCCTCGACCATGTTCACCGTCGAACAATCCACATTCGGAGTCCCCGACACCGATGCCGATTCCTCCTCCGTGGGGCGAGCCTTCGACATCGCCCATGCCCTGCCCGAGCCGATGCTTGATCCCTCGGACCCCAGCGCGGCATTCCTGAACTCGATGTCGGCCACCGATGTCACCGGAATCATGGCGGAACTCAACTCCGCGCCCGAGCCGTCGCTCGAAGTCCAATTGCGGCGAGTCACCACTCTCATCAGCGCCGGGGACCTCCACAACGCAACCGGCGCCCTCGATCAGAGCTTGCATCACCACGGATACGCCTGGCAGCACTCCTGGCTGCGCGGCATCATTTGTTTGCTCTCTGGGGACTTCGCCAACGCCGGTGCTCACTTCGACGCCGTGTACTCGCACCTGCCCGGAGAACTGGCGCCCCGACTGGCACTAGCCGCCTGCGCCGAACTCATCGGCCGAGGCGACTTGGCTCTCCCCTACTACCAACGCATCTGGCAATGCGATCGTCGGTTCGTCTCGGCCGCCTACGGCAAAGCTCGCCTCCTGGACGCCATGGGCGACACGCCAGCGGCGATCGAAACGCTGTTGGAGGTGCCTGAGACCTCAAACCAATACGGTGTCGCGCAGACGGCCGCTATCCAGATTTCCCTGCACAGCCGTACCAATCCGCCCGGGTTCAACGACCTACGCCACATGGCCGCGCGCATCGCCTCACTAAACCTGGAGCCTCGTCGCCACCACCTCGTGTCCACTCGGCTCCTGGCCTACGCCCTCACGCTGGTCAACCAATACGGGCCACAACATCACAGCGGGATTACCCTGTTCGACCACCCGCTGACCGAACGCGACCTGAGGTTCGCACTGGAGAAGTCCTACCGGCGGCTGGCCTACACCTGCGACAAAAAGGAAGACCAGATCTTCTATATCGATCAGGCCAACCTGCACCGCCCCCGCACCACGTTCTAGCCAGAAGCGCAACTGGAGCCAGCATGCCAACCACCACCTTGAAGAAGTGCACCGAGTGCGCACTTCCGGCCGAGTTCGGACGCTACTGCGAAGTCTGCGGAGGAGACCTCGACGAAGGCGTCCAGGCCACCGATCACACGTGGAAGTCCTCCGCAGCCACCGAAACCAACGCCGACCACCCTGGAGGCTCCGGCGACCACGTCGAACTCGACCTGTCGGTGATCGCCGCCGCCACAGATGTGGGCAAGCGTCACCACTACAACCAAGACGCGGTCGCCATCGGCGCGGTCGGGGGACGGCGCATTGCCGTCATTTGTGACGGCGTGTCCAACGCGACGGACTCCGAACGTGCCGCGCTGGCCGGAGCCGAAGCGGCGGTAACCGAAATCGAACAAGCGCTCAAGGACGGCGAGAACATGGAAAAGGCCTCCCGGCGTGGCGTCAACGCCGCGCACACGGCGGTGGCCACCGTTGGCGCGCAGTACCCGCAGTCTCCACCGTCGAGCACCTATGTCTCGGCAATCGTCGACGACACCGAGGTCGTCATCTGTTGGGTGGGCGACTCACGCGCCTACTGGGTCGGCGACGACGATTCAATGTGTCTCACAGTTGACGACACCATCGCGGCTCGGCTGGAATATCACGGTGTCGACGAAAGCGACGAGCGATACCGCAGCCCGTATGCGAAGGCTTTGTTGGCCTGGCTAGGATCGGATGCGCCGTCGTTGCAACCGAATCTGGCCCGCTACATTCCCGACTCTGGCCATATCGTGGTGTGCAGTGATGGATTGTCGCGTTACATGGACTCCCCTGACGACCTGCGTCCACTCCCGGACGGCACAGTTGGGCAAATGGCGGTAGCGTTGACACAGCAAGCCTGCGACTATGGTGGTGCCGATAACATCAGCGTCGCCATAACCCGCTTCAACCCACCAGTGGTTGGCGGCGCTACCTCGGCTCCCGCCAAGTCGGAAGCTGACGAGGAAGAATACGACTTTACGGCCAAGCTGGGAATGGGCCGCAAGAAAGACTTCACAGAATTGCTTGGAGGGGGCACGACATGAACTACCAACCGCCGCAGCCTGGAGGCGGAGCACCACCGCCCGGTGGGCCGCCGTGCGCGTGTGGGTACTTCCCCGCAGGACAATTCTGCGAACAGTGCGGTGCCCCCAACCAGAACTTCCAAGGCGGTGGACAACCTCCATTCCCACCTTCCCCAGGCGGGTTTGACCAAGGGCAACAGCCCGGTGGCTACCCCCAAGGAGGCCAGCCACCCTTCCCGCCACCGGGTGGCTACGACCAAGGCCAGCAGCCCCCCTTCGCCCCTGGCGGTGGGTACGAGCACGGCGCACCAGGTGGCAGTGACCCCTATGGTCACTCCCAGCCCGGCGGCTACGACCAAGGCCAGCAGTACCCTCCCAGCCAGGACCCTTATGGCCAGCAAGGGGGCGGGTATCAACCCAGCCAACCTCCCTTCCCCCCAGGGCCCGCAGACCCCTATGGTCAGCAAGGCGGTGGGTACGACCCCAATCAGGCCGCCCCGGGTGGGTACCAACCCAGCCAGCCGCCTTTCCAACCAGGCGGCTACGACCAGGGTCAAGGTGGATATCCCGGCCAAGCTGACCCCTACGGGCAGCAAGGTGGGGGCTACGATCCCAATCAGCCTGCTTCGGGCGCTCCGGCTGCCTACATGTCAGCTCCACCAACGTCCGCGCCGCCGCACATGCCACCTGGGGTGCCTTCGGCTCCGTTCCAGCCCGGGCAGCCCATGTCAGCCCCACCTGGGCCCCCACAGCAGATGCCGGGCTACTCGATTCCCGACGCGTCGCCCAATGACCCCGCAGCGGCATTCCCGCCACCGGGTCAAGCTCCGGGCCAACCAGGGGGCGGCCACGGTGGCACGGGATTGCAATGGGTCCTAGTCGCCACCGCCGACCGCGCCTTTTTCGGCAAAGTCGCCGCGTCCGAAGAGGGCTCGCAACTGGAGTTTCCGGCTCACTACCAGCCGCGACGATTCCCGTTGGACCAAGGACAGGTCAACATTGGGCGCTATAACGCGCGCCGTGGCACTGCGCCGGAGATCGACCTCTCCGGTGAAGCCTCCGATCCCGGGGTGAGTTCGCAACACGCGAGTCTCCAGGCCGCGCCAGACGGCACTTGGATTCTCACCGACACCGGTTCATCCAATGGAACTTTCCTCAACGGTGGTGATGACCCGGTGCCGCCGCACACGCAGTTGCCACTGGGCGATGGCTCTTACTTCCACGTGGGAGCCTGGACCCGCCTAACGTTGCATTACGAGGGTTAGATTTTCAGACCGCGTTTGACCGGTCACCACGGTCACGCGAACTGACATACACAACCGAATACACGTCACGGGGGCCGTGCCAGCTCAGCGCTGGTGCGGCCCCTCCCTATCCAGGCTTGCGGCAAGCCCTGTCACACAGGCCACTGTGACCTCAAGGAAGCGTCACTTCGCGGCGTTACTGTGGCAGGAGTAAATCCTCGCGACAGCTGGCGGCACTCCCCCTGGCCAGCCGAGGGCTACACCGCCCATCGGGCCACTGTGATTTGGAGGAATCATGACCACCAACCCCACCACCAACATCGACACCTATCCCTCTTCGGGCCTCGTGGTCAGGCCCGCCGAACCCGGTGACTACGCAGCCATAGCCGAGGTCGTGACACAGGCTTATCGGGCTGTGGGCCAGTTGGAGGGCACCGCCAGCTTTTACGAACAAGAACTTCGTGACGTGGCCGGTCGCGTCGAAAAGGCCGAGGTCATCGTGGCCGTGGACGCCACCAGCAACGACGTTCTCGGATCAGTCACCATCTGCCCAGTGGATAGCCCACTCTCCGAACTGGCTCAACCCGGGGAGTTGGAGTTTCGCATGCTAGCCGTATCGACCTCCGCGCAGCGGCGCGGAGTGGGTCGAGCACTTGTCCAAGCAGTCTGCGACAGGGCACGAGAACTCGACTGCCATCAGCTGGTGATCTACGTGCGCACAGCCGTGGCGGCCGAGGCGGTCGCCCTATACGAAAAACTTGGTTTCGAGACCATGCCCGAGCGCGATTGGATGCCCATCCCAACGGTGACCCTGCACGCTTACCGCCTGCGCCTCTAAACCCGACCACGCATACGTATCAAGCCCTCTTCCCCTGGCAGGGGTAGAGGGCTTGATACGTATGCGCTTCCTTGCCAACATGCTACGGCCCAGGTCGTGAGGCCCAACGCCACCGCTTGACATATGGCGACGCTAACGAGCGCCCCGCAGCGGTTCCTAGCCGACGACCGGCCCTTATACGCCTGAATCGACAACGCTCGTACTTTTGGGTGGATTCGCGGCAATACGCTTTTTGCCCCCGTGTGAGGCATTAATCTGCGAAACACGCCGATGCTGTTCCAAGCCTCTGGATCAGCGGGCCTCACATCTGCCGCTCTAGCGTCGGAAGGACCTCCCTCATGTCGCATCAGCAACCCTCGCCTTCTCCGCATCGGAGGCAAACCACCCGTCTGGGCCGCCGCACGTTTCTGCGCGCCGGGTTGGCCGGTCTCACCGCCGGTGCCACGTCGATGACGTGGGGGCCCTCCGCAATGGCACACACCGACCTCGCGGACGCGGAGTTCACCGTCGCTTGCAGAACCGAAGAGTCGTTCGCCGAGTGCGCTCGTCCCTCCGGCCAATGGAATTGGGTAGGGGTGTCTTCGTGCAAGCTGCGGTATCGCACCGGGTATCAGGGACCGAACTTGGCAGACAAGCCCGCGTTGGGCAGCCATCCGAACGTGACGACATTTCCCTTCAACGGAAACTTCAAAGGGCTGTGCAATGACTGGGCGAAGTATCTCAACCAGGTGGTGCGGGATGTGCGATCGGAGAATATCGACTGGGTGGGAAGCGCGGGAACGTTCGCGTGCACATCCGGACAACATGGGACGGGTTCGGCGTTCGATCTGACGCGTATCAATGGCACCGGCAATTTGCGCGTCGACATGAATCGGCATTGGCGCCCCGGACAATCGCGGGGACATCGGCGTCGTTACCTAGGGGTGATGGCTTCGTGCCGCCAATACTTCCGCGTGGTTCTCAACGGCTGGCACGACACTGATGGGACCCACGGCAATCACATTCACTTCGACAATGCCGGCTCGACGACGCGGCTGGCGTTTCGCAACGAACCCAATGCGCGCACCGATGTAACCCTCGTGCAGGTCTCGGCCCGCTTGTTGGGCATCAATCGCAACATCGACATCGACCGGATTTGGGGGCCGATCACCGAACGCGCGTTTCAGGACCTGCGCAAAGCCTTCAAGATCGATACGCTTCCCAGTCCCATCGGCAACCGGGAGTCGACGTATCTGTTCTTGGACCTGATCGCGCGCACCTCGCTGGGAAACTTCGCCGCCGGAGACATCACCTACAGTGATTTGTCCGCTGGCGATGATGTGAAGTGAGTGGACCCAGCATCGACCCAACGCTAGCTATGGCCACCACATGCCCGATGGGCCCGAAACTAAGGCTTCCGGGCCCATCGGCTCACTCTCGTTGGTCAGTGAAGGCGTTCTGTTCGGTCACGTTCCTTCGAGAAGGCTACGAACAACCTGAGGTCGCTCCGCATCCTTCACAGGCGTAGCACGACCCTGAGGGCCGCATGGTGGTTCCGCAGTTCATACACAGCGGAGCATCGGCGGCCCTGCTACGCGAGCCCGTCAAAATGTCCTCGCGGGCAGTCGCTCCCAGGTTGTCCTGCACCACTTCGACGACCTTTTCGATCGGAGCCGAGGCGGACATGGCGGCGAACTCGCGTTCGGTTTCCGAAGAGTGGACCAACGATGGGTCGTCCCCATTGAGTTCGGCCGTGCGCTCGGCGGTGGTCATAATGCCCAGCGCGGCCCGCTTTTCGAACGGGAGGTAGTCCAACGCCAAACGACGGAAGATGTAGTCGACCACCGAGGCCGCCATGCGTACGTCCGGATCGTCGGTCATGCCAGCTGGTTCGAAGCGCATGTTGGTGAACTTTTCGACGTACTTCTCCAGTGGCACTCCGTATTGCAGCGCTATCGAGATCGCCACGGAGAACGCGTCCATCATTCCCGCCAGGGTCGAGCCCTGCTTGGACATTTTCAGGAACACTTCGCCAACTCCATCGTCTGGATAGGACGAAGCGGTCAAGTAGCCCTCGGCTCCACCGACGGCAAAGGAGACCGTCTGACTGGGCCGGACTTTCGGCAAGCGGCGGCGTACCGGACGGTACTCGACGACCTTCTGCGTCTGGGTAGACTTCTCGGTCGCTTTCTGGTCGGTCTTGGAGATGGACAGCGGCTGCCCCACCTTGCAGTTATCGCGGTAGACCGCCAGGGCCTTCAGCCCTTGCTTCCATCCTTCGAAGTAGATGCGTTCGAAGTCCTCGACAGTGGCCGTCTCAGGTACGTTGACGGTCTTTGAGATCGCACCGGAGAGAAATGGCTGTGCCGCGGCCATCATCTGAACGTGGCCCATCGGAGAAATTGAGCGCTCCCCCATCGCACAATCAAAGACCGGATAGTGATCTTTTTGCAAGTGGGGCGCGTCGATGACGTGACCATGCTCGGCAATGTAGTCGACTATCGCCTGTCGTTCTTCGGCCGTATATCCAAGTCGGTCCAGTGCCCGTCCAACTGTCTGGTTGACGATCTGCATCGAACCGCCGCCGACGAGCTTCTTGTACTTGACCAACGCCAAATCCGGTTCGATGCCCGTCGTGTCGGCGTCCATCATGAATGAAATGGTGCCGGTGGGCGCGAGGACACTGGCTTGGGAGTTGCGCCAGCCGTGGGTAGCGCCCAACTCATTGCCCCGATGCCATTCCTGCGTTGCGGCGCGCAAGACCGTGGCGTCGACATCGTTGAATGTCTCGACCTGTTCGCAGGCCGCCTCGTGCTTGCGCATGACAGCCTGGTGGGCCTCGGCGTTCTTGGCGTAGCCCTCGTATGGTCCGACCACTGCGGCGATTTCGGCGGAGCGGCGGTAGGAGACTCCGGTCATCAACGAAGTGATCGCGGCGGAGACCGAGCGCCCTTCGGGCGAGTCATAGGGCAGCCCCGATGCCATCAGCAGGGCCCCCAAGTTGGAATAGCCGATGCCCAGTTGGCGATAGGCGCGGGTGTTTTCGCCGATCTTCTCCGTGGGGAAGTCCGCGAACGAAATCGAGATCTCCATAGCGGTAATGACGAATTCGACCGCCTTGGTGAAGTGCTCCACGTCGAACGAGCCGTCGTCGTTGAGGAACTTCATGAGGTTGAGCGAGGCCAAGTTACACGATGAGTTGTCGATGTGGACGTATTCGGAGCATGGGTTGGACGCGGTGATACGCCCGGTGACCGGGCACGTGTGCCACTCGTTGATGGTGTCGTCGTACTGGATGCCCGGGTCGGCGCATTCCCATGCGGCCGTGGCCACCTTGCGGAACAGTTCCCGGGCGTCACGCCTTTCGATCGGCTCGCCTGTGGTGCGGGCCCGCAGCGCGAAGTCGGTGCCCTTCTCCACGGCTGCCATGAACTCATCGGTGACACGCACCGAGTTATTGGCGTTTTGGTACTGCACCGAGACGATGTCTTCGCCGCCCAGATCCATGTCGAAACCAGCGTCGCGCAATGCGCGGATCTTGTCCTCTTCGCGAGCCTTGGTGTCGATGAATTCCTCGACATCGGGGTGGTCGATATCGAGGACGACCATCTTGGCGGCCCGGCGAGTCGCACCGCCGGACTTGATGGTCCCCGCCGAGGCGTCGGCTCCGCGCATGAAGCTGACTGGCCCCGAGGCGTTGCCGCCCGAGGAGAGCAGTTCTTTGGATGAGCGGATGTCCGAAAGGTTGACTCCGGATCCGGAACCCCCTTTGAAGATCAGGCCTTCCTCTTTGTACCAATCAAGGATGGACTCCATCGTGTCGTCAACGCTGAGGATGAAACAGGCCGAGACCTGCTGCTTGGACTCGGTGCCCACGTTGAACCACACTGGGGAATTGAAGCTGAAGTACTGGTGCAAGATCAGCCAGGTGAGTTCGGCTTCAAAGACCTCGGCGTCAGCTACGGAGGCGAAGTAGCCGCCCTTCTCGCCTGCGGCACGATAGGTCTTGGCCACCCGGTCGATC
Organism: Natronoglycomyces albus; assembly: GCF_016925535.1. Classification (NCBI taxonomy): domain Bacteria; kingdom Bacillati; phylum Actinomycetota; class Actinomycetes; order Glycomycetales; family Glycomycetaceae; genus Natronoglycomyces; species Natronoglycomyces albus. The sequence goes on along the minus strand of NZ_CP070496.1, from coordinate 1,299,219 downwards.
AGCTGCTTCAGGCTGTGCTCACGCTGTGAGGTCCCCACCGCCCCTCGAAAGTACTTCGAGGTCACGATCTGGGTGGCGTTCTGGCTCCAAAACGCGGGGAACTCTACCCCACGCTGCTCAAAATTGACCGTCCCGTCGCGCCAATTGGTCATCACCACGTCGCGCTTCTCCCATACGACCTCGTCGTAGGGATGAACGCCCTCGCTGGTGAAGGCGCGGGAAATTGTCAATCCGCCTGAGTTCTCGCCCATGTGCTTGCCTTTGGTACCGGTAGTTGAGGTCTTCTTGCCATCAGTCCGGGTGGTCTTGACCCGGTTCTTCTTATTCGATGCCTTCGCATGCGCGCTGTTCGCAGTTTGATGTGGAACCGACGCTTCCCCGCTGGCCATGCTGTCCCCGTTCTTACTGTTGATCCGCTGTCATTTTTCGACGGTCCAGTCTCACGGTGCCGCTCTCACCCGGCATCGGCGCTACTTTTTACCGTCGATCTCCCAACACCGCGCTAGGCGAGGTTGGGTTGGTCCGACGCGTCTAGACAGACGACGTCGCCTTGGTCCACCGGTGCCACTTCTTCATCGTCGGTCTCGGGTGTGACACTTCCGAGCGGCAAACGACCTGTGCGCGGCCAACGGCGGACCGTAAAGCGCGATGTGTCCGGCAGCCAGCTCATCCCTGGCCAGGAGCGAGTTCGTGGCCACAAGCTGGGCCTACACCGCAGCTGAACGCTATGAACATGGGTCGGGCTGGACAACTGGGTGCCTACCCGGTCGATGCCGCCGAAGTCTGGTCGCTCTGCCCGCGCAGATCCGCGATGGCCGCCTCAAAATCCTCGACCGAATCGAACGAACGGTAGACCGAGGCGAAACGTAGGTAGGCCACTTCATCGAGCTCACGCAAGGGCGGCAGGATCGCCAGGCCCACTTCGTTGCTGGCCAGTTCGGCCACACCGCGAGAGCGGATTTCATCCTCGACCTGTTGGGCGAGGGCCTCCAAGGCATCCCGGGTGACCGGCCGCCCCTGACAGGCCTTCATGACCCCAGTGACGACCTTGTGGCGGCTGAATGGCTCTGTGACGCCAGAGCGCTTCACAATGGCGAGGACGGACTCCTCTACAGTGGTAAAACGCTTTTCGCAGCTTTGACAGGCTCGGCGGCGGCGAATGAGCATCCCGTCGTCCCCTTCGCGCGAGTCCACGACCCGTGAGTCGGGATGCCGACAGTATGGGCACCGCATCTACGCCTCCTTCAAAACCGTATGTACGTACTAATTCCCGATAACGGACGAACGATGACAATCTCTGTGCCACCGCCACGCATTCGAGAGTGTCACAGCCCCAGAATTTATCAATCCGACCCCAATAAATAGTGATCACCTCTACATTAAACCACTATATATTGTGTTAGCAACGAGAATTCGAGCGAAAATACGAATGACCAGTTCACTTCAATGCGAGGTGTATCACGCCTCTATTTTTTCTTTACCCTACTGACCGTTTTCGCCGCCTGTGGGGTGAATCGCCGACCCAAGACGCCCGTCATCTGCCCTAGCTGACACGCTGAAGTCGTACTTGTGTTTGACTCAGGCGGGACAATGAGTTAGATTAGCGAAATCGCATGTGCTGTCCCTTTTGCCAATACAGGAGATACCGTGGCCAGCAATCCCACTCCCGTGAAATCCAAATCGAATATTCTCACGATGCGTCAAAAGCAAGTGCTGGAGTACATCGAGGAATTCACGAGCAACAAGGGCTACCCACCCAGCGTGCGCGAGATCGGCGAAGTAGTCGGTTTGGCATCAGCCTCGTCGGTCGCCTATCAGATTAAACAACTTGAAGCCAAAGGCTATCTGCATCGCCAGGCGGGACGCCCGCGTGCCGTCGGAGTCAAGCAGAAGACCCCAGCTGGGGTACAAACATGCACTAAACACCCACGCCCACGCTACGTTCCCATGGTCGGCGAGATCGCCGCCGGGGCCCCGATACTGGCCGAAGAGCGCGACTACGACGTCATGCCGCTGCCGGCCGAATTCGTTGGCGAAGGCGTCCACTTCCTACTTCGCGTCAAAGGCGACTCCATGATCGAAGCGGCCATAGCCGACGGCGACTGGGTGGTCGTACGACAACAGCCCGAGGCCTACAACGGCGAGATCGTAGCGGCCATGATCGACGGCGAAGCGACCGTCAAGAAGTGGAAGCGCAACAATGGGCAACCGCTCCTGCTACCGGCCAACCCCCGCTATGAACCCATCGAAGCCGGGGAAGCCGAGATTTTGGGCCGCGTCGTAGCAGTACTGCGCAAGCTATAGCCACGCTGCGAGCCGCTGCGAACCCCCGGGTCTCGCGAGAGCCTTCGGGCTGTCCATAGACCGGTCACGACCAGCCGAGCACGACGATCCTTAAGCCGCCTCGGCGACGGAATAAGTTGGCAGCTGTCGCCGAGTGCGTCTACAACAGATGGCTCATCACCACACAGGCCACTCAACGCATCCATCCCGTGTGTCACTCTTGCGTGACGTGCGGGACTCCAAGGGCCGTCTCAGCCCTCGCGTCCCCGGCCTTGGCCTCGCCACTGGTCATCTTCGTGCGAACTGGCGCCGTATACCGACCCGGATGGCCCCGCCCCGCTTGTGTCCCCGTAGACCGAACCGGACTCACCACCTCCGTAGACGCTGCCTCCGCCCGAGCCATAGGTGGTACCGCTTGTGCCCGTACTGCCGTAGGTGTTCCCTCGACTGCCGGAATCCGAAGCGCCGTAGGTACTACCCCGGGCCGCACCCGTCGCACCGTAAGTCGTCCCCGGCGTCCGTTCGGATTCAGCCGAGGAAGGCGAAGGCGCACCACCGTAAACCGAACCGGCCTCGTCGTTAGCCCCCGCGCCATAGACGTTCCCACCACGTGCTGCCGCACCTGCGCCGTAGGTGGTCCCACCTCCGGTGGCTGAACGTCCGGACGTGCCTTTGAACCAACCGTTTTCGGCGTTGGCCTCTACTTCGGCATCGGACCCGGCCCCGGTACGCGATTGCGCCGATCCGTACACCGAGCCGCCTTCGCGGGCCCCAGCAGCTCCGTAGACGGATCCTTCGCTGTTCTTGGCTCCCCCATACACCGTGCCGCCTTCGTCGCGACGAGCACGATTGGCCAGCTGACTGACTTCGGGGTCGCCGTAGTTTTCCTCGACCTTGATATCGGGCGCGAACGCGGCCGCGTGATTCTCCGAGTCGAAATCGTCCAAGTCGTCCAAGTCGTCATCGAGGTCAGAGTCGTCCTCAAGGCTCAACGCCCGCTCACGGGCCTGGCGGCGGTAGCGCACGATGATCCAGATACCGCCGAACATGATCAGCAGGCCGATAACAGCCGCGGCCGCGAGCGTCTTGATAATCCCGTCAGGTCCAAGAGTGTCAATGAGCCAGTCGGTGAAACCCTGGTCCCTGCCCGGCCTTTCGCTGGCCGCCTCTTCGCCGCCCTCATCGTCCTCTTCTTCGGCCACGCTTGCGGGAACGTAGCTGCGCAGCGACGCACCAGAGTCGCCGGGGCCAGCGGTGACGAATTCACCGTCCTCGTCATAGGCGATGGTCCCACCGGTCTGGCCCGGCAGCGGAGTAATACGAGGTTCATTCTCCTCAAGCGAAGAGAAGATGTCCCCGTCTATGTCCCATTCATAGGCGTCGGAGGCGGTACGCAGGACTACGCGCTCTCCGTCTGGTGACATAGCCGCTCCACTGACATCGGTGCCGCCGTGCCCAGTGTCAGTCGGTTCGAGGCTGACCGTGGCGACGCGTTCTAGCGGGGTGTTCTCTTCGAGATACTGGTCGGTGGGAGGACTATAGAGAACGACGTCGGCGCCGTCGTTGTACAAGAAGACGACGGAGTCGTCTGGAGTAAGCAGCATCGTATCGACGTGTTTGGGGCCGTCGGGATAGACGAAACGAAACATTTGCCGATCGCTGGCGTCGTTGGGGTTAACGCGAGTAACGGCCACTTGCGGGCGATCGGTGAGTTGGTCGCCTGTATCGGCCGCCCAGAGGTACCCGTCCGAAGCCATCGCCAGGTCCTCTGGTTCACGCGGCTGATGGTTGATCATGATCGGCTCATGAACCAGACAGCTCGCGTCGACACGGAAGATCTCCATGGCGGCACCGTGATAGGAACTATCGGGCAGCACCCAGTAGCCATTGTCGGCAGGGGCTATTCCGGCGATATTCGCTAGACGATCGTCGGCGACTTCGCACACGACTTCGCCACCGGAGGGGTCTCCCTCGGCGTCGTCGTCATCACCCTCTTGGGCATGTACCGGAACGGCCATTCCCACGAATGCCGTCGCAACGACTCCGGCGAGAAAACGGCTGCCCCAGTGCCACGTTCGCTGGTCACTGTCACGCATCGCAAAACAGTGTCCCAGAACACCAACACCCCACCGCAGCGGGCTAGTGAATCATGCTCAAAACCACTCTCAAAGTGCAGCTCAGCATCCACAGTCGTCAATGGATACCGCTTTGTCGGGGGTATTTGTCTCCTTTGTTAGAGATCGACATGTGCCATAGAGGCCCCAATCGCGTATATCCCTAGGAAACGGTCATCCCAGACTGTCGTGCCGCATTCCGCATCCCGCTCCACCACCGCAGGCGGTATGACGTCTCCCCCACGGCGAAACGGCCCCACCCACACACATCACCAGAAAGCGTGGTGGGGAGGGAGCACCTTTCGGTGTTCCCTCCCCACCACATCAAGCGCGGGAGCCCACTAGGAGGTCGTCGTATACGGCTCCAGTTCGGAGGCCAAAGCGGGTCCGACCGCAGCCGTCATCACGGTGCCTTCCCCGGTGTGTTCAACCGAGACGACCTCTCCGTGCGTGCGCACCCTCGACTCCAGGTCACCCCGGTCATATGGCAGGCTCACCGTGAGCGTGACTTGAGGACGGGGCAACGCCTGCTCAATTCGCTCTTGTAGCTTGTCGATGCCCTCACCGGTCGCCGCGGAGACGAACGCGGCATCGGGCCAATCCGAATGCAAACGCAGCAGCGTCTCAGCCGAGACGGCGTCAACCTTGTTGACAATCAAGAGCTCGGGAACGTTTTGCGCGTCGACCTCGCTGAACACTTCCCGCACAGCCGCCACTTGGGAGGCCGGGTCCGGGTGGTCACCATCGATGACGTGCAACACCAGGTCAGCATCGGCCACTTCTTCCAGTGTGGAACGGAATGCCTCGACTAGCTGGTGCGGTAGATGCCGCACGAATCCAACCGTGTCCGACAGGGTGTATTCCCGACCGTCGGAGGTCTGAGTACGGCGCGTGGTCGTGTCCAGGGTCGCAAAAAGCGCGTCCTGCACCAGGATGCCCGCACCGGTGAGCCGGTTGAGCAGCGAAGACTTGCCCGCATTGGTGTAGCCGGCAATAACGACGGCGGGTACCTCGTGCCGGGTGCGGTCCGAGCGTTTGGTGTCGCGCGAGGTCTTCATGCGACTGAGATCTTTGCGCAATTTGGCGATGCGGGTATTGATGCGCCGCCGGTCCGTCTCCAGTTTCGTCTCACCGGGTCCACGCAGACCGACACCGCCACTGGCGCCACCGGCTCGACCGCCAGCCTGTCGGCTCATGGCGTCACCCCAGCCGCGCAGTCGCGGCAGCAGGTACTGCAATTGAGCCAGCTCGACCTGGGCTTTACCTTCGCGGCTCTTGGCGTGCTGGGCGAAAATATCCAAGATCAGCGCCGTGCGGTCCACGACCTTGACGTTGACCTCTTTTTCCAGAGTGCGCAATTGACCCGGCGAGAGTTCGCCGTCGCAGATCACGGTGTCGGCTCCGAGAGCCTCCACAACGTCCTTAAGTTCTTCGACCTTGCCCGAACCGATGTACGTGCCCGCGTCAGGCTTGGACCGGCGTTGCAACATGCCGTCGAGAACTTCCGAACCTGCGGTCTCAGCCAGAGCGGCGAGTTCACTCAGGGAGTTCTCCGCGTCGACGACGGTACCTTCGGTCCAGACACCGACCAAGACCACGCGCTCCAGGCGTAGCTGTCGATATTCGGCGTCGGTGACGTCGGCAAGTTCTGTGGTGAGGCCGTCGACGCGGCGTAGCGCCTGGCGGGCCTCCAGATCGAGGTCTCCGCCGGTTGGCAGGTCCTCAAAGTGATTGTCTTCATGCATACGTGATACTTCGTGTCTCAAGTTGGATGTCCATCCTTCAGCCGGATAAAGTTTGTCACCTACAGCGGGCTGAGTGGCGATCCCACCGGTTCGCATTATGCGGGCGATCGGTTACGGGTGTTTCCATCCGCTGTGGTTTGCGTTGCGGGATTATTGCTGCGGGAGCGTTCGCGATTCGGCACGTGATCCGACCTCGCTGAGGCGTCCGTTAGCTCAGCTGAAAATCAAGGTCATGGACTCCACTGTGAGAGTACCTCCGTAAGTGCGGCGAATTGGTGCTAGCGACGAGCATGGCAGCTCAATTGGCATAACGCATCTGATTTTTGGGGCATTCCCGATATCGGGCCCAAAACAGCGGTGAGGTCGGTTGTCACCGGCTAGGCCAGGTACGCATGGCCCCTCGGCGTCACTGGCAGCCTGGAGAACCGATAATGAGCGCATGTTCGCCGGTGGAACAGGGGTACTCAACCTGATGTGGTCTCCACCGTAGGTGTGGCCTCCACTGATGCCGATCACCCATTGTAGTGATAAGAATGATAATTAGAGCCATTTCACAAATGAAGCTAGAGAAGTTTCACAACTGACGCCGCGTCTTATCTCAAGGAGCCTCCATGTCTGACGCCCGCCTCCCCAGCGCTGGATTCTCGATCACTGTCCGTTTGGCCCTTTCGGCCGATCCGGGCGCGGCAGGTCGACTTGCGACCGTTGTTGGTCAGGCAGGCGCGATCGTGACGGCTCTGGACGTCGTCTCCTCCGAGCACACTCGCATGGTGGTCGACCTGACCTGTGACACCTCGGATGCCCACCATGCCGAACAGGTGACACAGATTCTGGGCGCCATGCCTGACTTCGAGGTGAAGAAGGTCTCCGACCGAACGTTCTTGCTGCACTTGGGCGGCAAGATCGAGGTGAAGTCGAAGGTGCCGTTGCGCAACCGCGACGACCTGTCAATGGCCTACACCCCGGGTGTGGCGCGAGTGTGCCAGGCGATTGCCAACAACCCCGACGACGCTCGTCGTCTGACTATCAAGCGCAATTCTGTGGCCGTGGTATCCGACGGTTCGGCGGTGCTGGGTTTGGGCAATATCGGGCCCGAGGCGGCAATGCCGGTCATGGAGGGCAAGGCCGCCCTGTTCAAGAAGTTCGGTGACGTCGACGCGTGGCCGGTGTGTCTGGACACCCAAGACACTGAGGAGATCATCAACACGGTGGCTAATTTGGCCCCGACCTTCGGCGGCATCAACCTGGAGGACATCGCCGCGCCGCGCTGTTTCGAGATCGAGGAGAAGCTGCGCGAGCGCCTTGACATTCCGGTGTTCCACGACGACCAGCACGGCACCGCGATCGTGGTCATGGCGGCGCTGACCAATGCGCTGCGGGTGGTGAACAAGGAGTTCTCTGACACGAAGATCGTTGTCGCCGGGGCGGGAGCCGCTGGTACCGCGATCATCCGGCTGCTGATGAAGCATGATGTCAAGGACATCATTGTGTGTGACCGCGAAGGTGCCCTGTGTCGGGGCACTGAGGCCCCGGACGCGACGAAGAAGTGGCTGGCGGAGAACACGAACAAGGACAACTACCAGGGCGACCTGGCTGGGGCGATGCGGGGAGCCGATGTCTTCATCGGTGTGAGCGCCCCGAACATCCTCAAGGGCTCTGATGTGGCGACCATGGGTGGCGACCCGATCGTGTTCGCCCTGGCCAACCCGGACCCGGAGATCAGCCCAACCGAAGCGGCGCGCCACGCCGCGATCGTGGCTACGGGGCGGTCCGATCAGCCCAACCAGATCAACAACGTTCTAGCCTTCCCTGGTGTGTTCCGGGGCTTGCTGGACGCGCAGGCACGTGGCTGGCACGATGACGCGGCCATGGCGGCGGCTACGGCGATCGCCGATTGCGTGGGAGCGGACAAGATCAACCCCACGTACATCATCCCCAGCGTCTTTGACTCGAAGGTGGCTCCGGCTGTGGCAGCGGCCGTGCGCGAGGTGATGGTCAAAAACCACCCGGAGGATTAGCTCCTCCTTGGTGTTTCCTCAACCGGGGAACTCATATTCGTTGGGAAGCGGGGGCCGCGACATGTGCTGTCGCGGCCCCCGCTTCCCTTGTTTGCGTTGCCACCCTTTGTGGAAGTGGCCAGCGCGCGGCGGTCGTTCCCGGCCGGTTAGAGACGGACGGTTCCCGATGCCACGATGAGGGCTGGTCCGCTCATGAGGATGGTCTCCGCGGTGACGGTGATGTGCAGGGTTCCGCCGGGCACGTCGACCCGACAGGAACCGGTTGCGACCGTGCCCGGTTCGATGGGGCCAGCGCTGTGGCGCAGCGCCACTGCGGCCGCGGCGCAGGTACCGGTTCCGCACGAGGCCGTCTCACCGACTCCGCGTTCGAAGACGCGCATGTGTATGTGTGGGGCTTCTCCGGCGATGAACTCGACGTTGGCTCCGTGGGGAAAGATGCGTTTGTCCACAATCGGGGCGGTGTGCAGGTTCAGGTCGTCGACCTCGGCTTGTGACCCCAGGTGGCACACGAGGTGCGGATTTCCCATCGACACTGCTTGTCCGGGCCAGGCGTATCCCTCTAGCGAGGCTTGGGAGGTGGGCCCGAATTCGGCGGGGCCCATGTCGACCACGAGGTTGTCGCCGTCTATTCGTACCTCTTTGATGCCGGCCCTGGTCGCCACTTTGATGTGGTCGCCGGAGGCCATTCCCTGTTCCAGCAGGTACCGGGCGAAGACTCGCACGCCGTTTCCACACATTTCCGAGACGGAGCCATCGGCGTTGTAGTAGTCCATGAACCACTTGGCGCCTGTCAGATCCGCCGCTGGCGCGGTGTCGCTGTCCTCTAGGTAGGCCGCTGTGGGGATGACCCGCAACAATCCGTCACCGCCGATGCCTGTGCGCCGGTTGCACAGAAAGGAGACCTCATCGGGTGTCAGCGGCCTGGAGTTGTCGTGATCTGGCACGATCACGAAGTCGTTTCCGGTGCCGTGTCCCTTGGCGAATTCAATGGTGGTCACAGTGCAATTGTCCCTCGAACGTGGCGCGATAACCTTAGATCGTGTCTGAATCAACCGCGGCGGGCCCGATGACGGACCTAAAAGCCAAATTCCCCAACGCAGTATGGACGACCCGCGCTCTCAATCGACTCGCGCGAGCTCAGATCCCCGGTAGTGGTTTGGGAGGTCTCGCCGCTTCAGTCGGCTGGGCCGCCAGGGTCCAGGGCACGGCCTCTCCCGTGCCTTTTTCCGCACCGAGACTGATCCAGTTCTGTGGAGCATATCCGCCCGGTTGGGATGCGGGCGAACTCATCGCGGTCCCGGAGCTGATCGCGTCGACTCGCAAGGGGGAGTCGCTGTTGGCCTCCACGGCCGCGCAGGCGCAGGTGCCTGTGGAGATCGTCGAGGTACCTGGTCACGAGTTTGTGGCGCCGGGGTTGCTCGATACTGCCAGCTTGCACTCGGCCCAAAGCCTTGGACGTCAGTCAGCTGACCGCGCGATTGATCAGGGTGCCGATATTCTCTTGATCGGCACTTTCGGTGCCGGGGCCGCCACCGCCGCTGCGGCCGTTACTTCGTTTACCACTCGCATGGACATCACCGAGTTGGTCGCGCCTATGTTCAATCGCGAGGGGCTGATCGACGACGCCAGTTGGATGCGTCGCGTCGCGGCTTTGCGTGATCACATGGCGCACAACCGCGGTTTCAAACGCAAGGCCGACGACGTTTCCGCCCGGTTGGGAGGCGCGGCGCTCAGCGCGGCCGCGGCGGCGATTGTTTCCGCCGCGGTGCGCAGCGTACCGGTTTTGTTGGACGGGCCCGGGGCGATGGCTGCGATGATGATCGCTCGCGAGTACACTCTCGCGGCTCCGAAATGGTGCTATTCCCCTGACCGTTCGCCGCATCCGGTGGTGGAGCGTCTGGCCAAACAGACGGGAATGGCCGCTGGCGCGGGTTTGGGTGTCGACATCGCCGACGGCATTAGCAATGTGCTCGGCTGGCAGCTGATGCAGCGAGCGGTGGAACTGGCGGCGTCTTTGCCCATCCCTGAGGATGGTGAGTCCGACGATTCGGTGGAGAAGGAGACTGAGGAGGACACCGAGGAGGACACTGAGCTGCCATTGGAGTTGCAGCCCAACGTTGATCCGAACTTGTTGGAAGACTGAGTTTGCGCGGGCCTCCTTGGCCCGCGCGGCCTTTAACAGCCCGACGTCTAGGTGGGAAGAGTTCTCCGGGATGTGGTGAGGTTGCTTCGGTCGACCTAGCGGTTTGGGTTGAGGGTCAATCTGTCGGTGCCCCATCCACATTGATGGTTTGCGCCTGTACTCAGGCGGTGAGCTGCTGCGGCCTCACCGGCGCGCGAAGGCCATATTGGCCTGGTGTGCCTTCACCATTGGTCGCTCGACGATCCAGTGCCACAGTCGCACCCACCACGACCAGGTGGCGGGTTTGGCCACTGCCCCGGTGGCCGCGCGCTGGGCATTGTCCAACAGGTCCTCCAGCAGCGCGTTGTGTAGGTGTATCACCACCAGCGGCAGCAAAATGCGCATAAAGCCCGTTGGGCGGCCGTGGAATTCGTGCCGCAACCGGCACCGGCGCTTCCCAAGCGCGACGAGCGTCATCTCGTGCGTTCCATCGATGCCGCTCTTGGGGTGGAATGCGAATCGGACTCGTTTGCCGGGCTCGAACTCGGTCACCCGGTACCGGATCTCCCCATGTCCGCCAGCGGCTCCGACGGCGAGGGGCCTATCCATCACCATCGGTACCCACTTTTCGCTCGGCCAGAGCCGATCCTCGGGCTGTCCCAAGTTATTCAACAGGCCCGCCACCGATTGGACTGGCGCTTCGATCACACGCTCATGGATGTTCTTCATGCCCACACCTTCCATACGCATCCGTATGTTTTTACATACGGTAGCGTATGTTCCATGACGAGGCAAGACCGCACATCCCGCCGGCTCACCGCCGAAGACTGGGCGGACGCGGCGCTACGTGCCATCGGTGAAGGAGGCCTCTCTAGCGTCGCCGTCGAGCCGCTGGCCCTCAAGCTCGGCACCACCAAGGGCAGCTTTTACCACCACTTCCGCAATCGGCGCTCTCTTATCGAAGCGGCCTTGGAAACCTGGGAACGCGATCACACCGATGCGGTCATCGCCCACGTCAGCACCATCGCCAACGAAGCCGGTGACCCGAAGGAACACCTGCGCGAGCTCTTCACCCTCATCGTCGAATACAGCCTGAACGATCACATCGAGATCGGCCTGCTATCCAGCGCCGACGACGCGGCGGTGGCAGCGGTACTGGAGCGCGTCACCCAGCGGCGCGTGGAGCACGTGGCGGCGATGTACGAGCGGATGGGCGACGATGCCACCACGGCATGGCAGAGGGCGGCGCTGGCGGTGAGCGTGTACCTGGGCCACTTGCAGCTGATTCGCATATCGAGGGGACTGCTTCCCACTCAGTCGCCCGAATGGAAGTGCCACGTCGAGCACGTCGTCTCGACGCTGTTGGCAGAGGGATAGCCAACGGCGCATCGGCCGAAGTGTCTTGCGCTGAGCACGCGGGGGCCGGACGGGAGATTCCATCCGGCCCCCGCTGAGTCTTAGGTTCGCGCCTTCCAGGCCGCGATCACGGCGGATTCCTTCTCCGGCGAGAGTTTCGCCTGCAAGTCGGCCTCGGTGTTCGTCTCCTGCCAACCGGCCACGGTTTCGGACAGCGGACGAATGTGTAGCGCAGCGTCGCGGGCCGGTTTACCGTCATAGCCTGTCATTCCGGCCATCGAATCGGGAACCCACATTCCCAGCGACTCCTCGCCAGCCCAGGGGTTAACACCCTGTTCCAGCAGGAACTCGCTATTGGTGTAGACGAACTCGGGGTCAGTGCCGACCGCTTTGGCAATCTGCGACAGGAAATCGCTCCAGGCGATGGGTTCACAGATGGCGTCGTAAGTGCCCTTGTATTTGCGCTCGGCCGCGCCGATGATCCAGGAAGCCAGGTCACGCACGTCGATCCACTGCACTAGCGCGTCGGCGCTGGGGGCGAGGATCTCGCCGCCCTGGGCGATCCGCCAGGGCCAGTAGCCGAAGCGGTCGGCGTCGTCGTGCGGGCCGATGATAAGGCCGGGGCGCGGGATGAAGGCCCGGTCGCCGTACTTGTCTCGGACCAGGTTCTCGACGGTGACTTTGCTGCGCCCGTAAGTTTGCGCGTCGCCGGGTGGTTCGGCAAAATCGGCCTCGATGGGCTCTAGGGTCTCGGCTGTCTGCGCGCTCTTGCCCGGCTCACTATGATCGGCATAGACGCTGATGCTGGAGACGAGAGTGTAGTGCCCGACGTTGTCGCCCAGCACTTCCAAAGTCTCCGCGACGTGGGCGGGAATCCGCGCCACGTCCACGACGGCGTCAAATTCACGACCACGCAGAGGCTCCAATGTGGAGGGATCGGTACGGTCGATCCGGATAAACTGTGCCCCTGGTGGAGGCTCGCCGGATTCGCCGCGTGCCGCGACCGTGACCTCGTGCCCGCGTTCAATGGCTTGGCGTCCAATTTCTTTGGACAGAAAGACAGTTCCGCCTAGTATCAATAGCTTCATGAGCTGATCCTTCCACGCGGCGGCGCCGCCAGCGAGGAATTTCACCGAGCGCTGAACGCGCTACGCCTATGGTCCAGAGTGCAGAGAATCGGGCCCGCTGATGAGACCACGCCCGGCCCTGACGCAGCAGCTGCGCGGCGAACGCGATGCGCCCGAGTGAATTGATCGAGGACAGAGCCGCTTACAGATGGTCGCCGCCAACGTTGTCGGCATAGACGTCGATCCCGTCGTGGGCCGCCTCGCGCAGCTGCCCTTCGATGTCGCCTTGCTTGTCTGGGTGCCCGAGGCGACAGCTACCGCGCGGGGAGTGCGCCCGCGATCAGTGCCTCTGCGGCGGACTTGGCCACGTAGGAGTCGCGCACGTCGCCGTCAAGGCCGCCTCCGGCCAACACCCCGTTCATGAGGACCATGAGCTGCCGCGCCAACTCCTCGGCGTCGGCCGCCCCGGCTCGCTTTGCCAGGTCGGTGGCCCAGCCGCGGACCTGGTCCTTGTGCTCGACCGCGCGGGTGTGAACGACGCTGCCGGGAACAGACTCGATCGCGGTGTTAATGAACGCGCAGCCGTGGAACCCCTCGACACTGCACGCGTCGACGACGGCGTCGAACATCCCCAGCAACTGGTCGCGGGGGGCCTCGCCCGCGCTGCGAGCGGCGGCGTGCAAGGCGTCGAACCACTGCTGGTCCACCTGGTCCAAGTAAGCCAACACCAGGTCGTCCTTGCTGGCGAAGTGTTTGTAAAGCGTGGCTTTGGCGACGCCGGACTCAGCGATCACGCGGTCAATGCCCACACCTCGAACGCCGTGGCGATAGAACAGGCGGAAGGCCGCGTCGAGGATGCGCTCTCGCGCCGAGGGCTCCCCCGCCTTGGGACGACCCATGTCCACACCTCCTCGCCTGCCTGGCCTACTCACGACAATCGTACAGACCGTTCCGTCCGTTATGTGCATCCCAAGGGTTCGAAGAGAGGTGATATCGCTTTACAATTAGACAGACTTGTCTGTATTTTTATGGAGATCAGCGGGACTCACCCGCCACAAAGGAGACTCATGCGCATCGCAGTTTTGGGAACCGGGCAGGTCGGACGCAACCTCGCGTCCGGGCTGGCCAATATCGGCCACGAGATCACCGTCGGCACCCGCGACGTGAAGACCACCCTGGCCGCTACCGAGCCGGGAGCGTTCGCCGGCTGGGCCGAGCAACATCCACAGGTCAAGCTGGCGACCTTCGCTGACGCCGCAGCGAACAGCGAACTCGTGGTCAACGCCGCCAAAGGCACCGCGACACTCGATGTCTTGACCGCGGCCGGAGCCGAAAACCTGTCCGACAAGATCCTTATCGAAGTGTCCAACCCACTCGACTTCGGAGGCGGATTCCCCGCCACCTTGACGGTGAAGGACACCGACTCGCTGGGAGAACAAGTACAGCGAGCGTTCCCGCAGGCCCTGGTCGTCAAGACCCTGAACACCATCGCCAATGAGTTGATGATCGAGCCCAAGCGCCTCGCGGGCGGCGATCACACAGTCTTCGTCTCCGGCAATGACGCCGACGCCAAGGCCACCGTCACCGACATCCTGACCGCCTTGGGTCACGAGGACGTGATCGACCTGGGAGACATCACCACCGCGCGCGGCACCGAAATGTACCTGGGGCTGTGGATGCGACTGTTCCAGTCACTCGGGACACTCGACTTCAATATCAAGGTGACCCGCTAAGGCACACCCAGCGCAAACGGAAAGGGCTGGGCTCCCTCGCTTTACCGGGGGAGCCCAGCCCTGATTCGACATTCGATTTACCGCCAGCGGCGCTAGCTCTTGGTCTTCGCCTCCACGAACGGTGGCTTCACGACCTTTGCGGCGAGGCGGCGGTTGCGCACTTCGATCTCAACCTCGCTGCCCGGCTCCAAACCCAACTCCTCGTCGGTGTCCAAGAGGGCTAGAGCGATGCCGACCTTCTTGGTTGGGGAGAATGAGCCCGAGGTGGTCACTCCCACGGGCTTATCGCCCACGAAGACGGTCATATCGGCGCGCGGCACTCCGCGGCCGGTGGCTTCCAGGCCCCACAGCTTCCACTCCGGCCCTGCCTCCTTCTCGGCCACCAGCGCGTCTTTACCCCAGAACTCGTCCTTCTTCCAGCCCACGGCCCAACCGGCTCGCGCCTGGACCGGGGAGATCTCGGCGGAGAGCTCGTTGCCATGCAGCGGGTAGCCCATCTCCAGGCGCAGCGTGTCGCGGGCGGCCAGGCCACAGGGAACGATGCCATCGGAAGAGCCCTCCGAGACCAGAGCGTCCCATACCTCGCCAGCTCCTTCGGAAGGGACGACCAGCTCATAGCCGTGTTCTCCGGTGTACCCAGAACGGCACACCAACACCGTCGTACCACCGAACTTCGCCTCGGTGAAACTCATGAACTTCTCCGGCGTGGGCAAGCCCAGGCGTTCCAGCAGCCCTTGCGAGGCAGGCCCTTGTACCGCCAGGATGGCCCAGTCGTGGTGCTGGTTGTCAATCTCGATGCCCTCAGGCTGCACCTGGATCAGGCGTGAGGCCACACCCGCGTTATTCGCGGCGTTGGGCACCAAGAGGACCTTGTCCGCAGAAAAACGGTAAACGATCAGGTCGTCGACCACGCCACCATTGTCGTCGCAGCACAACGTATACAGGGCATCGCCGTCACCGGCGCGCTCCAGATTGCGAGTCAGACAGCGGTTCAAGAAGTCGATCGTGCCCGAACCGGACACCATGACTTTGCCGAGGTGTGATACATCAAACAACCCGACCCGTTCGCGGACAGCGGTGTGTTCAGAGATCACGCCACCATCGGCGTATTCGAGAGGCATCGTCCAGCCGCCAAAGGGCGCAAACTTCGCACCTAGAGCGACATGACGATCGTGCAGCGGGGAGTTCACCAGGTCAGTTGGTGATGTTGACGTCTCTGTCATAACCGTGCACGTTACCGGAGTGTTATGGGCAATAGGATCGCCCCAAGCGTCATAGTCAACACCGACACGAAAGGCCAATTAATGACTCAACTTAAGGCAGCGGCAACTTCCGCCGCCGACATTGAGGTGGATGTACTGGTAGTGGGCCTGGTAGCGGGAGATGACGCTCCTGAGCTAGTGGGCGCAGCCGAGGTCAATTCCGCTTTCGACGACCTGGCCGGAACATTCCAACTGCTGGGAAACGAGGGAAAGGCCTCGTCAGTGACTTTCCTCCCCTCACAAGGCAACGTCGCCGCGAAACTCATCCTCGGCGTCGGATTGGGTAAGGCCAACGACGAGGGCGACTTCGAGGCCGAGACCCTGCGCCGTGCCGCAGGCGAGGCCGTTCGTGCCTCGTTTGGTCACGCCACCGTCGCCTTCGCATTGCCCGGCGACACCGAAGCCATCGCCACCGGCGCACTCCTCGGTGCCTACCAGGCAAAAACCTATAAAACCGACACCGATGACATCAAGCTTCCGCCCGAAGCGGTCACCGTGTTGGGCGCCGATGCGGCCACCCTCACCCGCGTTCATGGCCTGGCCGCAGGGGTCTTCGCGACCCGCGACTGGGTGAACCAGCCCGGAAACTACCTGCGCCCCCCGAGCTTTGCCGACGATATCGCTCACAAGAGCCGCGCCGTTGGCCTTGAGGTCGACATCCTCGACGAAACAGCTCTCCAAGAGGCCGGTTACGGCGGCATCCTGGCCGTCGGCATGGGTTCGACCGAAAAACCCCGCCTCGTCAAGATCACCTACCGGGCCGAGGGTGCGTCCAAGCACGTGGCCTTTGTCGGCAAGGGCATCACCTTCGACACCGGTGGAATCTCCTTGAAGCCTTCGCAAGGCATGTGGGACATGAAGGGAGACATGGGCGGAGCAGCCGCGGTTTGCGGAGCCATGCTCGCCATCGCAGAGGTCAAGCCCAACGTCAACGTCACCGCTTGGGTGGCACTGGCCGAGAACATGCCCTCCGGCGACGCCTACCGCCCCGGTGACGTCGTCACGACCTACTCGGGCAAGACCGTCGAGGTGCTCAACACCGACGCGGAGGGCCGGATGGTGCTGTGCGACGCGCTGTGGCGCGCCGCCGAGGACTCCCCGGATGCTATCTACGACGTGGCGACCCTCACCGGTGGTCAGGTCATCGCCCTCGGCGCTCGCTGCGCTGGCGTCATGGGCGATGAGGAGGAGACCGCTCGCATCAAGCGCGTCGGCGATTCCGTCGGCGAGATGATGTGGCCGATGCCCATCCCCGAAGACATCAAGAAAAACATGTCCTCCACCATCGCCGACGTGGTGCAGGTGGCACGTGGGATGAAGCGCGACGGGCACATGCTCCAGGGCGGACACTTCCTGTCGAAGTTCCTGCCCGAGGGGCAGGCTTGGGCGCACATTGACATCGCCGGCCCGTCGGACGGACCCGACGCCTACGGCTATGTTCCCGCTGGCGGCTCCGGAATTCCGGTGCGCACTCTGGTGGGCCTAGTCGAGGACTTCCAAAGCTAGGAACGCAAGTTCCACTCATCACGCCGAAGGGCCCCGAGCTTTAGCTCGGGGCCCTTCGGCACATGTCCTCGAATGGGAGGGGCGGGGGTCAGAGGGTGAGTGTCACCGCTACGACAGCCAGCCCGTGACGTTCACCGGCAATACGGGCGGGTGGGGTGAGGAACGCCGTAGGCGGCATTGTCCAGTATCTAAATCTCCCCGCGCTGCCGCAAGATCTTCTGCCGTTTGTCGTAATCGCGCTTGCGCTGCGGATAGCCGACCTTGGCCACCTCGTATACGGGGATTTCATACTTGTTACCAAATTTGAACGCGCCTTCAACTCCGTCGACACGCCGCCGGGTCCACTCGCCATCATGGGCGATCAACATGACCGTCGTCTCCGTCACCGTCGTCCGCGGCTCGATAAAAGCCTCCACACCAGTGCGCGACCGCACGAACTCCAGCAAATGCTTGAGGTCGTCGTTGTCAGATGCGCGATCCAGGGTGTCATTGTTTTGCTTCTTCTTACGCCGAAACCAGGCCACCGCTTCTCCTTCCCAAACGTGCGAGACCAACCGAGAAGCTTAAGGCGCAGCGTTTCACGCCAGCTTCGTTCAAACAAGCCTACAGTGGGCCAATGGAGCCATCTGTGTCCAGACACACACGCACCAGACTCCCGCACCGTGAACCCGCGTAGTTGAATGGTGGTACACACTCCAACCGACGGGTCTCGCCGCGTAGCGAGGCAATCAGGTGCGAGTATGAACGTGACACGATATCGCCGCTTATGCGGACGGTACGTACCCAAATAAAGACGCATTAGTGGGGAGAGCAATGAGCGACCCGAACACAGGTTACGACGTAGTAATCCTGGGTGGAGGCAGCGGTGGCTACGCCACCGCCCTGCGCGCGGGACAGCTGGGGCTGACTGTGGCCCTCATCGAGAAAGACAAGGTGGGCGGCACGTGTCTGCATCGCGGTTGCATCCCCACCAAAGCCCTGCTGCACGCGGGTGAAATCGCCGACTCCGCCCGAGAGTCCGAGCAATTCGGCGTACAAGCCGAGCTCAAGGGCATCGACATGCCCGGAGTCAACAAGTACAAGGACTCCATTGTCGGTCGCCTGTACAAGGGACTCACTGGCATGATCAAGGGCGACGAGAAAATCACCGTGATCAACGGGACCGGCAAACTGGTCGGACCCAACACCGTCGAGGTCGACGGTGACCGCATCACCGGTAAGAACATCGTTTTGGCGACCGGCTCCTACTCCAAGACCCTGCCGGGCCTAGACATCGACGGCGAACAAATTCTCACCTCGGATGAGGCACTCAACCTGGACGCGCTGCCAAAGTCGGCCATCGTGCTCGGCGGCGGCGTCATCGGTTCCGAATTCGCCAGCGCGTGGAAATCCCTGGGTGTCGAGGTCACCATCGTCGAAGCGCTGCCGCGCCTGGTAGCCGCCGAGGACCCCGACTCCTCGAAGGCCCTCGAGCGCGCCTTCCGCAAGCGTGGCATCAAGTTCCACACGGGCAAACCGTTCAAGTCCGTTGACAAGACCGCCGATGGTGTCACGCTGACCCTCGAAGACGGCACCGAAGTCACCGGCGAGCTGTTGCTGGTCGCCGTGGGCCGGGGGCCGACCACCTCCGGCTGCGGCTTTGAAGACCAAGGCATCACGATGGACCGCGGATTCGTTCCCACCAATGAGTACATGCAGACCAACGTGCCGCACATCTACGCGGTGGGCGACATCGTCCCGGGCGTGCAGCTGGCCCACCGCGGCTTCGGGCACGGCATCCTCGTGGCCGAGCACATCGCGGGTCTCAACCCGGCTCCCATCGACGAGGACGGCATCCCCCGCGTCACCTACACCGAGCCTGAAATCGCCTCCGTTGGCATCAGTGAGGAAAAAGCCAAGGAGCGCTACGGCGACAAGGTTAAGGTGTACAACTACAACCTGGGCGGAAACGGGAAGAGCCGGATCTTGAAAACGGCTGGTTTCGTGAAGCTGGTCAGCGTGGAAGACGGCCCTGTGGTCGGCATCCACATGGTCGGGGCTCGCATTGGGGAGCAAGTCGGTGAAGCTCAGTTGATTTACAACTGGGAAGCCTACGCATCGGACGTGGCGCAGCTAATCCACATGCACCCCACCCAGAACGAGTCGCTCGGTGAGGCCCACCTGGCCCTGGCCGGGAAGCCGCTGCACGCACACGCGTAACAGCCACCGCTAAGAAGGAGCACGTAAAGAAATGCCGACTTCGGTAACAATGCCCGCCCTTGGTGAGAGCGTCACCGAGGGGACAGTCACGCGCTGGCTGAAGCAAGAGGGTGACACTGTAGAGGCCGACGAGCCGTTGCTGGAGGTGTCGACCGACAAGGTTGACACCGAGATCCCCTCCCCCGCCTCTGGCGTCATTTTGAAGATTGTGGCTGCGGAGGACGATGAGGTGGAAGTCGGCGGAGAGCTGGCTGTCATCGGAGATGCTTCCGAGGCCGATTCCGCCGGTGGAGGCGACGACAGTTCCTCCGCCAGCGAAGAGACTGACGAACCCGAGGCTGAAAAGTCCGGCTCTGAGGAATCGAAACCTGAAGCGCAAGCGGAATCGTCCACCTCAGAGTCTTCCTCGACTGACAGTTCCTCGAAGGGCGCCGCGTCGGGCACCGAGGTGACCTTGCCGGCCTTGGGCGAGTCCGTCACCGAGGGTACCGTCACTCAGTGGCTGAAATCCGTCGGTGACTCCGTGGAGGCCGACGAGCCGTTGCTGGAGGTGTCGACCGACAAGGTTGACACGGAGATTCCCTCTCCCGCCTCCGGCACGCTACTGGAAATCAAGGTCGAAGACGACGAGACCGCTGAGGTAGGGGCGGTGCTGGCGATCATCGGTTCCGGTGACGCGGCTGAGTCCAAGCCGGAGCCTAAGAGCGAGCCAACTGAGCAAAAGCAGGAGACCAAAGAGCCTGCCAAGGCCGAGGAAGCCGTCGCCGCGAAAGCCGAAGAAGCTCCGAAGCCGAAGGTCGACGAGAGCAAGGCCGAGGAAGCCAAGGGCCCCGAGGCCCCGGCCCAGTCCTCACCTCCCAAAGCCGACGTGCCCAAGGGCCTGTATGTGACGCCGCTGGTCCGTAAGCTCGCTGGTCAACACGGGGTGGACCTGTCGCAGGTCTCCGGTACCGGCGTGGGGGGTCGTATCCGCAAGGAAGACATCCTGGCCGCTGCCGAAAAGCAGGCACCAGCGAGCTCCGAGGCGGAGGCTCCGCAGGCTCCCACGGCTCCGGCCGCTCCGAGCCCGCTGCGTGGACGTACCGAAAAGATGTCACGTCTGCGTCAGGTGATCGCACAGCGGATGCCTGAGGCCCTGCACACGCAGGCCCAGTTGACCACGGTCGTCGAGGTGGACCTGACGAAGGTGGCGAAGCTACGAGCCGCGAACAAGGACGCTTTCGCACAGCGCAACGGCGTCAAGTTGTCCTTCCTGCCGTTCTTGGCCGTGGCCGCCATCGAGGCGCTGCAACAGCACCCGGTCGTCAACGCTCACATCGACACCGAGGCCAAGACCATCACCTACCCGGACACGGAAAACCTGGGTATCGCGGTGGACACCGAAAAGGGTCTGTTGGTTCCCGTCATCAAGAACGCGGGCGACTTGAACCTGGCCGGAATCTCCAAACGAGTGGCCGACATTGCCGACCGGGCGCG
The DNA here is from genome assembly GCF_016925535.1 of Natronoglycomyces albus. Lineage (NCBI taxonomy): Bacteria > Bacillati > Actinomycetota > Actinomycetes > Glycomycetales > Glycomycetaceae > Natronoglycomyces > Natronoglycomyces albus. The sequence goes on along the minus strand of NZ_CP070496.1, from coordinate 1,278,338 downwards.
CAACAACAAGCTCTCCCCGGACGACCTGTCGGGTGGCACGTTCACGCTGACGAACACGGGCAGCCGTGGCGCCCTGTTCGACACGCCGATCGTCAATGCTCCGCAGTCGGCGATTCTCGGAACTGGTGCGCTGGTGAAGCGGCCAATGGTCGTCAACGACCCGGAACTGGGCGAGATCATCGCCGTCCGGTCGATGATGTACCTGGCGCTGTCGTACGACCACCGTCTCATCGACGGTGCCGACGCCGCTCGTTTCTTGGGCACGATGAAGGAACGCCTGGAAGAGGGCAACTTCGAAGGACAGTTGGGGCTCTAAGCCGCCGACGTTAACTACAGGTGGGGCCAAGCGCTACGCGCTTGGCCCCACCTTTATGTTCATGGGCTTAGAAGCCGTCGAAACCCTCCACGTACAGGTCAAGTTGCAGGTCGGCATTGCCCTCGACTACCGAGTAGCCCGAGAAATCGGTGATTCCCTCTTGCCTGAGCACTTCCTCGTCGAGGAGAGCGTTGCCGGTGAATGTGGCGGGGTCGCGGCGCAGCATCGCTAGCGCGGCGTCGGCCACGATTTGCGGGGTGCGGCTGCGGTTGATCATCTCGGTGCCGCCCAAGGCGTACTGCACGGCGGCGGTGGCCACGGTCGTGGTCGGCCACAGGCAGTTGCCCGCTACCTGGTTGCCCGCTTCGGTCTGAGCCAGACCCAATGTCAAGGTGGTCATACCGAACTTGGTGACGGTGTAGGGGCCCGGTTGGCACCATTTGGGGTCGGTGCTCAGCGGGGGCGAGAGCGTCAACACGTGCGCGTGGCTGGATTCTTGCAAGTAGGGCAGGGCCGCGGAGGTGACGGCGAAGGTACCTCGCAGATTAACTTGCTGGATGAGGTCGAATTGCTTGAGCGACATGTCCCCGATGGGGGTGAGGTTGAGGGCGCTGGCGTTGTTGACCACGATGTCGAGTCCGCCGAATTCGTTGGCCGTGCGCTCGACCGCATCGGTGACGAAGTCGTCGTCACGAACGTCCCCCACCAGCGGCAGTGCTTTTCCACCGGCTTCTTCGACCAGCGAAGCAGTCTCGAAGACGGTGCCGGGAAGTTTCGAGTGCGGCTCGCCAGTCTTGGCCACCAGCGCCACATTGGCTCCGGACTTCGCCAGCGCTACTGCGATGTATTGCCCAATGCCACGCGAGGCACCGGTGACAAAGGCGACTCGGCCTTCCAGGGGGTTTGCGTTCATGAGTGGACTCCTCGTCGTCTGTGTGACATCGTTCGTGGCGCTGCGTTGGTCGTCGACTGCGCGTACCTGCACGTTACGGTCCTGCCCTCGGCCATTCGAGGTTTCTGGCGGCACCCCGCGTGGCGGGGCTGAGACGACGTGTCGCTCTTGGTTGCGGCCAAGTCGTAGCGTAGGGAATCCTCGGCGAAGCGGACGTGTGGCTGGCGCAGTCAACCCTGTGCCATCGCTCTCCCCCATATGCTACCGCTCGGTAACTTCCGGAGTCCACCCCTGGGACCGACGGAAACCTCCAAGGATGATCGCGACCCGAGCAGGTCATAAAAGTGCCTCTAGTCGCTTTCCTCCCTTTCCCGATAGCACATTCGCCGCTGCGCTGGGCTCCCGGTGGAACCCTTCACCCCGGGGCACACCTTGGCCCGGACCAGCACAGGTGGCCCACTGCTCATACCCAGACGCCCTAGTCGGGCTAGGGTGTCCACGTGTCTGGATTTTGGTTTTCTGAACTCAGTGACCTTAGTGAACAGCAGCTCTACGCGGCGTACGCGCCACCGGCGGAGGCCGAAAGCTGGCTACGGGTCAACTTCGTGACCTCGGCCGATGGCGCCGTTGAAGTGGAGGGACGATCTGGCGGGCTCTCGGGGACCGCCGACAAGCGCGTCTTCAAAGTGCTGCGCGCCCGTTGTGATGTGCTTTTGGCGGGGGCCGGGACCGTCAAGGCCGAAAACTATCGGGAATTGGTCCTCGACCAGGGCCGCACCGCATGGCGTCGCGCCCACGGCATGGAGGACGTCCCCATCATGGCGGTCGTATCCGGTTCGGCCAGCCTCGACCCCGGCAGTGAACTCTTCACCAAAGCTCCCCGCCGCCCCATCGTCATCTGCTCGGCCGCCGCCCCAACCGAGCGCGTCCGTGACCTGCGACAGGTCGCCGATGTCATAGCCGCAGGCGATGATGGGATCGACTTTCCCGCTGCCATCGCCGCGCTAAGGAAACGGGGGCTCAAGCAAATCCTGTGCGAAGGGGGTGCCATGACATTCGGTTACCTGAGTGCGGCCAACTTGGTCGACGAACTGTGCCTGACAGTGTCTCCGCTCTTGACGGGACCGGGTGCCAGTCGCATCAGCGCGGGTCCCGCCAGGAGCGCTGTGCACAACCTGCGTTTGCGACACACCCTGCACGAGGCAGATAATTTGATGCTGCGTTACCTGCGAGGATAGGTATATGACTGAGACCGCACCCGTGGGCCGGGTTCTCGGCACTGAGGATTCCACCCCACTGTCATTCTGGGTCGGCGTCAGCGAAGGCCAATACGCCCAGCTCGACGATGTCCTCACCACGCTGCGCACGGTGCCCGGGGTCGGCCAGGTGGAAACCTCGGGTGTCGTCACCGCTGTACGTTCCCGGCACGAGGGAGCGCAGTTCGATTCCGATGTTTTCGATATCGCCTCCGGGTTGCTCCCCGCCCAAATTCAAGAAGCCGCCGAAGTCACCGTCACCCGGGTCGAGCCCGAAGTGTTCGTTCCCCCTCAGCCAGGCCAGCCAGTGCACCGAGCTGAGGGAGCCGACCGGGAACGCGCCTTGTTCTTCGACGGTATGACGCGCAAAATTCCGCTCGGATTCTCCCGTGACGGGCTACCAGTAGTGCTGAATCCGGATTTCCTCGATGGCACCCGGGGAGCGCACGTTTCGATCTCTGGCGTCAGCGGCGTCGCCACCAAGACGTCCTTTGCCACGTGGTTGCTGTATTCGATGCTGAATTCACAGGCGCTGGGCGGCGAAGCGAAGAACACCAAGGCGCTCATCTTCAACGTCAAAGGCGAGGATCTGCTCCTGCTCGACCATCCGAACTCGCGCACCGATGAGACGATCGACGATCACTATCACCGACTTGGCCTCAGCCCCGGCGCGTTCGCCTCGGTGTCAGTGCTGGCCCCGCCGCGCCCCGGCGACGTCAACGGCACCCCCGACGTGGCGTGCCGCTCCACGGGTGTGGCGCCCTTCTACTGGACTCTCGACCAGTTTTGCCACCAAAAGCTACTACCCTTTGTCTTCGCCGACGCCGACGACGACCGGCAACAGTACACAATGGTTGTTCACCAGGTCGCGGCGCAGTTGGAAAAGACCGCGCAGGCCAAGGGCAACGGCTCCATCGTCATCGACGGCCAACACCTGACCACCTATGACGGTCTCGTGCAATACATCTGCGACCGACTCTCCGATGAGGACGACCGGACCCAGTGGGCCGGTAGCGCCGTCGGGCTAGGTACCGTCAACGCCTTCATTCGTCGCCTGGTCGCCTCCGAACGGGATGTGGGACGGCTGGTGCGCGGCGACCTGGCTCCACAAGCCGACTCGTTCACCACCGACGCCCAAGTGACCGTCGTTGACCTGCACAATCTTCCCGACCGAGCCCAACGATTCGTCGTAGGCGTCATCTTGCGCAGCGAATTCGACCGCAAGGAAAAAGCCGGGTCGGCTCGACCCCTCCAGTTCATCGTCCTCGATGAGCTCAACAAGTACGCGCCTCGCGAAGGCTCCAGCCCCATCAAGGAGTTGTTGCTCGATATCGCCGAGCGTGGCCGCTCGCTGGGGGTCATCCTCATCGGCGCGCAACAGACCGCCTCCGAGGTGGAACGGCGTATCGTGGCCAATAGCGCCATTAAAGTCGTCGGCCGCCTCGACGCAGCCGAAGCCGGTCGCCCAGAGTACGGTTTTCTTAGCCAAGCACAACGCCAGCGCGTGCTGATGGCCAAACCCGGCACCATGTTCGTCGCCCAACCAGAGCTACCGGTCCCCTTGGTGGTCAATTTCCCGTTCCCCACCTGGGCCACTCGGCCCTCGGAGGCCGGTCCTCCTCCGAAGTCGGCCGCCTCGTCGGTGACAGCCCACCACGACCCGTTCGCTCTTTCGGACCACGACGACGATATCCCCTTCTAGCACCCACACCACCGCATACGAGGGAGACACAGTGCGCATCCTGCACACGTCCGATTGGCACACCGGCCTGACGCTGAAAGGCCAATCGCGTCTAGACGAACAAATCGCGGTGTTCGCCCAGATGGTAGCGATCGCGAGGGAAGAAAAGCCTGACTTGGTGATCGTCTCTGGCGACCTTTTCGACACCGCTGCCCCCTCGGCGGCTGCCCAGAAAACCTTCACTCGAGCGCTATCGGCGCTGCGCAACACTGGTGCGGACGTGGTGGCTATCGCGGGCAACCACGACTCGGGGGCGGTGCTCGAGGCGTGGCGAGGGTGGGCCGAGGCCGCCGGAATCTCCCTGCGAGGGGCCCTGGGCAAAGCCAGCGACCATGTTATCGCCGGAACCACCGCCGGGGGTCAAAGATGGAAAGTCGCGGCGCTGCCCTTTATCTCCCAGCGCTATGCGCTGCGCGCCGCCGAACTGTTCGCATTGACAGCGGCCGAAGCCGACCAGTCGTACGCCGACCACCTGCGTCGCCTGGTCGCGCAGTTGGCCCAGAGTTTCGACGACGGTGAGGTCAACATCATCACCGCGCACCTCACCGTCGTCGGCGGTACCCTGGGAGCTGGGGAACGCGAAGTGCACACAGTCGGAGACTATGTCGTTCCCGCGCAGATCTTTCCCCCCCAAGCCAGCTACGTCGCACTAGGTCATCTGCATAAGGCACAAAAGATCGTCGGCCCCTGCCCCATTCACTACGCGGGAGCGCCCATCGCGGTCGATTTCGGCGAGGAGCACCATCAACCCTCGGTCACCATCGTCGATGTCACCTCGACCACCCCCGCGCGAGTGCGAACGGTGCCGCTGACCAAGGCACTACCGCTGGTCACGGTCAAGGGCACCCTGAAGGAGCTAGAGCAAACCGAGGTGCCCCCGGAGGCGTGGGTGCGAGTCGTCGTCGCAGAAGCGCCGCGATCAGGCTTGCGCGCCGCAGTCACCGAGCTGTTTCCCCGCGCTTTGCAAATCCAGATCGACCCGGTCCTCCAAGCCGGTCACGCTACCGCCTCACCCCCACGGCGCGCGGGTCGCCACCCACAGGAACTGTTCGACAGCTATCTGACCGAGCAGGGGCACAACGACCAGGCCGTCAGCAAGCTCTTTGCAGACTTGTACGACGACACCCAAACAGTCGCCGCCGAGGAGAAATAATGCGCCCCATCCGACTGGACGTGGAAGGCTTCGGCTCATACAACCGCAGCGTCACGCTGGACTTCACGGGCGTGGACTTCTTCGCGCTCACCGGCGCCACCGGCGCTGGAAAGTCCACTGTCTTGGACGCGATGTGTTTTGCGCTCTATGGCAAGACACCGCGTTGGGCCGAGGGAAAAGTGCAATCGTTGCTAGCCCTCTCAGCCGCCGAAGGGCGGGTGCGGTTCGTGTTCTCCGCCGGGAACACCCAATACGTCGCCACCCGGCGACTGCGCCGTGACAAGCACGGAGCGGTCAAGACCAGCCACGCGGCGGCCGAAAAACTTCCCGACTCGGTCAACGCGATGGACGACACCGAGCTAGCCGAAAGCCTGGGGACCAGCCTGGCTACTGGACCGACCGCCGTCAGCGAAGCGATGGCTCGCGTCATCGGGCTGCCATTCGACCAGTTCACCAAATCGGTATTGCTACCGCAGGGAGAGTTCGCACAGTTTCTCCACGCCAAGGCCGCCGAACGTCGCAAAATTCTGGAGAACCTACTCGGGCACACGATCTATGGGGACATCCAACGCGCCGCAGGTGCCCGCCGGACGAAAGCCGAGACCGTCGCGACCACGCTGTCGGCGCAACTGGGAAAGATCCCACTCGTGTCCGACACTGAACTCGACCAGGCGATCGACCGGGCCGCGCGGCTAGAGCAGATGACATTGAGCCTGCGCTCCGACGCGGCCGCGCTAGACGCGTTGAGCGGTGAGCTATCGGCCGCTCGCGCCTCGGTCAGCCAGATCGAGCAAACGATCAGCCGCCTCACCTACATAAAGGCACCCGCCGAAGTCCCCGACATTTCCGATCAGGCGGCCGAGGCCGCCGCGCAGGTGGCTAAAGCACGCCAGGAGGTCGAACTGGCCGAGGCCGACGAAACCGCGCTGCGACAGAGTCTGGCCGACCTGGATTTGACCACGATCGAGGGCCAACTCAACGCATGGCGACAACTCGACGAATGCGAGAAGAACCTCGCCAAAGGCACCGAACTCACCGAGGCCAAACGCCAGGAATTCGAAGCCGCCGACGAGCTGTGCACGGCGGCGAAAGAAGAACTCGATATCGCCCGTCAACACTGGAACAAACTGCAACACGACGACTTGGCCAGCACCTTCCGTGAAGAGCTCGCCGTGGGCCAACCATGCCCAGTGTGCGACCAAACAGTCGCCGTCCTGCCCGACCGTGACATCTCCTCAGAACACAAAGCCGCCCGCGAAGCGGTCAATATCGCCAAACTCGAATACGAGGAAGCCAAAAGCAACGCCGATGAACTACGCGTCACGTTGCACAAGTACGAGGCTCAGCTAGAGGTACGGCGGGACGAGAAGAAAGCGCTGCGAGCCCGCCTCAAGGGTGCTCCCAAGATCCCCACGCTGGAAAAGCGCCGCGCAGACGCCGAAGTGAATCAAAAGAAGCTGACCGGAGCCGCCGCCCGCGTCCAAGCCGCCCGCAACGGGCTCAAAGGGGCCGAACAAACCCGGCAGCGGGTCGATAAACAGCTACAACAGGCATGGCGCGAATTCCACCAGGCCCGCGACCACGTCGCACCGTTCTCTCCCCCGTCCCACCACGCCGAAGACCTCGCGCTGAGCTGGAACACACTGGTCGACTGGGCCAAACAACAACTCAGCGAAGCGCAATCCGGACTCGACCGCGCCCGCCAAACCCTCGCCAACCACGAACACGAAGCACGCAAGTTGCAGGCCGGACTGCACCAAAAATTGTCCGAAGTCGACGTGTCCTCCCCCGCCGTCGGTCCCGGCGGCGACTACCTCACCGCCCACGCCAGCGCTCTCGCCTCAGCCCAAGCCACCTGCGAGAAGCTGCGCACTGCCCGAACCCAACGGGCCGAACTCGACGCAGACCGCGCCAAACACGAACGCGAAGCCGAAGTCGCCAAAGACCTGGCCGCACACCTACAAGCGGGCCGGTTCATGGACTGGCTGCTCACCGAAGCGCTCACCGAACTGGTCGCCGGTGCCACCGAAATCCTGCACCAGATCACCCGGGGGCAATACGACCTCATCTACCGCGACAAGGAATTCTGGGTCATCGACCACCACGACGCCGACCTACAACGCCCCGCCCGCAGCCTCTCGGGCGGAGAGACCTTCGCCGCGTCGCTGGCCCTGGCACTGGCGCTCAGCGAACAACTCGCCGGTCTCTCTCAGGCGGGAGCACACCTTGATTCGATCCTGCTCGACGAAGGATTCGGCACCCTCGACCCCGACAGCCTCGACCAAGTCGCCACCACACTAGAGGCGCTCACGCTCACTCGTAACCGCCAAGTCGGGGTCGTCACGCACGTGGCCGCGCTGGCCGAGCGAGTGCCGGTCCGTTTCCATGTTGCCAAGGACATGAACGGCTCATCGGTAGAGAGAATCGCGAACTGATGCACCTGTCCATTTCGCAGTGGAATCCGGCGTTCACCGACAACGCCGACGGCCCCACCCACAGTGGTAGTGCCGTGGTTGAGGCCGATGTGGAGATGTCGGCCCATCGGTGGCGAGCCTGCGATGCGGCCCCTGGCGGTCCCCGCAGCGTCGCGCTGGTGGATGGGGTGCAACGCTTTGACGCGCATGTGGAACTCACCGATGAGGATGACAACCGCTTTGCTGGACTGTGCGCCTCGTGGGCGGCCGGAGCGGTCATCTGCGATATCGACGCCGCTAGCGCCCACCTGAGTGTCGCCGAAGTCGATCGGGCCCTCTTCACCGGAGCCGCTCAAGGACCACAAACACCGTATTACCCACTGCATTCGGTGCCCGAATCAGAACTAGACGACCTAGCTGGGGCCGTGCAAAAGTCACGCGACCAGCTTGAGCGCGCAGTCTCGAACGAGGTGGCGGGCAGGTGCGAATTGTTGGTCATGGACGGGTCGCTGCGGGGCCGGACGGCGCTTGACGACGCGGTCGGATATATCAAGAGCCACCAACGTTCCTATTTGGGCCCGGAGTTGTCACGGGTCGTCACCCATCTGCGGGCCGGTCAGCGCACGCCCGTGTTTCACCTGACGACGACCTGGCCGCGCTATTGCTGGTATCTGCGACTCCCCGGTTCGCAAAGCGAGGGTTGGGCGGGAATCGCCCGATTGGAAGCTGCCGCCGAGCTCACCTCCGAGCACGCGGTGGCGTTGGCTGACCGAACTACGCAGGCACTCCCACGTATGGCGGCGTCGCTACACAAGGACGCCCGGGCTCCGCAAAACCTCACGCCGATCGCCGGGTTGGAACGGCAGCTCAAGCGTAAACTGGGCGATTCTCGGCTGCTGTTGCGATCGCTGCGGCAGGCTGCGGCCAGCGCAACCGGTTAAGGCTCGGCCCATGGAGGGCTCTACCGGGGCGAACACCTTCTGAGAAGGAGGCCTATACCAGGGTGATTCCCTCTGGAGGGGGAGGTTGAAGGCTTCTCAGGGGGAGGAAAACCCGACGCCCACAGGCCAGAGTTGGTCTCATGAAACTCACTGAGGAAAACTCTGATCACCGCCCTGGGGTTAGGTCTGCCCCTCACTTCAACCACTCCCCCAAAGCTGAGGAAATCTCACCTCGAGACAGATTGACGCAAGTCTTCGGCTGGATTGGTGTAGCCGGGATGGTCGCCGTCGCGATGGCCTACAAGGGCACACTGGGCTTGGACATCATGTTCGTCGTCATGGCCATCGTCGGGGTATTCAGCTCCAGCGTCGACGTTCTCGCATTCAAACCGGACTGGCCCTATCTTTTGGTTCGGGTCGCGGCGATGGCAGGGGCGGTCGGCCTCGCGATCGGGTTGATCCGGCGTGGCCGTCGGCTACGGGCCAGTTGTGTCCGCTGCGGCCGTACAGCGGCCCAACGACGCGACCACCTCGCCCTCGGGAAGCTACTGGCCTGGTTTTCCCTTCTCCCCACTGGGGCATATGCGGCTTTGAAGACGCATTGGGCCCTCGGTGGCACTTTTGCCTTGAGTGACCCCTCAATATTCGATGGGGTTACTTTCTGGAGCCCAGGATTCGGTGACACCGTGGTCATGTCCGCGCTGGGGTCGGTCATGATCATGGCCATGGCCTACCGCTGGCCTCGCCTTCCGCGCCTGATGCTGATACTCCCCGCCAGTGCCGGAATCGCCATGCTGGTGCCATTGGGAATCATTGGCAGCGGCTTCGCGGCGTTGCAGGCCATCCGGGGGACGGTCATCGACGAGGCGTTGGCGTGGTGGCTTGGTCTGGCCGTGTATCCGCCGTTTCTGGTGTGGGGGTTGTGTCTGCTGGCGGTGACGGTGATCTTCGCACGGGCAACTTCTCAGCCCTGTTCCTCATGCGGACAGGGGTAGGCTCACATGAACGGCCAGCCGCCGGGCGCGTTCGCCTCCTGGTTTGGCTACCCGCTTTACTCGGTATTCCTGCGGCGGGGATTGCACCTGCTACTCCTAGCGGTGACCTACTATTACGGCACCCGGGGCCGTGTGGCTAACGCCGCCCCGGCCGACCTGGTGCGAGCAGAGAGCGAGACCGCATGACATTCCTGCGACCGCTATATAGCCGCTCGACCTATCTGGGTTGGGTCTGGCTGATCCTCGGTGGGGCACTGCTGATGCCCTACATGATTCTGGGCCAGGTGGTCATCAGTCTCAGTCAGTCACCCGAGATCGATGGCATGGCGATCTACCAGTTCGACACGTTCTTTGCCGTGCTGCCATTGGTGTTTCTGACTGGGTTGGTACTGCCGATCCGCCAGCTGCTGCGAGCTATGGTGCGCCACCTACTTCAGGTGCGGCTGGAGGACTCGCAAGAGGTGGCTTCGTGGGCGACCCGCTGGCGTACCGCCCTGTGGTACACGCTGCACTTGTCGATCGGGGCTCTGCTGGCCGGGGCAACTCTAGCGTTGGTTCCTTTCGCGATCGCCATCTCTATCTTGCCATTGACATCCGACCCAATGCAGTTTGAGAGTCCTCTGCTGGAATCGGGGTGGCATGACCCGATGGGGCCGCTGGTAGGCGTCCTTCTGCTGCTGACTTTGGTGTATGTGGTCGCGGGGGTCTTGGCTGTTTTCCGGCGGAGCGCGCCTGGTTTGTTGGGGCCGACTGCGCGAGAGCGGATCGCGGCGGCTGAGGCGCAGACTGCCAAGTTGGAGGCGCGCAACCGGATTGCCCGCCAGCTGCATGATTCGGTCGGGCACGCGCTGTCGGTCATCTCGATTCAGTCTGAGGCAGCCACCCGGTTGGTGGAGACCAAGCCGGAATCGGCTAGGCAAGCAATGGAGACCTCAGCGGAGACCGCTCGGGCGGCTCTGGAGGAACTGGACGGGATGCTGGGAGTTCTTCGAGGCGACGCGACCGCCGACAGTGCACCGCAAAGGGGCTTGGAGTCCTGGGAAGATCTCGTGGCCAGCTGCGGTGCTTCAGTGACGGCGTCAGTGACAATCGACGTGGATAGTCTCAACCCGCAGGTGTCTCGGGAGGCCTACCGGATCGTGCAGGAGTGTCTGACGAACGTGTTGCGGCATGGCAGCGGCTCCGCGGCCGAGCTGGGAATTGTTCAAGACGAGGATTGGTTGGACATTCGCGTTGCCAATGCGTACCGACCTACGCAGTCACCACGAGCTGGTCGCACCGGCCACGGGCTCGAAGGCATTCGCCAGCGGGCTAGCGCATTCGGAGGATCAGTCGATATCACAACCACTGCGGGACGCTGGGTCGTACGCGCCCGGCTGCCCTGGAAGGGAACCAGATGACGCTGCGGGTGGCAATAGTCGATGACGAGGACCTGATCCGGACCGGCTTCAGCGCGATCATTTCGGCTGAGGAGGACATGGAAGTGGTGGCCGAGGCCGCCGATGGCGTCGGGGCGGTCAATATCGCTCGTTCTGGCGCCGCCGATGTCATTCTCATGGATGTGCGGATGCCCAAGGTCAACGGCATCGCGGCGACCAGGCAGATTCTAGAAGGCGCGGGGACTCACCTCACCGTGCCAAAAATATTGATCGTGACCACCTTCGAGAACGATGACTACGTGTATCAGGCGCTGCAAGCTGGCGCGGACGGATTTCTGTTGAAACGCACCCGAGCCGATGACTTGCTGGCGGCAATCCGGCTATTGGCGCGCTCGGATTCGTTGCTGTTTCCCGACAAGATTCGTCGCCTGGCCACGTCGCATCGAGGGCTTAAACCTCATCTGCTGGCCCAGGCGGGTTTGAGTCAACGTGAGTCGCAAGTGTTGAAACTGATGGCGAACGGATTGTCCAATGACGAGATCGCCCGCGAGCTATTCCTCGGGCGCGAGACCGTGAAGTCGCATGTGGGCAGCATCTACCGCAAGCTGGCGGTGCGGGACCGTACGCAGGCGGTCATAGCCGCTTATGAGTCGGGCCTGGTGGGGACATGAGCAGTGAGCCCCCAGGTTTGACTCATGCCGCGCTAACGATTCCACTCCATAAGGCGAGCCTTGGGTGGCCGCCCGCAAGCCAGCGGCCACCCATTTAGACCCGCGTTTGCCGACGGTTGGGCCACCGCCTCCAGTGCCGCCACCGGTGGGCGTCGATCATGGTCATGCCCCAGGCCAGACCGACCATGCCCGCGCCGATCGCCACCGTCGCGCCATTGCCAGGCAGCGCCGGAAGCACCCACCAGGCAAGCCCCGTATCGGTAGGCACGGAGAACCCCCACCAGGTCACCGGAATGACGGCGACCAACGGCAGGACCCAACCCAGGTTTGGCCCCAGCAGATGTCTGGAGATCATGGTCAGGGCCACCCAGTAATAGAAGCCGCCTATGAGTTGAGCTGGTGAGTGCAGGCCGTTCTCGACCAGTGCCAACCAGGCGATCAAGACTGTGGTCAGAGCACACAGTGAGAACAAGAGAGAACCGTGGAGAAGCCGTAGTCGAATCGAGGCGGTGCTCTCTGTGTCTGGCATCGGCGAGTCGGATATCAACATCAGGGCGCAAGCGGCGAAATGAGGATAGAACCACAGCATTTCCACCGCGCCGCCCAGTCCACTGATTTTGGGAAGCGAGATTGTTTGATATCCCCACACCAGACCCACGGCGGTCAATGTAGCCACGATACTGAGAAAGAGTGGAACTTGTCGCACTCGCAACCACAAGACCAGCGGTCTCGGCTCACCCATCGCAAGGGGCTTTCATCTGCGCCACCGTCGCCCGGGCCCAAGCGAATTGTTCCTCAATAGGCAGCTGGAGCACCGGTTCAAGCGCGTCGATACCCGGTACAAAAACATCCAATGTCGACAGTGAGTCAACGTCCATGATGTAGAGCGTGAACCAGTCGACCAGCTGCCAATAGGCCTCTGCCAATGTCTCATATTCGGCATGATCGGAATCGACATGACAACCGGGAAAATCTGTGGCCCCGATGGCGTATTCAACCATGCTACTTGCCGTGCCGAATTCCCCGCCAAACATCGTCAGCTGATCATTGGGGTTACGCGTTCCCGCTTCCCAAAACTCGTCGATGCCTTTATAGGGATCATCGGGCAGCACCAAGAATTCGTCTAGTTCATTGAATCGTTCCACATACTCGCTCACCAAAGGCAGATACTTCTCGTGTTCGGGCCACAAACATGCGACCGGATAGGTATCGGTGCAAACTACCTGGCCATAAAAATAGCGTTCGGTCTGTAGCGGCCCGGCCACGTAAACACCGACCGCCATGACCACGACCAGTCCGGTCACCACCTTCCATCCGGTCGCTGGAGACAGGCTCCTAGTCGCGGCCCAGTCGCGCATTGCCCCCACCGACAAGGCCAACAGCAAAAGGCTCACCGCTAGCCCGACCCTGGCCGCCAGCGCGGGCCAGGAGACGGTTTCATCCGGATAGCCGTAATAGGTCAGTAGCGCTAGGCGTTCATTGGTTTCACCCAAGAACAAAACCATAAACATGATGAGGGCCGCGGCGGCAACTGTGAAAGGAGAAGGCAAGCATCGTCCCAAGAAGTAACCGGCAGATACCCCTATCAGGGTGGTTACCAGCGCCAGCCACAAGAACGTTGGCCACAGGTGACCCGAACTGGTCGCGCCGTAGTTCACCACGGCCATGGCCAGGAAGCCCACCACGATGGGGACAAATGCCCACGCCAACACCGCGAGGAGAGGCAGTGATTCCCGCTCCCAAGGGTTACGGGCGCTTGCGGTCGTTTGCGGGCCCATTTGCGACTTGCTGCGTTGAAAACCCACCCAGGCCGCGGCGGCGGTCATCAACGGCGACGCCAAGCCCGCCCCTACTTGCGCGGCCATGCTCGCCTGCGGCCATACCCCGACCCACTGTTGGTGGGAGACCAGGAGGTAGGCAACGATGACGGTCAGACTGAGGCCACACCACCACTTGGCTGGCGATCGCCGAATTTCGACCCACAATAGCTGCTTCATGCGACCTCGTTTCGAGCAATCGCCGAGGAGTACGCGCGCTCTAGTTCGCTACTTCCCGGAGCCCCAGACTCGGCGGTGGAGGCGAAATCGTCCACTGAGCCGAAATAGATGATGCGACCACCGTCCATGACCGCTACTGAGTCGCAGGTGGTCGCTATGTCTTCGACCAGGTGAGTACTGAGAATCACGCAGGTGTCGTCGCGATTGGGCAAGGAGGTGAGAATGTCGCGAAAGGCTATGCGCTGCATCGGGTCAAGACCGACGGTCGGTTCATCGAGAATCACTAGGGCGGGGTCGCCGACAATAGTTGCCGCGATCCCACAGCGTTGCCGCATTCCGCCGGAAAGCTTGTGCATCTTGCGTTTTGAGTCCTCGTGCAGGTCGACGGCCCGGATTGCCTGAGCGACCAACTCATCTCGACGGGCGCGGTCGACCCCGCGCAGCCAGGCGCAATACAAGACGAATTCGTGAATGCTGAATCCGCGCGGATAGCCGAACTCTTGTGGCAAGTAACCGATAGAGCTACGAATCTGGGGCAATGAGGCCGGGACAGTGGCGTCAAGGCCACGTATTTCCAAGCTGCCGGCACGAGGAGGGCGAACGGTGGCCAAGGTTTGCAGCAAGGTGGTCTTTCCAGCACCGTTTGGCCCCAGTAGGCCCGTCACTCCGGCGGGCACGTCCAAGTTGAGCCCGTCGAATACGGTGCTCGTGCCATATCCCTGGCTTAGATCTTTTGCGATGAGGGGTTTCATTTCTTTTTCTTTCGTCGAAGCGGGGTCCGCTAACACGGACCCCGCAGATTCGGACTTAAATGCCTCGTCGACTTACGGATGCGCTCCGGCAGCCCCACAAGCACACGGTTCGGTCGATTTTGCTCTTGTGACGTGCCGCATGCCAGCTGATGCATGGCCGACTGCGGCCCATTGGTCGACGTGGAGCCGGTCCCTTACGGCCATTGACAGCCGCGCGGACGACGACCAGGCCTCACCGCTGCCGGTAGCGTTATTGAGCCACACGGTCCGCCAGTCATCGTGGTCATTGCCCACTCCGCCTCTCTTATGCAGCGGTGGTGACCATTCCAGCTGAGAAGATCCAAGGGCCATCAAGGATGGCTTATGCAAAAGTGCAAATTCAAGGCCGCAGGAGGCGAAGTTTACGCGGGTAAACGAGCCGACGAGAACGCTGAAAGTGCCTTTTGCATAGGCCATCAAGGTATCTACCTTGGACTTGGAGGCCAATATTCACTTTGGATCAGCGGACTTTTTCACCACAGAGTCGTCGCGCGATAGTTGGGGTTGAAGGATGCGGCCACGATTCGCATCAAAGCTCAAGCGAATCGCCTCGCATTATCGTCGCGCTGAAATTTACCCCTTCCCCAAGGAAACGCAACTAATTCAACGCCGTTCGAGACTATTGCCACAAGACGTATTTTTGGTAGTTATCGGGCCTCGTCTGGACTCCACACTTGCCTGACCACAATAAATCGATAACCATCGATGCCATGGGGCACCCGTGTCGCTGAACCGCCCCAACCGTCTTGGCGGAGCTTTCCGCTCCGGAACGATTTTGGTCTCCGGGCACACGGGTGGGGCCGTCGCCATATGGCGACGGCCCCACCCGTTCCAGTATCGCTAAGCGTCTTCTCCGAACGAATGCAATGGCAACTGTGCTGCCAGGTACGGAGTAAGCGCGGAGGCAAACGTCGTCGTCAAGTGATTGGAGTCGCGGTAGGCCAACAGGTCGCCGACCACGACCGGGCACTTGCCGCTTTGCTCATCACAAATCCACGGGATCGGATCGATCACCCGCGCTCCAGCATTCTCGATCGCCTCAATGCTGTCCTCGCGACGCTCGGGGAAGGGAATCACATCGTCAATTTTCTCCACGCATTCGGGCGCATTGTCGCGGCTGTCCGACAAGCAGTCAGGCACATGGGTGCTATGCCAAGGGGTGTCGGCCAGCGTGACGACTTCCTCCGCTGAGTCCAACAAGCGCTCGGTGGTGTCTCTCCAACCCTCGACCCAGGTGGTGTCTGGGTCATCGCCGATGACTTCCTTCTGGTCACCGGTGGCGGCAACCACCATCTGCGGAGAAAGATCTTCGATCTGTGCGAACGCGTTCTCGCGCCACTGGGCGCACTCGGTGTACTCACGGTCCAAGGTCGCGTTGTTCTCCGCGATGTCGGGGACCGAACACGCGGTCTTGGTCATCACGAACAGCTGCCAACCCGAGGCCTCCGCCAGCTGGTTCAGCGGTGGGAACCACTGCGCGGCATGTGAATCGCCCAATAGCACCATCGTGTGGTCGCCCTCGGCGTCGCCAAACCAGCAGTCTTGGGCCACCTCGACTTCTTCTCGGGGGATCAGGCAGCCAGCCTCATACATGGCGGGGCGGTCCTGGCGGGCGTCTTCCAACGCTGGGGACAGATTGTCCGGAACCACTTCAGTGCCAGCCGAGTCCGGCAAGAGTTCAAAGACAGTTGCCTTACCCGTGGTTACCTCTTGCCCCTCCCCGAAACCGTATTCCGGCGCGGGCTGCAACATCACCAGCGCCGATACCGCCATCGCTGTGGTCATCAGGCCTCCGCCCAACGCTAGACCACGGGAGGTCCTCAACGTGAAGAATTTCTTGCGCCGCACGGGATTCTCGATGAGATAATAGGTCAGGACGCTCAGCACGAAGGCTAGGACCATCAGCGGCACCATGACCGCCAGACTCGGCTCGACCCCCAGAGCCGAGGGCCCGATCATGATGATCGGCCAGTGCCACAAGTACAGCCCGTAGGAGATCTTGCCAGTGAATTGAAAGGGGCGGTGGCGCAGCAACGCATCGGCTCCGCTGGCATGTTGACGGCATCCGGCCCCGATGACGAGGGCCGTGCCTAGGACGGGAAGCAACGCCGCATAACCGGGGAAGGTGGTCTGTTCGGTGTACAGCACCGCCGCTAGCACGATCATGCCCAGACCCACCCAGCTGGCCAGCGCCGCCAAGCGGTCCGGGATCACCGTGAGCTTCGCGGCCGCCACGGCCAACAGTGCGCCGATTGCCAGTTCCCAAGCCCGCGTGTGGATACCGAAGTATGACCAGATCGGTGAGTCTGCCGAACGCTCGATGCTCACCATGAGCGACCACACCACGGTCAGCGACAGGACCACGACCACGGCCTTGGTGACGTTGATGGCCTTCCAACGCGAGGCCAGCCACACCAGAAGGATGAGTATGAGAGGCCAGACCAAGTAGAACTGCTCTTCGACCGCCAGTGACCAGTAATGCTGCAACGGCGAGGGCGGCTCGTCGGCGTTCATGTAGTCGGTGCCCTCAACAGCCAACCGCACGTTGATGACATTCAACGCCGCCGCTGTGGCATCTGCGGCCACATCGAACAGACGAGTTCGGGGCAGCCACAACCATGCCGCGACCACCGTCGCGACTAGCACCGTCACGGCGGCCGGTAGCAGTCTCAAAGCCCGGCGGGCGTAGAACTTGGCCAAACTGATGCGGCCGTTGCGCGCGATTTCTCGCAACAGCAAAGAGGTAATGAGAAAACCAGAGATGACGAAGAAGACGTCAACGCCAACGTATCCGCCCGCGAAGTAGGGAACATTTATGTGGGCCAACACGACCAAACCCACAGCGACGGCGCGTAGCCCTTCGATATCGGAGCGGAAGTGCATGGGCGGGGATTGGCCGGACTGCTTCTTCTTCGGGGGCGAAGGATCAGCCTTGATCGATGTTTTCCGTTTGGAGGCGGTGTGCGACTGTTGCACGTGCGCGGCATCGAATTCGGAAACGGTAGTTGACCGTGCTTCGACCGTGTCGGGTATTGGTACCTGGCGGTGTTCGGCTGTAGGTCCCAACCTTAGCTTCTCCAAGCGATCTAACCGGGATGTGCCCATCGGGCAACATGGGTTCTCTGACTGTTCGTTCACGTGGGAGGCGACGCTGACTCTGATGGTTGGCTGTCGTTCATAGCAAGGCCGCTTGCGCCAGCGTCGGAAAATCTGGAGGTCGAACGCCGACGGAGCCCATACGTCACCGTGCTCCTGAAAGGAGGCTAAGTCAGGTGTCTCCAAACCGCCTGAATTGAAGCTGACAATTGCCTAAGAATTGCCAGCTGATCAGGGATTTCACTGCCCAAAATTACCAACCAGACTGAGGTGGAATGAAAACTTCATCTCATTGGTGACGCATAAAATTGTAGCCATTACAGCGTGTCGCGAAATGATCTTTAGTCTTCGGTTGGCTATACCCCTGGCCGCTACGACGACAGCTAACCCACGCGCATGGCGATTCTCATCTTCGACTTAAGTGGACAATGCCTTCGAAGCCGTCACTCATGCGGCCACCGGCGATCTTCATAAGCCTTGCCAGATCTCTGTGTCAATCCCACCAGGCTGGAATTCCATCATCAGAGTGTCGCTCACCTAAATAACTCTTGGCAAGGCTGATCCCGCTGCGGCGCAATTCCAGGAATCCCCCAAAAACCGACCGTCCCAGGATTCGCCGAAATGCCGAGAACTATCGGATTGGCACCTCGATGTTTCACGGCAATGACAGGGCCGGTAGCGGCTTTTGCCGCTACCGGCCCTGTAGCAAGCCTTAGCGATAAAGGCCTCGTCACTCACATAGCCCCGCCGAGCGGGGCTAGCTACTACTAGTGGCGCAGCATTTCCGCGACCAGGAAGCCAAGCTCCAAAGATTGCTGAGTATTCAAACGCGGGTCGCACGCGGTCTCGTAACGCGACGCCAAAGCCTCTTCGGAGATCTCTTGTGCGCCACCGAGACACTCGGTCACCGCTTCACCGGTGAGTTCCACGTGAATCCCACCGGGGTATGTACCCAGCTGACGATGAACTTCGAAGAAGCCCAGTACTTCGTCGACCACGTGGTCGAAGCGACGGGTCTTGTGACCCGAGGCGGCCTCAAACGTGTTGCCGTGCATCGGGTCCGATTGCCACACGACCTTCGCGCCCGCCGCCGTCACCTTCTCGACAATGGGCGGCAGCACGTCACGCACCTTCGCATGACCCATGCGCGGGACGATCGTCAAACGACCGGGGATGTTGTCGGGGTTGAGCTTCTCGCACAACTCCAACACCCACTCTGGGCTGGCAGAGGGCCCAATCTTACAGCCGATCGGATTGGCCACCCGCGACAGGAAGTCCACATGCGCGCCATCCAGACGCCGGGTGCGCTCCCCGATCCACAAGTAGTGGCCCGACAGGCAGTACGGTACGCCGTCATACACACGGGTCAACGCCCGGTCGTACTCGATGGCGAGCATCTCGTGGCTCGCGTACAGACTCGCGGTGTGAAGGGCCTCATCATGCACTCCACAGGCGCTCATGAACGCCAGCGCCCGGTCGATCTCGCGACCGATCGCGTCATAACGTTCCCCAGCGGGGGAAGAGCGCACGAAGTCCTTATTCCAGTCGTGAACGGCTCGCAAGTCGGCCATACCTCCGCTGAGATAGGCACGCAGCATATTCATCGCCGCCGCCGCGTTGGCGTAGGCGCGGATCATGCGTTGCGGGTCGCAGACTCGGGCGTCTTCGGTGGCTTCGAGCGAGTTGAACATGTCGCCTCGGTACACCGGAAGGCCTAGCGCGTCCTTCATCGAGGAGCGCGGCTTGGAGTACTGTCCGGCGACGCGACCGAGCTTCACCACGGGAACCGAGGCCCCATAGGTGAGGACGACCGCCATTTGCAGCAGCGTGCGGGCCGTGGCCAGGACGTGCTGCTCGGTGTTGTCGATGAACGTTTCGGCGCAGTCGCCGCCCTGGAGGAGGAACGCCTTGCCCTCACAGACGTCAGCGAGGTGGCGGCGCAGTTGCTCAACCTCGTACGGTGCCACGATTGGCGGGACACCGTCGAGGACACCACAGACCCTCTCGACCTCCGAGTAGTCCTCCCAGGGGGGCATCTGATCGCGCGGAAAGTCGCGCCAAGCGTCCAACCCATACTTCTCGGCCTCGTCGCTGGTGCTGACGGGAACGGGAACAAGACCTGGGTTACGCAGTAGATGCCATTGCTGTGTCACCTGGCCATCTTACGACGTGCCCCGCCGGTGACACGACTCTCGGGGCCGGTTCCCACGTTTTGAACAGATTGCCCACCCCAACGAGCTTCTCCTGTGGCCTGCGTCACGACCATATCGTAGGAAGTTCGGGCGCGCTGGAACACAACCTGGTCCGCTCCCGAATGTATGCGAACTACCTGCGGATACCCTGATCTCGGATAACCGACGTCACGGCCTATCGAACGTGGAGAGGATACGGCGGGTGCGCGAAACCACAACCCAGAAGTGGCTGGACGCTTTGGCGTCAGCCCAACCGGCCCCAGGTGGAGGGGCAGCGGCGGGAATGAACGCCGCTCTCGGAGCAGCACTCATCTCGATGGTGTGCAACTTGACCATTGGAAAACCCAAGTACGCCGAATCCGAAGAAGCCATGAAAGTGGCACTTCAGAAGGCAGAGGCGCATCGACAAACGGCAATCGACCTCGCCGAGGCGGACGCAGATGCCTTCGCCGCAGTCTCGGCGGCATACAAGTTGCCCAAAGACACCGACGAGGAAAAGGCCGCCCGAACCGCGGCCATCCAGGCCGCACTGGTCGCAGCGGCCGAGGTGCCATTGCAGGTGGCACAGGTGTCGGCTCGAATCATCGCGCTGGCGGGCAGCATCCTCAACGGATCGAACCCCAACGTGGTGTCCGATATTGGGGTAGCGGCCTCCTCGGCGAAGTCTGCCCTGGAAAGCGCCGCCTACAACGTCGACATCAACGTGAAGTCGATCAAGGACCCGGAGCAACGGGAACGGCTGGCCGCAGAGCTTAACGAGGCTCTAGCCTCAAAGGTGCAAGCGGAGGCCATCATGGACGCGGTACTCAGGAGGATTCGCGCGTGAAGTTGATCGAAGGCCGCGAAGTGGCCAAGGCCCTGCGGAAGCAAACTCCCTCCATCGCCGAGGCGCTGCGCGCCCGCGGCGTCAATCCGACGTTGGCGGTGGTGGTGCCAACGGACGATGAGGGCACCGCCTGGTACGTGCGTTCCATCGCCCGCGCGGCCGATCGGGTGGGAGTCAACTGCCGCATTGAGCAACTTGCGCAGCCGGACCACGATGATCTGGTGGCGAAGCTAGAGGCGCTGTCGGCTGACGAGAACGTGCACGGCATCATCTGCCAGACGCCGCTACCCGAAAACGTCAAGCTGGCGGATGTGGCGGCGCACATCGCCCCGAGCAAGGACGTCGACGGAGCGAACCCGATGAGCCTGGGCCGTCTGGCCGCAGGGCTGGAGACATTCGCTCCAGCCACGGCGGAAGCGGTCATGGTGCTGTTCGAAGCGATCGGCTTCAACCTCGATGGCAAGGACATCACCATGGTGGGTCGTTCCACCGTCGTCGGCACCCCGGCGGCGTTGTTGATGCTCGACCACGGCGCGACGGTGACCATCTGTCACCGGCAAACGGTCGACTTGGAGGCCGAATGCCGTACCGCGGACGCGGTAGTGGTGGCGGCCGGTGCCCCGGGCCTGATCACGGCCAAGCACCTCAAGCCTGGCGCGATCGTGATCGACGTGGGCACTACCCCCACCGAGGACGGTCAGCTCGTTGGCGACGTCGATTTCGAGTCGGCCTCCGAGGTGGCTGGGGCGATCACTCCGGTGCCGGGCGGGGTGGGGCCGGTGACGACACAATTGCTGCTGCGCAACACCGTCGTGGCGGCACAACGACAGAACCCGGCTTAGGCGGGACCTCGACGCGCACCAGGATGACGCGGCGAGTGGTCATTTTGGAGACAACGTCGGTCTCGTTGCCATAGCGAGCCGCTTTTCCCCTTTCGCACCGGGGTAAAAGCACTGGTGGGGGTCTCGCAGCACTGATGCGGGCCCCCACCGACCATGGCCGGTGGGGATCTACCACCTTGGCCCCACTCAAGCAGCGCGTTATATGTAGTACGTCCGCGCTTTTCGCCGCCGTGTCATGCGCAGTTAAAGCGGAGAAACTCCCCAAGTTGATCACGCATAGTGGCAGATTCGCGACAGACAATACTCCTTGCGGCCTCGTAGCATCAAAGTTTCGCAACCCAAGGAGGTGCGACATGTGGCGTCGTCTAGCCATCATTGTCACTACTGTTATCGCGGCGGTTGCGGTTTCCGCACCCGCGTTGGCCTTCTCTCACGATCGAATAGCCAATCCGTGGCTGCACGCTGTCTTCGATGTACTAAGCCTGGCAGTGGTCCTGGCGCCGATCTGGACCGCACTGGCATGGGGATCGGGCCGCAAGTGGCCACTCGTGGGTCTGATCACGACCGTGCAGATCCCGGTAGCGGTCTTCGCTTTCCTGCCGATCGCTAGCTACCCATTGCGAACCACCACCCTCGTCTTGTCTCTGGCGATCACCGTCAGCGCCATCTGGCTAGTTCGGCGGATGACCGCCGAGGGCGCCTCACAGCCGGAACGAACGGAGAGTGCGTCCAGCCCGGCTTGATGCGGTCAGCTGTGGGGTGCGGATGGATTCTGTCCTCGCACCCTCGACTTTGTGATGTGGGCCGGTGGTGAGCGTAAAGCCAATGAGGCGACCGGCCCGATCGCGGTCGAGCCGTATATCGGGGCAGCCCTCGTGCGGACCGTCCCACTCATCGTTAAATTCGCAAGCAGCTTCATCAATGCCGAAGTGTCGCGAGGTCTCCTGGCCAAAATCATCGTGCCGAGCGCCAGCGCCCCGGGCGGGGTAGACAGTGGTGGCGTGTTCGCGTCGGCCATCAGGGCGCGCACCGCGTGGTGCCGGATCATGGACCTGGGCCGTGGGATGGGCGGTACGGACGGCATGCCACGAGCAGTGTTCGTCTCCGACCCACCCCCAGGCGCGGAAGACTTCCGCGCCCTGGAGCGTGTAGACGCCAACGCTGAGGGTCCGTGCACCACATGGACGGCGATAGAAGTGGCCGTGCAGGCCCGAAATCGGCGTCGCCTCAAAGTCGATGTTGTGGATGGTCTTGCGGTACTGAAACGAATCTAGGTCCGGTAGCGCCTCGAGGGAAGGCACGACATCGACATGGCTAACTTCAGCCTGCACAACGTTAACGACAGTCACACGTGTCTCAACGAGTCGAGTGGGCTCAGGTTGCGTGCTGGGCCCTCATTCCCTCCGGCCCAGTCCCTGGGCCCTCCGCCACCGAATTCAGCTCCACATTTTGGCCGCAACCTCTGTGGGGGCGGGGCCGTCGACGGCCCCGCCCCCACAGAGGTTGGTTCTCTTACTGCTTTGCTATCTAGGCTGACCCAGACGCCTACACTCCAAAGAATGCTTCCACTTCGGTGTAGCGCTGGGCCGGAACAGTCTTGAGTTCGGCCGTGGCCTCGGAGAGGTCCACTCGCTTGATGTCAGTGCCTTGCAGCGCCATCATCTTGCCGAAGTCACCTTCGTGCACGGCTTCGGCGGCTTGGAGGCCCAGACGGGTCGCTAGCACCCGGTCGAAGGCCGTGGGGGTTCCACCGCGCTGAGTGTGCCCGAGGACCACACAACGGGTTTCGCGGCCAGTACCTTCGGTGATTTGGTTGGCGATCCAGTCGCCGACACCACCGAGTTTGACGTGGCCGAAGGCGTCGACCTCACCGTCTTTGAGGATCATGTCGCCGTCGGCCGACAGCGCGCCTTCGGATACGGCGACGATGGTGGCCTTGTCCGCGTCGAACCGCTCCTGGACCTGGGCGATCACCTTTTTGATGTCGAATTTGACCTCGGGGATCAAGACGACGTTGGCCCCTCCGGCCATACCCGCGTGCAAAGTCATCCAGCCAGCGTGGCGGCCCATGATCTCCACGACGATGCAGCGGTCGTGCGACTTGGCCGTCGTCCACAGGCGGTCGATGGCTTCGGTGGCGATATTGACGGCCGTGTCGAAACCGAAGGTGTAGTCGGTCGCGTTGAGGTCGTTGTCGATCGTCTTGGGCACACCGACGCAATTGACACCGTCGTCGGTGAGTTTCTTGGCCACACCGAGGGTGTCCTCGCCGCCGATGGCGATGAGCGCGTCGATGCCAAGCTTCGACATGTTGGACTTGATGGCCTCGACGCCACCGTCAACCTTGTAGGGGTTGGTGCGCGAGGAGTGCAGGACGGTGCCGCCCTGGTCGAGAATGTTTTCGACTTCCTCCCAGTTCAGCGGCTGGGTGATTCCGTCGATGGGGCCTTTCCAGCCGTGGCGGAAACCAACGAACTCGTGCCCGAGCTCGGTTCCTTTACGGACTGCGGCTCGGATGACCGCGTTGAGGCCGGGGCAGTCGCCGCCGCCGGTGAGCACGCCAATGCGCATGCGCATCGCTCCTTCAGTAGAAATAGCAAAACCCGCTGGTCAGGCACCATTGCCGTCGCAAAATCGTTCACTGAGAGCCTAACGCGCCAGCCTGGGGCGGCGAATTCAGCCCATCAGACGGGCGTATTCCATGGATTCCCAGCGTTTGAGGTTATGCCGGGCGTCGGCCAGCGCGTCATGCTGGTTGGCCTCGGCCGTGGGAAGAGGTGGGCAACCCAGATCGTCCCACCGCTGTCGCAGATCCTTGGTCATGCGTGGAAGCACGCGGGGAAGATCGGGCATCGCCCCCCATAGTTGTGCGAAGACAACGTGATCGTAGGCCCCGAACCAAGCCCACAGCTCAATTTTGTCACCCGCGTTGGGGCTGCCATTGCGAATCGGTTCGACCAGGAACTCATAGAGGCGATCGCGGATGGTGCGACGATCCATCCATAGTGAACTAGATGGTGGGGGCAGCTTGTCGAGCACGTTCTGCCGCACCCAGTCGATCGCCTTGTTGGGGTCGAACTCGGTGGAGACGGCGTAAAATTCGCGCCCGTTCTCGTCGACCACGGCGATGGAGACAAGGTCGATGGTATGACCGTCCTCGATGAACTCCGTGTCGTAGAAATAGCGGTACTTCGGTTCCCTGTCCCTAAACACGGAGACCACCCGCAGCGGGTTCGTGCAGCTCGTAGAAATACCGGTGCGCCACTCATTGGCCTTTCATCTGGACAAAGAAGTCGTCGGGTCGCTTAATGGGCGGTGAAGCGGCCGCCAGCAGCCACGATCGCCACTTTGACGCTACGGCATCACGTCAAGTCACAGCAACCTGACCTCGCATTTCGCTTTCCATGGTTGCGCTATACGGACATATCGTTATATAACACTTAGACGTGACGTGCGAGCCCATAGAACGACAGGGGGGTGGGTCGCACGGTCAGGAACACACCGGCCAAAATGCTTGGGGCGCAATAGTTGTCGAGCCAAACGGCCCACGGGGAGGGGTCGGGCGACTCATCGGACACAGCCGCGACACAGCTGTGGTGTGGTGACATCTTTGCCACTAAAGAGCGAAATCATCGAATAACCGTCACACTGAAACAAAGCAACCACTAGCCCTCACGCTGGGCCACGCGAAGCACACGAAGCGAACTAGCACATGAACACAAACCGCGATACACAATAGACAATTGATCTAGCTGCATAAATGCTGGGCACAAGGATGATCTTGAGCCCATTAAGGCACCCGGTGTCACATAAACCACAAGCCGGTCGGAGAGGCGCCGACCCCTACTAAACGGCAAGATAGTTGACACTCGGTAAAGTTTCAGACACGGGGCCCTGTACATCTAGCCGAAATACCGCGAAGATCGGAAGGAACCCACCGATTGGTTCCACCGAAGGAGGGCGAACAATGGGTGTCACCCCATCTGAGGATCCACTGGGCGGCGTCGCAATGTTCAGTGGGCTTGACCTACCAGCCCGCCAACGCATCGCTGAAGTAGCCGTCCCCCGCCACTACCACCGTGGACGTCTTCTCTTCTTCGAGGGAGAACCGGCCGAATCATTGATCATGATTCGCTCGGGAGCCGTATCAGTGTTTCGCACTGCCGCCACCGGAGAACGCGCCATGTTGCACGTGGCTCGGCCACCTGAGGTCCTAGGGGAAGTCTCGCTCCTCGACTCGTCTCCGCGTTCCGCCTCCGCTGAGGCACTCGAAGACACCACGGCGCTGGCTTTGGCCAGGTCGTCGTTCATCGAGATGGTGCATTCCAATCCGAAGATGTTGGACGCTGTGATGCGGTCTATGGGAATGCTGGTTCGCCGCTTGACTGAACAGAGTTCCGACCATGTGTTCCTGGACTTGCCGGGCAGGGTCGCGAAGACTCTTGTTCGTTTGGCGGAGAGGCATCCCAGCCCCATCATCACCATTGAACTCAACCAGACCCAGCTGGCCGAAATGGCGGGCGGTTCCCGCCAAAGTGTCAACCAGGCTATCGGCATATTCGCCAACCGGGGCTGGCTTCGCACTGAGGGGCGCAAGATCGTGGTCACCGATTTGGCAGCGCTGAGGAAACGGGCGGGATTCCCGCCTGAGGGCGGGAATTAGGAACACAGTCCGCCAGAAGGCGGGAATTAGGAACACAGTCCGCCTGAGGGCGGGAATTAGCAGCACAGCCCGCCTGAGGGCGGGAAAGTCCGCTTGAGGGCGGGAAGTAGCAACACAGCCCGCCTGAGGGCAGAAGTTTGAAGTACCGTCCGCCCGTAGGCGGGGACTCCCGATACTGCGCGCCGCAAGGTTGAAGTAGGGTTCAAGCCCACCTGGAGGCGGGAAATGAATGCACGGCCTCGTGAGGACGGGAATAGAGCTCACGTCCAGAGGCGGGAACCAGCCACGCAGCTGACAGATGGCCGTCTGCTAATGAGCTGGAACTCAGGGCAGCAAACGAGCCGGGATTCCGGTCGCCTAACGAGCCGGGCCGTTTCGGGCTTCCTTGTCTTCTCGTGACGGTGCGCCCGTATCGGCCCGTTCGGTGCGGGCCGAGCCGCTCTCTGGTGCCGTGTCGGCCTTGATAACAGCCGCGTCGTCCCGCCCGGTTTCCTCAGCGGAGTCACTGGTCGACCGTTCAACGGCACCGGCGGGTTCGACGCCGTGGGCAGTCTCGGCGCGCAGACGCATCTTCTCGGCCGAACGCTTGCGTTCGGCTTCTTGCCGCGACGCGTCGGTCACTTCCTTCATCGCTTTGATCTTGCTGGCGTACTCATCGAAGTAGTCTTGGCCCGATAGTTCCATCAACGCGTACATGACTTGGTCGGTCACTGCCCGTTCCACGATTCTGTCTCCGGCTAGCCCCGCATAGCGCGAGAAGTCGATGGGCTCACCGATGCGAATGTGTACACGTCCCATCCGTGGCAGCGCCCGCCCGATCGGCTGCAGTTCCCGCGTGTTCATCATCGCCACTGGGATCACCCCAACGCCCGATTCCAGTGCTAGCCGCGCCATCCCGGTCTTGCCCCGGTACAACCGACCGTCCGGGGAGCGCGTCCCCTCCGGGTAGATACCGAACAGGCGCCCTTCTTTCAACACGCGCAAACCCGTCTCCAACGCCGCGTGCGCGGCCTTGCCGCCAGTGCGGTCAACGGGAATGGTGCCCACGCCAGCAAAGAACATTCTGGAGACCAAACCTTTGATGCCGCGCCCCGTGAAGTAGTCGGACTTGGCGATAAAGGTGATCTGTCGCTTGACCACGAGCGGCAGAAAGATCGAGTCGCTGAAGGACAGGTGGTTACTCGCCAGTATTGCTGGACCGGAGTCGGGTATATTGGCAAGCCCCTCCACCTTGGGCCGCCAGATGAGGCGGAGCCAAGGCCCAATCAAGATGTACTTCAGGAACCAATACAGCACCCTGTTCCTCCGGCGTCATTGCTGAGTATGTGTCATACCCAGGCTATCGGCCAAGTCTGAGACACTTTCAATCACACTCCGACCAGCTGACAACTCACGGGCGTTGTGTCCCCTACCCGACACAGTCACCACTGTGACCTCAACGCCCGTATCCTCGGCCCTGCTCGCCACCTCACGACTTTGAGCAGCGGGAATAATCTCATCGGCATCACTGTAGATCACCACCACCGGCGCTGTGTTCTCCTCCAGATGCTCCGTCACCGGAAATCTGTCTTTCAACAGCAGACCCACCGGCAAGAAGCCATAGTGAGACCGACCCACATCGACCAGGCTGGTGAACGGTGATCGCAAGACGATCCCTCCCGGATCGACATCAGCCGCCAAGGCAGCCACCACTCCACAACCGAGACTCTCCCCAAACAGCAGAATCTCACTGTCCTTGAAGTCCTTTCGCAGATAGTCCCAGGCCGCGCGCACGTCCCGATACAGCCCTTCCTCGGTGGGCGAACCATCGTTACCGCCATAGCCTCGGTAATCCATGGTCACGACGGTGAAACCCTGGGCCGCCAAGTCCCGGCCCAACGGTTCCCTGGCCGCGCGGTTGCCCGCGTTACCTGGCACGACCAGTACCGCCGCGTTCCGGTCGACCTCGGCCGGGGGATGGAAACGCCAGGCGGCCAATTCCAGGTCATCCTCTGTGTGAAAACTGATCTCCTCCACCCCCTCCGGAACGCTCGGATGCGAGCTATCGGGGTGATAGATCAAGAACCGCTGCCCCAACCACATCAGAGTGACGATCAGCCCTCCGACCACGATAATGACCACTGCGACCTTCATGATCGATATCCACGGCATGGGCCGATTATGTCCCCTTTGGGGTGGCTGTGTAAAACCCTCGACATCACGAACTGGAACCATTGGGTCCGGCGAACACCACAAGCGTCCGACTTCCTGCCATAATTTTTAGGTGGTTACGACTTCGCTTCCCGCTGACAGATTGCGCTCCACCCTGCTGGGTGGGGCCATCGGAGACGCCCTCGGTCACCCACTGGAAAACTTGAACCTGGCCCAAATTCGAGCTGCCCACGGCACCGAGGGACTGACCGACATCTCGCCGCTGTTGATCACCGACGACACACAAATGACCCTCTTTTCGTTCGAAGGTCTTATGCTGGCCGATGTCGACAACGAGATGAGTTCCGTCTACAACGCCTACCGGCGCTGGCTGGCCACTCAAGAACAGGGCCAGCCCTCCCCCGGAGCGACCGGACTCGCCGCCCAAGAGTGGCTATATGTGCGACGCGGGCCTGGACAAGCTTGTCTGACCGGCCTGCGGCAGACCGATCACGCCCAAGTGGTCAACCCCGATGCCAAAGGCTGCGGAACAGTCATGCGCGCCGCGCCCTTCGGACTGTTCGACCATTCCCCCGACGACGCATTCCTCTTGGCGGCCAAATGCGCCCGCTTTACCCACGGACACCCCACCGCCGCCGTATCCGCAGGAGTCCTCGCTCGCCTTGTCTCACTGCTGACACGCGGGCACGACCTCAATGACGCGGTACGCGAATGCCTGCGTCTGCTGACCTACGACGTCCCCAGTGCCGGGGAAACCCGGTTGGCCATGCGTGAGGCCGTCAAGGCCGCTCGACAATCCACGCCCTCACCAGAGGCCGTGGAAATGCTGGGCGGGGGCTGGGTCGCTGAGGAAGCCCTGTCCATCGCCGTCTATTGCGCGCTGGTGTCAGACACGGCCGAAGAGGCCCTGCTCTTGGCCGCGAATCACTCGGGTGACTCCGACTCCACGGCGGCGATCTGCGGAAACCTGTTGGGGGCCGCGGGCCGAAAACTACCCGAAACTTGGGCGGCTACCGTCGAGGGGCGTCGCACCATCGACCGCTTGGTCGCTGAGGCCACCGGCTCCCTCAATTGACCCCATGACCAAGCCATATGGCGAGGTGAACGTGGCCAACGAGGTCGCGCCCCTGCTAGCTATTGCGGACCAAGAGAAATCCAGGGCACTATGCGCATCAGCCTGCTCGGCCCACTGACGATCACCGACTCCCACGGTCAGTCACTGCCGCTTCCCGGTTCACAGGGACGGGCCCTGCTTACCCTGCTGGCGCACAAAGTCGGGTGGATGAGTAGCAATTCCCAGCTCATCGCCGCCTTGTGGCCAGAGGAGGACCCCGAAACCCGCCTCAACGCACTTCACACGCAAGTGTCCCGCCTGCGCAAAATCGTGGGTGACCGCATCCAGTCCAGCCTCAGTGGCTACACGCTCATCGACGTGACAACTGATATCGACCAATTCCGTTCCTACGCCGCCCAAGGGCGACGGCACCGGGAGGCCCATGATTGCCACAGCGCCGAGGAGTCCTTCACACAGGCTCTATCACTGTGGCGAGGCGAGCCTTTGGCCGATGTCGCCAATCGGGGATTCGCCGATTCGCTCATCACGGGCCTCGTCCAAGAGCGACGGGACGTCGCCTCACAACTCATCGACGTAAAGCTCGCGTTGGGTCGGGCCGCGGAGTTGCTGCCGGAGTTGTCCTCGGCCCTCGCCACAGACCCGTGGGACGAACGGGTCACTGCTCAATACATGCGCGCGCTGGGAGAGGTGGGCCAACAGACGCAGGCAATGGAGGTATTTGAACGAACGCGAAAACACCTGTCGGAGGAATTGGGGATCGACCCGTCGCCACGGCTGGCGCAAGCGCATCTTGACGTTCTACGAGGCCAGCCCGGCCCAGCGCCAGCGCAGGTTATGCCAACGGAGGATTGGCCCGAGTCCAACTTCCCAGTCGCGTTCAGTTCGCTCTTGGGCCGCGAAGACGACCTCGCGAACCTGACTCGGAGGCTAGAGCACGAGCGACTAGTAGTCCTCACTGGACCGGGCGGTGTGGGAAAGACGCGGCTGGCCCTCGAAGTGGGTTCGCGGGTGGCCGCGCAGGGCTCCTTGGCCGCGCGGCTGGTGGAGTTGGCCGCCGTCTCCGACCCCGACCAGGTTCCATTTGTCGTCCTTAGCGCCTTGCGACAGGGCTCCCGGCTCCCCAGTCGGCACGGCGAGGGCGAAGCCGACGCGATGACGCGGCTGCGTTCGACATTGCGGGAGTGGCCGGTACTCCTGGTTATCGACAACTGCGAACACCTGCTGCGCCCGGTGGCACGCCTGGTGCGGGAGCTGTTGGCCCACTGCCCACGGTTGCGAATCTTGGCAACCAGCCGCCAGCCCTTTACGGTGCCCGGCGAGTTGGTATTCCCCGTGGCGCCGATGCCCTACCCACAAACATCAGACGGGTTGTCGGTGGCCCAGGCGCTGGAGTATCCCGCCGTGGCGTTGCTGGTGAGTCGAGCTCAGTCATCCATGCCAGATTTTGCCCTCACCGAGGAGAACGCGGCGGACGTGGTCCGCATCTGCACGGGGGTCGACGGGCTACCGCTGGCTTTGGAATTGGCCTCGGCGCGCCTGCGCACCATGACCCCGGCCGACTTGGTGGCTCGGCTGGACCGGCGACTGCAACTGTTGTCCGCAGGCGATTCGTCGGCACAGGCTCGGCAACGCACGCTGCGGGCAGTCGTGGATTGGAGTTGGGACCTTCTCACGGCCACCGAGCGCGAGCTGTTGGCGCGGATGTCGGTATTCAGCGGGTCGGCCACGCTGGAAGCCGTGGAGTCGGTGTGCGCGGGCGACGCCGAGGTCCTGGGTGAGTTGGTTGACAAGTCGCTAGTCACTCGTCTCTCGGGCGGCAGATACCGGCTGTTGGAAATTATCCGAGAATATGCGGCGCAAAAATTGTCCACTCAGGACGGGGAGCCGCACCGGATGCACATCGCGCACGCGGACTTCTATCTCGGCGTGGCCAAGGAGGCCGAGCCGGAGCTCATGACGCGGAAGCAAGTCGGGGCTTTGGAACGGTTGGCGGCCGACCATGACAACTTTATGACGGCGATTCAACGCATGATCAACCTTGACGAAGTGGCGCGCGCATACGAGCTTTACGCGCCGCTGACGTGGTACATGTGGATGCGTGGCCACCGGCTGGAAGGAATGCGCCTAGCGCAGGTGCTGTGGGACCTGGGGACGGTAGAAGGCGCCCAGTTCGATCCACGATTGACTGCCTCGCAACGCGTCCGGATCGGTCAAGGTGGCACCTGGGGCATCTGGGACGGCACCATCGAGGCTAAAGCGATTCTGCCCCGGCTGCGGGAAGCTGCCAAACTCGCCGAAGAATATCAGCTCGAAGACTCGATTCCATCGGTGAAGATGACTCCCCTGATGATCCCCATGATGCTCGGGGACAGCGAGGCGATCTTCCGACTCTCTGAGGACCTCATGGACGACCCCAACACCTGGATTCGGGGCATGGGGCACTTTTTCCGCGCGTGTTTCGCCGGGGACAACGTCACCGAGGTGGAGCGGGAACGGCTATTGCTGGCCTCAGTCCGGATTTTCGAGAAGCTGGGCGAACGATTCGGTCTGATCCTGAGCTTGGCCGCTCTGGGCGAGATGTGGCAACTACAGGGACGCGTCGAAGCGGCGCGCGAAGTCTTGCAGCGGGCGCGAGCCACCGAAGCGCAGTTCGGAGCTCCTCCGGGGGACTCAGTGGTGACGTATTCGCTGTGGATTCTCATGGCGGACAACGACGATCCCGCCACCGTCATGGAGGAGATCGCCGCCCAGCGGCAGCTTGCTTGGCAGGTGGGCAATACCGAAAACATAGTGGCGACAGACTTGGCCACCGCCATATGCCTGCGGCGGCTCGGCCGCTGGAGGGATGCGCAAGAGGTCGTGCGCCGAGTCGAGCACTCGCTGTCGGTACGCAGTGGAACGACCGATCTTTGGACTCCACTGCGACGCGAGCAGGACCTGCTCGCAGCCCACTGGGACGCGGCCGGGTTACGCGGCCGCGTCCGCTGAGCCGCCGTGACTAGGCTGTCTTAGCCACAACCTCCGGCCGTGTCGTTGTCGTAGGCGAAGGGCTCCTCGCTTACGCCGACCGGCAAGCAATGGTCATTGACATCCGATTCAACGAAGGTGGACACGCCGCCGCTGCGATGATCGACCTCTTGCGACGCCACCCCTTGGCCTACCGAGCCCAACGCTGGGGAACCGCTTTGCCCTACCCGGCGATGGCCGGGACGCCGAAGCTGGCATTGCTGTGCAATGAGTACACCGGCTCGGAGGGAGAAGTACTGGCACGGCTGTTCTCCATCCATCGGCTCGGGTCAGTCGTGGGACGCCAAACCCTAGGTGGCGCAATAGGAATCAGACCCCGAAGCGCACTGGTCGATACTACGATAGCCACGCAGCCGGAGTATCCGTTCGTCTTCCCACATGGCCATGATGGGTTGGAAAATCATGGCCATGCCCCTGACGTCGTCGCCGACAACACCCCCAATGACCATCGGCGCGGATTCGATCGGCAACTAGCGCAAGCGTTGATGCTCCTGGGCTCACCGCACATCCTCGACCCACCCTCGCACAGCGCCCACCGTCAGATACCACGTTCGGCCATTGACCACCACTGAGCGCGCTCCGTCATCGCCTGAAGGAGACCCAGCAGTCATGAAAACCCCATCGACCTCTTCCCCCACCACAGTGCCCACCCCCCTGTCCGCAAACTGGGCGGCCTGGGCCCTGATCGTGTGGTCCGTCCCGTTCGCCGCCCTCAGCTTCTACTGGGCGGCGGGAGGAACGTGGGCCGCCGAGCAAGTCTCACCCGACGCCCGCGACATGGTGTCCGAACGCATCTGGTGGTTCATGCTGCTGCTGTGGATGGTTGCCATCGTGAAACTCGGTTACGCGGCCTATGCCCTGGCCCTGATGCAGGACTGGGGCCGGATATTTCCGCGCTGGCTGCTGTTGCTTGGCGGATGGGGAGTCGGCACTGTCACCGCGCTCTACGGCGCCGGGCCGTTGGCGATGTCTCTGCCGGTGTACCTAGGAATCAACAACCATCCCAATGCTCCCTCACCCGAGATTCTGCGCTGGCATGTCTGGTTGTGGCAACCGTATTGGATTCTGGGCGGGCTGCTGGTGTTGTGCGCGGTGTTCATCTATCAGCGCCGGTCGCTACACCTGCGCCGCTGGGAAGCTGCGCAGGTTGCCAGTCCCACGCATGAGGAGGCTGCCGCAAGCGGCGGTGATGATCCGCGATGACCGAGCCGCCCATGGCTACCGTGGCCATCCGGCGAACGATACTGATCGCGACCCTTGCCGTCTTCGCACTCACCCCAGTGCTACTGGTCGCCACCGGCCACAGCACGATACGCCGCTCGTTCGACACCGACCAAGAGATCGCACTCTTCACCGCCATCGCTCCCTCCTTGGTAGCGCTGCTCTTGATACGGCTACTGCCACCGGCGGTTCCCTGTCTACATAGGCGACTCACGGTGGCACAGGTAGCCCAGTTGCCTCGCCAGGCCTACCTACTGATCGCTCTCGCACTCGCCGCCCCGTCGATAAGCCTGCTGGGGGTGGTCGCTGGCATCGGGCCATATCCCGCCCTACATGTGGTGAAGGTCGTCTTGTTTCTCCTCATCCCATGGCTATGGCTGCGTCGCGACGAGGCAGGTCTTGGGTTCAGCGCCTTCATGACGTGGTGGCCACACCAACGTTGGCGACAACTGTGGCCCCTTCCCGTGGTGGGCGCCTTCGCCTACCTGTACTTGTTCAGTCCGGTAGCTCCGCCTCGCGCGGAGGTGGCCGATGTGAGCCTGGCGTTCGTGATCGTGGCTGCCGCCTTGACAATCCTGACGGCCAATCTGCTCGAGGAGCTGTTCTACCGGGTCATGCTCCAATCGCGGCTCGAATTGCTGTTGGGCCGATGGTCTGCCATCGGCTTGAGCGCTTTGTTGTTTTCGCTGCTGCACGTGCCCAGCCACATCCAGGGGACATCGTTGTGGAGCGCGCTGCCGCTTACTGTGGGCACCGTAATCGCATTCCAAGGCTGCTTCGGTCTGTTCATGGGGTATTTGTGGTCGCGGTACCGCAATATCGCAGTCCTAGTGTTGGCACACAGCACCGTCAACACCATTCCCCTACTACTTTCCTAAGTTAAACCAGTAACCACTCTTGCCCCTTTTCAAGCAGGCGTCTCAGCGGCATCGGAATACCCCGTCTCGATTTCCTATTCCGCGATGATTCTTTTCCGCACTCCCCATAACCGCCCGAGAAATTTCGACGTAACCGCAGCTGGTGAGCCTTGTTAGCGCGTAAAAATTTTCGTGGGGAAACATTTTGGTTTCTGAAAGCGCTATCTTGCGACATTGGCGGTAAATTCTTAGAAACGTTGGCACCGAACCACAAACGTGCGCTGTTCAACGTCTTCTACTACTCTTTAACATTGATAGTCAGGCGCTATCATCCTCACTACAACAAACGCCCGTCGCGTCGCGCCCGTCTAACTAAATTTTGTCCCGGTTGACATGCCCTCGACCTGGAAAGGAATTATGAGGAAACAACTGGCCGCATCCGCTCGATATCCCAGCCTCGACGATATACGGGAAAGCAGCAACTCCCCCAGTTCCAGTGTTATCTCCGGTGAAGTCCACTTGGTCGCCGGTGCCAGACCCGCCTCCACTGTCCCCGCCCCCTGCGACGGCTGTCGCCCCTCATCGGCCGCGACCGTGATCTGCCCGCCTTGCGCGAAATGGTGCGCGGCAGCCCCTTTCGCCTCACCACCGTGATCGGACCGCCCGGGGTCGGCAAAAGCAGCTTGGCTCGGCAGCTGAGCAACGACCACGCAGACCTACGTCTAGCCGACCTGAGCGCCGTTTCCACCTCCGAGGAGCTCATTTCCGCGATTGCCGCAGCCGACGGCGCGATCTTTGCAAGTCCCCCTCCGCTCGAACATCTCATCGAGCAGCTCGAAGCCCGCTCAACCCTTTTCATCTTCGACAACTGCGAACACCTTGGCGACGAGGCTGCCGCACTCGTTCACTCCCTGTTGTCCCACTGCCGATTCCTTCGCATCCTGGTCACCGGATCGCGGCCATTGGGCATCGAAGGGGAGCAAGTCTTTCGCGTCGCGCCCCTGCGACTGCCTACCCTCCACCATCCCTGGCAACTCGACGACCTCGCCGAGCAACCGGCCGTCAACCTCCTGCTCCAGCGCCTGGCCTGCGTACGGCCAGGATTCACCCTCACCGACCACAACGCCTCGGCTATCGCCCACCAGTGCCAGCTCCTCGATGGCCTCCCATTGGCGTTGGAGCTGGCGGACAAGCGGCTCAAAGTACTGCAACCGCAAACACTGGTCGACCAACTCTCGCGGGGCGATGAGGCATTGGGCGCCTACGGGCCACAGCACGCGGTAGCCGAGGCAATACCGGAGGCCGCGACCAGTCTGCCCGAAAGCGACCCCTGCCCGGTCTTGTTGCGGGCCTGTCTCACCGTGCTGGCGATGGTGGCGAAGGCTGCGGGCCGCCATCGATGGGGGCTGGCAATCCGCCTACTCTCCATGCGCCACAAGCTCGCCGCCGCCGATGGCGCGGTCCTGCCCCGTCCGCTGCAAGCGTTTCTAGAGGCCATCACCGAGCAGCTGCGCCAAGAGGTGGGAGCTACGGAGTTCGCCAACGAGTGGGCGCGGGCTCGCTCGCAACACCACACCGAACTACTGGCCCAGTTTCGATCCGACCTTGGCCAAGCAACTAAGCCCTCGGTGCTGTTGACTCGCCGGCAACGCGAAGTGGCCGAGCTGGACGCGGCCGGTTTGACGAACCGGGAAATCGCCCGCCAGTTGGGTGTGGCCGAATGGACGGCCGTCAATCACGTGCGGTCCCTGCTGCGCAAGTTGCGTTACACCTCTCGGGTGGAGATAGCCCGCTGGTTTGCCGACCACGGAGGCTGACCGGTTCCCAGAGATCATGAGTCCAGAAGGTGTGGCGCTCCTTGCATCCGACTAGGAGTGCCACACCGCCCGCATCAGTGCTCAAACACTCAAGAATTCAGTCGGCGGCGGTAGGCACGCAGCGCCAGCGGTAGGAAGATCGCGGTCAACGCGGCACACCATGCCAGCAGCCCCCACAGCGAGGCGCCGATGTCAGTCCCATTGAGCAGGGCTCGTACCGAATCGGCCAGGTACGTCATGGGGTTAACGTTTGCCCACCATTGCAACACCTGCGGCATCGTCTCGACTTCGATGTACACAGAGGAGCTGAAGGCGATCGGCATGAGGATGCTGATCATGTACGTCTGGATCTGTTCCTCCGACTTCGCCGTCAACCCGATAAAGACCATGAACCACGAGATGGCGGCCAGGAAGATCAGCAACACGCCAACCGCGCCTAGAACACTCCAGACGTCAGCCTCCGGACGATAACCGATCGCTACGGCCACGGCCGCGACGATCAAGATCGCCCAGGTGTGTTTGAGCAGGTCTGCCAGGACCCGGCCCGCGATCAGGGCCACGCGCGAGACCGGCATGGACGAGAGCCGATCGAAGATGCCGGTCTTGAGATCGGAGTGGAAACCAAGCGCCGTGTTCAGGGTGGCGAACATGGCTCCCATGGCGATGATTCCGGGTCCTCCGTACTGAAGGAAGTCCTGCCAGGAGCCCATCATTTGGCCACCCATAAAGAACGTGATGGTCAACAGGATCATCACCGGCAGGATCGCGAAGTCGACCAGTTGCCAGGGATAGTGCTTAAGGTTGACCAGCGAGCGCCACGCGACCGTGGAGCTCTGCGAGATTATGGCGGTCCCCGTGGGCGGTTGCCGCCACGTCTGGGTGTTCACGATCGTCGTCATATCTAGCCCACCGTCTCCAGCTCGTTGTCGTCTTCGCTCTTCCCGGTGTCCACCGTGACGCTGCGCCCGGTCAGAGACAGGAACACCTCGTCAAGGTCGGCCGCGCCCATGCTCCTCTTCAGTTCGCTGGGTGACCCAGTGGCGATGCTGCGGCCCCCGTCGATGATCACCAGGTCGTCGGCCAGCCGGTCGGCCTCCTCCAGGTACTGGGTCGTCAGCAATACGGTGGTGCCCGCATCCACCAGCTCTCCTACCACTTCCCACAATTGGTTGCGGCTA
Source organism: Natronoglycomyces albus (assembly GCF_016925535.1). Lineage (NCBI taxonomy): Bacteria > Bacillati > Actinomycetota > Actinomycetes > Glycomycetales > Glycomycetaceae > Natronoglycomyces > Natronoglycomyces albus. The sequence continues at coordinate 1,240,847 of NZ_CP070496.1, read as the reverse complement.
GCCGGGTCAAGGCCATTCGTCGGCTCGTCGAGAAACAACACCTGTGGGGTACGCATGAGGCTGGCGGCCAGATCAAGGCGACGGCGCATCCCACCCGAAAACGTCTCGGCGGCCCGAGAGGCCGCGTCGGTCAATTCGAACCGTTCCAACAGTTCGTCGGCCCGATCCCTCGCTTGCTTCCGGGAGGCCCCAAGCAGGCGAGCGATGAAGACGAGGTTTTCCTTGCCCGACAGCTGGTCGTCCAGTCCGGCGAACTGGCCAGTCACGCTGATGACCTCGCGTACGCGCCGAGGCTCTCGGGCCACGTCCAGGCCGCACACGGTGGCCCGTCCCGCGTCCGCTTGGGCTAGAGTCGCCAGGATGCGCACCGAGGTGGTTTTGCCAGCGCCGTTGGGCCCCAGGACACCCAGGACGGTGCCGGGGCGGGCGGCGAGGTCGAGCCCGTCGAGGGCGCGGACGTCGCCATAGGTTTTGACCAGGCCTTCGACCTGGATCGCAAAGGTCATGAGCTGTGCTCCCCACATTGAGTTTCGTTACGCAACCCATCGTGGGGTGGGAGTCTGTCGGGGCGCTGTCAGTGGGCTGTCTCCCCTGTTCAGGTGGGGTGTTTTTCGGCTCGTGGTGCGGCGGCGTGGTGTAGTCGCGTAGCGGGTTGGGGCGGCGCGGTCGGCTCGGTATCGCGTACTCGGCAATGTTCTAATGTGTGCATGCGGGTGGCTTCGGATGGCGGGACCAAAGTAGACCAGTTTGTGGATCGTTTCGCCCACCTCTGGGCGGCCAGGGGAGGTTCACGGGTGGAGGGTCTGATAGCCGGGTATCTCTTGATTGACGAATCCGATGGGGTAAAGCCAAGTGAGCTTGCGCATCGGCTTTCAGTGAGCCGCGGCTCGGTGTCGACCTACACGCGCAAGCTTGCCGCACAGGGTTTTGTGCGCAGAGTGCGTAAGCCGGGCGACCGTTCGCATTATTTTGTGATGGACGAGGATGTGTGGGCGGGCTTCTTGGAGGCTGAGCAGACGTACCTGGAGAACCAGCGGCGGCTGGCCGCGGAGACGTTGCCGCATGTGCGTCAGGGTAGTCGGGCGTGGGAGCGGGTACGCAATATGCGTGACTACATGGCTTGGCAGGCGGATAATCGCCTCGGCAGCGAGTGGATCCGGTTTAAGGCCGAGCGTGATGCCTGCCAGAGAGGCTAACGCGAACGAACGGTGATCATGGGTGACCCGGTTTGCGAGTCGCGTTCGATCACCCCGTCGAGCCCGAATACGTCCTTGACCACCTCGGAGTTCAATATTTCGGCTGGTTTTCCTTGCGCGACAATCGCACCCTTGTGCATGAGGACTAGGTGTGAGGCGTAGCGGGCGGCCTGATTGATGTCGTGCAGAACTGCCAACACGGTTCGACCCTCCTCACGCATGTCCTGACACAGATGCAGCAATTCGATTTGGTGGGCTAGGTCTAGGAATGAGGTTGGCTCGTCGAGCAAGATGTAGTCGGTCTGTTGGGCCAGGATCATGGCGATCCACACCCGTTGTCGTTGGCCGCCCGACAGTTCGGAGAGAAGCCGGTCGGCCAGATCGGTGACGCCGGTTGCCTCCATGGCCGAGGCGAGGATGTCGGCGTCTGTGGGCAACCATTGTCGTAGCAGGGTGTGGTAGGGGTGCCGTCCTCGCGCTACCAGGTCCCACACTGGCATTGACTCGGGAGCCACCGGGTGTTGGGGGAGCGCGGTGACCCGTTGCGCAAGCTGCTTGGGGCGGATCGCGCGCACGTTCACACCATCGAGTGTGAGTCGTCCGCAGCTGGGGCGAAGCGTCCGCGCCAATGCTTTGAGCAGAGTGGACTTTCCGCATCCGTTGGGGCCGATGACGGCGGTGAATTCCCCTTGGGGCACGGTGAAGTTCAGGTTGTCGCATACGATGTGGCCCTCATAGGCCAATCTGGCGTCGTGGAGGGACAATCCCTTGTCACGTGGGTCGATGTCGGCACGGCTGGCGCCTGTCATAGTCGTCCTTTCCTGTGTTGGTTCACCAGTAGGTATCCCAGATGGACGCCCCCCACGCCGAGGGTGAGCACGCCGACGGGGAGACCGGCGAACAGCGATACCTGTTGCGCGACGAGGTCGGCGACCACGAGGAGGAGAGCTCCGGTCACGGCGGCGGGAAGTACGCCTATGTCAGCTGACCGGATGAGCTGTTGGGCGATGTGGGGGGCGGTGAGAGCCACGAATGCGATGGGACCGGCTGCCGCGACGGCGGCTCCCGCCGCGACCACGGAGAGGATGACGGCGAGGGTGCGGGTGCGGCCGGGGTCGGTCCCCAGCGCGGCCGCCATCTGGTCTCCCATCACCAGCATGCGGGTGTGCCGGTTCAATCCCATCGCCAACGGGAGTACCAAAGCCAATGCAGCACCGGTGAGCAGGACATCGCCGAGGTTCGCGGCGTTGAGTGAGCCGGTCAGGTAGGCGGCCAATTGAATCGCCGCGTCCCGCAGTTGAGCGCTGACCACGTATTGGGTGATGGCGAACGACATGGCCGCTACCGCGACTCCGGCGATGATCGTGCGCGCGGGTGAGCGGAATCCCTTGCCGGTGCACAGGAAGACGGTGGTGGTGGCGACGGCGGCCCCTGTGACCGCTCCGAGTGGGGCGGGCACTGCTGGGTACAGGAGGGAGGCCACGGCTACCCCCGCGCCCGCGCCCGGGCCCAGCCCAATGACGTCGGGGCTGCCAAGCGGGTTACGGGTCACCGTTTGGAACAGCGCCCCCGAGATTCCCAATAGCGCGCCAACCCCGATCGCGGTGGCCAGACGGGGTCCGCGCAAACGTTCGAACACGAAGGCGCTCTTGCCCTCGGCGGCACCGGTCAGTGCCGCTGGCAACTCGGAGGGCGGAATGCCAAGCGTGCCCATCGTCAATGTCGCGTAGCTGGCCGCCAGAATGGCCACTATGGTGAGCAGGCAATACCAGATGCTGGCGCGGTTGATCCGGATGGCGACGCGGTCGCCGGCTCGTAGTAGTGAACTCACCGCGCGGCCCAGCCTTTCCGGACGGCCAGGAGGAGAAATGGCGCACCGATGAGGGCGGTGACAATGCCGACCATGATCTCTTCGGGGCGGGCGATGAGGCGTCCGAGGATGTCGGCCGCGATGAGCAACGCCGCGCCCACGAGTGCCGCAACTGGGATCTGCCATCGATGGTCGATGCCCACCAGCGAACGCGTCAAGTGAGGAACGGCCAGTCCCACGAAGGCGATCGGGCCCACCGCCGCCGTCGCGGCGGCGGCGAGCAACGCGGCGGCGAGGATGCCCAGGGCCCGCACGAGAGCCACGGGTGTACCCAGCGATGTCGCCACGTCCTCGCCTAGGGCCAGGTTGTTTAGCGACGGCGCGAGCGCGAACGCGGCGATGAATCCGAGAGCCAAGGCGGGGCTGACGCTGAGCGCCACCTCTAGGCTGCGGCCGTTGAGCGCGCCGATGACCCAGAATCGGAACGAGTCGAACACCTCGGGTCGGGTCAGGGTCATCGTCTGGATATAGGCACTCAACACTGCCGAGACGACGGCTCCAGTCAACAGCAGGGTTACGACGCTGCCGGAGGCCGAGCGGCCACCGACGATGTAGACGACGATCACGGTGGCCAGTGCGCCGATCAGGGCGATCCACACCGACCCGGCGCCGACTGCGGTGCCGGTGACCGCCGCCGCGGTGACGGTCGCGGCCGAGGCTCCCAAGCTGATGCCAAGTAGGCCGGGGTCGCCCAGGGGGTTACGTGTGATGCCTTGGATGATCACGCCCGCCACTGCCAGCGCCGATCCGACCAGCGCTCCCATGACAGTGCGGGTGAGGCGAGCGTCTATGACTGCTTCCAAGTACGGGTCGGGGTTTCCGGTGAGGACGTCGAGGATCTCGATGGGGCCGGTGACTTTGCCTCCGAGGAACAGGCTGGTCACTGCCATGGCGGCGAGCCCCGCGGCGGCGGCGGTGAGCGTGGCGAGCTTGCCGGCGGGGCTCGGGTGCGCTTTCACTGTTCGAGGTTCTCGATGGCCTCGTCGATGAGTGGCGCGAAGCGTTCGAGGGTCCACGGCACTGTCAGCGGGTTGATGATGGAGGAGGCGGTCACGAATGATTGGTCGCTGGGGGCGACGACGGCACCGTTGGCTACGGCGGGGATCTGTTGGTAGAGCGGCTGGGATTCGATTTCGGTCCGGTTGTCTTGGCTGGAATAGAAGGTGAAGATGAGGTCGGAGTCGGCTAGTTGGTCGGCGTTTTCGAGACCTATGTGGGCCGAGTCGGTGCCTTCCACCTCGTAGTCTCGGAGGGTTTCGATGACGGGGTCGACGGTCAGTCCTAGCGCGCTCACCATGGCGACTCGTTGTTCGCTGGGGAAGAAGACGCCCAGGGTGCCCGGGCCGTCGTTGTAGATGTAGGAGAAGGTGATGTCGGCGTATTCGTCTCGCGCGGCAGCGGCCAGTTGGGTTTCGATGTCTTCGACCAGTTGAGTGCCGTCGTCTTCTTGGCCCATGGCCTGCGCGATGACCTCAATCTGGTCTTGCCAGGTGATCGTCCAGGGCAGCTGCGGGTAGGCGATGGTGGGGGCGATACCGCTGAGGAGGTCGTATTGGGCCTGGGTGATGCCCGACCATGGGGCGAGGATGAGGTCGGGGTCAAGGTCAAGCACGTCTTCGATTTCCAGTTCGCTCCCGCCGAGGAACTGTTCGGGTAGGTCACCGCCTTGGCTGTGGATGGCTTCGTGAATCCAGGGCATGTATCCGGTCTCGTCGCTGCCCCATGGGTACTGTTCGATGCCGACGGGAATGGTGCCCAGCGCGATGGCGGTTTCGGTTGATCCTTGCCCGAGGGTGACGATGCGCTCGGGTTTTTCGGTGATGACCGCTTCCCCTAGGGCGTGTTCGATGGTGACGGTGTCAAAGTCACTTGAACTTGTCTGGGTGGATTCGGGGGTTGTCGAACAGGCGCTGGCGGCGGTCAGGGCGACGGCCAGTCCAGCGAGCAGGTGCGAGCGGGTGCGTCTTTTCACGGGGAGGGCCTCTCGGTTTGGGGCGGCGAGTGTCGCAACGTAGTGTAGCCTTACCTAAGTTAAACTTTCAAAGTTTTTGAAAGTACATGTGTGGCACGACACCACCACTACGCGGAGGACCCCGATGGCCGTATCGAGTACGACAGCGAAGCGCGCCGCCTACCGCCCCTACCGAGCGATCGTGACCGCCGTGGAGCCACTGAGCCCCAACTTCGTCCGTGTGAGCTTCACAGGCCCCCAGTTCGACCACTTCGCCGCACACGAGCACGACCAACGAGTCAAGATCGTCTTCCCACAATCAGCGCGGTGCTTCACCGACCTGGGCGTCGACGACGAGGAATCCCTTGCCAGCGGACAGTGGTACGCACACTGGCGAGCGCTGCCGCCCGAGCACCAAAGTCCGTTTCGCACCTATACCGTCCGCGCCGTTGACCCCCAAGCTCGCCGTGTGGACATCGATTTTGTCGTCCACACTGTCAATGGCCAGCCAGATGGACCCGGGTCCCGCTGGCTGCACTCCGCGACCCCAGGCGATGAGGTGATCATCGTCGGCCCCGACTCACGTAGTGAACACTCCGATGCCGGCATGGACTGGAAACCAGGCGAGGCCGCCAATCTGCTCTTGGCCGGAGACGAAACCGCCGCCCCCGCCATCGCCGGCATCCTGCAACGGCTGCCAGCCAACCGGCACGCCACGGCGCTGATCGAGGTTCCCACCGCCGCCGACGCCAGCGCGGTGGCACCTGCCGGACCCGCCCACGTCCAGATCCTGCCCCGCGAAGGGGCCCCGGTGGGTTCAAAGCTCGAACCGGCTCTGCTTGCCTGGGCCAAAGAGAACCCGGCCCTCATAGCCGCCGCCAGTGCCCCAGGCCCGCAGCGCCTGGACGACATTGACGTCGATGTCGACACCCTCTGGGAGTCCGCCGCCGGAGGCGACAAAGGCGATTTCTACGCCTGGCTAGCCGGGGAGTCAGCCGTCATCAAGCGGCTCAGGCGCCTGCTGGTGACAGCATGGGGTGTGGACCGCAGCCAAGTCTCGTTCATGGGTTACTGGCGTCTGGGACGCGGCGAACGCACCAGCTGACCGCGATCGAGCCCGGAGGCCCGCCGCGTCCGGTTTCTTCTCCCCCGCACGCCTCATGAGGTCGGCGGCCGCGCGATAGGCTGAAAAGTGACGCGCGCACCTCGGTAGCGAAACTGACACCGCCTCGTGCGCGCCAAATGACAATGAAACTTATGCGAATGTGCACGCTCAAGGCAGCAAGAGGCAACGTTTACGCCGGTAAACGAGCCAATAAGAACGCAGAAGTAGCCTTTTGCATAAGCCTCGATACTGCCAGGAGGCTACGAAGTGCCTGTGTCCCCGGAAGTCGACGCCTACACCTTTGAGGCGGGTCCCAGCGCCCACGCCACAGTAGTTCTGTGCCACGGATTCACCGGCTCCCCCGCAACGCTACGTCCCTGGGGTGAGTTTCTCCATCAGGCCGGGTTCAACGTCCTTGGGCCACGCCTACCCGGGCACGGAACCACTTGGGAGGAACTGGCCACGACCACGTGGCAGGACTGGTACAGCTGTCTAGACGAGACTGTGGATCGAGCCAAGGAATACGGCAAGCCCGTCTTTGCGTTTGGCCATTCGATGGGTGGAACACTGACGCTGCGGCTGGCGCAGCTGCGTGGCGACGAGCTAGCGGGCATGGTGCTGTGCAACGCGGCGATCTATCCCAGCCAACGCTATTCTCGCGTGGTTCCGCTGGCCCGGTTTCTCATCAAGGCGACCAAAGGTATCGGTAGCGACATTGCGATGCCTACAGACCGCAAGGAGACCTCCTACGACTACACACCACTGCGCGCGGTGTACTCGTTGCAGCAGCTATGGAAGATCACACGGAAGGCGTTGCCGGAGGTAACGGTGCCCACCCGTGTCTTCTATTCCGCAGTGGACAACGTGGTGCATCCGCGCAACAGCGCGATCATTCTCGCGGGGATCAGCTCGAAGGATAAATCGCGGACTCTGCTGCCGCGCAGCTTCCACGTCGCACCGCTGGACTACGACGCCGAGAAGCTGTTCACCGGCAGCGTGGAGTTTATGGAAAGGCAGTTGGCGAAGAAAACGCAGGGAGCGGCGTGACCGAACGCAACGACACAGGCCCGGGACAGGGTGGGGCGCACTCCTTCGGCGAGGAGTCCGACCCCGATGAGCACCACCAGCGTGAGCAGCCAGACGACGCCGACGCACCGTTCGACGGCGACACCACGCCCGCCCCAGCGCCCGAAAGCGGCGCGGGCCATGAACCTGTCGACGACAGTTTTGAGGCATCGGCGGAATCTCACGGGGGCGACCTGCCCGATTCAAACGAGGACGAGGCGAACCGCGAGCTCCCCTCTGGCTCCGCGGAGGACCCAGATGACTGGCAGCGCCGCTTCGATGAGTTGGTTGCCGATCTCGACCCGCCACCAGAGGAGATCTCCTACGCCACCGGCGGCCCTCCCCCGCAGGCACCGCCGGACCCACGCAACGAGCCGACGCTGTTGGAGAAGTGGGACGCCGAACTGCCCGAGGACGACGATGAGGCCGAGGAGTACATCCCACCTCCGCCGCCGCCTTTGCCCTGGCCAAGTTTGCCCGGCGTCGCTGGATTCCTCTGCGTTCTCACGGGAATCTTGGTGTTCGTGCGCCCCGACTGGATGCCCTTTGGCACCAACGGTGGGCGGCTCATCGGTTTTGTCGTCTTCGTCACCGGCGCGGCGCTCTTGATCAGCCGCCTACGGGAGGACCCCGAAGAGGACGAGCGGCCCGATGATGGAGCGGTCGTGTAAGGAACTAGCCTGCGGCGAAGTCACGCTCCTGTACCACATCTGGGCCCGTCTCATAGTGGGTGATCACGTGTTCGACCACAACTTGGTTCGCCTCGTCGAACGCGGTCGCACGCACCACCAGCGCGGTGTCGGCCTCCACCGACAGTTCCCACGATTGTGCCCACGGGCTCAGCAGCGAGCAGTTGAAAAGATCGACATTGCGCACACGCACCGGAAACACGACCGTGCCTGCGACATCACCCTCGGTCGGTGCTGCCAACGGCTGGGCGATTCCCGGCACTAGTGCCGGTTCGAGCATCAACCGGAAGTCCATCCCCGCTTGGGAGGTCCATGAGGTCGCGGGGGCACAATTCCAGTCGGGGTCGACGCCGGGCCCTGCCGGTGCTGGGGCATCACTGCGTAGTACAGAGCCGTCATCCATCACGCTCACCAAGGTGCGGCCGTCGAAGGCGTGGCGAGTCTGGGAGGAATCACTTCCGCGCCGCAGGCACCATCGGCCATCGGCGGCCGTCTGGAGCTCTTCGCGATAGTAGTCGTACTCAGGCCCATTCTGATCCGGTACTGCCGATCGGGCGGGATGCTCCAGCGCGGCGGCAGCGGAGCCCATACTGGGCGCGACCACAGTCCGCAGATAAGAGCGCCGCACCCGGTGCTCATAGCGGGCCAGGACCCACTGCCCTTCCAGCGTCCTTCTCATCATGCGCGCGAACAGGTCATGGACTTCGTCCATCAGCTATGTCCCCTCTGTCAGAAAAACCCACGACGCTGTGACTTCGGGCCACTGGGCCTCTTGGTCTACAAGGTACTCATGTGGAACTGGCCAAGCCGGATTGATAATGACTACAGTTGTGTCGCTATAAATGTGCAATGGAATCCGAACAGCATCCCCTTCAAGGTGATACGAACATACTTCGTAGTCTTGATCAAGGCAGTCACCGCGCCCGAGCAAGCCAGAGGGAAAGCCATCGGCGCCGATCTCGGAATATTGAATGACTTCAATCTGAATGGGAGCGAACGGCGTATCGATATTTATGAGAGTATTTTTCGCATCCTTAGTGCGGATAGATTCGGTATCTTGAGGTATTCCTTGGCTCTCCCACTCCCCCCATTCCCCCTCACTAAGCCAATAGCTATAGACAAGAGATCCCTCCGCGTTAGAGGAACCAACATGTATGGTGGCATTAGGAATCTCGTAAGGAAAGCCAGCAACCTCAACTAGATGAACTTCTTCGGGGAGATCTGAGTACTCATCAGCACACCCCGTAGCAGCCCAGCACATGAGTAGTGCCACGGGCACCATCACCATCTTCTTAATCGGCCATGTCACCCGCGACACTCTTGCCTCCCAAGGCTAACAGGTTATGTTGTTCTGCCTATTGGTCGTTCTGGCGTGGTATGTCCCGCTCGACTCGACACTTCGATGAGCGCTGACACCGCGCCAGTCATGCCGGTCACCTGCACAGTTCGGTGACGCCGCATTAGTCGTGGACAATGAAGTTCCGTTGCGGGTGTTCGAGCCGCTGCCGCGGGTCTGCCATCCGTACCAACGGGAGCGTTGAAGGTCCGTGCTGACCGCAACTGTAGAGACGCTAACGCTGCACCTCGTCTCAGCTGTTACATTGATTGTCTGGCGAACGTGGCTTGATCGATGAGGGTTGTTGGTCTTTCCTTGGCAACCCGCCGGACTCGTGTTTTGTGCACTGACATCATTGGTGTTATCGAGCGTGAGTACTGACTGTTCAGTGAATTCGTCCCATACATCGGAACTCGGATTGCTAGTTGGACCTGCCACCGCTGCGGCCGGAGTAAAAGCGACCATTCCGAATACAACGACCCACGCGCCGATAACCATCGCACGGAACAGACTAAGAGCCATTCGATTCATGTCTATAACCCATCTAAAAGGTGGGGATCGGCTCAGACTGTGAATAGACTTTAATGTAACGGGACCGCACGCATAAGTCAACTGTTCGACTCGACCTGCTTTAGCCACGAAAGGATTGCGTCGAGGACGGACTCCCAACCGGGGCCAGAAATCAGGTTCTCCTGACCGGGGAACAATAGCGGATCGACATTGAACGAGGCAGTCAGCTTTTGCAGCCGCTTCGGAGTCGCGGCGACTTCACTGCCCGCGGCGACGATCAACACCGGGGGTTGGCCAACCAGCGGCAGCGACTGCGGCTTAGTCCGGACCGGGTCTATGAGCACCACGGCGGAGGCAGGGTAGCGGGTGGCGGCGGCGACGACCGTCGCGGCCGCGGTGCCATGACCGATAAGCACCGATTGGCGTGGCATCAACACGACCTCTTGCACGAGGTCGTGCACGCGGCCTTCCTCTCCCCCGTCGGCATCGACGGTTTGCCCCTGCCCGCGCAGACTGACGGACCGGGCCATGCTGCCAGCAGCGGCAATGCGCGGCAACCAGCCGTTTGCGAAGAGGGACGCCCCCTCGCTCTCACCGGTGAGGCACAGAACCGGAGGTGTGTCGGGGTTAGTCGTCGCGTCGATATCAAGCAGATCTTCGGGCCGCACAGCCACCACTTCACGACGCACCGGCGTGATCTCATTGCCGCGCGTGCGTTTCAACCAAGCGTCGAGGGCCACTGGGGTCTTTTTGTCGAACATGCTGAACTACTCGTCTGCTTCCAGGGTACGAATGATGCGGGCCAAGCTGGGCAAATATTCCTCCGAGGAGACCGCCAAGCGGTGGCGCGGCGAGAGCCCCTCCGATACCGGCGGAGTGGTCTTCTTGGTTTCGGCGACGACCTGTTCGCGAAACGCGGTCGCCCGGGCGGGGTCGCCCGAACGCACCTGCAACCAGCGCGCGATCGCGTGAGTCTGCCAATGAACGACCGGGAAGACGCCGATACCGGGTTCGACCAGCCCCGCCACCGCCAAGGTCTCCGAAAGGGGGGAGAACATGTGCGCGTTTAGCTGCGGACGGCCCAAAGCGGCATCGAGTCCGAGGAGACGACCGTCGACACAGTCGATGCCCCATTGAAAACCGGTCGCGAAGATGACCAAGTCCGGTTTGACGATCGACCCGTCACTGAAGGCAACCTGGCTGCCTTCGAAACGGGTGATCTCCGGCTTTGCCTCAATTGACCCTTCACCCAGGTGCTCGAAGTAGCGGCCATTGCGCACCGGCTCCTCATCGCCCCAAGCGTGGTCGGGTTCGCTCTCACGCAGACGGCGGGCCGTAGATGTAGCCCGCTCCACGTGCAATTTCGTCACGAATCTACGCAGGGGCTGCGGCAGGGAGTTGATGCGACGCAACGAGCGGTCGAAGGGCTGTCCATCGTGGTACTTGGGAACATGCCAGTAACCCCGGCGCGTGGAGTGCCAACATTGCGTGGCATTGAGAGCCGCCTCGCAAGCAAGGTCGGTTCCGGAGTTTCCGCCCCCGACGACGAGTACTTTCTTGCCACGAATGGGCGCTGCGCTCTTGAGAGCCGAGGAATGCAACGTCCGTCCGGTGTATCGCTCCAGACCCGGATAGGAGGGAATGTTCGGGTCCCAGTGGTGGCCAGTGGCGATAATGACCGCCCCGTAACGCAGACGGCGGCTGGCCGAGCCGGAGGCCGCCTTGATGCTGACCTCGAACCGGGAACCGTCCACGGGAGTGATCTGCTCGATCTCAGAGCCGAACCAGATGTGTTTCTCCAGGTCGAAATGGCTTGCGTAGCGTTTGAGATACGCCAGCGTTTGCGCGGCAGAGGGGTAATCGGGCCAGTCGTCGGGCATGGGGAAATCGGGGATCTCCGTTTGTATCCGCGACGTCACCAAGTGCGTGTTGGTATATAGGGGGCTGTGTTGATTGGACGGGTTCCACAGGCCACCGATGACAGTGTCCCGTTCATAGCAGTCGACCTCGAAGCCGTATTCCCGCAGGTTCTTGATGGCGAGGAGCCCAGAGGCTCCCGCGCCGATGACACAGACGGCTTCACCGCGATCGTAGGCATCCGGACTGGTTGGCCTCACCGGGTGCTCCTTTGATTTACCGGGGGACTCGTGTCATCGCAGGGTACCGCGAGCGATGTTCACCTACATGGGCGAGGTCACGCCTTAAAAGCACGCCGGGGGCCACAAAAGCGGTCCGTTCGCACCGCCCGGTCAAGGTTTCGTTCACAAGGTCACCAAGCCACCAGGTGTATGCGGCATTTCAGAGCTGACCTCATAGAGTTTTGGCATGTTGTTTCAGCTGTGGGATCACCCGCGCCCGGCCGAGTCGGTATTCCGGCGCGATGGCCAGGTCGTGGTCACCTCGCACCGGCTGGCCAAGACCGTACTAACCGACGCGACCCGGTTCAGCGCGGGGAACGCTTTGGACGCGATCACCTCATTGACCCCGGCGACCATGCGCGCGCTGGCACGACACCGGTTTCGCCTCCCGCCCACTATGGCCAACAACGCCACCGACAGCCACCCGCACTTGCGAGAGCTGGTCGGCGAGGCGTTTCACCCCGGCAAGGTCAACTCACTACGCCCTTGGTTGACGGATTTGGTGCGTCAACAGCTCGTTTCGGTGCGATCACGACTCGACGCTGGCGAGGTGGTCGACCTCGACGCGCATGTGTCAGCCGAGATCCCTCTGCTGGCTTTGGGCCGGTTGCTAGGTGTGCCCTCCGATGCGACGGCGGAGGTCAAACAGTTCTCCCGGGCGGCGTTGGAGATGTTCTGGGGTCGGCCCGACGAGGAGCGCCAGTTGCAGCTGGCTTCCGTGGTTGGGCCCTACCACGCACGACTGCGGGAACACATTCGTACCTCCACGGGAACGATGGGGCGGGTACGCGATCAACATTCGGAGGACACCGCGACTGCGGCACTGTTCTTCCTGCTGGTGGCCGGGCAGGAGACCACGGCACAGTTTCTCACCCTCTTGCTGCATCGTCTGTTGACCGACCGAGATCTGCTCACCGAGGTCGAACCGACCCAGGCGGGGGCCATCGTCGAAGAGGGGTTGCGACTGTTCCCCTCCATAGTGTCTTGGCGGCGGGTTGCGCGGGTGGATACGCAGCTGGAAGGTTTTGCCATCAACGCGGGAGAGTCGGTCTTGGTGTGGCTGGCCGCGGCCGGACGCGACCCGGCCATTGTGGACAAGCCGGAGGAATTTGTCGCGGGTCAACGGGGTTCACGTAAGCACTTGGCCTTTGGGGCGGGTGCTCACCGGTGTCTGGGCAGCCAGTTGACACGCCTGGAGTCTGAGGTCGTGATCGCCCAGGCCGTGCCTGTACTGCGCGAATGTGAATTGGTGCAGGCTCCGAGCAGCCCGGATAACCTCTCGTTTCGGATGCCAGGCCCGATGCTGGTGCGAAAGAGGGCGCACGTGAATACCGGCCCGTCGCCTCAGCTGTGAAGTGGGCACCTGGGAGAGTTCTGAGCTTTTACACTCCGATGACGGATCTACCAATATGCTGCTCCCCTGTCGTACCAAGCAACAATCAGCTTTGGGGACCCCATTCGGAAGCATTTTGCAAAAGTGCGCTTCCAGGGACGCAGGAGGCGAAGTTTACGCAGCGAAACGAGCCGTCGAAAATGCCGAAATCTCCTTTTGCGCAAGCAAACCGGCTTTACCCGCCATCGCCCCTCGGGTCCCATATGGGTATTGGCCAACCCAATTTCAGCCCGAGAACGGATCGACCTCGGCGTGGGTTTACTGGCGAATTAATCGGCCACTCCAGCTGTTGTCCGTTCGCGGGAAAATTCCTCTCAGCGGGCGATATACGGATAAAATCAGGGCCACGCCGATGCGACCTGAGAGGATTTCCATGAATGACGTCGCACTTCCCAAGCCAGTCCAGGCTGTCGTCAATGCCATCAACGAGGGAGACACTGAGGCATTTGTCGCCGCGTTTTCCACCGACGGACGAGTGGACGATTGGGGGCGAGTACTGAACGGGCACGATGGCGTGCGTAGCTGGGCGGACACCGATGCTATTGGCATGAACGCCTCCATGAATGTCACCAAGGCAACGACCACCGACGACGTGACTCACCTATGGTTCGACTGGCGTAGCAATCGGTTCAATGGAACCTCGGAGGCATACGTGACCGTCGCCGACGACAAAGTCATTGAATTTCGCATTCCGTCTCACTGATGGGCATAGCGAAGCTTCATTCCCATACGATCCCAACAGATTTCTTTTCCTACTGCGGTGGAGCGTCGTGCTAGCGGGGAGGCCTATGCAAAAGGCACTTTCAGCGTTCTCGTCGGCTCGTTTACCTGCGTAAACTTCGCCTCCTGCGGCCTTGAATGTGCACGTTTGCATAAGCCTCGGGGCTTCTGGTGGCGCTTGGGAAAACTCACCTGCGCTCGAATTAGTTGCCAATGCGCCATCCAATAGTCCACATTAGCGCAATAAACGAAACCGGCAGGGGCGCGCCAATTGAGGGCGACAATGTCGCACTCGACCAACGCGCCCCAGCCGGTTGCGTAACAACATCATCGAGGCCTATGCAAAAGCACAGGCTCAAGGCCGCAGGAGGCGAAGTTGAGGCCGACCAACGGACCGACGAAAATCGCCGAAGACTCCCTTTGCATCAGCCTCATCAACCTCGCGGCGTCAATGTTCAGGCGATACTGACCATGATGTGCCTTGCCCCTAACGGGAGTCTGACTTTTCTCCGCCCTTGTCGGCCAACGCCGCTTGTCCTGCGGCCAGACGGGCTACCGGGACGCGGAAGGGTGAGCAAGACACGTAGTCCAGCCCGGCCGCGTGGAAGAACTGAATCGATTCGGGGTCTCCACCGTGCTCTCCACACACCCCCAGGTGCAGTTCAGGCTGTGCCGCTCGTCCCGCCTTGACCGCTTGTGACACCAGTTGGCCGACTCCGGATGTGTCGAGAGTGGCGAAGGGCGACGTGTCGAAGACGCCGAGCTCCTGGTACTTGCCGAAGAACGAGCCTTCGACATCGTCGCGGGAGAAACCCCATGTCATCTGGGTGAGGTCATTGGTGCCAAAGGAGAAGAAGTCGGCTTCGGTGGCGATGTCGCCAGCGGTGAGGGCGGCGCGTGGAACTTCGATCATGGTTCCCACAGGTGCCAATACGCCATGTTCGTTGAGAATGGCGCGGGCCGAGGTGGCCGATAGGTGTAGCTCGGTCACGTCGGCCACTAGCGGAATCATGATCTCGGGGCGCGGGTCCAACCCTTCTTGTTTGAGGGCCAGCGCCGCTTGCGCGATGGCGCTGACTTGCATCTCGTAGAGCCCCTTGATGACCAGCCCCAGTCGCACGCCGCGTAGGCCGAGCATCGGGTTGTGTTCGTGTAGGCGCTTGACCGCCGTTAGCAGTTTTTCGTTCTCGGTGGTCGGTTCGGTGGCCTGGGCGATGGACAGGTCGATGATGGAGGGCAAGAATTCGTGCAGCGGTGGGTCGAGGAGGCGGATGACCACGGGAAGGCCGTCCATCGCCCGCAGGATTTCGGTGAAGTCGCCCCGCTGTAGTTCGAGCAGTTGATCCAGTACGGCCTTTTGCCCCTCTTCGTTGGCCAGTACGAGTCGTTCGACCAGTTGGCGGCGCTCCCCTAGGAACATGTGTTCGGTTCGGCACAGGCCAATTCCAACTGCTCCGAATTCGCGGGCTCGCTCGGCGTCGGCTCCGGTGTCGGCGTTGGCCCATACGTGGAGGCGCGATGAAGCGTCCGCGTGGCGCATGAGCCGGTCGACAGCCCTGATGAGACGGTCGGCGTCGGCGGGAAGCTCTTTGGTGAAGTAACGCGCCACTGGGGAGGGGCATACGTCGATGCGCCCGGCCCATACCGCGCCGGTGGAGCCATCGATGGAGATTTCGTCACCTTCGCGAATGGTGTGTCCGTCCGCGGTGATGGCGTGGTCGGCGAGTACTTGGAGCGCCTCGACTCCACACACGCATGTCTTGCCCATGCCTCGGGCGACGACGGCCGCGTGTGAGGTTTTGCCGCCCCGCGCGGTGAGAATGCCTGCGGCGGCGATCATTCCGCCGAGGTCGTCGGGGTTGGTCTCGCGGCGGATGAGGATCACGTCCTGGCCAGCTTGAGCTTTCTCGATGGCCCGCTCGGCGCTGAAGACGGCCGTGCCCACCGCCGCGCCGGGTGAGGCCGGGATGCCGCGAACCAGCGGCGCGGGGAGGTTCTCGCCGTCAAAGGTCGGGAACATCAACTGCGAGAGCTGTTCGCCGCTGACGCGGCCCACGGCTTCGTCCAGGGAGATCAGGCCGTCGTCGACCAGGTCGGAGGCGATCGTGAATGCGGCCGCTGCGGTGCGTTTGCCCACGCGTGTTTGCAGCATCCACAGGGTGCCCCGCTCGATGGTGAACTCGATGTCGCATACGTCGCGGTAGTGGTTTTCCAGGGTCTCCATAATCGCCAGAAGTTTGTCGTAGGAGGCCTTGTCGATCTTTTCGAGCTCGGTGAGCGCGACGGTGTTGTGGGTACCAGCGACGACGTCCTCGCCTTGGGCTCCGGTGAGGTAATCCCCGTAGATGCCTTGGGCTCCGGTGGCGGGGTCGCGAGTGAAGGCGACACCGGTGCCGGAGTCCTCTCCGAGGTTGCCAAAGACCATGGCCACGATGTTGACGGCGGTTCCCAGGTCGCTGGCGATGCCTTCGCGGCGACGGTACAGTTCGGCCCGTTCGGAGTTCCAGGAGCGGAACACCGCTTCGGTGGCCTGCCACAGTTGTTCGGATGGCTGTTGCGGGAATGGTTTCCCGGTGCCGGTGAGTACTAGGTCCTTGAAACGGTCGACCAGCTTCCACATGTGTTCGGTGGAGAGCTGGCTTTCGGTCGCGGCACCAGCCTCTGCTTTGATCGCGTCGATGGCCGCGTCAAAGGGCTGTGGGTCGAGCCCCTGCACGGTCTTGGCGAACATTTGGATGAGACGCCGGTAGGTGTCGGCGGCGAATCGGTCGTCGCCTGATTGGCGAGCCAGACCGACGACCGATTCGTCGTTGAGTCCGATGTTGAGGACGGTGTCCATCATGCCGGGCATGGAGAACTTCGCCCCGGAGCGGACCGAGACAAGCAGTGGATCGTCTTTGTCTCCGAGCCGACGCCCCATGGCGGACTCGACGGCCTTGAGGTGTTCGTGGACCTCATCTGTTAGCTCGGGCGGGAGTCCTCCGCTTTGCAGGTAGTGGCGGCATGCCTCGGTGGTGATGGTGAAGCCAGGGGGCACGGGCAGGCCCAGCCGAGTCATTTCGGCTAGGTTGGCGCCTTTGCCTCCTAGCAAATCTCTCATCCCGGCGTCGCCGCTGGCGAAGTCGTAAACGTATGTGGTCATGGCCTCGTCCTCTGGTTTTGGTGCGCTGACCCGAGTGGGCCCTGTGAACTTGTTGCCAGCTCATAAGACGCGAACGTCTGTTGCTTCCGGAGGTTAACCACTGAGTAACCCGCTCGTGAACCTCTTTGTGACATAGTCGACTACGCACTGTGCATTCGTGCGCGAAACCTGCAAATTACGAGCACCCAGACACATAAACGAAGGCAAATAAGCAAGACATCCCATGTTTTGGAAGTTAATTTTACGCCCTTATCCACAGAGAATTAGCCAGAAGCGAGCAATCGACTTATGCGACAAAAAGGCATAGAAAGGGAGGAATCACCCTGCGACTGGAGGGGCTCCTGGGTCGCATGGGAGTGAGCACATGCGATGAGCGAGCGTGGAATGCGGGAACCCAAACGGGATATATCTTCATGAATTACCGCCGGGTCCAACAACAAGGCACCGGCGGTCTTCGACCTCACGGGCACACCTCATGCGCGGCCGTCGAGCTAGGTGCGACAGCCGCGCCACCTACCCGCGCCCCTAGACAGGAAGGGTCACGGAGTCTTCATGCGGGGAGTTACGCGGCTCGCGCCAGCGCCAATTGCCCCAACCATGCTTCGGCGGCACGTTGAAACGCCGCTGGCGCCAGACGCCCGGCTTTCTCCGGAATGCAGCCGATACGGCGGCCCGGCAAATCATGCAGATTCTCATATTCGGCGATTCCGGGCCGGTTAGGCCACGAGCCGATCACGACGAACGACTCAAGAGAGCGGCGGTCAAGTTCCGCCAGGGTGAGCGCGGTGTGATTGATGGTCCCCAAACCCGCTCTAGCGACGACCACCACTGGCGCTGCCAGCTGCTGCGCCAGATCAGCCACAGTCCAGTCATCCTGACCCAGGGGAACCAAGAGGCCCCCGGCTCCCTCGATGAGAGTCACGTCCGCTTCACTGGCCCGCACCTGCGCGTAGGCATCATCGAAGGTCATGCCCGGTTGCCCACAACGGCGTGCCGCCACCGAAGGGGCCAGCGGGTCGGGGTAGTGCGCCAGACACTTCGTGGCGACGCCGGACAGGCGAGCCACGGTACCGGCATCGTCGTCGTCTCCCGTTTGGGCGAGTTTCACGGCCTCAACAGTGTGTCCCTGGTTGGCAAGAGCCACCGCTAGGGCCGCCGTGGCGATGGTCTTGCCGACACCAGTGTCAGTGCCGGTGATGATGACGGGTCCGTTAAACATGGCCTAGTCTCCTTGATCACGTTGAGGGCGGATCGGAACTTGCTTTTAGACACGGAGCTATTGATGGTGACGCGCAAGCGAGAACGTGGGTCGGGTGTGGAGGGGGGCCGGAAGCATCCGACGGCGACCCCCCGCTGGCGGCAAGCGGTGGCCCAATGGGTGGCCGCGTAGGCGTCGGCGGCCGGGATCGAAAGTACCCCCGCCGCCGGTGTGACCACCCCAAGTTCGCGGGCCGCGGTGGCTGCCCTAGTCGCAAGTTCGGCGCGCAACAGGTCGGACTCCCTGGCGA
Organism: Natronoglycomyces albus; assembly: GCF_016925535.1. Lineage (NCBI taxonomy): Bacteria > Bacillati > Actinomycetota > Actinomycetes > Glycomycetales > Glycomycetaceae > Natronoglycomyces > Natronoglycomyces albus. Next base: position 1,222,224 of record NZ_CP070496.1, on the reverse strand, counting down.
TCCTGAGCCCTTCACGGGCACCTGCGGCGACCGAGGGCGGCAGTGCCGTGTCATAGATGAAGGGCCGGGAGGTGTCTTGAAGGTGGCGGCGCAGGACCTCGGGCCCCGCGACCACTCCCCCGGCCGCTCCGAGTGCCTTCGACAGGGTGGCCGTGACGATGATGCGGTCTGAACCGGCCAGATTCGCGCCGACCACCTCCCCGGCGCCAGAAGGGCCCGTCACACCAAGCGCATGAGCCTCATCGACAATGAGCAGCGCATCCGGATGCCGGACAACCAGCGCGTGTAGACCGGACAGAGGGGCCGCGTCCCCACAGACCGAATAGACCGACTCACACACGACCAACGTCGGCCCACTGTGCTGATCGAGCTTGGCGCGCAGATCGGACAGGTCGTTGTGTTTCCAGGTCTGGCTGAGACCGGTCGACCGGCGAGCGGCATCGTGCAAGGAGGCGTGAGAGTGGGCATCAAGCAGGATGCGGGTGCGTCCTTGTGCCAGCGCCCCGATAAGGCCGAGGTTGGCCAGATACCCCGACGAATAGACCAGGGCGCTGTGGGTGCGCAACTGATCGGCGAGGTCTCTTTCCAAAAGCGAATGTTCGGTCGTGGTGCCCCGCACCGCCCTCGACCCACCCGCGCCAAGCCCCCATGTCGCAAGCGCCTCCCGTGCCGCGGCCACCACCCGAGGGTGACGGCTGAGGCCAAGATAGTCGTTGCTAGCCAGGTCGATCAGCTCATCATCGGTGTCGCGATCGGAAAGCTCACGGTTGAGCCCGGCACGCTCACGCAGCTCAGCCCGGCGAGCGAGTCGCTTGAGCGCCTTCATGTCAGGACCTCGTCGATGCCCTTGATCAGGGCTCCGGCCAAGAGCTCAGTCTCGTCCTCACCCAAGTTCAGCGGAGGCATGACGATGACGGTGTTGCCCAGGGGACGCAGCCAGACTCCATGGCCTCGCACGGCCTGGCAGACTTCAAAGCCGGTGCGAGGGCCCCGGTCGACCACCTCGACGCCGATCATCGTGCCGTGCCGTCGGATCTCCTTGACCCCGGGATGGTCCCTCAGCGGCGCCAGTAGTTCTCCAAGCCGCTCCCCGAGCGCCGCCGCTTGACCGACCACGTCTTGTTCTCGCATGATCCTCAGGTTTGCCAGCGCGGCGGCGCAGCACAATGGATTGGCGGTGTAGGTGTGGCCGTGGAAGAAGGTGCGGGGCGTCGTCGAGCCATCGGCGAGGAATCCCTCCCACACGTGTTGTGCGGCGAGAACGGCCGACAGAGGAAGATAACCTCCCGTGATGCCCTTGCCACAGGCGAGCAGATCTGGCACGATTCCGGCGTGTTCGACCGACCACATGCGACCGGTGCGTCCGATTCCAGTGGCGACCTCGTCGCACACCAGGAGCGCGCCGTGTTCGGTCGCCAGGCGGCGCGCGGCTTGCAAGTAGGAGGCTGGATAATTCAGCATTCCAGCCGCACCTTGCATGAGCGGCTCTAGCACGATCGCGCACACCTCACTGCCGTGCTCGGCCATGATGCGCCCCAGCTCTTCGGTGCAGGCGGCCACGTGATCGTCCTGGTCGATACCCTCATGTCGCTCGCCTGGTGAGGGCGCGGCGATGGTCTGCAACAGCAGCGGCCGATACGTCTGATGGAACAAGTCGATGCCTCCGGCCGAGACCGCGCCGAGGGTATCGCCATGGTAGGCGCTGGTGAGGCGGACGAACTTGGGCCGAGAGTGGCCGGTTTGGGTCGAGTATTGGTAGGACATCTTCAGCGCCACTTCCATGGCGGAGGAGCCATCGCCCGCGTAGAAGACCTTCGTCAGCTGCGGCCCCTCGCCTTGGGGAGCGATGTCGATGAGGGCCTCGGCTAGCTCGATGCCCGGCCGGTGGGTCGTGCCCAGGAATGTGGAGTGGTCGAGCGTGTCGAGCTGTTCCTTCACCGCGGCGTTGATGTCGGGGTGGCAGTGGCCAACCGTGGTGACCCACAGGGAGGAGACACCATCGAGGTAGCGGTTTCCGTCCAGGTCGATCAGCCAAGGGCCTTCCGCGCTGGCTACCAGGGTCGGTTCGTCAGCCACCCAGGTGGAGTGCTGTGTGAATGGGTGCCACACGGCGGCGGCGTCGCGCTCGATCCAGGCGTCGGTGCTGGGGGCCGCGCTTGAGGTGGGTTCACGCGAGGCACTGTATGACATCGACAACTCCTTTTGGAGGAAAGTTCTAATTCCCCCTGGAGAATACGCCACGAGCCGCGTAGTCTCAACACCCCCGCTGGCACGCGCTAGTGTCTCAAAACTGACAGTGCCCCTCGACCACGCGGCAAATCGGGCCCATTGGCGCCACAGTCAGGATCGCCTTTGCGTATGGCGTTGGGGGCGCACTTTTCCTAGGATGTCATTTCCGCATCCACAGTAGAGGAATAATAGGAGTCATGTGGAATCGTTTCGACAATCGCGACACTTCTATTATTGACGCATTCCCAAGGCGACCCAATGGAACTATTTCCACCCCCCAGTTGAGGCTATTTCCACCGACGTGTTGCGGAGTCTTGCAATGGCCGCGGCACTCCAGCGAACCCTGCCCCCCAGCTCACGCAACTGGACACAAGTACATAAATGCGGCACACACCGAGGGTAATCGGCAATTGTTACCGAAGAGTTAACTTGTTCCAGCCCGGGTTCATCATGAATTAACGCGCGCGCCTCCTCAGGGCCTCAGGGCCGCAGCATCGGGGCCGTCGCCGAAGGCTGCGGCCCCGATGCTCACCCGTGGCCTCCCTCAGCGGCGGGCCAGGTCGGCCGCACCGATGACCCCGGCGTCGGTTCCCAGCTCAGCGGGCAAAATAGTCGCCGATGGCAACGCTTTGCGATCGGCGAGCTCGCGCTCATAGTTCTCTTGGATGGGCCCCATCAAGAGGTCGCCAGCGGCGATCACACCACCGGCGATGATCACGTGGTCGGGGTCAAGCAGTTGCACCATGTCGGCGCAGGCCATACCGAGGTAACGGCCGATAAAGCCAAAGGCCTCCAGCGCCACTTCGTCACCCTCCAGTGCCGCCTCTGTGACCTGGTACCCGGTGATCGCTTCGGCGTCGCCACCAGCGAGCTTCAGCAAGGTTGGGGCCTTGTGCGGGGTGGCGGCCGCTCCTTCGCGTGCCGAGCGCGTCAAGGCATTGCCCGAAGCATATTGCTCCAGGCAGCCAAAACTTCCGCACGGGCAAGGGCGGCCATCCATGACCGCGCGCGAATGGCCCATCTCGCCCGCAAATCCGTGGCTGCCACGCACCAGCTCACCCCCGAGCACGATGCCGCCGCCAATTCCGGTACCGACGGTGAACAGCACCGCTGAGGAACCCTGCCGCGCCGCACCAAACCGATATTCGCCCCACAGCGCCACGTTCGCGTCGTTCTCCACCACGATGGGCAGGTCGTCGACGACCCGGCGCAGATTGTCGCGCAGCGGCTCCTTATTCCAGGGCAAGTTGGGCGACATCTCCACGGTCGAACGATCGGAGGAAATATAGCCCGCCGAACCAACGCCAATAGCCTCTACCTGGTGATTCGAGCGCAATTCCTGGATTACCTCGATGGCGGCGCGGGTCAGGCCCGGCCCGTCTCCGCTAGGAGTGTCGCGGCGAGCGGAGGCCACAATGGCACCGTCCTCGTCTACGACGCTTCCTCCCACTTTGGTGCCGCCGATGTCAATCCCGACCGTCAGGCTCACTGCCGTTCCTCCGCGCGTTTCTTAAGCTCTCTCAAGGCCGTATCCATGATCATTTTCTCGGCCTTGCGCTTGAACATACCCAGCATCGGGATGCTCAAGTCCACTGACAAGGTGTACGTCACTTGGCAGGCGCCATTGCCCTGGTCTTCCAGATCGTACGATCCGACCTGGTGTTTTTGCACATTCGACGGCTCATCGAGCACCCACGAGACCCGCAGGGGCTCCCCGTGGTCGTAGCGGAGACGATAGGAGTCCTTGAAGACTCCGGCGTCGAGCACGAAGCCGACCAACACCGCCCGCCCCGATTCATCGGTTTCGATGACCTCGACATTTTTGACCGCCTCCACCCATTGATCGTAGGCGGCAAAATCGCAGATCACGTCCAACACCCGCTGTGCGTCGGCGTTGATGACTATTGATTGGCTCGAAGAAGAAGTCACAGAAGAAGACTATATTCCGACCGACTCGTGGGACGAAACCGGAAGGAATCATGACTGAGCGTAAGCGAACGCCCACCAAGTGATGCCATGATGAGACCTGGGTCAACTTGCCAAGTGATTTGGCACACCGGTAGCGTGTCGACATACATCTTGCCGAAAGTCTTAACCGTCTTTTAATGACGGCTTATCAATGGAGTCTGCCGTGCGCGAGTTTTCAGTTCCCTCAGCCGCCACTGTGGCCGACGATGAAAACACATTGTCGGCATTGTGGGAAAACGCGGACAACTATCCGAACTCACATGTCTTTGCCCGCACCGAAGACGACGGTCAAACTTGGACCGACGTCACCTTTACCGAATTCCGCGACCAAGTCATTTCAGTCGCGAAGGGGCTCGTGGCCTCCGGAGTGGAACCGGGTGACCGGGTCGGACTCCAATCCATGACCCGCTACGAATGGGTGCTCTTCGACTACGCGATCTGGGCAGCCGGAGGCGTCACCGTTCCCATCTACGAGTCCTCCAGCGCCAACCAGGCCGAGTGGATCCTGTCCGACTCAGGCGCCGTGGCCGTGATCGTCGAAAACGCCGAGCACTCCAAGGCGGTCGACTCGGTCAAGAAGAACCTGCCTGAGCTGAAGAACAAGTGGGTCATTGACCAGGGCGCATGGGAGACCATTGCCGAACTGGGCAAAGACGCCGACGTCGATATCGAACAGCGCCGTACGTCCCGCGGTGCCGACGACCTGGCCACCATCATCTACACCTCGGGCACCACCGGTCGCCCGAAGGGCTGCATGCTCACCCACGCCAACCTGGTGTCGAACGTTCGCAACGGCCTGATCCAGTTGGACAACCTACTGCACGACAAGTCCACGATGTTGCTGTTCCTGCCCTTGGCTCACGTGCTCGCCCGCATGGTTCAGGTCGGCGCCGTCTCGCAGCGAGTCAAGGTCGGCCACCTGGGCAATCGCGAAAAACTCAAAGAGACCATGCCGGTCTTCCAGCCCACCTTCTTGCTGGCGATGCCCCGCGTATTCGAGAAGGTCTACAACAACGCCCGGCAAACGGCGGCGGACAAGGGTAAGGAAGGCATCTTCGACAAGGCCGCTCAGGCCGCGATCGACTATTCCAAAGCCCTGGACACGCCCGGTGGCCCCAGCCTGATGCAAAAGGTCAAGGCAAAGGTCTTCGACAAGCTCCTTTACGCCAAGCTACGGGCTGCCATTGGCGGCAAGTGCGAAGGCGCCATTTCCGGAGGTGCCCCGCTGGGCCCAACGCTGGGTCACTTCTTCCGTGGCATCGGTGTGAACATCTACGAGGGTTACGGGCTGACCGAAACCTCGCCGGTGGTCTCGGTCAACACACAGAAGGCGCTCAAGATCGGCAGCATTGGCAAGCCGATCCCGGGCACTGACGTGCGAGTCACCGACGACGGCGAACTTCAAGTGCGTGGGCCGCAGGTGTTCCCTGGATACTGGAACAACGACGAGGCCACCGCCAAAGTCATCGACTCCGACGGCTGGTTCACCACTGGAGACATCGCCGCCATCGACGACGACGGATACCTGACGATCACCGGTCGCAAGAAGGAGATCATCGTCACCTCCGGCGGTAAAAACGTCGCTCCGGCCCCACTGGAGAAGATCATCGACGCCAGCCCGCTGGTGGCCAACACCCTGGTCGTCGGCGACAAGCGCCCCTTCATCGGCGCGCTCATCAGCCTCGACCCCGAAGCAGTCGAGGCATGGCTGAAGCGCAACGAGCGCCCGGCCGACACGCCATGGACTGATCTGGTGGAGGATTCCCAACTGCTGGAAGAACTCTCTAAGGTGGTCGATAGCGCCAACGAGACCGTCTCCAAGGCCGAGCAGATCAAGCAATTCGCCGTTCTGCCCGCGCCACTGACGGAAGCCAATGGCGACATCACGCCTTCCATGAAGGTCAAACGTGATGTAGTCGTGGAAAAATACAGCAAGGAAATCGACTCGATCTACGCTCGTAAGAAGGCCTAGGTCAGAAGCGGAGGCGGGATGGCCGATGAACCAGTGCTCAAAGGGCACTGGAGGCTACCCGCCTTCGCTCTGCGTACCCTTCTGTTCGCGCTAGTCGCGACCGTCGGCTGGGCCACCGTCGGTCCGTTGCAGGCCACCATCTGGTGTTCGATCCTGCTCCTGGCCTCACTTCCGGCCGTCGTCTCGCCCACCCATCGCGTGTTGGGCCCGGCCGGACGCCTCGTGGAAACGTCCGTGGTCATCCTCGGCACCCTCTCCACCGGAGGAGTCCCCGCCTGGCTGCTTCCCTATCTCTTGGTGCCGCTAGCTCACTCGGCGTACTACGCGGCCGACTACGTCGGTGAGCGGCGCCTGCTCGACCGTCTCTTTGTCTGGGAGCCGGCATTCTTGACCAGTGGAGCCGTCACCGGCCTGATCATCGTCGGTTCGACGCTACCGGCGATTCACTACGAAACGTATTTCACCGCCGTATCCCAGGCCGTCACCATCGCCCTAGTCGCGGCCATCGCCGCCTGGTGGGTTCGCCGCAGTCAAAGCTATGCCGACGAGGTGTCCCCCAACCATCCTTACGTGGAAGCCGCCGCGTTGCTCACCCAACTGCGGGCCGTGGCGCGACAACTGCCCGGCGGCACCCTCGATCCAGGCGGCATCGCCACCGACATCGTCAACTCCGTGGCCGAAGTGGCCGGCACCCAACGCATCGCGGTACTGGGAGCCTCGGCGGGACGCCGACTAGTGGTGCTGGCCCAGCACGCCGCCGAGCGAGTCGACTGGGAAACCTCCCCGCAGCTCAACACGTTGCTAGCCGATGCTTGGGCGGGGCAACAACCGCAAACGGGAAGACTGCCGCTGTCACGGTCGGCAGGCGGACCGGTGGCCTCACTAGTGGTACCTCTGGTCGCCGAACAACGCACCGTGGCTTTGGTGGCGGTTGAGTCCGAGGCCATAGACAGCTTCACCACCGAGATGGTGCAGGAAGTCCAGGACCGAACCAAGGGCATGCCGCTGCGGCTGGAAACCGCGTTGCTGTTCGAAGAAGTGCGTTCCCTGGCCACCGCCGAGGAACGCCAACGCCTAGCCCGCGAAATCCACGACGGTATCGCCCAAGAGTTGGCTATGTTGGGCTACGGCATCGACAATGCGACAGCGGTCGTGCCCGAGGAGGCCACTGAGGCCCGCGGGGAGCTAGAGGATTTGCGCGCAGAGGTGACGAGGCTGGTGACAGAGCTTCGTTTCTCACTTTTCGAGCTACGATCAGATGTAGACCGGCAGGGTGGTTTGACCGCTTCCATTGCCGACTATGCCCGAACGGTCGCCTCGTCGGCGGGCCTGCGGGTGCATTTGTCGCTAGACGAGGGCGGGGCGCGCCTTCCCGCCAGTGTGGAGGCGGAGCTATTGCGCATCGCGCAGGAGTCGATCACAAATGCCCGCAAGCACGCTCGAGCCCAGAACCTATGGGTGACCTGCGAGGTGGACCCACCCTATGCGCGAGTGGAAGTGACGGATGACGGCCAAGGACTCTCCGGCGATCAAGCCGAGGGGCGCTACGGACTGGCCATCATGTCCGAGCGCGCCGAACGCATCCGTGGTTCTTTGGAGATTCGTCCCCATAAGCCCCACGGCACGACCGTGGCAGTTGTCCTGCATGCTTCCCAACGGCCCGTTGGCGCCACGGAGGCTAAAGATGAGGAGACCAAGCAATGAGTTCTGACGTTACCGAAGTGGATGACCGCATTACGATTCTGCTGGTCGATGACCATGACCTGATCCGTAAGGGATTGCGGCACGCCTTTGATCGGGACCCGGAATTCGACGTCGTGGGCGAGGCGGGAACTGCCACTGACGGAGTGCGCAAGGCCTCGGCGTTGCAACCAAACGTGGTGATCATGGACCTGCGGCTTCCGGATGGTTCGGGACTGGACGCCACGCGCAAGATTCGCAAGAACCACCCGGAAATGGGCATCGTGGTGTTGACGATGTACGCCGGAGATGACCAGTTGTTCGGCGCGTTGGATGCGGGAGCCTCGGCGTTTGTGCCCAAGAGTGCCCCGTCCAACGACGTGGTGGCGGCGGCGCGTCATGCCGCGGCGACCCCGAACGCGTTCACGGCCGCGGATTTGGCCGAGGCGATGAAGCGACGTCTGACGCCCACGGGCCCGCAGTTGTCGCCCCGTGAGTCGCAAGTGTTGAAGCTACTGGCCGACGGCATGAGTGTGGCGGGCATCGCCAAACAGCTATATGTGTCGGAGTCAACCGCGAAGACACACATTTCTAAGTTGTACGAGAAGTTGGGCGCGGGAAACCGCGCGCAGGCGCTGATGACGGCGTTGAAGCTGGGTCTGCTGGAGGCTCCGGACTCACCGAAGTTCTAGCGTGTCCGCCTGAGGGTCTTTGGCGGCGGTTCGCCTGCCCGCCTGGCTCGATACGGCACGCACCGAGATATCAGTCTGGCCGGGGCCAAATACTGCACGCAGGCTTGTCAAGGGGTCTCACCATCGCGGTGGGGCCCCTTGGTTGACGGGCCAGCTCCCGCCGGTCATCTTCGAGGCTTATGCGAAAGTGCGAGTATCTGGGGCGCGGGAGGCGAAGTTTAGGCTCCTAGACGAGCCCACGAGAACGCCGAAGGTGCCTTTCGCATAAGCCTCGTCGTTCTATTGCGGTATGCCGAGCATGGAGAAAAGCCGTCGAGCCTGGTGTTCCCACGTCCATTCCTTGGCGACCCACTCCCGTCCGGCCTGGCCAAACTTAGCGGCGAGGTCTCGGTCGGTCAACAGCGTCACCAGTCGGTCGGTGACCTGGTCGCGGCTGCGCCCGTCGACCACGAATCCGGTGTGGCCATCGTCAACGGCCGCCGGAGCTCCGCCCGAATCGCCCACGACGACCGGCAAAGCGCATCCCGCGGCTTCGGCAAACACCGCGCCCAGGCCTTCCACGTCGAGGCCGCCACGGCGGGTGCGGCACGGCATCGCGAAGACGTCTCCGGCCCTATAGTGGGCGGCCAGCTCATCCTCGGGAGCCAGTCCGGCGAAGACCACGTCGTCGGTCACCCCGTGTTTGGCGGCCAGCTTACGCAGAGTCGACTCGTAGGGACCCTGCCCCACTAGCAGCAACGCGGCCTTCGGGACCGATGCTTGAATACGCGGCAGGGCTTCGATGAGTATGTCTTGACCCTTACGCGGCACGAGCCGGGAGACGCACACGATCACTGGTCGTCCCCGCAGGCCCCAGCGTTGCCGCACCGGGGAGGCATCCACACTGGGGTGGAACTGTTCAGTGTCGACGCCGAAGGTCAGCTGCCGCAAATCGGTACGCTCCCCTACCGCCTTGGCGATGCGAGATCGGGTGTATTCCCCCAGGTAGGTCAATACATCGGCCCCGTCGGCAATGGCGCGTAGTCGGCCCCGCGCCACCGGCAGCGACGCCCATCCCGCCTCATGTCCGTGAGTGAGACCGACGATGCGCTCGATCGCGGTTTCCGCCCGCATCCTCGGCGATAGGAGGCCCAGCGGTGCGGCCGCTCCGTACCACAATCGGGTACATCCGTATTCGTTGGCGATCTCAACGGCCCGGCGTCCCACCCGGGCGGTCGGCAGCAACATTGAGGACTTGTCGCGGATGACGGTGAAGTCCTGTTCGGCATCAAACTCCACGGCGCCTTCGGCGGTCGAGGAGTACACCACCAGGTCGTCGGCGGGGAATCGTCGAGCCAACCCGTATACGAAAGACTGTATGCCGCCTCGGCGCGGCGGGAAGTCATTTGTCACCAACAGAGTCCGACTCACAGTGTGGATACCTCACGGCGGTAGCGCCCAGCTTTGGGCCGGGGACGGTCGAGAACGGCTCCCTAGGGTACGGCAGACCTGCGCAGGCTCGGTCACAGGCACCTGCGCGAGGTGGCACACTTGGAGCTATGACTGACCAATCCGACAGTGACGCCGAAACCCGCACCGACTCCAGTTCGGCGCGATTCGCGCTCCTGCCGGAACCGGCCCGGACGCAGGCGGTCGACGTCGCCTCCGCTGTGCTCCCCGGCATCCGGATCGCGGATATGCCCAAGCGGCTGCGGCGGTTTGTCCGGTTCACCGCTGAGAAGCGGGCCAAGCACGCGGCGGGAATCCTGCGCGAGGAGCTAGCGCAGAACCCGACGTTCCGTTCGCAGGTGGCCCAGCTGGTGCGTTCCTCCGACGCGCCGTTGGTGGCCCAGGTCCTCCAAGGAGACATACCCGCCATCGCCAAACCGCATGAGGTGGCTGCGTTGGCCTATCTGCTGCAGCCGGAGGGCTGGCAGGACTTGGTCGAGTCGGCTTCGGAGTCTCTACGCACCTCTGAGGCATCGGCCGAGGTCGAGCAGAAGGTCAAGGACGCCCACAGCGCGCAGGCGGCGGCCGAGCGGGATCGCGACGCGGCCTATAAGGACAACGAGCGGTTGCGCGAAGAGGTGCTGGGGATGCAAGAGGAGCTGGCCACGCTGCGATCCGACCAGCATCGGTTGCGTCGCCACTTGGAAGAGGCCCAACTGGCTTTGACGAAGGCTCGCAATGACTTGGCCGCGGAGAAGGGGCGTCTCAAGCAGCTCAGCGGCAAACACGCCGCCGAGGCAAAGAAGTTGCGCGAGCAACTGGCTCAGGCTGAAACCGAGCGCGACCGCGCTAGAGAGGCCGTGCGCGACTCACGACAATTGCATGATTCACGGCTGTGGCTGTTGCTGGAGACATTGTCGGGCACCACGGCTGGTTTGCGCCGGGAATTGGCGATGGAGCCAGTGGTCGAGCGCCCCGCCGACCACGTGGCCGACACTCGGTGCGCGGAACCGGAGAAACTCGCGGAGTCCTCCCGTGGGCTCCACCCGTCCGACCCTGGGCGCCTGTTGCAACTGTTGGAGCTGCCCCAAGCTCACCTCATTGTCGACGGCTACAACGTGACGATGCGAGCGTGGAAGGAGATCTCGCTGGAGCAGCAGCGCAATCGGCTCAGCAAGGGCCTCTCCGGCGTGGCCGCGCAGACCGGGGCCGAGGTGACCGTGGTCTGGGACGGCTCAGACCCGGTCGTGGGGCTGCCACCGCCTCCGCGCGGGGTGCGGGTTCTGTTCAGTAAGAAGGGGCAAACCGCCGATGAGGTCGTGCGGTCCTTGGCGGCCGCCGAGCCCTCCGGACGGCCGGTAGTCGTGATTTCCTCGGATCGCGAGGTGGCCGAAGGTTCGGCCCGGCACGGAGCCTACGCGCTTCCGGCCGAGGCTCTCATCAACCGGCTCTCACGCGGCTGAGCAATGCCATTCAGCCACGGCTGGCTCCCTTGACCATGACGGAGTTGGCCGCTCGATCATGCAGCCCACGCCCATGTGGGTCGATAAACGCGGTAACCAGAGGAAAGACCAGCAGCATCAAAAGGACCCGCACCAGAGCGCGTGGCACGCCTATCGAGCCTAGGTGATCAGCGTTGACGCAGTGAATACGCAGGAAGAACATGCCTAGCGACTGGGTGGAGAACCCGAGGGCGGCGGTGTAGACGACCACCAGTAGCCCCGGCGTGTACAAGTAGGCCCATTCTTCGGGAAGCCACCCGGCGACTCCGGCGGCCCGAACGATGACCAGGCAGGCCACCCAGTCGATCAATAGCGCGGCGAACCGCTCTCCGAGGCTAGCCAGGTCGGGGCTGGCGGGGGTGTAGGAGGAGGACGAAGACTTTGACTGGGCGCTCATGAGACCAGCCTAGAAGATTCCCGGATTTGCGGCACCGACGCTCCTAAGCTGGGTGATGTGTCGCGAAACCACCGGCGGTGGGACTGCGCCGATGTGGGGTGCTGACGTACGGCACCGGGACCGATGGGATGCCGATGATGCGCTTATCACACCCGGTGGCCGCAAAACGGTGGCGTTTAACAAGACCGAAACATTTGAGTCATGACGTGGCAACGGCCTCTGATTAGGCTCAGACGAAACCGAAGCTCCCGTTCGGACCCCAGGTGGCCGCCGTTACCGGCCGCGTCGGGGCAAGGTTAAGCCGCCGATTCTAGGTGGCGAAGCTCGACGGCCGGGTAGAGGAAGACAGCCGAGGCACACATCGGCACCATCAAGAGGAGAGGAAGCCTCGTGTTCGCAAACCCAGACGAGTTGCTCAAGTATGTGAGTGACAACGACGTGAAGTTCATTGACGTGCGGTTCTGCGACCTGCCGGGGGTCATGCAGCACTTCAACTTGCCCACAAGTTACTTCGATGCCGACCTCATCACCGAAGGCCTGGCCTTTGACGGGTCCTCGATCCGAGGATTCCAGGAGATCCACGAGTCGGACATGCTACTGCTGCCGGACGTGACCACGGCCTTCATCGACCCCTTCCGTGAGCACAAGACCCTCGCCCTGAACTTCTTCATCCACGACCCGTTCACCCGCGAGCCCTATAGCCGCGACCCGCGCAATATTGCCAAGAAGGCCGAGCAGTACCTGGTCAGCAGCGGTATCGCGGAGACGGCCTATTTCGGACCCGAAGCCGAGTTCTACATCTTCGACTCGATTCGCTTCGACACCAAGCCGCAACACGGTTTCTATTACATCGACTCCGTCGAGGGCGCGTGGAACACCGGCACCGACGAGCCGGGCGGAAACCTCGGTTACAAGCCTCGCCACAAGGGCGGTTACTTCCCCGTCTCCCCGACCGACCAATTCGCCGACCTGCGCGACACGATGGTCAACAACTTGGCCGCCGCAGGGCTTGAGGTCGAGCGGGCGCACCACGAAGTTGGCACCGCCGGGCAAGCTGAGATCAACTACAAGTTTTCGACGCTCACCCACGCCGCCGACCAAGTTCAGCTGTTCAAGTACATCATCAAGAACACCGCCCACCAGGCGGGTAAGACCGTCACCTTCATGCCCAAGCCTCTGTTTGGCGACAACGGTTCGGGCATGCACACCCACCAAAGCCTGTGGTCGGGCGGAGAAACCCTGTTCTATGACGAGACCGGATACGCCGGGCTGTCCGACACCGCTCGCTACTACATCGGGGGGCTCCTCACGCACGCCCCGAGCCTGCTGGCATTCACCAACCCCTCGGTGAACTCGTTCCGTCGCCTAGTCCCGGGCTTTGAGGCTCCGGTGAACCTGGTGTACTCGCAACGCAACCGCTCGGCTTGTACCCGTATCCCGGTGACGGGCACGAACAAGAAGGCCAAGCGCGTGGAGTTCCGCGTGCCTGACCCAGCGGCGAACCCGTACTTGGCCTTCTCGGCGATGCTCATGGCCGGGCTGGACGGCATCAAGAACAAGATCGAGCCGCCAGAGCCCATCGACAAAGACCTCTACGAGCTGGGCCCGGAGGAGTACCGGGACGTCAAACAGGTACCGGCTTCGCTCGACGAGGTGCTCAACGAGCTGGAAAGCAGCCATGACTACCTGCTGGAGGGCGGAGTCTTCACGCCGGACTTGATCGAAACGTGGATCAAGTACAAGCGCGAAAACGAGATCGACCCGATCCGCCAGCGTCCCACTCCGCACGAGTTCGACCTGTACTACGAGGTCTAACTAGGAGCGACCAACGCACCGTAGAGGGGGGGCACACTGCTGGCAGCAGTGTGCCCCCCTCTACGGTGCCCCATGGCAAAGGTGAGCAAGCTATCACAACACTGTGGACAAGCGGGTGCGATGAATGACGTGGGGCTCCCATGCCTGCGTGGATGCGCCAATGAGCCTGGTGACCGGCCCCGAAAATGGCCATACGGATGCTGAACCCGATGGTCCTCGCACGCTATGTTGGGAATGATCATCGTCCGCCACCTGCCCGGAGACGTGAGCAGCCATGCACCAAGACCCCCACCACGACCCCAACCACGGCCACGTTCCTTCTCCCCCACACGATTCCTATCCCGGTATGGCTCCCCGGCCCACTCCGGTCGACCCAGTGGGCCCGCAAGACTCTTATCCGGGTATGGCACCCGGCCCGGCACCGGTGGACCCGACCGGGTCCCTCTCAGCCTCAGCGTTGAATCCGGGAACTCCCCCACCGGTTCCCAACTACGGACCGCCCCCGGTCACGCCGCAAAAGGGATCGTCCACAGGAACCGTCATCGCGGTGGTGCTGTTGCTGATCATTGTCATTGGCGGAGGCGGTGCCGGGATTTGGTGGTACACCTCAGGAGACGACGAAAGCGCCCCGGTGATCGCCGAGGAGGGTAACGGCGCCAACGATGCTGACGAGTCCGAGCCCGAAGCGGACGGCGGCTTCCCCATGGACGCTCGCACGGTCCACGCGGAGGACTGGTACCACAGCGATTGGCATTTCACCCTCACCATCGACGGCGAAGAGCGCAAGGCGCACCTGATCTATGTGGACCGCTGGGACCATGCGGACTGCTCCAACGTGCTGGAGGAGACGCAGAATCCGGATTTGCTGGTCGGCAATGAATGCCTCTACGGCCTCGAGGGCCATTACGAGCGGCCGGACGCGGGCTTCGAGGTATGCCAGCGGGTCTTCGAATTCCGCACTGCCGAGGGGGCTGCCCGGGCCGAAGCCGGAATCGACTTCGACCCGGACGACATCTTTTATGCACCCGTGACGTGTACACGCCCGTTGCATGAGGAGGTCGCCTGGGACACTCGCATCACCGCGCACGGTCGTTTTCTGACAGTGACGGTGGGGGCCTTCACCCAAGAGGGGCCAAGCAGCGAAGACATTCAGGAGTTCGTCTCGGCGGTGGGCTATCGGCACACCGAGATCTCAAACGCCACGATGTGGTTGGGGTAGCTCGCTCGAGTCCCCACCAGCGAAAGTGCTGAGGCTGCCGCTGCGGCGCTGGTTGTAGGCGCGGCGATTTAGTTCTGACTGGATGTTTCTCCTCGCAGGAGCGCCAGGAAGTCTCGCAAGGTCGTTCGGGCCAGTTCGGCGTTGACCTCATGGGGCAAGAACATCATCTGGGAGGCAAGGCCATCGATGAATATGTGTAGGTGATGGGCCAGCTGCTCCGCATCAGGGCTGGGCAGCGGCACATGGATGCGTTCGGGCATGGAATGGGAGGCGAGGCGAGCGGAGCCAGTGCCGATGAGGTGAGCGATCACGTCGCGGCACAGGGAGCGTTGCCCGGCCCACAGTAGGCTGCGTTCCTCGGCGGGAAGTCCGCTTTCGCGTTGCACCAGGTCAACCCAGAGTTTGTATTCGGCACGACGTTTCTGGTCTAGGGGTAGGAGGCTCTCCATGCAGCGGGCGGCGAATTCGACCGGCGCGCACTGGCTGGGGTCGGTGGGGAGCCGATTGACGACATCGTGGGCGATGCGCCTGGAGGCCACCTCGGCGGCGAAGGCTTTGAGTTCGTCATGGCGGGGGAAGTAGTAGCGCACTGAACCGGAGGACCATCCGGCTTCCGCCGCGACGTTACGCACGGAGGCCGAGGCCAGTCCTTCTCGCACCACCAGCCGGAATACTGCTTCGGCAAGCTGTTCACGACGCTGTTGGTGGTCCACGATCTTCGGCATTTTCACTTTATATCACACGTGTGTTAAATTAATTAGCACAGTCGTGTTTTAAAAGTGCTTTCATGCCTCGCCCCTGCCACACCACCATCGAGATAAGCCTGGGCGGCACGCGGCATACGCAACAACCCTTGGAGAATTCATGACCTGGGAAATCGGCCTGACGGTCGCCGGATTGGGACTGCTGGACGCGCTCAGTCCAGCCA
Organism: Natronoglycomyces albus; assembly: GCF_016925535.1. Lineage (NCBI taxonomy): Bacteria > Bacillati > Actinomycetota > Actinomycetes > Glycomycetales > Glycomycetaceae > Natronoglycomyces > Natronoglycomyces albus. The sequence continues at coordinate 1,206,394 of NZ_CP070496.1, read as the reverse complement.
TAGTAGGCGTGACGATCTACCTGCTACTTAATGCGCGCAGCCGCCTGGCGACCCTGCTCTTTACCTACGTGGCCACCGTAGTGGTGTGTTACTTCGCCTTCGGGGTGGCACTCAAGTTGGGCCTGGGGGCACTTCTGCCCGCGCTGGAGAACCTGGTCGACTCCCCGGTTGGACTGTGGGCCCAGGCCATCCTCGGCGGCATCCTGTTGGTGATCGCCATAGCGATACCCGGCAAGAAAAAGCGCCAGAAACGCCAAGCCGACCGGCGGCTGGCCGCCGAAGCCGCAGAGGCTGCGGACGCCCCCGGCTCGACACAGGCGGCGGCATCACCGCCCCACAAAGGTGGCACCGGCACCACCCGAGTCCCGAAGTCTCTGACGGTTTCGGCCATGATCAGTTTCGGGCTCATCACGGTTCTGATTGAGGGGTTTATGGTGCTGCCCTACTTCGCCGCGATTGGCATCATGACCGCCGCCGAGGTGCCGGTAGCCGCGTGGCTGCCACTCATCCTGATGTACAACCTGATCATGGTTTCCTCGGCGTTCATCCTGTATGGGTTGTGGAAGCTCTTCGGGCAGCGGCTGCAACCACGCCTGGAACGGTGGCGCGACAAGCTCGCGGCCGAGACCATAGAGACGATGGCCTGGATTCTCGGAATCGCTGGATTCTTGGTGGCCCGAGGGGCCGTCATCGAGTTGCACGCGTTGGGCTTGCTTCCGTTCTAGGCGATCGACCTAGCATGAACGCCGGCCGGGCCCTCCGTCACACCGATGGCCCGGCCGGGCGCACCGCCGAGACCATCGCCTCCACGATATCGGCCACATCACGTTCCTCCACCTGTGAGCAAGTGATACGCACCCCCGGGGGTGTCTTGATACGTGACAGGCTCCCCGGGGCCACGGCGTATCCACGGTCACGCATCGCGCCGACGGTGACCGCTTCGTCGTCGACGGGAACCCACAGGTTCAGTCCACTGTGCCCCAACGCTGGAATCCCGTTTTCCCGCAGAGCGTTTCGCAGCACCATTTGCCGACGCCAGTAGGTACGCCCGGCGTACTCGATCGCCCGCTGAGCCTCTTCGTCCCTCCATAGACTCATGACCAGGTGTTGCAGCATTGTCGACACCCAACCATGCGCCAGTCGGGCCCGGCCCTCGATAAACGTCTTCGTCCGCTCGTCGGCCGCTACGACGGCCACCCGCAGGTCGGGCCCGCATGGCTTCGACGTCGACCGCACAAACACCCATTTACCCGTCACGTTGCCGATGTGGTGTAGCGGCGTCTGCGACAATTCCGCCCAGTGGTCGTCCTCTATCAACAACAAATCCGGATGCCCACGGAGCAATTCCCGCAATTCCTCGGCTCGCACACCGCTGATGGTGGCGCCGGTGGGGTTCTGCGCCCGATTGGTCACGATGACGGCCCTCGCCCCGGCCGCGAGCGCCTCCGCGACCCCATTGGCGGTAGGCCCTGACTCGTCCACGGGAATCCCCCAGGTGCGAAAGCCGCTGGCGGCCAGCATATCCCGCACATTGCGCCATCCGGGGTCCTCAATGGCCACAAGGTCGCCGGGATTCAAGGTTGTCGTCAGCGATAGCGAGATAGCCGCCAGCGCCCCACCGGTGATTGTCAGGCTGCCTTCTACTCCGTCACGCGATAGCACCTCGCGCGCGAGCTCTAGCAGTTCGGGAACGGGTCCGCCTTGGTGGTAGTTGATCGCGCGGGTTGGTAGTTGTGAAATCGCGTGGGTCAGATCTGGCAAGAGGCTGGTGTCGGGTTCTCCGTGAGAGAGGTCGATGACGCCCGAAGGCAACGGCGACATGGGCGGTGCCAGGAGTGGGGAGTTGCTGCGCACCACTGTCCCGGCCCGTCCGGCTGTCTCCACGATGCCCCGCTGTCGCAGCGAACGGTATGCCGACGCGACCGTCCCCGGGGAGACGCCTAGCTGTTGGGCTAGTCGCCGAACCGGCGGTAGTGACTGCCCTGGGGGCAGATTCCCTGTTCGCACGCCCTGTTCGATCGACGCCATTATCGCGGCCGCCGAATCTCCGGTGATGTGATAGTTTTGTACCAGTGCCATATGTAGATTGTACCATTACAATATTTATAGGAAGTGACGGCATGACCATCAACCCCGCCACCAACCCAAGCGCGAGCGAATACCCGCAGACTGCCCAAACGACGGCCCGTCGCCACCGTGAGCGCATCAGTTACGACGCGGGCAAGGTGCACGCCCTGCTCGACGAGCTCTACTACTGCCACGCGGTCATCGCTCACGCGCAGCCCGGCCCCATGGCCATGCCCCTATTCCACGCGCGGGTCGGGGAAACGCTGTACATGCACGGCTCCACCGGAGCCGGATCGTTCCTCAATGCCAGGGACGGAAAGGTTGCGATGTCAGTCACCGCGACCTCGATTGACGGGCTCGTCTACTCCCGCTCCTGGTTTCACCACTCAGCGAATTACCGTAGCGTCATCATCTTCGGCCAAGCCCAGCTTGTGAGCGATCCTGAGGAGAAGTGGGACTCATTCGTGGCCCTGGTCGACCGGTTGGGACCAGGACGCAGTGGAGACTCCCGTTCCCCCAGCAAGAAAGAGCTCGCCCAGACCTCAGTTCTGAAGCTGAGCATGGACGCCGTCTCCTACAAGGAGCGCAACGCCGGGGTCGGCGAAGATCCCGACGACCTGGATCTGCCCCACTGGGCCGGAGTGGTCCCCTTGCGCCTCCAGGCCGGTGAACCCTCCCCAGCGCCGGGCGTCACGACCGAAGCCCCTGCTTATGTCAAGGAATTGCACACCGTTTGACAATGGGGCCTAGATCTCCTATCAGGTTTCTCTTCCTACTGCGGTGGTGTGCTGCCGCGCCTGGCCGCGTTGTCGACCCTTGCCCATACCCAACGGGTATGGGCAAGAACCCCCGCCTCCCCACGCACTGACAACACACCATCCTCGCCCCGGAAACAAACCTGATAGGAGCTCTTGTGCAAAAGGCATTATCGGCGTATTTGTCGGCGCCTTTACCTGCGTAGCCTTCGCCTCCCGCGGTCTTGAATTCGCACTTTTGCATAAGCCTCAATTATTCCGCGCTCGAAACTATCGATATCGGAACCCATGTGGTCGCCGCCACGCTACGCACATTGCTGCCTGACCCAATACCCGATACGCGTTGCCAGTAGCGGCGTGGCGCGAATTGCGGCCAGCGCGGTCTTTATCGGTGACACCACTCTCATCGTTGCCACCGCCGTTGGATTGGTATCGGTCCTTGCCGCATCCCGGCTCTGGTCACGGTGGTGAAGTGGGCCCCGGCGGCCTCTTTGGCGCTGGGCATGCCGTACACCGCATGGCCGAACACGCGCGGCGAATCCCCATCTCGCCTCGGTTAGCCGTGCCAGTTGCGGAGAAGAACCTCCGCGAGCCCTGGGTATGAACTTGCTCAACCCGAAGGCCATTTTGTTCTCCACAGCCCTGCTTAGGCAGTTCATCGACCCGCACTACGCGCACCCCGCCATCAGCTACCTGATGTTGGCACTCGTCCAGTTGCCCATCGAACTGGCCTATATGCCGGTCTTGATCTTCCTTGGGCAGCGCCTGGCCCCGGCTCTTGGGCCTAGTTCTCCCGCCGCCTCCGCAGGTCACACGTTCGCTGGGGGCGTCCTGTTCACCTTCGCGACGAAGTTGGCCCTGACCTTAAGACACTGGTTTGCACCAGTACATTAAACCCACCTTTTGTATTGATACATTTTCGCACACCTATTCTTTGTACCAACACGTAAAATGTATCAATACAAAAGGCGAAAATATGGCCTCGCTGGCATGAATATTCACCTACTATGAAGTGTGAAAACGCTATTCTTCGCGAGACACATCACCCTATTGCCCCACCGCTAGAAAAGCCATTCTTCATTCCGCCACACTAGTGAGGTGTTCGGAGTAGTTGACGTATGGGCATACGTGGGAGCAGTCGTACTTCTGACCCTTCTCCCCGGCCCTAATTCGATGTATGTGCTGTCAGTCGCGGCGCGCCGTGGGTTGCGCCCCGGCTTTATCGCCGCTGGCGGCGTCTTTGTCGGCGATAGCGTCCTCATGGCCGCCTCGGCGCTGGGACTCTCGTCCCTCTTCGCCGCCTCCCCCACGCTGTTCACCATCGTCAAGTGGGCGGGCGCGGCCTACCTGAGCTGGATCGCCCTGGGCATGCTGCGTTCGGCGTGGACGGCGCTTCGAACCAAGGAAAAACAGCCCGACCAAACCGAGCTTCTGTCCAAGGAACACCCATTCCGTCGGGCCTTCACCGCCAGCATCCTCAACCCGAAGTCGCTGTTGTTCTACGTGGCGCTCTTCGTCCAGTTCATCGACCCCAGCTACGCCTACCCCGTGTTGAGCTATCTGGTGTTGATGGTGATCGTGCTCGCCATCGACATGATGTACATGGTGAGCCTGATCTTCTTTGGCGACAGGCTAGCCCGGATCTTCCGCCGCCGCCGTCGCGCCGCCGCCGCTGGCAACGCGACCGTCGGCGCGGCACTGATGGCCTTCGCGGCCGTTCTCTTGGCTAATTGAGGGGCAGGGCCACACGTGGCTCACCACCGAGCCCACCCTGCCAAAGACGCGGCTGGCCCCACGCCTAGCCGCGTCGGAAGCCTGGTGAAGACAAGAGCAACCCGCTGTAAGACCCCAGGCACGGGCGCCTGGGGTCTTACAGCGCTTGCAATAGCCGCCTGACGCGCTTCTCACTGACTTGGTACCGCGTCCCCAATTCCTGGGCGAACAAGCTCACGCGCAGCTCCTCGATCATCCAGCGCAACTCTTGGCCCTCGGCGGTCCGCAAGGCGTGCGGACGCGCACTAGCGAGGCGGTCACGCTCGGCGCACAAACCGACCACCTGCTCCATCCGCCGCCGATCCGCCTCGACATCGCGCGGCAGACGCTGCGCTCTGGCCACGATCCCCTTGATATAACGCTGCAGATCGTCCAGCCGCCACCATCCGGTCGCCCCGACGAAGCCCTCGGACCCCACCAACGCGTCCAGTTGCGTCTTCATGTCCGATAGCGCGGGAAGCATGTCGAAGCTGAACTTACCTTCCAAAAGCTTCCTTGCCGCGCGCGCTTGTTGCAAGATCGCGGCCACCTTACGCGCCACCGCGACCGACTCGGCGGCCAACTCCGGACGGGCCCGCTTGAGCAAGGCCGCAAAGCCTTCTTGATCCCACGCGGGTCCGCCAGCTTCGATCAGAATCTTGTCCAACACGCACCGCCGACAATCATCCAACAGCGCCTCAGCCGACGGATAGGCGCTGGCGGCGAGATTCAGCGTCTCGGCCCGCGTCAACGCCTCCTTGATGTGTGGGTCGGGGATGTTCAGTTGCAGCAGTCGGCGCGTGCCCGCCCACATATTCGCCGACTGCTCGGCCTCAGTGGCAAAACAGGTCACGCTGACGGTGTTGCCCCGATCGGCCAAGGCCGGGTAGGCCTTGGCCACATAGCCCTTGCGTGGCGTCTCATGTAGCTGTGGCAGGTGGTCGAAGTCCCAGGTTGTGAGGCCCTCGCGTTCGAGTTCGGGTGCGGCCTCAGCCATGGCCTCGTGTGCTTTCGGAGCCAGTTGACGTTGCAGGGCTCCCAGCTCCTTACCCGTGGCCACGACCGTGCCGTCCTCATCAGTGACCTGGTAGGTCATTTGTAGGTGCCCGGGAATCTTGGTCACGTCATAGGCGTCTTCGGGGACGATCACCCCGGTCATGGCACGGAGGGTCTCCGACAGCGCGGCGGTCATGGGTTTGCCGCTGGCGGGGTCCATCCGGGCCACTGCCGCGACGGCGAAGTCGGGGGCGGGCACGAAGTTGCGTCGCAGCCCCTTGGGCAGGCTGCGGATGAGCGAGGCGGCCAGTTCCTCGCGCATACCGGGCACATTCCAGGTAAAGGAGTCTTGGTCCAGTTGCGGTAGCGCGTCCAGCGGCACCTCGACGGTGATCCCGTCGGTGGCCTTGCCCGGATCGAATTCGTAGGCAAGGTCGAGGTCGATGTTCTCAGAGGTCCACTGTGAAGGGTAGTTCTCCTTGCTGATGCCCTCGGCCCGGTCGGCCACGAGCAGACTGTACTCAAAGTTCAACAGGTCCGGCGTTTCCCGCTTGGCCTGCTTCCACCACGAATCGAAGTGGCGTTCGGAGACGATGTCAGCGGGCAATCGGGCGTCGTAGAAGTCAAACAGAGTCTGCTCATCGGAGAGCAGGTCGCGACGACGCACCCGGTTCTCTAGATCTTCGACTTCGGCCAGCAGATTCCGGTTGGCTTGGAAGAATTCATGATGAGTCTCCCACTCGCCTTCGACCAAAGCCCCCCGAATGAAAAGTTCACGCGAGAGCGCCTGATCGATGCGCCCGAAGTTGACCTTGCGACGAGCAACGATCGGTACGCCGTAGAGCGTGACGCGCTCATATCCGAGTACGGCGCCCGCCTTCTTCGACCAGTGCGGCTCCGAATAGGTGCGTTTGGTGACGTGGGTGGCCAGCGGTTCGATCCACTCTGGTTCGATCCGGGCGCAAATACGCCCCCACAATCGCGAGGTTTCGACCAGTTCGGCGGCGACAACCCAGCGGGGTTGCTTCTTAAACAAGCTGGAACCAGGGAAGACCGCGAATTTGGCGTTACGCGCGCCTAGGTATTCGCGCTTGTCGGCCTCCTTGAGACCTACGTGGCTGAGCAAACCGGCCAACAGCGCGGTATGGAGACGTTCGGTGTCCACCGTGCCAGCCTCAGCCGTTTCACGCCGCCCGGCCCTGTTCTGGGCCACCTCGCGGTTAGCGATCTTGAGGCTCTTGAGGCCACCATTGATCTGCCGATATAGGTCCTGCCATTCCCGAATCCGCAAATAGTGCAGAAATTCCTTCTTGCACATACGGCGGAAGCCCGAACCAGACCGAGAGCGTTTCTCATCTTCCAAGTACTTCCACAGGTTCAAGTAGGCGAGGAAGTCCGAGGTGGGGTCGGCAAAGCGGGCGTGCGAGGCATCGGCGGCCTGTTTCTTGTCGCTGGGGCGTTCCCGGGGGTCCTGAATCGACAGCGCGGCGGCGATGACGGTGACTTCGTGGACGCAGCCCTCCTCCTTGGCTTGGAGGATCATGCGAGCCAAGCGCGGGTCGATGGGTAGCCGGGAGATCTGGCGCCCGAGCTTGGTCAATCGCGGTGGTTGCCCTTTGCGTAGCTCTAGCGCCCCTAGCTCAAAGAGCAACTCGGTGCCATCTTTGATATTGCGTTCGTCGGGAGCATCCACGAACGGGAACGTCTCCACCTTGCCCAGCTTCGCGGCCGTCATCTGCAAAATGACCGAGGCGAGGTTCGTTCGCAGGATCTCCGCGTCGGTGAACTCGGGGCGAGCGAGGAAATCCTCCTCCGAGTACAACCGGATGCACACGCCCTCGGCGACACGACCGCAACGCCCAGCTCGTTGATTGGCAGACGCCTGCGAGATGGCTTCGATCGGCAGCCGCTGCACCTTCGTGCGAGCCGAGTAGCGGGAGATTCGAGCAAAACCGGGATCGATGACATAGCGAATGCCCGGCACCGTCAACGACGTCTCGGCCACGTTGGTGGCCAAGACGATACGACGGCCGGTGTGTGGCTTGAAAACCCGATGTTGTTCCTCGGCCGACAACCGCGCATACAGCGGAACTACTTCGGTATGCCGCAGATGCGCCTTTTCCAAGGCCTCGGCCGTGTCGCGGATCTCTTGTTCCCCGGAGAGGAAAACGAGAATGTCGCCAGAGTCAATGCGGGACAACTCGTTGACCGCGTCCAAGATCGCGTCGATCTGGTCGCGCGGCTCGGAGTCTTCTTGGCCCTCTTCATCCGGGGCTTCCAGCGGGCGATAGCGGATTTCGACCGGATAGGTGCGTCCGGACACCTCCAGAATCGGCGCGGGCCTGCCGTTGCGGTCGCAAAAGTGGGTGGCGAAACGCTCCGGGTCGATAGTCGCGGAGGTCACGATGACTTTCAAGTCCGGCCGCTTGGGCAGCAACTGTTTGAGGCAACCGAGGATGAAGTCGATATTGAGGCTGCGCTCATGCGCCTCGTCGATGATGATCGTGTCGTAGGCGGAGAGCATCCGGTCATGTTGCAGCTCGGTCAAGAGGATGCCGTCGGTCATGAGCTTGATGTAACTGGAATCGGACACTCGGTCGCTAAAACGAACCTTCCAGCCCACCGCTTCGCCCAGCGGCGAGTTCAGTTCCTCGGCAATGCGTTCGGCCACCGACCGCGCCGCGATACGGCGCGGCTGGGTGTGCCCGATCATGCCGGTGACACCGCGACCCAGTTCGAGGCAAATCTTCGGAATCTGGGTGGTCTTACCCGACCCGGTTTCCCCGGCGATGATGACCACTTGGTTGTCCTCGATCGCCTTGGCGATGTCATCACGGCGTTGGCTGACGGGCAGCTCAGCCGGGTAGGTGATCGAGGGTACGGCGGCGGCACGCGCCTGGATGGTCTCATCGGAGAACCGGGGGCGAGCTGGCGGGCGGCTACGGGAATGCGCTCGGCGTCGAGCGCCGTTTCCACGTTTTTTCTCAGGAGCAGACATGACGATAATCCAGGATACGCATCGGCGGGGCATCGCGCCACGCGGTTTCACACAGCGTGCCCTGCCACGCCCGCGGCGCACCCCCCAGGTGGGGGTGTGGACATGAGTGTGGGCCCCGTTCGCACGAGGCCCACAGCTCAATGGTTACTACTCACCGTCTGGATTGTCCTTGTAGGGGTCCGGGTGACGCAGTAGATAGGTGACGGCCACGACGAACGGACCGAAGATCAGCATGATGGCGATCACCATCATGGTTATGGCAATGGGTTCCATTTACTTCGCCTCCTCAGAGGTGTCGTTCGAGTCCTCGTCGTCTCCACCAGCGCTCACCGAAGCGGTGTCGGCATCGCCGTTGAGGTCGTGGTCGTTTCCGGTCGCGTCGTCTTCCATTCCCTCGGGCAGCTTGATGAACCTGCTGAGAATGGTCATGACGATCGCGAACGCGATCAGCCCGAAGGCAATGATGAATCCGAAGCGCAGCAGTTCCCAGCCCTCTTCGCGATTGGCGACGATGCCGAAGCGCTCGCGGGTGGCCTGGAACAGCATGTACATCAAGAACAGCGGCGTGATGAGGCCCAGCGAGATCATCCAGGCCCAGCCCAGCTTGATCGACGACCACCGGTTGGCGTGGTCGCGAAGCTGCGGGAGCTTCCGCGCGATCCAAGCGACGGCGATAATGCTGACCAAGGCGGCTAGCGCGATACCGAAGTTCTCGATGGCGCCGTCTGCGGCGTCAAGGACGTACAGACCGTTGGTCATGGGCATGAACAACACGGCCGCGGCTCCGATACCACCGACGATGGTGATGACGGACTTCTGACGGCTCCAGCCCAGACGGTCCTGCGCCGCCGCGACCGGAACTTGCACGATCGAGATCAGCGAACTGAGACCGGCCAAGACCAGACAGGCGAAGAACAGGAACCCGAAGAACGCCGAGCCCCATGGAAGAGCCGAGACGATCTCGGGGAATGCCACGAACGCGAGCCCGATAGACCCGGTGACCTGTTCGTCGACCGGCGTTCCGGACTGGAAGGCCATGTAACCCAAGATCGCGAACACACCGATACCGGCAAGCAGCTCAAAGGAGCTGTTGGCGAAGCCGACGGTCAGGGCAGAGCCCGTGAGGTCGGATTTGCGCCGCAGGTAGGAAGCGTAGGCGATCATGATTCCGAAGCCGATGGACAGTGAGAAGAAGATCTGCGCGTACGCGGCGATCCACACTGTCGGGTTGGTTAGAGCCCCAAAGTCGGGCGTAAAGAAGGCGTTGAGACCGGCACCGGAACCCTCGAGCGTGACGGCGCGGACCACGAGGATACCGAAGAGCACCACCAGCAGCGGGATGGCGATGCGGTTGACCATTTCGATTCCGCGCCGTACTCCGGCGAAGAGGGCGATGAAGACGATGACCCAGATACCGACGAGTGGCCAACCCACTCCGCCGACCCAGGTACCGTTCTCAGTCCAGGCAAAGTCCCAGTAGCCTTCGCTGATCTGGAGCACTCGGTTAAAGAAGAAGTCCTCGGTGCCATCTGGGTTGTCGGCCCAGGTTTGAGTGATCGAGAATCCGGCGTACCGGGCGGCCCAACCGATAATGACCGAGTAGTAGGCGGCCAAGACCACGGCGACGCCGACTTGCCACCAGCCGATTCCTTCGGCAGCCTTGAACAGTCGGCGGTAGGCGATAGGGGCCGAGGCCTTGCTGCGGTGTCCCAGCGAGTATTCCATGAGCAGCAGCGGAATACCAGCCGTCAAAAGGGCAATAAGGTAAGGCAGCAGGAAGGCTCCGCCACCATTTTCATAGGCAACATAGGGGAAGCGCCAGATGTTTCCAAGGCCGATGGCTGAGCCAGCAGCAGCAAGGATAAACCCGGCCCTCGTCCCCCAGTGCTCTCGTTGTTTAAGCATTTTTTCTCCAGTCACACCTAAATTGTGTGGGCTCTCACAGCTGAGGGTGACGCTAGCGGGGGTAACTGGCTGCTGTCAATAAGACCCATTAGTAATCGTGGATTCGAGACAGACACGTTATGGAAGGCAGGCTAAACTTCCCGGCCGGTTATTTTTCATATTCATTAAGTAATTTTAGTTTTTCGCAAGGAGACCTGTGGCAGTTCAGCCCACAAACCCGACGTCGACGGCATTGAAATACTCAGCGCTAGCGGATGAACAGAACTACCTAAACGGCCTATACGCTCGCTTGGACGATCTGCGTGCGTCGACCCAGACTCGCTTGGACGAGGCGCGACGCTCCCCCGTTTCCAACGAACAGGAATTGTCGCAGCGCGACGCGACGGCCCATACCCATCGCCGCCGTCTGGCGACCCTCGACGCGGCCGAGGAGGGACTGTGTTTTGGGCGCCTCGACTTCGACGATGAGGAGAAACCCCAGTATTTGGGCCGCATCGGGATGCGTTCAGAACAGGGCGAACCAATGTTGGTCGACTGGCGGGCTCCGGCCGGGAGGCGGTTCTATCTGGCCACGGCCACCAACCCCGACGGGGTGAGGCGACGCAGGCACCTACATACGCGGGGCCGGAAATTGACCGGGGTGTCCGACGAAATTCTCGACCTGGACGCGCCACGCGATTCAACGCATGAACACTTGGGCGCCCAAGGTGCTCTCCTGGCCGCTATCGACGCGAGCCGAACCGACAAAATGCGCGATATAGTCGCCACAATTCAGGCCGAGCAGGACAATATTATTCGCTCCCCGCTAGAGGGAACCCTAGTTGTCGATGGAGCGCCCGGCACTGGGAAGACCGCGGTCGCATTGCACCGGGCCGCCTATTTGCTCTATGAGTACCGCGAACAACTATCCCGGCGCGGGGTGCTCATAGTGGGACCGAATACGACATTCTTGGATTACATTTCCGAAGTATTGCCCGGATTGGCCGAAACCGACGTCCTACTGCGCACCCCCGGCCAACTATTTCCCGGAGTGGACGCCCACGGTGAGGAGTCCGACCGAGTAGCCGCGATCAAGGGCGAAGCCCGCATGGCCCGCGCCATGGCCCAGGCGGTCGAGGACCGCCAAGAGATCCCGGTCGAGCCCATCGAGCTGTACTACGAGACGCACACGCTATGGCTGCGACCAGAGGCGGTACGGCAGGCACGCCAAGCCGCCCGTGCCACCGAACTGCCGCATAATCAAGCGCGGGCCACCTTCGTGGCGCATCTGCGAGAAGATCTATGCGACCAATACGCCGACATCATCGGCGCCGACCCCTTGGGCGGCGACAATCTGCTGTCGAGAGCCGACCGCGAAGACTTGCTGGAGGAAATCACCTCCGAGGAGGACATCTCCGCGGCCATCGAGGAACTGTGGCCGCGCTTGACACCGCAGCGGCTCTTGTCCGACCTGTACAGCTCACCACAGCGGCTTGCCGCAGCGTGCGAGCATCTCAGCCAGGAAGAGCGAGCACTGCTGGAGCGCGAGCCGCATTCCCCCTGGAGTGAGGCTGACATCGCACTTCTGGACGAGGTTGCCAATGTGCTCGACTCCGACGAAGACGACGCGGAGGGTCCACAACTGAGCGACGAACAAATCGCCTATGCCCAAGGCGTCCTCGACATCGTGACCGGCTCGGCTTCCTACGATTTCGAAGATGAGCTGGAATCCGAGATCATCATGGCCACCGACGTGCTCGACGCGGCGATCTTTGGAGAACGCCACCGACACAACGAATTCGCCACCGTCGCCGAACGCGCTGCCAGCGACCGCCGGTGGGTCTTCGGACACATTATCGTCGACGAGGCACAAGAGCTGTCACCAATGATGTGGAGGGCACTGCGCCGCCGCTGCGTATCCCAGTCATTCACCGTCGCCGGCGATCTGGCCCAAGCCACCTCACATCACGTGCGCACGTGGGCCGATGTGTTCGGAAACCGCAATCACCTATGGCGCAGGGAGCGGCTCACGGTCTCCTACCGCACACCAGAGGAGATATTGCGCGTCACCGCCTCTGTCCTAGCCGCGATCAACGCCGAGGCCCCAGTCCCAAACGCGGTCCGCTCCGCCGGGCACGAACCCTGGCTAGAGGCGGTGGCCGACGACCAGCTTGACGCTCGGCTACGCGAGGTCATCGAAGCGGAGCGAGCCGCTGTCGGTGAGGGAACGGTCGGGGTGATCACCTCGTCGACCTATCTGCGCCGCCTGCAAGAACTCTCCAGCCCCCCGTCGGCGCCCGACCACCCGGATTCGCAGGCAGTGCGGGTGCTGTCGGTCCGCCAGGCAAAGGGACTCGAGTTCGACAGCGTCCTGTTGGTGGATCCCAACGGAATCATGGACAACGGCACCGGGCACCGCGACCTGTACGTGGCGCTCACCCGTTCCACCCAGCGCCTGGGCCTGCTCCATGTGGGCCAAGGGGGGCCGGACTTTCCTGGAGTCGAACAGATCGGCGAGCGCAATCGATGAACGGGCCGGGCATCCGCGCCATGGCAACCACGCTTGGACCAATGTGAACCCCGACCGGAATCGCTTGCCAAGGAGGGCCAGCCTCCAGCACAGCGCTGGCGTGTGCGGCTGGTCCCCAACGCCTAGACTTATGTGGCATAAGAGGAGGAGCGCGGCGTGGACAACACCACTACCGATCGACGTATCGGGCACATTATCGATGGCCGGTATCGACTCACCGGTTTGATCGCCACCGGTGGGATGGCCGCGGTATACGAGGCGTTTGATCAACGGCTAGACCGCACGGTCGCCGTCAAGATCATCAGCGAAGCCCATGCGGACACTGACGAATTCCTCGCGGCGTTTCGACAAGAGGCCAAAACGATTGCCCGGCTGTCCCATCCCAACGTCGTGGGCGTGTTCGACCAAGGTTCCCACGAAGGTCTTCCCTACGTGGTCATGGAGCTGGTCAAAGGCATCACTTTGCGCGACCTGCTTAATCAGCGCCGGTACCTGTCGGTGCCCGAGGCCGTCGAGATCACCCGGCAGACTCTCGAAGCCCTAGAAGCGGCTCACTCGACCGGACTGATCCACCGCGACATCAAGCCCGAGAACATTCTTCTCAAAGAAGGCGGCAAGGGCGACCGGGTCAAAGTCGCCGACTTTGGTCTGGCCGAAGCCATCCAGTCCTTGGGGACTGACGGGCAGGGGCGCGGGCCCAACCCGGACAAACCTTTGCTGGCCACGGCCGCCTACGTGGCACCGGAGCTAGTGCTCTATCAGCCCGCTCGCCCTCAGTCGGACGTGTATGCGGTTGGCGTCATGCTCTTCGAACTTCTCACCGGTGAGGTGCCCTTCGACGGCGAGGACCCCGGCCAAGTCGCGCAGCGCCACGTGAGCGAGGACATTCCCTCACCCAAGACGCTGCGCGGGGATGTGCCCCAATCGTTGGCGAACCTGACCCTCGCGGCGACCCGCCGCGACATCGACCAACGGCCCGTGGACGCGGGAGACTTCGGTCGGCGGCTACAACACATCAAGACGGCCAACCCGACCACGACAATCGGGCCACGCCCGACCCAGAACATTTCGACGGCGAAGACGACATATGTGCCCATGGCTCAACGCTCTGGGTCCTCACCGGCGGCACAAACCTGGATGAAGATCGGCCTCGTGGCCGGGGTACTCCTCTTGTTGGCCGGCCTGGGGTGGTGGGCCGGATTCGGTCAATACACAGACACGCCCTCGCTGTTGGGTCAGGACCGGGAAACCGTCGAGGAATACGCCAACGAGCGCGGTTTCACCATCGAGTTCGACGATGGAGCCTACTCGAACCGAGTACCGGTGGACGATGTGTTCGCACAAGAACCGGCCGCTGGTGATCGTATCCGCAGCGGCGGCACTATCACCGTGACGCTTTCGCTGGGTCCCGAGCAGTTTACGATGCCCGACCTAGCGGGAGCCTCCGAAGAAGAGGCCCTCAACGCGTTGGCCAAAGACGTGAACGCCGAGGTCATCGTGGTAAACGGCTATTCGGATACGGTGCCGCAGGGGCACGTCATCTCCACAGAACCGGGGGCGGGTCGGACCGTGAACTCCGGCTCGGCGGTCGAGGTCATGATCAGTGACGGCCGTGCCCCAGTGACGACCCCGGAAGTCTTGAGCCTGTCGGAAGAGGACGCCCGAGCCAGCATCGAACGGGCGGGACTAACGGTGGGAGAGGTCGACTCGCGGTATTCGGATTCAATTCCCGAAGGGCATGTGATCGAGCAGAGCCCACGAGGAGGCGAAGGTATCGGAGTCGACGGCGTGGTCGACTTGGTCCTCTCCGATGGACCCGAACCGATCCAGGTTCCCAATGTCACGGACATGTCGATCGAACAGGCCACTGAGGAACTGGAGTCACTGGGCTTCGTCGTACGCGTATTCGACCTCATCAACGGCGACACGGTGTTCCGCCAATCCGAAGAGGCAGGCTCGACGGCGCCGAAGGGGTCGACCATCTGGATCTGGGTCCGTTAACTACCCATTACACAGGAAGAACCGGCCCGCTTTGACATTCACAGAGCGGGCCGGTGAAGTACTCCGCGTGAGCCTAGCGACCCCAGCCTTGGAGAGGACCAGCTAGGCGCCAGCGGCCTTCAGCTGCGACATCGTAAACAGCGTCCGCATGTGGACCTCCAAAGCGTGCAGGTTCTGGATGCCATCGGACTCCCGGTCGATCACACACACCCCTTGAGAGACCTTCGCGCCTCGTTCCCGTAGTTCTACGACCGCGTCGCGCACCGCGCCGCCGGAGGTGACGACGTCCTCCACAATGAACAAGTTCTTGCCCGAGATGTCGCCGCCCTCGGCGAGTCGACAGGTCCCGTACTTCTTGGCCTCCTTGCGCACGAACAAGGTGGGAATTCCCGTCACCTGCGAGAGCATGACCGCCAAGGGAATCCCGCCGGTCTCCAGTCCGGCCAGCGCGTCCACGCCCTCCTTGGGCACGAACGGAGCCATGGCCTCGGCGAGACGCTTGAGCAACACGGGGTCGGACTCGAACAGATACTTGTCAAAGTATTCGTTCGCCACTACCCCGGAGCGAAGATGGAACTCTCCGACCAGGTGGGAGCGCAGATATATGTCCCGCGCCAAGTTGGTGTCAGTAGTCATAGCCCTTAGCGTGCCACATCAGAACAGGTCGCCCAGCCACTCGCCGACTTCCGTGAACAGCGACACCTGCCCGAGCCAATAGAAGGCGATCACGGCCAGGAAGCTGCCCGCGGCTAGGTGAGCCAGCCGGGCGGTTCGGCGTTGCGCCTTGAACACACGGCCCCAGATATAACCGCCAATGACCCGGGCTAGGAAGAACACTCCGATGCTCATCGCGGCGATGAACAGGAACATCATGAAGTTGGTGCCAAGGTCGTCATTGGCTAGGTCGAAGACCCAAATGCCCCAGCTGACGAAGGCGAAAAGCATGCCGATGATGGTCAACTCGGAGCCTCTCTTGAGGCTGCCGGGCGGACCTAGCAACGGCGGGACTTCCTCTTCCTGGTGGGGCGCGTAGTCCCCACTGTTGTGGTCGGCTTTCTCACTGGGGGGCGAATATGTGGCTCGTCCGGAGGCGTATCCGCCCTTACCTTGGCCGTCCTTGCCTGGTCGGTTGGCCAGCGGGCTGCTTGGCGGCTGCTGCGGTGATGGCGACCAGCCTCCGGGCGTCATGGTCGTCGGTGCTTCGCTGCTCGCCGGTGGAGCCGCCGGCGCGGCATTGAACGCCGCGGGATCGATCAGGCGGGTCGAGTCGGGCCCACCGGAGCTGGGAGTGGCGCTATTGACCGCTGCCGATCCACTGATCGGAGATGAACTGACGGGGGCCGCACTGACCGGAGAGGAACTGACTGAGGCCGAACCGACCGAGGTCCCCGCCGAGGCGGTGCCTCGAGCAGCGGCTCCGGCCAGGGCAGCCGCGCTGGCGTACTGAATTCCCCGCGCTGGCGCCGAGGGCGTGTGTGGTCGGTGGCCCGCCCCAGCAGAGGGGGCGATGACGGTGGTCGCACCTGCCGAGGGGCCCCAGTCGGCCCCCAGGTCGGGTACGTGGGAGGAGTGGACCAGGGAGGTGAGTTCTTCGATCCACTGTTCTAGATCTGTCGTCAAGGGCCGGTCGGCGGGGTTGTCGGCCAAGGGTGCGAGCAGGTGTTCGCGCAGGCGCGAGTTTGCCTCCAGCACCGGGTGGCGACGCAACTGCGACCAGGGGACCGAGTACTCGTGTCCTGGGGAGTCGGTGCGGGCGCTGGCACCAGTGACCAGGAAGTAGGCGACCGAACCGAATCCGTGTACGTCGTAGGAGGGTCCTACCTTGCCTTGGTATGCCTCGGGTCCGGCCGTCTCCCGGGTGTAGGAAATGGTGGTCAAGTGGGCGGGCGTGTAGTAGCGCGCGCCGGTGAAGTCGATGAGTTTAGCTCCGCCGTCCGGACCGATGATGATGTTGGCGGGTTTGATGTCCATGTGGAGCACCGGGTGAGCGCCGGGTATCTGGGGACGGTGCAGGTGCTTGAGGATGTCAACCACGGAGTTGAGCGTGGTCACGGCGTCTACTCGCCCGAGCCGCTCGGTGATGAGTTCCCGTAGGTCATGCCCTGGCAGGTACTCGAGCACCTGGTAGGGCACCGGTTGGGAGTTCGACTGTTCACCCAGTTGATGCGGGGGCGGGCCGTAGAAGGCGTCGATGCGGCGGCAAATGTTGGGGGCACCTCGTCCGCCTAGGTCCATGAGGACCGCGTCGCCTTTGTCCCAGGAGTTGAATTGCTGTTCGCGGTCTCCGTCGGGGTTGAGGCGGAATACTTTGACGGTCAATGCGGTCGAGGAGACGCCTGCCGACAGGCGTACGGCTTTATATACCTCGGCTTGGCCGCCGGCACCGAGCCGACGGGTGAGGCGATAGCTATGTTCGGAACCTGGGCGGGGAGAGGCCGGGCCGCACACCAGGTCCACAGCGTCAGTCATTAAAGCCAATTCCTTCAGGGCGGAGCTAATAAGGGTCTGGTCTGGAACACCTTTCAGACATACCAGCCTAACCGGTAATCGCACCCTTGTGGGACCGGCCAAGGCGAGTGAGGAATACCGGATATCCCCTCGTTACACAAGGTAAGTAGGCCCATGTCAGACGCTTCGCCGAATGTGTGGTCTCTCCTTGGTCCTCCCGCCTAGATCGTTTGCTGTCGGCTTTTCCGTTTCAGCTCCAGGGCGATTTTGGGTTGTGGAGGCTGTTGCTGTGCTCCGGTGGGGACTGGCCGATGGGCGGGCCGCCGGGTTCCCCGTGACGCGGGGCGAATTGGCTGGGGCCAGCCGCTTCGGGCGCGTATCCGCTTCCGGCCTGTGGCTGTCCCATCGCCACGGAGGTGGGTTGGCCGAGGGTTGGCTGGGGCGGGGCGCTTGGTTGGGTAGCGGGTGGGATGGCAGGTGCAGCGGCTTGCGCGGTGGGGCGGGTCGCAAGATCTGGTGGCACGGCGGTGGTGTCATAGTATTGCGGGCTCGGTTGCGGGTTTGGCGGAGCGGAGACGGCTTCGTAGGAGCCAATAGCGCCAGCGGGGGCAGCGGCGGATGTGTCCACTCGGCGGCTGCTCCATAGTGACGGAGAGAACGCTATCGCCAGGATTCCAAAGATGATGGCGCCATATGGCCCTTCCCAGGTGACCAACTGAGTGCTGGACCATAGGCCTTCGGCGATCAAGACGTACATCAGCGCATAAATGAGGCTTGCGAGTAGTGACATCGCTTGCAGGACATGAAGAACAATTCGAATAAGTTTCGGCATCTTTGGACGTTACCAAGGTCACACCGCCAGCACCAGAGCCATAACGACACTGGGCAGCCCATTCGTCACCCGCTGGCCGATGGCGGACATAGTTCGAGGGCCCTGCCCGCACCTGATCGGCAGGTGTGGGCAGGGCCCTCGGTGGTAACGATGATGCTCCTCGGCCGCAGGTAGCGACTCGGCATTGCCGCCTAAGACGCCAAGCGGTACGGCCATGGAGCCACCGGACGATTAGGGAAGCTTTGGCAGCTGACGGCCCTTCTCATAGTCAAGCATCTGCTGGATACGCCGCTGATGGCGTTCTCCGCCGCTGAATGGCTCGGAGACAAACGCGTCCACGATCGCCAGCGCCTCGTCCTTGGGGTGCATGCGTGCGCCAATGCTCAGCACATTCGCGTCATTGTGTTCGCGCCCCAGTTTGGCCGTCTCGACGCTCCAGGCGAGGACGGCACGTACTCCGGGGACCTTGTTCGCAGCGATTTGTTCACCGTTTCCCGATCCACCGAGGACGATACCGAGGCTGCCGGGGTCGGAGACCGTGGCAGCTCCCGTGTGGAGGCAGAAGGCCGGGTAGTCGTCCGCGGCGTCGTATTCGGCGGGCCCGATGTCAGTGACATCGTGGCCATTGTCCCTCAGATGCTGAGCGATCTCGCCTTTGAGTTCGTAACCTGCGTGGTCTGAGCCTATGTAAATTCGCACGACCCCACTGTAAAGGCTGAGTTAAGCCCGACGACGCCTCATCGGCCCCACAGTGATGTGGGGTCGCGCATAAAACCGGCCCGGCCCCATGCGCCAGGTCTCGGGCATGGGATCGGGCCGGCATCGCTAGTCGCGCAGGTCGGCGAGGACCAGCCCCGCGCGGGCCTTAGGCACAAACCACGTGGACTTACGGGGCATCTTCAGCCGCTGCACATTCACATCGATGAAGTCTTCGACGGTGACCGGGCTAATGAGGATGGCCAGGTCGGCTTTGCCGTCGTCTACCTGCTGTGCGAGCCATTCCGGTTCGTAGTCACCCCCGACATAGGTGATGCGCTTGTCTCCTGGGTCAAACCCGAGCAGACCAAAGACCTCTTTTTCGACCTGCGTGTGGTCCAAGCGGTCCACCACTGATCCCTCTGCGGCCGGGAATGACAACTTCCACGTGCGGCCACCGCCATAGACGATGACCGTTCCGCCAGCCTCGGGTGTGAAGGGCACACCGTCGATCTGTTCGACCTCCACCCCGCACTGAGACAGCTGCACCATCAATTGCGCAGCCGAGCCGGGCAGCCCGGCGACCAGCCGGTGATAGGGCCGAATCGTGACCGACTGCGCTGTGGTGACAACCGCGAGGAACGAGTCCAGCTTTCCCACCTGCGCGGCGAGCGAACGGTGGTTACCGTCGGCGACGATAAGATCGCCCGCCGAGGCCAATTCGCACAGTTCCTTGGCCACAGGCGCCTCGGTGACAGCCCAGATTTCGTGGGTCCGTCCGGCTTCGTCGATATCGGCCACGACGGGTTTGCCCGCGGATTCGATGTAGCGAGCCAGGGCCTCATGCAGGTCCTGGCCAGTCCCCGATTGCAGCAAGAGCACCGGTGAAAGTAGGTGCCGCAATTGTTGGTTGAGCTGATTGCGCTGCTCGACCTTTTCAACGAAGACGTCTTCGTTGCGGATCACGCGCCCCGGCTCGGAGGCGGTGGAAGATATCTCGCCGGTGTCGACGAAGCAATACATTCCGTAGGCGGTGGGTTCAACCCCACCAGAAATGCGGTAGGCCACGACCACGGAATCGAAGTCTGTGAAACGCCCTGCCTGTTGCAAGGCGGTCAGTCGCTGGGCGGCGGCGGGCAATGCGGCCTCGAAATCGAGGCCCGCTGCTACCGCTTCGGGGGTGTGGGCGGGCATTTCCACCGCCAACACGCTCGTTGGGTTGTCCGCGATGATACGGGTGATGTCGGATTCATCGGGAAATTCGTCATAGTTTTTCGCGCCGGTGGAGCCCGTGGAGAGCCACGCCTTACGGATCGGATGCACTGCAGTCACATCCAGCAGGGTATTCGAGTCACTTAGCGCACCCTCACCAGGCATTAGCCAAACCACCATGTGACACACTCAAGTTCGCATCAGACCCCGGTGCGCGATACATCCAGTGCTCCCGTATGTGCCAATGAGAAAAGGAGGGGCAGCGTGGCCGCCACCCATATCCTCAGTCAAAGTGACGCCCAAAGGCGCTCCGAACTGCTGACAGTCGATTCCTACAAAGTCGAACTCGACCTCACCGACCACAAAGAGTCCCCAACCTTCGACTCCACCACGACGGTGGCATTCACCAGCTCCGAAACCGGGGCCGACACGTTTATCGAGATCGCCGCCGAAGAAATCGTCTCGGCGACTCTCAACGGACAAGCAGTCGACACCACCGGCTACACGTCCAAGGAAGGCCTCAAGCTCTCCGGCCTAGCCCCGAGCAATGAGCTGATCGTCCAGGCCAAATGCGCCTACTCGACCTCCGGTCAAGGCCTACACCGCATGAGCGACCCCGTCGATGGCGAGACCTACCTGTACACGCAGTTCGAGGTCTCCGACGCCCAGCAGGTGTTCGCCTGTTTCGACCAGCCGGACCTCAAAGCCACCTTCGCGCTGACCGTGCGCTCCCCCCAACACTGGCGCAACATTTCCAACATGCCGGTGGCCACCGAGGACATCGACGGTGACGTCAAGACCACTGTCTTCGAGCCGACGCCGCGCATGTCCACCTACATCGCCGCCTTGTGCGCTGGCCCCTACCACGAGGTCCGCGAAACTCACGACGGCATCGACCTGGGTCTTTACTGCCGCGAGTCCGAAAAGGCCAGCCTCGACCCCGAGGGCGTCTTCGAAATCACCCGCCAGGGATTCGATTTCTTCCACGAAGCCTTCGGCGTGCGCTACCCGCTGCCAAAGTATGACCAGATCTTCGCGCCCGAATACAACTTCGGTGCCATGGAGAACTTCGGTTGCATCACCATCGCCGAATCGGCGTTCCTGTTCCGTGGCCAAGTCACCGACTTCGAGCTCGAACAACGCGCCAACGTGATCCTGCACGAGATGGCCCACATGTGGTTCGGTGACCTGGTCACCATGCACTGGTGGGACGACCTGTGGCTCAACGAGTCCTTCGCCGAGTGGGCCGCACACTGGTCCAACGCCGAGGCCACCCGTTTCAAGGGCGCCTGGACGACCTTCCTGTCGGCCCGCAAGAACTGGGGCTATCGCCAAGACCAGCTGCCCACCACTCACCCGGTGTACACCGACATGCCCGACACGGCTGCGGTGGCCACCAACTTCGACGGCATCACCTATGCCAAGGGCGCCTCGATCCTCAAGCAGCTGGTCGCCTACGTGGGCATCGAGCCCTTCAAGAACGGCCTGACCGCCTACTTCAAACAGCACCAGTTCGGCAACGCCGCGTTCTCCGACCTGTTGACGAAGCTCGAAGAGGCCTGTGGCAAGCCCTTGGGCGAGTTCGCCGACACCTGGTTGAAGACCGCCGGAGTCTCCACCCTGCGTCCGGCGATCGAAGTCGACGCGGAAGGCAAGTACTCCAAGTTCTCCGTCATGCAAGAGACCTCGCCGGATTACCCGACCCTGCGCACCCACCGCATCGCCATCGGCCTGTACGACCTTGACGGGGATCGCCTGGTACGGCGCCGTCGCATCGAAGTCGATGTCGCTGGCGAACGCACTGAGGTGCCCGAGCTCAACGGCATCGTGCAACCAGATCTCCTGCTGCTCAACGACGACGACCTCACCTACTGCAAGTTGCGCCTTGACGAGCGTTCCCTGGGAACGGCCATCGAGCACGTCTCGAAGTTCACCGAGTCGCTGCCGCGGGCCCTGGTCTGGGCCGCCGCGTGGGACATGCTGCGTGACGCCGAACTACCCGCGCGCGACTTCGTACGTCTGGCGGTGTCGGGGCTGCCTTCGGAGACCGACATCAACATCACCACCGTCGCCCACCGCCAGGTCATGGCCGCCCTGGCCTATGCCGACCCGGCCGTGCGTAATCAGCTGCGGGCAGACTGGGCCACCGCCGCCCGCGAGGCTCTAGCCAAAACCACCCCTGGTGGCGACCTACAGCGTGCCTGGGCGAAGACCTACGCTTCGGCGGCCATCGCCGAGGACGACATCGCGGTACTGAAGAGCTGGCTGGATGGCAACAGCCTGCCACAAGGTCTCACGGTCGACACCGACTTGCGCTGGCACCTGGTGACGTCCCTGGCCGCTGGCGGCCATGCCGATGAGGCCCTCATTGACGCGGAGTTGGAAAACGACAACACCGCCGAAGGCCTCCGGCTGAGCACCATCGCCCGTACCGCCCTGCCCACCGCAGAGGCAAAGGCGAAGGCATGGAGTCGCCTGATCGAGGAGGAGGGCCTTCCCAACTACGCCCGCCGCTCCATCATGGTCGGCTTCGCGCCGCTGGACCAAGAAGACCTGGTCCGGCCCTACCTGTCGAAGTTCTTGGAAGCGGTGCCGAAGCTGTGGGAGACGCTGGACCCACAGCAGGCGGTGGAGTTCACCAAGATGGGCTTCCCGACCAACCTCATCGAAGATGAGACGCTGCGCCTAGTGGATGAGTGGCTCGCCGCCGAAGAGCGCCCCAGCTCGATGGCACGCGGAGTCTCCGAAGGCCGCGCTGATGTCGAAAGGGCGCTGGCCGGACGGGAACTGGACCGCAAGGCCAGCTAATAGACCGTCTTCAAAGCGCCGTTCGATGAGAACGATTCATGCGCGGGGGAGCTTGCCTCGGTAGCGAGGCAAGCTCCCCCGCTTTGTGATCTCCGGTGGTGGAAACGACGCTCTTGTCATCGCAAGCACGCCCCTCCTAATATCGGTTTGCGCCCCCATGAGGCCTTTGCGAAAGTGCGGTTTCAATGCCGCAGGAGGCGAAGATTGCGCCCCTAAACGAGCCGACGAGAACGCCGAAGGCGCCTTTTGTGTAGGCCGCTATGATTTTTGACCTGCCTGGAGGCCCGGTGTCCCTGTTCCTTCCCATCCTCGCCCTTAGCCTCACCCAGGTCCTGTTTTGCGCGATAACCCTTGTCGCTGTGATGTATCGGTTCTCCGACTCCGCCGCCCGGTCACTGGCCAACACCATTGTCAGGTCGTTGGCGGTCATGGTGGTCGTGGCGCTCGGATCGCTCATTCTGTGGCGCTGGTGGGCCAATTGGTTCGCGCAGTTGGGTATCGACAGCTCTGGACCGCTGGCCGCGACGATCATTGTGGCGGCCATTGTCGGCGGCAGCGCATGCGGTCGCGACACAGGCCTTCTCAGCGGTGTACCGCTGGGCTTGGCACCGGTGGTCAGTACCGCCTTTGGGATCGCTGCGGGAGTGACCTTGGTGGAATTGGCCGATCGCGGCCATTCCATCGAACAGTGGTACCTCGTGGTCATGGCCGCTTGTTTGCTTCCCATGTTCCTGCCCAAGCCCAGTGGCCGCCCTCGGGGAGTATCCGGTCCCAAGGGGCTGGCTCGATTGGTGGAGTCGCTCACCTTCGACCTCATCCACCAATACCGAGGGGCAGTGGTCGACATAGACGTCCCCGGATGGACGGTCCGGGACTTCCAGATCGATGATTCCTTTCTTGGCGTCACGTTCGAAGGGCCTTGGGAGTCACGCCACATTGTCGTCCCCACCCAGTTGCGATGTGACCAACGGTGGGAACCGGTGGCGGTCGAGGGACGTTCACGTCTGCGCCAATTCGATGTCCCGGCCGTACAGGGACCAGGCGTCCTATCGACATATGATCCCGGTGCCAATCTGGAGTCACTCGAAATCCGCGTTGACGACTCCACTCGGATGGCGATTGGTCAGCTAAGCGCCGATATGCCTGCATGGGAGGACTTCGTGAAGCGGCTGCGCATCGTGGAACCACTGCAGTTCCTACGGCGGCATGCCCGAGCCGAATCCGATCGCCAGCGGCCCGAAGTCGAAGGAGTCGCCGACGGCGACATCTCAGTTTCCTATTACGACAGTTTGCGAGGGCCCGACCTCGTATAGGGGCCAAGGCGGCGGCAAACGGTCCCGTTGAGGGTGCGAGGGTGGAGTGGCTAAACGCCAGTGGTCTCCTAGACTTGACAGCGTTGAGCGCACCGCTGTAGTTCACTATGCAATTTCGGAGGCCCTTCCATGTCGGTTATCGTGCCGATCCTTGCCGTCAGTGCTATACAAACGTTGACTTTGGGTCTCTTTCTTCCGCTGTTGATGATGGGACCGCTCATCGCCGGAGGTCGGCCGTCTCAACGTCAGCTGATGACCGCCGCCGCTTTGTTCATACCGACGCTCTTTATCGGTTCGGGCCTCTTGCTGTGGTGGGCAGTCTCGTGGCTCAGCGCGGCGGGCGCCCCAGGCCCGGGCTGGACTGCCACGGCCCTGATCTTCTCGGTCATCATCGGCCTGCTCGCCCCCATCGCCACCCCTGGTCCTCCCGGCTCGATGCCGTTCTACTTGCGGCCAACGTTTGGGCTGTTGTTTGGGCTCCTAGCCGGGGTGGCAATGGTGGAGTTGCAAGAGGCCGGGCTCGCGCCCATCTTGGCCGCGTTCGTGCTGGTTGGCTTGCTGGCCATCGCCCTGCTGCTGGCCCGTCTTATCGCCGTGCCGCTAACAGTGCGGCACCTGGCCAAACGCGTTCACAAGTTTGTCTCGCGCTTCGAAGGCCAACTGGTCGATGTGGATGCCGAGGGCTGGACGGTGAAGCAGCTCAACGGCAATCCCTCAGCACTGCAAATGGTCTTCCAAGGCCCAATGAACGGACGGCAACTCGCCGTGGTGATACAAGTGCGCCGAGACATGGATTGGGTGCCCAAGGCGCAGGGCAATGACGCGGTCGTATTCGAATTGGCGCAAGGCTTCGCCGGTCGCGGCCCCATCGAAGCGGTGCTGGCCCAACAGCGCGTAGGCAGCCCCGCGACGCTGACATTCCGCATACCCAACACCACGATCATCTCGATACGAGAAGTCTCGCCGGATTCAATTCCGTGGGGGCAATTCGTCGGCATGTTGCGCCCCGTCGAAGCGGAGGAATTCTTGAACCGTCACGGTGACCCGGGCGGCTCCGCTCAGCCACCGTCATCTTCGGGAGCGTCGTCTCCGGCGGCTGGTGGACCGTCTACATCAGAGAATGACCCACGTACGATCGAGGGAGAGGCCACCGACGTTGACGATTCCCCCAACGGCAGTTCCTCGAACGGCACCTCCCCTAGCGATAACGGCGGTACATGAATACCCTGTTTCTGGCAATACTGTTCCTCGTCCTTGCCCTTGTCTTCATTGTTGGCCTTCACCTTTACCTGTGGTTGCGTCTGGTACGAGACACCACAAACAAGCGCACCTGGCCCAGGCGACTAGGTACCACCGGCACCATCGTCTTGCCACTGGTGACCATAGCGGCGATGACGACCCCACAGTTGAGTTATCCGTTCTGGATCAAGCAATTGGTGGCCCTGCCTGGATACCTCTGGATGCCGCTGTGTCTGTACCTGGTGCTGGTGCTGCTGGTCATCGAGCCGGTGCGCTGGTGGCTACTGCGGCAAGTCTCACGCGACGAAATGGCGCATGCCACTGTTATGGCGGCCCTGGCGGGGAAGGACTCCCCCACTAGCCAGCCGAACAGTCACGAAGACGCCGACTCCTCAACTGCCGCCTTCCCACGCGGGCGCACTCGCCGCGAGATCATCTCGCGTTCACTGGCTCTGGGAGCAGGGGTCGCCGCGGTGTCCACGGTCGGATATGGCACATGGGAGGCCCTGCGCACCCCTCGGATGCTCCACGTCGAGGTGACCGTGCCGAAGCTTCCGGAGGCCGCGGACGGTTACCGACTCGCCATCGTCAGCGACTTGCACATTTCCGCAGTGCGCGGCCGAAGGCAATGTCAACGTATCGTCGAAGCCGTCAATGGGGCTGAAGCCGACGCGATCACCATCCTGGGCGACATCGTTGACGGCACTGTGGCGGAGCTGGCGACAGCGGCCGAACCGCTAGCGGAGCTGACCGCCCCCGACGGAGTGTTCTTCGTCACGGGAAACCACGAATACTATGTCGGAGCCGATCCCTGGGTCGAACATTTGCGAGGCCTTGGCTTGACACCGCTGGAAAACGAGCGGGTTGAGCTAACTGGCTTCGACCTAGCTGGCATCAATGACGTCGCCGCCGATTCTCAAGGTCAACCCGGCGACGAGGGACCAGACTTCGCAGCGGCCTTGGCCGACCGCGAACCTAACCGCGCCGTAGTTCTCATGTCGCATCAACCCATCGTCATCGACGAGGCGCAAGAGTGGGACGTGGACTTGCTACTGGCTGGCCATACCCACGGCGGACAGATATGGCCCTTCACCTATGTGGCCGACCTGGCAAACCCCACATTGGCCGGTCTCGAAGCCCACGGTGACACTCAGCTGTACGTCACCCGTGGCGCTGGCACGTGGGGCCCGCCGGTGCGAGTGGGTGCCCCGTCGGACATCACAGTTGTGACGCTACGCAGCGAATGACGCGGGCCGGGGCCAGCCTCCGACGTGGCTGGGCCGAGGCTCGGGATTCCCCCTCTCAGTGAAGCTTGCGCACCCGCGCACATTCAAAGCCGAAGGAGACGACGTTTAAGTTCCTAAACGAGCCGACGAGATCCCCGAAAGTGTCTTCGCATCAACCTCAGTCATTCCCAGCCAGACGGGAACCGACTTCGAGATGCTGTCCTGGCACGACATGGACACTTCGCCACCCCTACTTAGTCGACATAAGAGTGCGGACCCAAGCAGTTGCTTGGGTCCGCACTCTTAACACCACTAAAGACTAGTTGTGAGCGGCTTGCTCTCCCAACATACGAAGGCCGGTGACGATTCCTTCAGCAAGGTTTCCGGCGCCGAATGACGCCTCCATCGAAAAGACCGCTAGCGAGACTTGCCGGTCCGGCACTCGCTCCCGCGCGGCCTTACCCGTGACGACCTCAAGCTGCCGCTGCTGGGGTGAGATGGCGATGAGGATCGAGTGATCGGGGTCTTCTAGCTGGTCGTGCATCGCCTCGGCGGCCCCGCGCACAGGATCGTGCAATGGTCCGACGTAGACGCTGAACTTCAGCCCACGGCCGTTAGCGTCCGCGGCGGTCAGCGCCTGGTCGATACGCAGCAGTTCCTTGACTTCGAACGGTCCGTCGGTGACGTCGGGTTCGGCCTGGGTGGCCGTCGAGTTACCAGCTGCCATGCGCGCCTCCCTTCGGGCTGGGGCTGACGTCGCGCGAGGACTTCTCGACGCTGCCAGCGGATTCTAGCTGTGGGGGTTCGGTCGCTGAGGTCAGTTCCGCGGCGGCGGCGATGCTGACGCCTTCCGGCCGGGCCACAAACCACACCGGCGGGTAGTTATAGGGACGCCCGGGGCGGTAGCTCTGCTGTTTGCGGGGACTACGCATATAGATCAGCGCATACACCACAACAGTGACGCCGACAGGCACGCCGATGAGGATCAGCGCCTCTTGCAAGGCCGTCATGTGTCGTTCCTTCGTTCCTTTGAACAGGGCAAAGATTCAAGCATCACCCTAGTCTAATTGCCTGACTCACAATGCCACAGGTCGCGACAGACCTAGGAGGCCGAACAAACCTCGCCCGACAGACATGGGAAGATTTCTCAGGCACTCCAAGAGCTGCCGCGACCAGTGACGTGGTTCGCCCACGGGCAGCCGGAAGGGCATTGCTTGATCAAGGGGCACGGCCTCGGGCAAGGCTCAGGCGGCCATGACCTGTCGGGATGAACCGGGCAGCCAGACTTCCCAGCGCGGGTCGGTATGGCGATGAATGCTCAAACCTCGCAGCTGCCAGCTGGAGGGGACAGTGGGTGTACGGTTCAGGGTCCATCCCAGATCAGCCAAGGACCGGTCACTCTTGCGATGGTTGCAGTTGGCACACGCCGCGACAACGTTGTCCCAGGTGTGAGTGCCGCCCCGGCTCCGGGGGACGACGTGATCGATCGTCTCGGCTTTGCCACCGCAATAGACGCAGGCATTGTTATCGCGGATGAACACTCCGCGCCGATTGGGATTGGACGACACCTGACGAGGGATGCGGATGTAGCGGTTGAGACGCACGACCGCTGGGGTGCGGATGTGAGTGGTGGTACTGCGCAAGTAGCCGTCGCCGTGTTCGACGGTTTCGGCTTTCTTGCTCAACAACAGCACCGCTGCTCGTTTGACCGAGACGATGCATAGAGGTTCGTAACTTTGGTTCAGCACCAAGGCTGAGAGGGAAATGGGGATCTTTCCGTTTGCACGCTGCGGTGGGGCAGGCTCCGATCTACCAGGGCCGTCCCCTGAGCTTCTACGACGATTCACAGTCGTACACCTCCAAGCGGTCGGTGTTCACAAGTTTGACTTATATCTCATGAAAATGCACGCGAGTTCTCGTCAGTATCCAGAATTGTTCGTGTAACTGACGTCTGTCAATTACCTGTGTGGAAAGTAGGAACCCTTGTGACGGCTGTAGCCAACGAAGCGGCCACACCCTGCGACAACGGGCCAGGAATGTGCTCACTGCTATGGGACATCACCGGAAACGAGACCTTGTCTCGGATGGGTGGGCAGGTTGTCTCGCACGCTTTTAACGTCATATTGATCGTCGTGGCGTTGCTGGTAGTGCGGATGATCATCAATCGGGCCATCAACAAAGTGGTCATGGGCGTGACAAACGCCAAACGCCGCAAGTTCCTCAGTTCGCTGCAGATGCGCGACGAAACACGCGCCAAGATCATTGGAGATCGCCGCAAGCAACGCGCCGACACCTTGACGCGGATACTGCGCTATGCCAACTCGATCTTCATCTTCACGATCATGTTCATCCTGTTGCTGGGCGAGTTCGGAATCAATTTGGCGCCGTTCTTGGCCAGCGCGGGCATCGTCGGGCTGGCGCTGGGCTTTGGGGCGCAAAACCTCGTGCGCGACTATCTCAGCGGCATCTGCATCCTCCTGGAAGACCAGTACGGGGTGGGTGACTGGGTGGATGTCGGCCCGGTGTCGGGCAGCGTGGAGGATATGGGTTTGCGCGTGACGACGCTGCGCGACATGAGTGGCGCGATCTGGTATGTCCCCAACGGGGAGATCATCCGGGTAGGAAACTCCTCGCAAAGCTGGGCGGAGATACTGCTGGACATCCCGCTCCCACCGGACACGGATGTGGAGGAGGCCTCGGCGGCCATCTTGCGCGCGGCCGAGGCCGTCGCGCAGGATGATGAGTGGAAGAGCTCCATTGTTGGCCCACCCGCCATCATGGGCGTGGCCCAGATGTCGATCGACGTCTTGTCGATTCGGGTCGGTCTCCAAAGCACCTCGGAGCAACAGTGGGCGGTTCAGCGCGAGTTGCGGCGGCGAATTTCGGTGGAACTGCGGGCGGCTGGCCTTTCGGAGAAAATGGGGAATAACCGGGTGTTCGTGCCGCGTAGCACGCAGGAGCCACAATAGGCCCTCTATGGCGATCTGTGTCACATTTTCTCTGTGGTTTGCGCTGGCAGCGGGTGATTTCAGTCGCTTTGAGCTGTGACTCGCGTCCGCCAGGGTTCCTTCTGGCCTTATGGGTTGGCACGATGGATAGATGGCCAGCTCTAAAGAGACCAACACTGTTACTGCTGACTCCGGGGCTCCTGTCCCGTTGCGCCCAGTTCAACAGTTCGCCTCGGCGCAAGCGACGCAGGCCCCCACGGAGAACTTCTATGAAGCCGTTGGGGGCTCGGAGACGTTTCGACGTCTAACTGAGGCGTTCTATGAAGGGGTGGCACAGGACCCGGTAATTCGACCGATGTATCCCGAGGAAGATTTGGGACCGGCTGCTGAGCGCTTGCAACTGTTCTTGGAACAGTATTGGGGCGGTCCACGTACCTATTCACAGGAGCGTGGACATCCCCGCCTGCGTATGCGACACGCCCCGTATGTGATTGGGGCAGCCGAACGCGACGCTTGGCTAAAGCACATGCGTCACGCCATGGACGTGGTCGAGCTTTCCCCCGAACACGACCGGATCATGTGGGACTACATGGTCCGCGCGGCAAACTTCATGGTTAATTCGTCAGAATTAACCATGAAGTAGCTAACCCAGCATGGTTAACTCTCTGACCTGGGCCACCAACCCAGCCCAACCAACCCAACCAACTACCAGCACCACCGGTTAACCCGTCAGAATTAACCATGAAGTAGCTAACCCAGCATGGTTAACTGCCTGACCCGGGCCACCAACCCAGCCCAACCAACCCAACCAACTACCAGCACCAGCACCAGCACCAGCACCACCGGTTAACCCGTCAGCGAGCGTTGTTAGTCGCTTCCTGTGGGCAGAGTCGAGCTGCGAGCAGTGGTACGCGGTGCCGATAGCACAGCGGTCGTCCTTAATTGAAGACTAGTGCCCGGTTTTCACTAACCAACGAATTCGAGAACTGAATCCACAAGCGGTTCTTGAGAACTAATCATTGACAGGGTTTATACAAAAACTCGGCGTAATCTCGCAATGAGATTACGCCGAGTTATTATTAAGCTACTTAAAGTAGTGAACCTTCTCCGTGTAGCCAATCAACATAACTACCAGCAATGGCGGTTCCGCAGTCGATGAGTTCTTCGAGCAGGTTGTCGGCAATTCCAGGTCGCACTGGGAGTTGCAATTCCCCATAGACGGGGAAGTTACCGGTATCGGTCAAGTCCCCCAGGTATGCCTTGAGGAAACGACGGGAGCGGTTCCATTCGTTCATTGCCGCATAGCCACGGTCGGCCCACTCCGGAGGAACGGTCTGATAGGCACGGGCACGGATGACGAGGATGTCCCGGTGAGGGCCTTCGCAGCGCAGTTGCACCACGTGGCGCTCCCACAGGGCGATGAGGCCACCGTCTTCGTCGGTCAGGTAGCGAATCTTCAAGCGACGCAGCACGTGCGCGAGGCGCTCTTCAGTCAGGTCCGCGGATTTGTCACTGGGGCGGGCGTTCCGGGCAAGTTCTTGCAGGTCAGAGACGAACTGAGGGTCAATCTCCTCCAGGTCACGCTTGATAAGCTGCCAGCGCTGGGCCTCATCAATCGCTTCGAGGTCAGCCTCCCTGGGCTCGGGAATAGGGCTGGGCTGGACACCACGAGCATCTTCCCAATCTTGATGAGTACCGAGCTCTTCCATTGCCTCTGCGGCAGTGGAATAACCCTCGGTAGCTTCCTGTTCACTTAGGTCAGCGTTGCGCTTATTTTTGCGCCACCAAGCCATAGTATTGTTCGCCTCCCCACGACGCGTGGACACATGGCACTGTTACGTTACGTCTTGTAGTTGAGTTTGCGCTAGGGCACGACCCACAACTCACCCTTGTCAGGCTGCAAAACTGGCCGAACGTATGAGACTGCGGTTACACCTATTGGTTCGTGCTCTGTCGCGGGGGTGACTCACAACAAACGCAATGCGGTATCTGGTTGCCAAACGGTTCCATGAGTGGATTCCAAACCAATCCGACGGCCGGATAGTTTCACTCGTACTTCATCGTCTCCTATGAAACCCATGCGTGCGGCCGCAATGGCCAAACGTAGCTGGACTTTGTATTCCATTTCACGGTGGTGGATTGTCAGCGCCTCGTGGTCCAGCAGCGCGTCGCGTAGTCGCCGGTCACCCACCGATCCACCCCTGCGGGCTTCCAGGGTTTCTCGTGCCTGTTCCACCAGCTGGGTGATCGCGGGGGCGGGGATACGCTCCAGGAGGATGCCGGTCGAGTTCGGGAGCGCGGCACGCCATTGGCTGTCATGGCGCTGCTGTGGCCAGGTGTCAGCGACCGCGAGGTCGGCCGCGCGAAACGTCGCGTCAGCGTCGATCTGAGCCCTTGCCACTCGCTGGGCAAGTACTTTCAAGGGCAGCACGGCCCACAGGTGTACGAATCCAGGTGTGGGGGTCGATTCCACCCCCGCGCCGGTATCGCTTCGCTCTGCCACCGGTGGTTTTTGGGTCGATTCGACGGCGGGTTGCACCCGCACGAGCGTGTCGGGCCCCAGGCGAGCGGCCCGCGCCGCGAAGAACGCGACGTCGGACCAGCCAGCCTGAGCCTGCCCATGGCGCGCAGCGGCCCTATTGGTATCCGAATTCCCCGGCGTCGAATCAATCATCTTGCCACTTGTGCAGGAAGTCCAGTTCCTGCGGCGACAGGCGGCGTGACTTCTCGGCCTTTACGTCGAAGGGCACCATGATCGTCTTGGCCCGGGCGGCTAGTTTCCCGTCCGCCATGACTTCGTAGGCGAGGGTGAACGATGCACCGCCGATGCGGTCCACCCACAGCTGCACCTCCACCTTTTGCGTGTAGTGCACCGGCAAGAGGTAGTCGATCTCGTGGCGGGCCACGACGATGCCAGCGGCGAAGGAGTCGATTCCCTCGTCAACGGCCGCGTTGAACATGATGCCGACGCGGGCTTCCTCCAATACCGTCAGGTATCGGCAGTTGTTGACGTGCCCGAAGGCATCCATGTCCGACCATCGCAACGCGACAGGCGTGATGAAGCGAGCCATGTGGAGTTTCCTGAACTAGTCGCGGGTGAGTTTGCGGTGTACGACGGCGTGCGGTTTGGCCGCGTCGGGGCCCAGACGGTCGATCTTGTTCTCTTCGTAGGAGTCGAAGTTTCCTTCGAACCAGAACCACGACGGGTTGTCGATGTCGTTGCCTTCCCAGGCGAGCATGTGCGTGGCGACCTTGTCGAGGAATGCCCGGTCGTGGGAGATGACCACGGCACAGCCGGGGAACTCCAGGAGGGCGTTTTCCAGGCTCGACAGGGTCTCAACGTCAAGGTCGTTGGTCGGCTCGTCGAGCAGCAGCACGTTGCCGCCCTGTTTGAGCGTGAGCGCCAGGTTGAGACGGTTGCGTTCTCCACCGGAGAGCACCTTAGTTGGTTTCTGCTGGTCTGGGCCTTTAAAGCCGAATGCCGCGACATAGGCTCGGGAGGGCATCTCCACGTTGCCGACCATGATGTAGTCAAGTCCGTCGGAAACGGTTTCCCACACGCTTTTGTCGCCTTCCAGACCTTCGCGGCTCTGGTCGACGTAGGAGAGTTTGACGGTATTGCCGATTTTCACGTTGCCGGAGTCTGGTTTCTCCAGGCCGACGATGGTTTTGAACAGGGTCGTCTTACCGACCCCGTTGGGGCCGATGATGCCGACGATGCCGTTGCGAGGAAGCGAGAAACTCAAGCCATTGATGAGATCGCGTCCGTCAAAGCCCTTGTGCAGGTCCTCGACTTCGATGACGCTGCTGCCCAGGCGGGGGCCTGGCGGAATCTGAATTTCCTCGAAGTCCAGTTTCCGGGTTTTCTCGGCCTCGGCGGCCATTTCCTCGTAGCGCCCCAGACGAGCTTTCGATTTTGTCTGCCGACCCTTGGCGTTGGAGCGTACCCACTCCAGTTCGTCTTGCAGGCGCTTGCGCAGTTTGGCGTCTTTGCGGCCCTCGACGGCCATCCGCTCGGCTTTCTTCTCCAGGTAGGTGGAGTAGTTGCCTTCGTAGGGGTAGCAGCGGCCACGGTCGAGCTCCAGGATCCACGTGGCGACGTGGTCGAGGAAGTACCGGTCGTGTGTGATGGCGATGACGGTGCCCTCGTACTTGGCTAGGTGCTGCTCCAACCACTGCACGCTCTCCGCGTCGAGGTGGTTGGTGGGCTCGTCGAGCAGCAATAGGTCAGGCGCTTCGAGCAACAGCTTGCACAGGGCCACACGGCGGCGTTCACCACCGGAGAGGTAGTCGACGACTTCGTCCCCGGGCGGGCAGCGCAGTGCGTCCATGGCCTGTTCCAGGCGGCTGTCCAGTTCCCAAGCCTCAGCGGCGTCGAGTTCTTCTTGCAGCTTGCCCATTTCGGTCATGAGCTCGTCGGTGTAGTCAGTCGCCATCTCTTCGGCAATGGCCTCAAAGCGGGCGAGTTTTGCCCGCAGCGGAGCCACGGCCTCTTGGATGTTTTCCAGGACTGTTTTGCCTTCGGTCAGCGGCGGCTCTTGAGCCAGCATGCCGACGGTGTAGCCGTCCATGAGGCGGGCTTCACCGTTGGTGACGTGGTCGATGCCGGCCATGATCCGCAGGAGGCTGGATTTACCAGCGCCGTTGGGACCAACAACACCGATCTTGGCTCCTGGGAGGAAGTGCAAGGTCACGTCATTGAGAATCACCTTGTCGCCGTGCGCTTTGCGCGCCTTATCCAAGGTGTATATGAACTGCGCCACAATAATCCTTTGCGCTAAGAAAGTCTCTTTAGTCAACCAGGGCTAATTCTGTCAAGAGGGGGCCGAATCGTCACAGGCACCCCATCGGCGGTGCCAAGGACACCACCCTCGCCATGACGGCGCGCCATCGACGTTTACACACATGGATGCGGCTATGACCTGCACACATGTCGTGGCGACGCTCGCGTGAGCGCGCCGGAGTCCGTCGAGACCGGCTCCGCGCCGTGTTCCAGCCTACTGCAGGGAAACTCCCAGAGACTGAGCTCGTCACATGTACGTAACGCCACCATCTCAAATCTGGCAGTAGTCTAGAAGGTCAACCACCCAATATAGGAGGACTCGGTGAGTAACCAAAAAGCGTCTTTTTTGGTCGTGGCCAACCGTCTACCTGTCGACTCCGTGACCGACGCGGACGGCAACCGGCATTGGCGGCGCTCCCCGGGAGGACTCGTCACCGCGCTGCACCCCGTCTTGCAGGCGGAAAAAGGCACCTGGGTCGGCTGGGCGGGCAACGCCGGGCCTGCCCCGGAGGCCTTCGACTTGGAGGGCGTGCGTCTTCATCCGGTCTCCATTAGCCAAGCCGAAGTGCAAAGGTACTACGAAGGATTCTCGAACGCATCGCTGTGGCCGCTGTATCACGACGCGGTCGAGACACGCACGTTCCGGCGCAGCTGGTGGGCTGCGTACGAGGAGGTCAATCAGCGATTCGCCACGATTGCCGCCGAGGAGGCGGCTCAAAACGCGGTGGTGTGGGTGCAGGACTATCAGCTCCAGCTCGTGCCCGCCATGCTGCGCCAAATGCGCCCTGACCTGCGGATCGGATTCTTTCTGCACATCCCTTTTCCGCCAGTGGAGCTGTTCATGCAGATGCCGCAGCGCGTCCAAATCCTCAAGGGCCTGCTGGGGGCGGATCTGGTGGGCTTTCAGCGCCCTTTCGCGGCCCAGAACTTCCTGCGCCTGACCAAACACCTGTTGGGACTGCAACCGCGCGGACACTACGTCGCCGTCGACGACGACCTGGCCGACGAGAGGCTAGTGCGGGCGGAATCCTTCCCCATCTCGATCGACACGGCTACCAACGAGAGCATCGCCGCTGAGCCGGAGGTGATCAAACGGGCGGAGGAGATTCGCAACGAGCTGGGCGACCCGCGTACTATCATTCTCGGCGTCGATCGCCTCGATTACACCAAAGGCATCGAGCTGCGGCTCAAAGCGTTCCGGGAGCTATTGGAGGACGGAGAGTTGTCCGTTCCCGACACCGTGATGGTGCAGGTGGCCACCCCGAGCCGGGAGCGCGTTGAGCACTACATGAAACTGCGTAATAAAGTTGAGCTCGAAGTGGGCCGCATTAACGGAGATTTCGGGCAAGTCGGTGGACCAGCCGTTCATTACCTGCATCAATCCTATGATCGTCGCGAACTCACGGCCCTGTATCGAGCCGCCGATATCATGGCCGTCACCCCGATGCGCGACGGCATGAACCTGGTCGCGAAGGAATATGTATCCAGTCGCCTGGATAATACGGGGGCACTACTGCTTTCGGAATTCGCCGGTGCCGCTGGGGAGCTTCACCAGGCTTACCAGGTCAATCCCCACGATATGGCGGCTTTGAAACAGGGTTTTCTTGAAGCGATGCACGCCTCCGATACCGATAAGATCAAACGGATGCGCGCGATGAGGCGCCACGTCCGCAAGCACGATGTTCAACGATGGGCGCGGCGATTCCTTAGCGCATTGGGTGTACCCGAACAGCAAGCCTTATCCAGGCAATGTCTGGGCCAGAGAGCGGAGGGGACGTTCACGACCGTGAACGAGCCGACATAAACGCAGCACATGTACGCCTGAACAACGAAGCTCAGTGTGCTGAGCTGTAACCGCGCGTCGAGGTCTCATAAATACCTGACGGGCGCGACAAATAAGAGAACTCACTAACCAGCGTTGGAGTCCGCTGATGACCTCACCGACACGGCCGTCCCGTGCCTTCGATGACGAGCTGCGCGAAGCGCTCACCAAGTTGGCACGTGTGCCGCAGCTGCTAATCGCCTGCGACTACGACGGCACTCTTGCCCCCATCGTCACCGATCCCTCCCAGGCGAAACCGATTCCCGAGTCTGTCTCGGCCCTGCGAACCCTGGCCAACCTGCCGCAAACCAAAGTCTCTGTCATATCCGGGCGTGCCCTGCGCGACCTGGCCGCACTCTCCCGCCTGCCCTCCGAAGTGCATCTAGTCGGATCGCATGGATCCGAATTCGACGTCGACTTCACCCGCGCGCTGTCGGCTGAAGATCAGAGCCGCCGAGACAAACTGGTCGCCGAACTTAAGGCGATCGCCGAACGATTCGACGGAACCAAAGTCGAGTCCAAGCCCGCCGGAGCCGCGCTACACACCCGCACCGCGTCCGGGCAGGACGCAGCCGAGGCAATATCGGCGGTGCGCCACGGCCCCGCCTCGTGGGACGGGGTTCAAGTCACCGCTGGCAAGTCCGTCATCGACCTGTCCGTGGTCGCCACGCATAAGGGCGACGCGCTGGACCAACTGCGGCACCAGCTTGGTGCCTCAGCGGTGTTGTTCATCGGCGACGACGTCACGGACGAAAACGCGTTCGCGCACCTGACCGGCCCCGACATCGGTGTCAAAGTCGGTGACGGACAGACCAAGGCCAACTTCACCATCGAGGACCCCGAAGCGGTCGCCCGGCTCCTAGCGGACCTGGTGGAAATTCGCCAATCGTGGCTCAAGGGCGAGGACGCGCAACTCATCGAACGCCACTCGATGCTGGCGGACGGTTCCAACACAGCGTTGGTCTCACCGGATGCGAAAATAACCTGGATGTGCCACCCGCGCCCGGACTCCGGCGCGGTCTTCGCCGACTTGCTCGGTGGCACGCCCGCCGGTCACTTCACCGTGCAGCCGGTCAGCCAAGGCATCCCGCTGGGTCAGCGTTACCGGCCCGGCACTATGACCGTGGAGACGCGCTGGGCGGGCCTCACGGTCACCGACTGGCTCGACTCCACGCCTCGTCGCAAGGGCGACCTGAACGCGACTGTGCTCGTGCGCGAAATTAGCGGGCACACAACCGCCAAGATCACCTTCGCTCCGCGCCCCGAATTCGGGCAGATCTCGGTGCAACTGCAACCGGTGGGAGACAACGGGCTCAAAATTCTCGGGGCCAACGAGCCCATGACGCTGTGTTCGCCTGGGGTGGACTGGACGATTGAGACCGATGGCCAACACGCCACCGCCACCGCCGAGGTCGACCTGACCGAGCACGGCGAATCGCTCATTCTAGAACTGCTGTGCGGTGTGGACGACTTCTCCCCCGTCGACGCAAATGTGGGGGTGCGCCGCCGCACCACTGAGGCGCACTGGCGCAACTGGGCCGATTCCCTCAAACTT
The DNA here is from genome assembly GCF_016925535.1 of Natronoglycomyces albus. NCBI lineage: Bacteria > Bacillati > Actinomycetota > Actinomycetes > Glycomycetales > Glycomycetaceae > Natronoglycomyces > Natronoglycomyces albus. Next base: position 1,168,529 of record NZ_CP070496.1, on the reverse strand, counting down.
CCCGCGATCGAGCCGGAGATGATCGAACGCTCCGCCCTTGCGTTGCGGGGCCTGTGTTACCAACCCACCGGAGCCTTCCTCGCCGCCGCCACCACCTCGTTGCCCGAGGAACTGGGCGGCGTACGCAACTGGGACTACCGCTTCTGCTGGGTCCGTGACGCGGCCATGACGGCAAAGGCACTGGTCGACCTCGGTTCACTGCGGGAGGCCGAAGGATTCTTCGAGTGGATGGCCGGCATTATCGACCGTACCGCTGGTCACCCCGAGCGACTGGCACCCCTGTACGACATCGAGGGCCATCACGCGGGACCAGAGGCCATCATCGACACCTTGCCCGGCTATGCCGGGTCACGTCCCGTCCGCGTGTCCAACGCCGCCAACAAACAAGTACAGCTAGACGTGTTCGGCCCCGTAGCCGACCTGGTTGTGGCCGTGGCCGAGCGCCGAGGACACGTCACCGAGTTTGAGGAAACCATCCTCTCCTCGATGGTCGAGGCGGTCGAGAGGCGCTGGCACGAACCCGACCACGGCATTTGGGAGGCCCGGCAGGCCCCCCGCCACCACGTCTTCTCCAAGGTGATGTGTTGGTTGACCGTCGATAGGGCTCTGTATGTGTCGGAGCATTACGGCATGGAGTCCAAGCCCGGTTGGGACAAGCTGCGCGAGAACATCGCCAACAACATCCTCGAACTGGGGTTCAACGAGACCGTGGGGGCCTACACCGCCGCGTACGGAGACGACGACCTCGACGCGGCCTCACTGTGGGTCGGTCTCTCGGGCCTCGTACCCCCGGATGACCCGCGCTATTTGCAAACTGTGCTCGCCATCGAAGCTGGGCTGCGTTCCGGGCCGACCGTTTACCGCTACCACCGTGACGACGGGCTTCCCGGCGGCGAAGGGGGCTTCGTGCTGTGTGCGGCGTGGCTGGCCGAGGCCTACGTGCAGGTCGGGCGCCGCGCCGACGCCGAAGAGCTCTTCGATCAGATTCTGGCTTGTGCGGGACCGACTGGCCTTTTGGCCGAGCAGTGGGATCCGGTCGCCGAGCACGGGCTGGGCAATCACCCGCAGGCATACTCGCACCTCGGTCTTATCCGGGTGGCGTTGCTGTTGGACAAGCTGGGTAAACGCTAGTTTCGTTTGGTTTGGCCATGGGTGTATGGCCTGGGTTTACCCTCGCTAGGTTAAATATCTACCTAAATATGCTGCTCAACCGTCAGTGGCCCCAGCGCTTTCCGTTGCTGGGGCCACTGAGGCTGTGAAGGGAACGCTATGGGCCTGGTCATGACGAAGCTTGCGCGAAAGTGCGCCTTCGAGGCCGTAGATGGCGAAGTTGACGCTCCTCAACAAGCCGATGAGAACGCCGACAATGCCATTTGCATCAGCCTCTAGGTCTCGTAGTAAAGCGTTGTTGTTGCGGCGATGAGCGCCAGACCGATGATGGCCCAGCGGATGCGGTATCTCCACAGTGGTGACCATAGGAATGCGGCCACGGCTAGGAGAGCGGCTGCGATCGCGACAGCGGTTAGTGGTGTCTCATTCATCGGTTCGCTGGGCCATGATCGTCTCGAACTGTTCGCGGAAGGCGGCAATCCATGCTCCGCTGCCGTCACCGAAGATGGCCCAGGTGAAGTACCAGCTTCCCGTTGCAGTCAGCTGGGCCCGGCCAATGGGTGGCTTGGTGGTCTCATCGCTGCGATAGATATCGACAACGTCGGGCCTGCCCTGTGCGTAAAGCGGGTAGCGGTGTCCCATAAGGACCGTTCCCACATATGTGCCGAGGATTCGATCGCTCATCGTGATACCTCGGCTAGCTGCGTGGCCGCGTGCGATTGCACTAGCGTTCGCAGCGTGTCGCGCCATTCCTGGGAACGGCCGGAGAATGGTGTCTCCCACTCAATGTCAGTGATGAGTCCGCGCCGGGCGATCATCTTGGCGACGGCAATGGCGGAAGTGCGGGCCTGGAGCGTCAGCAGGACCGTGCGGCCACGATGTGAGTGTGGCCAGACCATGTAGGTGTCCCCCGCGAATTGAAATTCCACTACAGATGACGGTGTTGTTTTTTGGTTCACAGCGCCTCACCTGCCGGTAGCGCCGTGGTCGAGGACATGCGAGCCCGGTGGGCGTTAATTGCCACGAGTGCGTCGCGTTTGGTGGGGCACGCGCCCCGTACCCACCGCTCCCGGCAGTAGCCACACCGCAGCCCCCACCACGCAGGACGTGGAACATGCAGATGCAAATGCGTCTGGAGTTGCCCAAGGCGCTCATCGACCAGTATCGTTTCAGATGGCATGGGAGCTCTAACCTCCTGTGAAGAGGCCCGCCGCCGGGATGTGAGACCGCGAAATCTTTTGGTCCTAGCGGCGGGCCATTGTGTGTTGGCTACATCGAGAGTGGCCCCGGGGGTCTCCAAAGCCAGCAACCCGTCCCTACCTCGCCAACGTTGGGCAGGGTGCCCACATCGGGCATGACACGACGATAAGGGCTGTTCCTAGCACTTTGGTAGAGGAAACGCGCTGCACATTGTGTGCATGTGCGAAACGTATAAGTGCGAAACGCACACGGCATATGCGACACTAGGGCATGGATAGACACGAAAGTAAGATCCCGGGCCCTACGCTGGCTCGACGGGCCCTCGGCATGAGGCTGACTAAGGCCCGCGGAATGAGGGGAGAGACACCGGGCCAAGTAGCTCAAGCCGCGCTCGACCAACACCGCAACACGATCGTTCGCATCGAATCTGGCGCCCAAGGCGTTAAAAAACACCAGCTCGACGCTATTTGCGAACATCTCGGTATCACCGGCGTTGAACGCAGCTACCTGCATACACTCCGGGTGAGGAGCAACGAACGCGGGTGGTGGGAGCCCTACTTCGATGCTGGATCAGGCTCAGTGGTAAACCCCGCATTCCCTATGTTCCTAGAGACTGAGCAGGTCGCGGAACACATCCGAGTCCTCGAATCCGAGCTCATCCCAGGGCTGCTACAGACTCCCGAATACCTCGCAGCCCTACAGGCGGCACAGGCCCATGTCCCCGAAGACGTCCTAGCGTCAATCCGCGATCTCAGGAGCCGCCGTCAGCAACTTATGTACAGCAGAGCCGAACTTCCTCACATGGAATTCATCGTGGGGCCAGGCGCAATTCGATACCTGCATCTCCTCGACCCAGAGGTGCGAGACAGCCAAGTGAGGCGGTTGCTAGAACTCGCGGAAAACCCGAAAGTGAACATCTCCGTTCCCAAGGGACTGCACCCAGGTGCTGGACACGGGTTCAATATCCTGGACGCTGACGGTGGCACATTCTTGTTCCTCGATGCACTTGACGGCTGCCGCTACGTGGAAAATAGCCCAGTAGTCTCACTACACAAAGAGGTCTTCGCTGCGACACAAGCAATGACCGTAACAATTGAGGAGTATCTATATGACTCATGAATGGCGCAAGTCGAGCCGTAGCAGTGGGGGTGGTGCCCAAAACTGCGTTGAAGCACGCCGTACGGGCGCGTTCCAGGTGCGGGATTCGAAGCTGGGCGATGCGTCACCGGTCTTCGACCTCGCTGACGGTGACTTCACGAGTCTGCTGCGCGCCGCCCGGCGCTAACGGGTTAGCAGCCAGGCGGCGGAGACTTGGTCGTTTCCGCAGTATAGCGACCTTCGCTGATGGTGAGGGTCGCTCTTTTGCGCACGTATGAGAAAAATCCAGCCAAACAGTGTTTCAGGGGCGTTGGACTCATTTTCACTTCAATACTCGAAAGACACGTTTTTTGGCAGATCTATCCATTCTTCTTGCGTGGGCAATGCCAACCCTCCGCATCTGGCATCTGGTGATGTTCAATGAACCTCTCCTACAGAGAGCAGCCCGGCACCTGAGTCCCTAAATCTGGGTGTACGGCCGGGGGCCATCGCCGCTGCGCACCCCATGTTCAAAGGCACGGTTTCGCCGAAGGGCGCTTACGGTGAAGGCCAAAGCGGACCTGTTGGACACCACAGCCTTTGGCGAGGTCACCGTGCTTTGCCATCCGGGGCCCAGGGACACGGGCCGACACAGGGACCCGAAGTCACACCTGCGAGGAATTCTCAGGCAGGCAATACCGAAATGACAACTCACAAACCTCAGACGGTAAAGTAAGTCCGTTCCGAATTTCCCTCTTCGCTCGGAAGGTCTTGACCTCCATGGTCGAACCCACCCTGACCGGTTATCGCGACCTCACCATGGTCGCCCACGGCTCCTCCGCGTTCGTCTACCGAGCTGTGCAAGAGCGCCTTGACCGCGAAGTCGCGGTCAAAGTGCTACTGGTCGACGATGAAATGACCACCCAGTCTGCGGTCCAGAAGGAACTGGACACCACCGTGTCGGTGTCCAACCACCCCCATATCGTGTCGATCATCGACACCGGGACCACCGCCGAGGGCCAGCCCTACATCGTCATGGAGTACTGCGAAGGCGGCTCCTACACCCAAATTCTCAAAAAGAACGGGCCACTTCCCGTCTCCGACGTCGTCGAAGTCGGTATCAAGATCGGCCAGGCCCTGCACGCGGCCCACTCGGCCAATATCATTCACCGCGACGTCAAACCACAAAACATCCTGCGAGCCCAGTACGGCCCCGCCCTGGCCGACTTCGGTATCGCCCGCGCGGCCGCCGACCTCGCCTCGACGGGCACACTCGACAAGCTGACCCCACTCCACGCCTCTCCGGAGGCGATTCGCCGGGAATCGCAGACGGCGGCTTCCGACTTGTTCAGCCTCGCCTCAACCATGTGGCACCTTCTGGCGGGTCACGCCCCGTTCGCCAACCCCGAAGGCGGCACCGACCCGGACACACACCGGCGACGACTAGAACACGAGCCGCCACCTCCCCTGCCGCGTCAAGACGTGCCCGAATGGTTGGAAAACCAGCTGCGCAAAGGCCTGTCCAAAGACCCAGCCGACCGCCACGAGTCCACTCTGGCGTTCGCCGAGGCTCTCCAACAGCAGGTTTACGGCTCCACCTCGGCTGGCTTCGTGCGATCCCCCTCCAGTCGCATGACGTGGGAGGACTTGGCCGACGAAGCCACGGTCTTCCGGCCCACCGACGGACCACCCCGTGATCCCAACGCGCCGATGGACCCTTTCGGACAACACACGTCCTCAGGACAGGCCGGGATGCCACCGGCTGCCTTCGATTCCGCGCTAGGCCCCAGCCACCACGACCTCAAGCAGATGCTCTCCGGAGGACCGGCCGCCCCACCCCAGCCAGGTCAGCAGGCGCCGGGTGCCCCCCATCCGGTATATCCAGCCTCTGGGGTGCCCTTCTCCGGAATTCCCGCCTCGCCAGCCCCCACTGGCACCGGCGGCTACGACACACCCATTAGCGCCAGCCCCGCCAGCGCCGCCCCCGTCAGTATGGCTCCGCCTCCGACGCCGTGGAACGCTTCCGCCCAAGGGGGACCACAGCAGGTCTCTAGCGCCCCGGTGAGCAGCCCCATGGTCGCGCCGCCGGTGATTGAACGTAAGAAGGCGAGTAAGGCCGCCGATGGTGCCGGTTCCCTACGGCCCTACATCATCATGGGGTCGGTCGTGACAGTCGTCTTGGCGGCCGTGATGCTGGGGTGGCTGTGGATTATCAGTCCCTCTGGCGGTAATGAGGACGAACCGCCACAGGCGGTCATCGACGGTGACTTGGTGCCGACGGATCTGCAGATTGCCGACCTGGGTGACCGCATCACGTTGAGCTGGGAGGATCCGGTCGGTGAAGGGACATCCTCGTTTGTGGTGATGTACATCCGCGATGTCCCCGACGCCACCTACGAAACTCTCACAACCACCGAAAACGGCGCGACGACTACGACTATCAACGCCCTGTCCGACACGGAGAACTACTGTTTCCAAGTGGGATTCCTCGTATCGTCCGAGGAGTTGAACTTCTCGGAGGAAGTGTGTACTGAGCGCGAGCCGCAGTAGCGCTGCGGTAACTTCGGCATCTGCGTTTGCCGACGGTCTTTGACGCACAGAGCCGCCGCCCGAAAGGGCGGCGGCTCTGTATTGCTTGGGTCGCCCTGGTTAGGGGCGCACTGCGCAGGCTCCGCTTAAGCGGCGGCCTCGGCTTCCTGAACCTCGCCGAAAGCACCGGCGGCCCGCAGGTTCTTCAGCGTGTCGGCCCAGTTCTGTTCGGCCGGGAGGTCCTTGGCGAAACTTTCCAGTTCAGCCTGGATCTTTTCACCGTGACCAGCGTCGGTGAGGACCTTGAGCTCCTCGACGATGGCCTCGGAGTCAACGGCGTGGTGCACCGTCTGGCCATTCGTGATGTTACGGACGTAAACGTGCTTGCCCTTGTTGAGCGGGATCAGGTACTTGAATTCCCCGAGAACGCTGAGCCCAGAGCTTTTCGATTGCCCTGCACGGACGGACGCGCGCGCTGTCTTGGAGGTGTTAGCTGCCACAGCCGGTCTCCTCACCAAATCGTGTGTGTATGGTTCCAATTTTCTGCGCCGCAAACTGCGCCCGGGCACCGTTTGCGGCACACACCCCTGCGGGCGGCGTCGCGACGCGGAATTGCCGACTCGGGCTCCACACGTCGTTGGGCTTTACGGTCGTGCGGGACACGACCGCGAGAGCACAACAGTGGTATGAGTCTGTAGGCAGAGAGAAAACCGACACGTGGCCGGTCACTTCAACTCTACAACTGTACATGAGTTCTCGCCGGTGTCGATTGGCACACTTATTATTGGAGGTTTGCGCCATATCCATACAGTTCTCGCTGTTGGCAGGCTCGGCATTGGCGAAAAACTTCCACTCTCGGCCAGTTTTAACCTAGCGCGATACGTTACGAGCTGTCAGTATGGTTATGAGCCATGTTGCGCATGTTCGGCAAAAGGGCCTAAAGGCCGGTAAAAGTACGGCGGCGCGAGTGCATGTGGGGAAGGTGCATTACGTCGATTTTGCCGGGAGGTGCGCGGTGCTCACGAAGGGCGTTATATCCGTCCACTCCAGCCCACCGGCTGTGTGTCCACACGTCGAGTGGGCCATCGGTCGTGTCCTGGGCACGACCGTGAAGCTGGGTTGGGAACCCCAATCCGCAGAGGCGGGAACCCTGCGTTCAACGCGGTCCTGGCGCGAAGCGCCCGGCATGGCCGCCGAGATCGCAGCTGCCCTGCGCCAGTGGCCAATGCTGCGGTTCGAAGTAACCGAGCAACCCAGCGAAGGCTGCGACGGGGAACGCATCATGTACGTTCCCCACTTGGGCGTCTACCGGGCCGCAATGAGCGCCTCCGGGGACCTCATGGTCACCGAGGACCGGATACGGGCGCTGTTGGCCACCACCACCAGTTCCGAGGCACTGCGAAGTGGCTTGGACAAGCTGCTGGGCACCGAATGGGACCGGGAGCTGGAACCGTACCGGCTCGCATGTGGCCAAGCCGAGCAGTCCTGGCTAGGTCAGGTCAGCTAAACCGCAAACACAGGGCCGCAAGGTAAACCTTGCGGCCCATAGTCTTGCCTCACACCTTCGCAGCTGGGAGTCGGCCTAATCAAAGATTGGGCCGAGGTGGCGAGTGCGCTTAATCTCGTAGAAACCCGGTGTCGCGGCGACCAGAATCGTGCCGTCCCACAACCGGCCCGCGGCCTCACCTTTGGGAGCCGGTGTCACCACTGGCCCGAAAAATGCCACCTGGTCACCGTCGGGCCCGTCCACGGCGATGACCGGAGTGCCGACATCTTGGCCGACCAAATCGATACCACGGTTGTGGCTAGAGACAAGCGCCTCGTCGTACGAGTCGGTGTCACCGACCGTCGCCAATTCGGCCGGCAAACCCACCTGTGCCAGCGCCGCGGGGATATAAGACGCGGAATCCTTGTTCTGTTTTATATGGATCTCAGTGCCAAGCGCCGTATAAAGCGCTCCCAGCGTCTCGTTGTCATACTTGTGCGCCACAGCCGTGCATACCCGCACCGCTGGTTTGGTGCGCGGCAGCAATTCCCGATAGGAATCCGGAAGCTCGTCGAGCTTGTCCCGGTTGAGAACCCAGAGGCTCATCACGTTCCAACGAAACGTCACGTCGCGGACCTTCTCAACCTCGAGTGCCCATCGAGATGTCATCCACGCCCACGGGCAAGCCGGATCGAACCAAAAGTCGGCAATTTTCTTCTCACTCACAGAGCAATCTCATTTCTGGTTTCTGAGGGTGGTTCGCCTTGGTGCAACGATGCCGGCACCTGGCTTATTCCACCAGGGAACAGGCGGCGGCGGGCGGCAGCGGCCTCCTCAGGCCGAACCGTGGGCCTTAAATACAACGGCTGGCTTGGCCCTACCATCGACTTCGGACACCACAGCCAGCAATTCACCTGACTCGTTGAGCGCCGCCCCCATCAGGACCGACTCCTCGTCGGTGCGTGCAGAACCACGCCACGGCGGTGACTGACCGAACGACAGCTTCCTCGCCTCGTCCTCCCCCACCACAAACGTCTCCATCAGCCGTCCCGCGCTGGTACCCATGTCAGTCAAGGGGACCGGCTCCCCCGCGTCTTTTCGCTCCTGCAAAGTCTCCAGCGTGAACGCCTCATCGAGGCCAAAACCGCCAACGCTGGTACGGCGCAACGCCCGCAGATGTCCACCGACACCGAGCGCTTCACCGGCGTCGCGGGCGATCGCGCGGATATAGGTACCGCTGGAACAATCGACGGTGATGTCAATCTCGACGAATTCTCCACGCCTGATGTCGGTGATATCCAGCCTAGAGATCGTCACCGGCCGTGCTGGCAACTCCACGTCCTCACCATCGCGGACCCGCTTGTAGGCGCGTTCCCCATTAATCTTGATGGCGCTCACCGCACTGGGGCGCTGCTGGATGTGCCCGCGCAAAGGGGCAAAGGCAGCTTCGATATCGGCTGCGGTGAGGTGGTCAGTCGCGGAACTGGCGATGACGTCGCCCTCGGCGTCGTCGGTTACGGTCGATTGACCAAGCCGCACGGTGGCGGAGTAGCTCTTATCGAGGCCAGATACGTACGTCAGCAGTTTGGTGGCCTTACCCACGGCGATGACGAGAACTCCTGTGGCCATCGGGTCAAGGGTCCCTCCGTGGCCTACCTTGCGGGTGCGGGCGATCCCCCGCATCCGGGCCACGACGCCGTGAGAAGTAATGTCCTGCGGCTTGTCGACGATGATGAATCCGTGCTGCTCGTTAGTCACAGTCGTTGAGCCTAAACCGTCGCCGCGCTGGCTGATCAAGCCCGTTGGGCTCCGACTACGGCCCAGTGTCCGCCGCGCAGGCGCAGGAGTATCAACACCAGCCGGATGACCATGAAAGCCGCCAGCCCAGCCCAAATCCCAAACAGGCCCCATCCGAAGGCTGGGGTGGCCCAGGTGAAGGGCAGCCAGCCGAACACAGCGGCCGCCACCGTCATATTGCGCATGAACGCGAGGTCGCCAGCTCCGATGAGGACTCCGTCCAACGCGAAGACAACCCCCGCCACGGGCATGAGAACGATCATCCACAGGAAAATGTGATTCATTTGGACCCAAACGGCCGGGTCGGACGAAAAAGCGTATGGCAACACCGGTGATAGAGCCAGCATGAGCGCGAGGAAAATGCCGCCGTAGGCGAGGCCAATCCAGGTCAGTTTTTTCGCGGTCGCGATGGCCCCATTGCGACTGCGGGCGCCCAATTGGGCCCCGATAAGGGCTTGGCCGGCGATGGCCACGGCGTCTAGGGCGAGCGAGGCGAACATCCACAGCTGCAAACCGATTTGGTGTGCGGCCAAGGACGCGGTGGAGACGTGCCCGGCCACTGCCGCCGCCGAGAGGAAACATGCCTGCATGGCGAGCCCTCGCACCAGCAGATCCCGATTGGCGATGAGTTGCTTGCGCAACAACCACACCTGCGGTCGCAGGTTGACGTTCTCGCGCCTTAGGGCCCGCAGGAACAGCACTCCCGCGATGGTCTGTGCGACAACATTGGCGATCGCCGAGCCCGGTAGGCCCAGGCCCACCGGATAGACCAAAGTTGGGGTGAGAATTGCGGCGACCAGGAAGGCGATGAGGACGAAACGCATGGGCGTCTTCGTGTCCTGTACCCCACGCATCCAACCCTGACCAGCTGAGATCAACAGCAGTGAGGGGAGGCCGAAGGCCGCGATGCGCATCCATAGGGCAGCCGCTTGGGCCACCTCGGGGTCACCGGTGAACGCCGAGGCGATCGGTCCGGCAGCGGCTTGAACGATGGCGAAGAGAATGAAGCTGGCCCCCAGCGCCAACCAGGTGCCTTGAACACCCTCGGCGACTGCGGCAGCCCGGTCACCCGAGCCGAATTTGCGGGCGGCGCGGGCAGTCGTGCCGTAGGCGAGGACCGCCCCAACCCAACCGGCCACGGCGAGCATGATCGCCCCGATGGCCAAAGCGGCCAACGGAACAGCGCCCAAGTGCCCCACGACCGCCGTGTCGATCAGCAAGAAGATCGGCTCGGCCGCCAACACCACCAGGGCTGGCAAGGCCAGCGCGGTTATCTGAGTGAAGCTGGCGGCGCTGGAGCGGACCGTCGGCGGTTGGGGGGTGAGGGTCACCGTTGCGTCGGGTCCTCGTCTTCTTCGTCGTCCTCGTCTTTGCGGTACGGGTCGGCCTCACCGGCGTAGGTGGCATCGGCGGCTAGGTCGTGGACCTGGGCGTCACGCTCGGCCGCTTCGGCGAGAAGTTTCTCGATGCGGTCGGCCTGCTCGGGAACCGTATCGGCTTGGAACGTCAACGAGGGCGTATGGCGCATGCCAAGGGCCCTGCCGACCTGGGTTCGCAGGTGACCGGTGGCGCTCTTGAGCGCGGCCGCGGAATCCTTGACCTCTTGGTCGGAGCCCAAGACGGTGTAGAAGATCGTCGCTTCGCGCAAATCGTGAGTGATGCGTGCGTCAGTCACGGTGATCATTCCGGCCCGCGGGTCTTTCAGTTTGCGGATCGCGGAGGCGGTGAGCTCTTTTACCCGCTCAGCTACCTTGGCTACTTTGGCGTCGTCGGTCATGATGTGGCCTTTGCTATTCGAAGTCTTCTGGTCCAATGATGCGTCGTTTGACGGACAATATTTCCACTTCCGGGCGGCCAGTGAGGTGATGTTCACATGAGTCGAGCAGTTCACTGACATGCTGGTGGTCGGCGGCGACGGCAGCCACGCCGATCGCCGTTCGTCCGTGTCGAGCCAAATGGCCGACTTCCGCTACGGCCACGTCGTACTTTCGCAGTGAGGCGATGATTGGTCGGACGTATGAACGTTTGGCTTTCAGCGACCGGGCGTCGGAAGGAAGCATCAGGTCGCATTCGAGAGTTCCGCAAAACACCGCTTTATGTTACGGGCGTGCGCGCGGGGTGCCAAATTGGTTTCGGTGCTGTCGTCCGACCGGGCGGCTAGTCCCAATGTTTGTAATTGGGATGGTCCTCGGGGCGCACCTGTTGCGGCCGTCGGGCCCGTTGTTGGCCAGGTTCGGGCGGCGGTGGCTCCTCACGGGGCGTATTTGGTGGTGGCGGCCGGTGTCCGACGGTGGGAAGCCCGGAGTTGGGCGGCCGTTTTCCCGCCGAGGGTATGCCCTCGGCGGCAGGACGCGACGAAGCGGCGCGAGGGTTGGTGTTTTCCCCTGCTGGCTGCGCCCGGTGCTGAGGCGGCTGCTGTTGGGCGCTGTGGCGCTGTCGCGGTTCGGGCGGATGACCAGTGGAGGGCGGTGGTGAGTCCATGGTTGGAGCCTCGGGTCGTCCGTGGCCGTGAATGTGTCCGCTGTGGCTTTGCCTCGATTGCGGGTTGCCGAAAGTGGGCTCGCGGCGATTTTGGTCGCTGTGGTTCCCAGCCCCGAATTGGTAGGGGCCTGATGGGGGCTGGCCAAAGTCGGTTGCCCGTGGCGTTTCCGGGGGCCGATAGCCGCTGTGCGGGTCGGTGGGTCCCTCAGCTGCCGGACCAGAGGGCTGAGGAGCAGACCCCGCCTCGGGTCCGTGGTACCCGCTCGGCTGAGGGTGGGAGGTGCCGGCTGGAGGATGCTGTGAGGCCGCTGCCGGGTCGTTCCCCGGCTGCGGAGCACTATTGCCAAGCGGGGGCGGCGGCACCTCATCTCGGACCTTGCTCAGCATCATGGTGTCGTCACCGAGCCGTTGCGTGCCACCGGTAGCGCCATTGACCTCCTCCGCTGCGTCATCCGGACCCTTGCCCAGGAAGAACGCGAAGAACGCCGTTCGACGCATCGCACCGATCAGTCGAGCGAACATCCAGGCCAGCAGCAGAGTCACCAGCGGAGCGACGATGGTTCCAACAATCATCCCGACAATGATGTCGTGAGGGTAGTGGACGCCGACTATGACGCGCGAGGCCGCCATCGTAGCGGCGACGGGAACGGCCACGACGATGACCCAGATGCGCGGCATCACGACGATGATGGCCGCTGCCGCCGCGGCTACCACGGTGGCGTGGTTGGACGGAAATGCCCAGCTACCCGCTTCCTGACAGGTGGCGATGATCGTGACATCAGGCATGAGCTGGCACGGTCGTTGCTGCTCGATGACATCTTTGAGAGAGTTGCTTACCAGGTAGGCGGCCACGGTGCCCACCGGCGCGGCCAGCGCCAGGGCCATGCGGAAGTCATGACGGCTGCGGGCGTGCCACCAGCCTAGGAGGAAGAGAACGGCGAAGACTACCAGTCCTGCGTCAGTGCCATGCTCGAAGATGGTCTGTAGCCAGCCCGGCCAGCCTTCGACGAAGTTGACAACTCTCAGGTACCAGTCAGTGGAAATCTCAGGAACTTGCACAATGTTTAACACTAGGTGAATAGCCAATGTGTTCGGCGCGGGGTCACGAATCGGACTCAACGGGCTTCTTTGACCATCAAACGCACCAGAACACCACAGGTGATTGCCTCCCCGAGCGGTGTCGACGGCTCGGTCTGGTTCGCGAGAACGACGGCGGTCCCCGGCCAGATCGGCGCGATGTGGCGCTCATCGGCTACGGTGCTGTGGGCTCACTGCCCACGGTCAGGCTCGACAGGATGTTCTCAGCTGTCGACCAAGACGTATCCTCGGTCAATCAGCCGCCTAATCTCCGGATACAGGCCCGCGTAGACAACCCCCGGCTCCCCGTCGAACGTCTGAGCCAGTAGCTCGATTTGCAAACGCAACGGCACCTGGCCATTGCATGAGGCCAGCAACGTCACCATCAGCTGGTCAATCTCGTCGGCGTAGCGCAATCCCTGGAGGGATTTCAGCCATTGCCGCTTCACCTCCCAGCCGTCTGGCCCTTGATCAGCCTCCTGATTCAGCGACACGCTGTCGGCTAGCGACAGCTTGGCCTCCAAGAAGGTCTCTGGGTCCATCGTCGAGAGAACCCGACGCTGAACCAACCGCTCCTCGATCCGGTCCGACCACGGGTAGGCAACCGTATGGCTCACCCCGTCACACACGATGTCGCTGGGCCCCTCAATGGCCTCAACCGTGACGAACCCGAACCCGATCCCCTCGACCTTGCGCTCGGAAAACCAGTTCAACCATTGCGCCGTCTCATGCGGATCGGCTTGGTCACCGCTATCGCGCTGCCAATTGCGCACGTAATCCAGCGGGTCGAGCTGTTCACGTTCCACCGCCCATACTCGCACCCCTTCGGAGGGAAACCAGGCGGCCACTCGGTCTTCCGAGCGTTCCCCCTTGATCTCCAGCCAGTTGGCCAAGAACTGCATGACTCCGCCTGGTCGCAGTTTCGATCTCGCGGCGGCGGCCAGCTCCGCGCCCAGGGAGTCGCCCTCCCGGCCCGCGTCGCGGTAGGTCCACCCCTGGCCTGGGGTCGCGATGACAAATGGCGGGTTCGCGGTGATCAAGTCGAATTGGCGCTCGGAGACTGGCTCGAACATGTCGCCTTGCAACAATTCCAGCTCGATTTCGTTCACACCCGCGTTGATCCGTGCGAAGTCCAATGCTCGCGGGTTGAGGTCTGTGGCCGTGACCCGGCCCACGTGGGAAGGAAGCGATAGCGCGTGTACGCCGCACCCGGTTCCTATCTCCAACGCGGTCGGGACTTCGCGGCGCAAGGTGATATCGCCCAGAAGTTTGGTCGCCCCGCCCAGCCCCAAGACGTGATCGGTGCGTCGCACACCACTCATTTGCGGCAGCTGGTCGGAAAACACCGCCCGGTTAGCCGGATCGAACTGGAGGCCCCATCCGGCGCGAACCACGTCCTCAGAGCCTTCCACCAGCAAACCGGACCGCAACGCCACCGCCAGTGGAAGCGGATGCAATGCCGCCTGGGCTTCATGGCGCGGCACTTGAAGGCCCATCGTGAACAGCGTGGTCCATACGCCAAGAGCATCGTTCTCCACCAGGTCAAGCAGTTCGCGGTAGTCACGACGGGATGCCGCTGTCAACGCCCGACCACCATAGGCCGAGATCTGCCCATATCGGTCATAGCCCGATAGTCGCCACGCTTCGCGTAGCTGGTTGATCTCGTCGGTGTTGAGCATGTCTACTCCAGATTTCTCGATCGCGCCAACGGTAAATCGAGACGGCAATAGGCCACCGGCGGGCGGCCCCTTCTCACAAGGGTGGGACTGTCCGTACTCAAAGTATTGTCCCTCGCCCGGTGATATCACCAGACGAGGGACGGCTGCGGGGGCGCTCCCGATGAGGAACGCCCCCGCAACACGGCGTCGAGCCTAGGCAAGCGCCGCGGTCAATCTAGTCGCGCGGTTTCTCGCGCATCTCGTAGACCTCGACGATGTCGCCGACTTCCACGTTGTTGTAGTTCTTCAAGGTCAAACCACACTCGAAGCCCTCGCGAACTTCGACCGCGTCGTCCTTGAACCGGCGCAGGCTGGAAATCTCGGTCTCGGCGACAACGTTTCCGTCACGCAGCAAGCGCGCCTTGGCGTTGCGCTTGAGGACACCGGAGGTGACCATACAACCGGAGATGTTTCCCAGCTTGGAGGAGCGGAAGACCTCGCGGATCTCCGCGGACCCCAGCTCCGCCTCTTCGTACTCGGGCTTGAGCATGCCCTTGATGGCAGCTTCGATCTCCTCGATCGCCCGGTAGATGACGGTGTAGTAGCGGATGTCGACGTTCTCGCGTTCGGCCAAGTCTCGTACGCGCCCTTCGGCCCGCACGTTGAACCCGATGATGGTCGCGGTGTCGTCAGACGAAGCCGACGCCAAGTTGACATCGTTCTCGGTGATCGCACCGACGCCACGGTGGATGACCCGCAGCTGAACCTCGTCGGGAATCTCCAGGCCAGTGAGCGCCTCTTCCAAAGCCTCGACCGAACCGGCGCCATCACCCTTGATGATGAGCGACAGGTTGGCCCGCTTGCCTTCGGCGATCTTGTCCATGAAGTTCTCGAGCGTCGTACGTCCCGCACGAGCCGCCTGTTGAGCGGCCCGGCGACGCGCTTGGCGCTGCTCGGCGATCTGACGCACCGTACGGTCGTCATCGGCGGCGAGGAACACGTCCCCGGCGCTTGGTACGGCAGTCAGACCCTGCACCTGGACCGGACGCGACGGGGTCGCCTCCTTGATCCGGTTACCCGACTCATCGAGCATGGCACGGACACGACCGTGAGCTCCACCGGCGACGATGGAGTCACCGACGCGCAACGTGCCCTTTTGCACCAGCACGCTGGCCACAGGTCCCCGGCCACGGTCCAGGTGCGCTTCGATCGCCACACCCTGGGCGTTGCCCTTGACGGGAGCCTTGAGGTCCAGCGCGGCGTCATTGGTCAAAATGATCGCTTCGAGCAGGTTGTCGATACCGATACGCGGCTTCGCGGCCACGTTGACGAACATCGTTTCGCCACCGTACTCCTCAGCCACCAGTCCGTACTCGGTGAGCTGTTGGCGCACCTTGTCCGGGTTGGCCTCGGGTAGGTCGGTCTTGTTGACCGCGACCACGACGGGAGCCCCAGCGGCCTTGGCGTGGTTAAGCGCCTCGATCGTCTGCGGCATGACGCCGTCGTTGGCGGCCACCACCAAGACCACAATGTCGGTGACGTTGGCACCACGGGCACGCATAGCGGTGAACGCTTCGTGACCTGGGGTGTCAATAAACGTGACAGCCCGGTCGGTGCCAGCGTGTTCGACGTGAACCTGATAGGCCCCAATGTGCTGGGTAATGCCACCGGCTTCACCGTCCACGATGTTCGTGTGGCGGATTGCGTCCAGCAGTTTCGTCTTACCGTGGTCGACGTGACCCATGACGGTGACCACTGGCGGACGCGATTCCTGCTCGCCCTCGTTCTCTTCCAGGTCGATGCCGAACTGAGCGAGGAGCTTCTTGTCCTCTTCTTCCGGACTGACAACCTTCACCGTGTAGTTCAGGTGTTCGCCTAGAAGTTCGAGCAGCTCATCGGGACACGACTGAGTGGCCGTGACCATCTCTCCGAGCGTGAACATCTCCTGTACGAGCGCACCTGGCATGGTGTCGATCTTGTCGGCGAAGTCCGATAGCGAAGCACCACGCGGCAGTTTCACTTCTTGGCCACTGCCCTGCGGAGCGCCTGAAGACATCTTCGGAGCCGACAGATTGTCGAACTCTTGGCGACGCTGACGACGTGACTTACGGCTCTTGGCTCGCGGGCCGCCAGAACGACCGAACGCTCCAGCCGTGCCGCCGCCACGGGCCTTTCCACCAGGTCGTCCACCGCCACGGTAGGGAGCTGGTGAGGAAGCTGGGGCGCCAGTGCCGCCACCTGCTGCGCCACCTGGGCCACCGGCACCGGTGCGGTAGTTGCCTCGGTAGTTGGAACCGCCGGAACCGCCGCCGGGTCCACCCCGACCACGGCCGCCACGGCCTCGGGCCGCACCGCCACCGGAGTCGCGACCCCGACCTGCGCCGCCACCACCGGCGGGGCGCGTCGGCATCATCGACGGGCTGGGGCGAGGGGGCATACTGGCGGGCGATGGACGCGGCCCACCGGGACGCTCACCGCCGCTGGAAGCCGGACGCGGCTTCGTTCCAGATCCACCGCGACGGTTCTCCTCACGGCCACCCGGAGTGATGCCGTAAGGATTGTTGCCGCCACGCGGGCCGGGCTTCGGCGAGGCCGGACGTGGGCCCGGCCGGACCGGGGCCGCCTTCGCACTGCCCTCTTCGGGCTTGCGCGACGCGGCCTGTTGCTGTTGCTTCTTAAGTTCTTCGGCCCGCTTTTGTTCAGCGGCGACTTCGATGTCGCGAGCCGAGGGCACCTTTACTGGAGCGGGCTTGGGGCCCGGTTTCGGAGCCGCTTTCGCAGCGGCCTTCTTCGCCGTTTTCTTGGCGGGCTTTGCCGGAACCGGTGCGGCCTTGTCCGAGGTCTTACCCTTGGCGAAGTTCGCGGGGCTGGGAGCGGACTTTTTGGCCTCGCTAGCAGCGGGTGCCTCCTGGGCGACATCGTCGCCCGAGGTGGTGCTCTGGGCGGACTCGCTGCCGGAAACGGCGTCGGCTACAGCGTCAGTCTCCGAGGCAGATTTGCCCGGTGACGGCTTCGCGGCCGACTTCTTTGCCGCCTTTTTGGCGGACTTTTTCGCCGGGGCGGGCTTTGCCGCCTCGGATGCGTCATGAGACGACTTGTCGTCGGCACTCGCGCCGCCGGAGAGAGATACGAACTCCTCACGGAGTCGCCTCGCTACCGGTGCTTCGACCGTGCTCGACGCTGACTTCACAAACTCGCCCATGTCTTTCAAGGTGCTAAGTACGACTTTCGACGTCGTGCCTAGTTCTTTGGCAAGTTCGTGTACGCGGGGCTTGGCTGCCACTGCACTCCTCACTTCGAGGCTGCGCGGGCCTACCCCGCCAGCCTCAATTTTCCACTAGAAGCCTGGTCATTGTGCGGACTTCATCGTGAGCTCATTTGGTCTACCTGCAATTCAGTCGCGGGAGTCGGGCGTATGCCCAACCCCATCGATGTCGTGTGAAACCTGATGCGATTCCACATAGTTCTTTACGGCAGTGTCGTCAAGAGGGCCACTCAGACGCAAAGCCCGCCCAAAGGCACGCCGGGAAACTGCCTTATCAAGGCAGTCACGGTTTCGATGCACATGGGCGCCCCTCCCGCTTCGCTGACGGGACGGATCAGGAACAAGATGATGCCCAGCTCCTCCAGGATGCTGCTGCGCAGCCCCGTAGGGGCCGTGGGCGGCGACAACACGCAGCAACTCATTCACTGCCGAGCGCTGACGGCAACCCACACACATGCGAGTCACCGCTACGTTGCGAACCACTGGTTAGTTTACCTCTATTGCTATTTTTCACCCAAGGGCGGCCCGGCAAAGCCGGGCCGCGGATACCTTTTGGGCTATTTCGAGGCGGCGGGAGCAGGAGCTTCCACGCCACCGGAGTCGGACTTGATGTCAATACGCCAACCGGTCAAACGGGCCGCCAAACGGGCATTCTGCCCCTCGCGCCCGATCGCCAGTGACAACTGATAGTCGGGAACCGTCACTCGAGAGGACCGTGTTTCTTCGTCCACGACCTCGACCGACACTGTTTTGGCCGGTGAGAGGGCATTGGCCACGAACTTCGCCGGGTCGGCGTCCCAATCGACGATGTCGATCTTCTCGCCACCCAACTCGCTCATCACCGCACGCACCCGCGAACCCATGGGCCCAATGCAGGCACCTTTGGCGTTCACGTCCTCGACTGTGGCGCGGACCGCAATCTTAGAACGGTGACCAGCCTCACGTGCGATTGCCGCGATCTCGACAGTGCCGTCGGCGATCTCGGGAACCTCCATGGCAAAGAGTTTCTTGACCAAAGTGGGGTGAGTACGGGACAAAGTAACCTGCGGACCGCGCGAGGTGCGGTTGACTTGCACAATCACGGTGCGAATTCGCTTACCGTGCTCGTAGCTCTCGCCGGGAACCTGCTCATTGGCAGGCAGGCTAGCTTCGATCTTGCCCAGGTCGATCGTCACAATGCCCTGTTCGGAGCGGGAACCGTGCGCCTGCACCTCACCGGTGACGATGTCGCCTTCTTTTCCAGAATATTCGCCGTATGTGACCTCGTCGGAAGCTTCGCGCAACCGCTGCAAGATCACTTGGCGCGCCGTCGTGGTGGCAATGCGGCCGAACCCCTCGGGGGTGTCGTCACGCTCGCGCACCACATTTCCTTCATCATCAAATTCTTGCGCGAAGACAGTGGCGGTTCCGCTGTCACGGTCCACTACCACGCGCGCATGGTGAACGGCACCTTGAGTGTGTCGGTAGGCGGTCAACAATGCCGATTCGATAGCGCCGAGAATAGTCTCGAAAGGAATGTCCTTTTCGCTCTCAAGCGAACGAAGCGCCGCCAGGTCAATGTGCACCTGTACTCCTTATAGCTTTTTATTTTTAAGTCTCTGAGACGGACGGCCTCAGGATTTATTAGCCTTAGCCGACTTTTGCATTTCGATGTGGACTTTGCCAGCCCCCAGCTCGGCAAAGGTCGCAGCGCGCACGCGCCCGGCGACTTCCAACTCGATCCCCCGCTCGTCGGCGGCCACAATACGTCCCTGAACTTTGTCGCCGCCTAGGGAAACTTCCACCAAGCGGCCAATGTTACGCCGCCAGTGACGCGGGAGCGTCAGCGGTCGATCCACCCCAGGGGAGGAAACTTCCAGAGTATATGACGCCTCGGCAAACAGGCCACCGGTGTTCTCTCCGGCGTCTAGTGCCTTGGAGGCCTCCCGCGAGACTTCGGCGATGTCGTCTAGCGTGACTCCGCCGTCCCCGTCGATGAGCACCCGCACCAGTAGCCTGCGCCCCGCCTTAATGACCGTCAGCTCTTCCAGATCGAAGCCTGCCTGCTCCACAACTGGCGTTACCACGGCCTTTACATCGTCTTCATGTGGTTGACTCACCCGCACCCCCTTGATATTTTTTGCTCACAATTGAGCCTAATGTCCCCAACATAAACGCGAAAGTGCACCTGGAAATATAGGCACGTGGATTTCTTCGCCAGCAGACGCCAGTTGCTTACCGCCGCCTCCGTCATAGGAATCGGGGCCGCCGGGGCGACTGCCCTCACCGGATGCACCGACACCGAGCCCGACCCCGCCGAGCCCAATGCCAACCTAGCCTCCACCTTGCGCCATGCCCGGCACCTCCATGCCGTCGCGCTTCACTTGCGAGAAGAGGGAGAGCTCGACGCCGAGACCTGGCAGTTCATCATTGACGACCATGCGGCCCATATCGAGACACTGGAACGACTCACCCGCCCAGCGGTGGTTGACGACACGCTCGAAGTCGCTGAGGAGGATGTCCCAGTCGACGTGGACTCCTTCAGAGAGGCTACCTCGGTCGCGGTCGAGGCCGCTGTCGAGGATTGCCTCGCGGTCGAGGGTGATCTGGCCACCGTCGTAGCCGAAATTGCCGCCTGCCGCTTTGGACACCTGAGGTTGTTGTCATGAACGCAATGGAAGTCGGCCTCAACGCCGAGTACGCGGCCATCTATGCCTATGGGGCATACTCCCACTACTTGGGCGGCCCTACCGCGGACATGGCCGAAGCGATCGAGGAGCAGCATCGACAGCGACGCGATCGTCTGTTGGTGTGGTTTGCCGAAAATGATGCTCAGCCACCGACCCCTCAGCCGGCCTATGAACTGGACCAGGCTCAGGACGGCACCGACGCGGTGGCCGCGCTGATGGCCACAGAAGAGGCCGTGGCCACAGCATGGCGTTCGGTGGTGCACACCGACGAGGTCGACCAGCGAAAGATATGCGTGGAAATGCTGTGCGCCGCCGCTTCGACGCTCGTGCGATGGAGAGTGGCCGCAGGGGAGATTCCGACCCAGCCGTGGCCCGGAAGACCGTAGTTCACCACGGCGGGATGGGCGCACGTGCCTGCCCCGCCATTTTTATGCCCTGACCAAGACCAGCCCTGTGACATGCGGCGACGCAAGAATGGATACTCGGTATCCATGACCATACTCGGTATGGCATACTACGTATCTACCGATGAGCCTCGCGTCCCATCACCATCCACGCGAGCTCAAACAGCCCACCTCAGGTAAGCCCACACCGCAGCAAGCGAACAGCCCAGCGGCGCGGGCACTTACAAGAGACAGGCTCAAGGTCACCGACCGACGTGGAGTTCACATATGAGCATCAAACACGGGCTGCTCGCCCTCTTGGAGCACGGGCCAGCATACGGCTACCAACTCCGGTCCGCCTTCGAAAAGAGCACCGGATCAACCTGGCCACTCAACATCGGACAGGTCTACAGCACCCTGTCACGGCTCGAACGTGACGGACTCGTCGAAGCCCTACCCGAGAGCGAAAAGGGCCAACAGCCCTACACCATCACCGAAAAAGGCCGCGCCACCGTTAACGCCTGGTTCAACTCACCCGTTGTCGCCGACCAGCGGCCCCGCGACGAACTGACCATCAAAGTCGCGTTGGCACTATGCACACCGGGAGTCAACATCCCAGCGGTCATCCAGGCACAACGATCGTCCACGTTGCGCACTTTGCAGGAATACACCCGGATGAAATTTGCGGCTGGCCACGACGACACCGCCTGGACGTTGATCCTCGACGCCATGATCTTCAAGGCCGAAGCCGAAGTGCGCTGGCTAGACCACACCGAGACTGCGCTGAGGCGCAACCCACCCCACCAAACATCGCCATTGGACCTAGAAGACGGCGAATCCACCCCTTCCGAACCCACCGTCGCAGAAAAGAGCACATCATGACCGAAACCGTCCTCCAGCTACGTGGCGTCAGCCGCGTGCATGGCACCGGTGACGCGGCCACCGCCGCCCTGGTCGACCTCGACTTGGACATTCACCCCGGCGAACTCGTGGCCGTCATGGGGCCATCCGGTTCCGGCAAATCCACATTGCTCAACCTGGCGGGCGGACTCGACTCCCCCACCTCCGGTGAGGTGCTTGTGGAAGGGCAAAACTTGCAGGCGCTTTCCCGACGCCGACTATCGGCACTTCGACGCCACTCGATCGGATACGTCTTCCAAGACTTCAACCTCATTGACTCCCTCACGCTGGGAGAGAATGCCTCCCTACCGCTGGAATTGGATGGAACCAGTGTTCGCAAATCCCGCAAGGCGGCACTCCAGGCGCTGGAGGAAGTCAACATTGGCGATCTGGTTGATCGCTTTCCCAACCAAGTCTCTGGCGGACAACAACAACGCTGCGCCATCGCCCGGGCCTTCGTCGGACGACGCCGACTCATCCTCGCCGATGAACCAACCGGGGCGCTAGACAGCGTCGCTGGCGAAGAGGTGCTCAAGCTGCTGCGCTCCCGCTGCGATCAAGGAGCGGCCGGACTGATGGTCACCCACGACGCCCGCCACGCCGGATGGGCCGACCGCATCGTGTTCCTGCGCGACGGTAGCCAAGTCGACTCCTCCGCCCCCCTCGTGGCGCGGGCCTAGGCAGAGAGGCCCCACATTCACATGCTGACCCGAATCCGCCTGTCGTACCGCCTAGCCTGGCGCGACATCAAACACAACCTGGGACGCTCGATCCTGGCAGCAGTGCTCCTGGCACTGCCCATTATCGGAGTCTCCTACGGGGCAACGGTCTACTCATCCCTAGAATCGAGCGACACCGACCGCGCCCACCAACACGTCGGTCACGAAGCCGACGCCTACGTTCACTTGGTATCGGAATCTCCACTGGAGCAAAAGAGCTTCGACTCCCAATACATTCACTGGGAGACAACCTCCGACGAAACCCCCAGCGGCATCACCCATCCCCTCGACGTTCTGCCCGCAGGCGCCAGCGCGACTCCTTTCAGCATCAATGTCGCCTACAGCAATCTTTCCAATATCGAAACCACCGACGGCGTAGCCACCGTGCCCATCAGTGGCTTCGACATGAACGACCCCCTCATCAAGGGCGTGTTCACTTACAGGGATGGCAAAACCCCCGCCAGCGGCGAGGCCGCCATCAGTACAGCCATGGCCTCCTCATTTGACCTCAAGGTTGGCGACGAACTTTCGGTCATGGACGATACTGACTTCGTTTTGCATCGGGTGGCCGCCATAGTCGAACACCCCCGCCACATCAACGACACCTTCGCCGTCATTCCCGGCCACACCGAACACGAAGCCACATCATGGCTGGTCAGCCTTCCGAGCGACCTCACTCGCAGCCACGTCGAGGACTTGAATGCCGCCGGGATGACCGTCTACGCGCCCTCGATGGCGCACCTGCCCTCAGAGGCATCCATGATGGACAGTTCCTCGTCCAACGAGGCGATATCAGTACTGGCGCTGCTGGTCGGCATCATCATCCTGCAAATAGTGCTCTTGGCGGGACCGGCCTTCGCCATTAGCGCCAAACGTCGAATGCGCGACTTCGCCATGCTGTCGGCCAACGGTGCCACCCCAGGCCAGATCCGCAATGTTGTGCTGTCCGGAGGGATCGCGCTGGGAGCTCTAGCGGCAATCGGTGGAATCGCGCTGGGAGTCGGGCTCGCTGCGGTCACTATGCCGCTAGCCGAAATGATTGCTGGGCACCGTGCATCCTCATTTAGCGCCTGGCCCACGTTCCACATCGTTGTCGCCCTAGTCGCGGTGGGAACCGGACTGTTGGCTTCCCTCGTGGCCGCCCATAGCGCCGCAAAGGTCGACGTCGTCGCGGCACTGACCGGACGCCGTTCATTGGGCAAGGCCCGCAAACGCTGGCCCATCATCGGACTCATCCTCATCGGCCTCGCTGTGGCCTTCATCGTGCTCGGGGCGCTCAAGCAGGGCCCGGCTGTGGTCCTCGCCGTGGTGGCGCTGTTCCAGATCGGCCTGGTGCTGTGCACCTCAATCATCATCGCGGGAATCTCCAAGCTGGGTTCGAGGCTGTCGCTGGCCCCGCGCATCGCCTTGCGCGACGCGGGCCGCAACCGCTCGGCCACCGCACCGGCTGTCGCTGCGGTCATGGCTGTGGTCGCTGCGGGCATCGCCATCACCATGTACGCGTTGACGTTCCCTGGTTACACCGACTTTCGGGCGTCCCAAACTCACCATGCTGACTTTGAGTACAGCATTTACTCCTCGGCTGCCGAACCCGAACTCGAAACCGAACAAACCTCCCAGGCGCAAACCGACTTCGTGGCTGGGCTTGACGAATACGTCGCTGGTCCCAGCATCCACCCGATCCACCTGATTAATTGCCTCAGCGAGGATGATGTCCACTGCGATTTCGATATCAAGCGGCCCGAGGCCAATGTGTGTCCCTATGACGGCCAGCGCGACTTGAGTCAAGAGGATCAACTCGCCGCCTTGGACCATCCTCTGTGTGTAGCCACCCTGTACACCTACTTTCTGGACTACACATCACTGCGTTATGTCGAAGACAAGGAAGGGCTAAGCGCGCTGTCGGGCCTTGCCGGAGACGAGCTCGACAGCACGTGGAGCGCCATGGAGGCGGGTGCCGTGGCAGTACCCGACGAACTCGATATCGACGCGGATGGGAATGTCACCTTCAGCGTCGACCGCTACCAAGAACATGGAGATAAAGCCGATTCGATTGACGAGATATCGGTTCGGGCGATCGCGCTGGGCGACGCCATCGAGTATCACCAAGTCCTCGTCCCCTCCGCGATGATCGAGGAGTTGACTTCCGACGGCTTCCAGCTCAGATTGCACCAACAGTTCGCGGTGTTTACCGACACCGAGATTGACGACTCGGTCCGGCAAGCCCTCAACTCCTACGTGATGAACTTGGGCTATTCCAGTTTCGACGATGTTGCGGACCGAGCCACCATTTCGGTGCATCCGGCCTACGACGCTCCCTTGGATGAGGAACTCATCATCATGTGGGCCATCGCCATCATCACCCTCATCGTGGCGTTGGGTGCGACCCTGGTGGCTACCGGTCTGGTGGCGGCGGAATCCCGCCGCGACTTGCGGACACTGGGCGCGGTGGGCGCGACCCCTGGGCTACGGCGCAAGCTTTCCCTGTGGCAGGCGGGCGTTATTTCCATCCTGGGATCGATCTTGGGAGTAGTAGCGGGAGTGGGCATCTTTGCCGTCATCATCGCGGCGCTTAATCGCAATATCAGGACGGCTTACCCGATCGAAACGACCCACGATTTCGCTATGCCGTGGCTGTTCCTTGTGCTCGCGCTCATCGTGCTGCCGATCATGGCCATGCTCATCACCGGGACGTTCACCCGATCGCGGCTTCCCTCCGAGGAACGCCGAGCCGACTGACCTAGTTCCTTACTTGAAACCAGGACGACACCCGTCCACCAACAGTGTTGGGGCCGCCGAGGCGGCCCCAACACTGTCATGCGGTCGATTCGAGGCGACTATCGAAATTTCTCTGGCGTGCCAGCCGAGGGCGCTCCCCCACTGGGCATGGTCAACAGTTCGAACCCGTCTTCAGTCACCAACAAGGTGTGCTCGAACTGTGCGGTCCATTTCCCATCCCGGGTCACGGCTGTCCAGCCGTCGTTCCACATGTGGTGTTCGGCCACCCCCAAATTGATCATCGGCTCGATGGTGAAGGTCATTCCGGCCTCGATCACGGTGTCCAACGACGGGTTGTCGTAATGGGGCACATAGAGACCCGAGTGGAACGATTCGCCGATTCCGTGGCCGGTGAACTGGCGGACGACTCCATAGTCAAAGCGTTTCGCGTACGACTCGATGACGCGGCCGACGGTGTTGAGCATTCGGCCGGGTCGCACGGCTTTGATGCCGCGCATCGTGGCCGCATAGGTGCGTTCCACCAATAGACGCACCTCTTCGTCTACATCCCCCACCAGGAAGGTCGCGTTGTTATCTCCATGCACGCCATTGAGGTAGGCGGTGATGTCGACATTGACGATGTCACCGTCTTGCAACACTGTCGAGTCGGGAATCCCGTGACAGATGACTTCGTTGACAGAGGTGCAGCAGGATTTGGGATAACCCTTGTACCCCAAAGTGGACGGATATGCCCCGTGGTCGCACAGGAATTCGTGACACACGCGGTCCAGCTCATCGGTGGTCACGCCGGGTGCGACGGCTTTCTCGACCTCGATGAGGGCATCGGCGGCCAACTGGCCGGCGATGCGCATTCGCTCGATGACGTCGGCGCTCTTGATCTCGGAGCCCTGGAAGGGCTGCGGCCCGCTCTTACCCACGTATTCGGGGCGCGCAATGTGCTCGGGCACTGCGCGGCGCGGCGTTTGCTTTCCTGGCTTCAATGGGGCTCTTACACTCATGCGGTCAAGCCTAACGGGAGGGCGCCCGAGGTGATCAATGGCGGGGTGAAATCTGGCTCACCTTCTATAACGGCCCTAGGCAGGCCTAACGCCGCGTCATCGTGGTGGATTCCGCCCCGAATCACCGTGGCGTCGGGTTGTTCCACTGACGATATCCACCGCCTTCCGCACGGTGTCCATATGCACGACTTTGCGCCTTTTTCGAGACTTGGCCGCGAAACCCTCTTGCCAATGATCTTTGCGAAGCGCATGATGAGAAAAACCCCATCCGCAGGCTCACGGTGAACCGACCTGACCCCACAGGAGATGCGGCGACATCACTTCCCTGAGGCCTTTGATCCGTTGCGGCACGGTGTATGTGCGAGCACTGCCCGCCAGAGGGCGACAAATTCATATGTGGCTTGGCATCCATTGGCTACTCTCCCACCGCAATCGCCACAGAGCACGTCAACTCCGGGCACTGGCCTGGTGAGAGGGCCGATTCCAAGCCGAGCCGACGCGAAACTCGCTCCCGTGTACTTGCGACACCTCACACGGTCGAGCGCCCCGCCAGACCCAACCACGGCGGTGTGCAGTAGCTTCGCGTCGGCTCCTTAATCTCGCCGCCCTAAGAGCTCCTATCAGGTTTCTCTTCCTACTGCGGTGGAGTGATGTCGCGCCTGGCCGCGTTGTCGGCCCTTGCCCATACCCGCTGGGTATGAACAAGGGCCTCCGCCTCCCCACGCACTGACAGCACACCATCCTCGCCACGGAAACAAACCTGATAGGAGCTCTAAGCGGCACAGCTGGCCTATCACCTAGGCCGGTTCTTTTTCCAGCTCCTTGGCGGCTTCGACCTCAGCTGGAGGCGGTTCGGCTTCGGCCTGCCCGGCTTGGTTCATGCGCTCATAGATCATGCCCGCTGAGTGCGCGATCGCTCCGACGACCGACGGCACGATCGGCAACACCCAGTTGCTGAGGAAGCCGTCATGAGGCATGTTGAGGACGAAGATGGCGGCCCCAGCTGAGGCAAAACCCATCAGGGTTCCACGCCAGGCGGCGTGGGCGGAATCGGCCATGGCTTCGCGGCGTTCTGAGGTTGGGTCGTGGAACTTGCTGAGCCCCGCGGCGTCGGAACGCCCCAAGTAGACCCCACCGAGTCCCAAGACCACCGATGCGGACAGCACGGCTGATATCAAGCTGTTGTGGAAGGCGACGAAAGAGAGGGCGAAGACTGCGGCGCCCCCGACCACGGTTATCGCGGCCTTGACCCAGTCACCTTTCTCACCGGGATACCAGTAGTACTTTGTCACCCCGTCAGAGACGTTTCGGACGATCCTCCCCATGGTGGTGGACTCCCCTCGCATTGTGAGATAGCGGTACACCGTGCGCCCGCGCTGGTGCGGAAGGTCCTGTCACCATTTGCGGCCGCCGGGAACATTATCGGCGGGCCGACGAGAGCGTGTCTGCTGATTTCCACACTCCGCTGCCACTCGATATGCCCCGCATTCTGGGCTTATACGTATTTTGTCGGAATTATGACAGTTCGAGCAGTACCTACCGCGCGTTGACACACCAGCGCAATCCCCCATCATGAGAGATTTCCACCTTCATGGAACGTCGCGGCAGCTACCTGGCACCCATTCAGCACACCACAGAAGCCGACCGCAGGATGTCGCCTTGATGACACCTCAGGCCGGTTGTCAAGAATCGGACTGAGTCACACATGCCACTACAGACACACGCGCCCGGGAAGAACCCCATCGAAAACCACACGTCGAAGGGCCGCCGACAAATGCCGGCGGCCCTTCGAAAAGCTGATAAAAAGCGGAGGCGGCCTAGTGAA
This sequence comes from Natronoglycomyces albus, assembly GCF_016925535.1. NCBI lineage: Bacteria > Bacillati > Actinomycetota > Actinomycetes > Glycomycetales > Glycomycetaceae > Natronoglycomyces > Natronoglycomyces albus. Next base: position 1,140,616 of record NZ_CP070496.1, on the reverse strand, counting down.
CCGTGACAGTCGGCCCCACCAGCTCCTTGAGCTCATCTGGCAGATCCGCACCCATCTGGTCGGCTATACGCACAGCCTCCTCGATAAGCGTCTCCACAATTTGTGATTCGGGCACTGTCCGAATGACCTCACCCTTGACAAAGATTTGCCCTTTGCCATTCCCGCTGGCGACCCCAAGGTCAGCCTCTCGAGCCTCACCTGGGCCGTTGACCACGCATCCCATAACCGCCACCCGCAACGGCACCGGCAGGCCCTCCAGCCCGGCGGTGACCTCTTCGGCCAGCTTGTAAACATCGACCTGCGCACGTCCGCACGAGGGACACGAAACGATCTCCAGACCCCGTTCGCGCAGCCCCAAGGACTCCAGAATCTGCGTGCCGACCTTGATCTCCTCAACCGGAGGGGCCGACAACGAGACGCGAATGGTGTCGCCAATCCCTTCCGACAGCAAAGCTCCGAAGGCAGCGGCGGATTTGATAGTGCCCTGGAAGGCGGGGCCAGCCTCGGTGACGCCCAAATGAAGCGGGTAGTCGCACTGTTGGGAAAGCAGCCGATAGGCGCGCACCATGACCACCGGGTCGTTGTGCTTCACGGAGATCTTGATGTCGCCGAAGCCATGCTCTTCGAATAGCGAGCATTCCCACAGAGCCGACTCAACCAGAGCTTCAGCGGTGGGCTTGCCATACTTTTCCAACAACCGCTTATCCAAGGAGCCGGCATTGACGCCGATCCGAATCGGAGTTCCCGCCTCCGTGGCGGCCTTGGCGATCTCACCGACCTTATCGTCGAACTTCTTGATATTGCCCGGGTTGACGCGCACCGCCGCGCAACCGGCGTCGATCGCGGCGAATACATACTTGGGCTGAAAGTGAATGTCCGCGATAACCGGAATCTGCGATTTCTTCGCGATAGCTGGCAGCGCGTCGGCATCGTCATTGGTCGGGACCGCCACGCGCACAATCTGGCAACCGGAGGCCGTCAGCTCGGCGATCTGCTGCAGCGTCGCGTTGATGTCGGACGTGCGGGTCGTGGTCATGGACTGCACGCTCACTGGTGCCCCACCGCCGACTAGCACCCCTCCGACATTGAGTTGCCGTGTTGGCCGCCGCTGAGCCAACGGAGGCGGAGCGGCGGAGGGAATCCCAAGATTTACAGCAGTCATATATGAAACATACCTAGTTGAAGAGTCTGATCGGATTCACGATGTCCGCGGTGATGGTGAGAAGCATGAAACCACCGAGCACCACCAGTACAGCGTAGGTCAGCGGCATGAGCTTCAAGTAATCCACTCGGCCCGGGTCGGGCTTTCCCCGCCGCGCCGCTAGCCAGGAGCGGGCCCTCTCGTACCAGGCGATCGCGATATGCCCGCCATCCAGCGGCAGCAGCGGCAACAAGTTGAAGATGCCGACAAAATAGTTCAGGACCACAACCAGCATAAAGAACATGGCCCACTGGTCGAACTGCACCATCTCACCGCCAAGGCGCGAGGCCCCCACCACGCTGACCGGGGTGTCGTCAGGTCGCTCCGCTCCGAAAACCGAGTTCCACAGATCCGGGATCTTCGTCGGCAGTGTGATCAGTGCCTCAAAAGTGGCGGTGAACAGGTTGCCGGTGACCACAAAGCTCTGGCCAACTCCGCTGATTGGCCCATAGGTGACGACCGGGTCCAGCGATCGGTCCACATACACACTAACGCCGATGCGTGTGACCTCGGTGGTCGAACCGTCCTCCATTGGCACACTCGCCGAGTACGGCGTGATGTCAAGGGTGGTGATACCGGTGTCGCGCCGGATGGTGATTTCGACCTCTTCATCCGGTTGGAGACCGGAGACGGTCTCCAACAGCGAATCCCAATCGGTCACGGTCGCTCCGGCGATGCCGGTGATCTCGTCGCCATCGCGCAAACCTGCGGCGGCGGCTGGACTGGGTTCGTCCTCGGCAGTGCACTCGTAGGTGCCCGTCGCGTCCTCAGGCGGGATGCATGGGGCGACGGCCACCGTCGCGGTCTCTTGCGACTCTTCGATTTGATCGGCTAGTGCCGGGTTGGCGATGCCGATGAAGGACACCAGAACCCACAAGATGACAAACGCCAGAATGAAGTGGGTGATGGAACCAGCGGCTAGGACCGTGGTGCGCTGCCACAGTGGCTTACGCCAAAAGACGCGTTTCTTGTCCTTTTCCGACAGGCTCTCTTCTTCTTCATCGAGAGGTGTCATTCCGGTGATCTTGACGAATCCGCCCAGCGGGATGCCCTTAAGGCCGTATTCGGTCTCGCCCCGGTGAAAGGACCACAGGGTGGGTCCGAACCCGACAAAGTAACGGGTGACCTTCATTTTGAAGGCCTTGGCGGTGAGCATGTGTCCGGCCTCGTGAAGACTCACCGAAATGAGGATCGCGAGGGCGAACAGGATGATGCCGATGGTGTAAGCCAGCAACGATGTGCTCCTTGGTCAAGGAAGGGGCGAATGCCGAGTGTCCACGGGTCCCCGCCGTGGCTACAGCGGTCATGACAGGTCTGAAACTACCTCACGGGCGCGGCTGCGGGCCCACGATTCCGCCTCTAGTATCGCTTCGACTGTACCCGGTTGCCCAAAGTCGGGCGCTGCGGCGAGGACAGTGTCGATGGTGTCGACGATGCCCAGGAATGGCAGACGGGATTCCCGGAAGGCGGCCACTGCCTCTTCATTCGCGGCGTTGTAGATGGCCGGTAGGGTTCCGCCAGCTTTGCCTGCGGCTTTGGCTAGTCCCACTGCGGGAAAGGCCTCGTGATCTAGCGGCTGGAACGTCCAGGTGTGCGCTTTCGACCAGTCGACTGGGGGTGCGGCCTCGGCAAGACGGTCGGGCCAGGCTAGCGCGTGGGCGATGGGCAGGCGCATGTCGGGTGGGGAGGCCTGGGCGATGGTGGAGCCGTCGACGAATTCGACCATGGAGTGGATGATCGACTGAGGATGAACGACTACGTCTATGTCGTCGTAGTCGAAACCGAACATTTCGGCCGCTTCGATGACTTCGAGGGCTTTGTTGACCATGGTGGCGGAGTTAATGGTGACCACTGGCCCCATGTCCCAGGTCGGATGCGCTAGGGCGTCGTTGAGGGTTACTTCGCCCAGTTGGCTGCGGCTGCGGCCTCGGAAGGGCCCCCCGGAGGCAGTGAGAACGAGGCGGGCGACCTGGTCGTCTCGCCCGGCCCGCAGGCATTGGGCCAAGGCGGAGTGTTCGGAGTCCACTGGCACTATTTGTCCGCTTTGCGCCACGGCGCGCACCAGTGGCCCCCCGGCGACAAGGGATTCCTTATTGGCGAGGATGAGTTGACTGCCTGCTTTGAGGGCGGCCAGAGTCGGGGCGAGTCCAATGGAGCCACTCATGCCGTTGAGGACACTGTGGGCGGGCCAAGCGGCGAGTTCTGCCATTGCCGAGGGACCAGCGAGAATTTTCGGCATGCGGAATTGACCGGCCGCGTAGTCGCGTCTCTTGGCTTCGGCGTACAGGTGCAGCTGGAGGTCTTCGAAAGCTCGGGAGTCGGCGATGGCGACGACGTCGACATCGAGGCTAACCGCTTGTTGGGCCAGCAGCTTTGGGTTGTTGCCACCTGCGCCGATGCCGACGATGTTGAGAGTGTCGGGGTTGCGCCGGGCGACATCGATGGCTTGGGTGCCAATGGAGCCAGTGGAGCCGAGGAGGACGATATTGCGAGGATTCACGCCCCCATTATCAATGACGCTATTTGGAGCGCCATTTGGCTATGTCGCGTAACTCGACTGCGGCACTGTGAATATCTGGAGCGTGCGGCTTGCTGTCGGTGGTGACGAGTGGGAACTGGAGTTCCTCGGCCAGTACGAGGTGGCGTTGTATGGGTTGAAGGTGTGGCGAAACTCCCAGGTCCGGTCGGCCAGCGAGGCGAGGCTGAAACGCGTCTGCGCCACGACGAGCTCCCGCAGATAATCTCACACGGTCATGTCGGCCATCGTGGCACGCTTCTTCAGCAGCGCGAAGACTTCTGCGGGCAGATCAGTGATCTCGACCTTTCCCATATCTGACCCGTAGAGGCTTATGCGCTCCCTTGGCAGGGTTATGGGACGAATGTTGCCGAGTCGTGGTGACAAGGGCCAGGTGGCTGACTTAGCGGAAGACGACAGTTTTCGAGCCGTTGAGGATGATGCGACCGTCCAGGTGGGCGGCGAGGCCGCGGGCGAGGACGGCGTTTTCGAGGTCATGTCCGGCGGCGGCGAGGTCGGCGGGGGTCATGGCGTGGTCGACGCGAGTGACCTCCTGCTCGATGATTGGGCCTTCGTCCAGGTCGGCGGTGACGTAGTGGCACGTGGCCCCGATGAGCTTGACACCTCGGTCGAATGCCTGGTGGTAGGGCCGCGCGCCCTTGAAGCTGGGGAGAAAGGAATGGTGGATGTTGATAATGCGGCCGGGTAGCTTCTCGCAGACGGAGTTGGACAAGATCTGCATGTAACGAGCCAGGACCACCACGTCGACCCGGTGTTGGGTGACCAAGTCGAGTAGTCGGCGTTCTTGGTCATCCTTGTTCTGGGGCGTGATGCTGAGGTGGTGGAAGGGAACGTCGGCGGCTTCGGCCAATCCTCTCCAATCGGCATGGTTGGACACCACGGCCCCCACTTCGCCGCGCAACGCGCCGATGCGGAATCGGTAGAGCAGATCGTTGAGGCAATGGCCCTGTTTGGAGGCCATGATGAGCACCCGGGGCCTGTCTTGGCGGTCGACTAGTTGCCACTCCATCCCGAATTCGCGGGCAATCTCGGCGAATCCCACGGCCAGCTCGTCCCGGCTGGCCTGCGAGGAAAATTTGACGCGCATGAAGAATCGGGAGGTGGAGGAGTCGGAGAACTGCTGAGAGTCCTCGATGTTGCCAGCCCGGCGGGTCAGGTAGCCGGAGACGGCATAGACAATGCCCAGCCGGTCGTCACAGGAGAGGGTGAGGATGTATTCGCGCGTCATCGATTGAATGATACTGGCTGCGGTCTGCCAGTATCACCGGCGGTGATTTCATCCTCACCTGTGGGAGTATTCGCCGGCAAAGGCTTTTGCGGTCAGTCTGCGGCTTTCGTCGAGGTCGGCTTCTCAGCGTCTGCTTTCGCGGAGCGTTCGAGGCCATAGCTGGAGTAGAGCTTCGCCAGTGGGCCGGGCACCCACCAGTTGGCGCGCCCCAGCAGGCGCATCGTCGAGGGCACCAGCAGCATCCGCACCACCGTCGCGTCCAGGAAGATGGCGACGGCCATACCGACACCGACCATCTTCATCATGACGATGCTGGATAGCGAGAAGGCCCCGACGACGACTATGAGGATGATCGCGGCGGCGGTGATGATGCCTCCGGTGCGCTGCATGGCCCGCAGCACGGCGGTACGATTGTCGGCCCCGTTGTCCCACTCCTCCCGGGCGCGCGACAGGAGGAAGACCTCATAGTCGGTCGACAGAGCGAACAGGATCACCAGCATCAAGATCAGGTTCGTCGGGTCGATGTAGCCGGTGGCCTCAAAGAACAGGATTCCGGACAGGTTGCCGTATTGGAAGATCCACACGACGATGCCGATGCACGCGCCCAAGGACAGTAGGTTCATCAGGATCGCCTTGATCGGCAGGATGATCGAACCGAAGGCCAGGAACAACAGTATGAAGGTGACCACGGCGATGTAGATGACCAGCGCCGGGACGTTATCGCGGATGTCGGCGAGCATGTCGACCAGGTAGGCGGTCTCGCCGGTGACTTCCAGTTGGGCACCGGCGATGTCCAGGTCGCGGATGTCGTGCACGATGTGGCGGGCTTCGGGGCTAAACGAGTCGACCTCATAGCCGACCTCGAAGAGCGTGTGCGTCTCAGTCGTATCAATGCGAACGACGTCCTCGACATTGGAGACGGCCCTTAGACCCGCGAGGACCTGTTCGAGGACGGCATCGGATTCGACCTCCACCATGACGGTGGAGACTTCATTTTCCTGACCGGGGAAGTCTTCTCTGAGCGTCTCGATGACGAGGCGCGGTTCCGAACCGGGGGGCAAAGTGGTTTCGTTGACGCCGCCGAAGGAGGCGTTGAACGCCGGGATCGCCAGCGCGCCCAGCCCGAGGGCGACGGCCACGAGCACGAGGATGGGCCGGGCCATGACCGCCGATCCGACCCGGTACCAGAAGCCCTCGCTGTCGCCACCTGAACGCTTCTCCTGTTTGCGCAATACCTTCAGCTTGTCGATGCGATGTCCCAAGAGGTAGAGCATCGCCGGGAGCACCACCATCGCGCCCAGCATCGCCACGCCGACGGCGGCCATGACTCCATAGGCGATGCCGTGCAGGAATGGCAGCGGAATGAAGAGCAGGCCCGCCATACACAGCACGATGATGAGCCCGGAGACACCGACGGTGCGGCCGGCGGTGGCAACCGTGTTGAGGACAGCGGTGCGTTTGTCGCGTCCGGCGGCCAGCTCTTCGCGGAAGCGGCGCAGAACGAATAGGCAATAGTCGATGGACATGCCCAGACCGATGATGGTGATGACATTGACGGCGAACACCGACACATCGACGAAGTAGGTGAGCACGCGGGTGATGGCGAGGCCACCGAGAATCGCCATCCCGGCAATGATCATGGGCATCAGGGCGGCTACGACCGCACCGAAGACCAGCACCATTATGATCAACAACAGGGGCAGCGAGATGATCTCGGCTATGATCAGGTCGTTTTTGACGGTGTCGCCGATTTCGGAGAACATGGCGGCCGGGCCGCCCAGCTGCGTCGTCACTCCTTCGGCTGGGGCGACCTCCTCAACGAGCCGGAAGTCGCTGAGCATTCCGTCTTCATCGGAGCTGTGGAATTCGACGGCCACGAACGTGGAGTGACGGTCAGTGGAGACGAATTGATCCAGGCCGGTGTTGAAATAAGAGGTGGCGCTGGAGACGGGGCTCAACGCCGCGACTTCATCTACTGATGAGGTGACGGCGGCGGCGAATTCGTCATCGTCGACGGTCAATTCAGCGTGCGAGTACAAGATCAACACTTCGGCGCCGTTATGACCAAAACGCTCCTCGATGTCGGCGGAGGTGACCACGGACGGGGCATCGGGGTTGACGAAGCCGCCATCGGCCAGGTCGTCGAAGACACCGGTACCCCATGCGGCGCCGACCGCATAAATCGCCACGAGCGCGGCGACGATGAACCACCGAGTCTTAATGATGGTGGTACCCAGCCAACGAAACACTGTGGGGACTCCTAACGCGCGGTCGCGGCGAAATGGCGCGCCCCAACTTTGCGCCAACTCCTCAAAGTGAGGGTCCGTCGGAAAGTATGGAGCGGGTTTAGGCTACTACCGCCTCGCCTCAATCCCGCACAGCACTGGGCCGCATTGAGGCGTGATCCGAACCCTCCGAAGGCTCACCGCTGGTGGGACGTTCCCAGAGGTCAACGTCCCACCAGCGGGCTGAGCTGGTCGCCTCGGCTCTATCGTCGCGAGGAGACGAGCTCTGGTTTCCCTTCTTGGCTTGGTATGGGCGCGTCAGGCCCTTCCTTCAGGCCGTATTTCGCATACAACTTCGCCAGTGGGCCGGGCACCCACCAGTTGGCGCGCCCCAGCAGGCGCATCGTCGAGGGCACCAGCAGCATCCGCACCACCGTCGCGTCCAGGAAGATCGCCAACGCCATGCCCAGACCCAGCATCTTCATGAAGACGACGCCAGAGAAGGTGATCGCTCCAACGACGACGATGAGCACTGCGGCGGCGGCGGTGATGATGCCTCCGGTGCGCTGCATGGCCCGCAGCACGGCGGTACGATTGTCGGCCCCGTTGTCCCACTCCTCCCGGACCCGGGACAGCAGGAAGACCTCATAGTCGGTCGACAGAGCGAACAGGATCACGGCCATGAGAATGATGTTGGATGGTTCCAGGTAGCCGGAGGCATCGAAGCCCAGCATGGTCGACAGGTTGCCGTCTTGGAAGATCCACACCACCACACCGATCGCGGCGGCTAGGGAGATGAAGTTCATCAGCACGGCTTTGATCGGCAAGATGATGGAACCGAATGCGAAGAACAGCAGCAACATGGTGATGCCGACGACGTAGGCGGCCATGTATGGCAGGTTGTCGAGGATGTCCTCGAAGGTGTCGGTCAGTTCGGCGGGTCCCCCGGCCACGATGACCTCGGTCCCGGCCAGGTCCAGCTCACGCAGGTCCGAGGCCAGGTCGCGCGCTTGGGCACTGAATGGGTCGAGGTCGTAGGAGACTTGCAGGAGGGTGGCCTCGCCGTTGCCGTTGACCGGCTGCACGGAGTGGACACCGCGTAGCAGGCTGATCTCGTGGACTGCCTGGTCGAGGATATTTTCTGTCCCACCATCGAGCATGACCGACATCTGGTTCAGGTGCCCGCCGGGGAAGTCCGAGGCGAGGGTCTCGGTGACGGTACGGGATTCGGTTCCCGCCGGTAGCACTCGTTCGTCGACGCCTCCGAAGGCCGCCGACAGCACTGGCGAGGCCATGAGTGCCAGCAGCGCGGTGACACCGACGAGTACGAACACGGGTCGGCGCATGACCACATCTCCCACGCGTGACCAGAAACCAGTGTCGGTGGCGCGTTTCTTATTGGTCCAGGGGAAGGCGAGTTTGTCGACACGGTGTCCCAAGAGATAGAGCACGGCGGGGAGGACGACCATCGCGCCGAGCATGGCGACTCCAACGGCGGCCATGACTCCATAGGCGATGCCGTGCAGGAATGGCAGGGGCACGAACAGCAACCCGACCATGCTCAAGATGATGATGAGCCCGGAGACGCCGACGGTGCGGCCGGCGGTGGCAACCGTGTTGAGGACAGCGGTGCGTTTGTCGCGTCCGGCGGCCAGTTCTTCGCGGAAGCGTTTCAGCACGAACAGGGAATAGTCGATGGACATGCCCAGACCGATGATGGTGATGACGTTGACGGCGAAAATCGACACATCGGTGAACTGCGCGATGATGCGGGTGACGGTAAAGCCGCCGAGTATGGCCATTCCGGCGATCATGAGCGGCATGGACGCGGCCACCAGGGCGCCGAAGACAAGCACCATGATCAGTAGCAGGAGTGGCAGGGAGAAAAGTTCGGCGGTGATCAGGTCGTCTTGGACTTGAGTGTTGATGTCGTGGAAGATCGCAGCTCCTCCACCTAGCGCGGTGTCGAGCCCGTCGGCGGCAAAGTGATGTTTGATGGAGTCGAAGGTCGCGGCGAGCTCGTTCTCGCTTCCGCCGCTGAGGCCGATTGTGGCAAAGGTAGCGTTACCCTCCGTTGACACGAACGCCTCGGCGCCAGTGTTGAAGTATGAGGTCACGCTGGAGACTTCGGGCAGCGCGGCGATGAGGTCCAACTGTTCGGATGCCGAGACAGCGAACTGCGGGTCCTCGACGGTGAGGTCAGGTGAGGAATACAGGACGATGACGTCGGCATCTTGACTACCAAAGGTTTCGGTGATGCGTTCGGTGGCGACCACTGACGGCGCGTCGGGGTTGACGAAGCCTCCGTCAGACACATCGTCGAACAGCCCGGTGCCCCACGCCGCGCCGACGGCGTAAATGGCGACGGTCATGGCGACAATGAGCCAGCGTACTTTGATGACTGTTTTGCCCAAGGCGGCAAACATGATGATCTCCTCGTGGTGCTCGCCGTACGGCGGCTCAACGAATCGCGGCGGCTCAGGTGTCGGTTCGGCGCTCACGAAGCTTTTTCTCGGGCGTTTCGTGCGGTGGCTTCGGGCGCGAACTCGAGTTGGTGAGCCGATGCGGCCAAGTCGTCTGGACAGCGGCGGGGTCAGTACTTAGGATGTAATCAGTGAATATTTTACGAACACCGTTAACTAAACCTAACACTGTTTGATTAGTCAACAGTGATTTCAGCTGGATATGGAAGAGGAAGAGTGAGTTCAGACACGCCAGGGACGCCCAGTCGGCGCGAGCGTTTGCGGGCCGACACCATCGCGGAAATCAAAGGCAGCGCCCGGACACAGCTGCTTGACTCCGGGCCCAGCGGTGTGTCGCTGCGGGCGATCGCCCGCGACATCGGGATGTCCCCCGCAGCCATCTATCGCTACTTCACCAGCATCGACGAGCTCATGGCACAGCTGTGCGTCGACATTTACGGGGAACTACAGGCCACCGCCGAGGCCGCTCGCGATGCGCTCCCCTCCCACGACTACGTAGGGCGCACCTTTGCCATCATCCGGGCCTTTCGGCACTGGGCGGTGGCAAACCCCGCGGAGTTCAGCCTCATTTTCGCCTCCAATTTGGCCGGAGCGAAGTGCTACACCTTCGATCACCCCAGTGAGCTACCGCCCGACCAGCTGAAAATCATGGAGGCCTCGCTGAAGTTTTCGTCGATGTTCGGCCCGGAACTAACCGCCTACCACCAGCAGATCAAGGCAGAAGGCCGCCACCGCACCGTCAACGTGCTGTTTCCCCCCCTGTCAGAGGGGCTCCGCACCGAGATCCGAGCGTGCAATCAACAAGTCAAGGCCGACCTGCCAGACGACCTTGGCTACCTGTTCTTGTCCTATTGGGTACGCATATATGGCCTGATCGCGATGGAAATCTTCGGACACCTACCGATCAGCGAAAACATCGACGAATACTACGACGCCGAAATGAAGATCATGGCGCTGCAAATGGGCATCGACCCCACCGACCTCGAGGGACGCTGAACACGTTGTGGGGCCCGGACGCGTACGTCCGGGCCCCACAACGTGACGTTTGACTAACTTGAGCTTGCCGATGGCCGCCTCGATAGCCTCGCGCAGCGCAGGTCCTGACACCTGCGCCTTCAGGTCTTCCATAATCGGAGCCATGAACACGTCCGGCCCCGGCTCGCCAATAATGGGCGTGAGCGTCCCCAACGCTGCCTGGCCAGCCGGAGAGGGCATCAGTGGAGTGCGCAGTTGCAGGCCCCTGACGGCCGCCAACAGTTCCACCGAAAGCACGCTGGCCATATTGTCCAACACGATGCGCAGCTTATGTCCGGATGCCCAACCCATCGACACATGGTCTTCTTGCATGCCGGAGGTCGGCACCGTGTCAACCGAAGCCGGAGACGCCAGGCGGCGATTCTCCGCCACGATTCCGGCAGCGGTGTACTGGGTGATCATGAGCCCGGAGTTCACCCCCGGATCAGGGGTGAGGAACGCGGGCAGATCCCTCGAACGCGCCACGTCCAACAGCCGGTCCACGCGCCGTTCCGAGATCGACGCGACATCGGCAGCGGCGATCGCGAGGAAATCGAGCGCATATGCCAAGGGAGCCCCATGGAAGTTCCCCGTCGACTCCACCCGGCCATCATCGAGCACCACTGGATTGTCCACAACAGAGGCCAGCTCCCGTCGAGCCACCTGCCACCCGTAATCGACCACGTCCCGAGCCGCACCGGCCACCTGCGGGGCACAGCGCATCGAATAGGCATCCTGTACCGCGTGTTCCAAGTCATCCCGGTGCGAGTCCATAATGGCCGACCCTTGCAGCAGCGCGTGAATGTTCGCGGCGCTGGCGGCCTGGCCCGGATGGGGCCGAATCTCGTGCAACTCTCTTTGGAATGGCCGATCGGTACCCAGCATCGCCTCCACCGACAACGCGGCGGTCACATCCGCCATCGTCAACAGGTGAGCCATGTCTTCCAAAGCCAGGATCAACATGGCCAACATGCCATCGGTGCCGTTGATGAGAGCAAGGCCCTCCTTGGCCGCCAACTCAATCGGACGCAGCCCCGCCTCGGCCAACGCGTGCGCCGCCTCGACGCGAGCGCCGTCCTTCCCCACGACCCACCCCTCGCCAAGCAGCACCATCGCGCAGTGAGCCAACGGAGCGAGGTCACCAGAGGCACCCAACGACCCATGCCGCGGAACCCATGGCGTGATGTCGGCATTGAGCATGTCCACGATCGACTGCGCGACTTGCGGACGCACCCCCGAGGAGCCCTTCGCCAACGAACGCACCCGTAGCAAGGCCATCGCCCTAACGACTTCACGCGGCATCGGATCACCCGAGCCCGCCGCGTGGGAACGGATAAGAGCGTGCTGCAATTCGGCACGACGTTCCGGAGCCACGAACGTGTTCGCCAAAGCACCGAAACCAGTGGAAACACCATAGACAGGTCGGCCCTGACGTTCGATGTCATCGATATGGGCTCGACTACGGTTCATGGCCTCCACGGCGTCTGCGGCAAGGCTGACGCGAGCCGTGCCGCGCGCCACGGCCACCACATCGGCCGCTTCAATGCCATTTTGACTGATGGTCACGGTGTTCATCTGGTCTCCTCGTGTCTGAATGGGCAGGGTGTTGGCAAGTGAAAGTGATGGCTAGCGCGCCCGATAGAGAACCTCACCGGCACCAATGACAGCTGCCATCAGGTCGGTTCCGGGACGGTAGGCCAAATGCACATGGGAAGGCGCGTCCAAGATCGCCAGGTCCGCACGAGCGCCTACCCGAATCGCGCCAATGTCGGTGCGCCACAGGGCCTTTGCGCCCCCGGCGGTAGCCGCGAGCACGGCCTCGGTCGGAGTCATACCCATGTCGCGCACCGCCAACGCTATGCAAAACGGCATGCTGCTGGTGTAGGACGAACCGGGGTTGCAGTCAGTGGCCAAAGCGACCTCGACCCCGGCATCGAGAAGGCGCCGAGCGTCAGGGTAGGGCGACCGAGTCGAAAACTCCGCTCCCGGCAACAAGGTCGCCACAGTGTTGCCTTGGGCAAGCGCGTCGACATCGGCGTCCGACAAATGGGTGCAGTGATCAGCCGAGGCGGCGTCGAGCTCCACGGCCAGTTGCACCCCAGGGCCCTGGGTCAGCTGATTGGCATGCACCCGTGGCAGCAGCCCCGCCTTCATTCCGGCGGTGAGAACGGCGCGAGCTTGCTCACCGTCGAAGGCTCCCCGTTCACAAAACACGTCGACCCACTTGGCCTTCGGCGCAGCCGAAGCCAGCATGTCGGTGATGACCAGATCCACATAGGCGTCCGCGTCGGTGTCAGCGGGTACGGTGTGCGCCCCAAGGAAGGTGGTCTCGGAGGTGAATTCACCGGCGATGTTGAGTTGGCGGACCTCGTCGCGCACCGAAAGCCCGTAGCCGGACTTGATTTCGACGGTGGTCGTCCCCTGACGGGCCATCTCACCCATAATGCGTTGGGCTGTGGCCCGCAACTGCGCGTCAGAAGCCTCCCGGGTCGAGGCAACCGTGGTACGGATGCCGCCACCGGTGTAGGGCTCCCCGGCCATACGGGCGGCGAACTCAGCGGCGCGATCTTGTGCGAAAACGATGTGCGAGTGACTGTCGACGAAACCGGGCAGGACCGCCCCACCCTGGGCATCGAAGCGATCATCGGCCTCAGGAGCCCCCGCAGTGGGTCCGACATACGCGAAGCGCCCCTTATCGATGACCACCGCGGCGTCGCGGAGAATGCCCTCCTCGGTGGCAGTGAACAATTCGCCAATGTTGTCGATCAGAAGTGTCATGAACTCACATCTCCAATGGCGGCCGCAAGTTCGCGGCCCACGTCAAGATCCAGGTGGCGGCCCTCAGAGACCACCACACGGCCATCAATAACCACATGATGCACGTCTGCGGCGTTGCCCGCCAAAAGAACGCCATCGATCTGCGCCCCCGCCGTGCGCGGGGAGTCGGTCACCACGCTCACAAGGTCAGCGCGCATCCCCACCTCAATGCAACCGGCGTCATCCCAGCCCAAAGCCGCGTGACCGGCGTCAGTGGCGGCACTGAGCATCTGACCGGGCGTGAAATGCCCACGTTGCTCACTGGCAAGTCGCTCATGCATCTCCAGCGCCCGCGCTTCCTCGAACAAGTCGACGATCGCGTGGCTATCCGAACCCAACGACAGCGGAGACCCCGCGTCGGCGAGCGCACGAGCCGGGCCAATCCCATCGGCCAAATCTCGTTCGGTCGTAGGGCACAAGCACACGCCACTACCGGTCGAACCCAACAGCCGAATGTCATTGGCGCTCAGGTGCGTCGCGTGCACAGCCGTCAAATTAGGCCGCAAAAGTCCGTGCTCGGCCAACAACTGCGTTGGAGTCAGACCGTGGAGAGCCCGGCAGGCCTCATTCTCGGCCCGTTGTTCAGACAAATGCACATGCACCGGCATGTCTGCGGTGAACTCGGCGAACGACTCCAGCGCCTCGGCGGGGACTGCCCGCACCGAATGCGCCGCCGCCCCCAGCACCACATGCTCGGGAACCTCCAACGCCGCCACGCGCGACCACCAGGATTCGACGTCTCCGTCACTGAAGCGACGCTGCGAGGCCGACAATTCTTGATCGAAACCGCCACTGAGGTAGAGCGTGTCCAACAGCGTCAGACGAACCCCGGCATCGGCGGCCGCCGCGATGAGGGCCTGCCCCATCGCATTGGGATCGGCAAACCGCTTACCGTCGAGGTCATGGTGTAGGTAGTGAAACTCACCGACACACGTAACCCCAGTCAAAGCCATCTCCGCGTAAGCGGCGCGGGCCAGCCGATAGTACGAATCCGGATTGAGCCGGTCGGCCACCGCATACATGCGTTCCCGCCAGGTCCAGAATGTGCCGCGTTCGGCATGAGTACGGCCGCGCAAGGCTCGATGAAATGCGTGCGAGTGAGCATTCGCCAACCCCGGCAACGTCAAACCGGATAGCTCCACCGCTCCTTCGGGTTTCGGTCCTGTCGCCACAGCGCGGATGTATCCGGCCTCAACCTCGATCGCCACCTGAGCGGTCGGCCCGTTCTCCAACCACGCCCACTGAGCCCAGTAGGTAACCATGCCAGCTCCCGCAACACAGTCGCCAGCGCGTGCACACCCTGGGCGCAGTCATCGTCAGAGGCAAACTCGCTGGGAGAATGCGAAACACCGGTTGGATTGCGCACAAACAACATCGCGGTGGGGATATGCCCGGCCAAGACCCCCGCATCGTGGCCAGCTCCAGTGGGCAGGACCGGAACTCCTCCCAATAGCGCCGCGATCCGGTCGCGCAGTCCGTCGTCAAACTCCACGACCCGAGTCACCGATTCGGCCACCATGTCCACCGAGGTGCCATCGCGCGTGGACCGCTCGCGGGCCTTCTGTTCGATTTCGGCAACCAGCTGGTTCAGGGTTTCCTCGTCGGGTGCGCGGGCGTCCAACCAAGCGTCAACGTGCGCGGCGATCGCGTTCGTCGCCCCCGGATCAACCGAGACCCTGCCGATTGTGGCCAGCGCCCCGGCCAGCTTGGCTTCTTTACGAGCCGCGAGGGTGGTGAATGCGAACGTCAACATGGGGTCGCGCCGGTCAGCCAACGGAGTCGTGCCCGCGTGGTTGCCTTCGCCGCTGAAGCCGAAGCGCCAACGGCCGTGCGGCCAGATCGCGCTGGCAACCCCGACCGGCGCGTCGTCGTGAACGAGCGCGCGCCCTTGTTCTACGTGCAGTTCGATGAAGCACCCGAAGCGGTTCAGACGCTCAGTGTCGACCCCGAGCGCGTCGGGGTCTTCGCCTGCGGCGCGCATGGCCTCCTCGAGCGTGGTTCCGTCCCGGTCGGTGAGGGCCCGGGCGCTGTTGGGGTCGTAAGCACCGGTCATCAGGCGTGATCCCAGGCAGGGTACGCCGAAGCGTCCGCCCTCTTCTTCGGTGAAGGCCGCGATGGCGATGGGACGGTGCGGTTGGATGTTGCGGGTTTTCAGAATGTCGATGGCGAGGAAGGCAGAGACGATGCCGAGCGGACCGTCGTATGCTCCCCCGTGTGGAACCGAGTCGAAGTGGCTTCCAGTGAGGACGGCGTCGCCGCGGTCTGGGTCGCCCCACCAGGCGTAGAGGTTGCCGTTGCGGTCGGTCTCGGTCGACAGTCCGCGAGCGGTGGCCTGGTCGTGAAACCACTCTCGGCAGGCGGCGTCGGCTTCGGTCCACGAATAGCGCAGGTAGCCGCCGGAGTCGGCGCGCCCGATGGGGGCCAGCTCGTCCCAGAGTCGCCGGAACTCCTGCTGGGTTTTGGCGATGTCGTTCATGCTCAGTTCTCCCGGGTGGGAATGCGGACGCCTTGGTCCTTGGCGACGGCTTCGGCGCGCTCGTACCCGGCGTCGACGTGGCGGATGACACCCATTCCGGGGTCGTTGCGGAGGACGCGGGAGATTTTTTGAGCGGCCAGGTCGGTGCCGTCGGCGACGATAACCTGTCCGGCGTGGAGGGACCGTCCGATGCCGACGCCGCCGCCGTTGTGGATACTGACCCAGGTGGCTCCGGAGGCAGTGTTGATCAAGGCGTTGAGTAGGGGCCAGTCGGCGATGGCGTCGGAACCATCGAGCATGGATTCGGTTTCGCGGTAGGGGCTGGCGACCGATCCGCAGTCTAGGTGGTCGCGGCCGATGGCGATGGGTGCTTTGAGGATGCCCTCGGCAACCATTTCATTGAAGCGCAGGCCCGCTTTGTCGCGTTCGCCGTATCCCAGCCAGCAGATGCGCGAGGGCAGGCCCTGGAACTCGATTTGGTCCCCAGCCATGGTGATCCAGCGTTTGAGCGACTCGTTTTCGGGGAATAGTTCGAGAATGGCCTGGTCGGTGGCGGCGATATCGGCGGGGTCGCCCGAGAGCGCGGCCCACCGGAACGGGCCCTTTCCTTCGCAAAATAGCGGTCGGATGTAGGCGGGGACGAAACCGGGGAAGGAGAAGGCACGGTCGTAGCCAGCCAGTTGCGCTTCTCCGCGAATGGAGTTGCCGTAGTCAAAGACTTCAGCCCCGATGTCCTGGAAGCCGACCATTGCTTCCACGTGTTTGCGCATGGAGGCGCGGGATTGCTCGGTGAACCCCTCGGGGTCGCGTTTGGCTAGGTCGGCCGCTTCGGAGAGTGCGACCCCTTCGGGGATGTAGGACAGCGGGTCGTGGGCGGAGGTTTGGTCGGTGACGATGTCGACGGGGACGCTGCGGCGAAGAATTTCGGGCACGAGTGTGGCGGCGTTGCCGACGACCCCGATGGAGATGGCATCGCCAGCTTCTTTGGCGGCAACAGCCTGCTCGATCGCCTCATCGAGGCTGTTGGCGACGGTGTCGAGGTAACGCTTCTCGACGCGACGGGCCAGGCGGGTCGCGTCGATGTCGATGATGAGGCATACGCCGTCGTTCATGGTCACGGCCAACGGTTGCGCGCCGCCCATGCCTCCGCAGCCGGCGGTGAGGGTGAGCGTCCCCTTCAGGCTGCCCCCGAAGCGCTTCTTGGCCACGGCGGAGAAGGTCTCGTAGGTGCCTTGGAGAATTCCCTGGGTTCCGATGTAGATCCAGGAACCGGCGGTCATCTGGCCGTACATGGTGAGGCCGAGTTCTTCCAAACGGCGGAATTCGGGCCACGTCGACCAGTCGCCGACGAGGTTGGAGTTGGCTAGGAGGACACGCGGGGCCCATTCGTGGGTGCGCATGACTCCGACGGCGCGGCCGCTTTGGACCAGCAGGGTCTCGTCGGCGGCCAGGGTTTTCAGTGCGCGCTTGATGGCCTCGAAGTCGGCTTGGCTGCGGGCCGCCTTGCCAGTGCCGCCGTAGACGACCAGGTCTTCGGGACGTTCGGCCACCTCGGGGTCGAGGTTGTTGAGCAGCATCCGATATGCCGCCTCAGTTTGCCAGTTTTGGCAGTTCAGATCGGTGCCGTGCGGTGCGCGCATGGTTTTACCTCCGTTGCGGGGCGATGGTCAATGTGGTTGTGGCGAGTCTGAGCGAATCCGAGGGATCGGTGGGTCAGGTACTGAAGATGTCGCGGCGGGCTGCGGAGAGTTCGAAGTTCTCCAGCCGCTGGGTGGTCTCGGTTGGGGCCGCGTCGCACATGGCTTGCAGCAGCACCATGGCCAGAACCATCGGCGCGGTGTGCAGGTCGAACACCAGCTGAGAGCCGACTGCCGCGGGCAAGACGATGTCGCTGAGTTCTGCGGCCGGGCTCATGGGCGAGTCGGTGATGGAGACAACGTGCATTCCCAACTGCCTGGCTTCGGTGAGCGCGGCCAGGGTGTCGCGCGGGTAGCGTGGCAGCACGAAAGCCAGCAGCGATCTTGCCCCGGCTGACCGAGCCTGTTGCAGCTGGTCGCCAATCTCGGAGCCCCCCGCATCTAGGATGCGCACATCGGGGTGGATCTTGGCGGCGAAATAGCCGAAATAGCCAGCGGCGGGAGCGGCGGCACGCAGCCCCAATACCGGCAGCGGCTGGGAATTCATGAGGGCCTGTCCGGCCTCGGTGATGGGCCGCTCGTCGGTGAGGAGGTCGGAGAGCTTCCGCAGATTGTCTTGTTCGGCCGACACGGCGCGTTGGAATTGATTGCCGCCGGTAGGTTCGTCAGCCTGTTGGCCGCTCATGAGTTTCGCGATGTGGCGGCGCAGGTCGGGATAGCCTTCAAACCCTAGGGCGATCGCGAATCGAGTGACCGAAGGCTGGCTTACACCAGCTAGCGCGGCCAGTTCGCTGGCAGACATGTAGGTGGCCATCGAAGCCTGGTCAACCAGGCAGCGGGCGATACGCCGCTGAGCGGGCGTCAGCCGCGTACTGGAGAAGAGGGCGGGAAGCTTGGTCCCGGCAGCGTCAGTCACCCCCTCAGTGTATGAATAATTCCATACATGGGGCAACAGGATGTTGAATATTCTTCATTTTAGGGTTGTCTCCCCAGGTCACAACTGGGGAGACAACCCTCACGTCCCCGCTCGTGGGCCATCAGTGATGACCAACCCGCCAGCGAGCACGGTGGCTATTCGCCGCGCGCGGTCTCCTGCTCTCCCTCACACGGAGCCTCTCCGGGAGCAAAGCTGCGAATGTCATGGCCGACTGACGTCATGCACTTACCCGACTTCAAGTTCCACTTCCAGCCATGCATTTGGCAAGTCAGAACCCCATCCTCGACCTTGCCAAAGACCGACAAGTCAGCCTTCAAATGCGGGCAGCGCCGCTGGATGGTCCAGCCATCCAGCACCACATTCTCTTCATCCGGCCGCTGCTCGGCATACCATCCCTCGGCGTATTGGAGGCGCTCCGAAGACAGACACTTGAAGAACGTGTACACGTACTCGTTGTATTGACCGATCCGCGCGGCGGTGAAACGGCACGACAAGAACAGCGAGTTCACCCAGTCAACCTCGTTAATGTGCAGCAAGTGCTCGATGAGGCGACGCTCGGTGCGGAAGCGGTAGCGGACTTTACGGCCGTCATCGGGAATGATGGCTCGCTCGACAAAGTCAAACAGGATCGACTCGATAATCTCATCGGAATCGGCCTCAGTCAGGTCGAAACGAACCGAGCCCCCGATCCCCGCGCAAATCTGCTCGGCCTCGGCCATGAGCGGTTCAATGCGCTCCCTCAACGTGGCCAACACATCAATCTCAGGGTGAGACCAGGAAGCCTTCTCTTGCGCCAAGCGCCCCTGCTGACGGTCCCGGTAATCCTCTAGATGCTGCTTCTTGTTGGCGAACCATTCGCGCAGATCCGCGACCGGGTGGGTGACCGAAATATCCTCTTGAGTCAATTCCGCGACCGTGCCCGGCATGAGGACGACATTATTGTCATGGCCCTGTTCGGAAAGCCAGTCGGCGTAGGTGAGTTGGTCGGGGAAGATATTGCCCTCATCGCCAAAGATGTCGTTGAACTCCCACAACTTGTCATCCAGGAAGCACGGCGGCCCGGCGATGGGGAACGTCCACGAGGCCTTGGCATCGTTGATGTAGCGCAAAGAACGATCGAACTGCCGTTCACGCTTTTGCTTGCCAAAGGCGCGCTTGGCGTTGTCGGGCAGTTCATAGACCATCGGGTACCAAATCGCGCCAGCGAACTGCAATAGGTGCGCGTGCAGGTGGCCGTGTTGGGTGAACACCGTCAGGTCGGTGGGCCGGGCGTCGTTTTGGTTAAGCAGCCGCACCCCATCGGCGTCCTCGACCCACAGCGAGGAGTCACCGATCGGACCATCCGTAGGCGAGGTGAGTGCCTGGATCATGATGCGAGCGCCACCGGGAAGATCAACGATCTCCTCGGAGACGGTCTTGATGAACTTGTGGAAGCCCAGCGCCCGCAGCTCGGCCTCTAGCTCGTTGGTGGGGTACTCCGGCAACAGGACCGTGGTGTCCTTGTTGATGTGCCCGGCGAGGTTCTCAGCGTCGAAGTGGTCCCGATGCAGATGGGAAACATACAGGTAGTCGCAGTTGCCCAACGTGTCCCAGTCGAGGCTCGAATTGTCCGGGAAAGGGAACCAAGACGCGAAATAGGACGGATTCACCCATGGGTCGCACAGGATCGACCCCGAAGCGGTCTCGATGAACATGGATGCGTGACCCGTACCGGTAATGCGCACACTTAACCCCTAACACACGCTGTGCCGACGAATTATTGGATCGATACTTTCGATCGAGCAAAGGCGTGACCGCCCCTGGTCGGTTCCGAAGGAACCTCAACGTCTCTAAATTACACTTCAGGCCACACTAATCCGGGCAGTGTGACGGTCTGTGGCACGCAAGACTATGCTGCACAGTGCAGAGAAGTCCGCACACCCGGAGGTAACCACTATGGCCGGCGGCGAAGAGCCCGTACTGTCCCCCGCCCAACGCAAACCGACCAGCCGCAAGGTGCTCTACAGCACGCTGCTAGTGACGGCGGGCATCGTCTTGACGTTCCTCCTTGGGAACCACACTGGCCGCATCGAAGACTTCTTCGTGATTCTCACCGCGGCGGGCATCGTCGGCTTCGTGGTACTGGACTGGTGGATGCGCCGGACCGGGTTGCGTGACTAGTTGCGGCCCCAACCCCTAGCGGTTCGGACACAAAACGTAACGACAGTGGTGGGCCCCGCGATCGCGGGGCCCACCACTGTCGTTACGTCCTCTTATGTATTAGGCGAGCCGAACACCCGACCAGGTCAGTGCGATGACGCCTCCGCCTGACGGGGCGGAAAATCGATCAGCGCATCATGCCCCGCTGCTGGAAGATCTCCCGCACCTCGCGCAACGCCGCCTCCACTTCGCCCTCAAAGTAGCCGCCTTGAACCAGCGAGAACTGGCTAGTATCCAGTTCGCGGTCTGTCAAAGGCATCGGCGTGCGACCGGTCATGGCCGCACCGACAGCGTCAAAAATCCGGTCCACCTGGGCTGGGTCATAGCCCGAGCCGAATCGACGAGGCTGGAACGAACGGCGCAACTGGTCGAGACGATGCACGTCATCGGGAGTAAACGCCGAGTCGGAGGGACGCATCTCAGTGGTCATCTCTTGACGACCGTGACGCCCAGGGCCGTCAAATGCTCCTCGCCCCTCATAGGGGTTACGGCGCCCATAGTCAACCGGTGCGGCCGCGCCACGACCGAATTCAGTGCCCGCCGGATCGCCAGGCCCCGAGACCGGCCCGGCACCTGAGATCGGGCCCGCTCCCGAGACTGGCCCGGCGCCCGAGACGGGGCCCGCGCCAGAAGTGGGGGCATAACCGGCACCAGAGCTGGGCGCCCGACCGCCGTATGGTCCGGCCTCCTGCGGCGGATATTGCCCGGCAGGACCCGAGGAAGTTGGGAAGGCCGAGCGTCCGGGCAAAGCGGCGCGTCCCGGGCCGCCCTCTGGTCTCCCAGGAGGCGGAACAGCCGCAGCCCCAAAGCGTGGGTGATCCTCACCTGGGCCGCCCGGCGGCGGACCCTGAGGTGGGCGCGGAGCGGCACGGCGAGAGCCAGTGTCGGAAAAATGGTTCTCCGGCGGATAGTTGCCGCCGAATTCCGATTCCGGTGGGCCAGCCGGGCCGCCACGACGCGAACCAGTATCACCGCTGCGCGGGCCCAGCGCCGCCCGGCGGGAACCGGTGTCGCCCGCACCTACGGCAGGTTGAATCTGGGTGGCGTCAGCCGCTGGCCCACGAGATGGAGGCGGCACCGCCGCGCCACGGCGCGGACCAAACCCCTCCTCATGTGGGCCAGGGCCACCGGGCGCAAACCCCTCGTCGCGAGGAGGGAACGATTCTTCGCGGCCGCCAAAGGCACCATCACGCGGGCCAAACCCCTCTTGCGGAACGGGGGCGCCACGCCGGATGGGGCCGCGACCGGGCCCAGGAGAGGCCTCATCGTGATGCAAGGGAAGTTGTTGCGTGGCATTGGCCATATCTGGGCCGGGTCCGCCGGGGTCGCTCGGCGCACCGTAGGCATTATCGCGGCCTGGACCAGGATGCCGATATTCCTCATTGGCCGGAGCAAACCCATCGAAGCTACGTTCCGGGCCCCGGTCAGGCCCTGAGGGAGCAAAACCCTCCTCGGGTACGCGGGCGCTCTGCGCGGCCGGAGTGAATCCGTCAAAGCCGCGTTCCGGACCGCCAAAACGGTCGTCAAAACCTCGCTCTGGACCAGCGCCCGCTGGCGCGAAACCAGGCTCACGTCCACGTCCCGGGCCGAAACCACGGTCAGGACCAGGTCCACCGGGCCCGAAATCGTCTACATCGGAGAACTCGTCTTCAGCTGGCGCCCCGAAACCGCCTTTGCGCGGCGCTGCGAAGGGGTCATTGGGATCGGACTCTCCTGGGGGCGGACCGGCGAGGAAACCGAAGCCCTCGTCGTCGTCTCCGCCGCCGCGCAAGTGCCCGAAACCCTCGGCATCGTCCGGTTCGGGGGCCCTGGCCACGGCCGCACGCGCGGGCTCGGCTCTGCCGGCGCGTCCACGTCCGCCCTCACCCATCGGCACCGGTTCCCGCCCCGGAGGGCCCTCAGGGGCGAAGCCAACGGCACCGCGCGGAGCATCGGGAATCTCACGAATTGGCTGCGCTTTACCACCTGGGCCCGTCTCACTGGCGGCCTTGGAGAAGTCCGGAGCGGGAGCAGAGCCCAAGACTCCACGTTCTTCCAGCTCAGCCAGTTGCCGAGCCACTCGGTCGAGATAGACGTCGACCTGCCATTCGTCATAGCCGCCGAAACGCACACGGAAAACGCAATCGTCGACTTCTTCCGCTGTCACCGGGCTACCCACCGGGTCACCGGCCAGCGTCGCCTCTACTCGGTCGAGGAAGGCATCGACTTCGTCAACCTTGTAGCCACGGCTCAACGCGCGGCGCCTAAACCGGTCCCCATGACTCGCCACTACAAAGCCACCTTCCGCTTAACTCGTTCGGCCACTGTTCGTATCGACGGATGTGCCGGCCTGCTCAGAGGCGGCCAACTGCCCACAGGCACCGTCGATCTCCTGTCCGCGGGTATCACGCACTGTCGTGGCGATCCCGCCATCCCGTAGCCGACGTACAAACTCCGCCTCCACCGGCTTCGGACTCGCGTCCCAGCGAGAGCCCGGTGTTGGGTTCAGCGGGATCAGATTGACATGTGCGATACGGCCACGCAAGAGCGCGGCCAGCCGATCCGCACGCCACGGTTGGTCATTGATGTCCCGGATCATCGCGTACTCAATCGAGACACGGCGTTTAGACCGGTTAGCGTACTCCCACGCGGCATCGAGAACTTCCGCGACCTTCCAACGGGTGTTGATCGGGACGAGCTCATCACGCAGCTCGTCATCGGGAGCGTGCAGTGACACAGCCAAGGTGACTGGAAGCCCCAATTCGGTCAGTTGCTTGATCTGTGGGACCAACCCCACAGTGGACACGGTGATGTTGCGAGCTGATAGCCCCACCCCATCCGGGACCGGAGCAGTCAGCAACTGCAACACCTTCTTCAACCGCGCCCAGTTCGCCAGCGGCTCGCCCATCCCCATGAAAACGACATGGGAGAGACGACCCAGCTCATGTTCCGCGGCGGTCTTAGCCGCGTGTACTACTTGATCAACGATCTCGGCGGTCGAGAGGTTGCGCGTCAAACCGGCCTGACCAGTCGCACAAAAGGGGCAAGCCATGCCACAACCAGCCTGGGAAGAAATACAGACGGTAACCCGATCGGGGTAGGCCATCAGTACGCTCTCGACCAACGCCCCGTCGTGAAGCCGCCACAAAGTCTTCACCGTCTTGCCATCGTCGCAAGAATCCTGACGGACCTGATGCAACAACTGCGGCAACAGAGCCGACCCGATCTGCTCTCGCGCGGCCACCGGAAGATCGGTCATCGCCTCCGCGTCAGTAACGTGCCGCCCGAAGTACTGGTTGCGAAGCTGCTTGGCTCGGAAGGCCGGTTGACCCAACTCGGCCAACACCTCCTGGCATTCGGCCATGCTGAGATCAGCCAGGTGCCGGGGAGGTGCGGCCCTGCGCTTGCGCGGTTCTGTCAATGTGAGTGCTACAGCCATGTCACAGCCAAGTCTCGCATGAGTAGCGCTGCATCTGCCAACCCCAGTTCCTCGTAAGAGGGTGACCTACCCTCGCGTGTCCACATACTGTCCATTGATCGCTGCACTTCCAACCGTTCGGTCCCTGGTCAAAGCCCGCCACATGTGCCA
The DNA here is from genome assembly GCF_016925535.1 of Natronoglycomyces albus. NCBI lineage: Bacteria > Bacillati > Actinomycetota > Actinomycetes > Glycomycetales > Glycomycetaceae > Natronoglycomyces > Natronoglycomyces albus. The sequence continues at coordinate 1,116,295 of NZ_CP070496.1, read as the reverse complement.
GGCTCCCACCGCTGCGTCACCAGGTCACTACTATCGATCGACTCAAAGAGACATAAGTCTCCCGCTAAGCCGAGCAAATACCAAAACCAGATGAAGGCCACGGGAGCGGCCATGAGAATCGAGTCAAGCCTGTCCATCAGGCCGCCGTGACCGGGAATCAAATTGCTCATGTCCTTGATTCCCAGGTCCCTCTTTATAAGTGACTCCGTCAAGTCCCCCAGCGTGCCCGCCAGCGCGATACTGACACCGACGGCCAGGCCCATCCACACGTCCACCTCAAAGAGCAGCCACAGCGCCAACGCGCCTCCCAGCGAGCTGGCGGCCACAGAGCCGAAAAGCCCCTCCCACGACTTCTTGGGGCTAATGCGCGGGGCCATCGGATGTTTCCCGAAGAACACTCCGGCCACATACCCGCCGGTGTCGGACAGCACCACCATCAACAGCATTGCGATCACGCGCCACGCGCCGTCTTCGGCGGAAGCGATCAGCATCGCGAACCCGCCCAAGAACGGAACGTACACCGCCACGAGGACAGAGGCCGGAAGATCGATGTGATACCCGGTCGCCCCTTCGCCCAGCCGCCAAATGAACAGGGCCGCGACAACGAGGCCAATGGAAAGCATGAGGGCGTTGCCGCCGCCAAACCAGGTCAAGGCAAGAACGATCACCGCACCGACGGCCAGCGGGACCACAGGCACGTTCTTGCCCGCTTTACGCATGGCAGTGGCCAGTTCCCAGGTGCCGACGGCGACGGCGACCCCGGCAACGCCAAGAAAGACTATGGGCTGGATCAGGAGGGAACCGAGAATGACCGCGCCCAGTACGACACCCGTGATGATGGCGGCGGGAAGGTTACGTCCAGCCTTCACCTTCTTGACGGGCTGTTTGGGCTCCTCGTTCCCCAGCTGAGGCGAGTCTGGGAGGTCGCTCTGAGGGTGTGGGGTGTCCAAGGAGGGAGGCGGGGAGGGCTCGGCCTCGCTTCGCCGAGCCCTTTCATCTCCAGGCTGGTCGCTATGTAGCGGTCTCATCAAATCTCTAGTAGCTCAGCTTCTTTTGCCGCCACAAGATCGTCGATTTGCTTGGTGTAGCGGCCGGTGATGTCGTCTAGGTCCTTTTCGGCTTGATGACCCTCGTCCTCGCGAGCTTCGCCGTCCTTGACCAACTTGGCGATCTCGTCCTTGGACTTGCGGCGGATGTTGCGCACCGACACCTTGCTGTCCTCTCCCTTGGAACGGACAACTTTGATCATTTCCCGTCGACGTTCCTCGGTCATAATCGGGAGGTTCAACCGCAGCTGATTGCCTTCGTTATTCGGGTTGAGTCCAAGGTCGGACTCGCGAATAGCTCGTTCAATGGCGTCAGTTTGCGACATGTCGAAGGGCTTGATGATCACCATGCGCGGCTCGGGAACGGCAATGGAGGCAAGTTGCGGCAACGGCGTCTGCGCCCCGTAATAGTCCACTGTGATCTTGGAGAACATGGCGGCGGAAGCGCGGCCGGTGCGAACCGCTGCGAACTCTTCCTTGGCGTGCGCCACAGCGCGTTCCATCTTGTCTTCTGCTTCGAGAAGGGATTCGTCAATCACTGCAATCTCTCACATTCTTGTACCTGACATCAGCAAACTCAGTGGCCTATTCAGGTGTGCTCCTGCAAGGCCGCAGGAGGTGAAGTTTACAAAGGTGGGCCCGCCGCGGAGAACGCTCGTCCCATAAGGCTTTCTGGGGCAACGTTTCCTAGGCGTGCGAACCGCGCGGGTTAACCTCATCCTGCACCTGCGCAGAGGCGACGTCTGAGGCGACTATCGAACGCACCTGAATGAGCAATTCGACCGTACCGTAAGGCTCTATTGGCCTGCGGCGGCATGGATCAGGGTGCCGATCTTCTCCCCGCAGATGGCGCGCTGGATCGTATCCTCCCCCTCGGCTCCAAAGACGAGCATGGAAAGATTGTTGTCCTTGCACAGGCTGAACCCGGCGGCGTCTATCACTTGCAGCTCGCGACGCAGCGCCTCTTCAAACGTGAGGCTATCCAGACGCTGCGCGTCGGGGTCTTTACGAGGGTCGGCCGTGTAGACGGCGTCGACTCCATTCTTACTCATGAGCACGATGTCGGCGGCGATTTCAAGGGCCCGCTGCGCGGCGACAGTGTCGGTCGAAAAGTACGGTAGGCCAGCTCCCGCGCCAAAGATCACCACACGTCCCTTTTCAAGGTGGCGAATGGCCCGCCGCGGTATGTAGGCCTCGGCGACCTGGGCCATCGTGATGGCCGTCTGCACGCGCGTGTCAATGCCCTCTTTTTCCAAGAAGTCTTGCAGCGCCAAACAGTTCATGACCGTTCCGAGCATTCCCATGTAGTCGGCACGCGTGCGTTCCATACCGCGTCGCTGCAGTTCGGCGCCACGGAAGAAGTTGCCTCCGCCGATGACCACGGCAACCTGGACTCCGGAATTGACCGAAGTGGCGATTTGGCGAGCGATTCCTTGCACGACATCGGGGTCCACGCCGACGGCCCCGCCGCCGAATGCTTCACCGGACAGTTTCAAGACGACACGGTTATACCGGTGCTGCGAGGATTCGCTCATGGGTTCGTTCCTTCGGATTGCTCATGCGGTGGGTGCTCTGCGGTGCGCTCTTCGGGTGATATTCCGCCGGAATGTCCGGCCCGACGCTTCGAGGTCATCACTGGGCCGGTTCGGTGGCGGGACATAGCAAACGAGGAGGCCACTTGGTGCGAATATGCATGTAAGCGGCCTCCTCGTGTCAGCTCGTTGGCGGTAAGCCTACTCCTGGCCGACCTCGAAACGGAGGAATCCGGTGACCTTGGTCCCGGCTTCTTCCAGAGTCTTCTCGACGGTCTTCTTGTTGTCCATGACCGACTTCTGGTTCAGCAGAACGAAGTCAGCGTAGTAGGAATTGACCTTGCCCTCGACGACCTTCGAGATCGCCTGTTCGGGCTTACCCTCAGAGCGGGCAGTCTCCTCGGCGATACGCTTCTCGGCCTCGACGATGTCGGCCGGAACCTCATCGGAGGTGAGGTACTTCGGACGCATGGCGGCGACCTGCATACCGACCTGACGCGCGGCCTCTTCGTCACCCTCGAAAGCGATGACGACGCCGACCTGCGGCGGGAGGTCGGCGGATTTGCGGTGCATGTAGGCGGTGGTCGAGCCTTCCAGCACTCCAACGCGACCGATGACCAGCTTTTCGCCGATCCGAGCGGACTCTTCGGCGATAATGTCGGCGACAGTCTTGTCACCGAGTTTCGAGTCCAGCAGGGCCTGCACGTCGGAGGTCTTGGTGGCTGCGGCGTGCTCGACCAGATTCTGAGCCAACTCGATGAACGTGGCGTTCTTGGCGACGAAGTCAGTCTCGCAGTTGAGCTCCAGCAGGGCATTGCCCGATTGGGCGACCAGGCCGTTGGCGGTGGTGCGTCCGGCACGCTTGCCGACGTCCTTCGCGCCCTTGATGCGCAGAGCCTCGACAGCGGCGTCGAAGTCGCCGTCGGCCTCGGTCAGTGCCTTCTTAACGTCCATCATTCCGGCACCGGTGAGCTCGCGGAGCCGCTTGATGTCAGCTGCGGTGATGGCGGCCATCTACTCCCCTTCAATGGGTGGCCCGCGTCAAACGCGAGCCTTGTGTACGAACAGAGCTTGTGGAACTAGAGCTATTGCTAATGGGGCGACGAGGAAATTCATGGCCCTCGCCGCCCCCACGGGTACGCGACGCACTCAGGCAATCGCGAGCCCAGAGGCTTATTCGGCCTTGACCTCGTCGGCGGGCTTCTCCTCAGCCTCAGCCTTGGGAGCCTCAGCTTCGGGGGCCTCTTCGGCCTTCTCCTCGGTCTTGGCCTCGGTCTTTTCGCCGTCGGTGGTGAGCAGTTCCTTTTCCCACTCGGCCAGCGGCTCGTTCTCGGACTTGCCCGCTGCCTCTTCGGAGGAGCCAGACGAGCGGGCCATGAGGCCCTCGGCGACACCATCGGCGATGACACGGGTCAGAAGCGCCACCGAACGGATCGCGTCGTCGTTACCCGGAATCGGGTGGTCGACCTCGTCGGGGTCGCAGTTGGTGTCCAAGATGGCGATGACCGGGATGCCCAGCTTGCGGGCCTCGTCCACGGCGATGTGCTCTTTCTTGGTGTCGACGATCCAGATCGCCTGCGGCAGCTTGGTCATGTCGCGCAGACCGCCCAGCGTACGGGTGAGCTTGTCCTTCTCGCGCATGAGCTGGAGCATTTCCTTCTTGGTGCGCTTGGCGACAGCACCGTTTTGCTCCAGCAGTTCCAGCTCTTTGAGGCGCTGGAGCCGCTTGTTGATGGTCTGGAAGTTGGTGAGCATGCCGCCCAGCCAGCGGTAGTTCACGTAGGGCATGCCCACGCGAGTGGCCTGCTCTGCAATGGCTTCTTGAGCCTGCTTCTTGGTACCGACGAAGAGGACGTTGCCGCCCCCGGCCACGATGTTCTTGACGAAGTCGTGGGCCTTTTCGGCGTATTCGAGGCTCTGACGCAAGTCAATCACGTAGATGCCGTTGCGGTCAGTGAAAATGAACCGCTTCATCTTCGGGTTCCAGCGACGGGTCTGGTGCCCGAAGTGCACGCCGCTTTCGAGCAGCTGGCGCATTGTTACAACCGACAAGGTTGATTCCTTTCTTCACCCACACCTCACGCGAGGCGCGTTCCCTGGTTCGTGGAGAGAACGTGGTCGTCCTCTCTTCCTGGCATTCAGGCTGTCGCAGTCGTGGAGGACCGGCGTAGCCGGACCGGGGAGACTGCGATGTCGGAATGTCCCGACGCGCGAGACCGCTGGTGGCGGCCGGACTGAATGCGCGAAGTCAGCTGAGAAGTGTGATGCGGACGGGCCGCACTCCCCGAAGTCGAAATGACGCGACTTGCGAGTGGGCGGCCTGCCGTGACCCACTGTTGTGAATCTCAGCCGCTAGTGGTGGCCAGCATGAATTGGCCACACCGGTCAAGTGTACGCGGGCGTTGGCACGCGCTTTCGCGCTGGGCAGGCCGAGTGACCCAGGCTAACCATAAGGAGCTTGAGACCCCAGTGAGGGCACGCCTCGGGCGAAGCGGAGGGGACATTTGAACGCTGGCGCTAACCACACTGCCCGCCATTCGATCGGCGCGACTGCCGCGCCAGCGGCTACGCCCTGTGGATAACTCACCACATGGCGCTGGACCAGCGCTTCAACCCTGGTCTCGCGCCGGACGAAGGGGGGTTATCCACAGCCGAGAATTTTTTCGTTGACCATATTGACATATTCCTCCAATATTTATTGCATGAAACTTACAAAACGTTTTGGCCTCCTCTCAGCTCTCATGGGAGTTTTGGTCGCTATGGGGCTTTTTGTATGGCCCCCTTCTCCAGTCACAGACCCAGACCCACATCATGCGATGCTCGCCGTTTCTTGGCCCATAACTCACGAGAGCCCCGACCTGGCCAGCCATGATCGTCTGGCCACCCGCGATTCTGCGACGCCCCTTGGCCAGCACGCTGAGGACTCCCCCGCGGATGGGCTCAGTTCCGGTTCCAAGGCATGGCGGGCCCCTCTGATCGCGCTGCGCGTCGTCAGGCCATTCCATCCCCCACCGCTGCCCTGGGCGGCCGGTCATCGAGGAGTCGACCTAGCCGGAAGCCACCGCCATGTCATCACCGCGGCACGAGACGGGGTCGTCGTATATGCCGACCGGCTTAATGATCGGGGAGTTGTCGCGATCGCCCACCCGGGCGGCTGGCGAACTAGTTACGAACCAGTCGAGGCCAGCGTTCGCACCGGGCAACATGTGCGGGCAGGAGACGAAATCGGCCTTCTCGTCGGAGCGCATCGCGGCTGCGACGATTCAGATCCGTGCCTGCACTGGGGAGCCCGACTCCACGGCCGCTACGTCGACCCCCTGTGGCTACTCGGGCTCGGCCAGGCCCGGCTCTTGCCCCGGCCCGATCTCGGCATGCCTGAGGTGGAAGGGCAATGACGACTCCGCCCATACCCGACCTAGGTGAACTCTCGCCCTTTGAGCTCGGCGTCATAGGGGAGCGATTTGCCGCCGATCATCTGCGCCGCGACGGTATCCGCATCCTCGAATGCAACTGGAGGGAGGCCGCCGGAGAAATCGACCTCATCGCTCGCCACCGCGACACGATCGTGTTCTGCGAGGTCAAGACCCGGCGAAGTCTGAAGTATGGACCGCCCTCGGCCGCCATTGACGCGGCAAAGGCCAGCCAACTGGTGGCACTGGCCCAGTTGTGGCTCAAAGATCGGGCGACGTTCGACCAGCCGTGGCGTATTGACCACCTGCTCTTGAGGGCGGTGGGCAGCCATGAATTGCAACTTGAACATCTGAGAGGACCACGTCAATGTCGCACGAACTGACCGGACCAGGCTGCCGAACATCCGCTTCGTACCCAATACCGCCATCGGGCCCAACTGTGAATGCCCCAACCGCAGATTACTTTCCTGGTCAGGAATACACCTCCGAGAGCGATACGCATCGTGACAGCGTTGTCGACCAGGGAGGAATTCCTCCCCAACCAGGGGCGGCCTCCAAAGGTAAGGGGCGACTCGACCGGTATGCGCGCAGCACCGGCCTCACGCTGCTAGGCGCGAGCGGAACTGTCGTCACGGTGGAAGCGACGGTGGGGAGGCCCAGTCCAAGCGGTGGCAAGGTCTTCCTGTCGGGACTGCCCGATTCCTCCGTGAATCAGGCGCAGACACGGGCCCGAGCGGCGATGAGTAACTCGGGCCTCACCTTCCCCGACGGGGATGTCTCGGTGAACTTCGGGCCAGCATCGGTGCCGACTACCGGGACCTCCTGCGATCTGGCCTTCGCCTGCGCCATCGTGTGCGCTGCGGGCAACGCGCCCACAGAAAGACTCGAGGGCACTGCCATGTTTGCCGAGCTGGGCCTCGACGGAAGCCTCCGGGGAGTCCTGGGAGTTCTGCCAGCCCTACTGGCCGCTCGCGCCGCTGGAATACGGCGAGTCCTTGTCTCTGCCGACAATGCCACCGAAGCTCAGCTAGTAGACGGCCTGACCATTTTCGCCCCCGCTGACCTGGGCATGGTCATCGATTGGCTGCGCGGGAGTGCTGAACTTCCATCACCTCCCCCGCCCGAACCACACGTGACACCCTCGCTTCCAGACATGGCCGACCTGCGCGGGCAGGCGATGGCCAGGCAAGCTCTCGAAGTAGCGGCAGCTGGCAGGCACCACATGTTCTTGCAGGGTCCACCTGGCGCGGGCAAGACGATGCTGGCCGAGCGCCTGCCCTCTCTCCTGCCACCGCTGACCGACGAAGAAGCCCTCGAAGTCACGTCAGTGCATTCGCTGGCAGGAACGTTGCCGCCCAACTGCGGACTCATACGGCACCCGCCCTTTCAGGCACCACACCACACCACCACCGCCCCCGCGCTCATTGGTGGAGGCGGGCACCACCTGCGACCAGGAGCCGTACCGCTGGCCCACCGGGGCGTACTTTTCCTCGACGAAGCTCCCGAGTTCAAACGCGATGTGCTAGACGCGCTGCGCCAACCGCTTGAGAGCGGAGAAACAGTCATCCACCGTGCCAAACACACCGCGACATTCCCCTCACAGGTGCAGCTGATCCTGGCCGCCAATCCGTGCCCCTGTGCCTCCGCAAAATCCCACCAGTGCGTTTGCCCGGGAAACACCCGCCGCCGTTACTTGGCACGACTGTCCGGCCCCCTCATGGACCGCGTGGACATCCATCTACGAGTGCCCACTGTGGCCGCCAGCGCCATCGTCGGGGATCAGCCAGCCGGTGAAAGTTCCGCCGACATGGCCAAGCGGGTGCTTCTAGCTCGGATGATCGCGGCCGAACGATGGGGCAAGAGTGGCCAGTCCTGGCAGGTCAACGGCGCGGTGCCAGGTCCGGCCTTGCGGTCGCAGCCGTGGCGATTGCCGACATCTGCCACACAGGAGGCCAACACGCTTTTGGAGAAGGGGCGGATCTCTGGCCGGGGCTATGACCGGGTCCTACGTCTGGCATGGACGCTGTCGGACCTGGCCGGGCAGACGATTCCCTCCAGAGATGACGTGGCAGCCGCATGCGAAATGCGCATTGGCTTCCCCGTCCGTTGACACCACGACACGACCGGAGGACGAACGATGAGCCAACTCGATGAGCCTCGATGGGCACTCGCGGTTCTGTCAGCTCTTATAGAGCCGGGGGACCGGGATTTGGACGATCTGCTCGGAGAGCACGGACTCGAAAGAACTCTTGGCCTCATTCAGGAGGGAACGGTGCCGCATCGTTTGCGCCAGCAGACATCTTCGAAGTTGGCAGGCACGAATCTAGCGCGGCTCGCCGCTGAAGTATGTGCCTCCACGAAACGTTGCGGCGCACGGCTTGCCGTCCCATCCGATGCCGATTGGCCTCAACGACTGCGGGATTTGCTGATTCTAAGCGACGAGTCCGAAATGTACACGCGGCCGCCTCGTTGTCTGTGGGTGCGAGGCGAAGGAAGGCTCGCCGAGGTCGCTGACCGATCGGTAGCTATCGTCGGCTCGCGTAACTCCACACCGTATGGCGACCACGTGGCCGCCGAACTGGCGTACGACTTGGCTAAGCGGGGATGGCCGATCGTCTCCGGTGGCGCCATCGGGATTGACCAGGCAGCCCATGACGGGACGCTAGCTGCCGGAGGCCCCACTGTCGCGGTGTTCGCCAATGGACTGGATCAGACCTATCCGAAGCGAGGGGCTGGACTATTCGACCGCATCCGTCGTCAGGGGCTGCTGCTCAGTGAGTGGCCCCCAGGTACGCGCCCACATCGACATCGGTTCCTGATTCGCAATCGGGTCATCGCCGCATTGTCGGCGGGGACCGTGGTGGTCGAAGCGGAGTTGCGCAGCGGCGCTCGTCATACGGCCCGATTGGCGGCGGAGCTAGACCGGCCGTTGATGTTCACGCCGGGACCGGTCACGTCGGCGCGATCGGCGGGTGTGCACCAATTGGCTCGTGACCCATGGGGGGCACGGCTGGTGACCAGAGCGGAGGATGTCATCGAAGACATCAGTGGTGAGGTGTCGGTGCCGATGCGGACGTCGACTCGGCCTCGGGATTCATTGGATGAGGCGTCTCATCGAGTTCTTGACTGTTTCCAAGCTGGTTTCGTTGTTTCGCCCCGGGACATCTCACAGCAGTCCGGTATTCCATTGGCGGCGGTCAATATCTCGCTGCGGGATTTGCAGAAGTTGGGTTGGGTGGAGCAGCGGGACAACCGGTGGCGCATGGTGCGAACTGTCGCCAGCGGATAAGACCATGTCTGTGACGCCGTGACCTGGGATATTTGGTCACGATAGGATCGCCATTGGTGGCGACGGATCAGAAGTGACTCAGCGCGGAGTCCGCCGGTGTCGTCGCTAGCGCTGGTGCTTACTAGCCCGCTCACTGTCGGGTCGCCATGTCGGAGCGACCGCTTCGACGCGCCGTAGTCAAAGATGCCCTAACGGTGACCGGCCGCACCTCATTGTCCACGAGAACTATCTGAGTCGATTGCCAGTGAAGATCTACCTTGATTTTGCCAATGGAGGTCACCGCGGCTGGCCGAATTCAAAGCTGGGAGATGGACTCCGGAGATCGTGCCCATCATGGCGCACGCCAATCGTGTCGGTCCACTGTTGGCAAATGTTTCGGCAACATGGCGGCCACAGCACGTGAGCTGTGAAACGCAAATTGCGACGCTGTTCATTCCGCCAGTGGCTAACCATCAGACTGATCGCTCAAAGGCGACCAGCCTATGAGCTTCGATTCAGAGCTGGTCGACAGTGGTGGTGCCCGTGAGGAAAGCGCCGGCTCAGGCGATCGCATGACGGTGGGCATGGGTTGCGTAGAGGTCCGAACCGATTTGTTTCCGTGGCGAAGACGGGGCGCTGTCAGTGACTGGCCGGGTATAGGCGCGTTCATTCCCAGCGGGAATGGGCACGTGAGGAGTACGCGGCCAAGTGCCCCAGCGCACCGCCGTACTAGGAAGAGAGATCTGTTAGGAGCTCGTTTGCGGTATGAAACCGGAAACGATCAACAAGGAAGCTGATGCAAAAGTGCGAATTCAAGGCGCAGGAGGCGACGTTTACGCAGGTAAACGAGCTGACGAGAACGCCGAAAGTGCCTTTTGCATCAGCCTCAAGTGATTTAGGAAAGGATCAGACTATGAGTTCGGCAGACATCGGGGTGACGGGACTAGCCGTCATGGGGCGTAACCTCGCCCGTAATTTCGCTCGCAACGGATACACGGTCGCGATTCACAACCGGTCTTATGCACGCACGCAAGAATTGGTCGACCAGTTCGGAAACGAAGGCTCGTTTGTGGCCACCGAAACGGTCGCTGAATTTGTGAAGAGTTTGCGGCGGCCCCGGAAGGCCATGATCATGGTGCAGGCCGGAACGGCGACGGACACCGTCATCGAGGCGCTCGCCGAGCACATGGAGCCCGGAGACATGATTATTGACGGCGGAAACGCGCACTTCGCCGACACGCGCCGACGTGAAGCCGCGTTGCGTAAACGGGACCTACTTTTCGTCGGCACCGGGGTATCCGGTGGTGAAGAGGGGGCGCTACTGGGACCTGCGATCATGCCCGGGGGAGCAACCGAGGCATATGCCTCGTTGGGTCCGATGTTGGAGTCAATCGCGGCACGGGCCGCTGACGGCACCCCCTGCTGTTCTCATGTGGGTCCCGATGGAGCTGGCCACTTTGTGAAGATGGTGCACAACGGCATCGAGTACTCAGACATGCAGCTCATCGGCGAGGCGTACGACCTTTTGCGCCGAGGTATTGGCTTGGAGCCGCGCCGTATTTCGGAGATCTTCGCCGAGTGGAACAAAGGCGAACTCGACTCCTATCTCATCGAAATCACCGCCGAGGTCTTGGCCCATACCGACGCGGAAACCGGAAGCTCATTCGTCGACGTGATCGTCGACCAGGCTGCGCAGAAGGGCACGGGCCGCTGGACTGTCCAGAACGCATTGAACCTGGGAGTTCCCGTCACCGGTATCGCGGAGGCCACCTTCGCCCGTGCGCTGTCCAGTGGGAATGTCCAGCGTGAGGCAGCCAGGCAGCTGGCGGGACCGAACCCGGCTGAGCACGAAGTCAGCGAGGACATGATCGACGATGTTCGCCAGGCCCTTTTCGCTTCCAAGATCGTCGCCTACGCGCAAGGTTTCGACCAGATCGCCGCTGCCAGCGCCGAGTACGACTGGAACATCGATTTGGGCGCCTGCGCGTCGCTGTGGCGCGAGGGTTGCATCATCAGGGCCCGCTTTTTGGACCGGATCACCGAGGCGTGGGGTGCCAACCCAGCTTTGGGTTCGCTCTTGGCCGCTGAGGAGTTCTCTAGCGCCATCGCCCAGACTCAAGACTCTTGGCGCCGAGTGGTCGCCACGGCGGCGAGGGTCGGGGTTCCCACTCCAGGATTCTCTTCGGCCCTGTCCTATTACGACGGGTTGCGTAGCGAGCGTCTCCCAGCTGCGCTCATTCAAGGGCAACGGGACTTCTTCGGCGCGCATACCTATCGTCGCATCGACAAGGACGGCACGTTCCACACTGACTGGTCGGGCGATCGCAGTGAACTGAGTCTTTAGCGCGCCAGTGGCACCGGGTGCGCTTATCGTCTGTGTCCTTGGCAACCTCTAAAGGTTCGGCCACTGTCAGGCGGTAGGCGCACCGGTTCGACCCGCGCATTGCGGGCTGGGTCCGGCTTCGACATCGATTGTTGATGGTGGGGGCGGCCTCAACGGCCGCAAGCGGGTGAGAGTGGGCATTGGCAATCGCGCGGGAGCCAACGGCAAATTGGGCAACGGGACGCGCGGGATCGACCGGCCGGCCGGTAGTGGGTGGGCGCGGCTGCGACGCGGGCGGCTTCCTAGATCGCATTCCCTCCACGAAGAGGTCGCGAAACCGAATGCCAGCTACAGCAGGTCCTTTAACGGCAAGGTCATGTCGGGCTTCTCAAGCTCCTCGACATTCACATCCTTAAACGTCAGCACTCGCACGTTCTTGACAAACCGGGCAGGGCGGTACATGTCCCATACCCATGCGTCGGTCATTTCCGTTTCAAAGTACGTCTCACCATCAGTGTTACGGACGTGGACCTCTACCTGGTTGGCCAGGTAGAAACGCCGTTCCGTCTCCACCACATAGGAGAACTGCCGCACTATATCGCGGTACTCACGGTACAGCTGTAGCTCCATCTCGGTCTCGTACTTTTCGAGATCCTCAGCGCTCAACAGTCCTCCTCTAGTTACAACTGGGCGCGCAGCCTATTGACTGGTCACGGGCTTAGGCAGCCCGTCTCCCACTGCTTCGGCAACGTTCGCGTACGACCTACGGTGCTCCGGCGTCGGTCCCCGCTCAGCCAGTATTTGCTGGTGCGATGCCGTTCCGTAGCCCTTGTGGTCTGCAAAACCATACTGAGGGTAACGGCTAGCCAGCGCCTCCATCAAACGGTCACGTTCGACTTTAGCGATTATGCTCGCCGCCGCAACGCAGGCGGCGGTGGCGTCGCCTTTGATCACTCCGAGACTGGACACGGGCATACCTCGTACCGCAAACCCGTCAGTAAGCGCGTAACCAGGAGTTACAGGGAGGGTGGCTACGGCTCGGCGCATTCCCGCCAGGTTGCATTCTCCCACTCCGAGTCGGTCGATGTCCGCTGGCGGGATTGTGACAACGGAAATGTGGGCGCGGGAGCGGCGCAGCTGTTCGTACAGTTGGTTGCGGTGGCTTGGGCTCAGAACCTTCGAGTCATTGAGGTCAGTGAAGCCTGATGTCTGCGGGAGGACGACCGCCGCGACGACGAGCGGGCCCGCGCAGGCGCCACGGCCGGCTTCGTCGACTCCGGCTACCGGACCGAGCCCGCGGCGGCTCAGGGCGCTCTCTAGCGTCCGCATGCCGCCGCTGAGGCGGACGGGGTGAGGTCGGGGTCGCAGCATGGCCGCTCCTCAGGCGGGGTCGGGAACCTGGTCGTAGGTTTCGGGTGTGCCCATCCAACCGAAATTGCCCAGTGGCCAGTACAGCAGGAACGATTTCCCCACGACGTCGTCGATGTCGATCGTCGATTCGTAGGGGTCGCCGCCGGATCGCACGTAGCGTTCACGTGAGTCACCAGAGTGGTTGCGATGATCTCCCATGACCCACACCCGGCCCTCGGGGACGATGAGATCGAAATCGTCGGCCGAGGGAGCCACGGTGGCCCCGGAGGCGTCTGTGAACAGGTAGGAGTCTTCCTCCAGTGGCAGCCCATTGACCAAAATGCGACCCTGGTCGTCGCAACATTGGATGTGGTCGCCGCCCACGGCGATGATGCGCTTGATGAAGTCCTTGTCGTCTAGGTTCGATCGCCACGACACGGGGGCTTCGAAGACGACCACATCGCCGCGCGAGGGCTCGGAGAAGTGGTAGACGAGCTTATTGGCCAGCACCCGGTCGTTGAGCTGAAGGGTGTTCTCCATCGACCCAGAAGGAATGTAGTACGTCTGTATCACAAACGTACGCACGAGCAACGCGACCACGATCGCCACACCCAAAAGGATGGGCAACTCTTTCCAGAATGACGATTTTTTCTTCTTCTGGTCGTCAGCGGCCGCGGCGGAATCACCGTTTTGGTCTGCAGCCTGTCCCTCTTCGATCACGCTGGGATTCTACGTGGTCCCAGCTTGGTAACGGAAGGCGACATCGCCCACTAGGAGGCAAATGCCCCCCGCATAGGCTAGGGACTCAATACTCATGCGCGATCGTGCTCGGATCATTTTCGCACTTCAGAGCCGAATCGAAGGCCTAGACTTTGGCAGATATCGACGTTACTGGATCCCATTTTCGCACCGCCGATGTTCACTAAGGACTATCGATTACGTCCTCATAGGCCCCTGTGGTTGCTCAGCCGCCCCCAGCGTCCATTACCCACACTCCTCAACCAAATACGATGGGTGATGCCGAAGCGAACCTTCGATAGCTACTTGAACTGTTCGAACGTGTCAGGAATTTCCAGCGGCCCCGTCCGGTCCGCGGGCCACACCACGTGCACCGCCCGGCCGATCACATTGTCGATGGGTACCGGCCCCTGGCACCGCGAATCCTGCGAATCGCCTCGGTGGTCTCCCAACATGAACAAATGGCCTTCCGGAACCTCCACCGGGTCGAACCGCCGGGCGTGACACGTGCCCGGTTCCAGATCCAACGGAGCGTCATCGTAGACATAGTCTTCCTCAAGCGGCACTCCATTGACCATCACCCGCCCCTCAGGGTCGCAGCATTCGACGGTGTCACCGCCGACGGCGATGATGCGCTTGATGAAGTCTTTTTCGTCGGGTTGTCCAAACCCCACCAGATCCGCGACTCCACGCCCCAGGTCTCCCACGAAGTTCCCGTCTTGCGCATGCCGCCATTCGGGGTCCCATTGGTCGGTCCCACGAAACACCACGACTTCGCCTCGCTGTGGCGGACGCAGCTGATCGGTGAGTTTCACGACCAGCACGCGGTCTCCAATCTGCAACGTCTCCTCCATCGACCCGGAGGGAATGTGAAAGGCCTGTAGGAGGAACGTGCGCACCAGTACTGCCGCACAAAATGCGACCAACAGCAACAGCGGGATTTCCACCCACAGCGACATATACGGACGTTGATAGGGAGTGGAGAGCCGAGAAGGCTTCGGTTTGGGCTTTGGCCGTTCTCGCTTGGGGCGGACCTTCACCCGCCGCAGCTGCATCGTGTGGGAGGAACCGTCACCCGTGGTCGGCCGCGAGGGCGTCACTGGACGTCGCGTCGTCTCGTCGCGCGCTCCATCGCTCCGGTCAGGCGGGCGGCGAGGAGGCGGCTCGGGTTTCATAGCTACTGACCTTAATCGGCCCTGGTGGGAAATCACAACAAAGCGCCAGGCTCAGCCCCGCCCCACCATGACGGCTCCACGAAGGTTTGCATAGCCACCTCCCTATGAGCCTACGACTTCGCCCAGCCAGCGCGCCCATGAAGAAGCGCCGTGCAGGCCTAGCCTGCACGGCGCTTAAAGCTCTTTCGCGGTCCTGATCGATACGATCGCGGACCACACCTCACAAGGTCACGTCAACTAAGACAGCGCCTCGTGGGCGTATCCCTAGGGGAAGCCGACAGGATCGACCAGCCGTACCGGTTTCGATCATGCCGACCAGGCCGCCCACACCAATGTGGCGCGAGCAACGAAGCCACCGGGGCTCAGCCCTAGCGACGCTCCTTGATCTTGGCTGCCTTGCCACGCAGATCACGAATGTAGTACAGCTTGGCGCGACGCACCCTACCGCGAGTAGCAACCTCGATCTTGTCGATCATCGGGCCGTGAACCGGGAAGGTACGCTCGATGCCAACGCCGAAGCTCAGCTTGCGGACAGTAAAGGTTTCCGAAATTCCGGCTCCCTGGCGGCGAATAACCACGCCCTGGAAAACCTGGATACGAGACCGGGAACCTTCGACGACGCGCACGTGTACCTTGAGCGTGTCTCCGGGCCGGAAGTCGGGGACGTCCGCCCGCATGGAAGCAGCGTTAAGCTCATCCAGAATGTTCATTGCGATGCCTATTCCTCGCAGCTCAAGGCGCACCGCTGCGGTGCGCGTAATTCTCAGTTTCTAGTTGCGTCCGAGCCTCTGCCGGACTGCAGGAAATCGCCGCCTGCCAGGGTGCGGCAACCTCTCTACTCTGCCACATCGGTATCCGGGAGGTCGCACCCGGCCCCCTCAAGTAGCTCCCGGTCACCCTTGTCCAGCTGGGAGGAATCCAGCCGGTCTATCAGATCCGGACGCTGCCGCAAGGTCCGCAACAATGACTGGTCACGCCGCCACCGAGCAATCTTCGCGTGATGTCCCGACAGCAACACCTGCGGAACTTCCAGCCCCCGCCACGTGGCGGGCTTGGTATACATCGGCGCTTCCAACAAACCACCGGTATGTGACTCTTCTCGCAGGCTCTCGGCATTCCCTAGGACTCCGGGCAGCAGCCTGGTCACCGCCTCCACCATCGCCAACACCGCGACCTCTCCCCCGAAGAGGACGTAATCACCCAGCGAAACCTCTCGCACCCGCATTCGAGTCGCGGCATGGTCCAACACTCGCTGATCGATTCCCTCGTAGCGTCCGCAGGCGAACAACAACCAGTCCTCGGTGGCAAGTTCTTCGGCCATGGCTTGGTCGAACACCGCTCCGGCCGGGCTGGGTACCAGCAGCAAAGGAGCAGACGCATCAGCAGTGGGTCGCGCGAGTAGTTGGTCGAAGCATTCCCCCCACGGTTCGGGACGCATGATCATGCCCGCTCCGCCCCCGGCGGGACTGTCGTCGACAGTGCGGTGTACATCGTGGGTCCAGGTCCGCAGGTCATGGACCGTCAGGTCGAGGGTCCCGCGCTGACGGGCCTTTCCAATCAGCGACAGCTCGAGGGGTTGGAGATACTCGGGGAATACGGTGACAACATCGATGCGCATTACAGTTCCAACAGTCCTTCGGGCAAACTCACCCGAATGACCTCTGCTTCGAGATCGATCTCGTCAACCATGTCGGCCACGAACGGGATCAGCGCCGGAGAACTCCCGCGCCGTTTGACCACCAACAAGTCATGGGCGGGCGCGTGGTCGACTCGGGAGACCGTCCCCACCTCATTGGGTTCTTCGGCTTCCCCATCGGGCCCATAGTCACATACCAGCAACCCGATCAGATCCTGGTCACGAAATTCGTCCTCATCCAGGTCATAGTCGGCCTCACCTAGATCCATCGACAACTCGACACCGCGCAGTTCCTCGGCGGCATTGCGATCGTTGACGCCCAGGAGTTTCAGCATTGGTCGACCTTGATGCCAGCGCACCTCACTAGCGGTCAGATTGCCCTTGGCGCTGTGAAAGACGGTGTCGGGCTGGAATCGGCGTTCGGGTTCGTCGGTGCGCACGTCAACGACCACGTGCCCCCGAACCCCATGGGGGCGCACGATGCGGCCCACTACCACCTGGGTCATTGCACTCCTTGAAAGATGTGTCTCCAGCGCGACTGCCAGCCATAGGGCCGGGGCGCCGGAGCGGATGAAGTCGGGCCACGAAGTGACGGGTTTTGCGGGCCTTGCCGGTGCCAGACAGCGTCGAGCCCCAGGAGACACGGTCCCCTGGG
Source organism: Natronoglycomyces albus (assembly GCF_016925535.1). Lineage (NCBI taxonomy): Bacteria > Bacillati > Actinomycetota > Actinomycetes > Glycomycetales > Glycomycetaceae > Natronoglycomyces > Natronoglycomyces albus. The sequence goes on along the minus strand of NZ_CP070496.1, from coordinate 1,099,162 downwards.
GCTCATCATGCTTTGCGTTCGCGACCTTTTGCGGAAAGCGAAGCGCCGCGCTGCCGTGCCGGCGTGTCCGACCCGCAAACCTACGAGGAGGAGTTACGGATACAAACGCGCCTCTGGCTAGTCGACGATTTCGACGCGAACCCCACGGCCACCGATAGATCCGACGACCTGACGCAGCGCGTTTACGGTGCGGCCACCACGACCGATCACCGTTCCGAGGTCATCGGGGTTGACCCGGACCTCGAGACGCTTGCCACGGCGGGAGTCAACCAGCCGAACCCGAACATCGTCGGGATGGTCAACGATGCCTTTTACGAGATGTTCAAGCGCTGGTCGCAACACGACTACTCCTTCTTGTCGGCGTCGTCGCTAGCCGCTTCGGCAATCTCAGCCTTTGTGGTGTCAACGTCCGCAGCGGCACCTTCATCGACCTTAGCGTTGGTTTCCACCGGCTTGTCAGCCTTTTCGGCCTTCGCAGAAGACTTGGTGTCCTTCTTCTTGTCGTTCTTGGCCGGACGCTTCGCGCCACCGCTCTTCTTCGCGGCTTCTTCGGCCTCGGCGAGTTTGGCTTCCGGGTCAATACCGGCGGCCCGAATCTCGGCTTCGTACAGCTCGTTGCGGTTCGGCTTCGGCTCGGCCACCTGCAGTGGCTTCGACGGAGCCGGGAGGCCCTTGAACTTCTGCCAGTCCCCCGTCTTGCACAGGATGCTCTTGACCGCGTCGGACGGCTGAGCGCCGACCTTCAGCCAGTGCTCGACTCGCTCCTGCTTGAGTTCGATCCGCGAAGGGTTCTCCTTCGGGTGGTAGATACCGACGCTTTCCAGGTACTTACCGTCGCGCTTCTTGCGCGAGTCCACGACCACAATGCGGTACTGGGGGGTGCGGATTTTCCCCATTCGCGTGAGGCGAATTTTTACTGCCACGTTTGTTTGCTCCTGTTGCAAGGCTCGATTGCAGCCCAGCTTTTCACCACGTGGGGGAATGGCGTCGGCTGTGCCAAGGACGTCGCTTTGATTCACGGTGTTGAGAGGGCACCCGAGTCAAAGCCCATACCAGCTGCTAAGTCTAGCTGACTGGTTTAGCGAGGTGGACCTCCGGGGAGGCGTCCCACCTCACACTTTGTTCGCGGCCGCCTGGCGTCGTGCGTTTTAGCCTTGGGGCCGCGAAGCCCCGGGCGCAACATGCGATGGCATATCGCGCCCGGACGCATAGTGGGCGACTTCCTAGCCGCTCCTAGTAGGAGCGGGCCAGAAAGGTCACCAGGTTGGGTTCGTCAAGGTTGTCGGGAACGGTTCCATCCTCCCGTTGCAGGCAGCGCACGGTGATGCCCTCACCGGCGGCCTGCTTCTCACCCTCAACTCCGACCAAGTCCCACGGCACCTTTGCCACGCCGCTTTGAGCGGCCTCGATGGCTTCGGCCAAGGTGCTCACTTCCTTGGTGCAGGAGTCCAGGCGCGCCTGCGCCTCGTCGAAGAGAGCCTGCTGGCCCAGTTCAAGCGCCTCGGCCACGGCCTTGGACACGCCGTCGATACTCACCGAGGTCTTGCCGACCTCGCCGATGCGGCGGGCGATGGTGACCTCGTTCTTCGCCAGGTCACGCGGGCCGATCTCCACCCGTACCGGGTAGCCTTTCAACTCAGCGTCGACCGCGCGGCGGCCAAACGCCACGTCACCGCGCTTGTCGAGGCGGGAACGAATCCCGGCGGCCTTCAGTTCCGCGTGGATCTTCTCGGCGGCCTCAACGGTGGCCGCATCATCCTTCACCACCATGACGTAGGCCTGGATCGGGGCCAGTTTCGGCGGCACCCGCAGACCAGCGTCATCGCCATGCCCCATGATCAAGCCGCCAACCATACGGGTCGAGGTACCCCATGAGGTCGTCCACCCGTGATGCTGCTTGCCATCAGAGCCCAGGTATTGAATCCCGAACGCCTTTGCGAAGTTCTGCCCCAACTCATGTGAGGTTCCCATTTGCAGCGCCTTGTGGTCGCGCATGATGGCCTCACAAGTGAAGGTGTTCAATGCGCCCGCGAATCGTTCCTCAACGGTCTTGATCCCGGCCAGAATCGGCAAGGCCAGCACGTTCTCCATGAAATCTCGGTAGACCTCATGCAAGATATGCAGGGTGAACTCGTGCGCGTCCTCGTAGGACTCATGCACGGTGTGCCCCTCTTGCCACAAGAACTCAGAGGAACGCAAAAACAGGCGAGTACGCATTTCGTAGCGCATCACATTCGCCCACTGATTGAGCTTCAAAGGCAGGTCACGATAGGACTTGACCCATTTGGCCATGTACTCGCCGATAACGGTCTCTGAGGTGGGGCGCACCACCAAGTGCTCCTCCAGCTCCTTACCACCGGCATGAGTGACGGTCCAACACTCCGGCGCGAATCCCTCAACGTGTTCGGCCTCCCGGCTCAGATAAGACTGCGGGATCAGGAGGGGAAACGACGCGTTGTCGGTGTCAGTGCTCTTGATGCGCGCGTCGACCTCTTCGACCATGCGCTCCCAGAGGGCAAAGCCCGCCGGCCGAATGACCTGCTGGCCCTTCGCCGGGCCGTTCTCGGCCAACTCGGCCTTCGCAACGACATCCTGGTACCAGCGAGGGAAGTCCTCCCCTTGCAAAGTGAGCACACGTGCCATGGAGCAATCCAATCCGATTCCGCTTAGGAGGCTGGTTCAAGTGGGCTCCTGCAGGGCCGCAGGAGAAAAGTTCACGGAAGTGAACGAGGCGACGAAGACGCCACAGGTGTTCACCTGAATCTAGCCTCGAGAGAGAACCCGCCTCAGGCGGGCCGATGAGACCAACGGTCCAACGTCCGATTTTACGGGTAGGGCCAAAAACGCTGCGAGGCCCCTTCAGCTGCCAATATAGCGGCACGATTCACTAAAACTTTCCCTCCTTCCCCACGGAGGTGGGTGATTCCATCGCCTAAGCTTTAAGCGTGGAAACCCCTGTGCTGGAAAAAGCCTCCGGTCTTACCGCCGAGGAAGTCAAGGAGCGCCAAGCCACCGGGCGGGTCAACGAGACCAAAAGGCGCACCTCACGGCCCATCTCCGCGATCCTGCGTGGGAATTTCTTCACCTTCTTCAACCTCCTCATCGGCACATTGTGTGCCCTAGCGGTGATATTCGGCGGCTGGAAACAGGGACTTTTCGGACTCGTCATCGTCTGCAATATCGCCATCGGCTGTATTCAAGAGTTCCGAGCCAAACGCACCCTGGACAAACTCGCGCTCGTCAATCAGTCAAAAGCCCACGTCATCCGGGAGGGCAACCGCATAGCCATCGCCCCCGAGGAGATCGTCGCCGACGACCTCATTTCCGTCTCCCCCGGTGATCGACTAGTCGTTGACGGTCCCGCGACCGAATCTCACGGCCTGGAACTCGATGAATCCCTCCTCACCGGCGAGGCCGATCCAGTCGCCAAAGGCCACGGCGACTGGATGCAGTCGGGCTCCTTCGTCGTAGCTGGGTCGGGCACCTACCGAGCCGAAAAAATCGGCACCGACTCCTATGCTTCCCGACTGGTCGAAGAAGCCAGCGAATTCAACCTCGCCCATTCGGAACTACGCACCGGTATCGATCGATTCATCAAAATCATCGCCTGGCTAGTCGCCCCCGTCACCATTCTTCTCATCGCCAGCCAGTCGATCGACCAGGCCAGCATCTCCGAGACCATCGTTCGGACCGTCGCCGGCATCGTCCCCATGATTCCCGACGGCCTGGTCCTCCTCACTTCCATCGCCTTCGCCGTCGGAGTGGTCCGGCTGGGCAACCGCCAATGCCTAGTCCAGGAACTTCCAGCGATCGAAGGCCTCGCCCGCACCGACGTACTGTGCCTAGACAAAACCGGGACCCTCACTGAGGGCGGCATGGACGTACACGACATCCGACTCCTCGATGAGGCCCCAGGCGACGCCGAAGAAGCCATGGCCGCGCTCGTCGGCCTCGCTCAAGCCGACACCAGCCCCAACCCCACCATGTCCGCCGTATCGGCCCATCTGGCCGAACACGGCCCCGCGAGCCCCCGCTGGCAATGTGCCGAAGCCATGCCGTTCTCCTCAGCCCGCAAATGGAGCGGAATCCGTTTCGACAGCCACGGAACCTGGGTTCTCGGAGCCCCCGAACTTCTGCTGGAGCCAGACGACCCCGCGCTAGAGGAAGCCGACCAGCTCGCACAACAGGGATATCGAGTCCTCGTCCTCGCCTCCGCGGCCTCCGCCTCCACCAGTGGCGGCGTCACCAGCGCCACATCTCGGGCACTGGTGATCCTCAAACAACGACTGCGTACCAGCGCCCGCACCACCTTGGAATACTTCCGCAGCCAACACGTCGACGTCAAAATCATCTCCGGCGACAACCCCGTCGCCGTGGGAGCCGTCGCGGCTCAACTCAACGTCGACGGCGCGGACCAGCCCGTCGACGCCCGCGACCTACCCACCGACGAAGAAGAACTAGGCAAGATACTCGACGAACGGTCGGTCTTTGGACGCGTCTCCCCACAGCAAAAACGCCACTTCGTCGCCGCCTTGCAAAGGCGCGGACACACTGTGGCCATGACCGGCGACGGCGTCAACGACGTCCTCGCCCTCAAAGACGCCGACCTCGGGATCGCGATGGGCTCAGGTTCCCCCGCCGCCCGGTCAGTGGCAAAAGTCGTGCTCCTCAACGACGAATTCTCCACCCTGCCCCACATCGTCGCCGAAGGCCGCCGGGTACTGGGCAATATCGAACGAGTCTCGAATCTCTTCCTCACCAAGACCGTCTACGCGATATGTCTGGCGCTCATGGTGGGAGTCGGGGCCGTCATCACCGCGCTACTGGACTCCGAGCAGCTGCCCTATCCGTTCATGCCTTTGCACATCACGCTCATCGGGTCCCTCACCATCGGCATTCCCGCGTTCTTCCTAGCCATGGCCGCGACCTCCGACCGAGCTAGACCAGGGTTCGTGCTGCGCGTACTAAAGTTCGCCATTCCGGCGGGAATCGTCGCCGCCGGGTCCACCTTCGCCGTCTACCTGCTGGTACTCGAACGCGGCAGTAGCCTGCCCAGTGCGCAGACGACGGCATCCATCACCCTGTTCTCGGTTGCGTTGGCCGTGCTGGTGCTCGTGGCTCGGCCCTACACATGGTGGAGGCTGCTGCTGATCCTCTCCTGCGGCGCGGCCTTCGCGCTGGCGTTGCTGACGCCGCTGGGGAGCCGATTCTTTGAACTGGAGCTGCCCGGCATGTGGTATGTCGCCGCTGCGGCGGTGGCTGCGGCAGCGGCCATCATGACCCTGTTCAGCTGGCTCGTGGTGCGACCACGCAAGGTCCGCTGAAGACTTGCCTGGCGCCCAAGGCGTTCTTAGGCGGCCCAGGAAGACAGCGGCTGGCGATAACGGAAGCGTTCCTTGGCTATTTCAAGGTCCACCTAGCGCAGCCGCGCCAGCCCACGAACATAACTGAGGTTCCGCAAGCCACCCGCCCCTAGTATGCGGACCTGAGGCTTTCGATGATGAATACGGCCAAGGAGAACAAGCAGATCGCGGCCACCAGCGCCACGATGCCAAGCACCAAGCCCGCGATGGCCGCCCCCTTGGCGTCAGCCTTTCCGTTCTTCGTCTGCGACAAGCCAATGGAACTGAAGACAATCGCCGCGATGGCCGCCACCGGAGAAATCAGCATCAGCACAGCCAGGTCTTGCAACAAGAACGGCAACACAAACAACGCCACACTGGCGATACCGAGGACTAGACCGGTTCGACACAAGCCGTTCTTGGGCACCAGGTTCGGGTGCCCTTGGTAGCCAGGACCCATCGCAGGCTGCCCCTGGTAGGGCGACATCGAAGGCGGTTGCCCGTACTGTGGCTGGCTGTACGGGTCATTCCCTCCAGGCGGCTGCTGCCCATAGGGGTCATAGCCCCCCGGTTGGCTGTATGGATCAGGGCCACCGGGTTGTTGGCCAGGGGAAGGGGGCGGCGGGTATGTCACTTTTGGTCCGTTCTGGGACTGCCAACACGGCCAGCCCCGGGGTGTGAAGCTCGCGGCCGCGTCTGCTGCGGTCGCGGTTTAGACCACAGGGTACCTACATGCGTCCATAGGCTCACAACGCCGACCCAGCCGCACGTCACGTGGCCTAGGGTCCCTTTCCGGCCAAGGCATTCCCTCACATGCTCATCCACGCGGCGAAGAACCAAATAGCCAACATGACGATAACTACGAACAAGACCAGAGTCACGATTCCCAAAACGAGACCTGCCGTCGCCGCGCCCTTCGCGGTGGCTTCGCCGCGACCCACCCGGGAGACACCGACCCCACCGAAGACGGTCGCCAGAACCGCCAGCACCAGGGCGAAAATAGAGAACTCAGGAATCGGAATGCTCAAGAACAGGAGACAGACTCCGATAATGCCGCAGGTCAAGGCAGCGTTACACATTCCGTTCTGAGGTCTGGCCCCTATCGACCCCATCGTCAGGTACGTCTGCGGCTGGTAAGGGTTCGCCCCTGGATACCGCCCGTCCTGTGATTGGCCGTATTGCCCCTGTAGGTACGGGTCGCCCGAACTTGGCTGCTGCGTATAAGGGTCATAGGCGCCCGCTGGCCGGTACGGATCAGAGCCCTGGGGGTACGGTGGGCCGCCGGGCGGTGGAGGGTAGGTCACTTCTGATCCATTTCTGAGGCTGTGGGCGAGGAGGTTCAGCCAGTGCGCCCTGGCAACCTCGATGTTGCCTCACCAGTGGGAGAAAAACCTGGTGAGAACCAGCGTGTCATCGACATGGCGATCACTTTCAGAGAATAATTCGCCCCCGCAAGATGATGCGCTGCGGGTGACGCACCACATCAAGGTCAAGACGGGGATCGTCCGCATAGACGACCACATCGCCCAAGTGGGCGGGCAGCCCCAACCAGTCGCGCGCCTTCCAAGAGGCCGCGGCTAGCACGTCCGTGGCCGACATTCCGGCCTTGTGATGAAGCAGGTTCATTTCCTCCGCCGCTAGGCCGTGGTCGATGCCGCCTCCCGCGTCAGTGCCGACGTAGACATCAACCCCAGCGTCGACGGCCGCTCCCACTACCTGGGCAAAGCCAGCCTTGAGGTCACGCATGTGGTCGGCGTAGGTGGGGAACTTCTCATCCGCCTGGGCGGCGATATCGTCGAAAGTCTCGATATTGATCATGGTGGGGACCAAGGCGGTGCCACGGCGGGCCATCTCATCGAGCAAATCAGTCGACAAGCCGGTACCGTGCTCCACCGAATCGGCCCCAGCTTCGACCACTATGCGTACCGCTTCGGCGCTGAAGGTATGCACCGCGACCTTCGCTCCCTCGGCTTGCGCCGCCTTGATGGCGCTTTCGAGGACCTCGGCCTCGAAACTGGGGGCCAGGTCTCCCCGTCCTCGATCAATCCAGTCACCGACCAGCTTGACCCATCCCGAGCCAGCCTTTGCCTCGCGAGCGGCGGCGGCCACAACCTCGTGTGGCTCACATTCAAGGCCAAGCCCACGCAAGTAACGCCGCGAGGCGGCAATGTGCTGTCCGGCTCGGATGAGGCGCGGCAAGTCGCTCTCGTGTTCCAACTCCGGATAGGGAAAGGGCGAACCGGCATCGCGAATGGCTAGGACTCCCGCATCACGGTCGGTGCGGGCCAACTCGCGGGCCTGGTCAAGGTTTTCGATGGGGATCGCCCCCCGCCGGATGCCGATATGACAGTGGGCATCGACGAGACCGGGCAACGCGAAACCCCGATCGACGATTGTTGTGGCCCCGGGAATCGGCTCGAACGACAGATAGTCGCCCAGGAGGTAAATATCGCGAACCTCATCGTCGGGCAACCAGACGACTCGCAGGTGTAGGGGGGTCGCCTCTTCGGGCGTAGTTGCGGACATCCTCGGCCTCTCCCTCGCTAATGCTCCCCGGGCGGCACAAAGGCTTGGCGAGGCAACAGGACCTCTACAGTTGTGAGCGCTCTGGGGCCGAAAGTCTCCTCGGCCCCAGCATCGCGCTCGCGCGCCACTCGGTAAGCAAATGGTGTTCGCGTTTGCCTACTTCTTCTTCTTATTCTGCTGCTTCATCCACTTTTCGAGGTCGACATCGGGCGTTTTGCCGTCGTCGCCAAACGCCGAGAAGTCGGCTCCGGGGCCGCCAGCGCCTGGCATCGTCATTCCCGGGGGAAGACCAGGCACTTGGCCCGCTCCCATACCGCCGCCGCCTCCGCCGCCACGACGTACGACCTTCTTCTTGCCCTTTTTGCCGCGGCGCTTGATCTTGGGCGACTTGGTGGCTTTGCCACCACCGGGCAGACCCATCGCACCGGTCATCTGCCGCATCATCTTCTGTGCTTCCTTAAAGCGCTTCAGCAGATCATTAACCTCAGGCACGGTGACACCGGAACCCTTGGCAATGCGGAGGCGTCGCGAGCCGTTGATGAGTTTGGAATTGCGGCGTTCCTCAGGCGTCATCGACCGGATGATGGCTTGGGTCTTATCGAGCGACTTATCGTCGATATCGTCGATCTGGCCCTTCATCTGCCCCATGCCCGGCATCATCTTGAGCAAATTACCGATCGAGCCCATCTTGCGCACAGCCTGCAACTGGTCGAGGAAGTCTTCGAGAGTGAAGTCTTCGCCTCCCATGAGCTTGCCGGTCATGCGTTCTTTTTGATCGTCCTCGAACGCGGTCTCGGCCTGCTCGATCAACGTGAGAACGTCACCCATGCCAAGAATGCGGGAGGCCATCCGGTCAGGGTGGAAGACATCGAAATCGTCGAGCTTCTCACCCACAGAGGCGAACATGATCGGCTTGCCGGTCACTTCTCGCACCGACAAGGCCGCACCACCACGGGCGTCACCGTCGAGCTTGGAGAGGACCACACCGGTAATGCCCACGCCATCGCGGAATGCCTCGGCAGTGGTCACGGCGTCCTGACCGATCATGGCGTCAATCACGAACAGGACTTCGTCAGGGTTGGTGGCCTCACGGATCTGCCGGGCCTGCTCCATCATTTCCTCGTCCACACCAAGACGACCGGCGGTGTCGACGATGACAATGTCGCGACCGGCCTTCTTGGCATGTTCAAGAGAATCCCGAGCGACCTCGACCGGGTCTCCAACGCCAGAACCCGGTTGCGGGGCGTAGATCTCAACCTCGGCCCGTTCGGCCAAAACGCTCAGCTGACCGACGGCGTTGGGGCGCTGCAAGTCGGCGGCGACCAACAATGGGGAGTGGCCTTCGCTCTTAAGCCACTTGGCGAGCTTTCCGGCCAGGGTCGTCTTACCGGCACCTTGCAAACCGGCCAACATGACCACCGTTGGCGGCTGCTTGGAGAATTCGAGGCGACGAGTCTCGCCGCCGAGAATTTTGACCAGCTCTTCATTGACAATTTTGATGATCTGCTGGCTGGGGTTGAGCGCTCCGGAGACTTCTTTGCCTCGGCAGCGGCCCTTGACATGACCGATGAAGGTTTTCACCACCGGAAGCGCAACGTCGGCCTCGAGCAGGGCCAGGCGGATCTGGCGGGCGGTGGCGTCGATATCGGAGTCACTCAGGCGGGTTTTTCCGCGCAGGTTCTCGAAAATCCCCGATAGGCGCTCTGACAAGCTGTCAAACACTGGTGTCCCTCAACGGTCGGTTTTTGCTACGACTTCGAGCTTAACGCCCTCGTGTCGGTTCGCCGCATCGTGCTGAGGCTTAATCGGCGATGACTCACCTCCAGGCCTCTTCGGCAGGTCGAACCCAACGCCGAAGACGCCAAAATGCCCGGAGCCGCCGTCCCGGCTCCGGGCGCTGGAGAGGTCGTTGTGGGCCTCTATGTGGGGATTGCGGCCGATGTGTCCTTCTTTGTGGACGTGGACTCTGCGCTGTGGCGCTGTGACACGTCAGACGCTTGGGCGCTGTCTGCGGCGCCCAGCGAATCCTCACCCGAGTCATGACCGTTCAGTGGCAGGTCGTAGCCGGACTCTCCGTGTTCAGTGCCGTCGATGCCCGCCAGTTCCTGTTCACTGTCCACCCGCACGCCCAGGGTGTGCTTCAAGGCAAGGGCGATCAACAGCGCCACAATGAACGAATAGGCGGCCACAACCAGGACCGCCAAGGCCTGGAGTCCGAGGAAGCTGAACTGTCCCCCATAGAACACTCCAGCGGTGCCGTCCGAAATCTCAGGAACCGCGAAGAAGCCCACGGCGACCGAGCCCCAGGCTCCGGCAACCATGTGCAGCCCAACGACGTCCAGGGCGTCGTCGTAGCCGAGCCGATGCTTCAAACTGATGGCGAATGGGCAAATGGCACCAGCGATGAGGCCCACGGCGATCGCCCCGAGTGGCTCCACGTGGCCAGCGGCGGGAGTGATGGCCACCAGACCGGCGATGACTCCCGAGCAGCCGCCAAGAATGGAGGGTTTGACACCTCGGAGGCGGTCGGTCGCCAGCCAGGCCAGGGCAGCCGCGCCGGTGGCGATATGGGTGTTGAGCAGAGCCAACCCGGCAATGTCATCCGAGGCGAAGGCACTACCGCCGTTAAAGCCAAACCAGCCAAACCACAATAGGCCGGTCCCCAACAGCACCAAGGGCAAATTGTGGGGGGCGAACGCCCCATTCCTCCAGCCGAGGCGACGGCCCACCACCAGGGCCAATGCCAGCGCGGCCGCTCCGGCGTTGACGTGAACGGCGGTGCCGCCCGCGAAGTCGAGCACTCCCCAGTCCTCGATGAATCCGTCGCCCCAGACCCAGTAGGCCACCGGGAAATAGACGACGGTGACCCAAATGGCGGCGAAGATAACCCAGGCAGAGAACTTCATGCGGTCGGCGACCGCGCCAGAGATGAGGGCGACGGTAATGATGGCGAACATCATGGCGAAGGCGGTGAGCGCTCCCCCGGAGACGCCACCGTCGTGGGAGGCCTCGAAGTCGAGGAGGCCGCGCATTCCGAGGTCGGAGAGGCCGCCCCAGAAGGCGTTGCCGGTGTCGCCTTCGGCGATGGAGGCTCCGTAGATCACCCACAGCAGGGTGACTATTCCGATGGCCGCGAGGCATTTCATCATCATGTTGACGACGCTTTTGGCTCTGGTCAGTCCGCCGTAGAAGAGCGCCAGGCCAGGTGTCATGAGTAGGACGAGGGCGGCGGATGTGAGTATCCAGGCGTTGGAGCCGGTGTCGAGTCCTTCCATGGAAGGTTCCCCTTTGCAGTGAGCACATGAGTTGAGCACCTGCGAGCTAGAGGCCGGGTTCTTGGCCTTCGTATAACGCTCGCTTGCAGGTCACGCCGTTGTGAACTCGCTTGCATCACGCTCTCAGCGCTGTGTTACCGGCGACGTCGAGGTCAGTTACGGGTTGGAGACCGTTTGTTTCCAGGGTGTAAAAATCAGCCCGAGCAGCGATGCTGCCCGGGCCCAGAACGGGTGGAGGAGTCTCGTCGTTAACGCAACGCTTGGTCGAGGATGTAGCGCTCTGCGTCGAGGAGCCGCAAGTCGCGGGCGGGTCGGCGCAAGTGGCCCTTGCGCACGATCCTGGTGAAGGTGGGGTCTCCGGCCTCGGCCATGCGGCGGATGCCTTCGACATGGTCGACAATGCGTTTGCGCAGAACCTTGATAAACCGCGCTCGGTCGGCCACGGAGAGCCCGTATGCGTCGGCGAAGAGGCGAAGGCGGCGGGCTCGGTCGGGCTTTTGCCAACCCAGGGTGATGGAGTCGCGGTCGGTGAAGATCGGTACCCAGGTCCAGGCGGTGTAGGCGACATCGTACAGACGCGATCCGGGGCTGGCCAGGTCGAAGTCGATCAAGGCGAGAGTGCCGTCGGGCCGCCAGACGACGTTATGTGGGGCGGCGTCGTGGTGGCAAATGATGTCGGTGTCTGGCGGCGGCGGCCCCAGGGAGCGCCAGACCGCGCCCGGCGGTGGCTGGAAGCCGTATTGCGCGTCGTGGAACATGCGCAACATCGTGGCGACAGTCACTAGCGTTTCGTCGGTCACCCAGTGTGGAGCGAGCGGGTATTTGCCCGCTTCTCCGTCGAGGTACGACAACACTTCGCGCCCGTGCTCGTCCATGCCCAGGGGGCGCGGCGAACCGGTGAATCCGGAATTCTCCAGGTGCCGCAGCAAGGCGTGGACCGCAGGGGTCCACGGGCCGGTGTTGCGACGAACGGTGTCGCCCAAGCGGACAACAGTCGAGGTATTCCCACCAGTCAGCGGGACTTCGCTTTGGCTCACGGTTCCACCGAGAAGCGCGAGCAAGAAGAGCGTCTCATCTTTTGGGGTCCACGTTTTTTCTCGTTGTTATAGCGGGTACGGACGCTGGCGGTGGTTCACCGCGAAACGCCAGTGTGACGGCAAAATGCTGAGGCACACGACGTGTCCCCACAGGCCCGGCGCGGTTTCCAGCATGACCGCCGCTTAAGCAGTGCCAATATGTCACTGTCGCAACAGCTGTCACCGATGGTTCTCCACCTCGGGCGCGCGGGGATTGGCCGCGCTGTCACCTACTGTTCGTCAACGCTTATGAGGGCGTCTACGAAGGATTCGACCTCGAAGGGAGCCAGGTCGTCTGGCCCCTCCCCCAGTCCGATCAGTTTAACCGGCACACCCAACTGGCGCTGCACCGCGATAACGATGCCACCTTTGGCGGTGCCGTCGAGCTTGGTGAGGATGACACCGGTCACGTCGCACACCTCGGTGAAGACCTTGGCCTGTTGGAGACCGTTTTGGCCCGTGGTCGCGTCGAGCACGAGCAGCGTCTCGCAGACTGGTCCGTGCTTCTCGACGACGCGCTTGACCTTACCCAGCTCGTCCATGAGACCGACCTTGTTCTGAAGTCGCCCAGCCGTGTCAACGAGCACCACATCGGCTTGGTCGTCTTTGGCGGTCTTCACCGCGTCGAATGCCACCGAGGCGGGGTCTGCCCCTTCGTGGGAGCGCACGACCTTGGCCCCGACCCGGGTGCCCCAGGTTTCCAGCTGGTCGGCGGCGGCGGCGCGGAATGTGTCGGCGGCTCCCATGACGACGGTATTGCCATCGGCGATCAGGACCCTAGCGATCTTTCCGCAGGTGGTGGTCTTGCCAGCGCCATTGACGCCTACGACCATGACGGTGGCGGGTCCGTCTTCCGTGACGGTGTTGAGATTGCGGTCGGCCTCGACTCCCAGTGCTGTGGTCAGTTCTTCTTGGAGGAGGGCGCGGACTTGGGAGGAGGTGCGGGAGCCGAGGACTTTGACGCGCTCGCGTAGCCGGTCGACGATTTCGGTCGTGTCGGTGACGCCGACATCAGCGGCTAGTAGCGTGTCTTCGATCTCTTCCCACTCTTCGTCGGTGAGCTTGTCGGAGGATAGGAGGGTGAGCAGCCCTTTACCCAGTGAGTTTTTTGAGCGGGCGAGACGTTCCCGCAAGCGCACGAGCCGTCCGGCGGTGGGCTCGGGGGTCTCGATTTCTGGTGTGGCCGGCGTGGGCTCGGCGACGGCTTCGGGTGGGGAGGTCTCAGGCTCGACCTGCGGCTTCTCTGGGGCGCTCTCCACTTGTCCGTGGGAGCGAGCGCGCACTGCCAGCACGATGCCGAGGGCGATCACGACGACTGCCACGGCCACTACCAACCAAAGCCACCACTGATCCACGGAGTCCGTCCTTCACCTGGGTAGATATACGACTAACGCTGCGCTTGTCGCAGCGGTGTCCACTCTACTGGCAGCTCCGGTTGCGCTTCATCGACTGGTCGGTCACAAGGCGCGTTGTGTGCGGCGAGTCTCAGCTAAGGCTGAGGGCCACCACGCTGAGGCCGCCCCCGTGGTGGGCCACTACCACTACCGGGTGCAGGTCGATATAGGTGAAGTGCGCCGTGGACATGGTCTCGACTTGGTAGTGGTCGCTGATTTGTCCGCCGGAGACGGTGGAGTACAGGGTGACGGTGTGGTCGGAGTCGACGGTGCCGATGAAGGGGTAGCCCCACGTGTCGCCAATGTGCAGGTGGGAGATTTCTTTATCTCCCAGCGAGATCGGGTCGGCGAGTACCTGGCTAGCGGCGAGATCATAGAAGTGCAGATGCCCATCGGCAACGGCGACGGCGGCGGGTACCCCGTCGTAGGTTCCTGTGTGGAAATGAGTGAGGTCATGGGGATCGGCGTGCAGTTCCATGGAATCGATGGGGGTGCCGGATTTTAGGTCGACCTGGACGATTTCTCCGTGGGCGATGCCGACGAATCGCAGTTGACCGTCTATGGAGACGGGGTCGGCTGCGTGAGTGAGACCGGACAGCGTCCAGCTGAGGTCTGGATCGTCCCTGCCGAGGCCACCCACATCAACTGTGGGCGGTTTGCTTTCCACGTCGATGCTCATCGTGTGGGGCGCCTGGTCGATTTCCCCGGCCCACACCATCTGCGAGCCTTCGGGATCGCTGGTCACGGGCTGGTCGGCCAGCTGGTGACTGTCCCATTCCCAGTGCCAACCGTGCTGGGAATGCTGTGACCACACCTGGACGGCCTCGTCGCCGTCAACATACGGACCGAGGTGAACCACCTCTTGGTTGAGCCGTTGGAATTGGCCAAATTGGCCGCCGGTCAGCAAGTTCCAGGACCGTACGGTGCCATCGTCTCCTCCGGTCAGCAGCACGTCGCCATGTTCTTCGTGGCTGAAGCTGGCCAGGCTGAGGATCTCTCCATCGTGGGCCGAAGCGATGTGGCCGACCACTTCGGGAAAGTTCGCCTCATATATCGACTGCGCGTGTAGGTAGTGGCTAGGTGACTCCATTGTGGGGTCCTCGTGCGCGATGGGTCCGGGTGTTTCGGGACCCACCTGGGCATGGATGGCGCTGGGCTTAGCCTCAGGCCATAGGGTGACCACGCTCGTCGCGGCCGCCAGCGCCGCCACGGAGGCGATCGCCGCGGCAATGACGATCCCACGACGGCTCTTTCTGTCATGAACTGTGCCGCGTGGCGGCAATGAGTGCTCTGGAGGTGGGGTCACTGGCAAGGGGTTCGCGGGGGTGGGCAGACCGTAGTCGATCGGGCTGCCGAAGGGCCGGAGTGGTGAGGAGCCCAAAGGGGTGACGGGCGCGGCGTACGCGGCCGCCATGAGGCTTCCTTCGGCTACGACTAGTTCGGGCTGTTCCAGCACGGTCGGGGCGAGGCCCAGTTGGCGGTGTAGCGTGGCGGCGGCCAACGGAGTCCGGCTGGTTCCACCCACCAAGAAGACACCAGCCAGCTGGTTCATTCCCGGTCGGGCTTCGCGAATGACTGAGGCGGTGATGTCGACGGCTCGGCGAATGCGGGGAGCGATTGCCTGTTCCACTTCGCTGCGGGTCAAAAGTGACCCGATGTCGAGTCCGGGAATGTATAGCTCCACCTGTGCGGTGCGGGACAACTGTTCACGAGCTAGCCGGATCTCATCGGCTAGGGCACGGCTATCGCGTTGTTCGGCCACCGTTGATGGGTTGACCAGCGAGGTCCATCCGTCGTGTTCGCCATAGATGCGGTTGAGGTGGTCGAGGAGGTCCTCGTCTAGGTCCAGGCCGCCCAGGTCTTCGCGTCCTTCGAGGGCGAGGGTGTCGAACCCGTTGGGGGACCGACGTACGACGCTGGCATCAAAGGTGCCCGCTCCCGCGTCGAAGACAGCCACAGCGTCACCTATGGGCAGTTCGTGCTCCAGTGTGTGCAGGTAATAGGCTGCGGCCGCCACGGGTTCGGCTACGACGCGGGCGGATGGCAAGGCGGCGCGGCGGGCTGCCTCGAGTAGTAGTTGCCGGCGGGAGGGTCCCCAGGAGGCGGGGACGGTGAGCACGATGGTCTGCGGGAGACCGGCGACACGGACGGCTTCGGCTCGGACCCTGGCCAGGACGGCGGCGATCGCATCAACGACGGCGACTTCGCGGTTGGCTAGCCACAGGGTGCCATCGTCGATGCGCTGTTTGGGATTGGGTTCGAGGCGGTCGGGGTAGCGCCTTCCGAGTCGTAGCGCGGCGGCTCCAGTTTCCAGCTGCCCGTCTGGGGCACAGTAGACCGCGGAGGGCAGTTGCGGGGAATTGTCAAAGAGCAGGGGGCGAGTGCGTCCGCCGCGCCACCGCAGAACCGCGACCGTGTAGGTGGTGCCGAAGTCGATGCCGAGCGCTTCGACCAATTGCGCATAACTGTCGGAGGGGGCCATAGGCACCGACGATAGAGGATGATTCACGTCAGGTTCTACCGTGGTGCGAGGCTCGTGCCGCCACGATGAGCCCAGTGAGGGAGCGATCAAGGTTCGCTCAACCCCGCATGCCTAGGCCGCCCGCTCTCGAAGAGTTGCCCCCAAGAACAGCGCGCATCGGCTAGGGAGTGTCGACCACCGTCTGTGCAGGAGTGGTGGCCAGACCAGCGGTCTCCTAAGCGTCCTCGGTGGCGAATCTTTGGCTGATCACCTGGGTGACGCCGGAACGCATGGTGACGCCGTAGAGCGCGTCGGCGACCTCCATGGTGCGTTTCTGGTGCGTGATGACCAGCAGCTGGGAGTTCTCCCGCAGTTGCGTCAAGAGTGTCAGCAAACGTTGCAGGTTGACATCGTCAAGCGCTGCCTCGACCTCGTCCATCAGGTAGAACGGGCTGGGGCGGGCTCTAAAGATCGCGCAGAGCAACGCGACGGCCGTCAATGACCGTTCGCCACCGGAGAGCAGTGATAGCCGTTTGACCTTCTTACCGGGGGGACGGGCCTCGACCTCGATCCCGGTGTTGAGCATGTCGTCGGGCTCGGTGAGGATCAGCCGCCCGTCACCGCCGGGGAAGACCGTGGCGAAGACCTGCTCGAACTCTCGGGCCGTGTCGGCGAAGGCCTCCTCGAAGACCGTTTGGATTCGTTCGTCAACTTCCTTGACCACGTGCAGCAAGTCCGACCGGGTCCGTTTTACGTCATCGAGCTGCTCGGAGAGGAACTTGTAGCGTTCTTCGAGCGCGGCGAACTCTTCCAACGCAAGCGGATTGACTTTCCCCAGCAACTTCAGCTCGCGTTCGCCCCGCGAGGCTCGCTTTTCCATGATCGCCCGGTCGAATGGCGCGGGTTCTGGTGGTTCCAGGCCCTTCTTCTCGGCGGCGGCGACGTCGATCGCAGAGGGGGCCACGAGATGTTCGGGCCCATATTCGCCCAACAGAGTTTCGATGTCGACGCCGAAGTCCTCGGCGGCTTTCTCCTCCAGCTGTTCAATGCGCAGACGCTGCTCCGCGCGAGCCAATTCCTCGCGGTGGGCGGCGTTGGTGACCCGCTCCAGCTCGGCGGCTGTGCTCTTGGCCCGGTCGCGGACTCCCACCAACGCGGCTTCCCGGCGCGACTGGTCGGCGGCGGCCGCATCCCGTTCGATCCCGGCCTTCTCCAGTGACAGCTCGACGCGCCGCAGGGTCGCGGTGGCGGCGTCGGCCACCAGGTAGGCAATGTGGGCTCCGCGTTTGCGCTGTTCACGTCGAGCTTCGGCGCGTGCACGGGCGGCCCGCTCGGTTTGTGCCTGCCTGGTCAAGGCGTCGGCGCGGCCCGATAGCGCCGACACGCGTTCCTCGGCGGTACGCACGGCCAGCCGAGTCTCCATCTCATTTTGCCGCTGCGCGTTGAGCTGGTTGGTCAGCATGTCGCGTTCGTCGGTAGAGGGTTCGGCGATCTCGGGCTCAGCTTGGGCAGTCTCGAGTTCAGCACGCAGTTCGGCTAGGCCAGCCGAGTCGGTCTGGATCGCTTGCTGGGCGCGTTGCTGCGCTGATTGCAGACGCTGGACCTCGGCTGAGGCAGATTTGGCGGCCGCGCCAAGCTCGGCGATGTGTTTATCGGCGGTGTTGCGTTCCAGCTCCAGCGCGCGCTGTTTCGCGACGAGCTCGTCGCGGTGCCCTTCGGCCTCGGCCAGCGCCGCGCGGGCTGATTCGAGTTGCGAGGCGAGTTTGGACCGGGTGTGTTCGGCGACGCGGCGTTGGTCTCGTGCCTCGTCAACCGATGCCTGGATCTCGATGTAGGACTGGTCGGAGGCCGACCCTCCATGCGCGGTGTGGGCGGCGACGACGTCGCCCTCGCGGGTGACGGCCGTCAGCTGGGGGTGGGAGGTGATGAGCTGGTTGGCGTGGGCCAGGTCGTCGGCGACAACCATGCCAGCGAGCACGCGCGCTATGGAACCGTGCAGCTCGGCGGGGGCCTGCACTAGGTCGGCGAGGGGCCGTAGTCCCTCGGGGATGTGGACACCGCTTCCAGCAGTGGCGGTGCCGATGACGAATCCCGCCTGGCCGGCGTCCTCGGACCGCAGCCGGGTCAGGGCCGCCGTGGCGGTGTCGAGATCACTGACGGCGACGGCATCGGCGAGGGGGCCCAAAGCTGCGGCGATGACTGGCTCGAATCCGCTTTCGACCGACAGGAGGGCGGCGACCGAGCCGCGCAGTCCGGGAAGGGCTTCGGTCTGGCCCAGCAGGGCGGCAGCACCGTCTTTACGTTGCAGGCCGACCGCTAGGGCTTCCTCGCGGGCCTGCCATTGCGTGACCTCCCGGTCGGCCACGCGTTCTTCCTCGACTAGCTGGTTGACCTCATCGTGGCGGGCTTCCAGCTGCGCCTTCGCCTGGGCAAGTGCCCTATCCAGCTCGGTTTCGCCCGCCTGGGCGTCAGATTGCTGTTTGGCCTCTTCCCATGCCTCGTTGGCAGCCTCGGCGCGCTCCTCGGCCTCGGCTAGGGCAGTGGAGGCTCGCTCTAGCTCTTCTTCGGCAGCTGCGGTCCGGGAGGTGAGACTGTCGACGCGGCCGTGCAGCTTGGCGAGATGTTCGCGACGGTCCGCGGCGGCCTTCACCGCGCTGACGACCTGCTGTTCGGCTTGAGCTAGCGCTTCCTCGGTGATGGTGCGGGCGTCGACGGCTTCGGTTAGGCGTTCTTGGTCCTCTAGCAGGGCTTCCCGGAGTTCGATTTCCTGTTCACGGATACGCTCTGCCTCGGCTTCGAGCTGTTCGGGGTCACGTCCACGGCGGGTCTCGGCGTCGTCTTCGGCCAAAAACCGGTGACGTTCCTCAGCGATTTGCAACGTTGAGCGCAGACGTTCAGCGACGGCTTGCAGCCGGTACCAGGTCTCTTGGAGGCGGTTGAGCCGTGGTTTCCCGGCTTCAAGGTCCGTCTCGAGGGTCGTGATTTGTTCGGTGAGCTGCTCGTTCTCGGCCTCCAACGCTTCACGACGTTCACGCATGGCCTCTTCATCGGCCAGTTCCTGGGCGATGCTGGTGCGCAAGGTGGTCAGGTCGTCGGCCAGCAGTCGGAGGCGGGCCTCGCGCAGCTCGGCTTGGATGAAGGCGGCGCGACGGGCTAGTTCGGCCTGCTTGCCCAGCGGTTTGAGCTGGCGACGCAACTCGGAGGTGAGGTCGTTGAGTCGGTCGAGGTTGGCTTGCATGCCGTCGAGTTTGCGGAGGGCTTTTTCTTTTCGTTTGCGGTGTTTGAGCACCCCGGCGGCCTCTTCGATGAAGGCTCGGCGGTCTTCGGGCCGGGCGTGTAGGTAGGAGTCGAGCTTTCCTTGGCCGACCAGCACGTGCATTTCACGCCCGATGCCGGAGTCCGACAGCAGGTCTTGGATGTCCAGCAGCCGGCAGCGGTCTGAGTTGATCTCGTATTCGGATTCACCGGAGCGGAACATGCGGCGAGTGATGGAGACTTCGGAGTACTCAATGGGGATGGCGCCGTCGGAGTTGTCGATGCATAGGGTGACTTCGGCCCGACCCAAGGGGGCGCGGCCAGTGGTTCCGGCGAAAATGACGTCTTCCATCTTGCCGCCACGCAGAGCTTTCGCTCCCTGCTCCCCCAGCACCCAAGCGATCGCATCGACCACATTGGACTTTCCAGAGCCGTTGGGGCCCACCACACACGTGATCCCCGGTTCAAACCGCAGGGTCGTGGCGGAGGCGAAGGACTTGAAACCCTTCAAAGTCAGGCTCTTGAGATACACAGACGCTCCGAGTAAGTACTGAGTCCCGCAGCGGCGAGTAACGCCCACCTGCCGCGCGAGTCTCATTGTGTCCACGTTCGTCGCATCGCACCCGGAGGCCTCGATAGCCCCAGACTTCGGGCCCATTCCCCACCCGGAAGTTCCGCATGAGTCCGCGTACGACGGGCCGCGCATGCGCGACTCGACGTTTCACCTTACCCGGCCGGTAGGTCCAAGGTGGGTCAGGATTTACGTTTCACCTCATCGATGCCATAAATCTCGCCACTTTTGGGCAAAACAATGCGCGCCGACCAAAATTAGGTGACGGCGCGCGGTCTATCTATCGAGCGTTCTATGTGATTGTGCCCGATGTGGCGCGGGTGATCAGGTTAGCGCCGGCTCGGATAGCCGAAGCAATTCCTCCGGTTTCTCTGTCTCAACTTGGGTCTCATGTGCCTGCAGCTGAGCTAGCTCGGACTCAAGACTGCGCACCCTTGCGCGTAGTTGAACGACCTCGTCGATCAGGCGCTTGCTGGGCGCATGGCCGACATGGCCATAGAGGGCTTTCGCCATAGTGTCTCCTTGTGATGACGTCGCCCAGTGTCGCTGGCGCGCGCACTGGCACGT
This sequence comes from Natronoglycomyces albus, assembly GCF_016925535.1. NCBI lineage: Bacteria > Bacillati > Actinomycetota > Actinomycetes > Glycomycetales > Glycomycetaceae > Natronoglycomyces > Natronoglycomyces albus. The sequence goes on along the minus strand of NZ_CP070496.1, from coordinate 1,078,695 downwards.
CGCATCCCTGTGAATGTTGTTTGCTTCACCCCCGGGCCAAGTGCCTGGGGCCTACTCAATGAGTGCTGACAGCACTACTATGTGATGCGGTTTTTGTTTCAGGTTGTCCGACCCTGTCTTCAAACTACCGCACTTACCTATCATCCGCTTCTCATGATAGTACGTCAAGCTTGACATAGGTCATAAAAGTCCAGTTCATTGGGGGATTCCCTCGGCAGGCGTAGCGCGTGTCCCCTCTCATCCTTTTTGCACCTTCTGCTCCGGGCCATCTGGCACCGAAAGCGACGTAACTCACCCCGATTTCCGCAGCTCGTCGCACCTAGCCGCACTCGTCAGTGCGATCAGTGAGTGCCCGCTGAGGGCGAGGAGAGACCACGGGCCCCAGTCGAACAAGCGGTCGCATTACTCACTCTGGGCACACCACTGCGAAACGTGCTCACAATAGTGCGCGCACCACGATAGTGCCGTTGTGGCGACATGCTGAAGCTCAGGCGAATCAACCCAATGACTGCGCCGATACCCCATTGGCGCATAAGCCTAAATCAGCAGGCAGTTTCGATGCGATTACCCAATGATCGACGCTTGGCCGACCAATGACGACGGTGCTAGTATCCGGCAGCAGAGGAGATTTCCTCACGTTCAAGAATAGATTGCTGGACCCCACCCCATGACCTCCCCAAAATTCGACTCCCACGCCACGAGCGACTCCCCGACCTCAGTGGCCCCGCCCTCCGCCGCGAACGCCGAGCGCCGAGCCGAAAACCACCGTGGCCGCCACCGCTACCATGCTGGCGGCCCCTTGCGCATTCTCGCCGCGGTGGCGCTATCTTTGGCCCTTCTCGGCGGCGCCTTCACCTTCTGGAGCCTTGATGGATCGGCCGAGCAAGCGGGTCAGAACGAGGACACGGGTGCCTCCATCGAGACGCAGCGCTCTGAGGTGAGCTTCCTTCCGGCCGACCCGTCATCGATTCTGGACCAAGACCCTGACGACCCGGCCGAAGAGGAGCAAGAGCCCACGGACGAGCCGACCGAGGCCGGCAACGACTCCAGCGGTTCGAACGATTCCGGCGGTTCCGGTGGCACCGGTGGCTCAGGTGATGACTCCTCTGGTTCCCAACTGCCCGCCAACGTGCAGGCGGTCATCGACGCCACCAACTCCGAACGCACCGCACATGGCTGCTCCTCGGTACGCAACGACGAGCGCTTGACCAACGCCGCGATGGCCCACGCCAAGGACATGGCCGACAACGACTACTTCAGCCACACCTCAGCAGACGGGCGAAGCCCGACCGATCGAGCCCGCGAGCATGGCTTCTCTGGTGGAGTTGCCGAGAACATCGCCTACGGCCAGCCCACGGCGCAGGCGGTACTTGACGCCTGGATGAGTTCCGAAGGGCACCGCAACAACATCCTCAACTGCAATCACACCCTCATCGGAGTCGGTGCGGTCGCCAATGCCAATGGGACGATCTACTGGGTGCAGAAGTTCGCCTGAACACACTTTTTGGTTCCTCACCCTGACTGCTCGTCCAACGACATCTCTAAGCGAGAAGCCCCTTCGGCTCGCATGAGACCGAGGCGAGAGAAAGAATCGCGACCGTCCCCAGCGTGGTTTCTTAGCGTGCATCGACAAGTTTCACCTGCATGTGACAGGGAGTGACTGTCCTCTTTCGCTTGAGTACAGGGCTTTGAGCTCACTAATCGCTTTTGTCGGCCATCCGACTTAGTACTGGCTATCCAGGTCACTACCGGTCATTCTGGGATTACCGCGTAACAACGCCGCAGCCTGGGGAGAGCTACTAAACAGCGGAATAGCGAGGTGCCACCGTGCGTGTGATGCTCTACGATCCCAAGGAAACGTTCGTTGCCAGTCTTCAACCACTCCTTCACAGCCGAGGCGATGAGACGATTCGGGCCGGCTCGGTCTCCAGCGTCACCGACGCCACGGATGTTGACGCCCACCTAGTCGCCATCGACTCGATCAATCGCAGTTCTCGGCTGCGGCAGGCCCACGGCCCCGTTTTCCTCATCACCGATCGTGATGACGGCAAAGTCCTAAGGCAGGCCTTCTCCTGCCAAGCTGCCGGGCTCAGTGGAACCCATCGGATGCCCGCCGACCTACTGGCGGCCATTGACCAAGCCATCAGCGGTCATCCCTACTTCGACCGTGATCTTCTGCGCGCGGCGCTACGCCCACAACCCGAGCTCGACCGGGATGCCGCGCGCCAACTCGTCAGTCACCTCACGCCACGCGAAGACGATGTCCTCCGCCGCATCATGTCGGGAGAATCGACCTCAAAAATGGCTGCGGCAATGGGAGTCTCCATCTCCACGGTGCGCTCACATATTCAGAATGTCCTGGCCAAGCTAGGTGTGCATTCGCGCCTGGCCGCTCAAGCCTTCGTCATCAATTACGACGTCACCACTGTCGCCGCTGGAGCCCCTCAATACAGCTGAGTTGAGAACGCTATCAGCCGATGAGGGCGCGGACGGGCCACAATGGCTACGCTAAAACTGTGCGGTCGCAGGTCCGCCAAGAGTGTGAAAACGCTGTTGAGCACATCTTCAGATAGGCTCAAGGCATGCCTGAACTCCCCGAAGTAGAGACCGTACGCCGTGGGCTTCACCGCCGCTTCGTCGGGCAACAACTGCATGGAGTGGAGGTCTATCACCCACGCACCGTCAGACGGCACCTGGCGGGAATGGCCGACTTTTCCGCCCGGCTTGTCGACCGGACGATCTCCGACACAGGCCGTCGCGGCAAATTCATGTGGCTGACCCTCGATGACGAGACAACCCTGTTGTGCCACCTGGGGATGAGCGGCCAATTTCTCGCCCAAGAGGCGGACCACCCCACACACAAGCACCTTCGCACGCGATTCCGCTTCACCTCGGGCCAGACCCAGCTGTGGTTTGTCGACCAACGGACGTTCGGGCATCTTCAACTCAGCGACGTCACGGGGAACGTGCCACAGGCAATCGAACATATCGGGCCCGATCCGTTCGAAGGCGAGTTCGATATCGACGCGTGCGCGCGCCGTCTTCGCAGTCGACGCTCGCCGATTAAGACGGCCCTACTAGACCAGTCGCTGGTTTCGGGGATCGGCAACATTTACGCCGACGAGGCGCTATGGCGCTCAGGGGTACATGGCTTGCGCCGCTGCTCCCACCTGGCAATCGACGAAGCGCACACCATCTTGAAGCACGCGCGAGAGGTGATGGCCGAGGCGATCGAGGCCGGAGGAACCTCGTTTGACGACCTCTATGTGAACACCAACGGCGAATCCGGGTACTTCGAGCGCAGCCTCGACGCGTACGGACGAGCCGGGCAGCCGTGCCGGTGCTGCCAGTCGATCATGCGTCGCGAAGTCATCGGAGGGCGTTCCAGCTACTCATGCCCTCGCTGCCAAAGCTGAGGCAGCTCTCAAGCTCAATGGCAACGCCAGGGCGGCCAGGAAAGTTGGCCTGAATCCACAGACCGAGCCCACCGCAGCGGGAGATGGCTCATCTACGAGGTGTCTTACAGCGACCGGCCGCGAAAGTTCCCCGACATTGCTCCACTGGTCGAATCCAATTTAGGTACCTGGAAAGAGTGGCAGACGGATACGTCCAGCTCAATCGCGAGGACCGTAGCGTTCGTTGAGGACCCGCCACGCGAGTTCGGCCGCGATCTGTTCGGCTTCCTTCTTGGAGGGGCCCGTACCCTGCCCGAATTCTTCACCCCGCACCACTGCCCATGCCGTGAACTTCTTAGCGTGGTCAGGGCCAGACTCGGTGATTCGATACTCGGGCACGCCCAGGGAAGACTCAGCCGTGAGTTCCTGCAGGCTCGTCTTCCAATCCAAAGCGGCACCTTGATGAATCGCGCGGTCCATCATAGGGTCGAAAAGCTGGTGAATCACCCGCTCAGAGGTGTCCATCCCGTACTGCAAATAGATCGCACCAAGCAGCGCCTCGACGGCGTCGGCCAAGATCGAGTTCTTTTCGCGCCCGCCTGTGGCCTCTTCGCCTTTCCCCAGCTTCAAGTGTGGTCCGACTCCACCGGCGCCCATGCGCCGAGCCACGCCCGCCAGAGCCTTTTGGTTGACCACCCCGGCCCGCAAACGCGCCAACTGCCCTTCGGGCAGGTCCGGATGCGAGCGGTACAGCGCAGCGGTGATCACGACACTCAACACCGCGTCACCCAGAAACTCCAGGCGCTCATTGGTGGGAATTCCGCCGTGCTCGTAAGCATAGGAACGATGCGTCAACGCCAAAAGCAGTAGTTCGGGGTCGATGTCTCGAACCCCGAACACTGCTTCAAAATGTGTGACCGCCTTATTGCTCATGACGGTTCGCTCTCCTCGCCTATCGGGGAAAGACGGGCACGTCTGAGACGACGGCCCGCAACTCCAGTCGCTTAAGCGTCGAGAACGGCGCGGCCGTTGTAAGTACCGCAAACGCCACACGCGGTGTGGCCGAGCTTCTTGGAGTGGCACTGAGAGCACTGAGTCAGTCGCACCGGCGCAGCTTTCCACGCTGAGCGGCGGTGACGAGTGTTAGCGCGCGACATACGGCGTTTAGGAACAGCCACGTTAATTCTCCGATTGATCTGGGCCCAACAAGTTTTTCAAAGCTGCCCACCGAGGATCGACCTGGTCGTGGTCGTGATCAGTTGGCAGTTCGTCCCAGTGCACTCCACAAATGGAGCACAAACCTGGGCAATCCGGCCGACACAGCGGGGTGGTGGACATCGCCAACACCAAAGCGTCTCGAACGGCTGGCTCCAAGTCGAGCAACTCGCCTTGCAGCCGCATGACCTCATCGGCGTCAGTAGTTTCCTCGGTGGTGGAGCCTTCATAAGCGTACAGCTCTTGAATTTTCACTACCGAGGTGTCGTCGATGGGGTTGAGGCACCTCGCACACTCTCCCTTGAGGGGAGCGGCGACGGTCCCGGTCACGAGGACCCCTTCGGTCACCGACGTCAGCTGCAGTTCCAGCTGCAACGGTGACTTTGCCGGGACACCGAGCATTTCCACCCCGATGTCGTCCTCGGAGGCTGCCTCCCGCTCGATCTCAACAATCGCTCCGGGGGTGCGCGGAAGATCACTGGTGTCGATGACCAGCGGGGCGCGCGGATCTAGAGCAAAAGTGGACATAGCGAAAGTCTTGGTTCCATCCAGTGTTGTTGACGACGTCGCGGTGTTTACCAGCATCAAGATTTCCCTGATGCCAAACCAGCGGGTTCAGACACGCAATTGGCATAGACCCACCGGGAATCGATGAAATGACTCATCGAGTGATCCGTCTCTCGTGCCGTAGGCAGCGAGAGGCGGTCAGCCTGAAGAGGCCGACATAAAAGACTACCTCATACAGGTGGTACCGGTTCAACCGGGTTCGAAAACCCACGCCGCTTGCAACGATCCTTTTCGGCCAGTAGCCGATCAGAACGTGGCCATGAAACGGCGGTCGGCAAAGAGATATGTGGCGTCACCAATGGCCGCGATATGACGATTTGCCACTCTTTGGAGTGACACCCGCACAGCCCTATATCTGCGGAAGGGGCCGCTGGCTGTCCTCTTCCTCTTCGCTAGGACCGAAAGAACCAATTTCCCGAAGTGCGTGCATTTTGTCCCGTCCACGCTCTACGCCAGAGAGAGCACGGTGCAAGAACTGCTCGAAGTTGGCCAAGGTGGTGTCCACATATTCGTCAACTTCGTCCCGGAGCCGCTGGGCCTCGTTACGAGCCTCAGAGATGATGCGATTTGCCTCATGCTCGGCCGACACAGTGATCTCATGCGCCGACACCAGGCGCGCATGCTCGGACTCACCCTCGCGAATAATCCGGTCGGACTCCCGCTGACCGGCGTCAATGATCTTGTCGCGTTCGGCCAGCATCGCCTCAGCCCGCCGGATGTCCGCGGGCAGTTCCGCCTGCATCTCCTCCAGCATGCCGATGACCTCGGCTCGATCAATCTTGCAATTGCGTGACATGGGGATAGCGCGAGCTTCCTCCACGTAGGCAATGAGCTCTTCAATCCGCTCCATAGGACCCACAGGGTTGCTCCCGTCAGTTTCATTCATGGGGTTATTGTCACCTATTAGTCGCATAAATGCTGGCTATTCGGTGCTGAACCGCTCGATAAGTCGCGTAGCTACCGTATCGGGGACGTGGGCGGAGATATCTCCACCCCATTTCGCCGCATCTTTGACCAAGCTCGATGACAAGAAAGAGTACAGGGGATTCGTTGGCATGAACACCGTCTCCACCCCAGCGAGCCCATAGTTCATTTGGGCCATTTGCAATTCATAGTCGAAGTCGGAGACAGCGCGGACGCCTCGGACGATGACGCCGATTTGCCGCTGCTTGCAAAAATCGACCACAAGTCCCTGAAACGTGGCCACATGCACATTGGGCAAGTCGGCTGTGGTCTCCTCCAACAACTCCACCCGTTCCTCGGCGGTGAACATGGTTTTCTTAGAGTTATTGAGGAACACCGCGACCCACACGTGGTCGTACAACTCGGCGGTGCGGCTGATGATATCCAGATGGCCGTAGGTAACCGGGTCGAACGACCCTGAGCAGACGGCATGGCGGGCTTCTGTTTTCACGTGACGAGACCGTACCAAAGAGTGGATGAGCCGTAGCGGCGAGATCGAGATTTGCCGACGACATCAGGCCAGGCCGGTTCGGGGGACTTTCCGCTGCGTTCGATCACCAAATCGGCCCCCTCGGCCAACCAGCCATTGGCTGCCAGGTCATGCAAGATCTGGCCCAATTGGTCCTCCCCCAGTTCATAAGGAGGGTCAGCGAACACGATGTCATACTGTTCGGTGGCCGACTTCGCGACCACGCTGTTGACCGAGGCAGTGAGAACTTCGACCCCCTGGCGAATTCCCAAGTCGGACAAATTTCGACGCAACAGTTGCGCGGTGGGGGCGTGTGCCTCGACAAACAGCGCGCGGGTGGCTCCCCGTGAACAGGCCTCAATGCCAACCGCACCAGAACCGGCAAAAAGATCGGCCACGTGCAGACCCTCCAGGTTTCCCCCCGGCGCGAGAGAGCTAAACAACGCCTCCCGGACCCTCTCCGAGGTCGGACGGGTCCGAGTACCGCGCGGTGTAACCAGACGGCGCCCCTTAAGAGTGCCAGCGATGATGCGGGACATGCCCCCCAGCCTATAGCCCCACCGCGAACGATCAACAAGATCACCCGCGCCCAAAACCGGGCGCCTCACACCAAATGGCGGTCCCAGCCCGGCTCAGCTCTTTTCGAGATACTCGCCCCGTTCCGCAGCCAGCGCCTCCACCTCGGCCGCCAGCGCCGGGTGGTCGCTCAACGTCACGTCGTCACCGACCAGGCGCACCGCGATGGCGCGGGCTTGTTCGATGATTTCCACATCGCGCAACAGCGACAAAAGTCGCACGTGCGACTTCGAACCAGATTGCGCGTCCCCCAGCACATCGCCCTCCCGGCGCTGCTCAAGATCCAGTTCGGCGAGTTTGAAACCGTCGACTGTCGATGCCACGGCCTCCAAGCGGGCGCGCGTTGGCGACAGTCCATCCGCCAGGTTGGCCAGCTGTACCGACGCGCCACCCCCAGGCGGACCAGCAGCTCCACTGACAAGGAGGCAAAGCCCCTGATGCTCACCTCGGCCAACCCGGCCCCGAAGCTGATGCAACTGGGAGATACCGAAACGGTCGGCGTCCATGATGACCATCATCGTCGCATTGGGAACGTTGACGCCCACTTCGATAACGGTCGTGGCGACGAGAACGTCGATATCGCCTTGGGCAAAGGCTCGCATGGTGGCGTCCTTGACATCGGGTTTCAGCCGCCCATGCAAGAGCCCCAAACGCAGGTCCCGAAGCGGCCCCTGCGCTAGTTCGTCGAGCGTATCGAGCACGGAGGCGGCGGGTCGGCGTTGTGGTTCAGTCTGCGGCTCGGCCGAGCTCGGCTCAGCGGAATCCTCCGCCTGGCCGTCTCCCACTCGTGGACACACCACGTATGCCTGCCTCCCGGCTTTCACCTCCTCGATCAGACGCTCCCAACAGCGATCCATCCATCGAGCGTCAGAAGCGGGCACGACGTGCGTCACAATCGGGCTGCGCCCCGCGGGTAGCTCAGTTAGCCGCGATACCTCCAAGTCGCCATAGACGGTCATGGCGACCGTCCGGGGGATCGGTGTGGCCGTCATGACCAACGTGTGCGGCGCGGCCGAGGCCTTGGCCCGCAGGGCGTCGCGTTGTTCAACCCCAAACCGATGCTGTTCGTCGATCACGACCAGACCCAAATCCGCGAAGTCCACCCCGTCATACAGCAACGCGTGGGTGCCCACCACAATGCCCGCCGATCCCTCGGCAACACGCTGGGTCGCGGCACGTCGTTTCGCGGCGGGAAGCGAGCCAGTGATGAGCTCGACGCCGGTCGCCTCCTCGGGAGCTCCCAATTGCCCGGCCGAAGCCAAATCTCCAAGCAGCTGGTGAATGGACAGATAATGCTGACTGGCCAACACCTCGGTGGGAGCCAAGAGAGCCGCCTGCCCCCCGCTCGCAACCACCTGCAGTATCGCGCGCAACGCCACCAAAGTCTTGCCGGAGCCGACGTCACCTTGCAAGAGACGATGCATGGGGTGGCTGCGAGCCAGATCCGCCGCGATGTCCGCGCCGACGTCCCGTTGACCTTTGGTCAACTCGAATGGCAAGCGTTTGTCAAACGCCTCGGCGATCGCGCCTCCGGCCGGGCGCGGCGTCGCCGCGTCTCGTTGGGCGGCGGCCTTCCGCCGCACCAACACCGTCTGCAAAAGCAACGCCTCCTGCCACTTCAAGCGCTTCCTCGCAGCCGCCAGCGCCGTTTCCGATCCAGGCCGGTGAATGTGGCGCAAGGCGCTAAGACGATCGACCAGGCCAAGTTCGGTACGCAAGCTTGAGGGGATCGGGTCGGGGACGCTGAGGTGCTGGCCGGGCGCATCCAACAAGTCAAGGACCACCCGCACGCAGCGGGCGATGGTCCATGAGGGGACCTTGGCGCTGGCCGAGTAGACCGGGATCAGGGCACCGGCGAATTCCTCAATGGCCTCCGAGTCGTCGGGGTCTTCGTCGGTGGCTAGGAGTCGGCAGTCGGGGCTGTTGAGCTGACGGCGACCCCGGAACTCGCTGACGCGCCCCGCGAACAGGCCCCAGCGCCCGGGGGTGAGTTTGCGGGCCTGCCAAGGTTGGTTGAAAAACGTGAGTGTGAGGGTGTGGCCCGCATCGTCGGCCACGGTGACTTCCAATAGTTTGCCGCGCCGGTTGCGCATCGGTTTTTGCACCGCGGCACGCACCTTAGCCAAAACAGTGACCTGGTCTCCGATGCTCAACGCGTTGAGGGACGTCTGTTCGCCACGCTTGGCATAGCGAAACGGATAGTGAGCCAGCAGGTCACCGACCGTGTCGAGTTCGAGCGCTTCGTTTAGCGCGGTAGCTGTCTTGGCTCCGAGGACATCACGAAGTTTGGTCGACAGCCCCAGCATCACTCAGCTCCGATCAATAGCGCGGGTTCGGCTTGTCCTCCCGGAAACCGTTGAATCTCGACCAACGGCCACCGGTGACCAATATCTTCCACCAAGGATGTGACATCTTGCGCGCTCATCGCCGCGCCAGGGATCAGGGTGATGAGTTCGGCCCCGGCCGAGCACAGTCGCGACAGGAGATCTGCGCTGGAGCTGAGAAGGTCGTGGCCAATAGCGAGGACGTCGGCATCGACCAAGAGCAAAATGCTCCCCACTGGGGCGCGTCCGGCGGCGGTGTCGGCCTCAGCGGTAACGATGCGGACCTCGCCCACATGGCAGGCCGCGGCGGCTTCCGCCATGGCGATCACGTCATCATCGAACCGCCGGGCCGGATCGTGAACGGCCACGGCTGCCAGAATCTGTGGTAGCCCGCTGGTGGGTATGACCCAGACGCGCCACCCGTCGGCGCGAGCCAACGCGGCGGCGCTCTCCGCCCCAGGCTTGGCGTGCGGGCCGTCTACCAGAATAATCACGTCGCCTCCACCGCTGGCGCGAATTGCCTGGCCGATCGCCTCTGGACTGGAGTCGCGGGCTACATGGCAGCCTTCTTTGGACAGCAGCGGGGCCATAGCCGTATGGGCGGTGATGGCGACAATGGTTCTGTGGGTCGTGGCGTGGGCTGCGCCGCAAGAGTCAGTGCTTTTGTGGGCGACGTCTTCGAAACGGGTCACGGAGAGCCGGTGCACCCGGCCCACTTCGATACCGGCTTCAATGGCGGCGCCGATGTTGTTGACATGGACGTGCACGTTCCAAGTCGGCGGTTCTTCGGAATCGGACGTGGCGGCAGAGCCGATGATCACTAGTGAGTCACCGAGGCCGGCCAGTCTCTCCCGCAACTGTTCAACGCCGTCAGCAGTCGCCTCCAGCAGATACTGCACCTCGTAGGCGTAGTCGACTGAGCCTGATTCGCGCGGCACTTGGGGCACGAAGGGGCGCTGGCCCGCCCCAGGGCGTTGGGCGCGCAGGAGCCGTTGCGCGCGACCGGGGTTGGAGCCGGTGAGGGTCTCCACGAACGTGTCCATCAGCAAAGCCAGGCCCATGCCGCCGGAATCGACGACACCGGCGCGAGCGAGTGCTGGCAACTGGGAGGGCGTCGCTCCCACCGCTGCGGCGGCGGCCTCGGCGGCGGCTTCAGCCGCGGAGACTAGACCCGCGGAGGCATGGCGGTGCGCGGCGGCGGCCGCCGCTGCGGCGACGGTGAGCATGGTGCCATGTGTAGGGACCGCGACCGCTCCGGCCGCCGAGGTGGCGGCAGTGTCGAGGCCGGCGGCAAATCTTGGGCCGTCAACGACGCGACCGGTCCAGGAGTCGGCCAGACCGCGCAACATTTGGGCCAGGATGACTCCTGAGTTGCCCCGGGCGGCCACCAGGGCCCGCTGTGCGGCGGCAGCGACGAGCGCCCCTACCGATGAGTCGCTGGGCTGTAGGTCTCGACATGCCGCCTGCAATGTCGCGACCATGTTCGTACCGGTATCGGAGTCGGCCACCGGGAAGACATTTAGCTGATCGACTGCGCGCCGATGGCGCAACAGCGTTTCCAGGGCCGATGCGCCCCAAGTGCGCAGCAGCTGGGAGTCGAGAGTTTCCGGCTTCATGTCCACGTTTGCCGACTCTAGCCCTCGCCAGGACGGCCCGCATCCGTAGCCACCGTCTGGGGCCTATTCACCAAAGGTCAGTGAAAGCGCTGCCGCGTCTTTCAGTTCGACCAGGTCGCTGTCGGCCAAAGGAACATAGCCGATGAAACCGGCGGCCTCTTCGCTGGGCATTTCGACGATGGTGAAGGTGACGGAGTATTCGGTGCCGTCGGGGTCTGTCGCCACGAACTCGGTCATGTGGGCGAGGCGACCGTCGACGCGAAGGCTCTGTGCCGTCTCCCCGGTGGGAGTGTCCCCGAAGAGGTCGGCGGTGAACTGGGAAATCGCGGCCTGGCCAGCTTCGATGATCTCGTCGCTGGAATATTCGACAGCGTCGGTGTCGATCGCCCCGGTCACGAAGCCCGCTCGTTCCTCACCGTCTAGGAGGAGGCCGTCCGCAGCGGTGAAGACTGTGATCGCGTCATCGGTTCCTGGCACCCAGTCGTTTGTGTCGATCATGCTGAAGCCGAAGTCGGAACTCGACTCGTGAACGAGGTACTCCTGTGGTTGGGCTTCGATCGTGGGGCCCGGTTCAGTGGTTCCGGTTTGGCCGGGTTCGCCCGCCCCGGAGAGCATCAGCCAGGTCCCGGCGGCAAGCACCATGGCGAAGATCACCGCGCCAGCGATGAATCCCCACATCGGGAAGCCTTTGCGCTGTTTCTTTTGCTTTTTGCGCTCGATTTGGCCGGGGTTGTGCCCCCACGCGCCGCTGGCGGCCGATACTGGCTGCAAGGCGACCTGACCGCCGGGCGGTCCGAACTGGTCGGAGTTGGGAGGGGCCGAGGCCGGGGGTGCCGAGAATGGCGAGGCGGGAACTCCGGGAGGGGCCGCGTCGGTATTGCCAGCCGAGGAGGTCGGGGCAAACGGAACGGTTCCGAACGGGCTGCCCGAGGAAGGCTGCGCCGAGACTGGCCCCATGTTGGGGTTGAATTGCTCGGGAGCCCACGGCGGGGCTGATGCCTGACCTGTGGCTGGGCCGGGGTCCGATTGCTGGAACGGCTGGTGGTACTGAGGTTGTTCGCCCTGGTATCCCTGGTCCTGCCCATATCCGTGCTGTTGGTCGTTCTGGTAGGCCTGTGGCTGCCCGTATCCGTGCTGTTGGTCGTTTTGGTATGCCTGTGGCTGCCCATAGGCACCACTGTGCTGGGAGTAATCCTGGTAAGGCTGCTGCTGAGGCACCTGCTGGCCGTGCCCGGGCGGCTGATAGGGCGCGTAGGGGTTATGCGCGGCTTGGCCATACTGGTCGACGGAAGGCGAGACTGGAGCATGCGGTTCACCGAACGGCGCAGCTGGGGCTTGGGCGTCGGCCGCCTGGGGGTGGTGGACGGCGTCGCCGTCGCCATTGGGCTGACCTTGGTTATCGGCCTGCCAACCGTCAGCGGGCTGTTGCGGGGGGTAACTCATCTAGACTCACCAAAGAAAGTATGGGCATCGGCACATCACGGACTGTATGCAGCTTATGGGATCGATGCCAATCTTAGAATCACCGCATGGCGCTAATTGCGGCTAGGTCATATCTAGCATGACGCCGGACGCTGCCTCTAGCCTGGCCCAATGGCTCAGGATTATCGGCCGACCGGCTGAAGGTCGACCGGACTAATAGGCACAGATGTGTCCAACCTGTTTTGTTTGGATGAGGACAGTCCCGGGCTAGGGTCTGTGTGGCGATACCCTCGCAGGTAGTGCCCGGGGCCTAGGTCGTGTCGCATGCGCTTCGAGCCCAGCCCACTGAACCGACGTGAGGTTCGGTCGGCTAGAATTACCCGGTTGCCCGCGCACCAGTGGGCAGCTGCCGATAAAGATGATCATTTTGGCAGGAGTTTTGGATTATGTCGAGCGTGTGTGAAGCCTGCGGAAAGCGCCCTGGCTTTGGCAACAACGTCCCGTGGTCGAAGAAGAAGACCCGTCGTCGTTGGAACCCCAACCTTCAGTCCGTGCGCATCTCCACTGGCTCCGGCGACAACCACCGCCGTGCCAAGGTCTGCACGTCCTGCCTGAAGGCTGGCAAGGTCGCCCGCTAAAGGGGACCTTTTGCCCTACGGGGCGACCATCGCCGTAGACGGCGTGACTTCAGCCGCATCCAGGGGTTGCCTCGGTTCGCGGTGAAAAGACTTTAATAGGCCCCCGGGTTCCCCGGGGGCCTATTGTCGTGCCAGAAATCTGGCTGCGTGGTTTCTCTTTCTCAGCCTCGGAAATGGCAGCCACCGAGGCCTATGACAGCGTCGGGTCGGGCTTGGAGAAATGTTCCCAGCCCTTATTGCCCTGCCAAGGCTCACCGTTGACCGTGACCCAGCCGGCCTGTCCGGCGCTGACGACTCCGATGCGCTGCCATTGGTCGGGCAGCAGAACGTCCGGCGGGAACGTGGCTAGCAGCGCGTGGTCGTCGCCTCCAGCGAAGATCCACTCGTATGGATTAACGCCGAGTGCTTCACCGGCGTTGCGCATGTGGTCGGGCACGACGAAGGCAGTGCTGTCTAGATCCATCCACACTTGCGAGGCCTTGGCGATGTGACCGAGGTCGGCTAGCAGCCCGTCCGAGAGGTCGATCATGGCAGTGGCACCCATAACGGCGGCGGACGGACCGGCCTCGTAGGGCACTTCAGGCCGCCGGTACGCGCCGACCAGAGCGCCCGGCGAACGGAATCCCCGCGACAGCACCGTGTATCCGGCGGCCGCCCAGCCTTGGCGTCCCGCCAGGGCCACAATGTCTCCGGGCTTGGCCCCGGACCGCTTCACTGGCTTTCGCCCTTGGAGGTCGCCGAGGGCCGTAACCGAGATGGTGAGCTGTTCACCAGAGGTGGTGTCTCCGCCAATAACTGCGGCTCCCAGCTGGGAGGCTTCGGCGGCCAAACCAGCGGCCAGCCCCTTGACCCAATCCAGCGGCAGATCCGCTGGCACGCTGACGGCCACTAGCAACGCTGTGGGACGGGCCCCCATCGCGGCGATATCGGCGAAATTCGCGGCAGCCGCTCGGTGACCGACATCCTCGCCGGTGCACCAATCGGTGCGGAAGTGTCGGCCGACGACCAGCATGTCGGTACAGGCGACGACGTTCCCGCTGGCCGTATTGAGCACGGCGGCATCGTCGCCAGGCCCCAGTTCCACTTCGGGCGTGGCGGGAAAATAGGCGGTGACGTGGTCGATCATTCCGAATTCACCGACATCGCCGACAGTTTCGGTCACAACTGCTCCTCATAGACTGCGCGGTTGTCTCGGTGTAATCTTCGCTCAACTGCTGCGACTTTGGCGACTCGCCCCGCCGAAAAGTACCGAGACCGCGTGTCACTGCTGAAGGTGGCCCTACGAATGGGCCGCGCGAAGCGGCAGTGTCGACCCGTCGTCGGGACCGATCAGCTGGGCCAACTACTTTTGCGATGACGTTGGCTGTGACAGTGTCGGCTGCAACAGTGTTTGCTCAAGACAATGGCGGTAAAGGCAAAGGAGCCTAACGATGGTCCAGGCGTTTATCCTCATCCAAACCGAGGTGGGGTCCCTGTACGCGGTAGCCGAGCAGCTGCGCCAGATCCCCGGAGTGGTGCATGCGAACCCGGTGACAGGTCCCTATGACGTGGTCGCTCTCACCGAAGCGGCCACCGTTGGTGATTTGGGCGAGTTGGTTATCAGTAAAGTCCAACAAGTTAAGGGAATTTCTCGCACGTTGACGTGTCCGGTGTTGCGGCAGTAGGCCGTTCGCGCCTCACGCTCAGCGGGCCCGTACAAAGGGGTGCCATGTCAACTTCCTCCTCGCTGCGTGCGCCGTTCTGGATCGCCACCATCGTGGCCATTCCCGTCATGTTGCTCGCCGGATATGGCGTCTACCAGGGAATTTCGTCGTCAACCTCGGTTAGTGATGTCGATGCGGAGGCGGATTTGTCTCCTGTTCAGGTGGATGTGCCTGTAGTCGAGGACGACCACGTCGAGGTGATTTGCCGGGCGCTGTTGGCGAAGTCTCCCTCCGAATTGACCGACCTGCCCTCACGGCCAGTCGAAGCCAGCAACGACGTCTCCGCTGCCAGCGCCGCCGAGCTCTCGGCCGCTTGGGGCGACCCGGCGATTGTCATGACGTGCGGCGTCGATGAGGTAGAGGTCGCCGATACGGATCTGGTCTACCGCTGGGGCCAGGTGTGTTGGTTCGTCGACGAGGGCTCTGAGGCGCATGTGTGGACCAGTGTGGACCGTGAGGTCCCGGTGCGAGTTGAGGTTCCAGCCGTTTATGAGCAATCCGGTGAAAAGGTGTCGGTACTTTCGCCCGTGGTGGCGGACGCGGTTCCGGCCGCTGACGAGGCACCGACCGGTTGCGGGTCCTAGATCGGTGCTGCCGCGAGAGTTTTTTCGCGCGCCCGCCTCTCAGGTCGCGCCGCGCCTGCTGGGTTGTGTGGTGCGGTCGGGCCCGGTCGCGGTGCGTATTACCGAAGTCGAGGCGTACGACCAATCAGATCCGGCCTCGCATTCTTTCAAGGGGCCGACGAGGGCCCGGCGCACCATGTTCGGCCCTCCTGGCCACCTGTACGTCTATTTCACCTATGGAATGCACTTTTGCGGGAATTTGACGTGTGAGGACGAGGGACGTGGCGCGGGTGTGTTGCTGCGGTCGGGGGAGGTCGTGGACGGCCTCGACGTCGCGTGGAAGCGCCGGGGTAACGCCGTACCGTTTCGAAATTTGGCGCGCGGTCCAGCTCGGCTGGCTCAGGCGATGGGGTGGACTCGCGAGGACGACGGTAGCGACTATCTGGACTCGGTGACTGCCGGAGACCCAATCGAGGGCATCTCCGTCGGGCCGCGAGTCGGGGTGGCCAATGCCGCCGACACCCCGTGGCGGTTTTGGATCACCGACGACCGGTTTGTATCGGCCTATCGGCGGCATTCCTCGGCCACTCCATAAGAGTCCTCGTTTTCTCCGTGGGATCGACTTGGTACGGCTTGGGTCAGTTGAGGCTGACGTCAAAGTGCCGGTGCTGCATGAGTCGACGGAAGTCGCTTAGGTTGTCTTCGCGAACGTTGACCCGCGAGTCGCGTCCCTCGGCGTTGGGCGAGTCAAAGTACACGATGGCCTTCACCCGGGGAAAGTGACTGAGCTGGGGGCCGGTGGATCGGAATACTTCTCCTTGGTGCTGTGGTCGAGATTCGTGGTAGAAGACACCCCATTCGGCCAGCATGATCGGCTTGTCCGGATAGGTTGTGGCCGACCAGTTGTAGTAGCCGGGCCACTGGTAGCCCTCGGCCTGGCGGTTGACGATGTCGGCGAAGTCCGCGTGGCCATGGCTGGTGGGGTCGGAGTGCCCGTAGGTGCTCCAGCCAATCCAGTCGATGATGTCGTCGCCTGGGTAGAGATCGGCATGCCATTCGGGCTCGACCCAGCGCAGATAGGCCATGTAGTTCATGACCGTGACGAGGTTTTCCACGCCTTTGTCGCGAAGGTACTCGATGACATATCGATACATGGCGGCATAGTCGGCCGCTTCCCAGCCTGACCCGGGTTGGGGACGCACGTTGTTCTCCGGTTCATGGTGGACTGTGAAGAAGAACGGGTCTGTGTATTCGGTGGTGAGGTGTTCGGCCAGCTCGTCAAGGTAGGCGTCGACGCGGTCGTTTCCTGCGGCGATGTTCGCCCAGGAGGTTATTTGCGGCTTCCAGTTGATAAAGAGCAGCCGCGGGTTGTCGGGGTCGGAGGCGATCTGTACCAGTTCCTCGTTGGGAAAGACCGCGTCGTCGGAGCGTTCATAGGCGTGGTGAATGTGTTGGGTGCGCTGGACGGTCTCCTCAAATTCCAATAGTGAGGAATAGCGAGGCAGACCGGTGTGGGCGGCCGGGGCAACGCCGACGAGGGCGCCGCAGGTGGGCACGAGCTTCTCGCCAATTCGGCAGTCGGCGAGGTCATTTTGTGGCTCATCGGTGACGGGGTCGCTAGGAGGCGGGTCGTCAACGGGTCCGCCCGTGGGTTCGTCGGTCGGGTCCTCGCTGGGCGTCGTGGTCGGTTCATCGGACGGGTCGGCGGTCGGTTCCCCGGTCGGGTCCTCGCTGGGCGTCGTGGTCGGTTCATCGGACGGGTCAGAAGTCGGTTCCCCGGTCGGGTCCTCGCTGGGCGTCGTGGTCGGTTCATCGGACGGGTCGGCGGTCGGTTCGTCGCGCGGTGAGAACAGTGAGCCGCGGTCTGGCGCCGTGGGACTCTCCGAGACGGGGTCTTCGGCATTCGGCTGGGTCGTGGGCGCATCGGTGGCTGGCTCGCTGGAGGGAGACTCGGACGCGGGCTCCTCCGTGGTCGATTCGCCGGTGGGTTCTTGGAACGGTATGGGCCAGGGTCCTGGGGTAGCCGGGGCATCGGGT
Source organism: Natronoglycomyces albus (assembly GCF_016925535.1). Lineage (NCBI taxonomy): Bacteria > Bacillati > Actinomycetota > Actinomycetes > Glycomycetales > Glycomycetaceae > Natronoglycomyces > Natronoglycomyces albus. The sequence continues at coordinate 1,061,207 of NZ_CP070496.1, read as the reverse complement.
TCCTCAGCACCGTGGCTGACGCGCAGGCTCGGGCCGTGCTCGTGTCCGGTGATGCCATTGAGAACCACTGAAGAGTCATCAGAGCTGGTGGTGATGGCGAATCCGTACTCGCCCGCTTCGCTGATGGCACTGCTGACGTCGAGTATCGCCGCAGTCGATTCCTCGTCAACGGCGACGGTGTCGTGGGTGCGGCCGAAACGCGGTAGCACGTCGGGGGTTAGGTTGCAGGTGCATATCCCCGGGTCGACTGAGGTGGCTTCGATGAGTTTCGACGAGCCTTCGGGCAGTCTTTCGGCAAAGGGGGTGATGAGTTCAAATTCCGCGTCGTCGTGGACGTGCTCGGCATTGACGGTGAAGGTGACAAAGGCGACCGATACCCCTAGGTGGTCGGTGAATCCCACCGGCAAATCCGATGGTGCGACTGGGGCGGACTCGGTGATCTTTGAGGCGGAGTAGGTGGCGAGGTCGGCATCGAGAAGGGCTTCGCCAGGACCGATTTGCGCCCACTCATAGTTGACGGTGCCCTCCCCGTCGTGATTGGTGCCGACGCCAAAGCCAATTGCGAAAGATGTGATGGCGATCGGAATCGTCGCTAGAATGCTGATGAAACCTCGCGCCGAAGGCCAGGCAGGGCCAGGGGTGGTGGTTGTGGTCGGGGTGGTCTCCGAGATGTTCATGATCCATGCTCCCCTTAAACTGCCTTTCGCGAGGGAACATAGCTTTCCATAGATAAAGATAAATTTGTCGATTTATCAATATTTTGACTCTTTAGTAGCATTTATTGTGAAAACATGGGCGAACTCACCGCTTGAGGCGCTCACACCGCCCTTACGCATTGCATACATTCGTCGAAGACTTACCCGCTGGTACCGACAAGGACAAGTCCATAGCTGACGACATTATCGGCGCACAATGGACCGATAAAAGTACAGCAGGTGCCTTTTGCGTCGACCTGAGGCACCAAGCTCTCACCACCCCAGCCAATGCGATTCCTACGCGCTATACCTTTTGCGACGATTTATGTGGGGCCCTTGCGTGAACATTTCTCACCTATCCCCCTCCGCGGCCTCTGCGATCACGCAGTCCGCTCTTGAGGCACCGAACAATCGCCACTCATCACCGGCGCTTTCAGTCACGACCTCACCCGTTCGCCCCTAGCTGATTCGCAATCAACCCCCAGACCGTGACCTTTTCGTTTCCTCCCTCGTTAAAGCCAGCGAAGAGGCCTACTCGGGTGTGCTGCAGCCGAGCCCAGGCTGCCAACGGAGAGCCCAAAAACGGCGTGCCTCCTGAGGACCGATCGGCGACGCAGCCTGGCCCGCCTCTCGAGTCCACATCACCGGCCTGAACTCTCAGAACCGCGGAAAGGCTCCAGTGTGAAGACCCCAGCAGCCCAGACCTTGACCGACTACATATCCATCCTGCGTCGCAGCTGGTGGGTCATCGTGCTTGCTCTAGTCCTCTCGCTGGGAACAGGGGCCGCCTACACCGCATTGGCTTCGCCCGTCTATGAATCGCAGGCATCGGTTCTCGTGCTGCCCAGCAACGTCGACACCTCCGTCACCGGAGCCCGCACCTCCGGCGGCGTCAACCTCGACACCGAGGCCCAACTGGTCAGTTCCACCGAAATCGCCCAACTCGCCGCCGTCTACATCGCCGAGGAGGGCGTGGCCGTCACCTCCGACCCACGAGCATTGGCCGAGAAGGTCCGCGTACAAGTGCCACCAAACACATCTGTGCTCGAGATTTCCTTCTCCGCCGAAACTCCCACCGCCGCCTACGCTGGCACGGTCGCGTTTAGTCAGGCCTACCTCGACTACCGGGAGTCCTCCGCCCGCTCGCACCTGGAATCGGAGGCGTCCACAGTCAGCGAACGCATCGATGAACTGCGAGCCGACTCCGACGCCCTGTCCGAGCGACTGTCAGCACTGGGCCCCGACGACGACAACGAACGACGCCAACTCGAATCAAGTCGTGACTCCATCAACGGTCAGATCTCGGACCTGACTGGCGAACACGCCGCGTTGGAGTCAGCCTCCGCCGCTGTGTCGACCGGCCGCGTCATCTCCACACCCATTCAGCCCACCTCCCCCACGTCTCCCAATCTGATTCTCAACTTGGCCGGTGCGGCAACCGTCGGCGGACTGCTCGGTCTGACTCTCGCGTGGACGCGACACCTATTCGCGCGACGGTTGTGGCACACATCAGACCTGGAGCACAAGTGCGACCTGCCCGCTCTGGCCACCATCCCCTCCTCGGTGAAGTTTCCACGTCGGGAAATCTTCGGAGCGTATGGGCCCGGAGGTCGCGTCATGGGCCAGCTGCGTACCGCGATCACCTCCCAGCTGCGCGGCACCGAAAAAGTCATCGTCATTCTCGGGACTTCGCCGGGGCCGACTGCCAGCATCCTCGCTGGAAACTTGGGGGCGGCCCTGGCCCGTTCCGGCGACCAAACCGCTGTTGTGGCAGGCAATCCCTCGACCACTGTCGGACTGCCGGAGTTGCTCAACGCCACCGAAGTACCGGGATTGTCGGACGTGTGGTCTCGCCGGGTCGATTTGCTCGATGCGATGTTTGAGGCCGGAAGGCAAAAGGGGCTAGCTGTGGTGGGGCCCGGTGCCGCCGCCAGCGCCGCGGGCCCCACCAGCGACCTAGTATCGCAGACCTTCACTCGTTTGCGGTCTTTGAACCGATACGTTCTAGTGGAAGCTCCACCACTGACGTGCTCGGCGGATGGGCAACTGCTGGCCAGCCATGCGGACGCGGTCATTGTGACGGTTCAACAGGGTAAGGACCGCATCAGCGATATCCGTGAGTCAGCTAACTCGTTGCGTCAGATTGGGGTGGATCTGCTTGGGGCGGTCGTATTCCCCAACCAGTTGGGGGCGATGGCCGCCCAATGGGAATCTGACCCTAAGCCGGATCAGCTCGCACAGGTTGCGAACACTGCCGATGACATCGATCCTGCCTCCCAGCAACGCCCATCGGGTCCCTCGTCAGCTCCAGGTTCGCTAGCCTCGCTCGGTTTCGACGCGGAGGCGTTCGATGCCGAAGACGCGGTAGGGCGAGGAGGCCAGGCCCGGTACGCGGGTCGCGCCACGGCTACTCAAAGGCCCATCCAGGGTGGACCTGGCTCCTCCAATGGCGCTCGTCCATCGCCGGGCGGGCAGCCTGGTTCGGGTGAGCAGCCGTCACGGCCCGAAGGCTCACAGACGGGGCCCGGGAGCTCCTACGGTGGCCACCCTCAAGGAGATCAGCGCTCGCTGACCAACGACAGGCCCTGACGTGCCGGCTACGACGATCGCCGGGAATCCGTCGCTGCTACGGCCGAGGCCGCCGCTATTGCGCGGCGAGGGCAGCATTTTGACATGGCTGCTGCTCTTCTATCCATTGTGGTGGGCCCTGGGGATGGGTGTGCTTATCGTCCCCCTGCTAGCGGTACCAATGACGCTGATGTTGTCGCGCCAGCGGCCGGTCCTTTTCCCGCCCGCGTTTGGGCTGTGGCTGGCTTTTCTCGGGGTTGTCCTCATGTCACTGTCGACCCTGCCGCTGACTCCGCCGGGAACGGTGGAGGCCTCATTTGTCTCTCGCCTTCCGGGCGCGGGCTATCGGCTCGTGTTCTACCTCGCGGTCACGGTGGTCGCTCTCTACGCCTACAACGTCATCGTCACTGGCCGCTATCCACTTCGGCGCCTTATCAATCTGCTGGCGTGGTTGTTCGTCGTGACAGTGGCGGGGGGATTCCTGGGGACGCTGTTTGGCTACTTCGAATACACCTCACCGGTCGAAGCGCTACTTCCCGCCAGCATCACCGCGGACGGTTTCGTGCAATCACTCGTACGGCCGACCTCAGCGCAGGTAATGACCTTTCTGGGCTACGAGAGCCCCCGTCCGGCTGCGCCATGGGGATATACGAACACGTGGGGCAATAATTTCGGGATTCTGTTTCCGTGGCTGGTCGTCGCCGTGTTCTTCTTTCCCACCTCGACCAAGTTGCGGTTCTTCGCGCTCTGCTGCCTCGTCCTGTCGCTGGTTCCGATGATCTATTCGATGAACCGGGGGCTGTGGTTCAACCTGGCGATCGCCGCCGCGTTCATCGCGTTGCGGCTGCTCATGAGCGGACGGCCGCAGGCAATGCTGTCGCTGGCCGCAGTCACCGTACTCACCGGCGTGATAATTGTGGCCACACCGCTGGGAACATTGGTGGCGTCCCGTTTCGACAACCCGCATTCTGATGACGGACGGGCCTTCGCCTCCCAAACGGCAGTCGAGACCACAATCAATCACTCACCCATCTTGGGTTTCGGTTCGACCCGTAACACGCTGGGATCTGGTACCTCAATCGCCGTGGGTCCGACTGTCGATTGTCCGCGTTGCGGCAATCGCACGCTAGGCGGTAATGGCCAGCTGTGGCAGGTGCTGTTCGCCCATGGTCTGGCCGGTTTGGCCATGTATTTGGCCTTCCTCGTGGCGGTGCTGTGGCACTTTCGCACCGACCACAGCTTGATTGGCATCGTGGGCTCAACGGTCATCCTCATGTCACTGACGTCGATGTTCTACTACAACGCTCTCGTCACTCCCCTGCTTTTGACTCTCCTCAGTTATGTCGTGCTAGCGGCCAACCACCATGCGCCAGCCCGACAAGCCACACCGGACCTCGACGCCCCACCAGCCGACCGATTCCGAGACCGTCCAGCTCTCAGGAGGGAAAAGGATGCCTCGGCGCGTATCGGCACCACATTTCAGCACCAACACAGCAGCGGGGAACGATCATCATGAGCGAACAAGTAGCCACTCACGACGATGTGGAGCGACGGGCCAGCTATCTGACCGAAGTCATTAACCAGCTCTACCCAGCCCCCTGGAGTAGTGCGACGAGTCCCGGCGAGGCCTCCCGTTCATATGTGGTCGTGCCGAGCCGCCGCAAACCGCGCGTGCTCATTCCATCGGCTTCACGCCGCCTGGCCGCCACCGCTCTCATGCGCTATTCGCGCCCGTCAACGCGCATGGCCCGCCTTAAACGCGACGCCGCCGCGGCCGCTTTGTGTCTAGGGCTTGACCGGCTGCTGTTGCCCCATCGGTTGCACTTGTCTCACCCCGATCCCGCCAGTGCCGAGAGCATTAACGGCTATTTGTCCAGCGCCCTCGTCGACCAGGGGTGGGCAGACATACATGTCACCGTCCACATCGGCCCGGCCCGTGCCAACCGCAAGCCGGTGCTCCAAGTTCTCAATGAGAGCAGCCAGACTGTCGCGTTTGTGAAAATCGGAGTCAACGACTTGACTCGCGATCTGGTCGACGCCGAGGCCTCCGCCTTGCGTCAGCTGGCCACTGGCCCTGAATTGCCTGGGCTGCGGGTACCGCGTTTGTTGCACCACGGCCAGTGGAATGAGTTCACCGTGCTCGTCACCGAGGCGCTTCCTGCCTGGCACAAGCCCGCATTCTGCTCCGAAGCCCGCCTTCATTCATGCATGCGGACCCTAGCGACGAAGTTCGGCACCGCCGAGTACCGCCTGGCCTACAGCCCCTATCTGGCGCGGCTGACGCAGCGGCTGCACCTGCTCGCCAAGCGTGGCGAGGCCGATACGACCACGCTCACCGACGCGGCCGATGACCTTATCCGCGAGCTGTCGCACCAGAAGCTCACCTTCGGGGCATGGCATGGCGATTGGACCGAATGGAACACTTCCGCCGCGCCCGAGGAGCTCTACATCTGGGACTGGGAAAGGTTCGACACCGATGTCCCGCTTGGATTCGACTTGTTGCACCACCGGTTGCAAACCGACATCATCTCCCAAGGTTGCGACCCGACTACCGCCGTGCTGAACCTCATCTCCCAGGCCAATCAGCATCTGGCTCCCTTCGGGCTGCTCCCCGGGCAAGCCCGGCCCACCGTTTTGTTGTATTTGGTGGACTTGGCGGCCCGTTATCTCACTGATCGACAAGAACAGGCAGGAGCCGCCCTAGGTGCGCTTGGGCAGTGGCTGCTGCCAACTCTGCTACGACACGTAGCGAAAAGGAGTGCCTAGTGGCAACATTGCGTGACAACATCCCCGAACCGGTCAAGCACCTTGTGCACCACTCCAGCCGCACTTATGGTCGGCTCACGGCTTCGCGCCGTATGTTGCCCGGTCTGCTCATCTGCGGGGGCCAACGATGTGGCACCACCTCGCTGTACCGGGCCCTGGCCTCGCATCCAGTGGTTCTCAAAGCGATCCTGCACAAAGGAGTGCACTATTTCGACACGTCCTACCACAAGGGGCTGGACTGGTATCGGGCTCACTTTCCCACTCGTGCCACCGCCACTCGCATTGGAGACCACACCGGAGTCTCACCGGTAGCCTTCGAGTCCAGCCCGTACTATCTGTATCACCCACGGGCCGCCGCCCGCATCGCCAAGGACCTTCCCGGCGTCAAGATCATCGTGCTCGTCCGCGATCCAGTTGAACGCGCCTATTCTCACCACGCGCACGAAGTCGCGCGCGGTTTCGAGGACCTAGACGACTTCACCGAAGCCATCGGCGCTGAGGGCCAACGACTCAAGGGGGAAGAGGCACGGCTGCGACGCGACAGCGGCTACTACTCCTTTTCCCACCAGCACCACGGCTATATCGCACGTGGACACTACGCCGACTACCTCGACCGGCTGGCCGAGCACATACCTCGCGAACACATTCTCACCCTCGACAGCGGGGACTTCTTCACCGATCCAGAAGACACCTTCGACTCGGTGCTGCGCTTCTTGCAACTACCGTGGCTGGGTGAGATAGATTTCGGTCAGCACAACGCCCGGGGCCGTCCCTCGCCGCTGCCCGAGGAACTGCGTTTGCGGCTGTCCGAACACTATGAACCGCACGACCGCCGCCTCGTTTCGTGGCTGGGCAAGGCTCCCAGTTGGCGACGATGACCAATACTCTCGACTCCGAGGCCCGTCCCTGCCGCGACAACACCGTTCGCACTCAGCGCCAGCTCAAACAAACGGCGCGCGGCGGGCTGTGGAACCTCGCCGGAGCGGCTGCGGCGGGCCTCGGCGGCCTTCTCATCACCTGGTTGGTCGCCTATTCGTTGCCGCCTCAAACCGCTGGCGCGTTCTTCACCGCGACCTCGGCCTTCCTCATCATCGCCGCCGTAGCCCGGCTAGGCACCCCCACCGGGGTCGTCTACTGGGTGGCGCGACTACGCCGAAAGAAACGGCACGCGGCCCTCACCTCCGCCCTGTGGCTAGCACTGGCGCCAATCACGGCATTGGCGTTCACGGTGAGTGCTGGCCTGTGGACTTGGGCTCCACTCTTGGCCGACTGGTGGTCTACTCCCGAAAGCCTGGTCCGCGTACTGGCCATCGCCTTCCCAGCCGCAGTCTTGCTGGAAACGTTGCTAGCCGGAACCCGTGGCTTCAATCAGATGCGCCCCACTGTCCTCATCGACCGGCTGGGCCGAACCGGCATGCAGTTGGGGGCGCTCGCCGCGGTCGTTCTATTCCTACCCGCCACCGCCACATCCGTGACCGCCGCGTGGGCCCTACCGTTTATCCCGGCGGCAGTCTTGGCCGCATGGTGTTTGTACCGGCAATGGCAACGCGGAAGTCGACGCCGCCGTGATTTTCCCGACCGGGTAGGACGAGGTGCCTTCTGGGGCTTCACCGCTCCTCGCGCGCTGGCCTCGGTGGGACAACTGGCGTTGCAGCGGCTGGACATCATCCTGGTCGGCGCGATGCTGGGACTCGCTGAGGCCGCCGTGTACACCGTCGCCACTCGGTTCGTCATCGTTGGGCAGATGGCCGCCAGCGCGATCGGGACCGCCATCCAGCCTCGGATCGCCGCGGCGATGGCGGAATCCGAATACGACCTGGCTCGTCGGCTCTATCAGACGTCGACGGCATGGATTGTGGCGCTGACTTGGCCGGGCTACTTCGCGGTGATGGTTTTGGTGGACTGGTATCTGCATTTGTTCGGCGGTGAGTATGTGTCCGACTCGGCGCGACTGGTGGTGTGGATTTTGGCCTCGGCGATGCTCATGGCCTCCGCGTGTGGGGTGGTGGATTCGGTATTGGCCATGGCGGGAAAGACCTCCTGGCAGTTGTACAACGTGTTGGCCGCGCTGGTGGTCAATATTGGGTTGAACCTGTGGCTGATTCCCGTGTGGGGAATCGCTGGCGCGGCGGCGGCGTGGGCGGCGGCGGTACTGGTCAACAACGCGATTCCACTGCTCCAGCTCACGGTCACCTACCGGCTGCATCCGTTCGGCAAGGAGACTTCGACGATGTTGGCCGCCACGGCGACGGTATTTGGGGTGGTTCCGATGACGGTGATGCTGGTGGCTCCCCACGGGTGGGCGCAATTCTTGGTTCCCACAGCGTTGTTTTTGGCCTCGGCGGTGTGGCTTTCCGCTATTTGGCGTCTTCGCAGCCGCATACTTTTAGCAAGGGGTTCACACACACGGCGAAAACTGAGCGTGGCCGCTGACCGATATCACTGTCGGTGGCGAAGGCAGTGAGACCACGCGATCGGTCCGAGGGCCGTCGTCGCTGTTGCGACGACCCGGCTCTCCCTTGGTCTGCGAGCGAGTCGCCCGCCGAGGACCGACCCCGATGCCCATTGACGCAGGAGGAACAGCACGACATGCGCACGGACTATACCCAGGTCTTTCAGGACCCGGTGGCGGTGGCGAAATACGCGGAGAACACTTACGCACCCGGAAGTTTCTCCTCGATTGTCAGTCGACGCCAGGAGAAGTGGCTGCGTGGTTTCGTCAGGTCGGCTTTCCCGCTGGCTCCGGTCCATCACGATTTCGCCTGTGGCACGGGGCGTGCCATGCGCATGATCGAAAACGAGGTGGTCGCTTCTCACGGCTACGACACCTCTGAGGCGATGCTGGCGAAGGCCCGTCAGTTGGACTCGCCTGGGGCCCTTCACCTTATCGGGGAGTCGGGTCCGCTGCCTAGGCGTGAATCAATCGTCGGCGAACATAGCGACCGGGCCGCCCTCGTGACGGCATTTCGCATTTTGTTGAATGTGGACGCGACAGTGCGCGATCGGGTGATGAAGTTCGCCGCCGAGATGCTCCCGGACGCGTCGTCGGGATTCCTCATCCTGGAAAACCACGGCAACGCCGCGTCGCTGCGGCACTTGCGGGCAGTGTTTGGGCGGCTGGACACCCGCGACTGGTTCTCTGAGTTGTCCCACGCCTGTGTGCGAGATCTCTTGGACCGGCACGATTTCGAGCTGGTGGCGTTGCAGGGATTCACGATGGTTACTCAGGGCTGTTACCGGAACGCCCCGCTGGCGTGGATGTCACGGGCCGTCGACAGGGTGGCAACGTCGTCTTCGTTGCTGTCGCGCCTGGCGACCGACGTCATGTATGTGGCTCGCCGTAAGGCCTGATGGGTTTGGGGCCAGATTCGGACGGGCTGAATCCAGTTCGGTATGAGTCCGATGTGGCGAGGGGCTACCGGATGGCACTAGGGCCGATTTCTCCGGCGTAGCTTCCAGGCTCCCCACATCAACTTTGCCGCCTGTGGAATCCCCACCATGGCGTAACGACGCACGAGCCGTCGCGGTTCCGATGCCATCCGGTGGACCCATTCGAGCCCGCTGCGCTGCATCCATTTCGGGGCGCGCTTGCGGTATTCCGCCACGAAGTCGATGCTGGCCCCGCAGCCGATGAACCACGTGTGCGGCAGGTCGGCGCGCAGACGACGGATCACTCGTTCCTGTTTGGGGAAACCCAACCCCACCATGACGATGTCGGGATTGGCCACGACCATCTCGTCTACCAACTGCCGCCATTGCTGCCGGTCGAGATCGAAACCGATCGGTGGGCACCATGCCCCCACTGTTTTCAGGCCAGGGTATGCGTTTTGCAGCACCGTGACGGCTTGGCTGGTGGGGGTCGCCTCCGGGTCTGGGGTGCCTCCCAGGAGGGCAACACTTCGCCCTTCTGCGGAGGCGGCCGCGCTCAACGCCCAGATCAGGTCGGAGCCAGCCACTCGTTCGGGAAGCGGCTGGCGTGACAGGCGTGAGGCCCACACGAGGGGCGCTCCGTCGGCGACCACCAGGTCGGCTTGGGCGATCAACTCGCGGGCTTCGTCGCTGCGTCGTGCTTGAGCGAGGATGTCCACATTTGGGGTGACGATATGTCCACCGCTTCCCTCCTCCAATGAGGCGAAGACCTGTGCCAGCACCGCATCGGAGGTGACGTTGTCGATATCCAGGTATAGACCGGATCCGATCGGCAGGCGAGCCCGCCTCAGGTGGGGCTCGGGCCGCCGTTTGGGAGCGTATGGGTGTGACATGCCTGCTCACATTAGGCGGCCTCCGGCACTTTTTTTGGTTTTTCGTCTGTTGGGCGTGTCTTCTGGGGTGGGGTCACTCGTTAGGTATGTGTGCGCATTGCGAGCCGCGCGCCACGCCAGGTTCACACGAACGCGTCCAACCCTGTCGATACCGCATTAGTAGGCGGAATCATTCCGTGCCGACGCCTTACGTCAATGCCTCGCGACACTGCCCCGAGGCATTGTCGACGGCGTAGCCGAAGGCCACTTCTTCTGCCACCACGGTTGATAGCCCAACCGCGCAAGGGGTGCTGGTTTTCGACGTGGTCAACCGCCATGGGTGTTCGGAGGCTTGGCGATCAAGGCGAGGACGGCGGCCGCATAGGTGAGTAGATCTGGCATCGCAGCGTCAGACATCAGTGCACAGCAGGCCACACAACACAAGGGGGACCGTTTCAGTGAGCGTCAAAGTGGGCGATCAGGAGCATACCGACGGCACGGACAAGGTGCGGGTGTTGTTCATTGGAGGGTTGGGCCGCAGTGGCACGACTTTGCTGGAACGCCTTCTCGGTCAGCTACCCGGCGTCTTCCCACTCGGCGAGATCACGCATTTGTGGGAACGCGATCTCATAGGCGACGAGATGTGCGCCTGTGGAGCGACGTTTTCCTATTGCGAGTTTTGGCAGCGCATCGGTGCGTCCGCGTTCGGTGGCTGGGAGAATGTCGATGTCGAGCGCGTCGCGGCGCTACGGTCCACCGTGGATCGGACTCGCCACATCCCCGCCTTGGCCTCCAAGAAGCTGGCCGAGAACCAGTATCAACTGGTGAAGGAGTACGCGACGTACTTTGAGCAGATCTACACGGCGGTGGCTCGCGACACCAATTCAAAGGTCATCATCGACTCCTCCAAACACGCTTCCCTCGCATATTGCTTGCGTTGGTGCCCCAATATCGACCTCCGAGTCCTGCATGTGGTGCGTGACGCGCGCGGCGTGGCCTACTCGTGGACCAAACAGGTGCGCCGTCCTGAGTCGAAGTCCGGCGAGAACATGACCCAGTATTCTCCGACGAAGGCCGCGATCCTGTGGAACGCGCAGAACGCCGCGTTTAGCCTGTTGGGCCGGCGAGGTGTACCGGTCAGGCGAGTCCGCTACGAACGGTTGATGGAACGCCCGCGCAAGGTGGTGGCTTCGTTGGCGCGCTTCGCCGGGTTCCCCGATACGACCGAAGAGGACATCACCTTCATCGAGGATGGCTTCGCCGATCTGGGCCCCAGCCACTCTGCGGCGGGTAACCCGATGCGGTTCACCGTCGGGCGTATTCCCCTGTTGCATGACGAATCGTGGACCGAGGCAATGCCCAGCGGTAGCAAACGCATTGTCTCGACGTTGACGCGCCCATTGTTGGGCCGCTACGGGTACCTCGACGACGAGGAGCCGTCACAATCGATCCCTTCCCAGGAAGCCCCGGCTCACGATGACTCTCCCCGAATGTCTGACATAACGATCCCGGTCAGCGATCGCCACACAAACGTCCATCATGACCGGCCGCTATATGACCAGGCGGAACACGAAGACGAAGGCGACCACCCCGATCAGGCTGGGCAGGAAGTCTCAGCTGGTTCACGAGGAGGCGAGGGGCAATGAGCGACGTGTCAATCTGGCCTTCGGTCGGAGTGGTGATTCCAACCCATCAGCGACCCGAACTCATGCGAGCGGCTCTGCGTTCAGTTCTCGAACAGTTCTACCCCGGTCGCCTCGAAGTCGTCATCGTCTTCGACCGCGCCAAGCCCGACGAAACTCTCATCTGCCAGGGCGAGCGTCCCGTCCGGGTTGTCAAGAACTCACGTACGCCCGGTCTGGCCGGGGCCCGCAACACCGGCATCGCGGCGCTCGACACCGAGCTGGTGGCGTTTCTTGACGACGATGACGAGTGGTTGCCCGGCAAGCTGACCGCACAGGTAGCCGCGCTGGGCACGTCGGCGGAAATGTGCACCGCGGCCATCGAAGTCAGTTACGAGGGCACTCGGACCCCGCGTTTGGCGGGCACGAGCATGGTCCGGCACATTGACCTGCTGCGCTCACGGATGATGATGCTGCACTCCTCGACGTTTCTCTTTCGGCGCACAGCACTCCAAGGTGGTTTGGGTCTGGTCGCCGAAGATGCTCCCGGTAGCCAAAACGAAGACTGGGACATGCTGCTGCGAGCGGCCCGCCGCCGAGACATCGCCCATGTCGACCAGCCGTTGGCGTTGGTCAACTGGATGGGTTCCCACTTTGAGACCCGGTGGGACACCAAGATTTCCTCGTTGCAATGGATGCTGGATCGTCACCCGGAGATTCACGGGTGTCCAGTCGGGGCAGCCCGCGTCTATGGGCAGCTGGCCTGCTGGCACGCCGCAGTTGGCGACCGAATCGAAGCCCTACGGTGGGCGGCGAAGGCCACACGGACCAACTGGTCGGAACCGCGTTCGGCCCTGGCCACGGTTGCGGCCAGCGGCCTGGTGAAAGTGCCGACCATGATGCGCGCCCTCCACAAAAAGGGTCGCGGGATCTGACCTTTGCCCACGTTGCCCCGTCGAGCCTCCGCTGGCGGGGCAACGTTCATTATGTTCGCAAACCAGGGGTGAACAACCAGGCAGCCCCAGCGCTCACCAGGGCGGCACCGACCAAAATCCCGAAGGGAACTGGCGAAACGTCCCACACCATGTTCTCCATTGCGACCGTCACGGCAGTGACAGGCACGAGGCCAGCTACAGCGCCCACGACGTCTCTGGCATCCAAAGGCACCCCGACTTCAATCGGGTCACCAACGTTGACACCATGTTGCGCGGCATAAGTCAAGCTGACTGCCACCTCGTTCGCATCCGTAGCCGCCCGGCCATCACGCACGAGGTGCAAGTTTTCCACCAGCGGGTCCTCGATATCGCAATCCTGATATTCCACCATCCGCAGGCGCTGATCCAGCGTAAAAGCAGTCGTACCGCGCCAGCACGGCAGCGTCTGGGCTGCAACAAAAAGCTCCGATTGCAACGCTTCGATATCGTCGGTGCCGACAAAGTAGTCGCCGTGGCCCCATCGCGAACATCGGACGGGCCACCGGGGGCCAATGCCATGTCCCACACTTGAATGAGAATGCCCGAAGTCAACGTTGGTAGAACGAAAAAGCAATACCAGCAGTAGCGCCGTCTTCTTGTCGCCACGTAGGAATCGGAGTGCGCAGCGCAGCGTGCGCACTAACAGGCCTCCGGCCAGTCCCTTGAGCTCGCAAAGCTCCTGCAAACCAGGCCAACTGATCCTGAACTACTCGTTCAAACAGAGCCCCCGCTTCTTGAACTAGTCGTTCAAACAGAGCCCCAGCTTCTTGAACTATTCGTTCAAACAGAGCCCCAGCTTCTTGAACTATTCGTTCAAGAAGTCTTCCAACCCCGGCTGGTTGGGGTCGGCGTGGGAAGTTGCCGCGTTTTTCGCATCGGCGACGATGTCGCTATAGGTGTCCTCGACCTCTTGGAAGCACTCCGCGCTCACTAGAGCCGCGTCGAGTTCACTGTTCCGAAAAGTCTCCAGGTCTTCCTGGGATACCTCTTCGCCTTCGGCCTCAGCCTCGTCGAAGAGCCGCTCCGCTTCCTGGTCGAACTGGCCCACCAGCGCCTCGATGCTCTCGGCCTCATAGTCCGCCTCGCCCACACAGGTCGACCACTCGCCCCATACCGACTCGATACGCGGGTCCGACGCGATCGCTTGCTGCATGAACTGGAACGTTTCCTGAATCTCCAGCATGTTTGACCCCTGGGCCGCGTAAGCCTCCTCCTCGGCCGTACTACGGCAGCCGATAATGCCAGACTCAGGGTTACCGTGCAGCGCCATCGTCCACTCGGCGGCCTCCTCATCAGACATTTCTTCGACGACCTCTTCATTCGGGTCGAAGAAGACGCCCCCCTCACGCTCGATCTCCCGCACCAGACGGTCGTAGACACCAAAGCCCTTCTCCTGCGCCTCTTCCGGAGGAAAGGAGATCTCGAACGGCACGCCGCTGAGGTCCGCGGGCTGCCCCAATGGAACAAACAGCTCCTCGTCGGGGAAGTCCCGCTCCTGGTAGGAGAGGCCCATGTCGTCCATGCAATCAACCGTGTACGCCTCGGCGAACTCCCAGACCTCACGCTCCATTTCAATGATCTCGCCAAGCGTCGGCAACTCCGTGGACGTGTCCGCCTCCTCCTCATCGCCCGAACAGGCAGTGAGGACCAATAGTCCCGCGGCCGTGACAGCTGAAATGCGCTTAAAAATAGTTGCCCCTTAAAAAGCTGGAGGTAGCTGCGTCGTTGGAACCCGTGACGCCCCGGGGAACGACCGCAGGTGCGACCGCTATGTCAGTACATGTCATCTAACCGTCCCCACCGTACATAAAAGGAATCGGCCCGACCACGTGTCAGTGGTGCGGGCCGATTCTTTTTATGTCTTGCGGGCCTCAACTGCCAAGCTCGGCGGTCGAATTAGGCCTTCTGACGCATTTCCTCTTCCTTGCGGTGCAGGTCTTCGAGACCACCACACATGAAGAATGCCTGCTCGGGGAAGTGGTCGTACTCACCCTCGGCGATCTTCTTGAAGGCTTCCACCGTCTCCTTGACGGTCACAAAGGAGCCGTCAACGCCGGTGAACTGCTTGGCCGCGTAGGTGTTCTGCGACAGGAAGCGCTCAATACGGCGAGCACGGGCCACAGTGACCTTGTCCTCTTCGCTGAGCTCGTCCATACCCAGAATCGCGATGATGTCCTGCAGCTCGTTGTACTTCTGCAGAATCCGCTTCACCTCGAAGGCCACCGCGTAGTGCTCATCGCCCACAACCTCGGGCTCCAAGATTCGCGAGGACGAGGCCAGCGGGTCCACCGCCGGGTAGATGCCCTTGTCGGAGATCTTGCGCTCCAGGTTCGTCGTGGCGTCCAAGTGCGTGAACGCCGCGAACGGGGCCGGGTCGGTGTAGTCGTCGGCGGGCACGTAAACGGCCTGCATCGACGTAATGGACTTACCGCGCAGCGACGTAATACGCTCCTGCAGCACACCCATCTCGTCAGCCAGCGTCGGCTGGTAACCCACCGCCGAAGGCATACGACCCAGCAGGGCCGAAACCTCGGAACCGGCCTGAGTGAACCGGAAGATGTTGTCGATGAAGAGCAACACTTCCTGGTTCTTGACGTCGCGGAAGTACTCCGCCATCGTCAGAGCCGACAGGGCCACTCGCAGACGCGTTCCCGGCGGCTCGTCCATCTGGCCGAACACCAGCGAGGTCTTCTCCAGCACGCCCGCTTCGCTCATTTCGGCGATCAGGTCGTTACCTTCACGGGTACGCTCACCGACACCGGCGAAGACCGACGAACCACCGAAGTTCTCGGCAACCCGGATGATCATTTCCTGGATCAGAACGGTCTTACCGACACCGGCACCACCGAACAGACCGATCTTTCCACCCTTGACGTACGGGGCCAGCAGGTCAATGACCTTGATGCCGGTCTCCAGCATCTCCGTTTGCGGCTCCAACTGAGCAAACGGCGGCGCCTTACGGTGAATCGACCAGGTGTCCTCGATTTCCAGCTCTTCGCCTTCTTCGAGGTTCAGGCACTCACCCAGGGCGTTGAACACGTGGCCCTTGATGCCATCACCAACGGGCACCTGAATGGTGGCCCCGGTGTTGCGCACTTCGGTGCCACGGACCAGACCATCGGTGGGCTGCATACAGATCGCCCGGATGCGGTTGTCGCCCAGGTGCTGCGCAACCTCAAAGGTGATGGTGTGGCTCTCGCCGCCATAGGTGATGTCGGCCTTGAGGGCATAATAGATTTCGGGAATCGCGTTGCGGGGGAACTCTACGTCCACGACGGGCCCAATGACCCGCACGACGCGCCCCACTCCTGCGGTGCTAGTCATCGTTACTCACTTCCTGCCGCGGCCAATGCACTCGCACCGCCCACGATTTCGCTGATCTCCTGGGTGATCTCCGCCTGACGGGCCGCGTTGGACTCCCGCTTCAGGGACTTGATCATGTCATCGGCGTTATCGGTCGCCGCCTTCATCGCGCGGCGTCGAGACGCCGACTCAGAGGCTGCCGAGTCAATCAACGCCGCATACACCCGGGTGGTGATGTACTTCGGCAATAGGGCGTCCAGCAACTGCTCAGGGTTGGGCTCGAACTCATAGTCCGGGAGCAACACCGTTTCGGGCATCTCGTCGGCCTCGACTTCCTCGACCTCAAGTGGGGCGAGTTGCCGGGGCTCGGGAGTCTGCGTCAGCAGAGACTTGAACTTGGTCTGGACAATGTGCAGTTCGTCGATTCCCAGGGTACCGCCAGATATCTCACTGGCATCCCCCGCAGAACCGGCCAGGAACGCACTGAGCAGAGTCTTGGTGATCTCCTGCGCGTCTTCGACCTTTGGCTGTTCTGAAATGCCGGTCCACGATTGCTCGATTTCCCGGTTACGGAACTGGTAGTACGTGACGCCCTTGCGGCCGGTCACATACAGCACCGGGACCTTGCCCTCTTCGGTGAGGCGCGTGACCAACTTCTCCGCCGTCTTGATGGCGTTGTAGTTGTAACCGCCACACATGCCCTTGTCACTGGTCACGACCAGCACGCCAGCTCGACGCACCGTTGCCCGCGGTTGCAACAAAGGGTGGTTGACCGACGCGTTGGACGCCAGAGACGTCATCACGTCAGTGATGGCCTTCGCATACGGCAGCGAGGCTGCCACCCGGTCTTGGGCTTTAGCGATGCGGCTGGTCGCGACCAGTTCCATCGCCTTAGTGATCTTTTTGATCGACTGGGTGGATTTCAGCCGCTGCCGCAGCACACGTAGCTGCGCAGCCATGGCTTAACCCCTCTTCGGTACGACGCGCTTGACGGACTCGGCCTCGACGTCGCCCTCTAGGGCTTCCTCGGGGGCCTCGTTGACGTTGATCGAGTCGGACTTGGCCAAGAACAGCTTCTTGAACTTGGCGATGGCGTTCTCCAGCGAAGTCTCCAGTTCCCCGGCCACCTTGACGTTCTCGCCCAGCTGGTCGATGAGGTCCGCGTGGTTGTGACGCACGTAGGAGAGGAACTCGCCCTCGAAGCGACGGACCTCGCCCACTGGAATGTCGTCCAGCGAACCGGAGGTACCGGCCCAAATGGAGATGGTCTCCTCGCCCATCGGGAACGGCTCGGCCACTCCCTGCTTGAGCAGTTCGACCATGCGCAGACCACGGTCCAGCTGAGCGCGCGAAGCGGCGTCCAGGTCGGAGGCGAAAGCGGCGAACGCTTCCAGCTCGCGGTACTGAGCCAGGTCCAGCCGCAGCGAACCGGCCACGCTACGCATGCCCTTCTTCTGGGCCGCGCCACCGACACGGGAGACGGACGTACCGACGTTGATCGCCGGACGCACACCCGAGTTGAACAGGCCCTCTTCAAGGTAGACCTGGCCGTCGGTGATGGAGATGACGTTGGTCGGAATGTAGGCCGACACGTCGCCCGCCTTGGTCTCAATGATCGGCAGACCGGTCATCGAACCGCCGCCGAGCTCATCGGAGAGCTTGGCGCAGCGTTCAAGGAGACGCGAGTGCAGGTAGAAGACGTCACCGGGGAAGGCTTCGCGGCCCGGGGGGCGGCGCAGCAGCAGCGACACGGTGCGGTAGGCCTCGGCCTGCTTCGACAGGTCATCGAAGATGATCAGGACGTGCTTGCCGCCGTACATCCAGTGCTGGCCGATGGCCGAACCGGTGAAGGGAGCCAGGAACTTCTGTCCGGCCGGGTCCTCGGCCGAAGCCGAGACGATCGTGGTGTATTCCATCGCGCCGTGGGCTTGGAGCATGCCCTTGACACCGGCGACGGTGGAGGCCTTCTGGCCGACGGCGACGTAGATGCAGCGAACCTGCTTCTGGGGGTCGCCCGACTCCCAGTGGGCCTTCTGGTTGATGATCGTGTCGATCGCGACCTGCGTCTTACCGGTCTTACGGTCACCGATGATCAGCTGACGCTGACCGCGACCGATCGGGGTCATCGCGTCGATGGCCTTGATACCGGTTTCGAGCGGCTCGCTAACACTCTGGCGGGCCATAACGTTTGGAGCCTGTAGCTCCAGTTCACGGCTGCCTTCGGACTCGATGTCGCCCAGGTCGTCAATCGGCTCGCCCAAGGCGTTTACGACGCGGCCCAGGAACTTGTCACCGACTGGAACCGACAGCACGCGGCCGGTCCGCTTGACCGGCTGGCCCTCGGCGACCTTCGTAAAGTCACCCAGCAGCACGACACCGATGTCGCGAACGTCGAGGTTCTGGGCAATGCCCATCACCCCGCCTTCGAATTCCAACAGCTCGTTGGCCATGGTCGAAGGAAGTCCCTCGACAATGGCGATTCCGTCTCCGGCCGTGGTGACGACACCGATCTCTTCTTTAGAGATCTCCGGCCGGTACGACGAGATGTAGTCGTCAAGCGCACTACGAATCTCGTCGGAGGAGATGGTCAGCTCGGCCATCTTGTCACATCCCTCAGTTTCTGTGTGTAGAAGTTTTACCGGCTGGATCTATCGTCCGGCCAGGGTTAGGCGGGCCTCGGTCAGTCGACGTTCGACTGTGCCGTCGTACAGGTCGGAACCGACCTGTACGCGAATCCCACCCACGATGGACGGGTCTACGGTGAGCTTGACGCCTACGGGCATGCCGTAGAGAAGCGTCAATTTCGCCGCGAGTTTGCGTTCATCCTCTTCGGACAGCGGACGGGCGACAGTCACATAGGCGACCCGCTCCTCCCGCTTGGCCGCAGCGGCCTCCACCAGGTGTTCGAGGGCGGCCAGGAAAGACCGGCCCCCGATTCCGTAGGCGGCGGCTGCCGCGAGTTTGACCGTGACCGGGTTGGCCTTGCCATCCAGCAACTTCCCCACCAGGTAGGCGCGACCTTCCGCGCCTGGCCCAGAGGAACCCAACGTGCCGGACAACTCGTTGTCCCCGTCAACCACCTGCTTAAAACGAAACAGCTGGTCTTCGATTTCGGCGAGATTGCCCTCGGCGGACCCGGCCTCAAGCAGACCGGAGATCGCCAGGGACTCAACCCCGTTCAGCAGTTCTCCGGCGCTGCCCCAGCGACCTTTGACCAGTTCGGCAACCACAGACGCGGCCCCCGAACCAATGTGGCCACCAATCAGAGTTCGCGCCAGTCCCTGCCGGTCGGATGCGTCCCGAGCAGGGTCGGACAGGGCGCGACGCAGCCGAGGCTGGTCGGCGAGAAAACGAGTCACCGCCAGCAGTTCGTCAGCGCATTCGGCAATCTGCGCGGCGTCGGCGGTGCGGGAGAATTCCTCCAGCGCCACCTGGCCGGCCTCGATGCTTTCGCGTCCAGTCAGTGACATTAGCGCGCTCCACTCGCAGTCTGGTCACGGTCAGTTTCCAGCTCCGAGAGGAAACGGTCGACCGTCTGGGCACTACTAGCCTCGGAGGCGAGAGACTCGCCCACGATCTTGCTTGCCAGGTCAACCGCGAGAGTGCCAACTTCACCGCGCAGCTCACGCAACAGCTGCTGCCGGGAGGCGTCGAGCTGAGCGTTACCGGCCGAGATGATGCGGGAAGCTTCGTCTCGGGCGTTCGTAAGGATTTCCTCCTTGGCGGACACCGCGTCTGCCCGAGCCTCGTCGCGAATCGCGGCGGCCTCGGACTGGGCGTCGGCCAACTTCTGGCGGTACTCCTCCAGCAGCCGGTTGGCGTCCTCTTGGGCCTTTTCAGCTTTTGCTATGCCGCCCTCAATGGCCTCGACTCGCGCTTCGAAGGTTTCTTCCATCTTGGGGAAGACGAACTTCATAAGCACGAAGCACAGTAGGCCGAAGGCGATGATTCCAACGACGATCTCTTGCCAGATCGGAAAGAGAATGCCGCCTTCTCCTGCAGCGAGAGTCATGAGTGCTCCGGTGGTTAGTTGTTACGCGCCAATGACGAAGGCGAGGACCAGGCCGAACAGGGCCAGAACCTCGACCATTGCGAAGCCCATGAACAGCATCGGACGAGTCAGACCAGCAGACTCGGGCTGACGGGCCGTCGCGGTGATCCAGGCGGCGAAGATAAGAGCAACACCGAACGCGGGGCCGATCGCGGCGATGCCGTAACCGATGACGTTGAGGCTACCTTCCATTAGGTTTTCTCCTAGTGATCAGCGTGGCGTGTCCGTCACGCACACGAATGTGTTATTCGGAAATCTGTGGAAAGAGCGAACTGACTCGTTATCAGTGCTCTTCGCTAATGGCACCCTGGACATATAGGGCCGTCAACAGGGTGAAGATGTAGGCCTGCAGCAACATGATGAACAGTTCGAAGAACGTAAAGGCGATCGCCATCAAGAATGAGAAGACGCTCAGACCTTGCACCAAGAAGTTGTCTGCTTGCAACATCGTGAACCCACCGAGGATGAACACCAGCAGGATCAAGTGGCCAGCGAACATGGCAGCGAAAAGACGCAGTGCCAGCGTAAAGGGCCGCAGGATCAGGTTGGTGAAGAATTCGATGGGGACCAGGAGGATGAGGACCGGCCACGGCACTCCTGGTGGGACACAGGTGTTCTTGAGGTACCTGAAGAAGCCGAACTTTCGGATTCCGACAAGGTTGTAAAGAAGCCACGATGCCACCCCGAGCATCAGGGGGAACGCGATATGCGCGTTCGCCGAAATTTGAATACCGGGGATGATACCGAACAGGTTTGTGAAAGCGATAAACAAGAACAGGGTTGCCAAATACGGAGCGAAACGAACTCCGTACTTCTTTCCCATAAGATCGATTGCTACGCTGTTTCGAATGAACCCGTAGGCACTTTCAGCAAGCCACTGACGGCGAGTCGGGACCAGCTGCGGCCGACGATATGCCCACAGAAACAGTCCCATGATGATGCCCACTGAGGCCCACACAATGAACGTGATCGTGGTGATCGTATTGGCCAAGATCGTATCGGAAAGAGCTGGAAACCAGTCCCTGAAAATGAATTCGTCAGTTCCGGGAGGGAAATGCAGCCCGTCGGCCATCACCATGCCAGAGTTGGTCACCGGGTCACGCCTCTCACATCAATGTGGTTAACTACTGTCCATCTGCCGCATGACGAGGTAAACCCCTCCAGCGGCTCCGATGAGCATTCCGGTCAACAAGCCGAAGCCCGGCCAGTCGAGCCAGGAATCCAGCAAGTAACCCAACCCACCCCAGAACAGAATTCCCGACAGCAGGTAGCCAAGCGCGCGATATCCGAGATCGCCGCCACCACCGGGTGGGCTTGAATTGGGGGAGCTGTTTTCGGTCATGCTGAGGCGACATTAGCAGCTATGGCCGCCTGGCCAAACGTCACCCCTACCGCCGAGGGGAGCGCGTTGTCAACATCAATCGAGGCCACCGGCGTACCGCTGAGATTGTCTCGTTATCGCCTTGCGATATCTCTGTTATTTGGCATCCAGGTCGATATAGGGGATTTTAGCCCTATATGTCCAAATAGCTTGTGCGGTGAGCCACGCCAGTGCCGAAACAATCACACCCATAGCGAGCGGTTGAATACCATCCCAGCCCGTTCGCTGCACGATGAGAAAGACCAGCGCCAGCGCCACAAACTTCAGCGCGTATGTGAGCAACCCAACAGGAAGAATGAGACGGCGATCATGCGTTTCCGCCCAGGCCACGGCCCATACCGAAATGCTGAAGGTCGCTACCGTGACACCGACGCCCGCCGCCGCCCCAGCCATACCATCGAATCCGCGCCAGATAGCGCCAATGATGACCAGCACGACTAGACAAACCAGGCTCACGACCCAGCACAACCGAAGAAAGCCCGCTTTCGACAACAGCATCAGCGCGACCCCACCAAAACCTCGGCGATGGGACGAATGGCTTCTTCAAGTTGGTCGGCGATGCGGGTGTACGTGGCACGTCCCAGCGACCAGGGGTCATCCAGACGCAAAGGCTCATACTCACCGCGTCGGGTGTGGGCCTCGGCGACGAAAGCCTGGCCGCGTTTGAGGATGCTCTGGGCGCTCCCGTCCAGGGCCGGGAGTGCCTCGGTGTCGAAATCTGCGGCGATGCGGCCCAGCTGTCGTACCAAGAAGGTCTTCGCCTCAGCTTCGGCGTCGAGGTCGCAGGCAAACTGGCGGTGGTCGTCCGTAGCCGTCAGTATTAGCTCGGAGGTGGAGGTCAGGTGCGTGGACAAAGGCCTCGAGGCGAACCCTTCGGCGTCGACTCCCCGGTCGGTCAGTTCCGCGCGGGAGTTCGACTGCATGTCTTCGCCTTCGTGGAAGGCGGAGGTACCGGCCGAGTGGTTGAGAAGGTGCTCAGGCCCAAGTCCGGCCGCGGCCACATAGTGGGCCAGAAAGCGTTCGGACATGGGTGAACGACAAATATTGCCGGTGCACACGTGCAGGACAATGAACGGAGGCATGATCGGGCTCCTTAGGGTCTGGGTTGGCTCGGTTGTCGCATCAGGATTTCTCGTGGTCAACCGGCCCGAGCGTGGAGGGGACGATGGCGCGAATCTGTTCGGTCGTCAAAGCGCCCTCGCGTAGCACCTGTGGCGGATCCTCGACGCAGTCGACAATGGTCGAGGGCACATCGTCCTCGGACTCCCCCGCTTCCAGGTAGACGGATACGGAATTGCCCAGTTGTTCCTTGGCGTTCGCCGCGTTCGGCGCCGGCGCCACCCCAGTGAGATTGGCCGAGGACACCGCCAAGGGACCAGTTTCCCGCAGTAGTTCCAAGGCGAGCGGATGTAGCGGCATGCGGACGGCGACTGTGCCGTCGGTGTCGCCCAAATCCCAGCTCAGAGTGGACACGAACGGCACGATAACCGTCAAGGGTCCCGGCCAGAAAGCTTCGGTGAGTTCCCGGGCCGACTGTGGAATGTTGGGGGCGATACCGTCCAACGCTCGTCGCGAACCGATGAGCACTGGCGTGGCCATGTCGCGACCGCGCCCCTTCGCCTTGAGCAAAGACGCCACCCCGGGAACGGAGAAGGCGTCAACGGCGATCCCGTAGACGGTGTCGGTGGGAATCACTACTAGTTTTCCGGTACGAATGGCGCGCGCGGCAGCCTTGATGCCGGATTCACGTTCTTTGGCCTTGCGGCAGTCGAAGAGCCTCACCCGACAACCATAACCAACTTCTCTAGGCGCCTTCGCGACCGCTGGGGTCCCCGCCGGCATACAGGAGAACGTGGGCCTACAACTGGCCGTCGCGCTGATTGATGGATGGGTGTGGAGACTGAATCCAAACCGGCCCCAAAAGCTGACGGGAGAGGCCACGCGCCTCGTGGCCTCAGTGGCAAGGCCCAACCGATACCAGCGCTAGCCAAGCTGCGATGGCTCTCGCCTGTCTCACAGGTGCGGCGTCTCCTCGTCGGTACTGGTGTGCGGTGACAGGCCCCCGGTGGTGAATCGGCTCCGTCCGGCCAAGTCCTCATGATCGGTCACCTCGACAAACCCCACCGCCCGCCATAGGGCCGGTACGGCCCTGACGTGACTATCATCGTGTTCACAGCCAAACCAACCGCCCGGACGCAGCCATTGATGGGCGCGAAACGTCAGGTCGTTGATGACCGCCATGCCCTCGTGGGCGGCGAAGACCGCCATGGTCGGGTCGGCGAGCACTTCTGGGGACACCTCGACCGTCTCCGGTACATACGGCGGGTTCGACACCACGAGATCGACCTGTCCGTCGAGGTCACTCAGTGTCGTGAACTCGGTGGCGTCCGCGCATAGACCGGTCGCGGTCGTGCCCTTCAGGTTGTGCTCCAGCCATTCGAACGCGTCGGGGTCGGCTTCAACGGCCCAAATCGTCGCGTCCGGCCTTTCGCCCGCCAACGCCCAAGCGATCGCGCCGGAACCGGCGCAGGCATCGATGATGAGCGGACTGTCGATGTCGGCGATGACCCCAAGCGCCCACTCTACGAGCAGCTCGGTTTCCGGACGGGGCACGAATACCCCAGGACCCACGGCGAGTTCGCCTTTCCAGAAGGCTGCGGTGCCGGTGAGATGTTGCAATGGTTGGCGGTCGATACGGCGTTGGACTAGGTCGCGATAGGCGCGCAGAGTCTGAGCGGGGACGCCGTTTGCGATGAGGAGGCGGGTGCGCGAGAGACCGGAAACGTGCATGGCCAGCAGGTCCGCGTCGGTGCGGGGGGAGGCGACGCCTGCTTGGGCCAGCCGCGCTCTAGCTTCGCGGATGGCCTCGCTCCACGACAGCGCGGTCCTTGATTCAGACATGGAGGTCAGCCTATGTCAATTGAGTTCTCGGTCGGGCCGATTGCGCGTTTAGGAGTCCTCTTGACCAGCCATACGGGTGGCGCGGTCGGCCGAGGCCAGAGCGTCCAGCAGCTCGTCGAGATCTCCGTCCATGACCTGGTCGAGGTTGTAGGCGGTGTAGCCGATGCGGTGGTCGGTGAGCCGGTTTTGCGGGAAGTTATAGGTACGCACTCGCTCAGAGCGGTCCGCGGTGCGGACCTGGCTGCGGCGGGCTTCACCTGCGGCGGCATCGGCTTCTTCCTGTTGCAGTTGCAAAAGCCGGGCGCGCAGCACCCGCATGGCTTGTTCCTTGTTCTGCAACTGGGATTTTTCGTTCTGCGAGGTGACCACGACGCCACTGGGCTCGTGGGTGATGCGCACGGCCGAGTCGGTGGTGTTGACGGACTGGCCTCCGGGCCCCGACGAGCGGTAAACGTCAATGCGCAGGTCGTTTTGGTTAATTTCGAGGTCGACTTCTTCGGCCTCGGGCATGACGACGACCCCAGCGGCGGAGGTGTGGACTCGGCCCTGCGATTCGGTGGCGGGCACGCGCTGGACTCGGTGGACTCCGCCTTCGAATTTCATGCGCGACCAGATGCCGTTGCCCCCTTCGGGGGTGCCCTTGTATTTGATGGCTATGGAAGCGTTCTTGACACCGCCGAGGTCGGACTCTTGGTGGTCGACCGATTCGGTGGTCCAGCCGTGGCGTTCGGCATAACGCAGGTACATGCGTAGGAGGTCGCCGGCGAAGAGCGCGGATTCCTCTCCCCCGGCACCGGCCTTGATCTCCATGATGACGTCGCGGGAGTCGTCGGGGTCACGCGGCAACATCAGGTCGGCGAGTTTGGCTTCCAAAGCCACGATTTGCTCGTTGAGCCGGTCAACCTCGGAGGCGAAGTCGCTGTCTTCCTTGGCGAGTTCCTGGGCCGCTTCGAGGTCTTCGCGGGCCGCGCTGAGGTCGGCGGAGGTCTTCGCGACCACGCCCAGCTCCGCGTAGCGCCTCCCGACGCGCTTGGCGGCGACGGGGTCAGCGTGGAGGGAAGGATCGCCCATCTGACGCTCAAGGTCTTCGTATTCGGCCAGCATGGAGGCGAGTCTGTTATCGGCGGCGTTGCTCATAGGCGTGGTCCTTCCGGGAACACTGGCTGAGGCGGTGGGGCAAAGAATAAAGCGCGACCGCATGGATTGGCTCGAACGACTAGAGCGCCAATGGGTGCACGGTCGTGGGTAAGACGGCGGACTTCAAGGCCGGGTAGGCGCTTGGCGTCGGTAAACAAAAGCGCAGCGCCCGGTCGGCCGACCGGGCGCTGCGCGACAAAGCTATTTCTGGTTCTTCGCCTGGGCCTTGGCGTACTTGGCCTGGAACCGGGCAACCCGGCCACCAGTGTCCAGAATGCGCTGCTTCCCGGTGTAGAACGGGTGGCATTGCGAGCACGTGGCGGCAGCGATCTTACCGCTGGTCACGGTCGAGCGAGTCACGAATTCGTTTCCACAGGAACAGGTCACTGTGGTGTCTACGTACTCCGGGTGAATTTCCGGCTTCATGGTTTTCCTTCTGTTCTGGTCGCCGGGTCGCCATTTGCGTGGCGTGAACCGGTACCGGGTCGGTCTTGTCGTGGGACGCCGCTACCTACGAAAAGCGGTGCGGGTCCCGTCCAAAGAGTCCTTGGATGTCTGCGCCGTGAGGCTGGACCAAAGGGTCCTGCGGGCATAACGCATCAAGGAGCAATTCTAGTCCGTGATGTGTCTCTCCTCATCGGCGGTGTCGCCACCTGGCGCTCAGACACGGCCGCGCGCGAGCGACTTCACCGCCCATTTGGGGAGTAAAACACGGGGTGGGTCGGGCCTAGGCCCGACCCACCCCGTCCTCGTGCTAATCGCCGCCGGGAGTGGTTTTGACGATCTGCATCAAGAATTCGGCGTTGGTCTTCGTCTTCTTCAAACGGTCCAACAGCAGGTCAATGGCCTGTTGCTGTTCCAGCGAACCGAGGACGCGCCGCAGTTTGAGCATGATGGCCTGCTCGTCGGCCCCCATCATGAGGTCATCCTTGCGCGTGGACGACTGGTGCACATCGACCGCTGGGTAGACGCGCTTGTCGGCGATCTTGCGGTCAAGTTTGAGCTCGGCGTTACCGGTGCCCTTGAACTCTTCGAAGATCACTGTGTCGCCCATGGAGCCGGTCTCGACCAACGCGGTGGCCAAGATCGTCAACGAACCGCCGTTTTCGATGTTGCGAGCCGCGCCCAGGAAACGCTTCGGTGGGTACAGCGCTGTCGAGTCGATACCGCCGGAGAGGATACGACCCGAGGCAGGGCTGGCGTTGTTGTAGGCCCGGCCCAGCCGCGTGATGCCATCGAGCAACACCACCACGTCGTGTCCCAGTTCCACGAGTCGCTTGGCGCGCTCGATGGACAGCTCGGCGACCGTGGTGTGGTCCGACGGCGGACGGTCGAAGGTCGAGGAGATGACCTCACCCTTGACCGAGCGCTGCATGTCGGTGACCTCTTCGGGCCGCTCGTCGATGAGTACCACCATGAGGTGACACTCCGGGTTGTTCGTCGTGATCGCGTTCGCGATGGCCTGCATGACCATCGTCTTACCGGCCTTGGGCGGTGAGACGATAAGGGCGCGCTGTCCCTTCCCAATCGGAGTCACCAGGTCGATGACTCGCGTGGTCAGCAAGTGCGCCTCGGTCTCCAGGCGCAGTCGCTCCTGCGGGTACAGAGGCGTGAGCTTGTAGAACTCATCGCGGTTCCTGGCCTCTTCGGAACTCATTCCGTTGACGGTGTCGAGCCGAATGAGCGGGTTGTACTTCTCGCGGCGCTTGTTACCCCGGTCGTCGTCGCCTCGGGTGGGCTTGACGGCACCGGTGATCGCGTCACCTCGACGCAGCTTGTTCTTGCGCACCTGCGACATCGACACATAGACGTCGTCGGGTCCGGCCAAGTAGCCGGTGGTGCGGATGAAGGCATAAGAGTCGAGGATGTCGAGAATTCCGGCGACGGGCAGGAGTTGTTCGTCCTCAGAATTGGTGTTCTCGTTGCGCTCGGAGCGTTGCTCGGCGCGGTCACGGCCACCACGACGGCGGTCGCGATCGGAACGGTCGCGGTGACGACGGTTGCGACGGCGGTTGCCACCGTTGTCGTCGAAGTCGCGACGCTCAGAACGAGATCCCCTGTCATCGGCATTGTCGTCACGGTCGCTGGAGGAGCGGTCGGACGTTTGCGCGGTGGCGCGATCTGCGTCGTTGTTCTGGCTGCGCACACGGCGCCGCTGGCGGTTGGGCCGATCGTTGTCGGCGTTCTTGTCGTCGTTCGATTCCGCCGCAACGTCCGTAGCCTCTTCGGCTTGGGAGTGCTTGCGTGGCTGAGGCGGGCCGGCGGGGCGCGTGGCGCGACGGCCTCTAGCGGATGCCTCGACGGCAGACTCGGTACTCTCGGTACCCGCAGCCGCGGTTTCGACGGTGGATGAAGTCTTATCTGGCTCTGTCACTGGCGGAGCCTCCTGTTCTGCGCTGCCACCGTTGTCGCCAAGACCGCCCTGATTGGCTTGGTTGGCTTGGATCGCGGTGATCAGCTCGCTCTTGCGCATCCGGCCAACGCCCGTGATGCCGAGGGTTTGCGCCAGTTGTTGCAGCTCCGGCATCAGCATAGAGGCAAGGCCGGTTCCAGCGCGGCGACGCTTGGCGCCGGTGCCGGAGGTAGCGCTGCCTTTGCGATCCGACGTCGTGCCGGTGGTGTCGCTCAATGGATTCCTTCCCTAGCGGGGCATAAAGCTGAGCTTGCTCCGCGTTTCAAAAATAGCCGCAGTGCCGGTTCTCGCACGCAGTGCCGATTTCTGGTACTACGGGTCCACCCCGACCGATTGCAATGCTTGTCGCGCACTATTGGAAGTGGTGCAACAAAAAGGGTGAACAAGCCTCAAGTGTTCTGCCTGAGGACGCACCGTCAGGACAGAGAGAGGACTTGGCAACCCGAGATGGACATCAGACACGTACTGACACGGTGCCGTACCTGTAGCAGGCGTGAAGCAACAGATGCGCAAGTCACATTCTAACGTTGAGGGCAATGACCCGAACAGAGATCAGGCGTGCGCTGGATGCGCCGCAGCTGTTGTGACTATAAGCATAGTCAAAGCTTCGCGCGGCAACGACACCGGGTGGTTACCTGAAAATAATCGTAGCACAGGAGTGCCAACTCGGATTCCCACTCGAATGTGACCTATATTTTACCAGTTCAGGACCCTTATTTCCGAGTGTCGCCGAGAGCGATTCGAGCCCGAAATCCACCTGGAAAATTTCCCCGTCTCGGCGCGTCGAACCCATCGTTCCAACCCGGTTTACCGCCGAGGGTCACCTCAACCAAGCCCCATCGCCAACCGGGAGTTGGTGGGCCGCAAACTCTGGGGCGAGAGCGGGATCGGGCTCGACCTCGGAGTGCGTCAGCACCAACACCGTGGGGCCCGCCCCGGAGATGGCGGCGGCAAACCCAGCCTCCCGCAGGCGGCAGACCAGTTCCCAACTGTGCGGCATCACTGAGGCCCGGTAAGACTGGTGCAGCCGGTCTGAGGTCGCCTCCCACAACAGCCTCGGGTGGCGAGTAATAGCCTCAACGAGCAAGGCGGCCCGAGCCACATTGAACGCCGCGTCAGCATGGGGAACCTTGGGTGGCAACACATCGCGCGCCTGGGCGGTGAACCCAACTTGGGCGGGAATGAAGACCCACGGAGTCACTGTCGTGTGTGGCTTCATCGAGACCGCATGCGCTCCGCCCACTGTGGAATAGGCAATCGTGAAGTCACCGTAGATACATGGGGCCACATTGTCCGGATGGCCCTCGATCTCCCCTGCGATCCGCAGTGCGCGTTCGCGATCAACCTCCACATTGGCCGCGGCGTGCGCCAAGTAGACCCCGGCGACGATCGCCGCTGAAGAGGAACCCAGGCCACGGGCGTGCGGAATCCGATTGCGTGCCTTCAGTTTCAGGCCTCGCACCTCATCGTGGCCCAGCTGTAGAAGTGTGCGCAAGAACGCGGAGACCACTAGGTGCCGCCTACCGGCTCCCACGGTGTCGGCGCCCTCTCCGGCAACCTCAATGAGGATGTCAACCCCCGTCAGCTCGATAGAGACCTCATCGTAGAGCCCCAGAGCTAGACCGAACGAGTCATAGCCAGGGCCAATGTTGGCCGATGTGGCCGGGACGATGGCCGTGTGGGGGCCAGGCAGCAATTCACTCACGGGGCCATCCTACGGCCCAAGGAGGCTACGGCCATGCCAACACAACGCCGCTCCCGCCAGACGGACAGGCGGAAGCGGCGAGCAAACACCACGGAAGGACCGCCGATGTCGACTACACGAGCCGACAGCGGCGGTCCTCCTCGACAAGCGGGAACTACAGCTGCGCGCGCACCTGCTTTGCCGCCTCCACCAGCGAGGCCAGCGCTGGCTCGACCTCCTTGTATCGGCGGGTCTTCAGGCCGCAATCCGGGTTCACCCACAGGCGTTTGGGGTCAATGACGGCGATGGCTTTGCTCAGCGCTGAGGCGATTTCCTCGACCGTGGGCACCCGTGGGGAATGGATGTCGTAGACGCCTGGACCCACGCCCCGGGCGAACTGCGAGGCGTGCAGGTCCTGGAGGACCTCCATCTTCGAGCGGGATGCCTCAATCGAGGTGACGTCGGCGTCAAGGGCGTTGATCGCGTCAATGACCTCACCGAACTCCGAATAGCACAGGTGAGTGTGAATCGCTGTCTCCGGCTTGACCACGGCGGTGGCGAGGCGGAAAGCGTCGGTGGCCCAGCGGCGATAGTCGTCTTGTTCTGCTTGGCGCAGCGGCAGCATTTCCCGCAGCGCTGGCTCGTCGACCTGGATCACCTTTAGTCCGGCGGCTTCCAAGTCGGCGACCTCGTCGCGCAAGGCGAGCGCCACCTGCGCGGCGGTGTCGGACAATGGCTGGTCATCTCGGACGAAGGACCAGGCCAGGATCGTCACTGGCCCGGTGAGCATTCCCTTGACAGGTTTGGTGGTCAGAGACTGGGCGTAGGCCGACCAATCGACGGTGATCGGGCTGGGGCGCGATACGTCGCCAAAGAGGATCGGTGGCCGCACGCAGCGGGAGCCGTAGGACTGGACCCAACCGGCCTCGGTGGTGGTGAACCCGGCCAGGTGCTCGGCAAAGTACTGCACCATGTCGTTGCGTTCGGCTTCGCCGTGCACGAGCACGTCAAAGTCGAGGCGTTCTTGGAGTTCGATGACGGAGGCGATCTCTTTTTTGAGTCGGGACTTGTAGTCCACGTCGATCATGAGCCCGTTGCGGTGTTGTGCTCGGGCCCGGCGGATGTCAGTCGTCTGCGGGAAGGAGCCGATCGACGTGGTGGCCAATGGCGGAAGTGGGGTATGGGCTTCCTGCGCCTTGACGCGGGTCTCGAAGTCGTCTCGTTGGGTTGCCGAGGCATCCAAGCTGGCCAGGCGTTGGCGAATGTGGTCGTTGCGCCAGGCGAGGTTGGATTCTCCTCGGCTCCAGCGTTCGCCATCTGGCTGGGCCAGTTGCGACACTTCGCGTATTTTCTGGCGGGCGAACGCCAGGCGCTGTGCGAGCTCGGGGGCCAGCCCAGTTTCCGCCTCAAGGTCGACCGGAACGTGCAGCAGGGAACACGAGGAGCTGACTCCGACGGTAGTGGCGACGGCTTTGATCCGGTCGACAATGGCGGCGGCCCGCACGGTGTCGGTCCGCCAGATGTTGCGCCCATCAACCACTCCGGCCACGAGGGTCACCTGTGGGGGAACCTCGTTTGCCTCCAGCCAGTCGATGTCGGACGCACCGGCGACCGCGTCGATGGCCAGCGCGTCGATTCCTGAGTTGAGTAGCAGCGGCAGGGCCTTGTCGAAGGAGCCGTAGCCGCCGGTGACGAAGATGTTCGCCTCGGTGTGGGCCAGCGCGGTGTATGCGGTGGCGACAGCGGCCAGTTCGGCCTCGGTGCGGTCGGCGCACAGGGCGGGTTCGTCGAGTTGGACCCAGGTGGCTCCGGCTTCGGTGAAGGCCGCGAGAAGGTCGCGGTAGCAGGCGATGAGGTCCTCGAGGCGGCTCAATGGATGAAAGTCGCTAGGTGAGCCCGGTTCGGGTTTGGCCAGGAGGAGGAAGGAAATCGGCCCTAGCAGGACCGGGCGCGCTTGGAGGCCCCGCTCCACCGCTTCGTGGTACTCCTGAAGGGCCTTCTGTGGCTGGGCGCTGAAGACGGTGTCAGGACCTAGCTCGGGAACGAGGTAGTGGTAGTTGGTGTCGAACCACTTGGTCAGTTCCAGGGGCGCCAGTTCGGCGTTGCCGTGCGCGGCGGCGAAGTACTGCGCGAGAGTGCCACCGACGTTGCGGTAGCGCTCGGGAATGGCACCGACGGCAGCAGTGGTGTCGAGGACGTGGTCGTAGTGCGAGAACACGTTGACCGGCACGGAGGTCAGGTCTTGTGCGCTGAGGTCGGTGAGCATTTGGGCGCGGACCTCAGCTGAGGCGGCGGCGAGTCCGGCGTCGTCGATGTTTCCGGCCCAGTAGGCCTCGACGGCGCGCTTGAGTTCACGCTTGGCGCCAATGCGGGGGTAACCCAACACGGTGGCGGATAGCGGATGGCGTGTGGTCATAGTGGTGGCTCCCTCGAACAACCAGTCTTGCTTTCGTCTACGAGGCTTGTTGCCGCGCGCTGGGGCCGATTGTGTTCGGTCCCGGGCTCGCTTTGCGTGTGAACAAGCCTCCATGCCTCACGGCTGCGGGCATGGGAGGGCGGCAGGTATTCGGACTCATGGGCTCGCCCGCGTCGTCTCAGCAGTCCGACCCTGGGCCGGGCTGCGTGTACTGGACGCGGGTTGTCTACTTGCCGTGGCTTCCCGGGCCACACGAAGCTGGTGGCTTTGTGTGGTACCCAGTGCGTTGACTCACCCTCGTTGGGCCAGTTACGGCGTTCGTTCCCAATTACCGCTGCGGGGCAGTCCCGGACTTGGCCTTATTCGGCGGCCGCACCGGGTTCCCTCTTCCGGTCGAATCGGGCGCCTATGGTGTGGCGTCCATTCTCGACTGTTCGCTGCCTGACATCATCGCGCCAGGCAGACCAACCTCTCTATAGATGGTACGCATCTTCCGCATATTGGGATGGCGGTGGGGTTGGCGTGTCTCATCCTGTATTTCCTGGCTGACAGACGACACTCTCAGCAGGGAAATGATCGAGCCGGTACGGCGCCATTGCCTCGCCACATAATGGGAAACTAGACGTGTTGTCAACAATAAGGCGGTGTGGGCCCCACCTGATTCAGGAAAGACCCTCACCGCCTCGATCTCGCTTACCAATGTGCGCAGCCGCGCGGCACGCCCAAAAATTCCCCTCGAACTGGACGCGACTACAAGCCCAGCGCCGTTGCCGCCGTCGCGACATCGGCGGGAATCTTCTTTGGCTGCGCGGCCGTGGTGACCGCCCAATCGGGATCCTTCAGCCCATGGCCAGTGACCGTACACACGATCCGCTGGCCGGGAGTGATCCATCCGGCCGCGGCCTTATTGAGCAATCCAGCCACCGAGGCGGCGGAGGCCAACTCGACGAAGACGCCCTCCTCGCGAGCCAATCGGAGGTAGGCACGGTGAATATCGCGGTCGGTGGCCGCGATGATGTCACCGCCGGAGGCATCCCGGGCGTCGAGAGCGTTCGTCCACGAAGCTGGGTTTCCAATGCGGATCGCGGTGGCGATCGTCTGCGGGTCATCCACCACGTGCCCGCTGACGATCGGAGAAGCCCCCGAAGCCTGCACGCCCAACATGCGTGGCAGGCGAGTCGCGTTGCCTTCCTTGAAGTCTTCGTTGTATCCGGCCCAATAGGCGGTGATATTGCCCGCGTTGCCCACCGGCAGACAGTGGATATCGGGTGCGTCGCCAAGTGTGTGAACGATTTCCCAGGCAGCGGTCTTTTGCCCCTGAATGCG
Source organism: Natronoglycomyces albus (assembly GCF_016925535.1). Lineage (NCBI taxonomy): Bacteria > Bacillati > Actinomycetota > Actinomycetes > Glycomycetales > Glycomycetaceae > Natronoglycomyces > Natronoglycomyces albus. The sequence continues at coordinate 1,027,729 of NZ_CP070496.1, read as the reverse complement.
GTAGGGGTTAATGTGATTGACCAGCACAACCGGGTAATCCTGCGACAACTTGTCGGCGACGTTGAGGCAATCATCGAAGTTCCCATCCACCTGCAAAAGCGTGGCCCCATGCACCAGCGCCTGGGCCAGCTTGCCCAGAGCGATCTTCCCAGCCGGAACCAATACCGCACAGGTGATTCCCGCCCGGGCCGCGTAGGCGGCCGCCGAGGCCGAAGTGTTGCCCGTAGAGGCGCAAATGACGGCCTTGGCACCTTCTTCGACCGCCTTGGAGACAGCCAACGTCATGCCTCGGTCCTTAAACGAACCGGTCGGGTTGGCGCCCTCGATCTTCAAGAAGACTTCACAACCGGTGGCCTCCGACAACGAATAGGCCGGAACCAGCGGCGTCGCCCCCTCCCGCAGCGTGATGCGCGGCGTGGCGTCGGTGACGGGAAGCCGGTCGGCGAATTCTTCGATTAGTCCGCGCCAGCCACCGGCTTGGCGCATCTGGCCCACATTCATGTGGATGCACTTCCTTTAGTTTGAGTTATTCGCAGTCGCACACAGGCAATCGCCCGTGACCGTCCACGGCCAGGCACAGCCATCGCCAGTCAGGGTCGGTAACCATGATGCGCAGAACGCCCCAGCAGCTGTGACCAGGCAAGACACAGTGGCCTCGATATAGGGCGAAGTCTACGCGGGCTGCGTCGGTCAGGCTGGTCGGCTCAGGCGAATCTGCCCACAGAACACAGCCGAATACCCCAAGGAGCCACTGGCGAGACGCGACTAGAGCCTTCGGGCCTACTTACCCTCGACTCGCATGACGCTGGTGACCTCGCGAACGAGGTCAGAGTGCGACAAGTCCTCAACGGTGGCCGAGAGCTGCGCGTCGGTGGCCGCATGCGTGACCACCACCAGCTGAGCTCCCGCCGCCTGCTTGTCGGCCGGAGCCGAAGAGGCGGCGCGCCCCGCCTGTCGTACCGTCGCCAGGCTGACATCGTGATGAGCGAACATGGCGGCCACTTGTGACAGCACACCCGGTTCGTCGGTGACATCCATGCACACGTGGTAACGCGTGGAGGCCTCACCGATGGATTTGACGGGCAGATCGCCCCAGGCCGCCTCCGGGCGGAAGGCCGTCACGCCACCGCGCCGATGGCGGGCAACCGCGACGATATCGCCCAAGACAGCGGAAGCCGTAGCGGTGCCACCGGCTCCGGCTCCGTAAAACATAAGGCTCCCAGCGGCCTCAGCTTCGACAAACACCGCGTTATAGGCACCGTTGACGCTGGCCAATGGGTGGGCCTTGTCGATCATCGCCGGATGCACCCGCACACTGACCCCATCGGGTTCCCGAGTGGCGATGCACAAAGGCTTGACAACGCAACCCTGTTCAGCGGCCGCGGCCACATCAGCGGCGGTCACGTCGGTAATGCCCTCCCGATACACCTCGGAGAGTTCCACTTTGGTGTGGAAGGCCAACGAGGCGATGATGGCGGCCTTCGCGGCGGCGTCATAGCCGTCGATGTCGGCCGACGGGTCGGCCTCGGCGTATCCCAACTCGCCCGCCTCAGCCAGCGCCTCCCCGAACGAGGCCCCGGTTTGCGTCATCTGAGTGCAAATGAAGTTCGTGGTGCCATTGACAATGCCAAGCACACGATCGATGCTGTCGCCGTGGAGCGAATCGCGCAGGGGCCGCAGGAGCGGGATCGCCCCGGCCACGGCCGCCTCGTAATAGAGATCGGCATCGCCAGCCACAGCGGCGGCGTTGAGACTCGCCCCATCGGCGGCCAACAACGCCTTGTTAGCCGTGACGACGGCCTTGCCCTCAGACAGCGCGGTCGTAATCCAGGTGCGGGCCGGTTCGATACCTCCGGCCACTTCCACCACAATATCGACATCAGGGCGTTTGACCAGCCCCAAAGCATCGGTCGTAAACAGGTTCGGGTCAATGGGAAGGTGCGAGCGGTCACGGCCGGGTCGTCTGACGGCGACGCCGGCGATCTCCATTCGCTCCCCAATCCTGGCGGCCAGATCATCGGCTTTGTCGTGCATGAGGCGAACGACTTCGCTTCCGACGGTTCCACAACCCAGGAGGGCGAGCTTCATGGGATACCTCTCTTCGTTTAGCCGACGTCCAGTCTCAATAGATCGTCAACGGTTTCGCGCGCCACGATGGGGCGGGAAGCGCCATTGCTAACACTGATCACCGGTGGTCTCGCCACATGGTTGTAATTGGAGGCCATACTGCGGCAATAGGCGCCAGTGCCCGGTACCGCCAGCAGGTCACCTGGGGCGACGTCGGCAGGTAGAAATTCATCTTTAACAAGGATGTCACCGGCTTCGCAATGCTTTCCCACTACGCGGGCAAGGACGGGCCTTGCCGCAGAAGAGCGATTGGCGACAGTTGCCGAGTATGGCGCATCGTAGAGAGCTGGACGAATGTTGTCGCTCAACCCGCCATCTACTGAGACATACAAGCGGCTGGCTCCCCCCGACAGCGTCACGGGTTTCACGGTGCCGACGCGGTAGAGCGTGAACATGGACGGGCCGATCAGGCTCCGGCCCGGTTCGATCGAAAGACGCGGGGCCTCGATCCCTGCCTCAGCGCACTCGCGCCGCATGATCGTGGCAAACGAGGCGGAGATCTCCGCAGGGTTCATTGGTGCGTCCTGGCTAGTGTAGGCCATTCCGAAGCCGCCGCCGAGATCCAATTCCGGCAGTGTCACATCGAAATCAGTCTGCAACTGGGTCTGAAGTTTCACCAGCCTGGCAGCCGAGACCTCAAAAGCTGCGGTCTCAAAGATCTGCGAACCGATGTGGGAATGCAGACCCAACAACGTCAGGGAAGTCTTCGACATGACCTTTTGCGCGGCCTGATAGGCGTCGCCGCCGCTGAGGGAGAAACCGAACTTCTGATCCTCGTGCGCGGTGGCAATGTACTCATGAGTGTGGGCTTCGACTCCGACATTGACCCGCACCATAACGCGGGCCCGCACGCCCAAGTCTGCGGCCAGCTCGGCCAGACGGTCGATTTCGACCAGCGAGTCAACAACAACTCGCCCAACCCCGACGGTGAGGGCCTGCCGCAGTTCCGCGACGGACTTATTGTTGCCGTGCAAAGCGATAAAGTCCGGCTCGACCCCAGCGGCCAAGGCCACGGCCAGTTCGCCGCCCGAACAAACGTCAACCCGCAATCCCTCTTCGGCGGCGATACGCAATACGGCCTTACTGCAAAACGCCTTGGAGGCGTAATAGACATCGGCGTCGGCGAAGGCGGCCCGCCAGGTGCGGCACCGTTCACGAAAGTCGTCTTCGTCCAGGATGTAGGCGGGGGTGTCGTACTCCTGAGCCAGGTCTGAGACCGTGACTCCAGCGTCACGACCCGATTCGGATTCACCACCAAAGACCGTCAGCTCGCCATCGCTGTTGCGACCCACGTTCGAGGGCCACAAAATGGTGTGCAGTTGATTGACATCCTCTGGCACCGGCAACCATCCGGGGCGCAACGCCGCGAAGTCACCATGCATCGCTCCGGCTTCGTGAATGCGCATAACTTCCTTTCGGGGGCGCTCACGCCCAACAGGCCCAATGCGTTGGCCAAGACGGTGCGAGTGGCCGCCATCAGATGTAGCCGAGCTCGACCAGTCGCGGAGAACTCCTCGTCACCTTGCGGCAAAACGCGGCACTCCCCGTAGAAGCGGTGATATGCCGCCGCCAAGTCTTCCGCATAGCGAGCGACTCGGTGCGGTTCGCGCAACTCGCCAGCGGAGGCGACCACGGCGGGGAACTGCGCTAGCTGCTTGAGGAGGTCCGTCTCCCGGTCGTGAGCCAGCAAGGCCGGGTCGAACTCGCCATCGACGGTGGCCCCAAAGTCGCCAGCGTTGCCAATGACCGAACAAATGCGGGCGTGCGCGTACTGGACATAGTGCACCGGGTTGTCGTTGGAATTACGCGACCACAGATCAAGGTCCAGGTCAATCGCGGTGTCCATCGAGAAACGCGCTAGCGCGTACCGGGTGGCGTCGACACCGATGGCATCCACGACGTCTTCAAGGACCACAACGGTTCCCGCCCGCTTACTCATCCGGACGGGTCTACCTTCCCGCATCACGTTGACCAACTGGCCGATGAGGATTTCCAGATGGCGGTTCGGATCATCGCCAAAGCACGACACCATCGCCTTCATTCGGCCAATGTATCCATGGTGGTCCGCGCCGAGCATAATAACGACCCGCTCGAAACCACGGTCGCGCTTGTTCAGGTAGTACGCGCAGTCGGCGGCGAAATACGTCCAGTCCCCATCGCTCTTACGCAGCACCCGGTCCTTGTCGTCACCGAAGTCGCTCGTGCGCAGCCACACCGCGCCCTCATGCTCATACACATGCCCGGCCTCCCGCAACCGATCCAGCGCCTTTTGTACCCCGCCGGTGGTGTGCAGGTCCTTCTCGTTGAAGAACACGTCGAAGTCGACGCCGAACTCATGCAGGCTGTGCTTAATATCGGCGAACATCAAGTCGATGCCGACCGTGCGGAAGACTTCCTGCGCGTCCTCGGCCGTCAGCGCATCTGGCCGCTTGGCCACCACCTGGTTGGCGATGTCGCCGATATAGGCACCGCCGTAGCCGTCCTCGGGCGGAGCCTCGCCCTTGGCGCTGGCGAGCAGAGACCGGGCAAACTTGTCAATTTGCGCCCCGGCGTCGTTGAAATAGTATTCGCTGGTCGTCTCGGCCCCGCAGGCCCGCAGGACCCGTGCCAGCGCGTCGCCGACAGCCGCCCACCGGACACTACCGATATGCAGTGGCCCCGTGGGGTTGGCAGAGACGAACTCCAGGTTGATCTTCTCGCCCGACTGTGAGGCGTTATGGCCGAAGTTCACGCCCTCGGCCAGCACCTTCGCGGCCACGGCGCCAGCCGCGGCGGTGTCCAAGGTGATGTTGAGGAATCCGGGCCCGGCCACGTCTACCTTGGCAATGCCCTCGAAGTTAACCAAGACCTGCGCCACCTTCGTGGCCAACTCGCGCGGATTGGTTCCAGCCCGCTTGGCCAACTGCAGCGACAGGTTCGAGGCATAGTCGCCGTGTTCGGCATTGCGGGGTCGCTCGACGGTCGTTTGCGTCGGAATTAGCGCGGTGTCCAAGTTCTCAGCCTCGAACACGGCCCGCATGGCTTCGGTCACTTTTTCTGCGAGGGTCTCAGGAGTCACCCGTTAATCTTAGACCGGGTACGCTGGTTGGCATGGGCTAGGCACACCCGGTGTGGCTGGTCTCCCCCCGATCATATGCAACAGCCACCCTATAGAGGTTCCCTTCATGTCCGCGAAACGCCACCCTGGCTCGAAAAAAGGTAAGAAGAACGGCCGCTCGGTGAAGGTCGAGAAGCCCAAACCCTGGGGCTTGATACTCACGTTTACCGGTGTGGGCGTCGTCGCCGTCGGCATGGTCGCCGCCGCCGCGTGGGTGGTCTTCGACCGCACGAAGGCACCAACGGGCGCGGAGGAATTCTTCGGCTCCCACGAAGGCTACTGGGATCTCATCGAGGCCGTCGAGAACGGTGATGTCGACGAGGACGACCTAGAACACCCCTGGGTCATCGACGGCACCCACGTTGACTCCGGCGACCCCAACTTTGAGCCGGTCGACTACCAGGTCACACCACCAGTAGGCGGGCCTCACCACAGCCAATGGCAAACCTGCACCGGAATCGTCTACGGCGACGAACTCATCGATGAGCACGCCGTACACAGCCTCGAACACGGAGCCGTGTGGGTCACCTACGACCCTGACCAGGTCTCCGAGGACGACATCGAGACACTGGCGGGCAAAGTACAGGGCCGCGACTACACGATGATGAGCCCCTACCCGGCGCAGTCTGCCCCCATCTCGCTCCAGGCCTGGGGCGTCCAGCTGACCACCGACAGCGCCACCGATAACAACATCGATCGCTTCATGCAGCACTACCTGCGCAATAACGACATCACCCCGGAACCACACGGCACCTGCTCCGGCGGCTTCACCGGAACCAAGGCCGACGACCCGATGGCCAACCTGACGCCCGAAGAACTAGCAGAGCTCGAGGAAATGATGAGCGAGGGCGGCGAGGATGACTCCGACGAAGAATCGAGCGAGGACTAGCCGCTTGAGCTGAGCTCACCGGCGGTCTAACGGCTTGCCCCAAAGCGGGCACCCACGCAGTTGACCGCTCGCTCTACCAAAGCTAGAGCACCTGGCCAGGTATGCCACCGCCACGCTCTCACAGACGCGCTGCCCCACGCAGCGCCAGAGCCCAGCCAAGGCACACCTGGCCAGGCTCATGCCTCGACCCCTGCCGCCTAACCCATGTACGCCCAGACCACGCCTTAGCCCACTACCTCCAGCTGAGAACCGGGCCGCTCCTAGAATGCGAAACATGACCCGACCTGTTATCTACCTCGTGTGCACGGCGCTGGCCTCCTTCGTGGCCGGTGCCAGCCTGATGGTGATTTTGAATGCCTCCAGCCCCGGCGAGGACTCGGCCGAGGCCGGCTTCGCGCGCGACATGTCGACACACCACGCGCAGGCGGTGGCCATGTCGATGCATCAATGGCACTCGGGCGAGGATGAGGCGCTGCGCGCCATCGCCTACGACATCGCCACCGGCCAACAGGCCGAGATTGGCATGATGAGCGAATGGCTGCGCGACTGGAACGTGTCAATGACCTCCAGTCAGCCACCGATGGCCTGGGCCCAGGGCGAACACGCGCACGACAGTAGCGACGGCCTGATGCCCGGCCTGGCGACACCACAACAGCTGGAGGAGTTCTACGCCCTGGAAGGCCGCGACGCCGACATCATGTTCGCCGAACTGATGATCCGCCACCACATCGGCGGCGTCGACATGGCTGAGGCGGCCTTGGCCTCCAGCAGCCACGACGACGTGACCTCCTCGGCACGGCGCATGGCGGCCAACCAGAAGACCGAAATCCGGGCCATGGAGATGCACTTGGAACGGATACTGGAGGCCACGTCTGCGGACGATTAACCCCGGCGAAGACTCCCGACCGCAAGCAAACCGGGCCCAAGGTTTGCCTTCGCCCCCGGTCGGCGGGATCGAGCGGTTTCGCGGCGCATGTCGACCTGTGAGCTAGGACTGTCGATTCGAACAACATCCCCAGAAGTCACGCTCCGAAAATGTCAGTCGCCGCAGATAGCGTCGCCAGATGACACAAAACGAAACACCCACATCTGTTCCCGACTCGTCGCCAATTCTGCTCATCGGTGGAACCGGCAAGACGGGCAAACGCATCGCCGCGCAGCTGCGGGAAGCCGGTCACGAGGTTCGCCCCGCTTCCCGTAACGCACAATGTCGCTTCAGCTGGACCGATCAGAGCACTTGGGCCCCGGCGCTAGCGGGGGTGCGGGCAATCTACCTAGTGCAACCACCTTTTGACGACGCCCTTGTCCACATGAAGCCGTTCTTCGAACAAGCGCGTTCCAGTGGAGCCCAGCGACTGGTCCTCCTCTCGGCCATGGGGGCGGCCGGGCCCCTGCTGGAAGCCGAGCAACTGGTCAAGGACGCCTTCCCCGAGTGGACAATGCTGCAACCCACATGGTTCTCGCAAAACTTCCACGAGGACTTCTTTGGGCAACTCGTGCGCACCGGCCACGTGCGCCTGCCCGTAGGTGAGGCCGAGGTCGCATTCATCGACGTCGACGACATCGCCGCCGTAGCCGCCGCGGCGCTGACCGACTCTCGACACGCGGGCCGCTCCTATGAACTGACTGGGCCTCGCAAACTCACCTTCACCGAGGCCATAGGCGAGATCGCACAGGCCACCGGTCGCGATATTCGCTTCACGCCCATCAGCGAAGAGGAGTTCCGGGCCGAACAGCTGGCCGCCGGACTCAGCGAAGACGTCGTGGAACTATTCTGCTACCTGCTGGCAGACCTACGCGAAGGGTCGCACTCAGAAACCAGCGACGGTGTCCAACAGGCCCTGGGCCGCCAGCCGCGCGACTTTAGCCTCTACGTGAGGCAAGCCGCCGCCAGCAACTCCTTCAACTGATCTATCCCCACGAAAATGGTTGTACCTGCCCGATGCCCTGCGGCTTCGAGTGCCCATAGGAGATGGTGGGACACGATGAGGCGCCGCTGTAAGGATTCGGGCAGGTACAATCAGACACTGTGAGCAACTATGACCCGTGGGGCCATCCCTACGACGGCTCCCGCGACGCGCCCCGGCACCCCAGCCAGCCGCCGTCCACCCGCCCCGGCAACCGCAGTCTTCCGCCGGGGTCTGACAACATGCCGCGCACCGGAGGCCATCCGCGGGTCAGTCCGCCCCGGCAACCGAGTCAGCCACATATGGGCCCCCCACGCCAGCCCAGCCAGCCCAGCCAGCCGCAGATGCCACACGTGGGTTCACCGCCCCACGGTGCTCCTTTCCAGCAAAACCCATCTCCTCACCCGTCTGTGCCCGAGGCAAACCTGCCGACGGTCGAATTTGAGACTCTCACCGACCCGGCCCTGGTGCGCCTCTCCGCCGAAGACACCGGAGAGTTCGCGCGCCCTCGTTTCGACGAACCTCCCACCGCCTCCACCTTGACCCAGGAACGCCCGCGCACCTCCCCCACAGTCGGCCACGACGGTGCGTGGAGTGTTCCCAGCCAGGCACGGCCCGACGATCTGGCATCCGATTCAAGGGGCGAACCCTCAGGTTCGGTCACGACGATCGAACGGCCCAAGACCGGCCAGGTTCCCGGGAAAAAGGCCGGGCAACGCGGCAGCCTGGAACGCCCCGACGGGCCAGCCAGCCGAAAACAACTCGGGCCGGACTGGACGGCCAACCCGATTCGCATTATCGGCGCGGCAGCGGTGACGCTGACGGTCCTGGCCGGTTCGGCCACGGGCATCATCGCCCTGGGCATGTGGATTAACCCTTAGCCGACTCCACGTGCGCCGCCCGCAGGTAGCTCGTGATAAACCACGACCGCGCTGGTCGGGCACACAAAGCCGGGGACGCCAACTAACCCACCTGGGCACGCGAACACACCTGGGGCCTCACTTGAGGCGGATCAAGAATGCGCGCAAGGCCGCATAAGGTGGCATCCCCGCAAGGAGCTGAGCGACAAAGATGCCTCTTTTTCAACCAGGCATACTGAACGCCGGGCCCATCCCCGAGGGACGAACCCGGCAATCACAGAGGCCTAGGCAATAGTTCTCTACCCGGTGATAATCCCGGCTCCGACAGTGCGGTTCGTAGCCTCATCGACAATGATGAAACCGCCCGTTTCCCGGTTGCGCCGGTACTCATCACACAGCAGCGGCTTCGTGGTCCGCAGCTTCACTCGACCAATCTCGTTGAGCTCCAACGCCTCGGCGTCCTCGTCACGGTGCAAAGTGTTGATGTCAAGTCGGTACTTCAACTCCTTGACGACCGCGCGAACCTCATTGGTGGTGTGCTTAATGGCGTACTTGCCGCGTACCCGCAACGAATCAGTCTCGTCCATCCAGCACACCAACGCCTCAACATCTTGAGTCGACCTGGGTTGATTATTGGGACGAGCCAACATGTCACCCCGGGACACATCCAAGTCGTCCGCCAGCCGGATCGTCACCGACTGCGGAGGAAACGCCTCCTCCAGCGGGCCGTCCGCCGTCTCAACCGAGGCAACCGTCGTGGTGAAGCCACTAGGCAGTACCACCACATCGTCACCTGGCTTAATGACGCCACTGGCGACCTGACCGGCGTAGCCGCGATAGTCCAACGTATCGGAGGTTTGCGGCCGGATCACATGCTGCACCGGGAAACGCACGTCAACCAAGTTACGGTCCGAGGCGATATGCACATTCTCCAAATGATGCAGCAGGCTGCAACCGGAGTACCACGGCATGTTCTCGGAACGATTGACAACATTGTCGCCCTTGAGCGCCGAGATCGGCACAATCGTCAGGTCAGGCACGTCCAGCTTCGTGGCAAACGCGGTGAACTCCTCGGCGATGCGGTCGAAGACTTCCTGCGAATAGTCGACCAGATCCATCTTGTTGACGCACAAGACCATGTGCGGCACACGCAGCAAAGAGCACAGGAACGCATGGCGACGCGACTGCTCAACCAGCCCCTTCCGGGCATCGACCAGGATCAACGACAGATCGGCCGTGGAGGCACCCGTGACCATGTTGCGGGTGTACTGGATATGGCCAGGGGTGTCGGCGATGATGAACTTGCGCTTCGGGGTAGAAAAATACCGGTAGGCGACATCAATGGTGATGCCCTGTTCACGTTCGGATCGCAAACCGTCAGTCAAGAGAGCCAGGTCGGTGTATTCGTCGCCGCGCGCCGCCGAGACCGCTTCGACCGCCGACAACTGGTCCTCAAACAACGTCTTGGTGTCATAGAGCAACCGCCCAATCAGGGTGGACTTGCCATCGTCAACACTTCCGGCCGTGGCGAAACGCAAGAGGTCTGATTCGTGCGACACCGTCGGGGCGGAGGCCGCGGCTGCTACATCGGTGCTGGTCATTAGAAGTACCCTTCTCGTTTACGGTCTTCCATGGCGGCCTCGGAGGCACGGTCGTCTCCACGAGTCGCGCCCCGCTCGGTGATACGGGTAGCGGCTACCTCGGCAATGACTTTTTCCACAGTGTCAGCCTCGGAGGCCACAGCCGCAGTGCAGGAGGCATCCCCAACCGTGCGGTAACGAACCCGGCGAACCTGGGAGGTCTCACCGTCGCGCTTGGCGAGGAACTCATTGACCGCGTACAACATCCCGTCGCGCTCCACGACTTCGCGGTCGTGAGCGAAGTAGATGGACGGCAACGGAATATCCTGCTCGGCGATATAGTTCCAAATGTCCAACTCAGTCCAGTTGGACAGCGGGAATACCCGGATCTGCTCATCGGGGTGAACCCGCCCGTTGTACAAGCTCCACAACTCCGGGCGCTGATTCTTCGGGTCCCACTGCCCGAACTCGTCGCGGAAGGAAAAAATGCGTTCCTTGGCCCGAGCTTTCTCCTCGTCACGGCGAGCCCCACCAAAGAGAGCATCGAAACGGTGCTTTTCGACCGCGTCGAGCAACACCGGAGTCTGGATACGGTTGCGAGAACCGCCGGGCGGCTCAGTCACGAAACCTGAGTCGATAGCCTCCTGCACACTGGCGACAATCAACTGGACGCCCAGATCAGCGACCCGCTGGTCCCGATACTCGATGGCTTCGGGAAAATTGTGCCCCGTGTCGACGTGCATGACCGGAAAAGGGATGCGGGCGGGCGCGAATGCCTTCTGCGCCAAATGCAGCATCACGATGGAGTCTTTGCCGCCGGAGAACAACAGCACGGGGCGCTGACAGGTGGCGGCCACTTCTCGGAAAATGAAGATGCCTTCAGCTTCGAGGGTGTCCAAGTGGCTGACGCGGTAGTCGCTCACCGGCTCTCTCCTTTCGCTACTCCCCAGCGTGGCGGGGAGGCAGTCGTTGGGTTCAACGTCAGACGGCCGTCGGCTGATCATCGTCGGTTCCGGTCGCGAGGCTGCGCGAACGGGCCCTGTGGTCGGCCGTGGACGTCGAATAGCTATGGGGCCCTGGCGGGGCCGGTTTCGGGCGGCCCGGTGTGGGGCCTGTTGGTGGGCACTGTCGCTACGACGATGCGCAGTCGCTCTTGTGGGTGAGCCCGGCCTGGTCAGAGGCTCTCGCGTATCGCCTCCAGCAGGCTTGTGGCCAGGTCAGGCCGACAGGCGACCAGATCGGGGAGATATGGGTCGGGCTGGTTATAGACCAGTTTCGAACCGTCCAGTCGCGAGGCGTGCCATCCACCAGCCAACGCGACGCCCACTGGAGCGGCGGAATCCCACTCGAATTGACCACCCGCGTGCACGTATGCGTCGACCTTCCCGGTGACGACGGCTGCCAACTTGGCACCCGCCGATCCCATGGGAACCAGTTCAGCACCGAGCGTCGCCGCAGCGGACTTTGCCTCGACAGGGGGTCTAGTACGTGAGACGGCAATCCGAATGACAGAGTGTTTGCGCTGTTCAATCGGCACCGGGGCCTGGTCAGACCGAAGGGTGGCCCCTTGGGCGGGAAGGGCTACGGCGGCAGCGGTGATGCCCCGAGCCCGTTCCCATAGAGCCACGTGGACGGCCCAGTCGTCGCGTCCTTCCTCGGAGTATTCACGAGTGCCATCGAGTGGGTCGATGATCCACACTCGGTCGGCAGTGAGCCGTTCGGTGCCGTAGCGGCTGGTCTGGCCACGTCCTTCTTCGCTGAGTACGGCGTCTCCGGGCCGAAATGCGACAAGCTCCTCGAGTAGGTACTGGTGGGCTAGCTGGTCGCCCTCATCGCGCAGCCGCCGCGAGTCGGAGAATCCGATCCGATTTCGCAGGGAGAGGAGCTTCTGCCCCGCCCCGTCGGCTAGGGCCGCGGCCAAGGCCACGTCGCTATCGTGCGGTTGGGGACTGGCATCGTCGTGGCACGATGCGGGGTCTCGGTCACGTTTCGAAGTCATTGCGGCACCCGGGGTCGACGTCATCAACAAAGTCTATGAAGTTACGGGTACGTACTGAGGCAGCAAAACGCTCATCCCACTATTTAAGACAAGTGTTTCTTGACGCTACTGATGGCGATTCGCTGGGCACCACCTCACACCTAATGCGACCTGGCCTTTCTTGCGCCTTGGCCGACCTTCTGCGAGCCAGACACGTCACCGCCCGATTCGCGCCTTAGACCGTGTGGCGCCCTAGTAAGCACCTTGGGTCCGGACAACGGCCGTGATCGTGCGCAGCATGATCACCAAGTCCAAAGAGAGCGACCACCGTTCCACGTAGCGCAAGTCGAGACGGACCGCCTCCTCCCACGACAGGTCCGAGCGGCCCGAGACCTGCCATAGGCCGGTCATACCCGGCTTGACCGCTAGGCGTCGGCGGGTGTCTGGGGCATAGGCGGCCACTTCGGTGGCCAAGGGCGGGCGCGGCCCCACCAGCGACATATCTCCCCGCAACACGTTGATCAGCTGTGGTAGCTCATCGATGGAGAAACGACGCAGGAAACCACCGACGCGGGTGATACGGGGGTCGTCGCGCATTTTGAATAGCACGCCGTCTGATTCGTTCAGGTGGCGAAGTTCGTCTAGTCGACGCTCGGCGTCGGTATACATGGTGCGGAACTTCCAGATGGTGAAGGGGGCTCCACCACGACCTATGCGTTCTTGCTTGAACAGGGCCGGTCCCGGTGAGGTGGCCCGGATGGCAATCACCGAGGCGAGCAGCAGTGGCGAGAACACCGCCAGCAGAACTGCCGCACCAAGGCGGTCGACTATCTCCTTGATCCAGTGCCGCGCTCCAGTGAGGGTGGCGTGTTCGAGGTGCAGCATGGGCAGTCCGTCGACCGGGCGGACCGTCGTGCGGTCCCCAGCCACGTCTACCAAAGCCGAGGCGACGATGAGCTCTACCTCGCCGCGTTCCAGCCGCCAGGCGAGACGGCGTAGTTCCACTCCGTCGAATTCCGGACAGGACAGCACAATGACCGTGTCGGCCTTGCCCTGGGAGACTGCCTCGGCGATGTCGTCGAAGCCGCCCAGGACCGGTGCGTCGAATTCGAGCATCGCGCCACGGGCCTGGCCTGCCGGGACGCATGCCCCAACCACCTGCAAGCCGTGGTAGTGCTCCCGCTGAAGCTGGCCGGTGAGCTCGGCGACCGAGGTCTCGTGCCCCACGATGATCACGCGCTTCATACAGCGGCCGCTACGGCGGACTCGGTGCAGCCATTGCCTCCAACCGAACCTGGCCACGATTGAGGTAACCGCCGTGACGGGAATGGCGATGAGCACGAAGGCGCGGGAAATGGGCAGCTCGAAAGCATATGAAACGAGAGCCACCAGCGCGACAAGCCCCATAGCGGCGTGAACGACCCGCTGATACTCATCGGTGCCGACATAGAGGTACCGACTTTCAAAGGCCCTAGCCAAGACCAACAGAGTCAGCCACAAAACCGGGAGCAACAAAAGGGTAAGGATGTAGATCCGGCTGTGGCTGGTGACTGTGCCAAAGCGCGCGGCAAAGGCTACTGCCGCTCCCAACACGGCCGCAAAAATGTCGGTGCCGATGAGACCCGAAAGGTACTTTTGTTGCCACGCGGGCCGGGCCCAACCCGACTGGTGGCGGGCGCGGTAGTGCGCGCTTTGCTGCGGCTGGCCTGCCCGCTGTGCGGCCAGGCGCTGGAGGCGCTGCTGACCCGAGGTAGTTGAGGAGGATTGGGCAGACTCACGCGCGGAGCTTGAACTCCAGCCACGCTCGGCTTCGCGCCGAGAGCGTGAAGTAGTGGGGCTGGGGCGGACGGTCGCATGGGGTTCTGTCTGCGAATCCGCTGTGGACCGGTGAGGGGTGTTGAGCTGCTTGGCCCGGCTAGAGGTGTCGTCCCGGCGTGCGGAGTTGAAAGCCAGGGTGGTGTTCGCATGGTCGGAGAAGTCGATTTCGGGCTGCGTGTACGCCGCCGCAGTCGATTTTCTCCGCAAATGCGTGTGAGTCACCGTTCTCCCCCTCGATACGTGACACGGGAGAAACAGCAGGGCACCACGACGTCGCTCATTGAAGGGGCTCAATCCGCTGCTTCTTAAGGGGCATAACGGAGATGAGAACGGAAAGTGACGGGGTAGTGACAAGAAATTTGGATCGAAGGGGGCCGATCATGTTGCCACAACCGCAAATGAGCGCTCGGCTCCATTAGTGAGAGTGGACTCGGGCTCGCATCAGGCACACTTGGCAGTGTCTAGGCCAACCGAAACCTGGAAAAGTAGGCTGGACACAGCCGGAGCCGGCCGCGCATGTCGCGCCGTTCCATTCAACGGGGCGCACCAGAGCCACCGGGAAAGGCAACTCCCAGGAGGTGAGCGCTTAGGTCGGCTGCGCGTGAATGCGGTTCTGCGCCGAGGCCAGGCCTTCTTTGGCGACTGCCTCGACCGCGTCAGCCGCTAGCTCCAGCAACACCGGAACTTCCTTGCGTTCAGCCGATGAAAAGTCGCGCAGCACATAGTCGGCCGCGTCCTGCCGCCCGGAGGGCCGCCCGATGCCAAACCGCAAGCGCACATATTCCTTGGTGTTCAACGACTTCGACAGCGATCGAAGCCCATTATGCCCGCCTTCGCCGCCGTTTTGCTTCAGACGCAGCGTCCCAAATGGCAAGTCCAGCTCATCGTGCGCCACCACTACTTGCTCGGGCTCGATCTTGTAAAACTGCGCCAACGGGGCAACCGACTGCCCCGAGAGGTTCATAAAGGTCAGCGGCTTCACCAGAACAAGTCGAGGCCCACCTATTCCCAGGCGGGCCTCACACACTTGTGCTCGGGCTCGCTTGTGCAGCCCGAAGGTGCCTCCCAGGCGGTCGGCCAAGAGGTCGGCGATCATAAAGCCGACATTGTGCCGATTGGCAGCGTACTTTGGTCCGGGATTACCCAAACCGACCACCAACAACGCCTGGTCAGACACGAATTATCCCTCGCTGTCGGTGGCTTCGTCGCCTTCTTCGTCGCCTTCGGCGCTAGCCTCTTCTTCGGCGCGCGGCTCGGAAACGGCAACCAGAACGGCATCCGGGTCACCCATGAGAACGATGCCCTCGGGGAGAGTCACGTCGCTCGCGTGAAGGTTGGAGCCGATAGCCAGACCATCGATCGAGATTTCGATGCTGTCGGGGATGTTGAGAACGTCGACCTCGACGGACAGGGAGTCCATCGAGTACATCGGCAGACCGCCCTTTTGGACTTCACCGGTGTATTCGAGCGGCACCTCGGTGGTGAGCTTCTCGCCGCGACGAACCAGCAGTAGGTCGGCGTGCGTGATGTTGTCCTTAAGGACGTCGCGCTGTACTGACTTGGGGAAGACCATCTCCTTGCTGCCGTCTGTGACTTCCAGCTGGATGACCTGGTTCATACCGTAGTTACGAATAATGGAGGCGAACCCCAGCGCAGGCAGGGAAATGTGACGCGGCTTCTCACCGTGACCATAGACAACCGCCGGGATCTTGCCAGCCCGACGCGTACGGCGCGCCCCACCCTTACCGAACTCAGTACGTGGTTCGGCGCTAATACGAACTTCGGACACGGAAATACTCCAATGGATTCGCAGGAAAACTTACTTGGCGCTCGACGCGCACGTGAAACCTTGAAGGACGAGAGAGTCCTGTCTGATTACCGCGCCCTGCGTCGATAACGGCACTCGATCTGATTGATGCCAGATCTCTTCTCTCCCAGTGACCAGCTAAGCCAGTCACGGGCCATGGGAGTGCCCTCGCCGTGGCAACCCGACCAGTCTACATCAGCCAGCCGCGCTCGAATCCGGCGGGCAGGAGGTGTGAGCTAGGGAATTACCGGCAAACGCGAGGACGATTCCGACCATCGCGAGCCGATCGGCCCACCGTGCCACCGAGCAAAACGCACCGTGACCGAGGTGAATACCAACGGTGGAATCGCCCCTGGGAAAGCCGCGGCCCGGCGGGCAAAGCCACGCCAGCGGAGCGCCGACCGGGTCAGACTCGTCCGTTACGTCGCCGGTACGCCAACCAAGGCGTACCAGCGACCATCCCTGGCGAAAACTAGGAAAGTCCGCCGAACAGCGTCGTCACCGAACCGTCGGTGAAGACCTCCGAGATTGCCTTGGCCACCAGCGGCGCAATCGACAGCACCGTTAGTTTCTCCAGCTCAACGGCGTGATCAGGCAACGGCAACGTGTTGGTGACGATGACCTCCGAGATCGGGGCCGAGGCCAAACGCTCTGTGGCCGGGTCGGACAGAATCGGGTGCGTCACCGCTACCACGACGTCCGCCGCGCCATTTTGTTTCAGCAGTTCCGAGGCCGAAACGATCGTGCCGCCGGTGTCGATCATGTCGTCGACGACCAGGCAGACTCGACCCTCGACTTCCCCGACGACCTTGTTGGCGACCACTTCATTGGGCCGCAGCGGGTCCCGAGTCTTGTGGATAAACGCCAAGGGGCAGCCGCCGAGGCGGTCCGTCCACCGTTCCGCCACCCGCACCCGCCCGGAGTCAGGAGCCACCACGGTCATGGCTTTACCCGCATACCGCTCCTCGATGTGGCGAGCGAGCGTTCCCATCGCAAACAGGTGGTCCACCGGGCCATCGAAGAAGCCTTGGATCTGGGCCGTGTGCAGGTCGACGGTGAGGATGCGATTAGCACCAGCGGTGCGTAGCAGGTCGGCAATGAGGCGGGCCGAGATGGGCTCGCGGCCCCGGTGCTTCTTGTCTTGGCGTCCGTATGGGTAAAACGGCAACACGACCGTGATCCGCTTGGCAGATCCGCGCTTAAGCGCGTCGATCATAATCAGGGTCTCCATGACCCACTCGTTGATGGGCTCGGCCATCGACTGCACGACGAACGCGTCGCAACCGCGCACCGATTCCTGAAAACGAACGAACAACTCGCCGTTGGCAAAAGAATACGAGCTAGTGGGGGTCGGTTCCACCCCCAGATGCTTGCCGATCTCATCGGCCAGTTCCGGATAACAACGTCCGGAGAAAAGCATCATGTTCTTCGAATTAGTCGCGGACATACTGGCCATCGCGATGGCTCCCCTAAAACTATGTAGTCACCCGTCACCTGACTGTGAGGCGCTCATGGGCCCGATGCCGTATCGGCTTGCTCCTACCGTAAACCGCAAAAGCAGCCGAGTCCGAAAGATCAAGACTCCACGTTCGCCTCACCCTTGAGTGTGGCCTGAGGCCAGGTGGGACAGTACGGCTCGGTCATAGCACTGTGCCGTTTCCCACCATTGCAGGCCAGCCGATTGCCTCAGCGACCGAGTGCTCTCACTGGGTGAGGAGTCGTTCAGTCGCTGTCCTTGGCTCGCTGGGCGGCCTCGGCGGTAAATGTGCCGGGGCGGCGCTTGGCCACCCAGCCCTCGATATTGCGCTGTTGGGCGCGGGTGACGGCCAATTCTCCAGGGTTGACGTCGTTGGAGACGACACTTCCGGCCCCCACATAGGTGCCGTCGCCGATATTGACCGGCGCGACCAGGACAGAGTCGCAACCAACGAACGCCCCCGCGCCGATGGTGGTGTGATGCTTGGCGATGCCGTCGTAGTTGGCCACAATCACGCCGCAGGAGACGTTGGCCCTCTCCCCCACGGTCGCGTCGCCGACATAGGACAAGTGCGGAACCTTGGCGCCATCACCGATTTCGGATGCTTTGACCTCAACATAGGCACCGACCCTGGCACCGCGCCCGAGCTTGGCACCGGGGCGCAGGTACGAGTAGGGGCCCACGGTCGCTTCCGGTCCGATGGTCGCCTGCACCGCATGGGTGCGAGCGACGGCGGCGTCACTTTCGACGATGGTGTCCACCAAGGTGGAATCGGGGCCGATGTCGGCCCCGGTGTCGACGGCGGTGGCGCCGCGCAGCTGACAGCCGGGCCGAATGATGACGTCGTTTTCGACCTTGACGGTGGCGTCAATCCAGGTCGTGGCCGGGTCTTCGATCGTGACACCGGACTTCATCAGCGCGTGGTTAATGCGATCGCGCAGCAGGGCGCGTAGCTGGGCCAGCTGGGCGCGGTCGTTGCAGCCGAGCAGCTCAATCTGGTCGTCCACCTGGTGGGTGCCTACGCGGTGTCCGTCCTTGCGCAACAGTTCGAGGACGTCGGTGAGGTACTCCTCGCCCTGGTCGTTATCGGCGTTGAGCTGGTCGAGGGCCCGGCGCAACAGTTCGACGTCGAAGGCATAGATGCCGCCGTTGATCTCGTCGATGGCCAATTCGTCGTCGGTGGCGTCGCGGTGCTCCACGATGCGCTCAAAACGGCCATTGCCGTTGCGGATGATGCGGCCCAGACCCGTCGGGTCGGCCACGGCGGCGGTCATGACGGTCGCACTGTGGCGGGCCGCTTCGTGAGCGTCGATGAAGTTCTCCACCGTCGCGCCTTGTAGCAGCGGCACGTCCCCGTTGAGGACCACCACGGTGCCGGTGAGGTCGGGGTTGGCCTCCAACGCGGTGCGCACGGCGTGGCCGGTGCCGTTCTGCTCGGCCTGGAGCACGGTGGTCGACTGGGGCGAGATGTGCGAGACGTGTTCGGTGACATCCTCGGCGCTGGCTCCGACGACGACAATGCTGTGGTCGGGTTTGACGGCGGTGGAGGCTTTGAGCACATGCCCCAGCAGCGTCCGGCCGAGCAGTTCGTGCAGCATTTTGGGCTTGGCCGATTTCATTCGGGTTCCGGCCCCGGCTGCCAGAACGATGACGGCGCGGTCGGTGGTCATAGTGTGTGCTCCTCGGTCGATGCTGGATTGCGAGTGCGGCATCCCGCAGCAATGGTAGTCCTCTTGTACCGCGGCCAGCTGACGGCATCATGGCGGGCAGCTGGATGATTCGTAACAGGGTGGGCGCGCAGTCCAGTTCGGGACCCTGCCTAGGCGTTTGTGCCAGCTGACCAGTGGCCAAAGACCGGCGGCCGCTACCCAGCCTAGGCGTTATGGCCGGGCGGGCCGGAGCCGTGCGAGATTCCCCAACTTCGCTGAGCCGGAAGAGGTTCGACCTCAAAGAGGGACCGCCGGAAGATGGAGGTACCGAACACTGGTCGCCTCAAAACGGAAATCTTCGCGATAGGCCCAGCCAGATTGAGGCGTTCGTGTTGCCAATCGGTCGCGGGTGGCTCGTCTCGGCCTGGGTTGACTTTAAGGTGGCGTTGACGGATTGCTTGGGCGGCGAAGCGGATCTGCCGCCCCAGGCGGCACCGTCGCCATCGCGCTCCCAGGGCCGCTGCCCCATCGGCCCGGAAGCTGAGCGGCTTAAAGGGTGGCCCCCGGCGAAAGCGACGACTCGGTGGCGACACCACTACTTCGGGGCATAAATCTCAGGATAGCCCGGGGTGCTGATGAGGCTCTCCAGGTTTGTGGGCCCTCACAAGGGCGGTCAGCAAAAAACCCCGGCTGCGCCGGGGTTTTCGAAGTTGAATTGGCTGGCCCACCAGGGATCGAACCTGGACTCTTCTGAACCAAAATCAGACGTGTTGCCAATTACACCATGGGCCATCATGGTTGAGCCACAAACACGCCTAAAAAGCGGCGTGCTGATGCGCTCGGCCGAGCATATCTTACCGTGTTTGGCGATTCCACTGAAATGTGGGCTCCGCTGGCTACGCCAAACCGCACTCGCGCTGAGGCCATGGGTGGGCCGAAGCGGGTATCGAGGCCGTCTGAGCTGCCGCATTCGACAGCTACGACCTCTCGAGGCGGGAATCAGGTGCGTCGCATCTGAGTGGGTAAGCCTTATCCGACCTGCAAAGCTAGACAAATCCGCAACTTGCTTCTAAATTAAAGCAATCCATTTTATAACCAACCTCACACCCTATGCTCCGCCACACATATCGATACTCATCGATTTTCGGAGAGTGGATGTACGTCATCTGACAAGCCCTAAAGGCACAACGTTCGCAACCCGAGCGCGCCCCTAACCTCCACGGCCGCGCCCACCCAAAGGCACGCCACACCCACATCGGGCCATCCACACCACATCGAGAGGACCTCCATGCCGCAATCACGCCACGAGTCTGCCTCCCCCACAGACTCCCCTGACACTCCCGCAGCAACAAGCACAGAACCCACTAGCCGCCCCACCTCCACGACAACCACCGCGCACGAGAACGCTCACCCCCTAGACGCGCACATCGCGATGTTCACCGACCCCCGATTCATCGACTTGAAAAAGCGACTCCTGCGTTTCATCGTCCCAGTTAGCTTCGCGTTCATGGCCTGGTACCTCCTGTATGTCCTGCTGTCGGCATACGCCCGCGATTTCATGTCCACCGTGCTCTTTGGAAGTGTCAATATCGCCCTAGCGCTGGGCATCGCCCAATTCGTCACCACCTTCGGCATCGCCGTGGCGTATTCGACCTACACCCGCCGCCATGTCGACCCCGAAGCCTCGGCCCTATGCGATGAACTCAATGAGGAGACCAGCCGATGATGACCTTCGCTCTCGACGAAACCGACGGCTCCCGCGCCATCACCTTGCTCCTCTTCGGCCTCATGGTGGCCACCACCCTCGGCATCACCGTGTGGGCCAGCCGCAATACCCGCGACGCGACCGACTTCCACTCAGGCGGCCGCCAATTCAGCCCCATGCAAAACGGCTTCGCCATCGGCTCGGACTACATGTCCGCCGCCTCCTTCCTCGGTATCGCCGGCATGATCGCCCTATTCGGCTACGACGGATTCCTCTACTCCATCGGATTCCTCGTCGCCTGGCTCGTAGCACTCCTCCTAGTGGCGGAACTACTGCGAAACTCCGGACGATTCACGATGGCCGACGTGGTGTCCTACCGGATGCAACAGCGGCCCGTGCGCACCGCCGCCGCGGTCTCCACCATGACCGTGTCGATCTTCTACCTGTTGGCCCAGATGGTGGGCGCTGGCGCACTCATCGCCCTGCTGCTGGGGATTCAAGAAGGCGAAACGTATCTGGGCTTGAGCGCCGACCAAGCCAAAATCGGCGGCATCGTCCTTATTGGACTGCTCATGATCGTCTACGTCAGCTTCGGCGGGATGAAGGGCACCACCTGGGTGCAAATCATCAAAGCCGCCGTCCTCCTGGGCGGGGCCTTCCTGCTGACCATCCTGGTCCTGTCCATCTACAACTTCAACCTCGGCGCGCTCATGAACGACGCCGCCGACGCCTCCGGGGCAGGCCAGGCATTCCTCGAACCAGGGCTGCGATACGGCGTCGAAGTCGCGGGCGACCCCATCCAAACCATGTGGCACAAGCTCGACCTCATCAGCCTGGGACTGGCCTTGGTCCTGGGAACAGCGGGGCTGCCCCACATCCTCATACGCTTCTACACCGTCCCCGACTCACGCGCGGCGCGTAAATCCGTCAACTGGGGCATCGGACTCATCGGCTCGTTCTACCTGATCACCCTAGTGCTGGGATTCGGCGCGGCCGCCATCGTCGGAGTCGACGCCATCACCGCCCAAGACTCGGCTGGCAACACCGCCGCACCCCAACTGGCGCAACAGGTCGGGGACCAGCTCGGAGGCAACACCATGGCCGCCATACTGTTGGCCGTCATCGCCGCAGCGGCCTTTGCGGCGATTCTCTCCACCGTGGCAGGGCTCATGATCGCCTCATCCTCATCGCTGGCCCACGACTTCTACAACAGCGTGCTGCGCAAAGGCAAAGCCACCGAAAAAGAGGAAGTCACCGTCGCCAAGTACTGCGCGCTGGGTGTGGGGGCAGTCGCGATCGTGCTGGCCATCTTCGCCCAAGGCCTCAATGTGGCGTTCTTGGTCGCGCTGGCATTCGCCATCGCCGCCTCGGCCAACTTGCCGACGTTGCTACTTAGCCTGTTTTGGAAACGCTTCAACACAGCCGGTGCCCTATGGGGCATCTATGCCGGCCTTGTCAGCGCCGTCGGCTTGGTGATCTTCTCCCCCACCGTGTCCGGGCACGAAGGGGCACTCATTCCCCACGCCGACTTCGCCTGGTTCCCCTTGGAAAACCCCGGAATCGTATCGATTCCGCTGTCCTTGATCTGTGCCATAGTCGCCTCCCTCCTGTCCCGGGAACGCGACGAGGACAAATTTGCCTACCTACAGGTGCGAGCGCTCACCGGAGCCGGTTCACACTAGTGCGACTCACAAAGAGCCGGTGGGGCTCCGCCCCACCGGCTCTGCACACTACTCATCGTCGTAGTTGGACATTCTCGCCACGCGAAGTTAGTCAACGGTCAGTTGTTCGACCACACGAACTTCGGCACTTGCGCGTAGATGTCACACAGGAAGTCCGCGTAGAAGAACACCTCTTCCAACTTGAGCTTGCCCTTCTTCACATTCATCAGCCAAGGGCCGTCAAAACGCCACGAGAAGGTGCGTGCCCGCTGGTCAGCCAACATCCATTCCATCGTCTGGGCGTGAATAACATCGTAGGCAAAACGAGGATTCTCCGCGGTGACCTTGAAGACGTCGTTGAAGTGCTGGTTTTCGAACTGCAAACTCGCAAAACCCAGACTGTTGAAGAAGCGCGACATGGTCGTCTCGTGCCCGATGTCGAGAAATGGACGCGGTGAGGGCAAGCCGATCGCCACGACCTGGTTAACGTGCGTGGTCGAATTCTTGCCGCTGCCAGTGGTGTAGATGTACTCGAAGAACAAGATGTGGAGACCGCGGTAGCTACCCCGGAACACATCCTGACCACGTCGGTTCCGACCCACCCCAAACGGCGCCTTGGAGGAGATGTCCACCACCGAATTGTCCTTGGGCTCATAGTGAAAGCCGTATTGGGCCGCCCAGGCACGGTATTGAGCGATCTTCTTCTTCCGGTGCCGGTGGGCAAAATATCCACCTATGACGGCACCAACAACAAGGACAATCCACACCACTACCTCAATGGTCGTGGTGGAGTCCGAGGACGATTGAGCCAGAAGTGTGTCGATCATGCTGCTTTACTTTGAAAAGGGGTTATTACTGCTGTGAATCGCCCGGTTGGCTGTAACCGTTCGGGGGTTGGTAACCGGCGGGGGGCTGTGAATAGCCCTGCGGGGGTTGCGAATAGCCCTGCGGCGGCTGTTGCGGTTGTCCCTGCGGGGGTTGCGAATAGCCCTGCGGCTGTCCGTAACCAGACGGCTGGGAAGGGCCACCCGGGTATCCCGCCTGTTGCGGGTTGGCGTTTGAATCTTGCGGGTGGGCGTGCACGTGTCCCATCATCCCCATACCCGGCGCGCCTCCTTGTGGCGGCTGTTGCGGCTGCCCGGCGGCAGGCGGGAGCCCACTGGGAGCACTCTGACCGGGGTGCTGGCCGTAACCGGGCTGGGGTTGGCCAGGCTGGGGTTGCCCAGGGTACTGCTGGTACGGGGCGCTTTGCTGCCCCAGCTGCGGCGGCTGATATCCGGGCACCTGGCCGGGGGCAGGCGAGGCAGGCGCGGGGGCCTGCTGCATGAAGTTCGGTGAGGGAGTGTTGTTCAGCTTTGGAGCCGAGCGAGCCTGCTGATCTTCCAGCTCAAAGTATTCCTCAGGGTGGAAATTGCCAAACTTGGAAGCGATGTTGCCCGGAAAGACCTGAAGCGCAGTGTTGTACTCACGCACATTGGCATTGTAGAAACGGCGCGGAGCGGCGATACGGTTCTCCGTCTCCACAATCTCCTTCTGCGCCTGCAGAAAGTTCTGATTGCTCTTCAGTTGCGGGTATTGCTCCTGCATCATGATCATGCCACGAATAGCGCCCGAGAGTTGTCCCTCAGCGGCGCCCTGTCCCCCATGTCCAACCTGCGGGTTGCTGCGCGCCTGCACCGCGGCCGCGCGGGCCTGCGCGACTTGGACGAGGGTCGCATTCTCGGCTCCGGCGGCCTGCTGCACAACGTGCATCATGTTTTCCAGCAAGTCATAGCGACGCTGAAGCTCCACATCGATCTGCGCCCAGGATTCTTGAGCCAAGTTGCGAAGTCGCACCAGTCGGTTATGCGAACCCAGGAACACAAGCCCCAGGATCAGCAAGACTCCGAGCAAGAGAACAAGAACAACTATCGTGGTATCCATAGCTAACGAGACTAACCTACCGACGCCAGCGACTTCCTGGCTGGCCAGCGCCGGGTTCACCGTCGTTGACGAGGCACTACGTGCATTTGTGCTCTCTTGATCGCCCTTGGCGTCAACCTGTCTGGCGCATTGTGATCAAGAGGCTATGCGGGCCCGTGCGCGGCCTTCTCCACGACCGACACCAAGTCGGTGGCGATCTCTTGGGCCCGGTCAGCTTCGGTGGCCTCCACCATCACTCGCACGAGCGGTTCGGTTCCGGAGGGACGTAGCAGTACCCGGCCCTCTGAGCCGAGCTTGTCCTCCCATTCGGTGACCGCAGCGCGCACCGACGGGGAGGAGATGATGGTTTTATCGGCCACCTTGACATTGATCAAGACTTGGGGGGCGGCGATGAAGGCGGAGGCGAGTTCGCCCAGCGGTTGCTTGGTTTGCGCCATGCGTGCCAACAGCAGCAACGCGGTCAATGTGCCATCGCCGGTAGTGGCGTGGGCGGGTAGGACGAGGTGCCCGCTCTGTTCCCCGCCTAGGGAGAATTCTCCGGAGACGAGTCGTTCCAGTACATAGCGATCGCCCACGGAGGTGGTCTCGACGCTGATGCCGGCCTTGCGCATGGCCCGGTGCAGCCCGAGGTTGCTCATGACGGTCGTGACCAAGGTCGAACGGTGCAACACGCCCGCTTCCTGCATGGCCAGCGCGAGGATCACCATGATCGCGTCGCCGTCGACGAAGTTGCCTTGCGCGTCTACGGCTAGGCAGCGGTCGGCATCGCCGTCGAGGCCGATCCCGGCGTCAGCACCGGTGGCCAGGACACTCTGGCGCAGGCTCTCCATATGGGTTGAGCCGCAGTTGTCGTTGATGTTGAGGCCGTCGGGCTCATGGTGAATCGCTATGACCTCGGCTCCGGCGCGGCGTAGTGCTTCGGGCGCGGCTTCCCAGGCTGCCCCATTGGCGGTGTCTACGACGACCTTCAGGCCCTCCAGGCGAGTGTTCGTCGCCGCGACCAGGTGGGACACGTACTGTTCTGTGCCGGAGTGGTCGGTGAGGATACGGCCGACATCGGACCCTTGGGCGCGGGTGGGGTCGGCACCGATGACCGCTTCGATGGCGTCCTCGACCGCGTCGGGGAGTTTGCGGCCCCCGGCGGCGAAGAACTTGATGCCGTTGTCGGGCATCGGGTTGTGGCTGGCGGAGATCATGACGCCGAAGCTCGCGCCGGAGGCTTTGGTCAAGTGTGCGACGGCCGGGGTGGGGACGACGCCGAGCACGGTGACATCCGCACCCGCTCCCGCTAGGCCCGCACAGACTGCGGCCTCTAGCATCTCGCCGCTGGCTCGGGGGTCACGGCCGACGACCACGCGCGGGCGTGGTCCGCCAGCTTGGGCGAGGACGGCGACGGCGGCGGCCGACAGTGCCATGGCCAGTTCGGGAGTGAGGTCGGCGTTAGCTCTCCCGCGTACTCCATCGGTTCCAAACAGTCGCGACATCCCCAGTTACCCCTTTTTGCGTTGCGTGCGGGGCCGGTCGGCGCTCGCACGGTGGCCTCGTCCGTCGGTCCTCGCAGCTTCGTTGGCTGGTTGGCACAGACAAGCGCGCTCGTGAACAAAGAAAGGGGCTGCCGGGAGGGGTTGTCCCTCCTGGCAGCCCCCAACGATTGAGGCTCATTCAACTGCTTGGGGCCGTCCCACGGATTCCTCCGTGGGCTAGCCAAACGCACCAGGCGCGCAGCCGAATGAACCCGGAAGCACGATTAGCGCTTCGAGTACTGCGATGCCTTACGGGCCTTCTTGAGACCGTACTTCTTGCTTTCCTTGACACGGTCGTCACGGCGCAGGAATCCGGCGTCTTTGAGGGCCGGACGGGTGTTGAGGTCAACCTCAATCAATGCCCGGGCGATAGCCAGGCGCAGCGCGCCAGCTTGACCGGTGGCTCCGCCGCCCTTGAGGTTGGCGATGATGTCAAAGCTGTCGGTCATCTCTACGGTGACCAACGGCTCGGCGACCGTCTGCTGGTGAACCTTGGAGGGGAAGTATTCCTCCAGGGTACGACCGTTGAGGACGAACTTTCCCGAGCCGGGAACCAATCGGGCGCGGACGATGGCGCGCTTGCGGCGACCTACCGTCTGGATCGCGCGGTCGACCGGGACGGCCGGAACAGAGGGCACCACAGGCGCGGCTGCGACGTCCGCGGGGACCTCGGCCGGGGTTTCTGCTGGTGTCTGAGTCACTTCGCTCATAAGTTAGTTAGCTCCTATTTCCGCCCGCGCCTACTGCGCGATCTTCTTGATCTCGTATGGCTTCGGCTGCTGGGCGGCGTGCGGGTGGCTAGGCCCGGCGTAGACCTTCAGCTTGCTGAACATTTGACGGCCGAGTTTGTTCTTCGGCAGCATGCCTCGGATGGCCTTCTCCACGACCTTGTCCGGGGCGCGGTCCATGAGTTCTCCGTAGCTGAGGGAACGCAGACCACCGGGGTAGCCGGAGTGGCGGTAGGCCCGCTTTTGCTCCAGTTTCTTACCGGTCAGGTGCACCTTTTCCGCGTTGATGACGATGACGTAGTCACCGCCGTCGGTGTTCGGCGCGAAGGTGGGCTTGTGTTTGCCGCGAATGAGCTGAGCAGCGTGAGTGGCGAGCCGACCCAACACCACGTCGGCTGCGTCGATCACGTGCCATTGCGGGTCTATATCGCCCGGCTTCGGCGTAAACGTGCGCACAGTTTTACCTTGCTCTCGTTATGGGTGTGGTAACGAACCCCGCATGGCGATTTACCTGCGGAGCCGCCTGAATGCTCACCTCTGGTCCATCCCACTTGCAAGCAAAAACAGGTGGTCAGACTTCTTCGAACGACGGTCATTGTGCGATGACCGGAGCCAAGAGGCGACATTCGCTGGACAGTAGTGGCGCTGAACCTGCAGGTTCGGCGCACGGAACTACTCGCACAACAGCTACCAAGTGTACGTGGCGCTTCCTGGGCGGACTAATCCGGATGCCCGGGTGTGGCGTGAGCTATCTCGCCTGGCGATTCAGGCCACTGCGGTGGCTGCCCGGCTGACTGTGCGAGCCGCCAGCTGGCGCATAGGCGCTAGCCTGTGATTGTTTGTATGTTCTCGGCCCGCATGCGTCACTGCGCGGACCTGGCTAATACGGACCTGTGACCCTTGACTCATGTGAGGTACTGAATGTCTGACGACAGCATCGCGCAAGCAAAGACCTCTGGCGCGACCCGCCGTTCACTCTTCAAGTCCACCCGCACCGCCACAGTAGCCATGGCCGCCTCGGCCATTGCCGCCATCGGTCTCGGCGGCGAAGCCGCCGCAGCCTCGACGAAAAACCCGCAAGAGCCTGCGCGTAGGAGCTCTCCTGGGCATATACACAAGGCTGGCCACTCGCGTTCGGACTCTCCGGCCGACCACCGGCACTGCTGTGACTTCGGGCCCTCCCGCATCGTTCCTCGGCCAGGGGGCCAGGCCTGGGACCATACATAAGAAGGCATTCCGAGCAAGCGTCTTCTTCTCTCAACGGCTTACCTGCGTAGCGTTTTCCTACTACCCTCTTGCGGCTAACCAGCTCCTTGGCATAAGTGGCACAACAACGCGCCATAGGCATGGGGCTGTGGTGGGCGTGCGTTGAGCTCAACGCACGCCCACCACAGCGATCCCAATTCACCCCGTCCAATTCCTCTGGCAAAGTGCGCCCCGCGAACTAAACCCCGTCACCCAGAATTTAGCTCTCGTATGCGCATCAGTTAATCGGATCGTTCACAGTGAGAACTCCGGCCGCATAGACCACGTGTTGGCTCCCGATAGCCCCACCTTGAACACGCGACCGGACCCTCGAACGCCCTCCCCCACGATCCCGATTTGAGAGGCCCCGCATGTCAGACGAGAACCGAACCGGAACCCACCGCCGCACCCTCCTCAAGGCCAGCACCGCCACTGCTGCCGCCTCCGCCGTCTTCGTCGGAAGCGGCAGCTACGCCGCCGCACAGCCCAGAGACAACGCATCCGAGGTGGCCCACCACGCGACCACCAAGCCCCGTGGTCGCGGCGACTTTCGCTCCCAAGAGGCGCACGCCAACACCGGACGCACGAAACCCCAGCCCCGGCGGCCCCAGCGTGGACGCAATGGCTCCGGCGACATCGGCGTGACGATCCTGCCCATCGACCTGGCCACATTCCGCGCCGGTTCACTGTTCGATCTGCGGGTCGAGGTGCGAGGCGTCAACCCCATCAACGCCCGCGTCGAGTTGGACATCGCCGGACCCGACTTGGCTCCAGCCGCGGTGCTCTCCAGCTCCCCAGAGCGCTCCGCCGGAGCCAGCGACGAAATGATCATCGAATACCGCAATCTCACCTACCCCAGCCCCGGGGAATACACAGTGAAAGTCCGCGTCACCCACCGAGGCCAGACGTTGGAGGAAAGTGTCGTGCACACCGTCCACGGCGCGGGAGCAGGCGGAGCGAAGAACGTCATCTTCTTCCTGGGCGACGGCATGGGGCAGGCCCCAATCACAGCCGCGCGCATCCTGTCCAAGGGGATCAGCGAAGGCAAGTATCACGGCCTACTACATATGGACCAAATGGAATACCGGGGTTTCGTCGGGACGTCAGGAGCCGATGCCCTCGCCACCGACTCGGCCAACTCGATGTCGGCCTACATGTGCGGTCACAAGTCCTCGGTCAACGCCATGGGCGTATACGAGTCCTCCGAAGAGGACCCGAACGCGCATCCGCGCGTGGAGACCATGGCCGAGCTGCTCAAGCGCACCCGTGGCATGTCCGTGGGAGTGGTGACGACCTCAGAGATTCAAGACGCGACCCCGGCGGCGGTATGGGCTCACACCCGTCGACGCTCCGAGTACCTGGAGATCATGGACCAAGCGCTCAACGAAACGCAAGCTCCCGACGTCATCATGGGCGGCGGCATGGCCTCGCTGTTGCCGCAGTCGCAGGAGGGATCGCGGCGCGAGGACGATCGAGACTTGCGCATCGAATTCGAAGACCTGGGCTACGCGTATGCCTCGACCCGTTCGGAGCTGGCCGACGTGATCGCCACGGGTCCAGACAAGGTACTCGCCACCTTCCATCCGGGCAACTTGAACGTGTACCTGGACCGCGAACACTCCGTCGATGAGAAAGTGCTGGGAGAGTGGACCGACCAGCCCAACCTCAAGGAGATGACCGAGGCGGCCCTAGAGGTGTTGCAGCGCAACGAAAACGGATTCTTCCTCATGGTGGAGGGTGCCTCCATTGACAAGATGTCGCACCCCATGGATGGCCCGCGCGCCATCTACGACACGATCGAATTCGATCAAGCGCTGGGAGTGGCCAAAGAGTGGGCGCAGGGCCGCGACGACACGTTGATCATCGTGACAGCCGATCACAATCACTCAATGAGTATTGTCGGCACCCACGATGCTAACGACGGTGGTGAGCGGGACGCCAACGGCGTGTACGGAAACGCTTCGTTTCCCACCTACGCCGACACCAACGGAGACGGTTTCCCCGACGACCCTCAGCCTGAAGTGTCCCTATTCTATGGGTGGTCGAACCACCCAGACCACACCGACGACTTTCAGCACAACGGCCGCTTCAAGCAGCCAGCGCTATTGGATGAGGATGGAGTGGCCGTTCCCAACCCGGAGCGGGACCCCGACTCACCATTGCAGCAGGGAAACTTGCCGCTGAACCAGACCAACTGCGTGCACACGGTCGACGATGTTCCGCTCTTCGCCTCGGGTCCAGGGTCGGCCAGGTTCAACTCGTTCCTGGACAACACCGAGGTATTCCACCTGATGATTGACGCCCTGGGTATCGACGCCACTGACACATAAGCCGCACCCGCGGCCAGGAAACCGGTGCGAACACATTCGGCCGGGCAGGGAAAAGGATCTCCCTGCCCGGCCGAATCTCATTGAGAGCGTCCTCGCGCCTCAGATACCGCGCACATGAGCGCTATCGGTGTTCCGAGGCAGCGGGCACTACTCCCAGTTTTGAGCGGTGTGACGACGGCGCATCAGCAAGAACAGCAGCGCGCCCGCCAACAGTAGGGCCGCAGCGCTACCGGTGGCGATCATCATCGAGGTGCCGGTGACGGGCAGTCGACTTGCGTCGTCGGTCTCGCCATCGCCCTTGCCAGGCGCATCGGCGCAGCCCTTCTGGTCGGAGGCCCAAGCCGCCGAGGTGAAGGTGACGGGTCCGTCTTCGAACTCGCCCTCGACCGGAGTGACAGTGAGGTCAACGGTGAAACCGTCGGCGTCAGCGGTGAAGGTAATCGGGTCCTCGGCGTCCCGGTACTCACCCGCGGCCAAAACGACAGTCTTGGCTTCGCCAGCGCTGGGCACGAACTCGAAGTTCAAGTCAACACCGTCTTGCGAGGAGTTGTGGGCGTAGAAGAACACGCCCTCACAGTTGGCTCCCTCGACCAGTTCGAACTCCGCTTCCTTGAAGCAGTCGGCGGGCTGGTCGTATTCGTAGGTGGCCGTTTCCCCGTTGGGGTCTTGGGTGACCGTCAAAGAGGGGTTGTCGCCGGCAACAGCTAGGACCTCGTCGTAGAATTCCTCGCCGGGGCTGAGGGTGACTTCGGTGGAGGCACCGGTGTTGTCAGTGAACGTCCAGGTCGTGGTCTCTCCGTATTCGGGCACCCACAGGTTGGCAATCCAGTTAAAGCAACCCGAGGTCACTTCGTAGTCACCGGGGAAGCACCAGGCTTCGGGGTTCCATTCGTAGCTGTCGTAGAGCTCGCCGTCGAAGTAGACCTCGACCGCCTCGCCCTCGTAGAACTTGAAGTACTCCCATTCACCGGGCGTCAGCTCTCCGGATTGGCGGGTTTCTCCGTCGACGCGCAGCTCGAAGGAGCTGTTGGCGGTGGCGCGAGGGCCGTTGGCCACCTTCACCTTGATGAATTCACACGTGGACTTGGCGTAGGACCACGGTTGAGATTCACCAGTCTCGTCGGCCTTGCATTCGCCGCTGATCTTCACCGAGTTGTCTGGCGAGATCCCTCCGGTCCTCCATCCGCGGTGCTGATGCCACCAGTCGGTGCGGACCTGTAGTTTCACCATGCCCGAGAAGTCACCGTCGAGGACATAGGTGCCCGACAGTTCCGACGGGTAGGTCTGGGAGCCTTGCTGCAGGATCTCATCGACGCGCAGGTCACCGTCGAGTTCGACGCTGTTCCACGGGTTGCCGCCTTGGCCTTGGCCTGGCTTTTGCATCCGTATTTCGGAGACTTTTCGCTTCGTGTCGTCCCGGGCGGACAACGTCCAGGTGATGACCCACTTTCCATCGACGCAGTCGAATTCGCTGCTGAAGCCGGGAGTGGGGCCACCTCCTTGTTTCGTTTCGCTGGGGCCACCGTGCGCCTGGGCGGGCGAAGCGGCTAGTAGCGCTCCTGATAGGCCGATCGCCACTGCTGCCACGACAGCGACGAATTTCTTGAGAGGGCGTTTCATTTCTCTCCGTCTGTTTGGGGATATCAAGGAACATGGTTGACTCAACAACGGGCACCGGTGAATCACAGTTCCTGACATGAAAGATTAAGGCACTCTAAACACGGGCGACACACCGATAAAGTTGCATAACATTTCGGCATCACGCCGCAAAGCTCCTACCAGAGCATTCACGTGGCGTGGCCCGTCGCGTGGCTCCGCTTCGTAGCCACGCGACCTACCAACCGTGGGAGTGGGGCCGACCTTCTGGTCGGCCCCACTCCCACGGTTGGCTATACGAGGACGTCAGTGCCCTCCAAGTTGAAAACCGGCGCGGTTATTTCTTCTCCACCACGGGTAGGTACACCTTGCCGCCAGCTTCACGGAATTCCTCACTCTTTTCGGCCATGCCCTGAGCCGCGTACTCCTTAAGCTCCTGGCTGATCTTCATCGAGCAGAACTTCGGTCCACACATGGAGCAAAAGTGCGCCGTCTTCGCCGGTTCGGCCGGGAGCGTCTCGTCGTGGTATTCACGGGCTCGCTGTGGGTCGAGGGACAGGTTGAACTGATCTTCCCAACGGAACTCGAAGCGTGCCTTCGACAGCGCGTCGTCCCATTCCTGCGCCTTCGGGTGTCCCTTGGCCAAGTCGGCGGCGTGAGCGGCGATCTTGTAGGCGATTACGCCTTCCTTCACGTCGTCACGGTTGGGAAGCCCCAGGTGTTCCTTCGGGGTCACGTAGCACAGCATCGCCGTGCCGAACCAACCGATCATCGCCGCGCCGATCGCGGAGGTGATGTGGTCGTAGGCGGGGGCCACATCCGTCGTCAGCGGGCCGAGCGTGTAGAACGGGGCCTCCTGACAGATCTCCTGTTGCAGGTCAACGTTTTCCTTGATCTTGTGCATCGGCACGTGGCCTGGGCCTTCGACCATGACCTGAACGTCGTATTCCCAGGCGATTTTCGTCAACTCGCCCAGCGTGCGCAGTTCGGCGAACTGGGCCTCGTCATTGGCGTCGGCGATCGACCCCGGACGCAGGCCGTCGCCCAGCGAGAAGGCGATGTCGTACTTGGCGAAGATCTCGCACAGCTCACGGTAATGCGTGTACAGGAACGATTCTTCGTGGTGGGCCAGGCACCAGGCGGCCATGATGGAGCCACCACGCGAGACGATTCCGGTCACGCGGTTGGCGGCCAACGGCACATAGCTCAAGAGCACTCCAGCGTGGACGGTCATGTAGTCGACGCCCTGCTCAGCCTGCTCGATAATGGTCTCGCGGTAGACCTCCCAGTTGAGTTTGGTCGGGTCACCGTTGACCTTTTCGAGGGCCTGATACAACGGCACGGTGCCAATGGGCACGGCCGAGTTGCGGATGATGTGTTCACGCGTGGCGTGAATGTGCTTACCTGTCGACAGGTCCATGACGGTGTCCCCGCCCCACTGGGTAGCCCAGGTGAGCTTTTCAACCTCATCGGCGATGGAGTCCGACACGGCAGAGGTACCGATGTTGGCGTTGATCTTCACCAGGAAGTTTTTGCCGATGATCATCGGCTCGCTCTCGGGATGATTGATGTTGTTCGGCAAAATCGCGCGCCCGGCGGCGATCTCGTCGCGCACGAACTCCGGTTGGAGTCCCTCCCGAATCGCCACAAACTCCATCTCCGGAGTGATCATGCCCTTCTTGGCATAGTGCAGCTGTGTGTTGCATTTCTCGTCGATGCCGCGCTCTTCGATCCACTTCTGTCGCAGCTGCGGAAGACCCTCTTCGGGATCTGAGCCGGGCCCGGAGGTGTCGTAGAGGCGAACGGGCGGTTCACCGCCGGAGAGTTCGACTTCGGCGAAGGGAACCTGAATATCGGGGCGACTTCCTTCGACATAGACCTTTTTGCGGGATGGAATCATGGTGTGTTCTCCTATGGCGCGTCCGATGCCGACGCGATTGCGTTGCGAATGATGCGGATTCTTCGACCACCGGCGCTGCGTTGAGGCCAGTGGCAAAGGGTCTGGTTTGGTTTTCAGGGCTGGTCGACATGGCTGGGGTGGCGAGCTTCGGTCAATCGGTGTGGTCGGACTCGGCGGCTTGGGCGAGGACATGCAGGTGATCCACGGGCCCGGCTCCACCGCCGAGCTTCCATTCGGCGCCGCCTTCCAGTGCCTCGGTGAGGTAGTGTTTGGCCCGCGTGACTGCGGTCAGCACGTTGTGGCCAAGCGCCATATTCGCCGCGATCGCCGCCGAGAGGGTGCAGCCGGTGCCGTGCGTGTTGACGGTGTGGACCCGTGGCAGCGTTAGTTCGTGGAACACCCCGTCGATATAGAGCACGTCGGTGACGTTCGCGCCCCGTCGATGTCCGCCCTTGATGAGGACCGCCCGAGCGCCGTTCTCCACCAGCGCCAGTGCGATTCGGCGCAAGTCGGTGCTGGCGCCGATGTGGTTGTCGCTGAGGATTCCGGCTTCTTCGAGGTTGGGGGTGATGAGATCGGCGGCCGCCAGTAGTTCCCGGTAGGCCTGGGCGTCCCCGCTGAAGAGGGAGTCGCCAGAGGTGGCGACCATAACGGGGTCAACGACGAGGTTGGGCAGGCGGCCAGTTCGCGCCCATTTGGTGACGACACCCAGGACGGTCGGGTCGGCGAGCATTCCGGTCTTGACCGCTCGCACGTCGAAGTCTGAGGTGATGGCTTCGAGTTGGGCTTCGACCATGTCGGCGGTGACGCTGGTGGCCATCGCGACACCGTGGGTGTTTTGGGCCGTCAGCGCGGTGATCGCGCTGGTGCCGTGGACACGGTGGGCGGCGAATGTGTGCAGGTCGGCTTGGATTCCGGCGCAGCCGCCGGAGTCGGAGCCCGCGATGGTGAGCGCGACGGGTGGGGTTTTCACAGCTCGGCCATCCCTTCGAAGGTGGTGGAGGCGTGGGCTAGGTGGCGGCGCGGGATGCGTCCGGCGTTGCGGGCGGCGTGTCCGGCTTCGACGGCGAGTTTCATCGCATGCGCCATGAGGGCGGGTTTCTCGGCTCGGGTTACGGCCGTGGCCAGCATGATGGCATCGCATCCCAATTCCATGGCTTGGCTGGCGTCGGAGGCGGTGCCGATTCCCGCGTCGCATATGACGGGGACGCGAGCCTGATCGCAGATCATGGCGAGGTTGTGTGGGTTGCGCACTCCCAGCCCGGTGCCAATCGGTGCGGCTAGCGGCATGATGGCGGCGCAGCCTGCCTCTTCGAGATGGCGGGCCAAGATCGGGTCGTCGTTGGTGTAGGGCAGGACGACGAAGCCTTCGCCGATGAGTGTCTCGGCGGCTTCCAGCAGTTCGACTTGGTCAGGTAGCAGGGAGTTCTCATCGCCGATGACTTCGAGTTTGATCCAGTTGGTTTCGAAGGCTTCCCGGGCGAGCCGGGCGGTGCGGACGGCCTGTTCGGCGGTGAAACAGCCAGCGGTGTTGGGCAGAATGTCGACGCCGAGTTTCTCGAGCAGGTCGAGTACGGTGCCTTCGGCCTCTGGGTTGACACGTCGCAGGGCGACGGTCACCAGTTCGGTTCCGGAGGCGGTGATGGACTCGGCGATGTCGGTGTGGCTGGCGGCACCGCCGGTGCCGAGGATGAGCCGGGATTCGAATGTGCGCCCGGCGATGGTCAGTGGGTCCGTCATCGTCGTCAACCTCCTTGGGTGGCGGTGAGGATTTCGACCTTGTCGCCGTCGTTGAGTTCCTGGCCCCATTGGCTTTTGGGGACGACTTCGCTATTGACGGCGACGGCGACGCCTTTGGTGGCGGTGGTGATGGCGGCGACGGCCTCGGCGATGGTGTGAAGGTCCTCGCGTGGTTGGCCATTGAGGTGGATTGGCATGGTCTACTCCCCTGCGTGTCGGTCGGCGAATCGGGCGGGGTCGAAGGGTGCGAGGCTGTCGACGGTTTCTCCGAAGGCGGCCGCGGCGAGGTGGTCGGCGGTCGCTGGTAGGAGGGCGATGCCCTGGCGGTAGTGGCCGGTGGCGACCAGGAGGTCGTCTTTCCAGCCGAGGATGGGGAGGTTGTCGGGGGTTCCGGGTCGGAAGTTCACGTCCACTTCGGCCAGGTGGTATTCGGCGATTTCGGGTACGACGTCGATGGCGTTGCGCAGTAGGTCCCAGGTGGCTCCGGCGGTGCCGGTGGTGGCGTCGAATCCTCGCTCTTCGGAGGTGGCGCCAATGACGATTTCGCCATTGGCGCGCGGGACGATGTAGACGGGATTGCCTCGAACGAAAGCGCGCACGATGTTGTCGGGTTGGAGCTGGTGTTGGTCGGCGCGCAGACGCAAGACCACTCCCCGCACAGGCCGAACTGGCAGGTCGAAGGCGGCGCTGCCACAGCCGGCGGCGAGGATGACCACGTCGGCGTCCCCTGCGGTGGGGTCAGTGACCTTGTCGCGCACGATATGGACGCCAGCGCGGTGGGCGGCGGTGAGCAGTGCGGCGTGGACGGCACGCGGGTCGACCTCGTGGTCGGCTCGGACGCGGACCCCGCCACGGGCGCGTTGCGATAGCAGCGGTTCGGCCTTGCGGGCGGTGCGGCCGGTGAGGTTTTCGACCTCGAAGCCCAGCTTGCGGTATAGGCCCGCGTAGCGGGTGACGTTGTCGCGGTCGCCTTCTTCGATGCCAACCAATAGGGTCGGGATGTCGCGGTAGCCCACGTTTAGGCCGGAGGCGTTCTCTAGTTCGGCGGCGAAGCTGGGCCAGCGCGTGACTGAGTCGGTGGCGAGGTCGGCGAGGGTTTCTTCTCCGAAGTGACTTTCGGTCACGGCCGCGAGCATTCCGGCGGCTGTGGTGGAGGCGCCACTGCCGGGGTCAGGGTCGAAGACGGTGACGTCGGCTCCGCGTTGGGCGGCGCGCCAGGCGATCCCGAGCCCGATGGCTCCGGCCCCGATGACGTGAATACGTCTCATGCTCGGTCTCCGGTGGGGAGTTCCCCGACTGCCGCCAGGAGTTCCCGGGTGGCACAGTACGGGTCGGGCGCGGAGCTGATGGCTCCCACGACGGCCACGCCGTGGGCTCCGGCTTCTACGCAGGCGCGGGCCCGTTCGGGGTCAATGCCGCTAATGGCGATGACGGGCAGGTCGACGGCGGCGCACACTGCGGCCAGGCCCTCCAACCCGATGGCGTCGGGAAGGCCTTCCTTGGTCTGCGTGGGGAAGACCGGGCCGACTCCCACATAGGTGGCCCCAGCCCGGCGCAGCACGCGAGCGCTCATCGCGTCGCGGGCGGTGCCACCGATGATGGCACTGGTTCCAAGGATGCCGCGCGTGATGTCGACCGGAAGGTCGTCGGCTCCCAAATGCACCCCGTCAGCGGCGACGGCCTGCGCGATGTGGACGCGATCATTGACCACCGACAAAGCGCCCTGTTGCCGACACAGGTCGGTGATCTCCTCGGCCAGTGCCAGGGCTTCCCGGTCGGTGTAATGGTCTTCGGGGCGCACTTGGATCAGCCGCGCACCGGCTGCCAGTGCCGCTTTAATGGACGGAAAGGGATCGTGGCCAGGGCGCGTCTGTGTGATGACGTGCAGTCGTGGCACGGATTTCCCAGGTGTCTCGTGCGTGGACACCGTATCGCTTGTGTGCATAGCTCCTTCTCCCTGCGCCAGCATTATCCGGATCAGGTTCAACGGTCAGGGGCTCTCAGCCCCAATCTCAGCCCGGTGTACCGGGCCCCCGCGGGTGACTTGGCCCTGCGCCACGGTGAATGTTTCGTGGTGTTCGCACGGCCTTGCGTCCATATGAATTTGTATCGACCTCGATGCTGTCGGTGACGAGCGCGACGTCTGGCCCTACCGTACGCCAGATGTGGCGGTGCTTTCAAGGTGCATCTGGACCCAGTGACTAAGATCCGACTGGCGGTGTTCGCCAGCTTGCCGTCTGCGCCGTACCAACCGGTACGAGGCATATGCCCCCTTCAGGCCAGAAGGGCCTGCTTTTGTCAACCACGCGATGGGCCCGGTGAATGCCCGCACGGGCGCAGAGGCTTCATGAGTGTTCGGTGAGGAGAGCCGCTGCGGCCACCACCTGGTCGATAATTGGTTTGACGGCCCGGCCGACCGCCATATGCTGGGGGTATGTCGATTGATACCAACACCCCGTTGACGTTGCGCCCTTGGGAGGCGCGCGACATGGACGCAGTGATCGCCGCGTTCGCGACTGCGGACATGGACAACCAAGCCGGGCAACCAATTCGCGACCGCGACACCGGTCATGAGTGGCTGAGTTGGGCCAGCAACCTGGTTGGCCGCCCGCGCGGCTTCGGATTCGCCGTGTGTGCCCACGATTGGCCCATCGGCAATGTCGCCGTCACCGGCATCGACAGTCACGAGGTGGGCTGGGTGTCTTACTGGACTGCCGCACCTGCCCGCGGAAGGCGGGTGGCCACCGACGCGCTCACAGCCCTGGTGGAGTTCGTCCACGACAAGCATGGCGTTCAGCGCTTGGAGCTGGGGCACCGCTTGAATAACCCCGCTTCGGGCGCGGTCGCCCAGAGCGCTGGTTTTCTGCGCGAAGGCATCGAACGGGCCAAACTCAGCTACGACGGAGAGCGTTACGACGTGGCTCGGTGGGCGAGGCTGACTGAGGACCCACGGCCTACTTTGCGGCGCGAGGTGTCCATCCAGCTATAGGGCCCTCGGTCCTTATTCCGCCTGGGCGTGGGTGATGCGAAGTACTCGATAGCCTTTCGCCGAGGCGTACTTTTCAGTGACAAACCCCTGCTCGACAAGCCATCGTCCCAACGAGTCCGAGCCCAGGTGTTTGGAGACGACCATCCACGCCGACCCGTCGGGCTTAAGCCGCCGCAGCCATCTGAGCAAGAGATTGTGCAAAGCGTCTTTGCCGATCTTGATGGGCGGATTGGACCAAATTTCATCGAAGAGAACTTCGGAGGGGACCTCCTCGATGCCGCACACATGAACCTTTCCGGGCAGGTCGGCGGTGTTGCGACGGGTCAGTTCGAGGGCGCGTTCGTTGACGTCGACGGCCCACACTTCGGCATCGGCCCGACTGGCGAGGACCGCGCTAATGGGGCCGTATCCGCACCCTAGGTCGAGAAACGTGCCCGGGCCCTCTGGCGCAGTGATGCGGCGCAGCAGTACCGCCGTGCCAGGGTCCAGCCGGCTGCCGGAGAAGACACCGCTGGCGGTGGTCAGAGCATACTGGCGCCCATGGATGTCGAACTCAATGACACGTTCGCGCATCTCGACGTCGGGTTGGGCGCTGAAATAATGCTGCGGCTGCTCGTTTCGCGATGATTCGGACACGGAAGAATTATGACGCATTGACACGCCCCACATCGCGCGGCACCCCACCCAACCTGCGTAGACACCATTCATTCGAAAGTTACTCATAGAAATGCGCGGGATGCTGTGCCCGGCGGGCTATGCTGCGGACATGGCACACGGCCACTCTCCCTTCGGTGTACCGCAGACGGGCGCGCGCAGGCGCGCAGGCCGGGAGGTTCCCCCTCCCCGAGCAGCCGGCTCCTACTCCGAACCAGACAGCGTCCGAAGTAATCCTCCAACCCACGTAAACCCGCCGCGGCCACGGGCCGGTAGCCCGTACGTGACCGGCGAACCGCCAACGGTCCCGACATACGATGACCGTGCCGCGATCGCGCCGGAAATGAGCCACGCAGGCCCAACGGACAACACCGGCCTCGGTGACGCGACTCTTAACGACCTTGCCGAGAATGCGGCCGACCCCAACGCGCCCGAAGCACGGCCAGACTATCGACACCCGATGGAGCGCCCCCAGCGGTCGGCCGACTCGCCTGGTCCGCGCGGCGGCAGCGAGGAAGTCACGCGCCCCCTGCGGCGTGCCCAAGCCCAAGCGCGCAAACGCCGCCAATGGTGGGTGGGCACCCTCGCCAGCGTGGTGGGCATCGCGGTATTGGCCACCTGCGCGGTAGGCGCGTGGATGATCTTGCAAGAAACCGAGCCGCAGTTTGTGCCCGACGCCTCGCAGCAGCCCGACGCGGGCGACAGCGTCGACTTCGAACCAGAGCCGGATGACCCCATCATCAGTCGCGATACGAACCCGGAGCCAGTCTCGGCCGCGGAGCTGTTCCCGCAGGAACAGTTTCAGCCCGAAGGCGGAGTCTCCTCCTACACGGTCCTCCTCACCGAGGAGGTCAACGACTGCGCCGAGGCCGCGTTCGAAGGTGTGGCCGACCTGCTCGCCGAGGCCGACTGTAGCCAAGTCGTTCGGGGCACCGTTCTCGACGCCTCGGAACGATATGTGGCCACGGTGGGCGTCGTCAACCTCAGCGACGCCGACGAGGCCACGGCGCTAGGTGAAGCGCTCAACGGCGGCGACGTCGATGGCGGATTCACGGCCCTGCGCGAGGATGAGGGCCCCAGCGCCGAGCTAGGTCGCACGCCCACGGTGTTGGGACACAACACCTACGGGCACTTCCTGCTGTACAGCGTGGTCGGACAAACTGACGGCGACACCCCAGATTCGGGTGGAGGCGACGTGCGGGCACTCATCGACGACCTGGTCGACGGCTGGGCGGTCGACCAACTGGAACCGCGCCGCGGCCGGTAGCGGCGGTGCCCCGGCCCGCTGCGGGATTCGGCGTCATGTCAGCACGCCTCCACCGGCGGCGGCGAGCCTGCGAGACGACATGTCAGTTGGCAATGTCACCGGCGGGCAACTGACCCAATCGGAAAAGTCGGCCCCTGGAAAACGGTAGCGTCAAGACCACAGGCGCTTAGGCGTCGCATTGACTGCGAACTCAAACCTGAAGGAGCAGACATGGCTAAGGTTCTCTTTGTCGTCACCGGCGCAGACTCGCTGACACTGTCGGACGGCGACTCACACCCGACTGGTTTCTGGGCCGAGGAGTTGGTGACGCCATACCGAGCCCTGGTTGAAAACGGACACGAGGTCGACTTCGCCACCCCCGATGGAGTAGAGGCAACCGTCGACCAAGCCAGCCTGACCGCTGATGCCAACGGAGGCGAGGAAGGCGCGGCCGCCATCGCCGACGAACTGGCCCAGATTGACGGCCTGCGCAACCCACTGAGCATAGGTGATATCAACATAGACGGATACGACGCGGTGTTCTATCCGGGCGGACATGGCCCCATGGAAGATCTGGCTAGTAGCCCCAGTTCGGGACGACTCCTAGCCAGGGCGCTCGATACTGACAAGATCGTCGCGACCGTGTGTCACGGGCCCGCCGCCCTGCTCGCGGTGCCGTCCCGAGACGGTATCTCGCCTCTGCGCGGACGCAACGTGACCGGCTTCTCCAACCAGGAAGAAGGCCTGGTTGGGTTGGGCGACAAGGTCATGTGGCGGCTCGAAGATCAGCTTCGCAAGAGTGGCGCGGTCTATTCACACGGCCCCGAATGGGCGGCGAACGTCGTGGTGGACCGCAACCTCATCAGCGGCCAAAACCCCGCCTCCACCAATGCGGTCGCCAAAGAGCTACTGCAGCGGCTCGGTTAAAGCCCTGGGGCCCGGTGGCATCGCCACCGGGCCCCAGCACGTTTCGTCACCGACTCACCCCAAGGTCAGGACTGGGCTTCGAGCGTGCGCACGCGCCGCGTCGCGCTAACGCGTTCGTCCCACTCGGAAGGATCATCCGGATAGGCCACTTCCACCAGCGTCAGACCGTGGGCTGGAGCGACCGCGACTTCGCTGGAACGGCGAGCCGCGGCAAGTACCTCGACCAACCAGGCCTCGTCGCGACGTCCCTCACCCACGGCGGCCACCGCCCCTACCAAGCTACGCACCATCGAATGGCAAAAGGCGTCAGCGCGCACCGTGGCCTCCAAGACGCCATCACCGTCCCGGTCCCAAGTGAAATCGAGCAACGCGCGCACCGTTGTCGCGCCCTCGCGCTTTTTACAAAACGACGCGAAGTCGTGCTCCCCTAGCAGGTGGCGGCTCGCCGCGTTCATCGCCTCCATATCAAGCGGACACTTCCACGCCAGCGTGTCGTTGCGACGCAACGGGTCCACGCCCCAGCGGTTATCGGCGATCCGATAACGATAACGACGCCATAGCGCGGCAAACCGGGCATTGAAGGAAGCCGGGACTTCCTCAACCGAGGTCACACGGACATCGGGCGGCAGTATCCCCCGCAGCCTCCACAACAATCGCTCAGCCAACTGTGCCCACTGTGCCGCAGGCACATCCACATGAACGACCTGGCCGGTCGCGTGCACCCCGGCATCAGTACGTCCAGCCACAGTGAAGTCGGA
The DNA here is from genome assembly GCF_016925535.1 of Natronoglycomyces albus. Lineage (NCBI taxonomy): Bacteria > Bacillati > Actinomycetota > Actinomycetes > Glycomycetales > Glycomycetaceae > Natronoglycomyces > Natronoglycomyces albus. Next base: position 985,615 of record NZ_CP070496.1, on the reverse strand, counting down.
AATCTCGGAGAACAAAACACCCAGCGCCCGCGTCACTTCCCCGGCCACGGTTCGCAGTTGCGGCTGCACCGCCCAACCGTGAAACTCCGTGCCGTCGTAGGCGACCCCCAGACGCAACCGCGCCCAGTTTGACTGTTCCTCCACTGTCTAGCTCCCTCTACTTCTACGACTGGCCACAAAGCTCACCCCAGGAAGGAACGTACTCACAGCCTCATCGACTCCGCGCTGACGAAAAACTCAGGGCCCCCAACCGTGAAGTTGAGGGCCCTGAGTCCGGTGCGCGTTCGGTGGCACTTCACAACGCCGCCACAGCGGAGGCTGTTCAGCACTCGAATACGCGACCAATCGCTTTCGATGCGCCTTACACCAGTTCGACGACCGCCATGGGGGCGCTGTCGCCTCGACGCGGCCCCACCTTGGTAATGCGGGTGTAGCCACCGTCGCGGTCGGCGTAACGCGGCGCGATCTGCTCGAACAGGTCGTGCGTGATGTCCTTGTTACGCAGCTTGGCCAAGGCCAGACGACGCGACGCCAGGTCGCCTCGCTTGCCATAGGTCACCAGACGCTCGGCGTAAGGACGCAGCTTGCGGGCCTTGGCCTGAGTCGTCGTGATACGGCCGTGCTCGAACAGCGACGCGGCCAGACCGGCCAGCATCAGCTTTTCGTGTGCCGGGGAACCGCCCAGGCGCGGGCCCTTGGATGGCTTGGGCATTTTCTCGCTCCTAAAGTTGGGGCAGCCCTAGAGCTGCTCGGTCTCGCGTAGGTCTTCGCCGTCATCGTCGTCTTCGTACTCATCGGCTTCAAGACCAGGACCTTCATAGGCCGCGGCGGCTTCCGCCGGGTCGAAGGTACCGGGGGAATCCTTCAGTCCCAGGCCCATTCCGGCGAGCTTCATCTTGACCTCATCGATGGACTTCTGCCCGAAGTTACGAATATCGAGCAGGTCTGCCTCGGTACGGTTGATGAGCTCTCCGACAGAGTTGACGCCTTCGCGCTTGAGGCAGTTGTACGACCGAACGGTCATCTCCAGGTCCTCAATCGGCAGCGCCAGATCGGCGGCCAGCTGCTGGTCAGCCGGGCTGGGCCCGACGTCGATGCCCTCAGCTTCGGTGTCGAGTTCGCGGTACAGACCAAACAGCTCCACCAGAGTGGAACCGGCCGACGCCATCGCGGTGCGCGGGCTGGTGGCGGCCTTGGTCTCCACGTCGATGATCAACTTGTCGAAGTCGGTGCGCTGCTCCACACGGGTGGCTTCCACCTGGTAGGAGACCTTGAGCACCGGCGAGTAGATCGAGTCGACCGGGATACGGCCGATTTCGTTCGTGGGCTGCTTGTTCTGCTGCGCGGACACGTAACCGCGACCCCGTTCCACCACGAACTCCATGTCGAGGCGGCCCTTGCTGTTGAGCGTGGCGAGCTTCAGGTCCGGGTTGTGAACCTGGACACCTGCGGGAGGTTGGATGTCTCCGGCGGTAACGTCGCCGGGGCCTTCCTTGCGCAGGTACATCGTCACCGGCTCGTCCGATTCCGACGACACGCAGATCTGCTTGATGTTCAGCACCATTTCCACGACGTCTTCCTTCACGCCGGGGACGGTGGTGAATTCGTGCAGGACACCGTCGATCTTGATCGAGGTGACTGCGGCGCCCGGGATGGACGACAGCAAGGTGCGACGCAACGAGTTGCCCAGCGTGTAGCCAAAGCCTGGCTCAAGCGGCTCGATGGTGAACTGTGACCGGGTAGACGAAAGAGCCTTCTCGGCCAGAGAGGGTCGCTGAGTGATAAGCACTGATGAATTCCTTTTGTTCAGGGCATCCGCTATATGACGCCTTAACAATGAGCTGCGCTCGGGTGGGAACCTGCCCCAGGTGCCTTGGCCAGTCGATCGTGCGTCGACTCAGCCTCCAAGAACCTGGTAGGAAACCGCCCCGATGCGGCCCGATGGCTTGACGACACCGCCGAGACGATGTCGATGGCGGGCGCGGCACGTCCGAGGACGGGCCGCACCCAGCACGATTGCGAAGATCGCTGCCCGGCGGACCGGGCCAGCACGATTACTTCGAGTAGAGCTCGACGATGAGCTGTTCTTGCACCTGCGTGTCGATGACCTGACGCGAAGGTAGCGAGTGAACCAGAATCTTCATCTTGCTCGGAATGGACTCGATCCACGCCGGGGGGGTCGCGTTGCTGGCGTCCTCGCGGGCGACCAGGAACGGCGTCATCTCGACCGACTTCTCGTGGACAGAGACAATGTCTTTGCCACGTACACGGTAGGACGGGATGTTGACCTTGCGACCGTTGACCAGGAAGTGGCCGTGGGTGACCAGCTGGCGAGCGTGGTCGCGCGACTTGGCGAACCCAGCGCGGTAGATCACGTTGTCCAGACGGGACTCCAGGATCTGCAGCAGGGTCTCACCGGTCTTGCCCTTACGGCGAGTCGCTTCCTCGTAGTACTTGCGGAACTGGCGCTCCAGCACACCGTAGGTGCGCTTGGTCTTCTGCTTTTCGCGCAGCTGCAGCAGGTACTCGGATTCCTTCGTCCGGTTCCGGCCGTGCTGGCCGGGCGGGAAGGGGCGACGTTCCAGCGGGCACTTCGGGCTTTCGCACTTAGCGCCTTTGAGGAACAGTTTTTGCTTTTCACGCCGGCAGAGGCGGCAGTCAGCTCCGGTATAACGGGCCATATTTTCCTTCTCCTCCTCTACCTAGCCCCGCCGCCGCTTGGGCGGACGGCAGCCATTGTGTGGCTGCGGGGTCACGTCAGTGATCGACCCGACCTCCAGGCCGACGGCCTGAAGCGAACGGATCGCGGTTTCACGACCAGATCCGGGGCCTTTGACGAAAACGTCAACTTTGCGAACGCCGTTGTCCATCGCGCGGCGGGCGGCGGCTTCGGCGGCCATCTGCGCGGCGTACGGCGTGGACTTACGAGAGCCCTTGAAGCCGACCTGTCCAGAAGAGGACCAGGCGACCACAGCACCGGTGGGGTCGGTAACCGACACGATGGTGTTGTTAAAGGTGCTCTTGATGTGAGCGTGCCCATGGGGCACATTCTTTTTCTTCGAGCGGAGTTTCTTGGCTCCGCCGCGAGTCTTAGGTGGCATTAACTGCGCTCCTGTTTCCTGAAAGCTAAGCGGGCCGTTTAACGGGCCTTCTTCTTACCGGCGACGGTCTTTTTCGGACCCTTGCGACTACGGGCATTCGTGCGGGTGCGTTGTCCATGCACCGGCAGGCCACGACGGTGGCGAATGCCCTGGTAGCAGTTGATCTCAACTTTGCGGCGAATGTCGGCTTGCACCTCACGGCGCAGGTCACCTTCAACGCGGAAGTTGTTCTCAATGTGGTCGCGCAGCGCGACGAGCTCAGCGTCAGAGAGCTCGTGGACCCGCTTATTTTGGTCCAGCCCTGTAGCTTCGCAGGTTTCTACTGCCCGGGTACGGCCCACGCCGTAGATGTAAGTGAGTGCGATCACCAGGCGCTTGTCGCGCGGGAGATCGACACCAACCAAACGTGCCATGTTTGGTGTGCTCCTTGCTTAATCGGAGGTCTTAGCCTTCGTCTGTCTCCACACACAGTGGAGCTGCGGCCTCCGAGCCGCAGGTATAACACTCGAACTTTGAGATTCCGAAAGTGCCGACAAAAGCTCTTTACCTAGTTTTGCGCTTATGGCAATTGCGTCCTGTTAAGAAGCACGCTGCTGCCTGCGAGGTTTGGCTCTGTTTAACCCTGGCGCTGCTTGTGGCGCGGGTCGGAGCAGATGACCATGACTCGGCCGTGACGGCGAATCACTCGGCAGGAGCTGCAGATCTTCTTGACGCTCGGTTTTACTTTCACGAGCCCTACTTTTGTGAGTCAGTCGGGTCAGCGATAACGGTAGACAATCCGACCGCGTGACAGGTCATATGGCGAAAGCTCCACAACCACCCGGTCTTCCGGGAGGATGCGGATGTAATTCTGCCGCATTTTGCCGCTGATGTGAGCAAGTACTACGTGGCCGTTGTTGAGCTCCACCCGGAACATTGCGTTCGGGAGGGACTCTACGACCTTGCCTTCAATCTCGATGGCACCGTCTTTTTTCGGCATGTCCTCCGCTACCGTGACATCTAGGATCCGATATTTCTGATTACTGATATGTCCCGTCTCAGCCGCGTCACGTTCCAACGGAGCGCGTCAGGAAACGTGAATGGACGGCACACACCACTGGACGAGTTTACCCCCTGCGCAGAACGCACCACCAGCGGGGACGACGTAACGCGCGCCACCGTGAAAACGTCACAGTCGGTCGTGAATTCGTGGGCCTGACAAGACAACAGCCCCTTTGCAAAAGGGACTCACACCACACGGTGGCACTGACTATTGCGGCGGGTGCCACTGTGTGTCACTCGTCCGCGACGCATTGACAGCCCAAGAGTGGATGCCTGGAGTCGAGGAGGAAAGCACCGGGCACATGGGAAGGCCGGTCCCTCATGCAATGGGCCCGACCTTCGATTCCGCCTGCTAGTTAGCGCAAAAGTTGCAAGACGCGCGGCTCGGATACGCCCCATGCGGCGGCGATGTCGCGGCCCTGGCGCGATCAGTTGGCCGCCGGGCCGTTCCACACTTCGCGCGGACCACGTTTTTGGCCCGCATTCCCCGGTGACCCGCCGCCAAGGCGGCCCGAGGAGAAGTTAGCTGGCACAAACACCCCACGAGGCGTAGGCAACGATCCACCGCCGGTTGCGCTAGCGGGAGTAATACTCCACGACGAGTTGTTCCTCACAAATAACGGGGATATCCGCGCGCTGGGGGTAGTCCACCAGCCGCGAAATGAGCCCCTCCAAGTGCGCCTCGATGTATTTCGGAGTCTGGCCGTCCCCGGCCCATCCCCCGGTCATGGCGTACATGAACGGCGGCTTCTGGCGACTGGCCGGAACCACCTGCACGAAGTCGCCGGGCTTCAGCCGGTAGGACGGAATGTTGACGCGTTGCCCATTGACCTGGAAGTGCTGGTGACTCACGAACTGGCGCGCCTGGTAGATCGTGCGAGCGAATCCCGAACGCAAGACGAAGGCGTCCAGGCGGCGCTCCAGCAAGCTGACGAGGATTTCGCCGGTCTTGCCGGGCTTGCGCGTCGCCTCGTCGAAGGCGCGGCGCATCTGCCGCTCGTTGATGTTGTACTGATCGCGGAGGCGCTGTTTCTCCATCAGCCGGATCTTGTAATCAGAGGCTTTCCCCGGTCGGTTGCGGCCATGTTGCCCCGGAGGATAGGGGCGCTTGTCCATGTACTTGGCAGCCTTGGGGGTGAGTGGAATGCCAAGCGCCCGCGAACGCTTGACCTTCGGTCCAGGTTGACTCACCTCAACTCCAATCTAAATTAGGTAAACCTTAATTAGGTAAACCTAACCTATCTTAAGGTGGAGTAGGAGTCGCGTCCGCCTCCCCAGGGGTCAGCTCAACCACAGAAGCGGCAACCAGGGGTGGGAGATTGGACGCGCCTGTCCGGGCACGTTTCCAAAGACCCACCTCCCCGCAGGCCAGACCGACCACGGGGACGAGCAGCTCCTAGTGAGCTTCCAGCACAAAGAGAATGAAGCACAAGAACGCCTTCCGGTCTCGCAAATGTGGCGGCAGGAGCTCTGCGGGGGTATCCGGAGCGAAAGGCGGTTCGCTAATGACGCGGATGTGAAAGCCCGCCTCGGTGAACGCATCGGTCATCGCGTGCAAGGGCCGGTGCCAGGTGGTCAAAGTGGCGCGCTGGCCATCGAAGGAGTAGTCGTCCGACCATTCGGTGAGCGCGAAATAGTCAGTCTCGGGGTTAATCATCTTGTAGATGATGGGGTGATGCACCGACAAGATGAGACGGCCCCCGGGCCGCAGCACTCGCCGCAGTTCGGCCAGCGCCGCGCTCCAATCTGGCAAGTAATGCAAGACCAGGGATGAGACGACGTCATCGAACACGCCATCGCCGAACGGAAGCGGCTGCGCCAGATCGGCAACATGAAGCTCAACGTCTTCACCCAGCCGTTGTCGGGCCAGCTTGACCATCTCCACGCTGGAGTCGAATCCGGTCACGATGGCACCACGGTCACGTAGTGCCGCTGCCAGTGGCCCAGACCCACACCCGGCGTCAAGGATGCGTCTACCGTTCACGTCTGCGGCGAGGTTCACCATCGCGGGTCGTTCATAGTGACCATTGAGGAGATTGGACTCATTGTCCGCCGAATAGGCTTTAGCGAAGCTGTCATAGTCGTTTGCCTGCATGGGGCCTCACCTTCACGAGGTTCGCTCTTTGTGAAGGTCGAAGCCTAGCAGCGCTACGCCACGTTCCCGCCTTTTGGACTAGCCGATGCGGGGGCGACCATTGACCGCACAGTTGCGGGCGTTTGCCTTCTCCCGCAACGGTGCGGCTGGGTTAGTGGCGGGCCGCCAGTCGCACCAGCCGGTCGATGATCTCGGTATAGGCGAAGCCGAGTTTGGAGAACGCCTGCGGGACACCAGACATAGGCGTCAGACCCGGCACCGTGTTGATCTCGTTGAGATAGACGCTGCCGTCTTGGGCGAGGAAACCGTCAATCCGAGCGAAATGGCGGCAATCCAACGCCCGAAAGACCGTGCGGGCCATCTCTTGCAATTCCTCGGCCACCCCCTCGGGGAAGTCCGGACGCAGATTAAACGGCTCAGGGCTACCCAAATACTTGGCGTCGAAGTCAAACCAGCCCTCGGCTCCCTTTTCCAATACCTCAAGCGGATAGCTGATGTCCAGCCCGCCGTCGAAGCGTTCCAAGACGCCCACCTCGACCTCGCGCACACCCTCGAACCCGGACTCGAGTACGAGTTTGTCGTCAACGGCGCGGGCCTTGGCAATTGCGTCTGGGAGGCCATCCTTCGAGGTCACCCGCGAAATGCCCAGGCTTGAGCCTGCGCGGGCGGGCTTGAGGAACAGCGGGAATCCCAGCTGTTGGGCCACCGCGTCGAGGTCGACTTCCTCGTGCGCGCCAATGGCCAGATAGGGACCTTGGTTGACCGAGTGCGCGGCGAGAATGCGCTTGGTGAACCCCTTGTCCATGCACAGGGAAGAGGAGAGGACACCCGAACCAACGTAGGGAAGGGAGGCCATCTCGAAAAGCCCCTGAATGGTACCGTCCTCGCCCCAGGGCCCATGCAGAGCGGGGAACGCTACGTCAACATGGCCCACGCTTCGCCCCTGGGCGTCAATGAGGCGCGGCCCGGCCGGATCGGTCGACAACCGCACGGGCGTACCGGAATCGAGCGTGACTTCGGGCATAACGCCATCGCTGATGACGAGGCGGGAATGCTCTTTGTCCAGCAGCACCCAAGCGCCTTCGCGGGTGATCCCGATGCGGTGGACCTCATGGCCCACCTCGGTGAGGGCGTCGGCGACGCCGGTGCCAGAGGTGCAGGAGACCGGGTGCTCAACGCTGCGGCCACCCATGAAAACGGCGACGGCCAGGGAATCGGTGTGGTAGTTCATACCTGTGCTAACTCTTTTTCCGGTTTGGTTTGGCGGGCCATGAGTTCGGCGACGACCTGCTTGGGAGATACACCTTCGTAGCAGACCCGTTCGATCTGCTCGCAAATTGGCATCTCGACGCCGACACTGGCGGCAAGGCCGCGAATAGAACGACAACTCTTGACGCCCTCGGCGGTCTGTTTGGTGATGGCCTGGGCTTGCGCCAGATCGCGGCCTAGGCCCAGTTGCTTTCCGAACGTGTGATTGCGCGACAGTGGCGAGGAGCAGGTGGCGACGAGGTCGCCCAGACCCGCGAGCCCGGCGAAGGTGGCGGCGTCGGCACCCAGGTGGACCCCGAGACGGGTCGCCTCGGCGAGGCCACGAGTGATCAGGGTGGCTTTCGTATTGTCGCCCAAGCCTAGCCCGCTGGCCATCCCGTAGGCGAGCGCGATCACATTCTTGATCGCTCCACCCAGTTCACAACCGATAACATCGGTGTCGGTGTACGGGCGAAAGTAGGAGGTGGTGACAGCCTCTTGGACGGCCACGGCCCGGGCGTGGTCGGTACAGGCCACGACAGAAGCGGTGGGCTGTTCCATGGCGATTTCAGGTGCGAGATTGGGGCCGGTGACAATCGCGACTTGATCCGCGGGCAAGCCCGAGATCTCGACGATCACCTCGCTCATGCGCTTGAGAGTACCCAGTTCGACCCCCTTCATGAGACTGAGCAACGTCGTGCCCGGCCCTTGATCGCTCTTGGCGACGAAGTGACGTCTCCACTCAGGCAGATTGGTGCGCAAACTCTGGCTGGGGATGGCGAAGACGACCAAGTCGGCGTCACTCAGGGCCACATGAGCGTCGGTGGTGGCCCGCACGCCCTGCGGCAAAACGAGGTCGGGGAAGTATTCACGGTTACGATGCTCCTCATTGACAGAGCGGGCGACCTCCTCGCGTCGCGCCCACATGGTCACCGGAGTATCGGCGTCGGCCAAAATCTTGGCGAAGATGGTGCCCCAGGAACCGGCACCCATGACAGCGGCTTTCACTCGGCGCTCTTCCCTTCCGAACCTGAGTCGTTGCCTTCATTGTTCGCGCGCTCGCCGTCCTCCGCAGCCGATTCCACCGTCTGCGGCGACGCGGGTGCTGAAGACTCACCGGAGCCCGCTGCGGAACGCTTGCGGTGATACTCGTAGAGCGCTGGCGCTTCCTCTCCCCTGATCTGAGCAAGCTGGTCGCGGACCGCCTCCATCGCGAAATCGGTGATCTCGGTCAGCGAGGTGCGTTCCTTGCCTTTCCACGGCGACAGGTCGAGCGGCTCTCCGGCCACTACGGTGACCGGTCGACGCAAACCGAACTTGAAACGGCGTTTCTTGGCCAGCGGGTTGATAAAGGCCAGTGAACCCCATTGGGCGACGGGAACCACTGTCGCGCCGGTCTCGGCCACGAGGCGAGCGAGCCCGGTCTTGCCGCGCATGGGCCAGTGATTGGGTTCCTTGGAGGTGGTGCCCTCCGGATAGATGATGATGGCTTTGCCATCCCGCAGTTGGTCAATGGCCGCTTGTAGCGCCTTGGTGGCGTCGACAGTGCCTCGATGCACCGGAATCTGGCCGGTGTTGCGGATGATTTTGCCCAGTACCGGAACGCGGGTCAGGCTTTCCTTAAGCAGGAAACGTGGGCTCCGTCCGCTCTTGTAGACGAAGTGGGCGATGACCATCGGGTCGAAGTGCGAATAGTGGTTGACCACGTAGATGAGCGGTCCTTGGAGCGGAATGTTTTCCATGCCGCGCCACTGTCGCCTAGTGAGGATGTTCATTGAGGGGAGCACGATAGCGGCGGCGAAGCACAGCCAGAAGCTGCGGCGTTCAGACCCTCGGGGACGCCTCCACTTTTTGGCGTCGTTCCCCGGGGCGGTTGGGGTGTCGGGCACCTGTCTCTCCTTGCTCAAAACTGGCTGTGACAGCGACGTGGCTAAGCCGCGCGCATCGGTCTCAAAGCTGCGGCCACACGAGTGAAGCACCCCTGGGCCCGTGCGCGCCGACGGCGCGGCGCGGGCCGGCCGACCGCAGTGCGTGCTCGCTAGCGCGAGCCCGTCAGCTTTTGACCTGGAAGCTTATGCAAAGTGCACAGTCAAGGCCACCGGAGACGAAGTTCACGGCTGGTGAACAAACCGCCGAGTACGCCGAAGGTGCCTCTCGCATTAGCCACCTGCTCGATGCACTCTACTGGGTCAGATACTGCGCCGAACAGTTCCCGGCGGCTAAGGTGGGGATCAACCGTCATACTTCACATGAACACGTTCGCGCTTGCCGACGTTGCCTTCGGCGCCATGGTGGGAGCTCCTCGGGCGATCCGCGATGGCAACTGGTTTGCATGCCCCACCAAATGATGTCATAATGTAGTCACGATGACGTCGAAATTATTGGAGTTCTTATGAACCTGCGTCTCCTGGCCTGGCTCGTTCTCCCGGTAGCCGGGATCATTGTTGCGGCTTGGCTGGTCTTCAAAATTCTCTCTGCTGTCCTCGGAGCCATTGTCTGGCTCGCCTGGGTCGCACTCATCGTCGGCGGCATCGTCTTCATCGGCTACAAGGCCAAGGAGAAAATCGGCGGCGGCAACAGCAAGAAGCGCATCGACTACCAGTAGGGCATCGACATGTCGCGCATCGTGCAAGGCACCGTAGCCCGCTTCGAACCCCATGTGCCGGAAGGCACCGCGAGCAATGACCCCTCGCGCGCCCTCATCGGCAGCGCGATCCTAGACGACGGCCGCCAAGTCGACTTCGACGCGGCGGCCTTCGCCGCCTCCGGGCTCCGACTTTTGCGCCCAGGACAGCGCCTTGATCTCGAACTGGACTCACACGGGGACGTGAGCGCCGTGAGAGTGCCCACTATCGGCTAAACGGCTCACCCATCGGGTCCTCACCACTGATGAACGCACCGAAGGCTGACCGACACAGGTTGTCTAGCTGCCGTTGCCTGTTGCCCTGAGGTAAGCGATCCCAAGCCACCCCGACCAGACACACTAGCCACTTTTACCCACATTCCCTTGAAAATCGCCCGTGTGAAGGATGCGGCGCAGATCACTCTCGATTATCGTTTACAAGGTGAGATCGAAACAACGGCATGTGGCAGCTGCCGGTGGCCTTCTGTGGCGCGAAGGCAAAGGCGGCGAACTTGAAGTGGCGATCGTGTGGCGGCCCAGCGTGGGCAATTGGTCATTGCCCAAAGGCAAACTCGATGGCGACGAACATCCGCTGACCGCCGCGTGCCGCGAAGTGGAAGAGGAGACCGGAGTCCCGGTCATCCCGCAAGTGTGGCTGACCCAAGCTAGCTACATTTTGCAAAATCCCGACCAACCCGACGTGTTCAAGACCGTCGACTTTTGGTCCATGCGCACCGAACAACCACACGCCCAATTCGTCGCCGACGAGGAAATCGGCCAACGCGCCTGGGTCAGTCTCGCCCGCGCCCGCCACATTCTCACCCGACCCCGTGATCAACAAGCATTGGCTGCCTTCGGGGCGATCCCGGCCGTGACGGCGACGGTGATCGTGGCCGCTCCCGCCGCTGTCGAAACGAACTTCCCAGGACCGGAAGTAACACGCCCGCTGAGTCTCGAAGGAGAGAAGAGCGCTCAGGCGTTGGCGGCACTGGCAAACCTCTACCGGCCCAGGATGGCCCTGACAGCTACGGCACGGGCGTGCGTGCAGACCACTGAAGCCGCCGCCACCGACCGTTATTCGGTCAATGGGGACTCGATCTTTGACGCCGAGGCACACTCACGCAATCCGGAACGCTCAGGACAGCGCATTCGGGAACTGGCGGTCGTGGGCGGTTCGTCGTTTGTGTGCGCCGAGCCGGCCACTATCGCCGATAGTCTGGCGATCTTGGCCGATGAGGACGGGCTCGAGGTTCCGAATGTCTCCACTCCTCCTGGCGGGGCTTGGGTGCTGTCGTTCGCCGGCCAGCGCCTCATCAGGGCCGAACGGCTCCGCTAGAAGGATCGCGCGCTGGGCTTTGATGGCCAGCTGTGGGCCGTTGCTGATCCGCATGTCGTCGCGGCCGCTGAGTGTGGACATGGGCTCGCGCATGCATTCCAGCCGGCCGGTTGCTTCTGGGCAATCTATGAGGCTTAGGCAAAGGCGCGAGTTCAAGTCCGCAAGAGGCGAAGTTTACGCAGGTAAACGGACCGACGAGAACGCCGAAGGCGTCTTGTGCCTAAGCCTCTATGGATGCCTCGGGCTGATAAGAGCTGCTTTGATCGAGGCCTCGCGGTGACTTCATTGCCGGGTTTGAATCGTGTCAGTCGACAGTCAGTCGGTGGCGATGCTGTCTGGGATGGCGAAGTCCTTGGGAAGCAACGAAGGTCGATATTGATCATTTTCTGCTTCTTTTCATCAGCTCCGCAAGATCAATTGTCACCCAATCAGGGGATAATTATCGGCCGCATTTTGCTCGTGCAGAATGGCCGCCCATAGCTGAGAAGGGTCGGCACGAATGGGTTTCTGAGTCGTTCTCAGACATAAAAAGAGGGCATCCACGCGGCTTGTGAATGCCCTCTGGTGACCCGTGCGAGGTTCATCGACGCCCACGCGCGGCAGTCTTGCGAGTGGCTTTCTTGCGAGCCCCAGCCTTCTTCGCCGCACTCGTGGCTGTGGTCTTGCGCGCGACCTTCCGTGTGGCTTTTTTCGCGGCTTTGCGAGTGGTTTTCTTTACCGCGGCCTTCTTGGCGGTCTTCTTGGCCGCGGCCTTCTTCGCGGTCTTCGCCGGTGCCTTCTTGGCGGCCTTCTTTGTGGCACCTACCTTGCGAGTGGCCACCTTGCGGGTGCCAGCGGCCGCCCCTCGAGCGGTCTTTTTGGTGGCCTTCTTCGCGGTGGTCTTCTTAGCCGCTGTCTTTGCCGGTGCTTTCTTGGCGGCTTTCTTGGCCACCTTGGCGGCTTTGCGCTGCCCGGTGACGAGTTCTTTGAAGTTCTGGCCGGGCCTAAAGGCCGGGACGTTGGTCTTCTTGACACGAACAGCTTCCCCCGTTCGAGGGTTGCGGGCCATACGTGCGGCACGGGCGCGCTTCTCGAAGACTCCGAATCCGGCGAAGGAAACCTTCTGTCCTTTGGAAACGGCGCGTTGAATTTCGTCCAGCGCAACATCGAGTACCTCTTGCGCCGCCTTCTTGTCCCCGGTTCGCGCAGCCACTTTGGCTACGAATTCTGCCTTGTTCACGTGTACTTCCCTCCCGATACTGCGATGGCGTTTAACACGCCTCATTGCGCACGTTATGGCGTTTATATTCGGAACGCAACTATATCGAGAAAAAAACCATTGTGTCGCAAAGATTTTTATATTTAATGCGACTTTTCTGTTCGCCAAAGTGCCTGTGGGGCGGTATTTCTCGCAATAACGGACCCTCCCACGCACTGTCTTTGCCGCGTGGGAGGGTCCGATTAGGCGAGTGGGACCCGACTCAGAAGCGGGTCTGGGAGAGGGGATTCGGCCCGGCGTGTCCATCGTGGGCCGCCTGCGGAATTCCCGGTTAGGTGTGTGTGTCTTGGAGCTCCTCACTGGTTTGAGCCGCAGCGAGGATGGTGTGTTGTCAGTGCCTGGGGAGGCGGAGGTTCTTGTTCGTACCCGCTGGATCTAAACAAGGGCCGACAACGCGGCCAGGCGCGACAGCACACCACCGCAGTAGGAAGCGAAACCTATTAGGAGCTCTTAGGCCCTCTGGAGGGTCTGAGGCAACCACGGAGCGCGCCCCTGTTCGAAGGAATCGATGTCGCCTTGCCGCCGCAGCGTCAACGCGATGTCGTCTAGCCCTTCGAGAAGCCGTTGTCGGGCAAAGTTGTCGATCGTGAACGACCACGACCGCTCTGCGGCACGGACCAGGCACTCGAGAAGGTCAACGGTGATCCGGTGCTCAGAGTCCGATTCGACCACCTCCCATAGTTGTTCGGTTGCCTCGTGCGGCAGTTCCACCGTCAAGAGACCACCCTTGAGGGCGTTATTGCGGAAGATGTCGCCAAACGATGGGGCTATCACGGCGCGGAAACCCCAGTCCTGCAATGCCCAGACGGCATGCTCGCGCGACGAGCCGGTGCCGAATTCCTCTCCCGCCACCAGAATCGTCGCCGAAGCCGATTCGGGCCGGTTGAACACGAATTCGGGGTCGTCGCGCCAGGAGGCGAACAAGGCGTCCTCGAAGCCGGTGCGGGCCACTCGTTTGAGGTAGACCGCCGGGATGATCTGGTCGGTATCGACGTTGGAACGCCGTAGGGCCACCGCCTGCCCAGTGTGCACATTGAACTTTTGCATGATGAACTCCTCTGCGCTATCGAGCGCACTGTCTGCGGGGCGCGGCCTGGTGCGCCCGTCTAGGACCGGTCACTGTTTAGGCGGCGAGAGGTTGCCGCTGCGGCAAGTCACTGGGTGAGGCTAGGTGTCCCGCAACGGCAGTTGCCGCCGCGACTGCCGGGCTGACCAAGTGCGTGCGTCCCCCGCGTCCTTGGCGTCCTTCGAAATTGCGATTCGACGTGGACGCGGCACGCTGGCCTGGTCGCAGCTGATCCGGGTTCATCCCCAAACACATCGAACAGCCCGCGAAACGCCACTGGGCACCTGCTTGGAGGAAGATTTGGTCCAGCCCTTCGGTCTCAGCCTGTAGGCGTACCCGGGCCGAACCCGGAACGACCAGCATTTCGACGCTGTCGCTGACCTTGCGGTCGCGCAACACTTGCGCGACCTCGCGCAGGTCTTCGATGCGGCCGTTGGTGCAGGAGCCGACAAAGACAACATCGATGTCTACTTCACGCAGCTGTTGGCCGGGCGTGAGGTCCATGTACTTCAGGGCCTGTTCGGCCGCTTGCCGTTCGGATTCGGAGGTGAAGTCGGCCGGGTCCGGGACGGCTTGGTCCAAGGCGATGCCTTGGCCTGGGTTTGTGCCCCAGGTGACAAAGGGACGGATCTGGGTCGCGTCGAGGACCACTTCGGCGTCGAACTGGGCATCGCGGTCGGTGCGCAAGGTGCGCCAGTGTTCTACGGCCGTGTCCCATGCGGCGCCTTCGGGGGCGTGTTGACGACCGCGCAGATACGCGAATGTCGTGTCGTCGGGTGCGATCAGCCCGGCCTTGGCACCCCACTCGATCGACATGTTGCACACCGTCATGCGCTCTTCCATGGTGAGAGACGTGATGGCCTCCCCCCGATATTCCACTATGTGACCACGACCGGCCCCCGTCCCAACCGTTGAGATGAGCGTCAAAATAAGATCCTTAGCACTGACCCCGGGTCGCAGCCGCCCGTTGACCGTGACCGCCATGGTTTTCGGACGTTGCTGAGGCAAGGTCTGGGTGGCCAGCACATGTTCGACTTCACTGGTGCCAATGCCAAACGCCAGCGCCCCGAACGCCCCGTGCGTCGAGGTATGCGAGTCGCCGCAGACGATGGTCATCCCCGGCTGTGTCAAGCCCAGTTGCGGTCCTACGACGTGAACAACCCCTTGTTCGGCGTCTCCCAGTGGGTGGAGGCGGATATCGAACTCGGCGCAGTTTTCGCGCAGGGTCTCGATCTGAGTGCGCGATGTGGGGTCGGCGATCGTCGTGAGGTTGTCGGTGGGCGTGTTGTGGTCCTCAGTGGCAATGGTCAAGTCCGTTCGCCTGACATCGCGTCCGGACATTCGCAGGCCTTCGAACGCTTGCGGGCTGGTGACCTCATGCAACAGATGCAGATCTATATACAGCAGATCGGGTCCGTTATGGCTGTTATCCCCCGTGGGTTCAGCCCGGTCACCGGCGACGTCAGCCGCTGCGGCAGCACTGTCCTGAGTTGGGATGGTGTCCGCGGCGAGGTGACGACTGTCGGTGGCGTGGTCACTGGAAGTGCCCACGGGACCGCTTCGCGTGGGAACCACGTGGGCGTCCCAAACTTTTTCAGCCAGGGTGCGTGGTGTAGATGACATTTCTAGTACCATTCCCTTTGCTTCTCAAATAATGGACGGTAAGGTTCAAGTTATGGGAAATAATATCAGCGGGGTCGGGGTTCTCGACAAGGCCGTGTTGATCCTCACTGCCTGTACGAACGGTGCGAGCCTGGCAGAGCTTGTCCACGAGACGGGTCTACCGCGCGCGACCGCGCACCGGCTCGCACAAGCCCTAGAAGCCCACGGACTGCTACAAAGGGACCACGAGGGCCGCTGGAGGCCCGGTGCCAAGCTCTCCGAGCTGGCTGGAGCCACTGCGGATGTCCTCTTGGCCTCGGCCGAACCGGCCTTGAACATGCTGCGAGACCAGACCGGCGAATCCAGCCAGCTATACCGACGGCGAGCCGACGAGCGCATTTGTGTGGCCGCCGCCGAACGAGCCTCCGGGCTGCGTGACACTGTGCCAGTGGGAGCCGTACTGCCTATGACCGCCGGATCAGGGGCACAGGTGTTGTTGGCGTGGGAGCCGCCCGAGGCGATTCTCCCGATGCTTCCGAAGTGCCGGTTCTCCTCCAAGACGCTGGCCGAAGTACGTCGACGCGGCTGGGCGCAGTCGGTAGCCGAACGCGAAGCCGGTGTCGTGAGTGTCTCAGCCCCTGTGCGAGACAAGACCGGTCGCGTGGTGGCCGCGATTTCGGTCTCCGGGCCGCTGGAGCGGCTGGGCCGGCGCCCAGGCGAGCGCCTGGCGATGGCCGTCGTTCGCGCGGGGCAGAAACTCTCGGGCCTGTAATGAGGCCACCTGGCCAACTCACCACATTAGCTGCACGCTATAGACATCATCGACAATGAGCTCAGGCACCAGGCCGCACATAAGGACGCGATGATGGGGCCCCGCATTAGATGCGGGGCCCCATCACGCTATGGGCGCTGGATTGGCGATGGGGCGGCTGGCGCCAAGGGACCGACCCCACCCGCTGAGGGAAGGCGACGGATGGCCGTCCCTCCTCCCCCGCGGCCATGTCCTTACTTCAGCACGGGCAGGGTCGTCACCAGACGGCTGTTCTCCCAGGGGCGCCCCAGGCCCCAGGTGTGCCCCGCGTTAGTGGCCGCGAGGGCGATCAACGCCAGCGCGTAGATGATGTGCTGATCCATAAAGGGGTTATTGGCCAGCGGAAGCATGGCCGCCCACATGAGGAGCATGAGCAATGTTCCACCAATGGCGGCGATGCGCAGCCCGATCCCCAGGATCAAAGCTAGGCCCAGGCCACATAGTGCGCCCATGAAGGCGAAGTCGGCCCATGCGCTGCCCACCATGGATTGAAATTGCTCTCCGAGCAGACCGCTACGGCTGCCGAGGAACCCCGCGGTGGGACTGACTCCGTCCAGCCAGGCGGAGCCTGAGGCGGTGTCATAGCCGAGGCCGACCAGCTTGTCGAGGAAGGCCCACAGGAACAGCCACCCGAGAGCGAGGCGTACGAGTGCCAGGACGCGCCCTCCGGGTCTTCGCGGCTGAGAGGCCCGGTCGGCTTCGGGGTCGGTTTTTTCCGCCGAGATGTCTTCGTCGAGGGGGTTTGCAGAGGTCAGGGGGTAAGAGGTGTTGGTCATAGGCGTGATCTTCCACGAGCAGGGTTGAGGAAGGGTACCCTAACTTCGGCCCGGGCCGCGAGACTGCGGTGGCACCGAGAGTCGATGGCATCACCGTCGATGCCAGCAGGTGCGGAACACCCCGACTCGGCACCGCGCATCCGCATTGACGCCGGACTGAAGTCGACCTCAGTCTAACTCGAAAGATTCATTACTGTAAATATACTTAAGCAAAAAGATCGCTTCTTCCCATCGTGCGGAACAACCCCTGAAACGGACACAAAAGTACTCCTGTGAGACACAGACACCCTGCCCCACAGGAGTACTCGCCGTCGGCTACAGGCTCAACTGGCATCATCGGATAGACAACGGCCGCCGGATTCACTCACGTCTTAAAAGAGTCGACCAATGTCGCGTACGTGACCACATTGTCCTCATAGCTTCCCGCGTCCAAGTCGAACGATCCCCCGCACGTGATCAAACGCAGACCCGCGTGATCCAGATTTCCGTAAATCTCTCTCTTTGGGAAATTGTTCTTAGAGTATTGGACAGTGCGGTCGACTTCGAAAACAGCCGTGATCCCATCCTCACGTTCAATGCGGATCTCGTCCCCTTTGGCCAGCTCATGCTGATCGTGGAAAATGGCCGGTCCGAACTCCTGCGAATCCACATGGCCCAAGATGATCGACGGCCCCAACTGACCGGGGGACGGCGAGTGCTCATACCATCCGGCGCGAGAATTTCGCTCGTACGGCGGCACCTCCACATGCCGGTCCGGTAGCAGGCCCAGCCGCATCAACGGGGAAGCGGTGATATCGATGGCGGGGATGTCAAGAGCGATCGGGGCCGAAGCCCCCAACACTTCGCCGCTGGAACTGGTATCTCTCGCATCCGCCTGGCCCGCATCAGAACGGGCATCTGGGCCCGGAGCCTCGGTTGCCGTGATGTCACTGCGGGCTTCCCCAGATATGTCGCCGTCTATGTTCACCGCGATCCCCACCAGAGCCGCGGTAAGTCCAAGGAGAAGCAGGGCCGCCGCGCCAGCTATGACACTGCGCCGACGGCCCTTCTCCTTGAGGCGAGCCATGAAACTGGAATCACTCATGGTGGCGACACCACCGTCGAATTCCGGTCATGATGGCGACCTCTCTACTTGGAGCCAGTGACGCTACGAGTGCGCAGCGCATAGCCAGCGGCCAGCACGGCGGCGACGAAAGTCGCGGCGGCGGCACCGAACATCAGACCCGCATTGCCCTCGGCGATGAACCCACCACCGGTGTCAGGAGCACCCTCGGGCATCTGTCCCATCTGTGAGGCCAACAGCGAGCCACACAGAGCCGGAGCGGTTGCCGGCATCGGCAGGTCCGGGTCCAGGTCACTTTCCTTCTCGGCGGCCTCCTCGCTGATGAGGGTGGGGTCGACACCGTGGATGACGATCACGGCGTTCTCCTCCCACACCTGCGCGGCGTTCTCATCATCGAGAACGATGGTGCGCTCATAGTCAGCGTTGGAACCGCCCGGGAAGCGGTCGATCGCCAAGGCGGAGTCAGGCGACGTATCGCCTTCGGTTGTCAGCGAGGTCCCCACGTCGCCGTAGGCATGATGCCCCTCAGTGGTCGAGATGAGGCCGTCGCCGTCTTCGTCAGCGGATTCGTCGGGGCAGACCCCATTTCCGTTGATATGGATGTGCTGAGCGTGTGGGAAGGGTCCGCCGTCGAATTCCTCAGCAAGCCCTTCGTAGGAAATCGAGATCGTGGCTTCGTTCTGGTCGCCGTCGAACTCGATCCAGGCCTCGCCCCATCCCTGTTGGTTATTGAGCGGCTGCAAGTCGGCCTGAAAGACCGCCCAGTCGTCCCAGTCATCCTCTTGAGCCTGAGCTACCCCGCCTGCGGAAAACAGAACGCCCAGGCTGATGGCACCGGCTATCGCCAGCGGCTTCTTAATACTTGTACGCACGGGAATCTCCTACCCATCTGGGTCAGGGCACGATGCCCGACCTCATGTGTGAACGGTGCGGTCAGCGCCCTCGCGGGGAGCTGACATGAATGCGTTTTGTCAATGGCCGACCGGGGGCGCCCTTCCGGGTCGGCCGATGTTGTTCACTAGGTATTCGTGACAGGTACCACCCCGGATGGGCGAGTAACGCTCACAATCTTGATGGACTGCGGCTGGCCAGCCTCTCCACGCTGGATTCACCTCAAGGGGACGAGCTGGACTAACCTGTGCTTATGGAGAACCACTCACACCGCCACGCCAGGCATCCCCGCCTGGCAATCCCCATGGCGGCGATCATCGCCGGGATTCTGTCGGGTTGCGCCACCGGCGGCGAATTCAAGCGCTACGACATCCCCGACCCACCCCCATTCGAGACCTTGCCCGGGTCCGACATCGAGCAATGGCGCAACGCGGTTGCAACCTACGGATCGCACTGGTTGGCCGAACGCGACGAAGCCCTGACCGGGCTGAATGGGGCCCAGCGCCTGTACTGGGTGTGGGAAGAAGGCGACGGCGGCGGCGACCGGTTTCGAGCACACGCCACCACCACCGAAGACGCCGACATGTTGACCATTAACTGCCGCCATATCGCGGGTAGGGGGATGCGTGCGGAGCCCTCCTCCATCGACCAGATCGCCACGTTTTTGACCGACTGCGCAGCAGGGGCGGGCATCGACGGGCTTGACGCGGCCGCCCTAGGAGACTGGGTGAGCGACAACCTCGCTCAGAACTGGGACCCCGAAGGTGAAGACCTCGAACCAATCGGTCTGCGATACGACATACCCGAGGTGGACGTGTGGATGACCGTCAAACAAAACTCGGCTGACCTGACTGTCTCCAAGGGCATCGACTTGAGTGGAGGTAACTGATCTCATGCGACTCCTCCCCAAACGCCTCCTAGGCGCGGCCGCAGCGGCAGCCCTGGTAACGACGGCCAGCGCCTGCGGGTTCTTCGACGATTCCCCGCAGCGCAGCTCCGATTACAACCAAACCGAGGCGATCCCGGTCATGGAATCCCTGGTGGCCGAAGCGATCGAGCCGCTGCCGGACTTTCCCGGCTTCGGCGAACGTGTCTGGGGCATCAGTGGCTGCTATGGCGGGCTCAAGGGCCTCGACGAACACAAGGAATTCGTCGAACTCAAGCTGACGTATTACTTGGTGGCCGAAGACTGGGACGAGGCTAGCAAGCGCGAAGGCTACGCCGAGGTCTTGCGCGAACATTGGAACGACCTTGGCTACGAGGTCGATGTAGACCGCACCGACGGCACCGGGGAGTTTTCACGACTGGGTCTGACACGCGACGACGGGCTCGCGATCGCGTTCTTCGCCGGTGGCAAAGTGGGTTTCGAGGTCTACACCGGCTGCATCGACCGCACCGACGAGATGCACTATGTGCCGCCAGTGGGCGGGGTGGCACCAGAACACGACCGAGCCCGCGGGTTCATGTAGGTCGAACGGGCTCGGTGTTTTGGGTAGGGGTGGTATTCGTGCTGCCCGCAGCACAAAAGGCCACCCTCAGCGGTCCTTGCTATGAGCGAGGTACCAGGACTCGAACCTAGATAGGCCACCTACGCGCGCTCTGCGCGCCCCACAACCCAGCAGTCGTGCTGCCCGCAGCACAAAAAAAGACCACCAAAGGTGGTCTTTGTCATGGCTGGCCTGATGGAGACGTACGGGCACCTATACCCCCAGGGAAGAGCCCAGCACGCCCGTCTCACAGCACCCCTCATCGCCGAGACCGACTCCGCCGCAACGGGAAGGCGGTGAAAAGCAGCATGTGCGCGAAGCGGACCCCCGGTACGAACACAGGCGGCTTCAACGAAATAACCAACCGCCTGACCAGGCGAGACTTCGACATCCTCGAAGCCCTCGAGAGGCACAAGATCATGACCGCCAGCATGATCGAAGCCGCAGTCCGGTTCGGTGCGCACGTCGGAGCTGCATGGATGAGAGTTCGCGTGATTGAAGCGCATGGTTCCCAGGAATGGCTGCCCCGCCACACCGAGCAGTTGGACGAGCCCGAACCATTGCGGCACTTCGCACTCGGATGCTTGGACACATCAGCCAGCGGCAGTACAACCTGCCTCTACGACGGCCGGATCGCTGCCCGCGCTCTGATGAAGTCGCGACTGAGCTGGCCCAGGTCCGCATCGCGTACTCGACCAATTGGCGGCCGACGTCCACGATTCATCCCCTAATCGTCGAAGATCCAGCGCACGGGCTGACCCTGCGGTTTCGATCTGGATTTGCGACCAATACGGTCTGCGGACCGCTCCCGCCTTCATTGTCGGAGGCAGCAATGTACGCCGAGGTGGAAGCAGTTCTCTCCGAAGCGGTTGCGGTGGTGTACCGGTGGCGGCCTGGGGACCTGCTCGTCGTCGACAACCGAGCGATGATCCACGTTCGCGGGCACGCGCCGAATGGTCCGCTACCGCTACGACGACCCGCACTTCAAGTCCGTCATAATCGCCCAATAAGACACAGCTGCCTCCCCGCCCCGATCCTCTGTGCGATCGCGCCGGGGATACGGCCGTGGTGGAAGATCCGTAAGCCGGCGACGTTCGGAGTAAAGGCGCTTCTGCTTCATCCGGAAGGGTCGGGGCGGTTTCTCGTGGTCCGTCACTCCTCCAGCGATCCCAGCCGCTGGGGCCTGCCCGACGGCGGTTATCGACCCGCCGGGGAAACACCTGAATAGGCCATTTCCCGGTAGAAAGATGAGAAACTTTCCCTCTCGCTCCCTGCGGAAACCTTCACGGTCCTGGACAGGTTGACCACAACCCTGGAGGGCAAACGAGACACCTCGACGATCTTGCGTGCGGTTGTTTCAGGCGAGAAGGTTTCACTTTCCCCCAAGCTGGCTGAAGCGCGATGGATCAATGACGTACGTCAGTTAGGATCGGCACCTGTCTCACGGAGGCTCATCGCTGCAGTCTCTCGTACGGGCTGATCCCATCAATCGGTGGCGGCAACGGTCCTCCCCCGGCCAGGATGAGACGGTGGAAAGACTGCGACGCGCGATCGAGGACTACCTCCACGAACTCGATGCCGCTCACGCGCTGACCTGCGGCGTCGACTCCGAGGCGCTGGCAGAACTGGCGGGTCTATCGAAGGACTCCGTATACAAGATCCGCGAACTCGTACCGACAGTCGTCGAGGAGCTCTCGATCGATGTAGCAGCCCTTCCCGAATCGGTATTCAGGAAGTCGGGTGAGGCCGCACGTGAGTACCTCACGGGCGACCTGGGGTTCAGGCCGGCGGTCCGCCAAGCAATCGGGCTGATGTTCGACCGCGACTACCTCGCGTTCGATGTGCGCCCCGACGTTGGTATCAACCAGTTCAATGATCTCTGGCTCCTCAACGAATGGATCTACGCCGTCGACAACGGGCACGAACGAGACGGCGTCTACTACTTCGAGACGAGTGAAAACGCCGAAGCGTCCTTCAATGCAGGCGCCACCGTGTTTGCTGCACCGAGAACGTTAGTCCGCAAGGGGAAACCTCCGCTCCTAGATTGTCGGAGGCATGTTCTCTGGCAGTCGTGCCCGCAGTTTCGCCAGCGCCCGGAGTAGGTCCTCACGGTTCTTCCCGGATTTGATCCATGCCGGGAGCCTGCTCGCGATGGTGCTGTTAGACGGGCTGACGTCCCGCACCCCGGCGGCGACGTACGCCTCCATGAAGCTCAGGTGCTGATCGTTCCACGCCCACAGCGAATTGCCGCGGAAATCAATATCGAGCCAGAGCGGTGCTCGCTTATGGCGCTTCGGCACCGGCCACTGGCGTGCGGTCGGTTCCTTGGCCCAACCGCAGCCTCGACAGCGCAGTCGATGCAGCCGCAGGTCCGATCTATAGGTGCCCACATAGCGGTTACACTCGGGGCACATGACGGTCTGGGAAGGCTCAACCGGCTTGACCTTGGGTTTTCGCTTCAACCTGTCTGTGTATGCGCATGACCCGCAGGTCACGTGGCACTCTCGGCGAATCGCCATGTCGTCGCATCGCGGGCAGTGCACCAGCGCGTAGTCGAAGCCGCCCATGTACTTGACAGGCTGAGCTGCCTCAACGAACTTCGTGAGGTTACGTCCCATGCGCTGTCTCCCTTCCTATGCGGCGGACCAAGCGTAACGATCGAGTTGGGCTCCTGTCACCTCGGTTTCAGTCCGCGATCGGAGACCTTGTGCCGCTATCTGGGCGAACGGTAGAACTGTTAGGTCCACGTCATATCGATCGATCGCGGCGAGACATCCCGCTTGATCGTTCTCTTGCTGATTGCCAAAGGTTCCGTTCTTGGTGCCCTTCTCGAAGTCCCTCCTGGCTGCGGGAAGCAGGTTCGTGCTCCGGAGTCGGATAATTCGCGTCGCTCGACGTTGTCGCGGAGTGGGTCTATCTTGGCGTTGACCTGCTGTTTTCCCTGGTGAGGCGGTGGGCCTCATGGATGGCAGAGAGGCTCGCGTGCGGGTGACCGGGGCGCTTCGGGATGACGTTGATGTTCGGCTGATCGATGAGAGTTTGATCGATGCCGTGTTGGAGTCGGAGCGGAGTGCCGAGGTCAAGCCTGAGCAGGCCGACACGGCGGGTCGGACCGAATCATCCAGTCGGAAGGCCGATCGATCATGAGTCAGGAAGTCAGGGCGAAGCGTGCCGTGCTCTATCTGCGGGTGTCCTCGCGGGGGCAGGTGCAGGCGGATTACGACCCGGAGGGGAACTCGATCCCAGCGCAGCGGAAGGCGTGCCAGCGCCGGGCTGAGGGGCTTGGAATGGAGGTCGTAGACGAATACGTCGAGCCGGGGAAGTCCGGCTTGACGGTAGATGGGCGGCCGAAGTTCCTGGAGATGATGGCGCGCATCCGGAACGAGAAGGATGTCGGAGCGATCATCGTGTACGCGCGGTTGCGGATGCGGTGGGACATTGCGGATGCGGTGATCACTCGGCGCGAGCTCAAGAAGCTCGGGGCCCAACTCGTCTCGATCATGGACTACATCGACGACAGCCACGTCGGTGATCTGGTGACCGCGATCCTGGACGGGGTCAACGAGTACCAGTCGCGGGCCTCGGGTGCCGAAGTGGCCTACAAGATGGGCACGAAGGCAGCCAACGGCGGTACGCCGTATCAGGCGCCCATCGGATTCCGGAACGCTGGCGAGACCGTCGAGGGCCGAGAGATTCGGACCGTGTCCGTGGATGAGGAGCGCGCACCCTTCATCCGGATCATGTTCGAGCTGTACGCGAGCGGGACTTACTCGCTCAAGAAGTTGCAGCGGGCCGTCACCGATGCGGGGCTTCGAACCCGGCCGAGCAAGCGGTGCCCAGCCGGGCGAGAGGTCCCGATGTACACCGTCGGCACGATCCTGCGGAACCGCTACTACTTCGGACGAGTCACGTTCAAGGGCGTCGAGCACCAGGGGCGGCATGAGCCGCTGGTGAGTCAGGAGCTGTTCGATCGGGTGCAGGAAGTGCTGCCGGAGGCGCAGCACCGGGCTGTTCACACCGGGTTCTTCGGGCGGCTCTTCGTCGCGGTAGAGGACGGGGATCGGGTGCCTCGGGTTATTGACAACCAAGTCACTGAGCTGCTGGAGCCGCTGGTTTCGGCGATGCGGAGTCGCGCGGGAATTGATCAGGGCAAAACAAAAGACCAAATTGGCTGGGGTACCAAGACCCGAACCCAGACCAACTGAACCACGCGCGCTCTGCGCGCCCCACAACCCAGCAGTCGTGCTGCCCGCAGCACAAAAAAAGACCACCAAAGGTGGTCTTTGTTATGGCTGGGGTACCAGGACTCGAACCTAGACTAACTGAACCAGAATCAGTCGTGCTGCCAATTACACCATACCCCATTGATATGGCTTGTTTTCCACGCAAATTCTAGCGGGCCAACGGGATGAAACTTTACCGGATGCCGGTGTCTGCCCGCACCCGGGGGCCGGGCTTGCTGTAACCCACGTCGCCCCATCTGAGCACTACCCGCACCGCCTTGGCCGGTGGCACCTCGCGGCCGCCACCGAGCGGATGACGCGCTGTTCACTCGATCGTGAGATTTATCGAACACACGTGCGTAAATAGTTGATCTTTTTGCGTCGTCCTGCTGTACTACCGTGTATAGTACATATGTTTTAAATTAGTACGGGAGGTGGACTGATAATGGCAAAACAGCAGGTAGATCTTGCTTCCATCCCTGGTCTCATCCCCGCTAGCCAACTTGCCGAGCCCACCTTTGCCGACTTTGCGCTGACCACCCCCGAGGCCACACCCAGCGAGGAGAACTCCAGCCACCTGGCCGACTACAAAGCCAAAGTCGCCACGTCCTTCAGCACCCGAGGGACGAAACGGCGTCTAGACCTGACGACGTGGCCTAGCCTCACCCCTACCCGCATACTGCCACTCGCCTCTGACATTCACAGTCTTTTCCCACGTGAGGGCCTTACCACTGGCACTCTCGTACATCCGGGCACCGGCGCTACGTCCCTGCTGTGGCGGATTCTCGCCGAACCAAGTGCCACCCACTGGTGCGCCCTAGTCGGCCTCCCCCGACGCCACTTGGGGACAGCCGCCGAAGCTGGCGTAAACGTGGAGCACCTCGTGTCCGTCACCGCGCCACGTCCGCAAGTCGCCGACGCCGCGGCCGCCCTCATGGACGGGTTTGCCGTGGTCGCCGTTTCCACAGCCTCTGTCACAACCAACCAGGCGGCACGCCTCGCCACTCGCGCCCGCAACCTGGGTGCGATCCTCCTGTGGTGGGGCAGCCCCCAGCGGCAATGGCCCGGCCTCGACACTCGTCTGCGTATCACCTCCGCCCGCTGGTCGGGGCTACGTAGACACGCCGACCGCCAGTACGGGTCGGGTCGCATTCGCTCCTGTGAGCTAGCTGTCTCGGCCCTCTGGCGTACCGGGCGCTCCCGCCAGGCCACCTTGCGGCTCTACACGGACGAAGGGGGGCCCGGGTCGTGAATAGTGATCGTCGCGTTCTGGTGGCTTGGCTGCCCGACTGGGATGCCCCGTCGCCAGCGAAACGCACGGGCTCATCGGATGCCAAGCCCCGGTCCGAAGCCAGCTTCGAGCCGGTGTGCGAAGTGGTCGAGACCCTCACTCCTCATCTGGAAGTCCTCCGCCCCGGCCTCATCGCCCTGCCCGCCCGTGGGTTCGCCCGTCTGGAAGGCGGCGAGGAGACCGCCTGCGAGCTGCTCATCGACACGATCCACGCCTATTGCGACCTCGACTGCCTGACCGGGGTTGCCGACGACCTCTACGCGGCGCTGTTGGCCGCCCGAAGAGGCATCATCGTCCCACCCGGTGGCGACGCGGACTTTCTGGCTCCGCTCGACATCGCGCATCTGCGCCTCACCCAGCTAGTCGACGGCGACACCATCGCGCTGCTGCGCCACCTGGGCCTGGGTACGCTGGGAGATTTCGCCCGCCTAGACCCCGCCGCCGTGGTCGAACGCTTCGGCCCCACCATGCGGCAAGCCCAACGGTTGAGCGCGGGGGAAAGCCTGCGTCCCATCGTCGCCCGCAAGATCCCACCAGACCTCAGCGTCACCGCCGACTATGACCCTCCGCTGGAATCGATCGAGACCGCCCTGTTGTCCGCCCGTCCCCTGACTGACCGCCTGCACGCCACGCTGGAGGCGCATTCACTGATCTGCACTCGCGTCACCATCACCGCGCACACCACCACCGGATTGACTCGCAGGCGTACCTGGCAGGTCGAACCGGGCAGCAACCAGCTGACGACACGCATCCGTTGGCAATTGGAGGGGTGGCTCTCAGGTCACCGGGTCGGAACCGGCCCGATCCGGCGCCTGGAGCTACGGCCCGACGGAGTCAACGGGGAGCTGGAAGCACAGCTGTCGCTCTGGGAAGCACATTCGACCGAACGCTCCGAACAGGAAGCGCGGGAGCGAGCTCAGGCGGCCATCCTCCACGTGCAGAGCCTGCTGGGAGACGAGGCGGTGTCCCGCGCGGCCACAGACCTCGGGCGTTCCACTTCGCCAGAATCGGGGGTTCCCCAGACAGCGCCGTCGGAGAATCCGGCCACATTGTTCCAAGTGGAGGCCACCAAAGACGACCCGGCGCAGCGACCCGGCGCTTTGCCCAAACCCACTCCCGCAGTGCCTTGGAACGAACCCGCGCAGCTGCTGGACGCCAACGGCGCGGACATTGAAGCCAGCGCCCGTGGCCTGCTCTCGGCGGCGCCGGTGGAGTTGCGGTGGGCCGGGCAACGGCTCCAGGTGTACGGCTGGGCAGGGCCGTGGCCGGTAATCGAACGATGGTGGTCCACAGAGGATGACCTCCCGCCTCGGCGTTTTGCCCGGTTGCAGGTGGTTTTGGCCGATGGTCGAGCAGGTGTTCTCGTTCGTGAAAGTCAACAGTGGAGGGTTAGTGGCTGGTATGACTAAATGGATTTTGCGTCTGTGGGAGACGATGATCTCCCGAGCGGTCGCGCGGCTGGGGCTATATCCGGCCGAGGACGATACGGCTGAAAGCTCGCCGAGCGACGTCGAGGGCCAAGAGGCTGGCCTCGACCCCAAACGAGCCGCGATCGAGGCGTTCTTTCTGGGAACATCCTGTGGCCCAACCGGTTTCGAGAACAACGTTCTCGCCGACGGGCACGACGGGAGGGGCCAGCGCCCTCCGGTACTCGGCGAGAGCACGAATGAGGCGGCCCGTCCCATTATCTCGACCGACCAAGAGATGGAGCCCAGGCCAGGCGGGAGTGTCGATCATGACCTCATCGATCGGGTCATCAATCGTGTGATTCGGGCCCAGTCTCTTCCAGACCGGCCCGCGCGCGAATCGCCCCCGGGCCACATCGATGAGGCCGACGCTTCGCCCTCTGGCATCGCCAGATCGTGGCCGGTCTGCGAGCCGGGCTATCCGCCGATCCAAGATGCGCGCATTCGACGACAGGGCGATACCGAAGAACGCCCCGAAAGCATCTCCTCAGTGGTCCGCCACCGCGCGTGCCCCTTCGCCACCGTGGCCAGGAGGCGTCGTGGATTACGCGGAACTGCACTGCCATTCGTTCTATAGCTTCGCCGACGGGGCCGACTCACCAGCTGATCTGGTGGAGCAAGCCATACAGCTGGGGCTCAAAGGATTGGCGATCACCGACCACGACGGACTCTACGGCGTGGCACAGTTCGCCGAGGCCGCCAGGAACACCGGGAGAGATTCCGCTGCTGCGGAGTCGACGCAACGACAAGAACTTGCGGGCCAATCTTCCACGGCAGGCGGTTTTCAACCACGGCAGGCGGCCATACCCACAATCTTTGGCGCGGAACTCAACCTCAATATGAGCCAACCCCGGCGGGGCCAAGTCGACCCGCTTGGCACGCACCTGGTGGTCTTGGCCCGCAACGCCGCAGGCTACCGGGCGCTATCGCGCGCGATCACCGAGGCCCACACCGTCAACAGGGATAAAGAGCTGCCGGTATACGACCTAGAGAAGCTGGCCACCGAAGCGGCCGGGCAGTGGCAGATTCTGACCGGCTGCCGCAAGGGCCCGCTGTCGAGCGCCTTGGAGGCCGGGGAAAACATCGCCCAACAACAGCTGCATCAGCTAATGGACCTGTTCGGCCGCGACAACGTGGCCGTGGAACTGACCTGCCACGACCTCCCCGACGACTTCGATCGCATCGAAGCGCTAGTGCGGATCGCCGACCGCGCCAAGGTCGCCTACGTGGCCACCAACAACGTCCATTACGCCAGCCCGCAGCGCGCCAAGGTCGCCAACACTCTTGCCGCCACCCGCGCCCGATCCAGCCTCGAAGACATCGCCAACTGGCTGCCGACAGCCGCTGCGGCGCACCTGCGCAGCGGGCAGGAAATGGCACAGCGTTTCGGCGACTATCCGCGCGCGGTCGAAACCTCGGTGGCCATCGCCCAACGGTGTGCCTTCGACTTGAAACTCTTGGAACCACAACTACCGATCTTTGAGGTGCCGGAAGGCTACGACGAGTTCTCACACCTCGCGGAGCTGACTCTCACAGGAGCACGGCAACGCTACGGGCCCCCTGAGAACGAGCGGCCCCGCGGAGCCTGGAAGCAACTAAACAAGGAACTACAGCTGATCAAGGAACTACAGTTCCCCGGGTACTTCCTCATCGTGGCCGATTTGGTGAGATTCTGCCGCGACAACAACATCTTCTGCCAGGGTCGGGGGTCGGCGGCAAACTCCGCGGTCTGCTATGCCCTGGGCATCACCAATGTGGACGCGATCGAGTACAACCTGTTGTTCGAACGGTTTCTCTCCTCTGATCGCGACGGACCTCCCGATATCGACCTCGACATCGAGTCGGGTCGTCGCGAAGAGGTGATTCAGTACGCCTATGAGAAGTACGGCCGCACTCGCGCCGCGATGGTGGCCAACGTCATCACCTACCGTCCCCGTTCGGCGGTGCGCGACGCGGCCAAAGCACTGGGGTATTCCCATGAACAGGCCACAAGGTGGAGCAAACAACTCCAGCATTTTCACGCCGCCACCCCCGCCTTCCCCGACGCGCCGAAAGCGCTCGACCCGGACGATTCCTCACACCTGCCCGCCGAAGTACGGCAGCTGGCCGCCCAACTATTGCGGCTTCCGCAGCACTTGGGCGTGCATCCGGGCGGAATGGTCATCTGTAAAACACCGGTGTCCGAGATCGTTCCCGTGGAATGGGCCCGCGCCACCGACCGGACGGTCCTGCAATGGGACAAGGAAGACTGCGCCTCAGCCGGGCTCGTGAAATTCGACCTACTGGGGCTGGGAATGCTGGAGGCACTGCACCGCGTCTGCGACCTCGTCGCCGACCACCACGGCGTCACCGTCGAGCTGGCGAAACTGCCCTCCAAAGACGACGAAGTCTTCGCCATGTTGCAAGCGGCCGACACAGTCGGGGTATTCCAAGTCGAGTCACGCGCCCAAATGTCAACCCTGCCCCGGTTGAAGCCGCAGAACTTCTATGACCTCGTCATAGAAGTCGCCCTGATCCGTCCCGGCCCCGTGCAAGGCGGTTCGGTTCACCCCTATCTGCGCCGCCGCAACGGAGAGAAGTGGAAACACAAGGTTCACCGGCGATTGTGGCCAGCTTTGGAAAAAACCCTCGGCGTGCCGATCTTTCAAGAACAACTCATGCAAATCGCCATCGACGCGGCGGGATTTTCCGGCTCCGACGCCGACCAGCTGCGCCGAGCGATGGGAGCCAAACGGTCCACCGAACGCATGGAGGCACTCAAACAGCGCCTCTACGCGGGCATGGCCGAACGCGGCATCAGCACCGAGGAGGCCGACCAGATCTACCGGCAACTCGCGGCCTTCGCCGACTTCGGATTCCCCGAAAGCCACGCGGCGTCCTTCGCCCATCTCGTATGGGCCTCCGCCTGGTTCAAATGCCACTATCCCGCCGCGTTCTGTGCGGCTTTGCTAGCTAGCCAACCGATGGGGTTCTACTCCCCGGCGTCTCTCATCGC
Organism: Natronoglycomyces albus; assembly: GCF_016925535.1. Taxonomy (NCBI): domain Bacteria; kingdom Bacillati; phylum Actinomycetota; class Actinomycetes; order Glycomycetales; family Glycomycetaceae; genus Natronoglycomyces; species Natronoglycomyces albus. Next base: position 955,242 of record NZ_CP070496.1, on the reverse strand, counting down.
CGATGTGAAACGTCACGGCGTGGGGGTACGCGCCGCCGACGTCAACTATTCGCGCGTCGCCGCGAGTTTGGAAGCCACCGACGAAAAACCCATCCCGCCGGTCAAAGCCACCGCCGCGATCCGCCTAGGTCTGGACAATGTCGCCTCCCTACACAGAGAATCGGCCGAACGCATCGCCGCCAACCGGCCATATCGAGACATCCCCGACCTGGCGCGGCGGGCACGATTGAGCAGCTCCCAATTGGAGGCGCTCGCGCTGGCCGGTGCGCTGGGTTCACTACAGCCGGATCGACGGCGCGCGCTATGGACAGCAGGCATGGTGCGCGAAGACGAACTGATGATGGCCAGTACGGGACCGACCTCCGCAGCCCCGACTCTGCCGGGCATGAGCGAAGCCGAACTGGCGGGGGCCGACTATGCCGGGCTGGGGTTTTCGTTGCGGTGTCACCCGATGGAGCTGGTGCGCTCCGACCTACCAGAGGTGCTGACGGTATCGGGAGTCCATGATGCGGTGAGGAAGGCGCCCCAGCGACAAGACCAGCGGGAACCGGCCGCAACACAGGTCAGCGACCAGATCGGCCGGATTCAGGTGGCGGGGGTCATTACGCACCGCCAGCGCCCTCCGACCGCTGGTGGAGTGACGTTCTTGAGTATCGAGGACGAGACGGGCATCCTCAACGTGGTGTGTTCACAGGGGTTGTGGAAGCGGTGGAAGCAAGAGGCGTTGTCGGCGAAGGCTCTGCTTGTGCGAGGGACGGTGGAGCATGCCGAGGGCGCGGTCAGTCTCATGGCGGACAAGCTAACGCCGTTGCGGCTCCCGGCCCCGACCGCTTCAGCGCGCGATTTCAAATGAGTCACGCGCGGCTTTGTCAGCCTGTTTGACCGTCAATGGTGGCCACGAGTTCGGCTTCCAGGTAGGGGGCGAGGGTGCGCATATAGGTGGCGGTGATGTGGGTGGTGTCTTGGTAGACGAGGATGTTGCCCACCACTGGCGGGCACACCTGATCTCCACACACGTAGTCGATGAGGTCAATGAACCGCACGTTGTCGGGTACGTCGAATTCCGTGGCGACTTCTGGCTCTTGGAGCGGGTAGATATCGTCGCGGTCGCGGGCGCATTCCAGCGAGGTGATCCCGTTGGCCTCGACGCATTCGGGGACGTCGAATCCGGGCCGGGGCGTATCGCGGATGGCGAATACGTCAATGCCCATGTCATCGAGCTGCTCCCAGCGGGCGATATAGCCCTCGTCGGTGTATTCACCGTGTTCGTCGACCCGGTTGGCGGTGGCGAACACGGCATCGGGTCGCAGCTGGGCCAGCTCGTCCATGACGCGGTCGTTCCATTCGTTGCAGTCCTCGTACACCTCGCCGCGATAGATCTGCTCGTAGGCGCTGAAGTGGCAGGCGTTCTTTGTCATGGGGATGATGCGCCAGTTGTGTTCTTCGTGGAATTGGAGGAAGGCGGGTACCCACTGCCAGGTCTTGGAGGCGCCGATGATGGCGATGGTGTATTCGGGGTCTTCGGAGCCAAGTTCGCAGAATTTGACGGCCTTACCGACGATGTTCTGACTGCATTCGTCGCGCAACTCCAGCTCGTCGTCTAGGTGCGCGTCGAGGAAGGAGGGGATGAGGGGGGCGTTGCTCGTGGTTTGGGCGGTGTTGGCTAGTTGTTGGGCCCCCGGGTAGTTCGCGGCATCGGCTGACAGCGCTTCGATGCGTTTGCGTTCGCCTTCGATGATCGAGAACCATGCGGTGACGGCAAGCATGACGACAACGAGGCAGGTTGCGCCGAGGGCGAATCCGCCCCGCACGGTTTTTTGCCCGATCCCTGTTGCCGGGAGCCGCACTTCGAGCAGGAGGTGGGTGCCTTGTGCCAGCAGTATTGACACCGCGACTATGCCGAGGCCGCTGAGTAGTCCAGGTCGTTCTTCCCCAGTCATGACGAGGTATGTCACCAGGACCGGCCAGTGCCATAGGTAGAGGGAGAATGACAGTTGGCCCAGGCGCTGTAGCGGCGCGGATCGCAGCAGCGAACCGGCGGTGGTGTGTGGTTGGGCGACTGCGGCGGCGATGATCGCGGCTCCGCCCAGGGTGGGGACGAGGGCGGCGAATCCGGGGAACTCAGCTCCGGTGAAGACGATGCCGCAGCTGACCAGGGCGGCTATGCCGAGCCAGGCCAATATGGCGGCCCAGCGGCGGCCACAGCGCAGGTATGGCAAGGCTAGGAACAAGAGCCCGCCAAGGGCGAACTCCCATAGCCGGGCTCGGGTGTCAAAGTAGGCATAGGTTTGGTCGGTGGCCGTCTGGTGGAGCGACCAGGCGAAGGAGGCGACGAAGACCAGTCCGATCGTCACTGCCGCAGCGCGACGCAGCGTCAAGCCTGGTACCCGGTCGCCCAGCAACTTCACCGCCAGAATCGCGGCTGAGATCACCAACGGCCACAGGAGGTAGAACTGGGCCTGGACGCCTAGGGACCAGTAATGTTGCACCATGCTGGCACTGTTTTGCGAGGCGAGGTAGTCCACGGAGTTTTCGGCCAGCCGCCAGTTGGCGATAAAGAAGGCCGAACTGAGGACATCGCCGAAGGTGTCGCCCCAGCGGGATTTAGGCAGCCAGATGATCGCCATGACCACGACCCCGGCCAGCACGATCAATGCTGGTGGAGTGATGCGTCGAACTAGTCGGCTGAGGTAGCGGCCAATGTCGGTGCCGCCGGGGCGTTCGGCGGCCCGGATCAGGCTCAGGGTGATGAGGAAACCCGAGAGCAGAAAGAACACGTCGACGCCGCCAGAGACCCGGTTGAACCACACGTGAAAGATCACGATGAGGACGATGGCGATGCCGCGAAGGCCCTCGATTTCGGGAATGTGGAAGCGTTTGGGCGTGGCAATGCCCTCCGGCGCACGCTGGGTTGGAAGGCGAGGTTCGTCGGAGTTGGACAGGACGGAACCGGTTTGGCTGCCCGGTTCTTGGCTGGAGTTATTCACAGTGGAGGAAGGACTTGACACTGGGGGGAGCTCCATTAATCACGGTTGCATCGGCAACTGTAGCGACCCTAGTCAGCGAACTTGAGGCGCGGGTGGCCGCCAGGAGGCCGGGGAGCCAATGGCACTGGAATCGATCCTCATATGTGTGACGGATGAACATCAACGGGATGCATGGGCTGAAAGTGGCATCGGGATGTGGCTGGCCACAGCAATGTGTAGGGTCGGCCACCGCAGGGTGGATAAGCTTGCGGGAAATCCGCACCGGCGAGGGCGACTTTTCAGCATGAACGGTGGGCGTTTGCGATGGGCGTCACACGAGGTATCCCGCTGGAAGGCGTGGCATGGCATCAGGTACGATTCTTGACGTCGCCGCAACTTGGGGCTAAAGCCCAAGTTCGGAGATTTGGCACAAGCTCCCGTCGTCTAGGGGCCTAGGACGCCGCCCTCTCAAGGCGGAAACGGCAGTTCGAATCTGCTCGGGAGTACCAATAAATTACCAGTTCGAGGCCAACTTCGGTTGGCCTCGAACTGTTTCACGGCCCGCTGAGGCCGTTGTGAGGCCGTTGGCGTGCGGGACGAAATTAGCCATCCAGCAGCGCCAGACAAAGTAGCCCGATACAGGCTGGCCCAGTTGTGCGCGCTACCCATGTTGTGGCCCATCTCTTCGCTGCTTCTTCTCACCTATAGGCATCGGGTTGCCCCACATTCACGCACGAAAGTGAGGCACTTGGCCGGGCACGTCTCTAAACTGGCCCTCCTTCCTCGCGATATCCAGGCGAAACGGGGAATATCCCAATCCCTGTTCACCCGGACTCTTCCACCATCGTGAAGCCCTCACAGATCGCGACAAGTGTGGGATTCGGCGGCGACCTCACGAGAACGATCGAAGGGTTTAGGCGTCGACCATTTCCACTCGTAGGTTCTTCAAAGCATGCTCAAGGAGCCTGGATACGTGCATCTGTGATAGGCCAACCTGCTCGGCGATCTGGGTTTGCGTTAGCTCATGCACGAACCGCAAAGCCAGGATGCGGCGTTCGCGCTGCGGGAGCCGATGCAGCAGCGGCATCAGCGTCTCGTGGTTGTCCACATCTTCAATGGCCTGGTCGGCGCTGCCCAACCGGTCGGCGAGCGTGGCTCCTTCGCGCCCAAAGCGGGGCGGCGCGTCGAGCGATTCGGCCCGGCAGGCTAGACACACGGCGAGGGTTTCGGTGATGCTTTGTTCGCTGATATCCAGATATCGGGCCAGTTCCGAGACGTTCGCGGTGTACCCCAGCCGCTGGGTTAGCTCTTGTTCAGCCTGGTTGAGGAGCAAATATAGCTCCTTGACGCGCCGGGGTACGCGCACAGTCCATGTGCAGTCACGGAAGTACCGCCGGACTTCTCCGGTCATGGTGGGGATCGCGTAGGAGAGAAAGTTAGTGCCTCGGTGGGGGTCGAATCGGTCGATGGCGTGAATGAGGCCCACTGCCGCCACTTGCTCGAGGTCATCGCGAGGAACTCCGCGACCTGCGAATCGTCCGGCGATGTTCTCGGCTACCGGTATGAATCCGGTGACCAGCTCCTCTCTCAATCGCGAGCGCCGGGGGTCTTCTGGTGGGAGTCCCGCCAGTTCATAGAAGAGGGGCCTGAGGTGCTCGTACCGGGCCGAGTGCGCACGTCGTTTGAGCTTTTGGCATCTATCTATCATTCGTATCCCGCCTTAATGCTCGTTGACCAGCATCCCTGGAGGCGTTGATGCGCGATGTCCGATGATGAGGGGCGCCTAGCCTAGCCGTCCCCGAGCGCAACGCGATCGGCTCTACTGCCCAGCCTCGTACGAGATTGTCCGAGCATCATTCAAAGCAGAGAATTGAGACTCATGTCACCAATTTTTGGAGGTGCGGCCCACTAGACTCGCCCGCCACCGTGGGTACTGATGCGATCGCCCTGGGGTGAATAAAACCGCCACGATTGGGTACTCCCCTAAATCGACCCAAGGAGGAGAACATGACGATCGCACGCGACATCATGCATGCAGGGGCCACCTGCGTAGGCATCGACCAGACCGCCGCCGAAGCTGCCCGAATGATGGCGGACTTGGATGTGGGTTCGCTTCCCATCTGCGGAAACGACGACAAACTTAAAGGCATGGTGACCGACCGAGACCTCGTGCTGAAGGTCATGGCCGCTGGCAAGAACCCCGCAGAGTGCTCCGTGTCGGAGCTGAGTAATGGTCAGCTCGTCTATGCCAAGGCAGACGATACCGTGGACACGGTCATCTCAACGTTGACCGCCCACCAGATCCGGCGGCTACCCATCATTGACGAGGGGACCTTGGTCGGAATGATCGCCATTTCCGATCTCGCCCGGCACCTGGATGACCGCCGCTTGGGCGAACTTGTCGAGGCGGTGTCGCAAAACTAGCGCGGTTTCCCGCCCCGCTACGTGTTCCGAGGCTCCCATACCTGTGCTGGTATGCGCGGGATGAATTTTTGCAGCACGGCTAGGTGCTTTTCGATTCGGCCGGGCCGCAGCAATCCAGCCTCGGGAATGAAACACCAGCCGTTGGCGAACACAATGCGTGTACCCAGCGGTATCGACGCTTCACGCAAGGCACGCCGGACCTGTGGGTCCATGATCGCCGTGGCGAGCTGAAGCGATTCCGACATAACGGTAAATTTGGCGTCAAAGTCCTCCTCGCCAGTGGTGAGGAGGACTTTGACGAACTGTTCCCGCATGATGTCGGGCACGGCATAGGAGATGACCGTCAGTGGAACTTCAGACGGCAAACGTATCGCCACATAGGAATGGCGAAGTTCTTGCCGGGATGCCTTCTCCGGAAGCTGCGCCGCCTCGGGATAGAGGAGACTATCGAGGGAGCCAGGGAAATGCCGTTGGAACACCACGAGGTCGAAATTGTCCATGCGGCCTGTGATCACGTGTTCGGTCCGCATGCGTTCGTCAACATGGCACATGAGGCCGACGTTCTTCTCCGGCGGCGCGATGCTGGATGCCAGCATCGTCGGCGACTCGTGGCCGGTCATATCAACGATCCGCAGCCGAGAGTCATCCCGCCCCAGGTAACGCATTCCGCGCTTCGAGGCCCAGTTGCTCAACGTGGCTTTCTGACGCTTGAGAACGAATCGTTGTCGAGCCAGCATCAACCAGCCGGCGAACAACAAACCCAGGACAGCCAGGCAACATATCAGCCCACAGGCAATTCCGATTATTTCCCAGAAACTCACGCGATCTCCCGAACCGATTGGGGGCCAACGAGACAGAGGGCTCCCCAATCGTAGGCGCACACGCAAACTTGAGCCATCGCCAGCGCCTGAGCGTCATTTCCCCGAAGCCAATCGGCGCGGGCCACTTAGCCAAGTCCACTGTGCTACTCCCCATCGGATTTGACATATGGGCAGTGCCGCTTGAGCCGGTCGTGCCGAGCATCATCAGGCCCGCTCGGGTGCGTCGACTTTTCACCACGCCAAGCGGTTTGCGTTCAGCTGGCGGCGACTCCGGGCGCGTAGGCATCGGCGAACTCCGCTGTGGGCGGGATTGGCTGAATCACATCGATCAACACGCCACCGGGACCCTCCACAATAAAATGCCGCTGCCCAAAATCCTCGTCTCGCAATGGCAGGACCAGGCGTGGGCCGTCTTCGCCGCTGAAGTTCGTATACATCGCGTCGACGTCGTCCACTTCCAGGTTGAGAACCAGTCCCTGGGTTCCTGTTCCAAAGCCCGCCGGAACTGTCTCATGCGAGGGGTCAAGGATGGCCAACTCGAATGCGCCCAGTTGAAGGCTGACGTACCAACTGCTGTCAAAAGTGACGTGGAATCCAAGTTTGTCCCGGTAGAAGGCGGCTGTGGTAGCCACATCGTTTGCCATGAGGACCGGGTAGAAGCTGGTGACGGACATGATCGACTCCTTTACGTACACTGAGTATGTAACAAATTCCAGTATACATACACAACGTACGTAAAGGAAGAGTCATGCCCCGAGCCTCCGCCGCCGCCGCGGCCGCCACCAAACGCCAGATCCTCACCTCGGCGACCGAGCTATTCGCATCAGATGGCTATGCCGACGTCTCCCTGGATGATGTCGCGCAGGCCGCCAACGTGACCAGAGGAGCGATCTACCATCATTACGGCAGCAAAATAGGCCTGTTCCGTTCCGTCGCCGCGCAACTTCAGTCCAATATCGCCGCTGAAGTCGAAGCTGCGGCGCACGAGGCTGGCAAGGAGCCCCACGCCCAGTTGCGAGCCGGTTGCCACGCATTCCTGGATGCCATCACGGTCGGGCCAGCCGCTCGGGTGCTGCTAGTGGACGCGCCGTCGGTGATCGGCTGGGACCAGTGGCGCAAACTCGACGCGGAGAATTCAGCGGCCCTCCTCCGGGAGGTACTCGCCCAGGCGGGCGTGAGTGCTAGCCAGCTCGGAGCGATGACCGCCCAGCTTTCCGGGGCGATGAACGAGGCTGCACTTTGGGTCGGGCAACAGCCCGAGAACGACACAGCCAGGCAGAGCGCTCACCAAGTCCTAGACCGGCTCCTCGACGCAGTCGCCTCGTGAAACCGCAGCTGGGGAGCGATACCGACAGGCATTCGGGCTACCCAATAACTAATCTAGGGTTGCCACCTTGGTGATATCGGGGCGGCCCATAATTTCGCCAACTCCTCCCCTGATGCTCCGTTAAAGCCCCGAGATTGCCCGGCGGACGCAGCTGCACCCGATATGAAGTCGGCAAGAGATGACGTAACCGGAACACACCACGAACAATAGTTCACGTCACTGTGCAATTAAATCTTGTGCCTGGTAGCCCAAGGAAGTCTGTAGCGGTCTCAGAAAAACGATTCGCTCAATTCTCCATCACGGCCCGAACTCTCAACAAGTGAGATCTTCTAATGTGAACACAAAGGCAGTTTCGCTCTTATGAGGACAGTTAATATAATTGGGGCGTTCGTTACTAAGCGAGAAGCCGGATTTATTCTCCTGCAAACGAATTCCACACCACCAACCCGAGAATACGGATGGTTTCCCAGGCAACTCTCTTGCTTCAATGCATTTGTCTCGTTACAGTAAATTTTAGGCGCATCTGGAGACCACAAAAATACGATGCCCCTAACACCAGGACCTGACCGGCTCCCACTCGTCGTGAGTGAGCAACCTGAGAAAAAATCAGCCTCTACTGAGGCCAATAGGTGTTCCTCAGGCACCACCCAACACCCCCACATACGCTGCATCGCCTTCCCAGCCCCACACTGGAAAGTTTTCGTTCGCGCCCCACTCCGCGCACCAAAACCTGGGCGAAGCGTTCCACAGTCCATGTCTTTGACGTGCTGTGATTCTTGAAGGGATCTTGGATGATTTTCCAAGACGCATCGGACATCGTTACCGACGATATTCTTCTCGAACTAAAAGACTTCATCCCCCACTCCCACGTCTATCTCAAGCTGGAGGGACTCAACCCGGCCGGTTCAGTAAAGATCAAAACGGCCACAGCTCTCATCGCCTCGGCCGAACGCACTGGGACGCTAGCTCCGGGCTCTGGGCGCGTCATCGAATCTTCCTCGGGGAACCTCGGTATCGCATTGAGCATGGTATGCGCCGCTAGAGACTACCGGCTAACGATCGTTACCGACGCCAACACGCAAAAACCCGCGCTCCAAGCGATGAGTGCACTGGGGACGGAGTTGTTTTGATCGAATCGCCCGACTCAAGCGGGGGCTTTCTCCACAAGCGCATCGCCTACATCAACGATGCCCTTCAGGCCGACCCCCAGCTGATACGGCTCAATCAGTACCGCAACCCCGCCAATGTCCATGCACATCGTGACACGACCGCCATGCACTTGCACCGGCAACTAGGCCCGATCGACCTGTTGGTGGTCGGCGCAGGGACCACCGGCACTCTCATGGGCTGTCTGGAATACCGACGCCAACATAGACTTGACCACGAGATCGCAGCTGTCGACGCAATTGGGTCGGTCACTTTCGGCGGAGCTTTACGCCGCCGGTTCATCCCCGGACTAGGCACAAGTCGGCGTCCAGAAATCTATTCCGAAGCGGAAAAATTCGAGCAGATTCTCATCTCCGAAACCGAGACTGTAGTCGAATGCCGTCGACTCGCCCGCCGTTACGGCATCCTCGTCGGCGGATCAACTGGCACTGTACTCGAGGCAGTCCGAATTCTCGGTGCCTAACGACCCCCGGCACACGCATTGCCGCAATCTCCCCCGATCTGGGCGAAAAATACCTCTCCACCATTTATTCAAATGAATGGGTCGAAAACCACCGGAACCGGCTTTCCTGAAATCCGAGAGTTTCGCGCCGACGCTATTCGTATCCACCACTATCCAAACAGGAGGCAATCAATGTCTACCTTCCACCTCGTATCCGGTCCCACAGCAGCCGATATTCTCAATGAAGACCTCAACCATGTCCGCAACCTCGTTGCGGACACTTATCAGGCACATGAGTCCGGTTCCACTGTCAATCCCGACAGTTACTTCCTACGATTCCCCGCCAAGCCCGACAGTCGCGCCATCGCACTCCCGGCCTTCCTTGACGATCACAATGGAAATTTCGGCATCAAGTGGATTTCCAGCTTTCCGTCCAATGTTCAAGCCGGAGCCGCCCGCGCCTCGGCCGTGGTGATACTCAACGACTATACGAACGGACACCCGATCGCGTGTCTGGAAGCTTCCGCGATTAGCGCGGCCCGTACAGCCGCCTCCGCTGCCCTCGCAGCCGAGGTCCTCTTCAGGACCGACGAGCAAAGCCCCGCCCGCACTGTCGGTGTTATCGGGGCGGGAGTCATCTCTCGCACCATCGTCAGGCATCTACTAGCCACAAAGGTCCGAGTCAAGGAACTGACGTGCTTCGATGTGAACGCCCAACGCTCAAGTGCGTTCGCCCAGGACATCGCTACCGAAATGACCGTGCCTACGCGAGTTGCCGCGAACTTGGACGAGGCATGCCGAGCAGACCTGGTCATATTTGCCACCACGGCTGCCAGGCCCTACGTGACGGCCGAGATGGATCTGTTCAAACCCGGGCAAGTGCTCTTGAATGTCTCGTTGCGCGACCTAGCGCCCGAGATTCTGATTGCTTCGCACAACGTCGTCGACGACGTCGAGCACTGTCTCAAAGCCAACACCACACCTCACCTACTCGAACAACAGTTGGGCCACCGCGACTTCATAGCTGGGACCATCGGCGAAGTTGTCGGGAAGAAACTGAAAGTCGACCATGACCGCCCCATCGTCTTCTCCCCCTTCGGTCTAGGCGTCCTTGATATTGCAGTCGCGGCATACGTCCTCGAGCAGGCCCTCGCCCGTAATGCGACCTTGAGCGTCCCCGATTTCCTAGCCCCGTAAGTTTCGCCGCGCACTAGAAGGAGACCACTCCTATGAAAACCAGCAATACTTCGCTCGACAGTGGAGCACAACAGCAGGCCCGCAGTGTCCTCGGCGGAAGGCTCTCCTCCCCTGTAACGGAATCGGTCGACCAGCTTTACGAGCATTACTTTCCGCCAGTTCCCGCCTATGAGGGGCTGCCCAGCGAGCTGCATGCCTTCGTCCACACCGATACGGAAAGCCGTCGCAAGCAGCTGAACGAGCTGCGCGGCAATCACCAGGAGTACGGCCGCTTTCTACACAGCTGTCTCGGGGAGATCTACACCAATATCTTCGGTTACCACGACGGTCCCAGCGCTTCCGTGCCCGACGACGACCTCGAGGTAGCGATGTTCTCAGCCCGCATCCAACTAGAGCGCGAAGTCCTCACCCATTGGCTGCCATTCCCCGATGTCCCCCGCTTCGAAAATCAAGAGACTGCCGCCGACTACCTCGACGAGCTGGCCGACACCAACGCTGGCGTTCATCACCCCCTGTTCGACTATCTCGCCACCGATGCGCCCCGCGAGAATCTGGATATGTTCCTGAGAGGAGAAACTATTCGCAACGAGATCGTCGACGACGAAGTCGCCCTGCTTACCGTTGGGCTGCAAGGAACACAGAAAGCGGTCGTGGCCGCAAATCTGTGGGACGAATGCGGGCGCGGCAAGCTGGAAAACTTCCATACGTTCTGGCTGCGCCGCCTCATCGAGGCTTCACCCGGCGGATGGGAGGGCTTCGCCGACTATCGCAGTAGCCACCCTTGGTTCGCCAAGATCACCTCCAATACCAACGCGATGCTGCTAACTAGGCCGGCCTATGTGCAGCAGGCATATGGCTGCTTCCTCATATTTGAAAGCTGGGTCGCGCCGCATTTTAGAAAGATTCTGGCGGCCATGGACCGCCTCCATATCCACGACGACGACATTCGAATCTACTTCGCCGCTCACGTAGCCGTAGACCCTCGTCATGCCGAAGAACTAGCCGATGGGCTTCGCTTCCAACGACCAAGAATGACACCTGAGGAAATCCACAAAGTGGTACAAGGCGCACACCTTGCCGCCGAGGCCGGACGAATCCAGTACGATCATTGGTTGTCCTTCTTCACCGGACAGCCATTGTACAAAGGCAAGGACAGCTCAGTTTGATAGTCACGATGGCGGCGGTAAGTCCATTGGTCATAGCTCTACTGGCCACTGCGGTTTTCCGCCGACCCGCGCACCTAGCTGCCCTATTTGGCATCGCAGTCACCATCGCCGTGGTCGTGTTCGTACCCAACTTCACCACTAGCGCAACGGAACTGACCCGTGCGCTCGCCGCCGCCGGACTCATTTCGTTGAGCGCTGCGGCCGTCATCGTTCCCGGTCTCTATCTCAACCAACAGCTCACCGAACGTCATATACACACCCGATTGGTCGAATGGACCGATGCTCTGCCATTGCGGGCGCCCCAGAAATCCGCGCTCATTGTCGTGGGCGTCGCCCCCGCGTTGGAATCGATGACAGGCTTCGGCATGTCCCTGCTCGTGACCGTGCCGCTACTCATGGCCGTCACCCGACGCGAGACTGCGTTGCGGCAGTCCCTATTGAGCATGAACATCATGCCGTGGGGGACTCTTGGGCTGGCCACATTGGTCGGTTCGACCCTGTCTGGTCAAGAGTTGGGCGCGCTCGCGCTGAGCACTGCGGTCGTCAGCATGCTCGTGTTCCCCCTGTTCGGGGCGCTCAGCTCTGCCATGGCCGTTGTCAACAATTCAAGCGAACGACGTCGCGCCATCGTCTCCGGCTCCATGCTCGGATCGGTGTTTTCCCTGGCTCTACTGGGGATGAACTGGCTCGGGTTCGTCGAGTTGGCGGGAGTATGCGCCGGAATAGCCACTGTTCTGGTCGGACTGTGGCTCTTCGCGCCTAGTAAGGCACTCATTCTCCCCCCGCGGGAAGCAATGCGACCATATGCGCTTATCTTTTCGCTTGTCGTCCTCCTCCGAGTCGCGCCGCTGGTCGGAATTCCCGTCGACGCAGCTGCTCTCAATGCCGGGAACGTGGCTTTCAATCCGCTAACGTCTCCAGGCATCGCCCTGGTGGCCACAGTCCTCATTCTCGGACGAGGTCGTCTACGGACGGACCATGTACACGCCACGGCTCTAAGGGCGTGGAAGCCCATTCTGACGCTTACCACCTTCACTGTCATGGCACAGGTAATGGTCGCCAGCAGCATGGTTACTTCCATCAGCGAAAGCCTGCCCGTTGACAATCCGCTCTTGTATCTCTTCGTGGCCGTGCTCATCGGCATGGCGTCGGGATACTTGACCGGCTCCGGAGTCGGAGGTAACGCACTGATGTTGCCGATGCAGTCAGGCATCGGAGCACAGATGGGGCATCCGCTGCTTTTCTCCGCCGTCCAGAACTCCGCGGCAGGACACACGGTTTTTGCCTCGATGCCGATAGTTCTGCTCACTCTCGCGATTGCCGGCGAGGGCAAGAAAGGGGAGGACACTCAGCTGGTGCGCTTTAGCCTGATGACATCGGTAGGTGTCTATGCCGCACTCCTCCTCGGCAGCGCGGGGCTCTACGTGCTGCTTTAACGATCACGGAATTGATTAGCTCTAGCATCATAGACCTCGAGCACGACGAGCGCCCCGGAGCGAAATTCGCCGATGTGGAACTGATCGGGTTGCCCTACCGTTTCACCATCGGCGCACGTGGACCCAAGGAGGGGACGGTCGAATTCACCCAGCGAGGTACCGCAACCACCTCACCGTTGCCGATTGACCAGGCCGCACCACACCTGATGTCCCTCCTCGCCAAGTCCTAACCAGCACCAACGAGTCGAAGGCTGGACGGTTTTGAGCCGCGCTGTTCACCTGGTGGTAACCCGGCGGCCCTCGGAAGCACCAGCGAACGGCACTAGACTCGGACTGGTCAGGCCTCACTGCGGTTACCGCATGCGCACATGATTTGGGACAGGAGCCTTGAATGGCCAACGTTTTTCACCAGCACCTGGACGACCTCAACGACCTGCTGGTCGAAATGGCGCGACGCACGGGTACGGCGATGGAACGGGCGGGCCATGCCCTGCTCACTGTCGACGCCGACGTCGCCCAGCGGGTGGTCAGGGGCGACCAAAAGATCAATGAGATCCAGTTCAAGGTGGATGATTGGGTGGTCGAGCTGATGACTCAATATCAGCCGGTAGCCACTGACCTGCGGTTCGTCCTGGGTGCGGCTCGTATCACGACTGATCTGGAGCGGGCCGGGGACTACGCCAAACACATCGCGAAGTCGGTGTTGTTGCGCGCGCCGGTCTCACCGATTCCCGAGCAGCTGCATTCAGAGTTCGAGGCAATCCACCAAGCGGCCGTGCGTCTATCGGAGAAGACAGTCCATATATTGGAAAACCACGACCAGCTCACGGCCGCGCAGTTGAGCCTCGACGATGACGAAATCGACGAGATTCAAGCCCGCATCCACGCCACGTTCGCCGAATGGGAATACGGAGCTCAGGCGGCAGTCGACGCGGCTTTGCTGGCACGGTTCTTCGAACGTTTCGGCGACCACTCGGTCCGGGTGGCCCACCAGCTGGTGTATCTCATTACTGGCGATGTACGCCTCGACCGTAGAAGTTGGCAGTAGTCACCATCTAGGTCTAGCACCTCTTGGGGCCGCTGCGACCAGGCAAAAGGGAGGGCCCGGCTTTAGCCGGGCCCTCCCTTCTCTCTACCCAAAGTTCTGATCACGACCCATCCTGATCAAGAACTCTGAGCGGGGCCGCGGAACCATGCGGCCCCGAGGTGTCTCTGGCTCAGCCGCCAGAGTGGTATCGACGTCAATGGCGTAACGCTAGCCAAATCGGCCAGTGACGTAGTGTTCGGTGCGTTCGTCTGCGGGGGTGGTGAAGATCTTCGCGGTGTCGTCGAACTCCACCAAAACTCCGGTGCGAGTGTCGGACACTTCGCTCACTTCGGTGGAGAAGAAAGCCGTGCGGTGTGAGACCCGAGCGGCCTGCTGCATGTTGTGGGTGACGATGATGATGGTGAACTGTTCGGCCAGCCCCTCCATTAGTTCCTCGATCTTCGCGGTGGCGATGGGGTCGAGGGCCGAACATGGTTCGTCCATCAACACCACTTCTGGCTCCACGGCGATCGTGCGGGCTATGCACAAACGTTGTTGTTGCCCGCCAGAGAGCGCTAGTCCGGACTTCTTCAGGTCGTCCTTAACCTCGTCCCACAACGCGGCTTTGCGCAGTGAGTCCTCCACGATCGCTTCGAGTTCACTCTTGGGGGTGCCCTGTAGTTTGGGCCCGAACGCGACATTGTCGAAGATCGATTTGGGGAACGGGTTGGGTTTTTGGAACACCATGCCGATGCGGCGACGCACCTCGACGGGGTCGATGTCATCCTCGTAGAGGTTTTCGCCGTGGTAGGCGACGGTCCCCTCCACTCGTGCCCCCGGGATCAGGTCGTTCATGCGGTTCAGGGAGCGCAAAAGCGTCGATTTTCCGCAGCCCGAGGGGCCGATGAGGGCCGTGATCTCGTTCTTGACCACGCCGAAGTTCACATCCCGCACAGCGCGGAAGGACCCATAGTGAACACTGACGTCGGTCAGCTCGAACACGGTTTCCTGGCTCGGGTCGGATGCGCGTGCACTTCCGGCAATGTCACCGAGGCCATGCATAGTCGCCGCGGGCTGCGAGCTCATCGAGGTCGGGTCGCTCATGATGGTTGTCTCCTTAGGCATTGTTGTGCAGCTTTGCGCGTCGACGGCTGTAGATCTTGCCGATGATGGTGAGCAACAGGCAAATGAGGATCAGGCTCAACGCCCCTCCCCAGGCCCGCATTTGCCCTTCGAGGAACGGCTGCACGGCGTTGTTGTGGATCAGCATGGGTAGGGCGCCCTGCGGCTCTCCTTGGAATGCGAATGTCATGTGGACTGTTCCGAGAATGGTCAGCAGCAAAGGAGCGGTTTCACCGATGCCGCGAGCGATGGCCAACAAGGCCGTCGTGGTCAAGCCAGGCCCCGCTGCGGGGAGAACCACCCGGAAAACAGTCTGGTAGCGGCGCGCGCCGAGCCCGAAAGCCGCCGAACGCAGGTTGATCGGCACCAACTTGAGCATTTCCTCGCTCGAGCGGATAACGATGGGCAACATGATGATCGAGATCGCCACGGCCCCGACGAAGGTGCCAAAACCTAGGTTGAGTGCCGCCGGGCCAGTTCCCAAAACCAACACCGCGTACACGAAGAGACCAACGAAGATCGAGGGCACACCGGTCATGATGTCGGTGACAAATCGGACCAGGGTCGCGGTCCTTCCTTTGCCGTACTCGGTTAGGTAGATGGCCGTGGCTATGCCGACGATCAAGGTCATGGGCACTGCCAAGAACATGATGTAGAAGGTGCCGACGAAGCCAACCCGGAAACCGCCGTCGCTGGAGCGTGCCGTCAGCGGGTCAGTGAGGAAAAAGTTCGGGGTCATCACTTGGACGCCCTGATATAGCACGGTGGTGACGATGAGAATCAGTGGTACACAAGCCACATAGGTGGCGAAGGCCAGAATCCAGGTCGTCGCCCGATTGCGCCGGTGTCGCGTCTTGGTGTGAGTCGAGACCTCACGCAGGCTCTTTGGCGGCCGGGCTTGGCTTGGATTGTCCAATATAGTCGTCATACGGCTGCGTCTCCCGTGATCCGGCCCATGCGCCACACCAACAAGCGGGCCGCGAGGTTGATGAATGTGGTGAACACGAACAAAGCCACCCCAATCGCCATGAGGGCCGTGACGGTCTCTTGGGTGGCGTCGGCGAAGGTGTTGGCGATGTGCCCGGCCATGGTGTCGCCGCCGGTGAAGAGGCTCAGCCCCATTTGTTGACTGGCGCCCACGAGCATCGCCGCGGCCATCGTCTCCCCCAGCGCCCGGCCGAGGCCGAGCATGGTGCCTCCGGTGATGCCCGAAAGGCTGCGGGGCAGAAGAACCTTGCGGATGACTTCCCAGCGCGTTGCTCCAAGCCCATATGCGGCTTGCTGTTCGTCGAGGGGGGCCGCCGAGAACACCTCCCGGCAAATCGCGGTGATGATCGGCAAGATCATGATCGCGAGGATGACGCCCAGCGACATATACGAACCCAGTCGAACCGGTCCCTCGAATAGCGGGCCGATGATGGGAATCGGGCTAAGGAAGCGTTCCATCGGTTCGAAGAAAAATGGCCGCATGACAAACGGGATGAAGAACAGCAGACCCCACAGTCCATACACGATCGAGGGGACGGCCGCCAACATCTCAATGGCCGAGGACAAAGTTGAGCGGACCTTGCGCGGGGCGATCTGGGTGATGTAAATGGCCGAGGCCAGGGCCAGCGGCAACGCGATCACGATGGCGATAAGGCTGGTGATGAGGGTGCCGTACATGAACGGCAAGGCCCCATACGTGCCCGAGACACCTTCTTGATGCGCCGCGTCGTGTTGGCCCGACTGCCAGTGGGTTCCAGAGAGAAACCCGAAGACGCCTTCATGGCTGAGAATGGGCCAGGCTTCGGCGGTGGTGTGGACGATCATGAAACCCAACAGGCCAAGCACCGAGACTCCGGCGATGGTGACGGCCCCACGAAACATGGGGTCGGCCAGTCGGGAAAAGCCTTTACCGCGAAGTTGGTCGCGCAGCGGCGGCAGTGGTTTTTTCGTGGCATTGGTTGCCACAGTCGGCTCCTTTAGAGACGGTCGTCGGTCGAGAGAATTGGTTTCATCCGCCACCTGGTGGCCGGGAAACCGGTGCGGCGAGAACCCTGATGGGAAGGAAATCGCCACCGTTGGCAACTACCCACCGGCGGCCGTGGTCGACCGGCCTATGTCGCCGGTCGACCAACCGAATGAGCGGTTGCGGTACCTAGATCAGTTGTTCTCGTTGATGCGCAACAGTTCGTCGAGCACGCGGGCCTTCAGCTCCGGCCCCATCGGGGCATAGCCCAGTTCCATGGCCAACTGGTCGGCCTCGGGGGTCTGGGTGGCCCAGATCCAGTAGTCCTTCAGAACAGCGGCAGTCTCGTCGTCGTATCCACAGGTGTAGAAGAAGTTCCACACCGTTCCGGTGATCGGGTAGCCGTCGCCACCGATGCCGAGGATGTCGAACTGGTAGTTGTCCGGGATTTCGAGGTTCTCGATTCCGGCGGTCGTGGCTTCGAGCGTCGGGTAGACGGCGTTACCGTCGGCGTTGATGACCTCGGCCTGCGGTAGACCCTCGATGTAGGCGTAGGACTGGTTGACATAGCCCAGGCCGCCCGTTTCGGCCTGGAGGTTCGCGGCGACACCCTCGTTGCCCTGTCCTCCAACGGTTCCGGAGGCCCAGTTCACTTCGGTGCCCGAGGCCGGGTCCATGTTGTCGACCCAGTGGCCGGACTCGTCTTCGAGCCAGGTGGTGAACACCGACGTGGTTCCAGAGCCGTCGGAGCGGTGAACTGGGATGATCTCCAGGTCGGGCAGATCCCGGCCCGGGTTGAGGGCGGCGATCTCATCGTCGGAATAGTTGGTGATGTCGCGAGTGAAGATCTTGGCGATGGTGTCGGCATCCAACACGAGGCCGTCTAGCGACTCGTCTTGAAAGGCGATGGCGACCGAGCCAAAGAGCATCGGCACCTGAATAGCCTCGCAGTCGCGGTTGCCCTCGGCGGTAGAGAGTTCGCCCTCGCGCAGGTATGCCTCGGAAGTTCCAAAGTCAATGGTGTCTTCCAAGAACTGGGTAATGCCAGCGCCTGAGCCCACGCTCTGGTAGTTGATGCGCACATCGCTTTGCACGTTTTGCTCGTAGTGCACGCGCCAGTCCTCATACACGGTGAAAGGGAAGCTGGCTCCCGCTCCGTTGATGTTGCCGGAGAGGGAGTTGACCTCGGCGAGAGCTTCCAGCGCCTCGGCGCTGGCTTCGTCGATGGTCTCGTAGTCCGCAGAGGTGGTGGTGTCTGCGTTGTCGTCGCCAGCGCCACATGCGGTGAGGACGAGTCCGGTGGTGAGGGCAATGGACGTGGTCCAAGCCAGCCGGCGTTTGGTGAACATCGGGCTTTTCGACTCCTTGTTAGGTGCTTCTGAGCTGCCACCCGGGTTGTTTTTCCGAAGGTGGCAGTAGAGAAGTTACGGAGCGGGGGTTGCCAGAAGCCCGGCGTTGAGTGAAGGAGAAGTAAACAGGCTGACGCGATTGAGTCGCAGCTAGAGCGGAAAATGCCTCGTTGGTGGGACGTTCGGTGGCAAAATCGAATCCATGGCATTTTTGGTGCGGACCATTGTGGTCGCGTTTGCGTTGTGGCTGGCGACAGTCTTGGTGTCGGGGATCAGCCTCGCAGGGGAGAGTTCGGCTCGGAGCCTTTTGACGCTGGTGTTGGTGGCGTTGATCTTTGGTGTGGTCAACGCCGTGTTGAAGCCGTTGATCCTCGTTGTGGGGTGCAGTCTCTATGTGCTGACGTTGGGGCTGTTCGCGTTGGTGGCGAATGCCTTGTTGTTCTGGTTGACGGCGTGGTTGGCGGAGGTCTTCTCGTTGCCGTTCACGGTCGATGGGTTCTGGCCGGCGTTTTGGGGAGCTCTGGTCGTCTCGATCGTCACGTGGATTATGAGTCTGGCGTTGCCTCGCAGGCAGGATTTGCAGGCTTAGTCGTTCTGGGGCATGACGGGTCCACAGTTGGTTAAGGGGCCGTCGACAAAATGTCGACGGCCCCTTAATGCCGGTGGGCGCATGTTGACTACCAGGTGCCCAGGGATGGTCCGGTTGGGATGTCCCGTGCGATTCGAGCGGATTTCTTGCTCGGATTGATGGGCATTGGCCCTTCCGGTCCTAGTTCCTGTCCTACCTCGCGTCGCGCCACATTGAGGTTGTGCAAGCCAGCCAGGGCCAGGGCCCGGGCTCGCATGAAGTGTTTCAGCTTCTTCGCCTTCGCCATTTGTTCTGTCGATAGGGTGTGGAGCTGTTCTGCCCGCTTCGTGGCTTCGTTGACCTTTGAATCTTTGCTGACTGGGGCTATCGCCAGCTGATTGGTCAGAAGTTGGCACCAGGCCTCCGCATCAGCCTTGGCCCTGTTCCGCCTCCGTTTGCGACTGTCACGCCAGGACAAAAGTCCCAGAACCGTCGCAAAGATCACCACAATACCCACTACCGCCCCAAAGGACGCCAGTGCTACATAAATTGCTGTTTCCATCGTCACCCCCGCGCAGTGCCCGCCGTCTTAGAGATCAGTTGGGTGGCTGATCTCTTCCTCTCCCAGTACATTCATTATTTCATTACCTGGTGGCTTTTGTGAAATTTCCCCTTCTTTGCGGCATAAGCGCTGATCAGAGGCCATTTTCCGAAGCCAAACCCATATTTATGACGCCCTGAGACCCCCATTTGACCTCGGGCGCGAAAAAATCGTTATCAACGCGTAATTGCCCATTGCGCAACTGCCGGAAAACAGCCAGAACTTCACATCCGATTTTCCTCATCCGGCACGATTTACCCATCCGCACCACCACCGCCCAGGACGCTCCGTGATGACGCTTCATCCTCATATGCATACGTGCGCATGTTACTATCGTTGACATGAGGCCAGTGGGTAACACATCTGCACCACACGCACCACTGCTCATAGCTGCGACAACGTCAGCGCTGAGCCGAGGGCCACAACCATCAAGCACCGTCAACGACAACAGGAGCAGGCATTTCATGAGCCACGATCAGGACCGTGGAAATCTCCGACCCCATGAGCCGGTGACCTCTCACGCACCAGGGCGCGAACCCGTCATGGGTGGCTCCACTCATCGCTCTGGGTCCACTCGCCGGGCCCCACACGGGCATGACCATCACAGCCACGCCCCCAGCGTCGCCGCCGCGGCCACTATGGGCGCCAAACACCGCAATAAACTCTGGATTGCCTTGGGCCTGGCATTGACGGTCATGACTTTCGAGCTCATCACTGCGTTCATGACCGGTTCCCTCGCCCTATTGTCCGATGCCGCACATGTTGGCACCGACGCACTGGGCATTGGCATGGCTTTGGCCGCGATTATCGCCGTCCAACGTTCTCTGGGCCGTTCCCGTCAGACCTTCGGATGGTACCGCCTAGAGGTCCTCGCCGCGCTTGGAAACACCTTGCTGCTTTTCGGTGTGGCTATATTTGTACTCGTCGAAGCGGCCAAACGGCTGTCCGACCCGCCGGAGGTCAACTCACTTCCCATGCTGGCCGTGGCAATTGGGGCCCTCGTGGTCAACGTTGTCTCCCTGTTGATGCTGCGCGCAGGCGCAAAGGAAAGCATCAATATCCGCGGAGCGTACTTCGAGGTACTGGGGGACGCGGTCAGCTCCATCGGCGTTATCACCGCCGCCATCATTATCTGGACTACCGGCTGGTACTACGCCGATTCACTCATGGCCGTGGCCGTGGGCCTCTTCATCCTTCCCCGAGCCTGGAGGCTCGGGCGAGACGCCTTGCACATTCTGCTACAGAATGCGCCCAAGCATCTCGACATGGACCAGGTCAAGCGCTCGCTATCCGACATCGACGGCGTGGAGGAAGTCCACGACCTGCACGTGTGGACATTGACCTCGGGTCTCGACGTCGCCACGGTGCATCTGGTGCTCCAGGAGGAGCGAGCCAATCTCAAGGACGTCCTGTCCATCGCACGGGGGACATTGGAACACGATTTTGGGATCACGCACGCCACTTTGCAAGCCGAGCCACGCTCCGAAACTCCCAAATGCGAGTCAATTCCATACTAGAAACCCGAGGGCTTATCACAAAGATTCCCAGCTCGGAGCCGCTTGCACAAGAAAGGTTACGGGTTTGTCAGCAGTCCGACAGTGACAAATTTCCGTCAAGATCATCGATCTACTCGCTGTTACACTGGCGCAACTGGGAAGTGGAAGATTGCAGTTTCAACTTGCATCCACGATGAAGGGATGGGGCAATGCTTACCACTACATGGAAAAAAAGTTCCCGATCAGGACCCACAGGCGACTGTGTGGAAGCACGACTCCACTACAGCCACGTCCAGGTCCGAGATTCAAAAAATGTCAATGGTCCGATTCTGCGGGCGAGCCCCGGCGACTGGAAAGCCCTGCTTTCCTCCAGCCGGTAGCACACACAACCTCCAACCACGTGCCTACAACGCGGCCCCCTGGATCGGTGCCTCTAACCCGGCACTGACCAGATGCCACGATTAATCGAGTGCCGCAAACAAAATAGAGCGTATTCAAGTGGGGTCTTCCCTCGGAACCAAGGAAGGCCCCACTTTTGCGTGTCCATCGCCATTATTGGTACACCCCTGATCTGTCCAACCTGGATCTAGCCCAAGCCCTCCAGCCACAATGGCCACTAGATCCAACGATGCTCGCGACATTCAAGCGCAGCATGGGATGCCGCCTCCGCCCAGCTGGGATGCTGTCAAACAGTAACCCCGAAAGGGCCAATATCGGGCCTTGAGAACCCGAACGTGGCATCAAAGGTTGTCGCGGACCTCTTTGATGAGATCTCGGGTGTCCTCTTCACTTAGAGCCCGCTCCGAGAGGGTGGCAAACACCTTCCGGAACTGGGAGACGCGATCGAACTCCTCGTATTGGTCGAGACCGGCTCCCTCCACATAGGCAATGTCGGGATGGCGGTAACCATCGTCCTTCGGGTCATCCATAGCCCGGAAGCTCATGACCGTGAACGACCCCAACATGCCCGGGTAAGCGGCCACGCTAAACGGCAAGACCTGCAAGTGCACGTTCGGGTTTTCTGACATCTCCAAGACGTGGTCGAGCTGATTTCGCGACACATCCCGATCGCCCAATATGCGGCGGATGACGGCCTCGTCCATAACGCTGATCAGTTCCAGGTCCTCAGAGAGTCGACTCTGACGCTCAATGCGCAGCTCGATGCGTTTCTCCATGTGTTCCCGCGAGGACTGCACGACGTGTTCGAAGGTCGCCAGCGCGTACTCGCGCGTCTGCAAGAGACCATTGAACATGATCGCGTCATACATGCGCAGTTGTTCGGCGTCGGCTTCCAGGCCCACATAGGTCTGGTAGAGAGGCTCGATCGTGTCGGAGTAGCGGGCCCACCATCCACGTTGACGGCCCTCGGATGCCATCGACTTCAGATAGGCAATCTGCTCGTCGTCTTGATAATGGCAAGCCTCGGCATAGTCGTTGACGTCGCGAGGTTTGATACCGACGCGCCCCAACTCCATACGGTAGACAGTGGAGGTGGTGACTTCCAGGGCCGAGGCGATGACTTCTACCGACGTTCCCGACTCAGTGCGGATCTTCCGCAGCTCGGTTCCCACCCGACGACGGCGAATGGTGGGGCTGACGACGCGGGCCTCGCGAGCGGGGGCCTTGGAGGTTGCGCCGCTGTGTTTTTGCCCGCGTGCTGACTTCGATGTCTTCGCGCCATTGGAGGAGGGGGAGACACCTCCCTCAAGGTCCTTAGTGGATTTTGCGGCCCCGCTGGAGCCGGAGGTTTTTTGAGAATCAGCGACGTTTGCGGACGGGGGCGCTGACGATGCGGATTGTGCGGGGATTGCGGCCTCGCCGGCCTTGCTCTTTTTCACCATCAATAACCCTCATATCGTTGGTACCGCTAAAAACTCAGGCCTGGTCGGTCAGCGGCAATCCGGGCCGAGTTCTCTTTTTATTGTAACCCAATCCGGTCAACCCTATTGCATCCGAAACTTGCATGTGCAATATTTATGACGGAAGCGTCGCCACGCACAGTGACGCCACCGCCTACAACTTGATCACATCCGGCCATGCCGCCCAAACTCAGGCCACACCCTGAGGGCGACCCTGACCAGTAGACATACCAGGTCCCGGATACGGCCCGAAGCCAACACCCTCGGACCACCCGCCACAGACTTCCGACCATCCATGTCGGCGCGCTGCGGCCCCACCGACAAAACCAGGAATCAACCGATCGAGTCCCACTCAGATTGCACGAAAGGCATACGACGGTGAGAAGCCCGTTTACGTTGGATAACCCGCCACCTGAAGAACCGCCTCAGGGCGTCCTGGTCCCGAGTTTGTGGCGCGTCCAAGTGCGGTGGTGGAAACGCCATACGCCAGAAAAGCGCCCGGGCCGCAAGCCGGTGAACTGCCGTGACTGCAAGCAAGTGTGGCCATGCCACTCTTGGGCCGCTTGGGACGGACAGATCGGCGAAGCCTGCCACCACGACGAAATGTCGCGTCGAGCAACTGCGGCCGAGCGGCAACTCGAAGTCGTCTAACCCAGAACCGACACTGTCGGTGCGAAGGATACAGCCCTGCGCGAACGACGGCCACAACCAGTGGCCGCTAGGTCACGCAGGGCTTTCGGCTGTCGGGCAATACCGCGCATAGCCCGATTCAGTTAGCACCGCAGAAGAAGGCGAACACCGAAGCGAAGAAATGAATTCGCCTCATATGCAGGCGTTGCCTAGTCACAACGCTGGCAAAATTCCGCAACTTTCCCCCTTGCAGGGCGTAGCCGATCAACTCCAGGCTCGTTGAACATACGCCGGGTCCACTGCGGTCAGCCCGGCCGTATCTTTTGGCGGCGAAATGTCAAGCCGAACTACGCGGCTTGGGGGGTCATAAGTAATCATGCCGGGCTCGGGGAGTGTGAAAGTCGGCGACGTCCTTGACGGACGCTATCGCATAGAACGTCGCATCGGAGGCGGCGGGATGGGCAATGTCTGGGAGGGTGTCGACACCCTCCTGGGGCGCACCGTTGCCATTAAAGTCCTCTTGGCCAGCCTCGCCGACGACTCCGGTTTCCGGGAACGATTCCGCCGCGAGGCCCGCGCGATCGCCATCTTGCAGGGCCCGGGCATCGTCGAAGTCTATGACTACGGGGAAATCGAGACCGAAGACTCCACTATCGCCTACCTCATCATGCAATACATTGACGGCAAACCGCTGTCACGTTTGCTCAGCATGTGGGGACGACTCCCCGAATCCCAAGCGTTGCCGATCATCGCCGGAGTCGCCGACGCCCTCCACACCGCCCATGAATCCGGAATCGTGCACCGCGATGTCAAACCCGGCAACATTCTCGTGCGCGACGACGGCAGCGTCGTCTTGGTCGACTTCGGTATCGCCCGCTCCACCGAAAATCTCACCCTCACCACGACAGGTGTCGTCCTGGGCACCGTCACCTACATGTCCCCCGAACAGGCCGCCGGCGAAAACCTCACCCCCCACTCCGACATTTACTCGCTGGGGGTCGTGGCCCACCAGTGCCTCGCGGGCTCGCCTCCCTTCCGCGCCGACACGCCGCTGGGTGTGTTGTCGGCCCACCTGCGTAACGAGCCGCCCGCGCTGCCCGCAGACGTACCAACTCAGGTCGGTACCGTGATCCGCCGCTCGCTCATGAAGGAGCCAAGCAACCGCTGGCCCGACGCCGCCTCTTTCGCCGCCGCCTGCCGCGCCGTCATGTCCGACGCCGTTGCCGCGCTGAACGGCCCACAGATGACTTTGGCGCACTTGGGCTCAAGTAGCTCGATGCCCACACCCGCAACGAACACACCGCAGGTGAGCGGCTACGCGCCATCGGCCCCCCATGGCCGTGGCCACTCCGGTATGCACAGCGACTTGCCTGAAGGCCACCCCAGCGCCCCGTCTCACCTGGCGTCGCCCGGTCGTCACGCCCGCGATCTCAGCGGCTATCACTCCGCCCCCAACGTGCCCATCGACGCGCCCTATGGAGGTCTTCCAAGCGGGCCGTTGACCGACCACGACTCCACTCCAGCCAGCGCATCCCCATCCAGCCACGCCCTTGGCGGCCACAATTCGCCAGCTAGCGGCGTACTTGCCCACAGCCTCCCCCACCACAGTCAGCCCAGTTTCAATCCCTCCGCCCCGCCCAGCAACGCTCATCTCGATGGTTACGGCGGCAGAGGGCCCGCCACCGGCAACGTCCCACTATTCAACCCGCCTTATCCCTCGCCCCCGCCCACTGGCTCACCGGCATGGGAGACCGGTGAGACTCCGCTGGACGTCACGGGAGCCAGCCCCAGTCTCACCGAGGTTTCGAAGGCGGTGCCGGTGGCTGCCGCCGGTCGCACCACCACCGCGTTTCCCAGCGGTCCCACCGAGACTCTGTCCACACTCGCCGACCCGGTCACCACTCCTCGCGACGACGAGGAGGACGAAGAAGCCCCACCGCCCAAAAGGCGACTGTGGCTGATAGTCCTCATCATTATCGCGCTGTTGGGGGGCGCTGGAACCATAGCGGCCATCGCACCGTGGGAACGTCCACTACGAACCGAAGTCGAACCCAGCGGGGAGACCGGAGAGAACACCGAAGGGGACCCGGCCTCGGTGGAGGAAAACCCACAGCCTCCCGTCGCCACCGATAGCGTCGAGGAAATCGCCGGAGACGACCCGACGGAAACTCCCTCACCCACGCCCAGTGACGAAAGCAGTCCCACCACCAGCCCTGACTTGTCGCCCACACCCTCCAATAGCGACACCAGCTCTCCGACCCCCTCACCCACGCCCAGTGAGGAACCAGACCCGACCACGACAGTGCCCGACGTCGTCGACCGCTCCGAGAGCGAAGCTCGTCAGCGCATTGAGGAAGCCGCCTTGAACCCGCGTGTGCACTACCGGGGCGAAGGGGACGTCAAGTGCTCAGTCGTCACTCAGTATCCGCGCCCCGGAACCGAAGTCGATGAGGACACGTCAGTCTCGGTCACCGTGAAACGCGCTGAGGACGAGGACGACTGTTAGGCCTTTAGATCCAGGGCTCGACTGCGCTGCCGGTACGGCAAAGGTCCTCCGCCCGCGCAGTCTGGTCGCGCTCGGCCGCGACGCTGGCCCTCGATAGCCAACCACGCGCTGCTCGTGCGGTGCTCAAAGCCCGGCGGCCACTGGTGGCGCGATGGGTAGGCCAGCGCGGAACCGGCTCGGACTACATCCATAGGCACGTTTGAAGGCAGCGCTAAAGCTAAACGCGTCCGCGTAGCCGATGCTGCGCGCAATAACAGAAAGCGGCTGGTCAGTCTCGCTAAGAAGTTCCTCGGCCAGGGTCAGCCGCCAGTCGCGCAAGTAGGCCAGCGGTGGCTGCGTCATGACCTCGCGGAAGCGCTTCGCCAGCGAGGCGCGCGATACACCGCTGACGGCAGCGAGCCGCTTGACCGTCCACCTCTCGTGCGGGCGCTCGTGCATGGCACGCAAGGCAGGACCTACGACATCATCACTGATCCCGCGATACCAATCCGGTGCCGCGGATTTTGCCTCGTCAAACCAGGTACGCAATGTGCAGGCCAGGCCCCAGTCAAGGAACCGGTCTAGCACGATTTGGGAGCCAGGACGCTTCCGCACGCAGTCAGCAACCGCGTTCTCCATCATGCGGCAAGCATCGTCGTCCTCGGTAATCTGCGCCACCGGCGGTAGCGCCCGCAGCAGCCGCCGATGCCGGATTCCGGAGGCCGCATAGCGGCCGATGACAACCGAGGTCCCGTCGATGTTCCCCTCTGGAGAGGTGGAGCCCGTAAAGGTAAACGGATACCCCTCCTTGACAATTACCGAGTCACCTTTGCACAAGTCCCAGGCTGAACCCTCGTCCAGCAACAGACGCCCCTCGCCTCGAACCACCGTCATCAGCAGCAGAGAAGTCACGTCCTCGATTCGCAAGTGCGAGGGTGGCCTCAGTTCTTGTTGCGACAGCACCGCCCCTTCGCTTCGGATACTGCTGAGTAGGTCTCCGAAAACATCCATATCCACACTCCACCTAGAGCATTAGACGCTAACACATGAAATCGAGCTCCCACATCATTGGAAGTCGACGTTGGCCGGGCTTGGATTGGCATATGAACCAGAGATCACCACACGTCCTCGTCCTCACCGGCACAGGAAAGACCGGCCGGCGCACGGTGTCCGCGCTGCGCCAACGCGGGATCGAGCCCCGCCTCGGCAGCCGCCGCAATGACCCGGCTTTCGACTGGCATCAGCCCCAAACCTGGGGGCCCGCCTTGGAAGGCATCGACACCGTTTTCGTCGCCATCCCGGATGAACACATTGAGGTGGAGGAGTTTATCGACCACGCCACCCGCTGCGGGGTTCGCAAGCTGGTCGGCCTCGCCGGACGCCGTCAGCACCTGCTGCCCAAGGCGCCCTCCAGCCTGCTGGCCGCTCACGTCAAGGCATCCGGCCTTCCGTGGACAATGCTGGAGGCAAACAACTTCAACGAGAATTTCTCAGAGGGAATCTATCGCGACGAGGTCTTGGAGGGCACCATCTACGCAACTGTCGGTGACACACCAGAGCCCTTCATCGCGCTGGAGGATCTCGG
The DNA here is from genome assembly GCF_016925535.1 of Natronoglycomyces albus. Classification (NCBI taxonomy): domain Bacteria; kingdom Bacillati; phylum Actinomycetota; class Actinomycetes; order Glycomycetales; family Glycomycetaceae; genus Natronoglycomyces; species Natronoglycomyces albus. The sequence continues at coordinate 927,623 of NZ_CP070496.1, read as the reverse complement.
TGAGGTCGCCGCAGCGGTGCTCTCCCAACCGGGTCATGAGGGAATCACCTATGAGCTGTCCGGGCCCGAAGCTATCTCGTTTGCACAGGTCGCCCAGATACTTCAGTCCGAAATCGGCTCCCCAGTGACCTATGTGGATGTAGACCCGCAGACCTATCACGCCGCTGTGCTGGCCGCAGGCGAGTCAGAAGAGTTGGCCGACTTCCTCAACGATATGTATGAGGTGATGCGCAAGGGACTCATCAGCGATGTCGCCGACGGAGTCGGGCGTGTTCTCGACCGCGAAGCGGTCACGTTCGCTGATTGGGCTCGACGGGCCGCCAAGTCCGGAGCCTGGAAGCAGTAGGCGTTGAGCCGTTGACACACGATTGTGGGGTGGGACCTGGTTTTCGGGTCCCACCCCACATGTAAATATTCAGTTGCCCGTGACTGGCTAGTCCGAGGCCGCGGCAATCGCGTCGTCGAACTCCTGCAACGCCGCGTCTAGGTCGGCCAAGGCCTGACCCATAGCAGCATGGTCGCCACTGGAGACGGCCGAGTTGTAGTCGCTCATCGCGCTACGCACATCTTCCATGGCCGACTGCACGGCCGGGTCGTTGTAGACCGTCTCGTCCACCGCTGGCGGCGGGTCAATCGGGTCCTCGTCGTCAGGCAACTCGGCCGCGTCTTCATCGTCGAAGTCCTCATCGAGGAAGTCGTCACTGGCGGGCGGAGCCCCCGTGATGTACTGCTCGACGACCGACTCGAGCGCGTCCTCGAACGTGTCCTCGTAGCCGACATACGGCCCGTAGTTGATCGCGACCTTCCGCAGCACCGGCAGCGAAACCGCGCTACCTGCGCTTTCTCGCCGCAGGTACATCGGCTCCATGTACATGATGCCGTTACCGATCGGCAGTGCCAGCAAGTTGCCCCACTCGACCGTCTGGTCCTGTTGCTGGAACAGACGCAAGTCTCGCGCCACCTGGTCGGTGGAGGTGATGATGCGGTGAATCTGGTCGGGCGACTCGGCGTCACCGGTGGCGATGTCATAGATCGTCAGCTGCGGTGATCCGTTGTCGTACCAACCCGAAATCATCGACGCCATCGCGTTCTCACGGTTTCGCGGCGTGTAGGTGCTGGTCAACTGGAACTTCGGCTCTTCCTGGCCCGGGTAGGTCGCCATCACGTAGTAGGGCGGCTGCTTCAACGACGCGCCAGAGGTCGGGTCGTTGGGCACCTGCCAGGCTTCCGAGCCCTCGATGAAGGCACGCGATTCCTTGACGTGGTAGCGCTGCAACATTTCGCGTTGCACCTTGAAGTGGTCGCCCGGGTAACGGAAGTGCGCTTCGAGGGCTTCGGGAGTCTCCTCCTTTGGCACCACCAAGTCACCGCCGTAGATGTTGTTCCACGCCCCCAGGATCGGGTCGTTCTCGTCGAACTCGTAGAGCGTCACTTCACCGTCGTAGGCGTTGACGACGGCCTTGACGGCCGTACGCATGTAGTTGATGTTCTCCTGCGGCTGCTGGGCCACACCGTTGCCGGTGTAGGTGTCCTCGGTCGCGGCGGCGAGGTTCACGTGGTCGGCGTACGGGAAGTCCGCCGAGGTGGTGTAACCGGCCATGATCCATACGACCTGGCCGTCTACGACTGCCGGGTATGGGTCAGTGTCCACATTGAGGAACGGGGCCGCCAGTTCGACGCGGTCACGCACATTGCGGTGATACAGCAGTTGAGAGTTCTCGTTGAACATGTCCGACAGCAGGAAGCGGATCTCCTGGAACTCCCAGGCGTAGAGCATCCGGCGCGACAGGCTGGAGACATCGACCCCGGTGTCACCCTGGAATGTGGTGTAACGGTCCGAGCCCTCTTCAACGGCCTCGTCCTCGTCTTCCTCTTCCTCGATGGTGACCTCGACGTCAGTGGGCCGGTCGTACTCGCGCGGGTTCTCGCCGTCAGGCGCGCCCACAATCGCGTAGTCGTTGTTCAAAAGGCCGAAGTAGATCTGCGGCCGCTCCACTTCGATGAAGTCGACATCGTCTTGACACGAACCGTCGTCGTCGCCCGAGGTGCGCATGGAACCGGACATGAAGTACGGTCCGCCCTCGCAGTTGACGTTCGTCGGGGCGGAGACGAATCCCCAACCGTGCGTGTAGACGTTGTGCCGCACCGTCCAGTCCTGCTGTTCGGATGTCAGCCGGTCTGGGTTCAGCTCACGCACACCCACCACGAAGTCTTCGGTGATCGTCTCACCCTCGTCGTTTTCGTAGGTGTAGCGGTCGATGTCGAGCTTCTGGTTGAAGTCGTAGAAACCACGCGGCTGCTGGCGCTGTGTGAAGGCGTCCGAGACGATGTACGGGTCGATGAGACGAATGAACGGAATGGTTCCGGTGTCCTCGTCCAGGTTTTCCGCGTTGGGGTTCCCGGACAGCCTCAGTTGCTCGGTCTCGACGGTGTCCATGCCGTAGGCGAAGTACGTGCCTTCGATAGTGCGTTCGGCGTACTCGCCTTCGCGCTGTGGACGGTTGGGCTCAACGTCGACGCTGCGCACCACGGTCGGGTAGATACCGCCAGCGGCGATCGCTGTCACGACCACCAAACCCAAGGCGGCACCGGGAAGAAGGAGGGAGCGCGTGAAGCCCCATGAGAAGACCACGATGACAACGGCGGCGATGACCGACACCCAGATCAGGGCCACCTTCGCGTTCATCAGCGCGTTCATCTCGGTGTAACCACCACCGGTGATGCCCGTGACTTCGTTATGTTGCGTGGTGAACGCGAACCGGTCGAAGTAGTAGGCCACGGCCTTCATCAGCAAGAACAGCGCGACCAGTACCGACAGGTGCACGCGGGCGGCGTTGGTCATGCGCTCGCCGTCGCCGGACATACGGACCGCACCATATAGGTAGTGCGCCCCCAGAGCGGCTAGCAGACCCACCACGATCGCGGCGAAGCCGAAGCTGAGCATGAAGGTGATAAACGGCAGCTGGAAGACATAGAATCCGGCGTCACGGCCAAATTCAGGGTCGGACCACCCAAACGTTCCGCCTTCGCGGAATAGCAGCCAGTCTTGCCAACGCGACTGGGCGGACATACCGGCGAAGACTCCGACCACCACAGCGACCAGTGCGATCCACAGGCCGATCTTGGGGTTGAGGAACTCGCGGTACTTTTCCAGCCCTTGTTGTTCTGGCGTATAGGGAGTAGTGTCTGGTCGCAGTTTCCAGGCGACGAACAGGTTGATGCCAACCCAGGCGGCCATGGCCAGTAGAGCGGCGAAGAACAAGATGATCTTCGTCCAGACCATGGTGGTGAAGACCGAGGTGAACTCGACCGATTCGTACCACAGGTATTCGGCACGCAGGCTGATCAGCCAGCCGGCCATGGATAGTAGGGCTATTGCGCCAACAAGTAGAACCAGGACATAGCGGCCTCGTTTACTCATGCGCGGCGGGACGGGAGTCCGGGTCGCCACAGTTAAGCAGCTCCTTCGTATATCCGTGCGGGTATGCGAGAAGGGTGTCAGCCCAGAGTAGTAACCGAACTATATAGATTCGGTCACAGACTCAGGCTTTCTTCGATGCGTTTTTGCCGCGCATCATGAAAGAGCCTCAGCAACCGGAAACGGGCTCATTCGCCGCAATCGATGCCAGGGCCGACATTGCATCATCGAGAGTGTCAACCCCGACGATATCCAAGCCCTCCGGTGCGGCTGCGACCGCGTCGGCGCAGTTGGCGGTGGGGGCAAAGAAATACTCGGCTCCCGCGGCCTTCGCGCCGACTACTTTTTGTTGCACGCCACCGATGGCGCCGACGTTTCCAAGCACATCGATTTCGCCTGTACCAGCGATATTAACGCCGCCGGTGATGTCTTGGGGTGATACGCGGTCGATAATGGCAAGGGTGAACATGAGCCCCGCCGAGGGGCCGCCGATGTTGAGGGCTTCGGTGTCGATGGCAATGTTGTAAGGATCTTCCCGGGTGGTGACAACGTCCAGGTCGTCCAGGTCATCGAGGTCGAGAACGAGTTGGTCACCGTCGCGCGTGACTGTGATGGAGTACGTCGGAGAGTCTTGTTCGCTTTGAGCGAAATCGGTGAAATCCGCTGCGTCGGCGATGTCGGTGCCATCGATCGACACAATCACATCACCGGCTTGCAGTTGGGCCACATCGACCATGACCTGAGCTTGAGCGGGCTCCCCCAAGTAACCCAAGGCGGCAGTCTCGGCGTTGGTCTGGGACTCACTCCACTGGCGAGCCTGGCGTTCCTCGATCTCCTCGGGAGTCTGGTCGGGAGGATAGATCAACTCGCGGGGCAGCACCGAATAACTGTCGTCCCACCAATAGCGCAGGGCCTCACCAAGGTTGACGCTTTGACGCACCCGCACCGTTGTGAGGTGGATTTGACCATCGCCCTCGTGGTCGACATCAGCGGTGATGATGGGACGCTCGTTACCCTCGGCGTCCTCGGCCGTGCCGAGCAGATCACTGGTTGGACCCGGGCCAAGTGCGACATAGGCCACTGACATGGACAGGGTGACCGCCGACAGGACAGCCACCATGACGATGCCGAGCAGTACTGTGAGTCCGCGCCTTTTCATGTTCGAAAGCCTACTCGGTGGCGGTGAGAGAACGCGGAAGAGGCGGTCAGGCCCGACCACACGAGCACGCGTCCTCAACGGTTCCCCACCGCTGACGGCGAGGGGCCAACCAGCTTCACCGGGTCCGAAACCTACCGGCGCGCCATGCCAACTCACCCCGAAGCGGAAGTTTTTCGCAATGAGCGAAGTGATTGAGTGCCACTCACTCAGGCATTGTCCGCAAAGTTGACGTACCTTATACCTATGGGCTCCGATATTCCTTTTGGCTTCGGCAACCTACCTGGTGGTATGCCGGACCCGAACGATCCACGTATGCAACAGATGATGCAACAACTGCAGCAGATGATGTCGCAGTCAATGGCATCGGCTGGCCCAGTCAACTGGGAGCTAGCACAGCAACTGGCCGAGGGAGAGCTGGCCGGTGAACCGGTCGTGGGTCCAGCCGAGCAATCAGAGGTCGCCGAGGCACTGCGCCTGGCCGACCTGTGGCTCGACTCCGCCTCCGCTTGGCCATCGGGGGTCACGCAACCCGACGCCTGGACCCGTAAGCAGTGGATTAGCTACACCGAAGACTCCTGGAAGCAGATGGCCGAACCGCTGGCCAGCCAAATGGGCTCCGCGATGGGAACTCTCGTGCCCGAGGGTATGGAGGGCCTGCTAGGCCCCATGGCCGACCTCATGAAAGGAGTCGGCTCGGCACTGTTCGGCGCGCAGATGGGTCAAGCACTCTCCAAGCTAGCCGCCGAAGTCCTCAGTTCCACCGAGGTCGGATTGCCCTTGGGCAAAATCGGCCGCGCCGCCTTGCTGCCGGCCAATGTCGCCGAATACGCGCAGGGTCTGCAACTACCAGTGGAAGAAGTTCGTCTGTTCGTGGCGCTGCGCGAGGCCGCCCACCATCGCCTCTTCACACATGCGCCATGGCTACGCTCACACGTCATCACCCTGCTTCAGGCATACGCACGCGAAATTCGGATCGACTCCGATGCGGTCGAAGAGGCCATGAGCGGCCTCGACCCGTCCGACCCCGAAGCCATGCAGACGATGGACCTGGGCAAACTCTTCCGTCCCGAGGACACCGAACAGCAAAAACTCACGCTGCAACGGCTGGAGACGGCGCTGGCGCTCATCACCGGCTGGGTCAACGTCGTCGTCACCAACGCCGTGGCCGACCGACTGCCGACGCTGAGCCAGCTCATGGAGTCCGCTCACCGCCGCCGCGCCTCCGGTGGCCCCGCCGAGAAAACATTCGAAGCGCTGGTGGGGCTACAAATGCAGCCCGCCACCTTGCGCTCGGCGACCAAACTATGGGAGACCATGACCGAACAACACGGCGTCGAGGGGCGCGAGGCGGTCTGGGCCCACCCGGACCTGATGCCAACGACCGATGACTTGCAAACGCCCGAAGCGTACGCGTCAATGTCGGGAACCATGTCGGAATTGGACATGTCGATCTTCGACCAACTGGCGGTCAATGACCCACCGGCTGACGACGAGGACGGCGAGGAACGGCCCGGTTCCTAGCGCGCAGGAGCCCGCGCCGACGAACTAGCCACTAAAACCAAAACCAGCTGCGACCCGGTTTTCCGGGTCGCAGCTGGTTTTGGGCTGTTGGCTGCGAGGACTAGTCTTGGCGCGCTTCCTCAAAGAACGTCGGCGTCGGCGATGCCATCTAGGTAGCCACGGGCTCGCTCGGCTTTGGGATAGCGGCGCACCAAGGACCAGAAACGTTTGCTGTGGTTGACCTCAACCAGGTGCACAAGCTCGTGCACGAGCACGTAGTCAATGACCCAACTGGGCATTTGCGATAGGCGGCGGCTGAGGCGGATCGTGCCGTCCTCGGGAGTACACGAACCCCAGCGGGATCGCTGATTGTCAACCCACCGCACGCTGGCCGGGCGAGCCATGATGGGGAAATCTGAAAAGTACTTCTTGGCCAATGCGACCCCGCGGGCCTTCAACGCCGCGTCATCGGAGCGGCCCGTCTGGTCTTCGCGCCGTTGCAGGCGCCTGACCATGCGTTCGATCCATTCGGCCTCTTCAGTTGAGCTGAAGGCGTCCGGAATCAAAACTACGACTCGACCACCGTCCTTGTAGGCAGACACGGTGGCGCGGCGGCGTGGACTACGTCGCACTTCCACAGGGGGGTTCGCTTTACGCGCCATGACCGTACGTTAATAGCTCCAGATAACAATCGCATCTCAACTTATCGATTTTTGCGTCTATTATGGCGGTTTTGTCGAAAACATCCCGTCGCGATGCCCCATTAACGCCCTGGCGCTCGCCACCGGCTACAAAACGCCCTCGGGTCGATATCGGCCCGCCGGCTTCCCCATGAGGCGTGTGCCAACCGTTCGCACCGGTCACAGCCACCCGAGCGAAAGGGCCGAACTGGGCGTGTGCCCCTCCGCCGGGGACCCAAAACTCGACCTTTGGGCCACAGTCGTACTAGCGTGCCGCTGCGGGTCAGGCATTGAGAAGCGGCGAGAGGGACCAATCGTGTGCCTCGGGCGATGCTTAATCTTGATGGGCGTCGAGACCGACCTACCAGCTCATCAGCGAACACGCGGCGCACGACCAAACGGCCGGACGGCCCCTAACCAGCCTTTCCGAGGATGCGGTTCATCTTCGTTCCGCACTCCGGGCACGTGCCCTTGGCCATGCGACGGCCGGAGTCCGACTCCACGACGTTGCCCTCGAAGTCGCGCTTCTCGCGGCACTTGACGCAGTATCCGTTATAGGTTTGCGTGCTCTGGCTCACATTTCCCCCTAGTATTTTCCCGTGCTTAGCGGTCATAGACCGCCAGCCGCCCCAGAATGCCACACAAATCACGTGTCCGACGCGTAACGCGCCGCAGCCAAAGCTCCACCACCCCCTTCCTCCGTGGAAAGATAGAGACGTGAGTGATATTCCGAAGCGCGCATTCTCCCGGACTGCGAAGTTGGCATCCCTTCCGCTAAGCTTCGCTGGCCGAGCCACGCTCGGGGTCGGAAAGCGCCTCACCGGCCTGGCCGACGAGATCATCGGGGAAAAGACCCAGCAACGCACCGCCGAACAACTCTTCTCCGTTCTCGGCCAGCTCAAAGGTGGAGCCATGAAGATCGGGCAAGCCCTGTCGATCTTCGAAGCCGCACTACCCGAAACCGTCGCCGGCCCCTACCGCGAAGCCCTCACCAAACTGCAAAACTCCGCACCCCCCATGCCCGTAGCCGCCGTCCACCGCGTCATGGAAGCCGAGTTGGGCCCCGAATGGAGAACCTACTTCGAGGAATTCTCCGAAGAGCCAGCCGCAGCCGCCAGCATTGGACAAGTCCATCGGGCCACCTGGCACGACGGGCGAGAAGTCGCCGTCAAAATCCAATACCCCGGCGCTGGCGACGCGCTGCGCTCCGACCTCAAGCAGCTGTCGCGATTCGCACCCCTGTTCAAAATCATGCAACCCGGATTCGATATCAGGGGCCTCATTGGCGAGTTGAGCGAACGCCTCATGGAAGAACTCGACTACGGACTCGAAGCCGAGGCGCAAAGCCAATTCGCGCACGTCTATGACGGCAACGCGGAAATCCTTGTACCCCAGGTCATCACTCACACCGAACGCATGATCGTCACCGAATGGGTCAGTGGTACCCCACTAGCGACGATCATCTCCGAGGGCACACCCCAGCAGCGCGACCGCGCTGGATACCTGCTCACCACGTTGCACTTCTCCGCCCCCGCGCTAGCGGGAATGTTGCATTCGGACCCGCACCCGGGCAATTTCCAGATCTCCGATGACGATCGCCTGATCGTCTATGATTTCGGGGCTGTCGCTCGGCTGCCCGAAGGCATGCCGCGCCCCGTTGGGGAACTGACTCGCCTCACGCTGGAGGGCGACGCGGACGCGGTCATAGCGGGGCTGCGCCGCGAAGGATTTATTCCCGAGGACTTGGAAATCGACGGCCAGGCCATTTTGGACTATTTGTTGCCAATGTTGGAGCCATTGCAAGACAGGGAATTCCAGTTTTCCCGCCAATGGCTGCGACAAGAGTCAATGCGGCTGACTCATGCCTCCTCGGAGGCGGCTCAGCTGGGCCGCAAACTCTCGTTGCCGCCGTCGTACCTGCTGATTCACCGGGTGACGATGGGGTCCATCGGGGTCCTGTGTCAACTGGGCGCCCAAGCCAACTGGCACAGCATCATGGAAGAATGGCTGCCCGGTTTCTCTGTCCAAGAGGAGCCCGACAGCTAGTCGGCGTCACCCCGGTCGCCTCCAGCTTCTAAGGCAAAGTGCGACCTGCCGATTGGCCGTAGGCGCATACGAAAGCGGGACTGTCCTTCGGGACAGTCCCGCTTTGCCAACGCTCTGTTATGGCCTTAACAGCCGGGAGCGCATCATGAGTGCGAATTCAGCATTCTTGAATTCCTCTGTGTGTTCGCGACGCTGCGCGGCCCGCAAACTGTGCATCCGCATGCGCGTGATCCACTGCCACATTCGGTGGCGGTTCGGGGGCTCCTCAGTCCAGACTTCGGGCTGAGTGCTGTTGTCCGACTCACGGGCAACGTATGCGTCGATGTGTTGATCAATGGTCATTACGCCTTCACCCCAACGGTGTCGAATAGTTTGGCCGAACGCTCTTCGAGGTCGGCTTGTGCGGCCTCTTCGGCCGCGATTGCGTTCTTGCGTGGACGGCCACGTGGACGCTTGCGCGCCACCATCACGCCCTGTTCGAAAATCTCTCCGCCCCATACGCCCCAAGGCTCACGCCGCTCCAGCGCACCGGCTAGGCAAGCGACCTTGATCGGGCAGTCGGCGCACAGCGACTTAGCGAATTCAAGCTCGGTGGGTCGTTCCGAAAACCACAGGTCCGCGTCATAGGAATGACACGGCAGTTCCGCGCCCGTTTCTGCGGCTGCTGCTACAGCCTTGCCGGCAACTGCCGGACTTGAGGGAGTCAACCCGTTCACCTCACTGTTCATCTCACTGCTGTTCATCGCGCTTCGGTCTCGGTAACGAACTGGGCTGTTCACTAACTACATCCATCTTTTTCGAAATTTCGGCCCTGAACTGCTAAAAGACTCAAGGCCTTGGTGATGCACGGCCGATTCCGTGCTTCATGTGTGAGATCGACGGCCAAGCGAGCTAGCCGCACACGTTCGGGTTAACAAACGCATCGTCTGAGGATGTTCTCCAAGAGAACGGTCCACACAAACAGAAAGGCCGCGATCCCTGGGGCGGGAGTCGCGGCCTCGAAAGGTTCGAGTGGGTTAACGTGAGTTAACCCAATCTGGTGGACCTTTTCGAGGCGGAATCCCGCTGTTGACTGCCTTACGATCATTCGTACGCACTGGGTGAGACACTTTGGTCCCGTCGACTCCGGTGACGCCTTGAACCAGCTCGACTCCAGCCACACCCGTGCCCGCGAAGACACCAGCGATCGGCAGAAGACGCACTGCTGCGCAGGAAGCCTGACCAGTGCTACGCAGATCAACGTCGTAGACTTTTTCGACCAGCACGGTGCCGCATGGCTTAGCAGCCATGCCAACGCCCGTCGGCGCGGTTAGCGCACGAGAACGGGATTCCGAAGCTGGAATCCCCGATGCGGTGATGGAGGCAGGCAGCATGGCGACATAACGGCTGTCAACGGACTGGGAAGTCCGCAGACCGCTTGTGTCTGTGATGATGGAAGTCATTGCTACTCGCCTCCTTTCGAAGCATCGAATGCTAGTCGGACAGTTTTGTCAGCTTTGCTCACACGTGCGCGCCTTGCCGGATTTTACTCCGATGAGGACTGGCCACGATGGGCAGACAACGCTTGCGCGTCCCTGACATTCGCCAGATTACGCCTCGCTTGATACCCGTGCAACTTAATTTCTCGGCATTTTGAAGAATTTTTTCACGGCGCCCCTTCACGGCGTCTCATCATCTGGACTGAGCCCGGGGGTGAGCGCTAGCGCCTCTTCGACGGTTCCGTTCTTCACCAGGCACAACACGGCCTCACCAAAATTGTCCATCTTGAACTTGCCAATGCCATGGAGCGCGAAAAGAGCTGTATCGGTACGCGGAGAATGCTCCGAAATTGCGATCAGCGTCACATCGGTAAAGATCGTAAAGGCTGGTTTTCCCGTCGCCTTGGCCACTTGCAAACGCCATTGCGAAAGCCGGTCAAAAAGCTCTTCGTCCATCGTGGAAGGACAATCTTCGCACCGCCCTAGTTTTCGGCTCCGCGCTTCGGTCAGTGGCGCTTCACAACCCGAGCACAACACCGGTCGCGCCTTAGCGCGCTTTTTCGACGCGGGCTTATCGGGCAGTGCCTCCGCCTTTGGAAACCCCGCCAGATTCAATTGCGCGAGAAATCTACTGACTCGCCGCGCCCGCCCACCCGGATTCCGGGCCAGACCCAGCGACAACTGCAACCAGACTCGGGCGCGGGTAATACCGACATAGAGCAGGCGCCGTTCCTCCTCCAAAGCCTCCGTGGTCCTGGCGTACGTGGTCGGCAGAGTGCCCTCGGCCATCCCGACCAAAAACACCGCGTCCCACTCCAGGCCCTTGGCCGAGTGCAGACTCGCCAAGGTGACTCCCTCCAGCGTTGGCACATGTTGACTTGCGGCGCGGCGCGTCAGTTCAACGCAGAAACTCTCCAAACTCGCGGTCTGACCCGCCCGTTCCGCCTGTACCTGGAAGGTCTCGGACAAACGCACCAGCGCCGCCACGGCCTCATACTTCTCGCGCTGCGCCCCGCCTGCGGGAACGGCATGGGGACGCCAGCCCATCGCCTCCAACGACATCAGCACCGCCTCGTTCAGCGGGGCCTCGATGATCTCGGGATGATTGACAGCCGAACGCATGGCCGTCATGGCCTGCCGCACCTCGGCTCGTTCGAAGAACCGCTCGGCCCCCTGCACCACCGAGGGCACCCCCAGAGCCGCCAGCGCCTCTTCATAGGCCTGTGACTGGGCATTGGTGCGGTAGAGAATGGCGATCTCAGACGGGGAGATTCCGTCGGCGACCATTTTGGCGCAGCGCCGGGCTACCGCGTCGGCTTCCTCGGATTCGTCGGCAAAGGTCTCGGCACAGACTTCGGGGCCGTTGGCCCGCTGGCCGATCAGTTCCAGCCGTAGTTTTGCCTCCCGCCCCTGTGAGGCGCCGATGACGCGGTTGGCGACCTCGACCACTTGCGGGGTGGAGCGGTAGTCGCGGACGAGGCGGATCAACTGGGCTTTGGGAAAGCGGCGGGTGAAGCCCAAGAGGTAGCTAGAGGTGGCTCCGGTGAAGGAATAGATGGTCTGGCTGGCATCGCCGACCACAGTAAGGTCGTCGCGTTCGCCCAGCCACGCGTCGAGCAGGCGTTGTTGCAGCGGGGTGACGTCCTGGTACTCGTCGACGACGAAAAAGCGGTACTGGTTGCGGATTCGTTCCGCGGTGGCATCGTCGTTCTCGATGAGTTCGGCGGTGTGGGCCAAGACATCGGAGAAGTCCATGACGCCGGAACGTCGTTTGCCTTCGACGTAGGCGGCATAGACCTTGGCCACGTCCGCGGCGTCCATGGGGGCTTCGTGTCCGAGCTTGGCGATGTCTTGCAGATAGGTGTCGGGCGAGATGAGTGAGGAGGCGGCCCATTCCAGTTCAGTGGCGAGGTCGAAGTTTTTGGCCCGGTCGGTGCGCACTCCCGCGCGGGCCGCGGCGATGCCGACGAATTTCACGGTCGAGCTCATGAGTTCGGGGACATCGCCGGCGAAGTGTCGGGGGCCGAAGTATCGCAGTTGGCGCAGGGCCGCAGAGTGAAAGGTGCGGGCGTTGACGCCGCTGACGCCAAGGGTGCGCAGTCTGTCGCGTAGTTCGCCGGCGGCGCGGGCGGTAAAGGTCACGGCGGTGACGTGCTGGCCGCGCAGGTCGCCGCGCAGGACACGCCAGGCGATGCGGTGAGTGACGGCGCGGGTCTTCCCGGTTCCGGCTCCAGCCAGGATGCACACGGGGCCGGGTTCGGCGCAGACTGCCTGCCGTTGCTCGGCGTCCAAGTGGGAGATGAGGGCTTCGAGGTTGTCGGCGCGAGAAGTCACCGGTTCATTGTCGCAGAGAAGACCGACGTCGCCCCGGAGGCTTGTGCGGGTTCACCGCCTCCTCAGTGCCCTGGTCTGTGCGAATGTCTTCGGCCCGCCGACGTGATGAAGCCCGCATCCGTGGCTCGGGTCGGAATACCCGATGCGCGCTGGTCGTTGAGGCGGACATGATCACCATGTATTCCACAACCTGGTGCGGTTACTGCCGCCAATTGAAGACCTTGCTGGCCAAAGAGGGCATTGATTTCGAGGAAGTCAACATCGAACACGATGAGGACGCCGCGAAGTGGGTCCTGGAGGCCAACGAGGGCAACCAGACGGTGCCGACGCTGCGTTTCTCCGATGATTCGTCGTTGACGAACCCGACGGTCGCTCAGGTGAAGGAACGGCTTGCCTCGTTGGCGTAGCAATATTGGAGAAATTTTTCTCGCGGTCTTGTTCGCGGGACCGCCGAGCGCGGTCGCTTGCCGACATTGACTCCGCGTGGACGTTCCCTTCGCCACGAAAGCACCCTTTTGCCCCCTCGATCAACCAATTTTGATCACTGAGAAAATTTCTGATATAACTCACCGTCATCGCTGGCGCGACACGGCTGTCTATACCGGATAAACCGTGATTGATCTGGGAATATTGATACACGCCACACTCGGCCCTGGTGGTCGCAATTAAGAGCATGAGGTTGTAGACTAAGTTCTACTTGATGCATCAAGCTAGCTCGGCGGCTTCGAGGGGTGGCCGCCGAGCGTCCGCCCCGGCACTTCGGTGCCGGGGCGATTCTTATGCCCTCAACCTGGTTTCCCCTCCAGAAGCGGCCGCATGATCGGGTGATCGGACCAGTAAATGTCCACTGATCTCAGCCTCGCAAGCACCTAGCCCACCCTTGGCTGCAACGCCTGCAAGCTCTTGCGCGCCCCGCCCGTGGCTAGGAGGAACGGCCCGCCAGCCAACGGTCGATAAGGAAACGCGCCACCGACACATCTGTTAGCCCCCGCCAACCGACATCGGGACGACCGCGCACATGCTCGCGCGCCTCAGCCTCAGTAAACCAGCGTGCGTCAGCCAACTCATCGGGTTGCAAAACAATCTCCTGGCCGGGATCGGCCGTCGCCGAAAACGCCAACATCAACTGCGACGGAAACGGCCACGGCTGGCTGGTCACATATTCCACCCGGTCCAAAGCCAGGCCCGTCTCCTCGGCGACCTCGCGGTGGACCGCCGCTTCCGCCGACTCCCCCGGCTCCACAAAACCCGCGACGCAGGCATACCGACCCTCTTTGGCCCGTACGTTACGCGCCAGCAAAACCGAGTCCTGCCCATCGTCAATCAGCACGATGATCGCCGGGTCGGTACGCGGGTACACGACACCGGAATCGGCTCGAAGTTCCCATCCGGCCAAACCCGGCTCCAGTTTCGCGCCCGTTTTAGGGTCAAAGCGGTGATTCTCGTGCCACTGCGCCATCGCCAACGCCTGCGCCGCCAAGCCTAGGTCGCGATCGGTCCAACCCCGATGGGCTTGGCGCAGATGCAACCCCTCGGGAAGATCAGTGATGACGGCGAAGAAGGGCTCTTCGTCGCCCCCCAGGAAGATGCGACGAGCGGGCAGGTCATCCGAGGCGCGGATGAGCCTCAGCCCGGAGGCCGTGGCAGCCACCGCATTCCGGGCGGGATCGACTTGGACGATATGAGAACGCTGCCAGGCCTCAGCCAACCAGACCGGATCACCGCGGTGCAACGCGTTGCGGTCAACGTTGCTGCGAGACAGACGTGGGATCACCGTTGTTCCTTCAGGTTCGAAAGTGAGAGCGCTTGCTTCAGTGCGCTGCCATAGTGAGCGCCTCAGGTGTAGCCACCGCGACACTGTTACCGGTCGAGCCGTCGAGACCGGCCCCAGGGCAGCCCGCTCCACCGGCGGCTACCGCCGCCCGGCACAGGTCCCCCCGTGCCGGTAGACACCGAGCGGGCCATACCGCGCGCATCCTCCTATTGTCGCCCCCAAACGAGTGGCCTCACCAGTGAGACTCCAGTGAGGTCACCTGCAGGTGTCGGCAGACTCGGTCAGATGCTCTGTGCAACCGTCACATCTCCCAGAGCGCGCAACGGCGCTTCGATCGACTCGGCTTCCCCCAGGATGACGGTGACAGAGCGGTCCAAGTTAAGGCGTTCGCGGGCCACCCGCCGCACATCGGCCGGGGTAACGGCTAGGAGTCGCTCGGTGTGGCTAGCTAGATAGTCAAGCGTCAGTCCACACGAGGCCAGACTAGAGATGAACGACGCCAAACTGGAGTTGGCGGACGTACCGATCTTCAACGCGCCCAGCGCGTATTGGCGGGTTTTGGCCAGTTCGTCCTCCCCCACCGTCTCCTCGGCCATACGCCGCAGCTCATGGTGTACCTCACGCAACGCCAGCGACGTGACCTCGGTGGCGACATCGGCGTGAATGAGCTGGTAGGTACCAGCGGGTGAATGATCGATGATCGAGCGCGGGGTGTATCCATAGCCTTTCTCCTCGCGCAGGTTGAGCACGAGCCGCGACGAGAAGTACCCGCCATAGATGAGGTTGGCCAAGTGCTGAGCGGCATTGTCGGGATGACGTCGGTCGATAGCGGGAAACACCACCCTAATCGCCGATTGGACGGAGCCGGGCCGGTCAACGATCTCGATACCGCTGGGCGCGAACTGCGGCAACGGCGGCATGGGGTCGGAGACGACGACCTCATCGGTGACGTTCTCAACCCACGCTCCCAGCTTGTCGGTGAGAAGATCGAAGATCGTCGCCTCGTCGATGTCGCCGACCACGACCAGACGAGCCCGGTCGGGGTGGACTCGTTCGCGGTACAGCTTCTCGACGTCATCCCGGGTGACAGCCTTGATCTCACCGGCCGAGGGGTGTTGGTGGGCATACGGATGCCCCTCCCACAGCCGGTGGTTTAGCCTCCGATTGACCAGATAGTCCGGTTGCTGCTCAGCCACCGAAATCGAGTCGCTGATACGTTCTTGTTCCACATGGAAGGGATCGGCGGGAAACGTCGCCTCGGTGAGAAGTTCGCCAAGGATATCGAGCCAGGCGGGCAGCTGGCTGGCCAGACAAAAGCCGGAGATGGACAGTTGATCGGGGCTACTACCCGCGTGCAAAGATCCGCCGATGCTTTGGAGCCGTTCGGCGATGCCACGCAGCGACGAACGCTTGGTGCCATTGGTGATCGTGGAGGCCAAGAGGTCCGCCAGCGCCGGTTCGATGTGGGTCATGGGAATCGATAGGCGCATCTCGGCGATCGGCACCGAGGCTCGGCGTACGACGGTCGTGCTGATGCCTCCGGGGAGCACCCGACAGACGGCTTCGGGCAGAACCAGCGGTGTTTCGGGTGCCAGCTGGGGGATCATGGTGGTCACGCTGGTCTCCTTCATGAACGGCCTCCGGGAATGACTTCCAAGACGGCGCGGCGGTTCTCGGTAAAGGTGGCCGCTGCGGCTCGAATGTCCTCGGCGGTGACTCGAGCAATGCGGCGGGCGAAGGTGTTGGCCTCGGAGGCGTCGCCGTGGAAGGTGGAGGTTGTGGCCAGGCGTTGGGCGCGGCCCGGGATCGAGTCGTCCTGGCGCAATTCTCTCGTGGCGATCTTGGCCTGCACACGGCGCAGTTCCCCAAGACTGAGGCCATCCTCGGCGATACGTCCGAGCTCCTCTTGTAGCGAGGCCAAGATGGTGTCGGTGCTGGTGTCCGGTGGAAGAAACGCCCGCACGAGGAATGGGGTGGGTCCACGAGTGGCGAACGGTTCTCCCATCAGGCCCACATAGGAACCAACGGCAGTGACATTGCGGTCGGTGTGCACCATGCGCTGTTTGAGGCGGGATGCGTCGCCGTCGGTGAGCAAGTCGCCCAAGACGATATAGGGCAGGGCCGCGTCGAGGTCGATACCGGGATCGGGGATACGCCAACCAACCGCTACCGCCGGAAGAGTGGCGCGCTTGTCGGTATAGGAGGAACGGCGCTCAACGGTCAGGTCCGGTTCGTCGAAAGCCGGATGCTGTGGCTTGGGGCGATAATCGATATGGGAGAAGTGCTTGTCGATCAGGCGTGTCGCCTCGGCCGGGTCGAAGTCGCCCACGAGGCTGAGAACGGCGTTACTGGCCGGATAAAAGGTGTCGAAGAACTGTTGGGCATCGGTGGTCGTAGCCGCGTCCAAGTCGGCAAATGATCCATAGCCGTCATGCGCATTCGGGAAAGTGTCAAACATCACTTGCGGGAAGGTGATCCACGGGAAACCGCCGTAGGGGCGATTTTGGACATTGACTCGGATCTCTTCCTTTACGACACTGACTTGATTGAGAAGGTTTTCTTCGGTAATGGCTGGACCGGCCATCCGGTCGGCTTCGAGGAACAGCGCCAATTCCAACCCGTTGGATGGCATGACGTCGTAGTAGTCGGTGTAGTCAATGTGAGTGGAGCCGTTGAACATGCCGCCTGCGCCCTGCACCAGCTTCATGTGCTCGGTCTTGCCCACATTGGCCGAGCCCTGGAACATCATGTGTTCAAAGAGGTGAGCAAAGCCGGTCCGGCGTTCGGGCTCGGAACGAATCCCGACGTCGTATACCACCGCCACCCCGATGACGGGGACGCTACGGTCGGGACTCAGTACCACCCGCAGACCGTTGGGCATGCGGTACTGCTCGACTTCGAATGCAGCGACCGGAATCGTCGCAGGAGAATCCGTCATGCCTGCACCCTAGCTCAGTCCCGCTTGCGGTGTTGCTCACAGATACTTGGCTTAAGTGCCAGTGAATGGTTCACTGAAAGACGTGAACATCTTGCAGCACTCGACGCTTCGTGACGGCATGGCCGTCCGCGTCGCCATGTGCTGCCGAATGTCTGTCTGAGGGCCCACGGTCTCTTCTTTCGCCGCGCCCCAAAGCGGCTTTCTTTAATGTGCGATTTCTCGTTCGAAAGCGACAGACTTCTTCATGATCCACCTCAGCGGTGTCTCTAAATCTTTCGGTTCCACCATTGCCTTGGACGCGGTGGACCTCCATGTGCCCGAGGGCGACATTTTCGGCATTCTGGGACGATCCGGCGCCGGAAAGTCGACCCTCCTGCGCACCGTCAATTTGCTGGAACGCCCCGACGAAGGCGCGGTATACGTCAACGGAGCGGACGTGACGACCCTTTCGGCCCGCGCCCTGAGGCGCACCCGTTCGGACATCGGCATGATCTTTCAGCACTTCAACTTGCTCAACAACCGCAATGTCGTCTCTAACGTGGCGCTACCGCTGCGCTTGGCTCGCGTCGGGCGCCATCAGCGCCAGGCCCGCGCTATGGAACTGCTCGACCTCGTAGGGCTAGCCGATAAGGCCCGCGCCTACCCCGGACAGCTCTCCGGGGGCCAACGTCAGCGGGTCGCGATCGCTCGCGCTCTGGCCTCGGAACCTAAGGTGCTGCTATCTGACGAAGCGACCAGCGCACTAGACACCGACACCACCGACGAGATTCTGGACTTGCTCGCCGAGCTCAACCAGACCCTAAACCTGACGATCCTGTTGATCACCCACGAGCTAGAGGTCATCACCCGAATCTGCCACCACGCCGCTGTCATGGAGGCGGGCCGGTTCGTCGAACAGGGCCAGACTAGGTCGCTCCTGGCCGACCCGCATAGCCGCCTGGGCTCCAGCGCACGCCGCCTTGCCTCGCGGCTATTGGGTGAGGACCGCGTCGAGGCGATCGACGAAGCCGCTGTCGAGGGGGTCGCCTAATGGATCCGATCATGCGCGGCAACCTCATCGACGCGACCAACGAAACGCTCTACATGGTCGGTATGGCCAGTTTGTGGACGCTTCTGGGTGGGGTGGCGCTCGGGGTGTTGCTCTACGTGACCTCGCCATCGGGCCTCAAACCGCTGCGGGTGGTGAACTGGCCGGTCGGCATCATCGTCAACCTGGGACGATCGGCCCCATTCATCATTCTGATGGTGGCGATTCTGCCTTTCACTCGGGCGCTGGTGGGCACCACCATCGGCACCACTGCGGCGATCGTGCCCTTGGCTGTGGCCGCCATTCCCTTCTACGCCCGCCTAGTGGAGGCGGCGCTATTGGAAGTACAGCCGGGCTTGACCGAGGCCTCGCGCGCCATGGGCGCCACCGTCGGGGCGACCGTGTGGCGGGTGGTCTTGCCGGAGGCCACTCCTGGTCTGATCCGTGGGTTCACCGTCACCGTCGTGGCGATCACAAGCTATTCGGCCATGGCCGGAGCCATCGGCGGGGGCGGCCTGGGCAACCTGGCCTACACCTACGGCTACCTGCGATACCAAACCGAGTACATGATCGCCACCATCGCGATTCTCATCATCTTGGTGCAGCTGTTCCAGGCTCTGGGGGACCGTTCCTCCCGGGTGCTGGACCGCCGCTAGGAACTCCACCACTGACGGCCCATTGGCCACATGCGCGCAATCACCGTTCACTCAAACCAGCCAACTACACTACACACCGTGACCTGACGCGCACGGGCACGAGGACCAGGGGCGTTCTCGCGCCCTCGGCGTCAACGTGAAACCAAACCCGATAATCACCTTCACAAGGAGAAAAACCATGCGAAACCCATTTAGTTCTCGACGTCTTCTCACCACCGGAGCCATCACCGCCAGCACGCTGCTGGCCTTGGCTGCCTGCGGAAATGGAGGCGGCGCGGCGTCTGAGGACGAAAGCGACCCGCTCATTGTTGGAGCCAGCCCGCGCCCGCACGTGGAGATTTTGGAGTTCGTGCAGGAGAACCTCGCGGCCGATGCCGGGCTGGAACTGGACATTCGCCCGTTTACCGATTACATCACTCCGAACACGGCCGTCCAAGATGGCGACATCAACGCCAACTTCTTCCAGCACCAGCCCTATCTAGAGGACTTCAACGCCGAAAACGACACGGATCTGATCGGCGTCGCCGCAGTCCACATCGAACCGCTGGGCCTGTTCTCGGCCGAGTACGACGCGGTCGCCGACATCTCCGAAGGCGACCAGATCGCCATCCCCTCGGATGCTTCCAACGGGGGCCGGGCGTTGGCGCTGCTGGAGTCGGCGGGGCTACTGGAGCTGGCCGAGGACGCCGGTTCCACCGCCACCGTCGACGACATCACGGAGAACCCGTTTGACCTCGACATTGAGCCGATCGAGGCCGCCCAACTGCCGCGCGCGTTGGACGACGTCGACGCGGCCGTCATCAACGGCAACTACGCGATCGAGGCCGACCTCAGCCCGGCCGAAGACGCGCTGTTCTTGGAGGAGGGTGACGACAACCCCTATGCCAACTTGCTGGTTGTGTTGGACGGCAACGAGGATGATGAGCGCATTGTGACCCTGGCGCAGTTGCTGACCTCCGATGAGGTCAAGCAGTTCATCGAGGAGAACTGGTCGGACGGTTCGATCCTGCCGGCGAGCTAAACCCGGTCCGACTAGGGGCCTTGGAATCTGTTGTCACCTCAGGTTTCAAGGCCCCTTTTGCGTTCGTGGGGTCACGGCGCTAAGGAACGGTGTAACCGGCGGCGCGGAATAGTTCGTACCACTCGGGCCTGGTTAGCCTCACCTGCGAACCCGCCGCGGCCGCTGTGACGCGCTGAGGGGAGGTGGTGCCGATGACGACCTGCATCTGGGCAGGATGGCGGGTGATCCAGCCGGTGGCGATGGCCAACGGCGACACCTCGTACTTCGCCGCGAGCCGGTCGATGACGTTATTGAGTTCGGGGTATCGGTCCGAGCCGAGGAAGGGCCCGTCGATAAGCCCCGACTGGAATGGGGACCACGCTTGGATGGTGATCTCGTGCAGGCGGCAATAGTCGATGAGTCCATCGTCACGGCTGATCGACTGGTCAAGTCCCTGCATATTCGCCGCGATACCGTGCGCCAGCAATGGGGCGTGAGTGATCGACAGTTGGACTTGGTTGGCCACTAGCGGCTGTCGCACCCATCGGCGCAGTAGCTCGATTTGGCGCGGGGTGTGGTTGGAGACGCCGAAGGCACGAACTTTCCCCGCAGTGGCCAGTTCGTCGAAAGCGCGCGCCACCTCTTCGGGTTCGACCAGGGCGTCAGGCCGGTGTAGCAAGAGGATGTCGAGGTAGTCGGTTTGCAACGCCTGCAACGAATCGTGCACCGACTCCATGATGTGTTCATAGGAGAAGTCGAAGTATGGCCCCTCCTTGACGATGCCGGTCTTGGTCTGGATGGTCAGCCGGTCGCGTTCGGAGGCACTCAGCCGCATTGCCTCGGCGAAACGTCGTTCGCATCCGTGGACTTTGTCGCCGTAGATGTCGGCGTGGTCGAGGAACGTGATGCCCGCGTCGATGGCCGTCCTCACCAGGGTCCGAACCTCTTCGTCGCTCTTGTCCTGAATACGCATCAAACCAAGCACAATGTTGGGTGCCTGAATGTGAGTGCCTGGCATGAGGAAGGTCTTCATCGGTGCCTCCTGGTTGGCAAAAGGTGACGTACGCGCTATCAAGGCTGCGCCTTGTGGTGGCTTCCCCGGGTACTGGCATCGAGTGGTTCCGCCTGGTGAGCCAAGGCAGGGTTGTCGCGACGTGATTCGCGCATCTGTTGCCAGATCGTATTAGCTGTGACAACCGCAGTCGTGGGCCTGGGCGGGTTGGGTTTCGTCTTCAGGTTGCGCCGCATCCGGTGGGCAACAGGCCATGAGGTAGTCGCGCAGCTCGTCGAGGTTGTTGAAGATGCCGTCCGGATTCACTTGATAGTAGACGGCTTTCCACTCCCGGCGGCTGGTGAGGATGCCCGCTTCGCGCAAGGTGGAAAGGTGAACCGATGCGGCGGATTGGGCTAGGGAAAGGCGGTTGGCCACATCGGTGACAGTGAGCTCTTCGCGGTCATTGAACAGAAACATGACGTCTTGCCTGGTTTGGCTGGCGAGGGCTTTCATAAACCGTTGCAGGTGGGGGCTGAACTTGTTGTCATCACTGTTCATCTTTCCATGATGCACTATGGCGCGGCTCACCACTTTTTCATATCGTCATTTTCTTAAATGACGATATGATCGGCTCATGAACCTTTCACACCACCGATCGCACGATCACGACCTCATCATTGTTGGCGGCGGCCAATCTGGCCTCACCGCCGCCAAGGCCGCCGAAGAAGTAGGGCTGCGCCCCCTCATCCTCGAAGCCACCCACCGGGCCGTCGGGTCCTGGCCCAGGTACTACGACAGCCTGCGAGCCTTCTCGCCCCGACGCTTTAGCTCCATCCCCGGGCACCCCCTCGAAGGCGACCCCGACGGGTACCCCACCCGCGACGAAATCGCCGACTACCTGGAAAAATTCGCCCAGTCCTTGGCCGCCGACATCCACACCTCGGTCAAGGTCACCTCAGTGACGCAAGAGGACGGTGCCTTCATCGTTCACACCCACAAAGGAGACCAGCTGCGCGCCCCGGGACTCATCGCCGCCAGCGGCAGCTTCAACAATCCACACGTTCCCACCTTCCCCGGCAGCGCTGACTTTCCAGGCCAGATCATCCACGTGTCCGACTACCGAGAGCCCACCCCGTTCGCCGGCCAACGCGTCATCGTCGTCGGGGGAGGCAACTCCGCCGTGCAAGTCGGGGTCGAGCTGGCTCACCATGCCACAACCACCATTGCCAGCCGACAACCCATATCGCTGGTACCGCAACGGCAAGACGGCGACGACCTGCACCACAGGCTGGTCGACGGCCTCGACCACTTCCCTGCCGCCTGGCTGGTGTCCTTGCTCTCGCAGGGGTTGACCATCGACATCGGCAACTACCAAGAGGCCTTTGACTCCGGCCTGTTGGATGTGCGGCACATGTTCACTCATTTTGAAGGGGATTCGATCGTGTGGCCCGACGGCACCCGGGAGCCCGTCGACACCGTCATCCTGGCCACTGGCTACCGCCCCAACCTGGGCTATTTGCGAGGCTTGGGCGCGCTCGATGAGAACGATCATCCGCGTCACTCGGCGGGGCTCTCGCTGGCTCACCCCGGGCTTGGGTACCTGGGAATCGAGGCACAGCGGTCCTTCGCCTCCAATACCGTGCGCGGAGTCATGCACGATGCCCATCACGTGGTGAAACCTATCGCCGCGTGGGTACGCCAAGAGTGGTCGCTTCCCACAGCCATCCAAGTGCCACTGGGCTAATTCACAACATTGGCTCGCCCACCTCGGCAAAGACCGCGCACGGACTTCCAGTCCGTGCGCGGCTGCTACTCGTTTCCCCACCCCTTTGACCACCAGCAGCGCCCGAGACCGACTTCTGAGGACCCCAGTGCTACCAACCCGCCGTAGGGCCACCACCGCCCATCCGCATCGACAGGCGCTGATCGCCCTGTGCCTATCGCAGATCACCAGTTGGGGGATCGTCTTCTATGCCTTCCCGGTGTTGGCCACCGCCATTGCCACCGACACCGGATGGTCATACCCGGCGATCATGGGGTCCTTCTCAGCTGGATTGGCGACGTCAGCTCTGGCCGGGGTCCCCGTCGGAAGGCTTCTCGACCGCTGGGGACCCCGGCCAGTCATGACCACCGGTTCCGTCCTGGCGGTGGCATCCCTGGCGGTCGTGTCGTTCGCCGGGTCACCAGCGTGGTTCGCGATGGCATGGATAGGCTGCGGCGTGGCTCAAGCTGGGATCTTCTATAAGCCAGCTGTAGCGGCGGTGACGGCGTGGTTCGGCGCGGGTCGGGTCAAGGCATTGACGATTTTGATGCTCGCGGGAGGGTTGGCCAGCACCGTCTTCGCCCCTGTCACTGCGGCATTGATGCAGCACCTGACATGGCGCGAAACCTATCTCGTCCTGGCTTTGACCTTGGCCGCCATCACGATTCCCCTCCACGCGATCTGCCTGCGGTCCCCGTGGCAGCCCCCACCTGCCCCGTCCCGTGGCCAAGCGCACCGTGATCGACTTCCTCGCACGCCGCAGTTCATCATCCTAGCCGCCAGCTTCGCCCTTGGAGCCTTCGCGATATTCACGGCCCTCATTTGTCTCGTGCCGCTTTTGCAAGAGCAAGGCATGAGTGTGACGGTCGCGGCATGGGCCTTGGGCCTGTCCGGTTTCGGCCAAGTGCTGGGACGTTTGGGTTACGGAACCCTGGTGAAACACACCAGCGTCACCGGCCGTACGGCGGGCGTTCTCATCGCCGGAGGGATCGCCACATCCGCGATCGGCTTTGTCAGTTCGCCAGTCAGCGCGGTCATGGCGCTGGTTCTCCTCACCGGTGCGCTCAGAGGCGCCTTTACATTGTTGGAGGCCACTGCGGTGGCCGACCGTTGGGGAACCAGTGGCTTTGGGCTCCGGTATGGGATTTTCAGCCTGCCATCCACCTTGGCCATCTCCATTTCGCCCTGGGCGGGGACGGTCATCGCCTCGTGGCTGAACGGATACTCGGCGCTTTTTGGGTGGCTCGGAGTTGTAGGCATCGCTGCGGCGTTCCTGGCCGTACTCGCCACGTATTTCGCGCGCCGAACAGCCCCCGGCCAGCTGGCATCAGCCTTCGAAAGCGATCAAAACGCTCCCCTTCGCATCGGTTCTGCGGGAAGAGGTTCCCGACTTAATTTCGCTCGGTTTCCAGCTCGGGGTGGCCAAAGCGGGCAAGAGTCGGCGCTCGGCTTAGGTCGTCTCGGCCGGCTGGGCCGCACCCGCCATACCCGGTTGCGGCCCGAAACCAACGGCACGTAAGATAGCTTCAGCCGCAGAACACATGTGGTGATAAAGGGGCGTGGCGCAATTGGCAGCGCATCGGTCTCCAAAACCGAGGGTTGCAGGTTCGAGTCCTGTCGCCCCTGCAATAATCTAGCAGGAAAAACATACCTGACCAGCATTTTTGTTGGTCAGGTATTGTTCTTTGTGGACATACGGCTGCGTCCGGTTTGTCCGGCTGAAACGACTGAATCCGGCCCTGTAGGGCCATTTTTTGTCGGATTTTTGCCGGGTTTCGCATTCAGGGACAAAAACCCCCGGTCCGACAGTGATATTCATCATGTTGTGATTTGTCTGTTTTATGGCGTTCTGGCGGGATCTTGAGGCCGCTTTTGTGCTGGATTCGCGGTACTGGTCGCGCCCGAAACTTTGCCCATAGAAGTGAAAGGGCGGGGCCGCAATTGCTGCGGCCCCGCCTTTTTGTCGTTTTGTCGTTGTCTAGTTGGTGATTCGTCTAATTGCGGCCTCTTCGGTGCCATCGAGGCATCGGGCGTAGACACGCAAGAGCGTGTCCACCGAGTGCCCTGCCCACTGTGCGACCCGGGCAGCCGGAACCCCTTCGGCTAGCCACCGGGACTGGCAGGATGAGCACCTCACCGGCCTAGTTTCGAATCAGAGCACCAGAGGCAGCCCTCGCCCGAGCAAAGCGACCGGACTCATCATGCGTTGCCTGAACTGGCACTGTCGCAACTCCCCATGTGCGTATCTACGCGGACTCACGTGCATCCGTTGCGCAAGCGACACTACCTTGTAGTTGTGCCCATGCGCATCAAGCCACGTGCCGACCAGTTGCCTACGCATGCAATGGTTTCGAATTTGCTCTGTGGTCCCAGCTTCAGCCACGGTCAAGACCGCAACGGCCTCATCAACCTGCCCCACAAGCGAATGAGCCCGAGCCAACGCGATCGCCTTACGTGGCTGCCCGATCTCATCAGCAGTAACGACTCGATGGATAGCCACATTTGTAGGCCCAAACGCGGTCCACAAACAGTTGCCGTCACGACCTAGCCTATGCGCGACCCTCTCTAGGAGCCGCAACAACCGCAACCAGGCACACTGTTCCCTCAACCGAAAGTGCATCAGGTGAATCGTGCCTAGAAAGCACAGCCGAGGAGACAATCGCGCTCTCAGCGAGACCTAGCGCGTTAGATGGGTATCCAATCGTCAGCATCGTGTGCGACTGGCTGCGGGTGATCGAGGCGAGAACTAGCGCCTTCAGTGGGTGGTGCCGGTGGTTTCGCGGATGGTGACGTTGGCGTGGCTTTCTTGGAAGCTTTGCTCGGATACGAGCGTGAGTCGGGCTCCGGTTTGGAAAGCGGGGATGTTGGATGCTCCGCATGAGACCATAGTGGCTTTGATCTTCGCTAGGGTGCTGGCCAGGCCCTCGTGGAGGTCTCCGGCGTAGGGAACGTATCCGTCGACGCCTTCTTCGAAGAGCATCTTCGTGGCTTGCCCGTAACGCTGCCAGTTCCTTGCCCTGGCTGATCCTTCGCCCCAGTATTCTTTAACGAATCCCTCCTTGGTGGGGATCTTCGCGCCCGGTGCCTGGTCGAAACGGGCAAAGTAGCGGCCCATCATGACAAAGTCAGCGCCCATAGCCAACGCTAGCGTGATGTGGTAGTCATGCACGAGGCCGCCATCGGAGCAAATCGGCACGTAGATGCCGGTTTGTTGGGCGTATCGGTCGCGGGCTGCGACGGTATCGAGCACGGCGCTGGCTTGTCCTCTGCCGATTCCTTTTTGGTCGCGGGTGATGCAGATTGATCCTCCTCCGACGCCGACTTTGACGAAGTCGGCTCCGGCCTGGGCGAGGAAGTCGAATCCTTCGGCGTCGACTACGTTGCCCCCACCGATAGGTGTGTGGGGGTAGTGTTGTTTGGCCCAGGCGAGTGCGTCGGCTTGGTAGTCGGAGTACCCGTCTGAGGAGTCGAAACACAGCACGTCAACGTCTGCGTCCACGAGGGCGGGGATGCGGTCTTTGTAGTCGTGTGTGTTCACGCCCGCGCCCACGCGCAGGCGTTTGGAGGCATCGACGAGTTGGTGAGGGAATCGTTTGTTGTCCTCATAGTCGGATCGGAAGATCAGCCGGTGCAGGTGTCCCTCGTGATCGAGGACGGGCAGGACGTCCAAGTGTTCATCGAACAGCCGGTCGTTGGCCTCGGTGAGGGTGATGTCGCCTTTGGCCGATGGTACGGAGTCGATGGGTCGCATCCTGCTACTGACCGGTGCGTCAAGGTCATGACGCTGGGGGTGGAAATCGCGTTTGCTGACCATGCCCAGCAAGGTCCCGGTGGCGGTACCGTCCTCGGTGACAGCGGCGGTGGAATGTCCAGTGCGTTCCATAAGCTCCACCAGGTCCCGGAGAGCATCGGTGGGCCGAACGTTGGTGTCGCTGGTGACAAACCCACTCTTGAAAGTCTTGACCCTACGTACGGCCGCGGCCTGGTCCTCGATGGGTTGGTTGTGGTACAGAAACGACAGGCCTCCGGCGCGGGCCAGTGCGATGGCCAGATCGTGCGAGCTAACCGATTGCATGATCGCTGAGGTGACCGGGGTGCCAAGTATGAGCGGTGAGGGTTCACCGAGGCGATGGCGCGCTAGCGGAGTGGACACCTCCACTGACTGCACCGAGCAGTCCTTGCGTGTGCGGCCCGGTAGTAGCAGGAACTCGTTGAACGTACGTGAGACCTCATTGATGATATGCGCCACCGCATAGCTCCCTTGTGGATACGTTTGTGGATGAGTTGAAGTTCAATGTTGGTGCCCGGTCGCGCGCTAGCAGCCGCGTTTCCACGGCATCTGGTCAAGCGGGCCGTACGGGATCTCAGGGTGGACATAGCCGACAATGTCAGTGCCGTGTAGCAGCACCGGACGGTAGCCTCCGGTCACCGCGTGCAGCCGCAATTCGAAGTCGACTTTGACGCATTTTCCCTTGTCACGCGGCACGATCACGGGCACCGAATGGTAGGAGAATAGCGACGGTGCGCTCTGGTCGGATGTGTGGATACCGATTTGACCTGGTTTTGGGCGTGTGGTCACCCTGATCCCGCCCGGAACCATCAGGTTGAGAATATCGGTAGACCGGGCCGCATTCATGACCGCAACGTACTCAATAGTGGAATCCCATGCGGATTCGGTCACCTCCGCTTGCACCATCGTGGCTCGGTACCGGAAGTTCGCCCGTGCCGGTCGAGGCAGGCCGTGCATGATCGCCTCGTATGTTCGCGTGTCCTCAATTCGTTGTCCCCACAGGACGCTACCCACCATCAGGGTGTAAGCGGCCTCGAAACTGACATCGAACGATCTGGCCAGATGCTCAATCTCCGGATAGCGAACGCTTCCGATCGTGGAGTGAAACAAATCGGCGAAGTCCGAGGTACCAAACAGCTCGTACTCGCACTCCAACGCCTGCTTCATCGACTGCTGCACGTCATCGCGATCCAAGAGCAAACCAAATGCGGCATGGCAGACATCTTTACTACGCTGCACGGCCTGGTCATACCGGGCCCGATGACCCTCCCCCATGGTGGTGAGCATCGAATAGAACTCTTGCACCGACACCAACGCCTCAATACCAAGCCGAGCGATCATGTCACCCAACCTGGACACATACGACTCGCACACAAGAGCCCTGGTCTTGAACACCTCAGCGTTCATCGCACCATCGGAGATGACCGTGACAGTGAACGACTTATTGATGCTGCGGCCGAAGTGACTCAAGACCTGAGCCAGTTCGGCGTAGCGAAGCAACACCGACACATCCCCCAGATCGACCGCATCGCCCCGGCAGCCGGTCTCCAAAGGGTTGAACACCTTCATCGGAAACCCAGTACAGAACAGACGCACGTTCTCGCCCGCTGATTCGACCGCCCGGTCGACCATCGCCATTGCCGCCTCATCACGCACAATCTTGCCCTTGATGCGTCCGAAAGCACGGTGAGAAAACACAGCCTTAATACACTGCTGCGGCGTGGGAACCGCGACATCGAACAGCGTGCGCGCCCGCTTCTCCGTCTGCGCAATCGCCCTGGCTACAAAGACCGCCGAAGACTGCCGCAAAGCTTGCAGCACCTTGGCGTACTCAACCCCTGAGAGGGTCATCGGACCTGACCGCCATACCTGGTCGGCCATATCCCGCACCGCCAACATAGTCCGATGCACAGGCAACCTCACTTGCACAGCCCGATCACCATCAAGACCCATAATGCTCCACAATTCTGTAAAAGCCCACGAAGACCAAGTTCAAGTCCTAAATCCGGTCTCTGGCAGCAGCTATGCCACTCCGGACCTGATCGCCCTGATCGAAAACTCACTCGCAAAATCAGCATCGATACTGGACGCCTGATCAAGGGTTTCACCACGACTGAATCCACACCACGACATCGCCCCGACAACTACCAGACAACTTGGCGACAAGCTGCGCTAAATGGTGCTTAAACTGCATCGACGCATAGGTAGAAGGTCGTGAAATGGTTCGCCGAATTAAACTAAGCGAGGCTGGGTCCCGTGCAGGACACACACAAGAGTCCCTAGCTGACGCACTTCACGTTTCTGCCAGGACAGTGGGCCGGTGGGAAGCTGGGACATGTTCGCTATATCCAAGCACTCGACGTGACTTGGCCTCAGAACTAGAGCTGAGCCTTGATCAACTATCCACTGTCATTTCGACCAGCAATGACGCCACGATTCATCCGAATGCAACGGACTCGACGACCGATCCGATTCGCGCCGCTCATGGTTGGCTGATCGACGACGTTCCCCAACTAGCAGGAGCCACAACTGGCGCGCAGCACATCGCTTTTCTCAACAAAAGGATTCTGTTACAAGTGTGACGAGGTCTAACGTGGAGTGCAGGTCAGCGTATGGCGTCCAGGGTGTGTGGTTGTTGCCGGTTTGGACTGACTCGAGCCGGAGAGCGAATTCCTCGGCAATTGCGGGATTATCCAGGTGTGGTGCGCCTCCGACGACGAAGGCCAACTCGCGCGTGCTGCGGAAGAGGTCCCACAATGGGTCGGCGGTGACCTCGTACCCATATGCCGTGGCCAAGAGACGGTGTGTCCGTTCATCATGGAACCAGGTCGCGGCAGCTGCGGCGGCAGCGAGGTCGACTTGGAACGGCCCCATTGAGGTGGAGTCGAAGTCGCACAACACGACGTTGCCATCACGGGTGCGGATGAGGTTGCCCACGTGAGCATCCCCGTGAATGAGGCATATGTGGCCACGGTTGAGCTCTTCAACATGTGGCTGAAGACGATCGCACCAGTCGATGAGGTAACGCTTCACCGAGGAGGTGAGTCTCGTTGCATCGGCGATGCGCTGCCGTGCCGGTGTTACCGGGTCCCAGCTGGGAACCAGTCCGGAGGGTGGCCTAAGACTGTGCCAGCGTTTTAGCGTCCGGCCCAGGTCTGATGCTGTGGGTTGTGGCTCGCTGGGCGACTCGTAGAACCAGATGGTCGCATAATGGTCGCCAACCACGACCGGCTGAGGTACCTCGGGCCACAATCTAATGGCCGGGGCTGTTTCTCCCAGATGGTTCAACCACTGGCCCAGGCGGGCGACCTTAGCGGGCCGATCGGTCATGGTGCGGCTGCGGAGGATACGCACCACGACCCCTTCAGCAGGCAGATAAAACAGTGCGTTGTTGGAACAGTGCATCAGTGCCGCACCACTGATGTCGAGGTCAATGTGCGAACAGATAGCTGTGAGCGATTCTTCTGGAATTTGCACTACGAGCCCACAGCCTTCATTTCGTGGCTGAACTGCTCAACAGCCCGCTTCGATTGGTGCTTGACAGCGTCGCGGGTCAGTGAAGTGACGCGATCGCGCAGGCGATGTGAGGTTATGCCATTGACTTCTGCTGGGATCTGTTCGCCGATGGACAATGCCGCGTCAATGTCTCCGGCCAGAAAGTACGCACTACAAAGCCCGATCTGGTTGAGTGCGCTAGATCGAGCGTAGTCAGCCTCGAAACGGTCCAGGGCCGCTTGGGCCGCTTTACCGGGCCGAATAAGACTCTCAACTATTGCCAACCACATCCGCTCACAGCACGGCTATCGGCCCTCTGGTCAGACAGCTCAATACCAAACGGTCCTAATCACCTGTGCCCAGCTGCGTCAGAGCAAGAGCCAGCCAGCATCGCCGCCCCCTCTAACGATAAATCACCAATGGAAGGCTTGGGCATACTCATCCGCACTTTGACCTGGAAAACAAGACTACGCACGACATCACACATCTCCTCAAAACCGATTTCACCTTCCTGAAGCCCATCATCGCCTGAGTAATACACGTCGACATCAGACAATATCGACTCATATAGCTCGATAGCCGCGTTATAGGGAAGATTCCAAAACAAATCACGCCGTATATCCAAGTACAACCATTCGAACTGGGTCCCCGTAATAGCTCGTGATAGAAACAACTCTGAAACCAACAAAGTCAGCTCGTAGACACGTTCTGAAACTTCAGGTTCTGTACCGGTTCCACAATATTTCTTAAATGCCTCTGCACCACTCACGGCAGCCGCTAGGAAGCTTCGGTCACTTTCCGAAAGACTGCCGTCAGCCACTAGCCTCCCGAAAAGCAACAGATACGTATCCTTGCTTGTCATATCCAAATTTTTCCTCCTGAAATCATAGATTGAGCTTATTTCATCGTAAGTGTGGCGATGGTTTGTGGCCCCTTGTGGGGCATAGGAAAAGCTCCTGGTGAACAACAAGCGTCGAAACAAGTCGCTTCAGGAGCCTTTCCCTTGCCCCACAACAGGACCACGAACCTCAGCTCGACCCCAACACTCACCCAGAATGAAAACGCCTCAATAATCCGACGGTCAGAGTGTAGGTGGTGGTGGTTGTCACTTTATGACGTACTATCCAGAGGAATGCACCTAGAACCAGTGCGAGGTCTCAACTCACACCCCGGCTGCGAGGTCGCGCGCGGAGCCCAGTAGCTATCGGCGGCCCCGCATCAGCCTACTTATAGGGAGTTTTTTAGCCGCAAGGTGCCGAGCGTATCTCCAACTACAGACCTGCACCGACGAGCCTTGCGCTGAATAGAACGCATCAGGATCAATGCCTCGCCATCTCGAAACCCAGAAACAGTGCCCCAACTGTATCCGGCACCAAAGATATGACTAATGAAAACCGTCTCTACGGTGAAAAGCACCCGCGCCCAGTCAAGAAGCTCAAGCTCACGCCTTGCTTTAATCTGGGCAATCAATCTAACTCGATGACTCAATAGTTCGTCTGTCGTCGAGTACTCCAGCGCTGCTGCCAATTCTTCAGTGCAGACGGCAGCACCTTGCCACTGACGCAAACCGGCAATCAAGAATTGAGTTTCCTCGTCAGTGAGGCTGTCTATAATAGAATCCGTATCACCAGTTTTCATTTGCTGACTCACGTAAGTCCCTCCCAGAAAGATTCCATGTTGTCCGGCTTAAATACCGTACCTAGATTATTATGCATAGGATCATGAATCACGACAGTAGAGCCATCGCGACTCATAAATGCCATGCGGCTATCACTCAACTTGTCGTTAGTCTTCAACGGGTTCTTCATTGAGGATCTTCACCCTGATTGAGTGTTCAGGCTTGGGACTAGGTGTGCGGTCCTGTTGTGAACAAGGGAAAAGCCCCTAGTAGAACAACAAGTGTCTAATCAAGTCGCTTCCAGGAGCTTCAGGTGCTTTTCTATCAGGCTGCGTTGCCGTTGTCGAGTCGAACCCTTACTGTTGTCGCTGACCTCATCCGTTCCAGCCGGGAGGTAATCCGGTCGCGTCGGAGGCAGCTGGGCGAGGGACGCCATGCCTTGTTGACGCTGGCCTAACAAAGTCTAGGCGACCAGACCATAAACGATATCAACCAGATGCGCAACGAGGTGACCGCGTTCTTCCGACAAGTCCAGAACCTACCGGCCATAGTCCAAGGCTACTTCCAAAGCCCACACGTCCGATACAACATCGAAACCATTAACTGACCCATCAAAAGTAGTCACGAGTCTATGGTTCTTCAAGTATTACCCATCCCGAAGGAAATAAGGTAAATACTCACAAACGCCAATAGGTGGTTCTCCACCAGTAAAGAGTCGACCAGTCATTAGGCCAAGGGGAAGTCGTTTCGAATTCGGATTCAAAGTTGTCCCGTTCCAAGTCAATATTTCTGAAACCCTCCTCCTTTTCTTCAGTTTTTTCATAAGATCTTGCCAACGATATAATTTTCGGTTTCTGACAATATGCACCAAAACTGCGATAGTTTTTCTGCGCTTCAACAAGTGAGGGCTTGTTTGCCCCGCCTCTTAGAGTAGGCCATCTAAGCTGTACTGGGTCATCCTGCCACCAGCAAACTAGGCAAATCACATCGCTACCTACGTCGTCATGGATGATGTAACCACAACACGGACACGGGAACTTGATAGTGGTGTCCAATTAGATTTCCATTCTGCGCCGATCATTGAAATACGGAACCGGTGAATCTGAGATAAAGTACATCACAAACCTTTTGTCTCTGGAAATACTAAACTCCCCTGTCACAGGATCCAGAAAATATTTGGTGGATCCATCTTGTTTTACTATCACTCCAGGGCGTCACTAAGCGTCGCGAGATAATCACCACACACCCATAACATGGGAATCGCTCACCATAAGGCCCTGCGGCAAATCACGACTATATTACAGCTTAAACGTCCACGAGCTCTGAATGCCAGTTCCCTGGCCCCTTAACAACAAAAGTGACATACGCTTTCTCTACCTGCTGCGCCCTATCGAAGCAGGGATCTGCGCGACTTAGAATACGTTCCTTCGAGGTATAGTCCTCCTCAGTTTCGATAGACCAATTATCATATCCAGGATAGAAGCCGCTGTCGTCACGGATCCATACGTCCCCTCCCGCGACTGAGAACCCCTGCTCCACCAGGTGACAAAGTATTGACCTAGCGTACACAGCCGGATAACAATAATATGCCACGCCCGCTATGTCACTCAAATCAAACGATTCCTCACGATAGCTTCGAGGGATTTTTTTATGCATTATTCCCTGAATAAATGATGCCATATGCTTACCAGTTCTTTAGCCTCGGATCAAATAGCCTGTGTTTTATACTGTTATCAGTTTCGATGATCCAGTGATACATCCCTTTAGCTCGTTGGGCGGTGGGTTCTGTTGGATGTCGTACCCGGCCTTCGCCAAGGTTTTTGCCGTCTCGTTCTCCCGTGTGATCGCACGGTTTTTCGCGCTCGCCTCTGACAGCTTCGCGGGCTCACCCCTTGGAGATCGATCAGGAGATGGGGTAAGACCCGGTTGCGTCCACAGCCCGGACAAAGATCCAGACGTGGCCGGGAGCGCAGCCGATATACGCCGCTTGTGGACAATAGACCGCTACTGAGAGCCTGCGCGCACGGACACGCGATTGTCAAGCTGTACAGTCCCGAAGCGTAAACTAACCGTACCTAGCTTGTCGGATACCAGACTTTGCCTCGCGG
The DNA here is from genome assembly GCF_016925535.1 of Natronoglycomyces albus. Lineage (NCBI taxonomy): Bacteria > Bacillati > Actinomycetota > Actinomycetes > Glycomycetales > Glycomycetaceae > Natronoglycomyces > Natronoglycomyces albus. Next base: position 893,846 of record NZ_CP070496.1, on the reverse strand, counting down.
CGCACCGATATTCTCGTCCAATATTAGGGTTGCGCCACTGTTTTCGAAACTACCGCCAAAGGAACCGGCGAATGGACGACACCGTACTAACAGCTATCTCCGATGCCATTAAAAAAGCAGATCCCTCCACTCTCTTCAGGCTGTCGGGAATCGCTGCTGACGAAGCCGCTGCGATTGCCAATGACGCTGCCAAACGCCCCTGTCCACACACCATTGAGCTAATCAAAGCAGCAGTCGAGTTTGGGTACAGCGTTGCCCTAGAGGACATAAAGTACGGCAAGAACGAAAGCTACGGTTACTCCTACCGCGATGTGTAGCGACGCCACCGCAAATAACAGGAGACGACCGCAAAGGGCGCTTCGGTCCACCAGCGGACTCAGTGAGCTAATTTCATCGTGAGCGTGTGGTGGGTAGCTAGGTTGGTAGGTGGTCCTGTTGTGGGGCATTGGAAAGGCTCCTGGTAGAACAACAGGCGTCGAAACAAGTCGCTTCCAGGAGCTTCAGGTGCTTTTCTATCAGGCTGCGTTGCCGTTGTCGAGTCGAACCCTTGCCGTTGTTGCTTGTCTCATCCGTTCCCGCCGGGAGGTAATCCGGTCGCGTTGGAGGCAGCTGGGCGAGGGACGCCATGCCTTGTTGACGCTGGCCTAACAGAGTCTAGGCGACCAGACCGTAAACGATATCAACCAGATGCGCAACGAAGTGACCGCGTTCTTCCCACAAGTCCAGAAGCTACCGGATCTATTCCACAAGACTTATTTAAGTTCACTTTTGTACTCTGAAAACATGTAACTATAGAATACTTCATTTGGCTCTATTTTGAAGATCTCGGATAGATTCTTTCCTTTATCCGATACTACAATTGAGAGATGCCGACCCATTTCTTCAAGCCACTGCACAGCTTCACTATTGCTGCGGACTTCAGCTGCATCAATTACATCAATGCGATTTCCTTGTATCGACAATTCCAGTAGCCGTTCAAGGCTCATAAAGTTTAGGCATTCAATCACTCGACTTACTGTCTCTACTCTATTCTTTAGCCACCAGCCATCATTTGCTCTTGAGACTGCGGCTTGAACCGAATTCTCATCCAGCCTCATATTGTTGAAAATCTGCTTATATATTATCCCTTCGTCCAGTCCTTCGACTCTTGCTTCTTCCTCTTCAGTATATTCACCTATTACGTTTCGGACAGCAAACTCCACATCCCAAATGCTCAAAGCCCTGTGGGCTCCTTGTCGAACAATAATCTTCGCTGCGACCCGAACGAAGTGCCTGAGATAACATTGAAATCCACGAGGAGTGATATCCAAATAGAACCATGATAGGTGTTCCGCCCCTTCTGGCAGTTCATCAATAATCGTATCTATTCGGGACAGGTGCTGCTCTACGTCTCCATTCCATTCTTTGAACGGGGTGCCATCACCAATCCTGACCAGCCCCTCAACCAGCATCTTCTTAACCACACGGAATGCTTGCTGAGCTGACCATACATCCAGCATGGAGTACGTCGAATCCGCATTCCCACAATCACGGATGTAAGAACTCACCGGCTCTCGTACACGGATGTAGGCACCCCAACGCGACAAAGCCGCGATGTACGAGACGATCCCGACAGCTTCCGACGAAGCAACCCAATCAACAACCGCAGTTTCCAGTATTCCATATTGGATTTTCAGATCAAACTGATCATCCACCCTCAATATGCACTCTCTTCCACTTGCTTTTCTTCGATGTAGAATCACCTAGCAGATATTCGATGGTGGCACCTCCACTTGTGGAACCTGACCGCCACTTAATTTGGGTGCCATCAGACAGTCTCCACATTGAATCGCCGGCGCCCATACTGTCAGGAGTTATGTTTACGGCATCGTCACCCACCCACCTATTGAAGAGCCCTCTAAGCTCGTCTTCAGTTTTAGCAAGTTTAGTACCTTTACTGTTCCCATTACCAAGATTTCTCAAGTCCTCCCTGATGGTATTGGCTGGTTTACAGTTGTGGTTGAGGAGGTTGTTCTCGCCACTGACGACGTAGAAGGTGTGGAGTGATTCGACGGTGAGGCTGTGGGTAGTGGTTGTGGTCTCATGATGCTCTACCTGGGCCGCTTGTGTCCAAGACCCCGAAGAGGTCTTGATCCACGCCCCGGCTGCGAGGTCGCGCGCCGGTGCCCAATAGCCATCAGTCGCCTCCGCGTCCGCGGGGTCGTCTATGGCCCAGAAGGCGTGACCGGCCGTAGCTGTGATCTCCTCGGATACAGTCTCGGCATCAGGTGAACCCGTGGTGATGGTAACGAGGTTGCGAACCGATTCGGGGGTTTCGTGAACCTCAGAGACAACTGCGGGCTCGGTCTGCCCGGTCAGCACATCGGCAGCCAGAACCTCATGGCCGGATTTCACCAGCTCGATGGGTTTCACCGAGCCATCAGCCATGAGCACCAGAGTGCCAGCCACAAAGCTGCGACAGGCACGGTTGACCCATGGCCAAGGCACAGCACTGACGGCTTTGCCGATGTATCCGGCTAGCCTACCGATGGGGATGACGTTGAGAGCTGCCCAAGCACACGAACTCCAGTCACCACTGGCACATTCCTTAATATCGGTAATGCCAATCAGGTCAGAGATGATCTCATCGGCAATCTCTCCGACCTTGCTAAAGGACAGGTTGAAGTAGTGGTTTGCCATCCACTCGCACTGGTCGGTTGGCATACCGTACTGACCACAGTACAAAGCGAAGAGGAAGTCGTCTTCTTGCGCGTCTACTGGCACTGGTGGGAGGCATTCGCCGAATTGGCTGACATCTTGGCCTACTGTGCTGCAGCCTTTTTGGTCTCCCCATTGCCAGTTTGTCCATTGGCTGCCCGATGTATCAACGGTTGGGCAAAATTCTTCCATGCAGCTTGGTGCTGGTGGTTTTGGTCCCGGTCCGCTCTTGCGTGGTGCGGTGGGGGCCAGGAAGATGGTTCCGCCATCGGGGTTGGCGAAGTATATGCATTCGGCGCATAGTCCTGTCGGGTCGGACTTGGTGATCGGTGAGTTGTCCGCATAGGCATAGCCGTTGAGCTGTTGGGGGTTCCAGAACGTGGCGATGGGGTCTACGGAGATGAATCGCCCGGTGGCTGGTTCGTATTCGCGTGCCCCGATTGTGGTGAGTCCGAGGTGTTCGTTGTCGATTCCGCCGATGAATCCACGTTGGTCGGGCCAGGCGGTGGGTGTGTCGCCGCGTTGGTTTCCGAAGGGGTCCATACGCCGGGTTTGGGCGATCATGCTGAAGCCGTTGATCGACCACAGGGCGGTGCCATGGTGGTCACCGGCCATCCAGACAATGTCGCCTCGGTCGGCTCGGGTGGCGATCACGTCACCTGCGTGGTGGTAGTAGCGAGTGACCGATAGGGCCCCGTCACTTTTGATGTTGACTTCGTATTCGGCAAGCCATGCGGTACTTGACCCGTCGGGGTCGATGCGCATGAGTCGTTCACCGGCGATGGTGTCGATGAATCGGGTTGTTTCTTCGCCGTTCTCGGCTTTTTCGACTCGCCCGGTTGGCCCCCAGGCGAGGATGGTCAGGTCACCGTCTCGGTCGATCGAGGTGGTGTTACCCGAATCGTCGTAGGTGTATACCGAGCGCCCTTCATCAGCTCCGGTGCGGAGGACTTCTTGCAATGTGTGTGGTTGCGCCCCATCGTTGGGGAAGGCATATTCGTGGATGGTCTCGCCGTTTGGTCCCCATTGGGTTTCGCTGGTGCGGTTCCCGGTGGAGTCGTAGGTGTAGCTCGACCAGTATGGAGCCGGTCCACCGATGTCTGCTGATGTCGGGCTGGCCAGGCAGTCGCCAATACCTGATTGGCTCCATGCGGCGGTGATGCGTTGCAGGTGGTCGTATTGAAAGCACTGTCGTTCAGGGCTCATCGATACGTGGGTGGCGTCATCGGCAACGGAGAGAACGTTGCCCGATTGGTCGTACTCGTAGGTAAGCGCTGCTACCGAGTGTCTGGTTCCGTCGTATTCGCCCGGTGAGTCTTTGTCCAGCCAGAAAGCGGCTCGCCGATGGGTTCCTTCTTCGAATTCCCACGTTTGTGTGACTTGGCCTGTGCTTCCGCCGATGTCGTTGGGGTCGCCCAGCGTTCTTTGAAGCAGCTGTCCATAGGGGGAGTATTCGACGGCGTCGACATAGACTTTTCCGGCTCCGAAGTCTGGGCCGGTTCCGGCTGTGCGGGTGGGTTGGCCCAGTTCGTTGTAGCCATAGATCATCGTCTCGGGGCGAAGTTGTCCTATACCGCTGCTGCGGGTGGTGTTGATTGACCCATCGACGTGATAGGTGGTGGCTCTCCAGTGGCTGCCCGCTAGCGCTCCTGCTGTATCAGGAAGGTGCCAGTGGTTTTGCATGACGCGGCCGGCCTCGTCGTATCGGCCGATTTCTTCGACCCATGCTTCGCCGTCTATCCATGTCGTTGCGGTTGCTGGTAGGCCGATGCCGTTGGTGGCGGTGTCGAAGGTCCACTCGGCCAGGAGTTGGCCTGTCTGGACGGGCCCTTCCCACATTTCTGTTTGTCGGTTGAGCTGATCGTAGGTGTAGTGCAGCTCTATGCCGCGAGCGTCCTTTGAGGTCAGTACTTGTCCGGCGTCGTTGTAGGTGTGGGTTGACCTTCCGGCGTCTGGGTCGTCGGTTGCGGTATTGCGGCCTGCTATGTCGTATTCGAACGACCAGGTGTTTGACTCGGAGTCGGTGACTGTCTCAAGGTGACCGGCCGGGGTGTATGTGTAGGTAGTGGCGTCATATTGGCCGCTGGGGGTACTGCCTTGGTATTCGCGTAGTTCGATGAGGTTGCCGCGTGCGTCGGTGAGTTCGGCGGTCGGAGTGGCCCCTTCCGGAGGGGTCATTCGCACCATCCATGCCGAACTATGACCACCGTATTGCATTCTCGTGCGCCACTGTTCGACATCTTTGATGAGAAAGATTTCATCGGTGACGCGGCCCGCGAGGTCGTATTCGAGTTCGGTACGAGAGATATCGTTGGTGCGTTCGACGGCTACCAGGTTGGTCGTGGGGCCGGATTCATTGTTGAAGGTGGCCCCTGAATCGACCACGACGAGCCCACGTGAGTCGTACTGGGTTTGAGTGACGAGGCGTCCCCCGTGAGTTTGAACCTGTGTTTGCCGTGGGCGCAGCATGCCGTCGTAGAGTTCGATGCTGGTGACATAGTGTTCCCCCGCCACCATCGTCTTCGTTGTCACGGCGGTAGCGCCATTGCCACGAATAAGGTATTCGAAGGACTTATTGGGGGTTTGGTTGCCGCGGTTGCGGTTTGGCAGCCATACGTCGGTGACACGACCGAGTGGGTCGTATGCAGCTTCGGTGACGCCCCCGTTGTGGTCGATGGTGCGTTGGGGTTGGCCCCAAGCGACATGGAGTTCAGTTCGTGAGGTGTGCCCCAGTGGGTTCGTCACGGTGGTTTGGGTTACTGGCCCTCCGGTACTGGGCACGTACTGGCTGGTGGTTGTTGCTCCCGTGGCATCGGTTGCCTCAATGGGGCGGCCCTGACTGTCATAGATGGTGGTGGCCTCGGTGATGAACTGGGGTCCGTCGTCCCAATCCACCAAAGTATCCACACGGGTGGGTAGTCCCCGGGTTGGTGAGGCGGTCAGGCTGGTGTTGCCGTCGTAGTAGATTCGGGAGTCCGCCAGGACATCATCAGGCCTACTGACCGTGGCCCCACAAGCGACTGCCACGGTCTCGGTGCGGCGAATGCTCTCAAATATCCATGCGCTGGTGTTGGTGGCGTACCAGGTCCGGGTGCAACGTTGGTCATCAGCGGCGAGGTCGCCGATGTCATGGGAGGTCGTGGGGCGGCCATATTGGTCGTAGTCGGTGCGCGATTGGGCTCGTTGCCAAGTGTTGCTGTTGAGGCGTTGCCGGCTGTCTTCGCGAGACGGGGCTACCATCCACGCTTCGATGTCGCCGCCCTCGTGGCTACGGGTGGCGGTCTTGTTGGTCCAAAATCGTGTGGTCTTCGATGACACTATGGAGTTGCCATCATAGGAGGCCGTCTCCCACACTTGGCCCGCTAGCGCCCGGTGGTCGGTCACGGAGTTTCCTTCTGAGTCGGTGACCGACACACTTCGCTTTCCGCCGTTGGGTAGCGGTTGGCCGTCCATTCCTCGGTAGTGACGGGTGTGGGACCGCAACTGGTTGTTGTAGAAGGGGTCACCAATAACGGTGGCTACCTGGGTGTATCCGCGCCACTGGTTGTAGGTGCGATGATCCTCGTCGCTGAATTCGCTGTCATCCCATGCCCAGAGGACATCGGTGCCGCCACCGTCGGTGGAGTATTCATAGAAGGTGTAGACCTCTGGCGATCCACCAACGGTATCGGTAGCGATCACCGAGTCGATGACGTACTTGTGGAACCAGTCCTTTTCGGGTTCGTCCAACCCCGGCGGTGTCCACCACACCGGATAACAGCGCTTCGTGTTGTTGTGATCGGACTGAGGCAGATTGGTTCGTGTGCATTCACGATCCGAATAGGATACCTCGGTGAGACCTCCCGTCTCGGAGAGAATCCCCTTAATACGCGGTCGCCAGATCGACGGTATACCCGCGTCGGTCTCGACCCGGTTGGCTAGCCACTCAGAGCTAAACGTGACCTCAGGTACTGAGGCGGTACCGCCGAAGTGGCCCGTATGGGTAATACCCGCCAACCACAGGACAACCTGAGAGTCATCACCGTAATCCTTGAACTCATGACGAAGTTCCCATGAATCAACGTTGGTGAAGCTGCTGCCGGTACGTACCTGGGTCGAGATCTTTTCCAGCTTTTTCGTACTGAAGAAACTAGGGCTAAACTGTTCACACGGTGTGCCCTCGCACGCCAAGTCCCATGGTGTGTCGGGCCAGGATTCGGGCTTAGGCTCATCCGATGAGTCGTAGCAGTCTTCCAGGCAGCGATCAGTGATATCGAAGAGGACACGTCCGGTCGGTTTGATGGAAGAATCGTCGCTTCGCAGTCCGTATTCGATTTTTGTTGGCCACCCGGAACGCGTATAGGACACACGGTTGTCCTGGTCAGCCGCTGCAGCATAGTGTCCGGTTTCGGTGTCGTAATAGAACCGGGCCATGTTTCCGTGAACATCGATAATCTTATCGAGCATCCACCGATAAGCTTGATTACACCGCGATCCTTCGAAGTCATTCGACTGGTAACACGGTTCGCCAGAATGATTTCCATACACTGGCACCGTCCACCGCGAAGAAGAGGACGAGGCCTCCCCGGCGAAGAAATATCTCGTGCCGTCTGGCAGCGTCACGATCCACCGTTCGGTTGTTCCGCTGCCGGAGCTTGCAGGCGAACCACGATGTTGGATGCGCCAATTCGCATCACTGGCCGTACGCCACTGCCCCGTGGCATCGTCAAGCACCAGGCTCTGTGCTCCACCGTTGAGAGACAAAGTCAACGAAGGTGAGTCACCGTCCCAACACAGATCTCCTGACGGGTGGTCGGCGTTGTTGCCGTCCTCATCATCGCGCGCACATGGCGTATAGGTACGTTCGATAAAGCCAGGATCGTAGTTCCAGCCATCGCCAATCCATGATGCCTGGTTATTGGAGCCCGATGTCCGGCCATCATGTGATTGGCTGCTGTAGCTGAGCCCAACCTCGGGGACCGGGCCAATAGAGGGAGGAGTTCTGGTCGCATACGAATGAGTGAAACCTCCCGAGGACCCACCGTGGGACCAAGTGCCCGACGGTGCGAGGTCGGTAGCGGTCCATGATCCGCTCTCTCCAGAATCAGCCGCGGATACCGCAAACGTCACGTCGTGGTTGTCCGCGCTGCCCCAACCCTGGCCCACCGTGGCGGTCAACGATTGGCCCACACGGTCTTTCGAAACACTAACCTCAGATACTGGCTCACAGTCCGAACGGTGGTCGCGGACCATCTGGCAATCGATGAGGGCACTTACGGTCAGCCGGTCAGCCCAACCACCGCCATACAATTGAGCAAATCCCGAATAGTCGACCTCGAAGGTCAACTCGTCGTCACCTTGTAGCCCCTGGGCCACCACGACTGGGCCTGCGAAACCGGCATCGGTCGCCTGTTGCCTATTCAAGGTAGAGAAACGGTGCGAACGGGACTGGGACCCATTCTCACTTCGCAGCGAAAACGCCTCCTCGCTCGGCCATGCGGCAGCATCCGCTCCCTGCCAGGAATCCGTATCGGCCATGTCAGGGCTTATGGCCCCGATGTCTTCGACAGGTACTGACGGCACCGTCGGGGCAGAACGCTCACCCTCATCGGTAAGGAACGGCAAAGGGAAAACCACAATCAGCACGACGGCAACCAACGCTGCGGAGAACACAGTCATGCTCTCTCGCAGCCGATCGCCCAGGGAATACTTGGGCTGCAAAAGGCCCGAACGGCCGTCCAAAGGCACAGTGGAACTGAGGGGGTTACGCACGGTTAGTTCACCACCAGGTTTGGGTCATACATGTTCATGATGGTCTGGTCGGGAACGACACCGGACCAGACGATGACATCGTCCAACTCGCCTTGAAGTGGCATACCGTAGTCGCCTACCCCGCCGCCGATACACAGCGAGCCCTCCATGGGCAGCTTCGGAGTATCGAACGTGGCAACATGCTGCCCATTGATGAAGAACCGCGCCCCATCTTGATGGTCGCTTGCCACCGCAAGAAAGATCCACTCTTCGTCAATACCTGCCCGGTCAGCCGGGTGACTACCATTGTTAGGACCATTGACGGTGTCGATCGACCATGTCCAATATGGCAACATTCCGCCGTGCCAGAGGTGGAAGGAGGCCTCATCACCATCGGTGTATTGAACAACTGTGCCCGGGCCTGAGTTTCCACTACTAAAACTAATTTGATCAAGCCGAACCCATGTGGTGAAGGTGAATGAGCTCGATGGCGCGAAATCCGCATACTCAACGCAGGCGGCACCGTCGCGTTCAAACCGGATAGCGCCCCCAGGGGTGGCATCCCAGCCATCGACCCACTCATGGTCGCCCTCAACCTGCAAATGGCGGCCGTTGTCGGTCCAGTCTTCGCCACCGCCATCGAGTGCCCACCACGCCTGCAGTTCAACTGGCGTGGCACCCATAACCTCTGCGAAACGGACATCAGAGCCACTCCACAATTGGACATCGTGGATTCCACCGCTCCAGTGTTCCCACCGGTGACTGTCAGACTCACGTCCGGCACAACCAACCAGTGTCGGACCGCCTGCGATCCAAAAGTCCGCACTGGCCTCACGTGACCCCTGCGCTTCTCCGTCAACATAAAGGCGTATATGTCCGTTGAGGCGGTCATATACTCCGGTGAGGTGGTACCACCGCTTTGCCTCAATCTCCGTATCGCCCAAAACAGTAATCCAGTCCGCACCTGCTCCAGAGGGTGCATCAGCGCTCAACATTGCGAACTGGAATTGTCCCTCCTCAGAGAGATAACGCAAACGGGCCGCAGTATTGTCATCACCAGCAATAGAAACCGCTGTCGCGTTGCTGTCCAGGTCATCTGGTCTGACCCATGCAGAAATAACGAACGACCGGTCTGTCACAACCGTAGGCTCAGGGTAGGAAGCACAGCTATCGCCTGAAAGTTCCATCGAACCACGCGGACGCTCAAAAGGATCTGCCCCCACCGTCGCCTGATCGGGAATGTCGACATCGCGACCAAATCCCGAACTGTCCTGACCTGAGTCACGGAACTCCCAGCGCACCGCCTGCAATGACCCTGGCACCTCAACAGCAGCCTCGTCGAAGAGTCTGTCGCTGGCTACTCCTTGCCAGATCACTACTTGGTCAATCGCACCGGTGACAAAGTCTGACATCGATGGACCATCGGCTCCAGCATGGAGAGCACAACCAATACCAACGCCTCCGCGTTGACCGACTGGGGCCCGCCAGTTCTCAAAGTTATAGTCCGCATCAGAGTCGAACTCACCATCGATGTGAAGGCGCAGATACTCAACTTCAGGATCGACCGTGACCATCACGTGATACCACCGGCCCGCCTGCACCGGCTGGCTTGAGGACACCTGCGCAAATGTGGCGGGGTCAGATACATCTGCCTCAGCCAAGCGGAAATTCCAGCGTTGACTGTGGCTGTCGTAACCAAGGGTGAACTCCGAACGGTTCGCCCCAGCTTGAGAGAGAAAGACCTGATCAGTATCCAAGTCATCAACTCGTGCCCACATCGCCAGGGAATATGCCGCATCGGTGCGAACAACCTCGGAGGCCGTTCCAGCGCAAGCCTCGCCATCGAATGTGGCAGCCGAGTCAACGCGACCATGGCGATCCTCAGTAAACTCCACCCCAGCCTCCGAAAGAGGACTCACGTGGTGTCCGTTTCCCGTTTGGTCCCACCAATCCCCGTCGATTTGCCACGCACCGGTAGGAGTAGCCGTACCGAATCGCCCAGCGTAGAACGAATACGATTGTGAGTTCGAATAGTTTCCCGCGTGGTCCAACGCCCGTACGTATACTGTGTGTCGTCCCGCTGGGACCCGGTGAAGAGTGATTTGAGCCATACCTGAGGACGTAACGGATTGGTCATAGGTATCGGAATTCCACGAGTACTCAAAGGCAGCTACACCCGAGCCCTCATCACTACTCTCCACATTCAGTGCCACGTTGGCGTGTTCGGGAACCAGGAATTCATGGCCATCCTTGGTGATGTCGGGTGCCGTCGGTGGGGTTGTATCTACCCTGAAGTAGCAAAAGGACGCCCAATTGGACCACTGGTTATTGCTGCCTGTGTAGTTGTCACGAGAGCGCATCCGCCAGCGATAGTTACCATCGGATAGATCACTAGAGACGTTCCAACTACGGTCAACACCGGTGGCCAGAGTGCGCGACGCAGATGTATAGGACCGAATGGAAGAAGTGCTGTTGGGCGGATAGACACGGATCTGGTACCCCACACGCCCATCGGGGTCGTGAGGGCGTCCCCGCAAACTTGGGGATCGGGTGTTAATCCACGGCCCAGGCGAGGACGATGCACAACCACGACCATGCGTGTTCTGCCTGGTAGGCCTCGTCGGGTACGAGTTGTATTCCACATCCAGGCGCGGATAGCTGCTATTGACACCTAGTCGTCGGTACTGCATTCGATCGCCCTCGGAGCCTGAGCGAAATCCGAAGCTAATGGTGTTATATGGATGGCTGGCATGCCGTTGAACCTGCTGGCGAACGCCACTACCGTTGAAATTGACCACACGGTTGCTGCCACCACAGTTGGAGTTGGAGGACCCAACGTCACGGGTTTGCAATGACGATCCGTGCTGCCATGAGACGCTGTTCCACGTCGAACTCGAATCGATGGCGTGAACCTGCCAGATCCGAAGCGGGGTCGTCCCCGAACAGTTACCGCTATGAGTCTGACGCACCTTCACCGAGGCCGAGATAATTTGCTTGTTGCGAATTCCCTCGGTGTTGAATCGGACCACAGACCGCCACCTCCCGCATGTAGGGTCTCCGCTGCACTCCCAGCCTTGATAGCCCACACGCATACCGCCGTCGTTCCACCATGACGGCGAAGAGTTCGGTTGTTCACGGAATACATTCGTCCACCCCATTCGTGCCCCCCGAAACGGTGGGTCGATGTAGATGGGATAGACAGCCTCGGAGTCGGAAAGCAAATCGGCATCAGGAACAACGCTCAACGTCTCCTCAGACAAGCTCATAGCCATTTCGCTGACCCGCCCCGGAGCAATCTGGTCGGCTCCCATGGGGTCAGTTCCATCGGTGACGTCCACAAAAGCACCGAGGAGCCCCTCGGCCTCAACAGTTTTGGACTCATGCTCGATCGACGAGGAATCCCACATCAGAGCCTGTCCCGATTCAAACGCCACGTCGCCTTCGTCATCACGGGCCACAACCACGTTTGTTTCCGGTTCCTGACTCACATCAAGCTCGACAGACTCAACGCCGACCTCTACGTTGGCTAGTTCAGGAAGCGAGGCTGCCTCGGGGGTGTGCACCACCAACACATAGAAAAACCCATCTGGTTTAGCAGTAACAACCAAATCGACGTCCGGATAGACGTCGGCATACGTGGCAGATGAACCTTCTACAACCGGTTGGGGCAACGAATCGGGCCACCGCAAAGCCAGTGAGCCACCCTCAGGACTCGTAGCAGTCACAAAAGGCGCATCGCCCCCAGCCGACACCTCAATTTCTGAAACCGTCGCCACCGCACGAATAGACCCGTCCGCACCAGACACGAGATCCGTGTCGATGTCAGCCCACTCCCCCGACTCTGTAACCGCCCAACGAGGCAGTGCAGAAATGTCTGAGCGAATGGTTCCGTGAGGCTGGGCATAGGCCCTGGAATTGAAATCCCGCGACGATTCGATTTCCACCTCGAAACCACAAGCTTCAGCAAGCTCAATTGCTTGGGCTTCCAAGGCCGCTACCGCATCAGCATCATCGACCGGACACTGATCCGAATCATTGGCTGAATTGGTCGCCGAGTCAGCCGAGGCTGTCGCGGAAACACCGATAGCCAGGGGAAGGATCAACGCAAAGCACATCGCTTGGATAAGCCAAGCACGAGAATAGGGCACGACAGATCGCTTGCGGCCGGGCAGACGCAACACAGGGGCTCCTGAATGAATTTATATGTGGGGCACGGAAATAGCAACAACCTTAAACAAAGGCCTTCGCCAGGGATAGAAGCTAGCTGGGACACAAAAGTCTGTCAACACCGAACAGGCTTCCATTACTATCCAAAACGGACTAACAGCCGCAAAGCAATACACCGTCCAGTGACGTGAAAACCACCAGCAACCACAACCCACAAGAGCCCAATTGCAGGACACCCGCTTGCTAATCGGCTCGCATCAGATCCCACCGAAAATTCTATGTGACCTCGAGCACTCCGGGGAGTGATAGGTCGCATGATTCGACGAGACCAAGGCCGAAACCCAGTAGTCCCTTAAGACTCCATATGAAGGCTCTGGCCAAATCCAGACAGGACAGACACAGATAGGCCAGGAGGTCGTGCCTGCGACCGCCGAACCAGACTCCACCCCAGAGCCAATAAAGTTCTCACCTTCCAGCTTGCCACTGGCTTGCGATGAGACCCCAGCCCTTACCAGCGCGAAGACCACTTGCTCAATGCACGCTCTTGGGCGTTGAGCCACCGGATAACCAAGAGCCAGAAAGAAGAGTCTGTCGCTGTGTGACAGGCTAAGGAACCTCAGCCCAACATCCCTCAATGGTTCGGCGTCGGCGTATCAGTCGTGAACCGCGTAATTCGTCAGTGACGATCTTCAGAAGGGAACTCGTCCCGGAGTTCGCACCCCAGAGGCTGACCAAGCCGAAAGGGTCACTTTAGGACGTCCGATATCGAGAAACGACCTTCGTTGACGCAGCGTTGCCGCTCTGCGGTACCGGTTCTGAGATGGGTGTCCTCAGGCAACGTCTGCGACGTGACGAGCGCCAATGAGCAGAGTCGGCACGTTTGTGAGGTGGGTGGTTTGTCGCATCAAGGCCCTGACCTACCCAACCTGGGACCGCGATGGAGGTTCTGAGAAGCTTCTTGCGCTGCCTGTTTTCCCGCAGCCCACCGCGTGGCCAACCAACTGAGGATGTCGCTGAAGTCGACGGATTCGCTGAGCTGGTCGCCGTAGCTGCCGCCCGGAACGCGGGCGTCGGATGAGTGCTGGTGTTCTTGCAGCGCAGTGGTTTGTTACCACATGCACGGTGCCTGCTCGGACGACGCGCAAAAGGTGACGGTTAATTGAAAGGCATCAGCGCCGCCGGTACCGGCACCCGAAAAGACCCCAAGTACGTGCCGCTCGGAGTCGTCATCGACAAAATGAATGACCTCTTCGGCGCAGAATCATTCACCGAGTCTCAGGTCCGCGAGTTCGTACAGGGACTGGTGGACACCTTGCTGACCTACCCCGATTTGGTCAACCAGACCAAAGTCAACTCCAAGAAACAATTCATGGAGTCGCAAGACTTCTAAACAGCGGTCGTTGAATCAGTAGCCAACAACCAACAAGCCCACAACACCATGGCCGACTACTTCTTCAGCGACGGCCCCGCCATCAACGCAGTCATCGCAGCACTCGCCGACGCCTTCTACGAAGCCGCGAACGACCAGCACACAAATAACCCCTGAACGAGGCCAGCTTAGGCACTTACTTTGATGACTGAATCACTCCCTTGTTCAGCAACCAGCCCACGGTCTGCAAGATCGTCTACCGACACCCTCACTGCGCCATAGAGCCGCAACTCCGCTCAACTACGGCGGCACCTACTCTCATTATTTTTCCAAGAAGCTACATCGTGATCGTCAGCGGTCAGAATCCGACAGTGGAGGAAAGGAAGCCAGCACATCGAATTCTGAGGTCTGATTATATTCGTTGGGGTTCAGCAGGAGAGGATCAACTGCGATGCCAGAACCAGCATGTTTCCTCATGAGGCATCGCTCGTCTAGGTCAGTGACAATGCCGGTGCTCAGCGGGAAGTCTTTCCACAACTGAATCGCGGCATCTATAAATAGACGGACAATCCTCGTCTCACTTGCCCACGCGGTTCCTTTGTGTGGAGTCATTACAACGGCAGTGGGGGTGGCATCGATGAGTTCGGCCTGGTCATCGAACGAGGAGGACAAGTTGCTGAGAATATCCAAGTCGAAAAACTCTCCTGCATAGGAGAGAGTATCAGGGTCGTCGTTGAATACTGCATGGCATTCAAGGGCATCTGCGAATCGCTCGCCAAGCACATCGGGGGAATCCACCGAAGTGTACAACGTGTATTCACTGGACATTAGCTACTTCCTCTCAACCGGGTACACGTCGATAATCGTGCCATTCTTGACGATCTTGACTTCTTTCAATCGCTTGATAGGCAGGCGTTGCAGCCGCTCCTGCAACTGAACCGGGCTCACATCGTTATCGTCACAGTTAATAACGATACGTTCTGCCTGCCGCTTTTTGCGTGCCTTTTTCTCTAGAGTCCCGTGTATACCTTTGACTTCTGTGTGAGAAGTCGGGGCGTAGCAGTCCCAGTACTCACCTTCGATGACATAGTCAGGTTCTTTACCATGCTCGTTGGGCGGTGGGTTCTGTTGGATGTCGTACCCGGCCATCGCCAAAGTTTTTGCCGTCTCGTTCTCCCGGGTAATCGCACGGTTCTTCGCACTCGCCCCTGACAGCTCCGAGGGTTCGCCCCTTGGAGATCGATCAGGAGAGGGGGCAAGACTCGGTTGCGTCCACAGCCCAGGCGAAGAGTTAGGCGTAGCCGAACGCCCAGTCGATGTAGGGGGCGTTACACCTTTTGTGGCCAGTAAACCACTGCTGAGGGCCATTGCGATGCTTTGGGCTTCCTCTAGTTGGCTTCTTGCCGCCGCCAGCTGCGACACAGCGGCTTCAATTCTCGACCGCATGGATTCTGCTTGAGAGGCTGGCGTCTCAGCACCCAACGAGACGTAGGCTGAGGCAATTGCCTCAGCCTGAGTCATCGCGCCTTCACAGGTGGCGGTGACTTCCTCGATTTGCTGACAGCCATGGTCCACCGTTGAGGAAAATTCTTCGAGTTGACTCACTCTGAAAGGCTAGCAACCCCTCGGACCTGGTCAGAACGGCGTGATTGTGACACGCCTACCAACGTCAGGAAGTGTCACAAGAACTTCCACTGAAACCAAATTAAGAAACGAATGCCTAGGCGCAGGTGACGCAGGAACACTTCGCTGCTGTCACAAATGCCGTGATGGTCGCCTACCCGCTCATGAATCCGGAAATAGTATAGGGAATGTCGACACCCCTTCCCCAGGTGCAATGACGCAAGCCGCAGACCCATCATCAGTGAGGCTCCGAGGACCAGGGGCTCACCACAATCCGAGGTCGATCAGAGGCACAGGCCGTCGCCCGACACGCTTTACCGCGACAATGCCGAATGCTCAACGCCAGACACACTGCTATTTGGACTAGCCCACCCCCACTGCATTAGCGCTTTTGGCGGATTTTTGCCAATGGCGGGTTTGGTGCAGCGTATTGGCTGCTCAGAAGGGGTTATCCATCGGTCTCCAAAACCGAGGGTTGCAGGTTCGAGTCCTGTCGCCCCTGCAAATGATCAGTCGAGGCGCGGCCGCCACATTGTGGCGGCCGCGCCTCGACTTCTCTGTTTCTCAGGCTTTCTCTTTCCATGTTCGGCTTCGGCTGATCCACCGCGAATTTGCGGCCTTGCCGCTCAGCAGTGGATCCGCGAAGCGGAGGACGCCACCGAGCAAGGTCTCGAAGTCGTTGGGGTAGCTGTCAGCTTCGGGGCCTTGCCTACGGCGCCAGGTCCGGTAGTTGCCTCCGCGTGAGTCGACCAGTGAGCCGATTCGCTGGGAAAGCGGGCTGAGCGGGATCCCCCGATACTGGGCCGTGCGTCGCAGCGCCTCAGAGAGGGTACCGCCGTCAAGATCGTGCCCGCCGGTGAGTCGCCAGATGTCGGCCCAATCCCTCTCCCGGGTATTAATCTCCCCGAGGTTCACGGCCGTGGTGACCTTCTCGGCAAGGACGGTCTCGATGGGGTATGCCAGGATCTCGAAGTTGTGAGATTCGAGCACGGTCGGGTAGGAAATGCGGACCGCTCCCGGCGTGACCGGATCGCCGAAGTTGACGTCCAAGGCCAACTTGATCCGTGCCTTTCCAAGGGTGGCGGGCATCGTGATCCGAAGGCCGGAGTACAGGTCATCCTCACGAATGACTGCCGCGCGAATCTGGTCGGTGTCGAATTCGAGACCGTCGTCAACTCCGATACCGGCGATCTCACCGACTCGTTCGACGAGTGGCTCGACGTCGTTGTCCATGCGCCCAAGCAGGTCGGCATCGCGGGTAGGCCTACGTGCGCCGAAGGCCGCCAGCAGCAACCCGCCCTTGAGGATGAACTGGTCCCGATAGGACGAGACGGAGACGCGGTAGAGCCAGCGCTCTAGCGCGTAGGCCACCAAGAGTTCGTCGGTGCCTCGTTGCTGTTGTCGTCCGGCGTTTCGCAGATCGTTGAAGACACGGCCAGCCGTCGAGTTTCGAGAGGGAGTCGGCATCAGCTGAGTAGCACCCGCATCGCGTCGGCCAACACGGAGGCGCGACCGAGACTCCTGGCAACGTTCATAAGTTCCGCTGGTTGACCACGTTTCTCGGCGAGATAACTCCGCAACGCTGCGAGCGCAACATTCTCCCCGACCAGATGGCGAAGGCGCATCGCGTCAGCGATGGCGCGCTCGGGCGAGTAGACGTTCACCGACTCTCCAGGCGCCACGTCGAAGAGCTGTTTGCCGATGTCAAAAGTGGCTGCATCGAACCGGTGCGTCTCTACCGGCGGATAGGTAATACTGGGTGGATTGACACCCCTGGGCACCGCTAGCTGCACCGCTGGAGGGATCTCGTCGGTCAACTCGTGGAGTGCCAACGCTGAGACCAGGCAAACGACCCCACGCGGCGCGCGCCTAGCGGCTGCTAGGACGTCGAGGTATGCGGTCTCGGCCGCGTCAGCTTTGCGGTACACGCCTCGGGAGATCTGGACGACCTTCCCCGAATCTCGCCATGAATACACCGCACGTCGGGACCCTCCTGCGGCGATGACCTCCGGGAGCGTGAACGTGGCTGGAAGTTCATCCAGTTGGAAAGTCATGAACAAAATCATACCATTTTTTGATTTATGGTATGGATTCTTTCGCCACCAGGTTGCCACACACGGCTCTCACCCGGGGAACAAATTCGCATAGGTATCGATAAGGCCGGCAATAATCAGCAGGAAAAACATACCTGACCAGCATTTTTGTTGGTCAGGTATTGCTCTTTGTGGACATACGACCATGTCCGGTTTGTTCGGCTGAAACGGCTGAATCCGGCCCTGTAGGGCCATTTTTTGTCGGGTTTCGCATTCAGGGACAAAAACCCCAGCCCAACAGTGAGGCTTATGCAAAAGTGCAAATTCAAGGCCGCAGGAGGCGAAGTTTACGCAGGTAAACGAGCCGACGAGAACGCTGAAAGTGCCTTTTGCATAGGCCTCAGTGAAGTTCGACTCGTTCTATTTACGCCGGGTTGGGGTGTTTCGACTGGCCATTGAGGTCTGTCTTCTAGCTGGCGTCAGTCCTGGTCCTGGGGCAAATGCCGCCGGTGGAGTGCCGATAGGCGAGGCCCCAATTGGCGCGGCCCCCCTCTCACATGAGCGGGCCAATGCCAGGGGCCACGGCCCCACCGCACCCACTGGTCAAATCAGAGTTAACTCAGGTTGCCCAGCGCTTCCATTCCTTCGCATTCCAAGAGATCTTGCGCGCCTTGCGCATCCGCCTCTTCCCACGACTCCGCCATTCCGTGCAGATTCTCCGAACCTCGCAGATATGCCGCTGGCGTATCACGAAACATCGTGGCCATCAGATCTTGGAACGCAAAGTACGCGGCAGCGAATTGCAGTCCGCACAGACGCCACGTCACATCGATGACCCGAACCTCCGCCGCCTTAGCCCGGATGGGTTCCATGTCGCTTGCCAGGCCAGATAGACCCTCTCCAGCACTGCGGAATGTGTCGCCATCAATGACCTTCAGCGAGTTGTCCTGCTCGCCAGCATTCGCTGGCGCACTGCGGAGGTCACCGATGAGGTCTCCTACGGTCCCGCTGGCCACAGCGCGAACCAGATCGTTCAGGTTCTGGGTAATGGAGTCGCCCATTGCTTCCAGCAGCGCCTCTTTCAAAGTCATATACGCATCCGAGGCCTTGTCATACTTTGAGTAGCCCTTTAGAAACGCATGCAAGCTTTTGATCTTGGCACCGATACCAAACTTGACAATCGGGGCGCCAGCGGTCGGGTATGCCGCTGCCAGGGCGATGAGCCCCTTAATGATCAGCCACTTGGCCAGCTCGGCCAAGATGTCTTTGATGATCTCGTAAGTGGCGGTAGCCAAGAATTGCGCCGCTCGCAGCAAACCGACGATTCCACTACTGATTTTCCCCATCGAGCGCAGCGCTTCGGCCAAGCCATGCACGACTTCACGCGCCCGTGAGGTGTCTTCACTACTGCACTGAGAGAGAAATGTCAGCGCTATGTTGTCGGTCTCTTGACCGGCCACGGCCAGCAGGTCTCGGGCTTCGTTCCACGGATCTGCGGCCTCGGACATTGAGTCGGGGTCTCCACTGACCAGCATCAACAAATCGTCAAGTGGCATGACCAGTGCAAGCAGGCCGTCGATCGCGACACCTGCCAGCTCGCCAATGGGGTCTTTGACCCAATCGCCAAACCACTCCTCAGGTCATCGCGACCGGGCGATGGTAGGGCCGTCCACCCGCTGGGAACGATCACACGGCTACTCATCGGTCTACTGCCACCGGGCCAATGCGGCCACAACCTTCCCTGGGGCCGCCTGCCCTCATGCGGAAATCTGGCCCTTGTAAACCGAAAACCACCTACCCCGGCCCAAAATATTGGGCACTGAAAAGTATCTGACAAAAGAGCGTCTGCGTTGGCGGTACTAGCGAGTATTCGTGTTCGAGTCCGTGCGAAAGACATCTTCCTACATGCGATTAGCCCTCATCAGTGCGTCCCAGTGCTTTTGTGGGTCTCACCAAACGAGCCATGCGCACCTGCGATTTCTTCGATACCATGCCGACAGTCCCGCCCTTATTTATGGCAATCACTTGTGCCCCAAGAAAAGCCCTGCCTCCATCTATTACCTCGTGAAACAGGATCACCATGCAGACACAACTGAGCCGAGCCGACTTCTACGCGCTATTGGCGCTCATGCTCGTTCGAGACGAGATCTCCAATACCGACTTCGAAAAGCAGTTCGGTTTCACCATTGTCGGGAAGCAACGTGTTCGCTTGGAAAAGAGTGGTTACATCGCCAGCCGAAAAGTCGGGCGAACATTCCACTGTGAATTGACCGATGAGGGCTGGCACCGGGTCGAACAGGAAATGAGCAGCCCCGCACCCAAGGGCACACCCCGTCAACAACGGATCGACTACGCGCTGCGCAATGCCTTCGCCGCCCATATGCGAGCCATGAACGTCCATCTGGCCGATATCGCGACGGCGGCCCACACCGAATCAGCCCCACCTTCAGACCCCACGCCAGCCCCAGAACCAGAAGCGACCACAGGTCACGCAAATGACACCGCGCTCTTCACCGCCTACGAGAGCCTGGCCGAGGCACCCGGTTCGTGGGTCCAACTGCATCAGCTTCGTTCCAAGCTCGCCGGCGAACGCAGCACAGTAGACGATCTATTGCGACAGCTCTTCCGGGCTCGCAGAATCGACCTCATTCCCGAGGTAAATCAAAAGACCCTCACCCCACAGGACCGGGCGGCAGCCATCGTTGTCGGCGGTGAAGACAAACACCTCATAGCAATAGGAGGCCCACTGTGAGCCAAGAGCAGCTGCGCGCGCTGCGCGAGGTCCGTATCAGCTGGGCGGTCAGCCGCTCCGGGGTGTGGGACGACGTACCGCATGTGCCCGACATCAACGCCGAGGCGCTACTGGCCATCGACCGCACCATCAGCGAGTCCATTGAGAGAAAGGACCCACTGGGGCTGCCCATCGTGGCCAATATGGGAGCGGGGAAGTCACACTGTCTGGCCATTGCCCGCCAGCGAATACAACGCGCCGACGGCTTCTTTTTCATTTTGGAACTGGGGCTACAGCGAGATTTCTGGGACGAGGTTCGCGGGTATTTGGTCGAATGTCTCTCCAAGCAACACGAACACGGCGACAGCCAGCTCCACTTTCTGCTCAGCAGGCTGCTCGACCAATGCCAAGTCAGTGAGAACACGGCGAAGGCCGTCTTGTCGGGAGCAAGCCTCAGAGCCGACCATGTCGGCGAGTTCGTCACCGCGCTGCGCCGCACCCACCCACATGTGAAGAAAGACGCCGGGAACACACTCGCGGCACTGGCCGTCTACAACTGCGAAGAATCCCCGATCGCCGACGTCGCCGAAAGTTACCTGCGTGGCGAAGACGATCTGGTGACCGACCGATCGCAGTGGCATATGTCGCCATCGCATATGGATTCGCGCCGGTTTGCCGAAGCGCTGTCTACAGTGCTGTCTCTGGTCGGTCCAACCTTGTTGTGCGCCGACCAGTTCGATAAGACGACCGAGGAATCCCATACAGCCACCGGCCAAATCAGTTCGGGAACCGACCTCGAGGCTGCCCCGCTGGCACGTTTTGGCAATGCCCTGATGAGTGTGCGCGAGACCATGAGTCATACGGCCGTGGTCCTGTCGTGTCTTCCGACTATGTGGGATGCCTTTCGTCGGCATGCCGTTGCCACGGCGCGGCACCGGTTCCGTGAGCCTTCCCAGTTGGGTCCTCTGCCCTCACCGCAAGCTGCGGCCGCGATGGTGCGCTCATACCTGGCGCCGGTGTACCAATCGATCGGATTCACCCCGCCATACAGCACCTGGCCAGTGGCATCGGAGGCCTTCGCTGACGCGGTGGAGTTCGGCGCGCGCAAACTTCTGGAAGTCGTGCAGCTGCATATTGACCAGTGCGTCGAATCGGGCCAGGTCGTCGAACTCAATTCCATTCTGCACGCCGCACGTGCTTCGCACCCTGTGGTAGACGCCGCGTCAGAAGACGATGTGGCTTCGGTCGAAGCGCTCTTCCAGCGGTATCGCAACGAAGCGGACATCTCAACTGTTCTCGACAAGAACAGTGAAGACTCTGTCGTCCCAGATCTTCTCCACGGTGGCGTCGAGGCGATGCTGAGCGAACGGGGGCTCCCAGCCGGGTCCTACCGGCTGACGAGAGCCAAGCCAAGCAGAAAGCCTCTTGGATGGCACCTGCAATTCTCCATTGACGCGGACGATGGCTCCGACGCTCCGCTGCATTGGACGATCGGTTTCAACGCCCACGACCATGGCCGGGCCATCATCAATCGCATCAACCTCCTGCGCACGACCGCCAAAGTTGACCCAGGCACGAAGAAAAGACGTGCGCTGCTTGTCGCCACTGGGGCTTGGAGTCAAACTCCCGGCGTCGTGGCGGCCCTGGAACAGTTCAAGCACGCTGGGGGCCGATTTATCGACTATGAGATGGGCAACGATATTCGCACGCTGAAGGCTCTCGAGCAATTGGAAAGGGAGCGACCTCCCGGCTGGCAAACGTGGCTCAGGCGCTACCGTCCAGCCAGCGCAACAGGTCTGTACCGTGAGATTTTCGGTGAGGAGGCCGGCCACGCCTCGCCTTGCGAACCGCAGCCAGAGCCCGATGCCGATCCTCCTCAAACCCCATCCATGCCCACGACCCCGCCGAGCGACCCGGCCATACGTGACTGGACTCCGTTCGGGTCCTCCCCAGCGAGCACCGCCTCATCTAAGACTCAGCAGGCGGAATCACAAGCCATCCACGATAGTGGCATCCCGCTTGGTTATGAAAAATCAGGCAAGCCCATGACGGTCCCGTTGGAGACACTACGCAAGCATGTAGCCGTGTTCGCCGGTTCGGGTTCGGGAAAGACTGTCTTGTTGCGGCGGCTCATCGAGGAGTGCGCTTTGCGTGGAGTCTCGGCAATTGTGGTCGACTCCAATAATGACCTGGCCCGGTTGGGCCAGGCGTGGCCGACTCGACCTGAGGGCTGGCTAGCTGGGGACGGCGACCGCGCGGAACGGTACCTGAGCGGCACGGAGGTACTGGTGTGGACGCCGGGCCGATCACAGGGACGCCCTTTGGCGTTGCAGCCGTTGCCGGACTTTCGTGGTATCGAGGCGGATTCCGATGAGTTCACCGATGCGGTGGACTCAGCTATGGAGGTGCTAGCCCCGCGTGCGGGCAGTCGGCGCGCTACAAAGGACGCGGCGGTGCGGGAAGCTGTCTTGCGTTCGGCGGTGGCTCACTTTGCCCGGCGCGATCCTTCTGGCCATCTGCGCGCTTTCATCGCCATGCTCAACGAGCTGCCTGAGGGCGTAGTGGAGTTGGCGAAGGCTGAGGAGCACGCGCATGCGATGGCGCAGAATCTGCAGGCGGCGACCATTAACGACCCGCTGTTTGGCGGCAGCGGCACGCCGCTGGACCCTTCGGAACTGCTGAGTCCCGCGCCGGGTCGGCGTGCGCGGGTGTCGGTGGTCAATCTGGTTGGTCTTTCGGGTGAAGAGCAGCGGCAGCACTTCGTCAATCAGCTGCAGCTAGCGGTTTTCGGTTGGGCGAAACGACATCCGGCGACCTCAGACCTTGGGGCGCTCTTCGTGCTCGATGAGGCACAGACCTTCGTCCCATCGGGCAAGTCCACCCCTTGCACGGCCTCGACCAAACTGCTCGCTTCGCAGGCACGCAAGTACGGCCTTGGGCTCATCTTCGCGACCCAAGCGCCGAAAGGCATCGACAACACGGTGGTTGGCAACGCGGCTACCCAATACTTCGGTTATCTCAACAGTCCTACCCAGATCGATTCAGTGAAGGAGATGGCGCGGTCGAAAACCAGCGATGTACTCGACATCTCGCGTTTGAAGCGGGGCGAGTTTTATGCGGGTAGCGAGGGCACGTCTTTGCTTAAGCTCTCCTCCCCCATGTGTCTAAGCCACCATCCGCCGAGCGCTCCGAGCGCTGAAACCGTCCTCGATATCGCGCGACGCGACCGCTAAGGCCGCCAGGTTGGGAGAGAACATGGGATCACAATCGGTATGGCTGATCAGCTTTAACCTCACCGAGCGCGTCGAAGCTTCGTTGGAAATGGGTCGAGCGATCGTGGCATGGGAGAACATCGGCGACTTGCGCGGGTTCGAAAGCCGCGAGGCTTTGCATTTCGCTCTGGCCGCCGACGAACCTTCGCGAGACGAAGACGTCGTAGCGGCCTGGGCATCTCAACTATGGGCTTTCTACACCCACATCAGGCCCGGCGACTTGGTTGTCATGTGCTGCCAGAGTTCTCCACCGCGAGTGTCGATCGGACGTGTGACCGGCGATTACACATATGACGCGTCACAGCCTCCTGAAATGCGACATGCGAGGCCGGTCGAGTGGTTGACCGTCAAGGCTCCTGTGTCGTCTTTCGGCAGTGACATTCGTGGTGCCGTCCGCAGTGTGATGGGAGTCGCGCGAGTTGAGGATGCGCATATTGCCGATCGTCTGGCCGAATTCGTCGCCATCGGATACGACCCAGGCCGACAAGACCAGGTGTATCAAACACCAGAGTTGCTGATTAAGGCGGCGTTCAATCAGCCCCCTGAGAAGCCGCTGACGGTCACCATCCGCGCGCTTTTGCGAACCTGGGGGTTCGAACGTCGCACCGACTCGGCAGTGTCTGCGATCAACCATGGCCTCGCCACGTCCGAGCTCAGCACTAGGCCGCCGTTCGCCCAACCGCCGAAGCTGGAGAACGAGGTCGCGATTGTCAAGGCGCGGCAGTCCCCATCGGGTTGTGGTGACGATCAATCGCAAGAAACGCTCTCGTCCCCCCGCATGACGCAGCCGGTCAGCAGCATCGCGTCCCCGATTGTCACCATCCGCCTTGGGCAGAATCTCGATCTGGCCATGTCGCGGATGACGGAGAAGCGATTCTCTCAGCTCGCGGTGGTCAACGACAAGAAACACCTACTCGGAGCCGTCAGCTGGGACAGCATCGGCCGGGCTCGGCTGGCGCGGCGGGAACCCACGTTGCGCGATGCGCTCTACACTCCCGAGACCGTCCGGCCAGACGCCGATGTCCGGGATAAGGCCGACGTGATCGTGCAACACGGATTCGTCTTCCTCACCAACGACAAGGGAGGGGTTAGCGGAATCATCACGGCCGCTGACCTGGCCGACCGTTTTCACGCCATCGTCCGCCCCTTCATCGACATAGAGGAAGCCGAAATCCTGTTGCGTAATACCGTAAAACGGCATTTGACCCTTGAGGAGGTTAAGCCGCACCTACTTCATCCCGACGCGGTCAACAAGATCGATGACATCAGTTTTGGCAGCTATGAATATATCTTCAAAAAGACTGACCTATGGCAGAAGCTGGGGTGGAACGTAAACAAGAATCACCTGGTGGGGCTGATCAAGACAGTTTGCGATGCCCGCAATGAACTCATGCATTTCGCGCCTGATCCATTGCCGCAGTCGCAAGAAGATGCGATTTCAGGTCTTCTCGAACTCCTTCGTCCTTTGGCGGGCGGATTCGCGCGGTTAAAATCACGCGAAACAAAATAGTACGCCCACACGCAAAAAAGCCTGGAAACGCGATGCGTTTCCAGGCTTTTGCAATTCAGTCAAGGTCCTTAGCTAAACGCTAGGAGAGAATCCTAGGTAGGCTGCAACCACAACGAACTACCTAGTTTATTAGATCTTAGCCAGGTTGGCCGCTTGCGGCCCTTTCTGACCCTGCTCGATGTCGAACTCCACCCGCTGGTTTTCTTCCAGGGTGCGGAATCCCGAACCGGAGATTGCTGAGAAGTGAACGAATACGTCCGGTCCGTCTCCATCGGGAGCGATGAATCCGAAGCCTTTGTCGCCGTTAAACCACTTAACGGTGCCTTGCGCCATTACTTTTACCACTTTGTGTAGAACTTAATTTGAAACTCAGGGCGACGCCAAAGCACTTGCTAAGGAATCGTTGCCGCTCCCGCTATGTAGCCGGGTGACTTCCATGAGCCAACTTCGACTCTACCTGATATCTGTACAGAACGCGACTGCCTGGGCCGTGTTCTTGTCGCGCCCCTGCTCAACCGGGCCACAAAGGTGACACGCACCCCAGGAACATATCCCCTTTTGTCTCCCTTCTACCTCAACGTCCCCCTCGCGGGCCGGGCCAGACTGGCTCTGCGCGGCTCTAGTGAGACTTAGAACTCCCTGGCGGAGGACGACGCACAACCCGGTCTCACCCGCCGGGCGGCCACAAAGCAAGCCCGAGCCCGCCTAGACTCTGTGTTTAGGCTCAGCAGGCACAGAGGCGAACGCCCTTGCCCCTAGCGTCGATCCACACGGCCGTGAGCGTGGCCGCTCAAGCGCACTTGACTGAGGCGGCCCCATCGACGAGAGCGCCAAGGAAAATCGGGCAGATCGCCTGTGGCACTTGAATTCTCGGATCGAGGCGGCGGCTGTTTCGATGCCCGACGTATAGTTGCCTCACGTCGTTTCTGCCGCAGCCGGACCCGCCGCGCAGGAGAGACCCCCTAGAGCGCGCGGCCGCGACGGCGGTTCCGCCGCCCATACCCGGCGTCCACGGACCACCCCACAGCACCAGGCCACCCGATCGCCACCCACGAAAGCACAGTCATCGTCACACCATGACCACCAGTACCTCTGGCGCAACCGTCTCCATGCGGCACTTCGCCACCCTTAGGCCCCCGCATCCCACCGACGTGCTCATTTCCGCCGATGTGGGCCCGGGAGGTGAAGCCCTAGCGATCTGGGCCAGCACCGACGACGCTCCACAGCTGGGATGGCTCAACCGGCACCATGGCACGAGTCCACAGGTTCCGATGCTGGACGAGCCAGTTCTGGTACGGCTGACGCGACACCAACCCAATGGCAATGTCCGATCCCTGGGACCCATGCGCATCAATGTGCGCAACCCCCACGTGCAGCCCCTTCCCGGCGACCGATACCTGGTGGTTGGCGCGCGCTGCCGGTACAACAAGGGCAATCCCGACCGCAACGCCACGGTGTTTTCGGCCCAAGGTCGGCCCCTGCTGACAGCTACGGTCGGCGATGGGGTGCAGGACGTGCAGGCCACCAGCTCAGGGCGACTATATGTGTCCTATTTCGACGAAGGAGTGTACGGGAGTCACGGATGGGGATGGCCCGATCCTCCCATCGGCTCTAGCGGGCTCGTGCAGTTCGACGATCAGCTTCGTCCTAAATGGCAGTTCCGAAGCGCCAACGACGCGATCAGAATCGACGATTGCTACGCGCTGAACGTCTCGGGTACCGAAGTATGGGTATATCCATACGACCAGTTTCCCATCCTGCGACTTCGCTTCGGCTCCATGAGCGTGTGGACCAACGAGGTCACCGGTGCCCACGCTCTCATCACCGACGGAACCCGGTGCGCGCTAGTGGGTGGCTACTCGCTGCCGGACCGTATCAGCATCGGCCGGTTCCGGGCAGGCCGCTTCACCCTGTCCCGCACCAGTTCGATCACCCTGGGTGAGAGGCCGATTCCCGCAAGTGTGCTGCGTCAGGCGGGACGTGGCGGTACGTTGCATTTGATCACCACCGAGGGAGAATGGTGGCAGTTGCGGTTGTCCGATCTTTCCGAATAGGCACTGATGCAAGAACACGAATGGTCTGAGCAGGTCGAGGAGGTCCTCAACCGGTTGCCCGAGGGCACGTGGACCTCCTATGGGGAGCTTGCCGAGCTCGTCGGCACGGGGCCCCGGCAGGTCGCGCGGTTTTTGGCCCAAGGGTATGGCGTAGCGAACGCATTTCGGGTCCTGCGCAGCAACGGAACGGTGTCCGACGGGTTTCGATGGTCGAACCCGACTTATCCCGATGTCCACGACGCATTGCGCTGCGCTGGGATAAGACTTTCGACCAATCGAGTAGCCGATTCCGCGCAACGGCTCGACGCCGAAGAATTGAGAGAGTTGCTCAAGCCCGATTTTGAGGCACATAGTTGAGTTACGCCAGACACCGGCATATTGACAAGGCCGAATACCGTTACCAATTACCCAGACGACAATTGGCACCATCGGATGATGGCACCCATATCCCGACGACGTATAGTCTCACTCGTAGGCGACGTTTACGACACCCGATTAGGAAGCACCGAGGCCCATGGAGCAGCAGTCACAGTCCGAGGCGACTGCCCTATCGTCGACTGTGCGCCGCTGGCGTCGGCTAGCACGTCGGCACGAAATAGGCTGGAGCGAAACGCTTCTCATCGCGCTCAACCTCTACGGACTACGGGGTGACAACCCCCGAGGAATGCGCCTGCGAATCGAAACCGACAAAGACATCGCCCAAGAGCTGGACGAAGACGGCACTGAGCCACCGGCCGAAAACCACGACGAGGCCGCCGCCGAGCCCACCGCCACAGCCACCACCCAAGTGAGCGCTGTGGAGTCCAGCGCCGATGGCGACATTGACTTGTCGTTCATGACAGTGCTCCCCGCCGACCGCCCCACCTCCCCCTTTAGCCTGCGAGCGTACGTCGATCCCTCCTCTCCTCACCACGGCGAGAGCGAACTGTGTGTCGACGGCACCCGAGTGGCCAGCATTGTCGAGGCCCATGAAGGCGAGGACGTCTCTGGCTACCTGCGTGCGGGAGGCACTGCCGCCACCATGCAGCTGGCCTCTGAGGTGGCCACCGACGAACTTCCCAAGCACTACCGCAGCATCCTGAAACTACTGGGCGACGACGTCAAGTACAGCCCAGCCAGCGAAGAAGGACTGCGCGAAGTCATGCTGACCGCCGCCGCCATCCGCGACGAAGGACTCGTGATCGAGCACCTCGTGGCGTTGCGCGAGGCGATGACGGCCGAAGGCATCACTTCCGAGGCGACGATCGGCGTGCTGACCTCCGCCATTCGCAGCCCTGAGGGATTTGCCGACTTGTACGAGCGCGCTGGCGAGGTGCTGGTCTTCTTCGCAACAGAGACCGTCATGCCACAGCTGGTGTCGGGACGAGTGGCCTCCGATGACACCGGAAGCATCCGAGTGGCCGAAATGAACGTCGAGGAAATCGCCGAGGTGCTAGCCGCGGCCAAAGACGTCGGGCATCGTACGTCCTTCACCTACACGGTGGGATACGAGCCCTTGGACGAGCTGCGTGATCAACTGTTGCCGCTGGCGATGTACACCACAGTGTGGCCGTCGTTGACGATTCTTCCCGCCGAGACGCCGGCGGACGATTCGCAGCACGTGGCGGCACCTGAGGAGCGGCTGGACTTCTTCTTGCAGGCCCGCAGTCTGCTTGAGCAGATCTTCGCGCCCACCCAGCTACGGCCGCAGCCATGGCGTTGTTACCGGGGTCTGTGGTACCGAGAGCACGCAAGCGGCAAGCTACCTGGCCCTTGGGTATAGACGGGTTGCCCGTTCGTTTTCAAACCTGACCCGACGCGAGTCGACCAACCTGTGAGCAGTCCGCTTACCGGACAGGGCCGGTCGTGATGAGGTGTCGAACAGGCCGACCACCGGTCTCGTGAGTATCGGGCTGGCCTTAAAGTCCGCAGCGGGGTTCGTCGGCTGTTCACATCATCCACCGACGCGCCGATCGTCCCTGGAGCCACCTGAGCTTATTGGGCGCTCACTCGCCATCGCAGGCCGCAACCCAGATACGAAATGGGAGGGTATCCCCCGCGGGGGATACCCTCCCATTTACGATTAGCGTCTCTGTCAGCCACTGGCTGAGGAGAAACTGGTCACCTCGCTAGGAAGCGTTGGCCGGAACGATGTTCACGAGCTTGCGACCACGACGCTGCGAGAACTTCACTTCGCCCTCGGACAGCGCGAACAGGGTGTCGTCGCCGCCACGGCCCACAAGCTCGCCCGGGTGGTACTTGGTACCTCGCTGACGAACCAGGATCTCTCCGGCGTTGACGTGCTGGCCGCCGAAACGCTTCACACCGAGGCGCTTGGAATTGGAATCGCGACCGTTACGGGAGCTGGATACACCTTTTTTACTTGCCATCGTTCAACCCCCTACTTGCTGATTCCGGTCACCTTGACGCGGGTCAACGGCTGGCGGTGACCCTGGCGCTTGTGGTAGCCAGTCTTGTTCTTGAACTTGTGAATCTTGATCTTCGGGCCCTTGGTGTGTTCGAGAAGCTCGCCGCTCACCGTGACGCCGGCCAAAGCCTTAGCGTCGGTGACCACAGATCCTTCGTCAACGAACATCACCGCAGGCAGCGTCAGGCTGTCGCCCGGCTCGCCCTCAATTTTCTCAACGTCGAGGACGTCGCCCTCGGCAACCTTGTACTGCTTTCCGCCAGTCTTGACGATCGCGTACATGTCGACGTGGTCTCCTTGGGTCCTCCCCGTATGCGGGGAACAATCCCCCGCAGGGGAACGGTGTTTGACATTTCATTTCGGTTCCGGCCGCCAGTGCCTTGGAAGGCAATGTCGGTTGAACCGAGGCCATCTCTTCGCGCTCAGCACAGCCTCGCACGGTACTTTTTGGCCGTCCGTTAGCTTACGCCATTGACACGGCCCGCACCTCACCGGGAGGTGTGATGACCACCAACATCACAGCCTTCGCGAGGTTGGTGGTCCTACAACTATGACTCGTTGTCGGCTTTAGCTTGGTCGTCCCCGTTGACGTCCCTTTCCTCCGGTTTCGGCTCCCGCGCCTCGGGCGTGGGCTCAGAAGGTCCGTCGGGGGCGTCAGTCGCGGCCGCTGGGGAGGCCGCCGCATCGTTGGCCTCATCAGTGGAGGCCTCCGACGCTTCGAGGGTCGGCTCGTCCTCGGTTGAGTCAGGCTTGGACTTGCCGTTCTTCTTCTTGGAATGCTTGGAAGAGTCGTCCTTGCTGGCCGGTTCCTGGGATTGTTTGTTCCCTCGACCACCCTTCTTACGGGTCTTCTTGCCTTCCCAGAGAATCTGGTCGGTGTTGATGACCACACCGCGTCCCCGGCAGTGCTCGCAGTTTTCCGAGAACGCCTCCACGAGGCCCTGGCCGACACGCTTGCGTGTCATTTGCACCAAGCCCAGCGACGTAACTTCGGTGACCTGGTGTTTGGTGCGGTCGCGCCCCAGGCACTCCGTCAAGCGACGCAGCACTAGGTCCCGGTTGCTCTCCAACACCATGTCGATGAAGTCGATGACGATAATGCCGCCGATGTCGCGCAACCGCAGCTGGCGCACGATCTCTTCGGCCGCCTCCAGGTTGTTGCGGGTGACGGTCTCTTCCAAGTTGCCGCCTTCACCGGTGAAACGTCCGGTGTTGACGTCGATGACCGTCATCGCCTCGGTACGGTCGATGACCAGCGAACCGCCCGAGGGCAGATAGACCTTGCGATCCAACGCCTTGATCAGCTGCTCGTCGATGCGCTTCTCGGTGAAGATGTCCTTCGAACCCGTGTAACGCTTGAGGCGGGTTGTCAGTTCCGGAGACACCGACTCTAGATACTTGCGTACCTCGTCATGGGCGTCGGCATCGTCAATGAGCACTTCCTTGAAGTCCTCGTTGAACACGTCACGCACCACGCGCACCAGCAAGTCAGGCTCGGCGTAGAGCAGGCTGGGGGCAGTGCTCTTCTTCGACTTGGCCTGAATGCCTTCCCACTCTTTTTGCAGGCGGGAAATGTCGCGTTCCAGGTCGTCGGTACCAGCGCCTTCGGCGGCGGTCCGCACGATGACGCCGGCGCCCTCGGGAACCAGTTTCTTCAACGCGCTGCGAAGGCGGGTGCGTTCCTGGTCGGGCAGCTTGCGGGAGATACCCGAGGCGTTGCCGCCGGGAACGTACACCAGGTGCCGCCCCGACAGTGCCACGTGGTTGGTCAAACGAGCGCCTTTATGGCCGACGGGGTCTTTTGTCACCTGCACGAGGACCGGGTCGCCCGGCTGCATCGCGCCTTCGATGGTGCGGGTTTTTCCAGCTAGGCCCGCCGAGTCCCAATTGACCTCACCGGCGTAGAGAACGGCGTTGCGTCCCTTTCCGATGTCGACAAAGGCCGCTTCCATGCTCGGCAGCACGTTTTGGACTTTGCCCAGGTAGACGTTGCCGACTAGGCCCTGTCCACCGGAGCGGCTGACATAGTGCTCGGCGAGGATGTTGTCTTCGAGCACCGCGATTTGCGAACGCTCGCCCCGGGTGCGGACGACCATTTGCCGTTCGACCGACTCGCGGCGGGCAAGAAATTCGGATTCGCTGACGACCTGCACCCGGTTGCGGCGATTTCCGCGACCTTCGCGACGTCGTTGACGCTTGGCTTCGAGCCGAGTCGAGCCCGAGACGCCGCGCACGTCGTCGCTGGAGCTCTTGGAGCGGCTCTTGCGGACCTTGACGACGACATCGCCTTCGTCTTTGGCGCGGGTGTCAGAGTCGGCCGCTTCGGCCGCGTCGAGGCGCTTGCGACGGCGACGGCGGCGACGGGTCACGCCATCGGTTGTGATGGTCTCCGTCTTGGAACCGGAGTCATCTTCGTTGTCGTCGTCGCCATTGTCATCGTAATCGGACTGGTCAGAGCCACCGATACCTTTGCCGCGGCCTCGGCCTCGACGGCCTCGTCGGCCACGTCGGCGCTTGCGCTCGTCGCTGTCCTCATCGTCGGAGTCGAACTCCGCGTCAGGGATGCGCTCTTCGGCCTTTTTGTCGGCCTTTTTCCTATTGCCCGAATCTTTGCCTTTCGGGGGGTTGCCGTCGTCCTTTTCGCTCTTGCGAGTGGACTTGGCGGGTTTGGGGTCTACTTTGGGCGGCGGCGCAAAGATAGGGGCCGCTGAGACCGGTGGCAGTTTCTCATTGGTTTGAGCGGTTGAGTCGGATTTATCTGATTCGGTATCAGTCCGCCGAGACGTTTGCGGCGCCATAAAGGTCAGCGCCGCTGTTTTCGTCTCCTCCCGCGGCTCGTTATCGAGCATGCGAATAAACACTCCGTTCCACACCGCTCCCGGGCGCGACACACTTTTCGTGTGATTCGCAGCCGCACGGGTGCGGTTGTCAAGGTGAGACCGTACGCGATCTCGACTAAGCCTGCTACCTGGCCGCAGGTAACACCTCTGCCCTGGCCAGGCCCGCTGTGCGCGGTTGACACCCCAGTAGCGCTGTCCCACCGCCGTCGGCGGTGAGTGGGTCGTGGTCGCACGTAACGCATCGACCGGCCCATGAGTCAAACTGGTGACTCGGGGTGGTACGACGGTGCAGCACTGCCCACCGACTTTGGGGAGCGGGCACAACATCGTCGAGTCACACCGTCGGTGTTACTTGCAGTGTGACCACATCGAGTATTGCACACTCTCCGTCCTCGACGCTGCCGGTCGCGGCCACAAGTAGCCACACACGGCCCCAAAGTGCGCAAACATCTCATATATTCAGCGCGGTGATTTCACCCACTGGGGCCACAGCCAAGAGTTGAGAATGGACCAATCAGGCACATGACCCCGGGCATGGGACTCACCTAGCACCCCGTGACACCCAGCCGATATTCTGGGAAGCACCTCACCCCAGACGCGGACACATGGAGGTCACGCCCATATCTTCGCCACGTTACGAGCCCGACCCGCGCGATTTCGGCCCGCCCACGCGCGGCCCACACGACGTGGACCCGCGAGGCGATAGCTCTCCTGACGGCAGCGTGCGCTTTGACGATGCCGAAGCCGCCGACTCAACCGTGCCTGAGGCGGACTCCGACGACGACGCCCCGCACGATCGACCGGAAAAATACTCCGGACGGCACGAGGGCTCGGACCGATTCAAACAGTTCACCCGCGCTGGCATCGTCCTGACCGCCGTGACCGCACTGGTCGTCAGCGGCGGCTTTGCCCTATACATGTACTCGGATTCCACCGAGACCGACGGCGCGATCGCCACCGACTCGATGCCCGAACCGTGCGAATTCGTCGCCGGGCCAGTGGCCTCCGACGACGAAGAGGACATCGAGGAAGACAGCGACGAGAGCGACGAGGACGAGGCCGCAGACGAACCACTCTTGGCCGGCTGGGTCTCCCAGGAAGTCAGCCGCGAAATAGACCGGCGCACCGAAGAGTCCATCCAGTACTTCTCCTGCATCTACTCCGCCGAGAATTCCTCGGCCGAGCGGGAGTACCGGCTCCTGACGCTCTACTCGACGCTTGAAGTACACGAGACCGTTCCCGCCGCACGCGAGGCCCACACCGGAGCCTTGCAATTCGAAACCGGCGAGAACCGCCGCGTCCAGACCGCTGGGGGCATCGGAGAACGAGCCGCCATCATCCCCATCGTGGGCGAACCCGACCGGCAGGAGATCCGGCTATACCTGCAAACGGCCAACGCCACGGCATCACTGAGTATTTTTGTCTCCGGCGTACCACCGGAAGACGGTGACCTGACCGCACTCGTTCGCCAACTGGCCATCGACCTGGTCGATTCTCTCCCTCGCGAAGGGTAGGCCCGCTCCATATCCGCCGAACTGGCCCGGCACGGCGGCACACCAGCGCCCACCCGGAGAGGGTGGCGTTTCCGAGCCAGTCTCATGGGGCACTCATCATCCATAGCCATGCACTTATTAAGCTGCAGGAGTACCACCCTTCTGAGCGACGTCGGCTCAGAACCACACCGGAGGCGATGTGAGCGGCACTCAATTCGGAACTCCTTACGAACACGATCCTCGTGAGGACGACAACCACCGGGGACACGGTGCCCAAGGCCGACCCGGCCCCGGTCGCCGCCCGTATCCGCAAGGGCAGCCAGGAGGCCACCCAGGGGCACAGCCCCCGCAGGCTGGGCGCGGTCGTCACCCTGAAGAGGGACGCCCGGCCGCCGGACGTCCCCAGCCAGGCAACTACCCACCGGGTGGTCCGCAAGCAGGTCGTCCCCAACGAGGGCGCCCACAAGCAGGTAACTCCGGACAGCATCCACAAGTCGGCCGCACGGGCCAACATCCGCAGGTAGGCAATTCCGGCCAGCACCCACACGTGGGTCGCCCCGCCACGCCTGGGGCCGCCGCCGGTCGCCCGCAGGCCGGGGCTGGACCGACCGGCGGCGAGCGCGGACAGTGGAGCCCCCGGGCAGGCTCTCCACCTCCAGCCAGCACTCCACCGGGCTTTGGCGCCCCTCCCCGCCCAGGGCCAGGGGAAACCAACTCTCCCCCGCAAAGCCCAGTGCACGAAGTGCGACACCAGACCGGAGCCTTTGACCTCGTCGACCCAGCCGAACCACCAGAGACGGCCTCGTTCGGGGCCGACCCCGACGGCGGGTTCGGATCAAGCCAGTCATGGAACGGCCAAGACGAAGGCACCGAACTGATCGGAAAACTCGGCTACGTTCCCAAGGAAATGCGCGGCGAACGCGGCGCCAAGAAAAAGTACCGCTCCTTTGGGCGCAAGAAACGATCCAGCCCCTGGGCCAAAGCGGCGATCGGGGCGGCCGCGCTGGCCCTCCTGGGCGGCGTCGGCTGGTGGGTATGGCAACTGGGCGACGACGAGACCGAAGCCGATGATGGCCTCACCTACAGCGCGCTCGAGACCCCCTGCGACATGCTCGACTTGGGTCCCCTATCGACCTGGGCAGATGTCGACTCGCCGGACCGAATCGACGAGCCCGAACCCAATGAGCGCAACTACGGCACCGAACAAAAGTGCAGCTACGGATGGAACCTCGACAGCGGGACGGGGATGACCGTGGACCTGGAGTCAACGGTCTTCGGTGCGGACGCACGCGCCCGCACCAACCACGACATGAGCACCCGCAACCTCGCTGAGGAAACCGGCTGGGACCTATACGACTCCCCCGACCTGGGAAACAACACCGTAGCCGCGGTTCGTAGCTGGTCGGCCGAGACCGGGTCGTCGAACTACCAGGTACACGTGCAAGACGCCAACATGTATCTGGTCCTACGCCTGTCGGTCTACAGCGAAGTCAGCGACGAGGAGCTATCCGAATCGGCCAACGCGATCGTGGAATCGTACTTGCTCAACTGGCGCGACTAAGCACCTCCGGAGCACCGCGATCGGTGCCACCATGATGTTTGTGGGGTGGGAGTCTTCGGCTCCCACCCCACAATATGTCTGCTGCAAATACGCGGATTCAAAGCCAAGAGGCAAGGCTTACGCCGGTGAACAAGTCGACGAGAACGCCAATGGCACCAGCCACCGCCCAAAGCTAGTAGGTGCGCATCGCCTGTCCGAACATCTGCGACTCAGTCGAGGTCGGAGAAGCCCAGATGTAGCGCTCGCTGGCCCCGGTACGCAGCAGGGCGATCATGTCGTCATGCAGCATCTGGAGCCACTGCAAGACCTCGGAGTTCACCCGCAGCAGCTGCCTGGCTGCCCCAGCCTCCTCCTGCGTCAGCCGCTGAATCACGGTCATATACGCGCCCGAGGTTGAACTGTCGCCATAGGTGGTCAGCCGCGGCAACACCGTCAACTGAGTACGCCACGGCCCCAGCACCGGAGACGTCGTCGTGCCACGTTCGCCGACGTCATAGACGTACAGCGCTGGGGAGTGCTGGCTGGCCTCGACGGTCACCGGGCGGTCGCCCTGAAGCACCGCGAGGCGGTCGCTGCGCCCGGTGGCCGCCTCCCCGAGCCCATTCCACTCCTGCGGGCGCACGGTACACACCGCGACCCGCGCTCCCAGCGCTAGTGCTCGGAACACCAGCAGCCGTGCGAGATAGACGCCACCGATCATGGCGACCTTGGTGGGTTCGGGACGGAAGAACGGGGCCACAACAGGAAGTTGTTCGGCGTCGCGTCCCATCACCAAGCCAGCCGGGGGCGAGGTGCTCGTCATCAGTTCAAGTGCCCGCGCGGTGGGCAACTGCGGCTGCGGACGCATCTTGTCGACAGGTTTACCGGCCTCGATGGCCGTGGAGACGGCCTGTTCGGTGACGGGAAGCCCATAGACAGTGCCGGAACTAGGCGTGCTGGAGGCCTGCCCGGAACCAAACAGCCCCGACGTTGGCAGCCCGGAGTTGGGCTGGCCAGAGACCGGGGCGGCGTTGGGGGCGAAGGCTCCGGAGTAAGGCTGGCCAGAGTAAGGCTGGGCCGAATACGGGTGGCTGGAAACGGGAGCGACCGAGTGGGGACTGCCCGAGATCGGTTGTGCCGATACCGGAGCCACCGCGGAGGGTGGGGCGGACATGGGTCGCTGTTGCGGGTTCTGGGGTGGGGCCTGGGCGGCGGCACCCGGGGCCATCTGAGTGGCCGACATGTCAGGGGCGCTGCCCTGGGTGGACGCACCGGTTTGTGGCGCTGCCCCGCCGGGGCCAGCGACAAACCCACCAGTGGGCCGGGGGGCCTGGGAGGCTCCGCCGTACGTCGCACCTCCCGCAGGAGGTCGAGGGGGCTGGACCTGCGGCTGTCCCCGCTGCGGGCCCGCCTGTGGCGGCTGCGCCTGCGGCGGGCGCGGGCCGGCATGCGGCGGCTGGGGGTGGGACGGCTGCGGAGGACGCGGGCCTGCGGCGGGCACGGCGCCCTGGTAAGGAGGCTGTGGCGGGGAGGACTGCGGCGCTGACTGTGGTGGGGAGGACTGTGGCGCTGAGGGCGGCACTGACCCAGCAACGGGTCCCCCGGCTCCCAGTCGTGGCCTTTGCAACTTCATCGTGCCGGAATCTTCGCCATCAACCGGGCGACGGGAGGCCTCCGGCGAGCTGTGCCGACCTGTTTGTGGCGCTTCGCCCTCCGGCTGCGCGGCAGGCTGCTTCGGCGTTTCCTCGGAGTCTTTTTGTTCGCTGTAGGAACCGCCCCGGTAAACGCCGCCTTGATAGGTTCCGCCGCGATAGACGTTGTCGGAGTTCTGGTTACTCATCGGGGTCCTCCTCCGGTGGGGGCGGTCGCGTACGCGGCGGGGCCATGCTCGCCGTCCAGCCTCTCCAGCTTGACGCCGAGTTCATCGGCGACGTTCAGCAACTGGGTTTGGCCCGCGTCCCACGTTTGCTGGTCGAGGGCCATGCGCACGATGGTCTCGACGGCCAGCTGGCGCCCGGTCACTCGGCCATCGGCACTCACCGTGCCGACCGCTCCCGGGGTGACGACTGTGGACACGGTGGTGAAGGCGGCGGGAACACCGGCCAGTGCGTCCACCGAGCGTTTCAAGGTGGCTTCGTCAGTGGGCCACTTGACGATGCGATAGGAGACGTGGCGCAGACCGTCGGCATACCAGTGGTCCCAGTCCTCGCTGGTGCGTTCTCCGGGAACCGGCGCGAACGCCACGCCCAGCGACTGTTGCACGGCGTCGCGGAGGCCATCGGCGTCGAGGATGCGGTTGGGGACTCCCACGTTGGTCAGGAGTTTGCTGACACGGCTGGAGGTGGACGCGAGGGCCTTGTAGACACCTTCGACCTCTCCGCCGCGCTCAGAGGACGCGGCGCGGGCATCTTGCGCGCCCAGGCGCACCGACAGCCACGATTTGTGGTGGACTACGGCGGGGACTCCCCCGAGCAGTTCCTGATAGGAACGGGCGGCGGGCGACTTGTCGTAGGCGGCAAGGCCCACAGGCGTGGTGTGACCGACGATCTGCACTGCCGTGACAGGGACCGATGTCTCGTCGAAGAGACGTTCCAGCCGTTCCAGCGGGATCGCCTGTGTCACGCCGTCGGCGCTTCCGAGGGCGAGCACGGTGAACCATCCCCCGTTATCGTGCCCGATGCCGATGCTGTTGTCACGGTCTTCGACACCGTTGATCCCCAAGTCGGGAGCGATGCGGTGCAAGACATCGTTGGTTTGGTCGGGGTCCAGTGCCTTCACCCGAGCGCTGAGGCGATATTTCAAAGGCAACGTCTGGTACCACCAGCGGTCCCCGGATCGGATGAAGACCAGCACGATGATCGTCAGGGCGATCACGCCACCGGCGATCTGGAAAGGCAGGTCCAACATGAACCCGATCAAGGCCACCGCTAGGGCGATTTCGACCGCGATGAGCTGGAACAGCGTCAAAGGACCGACCCGGCCCGAAGACCGAACGGTGAACGCTACGGGTTCACCCACTCTCTGATCGGTTACCTGCACAGATGCGGTGCCGCGGGCTTGTTGGGGCGACTGTTGCATCATCGTCATTTACGGACACGTCCCATCGGGGGAGAAGGCGATATGTCGTCTACCATCGTAGGCTTTCAGCGCAAATCCTTTGCATGAGGCCACCGCGACGCGGCCGCCTCTTCCCAGGGACTTCCTCGAATTGCACCGAGATACATCCACCAGACTTATGCGTGCGGGTGTGAACATTCACCGGAGTAAACGACCCGACGAATACGCCGACGTTAGTCTCCACGGTGGACCCGCTACGCCATACCCTTATATCTTCCCCGTGCAAACGCGATTCGCCAACCCCGCCGGTGGTCAGATGTCACTTCGATCTCCTCGACTCGACCACCACCGAGAACACCCTATGTGTTCTGTCGATGACCCGATTTGCATAGTGGCAGTTGGAAGGGGGCTCATCCGGTCGAGCCAACCCAGTGGACAAGAGACAAAGGCATAGGACGGTTAGAATGAGTTCCGTGCGCACCCTCAAGCAGATTCCCCGCTACCTAGCCGTCATTTTGATGGCGATGACCCTCGTTGTTCTGCCCGGTTTGGCCTCGCCCGCGTTTGCCGACGAATGGCCCGACGAGTGCAGCCCCGGCTCCGAGGGAACGGCGTTGAACCAGACTCCCTGGCACGTGCAACGAATGAACTTGGACCTGGCTCACCCGCACTCGCGCGGCACCTTTCCCGACGGAACTCCGGTCAAGGTGGCGGTCCTGGATTCAGGGGTGGCCATGGATCACCCCGCGTTTGGCGGCAGGGTGATCGAGGGCGCGGACGGGCACTCCAGCGATGCTCATCATGGCGGATGCGACAGCGACGGTCATGGCACGGTAGTGGCCGGAATCATCGCTGGTGGTTCCGAGGAGGGCGTCCGCTATACGGGTATCGCCCCCGAGGCGGAGATCATCGCCTACCGGACCCTGCCGGCGGCGGAACTGGTGATCTCAGAGTCTGATCGGCCTCTGGTCTCGTTGGCCATTGAGGAATCGATCGACCTTGCGGTTGCCGCCGGTGCCGATGTCATCAACATTTCGGCCGGCTCCATGCACACCCCTGGCCTCGAGGCCGCCGTTGAACGAGCCTTGGCCTCGGATGTGGTGATCGTGGCGGCGGTGGGCAACGAAAGCGAGTTTCTCGATCAGGCACCTTCGGATGTGCCCGCTTACCCGGCCATGTACGACGGTGTGATCGCGGTGGGAGCGATCGACGGTTCGGGAGCCTGGAACGCGATGTCCAACTACGGCTCGGCGGTGGAGATCGTCGCACCCGGTATCGACATCAGCGGCCCGGCTCCCGGAGGCGCAGGCTACATTCACGGCGTCAACGGAACCAGTTTTGCCACCCCCCAGGTGTCGGGCACGGTCGCGCTTATGCGGGCAAAGTTCCCCGAAATGACCGTCGATGAGATCCGGGAGCGCCTCTTTGCCACCGCCGACCCCCCAGGTGGGCCGGACAACAACTTTTACGGCTGGGGCATCGTCAACACCTATCGCGCGTTGACTGATATGGACCCAACGCCGCTCACCGGCGATGAGGAAGGTAACGCGGTCCAGCCGCAGGAGCAGACAGTCGAGCAGTGGCCACGGGTGGTTGACCCGTTGCGGGAGACGAAGATGGCCGCCGCGTTCACCTTGATCGGCTCGGTGGCGCTCATCATCGTGGTGGTGGTCCTGCGGAAGCTCGTTCCGGTGGGACGCTCCCGTGGATGGGCTCCCGGCACGCGCAAGAACCTCGACGAATAGAGACGGACGCGCTGAGGGGCCTCTAGGTGTTTCTAGGGGCCCCTCAGCGCGTCCGAGTATCCCGGTAGTACTTGGAACGCGAGATGCCCAACTTTGCGGCCCCTCAGCGCGTCCGGAGTATCCTCTTCGCCACCAGCGCGGGTTGAGGCATCGCTACCGAGGTTTATGCGTTCGAGCGGATTCTAGGTCACAGGTGGCAATGCGAGGGCTAGTCCGCAGGCTGAGGAGTACGTGGTAGCTGCCTTTCGTAAGCGCTGCGCGTTTCATCATCGTGGGCCATCGTGCCTCTACAATGGCCCAACTAGGTGGGCAAGTAGGTTTCCCCGGCAGTCCACGCATTGTGTTGAACAAGGACGTAGCGTTGCTTGTTTTACGCCACTTCTATCCAACTTCGCGAATACGAATCTGGCGAATCGCGCGGCGGGAAGATCTATTTCAATACAGAAGCATCAATATGATTGACCGCTCCCATTCCTCCCAACCCAATCCCTATATGAGCAGTATCGCTTAACTCACATTCACCGAAGAGTAAGACTCGCTTGAGGTTATTAAGGATGGAATTCTGTGCGCCACCCGCGGCCCACCCGGCAATCCATACACAAAAAAACTTGGGTGAACCCCGCGTGTGGGTTCACCCAAGTTCGTAGCTGAGATGAGGTGGAGCGAACTCTCCGTTACTCGAAGGTATTCCAGCGAGCTCTGGCACAACGTCGAGCTCCACCTACCGGTGAGATAACTTCGAGGTGACGTGAAGTCATCCAGGGGTCTAGCCCCAGCTGGAAGCGTTCCGCATTTCAGTCTCGCGGTAACGCTCTTTGGCGTTGTCAACAGCCTTGGAAATCATAACCAGAATCTCGTTCAGGTTGTCCATGGCGGTGTTCCACTCGGCCTTGTGGGCCTGGTAAGCGCCGCGGTCTTCACCTTCCCAGTCCATCGCGTCGAGCATTTTTTCCAGGTCGGCCAGCATCGATTCAATCTGCTGCTCGCGACGGTGGAGCTCCTGAGAGGACTCTTCCAGCTGTGCGTAATTTAGTTGAATACGGTCACCCATTGGTGTTTTACACCTCGCCTTCGTTAATTAGGTCTAAGTTTAGAGAGCGTCGAACTTGTTGAACTCGGCTGCTTGCTCTTGGTCTTGCGCCTCTTGCTGGTTGGCGCCGCCGTCGAGCATGTCAGCGATGTCGTCCAGAGCGGTGAGCAACCTGTTGGCGTTTTGGTCCCAGTGGTTCATCGCGTTTTGGAACGAAGCACCAGCTTGACCGGTCCAGCCAGCAGCCAGGTTGTCGCAAATGCCACGAATGCCGTTCAGTTCGCCATCAACGTCGGACCGGGTGGTCCGGACGTCGCTTGCCGCTTTGCGAACTGTCGCGGCGTCCATTGCTATGCCGCCCATGTACACCTCCTGTGAGTTAGACCGGGGGCTGAGGTCGACGGGTATCCATCCGCCTCAGGGGTTTCCCAGTGTGTTTGAACTTTATCGAAGTGGTTCAGTTCCACCATAACCCGATTAGGCAAACCCACCGGGTTGGCTTGCATTTCATAGCTTACTGGACTCACACAAGTTTGTGTCTCCTCACTTCGTGCCAGCACTCGCTCAAAACCTCAAGTAACTGTTCGTCGTGGCGTGAACACAAGTTGTGCGCCGGGCCCAGGGATGAAGCCATGAAGGCCAATGAAGCTGACCTAGAAGCCAGCATACTGACCTACGTCAACAATAGCGCCCCATACCCGAATTGTGGCCCCAGGGGACATACGGACCGCTTCAGTTGCCGCCACAGCGAAACAACGGCGACCCAATCGGAATCATCAGCACGACATGTGTGCAAGCGTTCTCACACAACGCTATGAAGTGTGGCCGGAACCAACCTTGATTCCGACCACACAAATGAGGGCTGTGCGGGCTTTAAAAGACCCACACAGCCCTCTATCGAATTTTGTTCGATTATTTGGACCGCATTATTGATGTGGCGGCATCAGTGCGGTCTGCATCAAATTCTCTCCGTCTTGACGGCGCACCAGGGTTCCCCGTCCTGGCGGCTGCGGGCTCGGCCGCAGCTGACCGAAGACCGGTCCCTCTTCTTTGCGGCCACTCATGAGCAAACCAGGGGACTCGATCTGCTTCATCGCCCCGATGATCGGATCCATGCTCGCGCGCGAGACGCCCGAGCAACGGCGCGCCACAATAATGTGCAGACCGATGTCCCGCGCCTGCGGGATGAACTCCGCCAGGCCCTGCATTGGGTTACCTCGGGGCGTCGCGACCAGCTCGTAGTCGTCGACCACAATGAACAACTCGGGGCCCGTCCACCAGCTGCGAGCGCGCAGCTGCTCAGGGGTGACATCGTCACCGGGCAGGCGTTTCTCCAAGGGACCACGCATCTGTTTGCAGGCGTTGTCGAACTGGCGCGCGGCCATCGAATAGTCCAGCAAGAAGTCTTCGCTGAACTCCCCCAACATGCCGCGCCGATAGTCGGCCATAACAATCTTGGCCTCGCCCACCTTGTACTTCTCGGTGATCGACTTGCAAATGAGGCGCAACAAGTTGGTCTTGCCGCACTCCGAGTCGCCAAACACCATCAGGTGCGGCGTCTCGTTGAAGTCCAGATTGACCTGTTTGAGGCCAGCCTCGTTGATGCCGATCGGGATGCCGGGCATATTGCGATCGACAATTTCCCAGTAGTCGCGCAAATGCAGCTCGCGAGGCAGCAGTCGAACCTTCGGGCATGGTTGACCCTGCCAGGCTTCTTGGACTCGCTTGACGAAGTCCGCCACTCCCGGCTGTAGGTCGTCGCCGTCGCGGATACCGTCCACCCGAGGCACACCAGACATAAAGTGCAGCTTCTGGAGTGACAGACCACGGCCTGGGCGTCCCTTGGGGACGTTCTGGGCGTGCTTGCGGTCGATCTCGGACTCTTGGTGATCGGACAGCTTGAGTTCCAGCTTGGTGCCGAACATGTCACGCATGTTCAGACGAATGTCGCCCCAACGGCTACAAGTCACGATGACGTGCACACCAAAGGACAGGCCTCGGTTACCGATGGCCATGATGTCATCGACAAACTTCTCGAAATCGTCGCGCAGTGTCAACCAGTTGTCGATAACTAGGAAGACGTCGCCCCACGGGTCCTCGGCAAACTTGCCCTCGGCCTTCATTTTCCGGTAAGTGCCCATGCTGTCCAGACCCTGAGCGGTGAAGAAAGCCTCGCGCTCGTCCAAGATGGTCATGACCTCTTGGATCGTGCGCCGCACTCCCTCAACGTCACGGCGGCCGTACACGCCCGCCACATGCGGTAGGTCATTGATTCCGCGCAAGGTACCGCCACCGAAGTCCAAGCAGAAGAACTGCGCTTCCCGGGGCGTGTGGGTCAAGGCCAACGAGCCGATCAGGGTACGCAGCACAGTGGATTTACCCGACTGCGTTCCACCGGCGATGGCCATGTTTCCACCCGCGCCAGCCAGATCGATCGACATCGGTACGCGCTTTTGCTCGAACGGACGGTCTTCCTCGCCCAGGATCGCGGTGAGCTTGCCGTTGAGGTGCCATCCCGGGGCACACAGACCACGGTCTGCCGTGACCTCCATGCGTGGGACCAGCTGGTCGAGCGTTGGCGGGTCCTCCAACGGCGGCAACCAGACCTTGTGCGCGGGACGGCCATGGCCTTTCATGCGGTCGACCAGCACGTCCATTTGCGTGATCTCTTGGCCCTCTTCGATTCCCTCGATCACCGGCGGCAGATCGGCGGCTGACTCGGCCGGGTCCGGCTGCGGTTCCTCTTCGGGTTCTGGTTCCCTCGGGGGCTCCACGTAGCCAGAGATGAACCGCTGCACCTTGTTTTGCACCGCCGCGACGCGCTGGGCTCGGGACACGGCCACGTCTTTGCGCGGCTCGTATTCGCCACCGGCGTAGGCGGCACGAAAGCGCACCAAGCCCTCGGTACCAACTTGGAGATAACCGTGGCCGGGTGCCTGCGGCAGCTCGTAGGCGTCGGGAACACCCAGCACGGTGCGCGATTCCTGCGCGGAGAACGTCCGCAAACCCACCCGGTAGGACAGGTAGGTGTCCAAGCCGCG
This sequence comes from Natronoglycomyces albus, assembly GCF_016925535.1. Taxonomy (NCBI): domain Bacteria; kingdom Bacillati; phylum Actinomycetota; class Actinomycetes; order Glycomycetales; family Glycomycetaceae; genus Natronoglycomyces; species Natronoglycomyces albus. Next base: position 849,507 of record NZ_CP070496.1, on the reverse strand, counting down.
CAACTTGCCTTCCTCTAGTCGCTGGCTGGCCAGCAACTGGTACACACCGATCGAACGGCCGATACGCCCCACCTGCAAGAACAGGTCGATGAACTCGGGCTTGGCGACCAGCATCTCGGAGAACTCGTCGCAAATGATCATCAACGCGGGCATCGGGTCGAGCGCGGCTCCACCCAGGCGGGCCTTCTCGTACTCGGTGCGGTTGGTGAAGTTACCGGCCGAGCGCAACAGTTCCTGGCGGCGCACGAGTTCACCCACGAGGGCGTCCTGCATACGGTCAACCAGCGCGATCTCGTCGGCCAGGTTGGTGATGATGGCGGACACGTGCGGCATGTCGTCTAGGGCGGCGAACGTCGCACCACCCTTGAAGTCGACGAGGATGAAGTTCAGTTCCTCTGAGGAGTGTGTCGCCGCCAGCGCGGCCACGAACGTCCGCAGCACCTCGGATTTACCCGATCCGGTCGCGCCAACGAGCAGGCCGTGTGGGCCCATACCGCCCTGGGCGGCTTCCTTGAAGTCGACGTCGACAACGCCGCCGTCGGCGCCGGGGCCGATGGGGACCTTCAGGAACTCCTTCATCGACTTTTCTTTCCAGTGGACCGTGGGGTCAAACTGGGCCATGTCGGGGATGCCCAGCAACTCGGTGATGTCGATGGTCTGGTTGAGTGAGGCGGAGACGCCACCGGGGCCCTCTTCGGTGCCGGCTTCATCGCCCGATTGCTTTCCGAGCGTGAGTCGCCATGGGGCGAGCTGGCGGGCGATGCCTTCGGCTTGGCCCAGGGAAATTCTGTCAGGGGTGCCCAGGTTACGAACGCGGCCGCGTTGTTCTTCCCGAATGGTGTCTTCGGAGAGGTCCAGCAGTTTGTGCAACGGGCTGGGTTTGCGGGGCATGTATCCGGAGAAGTCGATGACGGTGACTCCGGCGGCTCCGTCTCCGGCGAGCACGGCCGCGCCTTCTTCGTTGCCGTCGTCGATCAAGACCACGATGTGTTTTTGGTCTTCGTCGGCTTTGCCCTGTTGGAAGTTGCCGCGTCCGTTGAGTTCTTCCCGGAGGCTGCGTTCCAGCTTTGGCACCGTGTCGTAGAACATACGCAGCGGTCCGGCGCCGTCGTTCTCACTGGGGTGCTGGACGTGGGGAGCCCATTTGAGCCAGTGCCATTCCTCTTGTCGCTCGGGGCTGGCCACTACGGCCACCAGCACATCGTCGGGCGAGTGCAGGACGAGCAGCTGGCCGAGCATGGCCCGCATGGTGCCTAGGACGTCCGGGCGGTCACCGCGCAGGGTGATGCGGCTGGCCGACATGAGGTTCAGAGGTCGGGGGATGTCGGGCACGTTGGAGTGGGCTTTCACGAACCGACGCAAGGCCATGGCGCTCATGGGTTCGAGGTCTTCGACCGGTTTGGTGTCCGGCGGGTTGATGCGCATGACCAGACGTTGCTGACCTATGCCTATGCGAAGGTCAAGGTAGTCGTCGTCGGAGGGGCGACGTTCCCACATGCGGCGAGAGCCGACGAGCGACCACAGGGCGTGGGCGTCGGGGTGGCGCCAGCGCTGGGCGCGCCACTGTTTCTCAGCACCACGACGGACTTTGCGTCGCACCTGGGCCAGGTATCGCATGTAGTTGCGTCGCTCGATGTTGAGCTCGGCTTTCTTATTGCCGCGGGCCCCGGAGATGTTCATGATCATCATGCTCATCATGGAGATGCCCATCATGCCGCCGATGACGTACATCAGCGGGTTGACGCTGCCGCCACCGCCGACGCCTCGTCCGGCGTACATGAGCATCATGGCCACCGCACCGGCCATCATGGGCAGGATCATGAGGACCTGCGCGATTGATTTGGGCTGCGGGTCCGGCATGTCCGGAGGTGATTCCAGCAGAATGTCGCCGCGTGGGGATTGCGGTCCACGCTTGCGTGGCTGTCGCCGGAACAGCTTGGTGGTCACAGTTTGCCAACTCCCGGGGCTCGGCGTTGACACGCCGAGTCTTTCGATTTTAAGGCGCCTACCACGTCGAACGCTTCGCGTTTCGGGGTGTTTAAGACGACGAGCTTTATCAAGTTTCACGCGCTGGGCAAGCCGAGGAGTCTCAAGCTCACATTTCTAGCGTCGGCACACCGAATATGTTTGCTCACAGTGTCCGGGGCACCGCTTCTTGGGTTAACGAAACGGCATTACGCCAGTTTTATTCCAGTTTACGGACGCGACCCGCCTAACGCTACTTCAACATCAGGGGACCAGTCCGCTGCCGGTGATTCCAACGCGAGACAGTGTACGAGCGCCGTGCTCACCACAGCCGGTTCGACTGATCCAGTATCTCAAACCGAGGATAAGTCAGCATCGCCATCCCTTCTGGTCACGGTGGCGTGATCTGTGGCCGTGCGCCTGTCGGGTTGGTGCGCGTCGATGTGCAAGCCCCCCTTATGCTGGCTGGAGAACCATCATCATGGACTGTCACCTTGTGCGACAGTCACATTTCGTTGCGTGATCATCGCGCCCGGCACCTACCTGAGAAGGGGTCGATGAGCGGTGGCCAACTCGAAAAACTCAAAGTGTTCGACACCTCGTGTATAAAAGTGGTCTGGGGGCCGTATTCCTCAGCCCGCGGATCGTTCCCACACCCCACTCCTGGAGGTACTTGCGGTGAGTAGCAAGGCGGCCACGCTAAGTCGGGTAACCATTGTTAGCCCGAAGACGCGTATCGACTTGGCATTGCCCTCCGATGTCCCATTGGCTGACCTGCTGCCCACAATTTTGCACCAGGCTGGTGAGTACTACTTGGACGAAGCCGCTGAGAACGGCGGCTGGATTCTGTCGAAGTTGGGCGACCAGCCGTTGGACACGGGTCACACTTGTAGTCAATTGTCTTTGCACGACGGTGAGCTTCTCTATTTGACTCCCGCCAACGACGCGAAGCCCGAGATCGTCTTTGACGACGTCATTGACGCGATCGCGACCGCCACCGAAAACCGTGGCAATCGGTGGGACCACCGCGCCACGAAGCGTTTCTCGGTCATGATCGGCACGTTGGCGATGATGGCCGGGGCCACCGCCATCGCTCTCACCGGGCCGCCGCATCTGCCGGGCGCTCTTGTGGCATTGAGCGGGGCGGCCGTGCTTATCGGTGCGTGTCTGCTGTTGTCGCGCGCGGTGGGCGACTCCCGGGCCGCCACTTACTTCGGCCTGACCGCTGTGGCCTACGCCGGAGTCGGCGGCCTCTTGGTCGCCGCCGGTGACCTAAAACTCACCGAGTTGTCCGCTCCGCACGTCCTGATGGCCGCCGCCACGGTCCTGTTGTTCTCTGTCTTGGCAATGCTGTCAGTCGGGGACTCCTCTGCGATCCCGGTCTTTATGACCACGTTGTTGTCATCCATAGTCCTAACGATTTCCGTGGGCGCGATGATGTTGATTCCCGGCGCGACGGCCTCCACCGGCGCGGCCATCGCCGCTCCGTTGGCGTTGGCTCTCATTCCGGCGGCGCCGAAGGTTTCGCTGGCGATCGCTTCGGTGCCGACTCCACAACTTCCGAACACAACTGAGGAACTAAAGGCTGGCGACGACGAACCGGTCGACGGCAAGCGGGTCCTGTCGCTGAGTGAACGCGCCGCCGACTATCTGGCGGCCATCTATTCGTTCGTTGCCATCGTCGCTGGTATCGCCGCCGGAGTCTTGGCCTTTTCGGGGCACTTGACCGGGCCGATCCTCGGAGCTGTCATCGGTTTGGTTCTCATGAGCCGCTCTCGCACCATCGACGATCGGGCCGCTCGCATCGTGGTCATGACGGCGGGAATGCTCGCGCTGGGAACGGTTATCACCGCGATCTTTATCGACGGTGGCCTCCTGGTCCGCCTCGTCGCCATCCTGGGCGCACTGGTGCTGGTCACCTTGATCGCGATGGTCTATGGCCTGGCCGTGGCCGGTAAGAAACTCGCCCCCACCTGGGGTCGCCTGCTCGACATCGCCGAGGCTCTTCTGATCGTGTCGATCCTGCCGCTGGTCGGCTGGGCCACCGGACTGTTCGCCTGGGGTCTGACCTTGCGAGGCTGATTCTCTCGGCCAACTCCGTCCTCGCCGACACAAAGACATAGGGCCCCGGCACACCCCCGCGACTCTTCAGCCGCTAACCCAGAAAGGTTCGAGCCACTATGGTGCAGATGCGCTCCCGCCGTGAACAGGTGGACGCACACCGCTATACGACGCAGCGGATGAACCTCGCGCTGCTTATGGCGAACCCCGAATCCACTGAGCGCCCCCTGCGTCGTGTCGGCATGTCCATTTTTGCCTCGACGATGATCATGGTCATCATCATGGGTATTTTTCTGTTGGTCGGTTTGCTGGGCTTTGGCTCCAGTGAGCCCGAACATGGGAATATCGTCATGGACCGCGATACCGGAGAGGTATACATCTACGAGCACCAAACGCCCGGTGACCCCAATTCGCCGCTGGTGCTCTTTCCGGTGTTGAACTACACGTCGGCTTTGCTGGCGTTGGACTTTGACCCCACCGGTGAGCCGCCGGTGCAGCGGCTCAAGCAGGACTCGATCGACCCGATTCCGAAGGCTCACCCCATCGGCATCGTCGGCGCTCCCTCAGCCCCCACCCGCAACCTCGACCAGGACAGCAAATGGAACGTCTGTTCCATTCAGGCTCAAGACGACCACGACTTCCTCTTCACGCAGGTGGCGCACGCCAATCTCTCCGGCGGAGAGTCACTGGCGGAAAACGAGGCGATGCTGGTCCACACCGAGCAAGGGGACCAGTATCTGTTGTGGAACAACCAACGTATGGCGATTCCCGACTCCAGTGCGCTCACGCCATTCGGATGGCATTCCTCATCGGACTCCACCGAGGTCACCAAAGAGTTCCTGAACACGCTGGTGGCCGGGCCCGACTTTTGGCACCCCGACCTACCCGAGTTCGGGGAGGATTCCGGTGAGTCGCTCAACAGCGAACCCATCGCGTATGGCACTCCGGTCACCGATGGCGAAAACCACTATGTGTTGATCCGTAACAGCGACGACAACCCTGAGTTCGCGCGCATCTCTCCCATGATCGCGCAGCTTTTGGAGGTTGACTCCGTGGGCGACCTCACGCAAGCTACGCTCGCTGAGCTCAGTCGCATTGGCACCGAAGCGACCGTCCACTTGGAGAACGCGAACTTCCCGCAAGACATCGACCAGTTGCGCACCCTGGACGGGCCGCGTCCGACTGTCTGCGGCGTCTTCGAACCACACTTGTCCCAGTCAGACTCACAGGTGAAGGTCACCACGTTCGCGGTTGCTCCCTCCTTCCTCACTGACGCGGCCGATAACCAGGAGTTCACCGACGAGGGCGACCTGATCACCGGTAACCCCGCGCAAATCGTCATGAAGGGCGGAACCGGCGCGCTGGTGCAGGCTCAGCCGCGACCGGGCCAGAACCTCGCCCCCGCCCAGTTCCTCGTCGATGACCTGGGCATCAAGTACGAGCTGGTCGACTACAAGGCACCGGGCGAGACGAAGAACAAGCTGGGCTACAACGATGTCGAACCCGTCGGCATACCCAGCTCGTTTATTCACCTCATGCCCCCGGGGCCAAACCTCGACCCGTTCGAGGCGCGCGGTCAGCTCAACCCGACCGAGGAATTCGACCCCTATGATCCCGGTGAGGACGACGAAGACGACGATGACGGCGACGGCGAGAGCGACGAATAGCCGCATCGTGTCCGCTTGATTTCGATGAGCCCGTAACGGAATTCGACTCCGTTGCGGGCTTTTCTCCCCGGCGGGACAACGACTGAAACTTGGCCACCTGCGTGTTAGCCTGAGGGGGCTCAACCATTGAGCACGCCCCTCACGCGTTCACGCGGGAACCGCCGGCTTCGACAACCGTCCCGGCGATGTCTAGCTGGCCGCTACGTCGGCGTTCGCCGGGGTCACCGCCGAGGTGAACGTTCTTTGCGGCGGCTGGAGGCGAACCACTTGGGCGCAGATTTCATCGAGTTTGCGACCGCACCATCTCCTGTAAAACTTCCATCGCCGAAGGACAACGCACATGTCATACCCACCGCCCGCAGGCGGGCAGCAGCCGGGCTGGGACCCGAACCAGCAGCCTCCGCAGCAACCGGGGTACCCACCGCAGCAGCAGCCCGGATACCCGCAACACCCGCCCATGGGTCCCCCTCCCGGAGGCGGCGTGCCGCCCGGTGGAATGCCTCCCTCATCCATGCCTCCCGGACATCAGCCTCCCGCAGGGGGAGGCGGCGGCGGATACCCGCCCTATGGGGCTCCGCAAGGCGGCTACCCGGGCGGTCCGCCGCCCAAGAAGAGCAGCACCGGCCTCATCATCGGTATTGGTGCGGGCGCATTGGTCCTGGTCATCGCCATCGTTCTGGTGATCGCTCAACCGTGGGCCTCCGACGGCCCCCGTAGCGGGGACTCGCCTGAGTCGGTCGCCGAGCAGGCCATGGAAGCGTTCTTGGAGATGCGCGCCAGCAACCCTGACGACATCGAGACCGCCGCCAACGCCATTCGTCCGTACGTGTGCTCCGATATGCGTTCCGAAATCGACGATATGGTCGCCGAGGCCAAGCAGGCGCAGGAAGAACTCGACCAGTTGGAGGAGTTGGGTTCCGAGTTTGGGGAGGACTTCGATTTCGAGATGCCCAACTACCCCAACCCGAACTTGAACTTCACCGCCACCAACTCCACCGTTGACGGCGACACGGCCACTGTCGAATACGAGGCCTCGTGGAACTCGTTGGAGCCAAGCATGGACGGCAGCTGGACCGAAGTCACCGAGACCGATTCGGGCACCATCGAGCTGAAGCAAGAAGACGGAACGTGGCTGGTGTGCGAGCCGTTCAGCGGCTAGCACCTGCGGGACATTCACACCAGCGAACGACCCTGTGACGTCATAAGACGTCCTCGGAACATGGGTGGGGCCCAACGCCATTGGCGTTGGGCCCCACCCATGTTCACTACTAGTTGGAGTGCTTCTTGACCGCCGCGCGGACGAGGCCGCCCTCACCGGTCTCACCAGTGGTCGCCTCAGGGCTCAGGGACGCGAAGTCAAGGTCCACCGCCAACGTCTCGGCCTGCACGAACTCGCGATGTGCTTCCACGGCCTGACGTACCTCGTCACTGACGTCGATGGTGACACGCACCCGGTCGGCGACATTGAGGTCGGCGTCCTTTCGTGCCTGCTGCACAACCCGGACCACGTCTCTGGCAGCGCCCTCGGCGGCCAGTTCCGGAGTGACCTCAGTGTCGAGCAACACCACTGCGGACTGGCCGGGCAGCGACTGCGTACGGTCAGCCGCGAGGGGAGTCATGGTGAGTTCGTACTCGCCGGCTTGGAGCTGGACGCCACCGGCGGTGACTGTGTCTCCCTCAACCTGCCAGTCTCCACTCTTGACCGCTTTGATGACCCGCTGCACGTCTTTGCCCAAACGAGGGCCCAGCACACGCGGGATCAGCTTCAGGTCGTTCTTCGAGTACGCGCTCAAGTCGGCGTCGAACTCAACCTGTTTGACGTTGACCTCATCAGCGATCAAGTGGCTAAACTGTCGCAGCCGAGACGCGCTCTCGGTGGCGACCGTCAGTGAGGCCAACGGCAGGCGCACCCGTAGCTTGGTGGCCTTACGCAGGCTCAAGCCCGCCGAGCACACCTCGCGCACCTCGTCCATCGCCGCCACAAGCTGCGGGTCCGATGGTAGGTCCTCTGAGTCAGGCCAGTCGGCCAAATGCACCGAGCGCCCACCCGTGAGGCCGCGCCAGATGTCTTCGGTGACCAGCGGCAACAGCGGCGCCGCCACCTCGCACACGGTCTTTAGGGCCGTAGCCAGCGTGGCGAAGGCCGCCTCGTCGCCCGCCCAGAATCGGTCGCGGGAACGACGCACGTACCAGTTGGTGAGGCTGTCGAGGTAGGAGCGGAAAGCCGTGGTCCCCGCGGCCAAATCGAACTCGTCCATTCCAGCGGTGACGTCCTCGACCAGCTGCCTGGTCTTGGCCAGCAAGTACCGGTCCAATTCGTTATCGCTGGCCAAAGCTGCTGCACGCGCCGCTTCGGGCGTCGTGGAGTACCCGGCCGCGCCGGTGTAAAGCGTGTAGAAGTACCACACGTTCCACAGCGGCAACATGACCTGTCGGACCGAGTCGCGCACACCCGCCTCGGTGACGGGCATATCGCCACCACGAAGCACCGGCGAGGCCACCAGGAACCACCGCATCGCGTCAGCGCCGTAGGAGTCAAACGTCTCGTACACGTCCGGGTAGTTGCGCAGCGACTTCGACATCTTCAGGCCATCTTCGCCCAGCAACGTGCCGTGAACGAGGCAGTTCTTGAAAGCCGGGCGGTCGAACAGCGCCGTGGCCAGGACGTGCATCGTGTAGAACCAGCCGCGCGTTTGCGCGGTGTACTCCACGATGAAGTCACCCGGGTAGTGGTGCTCGAACCAGTCGGCGTTCTCAAACGGGTAGTGCACCTGCGCGAACGACATCGAACCGGACTCGAACCAACAGTCGAGCACCTCCGGAACTCGCCGCATGGTCGACTTGCCGGTCGGGTCGTCGGGGTTGGGGCGAGTCAGTTCGTCCACGTACGGCCGATGCAGGTCGGTGGGCCGCACTCCAAAGTCGGCCTCCATTTGGTCAAGCGACCCGTAGACGTCGATGCGCGGATACTCCGGGTCATCGGAGATCCATACGGGGATCGGCGAGCCCCAGAAACGGTTGCGGGAGATGTTCCAGTCGCGCGCGCCCTCCAGCCACCGCCCGAACTGACCGTCGCGCACGTGGCTGGGGGTCCAGTTGATGTCCTGGTTCAGCTCCAGCATCCGGTCGCGGAACTTCGTCACGGCGACGAACCACGACGAGACGGCCCGCTGGATCAGCGGTGAATCACAGCGCCAGCAGTGCGGGTAATTGTGGTTGTACGTGTCGTGACGCAACATCTTTCCGGCCGCTTTGAGGTCGGCGATGATGGCCCTGTTGGCGTCGAAGACCAGCTGCCCCTCATAGGGCGGCACTTCGTCGCTGAACTGGCCGCGCGCGTTGACCGGCACGACCGGGTCGATGTCGGCCGCGTCGGTGACAAGTTTGTCCTCTTCACCAAAGGCGGGTGCTATGTGCACAACGCCGGTGCCGTCGTCGGTGGTGACGTAGTCGGCTTGCAGGACCTGGAAGGCGTTCTCCTGGTCGGCGAAGAAGTCGAACACCGGGTGGTAACGCTGGCCCACAAGGTCGCGGCCCAGGTAGGTCGCTACTACCGGCGGCTGCTCCCCCAGTTCCTTCGCATACGCGGCTACCCGTTCCTTGGCCAACAGGTACTTTTGGTCGCCTGCGGAGACCACGACGTATTCGACGTCCGGGTGAACGGCGGCGGCGAGGTTGGACGGCAGGGTCCAGGGCGTGGTCGTCCACACCAGCATCTGCACCCCGGCCAGGTCACCGTCGCGCAGTTCCAGGCCGACGGTCACGGCCGGGTCCTGTCGGTCGCGGTAGGTGTCGTCCATCTTGGTTTCGGTGGCCGCCAATGGCGTTTCGCAGCGCCAGCAGTACCACAAAACCCGGTAGCCCTCGTAGACCAAACCCTTGTCGTAGAGGGTCTTGAACGCCCACATGACGCTTTCCATGTAGGGCAGATCGAGGGTCTTGTAGTCATTGTCGAAGTCGACCCAGCGGGCCTGGCGGGTGACGTAGTCTTCCCATTCGCCGGTGTACTTGAGCACCGAGGCTTTGGTGGCGGCGTTGAACTTGTCGATGCCTAGGGCCTCGACGTCGGCCTTCGATTTCAGCCCCAGTTGTTTCTCAGCCTCGACCTCGGCGGGGAGGCCGTGGCAGTCCCACCCGAAGCGGCGCTCTACCCGGCGTCCACGCATGGTCTGGTAGCGCGGAACGATGTCTTTGACGTAGCCGGTGAGGAGATGGCCGTAGTGCGGCAGGCCGTTGGCGAAGGGCGGGCCGTCGTAGAAGACGAACTCGTTGGACCCGTTTTCGCCGGCGGGACGGTTCTCGATGGACGCGCGGAAGGTGTCGTCTTTTTCCCAGAATTCGAGAACTCGTTGTTCAACCTCGGGGAGGTTCGGGCTGGCGGGGACGCCCCGCGACGGGTCATCCATTGGATAGGCCATGAGAGTGTTGCTCCTCACACACCGGCTGTGGTCAGTCTCGGGTGCGAGGACGGGCGGTGCCCGCGGTACCACCTCGCTTGAAACACCAGCTGTGCTGGTGTTTCCGCTTCGTTCGGCGGCTGTGTCGGGCCGCTCCCGTCCGGGTCTAATGAGACGCATCGGTTGTGAAACACGATGGTCCGTTCTTCCGAAGGGCTCGCCGGTGATGGCCGGGTCAACGCCGTGCACTCCAGCATAGCGGGTGCGCCCTCGCACCAGCCACCGAGTTTCGAGTTCGTCACTGCTTTGGTCGTGGTGACCTAGGCAGTAGCGTGGAGGTGGTTTTCGTAGCGGCTAGTGCGCGCCGGAGACTGTGCCGAGCCTCCGGGGCATTACTTTCGCCCCGAACTGCTCTATCTCTTACGACTAACCCCCTAAGGACGATATGCCCCGTACAAAGATCGCCTGGCTTCTCGCCGCTGCGGCCCTTCTGACAACTGCGTCCTGTAATAGTGACAGCGGTGAGAGTGAATCGCCCGATCTCGATATAGCCATTGACGACGGGCTCTCCTGGCAAGAGGAGATTCTCTCCGAAGGTCCGGCTACTCTTGCGGATTACGAAGAAGCATTCGCCCACGTCGAATCCTGTATGGACTCTAAGGGACACGGCGTGCTGTTCAAGGGCATGGACGCCGAAACCAGCCGCGAGATGACAGTGGTGCTGCTTCGGGAGCCTGGCACATCGACTCACGAGACCGAAGAGCGAGACAATGCCTTTAGCGAATGTTCAGCGGCGTACATGGACAAGATTGCAGATTCCTATATCGAGAATACTCCGCGTGAGATGGCCGAGGACTATCGAGAAGAACTCGATGCGTGTTTGGCCAACTCTGATCTTTCCGGCACGGTGGACGTGCGTGAAACCGACGATATCGAGCAGCTGAGAGCCGATATTGACGACGAACATATTCGGATATTTGATGACTGTCGTTCCAAGGCGATATCGGCAGTGGATGAGGTACGTGATCAGGAGCTTCTTGAGGCCTACTTGGAGGAGCAGTCCTGATGAGGACCCGCACACGAGTTATCGCGATATCAACCGTCGCTCTGCTGGCGGCCACTGGGTGCCAAAGCGAGAGCGACGAGCCCGAACGATGGGCCGAACGTCCAACCGAGATATCAGTCACTGATGAAGAAGCCGAGCACTTCATCGCAAACTGGGTGGAAAACATCCGCCTGAGATTCGAACTCACCACCGTCCGCCAGCGACTAGAAGTCGAGTGCATGAACCAGCACGGGTTCACTGTCCACCCCGACCAGCAAACCTGGCCGACCGACCGTGACGAGATCCTCGGGAAGCAATTTGGCGTTCTCGCGGGCCCCAACCCGATTAACGCAGGTGAACTTGGATACGGCGATATGATTCAACGTCCCTTTGCGGCGACTGGCATCCCGAATATGAGCGACTTTGACCGCTTGAGTGTGGATGAATCTCAAGCCTATTACCGTCAGCTCTGGGGGGAGTCCGCGTTTGACGACGATCACGATGACACGCTTACCGTCGGCGGTGACCAAGGCTCAAGCGAGATTAGGTATCGCCTCACCGGCTGTGAGGGCGCGGTCTATGAGGCGCTCTATGAGGAAGACCTGAGATCCTTCCTCTCGCTAAAGTCGGCAGCTTCGGCATCTGGTGGGTTCTTCGTCGACGAATACGACGAGGTCAAAGAGGCGAACTTTGCATGGGTGACCTGTATGGAAAGCGCGGGCTTCACCGGAGTCACTGAACCCAGCCACACCCGCGATATCGCTATTGACCTGTGGCTCGATCTGGATTCCGATCATCTTGGCTCCAACCCGAGTCCTGCGGACGTGGATGCCACTATGCGAGCTGAGGTTGAACTAGCCACAACCGATCTGGCGTGTGTCGAAGAGACCGATCTCAACCCTCTACGTCTGCGGGCGTGGGCGCAAGGAATCATGTTGTCGAGTGAGGCGTTGGAAGTCGACTTCTTTCAGTTCCGCGAACAGGCCGAGGCGTACCTGGTGAAGGCGCAAACATTGCTGGAAAGCTACGACTTCACATGATGTGGTTCGGGCCTGCCCGTCCCGGTATGTGCGACACGGGTGGCTCGCTGCGAGCCTCGCCGCCGGGCTAGGGGTACTATCGAGCCATGACTTCTCTTACACACTCTTGGTGGTGGCGTCGCTAACGGCGGCGCTGCTGACGCGTGTGTAATCTCTACAGCAACGACCGCCCTGGTGCGGTCGTTTCGTGTATGTGAGGCGGCTGGTCAGGGCACTCTAGCCACATCGAACAGTAAAGGCCTCATTGTCGTGAATTCTCACAAAGCATCTGAAGCTACCGTTTTGTCTACTCCTTCGGGCGTGACCGTGCGCCGTACCGCGCAAGGTTGCGACGACGACCTGTCGGCGGTCATTGAGCAGGTGGAGACGCGCCGGGGAGGCGTGTTGTCCTCCGGCATGGAGTACCCGGGCCGCTATTCGCGTTTCCACTTGGCATACGTCAACCCGGCGTTGGAGGTGAGCGCTTCGGGCCGGGATGTGACCGTTCGAGCGCTCAACCAACGCGGCCGTCTCTTGCTGGAACCATTGGCTACTGCTTTGGATCCACTGGGCACGGTGAGTCGTGACGCCGACGAGGTCGGTATTCACATCGCCCCCGGCGAAGGCCCCATCAGCGAGGAGGATCGCTCCCGTCAACCCACGGTCTTCTCGGCCGTGCGGGCGCTGCGCGACGCTCTGGCCTGCGACGATCCGTACCTGGGTTTCTATGGCGCTTTCGGGTATGACCTGGCGTTTCAGTTTGAGCCCATCGAGTATTCCAAGCCGCGTGCGGCGAAGGACCGCGATCTGGTGCTGCATTTGGCCGATGAGGTCTATGTGGTGGACCGGAAGCGCGAAACTGCGGTGGTATACCGCTACGAGTTCGAGATAGCCGGCCAGAGCACGGCGGGGATCGACCGCGAGACCGAGCCGGTGGTTTTCACTCCGGTGGAATCGGTGCCGGAGGGTCCCCGGCTGGGCGAGTACGCGGACACGGTTCGCCGCGCGAAGGAAGAGTTTAAGCAGGGCAACTTGTTCGAGGTCGTGCCTGGCCACGAAATGTACGCCACATGCGACTCTCCGGCGGCTTTCTATGAGCGCCTTCGGGAAGCCAATCCGGCCCCATATGAGTTCTTTCTCAACCTCGGGCACGACGAGTATTTGGTCGGGGCCAGCCCGGAGATGTTTGTGCGGGTACAGGGTCGCCGGGTGGAGACGTGCCCGATCGCGGGCACGATCGCTCGCGGAGCCGATTCGTTGCAGGACGCCACCCGCATCGCCGAGTTGATCGGCTCCGCGAAGGAAGAGTCCGAGTTGACCATGTGCACGGACGTGGACCGCAACGACAAGGCGCGCGTGTGCGTACCGGGCTCGGTGAAGGTGTTGGGACGCCGCCAGATCGAGATGTATTCGCGCCTGATCCACACTGTCGATCACATTGAGGGGCAGTTGCGTGATGGCATGGACGCCATTGACGCGTTTTTGACCCACATGTGGGCTGTCACGGTCACCGGGGCTCCCAAGACCTGGGCGATGCGGTTCATTGAGCGGCATGAGACCACTCCTCGACGTTGGTATGGCGGCGCGGTCGGTTTCGTGGGCGTGGATGGCTCGATGAATACTGGTTTGACCTTGCGTACCGCGCAGATTCGCGATGGCCTCGTGGCGGTGCGGGCGGGGGCGACGCTGTTGTATGACTCCGACCCCGATGCCGAAGAGCAAGAGACCTACTTGAAGGCTCGGGCTCTGCTGGAGACGGCCGCCGGGGGCCGGGGAGCTGCGGCTGAGGTCGACTCCCCCCTTGACGTGGCCGGTGGGCCGCAAGGCGAGGGACGGCGAGTGCTGCTGGTTGACCATGAGGACTCGTTCGTCAACACCTTGGGCGACTACTTCAGGCAACATGGCTGCGAGGTGACGACTCTCCGATTCGGCTTCGACCACAGTGCCCTGGACACGATGCGCCCTGACTTGGTGGTGCTCTCACCGGGCCCGGGCCGCCCCACGGACTTCGACACCGCCTCGCTGTTGGACGCGATCGCCCGGCGCGGACTTCCCGCCTTCGGGGTGTGCATGGGACTGCAAGCTATGGTCGAGCACGCCGGGGGCGAGTTGACGCTGCTGGAGGAGCCGATGCACGGAAAGCCGGGGGTCGTGACCGTCCTCGATGACTCTGGTGAACCCTCCGGCATCTTTGCTGGCTTGCCCTCCCAGTTGACCGCGGCCCGCTATCACTCCTTGTACGCCAAGCCCGAGGCTGTGAAGGGGTTCGAAGTAAGCGCGGTGACCGACGACGTGGTCATGGCGATGGAGAACCCGGATCTGCGGTGGTTCGCCGTGCAGTTCCATCCCGAGTCCATCCTCACCGCCCAGCAGGCCCAGGGACTACGGCTGGTCGGAAACGTCCTCAGGCTGACTCGTCGCGACTAACTGTGGATGCGGCCCAAGGATGCCCTTGGGTCGCATCGGTTCTCATCGGGGTCTTGATACCACTCTTAAGTGGTAGTCAATGGGCCCCAGCCACGTGGTCGCAACGTGCGCTTGATTCTTTTAGGGGTGACCACACTCTTCCCAAACCTGACAAATCAAGATTTATCGACCCGCAGGGCGTGACTATCAGTAGCTCATTCGATACTCTTGATATATGTCAGGAAGCACTAGGACCTTGCCACCACGGCAACGCCTTGTGGAGGCTTTCCCGGTGTTGCCCTGCCCGGCAGGCGGGTAGCCACGTTGGCGACCGCGCCGACAGGCTATGAGGACGCCATGGGAGGGCAGCTGAAGTCAGCTCCTGGCTGATCCTCTCGGGAAGGGACAAAACGACATGATCTCAGCAGTCCTGATCGTCGGAATCGTGATCGCTGCGGCTATCGCGGGAATGATCACGCTCCTTGTGACCCGTAGCCGCCATCATTCACAGCGTCCGGCGCACGAATCTCCACCAGTCCCACCTACCTATCCCGGATCTGAAATTGACCCGGGCACCGGCGTCACCTTTGGGCCGGGAGCCAATCCCGGACACGGGATTACGCCGCCGCCGTCTGGCCGCAACCGCCGCGACTGATCTAGCCGTCTGCGCACACATAGCGCTAGGGCGACTGATCTGTGGTGGTTCGCCTAGGTAGCTCAAGAGGTGGGGCGAGAAGCATTGTGCTTCTCGCCCCACCTCTTCGCATTTGGTCGTCTTAAGCGGCAATGTCCCAAGACCGGATCGCTATGAGGTCACCGCCGGGCTGCCCGACCTGAGTTATCCGGGTTTGGTTTAGGAGAACCACAGGTCAATTTCGCGCTTTGCCGACTCTTCGGAGTCCGAAGCGTGGATAAGGTTGAGCTGGTTGGACAGCCCGAAGTCTCCACGAATGGTGCCTGGCTCCGCCTTGCGAGCATCGGTGGCTCCGGCGAGAAGTCGCACTACCGAAATCGCTTGATCGCCTTCGACTATCAGGCTCACCAGTGGCTTAGAGGTCATGAATTCCTTCAGCCCCGGGAAGAATGGCTTGTTGAGGTGTTCCTCGTAGTGAGCCTCCGCCAATTCACTGTCCATAGTGCGCATTTGCAGGGCGGTGATCTTCAGGCCCTTGCGCTCCAGACGAGCGATAATGTCTCCCACCAGGCCACGCTCAACAGCGTCCGGCTTGATGAGGACCAGTGTCCGCTGATTCTCGGACATGTGCTGCACCCCTAACCGCGACGACGATGGGACACTCAGGGAGAAAATTGCGGATGTCAGCACCGACGCGCGTGCGATTCGAATTGAGAAAAGACAGTCCGGCTGCGAGGGCACTGAGGGCCACGACCGCAACTGGACACACACCAGATTACTGCACGCGGAATGTGTCGGATTACTGCACGTGCAGATTGCGACCTTGTGTCTGTGGCAAGGTCCACGTAGCATTTCAGACATCCCGCCATTTCGGGGGAGAATTATTCAGGTGGGCTCTCGCCAGGCACCCGTGAACCAGTGGTATGAGGCGAACGGGGGCAACGCGCAAGCCAGCGCGATAGCAGCCGTGAATTGACCTCTGCTCCGAAACTGCCGGAAGAACAATGGTGCGGGCGTTGAATCCTGGGCATCTAACCCGTGGCACGGGCCAAGACGGTCGCCGATGTCGACCGCTAAAGCGCCCAGGCTTCGCGTCGGGACCAGGCACACCGAAAACCCGCCCGTACAACCGACTCCAGCACGCATGAAGTAGGTGGCTAAATACTATGCGCCAGCCCCCACGGCAACCGCCGCGACAGGCACCAAAGCCCGCGCGGGGTGGCGGTGCACGGAAGCCACCGGCCCAGCGGGCCAAGGCCCCGGCTCGCAAGGCTCCGGCACGCAAGGTGCCGCAACAAAAGGGTCCGGCGCCCAAGGGTGCGACCGCTACCAAGGGCGGCAAACTGCCCCCGCTGACCGACGCGCAACAAAAGTCGCTGCAGTATCAGCGCAACCTCACCTATTGGGCGATGCACGGTGAAGAGAAGGAAGTCCTCTATGATCGCCAGCATGCCGCTGGTGGGGAGGCCATCGGCACCGTCCTCAACGCCGACCGGCGCGCGCGTTGGAAGACCTCCTACGCCATCGGGGCGATCGCGTTTCTCATCCTCGCCGGGTACACCGGCGCCATGGCGTTCGGAGCCGGAAGCCTTAACATCGCGCTAATCTCCTTCACATTCCTGGCCATCTCAGTGGGTTTTGTGACCGCCGAGTTCTCCCAGCGGCACTTTCCCGAGCCCCTCCGGCACCCGCCAATCGCGCAACATCGGCTCGAGGACCTCATCTTCGAAGACGACCCAACGCCTCGACAGGCCCCACCGGTCGATAAGACCGAAGTGAACTCGATGGACGACCTCGACCAGGCTTTCAACAGCGCCGCCAGCGAATCTGAGACGACTACGGCAGTGCAATCCAAAGTCACCGCCGACACCGCGGTCCTTCCCGCCGTCACCGACGATTCGGAGGCTACGGTCGCGGACGCTCCCCTGCCCAAACCCGACCCGGCCGCCGAAGTGGGGCCGGAAAACGCGCCTCCGGCGGCGTCCGAGGCTACCAAGGCCGACGCCAAGGACACTCTCGCCAAGGCTGACGCGGCCGATGACCTGGCCGATTCCACGGCCGAGAATCTACCGAAGCCGGATCCGAACGAGCCGGTCGGACCGGAAAACGCTCCCGAACCGGCCTCCGAGGAGCAGAAGACCGCGGCTTCGCACCTCGTGGCAAGCCAGCACTCCGAATCAGGTTCCCCGGCGGCCTCAGAACCCATCGAGCTCGGGCCGGCTGCTGGTTCGGGCCCACGCCACGACGCGGCCGCGCCCAGCGACAGCCCGTCGGCCAATCCACCGGCAGACAACGCCACTGCCGAGGTCACCAGCGCCAGCGCCGATTCTGTCAACGGCCCGGTGGCCTCGGGCCTGTCGTTGACTGACGTGCGCGACGTCGCCGCCACTCTCGTGGTGGCCAACCTTGACCGCTCCGTGGAGTTCTATACCCAGAACCTGCGTCTCATCGTCGTCGACCGCACTGACGAGGCTGCCCTGTTGGAAGCCGGATTCGGTCGCATCCTGCTGTGGCAGCGCGACGATGCTCCCGATGAAGCGCAGGGAATCATGCACTTGACCTTCGAGGTCGGCGACTTGGAATCTACCTACCGCACCATGCGCACCAATGGGGTCGACTTCGCGGGCGAACCCGCCGATGCGTTGGAGGGACAGAACTTCCAGCTACGGGCCGCCGCCTTTACTGACCCTGACGGACATGGACTCGCCATCACCGAACGACAGGACTCTCCATGATCACCATCGGTGAAATCCACAGCGGACTGCTACATCACTCGCACGGAGTCACCACCGACCAAGCTTCACAACTGTTGACACTGGTAGCCGGAGAGCGCGCCCGGCAGTGGAAGCGACCGATCCAACACGCCTGTTCGCCTACGTTGTTGACCGGGGTTGACTGTTTGGTTCCGCTCGCGCCTAAGAATGAGGACTTGCACGCACGCCGGGCCAATGGTCACAACGGTTCGGTGCGGGTCATCGGCACCATGAATTCGCGGGCCACCATCACCGGCGGACACCTGTTGCAGGGAAGCACGTACGGATCCATCAAAATCGGCACCAAGGCCCGCCGTATGCCGTGGTCGTACTATCTCTCCCAGCCTGGAAAGGTCGAAAGTATTTCCCAAAGCGACCCGCAGCGCCTCATTGGCGGTTTGCTGCGCGCGCAGCAGGGACCGAAGCATCTGGACACCACGGCGTTGGCCACCCACATCTTTCACGAGGTGCAGGCGCATTCGTTGCTGGATCGGGAGTCCCCTCTGCGTACGGCGCGCACGAAGCTGCGCTGGATCGCGATCCCGAAACGCTACGCGCCCGAGGCCGCACCGGTGTCGCTGACGCTCGACAGCCCCACCGACCGGTTGCTGTACTTCGTGACTGATGAGCCCGACTCCTTGGCGTTGGCACATGCGGCCGAAGACGTCGCTGTCCACGATTGGCTCTTGACCACTTTGCTGGCCGAGTTGGAGCGGGCTCCGTTCACGAACCGGAATCCCGAAGAAACGCTGCGGATGCTGCAACCAGTGGTCGATCACCTCATGCACCTGTGGATGCCCAAGGCCCGAGTGAACGAGTCGCTGTGGTTTGTGTGGGAGGCCTTGGACAAGGTGCCCGGCTTCACCCGGCAGTGGGAGACGCTGACCCGACAGATCGAAGGCCGTGTCAACAGCTCGGCCACTGCCCTGACACGGGAATTGCTCAGCATGCAAAGCCGCGGTTATTCAACCTCGGCAGATGTGGGGCGGCTCCGTTACTGAGGTCGCCTAGGTGAGCCCTCGGCGGCTTACCAATGCCCTTGAAAGACGTAGCTGATGCGGTCGGGGACTTCTGGCGGCAGGCAGAAGACACCTTCGCGGTCGGCTGATTCTTGCACCACCTGGCGGACCTCCTCCGAGACTTGGACCATGGAGCAGATCGTCCGGACGGCGTGTTCGGTTTCGAGGAAGGCTCCGGACATGATGCTCATCGTCCGATAGGCGGTAAACGGACGCGCTTCCGGGTTCACCTGCAATACCGCGGGCATTTTGTGCCATTCATCTGGCAACCACATGTCCTCGTCATCGCTGGTCAGCTTCGCGGCGCGCTCGGCTTTGACATGCAATGGCAGGTTCTTGTCGGGACCCGAGATCGCAGCGGGGAAGTCAATGAACTCCGGTTGGGCGACACTGCGGCCGTGGTTGCGCAAGAGCCCCAGCCGCAGCAGCTGCCACACGGCGGCGAGCATGGGGCAGGTCCAGATGCGGTCGTCTGGTTTGTCTTCCCACAATTGGGTGTCAAGGAAAATGGTGTGCCCCAGGCGCGACCGGGCGTACTGTTCCGGGGCTTCCCAGCGGGAGGGTTCGCCCATCGCTTCTAGGTTCTGCCCGGGTGAGCGGCGGCCGTTGCACAGCCAGCCCGATTCTTCAACTCGGGGGCGGAAACCAGTGGCGCCTTGAGGGGGTTCCTGGACGATCTGCCCGGCTACGAGGCGGGCGATTTCGATTTCATGGGTGGAGTCGGCGGCAAATTCGTTCCTGGTCTCGATGAGAGCGCACGCGGACTCGCGGCCGATGTAGTCGATCGTTACCCCGGCCTCATGGGCGGCTTTGAGTAGCAGGGCGATAGCTTCGACGGGCCTGGGGATCTGGCGGGCCTGATAGTCGTCGATCAGATAGCAGGTGCTCACGCGCATGCGGCGGCTGCCGAGTTTGCGGGATAGTTCAGCCTTGGCCGCCTCATACCAGCCCGCCGCAGCGCACATTTGTTCGAAGAGGCGGTCGGCCGAGCCGGTGAAGTCGTCGGCGTACAGATGTCCCAGTTCGACCGACAGGTGGGACATGCCCAGGCGCTCGACTTCGAGGTCCCCGTCGTGTTCGGTGTATTCAACATCGGTTTCCATACTCACGCTCCAGTGGCTTTACATGCGCGGCCAGGCCTCGTCGTCGGTGATGCTCTTGGCCAGCCGGTCGAAAGCGTCCACGGTCTTGTGGTTGGCGATCTTGCGATTGTGGACATCGACGTCGGTGAGCAGCTGTTCGCGCCATTGCAAGACCGGGTCCAGCGGGACGGTGTCGAGCAGATTGATGCGTCCGACCCGGTATTCCTTGGCCAGGCGGTGTAGGTCGGAATCGCACTGGCGCAGCCATGAGACCTGAGTTGGGGCGAGTCCGGCCATCTCCTTGGAGTTCGGGTCGGCCACGGCGGTTCGGACGAACTTGATGCACTGTTCCAGCGCGCGTTCGTCGTGACCGTGCGCGACTCCGGTCTGTAGTAGGCCGCGCTCGCCGCGCACTAGGCTGTCGGCGGCGATGACATGCTGCCGGGTCCAGCGGTGAAACACCAGCCAGCGGGTCTTGACACGGCGGCGAATCGTGTCCGACGCTGTGGCGGCCATCGCTACCTCGGTGGCGTGGGAACGCCCGGCGCTCAGGTCGATAAAGGAAACGTCGAATTCCTGCTCTAGAGCCAAGAACAGCTTCATACAGGCATCGACCACGCCTTGATTTCCGGGAAATTCACCGCCAGAGTGGTCACCGGGCATAAGGACCAGTTCTCCGGCCCGATCGGGCCTCGTACGCAACACGTCCCGGCCGGAGGCTCCCCATACGGCTTGGCGAACCGGTTCGGCGGCGCGCCCTTGCAAATAGGAGTGGACGCCGTTGCTTTCGGTGCCGTGCAACAGGTGGTCGATCGAGAAAACCGCCCCGGCGGTGGGGGATCCGAAGTCGAAATCGACATAGCAGACGTTGTTTCCTTGCAGGGCCGCCCGGTAGGCCACGTTCGCGCTGGTGACCGACCTTCCGGTTCCGCCTTTGTCCGAGGTGGAAAAGACCAGCATGTCGTTAACTCTCCCCTCATTGCCGCTTCACGAGCGTCAATGTGCTGATCCAGTTCCACCAGCACATTGGACACGATGGCGTAGGCGGTGGCCGGTCGGGATTCCAGAATCGACTTGGCGCGGTTGATGCTGTGGCCCCACACGCGGACCTGCTCGCTCAGGGTGGGCCCAGAGCGAGCCGAGCCGGTGAGTAGCTCCTGATCGTAGAGGTGTTCGGCTTCGGCCAGCATCTCGCGGGCAAGTTGTTCGAGCTGCGAACTACGGGCCGGCGGCTCCGCCGTTTGTAGGGTTGCTTGGACAAGGGCCTCCATGACCCGCATGTTGACGTGCCAGGAGGGCCGATCGAATGTGCGGGAGATGGCGTCGAAGGCTTGGGCGGGTTGGTCCCACAGTTGCGCTCCGGGTCCGGAGCGTATACGGCGCGTCTCTAGGTGGGCCCATATTTCATCGACCAGTTGCAGCATGCGGGCCCGCTGCGGAATGTCATTCATAAAAGAGGCGGTGTGAATGCATCGTTTGAGCAACAGGGCCGGGAAGTCGACGGAGTACCAGGTCATACTGGGTCCGTCGAGTTTTTCGATGCCGTCTAGTGAGGTGGGAATGCCGGGGAAATGCCAGCGGGTGTTCTGTTCGCCTTTCATGGCGCGGCGGGTAATGCGGCCGCGATTGGCCAGCTCGGAGAGCACAGCCCCCACGCGTTGTAGATTCTCATCGCCGGGCAAGCGGGCGAACTCGCGGGTGACGATGGCGCAGACGAGGAGGTTGTAGTAGTCGTATTCCTCACCGTCGGAGGTACGCCAGGGAAGGTCCTCCAGTGGCCAGCGTCGGCCATCTCCGAAGGAGGCGATGGTGGCCCAGTAGCGTTGCGTGATGTCCCAGCGGTATTGCAGAGCTTGGACGAGCCACAGTTCCTCGTCACGCACGAGTCCTTCTCGCATGACGGAGGAGGAGAAGAGATCCATGATGCTTTCGAGCGCCATCACGGTGAAGTACAGGTAGGGCGCGTCTTGGGCGACGCCTTCCTCTTGATGGGAGACACCGGCGGTGAGTTCGATGACGGGGGCATTTTCGATCACGCCCCAGGACCAGCCGACCTCGAAGAGCTTATTGGAGTACTCCAGGTCGCGGGGACGGCCAGATCCGGTTTGGACACCATAGAGGTTGGCTTCGACGTCGCGCATCCGTTCGCGAAAGATCTCGGGCAGTCGCGAGACGGGCACATCCTCGGTGTGAATGAATTCGGAGAGAGTTCGTCCCTCAGGCGAGGTGGCGTCAAAGGTGTAGACCGAGAAGCTGCGCAGAAGGCCGGTGAGCGCCCCAGTCAGGCGGCGGCGGGCTGCCAGTTCGGCTTGGTCGAGATCATCGGCGAGGTCACGGCGGTGCGTCTCGTTACGGAAGCGGACAATGAACGACAGGGCCGCCAGGCAAATGGAGATGGACAGCGAATAGCTCTCCACGCAGTCCACGCGCAGTTGGGCTTCACTGGCGGTTGCACTGCGGTCAGTGGGGCGCATATTGCCCGCGCCATGGTAGAGAGGTCGCCCGTCCGCGTCGGCGTTGCGGCGTAGGTATTCGCGGATGATGTCGAGGACTTTGAGCGGGATCGTGACGGCGTCACCGAGGGGACTGAGGGCTTCGAGTACGTCCTCTGAGGTGCTATTGGGGTCGGTAAAGCGCAGGTCCTTAATGACCTGGGCCGGGTAGAGCAGGCAAAAGAGCTGTTGGGCATCGGAGATGGAGTCGGAGGGTACGCGGCCCTCCCAGGTCCAGTTTTCTCCGTCATTGGAGTAATTCAGCAGGGCTTTCCACAGGATCAGGATCTGCTGTCTAGGTTCCATGCGCACCGCGAATCACCACCGGCTATCTGCTGGGGAGAGTTACCTCCCGCATATGTTTGTCCACAATGGTAGTGGCTGTTATGAATTCGGAGGCGCCAAACACAGACGGCCCCACGGCACATGCGACGGTTTCGCGCTCTTAAATTCCATTCCTACATCGCGCCCGCCACCGACGATACTTGGCGCGATTCCCATGAGCCCCAACTAAATCGCAGGCGCACAGAAGGCAAGGTCTCACTATGTCACGCCCCACCCACGGCGCCACCCCAACTATCAATGATCCGACACTTCTCGATTTATGTGGTGTTACCGAGTTTGCCCGCTATTGTCTGCCGACACTTGTACGCAACACCAGACCCGGGCGCCCCCTTGGATGCGTGACGCCTCGTAAGTCGAGCACCGAAAAATGCCCGCCGCCCTCACCTCGCACCCCTTACTTGACGTCCCCGACTCATACCGCAAAGATTACTGACAGCTCCCATCCCCTTATTGGGAGTGAGAAAGAAGGACCCACATGCGAAAGACAACCTCCAAGTTGATCGCCATGGCCGCCGCTGGAGCACTGAGCTTCGGACTCCTGGCTACGACCGCAGGAGCCGCCAGCGCTAGCGGAACCACCACCTCGCAAAATATTTCCACCCAGACTGACGTGGCCCCAGAGCGAAACGTCATCTGCCGATATCAAGTCAGGGCCAATGGCGGACTCTTCCAACGCGACGCCCCCAACGGCAACATTGTGGGCTCGTTGGCCAACGGATCAGTCGTGTTGGCCTACCAGAACCGAGTGCAGCGAGCTGGCGGTATTTCGTGGCGGCAGCTGTCCAACGGCAATTGGGCGGGTGCGTCCTACCTGCACTACACCGGTGATCCGTGCATGGTCTAGGCCCGGCGGTGGTTTTTAGGTAGAACCGGCGACGCGATCGTGCGGCCCGGAGACCGGCCACGTGTGCGCGAGAGCCGACCTGGCCGTGGTTCTCGCCCTGAAACAGCCACATCTCAACCCATAACCGCACAGCGATCTCCACAAGTGAACAACTGAATTCTAAAGTGGAAGACCACTTCGCTTGTCCAATTGCATAACCGCGCCACCTCCATTCATAGGCGCGGTGAGGCTTCCTCTGCTGGGCTTGCCTATTCTGCGGCGGCCGCGATCGCTGGCGCTACCGACGACCTCCGCAGAAATAGTGCGGGTCGGCCCGAGGACAATGACGTCTTCGGGCCGACCCGCACGCTAATGGAGTTAAGGTGCCCGCGCCGCCGCATAAGGCAACGTTCAGACAGGCAATTAAGCCATCGAGAACTGCGGCGGTGCCAATCGCATAGGCTTTAGAGCTCCTATCAGGTTTGTTTCCGTGGCGAGGATGGTGTGCTGTCAGTGCGTGGGGAGGCGGAGGCCCTTGTTCATACCCAGCGGGTATGGGCAAGGGCCGACAACGCGGCCAGGCGCGACATCACTCCACCGCAGCAGGAAGAGAAACCTGATAGGAGCTCTTAGAGCTCTTAGGGCCGGTCAATGACGTACAGCGCCGCCTGGATTTGCCCCTCCGGAACCACAACATCGCGCTCGAAGCGCAGCCCAATTTTCTCCATGACCCGGACAGAGGCGGTATTGGCCCGATCGGCAATGGAAACGATCTGTTTACACCCCTGCCCATCATGTCCGGAGCTGTACAGACCCCACTTCAGGGCCGCGACCGCCGCTTCCGTGGCGTACCCGCGTCCCCACATCGAACGGCGCAAACGCCACCCGATCTCCACCGCCGGCAAAATCTCAGGCAGGAACAATGGCACCGATAGACCGCAAAACCCGGCCACGGTCGCATCATCGCGCACTTGGATCGCAAACAGGCCGAAGCCTCTTTCACTCCAGCGTTGTTCGACCTTCTCCAACCACTGGGTGGCCTGTTCGGCACTCTGAGTTGCGCCAGTGGCACCGATATGACGCATGACCTCCGGGTCGGCGTTCATCTCGACGCAGGCCGCGTAGTCGCTGGCACGCCAGCGCCGCAGGATCAGCCGCTCGGTTTCCAGCCGTGGCCAGGGGTCTTCAACTGGGTTGAGCTCAGGGGCACTGGCCATTGCCGAACGGTCGCTTTCAGGCATGAAGTGTGGCTTTCTGCTAGTCGAGGCCGGTCATTCTTCCTCGGTGGCATCGGGACGTACCGGGTGGAATATCTCATCGGGATGGGGATTTGAATAGGGCGGACTGGCAATAAAGATGCTCAGGCCAGTGTGTCCCTTCTTGATCGCCGCAGTGTAGGTGTATTCGGTCTTTGGGTTGTGCACGACGGCGTCTCCATAGGAATCGCCCAGCCAGCGCACTCCGTCTCGTGAGCCCTCGATCATGCCCTGTGCGACCAAATAGTCTCGCACCTGTTGCAGAATCTGGCGGGCCTGCTGTTCGCTGGGCTGGGAGAAGGGGATCTCGTAGAACGACACCACATGGAAGTTGGTGGTGTTCGCATCCTGCCCCCACGGGGAGGCTACGGCACGACGGAAGTTCAGTTCTCCGATGCCGTGTTCGCGCAGTTGTTGGGCCAGCTCGTCCCCGGCGCTCATCGTCCGGGCGGCGGCGTCGGGCTTGCGAAGACTCTCAAAGGTGGTCATTGTTTCCTCCTACCGCTAAGTTAACCGAACGGGTTTCGATTAGAGAACCAATCGCCGACGTCTGAGGCGCGGTCAGACATCCAGCCTCCGGCGTCCGAGGCCCGGTCGTAGGCCCAGTCGCGGGCACCAGTGGCGGTTTCGGAAATCACGTCACCGGTGTGCCCGCGCAGGGAGGCGGAACCGTTCGTGACCTGGTCTTCCATCCCGCCCATGACATAGGCCTGGTTGAGAAGGCTCTGGCTGTTCTCTTCCCAGTAGCCGGAGTGTCCGTCGGCTCCGCTGCTGGCCAGGCTCTCGGCTCCGAAGCCATTGGAGCCCGGTTGTGGGCCATGTACTCCCGGTGGGGTTCCCATGATGACGTCGTTTCGGGTGGTCATGGCGTAGACATTGTCCACTCCTAGTTCATCGGCGCTACTGACGCCCATGCCGGGGCTGCCCACGGCGATGATGTTGTCAGCGCGGAAGTCATCGCCGTAGGAAGCGCCGTGTCCGACCATGGTGGAGCCATAGCTGTGTCCCAAGACGGTGGTGGTGCCGTTGCCGTTGTGCTGGTCGGCGACATCCAGGCCGGTCATGAAGTTGTAGAGGTTTTCGGCTCCGGCCTCGGCGTAGCGCGGGTTGGTCGCGTCGTCGCCGCCACGGAAGTCAAAGGGGTTGAGCGAGGAGGTGTTGAACACCTCTGGTGGGGCCTCGTAGCCCAGCCACATGACCATCGCCGTGTCTTCGCCCGACACTCCTTCGGTGGTGGCGCGCAGCAGCTCAGCGCGGTCGATGTCGCCAGAAATAGAGTCGAGGCTGGCGGTCGTGCCAGGCACATAGACACCGGTGTTGACGGCTTCATCGGGGTTACCGGAGGAGACCACCACGAGGGCTTCGGAGTCTGGTCCAGGCGGTTGGAATCCCAGCAACATGAGCTGGTCGTCCGGGTGGGACTCCCCCGAGGTATTGATGCGCTCAAGCAGGGAGGCGGCACTGGGGTCGTTGGTCGCCAGCACGTAGCTTTCGAGAATCATCATGTTGGCTTCGTGCCGCGCGTCAGCGGGAAGGCCGTCGGCCCAGGCGAACTCAGCTAGCGCGGCCGGGTCGTCCGCAAGGCTGGCCAGGTACTGCTCTTGCTGTTGGGGGCTAAGAGAATCCCACCAGTCATACATTTCCTGTTCGGAGCCGCCGGAGGGGAAGGGCGGGATCGCCCCGGTGCTAGTGGCGTTGCCGCCTGAGGAACCACCAATACCCTCGCCTATTCCGGAGATGGCGCCGGTGGCGCCGCGCAGAAGGTCGGCCAGATTGCCTTGAGCCGAGATGTTCTCTGCCGAGGCACGGTCGGAATCGCCGTAGTTCTCGGCTGTTTGCGCCAGGCTTTGCGAGATCCGATCGAGGTGCTTGGACACCGATGAGACTTCGGCATGCAGCACCTTGCGGTAGTGGCGCACTTGGTCGCCAGCGCTGCCTTCGAAGAGACCGTCGATCCCGTTGAGGGTCGTGACAACGGAGTCAGAGTTTTCTTTGAGTTTCTGGTAGACCTGTTTAGTCTTAAAAGAGGCTTGATTGATCTGCGCCAAGTCGGCGTCAACGCGGTTAGCCATCGGGGCTCCCGGAGGGTAGTGGCAAAGGAACCTTAGGGGGCTCTTCTCCTAGGGGACAGGAAGAGAGGGGCCTTTCTTGGGGCCGCCATCAGGATAAACCAGGAGTGCAACTGTGGATTGCGAGCTGAAATCGCCACGCCCCGAACGACACTCGCCTTCTTTCATAATTGTTGGTTTCACGGCATTGGGGCCGCCCCAGGCCCGGAGAGTGGCCTGGGGCGGCGAGCGCGCCCGGGTCGAGGCGCGCTGGTCGGGGTAGCGCCGGGTCCCGACCGGTTGAGCTAGGCGTCGTTGGCCATGAGGTATAGCGCTAGGGCGATCGACCCGACGGTGAGGGTGATCGCGTGCGGGAGTGCCTGCTGTTTGCGCAGCTGCGCCCACCCGTAGATGACGCCCACTGCCAGGATCGTGCCAGTGAGGAGAAGCAGCGGGCCCATCAGCACGGTGCCATGGGGTCGGTGGCCGACACGGGATCGGCTTCGTTTCCGGCCATCAGGTCGGCCAGCCGGTCCCGCAGGTGCGCGGCGGCCGCACCGGAACTGATTGTGGCCCGATTCCACCACTGGAGCCACACCCCACCGGCGGGTGTGCGGAAGGCTCGGGCGACGGCCGTGCCGTTCTCGTACAGCCACACCACCTCGGGCCGTTCCCGTTCATAGGCGGCAATCTGGCTTCCCTTGATAGTGATCGTGCCCAGGTAGGTGCCGATGGGCTCGCCATTCCCCGCAGGGGGCGACTTGCTTGCGTGCTGCTGTTCGGTCATGAGGTCGGCTCCGGGGTGGGAACGATGTCGCGCAGTTGACGCAGGATTGACCCTGACCAGCGACCGGAACCGTCTCCGGCGATATACCACCGGATTTCCCACCGGTTGGCCTTCGCGTTCCAGCTGGCGCGGCCGATGGGTGTCGCCGTGGTGTCAGGGCCGCGAAATATATCGACCGTGCCCGGTTTCTTGCCCCGATAGAACGGATAGCTCAGCTGTGTTTTCGCTGCGCCCAAGTAATCGTCCGGGCTGCGCGGGGGCGTCTTCATCGTTTACTCACCTCGCGCAGCAAAGCCCCTGCGGCGGACTCGGCCAGGTTGATCAATACCGGGCGGCGCAACTGCCAGGTGTCGCCGCTGAAGGGGGTCTGCCATAGCGCATCGGTGACCCGGCCGTCCTTGACCAGCAGGGTGGCCACGGCGATGGGTTCGCATTGTCCTTGCATCATCAGCGAGGCGGCCGAACCTCGATCGGCGGCCGCGGACACCATGAATACCGCCGTCCCGTAGGGGAACTCGATGACTGCCTTCGGCGTGGTCTTGGGCGAGGTCTCAGGTGAGGACATCACAGGCACTCACCGACCGGAAGAGCCACCGTCGATACCGCGCGGTGATGATGGGCCATCAGCGACACGGTCGCATCGCGCTTGGTGGGGCACGCGCCGTCCACCCACGGTTCACGGCAATAGCCACACCGCAGCCCGCGCCACGAGGGACGAGCTTTGTGCAAATGCAAGTGCGTCTGGATCTCGCTAAGGCGGGCATCGGGGAGTATCGTTTCTTGAGGCATGGGAGCACACTCTCCTTTGTCGAGGGCCCGCCGCCGGGGATGCGAGACCGCGAAATCTGTCTTCCTCGGCGGCGGGCATTTGTGTGCTGGCTGCTACGGGTCGCAACCCTCGGGGGTCTCTTAGGTCGGCAGCCCCGTCCCTGCCTCGCCAGCGTGCAGACAGGGTGCCCATATCGGGCATGCCACGACGATAGGCCCAAAAGTTGCTCATATGGAACAGGAAACGCGATAGCTCTTTTGGCTATAGCCATTCTGGTGGTGACCTTTTTGGCTATACTCTCGCCATGACGAAGCAAGCTCAACCAACTCTTGCGAGACGAACCCTCGGCGCGAAACTGCGCAAGCTGCGAATGGAGCGCGGAGATACTTGCACCCAAGTCGCAAGTGCCATCGGCTACAAATACAAGGCCGTAGATCGCATTGAAAAAGGGCTCCAAGGAACCAAGTTTTTGCAGCTCGAAGGGCTCTGCGACTACTACGGAGTCAGCAGCTCTGCCCGCAGCCATATGCACACACTCCGTGTCAGGGGTGCTGAACGCGGGTGGTGGGAGGACTACTACGACCCTGGAACCAAAGAGGCCACAAGTCCTGACTTCCCGCTCTTCCTAGAAGCCGAACAGGACGCCATTCACATCCGGGCAATCGAAATCGAGCTGATACCTGGTCTCGTGCAGACGAGGGAATATCTCCAGGCTCTACAGGAAGTACAGCTCCCAGTCCCTAACGAGGTAGCCGAGTCCGTCAAGAACCTGCGCGAACGCCGCCAAGAATTGTTCTATAACCGGCCTGACCCACCCAAAGTGGAGCACTTCATTGGAAGGAACGCGATTGAGTTCCTAGCTGACACAGGCGACGATGTGCGGCAAGGACAGCTGGCCATGTTGCGGAAGGTCAATGCGCTGGAAAACTTCGACATCCGTGTCATTGACAGGATTCACGCGGCCACCCTAGCCGGATCGTTCTGGCTGATGAAACTGAACGATGACCTGCCATCATTCGTCTTCGTCGACGCACTAGACGGTTGCCGCTACATCGAGCAAGTTGACATAGTATCGCGGTACGAGGAAGTATTCAACGCTGTGCGCAGGTCAACAGTCCCATTGGAGGAATATCTATGAAAACGCAGTGGCGCAAATCCAGCCGTAGCCAAGGAAACGGTGGCGCGTGTGTGGAAGCGCGACGGTCTGACGTGAACCAGCAAATCAGGGACTCGAAACTCGGAAACGCATCTCCTGTCTTCTCTATGACTGTTGAGGACTTCGGATGCCTGTTGCGCGCCGCCCGGCGGTGACCTAACACCGACCGGACGGCGATCTATCGCTCAGATCGCAGTATAGCGACCTTCACTTGCTCGTGGGGGTCGCTTCGTTGTGTCTCAGCGGAATCCCGCCTCATAACGAGTCAACTATCCGACGTGCGTCTAGCGCCGCACGGTCACGGCCGTCAGGATCATGTTGCCTCCCAGATCGACGAACTCTCCGCCGCCATTAGCGCAGCCGCCTCGACCGCCGACGAACTGTCGGCCGCGATTGAATCCGGCCGCTCCACTACGCCTAGGGCCCCGAAGGTGAAGAGCTCGGCCTAGTGTGGTCGAGGCCGTCCCATCCTGAGGACTGATCTGATTCGCATGCGCACCCTCATCACCGGCGGGGAACACCTTCGCCAATGTGATGCCAGCGCATCGGCGCCCTGCGACCTTAGGAGTGAATCCCATACCCGGACTGTTTGTGCAACCCGGCGTTGGGCTCAGCCGGTGGCGCGCGGCGGGTCGTCTCCCGCGTAGTTCGGGTTGGACTTGTCGCGCCGGGGCGGGCGGGACAAGTCGCGGGCAATGTTCCAGCAGTAAGCCCAGGTCGCGGCGAAGATCACTCCTCCGACGCCTAGCGACGGATGGAAGACGAAGCAGGCAATGAATGCCACCTGCAAGGCCATACCCGCCTGCCAGATCCAGCTCTTGCGCACCATTCCGGCCAAGACCACACAGCCGACAAAGAGGACCAGCAACGCGACGATCGCCGGACCAGAGTCCTCCAGCAGCATCCGCATCGGCGCGATCGCCATGAGGACAGCCAGAGCCTCCAGGCTCAAGGTGGCGGCCGCGAGGCCACGGGCGGCCTTCTGTGGGTTGCGCAAACCCGAGGTCAACGCCGGGTCCGGTGCCTGACCGTCAGACTCACTCGGTGGGGAATCCCGGGCCGTAGATCCATCCTCGATAGCCTCGGTGTGCTCCACCTCAACCGGGTCGCTTTCGTTGCTTCCAGACTGTGGTTTCTTAGTCATCTTTCACCAGCAAACGTCGGGCGTCGGAGACGGTAAAGACCGAACCGGTCACCAGCACTCCCCCGCCTCCATAGGCGGCTTCCTCCGCCTCGACCAGTTCCACGGCACGTTCGAGCGCATCGGGCAGGTAGGGCACGACAAAGACCCGCTCATCACCGAAGACTTCGCGCGCGGCCACCGCCAAGCGCGCCGGAGGCTGCGCACGCTCGGACTCAGGCCGAGTAATGACGACCTCGTCCACAATCGGCTCCAGTTTGTCGAGCATCTCCTCGGCGTCCTTATCCCCCAGGATGCCCACGACGGCCACCAACTTGCGAAACGAGAACGACTCCTGCAACCCAGCCACGGTGGCGGTCATTCCCGCCGGGTTATGCGCCGCGTCCAGTACGATCGTCGGCGCGGTGCGCACAACTTCCAACCGTCCCGGGCTGGAAGCCTGCGCGAACGCCTCGGCGATGACCTCGCCATCGAGGGCCTTAGGTGTCCCCGCGCCCAATAGTGTTTCCACCGCCGCCAGCGCCACGGCCGCGTTTTGCGCCTGGTGCTCGCCGTGCAAAGGCAAAAAGATGTTCTCGTACGTGGCGGCCTTGGTGCGGATCGTCAGCTGCTGCCCGCCCACCGCCGGGAAGCGTTCCACCACATCGAACGCCCGGCCCTGCGCCACTAGTTCCGCCTTCATAGCCGCGGCGCGGCGCAGCAGCGGTTCCATGGCCTCAACGTCTTGGTGGGCGGTGACAAGGGTGGCGCCCTCGTGCACGATTCCGGCCTTCATAGTGGCGATCTGGCCTATGGTGTCGCCGAGGAACTTGGTGTGGTCCAAGCCGATTGGGGTGATAACGGCGACCTCAGCCCCCAAGACATTGGTCGAATCGGTCTCCCCGCCCAGCCCGACCTCGATGACGCCCACATCCACCGGCGCGTCAGCGAACGCCGCCATTGCCAGCGCCACCGTCATGTCAAAGTAGGTCAGGGACTCCTCGAACTGGGCGTCGATCATGTCCGCTAGCGGCGCGACCTCGTTATAGACGTGGACGAGGCTGTCGGTGTCGATCGGTTCGCCGTCAATGGAGATGCGTTCGGCGACCGTCTCCAGGTGCGGACTGGTGAACCGACCCGTGCGCAAGCCGTGGGCGCGCAACAGGTTGTCGATCATGCGCGCCGTGGAGGTCTTACCGTTGGTGCCGGTGATGTGGATGGCGCGAAACGACTTTTGCGGTTCGCCCAACAAGTCCAGCAGCGCCTTGATCCGGTCCAAAGTGAAGTCCATGCGCGTAAACCCGCGCGCTTCCAACGCCGCTTCGACCTGCGCCAGCTCAACACTGCGTTTTACCACGTGACGTCCCCATTCGATCACCGAACTCGTTCGACCCGCCGAGGGTCGTCTCCAGTCAACCAGCCCACCTGGCGTGTGCGCATCAGGTGAGGCGAACCTGTGGCATAGACGGCAGGCCTCGGCCACACAACACGGCGGTGCCCGCCGCTGAGACGGCGGGCACCAACGAAGCGGTCCTAACTGGCGGCGAGACGTTCCAATTGACTCTCAATGCGCGCGATATCGGACTCAGCCGAGGTCGCCCGACCTCGGATCTTCTCCACCACCTCGGCCGGAGCCTTCGCTAGGAAACCCTCGTTGCCCAGCTTCTTGGAACACTGGGTGAGCTCCTTCTGCGCGGCGGCCAGCGCCTTGTCCAAGCGAGCGCGCTCGGCGGCGACGTCGATGGTGCCGCGCGTGTCCAGTTGCACGCTCAGCTGGTCGGTGACGGCCAGTTCGGCCGTGGAGTTGAAGTCCTCGGCATCCTCCAGCTTCGCCAGCGTGCGAATCAGCGGCTCTTGCTGGGCCAAGCCCACCTCGGCCAGGCCACTCAGGCGCGCGGCCACGGTCTGGCTGGGCTTGACACCTTGGTCGGAGCGGAAGCGGCGGATTTCGGTGACCAGTTCCTTCAACTGTTCCACCTGGGCCTGTGCCACATCGTCGATCAGGCCCGGAGTGGGCCACGCCGCGACGGTGAGCGATTCTTCTTGACTTCCGATGAGGTTTTGCCACAGTTCCTCGGTGACGAACGGGATGATCGGATGCAGCAGCCGCAGCAGCTGGTCGAGCACGTGCCCGAGCACCCGGCGAGTACGGTCGGCGGCCGCGGCGTCACCGGAGTTGATGACTGGCTTGGTCAATTCCAGGTACCAGTCACACACGTCGTCCCACGCGAAGTGGTAGAGCGCGTCGGTGGCCTTGGCGAATTCGTAGGCCTCCCAGTAGGTGTCGACCGTCTGCACAGTGTGCGACAGGCGGCTGAGAATCCACCGGTCGATCAGCGACAGGTCCTCACTGGTCGGGTCGAAGTCCGCCTCCACGGTCGCGCCGCTCATGAGGGCGAAGCGGGTGGCGTTCCACAGCTTGTTGCAGAAGTTACGGGCGATCTCGGCCAGCTCGTTGGACACGTTCAGGTCCGAGCCCGGTTGCAGGCCACGGGCCATCAGGAACCGCAGCGCGTCGGTGCCGTAGTTGTCCACGATGTCCAGTGGGTCGATGCCGTTGCCACGCGACTTCGACATCTTCTTGCCCTCATCGTCGCGGATGAGGCCGTGCAGGAACACTTCCTTGAACGGCACCTCGTCCATCGCGTAGGTACCGAACATCATCATCCGCACCACCCAGAAGAACAGGATGTCCTGCCCGGTCATGAGCGAGGCGGTCGGATAGAACTTCTTCAGTGCCGCAGTCTGGTCGGGCCAGCCCAGGGTCGAGAACGGCCACAGGCCAGAGGAGAACCACGTGTCGAGCACGTCCTCGTCTTGCACATAGCCCTCTGGGGCCTCCTCGCCCGGGCCCACGCACACCTCTTCGCCATTTGGTCCATACCAAATCGGAATCCGGTGCCCCCACCACAGCTGGCGTGAAATACACCAGTCCAGCAGGTTGTCCACCCAGGCGAAATAGCGTTTCTCCTGCTCGGGCGGGTAAATCTTGGTCTCGCCGTTGCGCACCGCGTCCCCGGCCCGCTTGGCCAGGGACTCGACCTTCACAAACCACTGCAGGCTCAATCGCGGCTCGACGACGGTCTTGCAGCGCTCACAGTGCCCCACGGCGTGCTCATAGGGCCGCTTCTCGGCCACGATGCGCCCCTGTGCACGCAGTGCCTCGGTGATCGCGGCGCGGGCCTCATAGCGGTCCATTCCCGCAAAGGGGCCCTCGGCGGTGATCGCGGCGTCCTCGTCCATGATCAGCGGGGCGTCCAGCTGGTGGCGCTGGCCAATCTCGAAGTCGTTCGGGTCGTGTGCCGGGGTGACCTTGACGGCCCCGGTGCCGAATTCGGGGTCAACGTGTTCGTCGGCCACGACCGGGATCTGACGGCCCACCAGTGGTAGTTCGATGGTGCGGCCCACTAGGTGGCGGTAGCGCTCATCGGAGGGGTGGACCGCCACACCGGTGTCGCCCAGCATCGTCTCGACTCGGGTAGTGGCCACCACCAGCGAGTCCTCTCCGTCGCCGTAACGCATGGAGACCAGTTCACCCTGGTCATCGGAGTGTTCGACCTCGATATCGGATAGGGCGGTGTGGCAGCGCGGGCACCAGTTGATGATGCGTCGGGCCCGGTAGATCAGGTCATCCTCGTACAGGCGCTTGAACATCGTCTGCACGGCCGATGACAGGCCCTCATCGAGTGTGAAGCGTTCGCGGCTCCAGTCCACCCCGTCGCCGATGCGCCGCATCTGGTCGGAGATCGCCCCGCCGTACTGGTGCTTCCATTCCCAGACACGCTCCACAAAGGCCTCACGGCCCAGGTCGTGGCGGGTGAGGCCTTCAGCGGCCAGTTCCTTTTCCACCACGTTTTGAGTCGAGATTCCGGCGTGGTCGGTGCCGGGCAGGAACAACGCCTCGAAACCCTGCATTCGTTTCCGGCGCACGGTGGAGTCGATGGCGGTGTGATCCATGGCGTGGCCCAAGTGCAGTTTGCCGGTGACGTTGGGCGGCGGGATGACGACCGCGTAGGGCTCCTTTTCGGAGTTCTCATCGGCTACGAAGCGCCCATCAGCTACCCACTTGGCATACAGACGCGCCTCTACATCGGCGGGCGCGTATTGCTTAGGCAACTGGGTATCTGACGCTGGGTTCTTCGCATTCTCGTTCACCCCACCAGTGTAACGAGGGTGGACAGCGAATTTTTTTGGCCAATGCGGCTCGTGACCTGCCAGCTCAGTACTGGCGGCCCAAGATCGCCTCGGCTGCCGCATACGGGTCCAGCTCGCCTTGGGCCACGGCCTCGGCGGTGGCGTCGTCGACGGTATAGCGGCGGCGCAGTTGCGCCCCGACCAGCGCGGTGATCTCCGAGCGGGCCCGCTCGCGGCGGCGTACCCGCAGCTTGTCCTCTTGGGCCAGCCACTGGTGGTGCTTGGCGGCCTCGGCGATGACCTCGTCAATGCCTGTGCCCTCGTGCGCGACGGTCTGCACAATCGGCTGTCGCCACTGGCCGGGCTCTCGGCGCACCAACGCCATCATGGCGCGCAGGTCACGCACAGTGGCCGCGGCGCCGTCACGGTCGGACTTATTGACCACGAAGAGGTCGGCGATCTCCAAGATTCCGGCCTTGACCGCCTGAATCCCGTCGCCCATGCCTGGGGCCAGCAACACCAACGTGGTGTCGGCGAGGTCGGCGATCTCCACCTCAGCCTGGCCGACGCCGACCGTCTCCACGACGATGACGTCAAAGTCCATACCCTCAAGCAGGCGCACCGCCTGCGGGGTCGTCGCCGTCAAGCCGCCCAGATGCCCCCGTGAGGACATGGAGCGGATGTACACGCCCTCGTCCAAGGCATGGTCTTGCATCCGCACCCGGTCGCCCAGAATCGCGCCTCCGGAAAACGGGCTAGAGGGGTCAACGGCCAACACCGCCACCCGTTTGCCCTCCTTGCGCCACGCCTGGACCAGCGCGTTGGTGGTCGTGGACTTGCCGACACCCGGCGAACCGGTGATGCCGACGACCTCGGCGGCGCGGCCACCGGCGGCCTGATGGGCCGCGGCAACAGCGGCCATGATGTCGGGCAGTTGCTCGGAGTGGTTTTCGACCGAGGTCAGAAGTCGGGCCACGGCCCGTACCGAACCCTCGCGGGCGGCACGGACCGTGGACTCTACGTCGACTTTGCGACTCATGCGCCTGCTCGCACGATCAAGGCGTCACCTTGACCTCCGCCACCACAGAGAGCCACTGCGCCCAGTCCGCCACCGCGAGAGACCAGTTCGGTCAGCAACGCGATCGGCAAGCGGGCACCGGAGGCACCGATGGGGTGCCCCAGGGCGATGGCCCCACCGTTGGGGTTGACCTTGTCCAGGTCAATCCCGAGGTCTTTGGCCGAGGCCAAGGCCACTGCGGCGAAGGCCTCGTTGATCTCGACCACGTCGAGGTCGGCCACGGTGTGGCCCGACAGCTCTAGCGCGGCGTTGATGGCATTCGACGGCTGGTGCAGCAAGCCGTTGTCGGGCCCGGCCACGGTCGCGTACGAGAGAATCTCGCCCACGTAGGACAGGCCGTTAGCCTCCGCGTAACGCTTGGTGGTGAGCACCAGCGCGGCGGCGCCGTCGGAGATCTGCGAGGCCGAGGCGGCGGTAATGGTGCCGTCCTTGGCAAAGGCCGGGCGTAGCTTGCCCAGGCCCTCGGCGGTGGTGTCGGCACGAATACCCTCGTCGGCGTCGAGGATCTTGGTTTCCTTGCGCCCGGCTGGCACTTCGATCGGAGCGATTTCGCTGGCAAGTTTATCGGCGGCCTTGGCGGCCCGCTGGTGGCTCTCGGCGGCGAAGGCGTCTTGATCGGCGCGGCTGATACCGGTTCCGGCCAGGTGGCGCTCGGTGCTCTCGCCCATCGAAATCTCGTCATAGGCGTCGGTGAGGCCGTCGTAGGCAAGGTGGTCGATCAAAGCCGCGTCGCCGTACTTGTGACCGGTGCGCGAGCCCGGTAGCAAGTGCGGAGCCCGCGACATGGACTCCATGCCTCCGGCGACTATGACCTCGGCGGCTCCGCCGCGCAGCAGCGAATCGGCCAAGCCGATGGCGGTGAGGCCCGACAGGCACACCTTGTTCACCGACAGGGCGGGAATCGTCATGGGAATGCCTGCGGACACGGCTGCCTGCCGGGCGGGGTTTTGCCCCACGCCCGCTGGCAGGACCTGCCCGAGAATGACCTGGCTCACCGAGTCGGCGGACACTCCAGCGCGCTCCAGCGCGGCTTTAATGGCGTGTCCGGCCAGTTCGGGGGCTGCCTTCGAGGCCAGCGAGCCGTTGAACCGCCCTATGGGGGTGCGGGCGGAAGAGAGGATGACCGTGGTGTCGGGGTCTCCGGTGACCATGTGTGGGAACCTCCAGTTCAAGTTTGCGAGACTGCGTCGGGTGCGTGCTCGCCGGGTTCTTACGTCGCCTGAGGCACGTTGATGGAGCACACTCGACGCGGTCTTTTGCCCAGCCAGCTACATTCACTCTATGTCGATTACATCCGGTATTGGTCTGCGGCGCATCGATCACGTGGGCATAGCGGTGCCTGACCTCGATCAGGCGCTGGAATTGTACGTGGGCACCCTCGGTGGAGAGTGCACACACACCGAGACTAACTCTGAGCAGGGCGTATCGGAGGCGATGGTGGCATGGCCGGACGGTTCGTCACAGGTGCAGCTGCTGGCCCCGCTGGATGAGAACTCCACGATCCAGAAGTTCCTCGACCGACAGGGACCTGGCCTTCAGCAGCTCGCCTTCGAGGTTGAGGACATCGACCACGCTTGCGCGGTTTTGCGCGACAAGGGCGTGCGGCTGCTGTTCGACGAGCCGAAAACCGGCACCGGTGGCTCTCGCATCAACTTCGCTCATCCCAAGGACGTCGGTGGCGTCCTGGTGGAATTGGTGGAACCGGTCGCGTCCACCACGCCCCACTGAGGACACACAGGTTGCCCCAGGCATCACATGAAGCAACTCCAGAAAAATATATGTCAAATTTTCGACAATTTTTCAGCATAACTTTTTGGACAAGGATTCGTTGAGCCAGATCACATTCTGCCTCGTGGCCGGACTTTTGTCCAGATTGCCCCCCTGATGCTGGTTTGTTAGCCTGCATATCGCTCGAAGTAGTTGCCCGGCTACGGATTGCGAGCGCCAAAACCCCCTACCTGGGTGTGGCCCCAACCCGGGGCATCTGCCATTATCTAGCAATGTCCCAGCAGCCCTCCAATAATTCATTCTTCGATAGCGACCAACAGGTGCCGGAGTTCCCCGTCCAGCTGCGGGGATACGACCGGCACCAGGTGGATGAATTCATCCAGAAGAACCTGGCTCGACTCCAGCAAGTTGAGCAGGCTCGAACTGAGGCCGAGCAACGCATGACCGAGGCGCAACGCCGCCTCCGCCAAGCAGAGCAACGTATTCAGGGGCTTGACCAGCGCCTGAATGAGCAAGCCGAACAGCTTGAGGAAAACAGCCGACCGACTCTGTCGGGGCTGGGCACCCGAGTTGAGCAGATTCTCCGGCTGGCCGAAGAACAGGCCAACGAGCACCGAGCCGAGGCGAAACGAGAGACCGAAGGCATCCTTTCGGCCTCCCGCCTCGAAGCGCGCGAGATCACCGACAACGCCCGCAACGAAGCTGGCGCGTTGAAGAAGTCCGCCGAGCAAGAAGCCACCGAGCTGCGCACCACCTGCGAGCGCGAAGTGGCCGAGCTGCGCACCCAGGCCCGTCGCGAGTGCGAGACACTGCGAAACGACGCCGAGCGCGAGACCAAGCAACTGCGTACCTCGACCGGCCACGAAGTCGCCGAGCTGAAGGCCTCCGTGGAACGCGAAGTGGCCACCATGCGCGCCACCGCCGACCGCGAGATCACGCAGCTGCGCGCCAAAGCCGCCCGGGAAGCCGAAGAGCGTCGCGCCGAAGCCGCGAAGCTCTTCGCCGAGGCCAAGGAAAAGCGCGACAAAGACTTGCAGGCCCTCGACCTCGAACTTGCCGAGCGCAAGGAAAAGGCCGAGCGCGAAGAGTCCGAGCGTCACGCCAAGGCCGTCGCCGAAACGCAGAAGCTCGTCAGCGAAGCCGAAGAGCGCGCCCGCGACGCCGAATCCCGCGCCAAGGACACCGAGACCAAGGCCGAGACGCGGCGGGCCGAGGCGGACAAGTACTGCCACGAGACCACGACCAAGGCCAAGGCCGAAGCCGAAAAGACTCTCAAGGACGCCAAGGCCGAAGCCGAGCGTTGCCTCAACGACTCCAAGGCCGATGCCGATCGCATCACCAAAGAGGCGGAGAACAAGGTCGCCGACCTCACCAAGAAGCGTGACGAAGTCCAAGCCACGCTGCGTAATATGCAGCAAATGCTGGGCGGACTCATGGGCGGCGGCGCCGCCGACGCCGCAGGTGGCGAAGAAAAAGAGTCTTCGGACAAGTAAAAAACTAGATTTCGCGTTACCGTCGTATGCAGACATACTCTGGTGACTGAACTGGCGCTGGGGCCCTTTCGGGGGCCCCACGCCGTTTCCAGGCCGGGTACGCGCAAGCTTCGCTTGGGCCAGCCCGGTCCGCAGTGACCGTCCAAAGGTCCCATGTGGGCCCGTGACGGAATCAGCACTGTGACCCGCCAGTGTGTCCCTGATGGACAAAAAGTGTGAGTAAAACGTGGGCCCGTCGACGGGGCAGGACACTATTGACTAAGGTCAATAGGTCGACGAAGAGACCTCAACGCGCATATGGCAGGCATAATGGAAGCGGGCTCGTCCCCACCTCCACCGCACCGCGCGAGCCGCCACGAACGACAACGCGGCGAAGTCTCTGAGGCTCCTCCACACGTGGTCTCACCCAGCGGTCGACGATAATGCAAGCACCACAGCTATCGACCGCGTCCGGCCATAACAGACACAGCCCGACGCGGTTCATGTGAGGATAAAGGTATGGCGCGCGAGAAAAAGGACGCATCGTACAGCGATGACACTGAACTCTTCGCTGACTTCAATGAAGTCGAGGCCGTTGACCGGGGTTTTGATTCGGCCGTGCGCGGATACGATCGGCGGCAGGTGGACAGGTATCTGCAATCGATCGAGCTACAGCGCGACACCCTGGCCGGGGAACGCGCCGAGGCGATGGCGCAAATCGACCGCCTCATGGTGCAAATCCAGCAGTTGCAGGCCCAAATCCACGACCTGCGCCGCCGCAACGCCGTTGGGGAGAAAGTCAAGTACGCCGACTTTGGCGTGCGCATCGAACACATCTTCGCCCTAGTCGAAGAGGAAGCCGATGCCATCCGCGACCGTGCCAAGGGCGAGGCCAACGAGCTGCGAGCCGAGGCCGCCAAGAAGTTGCACGAGGCCGACCAGCACATCGAAACCGCACGCCGCGACTTCGAGACCACGCTGAAAAATCGCCGCGACGCCGCCGAAAAGGCCGAAGCCGATCGCCGAGCCATCCTCGACGCGGAAATGAACAAGCGCGCCCGACAGGCGCAAGAGACGCTCGAGGCCGCCGAGACCAGGGCCGCCGCCATTCTCGAAGAGGCCCAGGCCGACGCTGACGCCAAGCGTGCCGCGGCAGACGAGCAGGCCCGCCAATTGGCCGAGCACATGGAGCGGCTGCGGGCCGAGGCACTCGAAACCAAGGAAAAGGCCGAAGCCGACGCCGAACTAGTCGGCGAAGAGGCCCGCAACAAGGCCACGATGCTCATTGCCGAGGCTGAGGCCGAGGCCGACCGCCAACGCACGGCGCTGTCCGAGGAACTCGACACGATCCGCACCGACACCATCGCCAAGCTCGACAAGTTCAAGCAAGATACCGAGACCTTTGCCGAGACCGTCCGTTCCGAGGCAGAAGAGCACGCGACATCCATCAAGGCCGAAGCCGCCGACGAAGCCGCGCTCCTGCGATCCGAGGCCGCCGACGAGGCGAAACGCCTCCGCGAAGAGGGCGAGGCCGCTCGCGACGAGGCCAACAAGGCCGCCGAGAAAATCCGTCTCGACGCCGACGACTACAGCCGCAACGTCAAGGAAGACGCGGTGACGGAAGCCGAGAAGCTGCGCGCCGAGGCCCGCTCTGAGCGAGACAAGGCCACATCCGAACGCGAAGCGATTCAAAACGAACGCGACCAGCTCATCAGCGCCGCCAAAGCCGAAGCCGGAGAGATCGTCTCCAGCGCCGAGGAGCGTGCCGAGCAGATGGTCACCAAGGCCGAAGCCAAGGCGGAGGCGGCTCGTAAACGGGCCGACGAACTGTCGAAGAACGCCAAGAGCGTGGCCAAGCGCGACGCCGAGGCAATCCTTTCGACCGCCCGCGCCCAGGCCAAGAAGATCGTCGGAGACGCCAAGGCGGAAAAGAAAGCCGCCGGTGGAGAGGACAGCGACGCCGACAGCAAGGAAAAGGCGTCGTCCTCCTCAACGTGAGACCGGGCCCAATAATTCGCTGAATAGACGACCGTAATGAAGTGGCCAGCGCGCGCAACCGCACGCTGGCCACAATCGTGTCTTGATCGGTGAGAACGCTGGACCCCACCTCGCGAAACAAAGCCCGAATGGCATCGGATTGCGAGGCAGCCAATACGCTTAGTGATAGTTTGCCCTCATTTCCACCTCCCCCTAACGGTCGAGTGGCGAACGCCCGAATGAATGGGCTACCCTCACATTTAGTGGCAAAATTCGCGCCGTATTGACGTAGCGTTATCACCTTGTCACGTGATATAAGCCCGGTCGCGGATCATCCGATTCGCCCGCGCACTGGCGGCACCACGCGCACCACAATTTACATACGGTGGCCGCGCATTCGACTATCGACGTAGAGGATGGAGGTGACCATGGCATCCCCCCGCTCCATTGGCGCAGTGCAGATCGACCGTTTACTGCATCGCGACCCGGTTAGCAGCGTCTTCTCCGGCACTGTCGACTCCGACCCCACCACATCGGTGTGCGTGACCGTCGCACACGAGCGAGTCGACGGCTCCCGTCGAGAAGTTTTCCTCGAATGGGCGGCAAAGCTGACAGGCGTCTCGACGCATCAGCACATCGCCTCCTTCGCATCCATCGGCCTCACCGAGGGTGCCCAGCCGTACTTGGCTGTCCACGCCACCCGTCGCACCCTCGTCGACAAGC
This sequence comes from Natronoglycomyces albus, assembly GCF_016925535.1. Lineage (NCBI taxonomy): Bacteria > Bacillati > Actinomycetota > Actinomycetes > Glycomycetales > Glycomycetaceae > Natronoglycomyces > Natronoglycomyces albus. The sequence goes on along the minus strand of NZ_CP070496.1, from coordinate 807,551 downwards.
TCAACGAGGAAGGCCCCTTGCCCGACGGGCAAGTGCGGGCTCTCGGCGTGGCGTTGGCCGATGCCCTGGCGACCCTGCACGAGCGCGGCCTGGTGCACGGCTCGGTCCAACCTGCCAACGTTCTGATCGGACCTGGGCAGCTTTTGCAGCTCAGTGCCTTCGACAACTGTGCGCCGGTGTTGGCGCGAGCCCTACCCGCCAGTGCCTACACCGCCCCTGAGCATTTGGACGCGGCGCAGGCGGCGGAAGTCGCCGCCAGCCCCGCCGCCGACATCTACGCGCTGTCGACCCTTCTCTACGCCGCTTTGGGCGGGCATTTGCCGTGGACGGCGGGGTCTAGCCGAGACGGGCTGACCAATCCCCTGCTCAGGGCCGCTCCTGTCCCCCACATTTCCGGCACGTCGCAGGCGTTGACCAACCTGATCGGGTGGGGTCTGCACGCGAATCCGAGCGCTCGCCCCACGGCGCAGCAGCTGCGGCAGGAACTGACCCGCTTGGACTTTCGAGGCGCGGCCCTAGACACGTTTACCGCTGGGCGACGCCCCACGTCAGTGGCCGGCACGTTGATACCCCGGACGGGCCTGCGGCCGGTGACGGTCGCCCAGAACACTGATGTGGCGCTGTATGAACGCGCCGAGGACAGCCAGTTGCGGCCGCGACTTCGCAAGGCGGCTACGGCGCTGGCTGGGGTGGCATTGACGGGAGCGATTGTCAGTGGCGCGGCCTTGGCCACGTACGCGGCGACGAACCCGTCGGCCGCGCCGACGTGTCCCGAGACCGAACAAGTGGCTCGGCTCGTGGTGCAGGACATCCCTGACGGGGATTTGGTCGAGTCCTGGTGTACGGCCGACGGCTATGTGGCGGCCACGGTTGATTCGCCCGAGACCGATGAACCGGTGGCGCGGGAACCGGAATCCTATGACGTCAAGACGGAGATCGACGAGACCGGCCAGGTCGCCTTGGCGTGGGTGATCGAGGATGACGAGTTGGTCCCGGTCCTCGACTGCGCCGACCTTGACCTTCCCGACACCATCAAGAAGCACCTGAACTGCTAAATGGTCTCCACTAGCCCCGCATTCATGGCGGCGCCAGTGGGGTCTACTTATCGTCGTCTCGATCGGGTTTGGGCAGGAATCCACCGAAGGCGGCTACCGTCTTGTTGGCGTAGGCGGATGTGTCGCCGCGTTCCATTGGCCCGTCCCACTCGCGCTTTAGCGGGGCGTGCTGGGGCAAAACACGTTCGACGATCGCGTCGAGAACTGTCTCGGCTTGGCCCACCCACAAGTGTTTGCCGCCCTCCACGCCCCGGACGTCGGCCTGTTCGATGATGGAGAAGCGCTCTTTGGCTTCGGCGGGCTGTAGGTAGTCGTCGTGTTCGGGGATCAGGGCCAGCAATGGCTTGTCGGCTTCGTTCCAGCGCCCCAGGTCCTCTTCGGTGCTATAGCGCAACGGCGGCGAGAGCAAGATTGCTCCTTCGACGCTGGGCTCCAGCCCGTACTTGAGAGTGAGGTCGGTTCCGAACGACCAGCCCACCAGCCAGATGCGAGGCAGCTCGGCGAACTCCGCGTATTCGATGGCGGCGGCGACGTCGAACTGTTCGCCTCGAGCGTTGTCGAACTCGCCTTGGCTGGTGCCTTGCTGACTGCTGGTGCCGCGAGTGTTGAACCGCAGCACGGCCATATTGGCCAGCGCGGGAAGGCGCCAGGCGGCTTTGCGAAAGATGTGGCTGTCCATCATGCCGCCATGTGTGGGCAGCGGGTGGACCATGATGAGGGTCGCCTCGGGGTCGCGTTCCTGCGGCAAGGCCAGTTCGCCGACCAGTTGCAGTTCGTCGGCGGTGTGGAGGGTGATGGCCTCCCGGCGGGCGGGCAGCATGGATGAGGATCGGATCGCGCTCACGGTGGCTCCCAAAGAGGTGGCTGGTTCGCGGCCAGGTACATCGTCACGCGGATTATGTCACGCGGGGCCGGTGCGGCCCTAGGATTTCTCCTCGCAGGTCATGGGAATCACCGCTTGGCGGTGTACGAGGCACCATCCTTGCCATAAGTTCCGGTGCGTGATCCCCTGGTCGCGTTTGCAGATGAGAAGGTCAGCGGCCGGGGCGACGACGGTGGCGCATCTCCCAGCACGAGGAGTGCCAATGACGGCGGTCGTCCCCGTCGCCCGCATCGGCCCAGGCGACCACATGCGCCACTCCTGGGCGTATCTCCTGGTTACAACCGGGACAGCGGTAGGTTTTTTCGGCGGCGGCCGCGGCGATACGACGCACGTTCCAGCGCCCATCAGGCCCGTCAACAGTGTTGTGCAGGATGGGTCGTGACGATTGCCTACGAGAGCGGTCGTCTGCCTGACGTCGATTACGGCGCGGCACGGCGATGGCCCCCGAAGGCTAGGAGGAAGCGGGACGGTCGTCTGAGCTTTGGTTCGCGTCCTCGTGATGGTCAAACGATTGCGGCAGTCGTTTGACGCGCTTACTCATGTTCATGACGAGTAGCACGGTGACGGCCAGCAAGGACATGATGATGACCATCCCGATGGGCCCGGCGAGTGCGCCATCGCGTTCCGGCCCGAACTGGGCCAGGTCCCCGGCCATGAGCGTGAAGAGATTCTCCTGCATATTTACAGGTTAGCGCTTTGACCGACTTCACACACACGTGGCAAGGCCGCGCCGGTGCCCTGGTGCTCCGGCAGAGCACACAGTGTCTGAGCGGGCCGCCTGCGGGCCGCGCCACCGTCGCCGATCGGGTCAGGATTCCAATGCTGGGAGCCGCCAGTCGACGGGCTTTCCGCCCTGCTCCTCCAGTAGCGCGTTGGCGCGGCTAAACGGCTTCGATCCGAAGAATCCCCGGTAGGCGCTCAACGGCGATGGATGTGGCGACTCGATCGCCGGGATCGTGCCGAGGTCGGCTCGCAGTTTGCGTGCGTCGGCACCCCACAGGATCGCCACTGCCGGACCTCCCCGCTGTGCCAACGCTGTGATCGCCTGCTCGGTGATGGCCTCCCACCCTTTGCCACGGTGGGAGGCGGGCTTGCCCGGTTCGCAGGTCAACGAACGGTTCAGCAGCAGCACGCCCTGCTCGGCCCACGCAGTTAGATCCCCGTTGGCGGGAAGCGGATAGCCCAGGTCGTCCCGGTATTCGTTGAAGATATTGACCAAGCTCTTGGGCAAGGGCCTCACCTGCGGCGCTACGGCGAAGCTGAGCCCGATGGCATGCCCGGGGGTCGGGTAAGGGTCTTGACCGACAATGAGGACGCGCACGTCAGCGAAGGGCTGTTGGAAGGCCCGCATGATGTGGTCGGCGGCGGGAACATAGCGGCGACCGGCCGCGACCTCCTCGCGCAGAAACGCTCCCATCGCCTTCACGTTGGCAGCAACGGGGGCCAAGGCCTTTGCCCAGCCAGGTTCCATCAGGTTGTCCAGTTCGTTTGACATTACTCAAGAATACGAAATGGGTCAGACACTCCTTTTATGTCCTATAGGGATACGAAACCCAGGTAGGTCTGTCACCTCCGCATCACTGCGGATTAGCTCGGTGGGCTGTGCGATGTCCGACTCAGCCGCGCCCGGTGGGGCCGTTGACCGTGACAATAAATCCGGCGTCGCGCATCGCGGCGACCAAATGCGTCGCGTGGTCGTCTCCGCGCGTCTCCACAGACAGATCGATGGACACCTCGCCAATGTGCAGACGCGGGTCCGTTCGCTGATGCGTCACGTCGACGATGTTGCCGCCACGTTCGCCCAGCAAGTTCAAGACCGCCGCCAGGGTGCCGGGCTTATCGGAGCAACGCAGGTTGCAACGCAGGTAGCGGCCCGACAGTGCCAACCCATGGCCGATGAGCCGCACTTGCAACAGCGGGTCGATGTTGCCGCCGGACAAAATGGCGACAGTCGGTCCGTCGACCGATACCTTGCCACAGATGAGCGCCGCGTACGCGGTCCCACCAGCCGGCTCGGCAATGAGCTTGTTGCGTTCTTGCAAAGACAGGAGCGCGCGCGTGATGTCCTCTTCCGAGACCGTCACGATCTCATCGACCAGATCCCGTACGTGTGGGAACGTGATGTCGCCGGGGCGGCCCACGGCGATACCGTCGGCGATCGTCTGCATCTGGGCGAGCTTGACCGGTTTCCCCGCAGCCAACGAAGGGGGGTACGCCGCAGCCTCGGCCGCCTGCACCCCGATGACCGTGACCGACGGGTTGATCGCCTTCGCCGCAGCGGCGACACCAGCGGCCAACCCACCCCCGCCAATGGCCACCACAATGGTCGCCACATCGGGAACCTGTTCCAAGATTTCCAAGGCACACGTGCCTTGACCTCGAACGACATCCATATGGTCGAACGGGTGAATAAGAGTCGCCCCGGTCTCGGCGGCGAACTTGTGGGCCGCCTCAAGCGCGTCATCAACGGTATTGCCACCCAAGATCACGTCCGCTCCATAGTCCTTCGTGGCGGCCAGTTTCGGCAGCGGGGCGGCCTTGGGCATAAACACCGTGGCGGGTATGCCCAGCATCCGGGCCGCCAAGGCGACGCCTTGGGCGTGGTTCCCGGCCGAGGCCGCGACCACGCCACGAGCCCGATCTTCCTTTGAGAGGCGGCTAATGCGCAAGTAGGCTCCGCGAATCTTGAACGATCCGGCCCGTTGCAGGTTCTCGCACTTAAGGAACACAGTGTCGCGCGGCAAGCGCGGGTCGCGGGAGGGTTCCACGGGAGTGCGACGGATGACGCCTTCCAGCTCTTTGGCGGCAACCTGGATCTCACTCAGCGATACGAGACTCGTCATATAGGTGATCTTGCCATTTGTCGGCACTGGTGACGACCCCACCACCTCTCTTGGGTGACAAGGGCCGAAGCAACAGGCGCAACCTGCGCCTTTGCTTCACTCCAGGCCCACATTCGAACCACCTGATGGGACATGTTGGTACCAGGTCAGGCCCTGCCACCTAGCCGCCGGCACCGCATGCGGCCACGATTGGGCGCAACCGCCCAAACCCGGCCAGATCCACGCGGATAGTCAAGCGGAGGAGGAAGAAATCGCCGCTTGAAAAGGTAGAACCGAGAGAGCCTGGCTGCCATATGCCCTGTGCAGCCAGGCACCCCGCGTTCCGGATGAGCCGACCTCGACAACTCGCCCACGCGGCGCCCCGAGGGGAGCGCGGCCTGCGAGTGCCTCATCGTCCCCACCTCGCTTGCAGTAGGTGAAAGGAGCGGTCTTAACGCACCATATGCCCAATCAGGCATAGTTGTGTTCTGGCAAGCGTTAGTCGACCTGACGAGATCCACGTTGTGCCGACGGTGCCGCAAGTAAGTCCGCAATGCGACAGCGTCGGCGACGTCAAACGATCCGCTACCGGCGGTCAATCATTCAGGTAACGAACGAGATTCCACCTCGACCAGTGACAAACTCTGAAGTCATGGGCCGAAAGCTGGCCCTGGGCCCAAGGAACCACAGGCCAGTAAACCCGTCCCCAGCCAAGGAACCACGGGTTGGTTAACCCGTCCTCTGCCAAGGAGCCACGGGCCAGTTAACCCGTCCTCTGCCAAGGAGCCACGGGCCAGTTAACCCGTCCCCAGCCAAGGAACCACAGGCCAGTTAACCCGTCCTCTGCCAAGGATTCACGGGTTGGTTAACCCGTGAATTGTTCAATGGCCAGAACTTTCACCTTTAGCTTGGCTCCGTTGGGGGCCTCGTAGGTGACCATGTCGCCTTCCTTGTGGCCGATCAGCGCCGCGCCCATAGCCGACTCTGGACTGTAGACAGTCAAGTCGGTGGTGGCGCCGATTTCCCTTGAGCCCAAGAGGAACTTCTCCGTATCGTCTTCATCGCCATCGAAGGCAACGGTGACGACCATGCCAGGCTGGATGTCACCCGAGGCCTTCGCTTCCTCCACTTTGGCATGACGCAGCAGATCCTCTAGCTGGCGGATACGCGCCTCCATTTTGCCCTGTTCTTCTCGGGCCGCGTGATAACCGCCGTTCTCCTTCAAGTCGCCCTCTTCACGACGCTCGTTGATCTCGGCGGCCATAGCAGGACGCTGCGCGATCAAGTCATCAAGCTCGACTTTAAGGCGGTCATAGGCATCCGGTGTCAGCCATGTTCCTTCATTAATTGACACTTCATTACCTCCGGGTACATACGTAGGGTTATCTTCAGTCTGGTGTTCCACCCTGACATTTGCTTCCATCACTGTGAGTAAGCATCAGTCACCGCACTTCGCTGCGGGTATACGTGGATTAAATGGTGCGCGTGGGCAAGAGCGCGGGCCCGGTTGGTTGGACCCAGGAGGCAATGCCTGGCGCGAGGCGACGAAGTACGACTGGGTTCGCTAGGTGACTATGAGGCCGGCCAGCATTTCAGCACTTCAGCTGTGTTCGGGTCTCCATCCACCGAGAGGTTGTAGGTCACCGAGACCTTGTCCTCTTCTCCGGTGGGAATCACCACATTGGCGTTCCCGATTTCGGCCCCGCTCATGTCTCGCGATCTGAGTAGGCAAATCGCCTCTTCATCGGCGGGTTTCGTCACTTGGAAAGTGATCTCAACCTCATCGGGGTGAAGTTGGTAGCCCTGGACCGTGGCGCTGAAGTTGGGGTCTCCGTACTTGTCATACATAATGAGTGACACTCCGACACCTCCCGCGATGACCAGGGCAGACAGCCCTCCAGCAATCCATTTTCGACGATGGGTTGACTCACGGCGCCGGCCATACCTGCCGGGAGGGAAACGCACCTCGGTGGTGCCGGTCTCACTCATAACTGCCGCTTTCTGGAGTGGTTGTCGTACAAATTGGGAACAATCCAAGTATCGCGTATCGTTGCATAGATTGCCACCGCCGACAAGCATGGCCCATGCACATGGTCGTGGCCATACCTATTAACTACGTGTCAACTTGCGAGGTAACTGACGTGTCTGTGGACTCGAACACCCCCCCTGAGACACCCGAACCCTCCGGTTCCCAGCGCGCTGAGGCCGTCACGCTGCCCAAACAGGGCCTGCGAATGATGGCAGTTCACGCCCACCCCGACGACGAATCATCCAAAGGCGCGGCGACCATGGCGCGCTACGTGAGCGAAGGCGCCGAGGTGATGGTAGCCACCTGCACCGGCGGTGAACGTGGCTCCGTCCTCAACGCCAAGATGGACCAGCCCGAAGTGTGGGAGAACCTGACCGAGATCAGGTCACAGGAAATGGACCGGGCTCGCGAAATTCTGGGAGTCAGCCAAGCCTGGCTGGGTTGGATCGACTCGGGCCTGCCCGACGGGTGGCTTCCCGAGGCGGGAATAGACCTTCCCGGCGACGCGTTCTACAACGTTCCGCTGCAAGAAGCCGCCGCGCCGTTGGTGGAACTGATCCGCTCGTTCAAACCGCACGTCATCACCACCTACGCCGAAGACGGCGGCTACCCGCACCCCGACCATATCCGTACCCACGATGTGACCATGGCCGCGTGGGCGGCCGCCGGTGACGAGAAGGCATACCCCGCCGCCGGGGAGCCCTGGCAACCGCAAAAACTCTATTTTGAGATTTCCTTTGGCCGCAAGCGTATGCAGGCGTTGCACGACGCGATGCTCGCCGAGGGGTTGGAATCGCCCTACGCCGAATGGCTGGAGAGCCGCGATTGGGCGCGAGACAAGAGCCACCGCGTGACCACTATGGTTCAGGTGGGTGAGTTCTTCTCGGTACGCGACGACGCATTGCGCGCACACGCGACCCAGATCGACCCGGACGGCCGTTGGTTCACCGTGCCGCTGGAGTTGCAACAGAAGGTCTGGCCGTGGGAGTCGTACGAACTAGTCGAATCTCAAGTCCCCACGACATTGCCAGAAGACGATCTTTTTGCTGGAATTAAGGTGTAGCTCGTCGCAGGCGGCAACTCACCGTGAGTGAGGCTCCGCCCCGAGGCGCTATACAAATGCCCGGGCTACGATTTCGACCGACAAATGTCGGGCGGACCGTATGCTACGGGCGTTTTCGTTAGATTCGGTCCTCCGCGCGTCTGGAGGCGACGCGCAGAAACCGGCAAAAGCAGCTGGATAGCGTATTCGTTCACTTGCCAGCATGAACTGTCGGAGTCCCGACAGCATAGTGTATTTCTTCGAAAAGTACGGGAACGTAGTTGCAAGAACACTGAGCCGAGATACTGTGCCACTAAAGGCAGTGCAGCGAGGCGCTGCGGACGCTTGAGGATGAGAAGTCGCGCGAACGGCCCCACCGACAAGTGCCCCGCAAGGGGGTGAACCGACCTGGCTATGCCGTGGCTGGCTACACCACCAGAGGCGGCACCACTGAGATTCCACCGTCGGTGAACGGAAACCAAGGTCACGTGCTGACAACGAGTTCCCATAGCGTTCACCATCGCTTCGCGATGTGGAACGTGGCAATTGGCCAAAACAGGCCGACGGTAGCGGCCCCGACTACCAAACGGAGGTGGAGCCATGGCTACCCAAGAACCGGGTATGGCATCACCGGCGACGACTGAATCCTTGGTCGGTCGCCTACTGGTGGCGACCCCACATCTTCAAGACCCCAACTTCGACCGCACTGTGGTCATCATGGTCGGTTACGAAGAGGACGGTGCTCTCGGTGTCGTGCTGAACCGTGCCACGCAAATGCCGGTGAGCGAGGTACTGGGCGACTGGGGCGAGCTGGCGGGCTCTCCGGCGGTCTTGTTCGAAGGCGGACCGGTGCAGCCAGAGGCGGCCATCGCCTTGGGCTGGAAGAAGACTGACAAACCCACCGGCCCATCCTTCCGGACCGTGACCGGACGTTTGGGGACCTTGGACTTGTCGGCCGACCCCGACCAACTGCGTGATTCGCTGGACAGTATGCGCGTCTTCGCCGGCTATGCCGGCTGGGCCCCCGCGCAATTGGAGGAGGAGATCTCCGCAGGCGCGTGGATGGTTTTCGACGCGCTCCCCGGTGACCCGTTCTCCAATCAACCCGAAGATCTATGGCCGATGGTGTGGAAGCGGCAAGGGGGCCTACTGGCAGCGGTGGCCCACTACCCGACGGACCCCACCCTCAATTGAGGCGACAAGGGGACCGCCTCGAATTCCCTGACCACAGCCCAGTACGGCACTGCGACTAGGGCGACTAGGGCAGCGGGCCATCTCAAGACGGCCGCGTCACACCGATGCCCGCGTGCGAAGAAGTCCCGGCCAACTTCCGCTGGCAGCTGGCATCGATCGCTAGGCGAACGGTTTTGCCACCATCATGATGACGATGACTCCGTACATGGCTGCCAGCAAGATCGTCAACGACACGAGTTTGCCCCGAGACTGTTCGAGCAAGACCCTCACCTGAGAGTCGGCGCTATCGGCGTCTTGCAGTGACTTCCCGCAGTGGGCGAATGTCGCCGGTAGCACCCCGATCCCCACCACGGCGGCGATGAAGTAAGAGGTCATCGAAATGACGATCCACGGATCGGCAAATCCATACTCATCGCTCAACAACAGCGCAAGCGCCCCGGTGACGAACACGGCCACGCTCAGGGAGTTAAACAACATGGTCCGCCGCCCATAGGCGAGGATTTCCTCGGCATGGTGGCGTTCAACCGATGTGACACCCAGGTAGGGGAAGAGAAGGGCTGGCCCGGTGACCGCTAGCGCCGCGGCAACATGCAAAATCACCATGAATGTGTACATAGACCCCAGTCTAGAAACCAGGGTGCGTTTGGCGGGTTTTCACACCCCGAGACCAGAGTGAATATTTCGCCATTTTATGGCTTACGTACCCATCCGCCTACGAAACATGGGCCACAGTAGGCAACTTTATTTTCGTTCAAAACTCGTAACACAGTGTTTGTTCACATTTTAGTTACTGTGTCGTATGATCCGCGTGGAGCTTTCGTCCTCATATGATGATCGGATGAAAGCCGCACCGCCCGTACGACAATGGGTCGCGGCCACCCCGCCGCCTCTGGCCCACCGACTCGAGGCCTGCGCATCCGGGGTGAGGGGCTAGCCGTCCCCGCTCGCGCAGTACTCACAAGGCACGTGCAGCACCGATTCACATAGTCGTTACGGTAGTGTTTGCCCAGGCAAACCATGCCATAACGCGAGTTTCGGGCTCGCACTGGCCAAGTAACAGCGTGGAGTGTTTGAGTTTGAACAATCGCCCCAGCTTCATCGCGCACCCCGCGCCATGAAGCGACAGCACCGTCGAGCCAAGCCACCACGGTGAGCCCACCGTCCACCCTTCTCATTGGAGCTACAAATGCGCCGAACGCGCTCAATTGTCGCGGCGACCGCCGCGGCTACTCTCCTCGGCACCATGGCTGCCTGCGGCAGCGACTCCGAACGCGCCGACGATGGCGAAATCGAGGTTTGGATCGCCTTCACCGACTACCGGCTCGACTGGGCCGAGGCAGTCGCCGAGGAATTCGAAGCAAAGCACGATGACCTCTCCATCAACGTGCGCGGCTTCGAATCATACGAAGTTCTGTTCGACTCAATGTCGAACGCCGTGGCCCAGGGCAACCCGCCCGCAATCGTCCAGTACTTCGAAGCCGCGACCCAAGACGCCCGTGACGAGGTCGACGAAGATGGCGACCCGATGTTCGTGGCCATTGAAGAAGCCATCGACGGCCGCACCGAGATCCTCGGCGAACCCGTGGTCCTCGATGACGTCGTCGACGCCGCCCGCAACTACTACTCAGTAGACGGCGTCTTCGAATCCATGCCGTGGAACACCTCAACCCCGCTGTTCTACAGCAACACCGATGTCATGGACGAGGCCGGAATTGACTCTCCGCCCGAAACGTGGCAAGAACTCTCCGAGGCCTGCGAACTGATCGACGCGCTAGAAGACGGCCCACGTTATTGCGTCACCTGGCCCAACCACGGCTGGTTTGTCGAACAGGCAATCGCCATGCAAGGCGGCCTGTTGGCCGACAATGACAACGGCCGTACCGCCCGCGCCGAAAGCGTCAATCTGACCTCTCCGGAGATGCTCAACTACCTGGAATGGATCCGGGAACTAGCCGTCGACGGACACTTCTACTACTCGGGCGTCCAAGATGACTGGGACGGGCCCCGCAACGCCTTCATCGCCGAGCAGACCGCCTTCACCATGACCTCCTCTGGCGACGCCACCCTCGTGGTCAACGACGGGACCGACGCCGGCTTCGATGTCGAGGTCTCCCGCATGCCCTACAACGGTGACGTCGACTACGCGGGCAACCTCATCGGTGGCGCGACCCTGTGGCTCACCAGCGGATTGGGCGAAAACACCCAAGATGGTGCCCTGGCCTTCCTACAGTTCTTGAACAACCCGGAAAACGCCGCCGACTGGCACCGGGCCACCGGCTACATCCCCATCACCTACGCCTCGGAGCAACTGCTGCAAGAGGAAGGCTGGTTTGACGAGCACCCCTACCACGCGGTGGCCAACGAACAACTCGACGCCGCCGACGACTCCTATGCCTCGGCTGGAGCGCTCGTGGGCGGTTTCGTCGGCATCCGAGCCGAAGTGACCCAGGCCGTAGAGGACATCTTGGTCTCCGAGGCGTTCCCCGAGGAGCGCATGGACGAGGCACAGGTCGACGCTCAGCACATTCTCGACCAATACAACCTGCTATACGACTTCGATTAACACTTGACGATGCCGATATACCCACTCATGCTGCCGCTATTCGCGGCGGCGATCATTATCGGCGCACTCATTGGCTGGGCAGCTTGGCGTAACGCCGAGCTGCCCGGCTCACGAGGCGCCATTCTCGTGGGAGCAGGGGCCGGAGCCGGTCCGCTGCTCACGATGTATCCGCTCCAGGCCTGCACGTTCGAGCCCGGGCGCACCAACCAGGACATCGCGGTGGGCGTTCTCGCGTTCGCGGCGGGTGCCGCCGTCATTGCCGGAATCATGGTCTGGATCGGTCGGGCGCTCAGCAAGCCAGGCGGAGTCAGCAACCTCGATGTCGACAACGACTCCGGGACGTTCCGCCAAGGAGCCTCATACGCGCTGCCGCTGTTGGCCCCCACCCTGATCGTCATCGCGCTGTTCTTGTACTGGCCGCTGTTTGAGACCCTGCGCCTGTCCACCTTGCTGACCCAACGCGGGTCGCATGTGGAGCGCTTCGTGTGCGTCGACAACTACACGCGCCTGTTGGGCCCCACCTTCGAATGGTGGCTCTACGTCCCACTCATCGCGTTGGCCATCGTGGCCACAGCCGCGTGGGCGGCCAAGAAGAACGAACAGGACTCCGCCACATGGCTGGGACACCTGCGCGGCTGGCTCCTGCTGGCCACAATCCTCGCGGCGGCCACCTCAGCATTTGGTCCGGCCTACCGCTCGGTCTTTGTCACCACGCTGATCTTGACCTCTGGGGTGGTGGTCTTCAGCCTCGTCCTCGGCCTGGCCATCGCGATGCTGGTCTCCCAGCCAATCCGCGGACGCGGCATCTACCGCACCCTCCTCATTTGGCCGTTCGCGCTCAGCCCGCCAATCGCGGGCATCCTGTTCTTCGTCATGTTCGACCCGGTGGCGGGTATCGTCGGCAACTTCTACGAGACGCTGACCGGCCTGGACTTCCCCAACTACCGTCACGACCCGACCTTGGCGCGGGCCCTGGTGATCGTTGCCAGTGTGTGGAAAACCCTCGGCTTCACCATCTTGTTCTACATCGCCGGGCTACAAAACGTCTCCCGCGAGATGCTGGAAGCCGCCCGAGTAGACGGCGCCGGCCCCTTCAAACGCTTGTGGTACTTCATCATTCCCTCGCTGACGCCTATCACGTTCTTCCTGATCGTCACGCAAGTGACGTACGCGTTCTTCGAAGTGTTCGGAACGATCAACTACCTCACCGGAGGTGGCCCCAGCGGGGCGACGACAGACGCGCTAACGGCGGTCTGGCTGTCGCAGGAATGGATCGGAGACGGAGCCGCGCGTTCACTCGTGCTCTTCGCGATGGTTCTGGCAGTGACGGCGTGGCAGTTCCACGCCACCGGACGACGCGTCCACTACGGACGATAGGAGGCGGAACATGTCGATTCTCAAACTTCCCGACTCCGGCGATCTGCCACGCGAGTTCAACGGTCGCTCACTGAACCTACGGCCGAAGAAACGCAAGCGCACCTTCCATATCCACTTGGCACTGATTTTCATCTGCGGGCTGCTGTGTGCGCCAGTGGTGTACGCGTTTCTCGGCGCGACTCAAAACAATGCCCAGGTGGTGAACGCCCAGTTGTACCCGGGCAGTTCCCTTATGGATAACTTCGACACGGTGTGGAACCAGCGGGAGTTGTGGCGCTACATCATCAACTCCGCCATCATGTCCACCGTCATCGCCATCGGTAAGGCCATCACGGGCCTCCTGGCCGGGCTAGCGTTCGTGTACTTCCGGTTTCCCGGGCGGGGCATCGTGTTCGTGCTGGTCCTCATCACCCTGATGATGCCAACCGAGGTTTCGATTCTGGCGCTGTTTGGCATCGTGGACTTGTTGGGGTTGTCCAATAACCTCGGCGGGCTCACGATTCCGTTCCTGGCCTCGGCCACGGCGGCGTTCTTGTTCCGGCAGCACTTTGCCAATCTTCCGGCCAACCTGTCGGAGGCGGCCCAGCTCGATGGTGCCAGCCCCATGCAGTTCCTGTTTCGAGTGTTGATCCCCCTGTCGTGGAACGTCATCGGCGCGATGTTGGTGATTTCGTTCCTCTTCGGATGGAACATGTACCTGTGGCCACTGCTATCGGTGACTGACCGCAACGAACAGGTGGTTCAAGTAGGACTGGCCACGTTGCAACAAGCTGGAGAGGGCCAGGCATACGGTCCGCTACTGCTTGGCGCGCTGCTGGCGTCAATTCCGCCGGTCATCGTCTTTCTACTCCTGCAAAAGCCGTTTATGTCGGGCTTCGCCATGAACCGCGACAAGTGATATAGAGGCTAAGAGGCTTATGCAAGAGTGCACGTTCAAGACCGCAGGAGGCGAAGTTTACGCTCCTAAACAAGCCGACGAGAATGCCGAAGGTGCCTTTTGCACAAGCCTGGCCACGAATAACCGTTGAGAGACCAGCAGGACATGGCACGCAACGGCCCATAGGACTTGATCGGAAACAGTTAGCTCAACCATCAACGGCCGGTGACATCTTTGATGTCACCGGCCGTTGCCATATGGAGGACACCGTTGCGCTCCCGGCGCGAGAGCTCTGCGATCAGTGCCCGCTGCGCGCCTTTAGGCGCGCAGGCGTCAACGCCTCGTGCGTAAACCGTTGCTCTTCTTGAGCGAACGCTCATTGCCCCGCTTGAAGTTGCCTGTCCACTTTGCCATGACCAGCTGCTCATCCCCCGCGTCGATGTCAGCGAGGAACTTAGCGGCGCGCTGGCCTTTCAACGTCGTGGCGACTTTATTCGCGAAGAAAATCACCACGGAACCGTTGCGGCGCGTGGAGTAACTGAAGCCGGTGGGCGCAGACACACCCCCACAATAATGATCCAAAGCTAACTTGTCGCGTATTTTTTCGCTCGATCCAACAAACCACAGGGCCGCATCGGCTCTATACCTGCCACGACCTGGCAGGCCATCAGCGCAGTGACACTCGTCATCTTCTGACCACATAGACCACCAGGGCGGCCGCAAGAGTGGGCCTGGACTCCCCGCATGCCGTCTCCAGGCTGATGCGGGACCGACCAAGGTCCGGCCGTGCGAATGCCACCCAGCGCGTTACCGGCACAGCGTGACTCAACCGCTGGTGAGACCCCAGGTGCGGCGCAAGCGGCTGTCGATGGCCTTGAAGATCATGTCCACAATGATGCCGATGGTGAGCACCACGATGATCCACGTCAAGACCCGTGGGGCGTTGTTGAACTCCCGCGCCCCCTGCATAAGGGCACCGATCGAGCCTTGCCCGGCGATGATGACCAGTAGCTCACCGGCCATCAGCGACCTCCACGCGAACGCCCAGCCCTGTTTGAGACCAGACACAAACGAGGGCAATGAGGCAGGCAAGATCACGTGGCGATACAAACCAAAACCACGCATTCCCAACATCGTCCCCACCCGCTTCCACGCCGGTGGCACATAGTCGATGCCCGAAATGAGGCCATTGGCAATCGACGGCACCGCTCCCAGGATCACCACGAACATGATCGCGGCCTCAGAGATCTGGAAGAGCAGGATCGCAAATGGAAACCACATGATCGACGGCATGGTCTGCAAACCGGTGATCAGCGAACCAATCGCGGCGCGCAGCGGCTTAAACCGAGAGACCGCCACCCCGATCACGGTGCCAATCAATAGCGCTAGCGCAAACCCGGTCAGCGCCCGTTGCATGGTGATCCCAATGGCCTGCCAGAACTCAGCAGTGGGAATAAACGTCGCCATGTCCTCGAATACGGCCATGGGCGATGGCAGCGCCCACGAGGGCCGCCACTGGCTCAAGTACACGATCTGCCAAGCCCCAATGACGATCGCGATTGCGAGCAGCTTTGGCCACGTCGCGTTCCACAACTTGAGCAACCACCGGCGCAGGTTGCTCTCGGCGTCGGTGAGCTGTGGCCGCCGCTCCAAAGCGTCGAGCCCGGAGACCCAGGCGCTGGCCTGATCGGCTTGTTTGGGGACCGCCGGAACGTGTGACTCGGTGGTCGTTTCGGTCGTGGAGGGATTAGTGGGCATGGCGCGACACCTCTTGGCGCAGTTGGTCGGTGATGGTGGCGGCCAGCGAGGACACCTCTGTTGAGTCGATGCGGCGGGGGCGCGGATGCTGGACGTCGAACTGAGCGATGACGCGTCCGGGGCGGGAACTCATGAGCACGACTCGGTCCCCCAGCCGTACCGCCTCCCGGACGTTGTGGGTGACGAACAAGACCGTCAGGTTGCGCTCACGCCAAATACGTTCGAGTTCATCGTGCAAGATGTCGCGCGTCATGGCGTCCAACGCGCCAAAGGGTTCGTCCATGAGCAGGATCGAAGCGTCTTGGGCTAGTGAGCGGGCGAGGGCGACTCGCTGCCGCATGCCCCCGGATAGTTCGTGTGGCCGCTTGTCGGCGAAGCCGCTTAGTCGCACGGTCGACAGCAGCTGGGCGGCCCACTCCTTGCGAGCCGTACGGCTCGGTTCCCGTTTGCGAAGGGCAATTTCGACGTTGCCTGAGACGGTTAGCCACGGGAAGAGGGCAGGTTCTTGAAACATCATCGCCACATTGTGGTCGTGGGTGTCGATGTCTCCATCTGTGACCGAGTCAAGCCCAGCAACCAGGGACAGGAGGGTGCTCTTTCCGCAGCCGGAGGCCCCAAGGAGGCACACGAACTCTCCTTGAGCCGCCGAGAGACTGACGTGGTCGAGCGCGAGCAACCCACCGGATCGGCGTCCATAGATCTTGGTAACGGAGCGCAGGTCGATGGCTGCCTGCGCCGTGTCCGTCTGTGCTGCGGTGTCACTCATACTCGGTCTCCTGAAATAGGCTCACGTCCGTGGTCGGATAGGACCGCGTTGAGGTGCTCCAGCCGGTAGATACCGCCCAGGTCCACCTCGTCTAGCAGTCCGACCGCTGTGGCGTGTTCGGCGCTGCCGTATAGCGAGGCGGCGATCGGGTCGGCGGTGAAGGTCAAGTTGTCGAACGCGGCGGCGATGATGTCCTCGCCGAGCCGGTTGCCGGTGAGGCTTTCAATGTGGTCGTTGGCTGCCGCGCGAGCTTGGTCAGGTTCGTCCTCGATGAGGTCTAGAGCCTGTAGATGGGCTTGCAGTAGGGCCTCAACTTGTTCGGGCCGCTGGGCGAGAAAGTCTGAGGCGGCGATGATGTGCGTGGTGACGAACTCGCCCTCCTCCCACAGTTCGCGTTCGTCGAGCAACACGTTCGCGTCGTGTTCGATGATGAGCTCGGATAGATGCGGCTCGACGGCCCAGGCTCCATCGACCGCGCCAGTGGCATAGGCGGCGGCGAGCTCGGAGTTGGGAGTGGGGGTGACGGCCACATCGCCACCCCCGTAGTAGTCGGTGTCGAAGCCTTGTTCGGCCAGCCAATAGCGCAAGGCCACGTCTTGGGTGTTGGCCAATTGGGGGCTGGCGATGGCGGTGCCAGCGAGGTCTGCTGGTGCGTCGATGCCATCGCGGGTGACCAATGCGGCGCCGCCGGAGGTGGAGCCGGAGATGACGTGTAGTGCCTCTCCGCCAGATTGGGCCCAGCCGTTGATGGCCGGGTTGGGGCCCACGTAGGCCGCGTCGATGGCACCGGAGAACAACGCTTCGATCACCGTGGGCCCGGCGTTGAAGAGCACCGGCTCAACGGTGACATCGTCGCCCAGTGTCTCCTCGATGAGGCCCAGCTCGATGGCGACGAGCGCGGGAGCGTGGGTGACGTTGGCGAAGTAGCCCAGACGAAGGACGTTCTCATCGTTGCCGTTACCGCAAGCGGACAAGATGGGCACAGCGGTGACCAGGGCTGTTAGAGCGATTGCTGCTTTGTTGAGCAGTCTCACGGTGTCACATCCTTCATTTCAGCTATTTCCTACCGAATAACTAGGATTAGTACTCAGCGTAAGCCCTGGGTCACTTTTGACAATGTCGCCATTCTGACTCATCAGCGGCCAAACCCGGTTTCCAACTTCGCGCAATATCGCCTTTGTGACGAGGACGTCAGCGGGCTCACCGGAGCTAGCCGCCCCAGATTTCACTGTCCGCAGCCGAGTTTGCGGGCGGCTCATTCACGCCGCGACCGAAAACCGACATAGCCGCGCGGCGCAACTGGGGCCTCACGCTCGATTCAGGTCCTCCCCTGCCTTGGAGGCGGGATAACGCGCATAGACATCCCTTCGGTACGCCCGTGCCCGCTGGGCACGGACCCGTGGGTGAGATGTGCCAGGCGCGGCTAACTCGACCTCCTCGCTGTGGGTCAAACCTGAAGCGAGTTCTTAGATACACATTTCAACACCGCGCGCGCAGGGACCCCCCAAAGCCGGGCAGGCCGTCCTACACAGTGAAACGCACCTCCACTACCGCAGCGTTGGGCCAGTTCAGGCCACCGACGAGGGGCGTTGATGCCGGCGGCAGGGACCCGGACACGTCTCAGCCCCGGCCAGGAGCTCTAGGCCGGGGCTGAGACGCCTAATGGAACGGTCAGCGGATCATTCGGACGAGGGCTTCTCCCTACGCCGAGGCTGATTCGACGAACGAGTTCAGCGCGGCGGTCATCTGCGGCAAGTAGCCTTGCGATTGGCCGCTCGCGTTGGGGTGGAAGGACTCCTTCACAATCGGGAACCGCAGGCCATGGATGTAGGTCGGGCGGTCGCACACCACGTGACCGTCGAACGTGGGGCGCACGTCGATAAAGGTAAATCCGTGGTTCGCGGCAACTCCAGCGATCACATCGTTGAGCAGGTCCGCGGCATTATTGAGTGCCATTTGCTCCGCGTATGACAGGTCGACCAGCCAGCTGCAACGGTCTCCGTTGAACAGGCGCGGGTAACCGGTGATGCCTACTTGGGCGTTGGGCGCGGCGGCGCGAATCTCTCCGTAGAGAGCATCGAGCTCTCCGGGCAGGACGTTTTGCACGTACCATTCGGCCTCGGCGATGTCATCCCAGCACGGACCCGTAAACGGGGTGCCGCAGCTGATCAGCACGTCGACCCAGCCAGTGTCATTGCCACCGATGCCCATGGTCACCAAGTCGGTGTCTGGGGAAAGCGCACCCATTTGGTTATTGCGGACATCGGGAATCCTGGCTCCTGAACAGGCCTGGAAGTTGAGGTTCGCTCCGATCTGGTTGGCGTAGAGGCGGGGGTGGGCGTTGTTCGACCGCAGGCATCCGAAGTCGAAGTAGCTTCCGGCTCCGGCTCCGGAGGTGTAGGAGTCGCCGAGGGCTACGTAGTTGATGTGGGCAGTTTCTTGGGCAAAGGCACCGCTGGGCGTCAGGGCCAGGAGGAGGCCGGTGGCCGCTGAGACCACTGTGGCTCCGAGGGCGCGGGCGCGGAGGCGTTGCCAGAAGCTACGAGGGCGGTCCGGGGAGGTGTGGACTGAGCTCATATTCACTCCATTGTGGGGGGATAAATGTGTAATTGTTCCGGGAGTGAACTCCGATACGCTGCGGGGTGGGCAATTCCGTATCGGAATTCATCAATACCCTAACCCGTCGGTAACATAGATCACAAGCCCTGTGCGGCAACGGATATCGGATTAATCGAGCGAGCAAATTTCGACGCATGAATAATCATTCGCCTTCGCAATCAATTTACTTTTCCGTGCCACCGCAAGATCATGCCGCCACCGTGACACCGGCGCACACCCCTCTCACTGAGAGCACTCTCATGATCACTTCACTATCCATATTGGCTGCACAAGCGTATTGCACGTGCCTATGTAGCCAGTACGGCACCAATTCCTTCCACTCCAACGAACTCATTTTCCATCGGCAATGCCGACTCCGGCGACACACAGATATGCCCGCCGCCTCTTCCGCTAACCATCGCGCCGCAAAGCGTGATGAACGGAAAACACAGCGGGCCAACGACTTAGGCGAAATATGGACCTTTTCTTGGTGAATCGCCAACTCGCAAGGGGAAAAACTCTTACAGGTAAACGAGCCGACGAGAACGCCGAAAGTACCTTTCGCATAAGCCTCATGGCTATACGAGTGAAGCGTCGTCCTCGATGTGGCCAAACTGAGCCATCGCCTCTTGCAGAGCCGGTAGGTAACCGTACGTCTGGCCATTCCAGTTGGGATGGAACGACTCGATGAGCAGTGGCGCGGTCAGACCGTGCAGATATTCGACGTCATCGCACACCGCGTGCCCATCGAAGTTGTCGCGCACATCCGCGAAGGTGAAGCCGTGTTCAGCGGCGACCCCGGCGATGACGTCATTGAGCAAGTCCGCCGCGTCGTTGAGCAGCTCCTGATCATCCGGGGCAATGTTGACCAGGCACTGACATTGGGTCCCATTGAACAGCCGCGGATAGCCGGTGATGACCACCTCCGCGTTTGGGGCATTGTCTCGAACGGCCGCATAGAGCGCGTCGAGCTCGCCGGGCAACTCGTTGACCACGTACTCCTCGGCCTGGGCAATCTGCGAATGACAGGTGGGAGACCACGGCAGGGCACACACCAGCAAGACGCCGACCCAGCCAGTGTCGTTTCCACCGATCCCCATGCTCACCAGGTCGGTCTCTGGCGAGAGGGCTCCCAATTGCTTGTTGTGGACATCGGGGATTGTCGCTCCCCCACAGGCTTGGAAGTCCAGCTCAGCGCCGATTGACTCGGCGTAGACGAAGGGGTGGGCATGCTCAGAGCGAAAGCACAGCAGGTCGTCGAAGAGGTACCCACCAGCTCCGACTCCCGAGGAATACGAGTCGCCCAGGGCCACGTACTGAATTGGTTCGGCCTGCTCTTGAGCCAGGGCCGCGGTCGGGGTGAAGGTGAGGAGAAGGGCGGTCATCGCGGCAGAGGCGATGGTGCCGATGAGTGTTGAGCGTCGGGTGCGCGGCCGGGCAGGCCGCTCGGAGAGGGATGGGCGCATATGTCACTCCATTGTGGGAATTCATGTGCAGTTGTCGTCCACGACAGCCGATCGCAGGCATCGACACATCGAGACATTAGAAATTTTCATTACCCTAACTGGTGAGTAACATCCCCACAACCCCAACGAAAAAAATAGATACCCTTCCGCCTGATAGCAACCTCATTTTTATTCATGTTCTTCAATGGATATAGAGTTTTCCCATCGGCACATGATCGGATATCCGACAGGTGGCGGTTCATCCCCGGGTCGGCAACCCCAATGCCCTCAGAGGCAAAGACACTCGACCCAAGCCCGATGTTCATTCGCCCCGACGGACAGCCACATCAACCCACAGCCCCGGCAGCGATAAGGCAGGCGCACTCAGCCTGGCCGCTGAACAGGTGGGCCCCTCCGCAAGGAGGGTGCGTTTTCGGTGCCAGACAAGGCTGTAGGTGCGAACCCACCCCTAGACGGCGTGGACCCGCACCTACAGAATCATCCGCGCCCAGAAACGCGACTAGCGACAGTTAACCCACGAGCATCGATCGCATCGCGGAAAAGTACCCCAAGTTCTGACCCCGAGCATTGGGGTGGAATGACTCCTTGACGATGGGAGCCCGCAGACCATGGATATAGCTCGGGTCATCGCATACGACATGGCCCTCAAAGTTGCTTCGCACATCCACAAACGAGAACCCGGCCCTGCTTGCCGCACCCGCGACGACCGCATTGAGCAGATCGGCCGCGTCATTGAGCGCCATCTGTTCCCCATAGGTCAGATCAACCAGCCAGCTGCAATTATCCCCGTTGAACAGACGCGGATAGCCGGTGACGGCGATCGTGGTATTGGGGGCCGCCGCACGAATATCGCTGTACAGAGAGTTCAGCCGTCCGGGCAGAATGTTACGCACATAGTGTTCCGCTGCGGCGATGTCATCCCAACACTCCCCGGTGAAGGCAGTGCCGCAGGCGATCAAAACATCGACCCAGCCGGTGTCGTTACCACCGATGCCGATGGTCACGATGTCGGTCTCGGGGCTTAGAGCGCCCAGTTGGTTATTGCGCACATCTGGGATCGTCGCCCCACTGCACGCCTGGAAATCCAAGTCCGCACCGATACGGTTGGCCCACAACACCGAATGGGCATTGTTCGAGCGCAGGCAGTCCGGGCCGTCGTAGCTTCCGGCACCGGCACCGGCACCGGAGGTGTAGGAGTCGCCCAGGGCGACGTACCGCACGCTCTGGGCTGAGACCTCTTCGGCGTGGGCCCCGGCGGGGTTGAGAGCCAAAACCAGGCCAGCCGTAGCGGCGACGACGGTTGCCCCGCGCGCTGGCGCAAGCGCTGCCAGCGACCCATAGGAGGCCGAGTGCCCGAGTGGTAAGTCTTGCTCATTGATTACTCCAGGTGGGATATAGCTCCAAGGGCATGAAGAAACCGCAGCCGCGACGGAAGGAATCCGGTCTGACAAGTCATTCCAGCCCTGGAGTGGAAGGTTCGCGCCACGGCAACACGGCACATCCGCGTCCGCAATAGCCAGACCGAGCATGAAGTCGTCAATAGTGGATCAACGCACGAAACCCAGCGCTAGAACACCGAACACACCGCATGGAGGAAGCCGGGCGCGAAACCAGCGGTCGTGAGGGGTGTGCGGTTCGCCGGGAATTTTCAGGAGGGCCCGGCGAACCGACGTTCACTAGCAGGGGTGTATTCGGGTGAATCGAATCAGGGCAGCAGGGGGAGGTAACCCTGTGAATGGCCCAAGGTGTTGGGGTGGAAGGACTCCCCCAACGGCCAGGACAGGCCGTTGAGGTACTCGGGGTCGTCACATACGGCGTGCCCAGTGAAAGCCCCAGTCACGTCAATGAACCCGAACCCAGCGCCAGCGGCGGCGCTGGC
The DNA here is from genome assembly GCF_016925535.1 of Natronoglycomyces albus. Lineage (NCBI taxonomy): Bacteria > Bacillati > Actinomycetota > Actinomycetes > Glycomycetales > Glycomycetaceae > Natronoglycomyces > Natronoglycomyces albus. The sequence continues at coordinate 785,242 of NZ_CP070496.1, read as the reverse complement.
GATTACGGAGTTCAGCAGGTCGGCCGCGTCGTTGAGCGCCATCTGTTCCTCATAGGACAGGTCAACCAGCCAATTGCAGCGCTCGCCGTTGAACAGGCGCGGATAGCCGGTCACATAGACGTTGGCATTGGGTGCGGCGGTGTTGATGTCGGCATAGAGGCCATTGAGCTCAGCAGGCAGCTCTTCTTGAATGTAGCGCTCGGCTTGGGCGATGTCGTCCCAGCAAGGACCGGAAAAGGGGGTGCCGCAGCTGATCAAGACATCGACCCAGCCGGTGTCGTTGCCGCCAACGCTGATGGTGATCAGGTCGGTGTCGGGGCCTAGCGCCGCGAGTTGACTGTTACGCACGTTGGGAATTCGAGCCCCGGCACACGCCTGGAAATCCAAGTTGGCGCCAATGTGGTTGGCGTACAAGTAGGGGTGAGCGTGGGTGGAGCGTTCGCAGCCGGAACCGTCGTCTATGTAGGCACGGGTGCCGGTGCCGGATGCGTAGGAGTCGCCCAGCGCGACGTAGTTGGTCTCTTGCGCCAGAGCGGCGGCTGGGGTGAAGGCGAGGAGTAGGCCGATGAATGCCGTGATCACACTGGCATTGCGCAACTGTCGCCAGATCTTTTTCGAAGGGCTGGGCCGGGAGGTTATATGAGGAGGATTCATATGGGCTTCTCCGTATGGGGTATCTCAGTAGTTATAGATGTTGAGTTATACCTGCTGAATACCGATATCGATGGCTTCCTATATCGGAGTTTCTCGATATGCTAACCAGGCAGTAATCTACGCCACAACCCTCTTCACGCAAATCATCCGATGTTTTTCGATGCGCAACCCCTCTAGCGCTTTCCTTGCGCACCAAGCACTGTGACCCCAATCCAGCCGCGTTGACACCATTACCCTGAGTGGATATTTCAGGCCATAGTGGAGCAAATTAGCAAGTTGGGAAACCAATCCGAATAAAGATGGAGGCCTCCGCCGTAGCACCCGGCCCCACCGCACTCAGCCCCCCTGTCGCGCCAGGCCAGCACACATGACAACGGGGTCCGCAACGCTGAAAGCGTCGCGGACCCCGTGACGGGACTGTGTGCGGCCGTGACCGCACTATGGAGTTAAAGGGAATCGATCCCGACGTACCTAGTCGGCGAGAACGGCCTTCAAGAAGTCCTGCGTCCGCGCTTCTTGCGGGTCGGAGAACATCTGGTCGGGCCCGCCCTCTTCGACGATGACACCCCGGTCGAACATCATGACGCGGTTGGAAACGTCACGAGCAAAGCTCATCTCGTGGGTCACCAACAGCATGGTGATCGACGTGGAGTTGGCGATATCGCGAAGAACCGCCAACACGTCAGCGACCAGCTCCGGGTCAAGCGCCGAGGTGACCTCGTCGAGCAACAGGATGTCCGGAGACATCGCCAACGCCCGGGCAATCGCCACACGCTGCTGTTGTCCACCGGAGAGCTGGCTGGGGTAATTGTCGAGCTTGTCCGACAGACCCACCAGTTCCAGTAGGGACTTAGCCTTCTCAGCCGCCTCGTCCCTTGACAGTCCGAGTGCGTGCACCGGACCTTCGGTCACGTTGCGCAGCACCTTCATGTTGGGAAAGAGGTTGAACTGCTGGAAGACCATGCCGACCTTCTTGCGCACCTGGCGGAGGTAGCGTTCCTTGGCCGGGACCAGCTTGTCTCCCTTGGGCATGTGGGAGAACGGCTTGCCTTCGACGTAGATGACGCCGCCGTCGGACTTCGGGTCACGCTGCGGGGTGACGTGTTCCAGCGTCATGAGTAGACGCAGGATGGTGGTCTTTCCCGATCCAGAAGGTCCGATGAGGGTGACGCGCTCGCCGGGATCGACGTCGAAGCTCAGTTGGTTGAGCACCGTCAAATCACCGAACTGCTTTACCACCCGGTCAAACTTAATGATCGGTTCTTGGTTATCCGTGTGCTCTTGCAAGGCGATTCTCCAGTTTACGCATCGATACTGCAAGCGGGTAGCTGATGGCCAGGAACAGCAGGCCAGCGAGGGTGTACCCCTCCACATGTCCGGCGAAGGACAGGCCCGTGTAGCGCTGAATTTGGGCGATCATCTCGAAGACGCCAATCGCGAACAGGATCGGGACTTCCTTGAACATGGCGATCATGTAATTACCCAGCGCTGGGGTACAGCGGCGCATCATCTGCGGTATGAGGATGTCGATCCAGGCGCGCGATTTCGGCAGCGAGATGGCGGTGATCGCCTCCCACTGACCCTTGGGGATGCCGTCGATTCCCGCCCGGTACGCCTCTGAGCAGTAGCAGGCGTAGTGCACACCAAGCACGATCGCGCCGGTGACGAAGGGCGTCATGAACCCCTCGATCAGCTCTATACGAGACACGAAGATGTAGACGAATAGTGCCTGCACCAGCAGGGGCGTGTTCCGGATGAATTCGGTGAACCAGAACAGGGGCACGGTGACGGGTTTGGGCGCGCTACGAATGGTGATCGCGATGACCAGGCCCAGGCTCAGGGCGATGATGCCTGCCCAGAACGTCAGTTGCAAAATGACGACGAAGCCTTCCCACACCAGTGGGAGGAGGTCGGATATACGTTGACTGTCCATTTAGTTGACCACTCCCGCTCCGGCGGTGGCGGTGTTCTTCGTGGCCACCGGCGCCCGGCCGATATTGCGCTTGGCACGATGTTCCAACTGCCGCATTCCCGCGGCCAGCAGCCAGGCCAGGATGAAGTAGATGACCAAGATGATGCCGTATTGGAACAGCAGGTCTTGTCCGGGGCGCGCGCCCACGGTATTGGCTCGGGCCGTGAGGTCGACGATGCCGATCATCGACACCAGGGAGGTCGACTTCAGCAGGTGGACCGCTTGAGTCGACATGGGCGGGATCATCTCCGGCCAAGCTTGCGGGATGATGACCAGCCGCATCCGCTGCCAGTAGCTGAGGTTAATGGCAGTACTGGCCTCGTACTGGCCAGATGGCACTGCGGCTATCGCACCACGGACGACTTCGGAAGCGTAGGCACCGAAGTTCAGCGATAGGGCGAGGACACCGGAGAGGATGAGCCAGTCAAAGGAGAATCCCAGTAGCACTGGCATGGCAAAGGCGATCCAGAACAGCTGGACCACCAGTGAAGTACCACGAAAGAATTCCACAATGGTGCGCCCGACAAAGCGCACTGACAGGAAACGGGAGCCGGTCGCCAGACCCAGGACGAAAGCCAGGATGAGCGACCCGAAGAGGCTGAGCACGGTGACGAGGAGGGTCACTCCCAACGGTTCAAGATACGTTGGGAGTGCCTCGATCGTGCGAAAGAGGAGATCCATGCGAAGGTCCTACTGGTAGGAATCTCCACAGATGTTCTCTGCGGTGATGTCCGGGTCAGGGATGTTGTCTTCGTTGAATCCGTATTCCCCCACCAGGCTCAGCCACAGGTCCCGATCTTCCAAGGTCTCGTGCAGAATTTCGTTGACCGCGTCGCGGAAGTTGTTCGCTCCGTCGGGGAAGACGACGGCACCGGCCCCGATGATGTCGTTTCCGTCGGCGTCGGTGGGCCAGAACGGCTCGACAGTGTCGAGGTCGTCGTCGGCCTCGGCTTCGAGACGCAGGTTGATGTCGGTCAAAGCGACCGCGTCGATACGTCCGGCCTTGAGCTCACGCACCAGGGCGGAGAGGTTCGGGTGAACGTCATATTGGCTGTCGTCTAGCTCCAGGTCCTGTTCGACGTTGGCGTGTTCGGTGGTGCCGTTCATGACGCCGACGACGAGGTCATCGCGGTCGATGAAGCTATTGATGTTCTCCAGGTTCTCGGGGTTTCCCGCCGGAACCAGAAGGGTATCGGGCATAACGTAGTCCGGGTCGGCAAAGAGCGCCGCTTCGCAGCGGTCCGCGTTGACGTACATGCCAGCGATGACCATGTCGTGGTTGCTGCCGAGGCCGGGAATCAGCGAGTCCCACTCGGTTTGCACCCAATCGATTTGGTCTTCTTCAATGCCGAGCTCACCGAGCAAGTAGGTGTGCATGGCTACAGATTGACCGACGACGTTACCGTCGCTGTCGGTGTAGGCAAAGGGCTCTTCGTCGGCGTAGGCCACGCGGAGGGTTCCACCATCCTGGGCTTCCTCCAGAAGAGTTTCTGCGTCTGCGGTGGCAGAACAGGCGCTTAGTGTCAACCCCAGTGCAGCCGCGCATGAAGCAGCGGTGGTGCGCATGAGGTTTCGCCGGTTCCAGATCGTGCGCTTAGTCACGTTCATTCCTCCAGAAATATTGCGTATGCTGCCCGACATTACCGACCGCTACCCAGAGTGTCGAGCGTATGCGCGTCTTGATTTGATAACAAATAAGAAAACCGCTGCTCTACGGGGTGATAAAACTCCAGAATAGAGGGTCAGCCATAGTCCACTTTGGATTGAATAGATTGATAATTATCTATATCTACGCAAATGGAACGCGATACCCCTCCTGACCTGGCATCCCATCACCCAATCACTCTTCAGTATAGGACTACAGAGGGTTATCAAACCTGATCTTCGGGCGATATCCCCAATCGGCCCACCAGCCATCGATATCTTTGGGTCCGACTCTTCCGGTTAGTGCCGTTTTCAGAGTAGTATGAGCGCACACCTCGATTGGGAGACTTATTCAACAGCGCTCCTGCCAACACGCAGGAGCAAAAGCCTGTTCACCCGGGCCGACCGATAAGTCTCAAGGAGATGGGATTCCGCGCGCTATCTCGGTCAGGAATCTTGTAGCAAGGGTATGGCTGAGGGCGTTGGCAATCTGGCAGCCAACGCCCTCAGCTTGTGTCACGGGCCGCCCTCGCCGCCCGCTCGTTATCGTTTATTGATGCCGCTCTTCGCGCCACAATGTTCCATAGCGATCAGAAGTGGTCTCTCTTGGCGATGCCTCGCCAGGCCCACCCGGCGCATTGGTTCACGCGGCGCTTCGGGCCAATGTTGGCCCTAGTAGATGGGCAAAGAAGGATCTACCTGCTTGATCCAAGCGACCACGCCGCCTTGCACGTGGACCGCGTTGGACAGGCCCGCGGCCTTCGCCGCGGCCAGCGCCTCAGCCGAGCGGATGCCCGCCTTGCAGTAGAAGACGGCCTGTTTGTCGGTGGGGAGGTCCTTCAGCGCCGCTCCCGAGATGATGTCGCCCTTGGGAATGAGGCGGGCACCGGGGATGCGCACGATGTCCCATTCGGCCGGTTCGCGGACGTCGATGATGTCGATGTCGCGGCCTTCCTTCACCCAGTCACTGAGTTCGGAGGCGGTAATGGTCGACTCTCTGATGGCGTCGGCAGCTTCTTCGCTCACGGTTCCGCAAAAATCCTCATAGTCGATGAGTTCGGTGACGGTCGGGTTGTCACCGCACAAGGCGCAATTCGGGTCTTTGCGCACCTTGATCTTACGGTATTCCATTTCCAAACCGTCGTAAACCATGAGCGAGCCCACCAGCGGCTCCCCAATGCCGGTGATGACTTTGATGGCCTCGTTGACCTGAATGGAGCCGATCGAGGCGCACAGGACGCCCAGCACTCCACCCTCGGCGCAGGAGGGGACCATTCCCGGCGGCGGGGGTTCGGGGTACAGGCAGCGGTAGCACGGGCCCTGGTCGGCCCAGAAGACCGAGGCCTGCCCCTCGAAACGGAAGATCGAGCCCCACACGTAGGGCTTGTTGAGCAAGACCGCCGCGTCATTGACCATGTAGCGGGTGGCGAAGTTGTCGGTGCCGTCGATGATGAGGTCATAGTCGGCAAAGATCTCAAAGACGTTGTCGTTGGTCAGCGCCGTCTCATGGATCTGCACGTTCACATAGGGGTTGATCTCGCTGATGGTGGCGGCGGCCGAGACAACCTTGGGCTTGCCCACGTCGGAGGCGCCGTGGATGATCTGGCGCTGGAGGTTCGAATCGTCGACGATGTCGAAGTCGACCAAGCCGAGGGTGCCCACACCGGCGGCGGCGAGGTACATGAGGGCAGGTGAGCCCAGGCCCCCGGCTCCGACCACGAGCACGCGAGCGTTCTTGAGGCGTTTTTGGCCATCCATTCCCACGTCGGGGATGATGAGGTGGCGTGAATAGCGGCGGACCTCGTCGACGGACAGTTCTGCGGCTGGTTCTACAAGCGGCGGGAGACTCATACTCGTCATAATGCCGCACAGGCCGCGATTCATTCCCGATCGAACCGGCCATCCCACGATGTGGATAGATGGTGGCAGCCGCTGGCTTCTCAACCGCCTGGCAGTGGCGTTACCGCAGGTCGAAGATGAGATAAGTCACCGTGCTCCAGTGTTCACCAGCCACACGGACACGTCTCCTCAATCGTCGTAGTCGTCCTCTGGGAGGGCCGGGCCGCCATACTCGCCCACCGGCCCGTCGATGAACTCGCCATCCAGGTAGGGCCAGCCGTTACCGGTACACCCGGCAAGTTGGAAAGTCTGTTGCGCCATCACCGGGGACGGTTCGCCCTCGGCGGGGCACACGACGTGGCCGTGGCCGAGCCGGTGACCCACCTCGTGGTTAATCACGTAATACCGGTACTCCTCCAAGGTGGAGTCCCAGTGTTCGACGCCCTCGATCCACCGCGCGGAATTGATGACAACGTTGTCTCCGTTGCGGCACGAGACCGTCAGATTGGCCGACCCGCACAATTCCTGCCGCTTCTTTGGGCTGGCCAGGTAAAGGGTGAAGTCGGCATCACCATTTTCACCCACCTGTTCAAAACGCCAATCGCCCGCGATCCACGAACGCTCATCGTCGAGGGTTTCCTTGACCATGGCGTCGAAATCAGCCGTCTCGATGCCCAGGCCCTCCTCAACGGCGACATTGAAACGCAACAACGTGCCAGAATCTCCCCAAATCTCGCCGTCACGTCCAGGCGCGTAGTCCCACGTCCCGGTTCCCGACCGCAGCAGGCGAATAGGTTCTTCCATCTGCTCAGGTTCGATCTCCTGCGGGTCGATGGCGGCATGGTCGGATTCGGGCGCGGTAGACGAGGAGTCTTGCGTCGTCTCAAATCCGCAGCCGAGAGCCAACGTAAGTGAGCCCAGGGCAGCGACGAGCATCGTGGAGGTTGATAGTCGCCTGGTCACAGTCATCGTCAGTAGCCTATTCCTGTCAGGGGTGTACCGAGGTCGCCCGGGATGGCAGAGGTGTCGAGTCAGAGGTTTTGGGAGCCTCCCGGTGGTTAACTCGGCCAAAGGGCGACGAGGTTGCATCGCCAGCGCCGTTTCCTTCATTATCGCGTACTTGGGTCGCCTCTGGATCCACCCGCGCCGAGCCCGCCTCCGATTCTTCGATGTTGGGCAACGGCGTGGCGACCACATGGGCGGTATTGTCATGGATCTCGTCAAGGAGATGCACCATCGCGCGGGCAACCGCCTGTGGGTATTCCATCATGGCCACATGTGCGCAGCGGTTGAAGATGATCAGACGCGAGTCTGGGATCACTTGGGCGACGTTAGGGGCCAACCGCACATCCAGGATGCGGTCCTGTTTGCCCCAGATGACCAACGTTGGGCATGTGATGCGTCCGGCCAGTTTTCGCAGCGAGGATTCCGAGGGCAGCATCGACTGCGCGAATGACCCCAGCAGACCGCGGAAGGTCTGGATATAGGCGCTGGTGTTCCACGGCAATGACAGCCGCCGCCGTGCCTCTTCGATTGATTCTTGCCGGCGTTGGGGATGGACGCGGTCCGGCTCGGCCCAGCAGCCCTGGTAGATCGCGTCGACGACCTCTTCGGGTGTGCGTTGGGCCAGCGCGCGTTCGGTCAAGTGTTCCAGGCCAGGGACCGCCATGAGCGGCACGAACTTTGCCTGTCGGGAGCGGCGAGGATTGCGAAACGGTAGGGCTGGAGAGACCAGGGTGAGGCTGCGTACCAGGCCGGGGCGGGTGGCCGCCAAGTGGGAGGCGACAGCGCCGCCCAGTGAGCAGCCTGCCAGATGGACTGGCCCCCGCCCTGACTGCACGATCCAAGAGGCGACGATGCGGGACAGCCGAGGGATGGTGACGGGCTGGGCGGCCGGTGGGGAATGGCCGAAACCTGGTAGGTCGAGCGCCTGCACCTCCAGGTGGTCGGACATGGCGTCGGCCAAGTCGGTCCAGTTTTGCGCCGAACCTCCTAGGCCGTGCAGGAAGACGGCAGGCTCGGCGTCGGGATGGGTGGCAGGAGTACTACGGACGAAAATCCGCTGCTCCCCCACCGTGTGTTCGGTCCCCGGCCACGGCGGATGGGGCCAGTCCGGGTGTCTGACTCGATCTGGATCAGACAAACGCGCCCTTTTCATGCATTTATTATGCCATTTACCAGACGAAGTTACTGGCGGGTTTCGATGGCCGGATCTCAGCGGCCGCCACCCGAGCCCTACCTCAAAGCGCCTAGCCCAGGCAAGGGACCATGCGCCCGCGAAAACGCCGGTCACGCCCCTACTGATGAATCATCCAAGGGTGGATGCCTGTAGGGCGGACCGGCGCAAGCGGCTAGATCTGGACGCTGAGGGCGCTCAAGGTGGCCGCCACGATGGATTGGCGGCGTTCACTGGTGACCACGGCTGCCCCCGCCCGGCGGTGGATAGCATTACCCGCCATCGTCAACACCACCACCAGCGCGACCTTGACCGGGCCGGCGGACTCGATGTTGACATGCTCAATCTCGTAGCGTGCGTCCTCTCCCAGATAGGGACGGACGGCCTCCAGCGCGGCGGCGGCGGTCGCGCGGTGAACATGCCAGTCGATCGCCGGTGACACGGCTACGCCGACAGTGTCGGTGTCGTCGCACGAGAGCGTGACGGTGACCTGTGTTTCCAGATCAGAGGTCGAAGCGTTGAGCTGTTTGAGAACAAAGCGACCGGGCAAAGGCTCCGTGTGGATCTGCTTGAAGACGTCCCCATCGGGGTGGTCAACCGCGCCCTCGGCCGCATCAGGAGTGGCCACGGGAGCCACCGCCTGCGTCGCGGACTTTTCCGCTGCCGGGTCTACCTGAGGTTCGGGCCCTTCGGGCCGGGATCGTTCGCGGCGGCCGCGTATGGCGACACTGTTAGGCGGGGCCTGGTTGTCGACTACCCGGTTCTGGGCCTCCTCGGCCTCAGCGCTACCGGTGTCGGCGGCCTCGCCCGTAGCGTTGCGGTTGTGGGCCGCTTCCCGTTCCGCGGCGCGTTCGGCGATAGAGCGGCGGCGTCGGCCGCCTTGGTATTCGGGCCGCTGCCGGTCGGCATCCCCGGCTCGCCCCTGCGAGCCCTGCTGGTCCTCGCCCATCGGGCTGTGCGAGTCGGCGGTAAAACCGGCGTGCTCCTCGCCTCGGCGTGGCGGCCGCTCCCGCTGAAGTCCTCCGCGCGAAGCTGGCGCAGGGGCGGCAGCCCCCTGTTCGAGCTGTTCCTCCTGCTCGACCGGTGGCTGATCCGGTTCCGGCGCGCTATCGGGCGGATTGGGCTGGGACGGGGCCAGCTCGGGCCCAGCCGGTGCGGCATCGGGCCCCGCCGCCCGGTTGCCGGGAGCGCTGGGGGCGGCAGGAGTCGTCGGCTCGACCGACTCGGGGCTCGTTAGCTGCTGCGTGAGCACCTCCTCCACGGCCGAACGCAAGTTCATCTCATTGGCGGTCGGATCGATTTCCAGGCGAAGCTGACCTAGCCCTTCGGAGTCCTCACCCAACTCGGCGATCTCAACTCCGGGAATGGACTCCAAGGCCGGGATCAACAACGACTGGTTCGGGGCCAAGTCGAACTTGGACAGGTTGATCGTGCGCACCGCCGGTGGCGTCGTCTCGCCGATCGCGTGCGGAGTCTGCGCGCGCTGGGGCGGCTCATCGTGCGGATAGTCATGGTCGCGAGCCGAACCAGGCTGCGAAACCTGAGCGGGAGCCGACGGCGGCTCGGAGATCTGATTGGAGGATCGAGAACGATTGCGGACAGGTGGATTACCAGGTGAAGCGGACATCGGTGGGTGGGCGGTGCCTTCCATCTCCGGAGCTGCATGGGCGGGAGTGTCGGGGGGTGGGGTGGCTTGGGACGGCTGTGGCATCTGACCGGGCCGCGTCGTGCCCGGTGCGATGACGCCGGGGGCAGGGGTGGTGTCCTCACTGGGAGACACAGGGGCGAAAGTAGAGCGGGCGCTCGGCGGCTGCGTCGGCCCCATGGGAGGCTGCCCCGGGTGCGCGCCCGGAGGCTGCCTCGGATGTGGCGACTGGCCTGGAGCGCCGGGAATACCGAAGCTCATCCCAGGTGCCTGGCCATTGCTCGGGTCAGCCGTATCCCGCGCATCCTGCCCGGCCGCTGCCTGCTGCGCTGGCCGGGAGTGAGAGCGAGGACTGAAAGGATTCAACGGCGCGCCGGGAATCGAGGCGTCCTCAGGGTCGGCCCGACGCGGGTGCCGAGTCGCGGGAGCCCCCGGATGCGTCTGCGCCACCTCGACGGGAGGATATTCCATCGTGTCGTCTTCGTCGTCGGGAAGACGATGCGGCCCCACGGGCAGACCGCCAGCGTCCTCGGCCGCATAGCGGCGACGGCGGGCGCGCGGATCGAAACGGTAGCTCTCCGAACCTGCCTGCTGCGGAATATCGGGGTGAATCTCCGGCTGCGAAATACCAGGACCCGACGAGGAGTAGCCCGCGTGCTCCGGTGGAGAGTCCGGATGCCTGGGAAACGCACCGGAGGCGTCCCTGGTGCGGTTGACCCGGCGCTCGTGGCCAGAAGGGTCTTCCCCCTCGTGCCTCGGTCCGTCGGATCGGTTCTGGTCGTACACGAGACAAACTCCTCAGATGCCCGGTGGGGATGTACCGTAATTGTCTCAACTTTAACGGTAACGCCCCACACGAGTCATCCGCTGCGGCCGGGCCTGCGATACTCAAAGGGGAGGTTTTAACGATGGTTACTGGATCGGAAGGTCGCACTGTGCGTCTGCCGCGCTCTCAGCGGCGCGGACAACTCTTGAGCGCCGCGCAGGAAGTATTCGTCTCGCGGGGATACCATGCCACGTCGATGGACGACATCGCCGATCGTGCCGGGGTCAGTAAGCCCGTCTTGTACCAGCACTTCCCGTCCAAGCTGGAGCTATACCTGGCACTGCTGGATCAACACGCCGATAATCTAGTACACAACGTACGCGCGGCCATGGATAAGTCCCCCGAAAACAAACAACGCGTCCGCCTGGCCATGCAAGCCTATTTCGACTTTGTGGACGCGCAGGGAGACGCCTTCCGCCTTATCTTCGAGTCCGACCAGCGCAACGACCCGGCGGTGGCCGACCGGATGGACCGCATGGAACACGAATGTGTCGTGGCGTTGGCGGAGACCATCATGGCCGACACCGGCGTCGACAAGGCACGGGCCGAACTGCTGGCGACCGGTTTGGCGGGAGCGGCCGAAGTCGCGGCCCGTAAATGGGTCGCCTCGGGCTGTGTGGTGCCCAAGGACGAGGCGGTGGCTCTGGTCAGCACACTGGCGTGGAGAGGTATCTCGCATTTTCCGCTGGACGAGGACCAGGAATCAAACCCATAACGAGGCTTCTGGCACGGTGCACAGCACAGATGCGGCACCTGCCGAGGTCATCCAAGGGCCGTCCACCATCGTGGATAGCTCGAGGCCGCTCAAGGAATCTTGTGCGCGAGCCTCAGTCGTCACCAGCGCGCTAAGCTGGTCAAGCAGCACGTCAAGCGTCAGAAGGAGGGCCCGTGGAGGTCAAGATCGGTGTCCAGCACGCCCCGCGCGAGCTGGTCGTGGAGAGTGAACTTTCTCCGGAGGAACTTGCCAAGCAAGTTGAAGAGGCCGTCAAGTCCGAAACTGTGCTTCAGTTGACGGACAAGAAGGGCTCCAGCGTGATGGTTCCCACCGGCGCATTGGCCTATGTCGAGGTCTCGGGCAAGACAACGCGCCCGGTTGGGTTCACCGTAGACGAGTAAGGAGACCGTCGCGGTCAACCCGCGACGTCTCCATCCAAAAGCGCATCCTCGCCGTGGCGAGGATGCGCTTTGTCGTAGGCGGGTCACGACCCCCTCGGGTGCGGCCTCACACCGAGCAGCTGAGGAACGGACTCCAAAGCGCTGGTGGCGAGACGAATGCCCTACCTCATCGTCACGAACGGGGCCGTGCCTTGGAGTGGCTCCCCCTGGTCGGTGTTGATCTGTTCGAGGTTTTGCGAGTGCACCCGATAGAGGTTTCCACCAATGACGACCACGGTTGGCTCGCCACGAGACTGCAATCGGTCACGCGGGTCGGCCGGAGCCGAGGCGATGTCGTTGGCCCGGGGGAATGAGGAAGTGCCCGACTGGGTCTCCATTTGCGCGTTGTCGATCGAGACCTCAAAGAGCCATTCGACAGAGCTTGCGGACTCACCGATCACCATGAGCGAATACTCGCGGCTCCACACCACATTCTGCACCCCGGTCAGGTTCAATCCGATCCGGCGCGGCTCCCCAATCTGGTGGTTGCCGTCCGCGTCGCGGGCCAACGTGGCCACGAAGGCCCGATCCCCCGCCACGAACGCGATCCGGTGCCCATCGGGAGCCACCACTAGGCCAGTCAATTCTTCACTGGTGGCCAGCGGAAGTTCCTGCATCGACGCCTCGTCGCGACCCAACTCGATGTGGACCACCGCGCCATCGGCCAACACCAACAGGGTGCGGCTCGACAGCCAAGCCACGTCCTCGAAGCCGCTGAGGTCAAGGTCAACCGCGCTGAAGGAATCGGTGTCTGATCCGGTGTAGAGGTTGCGGCCGTTGTCGCCGATGACCGCGACGCGCCCATCAGCGCCCACCGACACCTGGGTGATGCCACCAATGTCCATGTTGGCCCACGGTTCGACGTTGCTCAGGCGGTGGCTGCGTTCGCGGCTGAGGTCTAGTTGCCATACCTCATCGTCGCGGACGGCGTAACTGGTGCGGCCAGCGTCGCCGTCGGCGGGGATGGAGTTCCAGTGGTCCCAGGTGGCTTTTTGGGAATTGACGCGCACGGTGCCGTCGATGGAGAGTTCCAGTTCGGCGTTGTGGGTCATGTTGAGGGTCCAGGCGATCTGCGCGGCCATGAACTCCGCTGTCTCGACGTCCCAGTCGCCCGAGGCCGAGGCTTCGAGTTCAACCGCGACATTGTCACCTGGCAGATCGGTGTCGAGGTTTTGCAGGGTCGCGCCGGAGGGGATGGCGGTGCGGGTGGATTGGCGGGACCAATCGCTGGGTCCGGCTAGGAGCCACTCAAGTCGGGTGAGGTGGTCGCGTTGTTCGGGAAGGTTGCTGTAGATCCATCGCAAGTCGGGTACGAGGAGCCTTTCGTTTCCCGGGCCGAGGAAATACAGGGGCGCGGCCCGGTAGTTACGGCGGAATTCAAAGTAGGTGAGGGCGACCTGGCTGGGCGCGTCGGTGATGGTCCAGGGTTCGGTCAGGGACGAGCGAGACAGCGCGAAGGTCTCCTCATAGTCGCCGGGGGTGCTCATCATGCGCACCTGCCCATCGAGGAGGTATGTGCCCAACACGTCGCCGGTGACAACGGCTTCACCGGAAAGCAAATCGTCGTCCTGGGTGACGTCGACATCGTCGATCTCGACCAGCCGGAGCCCTTCGGAAAGTTCGGAGTAGGGAAGGTTGAGGTCACCGGTGAAGACGTGGAGGCGTTCGTCGCGGCTGCCGGAGTCTCCAGCGGAGGCGCGCAGGAAGTAGCGGACCGTCTCGGCGATGTCGTCGGTGGGCTGGTACTCCTCGTCGGTGCGGTCGTTGCCTGAACCGACCCCGGTTGGAGCGGGTTCGACCGCTTGGGCCCCGGACCCGGTGGGAATACCGCACGAGGTCAGGAGGGGCAGCATCGCGGTCACTAGCGCGATGGCGGCCAAAGCGCGGCCATTGGTCCAGTGCGAGGATTTACGCATGGGGCGCTCCCTCCTTCAAGGTGAGTGCCAGCGGTGAGGTAACGACTCGGTTGCCCGCGTGCAGAGGCAAGGTGAGCAAGAATAGCGAACCACCGCCGGGGGTGCCAGTGGCTTGCAAGGTCCCACGGTGCAGTTTCGCGTCTTCAAGGCTGATGGCAAGCCCGAGGCCGGTGCCGCCAGTTTGGCGAGCACGGGAGGGGTCGGCTCTCCAGAATCGATCGAAGACCCGCTCGGCCTCTGGTTCGCTCAGGCCCACTCCCCAGTCACGCACGGCCACGGCCACGGCGGTCTCGGAGGCTTTGACGCGCACCTCGACCGGTTGTCCTTCGGCGTGTTCGATGGCGTTGCCGATCAGGTTACGCACGATGCGTTGGAAACGGCGCACATCCACTTCGGCGACGATGCGGCGTTGGTCGGAGTGGACGGTAACAGTCACCCCGCAGCTTTCGGCCAGGCTGTCGAACCCCTCGGCGATGTCTTCGACGATGGGCACGAGGTTGACCGCTTCAGTCTCCAGATTCGCGAATCCGGAGTCGAAGCGGGAGATTTCCAGGAGCTCGCCCAGGAGGTCCTCAAAGCGTTGCAGCTCTTTTTCCAACAGTTCGATGGAGCGGCGCGATGATTCTCCGAAGTCCTCGCGGTACTCATACAGCAGGTCGGCTGCCATCCGAATGGTGGTCAGCGGGGTGCGCAATTCGTGGGAGACATCGGAGGTGAAGCGCCGCTGCCGCATCGACATCTCTTCGAGCTTGTTGATTTGGGTCTGCAAGTTGGCGGCCATGAGGTTGAACGAGTTAGCCAGGCGTGCCAGGTCATCGGAGCCGCGCACGTCCATACGTTCGTGCAGTAGCCCGGCGGCGAGGCGCTGCGCGGTGCGGGCCGCTTCGCGCACGGGTGTGACGACAAGTCGGGTGACCAGCGCGGCGATGACGCCTAGCAGCAGCACGAGCGCTACGCCGGCCAGGATCAGGTTGGTACGCAGAAGGGAGACGGCGTCTTGGACACTGTCGAGCGGATATAGATAGTAAAGGTGGTAGTCAACGCCGAGATCGACTTCGGTGCCGACGATCAAGTAGGGGGCTTCGCCCTCACCATAGAAGTCATAGGTGGCGTACTGGGTGGCAAGCCAACCGTCCTCGACGTGTTGGCGGATCTCCACGGGCAGGACGAACTCTGACATCTGAGTCGGACGCTGGACTTTCTGCTGATCGTCAGCGGTGTGCAGCATGATGAGAGGTCCAGCCGCCGAGGAGCTTTCCAGTCCCCCGATGACCCGGTTCATGGCCGATTCGAGGTTTCCATCGGCGGTGGAGGTGTAGTCGGACAGTTCTTCGCCCACGGCGGTGGAGGCTTCGCGCACCTCGTGGATGGCCGATTCATAGCGTTCTCCGATGAGCCCGGAGGTAACCGAACCGGCGACGACGAATCCAAAGGTCAGCACCAGCACGCCCGAAGCGACCAAGGTCGCCGAGACCACGCGCAATTGCAGCGAGGAACGAAAGGCGACGACGACGGGGGTGGCAGCTCGGCGCAGCGTTGAGGCGAGCCGGTGCTTCAGCTTCATTTACCCGAGCCCGGCTTTGTAACCCACTCCCCGCACCGTCTGGATGAGCTGCGGACGCTCAGGGTCGGGTTCGATCTTGGCGCGGAGGCGCTGCACGTGGACGTTCACCAACCGTGTGTCGGCTGAATGGCGGTAACCCCACACTTGTTCCAACAGAACTTGGCGGGTGAACACCTGGCGTGGTTTGCGCGCCAGCGCGACCAGGAGGTCAAATTCCAGCGGCGTCAGCTTCACTTCCGCGCCGTTGAGAGTGACTTGGTGGGCGGGCACGTCGATGGTGACTTGCAGCCCGGGCTTACCAATTTGGAGCCGTTCGGGCGTGACGTCGTCTCCTCGACGCAGCCGAGCCCGGACGCGAGCGACGAGTTCTTTGGGTTTGAAGGGCTTGACGATGTAGTCGTCGGCCCCGGATTCGAGGCCGAGCACCACGTCAACGGTGTCGGACTTCGCGGTGAGCATGACGATGGGGACGCCGGACTCGGAGCGAATCGCCTTGGCGACGTCCAGCCCGCTCATGCCCGGAAGCATCAAGTCGAGCAGCACGATGTCTGGGCGGTGCTCCTTGAAGGCAGCCAGGGCACGTTCTCCATCGGACACAAAGGAGGGAGTGAAACCTTCGGTGCGGAGGATGATGCCCAACATTTCGGCCAAGGCCGGGTCGTCATCGACGACTAGTACGCGTGCTCTCATACATCCAATATTTCATCATTGATTACAGCGTGCGCGCCTGCCACGCTCCACCGGTACTGAGTACAGGTAATACAGTACCGCCCGTTATCGAATGTCAACCACTGTCCGAGGCAATATCGCCGCAGAGAGGGGGCCAATTGTGACGATTCGGGCACTATCGCGGCCAATTTGAGACTGGCTGAGCGCGGATAGTCCCTATTGACAGACATTGTGCCCAATCGGATGACCGATTCGTCCGCGCGTCGGCCCAGCCACTCTGAGAGGAGATTCCCCTCCGGGTGGGCACAGAAGCGCACACGAAACTATGTCGCGCCGGCCTCTTGCGTGCCTTTGGCGACCGTTGCGGCTAAGAGGTGGAGTTACGCTCTTCGCCTGAAGCCAGTGCTTCCCACGCATCGCGTGGGTTGTGCATTTCGCCCAGCTGCACGATTTCCCGCTTGGTGAACAGCCCCAGAATCCAGTCGGAGAGGATGCGGCCCTTGCGGCCAATGCCAGGCACCCGCGACAGGTGGTAGGCACGGTGCATCATCCACGCCATAAGGCCCTTGACTTTGACCCCATAGGTGTTGGCGACGCCCTTATACAGGCCCAGACCGGCCACGGAGCCAATGTATTTGTGCTTGTACTCCTTGATGACCGTGCCGCGAATCGTGGCAACGATGTTGTCGGCGAGCACCCCGGCTTGACGCACGGCGTGCTGGGCCGAAGGCGAGCACCACTGCGCGAAGCCCGACAGGTCGGGAACCTGGGCGGAGTCGCCCGCGCCCCAAGCGCCCTCGACAATGCCGTTGTCGTCTTCGACCTGCAACGTGGGGCTACAGCGCAAGTGTCCGCGCGGCCCCTGCGGCAGGTCTGTCTTCTTCAGCATCGGGTGGGGTTTGACCCCGGCGGTCCAGATCATGGTCTGCGTGTCGAATTCTTCGCCGTCGGAGAGAACGACGTGACCGTCGACGCAGGACTTCAGCTGCGTGTTGAGGCGCAGATCAACGCCGCGCTTGACGAGGTGCTTCGCGGCATAGACGCCCATTTCGGGGCCGACCTCGGGCAGGATGCGCTGAGTGGCCTCCACTAGGACCCATCGCACTTCGTCCGGGTCGATCTCAGGGTAGGCCTTGAGTGCGGCGCGAACGGTGTCCTCAAGCTCGGCCAGCGTCTCGATGCCGGCGAAACCGCCGCCTACTGTGACGAAGGTGAGCGCGGCCTTTCGAGTCGCCTCATCGGGGGTGGCCGCGGCAACGTCGAGGCGCTGCAACACGTGGTTGCGCAGCCAGATCGCCTCGCCAATGGTCTTGTTGCCCATCGCGAGTTCGGCCAGACCGGGAATCGGGAAGGTGCGGGAAACCGAGCCGGGGGCGACGACGACCTGGTCGTATTCGACCTCGCGGCTGGGTCCGGAAATCGGCTGCACGGTCAGCGTCTTTTCGGCGTGCCTGACCTCGGTGACGAGACCGGTGAGAATGTTGCAGCGCTTGAGCGCACGACGCAGGGGTACCACGCCGTGGCGAGGAGAGATGTGTCCAGCCGCCATCTCGGGCAGGAACGGCTGGTAGGTCATGTGCTGGTTGGGCTCGATGACCATGACTTCCACCTGGCGACGGCGGATCTCGCTCTTCAGCTTGCGGCTCAATCGATCGGCAACATAAAAACCGACGTGACCGGCGCCTATCACGACAATTCGTTTCACTCGCACTATTGTGCCGAGTTATTCGCCGCTATGTGAAGCATACGGGCCAAGACATAGATCACTGTGGTGACAGCCACGAGGCTGACCATAAAGGCCACACTGGACGGAAGCAGCGGAACGTACGTGGTAGAGACCCACAGCAACCCGGTCACGCCGCTGGTCAAGGCGGCCACAACTCCGATATGGCGACCCCAGGTGAGCAGGATCTCACGGTCAATCGCGACGAACAGACGCCAAAGCCTTAGGTGCTCGTGCCCGGCCCACCGCTCGACTGGGCCGGGCACAAGCGGTATTGGGTTTAGAGGTCGTGATTCTCTTCTAGGTGGGCCAGGAAGTTAGCCCGGAAGCGGGTGAGTCCTTCGGCGGCGGGGCCGAAGACGTACCACTGAATCCACCAGCCGCCCTTGGGCGTGAGGTACGCGCGACCGATGGGTTTTTCATCTCGCGATTGGGTGCGCATGATTTCGATGGAATCACCTCGGGTGGAACCGTACAGGTAGTAGTAGCTGCTCTCGTTGAGAAAGCGACCGTAGTATTTACCTGCTTGCACTGATGCTCCCCAGGTTTCCAGGCCCGACGTGCGGCCTTTGCTGGCCAAGGTCGTCCCGTTGGCGCTGCGGGTTAGCGGGATGCGAGGTCTCATACGGGCTCCTTCATCACCGGGTCACAGTGTTGGGTGACGAGGTCGCCGATGGTGGTCTGCCATTCGGGCGGGTAGCCGCTGAAGGGTGTTTCCCATTCGATGGTGTGGATGCGGCCTCGTTGGATGAGGATCGTGGCGACGCGGATTGGCATGCTTCGCCCCTGCATGGTCAGCGCCAGGGCTGCGCCGCGTTTGGGATGCGGCGAGATCATGTAGGTGTCGAAGTTGAACACAAACTCCACCACGGCGTCGCTGGTTGTCTTTGGGGCTTTGACTGAGCTGCTGTAGGTGTCGTTCATCGCGCGCCGCCCGTAGGCAGTATCGTTTCTGATGTCATCTCGGGTTCCAACTCGTGATGTCGAGAGGCGACCACCCAGGGACCCTGCAAGGAATCGGGTGGTCGCCTCGTTTCATGACCGCCTGTGACGGCCACAACTCGACAATAAGGGCCTTCTCACCCAAAAAACTAGAGACACGCGCATGCGCAATTTACGGTCTCGTTTTTGCGTGTCGCGTTGTGCGTATACGCACAAATGCTCGTACGCTCAAGTAATGACACAGTCACAGACGCAACCCACTATCGCGCGACGCGCAGTCGGGCGCGCGCTCCGCCGCCACCGCGAGGCCGCCAGGATGAGCATCGCCGATGCCGCCGCAGAAACCGGCCTTGGCCGCGACACCATCTCACGGCTAGAAGAGGCCCGAGGTAAGCGCGGCGCGAAACTGCCAATAGTCAGGGACCTGTGCCGTATCTATGAAGTCGACCCCATCGAAACCAGCCGCCTAGTCGGCCTAGCGCTGGACAGTGGCAAGCGCGGCTGGTGGGAGCGTTACCCGGACGGCAACATCCACTTGCAACCGCTCTATCTAGAGACCGAACAGACGGCCACAGACCTCCGAACCCTTGACCTTGAGTTCATTCCTGGGCTCCTGCAATCACCCGCATATATAGACGAGATCATGGCCGCATCCCGCATGTCTGCCGAAGCGATCGAAGGCGTCCGCAACCTGCGAATCCACCGCCAAGTACTCATGTTCGAGAGACCGTCACTGCCAGAAATGCGGTTCGCGATTGGGATGGGAGCAATCGGATACCTTGACGCGATGCCCGCCAACGTAAAAGCCGAACAGCTCGCGCACCTCAACTCGATGGCCAAGCGTCCGGGAATTAACATTCGCATCATCCGGCAGGTGGGGCCTACGCTGGGGTCATTTACTCTTCTCACATCGCGTACTAACAGCGGGGACCATGAAACTGAAACCGTCGTGTACGTAGATGGGCTCGACGGCTGCCGCTATATCGAAGATCCGGCCGTTATCAGGCTATACAAGGAGCCTTTTAAGCTGGCATTTGACAGTGCAACCCCGATAGAGGAGTACACGTAATGGACACAGCATGGCGCAAGTCGTCGAGGAGTTCTAACCAAGGCGGGCAATGTCTCGAAGCTCGTCGAGCGGCGGGAAACCAGCAGGTCCGGGACTCGAAGCTGGGCGAGGGCTCGCCTATCTTCACCCTGGCCAGTGCTGACTTCTCTGCCCTACTCGACGCTGCCCGATAAATAGCTAGCGCAAAGCAATCCGGCCCCTGCTTAACGCGGGGGCCGCACAACTCGCTCTATTGTGTCTAGTTGTTGATGCTCTTATGAACGATACGGGCCAAGACATAGATCACTATGCCGACTGCCACCAGCGACACCACGAAGGCCACATTGGAGGGAAGCAGCGGAACATACGTGGTAGATGCCCATAGTATTGCCGCCGCCGCGCTGGTCAAGGCCGCTACAAACCCAACATGACGACCCCAGGTGAGCAGAATCTCACGGTCAATCGCGGTGTTGCGCCTGGTGTGGGTGGTGACTGCGATCAGGCTGAACGCCGTATACAACAAGAGGCCGAATCCGAGCGCTCGCAACAACGAGGACGAGGCTCCCGCCCCCCACTCCATCTGCATAGTCCAGGTGAGGATGTACCCCACCGAAATCACGACCGGGGCCACGGTTCGAGGAATCACCGCGCACGTGGCCGCGGCCACCACGAGGGCGAACGTGACGAGCGGCTCGGTGACGACCCGCAGAGGAAGCGCGGCGAAGGGCGCTGCCAAGAAACAGGTGAAGATTACTACCCGCACCATCAGCGCGGTAGACGTCCAACTGACCGCCCAATTCTTGGACGCGTCGAGCCCCGCTTTAGGCCACAGCACCATATGAGTGCCCCTTTCCCTGCGACGTGGCCGGGCTGTAAACGAATGAAAGGCGATCTCCCTGGGCGGTGCGCGTGGGAGTAAGCACGTGGACGCCACGCTCTTCGAGATCGGCCAGCAGGTTCTCGCGTTCGAGGTGCCACAAGCGAAGGGC
This sequence comes from Natronoglycomyces albus, assembly GCF_016925535.1. Lineage (NCBI taxonomy): Bacteria > Bacillati > Actinomycetota > Actinomycetes > Glycomycetales > Glycomycetaceae > Natronoglycomyces > Natronoglycomyces albus. The sequence continues at coordinate 764,480 of NZ_CP070496.1, read as the reverse complement.
TTGTTCGCTTACATGGTTGGGCTGTAGGTCCCGCGGCAGAGTATCCACACACAAGAGACTCCGACCAGTGCTGGCTAGAAGCCCCATGAAATCCAGCGGCGAGTTGCTCAACAACGGAGTGAACACGATAATGAGTCCCTGACCTGACCGCAGCATGGATAGGTAGCGGCGCGGGTCGACCGGAGAGGGATGCTCAGCGACCATCGTCTTCGTCAACCACACACCGGCGGCTTCTTGCTGGCGGCGGCCGGTTCCTGATCGCAGGTGACGGGCGTGAGGCGCATATTCCCACAGGGCGACTCGATCGCCTTGTTCGGTGAAATGCGCCGTTACTCCGAACGCTGACCGCACGGTGAGGTCGAGAACGCTCGCGGCTCCCTTAACACCGGCAGAGGTTCCGGCCTCAGAGGTCGTATCCAGTACCAACGTGACGTCGACATCGCGTTCAGACTCGGTGGCGTTGACATACAGGTGTTGGGAGCGCGCCGAGGAACGCCAATCGATGCGCCGCAACCGGTCGCCAGGTTGGAAGTAACGTACTTCAGCCAGCTCGGCGGCATCACCATGAAGTGTGGAACGGTGAGGCCCGACAAAGCCACGGGCATCCGGCATCCGAAACTTCAGATCCGTGGGCATAGCGGTCGGAGTTGACCTCATGTTCTTGGGCGCGGCAACTTGCCTCGTTGCTTCCAACAGTCCACCGCAGGCCAGTGCCCGATAATAGGCCGGGCCTATGTGAAGCGAACCCCACCGATTCATAGTGAAGGGGACGCGGCGCTCGCGGACGCTATTGGCCTTGACAACATCGGCATAATTGGTGCCCTGGGTGAACGTGAGCCACTGCCCATGATCAAGGGCCGAGTGAACCACAACTGGAACCTCAGCCTCATTGTGAAGGCGAAGCACTGCCTCGGAGGAGCTACCTTCAAAGCTGGCCTCCGAACTGAGCTTAATCTGGGCCGTGGGCTCGATGGTCGGCACGTGTCCCAGCAATGCGGCTAGGCCGATCGCGAACGGTGCCAACGCGATGACGAACTCGACCCGTCCCAACATGATCGTCAACACGGCAAGCAGGATGATCAGACCAAGGCTGCGCCTGAGTGCCCGCGTCGGAAAGAACGCCAGCTCAGATCTGGTCGCGGGGGTCGCGGCAGCGGCGGGTACGCCCGATAGGCTCATTAACCGGCCCCTTTATTGGAACCTAGGTGATTCTCCTCAGCACTGGTTTGACCGTGGGTTGGCAGTGCGTGAGAGGACGGGGCGGGAACCTTCTGGACGACCTGCTCGATGACCTCGGCCGCGTCAATGCGCCGCATCCACAGTTCCGGCCGCAGGCTGACCCGATGAGACAACGCGGGGCCCGCTGCCAAACGTATGTCATCGGGAGTGACGAAGTCCCGCCCGGCCAGCACGGCCATTGCTCGGCCCACCAGCATCAGGGCGAGCGAACCACGTGGTGAGGCACCTACTTGCAGTTGTTGGTGGTCACGAGTCGCGGCCACAATGTCTACGATGTATTCGCTAACGGAGTCTTCGACGCTCACCCATTCCAGGGACCGTTGCATCACAGTGAGCTGTTCGGCCGAGATCACCGGTTCCAGATGAGTGTTCTCTTGGCGGCGATTCATGCGCCGGGCCAACACTTCCAGTTCTTCGCTTCGGCTGGGGTAGCCAAACGACACCCGCAACAAAAAGCGGTCTAGTTGCGCCTCGGGAAGTTGGTATGTGCCTTCAAATTCGACTGGGTTCGAGGTAGCCAGCACACAGAACGGGTCGGGGAGGTCAAACGTCTGGCCTTCCACCGAGACGCGCCGCTCTTGCATCGCTTCCAACAACGCGGCCTGAGTTTTCGGCGGGGTCCGGTTGATTTCATCGGCAAGCACCAGGTTGGTGAAAACCGGGCCGGAACGGAAGTCGAATTCCATCGACTTCTGGTTGTAGATAAAGGAACCTGTCACATCGGCCGGAAGCAGATCCGGTGTGAACTGGAGCCGTGAAAATTCCAAGCCCAGCGCCTGAGCGAAACAGCGGGCGGTCAGCGTCTTCCCCAGACCTGGCAGGTCTTCGATCAGAACGTGGCCGCCAGCCAAAATCGCCGCCATAACAAGACGCAGCGAGGATTCCTTACCGACGATGACTGACTGAACGGACTTCACGACTTCGTCGGCAGCTGCGCTGACTTCGGCTAGCGGCAGAGGCGGGGTGTCATGTGGGTGCGTCATATCTTCTCAATCTGGCTCAAATAGCGGTCAAACTCGGCCCTTGTGGGGAAGGTCTGTGTTGGATCATGGAGGAAGTCATAGAGTTCGGATCCGATGAGAGCCCTCGACTCATCAGGGTGATCGGCGAGATTTAGATGGTGCCGCACCGAGAGACGCTTCGCGGTCAGGGCCCGCAACTTCTGCTGGGCAAAGTCAGTGAAGTGGTCCGGGTAGCGCTGAGCGAATATGAGTGTGCGTTCCCATTCCTTGACATGTTCGAACGGATTGACATGCGGCCGGTTGACATCGTGGGCCACCATCAAGGCGAAGTCTTGCACTACGACGTTCGTGGCCAGAAACACTCGCAAGAACAGGTAGCACAACGCCGAGGTGACAAGGACCTGCCAAGGCTCAATCCATAGGCCCGAAACTGCGCTAACCAGCCATATGGAGAAACCGGCCAAGACCATTCCGGAAGCGCCCCGAAAACTAACTTTGCCAAAGACTCGGGCCCAGGTGGGTACTCGACCAGTCATCGGTTCACCGTCCGTCCCAGTTGTTCACTGATCGCCCTTAGCGTGCGGCGAGCTCGCGCCACATCCGAATCAGTAATGTCGTGCGGCGAGTAGCGCGCGGTCAGGTACACCTCATAAAGTTCCCTGATAGAGCGCGCATCGACATCAGCCCGGTCCAACAGGCGGGTCACAAAAGCACCTGGGGTGTCGGAGGGTTTGCGTTCCACTCTTATCCGGTCGGCGGCTTCCTCCAGCGATAGCCAACAGGCGAAGATAGCCTCACGCGGACTATCACCAAGGTCTATGCGCCGCAACGATTCGGCTACAGCCTGCCGAATGGTGCCGATGTCGGCGTGCTCATCCGAAGTAGCCACTACCTTTTGCCGGTTCCTGCGAGCATTGAAAATTCTCGCAAGATCGCTGGCTGCTCGCAGAACCGCCACCAGAATAAGCAGGATCGTGAGGACGGAGAGAAATACAGTCGTTCCCACGAGGAGGTAGTGAAAATATGGAGGTAGATCAAGGGCTCCCCATTGCTCGGGTGCCTCCCCCAAGAGCTCTAGATCTTCCTCATCGCGCTCTTCTTCCTCGAAATCCACATACTCAGTGGTCTCGTGTACGGACTCGCGGTGCGAGAACCCACCGCTGGCCGCCGAGTATCCAGCCAGGAGGACCAGAAGCAAAGTAAGGAGCACCCAGGGGCGTCGGCGCATCGAATCCTCCGTGTCAGCTGTCGTGGGTGCGCTGTCGGCGCGCCCGTTTTCGCAAGGGGTCAGCCAAGAGACATGGGTGGGCCTGGGGAGATGGGAGCCGGGCTCTGTCGCCTGGCTTGCCGCAACGTGTGTGTTCTTGGTCCTGGGGCGATCGGTGGGTGTGCGACCACCCTAATAGTCAACGACAAACGCTGCCAGCGGACGACAGCTGGAATCGGACACTATGTCGGGGTTTGCGCGGCAAAACGTTACCGAACTGTGTTTCCTTGGCTGCTGAGCGTGTCGTAGCCGTGCCACTAGCCGCGCCCGAAACAAATGAACGGGTGCCACGGGTGGCCCTTGCCCGCTTCGGCGAGCGCTTTGGCCGGAGGGAGTCCGGCGGCGCGGCCTCGATGGTAGGCCGACATCATGTCCGCGGACAGTTGTTCGGGAACTCGGGTCAAGCTGGCGATTACGGTGGAGGTGCCAGCGTGCAGGAGCGCGGCGGTAAAGCCCAATGTCTCGTCACCCACGTCGACTGTGGAGCGCCCCAACTCGCAGGCGGACAGAATGACTTCGGTGGGCGCGGTGTCGAGGCTGTCGAGATCGTAGGCCATGAGCGGGCCGTCGTGGAAGTTGAGGCGTGAGAAAAGAACGTTGTCGGGCTCGTGCTGGCCGTGCGCGGCCAAGTGAGCCACGGCGGCACCGTCCATTGCGGAGAGAATCGCCTCTGGGGTGGCGTCCTCGCCGGTGAGAATATCGGGGTCGTCATAGCAGCGGGCGACGGCGGCAAACTCCTCATGCACTTCGCGCAACGCCGGGCCGGACGCGAGCAGTACTCTGCCGCCCGGCGAGTTTTGGCGCGTGCAGCGCCACCACACCGAGGCCGACGGCGCGACCGTCACCGGGCGGTCGACCAGCTGCGGCATCATGCCCCAGGGCACCCAGTTAAGAGCGCGAGTGGGAACGATGACCACCGATTCGGTGCCCACGTGCTCATCGAGCGGAGTCAAGACGCTGTCGGCCAGGCGAGCCACGTTGGATTGCAAGGAGTTGGTGACGCTGCCGCGCAGTGGCGTCGGCAGGAAGTCGGAGGCGAGCGCGTCCAGGTCGGCGTTGACCTGCCGGGCCAGCTCCTCAACCTCGGCCAGATCGGTGAGGGTCGTCCACTGGATGTCCTCACCACTGACGACAATCGCGGCGAGCTTGCCTCGATACTCGAAGTAGCTGATGACCGTGGCATTGCCCTCGGCCGCGAGGGCCTTGATCTGGTCGGGGGTGGTCTCTTCCGCAACATGGCCAGGGCCAGCCTGCTGCCAAGCGCTGCTACGCAATTTTGATTCGAGATCGGCGACACGCTGGGCGACCTCATCAACCGGTTGGCTATTCAGCTGAGCATCCCACAAGTCATTCCGCGCGCGGCGCAACTGAGCCATTTGGTCGCGTACAGCTGGATCAGTGTCGTTCTGAGTTGGGGGAACCTGGAGGTTTTGGGCACGGACTCGCTCGGTCCACGCAAGAATCGCCTTGGCTTCACCTCGGTCGGCGACGACTTCAAGCCCAAAGTCAGCCAGCTTTTGCCCAACCATCGACACGCCTGCTTGAAACTCAATGCTTCCGTATTTGGAACGATGTTCGGCCAAAAAATCCAACCCCTCTTGGAGATGAGGAATAGGATCTTCTCTTTGAGCCCCGGCCAGTTCCGCCAAAGCCAAAAACGTCTCGAATCGGGCATTAACATTCTGAAACACGTCACACATAGGCTGGCTAAGTAGCCGGGATGACCTATTGACATCTCCCTCTTGCAGTGCTGCTCGAGCAGCAAGAACTCTTGTAGTATCAAGACTAATCGCCCAGCGCCATTTTCTCATTTTTTCATATAGAATCTCAATCTCATTCGCCATTCCGGCGCGGAGATTACCCATCTCCAAGTCACATCTCAGTACAGTTAGCTGAGCGGCAATCATAGCCGGCTCATATGCTTGCTGAGAGCGCATTTCCTGAGCTTTTTTCGCCCATTTTCGCGCAGTTTCGAAGTCCTGCGCAGCAAGAGCCGCGTTCGCCCCGGTTTGAAGATTCCCAGCTATAAGTGACTTTTTCTCAGACCCCTGATTCTCTCTAATAAGAGTCCGGGAAATTGAGAGTGCCTCACGGACCATTCCAACCCTGATCAGCATTCCCTGATAATTTCCATTGAGTTCAAAGAGAAGTTCCGGCGCAAGTTCGGCATATACGGGCCTCACTCTTTCGAAGAGTGCGAGGGCTTCGGTATAGTAACCAAGCTCTCCTCTGATCATCGCAGTCAGATGGACTGCCTTTGCCACATGAAGATCGTTACCTTGTTGCTCCAACAAGTCGCGTGCGCGACTAGCATCATTTAGGGCTTCCTGGTGCCGACTCAAATCATGAAGCGCTCCCGCCCGGTTCAGGAAAAGACCTGCGTACAACCATTCCGGGCCATATTCCTCAAGAAGTGGTTCCGCTGCCAAAAAGCAATCTAGAGCTTCTTCGACCCGGGAACGACGCACAAGAATCATGCCGCGTTGATTGTAAAGCCTACCCTTATCCTCAGGAATAACGAACTCTTCAGCATACTCAAGCAGCTTCAACTCGCGATTAGTACCGCCCAGATAAAACTCCGTCAGTGCGAGCGATATAAGTAGCCGTGACGTTACCCGAGCAGCAGGTTCTCCCCGACGAGGGGGAACCGTAGGATCCCAATTGACCAAACTCAGCCCACGTTTAAGCTCCGCTGCCGCTTCCGAGTAGTGTCCACGACTGTGCAGGTTCCAGCCGCTTTCTTGCAGCCGCCAGGCTCGGGTGATCAGTTCGTCGTCGGGGTCAGTCACCCCAACATTGTGCTACACGCTCGCTACGAATGACAGTCGGTCATAGGCGTACCGCCGGGGTCACCACAACCGCAGACACCCCTCCTCGTTGCAGCTGGTCGGACGCACGTAGCACGAATTGCACCATTTCTCCAGCTGGCAGGTGCTCCATCGCGAACCTGCCATGCTCATTGGATATCGCCTCGCGGTCTCCCTCGGGAAGCCGGACCTGGACCCGGTACTCGCCTTCGGGGGCGATCCAGCCGTCGACGCGAATCGTCTTATCAAGGGCGGTGCGGGGACTGACCATAACGGTCACCGCTTCACAGTTAAACGTGATTGACCCGCTTGCTCCCCGGTGTCCGGCTAGCACCGGCTCTTCGGTCAGCTCAGCCACCTCGGCTGCAAGGTTCTGTTCCAAGTCCAACGCGAACATAATGCGGTCGGACAAATCCTCCGGCGGCGGGTCCATCTCTCGGTGTAGCTCATCGACCGCTCGCAAGATGGAAGCATCTTCCCGGTTCATCTCAGCGCTCCTCACCATGGCCCCAATCCGGTTCTTTCTGTAGATCTCGGCGCAATCTGGCCAAACATCGGCCCCGTGTAGGCCCAATGCTGCCCTTTTTCATTCCCAGCGATTGCGCTATAACGTCATAATCGGGGCGTTCCGCGGCCGAAATATAGGCCAGAAGCTCCCGGCACGGGGAGCCCGTGCGGGCTAGGACCCGCCGAACCGCCCGATGTTCTTGTTTGCGAATCAGCTGCTCGTCAACACTGTCGGTCAACGGTGAGGGAGGGTCCGGGAACTCGACGGGATCGATAGTGGATTCGCGCCGGGCCGCAGTGCGAATTCGTTGCGCATCCCGGCGGACCGTCGTCGTCAACCAGGCGGTAACCGCCTGCGGCTCCTCGATGGACTCCCAGTGCTTCACCAGCTTCATCCACGCCGTCTGCACAACATCGGCGGCGGCATCGATGCTCAACCCCTGGTAGCGGGCCACCCGCCACAGCAGTGGCCCCAGATCATCCACCAGAGACTTCATTGCCACCCGGTCACCTGATCGCGCCAGTTTGAGCAACTCAGCCCGTCGCTGAAAGTCCGCGATGCCGTCCTCAGTGTTCATTGCCGTCATGATCATCAGACTAGCGCTGCTTGAGTTTCTTCAACGCCACCTGCGACCGGGTCATGGCTTCGGCGACAGTGGGGGCCGGACCAAGTTTCTCCATTTCATTCGCCAGGTAGGCCGCCGCCAGTGGGGCGGCAAACGAGGTGCCTGACCATACGGCGAACCCGCTACTGAAGTCATCGGGGTCCAGGCTTTCGCGGTAACGCCCGGCGTAGTCGGTCTCGACTCGCCGATATGGGGAGAGCGAGCCACGTGCCACCGGAGGGAAAGTCGACACGACCGAAGCTCCGGAGGCAAAACAGGAGACCCAGGGGCCATCGTTGGAGAACATGGCGATATTGCCATTGGGATTCAACGCGCCCACGCTCAAGACCGGAGCCAGTGCTTCACTCTGCCTGGTGGCAAAAGCCGCCGGGTAGAAGGGCCGTTCGCTGGACTGATTGCCTGCTGCTGCCACGACTGGTATACCCAGGCGGGACAGGCGGGTGACAATGTCAGCCATCCAACCGCCTGGGTCATCGGTCGGGTCCTCATCCACATAGCCCAGCGAGAGGATGACCATGTCGACACCGAGGGCCTCGGTATCGCCCGCATAGGCGGCTTCGACTTGATCGGCCACATGTTCCAATGCCGCCACCACTTCCCGTTCGAAGGCCAGCCCGTCATTATGCATGACCCGCAGCGAATACACCTGCACATCGGGCGCCGTCTGGCGCAAAATCCCCGCCATGAACGTGCCATGACCGTAGTGACTGGCGACCTCGGCGATGAGGTCACCGTTGTGGACATCCTCATCCCATGGGCTGTCCAGGGGGATAAGGGCCGGGTCGGCATCGGCTCCCAGTGTCTGCTGGAACTCGGAGTCCACGACCACGAACGGATCGCCCCCCTCACGCCAGTCCGCAATGCTGAGCGCCGGGTGTTTTTGGGCCACCCCCGTGTCCAGGACCGCCACTCGCAGGCGACGTCCGTTCAAGTCGTCAAGAGATCTGCGAGTGGGCATCGGGACGACCATGTCCACGGGAACCCGGCCCTGTGGGCGCAACAAATTGGTATTGATCGGCTCGGGTCCGCCAATACCAGGGCGACTGTTGTCACTCGCCGCAACCATCAGGTGTTCTAGCCGCACCCGGTCTGCCAGCGCAGCATCACACGTACCTTCATTGGCTTGCCGGCGAATCGACTGGAGGACGCGCCAAGCGTCAATCGTCCCTGGATCGGCATTGGGGCTGAGTTCCAGCGGGACGCGACGGCATAGTTTGCCTCCGCTACTGGATGCGGTGGCCGCTGCGGACATGCCACTGGCTTCGAGCGCCTCGCCGAGCTGATGGCACTGGGCCTCGTCCTCGAAAACGGAACTGTCGACCAGCAGCCGGTCGTAGCGGTAGATCGTGCCAACAGGCTCAGGCGACTGCGGGGCTTTGACAACGTGACCGGGTCGCAAGACCCGCCCGTGGTGGCGGTTGAGAGTGGGAGTCGAAAGACTCGGGACGCCGCTCATGCGGTCTCGGCGCGGGTTGGGAGATTCGATCCGTGGGGCGTGATCGGTAAACATCAAACGCATTGCTTGGGGGCCTTCGCTACTCGTCCAATTGAAACTTATGTGGGGCAGGCGCCCCTCCAAACGCCTGCCCCAGGGGCCGAGAGGCACTCATTCCCGGCCCAGGGAAGCATCGACGACGGCAGGGGTCGTCGGTGCAAGCCTGTCAGTCTGTTCAGGACTCCCTCTCAGTGGGTCACGCTTATCTAAGAGTCGGAGTGTGGGTGAAAAATACATTCAAATACAGAATTTTTTTGACTATTTTTCCATCGAATTTTTGGGTCGAACAGGCTCTATTAGGTGGAGTGGACCTGATTGAGACATTCAGGCACATCTGTGCATGTTCTTGCCATTCACGCAGGTTACGGCTCCCTTGAGGGCGCTCCGGGGGCCGGAAATCGGACGCAGCTCACCGAGGGAAGTTATATCCCTTTTGGACTTTAAGCCGACACCCGAGGTGTAAGTGGGACTAATCGACTACAGGCCGGTGGCTACTGCGTAATAGTGAGACGGTCGAGCAACTGAGTCGCTCGCGTCAACACCACATAGGCCACTCCGGGACCATGTCGCCGCTCGATCTGTTCCAAGTCCACTGTCACCACGGCGTCCCATTCCAGCCCCTTGGACTCCAAGGGCCCCACGAGTGAAACCCGCTCATCGGTCACGACCCGCTTCAGTTCCTCATGGCGCGCATAGGGCGCGATAATGCCCACTGTTCCCTCGACCGCGCCGAGCATGTCCTGCACGATGCTCGCCACTAGCGGCAGCAGTTCATGGGCGTCGACCTGGTGCTCTCGCACCGGAATTCCAGTGCTGCGCACCGCCTCCGGTAGATCCACCTTGGAGAGACGCCCGCTCACCCACTGTGCGGCATAGTCGAACACCTCAGCGGAGTTGCGATAGTTCGTCCGCAGGTGGAACTCATGCGTCTGTCGCGTATGGACCGCCTGCAAGCGCGCATGGCGGGCCTCGCCTGGGCGGGGCCACGAGGATTGGGCCTCATCGCCCACGATCGTCCAGCCCGCGCCTTTACCTCGGCGCCCGAGCATTCTCCACTGCATCGGCGTCAAATCCTGCGCCTCGTCGAGAATGATGTGGGCATAGCCGTCATAGAAGGCGTCCCGCGAGGTACGCGGCCCGGCGTCGTAAAAACGGTCTTGGGCCGTCGAAAGCTCGGCAACCCCGTCGATCACTTTCACTCGATCGCGGGACTGGGTTCGCTGCGGCTTCACGCCCAGCAGCTGGCGCAGCTCGTCGAGCAACGGCACATCCTGGATCGAAAAGTCAGTCTCCTGGAACGTGGCGGCGATGTCGGCGACCTGCCGCTGCGTGAGGTTGTCCCCCGCCGCTGCGGCCAGGTGACGCGCATCGGCGGCCCAGTCGAGCACCATCTCTGGCGATAGGGTCGGCCACCAGGCATCCAGGAAAGTCAGGAACTCCCCTCGGCTGCCCACGTCGCGGGAAAACACGGCGGGCTCGGCCTCGGGTAGCACTGGCTTGATCTTGCGCCACAGGCTGACCAATAGCGCTCGGCCCGCCTCGGTCTTGGCCAGGTTGGGCCGGTTCTCCTTCGCCAGCGCCCGCTTTCGCGCTTCGGTGAGGTCGTGTTCGTCGAGGTCGAAGACCTCGCCGTGATAGACGATGCGTAGGTTTTTCGGGGCTTCCGGCGGCGCGAGGCGAGACAGGGCAACCAGAACGGGCCGGATGCGCAGGCTGCCTTTGAGCTCGGCGACTTCGGGTGGGTCTTGGCGGGTGGCTTCGACCCCTTCGTACAGTTCGCCCAGTGAGTACAGCGCGGCGGTTTCCTCCCCCAGGCTGGGAAGGACGCGGTCGATATAGCGCATGAAGACCGCCGAGGGGCCGCACACGAGGATTCCGGCGGCTTCGTAGCGGCTGCGGTCTTGGTAGAGCAGGTAGGCGGCGCGGTGGAGCGCCACGACGGTCTTGCCGGTGCCGGGGCCGCCGGTGATGTAGGTGGCTCCGCGTCCGGGTGCGCGGATGGCGGCGTCTTGTTCGGCCTGGATGGTGGCGACGATGTCGCGCATGCGGCCGGTGCGTTTGCGGGTCAGGGCAGCCATGAGCGCGCCGTCGCCGATGACGGGTAGGGTGCCTTCGGCTTCGGGGTCGAGCAGGTCGTCGGAGACTTCCTGCACGGTCTGGCCGAAGGAGCGGATGACGCGGCGGCGGGCGACGCCTTTGCGGTCTAGCCCGGTGGCTTGGTAGAAGGGCGAGGCGGCGGGGGCGCGCCAGTCGATGAGCAGCGGGCGGTATTCGAGGTCGCGCACGCCGAGGCGGCCGATGTGGCGGACTCGCCCGCCGTCGAGGTCGAGGCGGCCGAAGACGAGGCCCTCGTGCTGGGAGTCGATGTCGACGATGCGTTTGGTGGCGCGGTAGACGAAGACGTCGCGTTCGAATTGGGCTCCGGGGACGGTGGCCTCGCGCCATTCATAGCCGGCCCTTTGGCGTTGTTGGGCGTCGTCGCGCAAGTCGTCAAGGCGGCGGTAGACCAGGTCGACGAACTTTTGTTCGATGGCCACTTCCTGGTCGTGGGTGTTGTTGGGGTCGGAGTGGGCCACGGCGTGCGTGGTGTCGGTGGCGTGTTCAAGGGCCGCATCGATGTGGGCGGAGGCGCGGTCCTGGCCCTGTGCGGGCGTGGTGCCGTGTGGCTGTGTCGGGTCGCCGCCAAGGGCGCTGTCGTCTACTGAGGTGCGCGGGTGTTGAGCGCTCAAGGCCGGCTACCTTCCCGTCGGGCTTGGCTGGTGTGGGCGAAGACCTGGTTCCTGGTGGACCGGGCCACAGAGATCTACGAATGCGGGCGAATAATCCTACCGCGCGATGCTGTTCTCTGGGTTCCAGGCGGCATTTTGCCGGTTCGGGGCCCTGGGGACCGCTGAGGTCTCTGCTGAGTTTGGGCGATATCGATCGGGCGGGCAGGGTACGTCTGTTATCGGCGACGACGGTTATTTTGGAACAAGATCACGCCTAGATGTCGGATTATTGACTTACAATCCGTAATGAGGCGTTATACGTTACTTCCGCGGCCAGTGATGAGGCTTTACCTCCATCACCACAGGTCGCCCGGAGTAGTGGGGTAGCTCGGGCGGCCGCGCGGCGGCCTCCTGATTTACCTGGCCCAGGAGGCCGCCGCTTCTTCAGGTGGCGGCATTTATGCCCAACGGCAGCCCCGCACCTAGATCTGGATTCAGTCATCGGCCCAAACCCTTGCCACTCGCTTCGCGAGCCCCACATTCAGATGTTGTGACATTTCCGTGAATCCACGCGCGCTGGATTCCGGATGTCCTGAATCCAGGGCAAACGATTCCCGAAATTTGGGTATTTCCTGAATTCACCGCTGCTGGATTCAGGAAAATCAGCGCATCCTTGAATCTATGGACCTCGAAGCACTTGGAAACTCCCCATGCGGCCGACTGGTTCCAGTATCAGGGCAGGACCACCGCATGGGAAAACCTGGAGCCACCATGCGTTCGTGCTGCCCCCGCTGCCAGCCGCACCCGCTGTTGGGTTCCCCGCCATCGACGCGCCTACCCGTGCGGCGATGGCGGTCGCACGGCTCGATATGGCCGCGTCTGGATTGCCGAATCCGGCGCTGTTGGCTCGACCCACAATCCGGCGCGAGGCTGTCAGTACGTGGGCCATCGAAGGCACCTACGCGACTTACGACGAAACGCTTGAATCCGACTTTATCGCCGAACAGAAACTGTCCTCGGCAGTTCGCGAGGTGAAAAAACTACATTGCCGCCGCTGAAGGCGCGCTAGAGCTCATACAGAAATACCCTATTTGCAGAACAGTTCTTAGCAAGCTGCAAAAAACAATCGTCAAAGACGCCCGTGATGACTCACCTGAGGCTGGTGATTTGCGAACCCGCCAAGTGGCCATCGGAGCGGAGAATCGCCCGGTGACAGAAGCACGCTTTATGCCTCCGCCTCCCGGCAACGTATTGGTAGAAGGCGTGAGCGATTGGGAGAAGTGGGTCAACGCGGAAAACGATGTTCCCATCATCATAAAAATGGCATTGGCGCACTACCAGTTTGAGACCTTGCACCCCTACCACAACGGGAATGGCAGGCTTGGCCGACTGGTAGCGATCCTCCAGCTAGTCGAGAGCGGCGAACTTGCGCTTCCCATCATTAACCTCTCTTTCTACCTCGAACTTTATAAGGACGCTTACCAAGACCACCTGTTGTCAGTCAGCGAATCCGGAAAGTTCGATAGCTGGATCGAATTTTTTTCTACTGCGATGGAACGACAAGCTATCGAAGCAGTTACGGCGATTGAAGAACTCACAGCTTTCAAGAACCAAACCATCAATTCGCTGCGTCGCGACGGCCTCAGCGGGACGATCATCGAACTGGTGGAACTCCGCATAGGCTACCCAGCTATCGATGTTGCGACCGTGTGCACCATATTGGGAAAATCGCAAGAATCATCTAATAACGTCGTATCCAAGTTGGTGGACCGAGGAATCCTCCGGAAAGCAACCGGCCAAAAGGTTAATAGAAACTTCATATGTCCGAAGGCCCACAGGATCACCTCACCGTACCGCCTCTCCCACACTGGTCCAGTGACGAGTAGGCGCGACCCGAGCCCGTATCGGCGGCCCTAAGGTGAGCAAGCCTTGGGCAAACAGTGCGATCCTTCAGCTTCCGCATCATAAGTGTTCATATCGGTTCACTACAATGTGAACTCCCACAACAAGAACCCGAAAAGGAGCTCGCATGGCCCTGCAATCCGCAATGGTGCCGCTGGGCACCCCCGCCCCTGACTTCACGCTGCCAGACCTGGCCGGACAGGGGCGCTCCCTGACCGACTTCGAAGCGCCGGTACTGCTGGTGGCGTTCCTATGCAATCACTGCCCATACGTCAAACACATCGAGACGGCATTTGGGCAGTTCGTCTCGGGGCAAGAAGACTTGAACGTGGTCGGCATCTGCTCCAACGACGCGGTGAAATATCCGGACGACGGGCCAGAGGGGCTGGCCGACCAGGCTAAGCGCGCTGGCTGGGAGTTCCCCTACCTGATCGACGAAAGTCAAGACGTCGCCCGGGCCTATTCGGCGGTGTGCACCCCGGACTTCTTCCTGTACGGCCCCGACCGCAAGCTCGCCTACCGCGGAGCCTTCGATGGCTCGTCACCGGGCAACGGCAAGCCGCTCACCGGCGAATACCTAGCCGCCGCAGTGGAGGCCGTGCGGTCCGGGCAGGCCGTCCCCGAGCCGCACCACGCCTCGGTCGGCTGTGGCATCAAGTGGAAGTGATTCATTTGGGAGGCTTAGCCAAAGGGGGTGATGTGTCCACGTCATTGACATATCACCCTCTTTGCCGCTAAAGGTGCTTTTTCGCTTGCACGTGTCCCGCCCCTCCCTCAGCAACGGCGAGAACGCCATGCCTGGCGATGAGATCTCCCGTCTCGAAACCGGTAGTCGGCCAACACAGGCCCGGTTTGCATTGGCGCCACCCCCATCACCTCCCCGCGCACGGGACAGTCGTGTCAATAGCTCCCCCATTGCCGTTGTCACTACCATTACCAGGCCAATGCGAAAAGACATGCTAGGCTATGTGAGGCAAACACATAATGCCATCCCGTTAGGTGAGGCTCCTGTGTGTGGATGTGTCTGTTGCCCAGAAAGGTCGAGAGACCCCAATGGGTTGAACAGGCCGCGACCGAATCAAGGTCCGGCTTAATACAGACCGTCAAGCTTCGGCTTGGACTAACCACACAGTGCTGAAGCTTTGACATTGGGATCACCCAATTCTTAGTGTGACGCAAGGTCTCTCCTGCTGGGGAGGCCTTTTCTTATGCTTGCCTACCACTGGTACGCCATTCCACATATCCCATTGGGCCAAACTGGCTCGAAGTCGCACCCATCGGCTGGGCAGCGACACGGCCCTGCCCAGATCACTATGCCACCGAGGAGGTGAGGTCCATGCCTGGTCGAAGTTCCCGCGTGTCCGTCGATGCGGACCCGAGTCATAGTACGAGCCACCACGCGCATATCCCATTCGCCAATGGCACACCTCCCATTAACCTCCTCGCCTTTTCGCGAGACTTAAAACCCGCTTTCACGCTTATTTCACGTTGGGCCGAGTGGGGTTAATTGGTGTGCCTTCTTGCTGGAGGAAAAGATGACCACCACTACCACTATCCACCAACTCTTGACGCAACGTGACCTCTCTCAAGTCAAGGATTTGCTGACGAGGCTTCCACTCGACAGCATCATTGTCGAACTCAACGAGCTCACTGGAACCGAAAAGGCTCTTGCCTTTCGACTTTTGGAGAAGGCACAAGCTCACCTGGTTTTCGAGGAGCTCCCGCGACTGAAGAAGATCGAACTACTCAACGCCCTAGCCGAGACCGCGAACGTATTCTCCTCACTGGACTCCGGTGAGATGGCGAACCTGCTCGACGAGGCACCCGCGTCGGTGGCCAAGAAGCTGGTCGCGCAACGCACCGGCGACAAGGTCACCCAGGTCGCGGCAACCTTGGCCTACCAACGAGGAAGTGCCGGCCGCCTGGCAAATCCACACTATGTGGCCGTCAAAGACGTCGTGACCGCTGGCGAAGCCCTCCAGTCGGTCCGCGAATGCGACCTAGACCCCAGGCAGGTCACCACCGTGTTCATCATCGATCAGCAACGTCACTACCGGGGACTGGTGAGCGTGACCGAGCTGGTCACCGCTGAGCCGACGACTCCCGTGAGTGATCTGGCGCGGCTTTCACAAGCCGCGGTCCTCACCTGCGAACCCGCCCCTGAGGCCGCCCGGATGCTGCAACGGTACGACCTGGGTGCGCTGGCGGTGGTCGATTCCGAGCAACGCCTCGTGGGAGCGGTGACCTTCGATGACTCCATGGACGCGCTGGAGGACGAAACGTCGGAGACCATGTACCGCAAGGCCGGCATCAAAGATGTCGCCCACGCCACAGATATGCTGCGAAGCTACCGTCTGACCACCGGAAACATCTGGTACTCGGTGCGGGTACGCATCTCGTTTCTCTTGATGACTCTTGTGGGAGGCCTACTGGTTGGCGGGCTCATCGAACAATTCGAAGATGTCTTGGCCGCTGTCGTAGCGGTCGCTGTGTTCGTCCCTCTCATCATGGACATGGGCGGAAACGTGGGAACGCAATCGACCACCATTTTTGCTCGCGGGTTGGCTTTGGGTCATATACGACTCTCATCGTTTGGCAAGCAACTGCGCCGAGAAGTGACCGTCGGCATGACCATGGCTCTCTTCCTGGGAACCCTGGGCGGAGCCATCGCCTACCTGTGGCAGGGTGCCCCCAATGACATCCCCCTGTTGGGCGTGGCAGTAGGAATTTCCCTGTTCACGTCCGTCACGTTGGCCACCTTCCTCGGGTTCGCCTTACCGTGGCTCATGGTGAAGATCGGCCTAGACCACGCTCCCGGAGCAGACCCGTTCATAACCACGATTAAAGACTTCACTGGGCTATTCGTGTACTTCAGCCTGGTCGGTGTGCTGTTGGGTGTGGGATAGATGCTCGAGACTTGGGAATTCCTTATCCGCATCGTGCTCGCGGTCATCCTCGGCGCCCTCATCGGGTTCGAGCGGCAATGGCGGGCTCGGATGGCGGGTCTACGTACGAATGCCTTGGTGGCCACGGGCGCGGCGCTCTTCGTGCTCTTCTCTGCCAATGCCATGGACGAAGTGAGCTCCACCCGCGTGGCAGCCCAGGTGGTCTCAGGTATCGGCTTCCTGGGTGCGGGCGTGATTCTGCGTGACGGCATCAATATTCGCGGTATCAACACCGCCGCGACCATCTGGTGTGCCGCCGCCATTGGAGTACTGGCTGGCAGCGGCAACTATGTGGGAGCAGCTGCCGGAGCGTTCACGGTCGTGCTGGTGAATATCCTCTTGCGTCCCATCGCCCGTCGCATCGAACGCCTCCCCGAAAGCTCTCATTCGGAGGTTGAGTCCACGTATTTCGTCAAAGCCGTATGTGACAAGTCAGAAACGGCTCACGTACGTTCCTTGCTCATCCAGTCGCTCCATAGAAATGGAGTGGCGATTCGTTCCATGAATATGGCGGAGAACCCCCAGGGAGATGCGACAGTCACCACGACGGTGGCCACGCCGGAGAACATCAACGAACCGTTGGAACACACCGTTCGGCAACTGAGCCTCGAATCGCAGGTCCGGGCTGTGGAATGGAGAAAGGTCGACGAAAACTCGTCTCCGGCCGGGCTCTTCACCCGCTCGTGACACCCCACCGGCCCATACCCATGCGGTAACGCAGCGGGGGCTGCACAGGGCTATGCCCTGTGCAGCCCCCGCTTTAGGTCATCACCACAGTTGTCGCAGCGGTATATCCAGTTCAAAGAGCATCCGGCGAAGCAACGGCATCGACAGACCGATAACCGTCCCGGGGTCGCCCTCGATCTTGTCGACGAACGCTGAGCCATAACCATCGAGCGTGAACGCCCCCGCGACGCGGAGCGGCTCTCCCGTGGCGATATAGGCGGCGATCTCCTCATCCGAGACCTCGGCGAAATGCACGGTGGTCGCCGCCCCGGCGACAGTACTGCGCCCGGTGCGGTTGTCGATCAGGCAATGGCCGGTGTGCAAGACCCCGGAGCGACCACGCATGGCCTTCCAGCGGGCGGCGGCCTCCTCGGCGTCGGCGGGCTTGCCGTAGATGTCCCCACCAAAGGCCAGCACCGAATCGCAGCCGATCACGAGTGCCTCGGCGGTCTCGGGCCGCGCGGCGACGGCCTTGGCCTTGAGCGCGGCAAGTTGGCACGCCAACGTCGCGGGGTCTTTCGAGGAAACGGTGCTCTCGTCAACGCCGGAGACGATGACCTCAGGTTCCAATCCGGCGGCTAGGAGCAGCGCCCGGCGGGCTGGAGAGGCCGAGGCCAAGACCAGTCGCGGCGCGGTCGCCGACGTCACTTGCCGACTCGAATCCGCATTGGCAACGCCGAGTCGCGCCAGCTGCGCGGCACCTGGAGCCGCAAGCCTGGGTTCGACCAAGCCGGTGTGCGCCGGGCGCGTCCGTTTTCGGCTTCGGCGGCGGCTGCGGCGGCCCGTTGGGCTTGCGCCGATGTCAAGACGGCCACGGTGGCGGCCAGTTCCTCTGGCGTCGGGTTGCCAGATACGACCCGGATCGGTTCCATGCTCAGTCCTCGTCAATGTCTATGTCAAATTCGCGGTGGACGCGCTCCCAGAACCCGTCCCGCACCCAGATGCGTGCCTCGGGGTGGTCACGCAACGAGTATCCCAGTTCCTTTTCCGCCTCGACCAGCAGCTCCTTGTCAATGACTGTTGGCAACTGAGGGCCGGGCAGTAGGTCGGCGATGTTGTCGATCCCGCGCGTGAGAATCCACTTGTGCCCGACGTATTCTCCGATCGAAATGACCGTCTCGGGGTCCAGCTTATCGCCCGTGATCGTCTTGCGAACAAAGTTGGGCCGGGCGCTCTCGGCGGCGGCCAGGGCGTCTGCGGCGGAGCGAGTCACCGCCACCGACTCCCGTTGCCCGAACACCGAGGCCGGGGAGGGCACCGCGATTTCAGGCTCGGGGTGGGCGATGGGAGCGCCAGCGATCTGCGCGGTCGCCGAGGCGGCGGTGTTGGCCTTCGAAAAGTACGGTTTCAGCTCGTCGCGGGAAAGGATTCTGACGGTGTCGGCTTCCCACACGAGACGTTCGGCCTGGTTAGTTCCATAGGGTGGCTCGACGCCCCAGAGGTGGACGCGGACGCCATAGGCTTGGGCGATTTCGACAGCAGGGACCATATCTTCGTCACCAGCGAGCAAGATGGCTTCATTAACAGCGTGGTGGCGGGCGAGTTGTTCCAAGTCAGAGCGGATCATGGCATCCACTCCCTTTTGTTGGCCGCGGGCGTTGAGGTTGCCCAGCCGCACTTTGACAAATTCCATTTGGGCGATGACCCGCTGATCGACGGTCGGGACGCGATCTCGGGCGGCGTCAAACCAGTACAGGCGCAAGAGTTCTCCGTCGGGCAGCTTGTCCTGCCCGGCGGCAATGAGGCCAGCGATCAGGTTCTCCGCATCAACCCGGTAGTCGCGGCGAGAGGTGGCGTCGAGAAGCACCTCCGCCCCGGCTGCGTACAGGTAGCCAACATCGATCAACATCGCGTATCTCCGGGACGAAGCGCCCGGACTGCCCAATTCTCTCCGTGACATAACTCACTCCATTGCGTAAGTAGGGGGCCACAGCGCGCAGCCCTTTTGGTTCTTCAAACCGTACCGGAGCAAGCCAGGCAGTGGTTGCGTCGTGGGCGAGAACGGGATGTTGAGGCTTATGCAAAAGACACTTTCGGCGTTTTCCTCGGCTCATTTACCTGAGCAAACTTCACCTGATGCCGCCTTGAATTCACACGTTCGCATGAGCCTCGTTAATGCATGCCTTAAATGTGGTTCGCATTCACGAAAGCGGTGCCGACCAAGGAACTGGTCGACACCGCCGCATTGTCAATGTTTGGAATTCCCACAAGAGGGTCGCTCAGGCGTGCACCTGCCAGACCCCGAAGGGGAAGTTTGCCGACCGCAAACGACCCGACGAGAACGCAGCAGGTGTGCGCCTGAGCGATCCGCGATTACAGCGGGATATTGCCGTGTTTCTTGGGAGGCAGGCTGTCGCGCTTCGACGCCATCATGCGCAGCCCCTTGATAAGTCGCACGCGCGTCTCTCGAGGATGGATGACCTCGTCGATATAGCCCAACTCAGCGGCCACATACGGGTTGCACAGCGTGTCCTCGTACTCGCCCATCAGATCGGCGCGCCGCGACTGCTCATCGTCGGCCTCGGCGATTTCCCGGCGGTAGAGAATGTTGACCGCGCCCTGCGAACCCATGACCGCGATCTCGGCGGTCGGCCACGCCAGGTTGAGATCCGCTCCGACATGCTTGGAGCCCATGACGCAGTAGGCGCCACCATAGGACTTGCGGGTGACGACGGTCAGTTTGGGCACCGTGGCCTCGGAGTAGGCGTAAATCAGCTTGGCTCCGCGCCGGATAATGCCATCGTGCTCCTGGTCGGTGCCAGGCAGGAAGCCCGGCACGTCGACAAAGCTGATCACCGGAATGTTGAAGGCATCGCAGAAACGGATAAACCGCGCGGCTTTCTCCGAGGCGTCGATGTTGAGGCAACCGGCGAACTGCATCGGCTGGTTGGCCACAACGCCGACCGAGCGGCCATCAAGACGGCCGAAACCAATGATCATGTTCTGCGCGAAGAGCGGCTGAACCTCGAAGAAATCGTCATCGAGAACGCTTTCGATGACCTTGTGCATGTCGTAGGGCTGGTTAGCCGAGTCGGGCACAAGAGTATCGAGCGCGTCGTCGTCGCCGGAAATCTCCAATTCCTCGTCAGGCTCATAGGTGGGAGCCTCATCGAGGTTGTTGCTGGGCAGGTAGCTCAGCAACTGCTTGACGTATTCGAGCGCGTCGTCTTCGTCGGAGGCCAGGTAGTGCGCGTTTCCGGAGACGGAGTTGTGGCTCCGCCCGCCGCCTAGCTCCTCCATGCCGACGTCCTCGCCGGTGACGGCGCGAATGACGTCAGGACCGGTAATGAACATGTGGGAGGTCTGGTCGACCATGATCGTAAAGTCGGTGACGGCTGGGGAATACACGGCCCCACCGGCACACGGGCCCATAATCAGCGAGATCTGTGGGATCACGCCGGAGGCGCGCACGTTGCGAAAGAAGATGTCGCCATAGGCACCCAGGGACGCCACGCCCTCTTGGATGCGGGCCCCGCCGGAGTCGGATATACCGATCAACGGACGGCCCGTTTTCATGGCCAAGTCCTGCAGCTTGCAGATCTTCTCGCCGTGCACCTGACCTAGGGAGCCACCAAACGCCGTGAAGTCCTGCGCGAAGATGCACACTTCGCGGCCCTCGACGGTGCCGTATCCGGTCACCACGCCGTCGCCGTAGGGGCGGTTGGCGTCGATTCCGAAGTTGGAGGATCGGTGGCGGGCCAGACCGTCGAGTTCCACGAACGAGCCCTCGTCCAGGAGGGATTCAATGCGCTCACGGGCGGTCTTCTTGCCCCGGTCGTGCTGCTTTTCGATAGCTCGGGGGTTGCCGGTCTCCGCTTCTTTGCGGCGTTCGGCCAGCTCGGCCAACTTTCCGGCAGTGGTGTGTTTGTCGATGTCGGTCACGCTCGGATGGTATACGCCCGACCGGTGGCTAGGCTAAGTGTGTGAGGAAGACACCGCGTGTGCCACTGTCGAGTCGGGCACTAAATGACACACTTCTCCCTACTTCCGCCCTCTGGAAACATATTGATGTGGTCAACATCACTGGCTCCACGAACGAGGATCTGGCGCGGCGAGCCAAGAGTGGAGAACCCGGCGGGGTCGTCCTCTGCGCCGAAGAGCAAAGCGCCGGCCGCGGCCGCCTGATGCGCCAATGGCAATCGCCACCTAGCGCCGGACTCGCCGTCTCGGCCCTCTTGCGGCCCGAGACCCCCGCCAGCACGTGGGGCCTGCTCAGCCTCCTCTCTGGAGTCGCCCTCGCTGAGGCCCTACGCGAGGACGGCGGTGTCCGCGTCGGCCTGAAATGGCCCAATGACGTCCTCATCGGCCCCCTAGACAACCCACGACACCCACCCCCAGCAGGCAATGCGCAAAACCCGTTGCGCAAATGCGCTGGCATCCTGGCCACGGGAAGCCCCGGAGCCGTCGTCATCGGAGTCGGCCTCAATGTCACCCTCACCGCCGAAGAACTCCCCCATGACAACGCCACATCGCTACTGCTGTGCGGTGGCAACACCGACCGCGAAGCCCTCCTCATCGCGTTCCTGCGCCGGTTCGAACACCACTACCTGGCCTGGATGCGACACCACGGCGACGCCGAAGCCAGCGGCGTACTCGAGGCTTGGCGTCGCGACTCCGACACCCTGGGTCGCGAAGTTTCCGTTTCGTATCCCGATGGTTCCCACATAGTTGGCAGGGCTGAGGACGTGAACCGAGACGGACAGCTGGTTTTGAAATATGATTCGGAACTAGTGAATGTTTCGGCCGGGGACATACACCACCTCCGGTCGCGACAGTGAGACGAGTTCACTGCTGTGAGAATCGAGTGCCAGTGGGGAGATCCGCGCTCATCGTCATCACTGCGGATGTGCGACCAATGCACGCCTCAATCAGGTCTCAGGGCTAGAAAGGTGGGCGTCAGTGACGCATTCAGAGTCTGGGGAAACCGAGCGAGCCCCACGCGCTGACACCGAATCCACGCCGAATCCCTCCTTGGAAACAAACCCGCTCGACCCCGCCACCCAGCACCTATACCGATTGCTCCTTAGCCGAACCGAAGCCACCGCTGGTCAGTTGGCCGCCGAGGCCGCCATCCCTGTGACCACCGCGCAACATCAACTCGAAAACCTCGTGCGGCTAGGCATGGCCACGCTCATCACCGACTCTCACTATCGCGCCCAAGCCCCCGAAGTCGCCCTCGGCGCTCAGATCGGTCGGCAACTGGACGCGGTACGCAGCGGGTACGGCGTCCTCCAAGAACTGTTGGAGATCTACCGAGACGGCAACCACGCGGGCAGTGGCTCCACCCGCTGGGAAAGCGTCACCGGGCAAGCCGCCATCCAAACCCGACTGTGGAAATTGGAATCAAGCGCCGAACGGCTCGTGCGCAACTTCGTCAAAAGCCCCATCGTGTTGGAGGGGCCCATCAACAGTCGCCACCCCGAGCCGCGCCCCAACCAAGGCGCTCACCAACAGATCCTTTATGAGCGAGGAATACTCAACGACCTCGACGACGATCCACACATGGACTACCTACACCAGTGCCTCGAAGGTGGCGACGAAGTGCGCTTCGCCGCGCAGCTGCCCGTTAAACTAGTTCTCTTCGACGACCGCATTCTCGCCATGCCCGAGCCGCCAACGGGACAGCCCCGAGTACTCATCACCTCGCATCCTCCGATCGTGGCATTGGCGGTGGCGCTGTTCGAACAGCTGTGGATGAGTTCGGTTCCCGCCCCCCACGACGATGGACTTCCACGTGATCGTCACGCCCCCAGCGAAGAAGACAGGCTACTGTTGTCGCTCCTCATCGCGGGCCTGACTGATCAGGCAATAGCAACGCGGCTGGGAATCGGCCTGCGGACCGTTCAGCGACGAGTGCGAGAACTGATGAACTTGGCGGAAGTCGACACGCGCATTCAGTTGGGGTGGCAGGCCGCGCGACGCAACTGGGTCATCCCCGATCCCCGGTCTTAAGGCCCGACCCATTCAACCCCAACACGTAAGGGCTCGGCCCAGCTTGGCCTCGTTCCACCACACCGGTGGTAGCCGCCCATAGTTGACCTGGAACAACATCCGACACTTCGGGCAGCGCCGAGAGGTTATGCCGCTTGCCACGATAAGCTACGGTGCAATTAAAACGTGACAAATGCTTGCCCAAGGCACTGAACTGACCAGGAGGTCTCGCAACCGTGGGTTACCCAGACAACATGCTGACCCGTGAAGAAGACGTCAAGCTGCATACGCACCCACACTGGAAGGAAGTTTTCCTTCCAGTCATTTGGTTCGTCGTCTTCATTCTCGTCGCAGCCATCCTGATCTACCTGGTGCCGAACGACTGGGAAGTCTCGCTATGGCTGCAGATGGGCATTGGGCTCGTCTTCACCGCCATCATCGTGTGGCTGTCGGTCATTCCATACATCAACTGGCAAACAACGCACTACGTGTTGACCAACCGGCGCATCATGTGGCGCACCGGCATCGTCAGGCGCAACTCAACTGCCATCCCGCTCTCGCGAGTCAACACGGTGTCATTCGAACAAAACATTGTCGAACGTCTCTTGGGCTTTGGAACGTTGAAGATCGAGTCGGCCTCCAACGAAGGCGTCATCGAGCTGATCGATGTCCCCAAGGTCGACAGCGTGAAGGCCATGATCTACCAGCTGGCCGAGGACGACCGTACGCACCAACGCACTGCCAACCAGGGCGTTGACGAGGGAATCTAACTCGCGCTTCCCTAGCTATAACGCGGCACGGCCGCTGGAGTGGAGTGGGCGAACGCCTCATCGGCATCGGCGACTCTACGACCTGGTCTCGTTCCTGGGTGGTGGTGCCTTCGGATTCACTGACCACCAAGGCCAGACGCTCGCTCATACAACTGGCCACATGGCTCATGAGGGGAGGGCCCGCGCGAAGCGCGGGCCCTCCCCTCATGGTTAGCCTCATCGGCCGGTTTTGGATTGACTAGGCGGGGCGTGGCGATCAAGCCCAGCGCGTCGTTCGACCTGGTTTGGGCTACCTGTTAGGAACTGGGCTCGGTGGTGGCGGAATCTTGGTCGGCATCCTGTCGCGGGGGCCGTTTCCCACTGCCACCTTTGCTGGGAGCCTTGCTGCCCAGAGGCGGGAACACCCACGTGCGGTAAGCGTAGAAACGGAAGCCTGTCGCCACCCCGATACCGACGACGTTGGCGGCGATATTGACCGCCAGCGGGTTGTCGAAGATCCCCGGCCACGCCAGGCCCAATAGGTGGTTGATCCAGATGCAGGCCAGGGTGATGACCAACCCGATGCCATTCATCACGAAGAACAGAAAGTATTGCTTGCCGACCCGGTCACTGATGCGGTCGTTCCAGGTCCAGTGACGGTTGCCGAAGAACGATCCAGTGGTCGCAATAGTCGTCGACACTGTCTTGGCCAGCCACGAGGGCCAGCCGAGAAGAATCCAGAAGATATTGAAGAGAATGACGTCGAGAATATAGGCGGTTCCGCCAACTCCGGCAAATTTGGTTATTTCACCTATATTTGCCCGCACACGTCTATACAACCCAGGACGTTTACGTTTGGTGGAGGTCTTCTTCCCGGGGCCTGATCGCTGCGGCGGGTTCTGCGAACCTGACGCCTGAGCCGATGCAGTCCTCGGGTTAGCCTCGGAGTCGCTGCGCTGCGAAGTCATGTCTGTGCCAGTGCCAACCATACTCAGAAAACGATACCTTGGGCGTACAAGATCGAGGTTCCTCCACTAATTCCTTAATTTGGACACTGATCCCTATTCTCCCGTGTTAGCCCAGCCGCCGCCAGTGAGTTTGAAACCTCGACCCAGCCTGGTGCCTCGGAGGCGAGAGCATCCATCGGCGAGGGTCGATATCTCCTTATGCCTGCCCTGAACTCGCAGAACGCCAACTGCCGGACTCTGGAATCGGTCTCAGCGTGCATGACCGCGGCCAATTCGCGAGTGACTGCGGATCAACTCATTCTCAACTAAGGACTGTGGAAGTTGGCGGTGAATACACGAACTCGCCAATGGATCTTATAGCCAACGTCACAAAAGATTGTCACATCCGGCCTAAAACCGCAGCCATCGAAGTACTACTTATCGGGCTAATGGGACCAGAATGCCAGGGCACTGGACCTCAGCAATGTGTACATAGTAGAGCGAACGGAGAGGGGCCGGATTGCCCCCTGGCCCACCGTCGCCCAAGAAGCCCACGATAAGTGACGAAGGGTGAACTCGACAACTAGTGACACATACGTCGCGGCGGTCGGTCAAGACCTAAACTTAGAGCTCCTATCGGGTATACCTCGTAGCGAGGATGGTGTGCCATCGGTGCCTGGGGAGTCGGAGGCGCTTGTTCCTACCCAGCTGACATGGACAAGGGCCGACAACGTGGCCAGGCGCGAGGGAACACCACCGCAGCAGGAAGAGAAACCCGATAGGAGCTCTCAATGGAACGGGGCCCGCACTAGGCCGACCCCGCTGCCCTCTTAATCCTCTGGCGGCGTCGCCAACGCGATCACGCCCAGTGCGAACTCGTCGTTACCCGGATGCACGGTGAGGTCCTGCGGGCCCGGTGGCGCGACGATGGTGTGGTGATCGGCGTCAACGCCGAAGGTGTACCACCAGTTGCTGTGGTTGAGCGCCGAGGCCGACCGTGAGTAGGCCACGTTTCCGGGTTGGCCGACCGGAATCCCGCCGATGTCCATATAGTCTTTGGTCTTGGCGCGGGAACCGCCCCACAACAGATAGCCAACATCGACAGGTCCGCCGCCGCGCAGGTATATGTCGAGTCCATGGCCGCTGAGATATTGAGGAGCGTCGTAGACGGCGATCTCACGCTGTGGCGAGCCCGGCTGGCTATAGACGACCGTCAGGCCCCAACCCGCCGAGTGTCCCTGGCATGTGGATGATGAGCTTTGGTTCCAGTCGCTCCAGTCAAGCAGATGGCCGTTTCCCTTGACGTTCTGGCAGCCGGGAAGCTGATCCGGGTCGGCCGCCACCCAGTACTCGCCTCCGCCGCTGACCTGAGCCGTCACGTCAACGAAGGCTTGGCCGAAGGGGCCGGCGTTGCGCACATGGTGTGAACCGAGGTCCAACCAACTGCCGCTGGGGCCGGCGAAGGAGACGCTGTCTGGCAGTGAGTTATCGGAGCCAGCCCAATATAGGCCCGCCCATTCGACGCGAGCCCCATCGGGGATCGCTAGGTGGGCTCCGGAGGCGGCGTGTTTCGAACGACCTGCGGGCGGCCGTGGGTCGCCGTGACCGGGCACGTAGGGCCCCATGGGGAAGTCATCATTCCATCCCAGGAGGGCTTGTTCTTGGCAGGCGAACGAGAGGCAATTCAGTAGGGTGTTGCCCGCCATGGCTACGCCGGTGGCCTCTAGCGAGGCATAGCCAACCGCCGAGCCAGGCGGGGCGACGGGAACTCGCAGGGTTGCCTGGGACTCGCCCGCGCCCCGGATCGAAATCGTGACGGTCTGGTAGCCGCTGACTTGTGGCTCGATTCCGATCGGCACCTGCGCCGTCGTGCCTTGCCCGGGTTCGAGGGAGTCGCGAACACAGCTGATGAGCGCGCCGTCGGCGTCGCATTCCCAGCCGTCGGAGGCATCGGAGCCAGTAAGTGTGAAGCCGGTGGGGACCTCGAGAGTCAGGCGTAGTTTGTTGCGCTCGCCTGGTTCGGGTTCGGTCTCCTCATACGGTCTGTCCGGTTCCGGTTCGGGCCGGTCCTCGATGGTGTCGGGGTCTTCCTCGCTCGGCGGAAGGTCGCTGCCACGGTCGGGGTCGACCCAAGGTCCGATGAAGTCCCCGGGACGCGGGTCGGGGAGGAATAGGTCTTTTGAGGTGCCGACGTTGAGCAGCTCGGCCGCCCGCACCGCGTTGATTCCGGTGGTGTCGGAGAGCGTTATTGGTTCCATGAGCGGACTCAAGGGGCCTTGAGACTCGGTCGTGGTCGGGCCGGGAGGGAATGAATTCCCCTCGCTGGCGACGGGTTCGTGCGTCCATAGTTCCTCGGAGAGGTCTGCGGCGTCGGGCGGGAGCGTTCCGCGCTCGGTCGGCGCGATGCGGCCGCCACCGTTGCCTCCGTCGTCGCTCTCTCGCAGTTCCAAGGGAAGGGTATTGCCTTGCCCCGCGACCAGGTTGGCACCGGCGAGGTCGTAGTGAACGTCGTAGTTGGCCGGAGGTGCCTCCTCGACTGGTGGTTCCTCGGCCGGGGGTTGCTCGGCGGGTGGGTCCTCCGCCGGAGGCTGTTCTTCGGCCGGAGGCTCCTCGACCGGTTCCTCCGTGGGCTCCTCGATCGGTTCGTCCGGTTCCGGTTCCGGATCCGGAACCGGGTCCGCCGCCGGGTCGGGTTCCTCCTCGGGTTCCTCCTCGGAAGGGGGTGCGGCTTCTTCCTCAGCCGGAGGCAGGGCGGATTCGGTGGGTGGCGGTGGCGCGTCATTGGACACTAGTGCCAGCGCGATGAGGCCAGCGACCACAGCAGCGGTCGCGCCGCCGGTGGCCACGGAGTTGCGCGTCCCCAGTCGTTGGAAGATCCGGCGAACCCAATTGGCCACGACGCGGAACGGCTCCCATATCGCGGCGAAGAACCCCGCGAAGGCGATCCCGGCGGTTTTGGCGGAGGCTCCCGCCAGGTAGGCCGGGGCGGCCGCGCCGAGAATGACCGGTGCCAGAACTCCGCGTAGTCCGGAGTTGACTTCGGTCAGTTCCATGAACAGAACCTTGCAGGCGGCGCAGTCGTCTAGGTGGTGGTCGACCTTGCTGACATCGCGCGCGGCGAGGCTGCCGCGGACGCGGGCGCCCAGCCGGTCGACCGTCCAGCCGCATTGTGGGCTGGGGGCGTCGGCGATGTGTTCTTGGAGGTATAGCTGGCGTAGCCTCTCGCGGGCTCGGTAGGCCAGCGCGGATACACCGTTGGCGGTCATACCCAGCAGAGAGGCGACGTCAGCGGGGCTGTCTTCTTCGACTTCGGTGTGCCACAGGACCATTTGCCAGCGCTCGGGCAGTTTGGAGTACGCCGAGGCGGCATAGCGGCGATCTTGTCCCTCGATGGCGGGGTCTGGTTGTGGTTGGCCCACCTCGTGGGCGGAGAGGTCGTCGGTGTATTCGATGCGTTTGTCGCGACGAATGCGGTCGTAGAAGGTGTTGCGCAGGCTGCGCAGAAGATAGGGACGAAAGCCTAGGTCGGGGCCTTTTCCGTCGCGTAGGACGGTGAGTAGCTTGGCGAAGGTCTCGCTGACGAGGTCGTCGGCCAAGGCCGCGTCGGGGGTGAGGGCACGGGCTAGGCGCCGAGCGGCGTGGACATGGCGCTCGTAGAGGGCGGCGTAGGCGGTGGTGTCCCCTGCGCGGGTCGCGGCGATGAGCTCCGGGTCAGAGGTTCCGGTGGACGCGGGAGAAGAGACATCAGGCATTGGAGGGCCGGTGCTCCCTTCTTGGTTCGGGGCTGAGGTGTAACTGACGGGGTGCGGGTTGCCGCTGCCTTGTCAGTATGTAGACCCAAGTGGGTCTGTGCGTCAGGCGGCCCGGAGTTTGTGGCTGCCGTGATCTTGTCTCGCCGTGAGGATTCTGGTCGTTGTATGTAGTTGGTGTTCATGGATGAAACATGGCCCGGCCGCTGCCGGGCGTTGAGGCCAAGCAGTCGGCTGCATGAGTGAGGGCGTGAGGCCTCCACATGTTGAACAACGAATGATCTTGGCGGTGGTTGCTAGCTGAGAGTATGCGAAGTGACGCCTGGCGTACAGATGACACACGCAGCGATTTTGGCCAGATATCTGACACGGGTGGGGTGGTGGTTGTAGGTTGCGCTTAATGCCGTTTTTGTACTGTCTCGTTCTCGGGCTTGCTCGTACCCTGCGTACCGCAAAGTGTCAGAAATTTGACACTATTGTGCGTACTGTGTGATCCATGCCGAACTCATAACCAATGCAGGGATCATGTAAGTACCAGTTCGGACCTGGTCGCGACCATCTGGCGATGCTTTCAACGCCCGATCGTCAGGCCCTGCGGACACGACCTGAAGCCGGTCAATACTTGCTTTAGGAGCGAGAACTACATCACAGACGCGCCGTATCACTAGAAGTACGTAGCCGCGACGCGAGATTCGGAGGGGACCGTGCCAGCATCCATTCTCTTGGCCGTACTGGCCGCCACCGGCTTGCTGCTACTGGCCCCCGCCCTCGTGCGGCGTTACGACGCCGACGAACGGCTCATGGCCGATCGCGCCAATTCCGGCGCCCGGCTGCTAGAACGTACGCCATCAACCTCGAATATGCCTCGACAAGGCCCCATCAACCCGCCCACCCCCGCCACTCGCAACGCCGTGGGCCGCAGCACGGTGCCAGCCGCTACCCACGCTGAACTGGCAGAAGACGCGGGCAGGTCCGATGAGGGATCATCCTTGTCGTGGCCACCTTCCCCATGGGACGACCAGAGGCCGACTTTCAGCGACTCCTTTGAGTATGAGACGGCGCAGGAAGCCTTTCGCCCCACCGAGGGCGGCGGTGATTCGCTTGTGGCCCAAGCAGATGCACCCACCCACCACGAGCTGGACAAGCGGAATAGACTGAACGACGCAGCATCCACCGGCCGCCCGCGCGGGTGGGAACGGCGCGGATGTCGCAGCGGACAATCAGTACGGTTGGAAACAGACCAACCAGCAACGGCTGAGGACCACACTGATATGCGCAACCAGGCCAGGCTACGAGCTCAGCGAGCTCAGTGGTGGCGCGCTCGCCACCGCAAAGTCCTGTATGTCCTGCTAGCGCTGCTCTTCATCGAATTGATCGGCGTCATCATCGTGGGGCCCGGATTCTGGGTTGGTGTCGTCGTCTCCGCGATCCTGTTGGGCTGTTACGTGGCGCTGCTGCGCGCAAAGGTCCTGGCACGGCAACGTTCCCGGGCTGCCCACCCCAGTCGTGGGCTGAGTTCACAGCGTCCCACCTATGTTCCGGCACAAGAGACCGCTCACGATCTCGACGAGGCACAGGCCCACTCCGAGATCGATGACCACGCGGCCTCGCCCGAGGATCTAGCGGACGAAACCGAACTACCCGAGGGCGAATACGAGGACGAATACGACGAGCCAGAACCGCAGGTACGGCAGCTGCGGCCAACCGGTTCGTTGTTGTTCGGTGACGACGGAGAGACCGACAGCGTTTCCGCACCGCCGGACCGCCGTCATTCGGGAGCCATCCGCGGTCGTTCCTACGAGTCGCCAGCCTCCGGCCACTAGCGTTGCCCAAAACGTCCGGGTGCGGATACCGGCCAGGTCTCACCGGCGCTCTCGCTTCGCTCTTGGACCCGCCACGCCGGTTATGCTAGGACAGTTATGCCCAGTTCAGAGCAGCCGGAGAGTTCATCAGACATGCACAGTTCAGCCCAACAACGCTCACAGCAACAGCGTTCGCATAAGCAGAGCACGCAGCGGGACACATCCGACCAAGCTTCGTTGGCCGCCGGTGGCTCGCCACAGTCTGAGCTGCGACCAAAGCCCACCTCTGACCCACCTCGCCGCCATATTCTGACGTTTAACGCCCGAGCCGGACGCAGTCGCCCCAAGCACATGGACGCTCTAGAACAGCTGCTGCCGCGCTACGAGATCGGCTGGGATGGGGTCTCCCGGCTCGATGTGGAATCCCTCTATGGCCGCAAGGCGCCACTTATTCTCGAGATCGGCTCCGGAAACGGTGAGGCCACCGCTGCTCTAGCCGAGGCCGAACCCGAGCGCGACATCCTCGCCGTGGAGATATACCCCCAAGGTATCGCGAATCTCATGCTGGATGCCCAAGAGCGAGGACTTGACAACATTCGCATCTACCAAGGCGACGCCATACCGCTGATGCATCACGCCTTCGGCCCTGGATCGCTAGCGGGGGTGCGGGTCTACTTCCCCGACCCGTGGCCCAAGAAGCGTCACCACAAGCGCCGCATCATTCAACCCGATCACGTCGCCCGCATGGCTGAACTATTGGAGCCCGGCGGCACCTTGCACGCGGCCACCGACTGGGCCGAATACGCACACCACATGTTGCGGGTCCTCCAGGCGGAGGAACGGCTCGAAAACACCTCCGCCGGTTTCACCCCTCGCCCCGATTTTCGGCCCATGACGAAGTTCGAGCGGCGTGGAATCGACGCTGGGCATGAAATCTTCGACCTGATCTTCCAACGTCGATAACGGCGGGGAGCCCAATCCGCGGCTCTGGGGTACCACGGGTGGCCCACCTGGCGGCTACGCGGCCATTTTTCTCCACCAACGCGCCTTTAACCAGGCATGTTTTGATGGGTAACCCTATTAAGTGAATTATTCCCTTCTTCCCATCTGTACATATGTGTTCTAGTCTCATCGGCAAGCGATAGCAGTCACTCGAAGAGTGACAACGAGCCATCACCCGCGCTCGACGGCGGCGCTGCGGTCACCTGAGGCTGACCGACCCCCGCGCCGTAGTCGAGGGCAAACCCCGCAGATGGCGCGGCTTACCTCCGCCTCGGAGTGACACCCGAGGCCGATGCACTAACGTCCGCATGTCTCTAGGTGTGGCTCGTGACGGCTGTCGCTTCTCACCCCGAAAGGCAGAACACATGAATACACGACGCATTGTTGCCGCTGGATCGGTGACAGCGTTGGCCGCGGCCAGCGCTTTCGCTCTCAGCGTCAACTCGGCCTCGGCAGAGCCACTCTCCGCCGAGATCGACAACGCACTCCAGGCCATGGAGCAGCATCTCGACCCGCAAATGCTCGAGGCACTGACCGAGGAGTTGGGAATCAGCGCCGACGAAGCCAAGCAGCGCCTGGCAATGGAGTCGGTCGCCTCAAACATCCAGTCCGACCTGGACTCCCGCTCCGACTTCGCCGGGCTGTGGCTCAACGAGGACTCCTCTGAGATCTTCGTTGCCACCACCGGTGGGGCGGTGACGGCCGCGGGGGTCACGCACGTGACCGTCGAGCACGCGCTCTCGGACCTGACCGCGATCACCGATGAGCTGGAGTCTCTGGGCGAGAACGCCTACGAGGACAACGTCTACGGGTGGTACATCGACGTCACCTCCAACGACATTGTCGTCGAAGCCGCCACCCAGGCCGATGGGCGCGCCTTTGTCGATATGGCGGGTATCGACGCCGACATGGTCACCATCGATGCGGACGTCGAGGAGCCGCAGCTCTTCCACGTGACGGGAGGCGACCGCTACGACCTGCCCATGAACAGCTGGTGTTCGGTCGGTTTCGCGGCTACCAAAAACGGTAAGCCCGGCTTTACCACTGCCGGGCACTGTGGAAGTGTGGGCACTTCTTTGCAGGGTGGCAACGCGGCCCCTGGCCGGTTCGTCGACTCGATTTTCCCGGGTAAGGACAATGCTTGGGTCTCGACTCAGACAACCGACCTGCGCGCCCAAGTTCTCACCAGCTCAGGCACGGTCGCGGTGACGGATTCCAGCGTGGCCCCCATCGGTTCGAATGTCTGCCGTTCCGGCGCCACCACTGGCTGGCGGTGCGGAACTGTTCAGGCCTTCAACCAGTCGGTTTCCTACGCGCAGGGCACCGTTCACGGCATGACGCGGACTAGCGCCTGCGCGCAGGGCGGTGACTCCGGTGGAGCGTTCATCGCGGGCACCAGCGCCCAGGGCATGACCTCGGGTGGATCGGGTAACTGCTCCACTGGTGGAACCACCTACTTCTACCCGCTCAACCCGACGCTGAACGACTTCGGGCTACAGCTGGTCACCAGCTAATAGGTAGGGCCTGGGCAGTATCGAATTGGTAGGCCGAGGCCGGGGAACCGGGACTATATATAGTGTCGGCTCCCCATCGACTGACATAAGGCCGTATTCACCGCCGGCAGACGGGGTGTCACTCGTATTTCGAGTGACACCCCGTCTGTTTTCACGATTCGATTCCCGCCCGGGCCCTCAGGTGGCACGAAATCTGCCGTCGTATCCATCTACGACAAGCATCCTCGGTTACTGCCCGGTGGCGAATATGAACGGCCCCACGCGCTCACCGAGACTAGTGCGATCGCGCGAGCTTAGAGCTCCTATCAGGTTTGTTTCCGTGGCGAGGATGGTGTGCTGTCAGTGCGTGGGGAGGCGGAGGCCCTTGTTCATACCCAGCGGGTATGGGCAAGGGCCGACAACGCGGCCAGGCGCGACATCACTCCACCGCAGTAGGAAGAGAAACCTGATAGGAGCTCTTAGGCCCACAGGATGAGAAATTCACACTGGTGGTCAGGCCAGAGAAAACCCATAAGTTGTCTGGTTCATCGGCCGTACCTTCGAATCCAAGTAACACCGCCCCCACTGCCGCTCTCTGGTTACACGTCCAGCTCTCCACAGGGACACGCGGCGGCCTCCCCGCCACAAACGATCGCCATATGGCGCGGCGTGATGGCGTCCCCTGACGAAATTTCATCCTCATTTCGCGTGCCGCTTGCTCACAGATAGCAACCGAATCAACCGTAGTTTTCTATTCATTGAATGGAATGTCCATTAAATCCACAATCCAATTCCATCATTCGAATACTCTCCGTAGTCACAATCAGAGGCCACAACCAACAATTTGCCCGTAGGACTTCACCATCATTTGGCATCACTGCGCAGTAGATCCATTTAGTTTGCTTCGGGTACCCAACTAAAAAAGGCCCTGTCATTCAGTGAATTATTGGAACGTTCATACATATCGATCTGCATCACTTTGTGACCTAGCCTGGGAATCAGCCTCAGAGGTGTAACGCAGGTTACTCCTCGTGGCACCCTCACCCGCCCTTTAGTCTCCGGTTGTTGCCGGTGCCCTCACCCGAAAGGCATAACGATGCGAAAAAGTCGAATTCTCGCTGGTGGTGCAGCAGCTACCCTTGCTGTCGCTGGCGCCTTCGCTTTTAACACCTCAGCCTCGGCCCAGACCCTGGACGCCGACATTGCGGATGCGCGAGCCGACCTGGTCGGAAACGTAGACACCGAACTTCTCGGTGCCATGACCGAACACTTCGGAATCTCCGAAGGGGCCGCCCTGGACCGCCTGGCTCTCGAAAGTGTCGCCTCCGACCTCACCAGCGAACTGTCCGCCGAGGCTGGCTTCGCTGGCCTGTGGGTCAACGCGGACGGAACCGAAATCAACGTCGCGACCACCGAAGGAAGCGAGCTGTCCACCCCGGGAGTCAACGAGGTTCCCGTCAAGTACGACCTGGCCACCCTGGACCGGGTCATTGGCGTGCTCGATGACCACGCTGGCGTCAAAGGTGAAGAAGGCGTCTACGGCTGGTATGTCGACGTCATGAACAACGAAGTCGTCGTCGAGGCCGCATCGACCGAAGCCGGCGAGGCATTCGCCGAGGCCGCTGGCGTCAACACCGACCTCGTCAGCTACAACACCGACGTGGAGGCTCCCGAAACCTTCATCGTCCGTGGTGGCGACTCCTACAGCACCAACGTGGGAACCTGCTCGGTCGGGTTCGGCGTCTACCACGGCAGCACTCCGGGCTTCGTGACCGCCGGTCACTGTGGCAGCCAGGGTGCCGCTGTTACCCGTGGCAACGCCGCCCCCGGTACCTTCCAGCAGTCGGTCTTCCCCGGCAACGACGCCGCCTGGGTCTCCGTTTCCGCTGGTAAGAACGTGACCGGTACCGTCAACACATACTGGGGCACCCGCGCTGTCCACAACGCCAACGAGGCCGCCATCGGTGCTTCGATCTGCCGCTCCGGCCAGACCACCGGTTGGCACTGTGGAACCATTCAGGCTAAGAACCAGTCTGTTTCCTACCCGCAGGGCACCGTGCACGGCATGACGCAAACCAGCGTCTGCGCCGAGCCGGGCGACTCCGGCGGAGCCTACATCACCGGTAACAGCGCCCAGGGCGTCACCTCCGGCGGCTCCGGCAACTGCTCGTGGGGCGGTACCACGTACTACCAGCCGATCCTGCCGATGCTGAACGCCTGGAACCTGACCCTGGCCACCGCCTAATCAGGACCGAGGACTGCCGATGTGGACGCGTAGTTGAGCCTGGACTCCTTCCTAGACCAAGACCGTAAACCTCATCGCCAATCCCTAACCACATAAGAAGAGCGGTGGACGGTACTACAACGGCACGTGAATCCGAGACTCACAGCCGCAGTACCGTCCACTTCTTCTCTCCTGGCCGCACGATCACGTTCACTGAGTTTTCCCATCGGTGGATCACCTCATGGACATAAGGATTTCCAGGACGGCCGTGGACCAAGCCTCAAGGGCGGTAGCTTCAACACCTGGGGAAACGTCGCTATCGACACGAACGAACGCGATCACCGGTCGCGGCAGGCCCTTCATGCGCGCAGCGAGTGAAACCTGACCCTGGTGACGCCCGACACTTCATGGAATGTTATTCATATTCATAAGAATCAATGGCGATGTGACCGAGGGCCATGGGCAACCCATTCACACTCGGCGCGGAGCCATTGGGCGAAGGCTGGTTCTGATTACCCCCAGAGCCAGGCTCTCCCCTCTGAAGACCGACGAGAAGGGTAGGCGCATCACGCTCGGCGCTACCCGACCGCGGTTGTCAGACATAACTGAATACGCCCCAACGGTACAGAAAGTCCATACCCGGTCGAGGACTAAAGATATGGCATGGAAGATGCCCCTTTCCCGGACTTCGCTCTGGTCGCCTTCGTATCGATCAGAGTCGAAAGAGGAACCGGCCGCCCTCCTCGCGGCCTTGGTTCGGCACTGAGAAGTCCTCCACTTCGCAGATGCGGAAGCCACCTCCTGGTATGGACTCACCTGCGCCCACATATCCCAATCCCATTGCCTGCTTGGCAATCCCCTATATACCCCGGTAGGAACAAATGAAAACGAAACGCATCCTCGCTGGCGCCTCTGCGGCAGCGATCGCAACCGTCGGTATCTTTACCTTCTCCACCTCCGCAGCCAATGCCAACGGTCTAGCCGCTGAGATAGCCCAGGCCCGCGTCGACTTGGTCGACACCGTGGACGCCGGACTGGTCGCGGCCATGTCAGACACCTTCGGTATCTCCACCGAAGCCGCCTATGACCGACTCGCGCTAGAAGCGGTCGCCTCCGAACTCGAAAGTGAACTTTCCACCAACTCGGATTTCGCGGGGCTGTGGATCAGCGAAGACGGCACCGACATTCACGTCGCCCTCGCTGGGGACATCGACCGCGTTGCCGACATCGATAGCGAGTTGAGCACGAGGTACGTCGACCGGTCGCTTGCGGATCTGGACGAAATCATCGACCAGCTCAACGCACACGCCGACCTGGCGGACGCCGATGAAACGTTCGGCTGGTTCGTCGACGTGACTGCTAACGCGGTCGTTGTCAGCGCCGATTCCCAGCAGGCGGCCACCGAGTTCATCTCCTCCGCCGGGGTGGACCCCGAGGCCGTGCTGATCGACACCGAGACCGAGGCATTCGAACCCGAGCACGTCCGTGGCGGTGAACGCTATGTGGCGGGTGGAAACATCTGCTCAGTCGGCTTCTCGGTCCGCCAGGGCAACACGCCCGGTTTCGTGACCGCCGGCCACTGCGCCTCGGCTGGCACGAGCGTGACCAGCGGCAACGCCGCACCTGGCACGTTTGTGAATTCGATCTTCCCCAGGCAAGATGCCGCATTTGTCAGCGTCAGCGCGGGCAAGACTCTGTTCCCTCACGTGACCATGCACAACGGTTACAGCCGCGTGGTCCACAACTCGAACGAGGCCGCCGTGGGCGCTAGCATCTGTCGCTCGGGCCAGACCACTGGTTGGCGGTGTGGAACGATTCAGGCCAAGGGCCTCACGGTCAACTACTCGCAGGGTCCGGTCTACAACATGACCCGCACCACCGCTTGTTCCTCAGGTGGCGACTCTGGAGGAGCGCACATCAGTGGCAACAGTGCCCAGGGAATTCACTCCGGAAGCTCTGGCGCGTGTAACAACGGTGTTGGTGACGCCTTGTTCTACCCGCTGAACCCGGTGCTGAACCAGTGGAACCTGTCTTTGGTGACGTCCTAAAGGGTTCTGTTTCACTTCTCGACATTGACGCCGGTCGGTAGTGAGCGGACATTCTCGTCATTCATTACCGACCAGCCTCACCGCAAAAAGCATCGACACTAAAAATCGACAGGTGTTGAATACGATCGATCGATATTGATTTTTATCAATATCCTCACACGTAACACCGGCTGGAACGGTTGATCTTTACCGGCAAGATATATGACCCACCCGCGCAGCGGGTGGGTCATTCTCGTTGCCGGAAACAAAGGCATAGGAAGGTGCAAACATTCTTATTCATGCCCACCCAGCGCTTGCGTCAGTGAATCAATAGTTTAATTGCGGGGCACTCACAACCTACTCAAGGGTTGATATTCAGTGAATTATTGACATCTTTGAATTCCTGGAACGCTGCCCTAATCTAAGATCAGCATCCGAAGTCGCCACCTTGGAGCTCCGGACGCGAATCGCCCTTTTCCCTAACGGGATGTTGCTCTATGCCTTACCCCTCGAAAGGCACACCATGAAAACAAAACGAATAGTGGCCGCAAGCGCCGCCGCAATCGTTGCCTCAGCAGGCGTTCTTGCCCTGAATACCTCGGCTTCCGCCCACACTTTGGAAGCTGAGATCAACGATGCTCGTGCTGACCTAGTCGGCAATGTCGACACCAACATGCTGGAGGCGATGACCGAACACTTCGACATCAGCGTCAACGAAGCATACGACCGCCTCGCCCTCGAAAGCGTCGCCACCACCCTCGAAGCCGACCTAGCCTCTGAGGCCGGATTCGCCGGACTATGGATCGCCGAAAACGGCGAAGACATCATCGTCGCCTCAACCTCCGGCGTCTCCATAACCGCGAACGAAGTCACCGTCATCGAGGCGAAGTACACCCTCGATGAACTGGAGTACACCTCCTCACAGTTCAACCCGGTCGCGGAAGCGGCAAGCGACTACGGAATTCACGGCTGGTACGTGGACGTCATGGACAACTCGGTGGTCCTCGAAGCGGCCACCACCGACGGAGCCAAAGAGTTCGCCTCCCTGGCGGGTGTGGACAGCTCGAATATCGTTATCGATATCTCCAGCGAAGCTCCCCAGACGGCCTACGTCGCTGGTGGGATTCTGCAGGGAACCAACACTTCCAGCTGCTCGGTCGGCTTCGCCGTCCTCCGCGGCAACACCAAGGGCTTCGTCACCGCCGGCCACTGCGGCCGCGTCGGCGCCCAAGTAACCCGAGGCAACCCCGCCCCGGGCATCTACCGCAACTCGGTCTTCCCCGGCGCAGACGCCGCATTCGTCGAAGTCGCCTCCAACAAGACCCTCTACCCACTAGTCCGCACCAGCAGCAGCTGGACCCAAGTCAACAACGCCACCGAAGCCCCCATCGGCGCCAGCATCTGCCGCTCGGGCATCACCACCGGATGGCGCTGCGGCTCCATCCAAGCCAAAAACCAAACCGTCAACTATTCCCAGGGCGCCGTCCACGGCATGACCCGAACCTCCGCCTGTGTCAACAGCGGTGACTCGGGTGGATCGTTCATCTCCGGAAGCAGCGCCCAAGGCGTCACCTCCGGCGGACTCCTCGGCTGCGGAGGTGGCAACACCTGGTCGGTTTTCCAGCCGATCTGGCCAATGCTCAACAGCTGGAACCTGACGCTGGTCACCCAGCAAGTCAACTAGCCGAACCCAACCGTTAACACCGCAGTGGTTTGATGAGCCAAGACCCAGGGACTTATGTAAGAGTGCAAGCTCAAGGCCGCAGGAGGCGCAGTTCACACAGATAGCCAGCCCACCAGAACGCCGAAAGCCCCATTTACATAAGCCTCCTAGGCCCTCTAGCTCAGATATCCCCTTCTCTAGGGGCCGACTCATTGCAGTCGGCCCCTTTTACGTGCCCTTCCCCAGGGACGCCTCAGACAGGCCCGACTCTCTCATTAGTGATCTTGACATAAGTAAGCAAACGACTAGGTCGACTGACGAGATCACTCCGCTCCCCCATTCGAGAATGACAACTACGCATGGACCATTATCAATATCCCCACCCGCCACCCCCAGTCACACTCCTATTGGCCATACCCAACAAATTATTCCCCCATGCCGCCTTAGCTGCTTTTACACAAATCCCGGAGCGAAGGCGATAACCACCGCTGACATTTGTTCCCACCACTAAAGAAGGCATACTTATCCCTAAACAAAGGTTTGTTTGGAAGATGTCCACAACTGGACCATTACCTGATATTCAGTGAATTATTGACATCTTTAAATTCACTGAATGCTGTTCTACGCTGAACTCAGCATCCGTGGTACGCCTACCCCGGTTACCCGGATGTGAATCGCCCTTTCCCTTGTGGATGTTGTTTCGTGCCTCACCCTGAAAGGCAACACAATGAAAGTAAGACGAGTAATTGCCGGAGGCGCAGCCGCTACCCTGGCTGTGTCCGGCGTTCTTGCCCTGAATACCTCGGCTTCCGCCCACACTTTGGAAGCTGAGATCAACGATGCTCGTGCTGACCTAGTCGGCAATGTCGACACCAACATGCTGGAGGCGATGACCGAACACTTCGACATCAGCGTCAACGAAGCATACGACCGCCTCGCCCTCGAAAGCGTCGCCACCACCCTCGAAGCCGACCTAGCCTCTGAGGCCGGATTCGCCGGACTATGGATCGCCGAAAACGGCGAAGACATCATCGTCGCCTCAACCTCCGGCGTCTCCGTGACCGCCTCCGAGATCACCTCGGTCGACGCGAAGTACTCGCTGGCCGAACTCGAAAGCGCCACCGCGGAATTCGCGTCGGTGTCTGTCGACCCGCTCGACTATGGGGTCTACGGCTGGTACGTGGACGTCGTGAACAACTCGGTGGTCCTCGAAGCGGCCACCACCGACGGAGCCAAGGAGTTCGCCTCCCTGGCGGGCGTCGACAGCTCCGCCGTTGTCATTGACACCGCTGTGGAAGCACCGGACACCTTCTATGTGGCTG
The DNA here is from genome assembly GCF_016925535.1 of Natronoglycomyces albus. NCBI lineage: Bacteria > Bacillati > Actinomycetota > Actinomycetes > Glycomycetales > Glycomycetaceae > Natronoglycomyces > Natronoglycomyces albus. Next base: position 724,387 of record NZ_CP070496.1, on the reverse strand, counting down.
GTGGAATCCTGCAGGGAACCAACACTTCCAGCTGCTCGGTCGGCTTCGCCGTCCTCCGCGGCAACACCAAGGGCTTCGTCACCGCCGGCCACTGCGGCCGCGTCGGCGCCCAAGTAACCCGAGGCAACCCCGCCCCGGGCATCTACCGCAACTCGGTCTTCCCCGGCGCAGACGCCGCATTCGTCGAAGTCGCCTCCAACAAGACCCTCTACCCACTAGTCCGCACCAGCAGCAGCTGGACCCAAGTCAACAACGCCACCGAAGCCCCCATCGGCGCCAGCATCTGCCGCTCGGGCATCACCACCGGATGGCGCTGCGGCTCCATCCAAGCCAAAAACCAAACCGTGTCCTACCCGCAGGGTCAAGTGCGCGGACTGACGCGTACTTCCGCTTGTGCCGAACCTGGTGACTCGGGTGGATCGTTCATCTCCGGAAGCAGCGCCCAAGGCGTCACCTCCGGCGGCTCCGGCAACTGCCGGACCGGTGGAACGACGTTCTACCAGCCGATTCTCCCGATGTTGAACAGCTGGAACCTGACGCTGGTCACGCGGACGATCAACTAAGACCGAAGTGGCAAAGTGAGTGAGAATCTAGTACTCTAGCTCACACATCCTCTTCTCTAGGGGTCGACTCGGCGCAGTCGGCCCCTTTTACGTGCCCTTTTCGCCCCCTCACTGGCACCATCTCGCAGCCTGTGCCGGCAGTGTGCCTTTGCCAATGGCCTCGCTTCGGGCCAGTGGCATCACTTGTTGGGCCCCAAATACCTGGCCCTTCTCAGACCAGCCCCTCATGCCAAAGGACAACCCCGGGGTCGGTCAGGGATGCCACTTGGTCAACCACCACCCGCAACCGGGTCGCGTCGTCCTCGGCTTCTTTCCACCAAGCGGCAAACGGTGGATCCAAGTGGGTGGGAGCGTGCTCAAACAAGAATTCGACTAGTTCCACCAGGATCTGACGCTGGCGGGCATACTGCTGGTCCTCGGAACGTTTACGCATGACATAACGCCAGGCGACCCCCTTGAGCAAGGCGCACCAGGCCCGCTCGCGCTCGGGGACGACGAGATTCGCGCTATAACCGCGTAGCGGCTGTTGCCCGTAGCGATCGCGGGTGGCCTCTACTGCAGCATCGACTAGACGTCCCACCATCGCCGAGGTAAATGACTTCAGCGCCACCTGCGCGCCCACGCTACCGTCGTAGGAACGAATATGCTTCATGGCCGGGAACCGCAAGAGTGAGTCAAGCTCGGCTTCCAGTTCGGTGGCCGACAGCGGTGAATAGATTCTGGCAGCGTCCTCGCACAGGGCACGCCGCTCGCTCTCGGTGGCGAACAGCATCTCGATTTGGTCGGTGACGAAGCCGGTGAACAAAGCGTCCTCCACGTCGTGGACCGAGTAGGCCACATCGTCCGACCAGTCCATGACTTGAGCTTCCATGCATGGCCTTCCCGGTCGCGCACCCTGGCGGAACCAGGTGAAGACCGGCTGGTCGTCGGCGTAGACGCCAAACTTTCGGGTGCCTTCTCGCCGCTGCCAGGGATATTTGCACGCGGCATCCAGCGACGCGCGGGTGAGGTTGAGTCCCGCGCTATTGCCATCGGCATCGAGCACCTTCATTTCCAGGCGCGACAGCAGCCGCAACGTCTGGGCATTACCCTCAAATCCTCCGCATGGCTGGGCGACGATGTTGAGGGCTGATTCGCCGTTATGCCCGAAAGGTGGGTGCCCCAGGTCGTGGGCCAATCCAGCCACATCGACCACATCGGGATCGCATCCCAGCCGTGTACCCAGCTCGCGGGCAATCTGCGCGACTTCGAGGGAATGCGTCAGCCGTGTGCGCAAGAAATCGTCGGTACCGGCGGTGTGGACCTGGGTCTTGGTGGCAAGGCGACGGAATCCGGCCGAGTGGAGGACTCGAGCCCGGTCACGTTGAAACGGCGAGCGCGTCGCGGCGGAAGGGCCCGACCCTTCCAAGACGTAGCGGTCTTCAGCAGGGTCATTCATATGCCCGAGCCTACCGGCAGTAATGGGGAGGCTCCACTCTTTGTTTCCAAACTTAAGGTGTCAAACGGACAACCACCGCTGCGGCTAGGCCCCAACCAACCCGGCCACGCACTTGGAGTGCGTGGCCGGGTGCGGAATTCAGTGATGCTCATGCGGTGCGGAGTCTCACCGGTTCGTACGCGGGCGTTTCATTTCCCGTCCGATGGTTTCGCTACCGTGCTGACGCACAAGCGGCAATATTCACTTCGCGGTGTTGGTTGGCTGGCTTCTACTCCAGGTACATCCGGACCAGACCGACGTCGTCACCGTCTTCGGCACCGTGTGCCCAAGCGAAGACCGTCAGCGGAGCCACATCGGAGCTCTCCGAGTCCGACCATGGGTCGGAAGGAATCAACGAGTTCTCGAACTCCGCGATGTCAATCCACAGTGCCAGTGCCGCGTTGCCAGGGGCATCGGCGGCGAAGCTGGTGAACCGCGAGTCGTTTGCCAGCGAATCGTAGTTCAGGTTGCCTTCGCTGAGGGTGTATCGGTCCCCGTCGAGGCTGCCCGCGTCGGGCCCGGTGGCGAGCCCTGCGCTGTGGAGCCACTGGTCAAGAGCATCGCCTTGGCCTGACTTCAGGTTGGCCGCCAGTTCAATCGCGAACTCGTCGGCATCGGCATTGCCGCCTACAGCGACAGTCACGTTCGAACCAGCCAGGATTTCCATCAGTTCCTGGAAGTCGGGGCCACCGGCGCCAATCGGGTCTCCGGCACCGCCTGGGTTGTCGCTTTCCAGGCCATAGAGGATGTAGCGGGTGTCGAGTTCGAGATAGCGATCGAATTCTTCGTTGCTGAGGCTCATGATGTCTTCATCCCACATGAGTTGCAGCTCTTGCAGCTCGTCCCATTCGGCGTCGGTCAGGGCGCCTTCGCGGTCGTAGTCGTCCCAGCCGGTGTCCCAGTCGTCCATCGAGTCACCGGGGCCCATGGCGAGTTCCTCGAACAGGCCAATGAAGTCTTCGGTCTGCTGTGGCAGGTCCTCGGGCAGGGTCAGGCTGGCCGCCAGCGGGGCGGCGGGCAGCTCGCCCATGCGGTTGAGCAGGTCGGAGTCGCCGGGCAGCATGGCCTCGTCGTCGGAGTAGACACGGTATTGGGTTTCGAAGCCATCATCGAAGGCACGGAAGCCCATGATGATGGATCCGGTGAAGTCGTCATCGTTGGTGAGCTCGGCGAAGTCTTCGCCGCCGAAGATTTCGGCGTAACCGGATTCTTGAAGCTCATCGAGGTCAGCCCAGAAAGTGATGAGCTGGTCTCCACTTAGCCAGCCTTTGGCCTCGTTGTAGCCAGCGCTATCCGACATGGGCGCGGAGGCGGATTCGGTTTGTACCTTCGACAGGGCTGCCTCGGCGTTGTCGTCACCGGCCACAATGAGGACCGAGCCGTCTGAGACCTCGTAGGCCAGTTCGCCCGGCTCAATGTCGGAGGTTTCGACGATGCGCTTCATGCCAGCTTCGGCCGCGCTGTCGTCGGTGCTGGACAGGGAGAAGACCACGTATGGGTCATCGCCATCGGACCAGATGGCCATTGCTCCGCGATTTCCAAGCCAGGAGACGAGGTCGGCGTCGGGATCGAAGTCGACCTCGGCGTGTTCGTTGAACAGGTCGATGATCGCTTGGTCGCGATCTTCGGCAATGTCGACTTCGTCGAACTTGTTCATGAGGCGCAACAGCTTCGGTGTCTGGTCAAAGCTGGGGTCCAGGTTGACTTCCATGTAGAAGCCCGCTGAGGCCGGAAGCGTTTCGGCCGGGTCGGGGCCGCCTTTGAGCACGTTGGTGAACAGGAAAAATCCGCCAACGCCGAGGACGAGAACCAAAGCTAGTACGGAGGCGATGGCGATCTTGCCGCCGTTGCCTTTCTTCGGCGGCGGGCCCATCGGCCCGTATCCCATTCCCATTGGGGGCGGGCCCATCGGAGGTTGTCCTCCTGCGGGCGCTGTCATATAGGGCTGCGTTGGCTGCTGCATTCCCGGTGGCGGGTATTGCGGCTGGGTCGGCTGCGGTTGCGTGGGCGAGGCGGGCGGTGGTGGCTGGTTTGGATCGAAGTGCGGTGGTTGTCCACCGCTAGGGGGCATGTGGCTCATGATTCTCACCTATGAATTCCGGCTTTGGATAGGAAGTTAAAAGCCACAGTACTGAGAATGCGCATGAGCTGACTCCCCTGTTCATGCCACTTGCGGCCCAGCCCTCATTATCTCAGCTATTCATAACTTTTAGTCGGCAGGTTGATCACGCTCGGCAGCTTATGTGGAGTAGCGTCACAGCTGGGGAGGCAATTCGCTCTTTGGTATAAAACCGAAAAAAGGTGGTTATGGGAGCATTTGGCTCGCTTTGCTCACCGGTGGCACAGCAGGGCATATAAAGGCAAGTGACATAATCGCCGACCACAATACTGAAAGGTACTGATTAGACTGTCCATAAAGTACTTAACTGGCTCCATGGACAGTCCATAAGCGATTATCAATTGGTGTCTCAACGCTTGTGAAACGGTCGACCCTTGAGAATCTCCGCACCTATAGTTCGTAGACCGAACCGGGCCGGACGACTTCCACCGGCCCCGTATACGCTTGGCGAGCCTCGGACAGAGCCGTCTCTGCCGAGCCCCAGGGATAGACCAGGTGAGTCAGCAAGAGTCGGCCCGCACCAGCCTTGGTCGCGCACTCTCCGGCTTCCTTCCCGGTCAGGTGGACGCCCTTGGGATTTTCACGTTCCTCGGTATAGGCCGCCTCGGCCAACAACACATCGCAGTGAGTGGCCAGTCGATCCAACGCCTCACATTGGCCGGTATCAGAGGAATAGGTCAGCGACCGACCCCGGTATTCCAGTCTCACTCCGTACGTCTCCACCGGATGGGTGACCCGGTCGACGGTGACCGAAAACGGCCCGAGCTCGAATGTGCTCGGCTTAAGTGTGTGGACGTCATAAACATCGGTCAGGGACGAACAGTGGCGCTCGCCCTCGCCGCCATAGGCCGCCACGAGCCGCTGATGGGTGTTCTCAGGCCCATAGATCCTCAGCGGCGGATACGGACCAGTCGGGGCGTAGCGACGCATGACCGCGTACGGGCAGGCGTCAAAGAAGTGGTCAGCGTGCAGGTGAGTGAGAATCACGGCGTCGAGGTCGTGTGGGTCGATGACATTTTGCAGGTTCCCCAGCGAGCCCGAACCGAAGTCGATGAGCAGCTTGAAGCCCTCGGCCTCCACCAAATAGGCCGAGCACGGTGAGTCGGGTGCCGGGAAAGACCCGGCACAGCCGATAACGGTGAGTTTCATTGTTCAATCACGCCCCATCCAATTTTTCGCAAGCCAGGTTGGGGAACTGGCCTCCGAGGATTCGTCGTGCGGTCCGGGTGAACGCATCGGGGTCTCCAGTCACCAAGATTTGATGCGCCTCCACCGGCAGGCTCGTCTCGTCAGCGGGGGCCAGCAGTTCCCGCTCCGTCAGCAGCCGGTAGAGCTCGTTGGCGCATTCCTCGGCACTGGACACCAAAGTCACGTCTTCTCCCATCACCAGGCCGATCAACCCGGACAGCAGTGGGTAATGTGTGCAACCCAGGACGACTGTGTCAACTCCGGACTGCTTTAGCGGCTCAAGGTAACCTTGCGCCAGCCCTAGCAGCTGTCGCCCGGTTGTCACTCCCCGTTCCACGAAATCGACGAAGGCGGGAGCGGCGACTGTCGACACCCTCAGACCGGGCACAACATTGAAGGCGTCCGGGTAGGCTCCCGAGGCAATGGTGGAAGGGGTACCGACCACCCCAATATGGCCGGTTTTCGAGGTGGCGACGGCCCTTCGCACAGCCGGTCGAATCACTTCGACGACTGGAATGTCATAGCGTTGACGAATGTCGGCAAGGCTGGCCGCCGAGGCGGAATTACATGCCACAACGAGCGCTTTGACCCCCTGTTCTACCAGGTGGTCGCATATTTCCAGACTGTATTTACGCACCTCGGCTATCGGCCGTGGGCCATATGGAACGCGGGCAGTGTCGCCCACGTACACAAGGCGCTCGTGCGGCAACTGGTCAAGGACCGCTCGGGCTACGGTCAGGCCGCCGACGCCGGAGTCGAAGATCCCGATCGGCGCGTTCAACATAAGGGTGCAAGCCTACGTCGGCAACGCATGGGGCCATCATGCGGCGAGGGGCTTATGTCGTCAACCTGACAGGTGTCGGTTATCACACTTACACCCCATTTTTCACTCTATGCCCTTCAGTCACACACGCCCAGTGACGTGCTTCCGATCATGGTACCCCTGTGGACACCAGCGAAAACACGGAAATGGGGGCCGCAGAGTACTCGAGTGAGCCGGATCGAAGGCCACAAAGGCCCCCGAACTCACTTTCAGAGATCGACTGAGTCTCGCTGCGACGGCCGACACGGAATCCTCCACTTGCCCTGAGTCATCGCACCCTCACCGCGACTGAACGGCCGAACTTGAGCGAAAACACACCAAAATAGTGACCCTGACCTCGGCACATGAAGGCTCAAAGGCCAACGGCGCCCACTACATGAGGGCAATCAGCGCCAGTGCCACAGCCAGAGTCATCGTCGAGGCCGCCAGAAGCAGCCAGGGAATACCCCGAAATCGCACTGAGGCAAACGCGCTCATGGCCAGCAACATTCCCACCACGCCCGTACCGGTAAACACCGGCTGGAACCAGGCCGGAGCTCCGCTGAAGATCTGGACCAGCGCGACGATCGCAGTGCCAACCCCGGCCAAGACCAGCGTCAACGCCCATACCGCCACCCCGGCTAGACGGCGCAGCCGCAACTGCGGTGTATCCACGCGCGGGGCGGAGGGGCCCGTGCCTGGGAGCGGGAAATCGGCGTCGTGACGCGCGCGGTCGGCCTTGCGCTGGCGGCGCAAGACGGGATTGGCCACTTTCGCGCGAGCGATGATCTTGTCCAGCGGAGACTCGCCCCGCGCGGGCTCCTCGGCGGAGGTCGGCTCGGAGGTAACCGAGGAGTGCGGCACGTGCATCTGAGAAGAGCTCATAGTGCCAAGTGTGGGGAATCCCGCCTCGGAGAAACTCGCTGTGGGACCAGAATCGGCAAAAGTGTCCGTGTCCCGATCGGAGATGGCGGTTGCGGTTGAGTTACCAGCGGCCAGGTCCTCACCCTGGCGCGAAGCCGGAATGGAATCGTGGCTCGCGTCTGTTGCGCGGTCGGTGGTGCTCATCTGGATAAAGGTAGCAGGCTCCAATGAGTGTTCCGTTGTGCCAGCCCGCTGTATCACCAATGGGTTACGCCCCAGGGCGAAGCATTGGTGCGATTGTCATTCAGGGAGGTCAGCGGGTTCAACGGGGTTCATTGAGACGTATGCGAAAGTGCGGGTTCGCAGTCACACGAAGCGCGGTCGCCGCGAAGAAGACCCTAGAGGCGGGGCCTCGCCGTCGGGCTCTGTGGCCCATACAACTGGCCTCACCGATGATGGGAGACGTTCCCGCCCATGACAAAGGGGCCCGCACCCAGACATCGCGCCCCGGGCCGAGCCCCACCTGTAACCGGCTACAGCTGATCAAGCCCAGACCTGTCCGTCCAGGTTCTCGGTGGCCTCGTCGAAGTCCGAAGAGTAAGCGCCGGTCGACAAGTACTTCCAGCCCGCGTCAGCCACCAACAGCGCGATATCGGCCTCGCGGCCAGCCTTGGCCTCCTGCTTGGCGATCGCCAAACCCGCGTGCAGTACCGCACCGGTGGACAATCCCGCGAACAGCCCCTCTTCGGAGAGAACCGCGCGGGCGGCCCGAAGGGCATCGTCGGTTCCCACCGACAGCCGCCGGGTCAACACCGATTCGTCATACAGTTCGGGAACGAAGCCCTCATCGAGGTTGCGCAGTCCGTAGACAAGCTCTCCGTAGCGAGGTTCGGCGGCCACGATCTGCACATCGTCTTTCTCCTTGCGCAGGAAACGGCCGACGCCCATCAAGGTGCCGGTCGTGCCCAGACCCGCGACAAAGTGCGTGATCTCAGGCAGGTCGCGCAGTATCTCCGGGCCGGTGGTGTTGAAGTGCGCAGCCTCATTGGCCGGATTGGCGTACTGGTTGAGAGACACCAACTCTGGACGCTGTTTCGCGATCTCGCGAGCCTTCGCCACCGCCATGTTGGAACCGCCAGCGGCGGGCGAGTACACCATTTCCACGCCGAAGGCGGTCAGCAGTTGCTTACGTTCCTCCGAAGTGTTCTCGGGCATCACGCAAATGAGCTTGTAGCCCTGGCGGCGGCACAGCATCGCCAGCGCGATTCCCGTGTTGCCGCTGGAGGGTTCGATGATGGTATCGCCCGGCGACAGCCTGCCGTCCGCCTCGGCCTGGGCGATCATCTGGGCGGCGACGCGGTCTTTAATGGAACCGGTCGGGTTCTCACCTTCGAGTTTTGCCCATAGCCGCACCCCGCTAGCTGGGGAGAGCCGCGGCAGACCCACCAGTGGCGTGTCGCCCAGAGTGTCGGGGAGGGAGTCGAATCGTGCCACGGCTGCCTCCTTACATTCGGTCGACGGAGCCCCCGGCTACGGCCGGGAGGATGGTGACGGTGTCGCCCTCGGACAGTTCGGCTTCGAGGCCGCCCAGGAAGCGGATGTCCTCGTCATTGACGTAGACGTTGATGAAGCGGTGCAGGCTGCCTTCGTCGGTCACCACGCGGCCTTTGATTCCCGAGTGGTTGGCATCGAGGTTGTCGAACAGGTCGGCGACGGTCTTGCCCTCGCCGGTGACGACTTTTTCGCCACCGGTGTGGCTGCGGAGGATCGTGGGGACGCGAACATGGATCGACATGGTGAGTTCCTTAATGGTCGGACGGGTTGTTGCGGCGCACACTCGCGTGTGGCACAGATGCGTGTGAACCGAAGAGGCATCGCCTCTTCGGAAAATCAACGACAGTCGTAGATGACGGCGTCGGGAGTGTGGGCGAATTTATACGACTGCACGTCGTCGGGCGCGCCCGTGACACAGATGGCCTCTTCGGTGATCTGCCCGTCAATGATGCGAAAAGAGCGCACCTGAGCTACGTCGGGATCGCGGGTGGCGATGAGGACGTAGTGGGCTTCCGGAATGGCCGCGATGGACGCGTCGGTGCGCGACGGATATGCCTCGGTGGCCGTGTGGGAGTGGTAGATCACAGTGGGAATCTCGTCGGCGTCTTCCATCCCGTTGTAGACCTGCAGCCATTCGGTCGAATCGAACTCATAGAAGGTGGTGGACCGAGCGGCATTGGTCATGGGGATGTGGCGCTGAGGCTCGCCGGACACGGCGGGGCCGGCGATGATGCCACAAGCCTCGTCCGGATGGTCGGCGCGGGCGTGGGCGATCATCGCTTCAATGAGGTCATGCGATATCCGCAACACGCGACCAAGCGTACACGTTTCAGGGTGCGCGGCCCACCTTCAACTAGCGGTGTTCACAGAGTGAGACGTGGGTGGTTATGCATGTCACAGGGGGTGCGACGGGCCCAGCGGGGTGGTCAAAATGGGTGATTTCGGGCCGCTGTGGGCATCTGTCGCGGGCGACTTCGACCCGCGTGCTGGGCCTCGATGGCACATGCTGACCCCAAAGCGGTGAGTCGTGCGCGACAGTGGGACGTGGCTGACGCTCATGACCGAAGCGGTGACTTCCGAGCGGACGAGAGCTAGGCTCACAGTCATGACCATCGGCGACTCTGTACACACGCCCACTCCATTGCGGACCGACCACTACGAGTTCACCATGCTGGAGGCCGCGCTGGCGGGCCACAATGGTGACAAGCAGTGCGTGTTTGAGGTTTTCTCGCGTCGACTGTCGTCGGGGCGCCGCTATGGCGTGGTCGCGGGGATCGCGCGGCTGGCCGAGGCCATCGAGACATTCCGGTTCTCTGAGGAAACCCTCGATTTCCTCAGGCGCGACAACGTGGTTGCCCGCTCCACAATCGACTGGCTGCGAGACTATCGCTTCTCTGGAGACATTGACGTATACCGCGAGGGAGATCTGTACTTCCCCGGATCCCCCATAGCCACGGTGCGGGGAACGTTCGCCGAATGCATCCTGCTGGAGACCCTCACGCTGTCGATTTTGAACCATGACAGCGCGGTCGCCTCGGCGGCCGCCCGCATGGTCACGGCCGCACGCGGACGCCCCATCTTGGAGATGGGCGGTCGCCGCACCCACGAATCGGCCGCAGTCGCGGCCGCTCGGGCATCCTATTTGGCTGGCTTCTCCGCCTCGTCCAACCTGGCCGCCGGAGCTCGTTGGGGAGTGCCCACCGGCGGCACCAGCGCTCACGCTTTCACGCTACTGCACGGCGATGAAAAGGAAGCCTTCCGAGCCCAGATCGCCCAGTACGGCACCGACACCACCTTGCTGGTCGACACCTACGACATCACGCAGGGCATTCGCAACGCCATCGAGGTTGCTGGCCCACGCCTGCGCTCCATCCGCATTGACTCGGGCGACTTGAGCGAGATGGCAATGCAATCACGCGAACTACTGGATTCTCTGGGCGCCAAAGACACCAAGATCATCGTGTCTGGGGACTTGGACGAGTACGCGATCGCGGCGCTCTCCGGCGCCCCAGTGGACACATACGGGGCTGGCACCGCCGTCGTCACCGGGTCGGGTGTTCCCACGGCGGGTTTTGTCTACAAGCTCGTCGAAGTCGAGGGACGTCCCGTGGCCAAGCGCTCCGAGTCCAAAGTGACCGTGGGCGGGGCGAAGACGGCGATACGACGCCATAAACCAACCGGTACCGCGATCGAGGAAGTGGTGGTCGCGCAAGGCCGTCCCGACCGACAGCCTGGGGACCAAGACCTCCAGGTGCCTCTGTTCCGCGGCGGAAAGCCAATGGAGCTGCCCAGCCTGAGTCGCTCACGCGAGTTCCTGCGGCAGCGACTGATCTCGATCCCTTGGGAGGGTTTGAAGCTGTCGCCTGGCGACCCGGCGATCCCGGTCATCATCCGCTAACCCCCGCGAGTGGCATCCCAAAGTCATCCACTTAGGTCAACCGGCGCGCAGTCGCGTTTCGAGGGCTGACTGCCCTGAGCCCTCACTTCAAGACGAAGGTGCGCTTCGACAGCCCCATCCAAAAGCCATCAATGGCCGTCTGCGCGGGTTGCTCGATTTTTGTGGCCGCGCCAAAGGTGACAAAGAGTGGGACGAAGTGGTCAACCGTCGGATGCGCATAGGACACACCGGGCGCGATCGCGCGGTAGTTCGCCAGTGCCTCGATGTCACCTGTGGAGAGCGCTTCGGCGGCCCAGGCATCGAACTCGCGAGACCAACTTGGAACCTGGATTCCAGCGATGGCGTCGCGGTCGAGAAATGGCAGGCCGTGGGTCATAAACCCGGAGCCAATCACCAAGACGCCTTCATCCCGCAAGTGACCCAGACGCCGACCCAAATCCAGCAGTTGATGCGGGTCATGGGTGGGGATGCTCATCTGCACGACCGGCACGTCCGCGTTGGGGTACATGGCCATCAGGGGCACCCAGGCCCCATGGTCGAGGCCACGGGAGACGTGCTGGTGGACCGGTTCTCCATCGGGCATGGCCGCGGCCACCCGCTGAGCCAGTCTGGTTGAGTCGGGGGTGGCGTAGGTGAGTTCGCGGTAGACCGGGTGAAAACCCGAGAAGTCATAGACCAAGTCGCCGCCGGAGGCGGTGAGCGCCACTGGCGCGGCTTCCCAGTGCGCGCTGATGATGACGATGCCACGGGGCTTGGGCATGCTTTGGGCCAGCGCGAATAGCTGGGCGATCCAGTCGGCTTCGGTCAGTAGCGGCGGGGCCCCGTGACTGAGATAGACCGACGGCAGTGCTGGGTCGGTCTCAGTCCATTCTTCGGTGGAGGCCGAGGCCGTACGCGCGGCAGGCAGGAAATCCGCATAGGCCTTGATCGGTTGCGCGGTCGTGAGCACGAGAATCCCCTAATACTTGAAGCTTCAACTAATATACTCCTCCCTGCGGCTCAATATCCAGCGAGTGAAGCGCCAGCCCGCACGTAAACTGAAGCTGTGTGTGCCGACAATGATGAAGAAGACCAGCCGCGCTGGCTAAATTCGCAAGAGATGCGCGCGTGGCGAAGCCTCATAGGCATGGCCATGAAACTGCCCGCCGCCTTGGATTCGCAGCTACAGCGCGATGCTGGCCTCACGCATTTCGAATTCGCCGTGCTCGTGACCCTGTCAGAAGCCCCCGAACAAACCCTGCGCATGAGCGAATTGGCGACATTGACCAACGGATCCCAATCGCGGCTGTCGCATGTGGCGCGCCGGATGGAGAGAAATCGCCTCATCGAGCGGCACACCAATTCCAGTGACAAGCGCTCCACCTTCGCCACGCTCACCGAACAGGGGTGGAGCAAGCTCAAAGCCGCAGTGCCCGGCCATGTCGAGGCGGTGCGGCACCTGGTGTTCGACCAAATACCCGACGAAAAGATTGAAGCCTTGGCCCAAGTGGCGCAGGCCATCCTGGACGCGGTGGAATCCGATTCCTCAGCCCCAAAATTGAGCAATCTGCGAAAAAACCCGGTGGACAACGAAGATTGTTGAGCGCCCCGCTCAGCGCTAGCCCCTGCCACCTAGGTTGCAGAATTCAGCTGGCTTGGCAACAGGTTCCGTGAGCGGATGAGCGTTGATCAGTCCCGCCCTATATGCTCCCCGGCATGCGCCTAGTCATTGCTCGCTGTTCTGTGGATTACTCCGGCCGCCTCTCCGCCCACTTGCCGATGGCGACCCGCCTCATCATGGTCAAGGGCGACACTAGTGTCCTCATTCATTCCGATGGCGGCTCCTACAAGCCACTCAACTGGATGAGCGCCCCTTGCACCCTCAAGGAGGACGGCGACATCTGGACGGTCACCAATAAGAAGGCCACTGACACCCTGCGCATCACCATCGAAGAGATCCTGCACGACTCCGACCATGATCTGGGCGTTGACCCCGGGCTCCAAAAAGACGGTGTCGAAGCTCATCTGCAAGAGCTGCTCGCCGCCGACGCCACCCGGCTAGGGGAAGGCTATTCGCTCGTCAGGCGCGAATTTCCCACCGCGATCGGCCCGGTGGACCTCATGTGTCGCGATGCGGCGGGCTCTCATATCGCCGTGGAAGTGAAGCGACGCGGCGAAATCGACGGCGTGGAGCAACTGACCCGATACTTGGAACTGCTCAACCGCGATCCACTGTTGTCGCCCGTGCGGGGCGTATTCGCCGCCCAGGCCATTAAGCCGCAGGCCCGGGTGCTTGCCGAGGATCGTGGTATTCGCTGTGTGGTGCTCGACTATGACGACATGCGCGGCATCGTCGACGAGTCGCAGCCGACCCTGTTCTGAGGCAGTCGGCCCGGCGCGGCCACTGTCCAATGGAGCGGCGCGGGCTTGGCGCCGCAGAGGGTGAGGGGGCGCCTGCCCCGCGCTACTCTAAGCAGCTTCGCGCACTCTTCGCGCATCAAACCTCTCTGGGTTCACCCTTGCCATGCGCCGGACATAGGCGACAAATGACGTTTTCATGAGTAAATCGTCCCGGATTGCCCCGGCCGTTCCTGGGCATGTGGCTCCGTGGTCGGGGCGTGAGGATGTCAGACTGAGAGACATGTTGCATGCCGTGGTACCAGCGGGTGGCTCCGGGACACGTTTGTGGCCACTGTCGCGCGCCCAGAACCCGAAGTTTCTTCACACCCTAACGGGAACCGATCGTTCCCTACTACAGGCGACCGTCGACCGTCTACGGCTGCTATCGGCTGACGACCACATGTATGTGGTGACTGGTTCGGCCCACGCTGTCGCTGTGGCACGCCAGTTGCCCAGCTGTCCCGAAAGCAATATCCTCGTCGAACCCTCACCGCGGGATTCAGCCGCTGCCATCGCCCTGGCCGCCGCCGTCATCGCCGAACGCGATGAGAACGCCGTCATGGGCGCTTTTCACGCCGATCATCTGATCGCCGATGACGAGCAGTTTGCCGACACGGTCTCGCGGGCCATGGAACTGGCCGAAGACGGCCTTCTCATGACCATCGGCATCACCCCGTCGGGCCCCGAAACCGGGTATGGGTACTTGCGTTTGGGCCAACCGCGCGGCCCCGGTTTTCAACTCGCGGAATTCAAGGAGAAGCCCGACCAGGTCTCGGCGGTCGAATACGTCTCCTCGGGCAACTATCTGTGGAACGCGGGCATGTTCGTGTGGCGAGTCGACGTGTTCCTCGCCGAGCTCGCGGCCCAGCGGCCAGCCCTGCATGACACGGTCCGCCGCCTCGCGGCAGCCTGGGAAGCCCCCGAGCGGGCCACTTTGCTTGACCAATTGTGGCCAGCGCTCGAACGGATCTCGGTTGACTACGCGGTCATGGAACCGGCCGCCGCCGCGGGCAAGGTGGGAGTCGTGCCGGGCAACTTTGGCTGGAACGACATCGGCGACTTCGATACGCTCGGCTCAGTTTTGCGTCCGGCCGACCAATTCGGCAACGTCATCGTCTCCTCGGAGGACCGTCCTGTGTTGACGGTCGAATCTAAGCGCAATGTGCTGGTCCCGGCCTCGGGCAGGCTGATCGCGACCCTCGGTTGCGACGACATGATCGTCGTTGACACCGACGAGGCCGTTCTCGTGGCCACTCGCGACCGGGCGCAGGAGGTTAAGCAAATCGTCGACCAGCTCAAAGAGACTGGGCGCACCGACCTGGTCTAGGCGCGATGTCATCTGGCGGCGGCAGGAGCAGACCCGGTCACTCTCCTGTTCGCTCCTGCCGGGTTTGCCGCCATAGCGGGTAGCCAGACTGGTGTAATAACGTGCATGGCCCCTGTGGAGAAGTCTGTGGATAACAGTGTGAGCACACCCGAATCCGATCCCAATGACATTGGTGAAGCGGCCCCAGAGGTGGGCGGCGAGGATCAAGCCGCGTCCAAACCGACCACATCCGCCCAAGCCACGTCACACCTTCGGACTCCGGTGGCACCTCAAGCATTCGCCTCACCCTGGCGCGACACGGTCAGCCCTCCCCTGCGCACGCGGACTGCGGGGCTCCTGCTGCTCATTTCGACCGTCCTGGTTGCCGTAGCCCTCTCTCAGTGGCTCGTCGGCACGGGAACTGACCCCCGGGACAGCCTTGGTTCCCGCGCTGCGGGAATCGGTTTCACCGACACTGCCCGTCAGACTCTGTTCAGCGCTCTGCCTCTCGCGTTGCCGCTGTTGGCGGTGTGGGTATCGCCCCGGGTGACGATTCGCCAGTTCGCGATTATCTTGTATGCGATCACCTTGGCGGTGGGCTGCTTTCTGGCCGCAGCGGCGGCGGCATATGGGTGGGACTTGGCCAACCAACAGGAGAGCCTCGGGGCCGTCTGGGTTACGCAGCGGGATGTCGTCGAACGTGCCGTGCACGATGTCGCTTGGCTAACGGCTGTGGTGTTGGCGCTGGTGTGGACGCGCAAGGCACGCCCGCACAGAGCATCGGATTCGCCTTCGACAGCGACTTCCTAAAGCTTTCACTCTGCGCCCGTAGCGGCGGTGACCATGGCGAGCCGCCCCATAGCGCAACTTCGACGGCCGGGTGTATATCAAGGGCATCTGAGCAGCGCCGACACCCGGTTCCCGCCAGTGCGGACGGCCAGCTGGGCTATCCAGTCAGAAGCTCACATATGTGCACATAGTCCGCAGAAAATCTCATCAAAACCATTGCCACGCCTGCTTACCGTGCGCTATCGTTTGGTATCGAAACGTTACCAAACGTCATGTGAGTGACATTCACGTACACGTTCGCACCAGATGCAAGATTTCGGTTCTTATGAGAAAAAACCGCAACTGTTGAGCGAATATCTCGTTACTCACGAGAGCCCGTCATTGGCTCGCAAGGACGAACTCGTTTCATGTTCCAGCTCGCGAAGAGGCAGACACGTGCGAAGACACAGCAAGGGTTATGCAGATTAAGTGCGAGGCGCGACATGGGTCGCGCGACAACACGACACGGCATAGCCCGCAGGGGGAAGTCGTCGCCGATCAGTCTGGCTCGACGAGGGCAGGTATACGCAGGCATGAAACGAGCGGTAACTCCGCTGTGGAACTGAATCTGGTTGACCCAACACTCGTCCAATCGCGCATAACGCACGATCGCGGAGAGTCAAAGTCGAATGCCTCAGATTCAGGGTGGCTTATGCGAACGCGCACATTCAAGGCCGCAGGGGGCGAAGTTTACACCGGTAGACGAGCCGACGAGAACGCCGAAAGTGCCTTTTACATAAGCCTCCGGGTGGAAACGCCATCGACGATGGCTCTGTTTCATCCGCAACGACACGGACTTCCGAGGCTGCTCGGGCTAACCGACCACGGTACGAACCGAGGCGAGGCGATCGCTACGGGCGCAACATCGTCCGAGGCACGAGTTAGCAGGGGCTCAACGCATCGAAGGGGCAGCAACCCCGATGGGAGAGCTCCCAAGAACGGGGAGCCAACCAGGTCAGAGTCCAGATCAGTGGGGCCGTGAGGGACACAATCCCAAACGTCACCGGCTCTGACAACGCGACCTGAAACGACCCAGTCGCAGAGGGAACGCCCAGTGGGGCCGGAAGGAAACGACAAGGGTCTCGTCGGTTTCGGTTCGACGTGACAAACCGATGTCACAACACCACAGCGAAATACGCGCCCTCGCCGCGAGGGCGCGCGACGGCGGCTTGCAAAAAGCGAAGTGGCGACGTCAATGATGCGCGGTTGGGGAGGCATCGCATCATCGGCGACCGCGAAAGGCGGCCCCGTCAAGGCAACAAGGGGGAAGCATCGGACTGCCCGGTGCGCGATTGAGGAGGCGGACGTATATGGACGGCCGTGATTACCTGGCCGACCTGTTGGGAAACGTCCCCGAGTGGCAGGCGCGCGCTTTGTGCGCGCAGACCGACCCGGAGGCGTTCTTCCCAGAAAAAGGGGGTTCGACCCGCGACGCAAAGCGAATCTGCGGACGTTGCGATGTGAAAAGCGAGTGTCTACTGTTTGCACTCGAAAATGACGAACGGTTCGGAATCTGGGGAGGGCTCTCGGAACGAGAGCGTCGCAAGATCAAACGACAGGCCCGCGAAATTGCCCAGCGACGTGGCGAGCACATGCTGCCAGTGGTGGTGGCCCGTACCTGTCGTGAGATGGAACTGACTGGATCGCCGGGGCTCATGTCGAACGCGAGCACCGCCGAAACCTATGTCGTCACCGTGCCAACTCAACCAACATCACGCGAAAATCTGGACCCACAACCCATCGACGCTCTAGCGGCTGCGGCAGCTGGGGCGACCACCGAGGCGCTCGAGGAGCTGCGCGAAGCGGCCCAAGAGCCACAGAAAGTGCCAGCACTCGCTTGAAGGATGCCACTGCTGTACAGCCAGGCCCGCGCAAAGGCCAAAGGGTTTGCCGGTGGCTTGCGAAAGCCTCGGCGGCGTCAGCTTTGGAGAAAAACACAGCGCCAGAACAATGAGAACCATTCCACAACCCTGAGATTCAGCGCGGGCCACATGGCCTTTCGTCAATGGAGACGGGGCTGGACCAATATGGCCGGGAATTTATGTTCCCTGCGATTGGCAGATCACAACGTTCCATACACACACGCCGCGGCCTCAAGCAGCGAAGAATTCCACCGGGATCACGGAGGCTTGTGCAAACGCGCAGGTTCACGGCCGCAGGAGGCAAAGTTTACGCAGGTAGACGAGCTGACGAGAACGCCGGAAGTGCCTGTCGGATAAGCCTCACTCGTGAGGCCAGGCAACGGTGTGTCGACATGGACCGAAAGTACAAGGCCATACGCAAGGTCACGACAACATCGAGCGGACCTCTCCACGAGGACACCTCAACGAGGATTCGACTCGGTCGCCGAGTACCGACCATGGTGCCGCGCCGATCGGGTCGATTCAGTTGCTCGATCGCCTTTGGCAACGGCCAAAACAATGTCGCACCGCTATCCCACGGTGGCCTTTGACTCTCCACGGACGTGGAGAGTCAAAGGCCACCGTTTCATATCCAGAGTCGGGCCACCTGAACGCAAGAGTCGGACCAGATACGGCCACACGCGCCAATCGAGGCACGCTACAGACTAGGATCGACCGCTTCGACCGGGATTCCCAACAGGGCCGAGATCTGTTCCACCAGCACACTACGCACCAGAATCGTCAGTTCGGAGGGGGAATCGGCCCGCAGTTCCAAGGGCCGGCGGTACAGCACGATTCGCGGAGCGGCCGCGAGAGTGCCCGGCTGCGCCGGATACAAACGCGACAGTGCGACCCCGTGGTCCTCCACCACATCGGCGTCATAGTGCTGGGCGGGAGGAGGCACATCATCGACGGCGAACTCCACATGGCGCAAGCTGCCCTGTTCGCCTCCCAAAGAAGACGCAAGGTGCCGTTCGATCGCATTGATCAACTCGGTGACTTTGCGGTCGAATCGTTGTGTGGACGTGCGCGACATCGGCAATGTGCTGGGTGCCAAGCGTCCCCGCATGCCGCGGCCCCGGCGGTCTCGGTGTCGCATAAACCTAAGATTAGGTCAACGAACAACCAAGTGGGGGTTACCCGAAGAGGTAATTTAGCTTCCGTCACAGAATTTTCGCCCAGATCGGGCCGAAACCGCAGCTGCCCTCACCTCAACTCCTGGGAACAAAGTGACCGGGCGACACGCCAAGGCGACCCGAATCCACAGGCCCACCTAAGGAACTCATCGACGTCGATGTCTGTGTCAAACGTCGACGGCCTGCCCGGCCCGTATTGCTCCAGGTAACCTAAAGGTGGGGAAATCAAGCCCGCACTTGCCAGATAGGCCCACACGGCCCACCGCGGCCATCACCGCACCACGAACGGGTCCGCTACCACGGACTACGCGACCCAATGCGGAAAAGACGGCCCGGAGTACAAGGTCGCACATGTGGTCCTACAGCGCAGTCGAGAGAACACTGACAAGTCGTTCATACCGGCAACTCGGTTGAGGACGTACTGTTATCGAAGTGCCGCGCAGCCGGTCGCGTCCCAGCGCCCAGCCTCGCAGCTTGGCTTAGCAGTACGGATTTCAGCGTGTCGGAGCCAATATGGACTACCAAGCGAAAACAGAAAGCGGTAGCGTCGTCTCGTGAGGTCGGATCGCCGTTGTTCCAGAAACGGCTGCCGCCAACCGGCGGTGGCCACATTGACATATATTTACTCCGATTCCACTGCCGTGGTGGGCCCGTTGGCCACGGCAAGGGAGCCGCACAGCTATGACCTGTGCGATACCCACGCGCGCCGTTTGACGGCACCGCGTGGATGGGAATTGGTGCGTCATCAAGGCGATTACTCCGAACCGATGCCCACCGACGATGATCTCGTCGCGCTGGCCAACGCCGTTCGCGAAGCCGCCGGGAGCCGCCCCGAAGAAGACAACCCGGCTGCGCCACCGGAGGCCAGTCCCATCGCCACCACGAGCCCGAGTCGCCCCGGAGCCCAGCGATCGGCCGCCACGTCCCCGCAGCAATCCTCGCCCACCAGCGCGCATTCGTCGTCGCGTCGGCACCTGCGGGTGGTTCAGTCCGAAGACGACGCCCCCAGATAAGCTCGAACAGAACGTATCGGCTAGGGAAAGGCGTACATGGTGGACGAGCAGCTACAGGCCATCGTCAAGGCGTATGACATTCGCGGTACCGTCCCTGAGCAGCTCAACGAGCGCATCGCTTCGGCGATAGGCACAGCCGCCGTGGAGGTCACCGGCGTTCGCACGTGGGTCGTCGGCCACGACATGCGTGACTCGGGTCCCGGCCTAGCAGAGGCCTTCACTCAGGCCGCCACGAAGGCGGGCGCGGACGTTATCGCCGCCGGCCTGTGCTCGACCGACATGATGTACTTCATATCCGGAAAACACAATGTGGCCGGGGTGATGCTGACCGCGAGCCACAATCCGGCGCAGTACAACGGCATGAAGCTATGCCTTCCCGAAGCCAAACCAATCAGCCTGGACACCGGCTTGGCACGTATCCGCGACCGAGCCGCTGAAATCCTGGCCGACCCTGACTCGCGCGACAACTCCAATACCGCGCAAGGAACGGTCACTCAGCGAGACTTCCTCGCCGACTACGCGGCGCACTTGCGTGGCCTGGTCGACCTGTCGGGCATTCGCCCCCTCAAGGTGGCGGTGGACGCTGGCAACGGCATGGCCGGGCACACGGTCCCCGCCGTGTTGGGCGACCAGCTGTTGGAAGGGCTGCCGCTGGAAATCGTTCCCCTGTACTTTGAACTCGACGGCACCTTCCCCAACCACGAGGCCAATCCATTGGAGCCGGCCAATCTGGTTGACCTGCAGGCGAAAGTGCGCGAGGTGGGAGCCGACATCGGCCTGGCCTTCGACGGCGACGCCGACCGCGTCTTCGTCGTCGACGCCGCCGGCGACCCGGTATCCCCCTCGGCGATCACCTGCATGGTCGCGGAAGCCGAGCTAGCGAAATCCCCTGGCGCGACGGTCATCTATAACCTCATTTGCTCTCAGGCGGTACCCGAGGTCGTCACCGAACAAGGCGGCAAACCACATCGCACCCGCGTGGGCCACTCCTATATCAAGGCGGCGATGGCCGACCATGACGCTATCTTCGGCGGCGAACACTCCGCCCACTATTACTTCCGCGACTTTTGGTTTGCCGACACCGGCATGCTCGCCGCGATGCACGTCCTGCGCAAGCTAGGCAACTGCGAGACCAGCTTGGCCGACCTCGTGGCCGACTACGATCGCTATCCTTCCTCCGGCGAGATCAACTCGACAGTGGAGGACCAAGCGGGAAAAATCGCCGACATCAAGGCCATCTACGGCACCAAATGCGATGTCACCCTCGAAGAACTCGACGGCCTCACCATTACTTTCAAGGACGGCTCGTGGGCGAACCTGCGTGCCTCCAACACCGAGCCGCTCTTGCGGCTCAACGTCGAAGGGGCCACCGAGGCCTCCATGATCCGACTGCGCGACGACATCCTGTCGATCGTGCGCAGCTAACCGCATGTATTTGGAGCACTCACCGTGAACGCCACAACTCCGTCCTCCCGCTCTCCCCACGGCAACGGCTCGGATCACGACTCGGCCCCCGAAACTGAACTATCCGAATCACTTGCCGACCCCACCCAGTTGGAGGCCGAACTCTCTTCGGTCCTGCTGGAACTTTTGCGCTGCCCCAAGCCCCACCACGCCCCGCTGTCCTATGACCGCAACGAAGGCCATCTCACCTGTTCTGAATGTGGCGAGGTGTTCCGAGTGGAAGACGGCATCCCCGTGATGCTGGTCGACGAAGAGCTGGAGAGGTAAATGCCGCATTCCGAAGAAGCAGGTCTCGCCGGAGTCACGGGTGATCGCCACGCAGACCCCGAGCGCCTCGACGGGCCGCAAGAGGCGTCGAACCGCCCCGGCGGCGCGCTGTGGGCTCTGGCCGCAGCCGGTCCGCAGCTACGCGAGGTCGCGCATTTCGCCGCGGAAGCGGGGCTGGGCGTGTTGGCGCAAGAGGGCCGCCCTCGCGCCGTCGTCGTCGCCGGGGTGGGAACCGCCGCGCGCACCGGCGACATTTTGCAAACCGTGGCCGGACCACGCTGTCCGGTGCCGGTCATGGCCCACCGCTCGGCGGGAATTCCCGGCTGGGTGGGCGCGGCCGACGTCGTGCTGGCCGTATCTGCTTCCGGGCGCAGCCCCGAGGCGTTGGCCGCTGCGGAGGCGGCGGCACGGCGCGGGGCACGACTGGTCGCCATTGGAGCACCGGACTCCCCCTTGCAGTCTCTGGCCGAACGGGCGCGGGCGGTGTTCGTGCCGGTTCCGCGCACGGCTCCGGCCCGAATGAGCCTGTGGGGCCTGACGGTTCCGGTGCTGTTGGCCGCCCGCGAACTGGGCCTGGTGAGACTGGCCGAGGCCGATATCGCCGAGACGGCTCGCCGGCTGGACGAAGACGCCGAACGCTGCCGAGGGGAGGCGGACTCGTTTGTCAACCCAGCCAAGGAACTGGCCATGAATCTGGCCGGCACAATCCCGGTCGTCTGGGGCGGCTCCCCGCTGGCTGGAGTCGCGGCCCGACGCTTCGGCGACATGCTCGCCGCGAACTCTCGCTACCCGGTCATCGCCGGGGAGCTGGGCGAGGCTGGCCGTGGCCGCGTCGGATTGCTCGATGGCGTGTTCGGCTCGCTGACCCGCCAGAGCAACGACATCTTCGCCGATCCGCTCGAAGGCGACGAGCAACCCACCCGGCTGCGAATCGTGCTGTTCCGTGACGATGGTCTAGAGGGTGACGACTCCGTTCCTCTGCCGGACTCACGGCGGGCTGACGCGGTGGAGAAACTGGCCGAAGAGCGCGGCATCCACTGCGACGTGTTTAAGGCCGAAGGCGGCTGTTCGCTGGAGCGGCTCGCTTCACTAATCGCGTTCCCCGACTTCACGTCGGTGTATTTGGCGCTGGCCCACAACTTGGACCCGATGTCGGTCCCCGCCGTATCTGACATGAAAGATCACATCCACTCCGGCTCGCGCCAGTAACGAGACCTTCGCGGTCGCGCCAATGGGTACCTGGCGTCATTGTGCCGACTCTCCAGTGACCGGGGGCGGCCGATCCACTGATGATCGGTCTCCCCCGAGACGTTTCCCCACCACTGGTTTCTCAAAATCACGCCCGATCGGCTAAGCTTCTTCGTTCAAGCTTGGGTGCGCAGACCAGGGGCTGGGTGAGAGCTGGTCTACGACCTGCCTACGCCTGCTGCGACACACGGGGCTCACCGTCGGCGACGGCGATCGGTCCGCCTGAGAGATGGGCACCAAATCCGCAGCCGAGAACCGGCCTCGCCGGTGTTCTGCCGCGCCAGCTGGCGGCCAAGCACCACGGCAGCGCTCGTCACAGGCACACAAGCACAACGGTGAAGGGAGCCGGATGCGCGCCATTGGTGGAGTCTTCCGCAACTACGACTGGGGATCGCGCGAGGCCATCGCGCGGTTGCAAGGTCGGCTTGTTCCATCGGAGGAACCCGAGGCTGAGCTGTGGTTCGGCTCGCATCCCACCGCGCCTTCTCCCCTACCCGATGGACGCGGCCTAGACGAAGAACATCAGCTTCCGTTCCTGGTAAAGATTTTGGCGGCGGCCCAGCCGCTGTCGCTCCAGGCCCATCCGGACGCCGAGCGAGCCCGCGAAGGTTTTGATCGCGAATCCGAACTCACCGCCTCCGCCCCGGTCATCGCCGGGGTGGCTGGGGCTGCCCTAGCGCAGGAGCTGTCGCGTCGCAACTACGTTGACCCCAATCCCAAGCCCGAGATGCTGGTGGCTCTGACCGAGTTCTCGGCCCTGTGCGGGTTTCGAAAGCCCGCCCTGGCTGCCCAGGCGATTGCGTCCTTGCAGGTGCCACAGCTGACGTGGCTGGTGGAGGAGCTCAATGGCCCGGTGGCCGAAGAGGCGCTGGCCTCGGCTGTCACCCAGCTGTTGGACCTGGACCGGTCCGACTGCGCGGTGTACATCGAACAGGCGTTGAAAGCGGTGGAACACGCCGGGGACGGCCACATGTTCGCTGACGCACATGCCGTTTTGCGGCAGTTGTCGCAGTATTATCCGGACGATCCGGGGGTATTTGTCGCTTTGCTGCTGGAGCACGTGGTGCTGCAGCCGGGCGAGGGCCTGTTCATGCCGACTGGTCACATGCATGCCTATCTGTCTGGCATGGGTGTGGAGATCATGGCCGCGAGCGACAATGTCTTGCGTGGGGGCTTGACCAATAAGCACGTGGACGTGCCGGAGCTATTGCGGGTGGTGAAATTTACGCCGATCGGTGATCCTCGCCGGGCCCCCTCCGGCTCAAACAGTTCGGCTAGCGTACGACATTGGCCGGTGGAAACCGATGAATTCCGAGTCGTCCAGGCCCGTCTGCACTCCGGTGAGCGCGACCAAACCACTGGTGTCGAGGAATCGTTCTCTCCCACAGGGCCACGCATCGTGTTGTGTGTCAAGGGCCAGGTCACGGTTTCCGACGCGGAGGGTTCAGCTCAACTTAGTCCCGGACAGGCGGCCTTTTCGGGCCCGGCGGGTGGCACCATAACGGCGTTTGGCGACGGTGAGGTCTTCCTCATTTCGCAGTAGCACGCCTGCGGCGGAGGGGAGACCCTCTGCGGCCAGTGCAGTGGATCTCCCCTCGGGATAGGTTAGGTCGCTAGCTGCGAAGCCGGTGTTGTCCCGCCTTGCCGTTGCGCTGCCACAGCGGCGCCGTCGCCACCGCCAGCGCCGCCAATGCCACGGCCGTGATGAGAATCAGGCCGGGTTGGAATTGGCTCCATCCGACGTCGATTCCGGTCGTGGCGTGCGACCCGGAGGTGACCAGGATCGTCACGCCAGCCAGGACTACAGCCCCGCCGATTTGTCCGGAGGTTTGGACGAGTCCGGAGGCCAGGCCCTGTTCGGAGTCCTCGATGCCGTCGGTTCCCTGCGCCATGATCGAGGAGAATCCGAAGGCAAAGCCGCCGCCGAGTAGCAAAATGCTGGGCAGGACATCGGTGAGGTAATTGGGCTCTGGGGAACTGCCGTTGAACAAGAAGAGAACGTATCCGGCGCTCAGGGACGCCAACGCGACCATGATGAGCCGGGGGGAACCGTAGCGGGTGATCAGTCGCCCCGTGATCGGGGAAATGATAACCACGAGGATGCCGGCCGGTGCCAGGGCTAGTGCCATTTGGAGCGGTGACCATCCGAGCACTGATTGCAGGTAGATCGACATGAGGAATTGGAAACTGAGGAACGTGCCAAACAGGCCGATTATGCACAAGTTGGCGCGGGCCACGGGACCGTTGCGCAGGATGCCTAGTCGGACGAGCGGGTAGCGAACTCGGTTTTCCACCACGAAGAACGCAGCCAGCAACGCGGCGGCGGCGATGAGCGTGATGAGCGGCAGAAGGTTGTCGGCTCCCACCTCGGGCAGGGCCACGAGGCTGTAGACGGCCAGCAGCATGCCGCTGGAGAGTGTCAGCGCGCCGAGTAGGTCGACGCCGCCGGTCGCGGTGGGCTTGCTGCGTGGGATGACGAAGTATCCAACCAGTAGTGCGCCCAGAGCCAGCGGGACGGGCGCGATGAAGGTCCAGCGCCAGCCCAGCTCGGTGAGGAATCCGGAGAAGATCAACCCGCAGGAGTAACCGGATGCGCCGAAGACGCTGAAGATCGCTAGCGCCCGGTTGCGGTCTTTGCCTTGTTTGAAGGTGGTGGTGATGATGGACATCGCCGTGGGCGCGGTGAAGGCGGCGGCGACGCCTTTGATGACGCGGGAGACGATGAGAAGGGTTCCGCTGTCGACGATCGCGCCCATGAGTGAGGCGGCGGCGAATACGGCGAGGGCGACCAGGAAGACCTGGCGCCGCCCGAGGAGGTCGCCGGCGCGGCCGCCCAGCAGCAGGAGGCCTCCGAATCCGAGTACGTAGCCGCTGATGATCCATTGCAAGGCGGTGGTGGACAGGCCGAGGTCGGCGCCGATCGAGGGCAAGGCGACGCCGACCATGGACACGTCTAGCCCGTCCAGAAAGAGGGCGAAGCAGGCCACGAGCAGGATGCTCCATAGCCGGGCGGACCATTTGGGTGGAGTTTTGTCGGCCTGCCTGGGTGGGTTGGGTGCGGTCGTGGTGGGGCGTATTGGTGTGGTTTCGATGTCTGTCACAAGCGCGAAGTTATATGCATGTACATTCAATGTCAAATCATATAATGACATAGCATTTAAACTGGGCGGGTGTTAAACTCCAGTTCATGGACTCAGCAATGGAAAGCGTGCTGCTAGACAAGTGGCATAAAACACTGACGCTGTATCACGAGTTGTCGTGTGCGCTGGAGTCCACCTTGCAAGAGCTACATGGCCTCGGGCTCAGCGAGTTCGAGGTCCTGGAACGGCTGCGGCGCTACGAGGCCGAATGCGAGCGAGGTTCCGACGAGTGCGCCCTCAAGACTCTGGAGTCGCGCATGCACTTGAGCCAAAGCGCCCTGTCGCGCACCGTCTCCCGGTTGACAAACGACGGTCTCGTCATCCGTGACATAAACACGACCGACCGCCGTGCGGCGATGCTGAAGCTGACCGACGAGGGCCGCGCCAAGCATGAGGAGGCCAAGCCCAGCCACCGCGAGGTGCTGGCGAAGTTTCTTGACTAGCCCTCCGGCTCACCCCGCGCCGGGCCCGTTTCGTGGTGCCCTAATGGTTAAAGCAGGGGAAGGCCCAGGTACCGCGCGAGTGCGTATTCAACGCGCTCCCGGTCGCCTCCCACGATGAAGTCGACCATCTCGCCGACGACGAATCGGGTGTCGATGGTGCGAATCTGGTCGATCATCACCACCGTTTGCTGTCCCGCTACCTCAAGGGCGGGACGAAAGATGGATTCGCGCGCTCGTGTCGACGTTGGCAGCACTGTTACGGTGCTCCAACCGTCACGCTGCAGGCTAAGCACCAGACCTAGGAGCTTCCCTCGCTGCTTCGCATCGCCCACGTCAATGGGATATACCGCTCCCCTAATCATTAACGTTCGATCGCGAATAACGGACCGGAGGCGCGCGAGCTCCTCAGCTGGGGACTTCTCAGTTCCATCACTTTCGGCTGGGACTCTCTTCACCGCACCACCTAACAACCTAACGTTGCCGTAGTCGTCGTACTCCCAAACATCCGGCTCCCCCGAGGAGTCCTCATCGGCCAGACGAGCCATGTCTTCCATCGCCGTGTTCCCATTCCAGACGCTCCAAACTGCGCAACCCGCGACGCAGAACGTCCGCAATGCTCTCGCCTTTGCGCCGGTAGCCTTCGATAACCGTTTGAGGCTTATGCAAAGGTGCGGTTTCAAGGCCGCAGGAGGCGAAGTTTACGCAGGTAAACGAGCCGACGAGAACGCCGAAAACGTCTTTTGCATAAGCCTCATTGGTCCACTGCGTTAGGACGGAATCCAATAGTCATCACTCATGTGTATAACAAATGTCTTACACATGGAGGATGGCGCAAGAGGGAGGAATCAGGGCAGCAACTGGCAAACTTGCGCCAGAAGGCGGCAGGTACTTTCGGCGTTTGTGGCAGTAGCCCCAGCGCGCCCAGCGCAGGCAAGGCATGAAAAAACGCCAGACGATGTAGGTCGTCTGGCGTTACGTGCCGGGGTCTTGTTCAGACCCGGCACATTAATGTGCCGGGAGGCCACCCCAGACCTCCCGGCACTCCCCCCGGTTTGGTTCCCCCGCGCGTCTCCGCTGCTCTCGGATCGGACCGAGCCGCTGCGGTAACGCTGCGTACTTATATACTTACTCAAGGCAAGCCTAGTGTCAAGCTAAATCGCCATTATGGGCTAGAAAATTTTGATGTACCCCCATACGCTGGGATTTCACAGGGGAGACACCGGTCTCCTTTAACGAAGACGTTCGGTTGGAAGAGGCGTGGGAACTATGTTTTCCCGGGTGATACCCATGTTCATCGCCCGCGCGGGCCGCGCCGTGGCCCCGCTTCTTTCCGACCGTGCCACAAGATCACCGTGGGCATCAACCTCACACGCCGTCGTTTCCCCATCTGCGACTGAGATACGAACCGGCTTCCCCGTCCACTCACGTTCCGCGCGGCACCTGCGGGCCGAACCTGGTCCAGGACGATGACCAGGCAACGAAGGCCGCCCAGACATGACCACGCACACGCGGCAACTGTGGCGGCGATTGCCGCGATCTCCCACCTGCCCGCGTAGGATCGGCACTATGACGAAAACGCTAAGCACCGACGATTTCAAGGTCGCCGATCTCTCCCTGGCCGAGTTCGGTCGACACGAGATGCGTCTGGCCGAACACGAGATGCCCGGCCTCATGTCGCTGCGCCAGCAGTACGCGGCCACACAGCCCCTGGCGGGCGCTCGTATCACCGGTTCTCTGCACATGACCGTGCAGACGGCCGTCCTCATCGAAACCCTCACCGCCTTGGGCGCGCAGGTGCGGTGGGCCTCCTGCAACATCTTCTCCACCCAAGACCATGCTGCCGCGGCCGTCGTCGTGGGCAAGGGCACGCCCGAGGACCCGCAGGGCGTCCCCGTTTTCGCGTGGAAGGGCGAGACGCTCGAAGAATATTGGTGGTGCACCTCCCGCGCCCTGGACTGGGGTTCGGAAGAACCCAACATGATCCTCGATGACGGCGGCGACGCCACCATGCTGGTCATCAAGGGCGCCGAATATGAAAAGGCTGGCTCCGTGCCGGGCGTGGATACCGCCGAAAGCGAAGAGCACGCGGAAGTCCTCAAGCTGCTCGCCGCCTCGGTTGCCGAAGACAACCAGCGTTTCACCCGCATGTCGCAGGCGATCAAGGGTGTCACCGAGGAGACCACCACCGGGGTGCTGCGCCTATATGACATGCAGCGCAACGGGACCCTGTTGTTCCCGGCGATCAACGTCAACGACTCGGTGACCAAGAGCAAGTTCGACAACAAGTACGGCTGCCGCCACTCGCTGACCGACGGCATCATGCGCGCTACCGACGTACTCATCGGAGGCAAGGTCGCTGTGATCTGCGGTTACGGCGATGTCGGCAAGGGTTGCGCCGAGTCGCTGCGGGGCCAAGGCGCTCGCGTCATTGTCACCGAGATCGACCCGATCTGCGCTTTGCAAGCGGCGATGGACGGCTTCCAGGTCGCCACGATTGAGGATGTTGTGGCCGAGGCCGACATCTTCATCACCGCGACAGGCTCGCGCGACATCATCACCGCCGAGCACATGAAGCAGATGAAGCACCAAGCGATCGTGGGCAACATCGGCCACTTCGACAATGAGATCGACATGGCCGGGCTGGCCAAAATCGAGGGTATCGAGAAGCTAGAGATCAAGCCACAAGTGCACGAGTGGCGCTTCCCCGGCTCGGCCGCCCGCGACGGCCACTCGGTGATCGTGCTGAGCGAAGGGCGTCTGTTCAACCTGGGCAACGCGACTGGTCACCCGAGCTTCGTGATGAGCAACAGCTTCACCAACCAGGTGCTGGCCCAGATCGAGTTGCACACCAAGCCCGCGGAGTACCCCATTGGCGTGTATGTTCTGCCCAAGCATCTCGACGAGGAAGTCGCGCGTCTACACCTCGACGCGCTGGGCGTGAACTTGACGACGATGACGAAGGAACAGGCCGAGTACATCGGCGTCGACGTCAACGGGCCCTACAAGAGCGATCACTACCGTTACTGATCGGTCAGCGGCCACCGTCGCGAACGACTCTGGGGTCTGCCGCTGTCCATGGCACCGGCGAAGAACTGAATTGACGACGAATACGGCGGCGAGGGCCTAAAGCCCTTCGCCGCCGTATCGCCTCTAAAACGGAGACTGACCCACACGTGGGTCGATATCGCTTGCCAACTGCTGGCCGGTCGGCCGATACCGTCAACTTCCAATGCGCGCTAATAGTTCAAATTGATAGCTACCACCGGTATCGCCACAGGCCAGAGAGTGCATAATTGGTCCAGTGTCGCTGTACGGTCGTCCCCCCGCGTAGCGGCTAACGAGGCCGACAAGCGAAGATTGACTCGACAGCCCCGGTCGAAAGGAAGGACTTCCCCCCGATGTCCCCGCGCGAGGCACGCCCCCGTTCCACTCACCTGCCGGTGCGTACACAGTTGTTGCTGCCCATTACTGTGGCGCTCATCGGCTTGCTGGTGCTGGGTGTGATTCACACTGCTCACTCTTGGCGTGACTATCAAGCGGCCAATGACGCCCGAGCGCTGTCTGAGCTTGCCCAAGCCACCAACCTCGTGCTGCGCAGTGGACAAGCCGAGATCACCAACGCGATCTCCATGCGCAACCGAGAGCTTGACGTCGTGCTCGAAGAGTTGTGGGAGGTGACTGACGCGGCCGGGGAATACCTCGACGAGATCGCCCCGAACGCGCTGGAACGCTTCCCCGCTCTTACCGACCGCGTCGAACGCGCCCAGCGTTCCCTGTTGGAGCTGCCGCAGGCCCGCGAAACGTTCCGGGTCTATGCCGCCGGAGAGTCCGAACCCATCGACCCCGAGGTGCAGGAGGCGTTCACCACCTACCGCACGGTGGCCGACTCAATGGTCCACGTCGGTAACGCTCTCCACGGACAAAGCGATAACGTCGATGTCGCCAACTCCTTGGAAGCGCTCTCGCTCATCTCCGAATCCGCCCGCTCCGCCGGTGAAATGCGTTTCCGGCTCGGTTCGGACTTGGAACTGGCAGAGCAGGGTCTGGCAGAGGTCGACCCTGAGCGTCTGGCTGGGTTCGCTGTGCTGGCCGGTAAGTTCGACCAGCAGTTGGACTCGTTCAACCAGCTGGCTACCCCCGAATCCTTGAACTACTTTTCCGACCATTTCGTCGATAGTCCGGAAGTCTCCCAAGCTCAAGAGGCCATCGGGGTATATCTGTCCGGGCATCTGCCCGTCATGAACCCTGGCGAATGGGAATCTCTCCAGGCCAACCTCATCACCACCTTGCACGATGTCGAAGACCATGCCTCTGAACAGCTGGACGCCCGAGTTGACGACATGCACTCCTCGGCGGTCCGTTCGGCGGTCATCACCGTCGCTCTCATCACCATCTTGGCCGCGACGTCGATCTTCGCGGCTACGACGTTGGCGCGCCGGATCGCTCGCCGAGTCGAGATTCTGCGTGAAGAGGCGCTAACTGGGGCCTACGAAGTCCTCCCCAAATATGTGGACTCCTTCTCCAGTGCCACTAGCGCCGAGCAAGTCGACAAACTTCTCTCCGAAGCCAAGGGCGCGGATGTCGCTCCGCTGCCTCCACGCCGCGTTGACGAGATCGATTCCCTGTCTGAGGCGTTCACCGCCGCCCAACAGCAAGCTCTCAAGCAGACCGCCAACCAGGCGCTGCTACGACTCGATGTGCAGGCGATGATGAAGACGCTGGCCCGGCGTGGGCAGGGCCTGGTCCGACGCCAGCAAGACGTCATCGAAGCCTATGTGGACAAGTACGGCGCGACCCAGGACATTTCCGACTGGCGCCAGATTTATCACCTGCTCTCTCGCATGCGCCGCAACGAGGAGAACCTGCTGCTGATGGCCGGTGGCCAACCGGGTAGCCGCTATCACGAGGCCGTGGACCTGCGCACGGTCGTCTCCGATGCCGCCGACGCGATCGAAGACGCCTCTCGTGTCACCATCGATGGGTCCTCGGAGGTCTATCTCCAGGCCAAACCCGCCGGTGACCTGGTGCGCATCTTGTCGGAACTGCTCGACAACGCCGCTAGCTTCTCCCCGCCCAAACAGTCGGTGCGAGTCGCGATGCGGCACACCTCCAACGACACCATCGTCACTGTCTCCGACGACGGCATCGGTCTGACCCCCGACCAACTAGCCGACATTAACCGGCGACTCGAAGAGCCCGAACAATTGACCTCGGAACTGACCGCGACAATGGGTCTGCTCGTGGTCGGGCGGCTGGCCGCCCTGCACGGGATGCACGTACAACTTCATTCGACGTCTGGAAAGGGAACCTTGGCGATGGTCCGAGTCCCCAACACGTTGCTTCCTTCCCGGACGCACTCGGAGATTCTGCGTCGCACGCAGACTCCCGCCCCAACGCGCTTGGCGCTGTCAGCTCATGCGGCCAACCTGCCGGTGGTCGGGACTGGCCAGGAGGTGGAGGCCCCTGGCGCGATCGACCCGATCGTGCCCGACCAGCCTCGCCCGGTGACCACACCGACCGCGCCCGTTTCACACGCCACATCGCAACCCGAAGTTGGCCGCGCACGCGGCAATGGCGGTGCCGGTGGGGTTGTTTCCAGCTCAGTAGATGTTACTTTCAAAAAGGTGGATAGAACTCTGAACAGCGGTCACCGCACTGACCGCCCCGGCGGGCTCCCTCGACGCGACCCAGGCACCCTGCTCGTGCCCGGCTCCGTGCCCGCCCAACGCGAGGAATCGTCCGTTGACCTTGACCCAGAGGAAGTCCGAGACAGACTCTCCGGGTTCGCCTCCGGCATCGCCGCCGCTGAGCACCACGAGTAACACCATTACTATCTGTTTCACTGCGGTGGGCCATCAATGAGCAGTAGCGACCCCTCGGTGAGGACACATTTTCGCGTTGCCTTCGCGCCACAATCACACGCTTGCGGCGCGGGGTTCACCCACATCAACTGCGATGGAGGCGACGACTCGAGGCGCACCAGCGGACGGTGGCACTTCAGTGGCACGCTGGGAGGACACCTCAGATAAGACGGTTCGGTCTCCAGACCGACCAGTACGCAGATCACACGGTACCCGCGCACGACGCTTGATTCGGAGTCTCACAGGCGAGGCCCGGCGCGGGATCACCGACGCGGGCTCCTCGCACACTGGGAGTCCACACCGGGTGCACACCGCGAAGGTGGTGAGCACCACACCAGGCACTAGGAACGGCAGCGTTCCCCCTCCCCCCAGAAGGGAATGAAAAATGGAATCATCCGCATCTACCTCAGAGGCGGTTGGCGAGCTCGATTGGCTCCTGACCTCGTTTGTGGACAAGGTCCCGGACGTCACGCACGCCCTGACCGTGTCGGCCGATGGGCTGGCCCTGGCCGCCTCGCGTGGCTTGGCCAATGACCGCGCCGACCAGCTGGCGGCCATCACCTCGGGTTTGGCCAGTCTGACTACTGGCGCGGCGAAGGTACTCAACGCGGGTCGCATTCGCCAGTCAGTCGTGGACATGGACGACGGGGTGCTGCTTCTGATGTCGGTGGGCGACCGCGCTCAGGTGCTGGTGCTGGCCGAGTCAGGGTGCGATCTGGGCCAGGTTGGTTTCGAGACGGCCGTGCTAGTCAAGCGCGTCTACGCCGCGATCGAGCCCGCCGCGCGCGACTAGCATCGTCTCAGCCGCGAGGCCCACGTTTAGGCGAACCCCTCCCCGCGTTTTCGCCAACGTGGGCCCGGCTGACGTCGTGGCCTCACACTGTCTGCGGACGACAGCGATATTGCTCACGGTTTGTCGCACGTGCCGTCACTGTCGCGTTCCATCGGTGACTCTCGGGTTGACTTCCGCGCCTCCTGGCTACGGCTAACGCCCCCTGGGCCACCGCGACTACCAGCAACTCCCTCAACGTCCACCACGGCGCGCCTACCCGTGGTGACATACTCCCAACCACACGTAGCGCCCGTTGGTTCTCGCCTTGGTCATTACCCCTCCGCAAAATCGCCGCCGCTAACGGCTATTCTGCGGAGGCCAGGTTGTGACATCAGGACTATCGGCATGCCTGGCTGCCCCCAATTTGGTGGCACGGTTGCTACTCGAACAGAGACACTGGAGGCCCACAGGTGACTACGGTTTCGCCGAAGCCGATTGTCGCGCGTCCCTGGCCGGTACGCCGCGCGCCCAAAGGTTCATGGCTTGCTCGGACGCTGCGTACTACTGACGCCAAACACATCGGGATTCTGTACTTCATTACGTCGTTTGCCTTCTTCGGCATCGGCGGCGTGATGGCGCTGGTCATGCGCGCCGAACTGGCCCAGCCAGGTCTGCAGTATCTCTCCGTCGAACAGTTCAACCAGCTGTTCACCATGCACGGCACGATCATGTTGCTCATGTTTGCGACGCCGATCGTCTTCGCGTTTGGTAACTATCTGGTTCCGCTGCAAATCGGAGCTCCCGATGTCGCGTTCCCGCGACTCAACGCTTTTGCCTATTGGCTCTACCTCTTCGGCTCTTCGATGGTGGTAGCCGGATTCTTCACGCCTGACGGCGCGGCCTCCTTCGGGTGGTTCGCCTATCAGCCGCTGTCGAACGCCGTTCACTCCCCCGGAGTCGGTGCCGACATGTGGTTTGTGGGTCTGACCATTTCTGGTCTGGGCACCATCCTCGGCGCGGTCAACATGATCACCACGATCGTGACGATGCGCGCGCCCGGCATGCTGATGTTCCGGATGCCCATCTTCACGTGGAACATCCTGATCACTTCGCTGCTGATTCTGCTGGCCTTCCCGATTCTGGCCGCCGCGCTGCTGGCCGTCGTGGCCGACCGCCATCTCGGCGCACAAGTGTTCAACCCCGACACCGGGGGCGCGATCTTGTGGCAGCACCTCTTCTGGTTCTTTGGCCACCCAGAGGTGTACATCATCGCGTTGCCATTCTTCGGCATCGTCTCCGAAATCTTCCCGGTCTTTAGCCGCAAGCCCATCTTCGGTTACAAGACGCTGGTCTTCGCGACGCTGGCGATCGCCGCCTTGTCCATGGCCGTGTGGGCTCACCACATGTACGCCACTGGAAAGGTGCTGCTGCCGTTCTTCGCGCTGATGACGTTCTTGATCGCGGTGCCAACAGGGGTGAAGTTCTTCAACTGGATTGGCACCATGTGGCGAGGCCAGTTGACGTTCGAGGCACCGATGCTGTTCTCGCTGGGCTTCCTGGTGACGTTCTTGCTCGGTGGTCTCTCGGGTGTGCTGCTGGCTAGCCCGCCACTGGACTTCCACGTCTCGGACTCCTACTTCGTCGTCGCGCACTTCCACTACGTGTTGTTCGGAACGATCGTGTTCGCGGTGTTCGCGGGAACGTACTTCTGGTTCCCCAAGGTCACCGGGCGCATGTACGACGAGCGTCTAGCGCAGGTTCACTTCTGGCTGACGATGATCGGTTTCCACACGACCTTCCTGGTCCAGCACTGGCTGGGCAACGAGGGCATGCCGCGTCGTTACGCCGACTACCAGGTGATGGACAACTTCACGACGTTGAACATGATTTCGACTGTCGGCGCGTTCATCTTGGGTCTATCGACGCTGCCGTTCATCTGGAACATGTTCAAGTCCTACAAGGCTGGCCGTCAGGTGACGGTGAATGACCCGTGGGGCTATGGAGGTTCCCTGGAGTGGGCCACCAGCTGCCCACCGCCGCTGCGTAACTTCGACCGTCTGCCGCGCATCCGCTCGGAGCGCCCGGTATTCGATGAGAAGTGGGGCCACCTGCTCAAGCAGCAGGAGTCATCGGTCGGAAAGGGAACCGAAACGACCGCGATTGATGAAAAGAAGCCACCTAGGCCCGACATCGACTAGGTCGGCATTCACTACTGACTGAATACCAGCCGATCCCGACGGCGTGGGTGGGGCCGAGACACTACGTGTCTCGGCCCCACCCTTTTGCGCTTTTTCGCGGCAATGGCGGGGTTTGCCGGGGTGTTCCCCGTTTGCTTTTCGATGCGCCCGGCGGCTGCAATAGCGCGCCTAACCCGATACGCTGAAGATATGAGCAACGGCCGGGCATTGATAGTTGTTGACGTACAGAAGGACTTCTGCGAAGGTGGATCGCTCGCGGTCACCGGAGGCGGCAACGTGGCCTTGGCGATCAAGGAGTTCATCGCCGAGAACGAGGGCCGCTGGGACCACGTGGTGGCCACTCGCGACTACCACATCGATCCAGGTTCGCATTTTTCGGAGAACCCCGACTTTGTCGACTCGTGGCCTCCGCACTGTGTGGTGGGCACCGAGGGAGCACAGTTCCATCCGAACTTCGACCCCCGGGTGGCCTCGGCGATCTTCGACAAGGGCGCCTACGAAGCGGCCTATTCGGGGTTCGAGGGGCACAGCGGCGAGGAGGAGCTGGCTAGCTGGCTGCGCGGAAACGGCATCAACACGGTCGAAGTCGTCGGGCTGGCCACCGATCATTGCGTGCGGGCCACCGCCGTCGACGCGGCCCGGGAGGGTTTCACCACCTCAGTGCTGCTGAATCTCACCGCCGGAGTCAACCCGGACACGATCGCCAGCGCCTTGGCCCAGATGCGACACGAAGGTGTGGAGTTGCAAGGCGAGCCGGTGGGGGCCTAAGCAACCGGTGCGGGCGGACGAGGCTGGTAGCCGGTGGAGTTCGGCCTCGAGGTTCGTACAACGATGCTCTTGTTGGGGCCGGGGAACCGTTGCGTAACCGCCCCTGACTGGGGATTCGGACATGCTGTCGCCTTTCGGACACGCCGAGTTATTTGTTCACCACCTGCTGTGGTCGATTGTGCGACAAAATACTAGGCGTGTCGAGTGTCAGTGTCGCTGAACTTAAATCAGCCATCGAATCAGCCTTGCAACAAGTCAAGGACGGTCAGGCCGCCATCACGGCCGCCTCCCAACATGTCGAAACCGCCCAGGGCACGCTCGGGGCGATCACCCAAGGCAGCGGACATGAGTCCGTTGCCTCCGCTCAAGCCGCGCTAGCTCAGGCCGCCACGGAACTCGAACAGTCGCTAGCCGCCACATTCGCCGCTTCCGAGCAGGCCGAATCCTATGCGGCAACCCTGTAGGCGCGCGATCTATGAGCGATATAGCCACGCTGGCCTCGCAGATTCGGCATATTTGCGCCGATCTGCCGCGCCCTGGATTGCGGCAAGCGGTACATCATTTGGAAACCGGGCACGTGGCGCTGACCGATGCCAGTCGGGATTCGGTTGAACCGGTCGGGCTGGTCCATCTAGCTACGGCTCGCCACAAGTTGGACGCGGCGCTGTCGAAGTTGGATTGCGCGGCCGAGGCGTTGGACGAGTATCTGTCTGCCATTGGGGCCGACGGTGCCAGCGCCGCGGCTTCCTCCGTAGCCACCGGTAGCGCGTCCATTCCCCAGTCGCGAGAAGGCGATGGCCAACAGTGGTGGACCGACGCGGTGAACGCGATGTGTCAACGGGAGGGTAAACCGGATTCCAGCGCGTCGGGTGTTTCGCCGACTAAGGCTTTCGAGGAACTGGCCAAGCTAGCCAATGGCTCCGACGCGGCCGGCTACCACCGCAAGCTTCTTGACATTGGTCCGCAGACGGCTGTCCGCCTGCCTGGGCTGTCGTGGCCGATGATTCGCGGGCTCGCCACTGAAACGCTCGGGCGTCCGCCCACCAAGGCGGATCCGCCGCGTTTGCGGGATGCCACCAATGACGCGGTGCGCGCGATCTTGCCGGGTTTGGATGAGAAGTGCGCCGAGGAGCATCTGGCCTCCGCGTGCGCGTTGGCGGCCCGGTCACCCAAGCCGGACCCCGAAGCGGAGGAGCAGCGCGCGCGAGTGAAGGCGGCGGAGGCTGCCGCGCTCGGCCCGGTCTTGATCGCGGCGTTGCATCGCCGACGTGACTGAGGCGGCCGGGTGTTGTGCCCGCGTGTGTTTGACCCGGTGTCCATGAGCAGTCGATTTGAAGGGCGGTCAGGATGAACTGGCGCAAGAGACTCCGCGACGTCATTGGCCACGAGCTGGCGCAGGCTCGCGGTGCCGCCCGCGCGCTGGATGCCGAGGCCGCCAAGCACGCCAAGGACACCCAGTTGCGCACGCGGCAGACGCTGGCTCGGGCCCGGAAACGCCAGGCGGCGCTGGCTTTGATTCAGGAGCGCGTCCTGGCCACCATCGACGCGCGTGCGCAAAGCGAGATCGAACGCACGGTCGAGGCGGCGGTGGCGGCAGCGGAGGCTGCCGCTCCCGGCGCGGCCGGTGCTCCCTCGTGGGATGAGTGGGCCCTGGGTGCCACGGCGGGTCGTGACCCGGCGCCGCTGTTGCGTTGTGGCTCCATTGCCGATAGACCTCAGCTGCCGGCGTTGGTGGGTCTTCTCGACCGCTCGCACGTGGCTATCGGCGATGACGCTGTTCAGGCCCTGCCGGGGTTGCTTTTGCGCGCCCTTGGTTCCACTCCGGCCGGGGGTGTCCAGTTGCATGTGTACGACCCGGAGCAACTTGGTGGTTCGCTGGCCGCGTTTGCCCCGCTGGCCCAGGCGGCTTTGGTGCAATACGTGGGTCCTTCCGGTCTGCGCGGGATGCTGGATGATTTGGTCGAGCATGTCCGTCGTATCAATGCCACGGTGTTGGCTGGGGAGCATTCGTCGCTGGCGCGGTTGGCCGCTGTCTCGGGGCGGCGGCCTGAACCGGCCCGGGTGGTCGTGTTGCTCAATTCGGCCATCGCTGACTGGTCGAAGGAGGAGTACGCCCAGCTGGCTCGCCTGCGTCGCACCGGCATCGCCACGGGTGTG
Organism: Natronoglycomyces albus; assembly: GCF_016925535.1. NCBI lineage: Bacteria > Bacillati > Actinomycetota > Actinomycetes > Glycomycetales > Glycomycetaceae > Natronoglycomyces > Natronoglycomyces albus. The sequence goes on along the minus strand of NZ_CP070496.1, from coordinate 686,541 downwards.
CATCTGGTCGTGGTTGGTACCGCTGATGCCAAGGCCGCGTTGGAGGACGATTCTCCTCACACGACCTGGATTACCGCGAATGCCACCGGGGCCACCGGTGAGCTTGCCATCGAGTTGGATCCGTGCCCACCGGCGGAACTGATTACCGCCACCGCGAAGAAACTGGCCGATATTCACACCGCTGGGCGCGAGCCCGCCAAGCTGATCGACCTGCTGCCGGCGGACATCTGGACGGCTTCCTCCGCCACGGGCTTGTCGGTTCCCATCGGTGAGCGCGCCGATGGGAAGCTTGCCCGGGTCACACTGGGCGATAATCCGCCGCACGCTTTGATTGGGGGCCCGTCCGGTTCGGGCAAGACCAACCTGCTGTACGCGTTCATCGGGGCGCTGACTGCCACCTATTCCCCTGATGAGCTGGAGCTGTATCTGCTCGACTTCAAGGAGGGCGTCTCCTTTGCCCGCTTCGCTTCGGGTCAGCGCGACCCGACGTGGCTGCCACATGTGCGGCTCGTGGGCGTCAACATCAACGACGACCGTGAGTTTGGTTTGGCTCTCCTGCGCCATTTGAAGGACGAGATGCGCCGCCGCGCCGAGGCCGCGAAGCGGCACGAGGCTACAAAGCTCGAGGAGCTGCGCGAGGCCGACCCAGGAGGCCGGTGGCCGCGCATGGTGGCTGTCATCGACGAGTTTCAGGCGCTGTTGGAGGGCCGGGACGCGGTGACCGAGGAGGCCGTGACATTGCTGGAGGACTTGGCACGTCGGGGCCGCAGCCAGGGCATTCACCTGGTTCTCGCGTCGCAGGATGTGGCCGGGATTGAGGCGTTGTGGGGCCGGGCGGGTCTGGTCGCGCAGTTCACGTTGCGCGTCGCGCTGCCCAAAGCTCGGCGCATTCTGGCCGACAACAATCATCTGGCTGACGCGATCCCACGCTTTCACGCCGTGGTCAACGCGGAAAGCGGCACCGTGGAGGCCAATGAGTTGGTCGCGATTCCCAACGCCGGACATGCGCAGGCGTGGACTCCGTTGCAGGAGAAACTGTGGAAGAACCGTGGCGATGACAACGAGCCGCCTTTGCTGTTCGATGGTGATGTCGTTCCCGCCATGCCCGATGAGAGCGCGCCCGGGGTCGCCCGGGAGACCGCGCTGTTGGGGCAGACGATTGACGTGGCCGCGAAACCGGCGCTGTTGCGCTTGCACCGGGCCCCTGGCCGCAACTTGGCGGTGTTGGGCACGCGGTCACAAGAGGCCTGCGACGTGCTGGCCTCGGCGGCGTTGTCGATGGCGCGCCGCCAACCTTTGTCGGTCTCGCTGTGTTGTCTCGACCCTGACCAGGTCTCGGGGGCATGGAGGCTGTCGATGGCGCTGGAGGAGGCGGGGGCGACCGTGTCGTGGCACGAACGGCTCGCGGAGGTGACCTCGCAATGGGAGGAACACGCGACCGGGCAGTTGCACCTGTGCGTGCTGTACGCGGTGGACGCGGGTTCGGCACGTCTAGACCGGACGCAGTCGCATAACCTGCGGCAAATGTTGCTGGAGGGGCCCGAACATCATCTGCACACCATTGGCTGGTGGCGGTCGGTGCCGCGCCTGCGCGAGGACCTCGGGGGGTTCCAGGCTCGCTTTGACGCCATCGACGCCTGGTTGGCGTTGGATGTCCAGGGCCCCGAGTTGGCTCCACTGTCTCCCCAGGCCGGCGGGCCCGCCTGGTATCCCCGCTTGCGGCGGGGACTCTTCTTTGACCGGGCACACCACCGCAAACCGGAGGTGTTGATCCCCTATCGCACTGAGGAGTCGCTACCGAATCTGGCCGGGGTGCTCGGTTCGCTGCGCGGCGGCGGGGTGGGCACTCACGGCTCCGAAGGGCTTGGGGTCTTCAATAGCCCCCGCAGCCCGCAAGGCAGCGGCGAGAACATCGAACAGCGCGATGCGAACAGCGTCGGTGAGAGGAGCCTGGGTGGCACGTGAACAAGGTCCCGCCGCAGATTACGCGCGTTCCTTGCGCGAGTTCCGCGACACCTGCCAGGCCGCCGAGGCTGAGGTCGACGCGGCTACCAGGGCCTACCGGGACGAGGCCGACGCTTTGGAGGTCGAGGCCGAGGAGGCGATCGCCCGGGCCAAGACCGCCGACCGACAGGCCGCGGAGGCGGCTGAACTACTGGTCGAGTCCGATAGGGCCGTGGTTGTCCTATGGCGACGACTGGCCGACCTGGTGGGGCCGCGCCGGGCCGGTTCCATCGCCGTGCCGGTGCGGGTTGAATCCCACGATGCCGATGCCGATGAAGTACGCCAGCGCATCCGACGCTGTGAGCAGCTGCTACAGCTAGCGCGCGACGGAGAGTTGCCTTTGGAGCCACCGCGCCACACCTACGCCATGGCGGTCGCCTTTGGCGCATTCACTGCCTTCCTTTCGGTCCTTGGCGCGAAACTACTGCTCAACGGGGATGCGGGCACGGGTCAGCAGGCGCTGGCGACTGTCACGATGTTCGGTGGGCTCATCGTCGGTCCGGCTTTTCTCCAAACCTGGTTGGCGTGGCAACATCGGGTCAAAGCCCGCCCGCCGCAGATTCTGACCAGTGTCGTGGCGGCCGGGGTCCTCATGTGCGTCATGTCGGTGCTACTTTTGCGCGGCATTTAGGTTGCTTGCCGCCCATGCGCGTGCAGATGGTTGCGCCACCCTGTGGCCCGGCCGGGCGCGAGCTCGCCCCGGGCTCGATTGCCGCGTGAATGAGATCTAGGCGCGCCCCGCACCGTTAAGTCTTGAGTGCCCACACGGTTACCGCACACGATCTAAGCTGGGGTGATGAGTGTTCGGAGTGCTCATCGGGCGTTTTCGGCGTTCACGGGGCGAGGCGGTGGAGGCAATGCGGCGACGAAGGTGATTTCGCCACCTCCACATGGGCTACAGCCTGACGCGACTATGTCAATGGCACGTGTTACCGTGCCCGCACCTATCGAGTTACGCGAAAGAGTCTTGCGTGCGCCCATCTCGCCGTTTCACCCTCATCTTGGCCTCCACCGCGGCCACCGTCGTGGTTGCCTCCGCCTGTACGGCCTCCGAACCGGAGAAGGGCAACGGTGACCAGGAGCAGGCGATGACGGCGGCCATCTCCCAATGGCACGAGGTGGATGATCAGTTCCAGCACGTGCTGGCGGGCCTCGAACGGATTTACCGGGCATGTTTGGAAGCCGACGGTTTTACCGTCCACGCCGAGGATCTCCTCATCAATCGATCCGACCGGCAAGAACCATGGGAAACAGTCCTCTCCAGCGCCACCATCACCGCCCCGGAGACCGACCAGGCGCGCGAGAATGGCTACGGAGCCTCCCCCAACGATGTGGAGCCGAGTGGGCCGAACGACTTCACCCAGCTTCCCGCCGAAGAACGGTCCGCCTACTGGATCGCGCTACGCGGCTACGATCCGAATGACGCCGATGTCTCCTCCGATCGGCTGCCCGACCACGAAGTGGTCCAGATGCCCGACGGCACCCGCTTGCAGTATCCGACCGTCGGTTGCCAGGCCGAAGGCGACCAGATCGTTTTCGGCTCAGATCTAGAGGATTTCATCGAAGCGAAGTTCATCGTTCGCGATCGGCTATTCGGGATCGTGTTCGAGGAGGTTCACGCCGATGAGGGATACCTCAGCGCCGTGGACGAATGGAGCGAATGCATGTCGGAACGCGGTTGGGATCTAGAGGCGCCCATCGACGCGCGTAACACCGCCTCCGACATTTGGTATCACACCGAAGAGTTGACCGACGCGGACTTCGCCGCTCGCAAGGCCGACGAAATCGAGTTGGCCACCCATCACGCCGAATGTGCCGACGAGACGCGCTTGCGCGAAATCCACGAAACAGCGCTGTGGGAGTCCGTGGACACTTATCTGGTCGCCAACGAGTCAACAATGCGACAGTGGGCGGCTCTCATCAGCGCGGCTAGCGAGCGCATCGACGCCCATGAGGACGACCAGTAGACACACCTGGTGTAGACAATGTGCCCAACCCTGTTGGGGCGCAGGGCGGTCACACCGCACACTTTCGACGCGCGGTTGGCGCAATCGCTGTGCCATCGGGTATATGTGAAGACCTAACGAAGAAGGGAGACCCCATGAACAATGGAGATGCCACGGCGAATTGGCAGCTGGGGCCGCTTCCTTCCACCTCCGACGCCGCCGCTTGGGTTTTCGGGGCGATGCCCGAGGGCTGGCTAACGGGGCCTCCAGAAATCAGTTCCGACACCGATGAGCTGATCGTCATCTGTCCGCTACCGGCACCGGACCACCCTCCGGACTCCACGGAGAACGACCGGGCGGCAACCGAAGAGGGCCGCATTTCCAGCTTCCGCGAAGGCACGCGGGATATCCGGATTCAAATCTCGGGGCAATTGCAGTACCGCTACCGGCGGCTGGCTTCCTGGGGGGCCCGCTGCGGCGACACTACCTTGATCTTTACCCACCAGGCCGTCCCCGTGACAGCGCGACTGCGGCAGCAGGAACGTCAAGTTCTGGACACTCTGGTGGACTCGGGGGTAGCGCGGTCCCGCGAGGACGCGCTGGCGTGGTGCGTGCGGCTGGTGGAACAGCACGCCGAAGAGTGGCTGGCGGAACTACGGCACGCGATGTCCAGTGTGGATGATCTGCGCAAGCGCGGACCCAACTCCTGAACAAGATGTGCCAGGAAGTCGCTACCGCACACATACCAGCGAACTCGCGCCGCGCATTCGACAATGAGGCCGACTCACCACATGCTTAAACTCCCCCGCCCCCACATCTGGCTTGCCGTAGATCTAGCCGCGTACTAACCAAAGGCGTTTGCGCCCCACCCACCCATGTGAGGCGAGTTTGGGGTTTCACCACCCGAGCCCATAGCCATACGTCGCGCTGGCGTGAAAGTTCCGGTTGCCGTGGGCCAGGTAGGCCCACGGCAACCGGAACGCGATGTTCTCTAGGGGATCGTTTTGGGGCTAGAGGGCACTGTTAGGCCTGGAAGACGACGCAATCGGATTCGATCCAGCCGTCTTTACCGGCTAGCCAACCCTCTTCTACGGTCAGGTACCAGGCATCGCCGTTGCCTTCGTGGACCGTCAGTTGAGTGTTGCGGGTGGTGAAGCCGAGGGAGCCTTGACCTTGGCCATCGTCGAAGGTGGTGAAGACTTCGGCAAAGTTGCAGTTGACTTGGGCGGGGGTTGCGGCGTGGGCGGGGGTGGCGAAAGCGGCGACGGATGCGGCGGCGAACAGCGCGACGGCGCTGCCTGCTAGGGCGCGTTTCATATGTAGTCCTTTCGAGAAAGGGAGGGAACGCTGTTATCCTGTTCCATTCAGTCCACTGTGTCAAGAGGCATCTTGACGGCGCCCGGTCGCGGCGATTGTCCGCAGCGACGGCGAGCAATATGTGGGGCCCGCCACGGACTTTCGCAACCGATAGTTTCCCACGTCATAGGGCATAAATCATAATGTGATGCTTAATCGTGCAGACCTGCGCAGAAAACGCAATCATTTAGCCGCCTTTCGCGCACGTTCAAGCGGCAGGATCAAAGCTACGTCTGATTTTCCCGGAATATGGGGTTTTGCCAGAGCCGAGCTGCCTGGAGGGGCCCGCGTTACCGCGTAGTGTCGGGTCCAAGCGAACCGGGAGCCATCGTGCCAGTATCCACGCCCGTGGCGAGGAGCTCATCGCGCAGTTTCACCACGAAACGACGGCGATAACTCCGACCACGGCGAGGATGGGACCCCTGTCTTGTGCTTGACAGGAAGGCGACGGGCTCGGTTCACACCACGGCTTAGACAAATGAGCGCTGTTGACCAAGCATGGCCACGGCCGCAAGAGGTCGGCACGTACGCCGACAGGTTCTCCATGGAGCGCCTTTTGGGTAAGCCACAACCTACCGACAACACCTATGGGGTTTGTACAGGCACTCCAGCCCGGCCGGTGCCAGCGTTCCACAGATGTGGGCGCTGCGATGGCCCGGTTGTGGGTGCGCTCCTGACCGACCCCAGGGCCCCTTGAGCTCCTATCAGATTTGTTTCCGTAGCGAGAACGGAGTGCTGTCAGTGACTGGCAAGGCCGAGGCGCTGTTCCTACCCAGCGGGTATGGGCACGCCCCGACTACACGACCAGGCTCCACAGCACCCCACCGCAAGCGGAAGACAGACCTGTTACGGCTCTTGGGCCTACCGACAACACACAGGCTCTTCGGCCTGCCGAGCGCAGGCCGCGCAACCTGCCTACCGCGCATCGGCCTGACCGACAACGCTGCTGCTTTAGGGAGAACTAGTGGACGCCGTAAAAACTGGCCTCAACCAGCCACCGACTCAACACCCGCGCCTACTGGATTGGGTAAAGGAAGTAGCCGAGCTGACCACCCCCGACCGCGTCGTGTGGTGCGACGGGTCCGATGAGGAATGGGACCGTCTCACCAGCGAACTGGTCGCCTTCGGCACCTTGACCAAGCTCAACGAGGAGAAGCGGCCCGACTCCTTCCTGGCCCGCACCGACCCCACCGACGTGGCCCGCGTCGAAGAGCGCACCTTCATTTGTTCGCACGACAAGGCTGACGCCGGCCCCACCAACAACTGGATGGATCCCGAGCAGATGCGCGGGATCATGACCGACCTGTACCGCGGCTGCATGAAGGGCCGCACCATGTACATCATTCCCTTCTGCATGGGCCCCATCGAAGCCGAGAACCCGATGTTCGGCGTCGAAATCACCGATTCGGCCTATGTCGTGGCCTCGATGCACATCATGACCCGCATGGGTAGCAAGGTGCTCGAGGCGATGGGCGACGACGCCCAGTTCGTGCCCGCCCTGCACTCGGTGGGCGCTCCCTTGGAGCCCGGCCAGACCGACGTTCCCTGGCCCTCGAACGAGACCAAGTACATCACCCATTTCCCCGAGGACCGGGAAATCTGGTCGTTTGGCTCCGGCTATGGCGGAAACTCGCTGCTGGGCAAGAAGTGCTACTCGTTGCGCATCGGCTCGGCGATGGGTCGCGACAACGGCTGGCTGGCCGAACACATGCTGATCCTGCGTCTGACCAGCCCAGAGGGCAAGGTCTACCACATCACCGGGGCTTTCCCCTCCGCTTGCGGCAAGACCAACTTGGCGATGCTGGAGCCGACCATTCCCGGCTGGAAGGTAGAGACTCTGGGCGACGACATCGCCTGGCTGCGCTACGGGGAGGACGGCCGCCTGTGGGCCATGAACCCCGAGTACGGCCTGTTCGGCGTCGCCCCCGGCACCGACTACAAGACCAACCCCAACGCGATGCGCACGCTCGAAAAGGGCCACTCGCTGTACACCAACGTGGCGCTGACCGACGACGGTGACATTTGGTGGGAGGGCATGGGTGAAGCCCCTGACCACCTCATTGACTGGCACGGCAATGACTGGACGCCCAATTCAAAGGGGCCCTCCTCGCACCCGAACAGCCGCTTCTGCACCCCGATCAAGCAGTGTCCGGTATTGGCCGAGCAGTACGACGACCCGCGCGGCGTACCGATCGACGCGATCCTCTTTGGCGGGCGGCGCGCATCGACGATTCCGCTGGTCACACAGGCTCGCGACTGGGTCCACGGTGTGTACATGGGCGCGACCTTGTCCTCGGAGACGACCGCCGCGGCCACCGGCAAGGTCGGGGTGGTGCGACGTGACCCCATGGCGATGCTGCCGTTCATCGGCTACAACGCCGGCGACTACTTCAACCACTGGATCTCAGTGGGCAAGGCCGCCGATGACGCCCAGAAGCTCCCGAGCGTCTTCTACGTCAACTGGTTCCGCCGAGGCGAAGACGGCCGCTTCCTGTGGCCGGGCTTTGGCGAGAACGCCCGGGTTCTCAAGTGGGTCGTGGAACGGCTGGAGGGCCGTGGAGAGGCCGTGGAGTCCCCCATCGGATTCGTGCCCACCCCGGGAGCCATTGACATCTCCGGGCTCGACACGGACCCCGAGGACCTCGCCGCGTCGGTGCGAGTCGACGTCGAGGAGTGGAAAGAGGAGATTCCGCTTGTGGAGGAGTGGTTCGCCAAGTTCGGCGACAAGCTCCCCGCGATGCTGTGGGCGGAGCTTGACGCGCTTAAGCAGCGCTTGGGTATGAACGACTAGTTTCGACCAATCTGCGCATCTGAGGGGACGAAGCCTACGGGTTCCGTCCCCTCAGATGCGCCTCCAGGCTGGCGGCTAGGGCAGCTCTAAGGGGCATACACTTGTCGGTTATGGGTGTACAAAACATGATCTACCGGGTCTATGAGCGCAAGCTCGCCAAGCAGATCGAAGGCAAGCCAGTGCCTCGCCACGTCGGCATCATGATCGACGGCAACCGCCGCTGGGCCCGCAGCATGGGTTACACCGATCCCAACGATGGACACCGCGCCGGAGCCAAACACCTAGAGCGCTTCCTGACCTGGTGCGACGAGTTCGGCGTTAGCCACGTGACCGTCTACATGCTTTCCACAGAAAATTTCTCCCGCCCTGCCGAAGAGCTCAATCCGCTGCTGAAAATCATCGCCGACCTCGCCGCGGATCTCTCCAGTGCGGGACTGCCCTGGCGCATCAAGACTGTCGGCGCTTTGGATCTGCTACCCGAAGACCTGGCCGCATCTTTGAAGGCCGCGCAGGAACGCACTGAGGGCCGCACCGGGGGCGCGTCGGTGAACTTGGCGGTCGGCTACGGCGGGCATCAGGAAATCACCGACGCGGTGAAGTCGGCCCTGACCGAGTACGCCGCCCAGGGCAAGAGCCTGGACGAGGCATGCGAGCTGCTGGATTCCGACACGATCGGAAAGCACTTGTACACAACCGGACAGCCAGATGCCGACCTGGTGATCAGAACCAGTGGCGAGCAGCGACTCTCCGGTTTCCTTCTGTGGCAGTCTGCTTACTCTGAGTTCTATTTCTGCGACACCAACTGGCCCGATTTCCGGCGGGTGGACTTCCTTCGGGCATTGCGGTCATTCTCCAATCGCAACCGCCGATACGGCAAGTAGCCACCAATTCGGGCAAAGTCTTCTTCCCTACCTCAGAAGAAATATCGCGCCACAGCAAACGGTTGATAACAAAAGCCGTTCCGGTTATAGCGCCTAGACCTTTGGTTACTCTCCTGGGTTATATCTCACTATCACTTGTCGATAACACTTTCTCACTGGCAGCCTAGGCGGGTCTGTTGACTGAGGAGGTCAATCCCGAGTGAGTAATCACATCATTACCAACAGTCGCAAGATGTTGCGACAATTCCGACGTCCCATTGTGGCCGGTCTAAGTATCGCCGTATTGGGAGTCAGCGCCGCCGGAGTCGCATACGCAAATACCGGCTCATCCGAAACCGAGGAAACACTACCTCCGGCCGACATCACCCACATTGCCAACGCCGAGCCTTTCGACTCGGCACTATTGGCCGCTTTGAACGACAATGGTGATGGAGAACTGTGGCGGCCCGACGCACTCGATGAGGACGAGCGCCCGGAAATCCCGGAACCCGAACCGGAGCCGGAGCCCGAACCCGAACCCGAACCGGAGCCCGAGTCGGAACCCGAGGAGGAACAGTCCTCACCGGCTCCTCCCACCGCAGCTGACGGCTGCGACTCCTACAGCGGAAACCGGCTGATCGCCTGCAACATGCTGGGTGACTTCGGCTTCGGCGGCGACCAATTTAGCTGCCTGGACAACCTGTGGGAACGCGAATCCAACTGGAACGAAACGGCCCAGAACCCCTCTAGCGGGGCATATGGCATTCCACAATCGCTGCCAGGCGACAAGATGGCCTCTTCGGGTGGCGACTGGCAAACCAACCCGGCTACCCAAATTCACTGGGGCCTGGGCTACATCAGCGACCGTTACGGGGCCCCGTGCGCCGCATGGGCACACTCCGAGGCCAACGGCTGGTACTAACAGGTCTGGCCCTTATTGCGGGCTCGCCGGTTTGTTCGACCATAATTCGGCCGCGACCGAATTCCTCCATAAAGGATTGAGTAGCAGAGGAAGAATGCGACTCGATCACTCATTATCAGAATCAACAGAAAAGGGTGGGACTGAGCGACGGCTCGGTCCCACCCGTCGTTAATGGGGCTATAAAGCAAGACACGGCTGCATATTCACACCTCTGACCAATCCTGGAAACACTGAACGACGCACATTAATGTGCGTCGTTCAGTGAGGCTTATGCAAAAGTGCGGATTCAAGGCCGCAGGAGGCGAGGTTTGCCAATAGCAACCGGGCCGACCAGAATGCCGTAAGCACTTCTTTTCTCGTTCACCTTTACTGCGCCCCAACGGAAACGGAGCGCCCACGCCACGATTGGCGCACTCTGCGAACCCGGGTCCGGTCGCACCGCCGATCAACCTCGGGCCAGCGGCGAGGACAGTGGGCTACTTTACTTGCGCGGCAATCGTTTCAGCGGCCTCGACTGCCGAAATCTCGGTGGTGTCGATGGTGGTCGCCGACGCGCCCAACCACGGTCGCGCCGCCTCGTAGCGGTCCAGGTGATCCAGGCGCCATTGCTTGGCCGAAACCTCGACCTCGTCGCCTTCGATACGTTTGACGATGGTGTCGCGGTCGGCGTGGAGGCAGAAGTGCGACACCGGAAGGCCCGCCTTCTCGAAGCCTTCGGCCAACTCGACCCAGTACTGCTCGACAAGCACCGACTGCGGAATGATCAATGGCCCGCCAGCAAAGTCGACAATATGACGCGCGGTTTCGACCACCAGCGAACGCCACGGCCGCCAGTCTTGGAAGTTCTCGACCGGCTCAATGTCGGCCAGCACTGACCGCAGCGTGTAGCCGACATACTCGGCGTCGAAGATCTTGGCGTTCTTCACCAAGCTGGCGACGACCCGGGTCGTGGTCGTCTTCCCGACCCCGAACGTTCCATTTATCCAAATAATCATCCGTAAACCCTACCGAGAGCATTCATATCGCAACAGCCACCCAGGGCGTGAACGTCGCGCCATCGAGCCTGGGCACGACCTTCGAACACGAATCCAGCTCATGAGGCTATCTCGCAACAAAGTGCCACTATGGATAATCATCCGAGCACTCTCAGTTATATCCGGCGTCTTTCCCACAGAGGTCATCTGTGGGCTATTTCGGAACTTTACCTAGCGTGATGTCACAGTTCCTGGTTATGGTTAGGGCATCAACGGGGTATTCCCCTACATCGAGAGTCCCAGGAGGCGACCGTGCCTACATCGCGCACATACGTCCTCGACACATCCGTCCTGCTCTCCGACCCAGGAGCCTTCAGTCGGTTCGAAGAACACACTGTCGTCTTGCCCCTGGTCGTGATCAGCGAACTGGAAGGGAAACGTCATCACCCGGAACTGGGTTGGTTCGCACGCGAATGCCTGCGCCGCCTAGATGAACTCCGGATCAAACACGGTCAACTCGACAAACCGCTACCCGCCAACGAATCAGGCGGGACACTGCGCGTCGAGCTCAACTACACCGACTGTTCAGCCCTCCCCGCCGGGTTCGACCCGCACTCGGGAGACACCCGCATCCTCAACGTGGCCCGCGCCCTCGCCCAAACCGGCGAGGACGTCGCGCTGGTCACGAAGGACATGCCATTGCGGGTGAAAGCGGCTTCGGTCGGAATCAACGCAGAGGAGTACCGACATGGACAGGCTATTGACCCCACCTGGCCAGGGATTGCCGACCTAGGCGTCACTGACGTCGAAATGGCGGCCCTGCACCGCGGCGAAACCATCGACCTACCAGCGGACGAAGACCTGCCCTGCCACACGGGGCTACGCCTGGGCGGCACGTCTTCTTCGGCGCTGGGGCGGGTCACTGCTGACAAGCAAGTGCGTCTAGTCCGCGGCGACCGTGAAGTCTTCGGCATTCATGGGCGGTCCGCTGAACAGCGCATCGCCATCGACTTGTTGATGGACGACGAAGTAGGGATCGTGTCCCTGGGAGGAAAGGCCGGGACCGGAAAGTCAGCACTGGCCCTATGCGCTGGCCTCGAGCAAGTGCTCGAAGCGCAAAAGCACCGCAAGGTCCTGGTGTTTCGACCGCTGTATGCCGTCGGCGGGCAAAACCTCGGGTACCTGCCGGGCACTGAGGGCGAGAAGATGTCGCCCTGGGCGGAGGCGGTTTTCGACACGCTCTCGGCGGTGACAAACAAGCACGTCATCGACGAAGTTCTCGAACGGGAAATGCTGGAAGTGCTGCCGCTGACACACATTCGCGGCCGCAGCTTGCACGATGTGTTCGTGATCGTCGACGAGGCACAGTCGCTCGAGCGCGGCGTGTTGTTGACGATGCTCTCGCGCATCGGCCGCAATTCGAAGGTCGTGCTCACGCACGATGTCGCGCAAAGGGACAACCTGCGCGTGGGTCGGCACGACGGCGTGGCCAGCGTCATCGAAGCGCTCAAAGGCCACCCGTTGTTCGCCCACGTCACGCTGACGCGGTCGGAACGCTCCGACATCGCCGAAATCGTGACCAACCTGCTGATGAACTAGGCCCACATACGAGCCAACGCCATCGGCATAACCGCAACGACCGACAGGGGGTCCGGGAGTCGAAGACTCCCGGACCCCTCTCGGTTCTGAAAGCGTCTGCCCTCTGACGCTGGAGCAGATCACGTCTAGCCTTGCCTCAGCGCCGAAGGGTGCGGCGACTCTAGAGGTCTAATCTTCACTTTCCCTCTTGCAGAACATAACTGATTCGTAATTTGACAGCATCACCCAAATAAATCCAATTGGAATAAATCCGAGCGCCAAGTACTCAAACTCCGCTAGAAAAGCGATTATCATAGAGAGTACGAAAAGCAGAAGGGCCCTCGTCATTCCACGCTTACGCGCCTCCTCTGATCCTTCGGTAATTTCACGTGCCGCTATCGTGAACGATAGAGCCAGCCAGATACCGATAGGAACGATGACTATCGTCCACCATACCGACATCCTAGCGTTGCCCAAGATGGGATCAGGCATTATCGATGATTGTATCGAAACCGCGATACAGAAAAGTGCGGTTATCGCCGCGAAAGATAGCGCAACTTGCGCAGCCTTGATGGTGAGCGGGAGAGTAATTGGTTGGTATTTAGGGTCAGAATGTTCTTGATTCACAATAGCCCCTTGCTATTTGTTATTTTCCGCGCACTGCGGGCGAAAAGACACCGGGAGGCGAGATGGAAATGGCTGGCCGAGGTAGACATATGCCCGAACCTGAGAGATGCGAAAGTCGCGCATGGGGCTACGGTCTCGTCCTCGCATCAGGGTCGCACATAAATAAACTCATCGCCTGCGAGGCTTATGCAAAAATACAAATTCAAGGCCGTAGAAGGCGGAGTTTACGCAGGGGAACGAGGTACCCAACCAGGTAATGGTAGCTGATTCCCACATCGCATCATGCTTGGAGCAAGTAGTGTTCAGGCGACCCCGATCCATGCTGGACATTACGGTAAAGGTTAAGGCCACCGCTTTCTCAATGCCTTCGCAGGGCGTCTCGGTATTCGTTGCGAATTTTGTCTAGTTTCAAGCCTTCCGGACTGAAACTATAGTCAATTTCAATATCACGGCAGTCGGGGTCATCGCGCCCGTCAGACGATCGAGCACATGGGAGCGAACCATAGATACGTTCATAGAATTTGGGAAAATCGAGGAGCGCTTTTACAACTTCCTGGACATACTCTTCGATAAAGAGAAACGACTCTATTTCACTAACGCTCGCTCTGCTGGCTCACTCGACTCGATCAGATCGCTACTCATACAAGCTCCTGTAACAACAAGTGAGGCTGCCACGATGCATGGCGCACTCGCGCCCTAGTCTCATATCAGGTTCTGCGGTAAGTCATTCGACTCCATCAGATGTTGCTGACCCGTCATAATGCATGCGAAGTTCCGAGGGGCTGTGATTTCATCCTCCCAATAGAGTTGGCGACCGGTGAGGGTTTGGCTACCAATAGCCAGAGACCATTTTATAGCATATGCAACGATTTTGCTGTCCACGTTTGGTGAGCGCACAACGTGCTGGTCCACATTGACCACCCAAGTTCACGGTGGAGCAAGCCCGCGCAGGGGCCACCCCACCGCGTGCGGTCCGCTAACGATATTCGTCTTTGCGGGCGGAGTGGGCTCCCCAGATGTCGTCTTCGATATCGAATTGGTCGTGGATGTCTAGTTCGTGGCCCTGGTCGGGGTCTGGTGGGGTGACGGGGGCTGGTTCGCGTTCGGCTTTGTGTGCCTGGCGTTTCTCCAACGCGGCCGCCAGGGGGCTTTTCTTCTCGGCTGGTTTGTCGTCCTTGCCTTTGGCCTGTTCCTTGGTCTGCTCTTTAGAGGGTTTCGCTGTACCGGGAGCCGGGCGGCCCATGGCGGAGAGCGTACGTTGCTCGCTCTTCTTCGCTCCTTGTTGCTGGTTGCCTTGCCCAGGGGCTGCGCCGCCCATCATGCCCATGCCGCCGGCACCGCCGCGAACACCACCGCCGCCGCCGGTGCCGCCGCGTCCGATGCTGGCCGCGCCGCCTGTGGCTCCACCGCGTCCGGCCACGCTGCCGATGCCGCCGGGGCCGCGTTGTGCGCCACCGGTTGTGCCGCCTGGGCCGCCACGGGCACCGGGAGCGAACATTCCGCCCCCGCCCGCTGCACCGGGTGCCGCACCGGGGGCCGCGCCGCCGGGACTTGCCCCGGGCGCGCCGAGGCTGCCGGGATTACCGGCGTAGAGGCCGTCGCTGACCGCATCGTCGCTGCTGCTGGCGCTGGCTGGCAGCCTCCAGTTGGGGCCACTGCCACCGGAGCCACCGGTTTCCACCTCGTGCAGGGTGGGAGAGACGCCGGGGGTGTAGCCACCGGGTTGGGTCATGCCGGAGGCATCGGGGGTGCCGGTGGGGCCGGGCATGTTCAGGCCGCCATAGCCCGAGCCGTTGGCTCGTTCGGTGTGATCGGTGTGCTCGACCTCGACCGGTTCCATCGTGTATTTCGAGGTAGACAAAGTGGCGTCGGTTTGGTCGCGGTGGTCGAGGACGACGGCGTTGATGCGTTCGGACTCGCCCAGTTGTCCGTTATGGACGCTCTGCTTGTAGTTGTCGACTTCCGGGGCGATCTCTTCGCGGGCCTGGGCGATGGCTTCTTGCTCCAGGGTGCCCAGGTGGGTGGCTTCGATTTCCTCATCGGTCATCTGGGCTAGGCGCTGGTCAATGATTTCCTCTGCCCGGGCCAGCTCGCGCTGGTGGAATTCCTCGGTCGCCTCCGGGTCGGCCCCCACCATGGCTAGGGCCTCATCCATGGTCACGCGCTGGCAGTTGCCCTCGGACCAAAACGGCGGCCGCACATGCACATCGGCGGACTCTTTACGAATATTGGCGTCAAAGAACTGCGGGGCAGGAAAGGGGATCTCCCCGGAATCGCCACCTTGCAGGGTGTGGATGGTCTCGGACTGCTCGTGCAGTTCGGTGGAGACCACCTCGGCGTGATCGGCCGTGGTCCGCAGAGCGTTCAAGCATTGCTGGATGTGCTCGTGTAGGGAATCGAAGTCCGCCCCGTGCCAGGCATGCGACGCGTCCTTCAACACCGCCTCAAGCGAGTCCGCATCCTCATATAGCGGCCTGGCGATCTGATCGTGCCACAGCTTACTAATGGATTCCATGGAGTGGCGCTCGCCGTTGTCGGGGCGTAGTAGGGAGACGATGTCATTAAACATGTGCTCGCTGGGCATGACCGCAGAACTGGGAGCAGTATGTAGGTCCCTGACTAGGCTGTCTTCTTTGGGGATGGCGGACATGAGTTCGATCCAGGCCTGATCGGCGGGGTTACGGGCCAGGGTGCAGCCATCCAAGGAACAGGAGTTGGTCGACAGCAGCAGTTCGGTGGAGTCCAGGGCTTCCTTTTTCCACCCACCCACGCCTGTCTGTGGAGTGAAGTATTTGTGTTCTTCGAAGTCATCGTGAACGCTCATCAGAGGCCTACTCCGTTCGTTCCAGCAAGCTAAGGAAGTTCTCATGCACCGCGGGCATGTAGTCCTCGATAAGGAACGCGCTGGCTGAGTCGCGGTCGAAGTCAAACACTGACCACTCACCGGGGCCTGCTCCCTGACTGAGATCGGAGGATTCTTCACTGGGATCTTGCCCGTGGTTGAAGCTGAGTTCGACGACGAAGTCGTCGGTTTGGAAGAAGAAATAGTAGCGGTCGCCTCTGTTTTCGTAGGCGTAGTGGTATGCCTGGTCCCAGGGGCCTTCAGGGTTTTCTTCGACGAAGAAGTCCTCCCCGTGGTTTTCTTTGTCCCGGTCGGCGACGAATTCCAACCGTCCCGCATAGGTTTCCTCGGCCTCGGCGATTGACTCCGTTGGATAGACCGTGAGCCAGAGATTGCCTTTGGGAGTGCTGGTTCGCCCTGGGGAGAATTCGTATTCAGCCCAGTGGATGCTTCCTTCGCAGCTGATGGAGTGGGGGGAGATGCCCGAGCCGTAGGGGGATTGAACTGGTGGGTTGGGTCGGTCGACGTAACCGAAGAAGTCTTCTGCCTTTTCTTCGAGGAACATGTCGCAGGAGGCGTCGAGGTCGGTCAAGGCCATGGCGGGCAGACCCGGCAGGTCATCCCCGCTGTCATCGTTCCCGTTCGCGTTGTTCCCGTTGTCGGTGGCGCATGCGGTAGCCACCAGCAGGGCCGAGGTAAGAAGGGCGATTGTGGATAGCCGCGATGCGTTGCGCACAGGCTTATTCCTTTCCATAAAGTTCATGTGAGGGGCCTACTCCGTCCGATCCAGCAGGGTTAGGAAG
This sequence comes from Natronoglycomyces albus, assembly GCF_016925535.1. Classification (NCBI taxonomy): domain Bacteria; kingdom Bacillati; phylum Actinomycetota; class Actinomycetes; order Glycomycetales; family Glycomycetaceae; genus Natronoglycomyces; species Natronoglycomyces albus. The sequence goes on along the minus strand of NZ_CP070496.1, from coordinate 669,838 downwards.
TTCTCATGCACCGCAGGCATGTAGTCCTCGATAAGGAATTGACTGGCCGATTCGCGGTCGAAATCGAAGACCGACCACTCACCGGCTGCTGCGCCCTGGCTCAAATCCGCTCGCCGTTCACCAGGATCTTGCTCATGCCGGAAACTAATCTCCAAGACGAAGTCATCTTGTTGGAGAAAAAGCAAGTACCAATCGTGGTCGTCTCCGTGGGCATAGAGATTTGCCTGGTCCCATGCGCCTTCCGGGGATTCTTCAGCAAAGAATTCAGTACGTCCTTGCCCTTCGTCATAATCGACCATAAATTCAACACGAGCCTGGAAGGTTTTTGAGGCTTCGTCAACTGGTTCGAGCGGCCATAGGTACGTGAAAAGTGATGCTTCTGCGGCGTTCGTACGGCCTGAAGACAACTCAAATTCTGGCCAGACAACGGTGCCTTCACAGGTGATGGCACTCGGACTTGTTCCCGAGCCGTACGGCGACTCGACTGGTGGGTATGACCATTCGACGTAGCCGAAGAAATCCCGTAGCTGTTCTTCGAGGAACATGTCGCACGAGGGCTCTAGCTCGGTGAGTGACATGGCCGGCAGACCAGGCAAGCCATCGCTACCGGTGTCAGTGTCGGAATCGCCGTTATCGGTAGCGCATCCGCTAGCTACCAGCAATGCCAACACAGCCAGGGCAACCCCGGTCAGCCGCGACGCTTCACTCACTGGGCTATTCCCTTCCATCCAGGATGCGAATAGGAGCCTACGGGCGGTTCACCTGCGCTTGCAAGGGTGTGTCCCGGCCTGGGAGCCGGGTGTCGACGCTTATCTATCATTGCTGTCGATTGTCGCAGGGACGAACCGCGTCCTCGTGCCTCACTACTCATCTGTGGCCTCTTTCAAGGCGTCCAATTCGCGCACGTTCTCATACTCGGTGATGCCATGCTGTTTCATCACCATCTCGAGCCACGACAGGGCCGAATACATCCCCCGCCTGGTGGCGTCGAGGTTGTTCCAAGCGGTGTAGTGCAGGTTTTCATAGTTCGCTTGCGCGGTGTTCTGGCCGCTGAGGACTAGCCCGAAGGCCGGGGCGTAACTCAGGTCGCCTCGACCGACCATGTCTTGATTCACTTCCAGCTTCTCAATCAGATGCACAAGCTCAGAATGGATCGACTTGGCCGCATCGGGGTCAAATTCACGACTCACGTAACGATTCGCTTTTGGTCTAGAGAGAACCCCGACATCAGGCCAGCCCCTCCCGGGTCCGCAATGACAATGCATCGGCACGATGAGCGCCGAAGCTTCGGTCCGGGGCGTGGATAGGGAGGTTCTTCGGCTGCGCTTGCCGTGCAGCCGAAAGTGTCAAGGGCACGACGACACCTTTCAAAAGTGAGGGCTTCTCGGTGGGTTATGGCAATTCCATCGAAAACGCGCAAATCCATGGGGTCAGCGTGTGCGGGACGAAACGAAGTGTCGCCGTTGCGACGGCTGTTCCCCGGGGCCACTCACAAAGACAAACAGAGCCGATTCCGCTCTCGGGCCCCTGCAGGCACAGGTTTCCGAACACCCCGAAGAGATGTGTTCTGCGTCTCGCTTTAGGCGTGGGGTCTGGTTAGTTTGGGGCGACACGCGGGGCGGTTTGGGTTGTGGTGGTTGACTTCTGTGGTTTGGTCCGGGATAGTTTCGTGCTATCCGATGTGGCGGGCTGTTGTCACTGGGTTGGATGTGGTGGTGCGGGTGTGCCTGTGCCGCAACGCCTAGCGCTGGTGCGTTTCTGGGGAGGAGCGCCGCCATCGGGTTCTGTGCGCCGCCGACTGTGGGTCGGTTGTGGTTTCTGGTGGCTCTGTCGCCTACGCGACACGAGCAACGGGATGTCAATACCGCATCTTCGGCCCTTGAGGTCTTACCGTTGATGGGCACAGAAAAACGCCCACCGCTTTGGGTGGGCACAACTAAACATGGAATCGGGCGGTCCGTAGGACCAGGTTTCCGCTAAGAATCGTTCCCGCGGACCGCCCTCCAGCATCAAGAAACGGAGTTCGTAATGCTACGAACCACCATACGCTTCCGTGCACCCAAAAACGAGTACTCAACACCCATATCTTCACATCTTTTTGACCCGCATATGCCCTGGCAGATGCGGGTATCGGCGCTGGCTTTGGGCGGTGGGCGATGAGTAATCCACGTGACCTATCGGCATCTGATCCGGTCTACTCAACGTCGTCGCGCTCGCCGCAATCGGATGTTTCGTCGCTGGTGAAGACCACCGGTGAACAAGTCGTCGAGTTCACCTTTGGGCCGGGGCGTTACATGGTCTCCCCGCATCCCGAACGCGGCTCAGCGTTGGCGTTGAACTTGCAAGGACAATCGCTGGTGATCCCGGTGGCCACGATCGCTCTGATGCGAGGTCGCTTTACTGAGGTGGTGTGGGAGACGCCGTTTCTGGCCCGTTCACCTGAGTGGAAGGACGCCATTCTTAACCAGGTGTCACAAAACCTGGCCGCATCTGTGCTTGGTGGTGCGTCATGAGTGGCAGGTTTCCGCGTATCCCGGCGATGCGCTCACCCAATGGTCACCCCATGCGTAGCGCTAACGGGCAACCGGCCCCAGCGAATGTCACCAGCAGGCTTTCCAAGCTTGACCTGTTGGGGGCACGCCTCGAGCCGGGCAAATTCTATGGCCGGTTTCTCTCCGATGGGTATTACTACTACCTGTATGGCTCCTGGATGGGCGACTCGGTCGCGGTGCACCGGGAAGAATCCAGGGAAGGCGACCCGGTCGTGCGGGCCTACCTGTTGCCCTCGGGGGCTTGGTGGATTAAGACCCTGGTCTTCGGCCAGGCAGCCTATGGGTTGAAGCGTTTCGCGGAGAACTTCACCACCTACGCCGCCGCACACCCGGATCTGTCGGGCACCACGTGAGCGTGGCACCGGCACCAAGATCGATGCGAGCCTAGGACCGCCTGGCACAGTGTCCACACGCGACACACCGGCCGTCACCGACCCACACGAAACAACCACCACACCAAAGACAGCCGTAACCGGCTGCTACCTCAGCCAGCTATATAGCGGCTGACGTAACCAAACTCCAGCCGCGCGACCGATCACCGCACCGGCTGGCAACCCAACTACATAAATGAGGCTGATGCGAATAGTGCCAATTCAAGGCCGCAGAAGGCAAAGTTTACGCAGGTAAACAAGCCAACGAGAACGCCGAGGGCACCTGTTGCATAAACCTCAAGAATTCCATCATCGATAAACACCACGCAGCTTGCCTGCCAGGCAAGCAACGCGAACCCACCGCTGGAGGCGTTCGCACCAACCGCTGTGGTGGGGGCGGCCCTGACAGCGAAGCTGGCTGTCGGTCAAGAATGGCCCTCATCTAACGGCACGTCCCGACTGGATGTAGACATCGAACCACTCACCGGGCCCAAAACCGCCGCCACAGGTGGACTATGGGTTCACCGAGATTTGATTGCGCATCGCTGGAACCACCCCGGGAAGGGACTTCCTGGCCAGGCGACAACCTCGCCGCTACCAGGCTAGGCAAGCACCACTTAGGGAACGCTCCACGAATGCCGTTCTCAGACCAGTGGGTCACCACAACAGACACACCCAACAGAAACCCACAACAGAAACCCAGGCTTATGCAGGACACGAAGGCCACCGCCCACAGTTGCGGCCAATGACAGTGGCGATCCCACCCAGCCCAACCACAAGCACAGCCTTCACCGCACGTCAGACCGGAGACAACGACCGCGCATCACCGTCACCGCCCGACACCGCAACCCCAGCAGACGCGAGCGGCAACCTGCACAAAGCTGAGTCGCGCACAGCGAAGAGGCGGGTTCCGGAATTTTCCCGAACCCGCCTCAAATTCAAGCTAGCGGCCTATGAAAAGACACCTTCGGCGTTCTCCTCGGCTCGTTTAGCAACGGCGCGAATGACTTAGTACCAGTTGTTGGCCTGCGAGTGAGCCCAGGCCGCACACGGCTGGCCGTAGCGGCCCTGGATATAGCCCAGGCCCCAGCGGATCTGCGTCACCGCGTTGGTGCGCCAATCGGAGCCTTCGCTTTCCATCTTGCTGCCCGGTAGCGACTGCGGAATCCCGTAGGCCCCAATGGAGTTCTCGGCCAGGTGGTTCCAGCCCGATTCCTTGGTCCACAGCTTTTCCAAGCAGGCGAACTGCTCCAGGTCGAAGCCCCATTCCAGGTTAATGGCGCAGCCGGTGGCGCGGTTGCCGGAGAACTCGTCGCAACTTCCCGGTACGTTCACCGAGGTCGGGTTGGTGTTGCGGTTCGCCTCGGCGACCGCAGCTGCCTCGATGGCGGCTTCTTCGGCCTCACTCAATTCGCTGGCCCACTCACTGGCGTACTCGATCACCATGGACGCCTTCGTTTCGGCGTCAGCGTCGGCAACCTCGATGATGTACGTCTGGTGGCGGTGCCGCGTGCCCTGGTGAGCTTCCTGAGCGGCCCGCAGGTCGTCAGCGGCGATTTGGCGCGGGTCGCGCTCTTCGATATCAGTCGATCCGTACACGGCCACATGACCGCCGATGATGGAGCCCAGGACAAGCACCAGCACGGCGGCGCCCTTGGCGGCGAATCGCGTCAAAAGTGGAATCACGTCATGTCTCCATGCGCACTGTGGGCGCGTTCAATCTGTGGATACGGGGTGGTGGGCTAGCCTCGGGCGAAGCGGTGCCCCATCTCGGTTTCGCCGTTGGCCTGCCGGGCGATGCACATAAAGGTGCGGTCACCGTTGGCAAAAGCTTCGGCGGTGGGAAGGTGAACGTCGGTCTCCCAGCTCACGCGGTCTGCGCCGACGAATTCTTGCAAGGGCCCGTCCTCACGGTGCCCGTCCACACACGCGTCGGTGACGATTGACGACTGAAGCGCCTCTTGGTGGGTCGGTTCACTCACCTCTTCGGGCAATTGCCCAATCGCGTAGGCCTCCCACGTGTGCGGGTTGTCGCACGCCAGCTCGGCGATGTCGTCACCGGGAGCCCCGTTGAAACAGACGGGTTCGGCCACGCATGCCACTCCGGCCATATCGAGGGTGCATTCGGGGACATAAACCCCGTCGTTGGCGTTGTCCTCCAGCGGCGCCGAACCGTTGCCGCCGAAGAGCTTAATGGCTCCGAAGACAAGAGCGATGACAACAATCAGCGATACCGAGCCGATGCCGATGAGCTGCCCCATCGAGGAGTCGGACTCGCCCGAGGCGAGGCGGCGCTCGCGGCGTGTCATGCCGGTATTCGGACCAGCCGATGTCTCCGGTGCGGGAGCCTCAGCCTCATCCAGCGAAGCGAAGTTGTCCCAACGCTGAGTCTCGTCCACCAGCGGGGCTGACTTGGCGGGCGAGCGCTGCGCCGGAGGCGAAAAACTCGCCGCCTCATGGCGGTATAGGCCCTCGTCATGGGAGGGACGCACCGGCGAATGCTCTAGCGACGACTCGTAGGGCTTTTCCGTTTGCGGGAAGGACCGGCCCGGCAATGATTCACCGCTGAGGTCGTCCCACTGGTCAAAGCCTTGGTCGTTCACCGGCTCGGGTACCGGAATCGGTGGGTGAACCACTCCGGTCTGTGCCGTGGGCGCGGTGTTGGGAGACGAGACGTTCTCCGGCATACGGCCCAACGCCTCGGAGAAGCTCGGGTCGTAGTTTTGCGGCTGGTCGTACCCCTGCGGCTGTTCATATCCATACGGAGCGTCATAGTTCATGCCTTGGCTACCGAGCGCGGCCTCGACAGCGGCGCGAGCTGCCACCGGCGCTTCGACGTCCTCATCCGGCGGGGCCGAGAACGCTCCGAAAGTCCCTTCGCGCGGCGGCGAGGGCTCCGGGGCGACCATCGAATCGTCGATGGCTTGGAAGACCCCGGTCGACTCCTCGGGAATCGAGTCGAGATATTCGGCGAACGCCTCAGCGGTCGGGCGCCCCTGGGCGTTATTGATCAACGCCGTGCGAATCATCTCCACCATCAGCAGCGAGACACCCGGCAAGTTGTCGACCGGTTCATGCAGCAGCGAGGCGACCTCGTTGATGTCAAGCGGCCGCGTCGCCTCCAGCGGAAAGCGCGGCGGCGCACCGCTAAGCAGCGCATACAGAGTCGCCGCCAACGAATACACGTCGGCGGCGGGTCCGATCTCTTGCAGCTGGAAAACTTCCAGCGGCGCGTATGCGGGAGTGGCCATGATGGAAATGGGCTGGCCGGGGGCCGGTTGCGGACTCAAAGCAGAGAGTCCAAAGTCCGCCAAGACGACCTGACCTTGCTGGTTGATAAGGATGTTGGCGGGTTTGACATCACGGTGGATGATGCCCTCCGCGTGCGCGGCGGCCAGCGCCGTGGCGATGCGGACGCCGATTTGGCGGACATCTTCCGGATAGAGCTTGTGTTCGCGGGCCAGATAGTCCGATAGGGATTCGCGGCAGTGTTCCATGACCACATAGGGGTGGCCCTGGCTGGTGAATCCGGCGGAGTACATCTGCACGACGCAGGGGTGTTTAGAGACGCGCCCGGCGGAGGTGACTTCCTGTTGGAAGCGGCGGCGTTGTCCTTCGTCGGCGAGTGGTCGACGGTCAATCTTGACGGCGACGGTGCGCCCGTTGGGTGCTTGGGCGCTGTAGACGATGGAGTAGGCTCCGCGCGCGATTTCGGCGTAGCCGGTCAGGTCTTCGAGGCCCTTGAGGAGGTGGGCCGGGTCGAGGTCAACGCTGGGGTGCTGTGGCGTTGGAGGGTGGTGGGGTGCGCCGTGGGGGGACGGCGGTTGTTGGGGGGCGTGGGTGCCGCTGTGGCGCGGCGGAGACTGGACGGCGACAGCGGGTCCGCCTGGGGCGGCTGTCGGCTGGTCTGGTCTCCGGTTCCCCTGCGGTACGGACGCCCGTGCGGCCGTGGGGTAGGAGGAAACCGAGTTCACTGGGTTGAACCTCCAAATGTGAGCTCGCCCGTCAAGGACGGGATGAACAAGGTCAGCCTATTCAGAATAAGAATGCCTTACCGTAACCACTGCTTGGGCGGCGTGTTGAGGGTGGTTTTGGACACGTGGAAGGGTTTTGGCAGGTAACAAAGTTATATAGCTCCCTGTACTTGTATACTCCTATCCGAAATGGCACCAACAAATGGCCGAAAGGTTGAGGTGTCGCTACCACAGCGCATTTGCGTTGTGGCGGATAGTGAACGGGTCCTCCGTGTGGCGTGCGGAGGGTTGCTCTCAGTGAGCCAATGGGGTCGTTGACCAGCTTCCGCACGCCAAGAATTTTTTCAACTTTCTTTGGCGCGAACAGTTTCCGCCATTGGGTTCCACATTTTCCACGCCTTTGGCGCCCCTGCGCATTGTCTTAGCTACTGCGCGTCATCACGATCACGTCGCAAAGGGGATTATGCGATAGGCACTTTCGGCCTTCTCATCGGCTCGTGCAACCCCGTAAGCTTCGCTCCATTGAGGAGCCTGAGGCCCCATCGATGGATAGCCTCAGGCGCCAAAAACCATCCACGCCGTCCTCAGCTGCGGCTGGAGGTGCGCAAATACTCCTCGGCCCACTGGGTCGCCTCAGGGTCCTCACCGAAAGCCGACAGCGTCATACGCGCCCAGTGCGTGGCTTCCTCGCATTGGCCTTCCTCGGCCAGCAACTGCGCATAGCGCCCAATCGCGCGACGACGCGGCCACCCCAGACACGGCTGGTCCGGATACACCGTCAGGCGTTCCAAATACTCCAACGCGTCACCAGTCTTGCCCTCCACGGCCGAAACCTCGGCTAGCAGCACAATTGGCGCACCGCGCGAGGACTTTTGCACCTCAGCGCGAGTCGAAGCCAAAATCGACTCGGCGGCGGCCGCGGCCTCGGCGGTGTATCCCTGCCGCAACAGACACCAGCCGCGCATGGCCTCAGTGAGACGCTGCAACAGCGGATGGCCGGTGCTGCGCGCAAAATGGTCGGCCTCCTCGGCCAAGAGCATCGCCTCGTCAATGTGGCGCAGCCGGTAGGCGGCCAGTGAGCGCACATACAGCGCGAAACCACGGCCCCAGTCGTCATCGATGCGTTCGAAGTCGGCGTAGGAGGCCTCGGCCTCTTGGTCGGCCCCCTCGGCGTCGCCCAGTTCCACCGACGCCGCGGCTCCCACCGAACGCAACAGGCCCACAGCGAAGAGGTCGCCCGACCTCACCCCGACCGGCAAGAACGTGTCCGCCAGGCGTTTTGCGTCAGTGAACAGGCCGGACATGAGCAACGTGAAGGCGGCGGCTCCGCGCACCCAAGCGCGTCCCTGCGCATCCCCGGCGTCGGTAAAGACTTCGTCGGCTCGCTGCAAGACCTCCTCGGCGGCGACAAAGTCGCCGCGTGCGGTGAGGACCCAAGCCCGGTGTTGCAAAGCCCAGCCGATGCGCTGCCTATCCCCCGCATCGGTGGCGGCCGCCAGCGCGTCGAGGAATCGGGCGTCGGCCTGGTCTAGGTCGCCCGAGAGGTAGTCGAGCATGCCCAGGCGGCATTGGGCGTCGCAGCGCCCGCCAACGAGGTTGGCGATGCCCGAGACCTCCAGCGCGGCCTTCCAGGAGGCTCGGGCCAAGTCGATATCGCCGCGATAGCGGTAGACGCGGCCCAACAGCAGCAGCACTTGGGCGGCTGGCTCGGCGTCTTCGAAGGCGACTTCGGCGGTGTCGACGGCGGTGCCTTCGGTGGGTACTTGCAGCTTGAGTTCCTCGGCTAGCGAGGCGACTTGTTCGATGGCGCGGGGGATATTGCCCAGGCGCACCAGCGCCCGGCCCCGCAGTAGTTTATCCGGCTGGGCCAGTGGGTGAATCTTCTCGGCCCGGTCGATGATGGCCACGGCCTGTTCGGGTTCGGAGGAATACATCGCCGACTGGGCTTGGCGGCGGGCCGCGGCTGCGGCCAGTGGCACCACGTCCCACACCTCGTCGTCGCGGTTGAGCGAGACGCGGCTGGCCAACTGGAGGGCCTGTTCGGCGTGGAAGACGACGAGTTCGTCGCCCTCTTCGTCGGCTAGCTTCACCTGGGAGGCCCAGCGGGCGATGGCGGCGTGTTGGTGAGCGGCGTCGGCCATCCCCAGCGGGGCGTAGGCGGCCTGGCGCAGCAGCGGGGTGACAAAGCGGTAGCCCGAGTAGGTGCGGCGGCGCAACATACGCCTCTCCAGCAGCTCCATCAGCGAGGCATCGGCGTTACCGGGAGCGGCCTCGCGCAGGAAGTCGATAGCTTCTTCGGGGATGACGTCGCCAAAGACCGAGGCGATGCGCAGCAAGGCGCGGGCATCGGCCGGGAGCGCGTCGATGCGAGCTCCCAGCACTTGGGCGAGGTCGCGGGAGAGCACTCGGCCCGTCAGCGATCCCTCGGCGAGCTTCCACACGTTGTCTCGCAGTGCCAGTAGTTCCTGCTCGGTGAGCAAGGTGACCAGCTCGGCCAAGTAATAGGGGTTACCTTGCGCGAAGGTGAGCAGTTTGGTCTCGTCGTCGGCCTCGAGCTTGCCGCCGTCGAGGTAGGCGGTGAGCAGTCGGGCCGCGTCGGCACCCACCAGGGGTGGCAACGGGTAGACCTCGGCCTCGGAGATGCGGCCCAGCTGGGGGGTGTCGCGCATGAGTTCGGGGCGGGCGAATAGCAAGGTGAGGATCGGCCCACGTAGGCGGGAGACCGCCAGGCCCAGCGATTCGAGCGCCGCGTTGGAGGCGGAGTGCACATCGTCAACGATGAGCACCAGCGGGCCCTCTGTGGCCAGCAGGTTCAGCAAGTCTGCCACGGCGGTGGGTACGGTTCCCGAATCGACCGCTTGTCCGGTGAAACCGCCCGGGGACTCGCCGACGTCGGTGCGGGCGTGACCCAGGAGGCCCAACAGCACGTCGATCTTGAGATAGGAGGCGTCGACGTGTCGATCGGCGATGCGGTGGAGACGTTTTTCGGCCGTGGCGCGGTCGTCGTCGAATTTCAAGCCCGCGGCTTTGCGGACCAGGTCGGCCAGGGGCCCGAAGCGGCGGCCCTCGCCGTAGGCCGCTGAGCGCACCATCAGGACGCGCGCGCCCCGTTCGGTGGCCAAAGTGCGGCATTCGCGGGCAAAGCGGGTCTTGCCCATGCCCGCCTCAGCCGTGTGGATGAGCACCTGCGGCTGATTACGTTCGGCCACGGCTTCCAGGCGGCCCTTGACTCGTCCCAGCTCGGCGTCGCGGCCGATGAACGGGGCCCGGTCGCCCAAGCTGGCGCGGGTGCCGGGCTCGTCGTGGAAACCCAGCAACTCATAGACCTCGACGGGAAGGCGCTTGCCTTTGAGCTTGACCGGGTTGAGTCGACGCCAGGAGGCGATGTGCTTGGTTTCCTGCATGGTCTGTTCACCCGCGTACACCGCACCCACCGACGCCACGTCGGAGATGCGGGCGGCGGTGTTGACCGTGTCGCCGATGACGGTGTATTCGAGGTTGGCCTGCATACCGGCCACGACCAGGCCCGTGCGCAGCCCGACGCGCAGCCCGATGGGTAGACCACCGCCGGATTCGGCCTTCAGGGTGCGGCGGACCCGGCGCTGCATGGCTTGAGCGGCGCGAACGGAGCGCTCCGCGTCGTCCTCGTGGCTCAGCGGGGCGCCGAAGACGGCCATGAGCCCGTCACCGGTGAGTTTATTGACGTGCCCGCCGAACTCGACCACGGCCTGAACGCACTCGTTGAGCAACCTATCGGTCACCGCTCCAACCCGCTCGGGGTCCTGGTCCTCTGACCAGGCGGTGAAATCGGACAGGTCGGCGAAGAGCACCGTGACGACACGGCGCTCCGTCTGCGGCGCGTTGGCCTCGGGGGCTAGCGGCCCCCCGCAGGTGTGGCAATAGCGGGCACCGGGAATGGTGTCCGCTGAACAGAAAGGACAAGTCACAGCAACCTCAACACACAAGTATGGGTGTGATGTTCCCCATGTGGGGAACTTTCCGGGTGCACCGGGGCGCGGGCCGCTTTGAGCCTGGCGGTGGTGCCGGGTGGGGGAGGGTGTGGATACGGAAGTACTAGCAGTGGGCGATGAGTTCGCCGTTGACTTCGATTTCCCAGTAGATCGGGCAACAATCTCACGTCCACGATTCTAAGGCTACGTGGCGTATCTGACAAAAACCTTAAACCACCAACTGAATTTCCTGGCCACAAAGGGACACGATCGAGGACGATATGGACATGGACTCAACTGTCACCGCGAACATCGTCGAAATCGTCGTCACCTGTCCCAGTCCCGAAAGCGCCTCCGAGCTGGCAGAGCTCCTTATCCAGGAGCGTCTGGCCGCGTGCGCGCAAAGCATCCAGCAGGTCATGAGCATCTACCGCTGGGAAGGCCGGGTCGAAAACGAGCCCGAGGCTCGGCTGGCGATCCACACCAGCGCCCGCCTCGTCGAAGAGGTGCGCGCCGCCGTCGATCAATTCCACCCCTACGACCTGCCGTGCTTCCTCGTCTTCGATGTGCGGACCTCACCGGGCTACGCGGCGTGGGTGGCCGAGGAAGTCAAATAGCGGACACCTAGGTGTCAAACAAGCGAGTGCGGGCCTCATCGATCGCGGCCTGAACGCGCCGCCGCTGCTCCTCATCGAGCCGGTCGGCCACCCGCTCCAGGTCGGCGGCCATCACCGCCAGCTGCACCGGCAACGTCGAGTCCGAGGAAGGGGCGGGCACGGTACGCCGAGGCTGCGCCTCCACCTCAGCTGTCAGGTCGGCCAGCCGCTGCACCAACTGCGCGAGCACCTCAGCCTTCGTTGGCTCAGCACCGTGGCGGGCACGCAAACGGGCAGGCGTCCAGTGCTTCGTGCCGTGCACGATGCGACCGAGCGCCTGCCCCAATGACGTCGTCATAGAACTACCGGGCTAGGACTAGTCTCCGCCCTGGAACAGCGACAGCAGCTGCAGCAGCGTCCAGTACAGGAAGATCAGGCCCGCGGCCAGACCGAAGGCACCGGCCCAAGCGAACTTCTTGGGGGCGCCCTGCGCGACCGACTGCTCGATCATGTCGAAGTCCAACACGAACGAGAACGCGGCGAACGCGACCAGACCAATGACGATGAGCCACTGCAGCAAGGTGCCCGACTCGCCAGGCTGCGAGAACAGACCCAGGTCAGCGCCCATCATGCGCGAGGCGAAGTTGACCAGAATCAGCAGACCGAAGCCGATACCGGCACCCATCATGACCTTGGTGAACTTCGGGGAGTTGCGGACAACGCGGTTCTTGTACAGAAGCAGCATGCCGATGAAGACCAGAACCGTGCCAATCACCGCGTTCACGGCGATGCCGGGGTGGATCTGGTTGAAGATAAGGCTGACAAAACCGAGCAGGAAACCCTGCCCGACGCAGTAGACGACCGCCACCGCGGGGCTCATGATGGGGCGGAACATGCTGAAGATCATGACGCCGAAGCCGACCAGCATGCCGACAAAGCTAAGGCTCTGGGCGAGAGCCACGTTGCCGCCCGAGGCGAGGGTCCAGGTGAAGAACGCCCCAACCAGGGTCAATCCCAGCAGACCCACCGTACGCACGATGACGTCGTCAACGGTCATCGTCTCCACGCGGGGGGCTTGGGTCATGCCGTCATACGAGCCGTACTCGGCCCCGATCGTGGGTTGGCCGGCAGTTCGCTGGCTGTTCATCATTTGGTGCAATGAACGGTTGCGACTTTCCATTTCACTCCTCCGGTGACACTTACTCGACGCTTTGCTTAGTGCCATTTAGCCTACAGGGCGCCTACATCACCAGGTAGACATGGAGTGACGCGACCACATCACATTTTGACACCAGCGTGACATCACAGCTGTTGCGCACTGGTTTTTTGCTTGGCTCATCCCCCTCGGCCCGTCGCCACTCGACAGTGACGTGAGCTTCGTAACTGCTCGACTACGCGAACTAGTGACCCGTATCTGACCTATCGAAGAAGTGCCCGAGGCAGGATTTGAACCCGCAACGCCGCGCTGGCACCAGTTTTAAGCTGGCTGTGTATACCTGATTCCACCACTCGGGCTGAGAGTCGTTCGCTCGCGGCGCCTCTTGGCCATGCGATAGCGCGATCCGGGCGCGACCGTCTTGGGCCAAAGGCGAAAGAGCGTACGCCTCAACGACTTTCATGCACTGGGTCAAACGAACCGTGAGATTCGCTTACCTGACACGCTAGCGACAAAATCACAATCTCGCTTCCCACGAGGGGCTCACAGCCAGCACACCCACCACAGAAAACGCTTCCCATAACATTGCGTCGACATGGCGACAGAACCCTTGACATGACAGAGAGTTTCTGCATGAACACTCTTTTGTCGCGCTTGCACCCCAATGACACATTCGCACCGCCACTGGTGCCCAAAACGCTGATTCTCAACCGCCACAAAGGCCACGACCTGCCCAAACCCCCAATGCCTTGACTACTGCAAAGCCGCCACATCAAGTACAGTGAAGCGATGACCACAGTGCCCCACACGGAAGCGTCGAGGCGACGTCAACACTGTGCAACCACCGCTTCCCTTGCGGCACATCGGACCCCGTTGCAGGAGGAGGCCGACCAGCCATTCACAATGAAACGGCTCGGAATCCTCCCAGAAAGATCGATACCCATCTTGGACGCTGGCCTGCGCACCGAAGCGGACTTCACCGACCTCTATGAAGCCCACTTTGCCCAGCTCACCGCCCAAATCTATGCCTACCTGGGAGACGGCACCGAAGCACAGGACTTGGTGCAAGAGGCATTCTTGCGCGCATGGCAACGCTGGAACTCCATCGGCGGATACGACGACCCTGTCGCTTGGGTGCGCCGCGTCGCCTGGAACCTCGCCGCCAGCCGCCACCGCCGCAACTCCGTCATGCGCCGCTTCCTGCTGAAATCCAAACCGCCAGAGCCCGCCCCCGGAGCCAACCCCGACCACGTGGCACTAGTCGAAGCCCTCGGACAAATCCCGCCCAAACAAAGACGGGCCATCGTCATGCACTACGTGGCCGACATGCCGATCGCCGACATCGCGGTAGCCACCGGAGCCAAGCCCGGCACCGTGAAGTCCTGGCTACATCGAGCACGTGGCGAACTGGCCATCCTCTTGAGCGACAACGACCCCACCGATGCAACCACCACCCAATGCACCGGCGATGTAGGAAAGGGCACTGTCACCGACCGTGCCGTGGCCACCGGCCGCCAGAGAGCGAACACTAATAGGCCAGCCCCATCGAACGAGCCCCGCGAACAGGCACGGAAATAAACCAGTGATGAACACATTCCGTAACAACGGCGCCAACGGCGAAAGGGGACCGGCATGAACCACCACGAAGAGTCCGACGCCGTCTCCGCATCATTCGCCAGCTTCCGCAACGACGCCGAAACCATGTTCAGCACCCCCGGAGTGGACGACCTAGTCGCCGCCGCCCCCGCCCGGCGACGCCGACGCGCCATCGGCCTGACCGTCGCCATCACCACCGGCACCGCCTTCACCGCCGCCGGGATGGCCGTGGCCCAAAACCTCACCGGCGAAGCGCCGCCAGCGGCCACCGAGACGACCACCCACGCCCCCATTTCGGCCCCCGCTTCCGAAACCGAACCCAAGCCCGCATCAGAACACCCCACCGAGGTCGACACCACCACCAAGGACGAAACCGAGCCAGAACTCGAACCCACCTTCGTCCTGTTCGACCTGCCCGGAGACTCCGCGAAATGCCCGGCGGGCACATACCCATTCGCCCAACACGCCGAGCCTCCCAATGAGTGGGAACTAGCCCAGCCCGACGCTCCGTGGGAGCTGACCGGGGCATTCTTGACTGGCGACGTGAACGACGATGGGCGCGATGACCTAGTCATGACCCTCCACTGCGAGGGACGCTCGGCCGTGGCCGCCTTCGACCGCACCGAAACCGACACCGGAGTGCAACTACAACAGTTCGCCTGGGTATGGATGCCCCAAAACGACGAGGAGGCCACGTTCAAACTGGTCGACATCGACAAGGGCGTCATCCGCATCAAGCACGCCGGTGATCACCTGGAGTTCGCCTACGACGGGGAAGAATTCCACCTCATCGAAGACGAACCCGATGAGGAAGAATCCCCGACACCAGAACCAACTGAGAGCGAACACACCGGCAGCGAATCCCCCGGCGACACCGACGAGGGCGACGAGTAAAACCGCCTGTGGGTGTGCTGGTACGGCCACCGCCACACCGACAGAACGGCTGTGGCGCTCATTGCCGCTCACGACGTAGCATCGATATAGAGGAGGCCTGTTCAGCAACGGCAAGGCAGGGCCGCTAAAGGGAACACGCCACGCGCGAAACCCCACAGCAGCCCATCCAGTCTCACAGCGAACAAGCCTCACAGGCCAACCTACGCCGCGCCACGTGCGGCCAGCCCGTGTAAAGAGGAGATCTTGGTGAATACCGTCCGGCAACTAGACCGGGTCGTCATCCGATTTGCCGGAGACTCCGGCGATGGGATGCAGCTCACAGGTGACCGCTTCACCGCTGAAACTGCCAAAATCGGCAACGACCTGTCGACACTGCCCAACTTCCCCGCCGAGATCCGCGCCCCCGCCGGAACCCTCCCCGGCGTGTCCAGCTTCCAAATCCACTTCGCCGACTCCGACATCCTCACACCCGGCGACGAGCCCGAAGTACTCGTCGCTATGAACCCCGCCGCCCTGAAAGCCAACCTCGGCGACCTGACCGCCGGTGGCATCATCGTGGTCAACTCCGACGAGTTCACCAAACGCAACCTGCAAAAAGTCGGCTACGAGGGCAATCCACTCGAAGACGACTCGCTGTCGAGCTATCAAGTCCACAGTGTTGCGCTGACCTCGTTGACAATCGCGGCGCTGGCGGAATTCGACGTCAGTAAGAAAGACGCGGCTCGGGCCAAGAACATGTTCGCCTTGGGGCTGGTGTCGTGGATGTATTCCCGTTCCACCGACGCCACCGAGGAATTTCTCGGCAAGAAGTTCGCCTCCAAGCCCGACATCGCCGCGGCCAACGTCGCCGCCTTGCACGCGGGCTGGAACTACGGCGAGACCGCCGAGTCCTTTGCGGTGCGATACGAGGTGCCCCCGGCGACCCACGAGCCCGGCACCTACCGCAACATCACCGGAAACCAGGCGCTCGCCTGGGGTCTCGCGGCCGCCGGGGTGGCCTCCGAATTGCCGGTCCTGTTGGGCGCGTACCCGATCACGCCCGCCTCAGACGTGCTACATGAACTCAGCCGATTCAAAAACCTAGGTGTCACCACGGTGCAAGCCGAGGACGAAATCGCCGCCGCTGGCGCGGCTCTGGGCGCCGCCTACGGTGGCGCTTTGGGCATCACCACCTCCTCGGGCCCCGGAATCGCCCTGAAGTCAGAGACCATGTCTTTGGCAGTGTCGCTTGAGCTTCCGATGATCATCGTGGACGTTCAGCGCGCGGGTCCTTCGACGGGAATGCCGACCAAGACCGAGCAGGCCGACCTACTGATGGCCTTCTACGGTCGTCATGGCGAGGCACCGATGGCCATCATCGCCCCGAAGTCCCCTTCGGACTGCTACTCCATGGCTTTGGAGGCCGCGCGTATCGCGGTGCATTACCGCACGCCGGTCATGTTGCTCTCGGACGGCTACCTCGCCAATGGCTCAGAACCATGGAAGCTGCCCAACTCCGATGATCTGCCTGACCTGCGCGTCGAATACGCCTCGGGCTTCAACGCCGTCAATGACAAGGGCGAGCCCATCTTCCTGCCCTATCTGCGCGATGAGGAAACTTTGGCCCGCCCGTGGGCCATTCCGGGCACTCCCGACTTGCAACACCGCATCGGCGGGATCGAGAAGGCCGACAAGACCGGTGACATCTCCTATGACCCGGAGAACCACAACTACATGGTCCACACTCGCGCCGCGAAGATCGCGGGCGTCACGGTGCCGGACCTAGTCGTGGACGACCCCAACGACGACGCCGAAGTATTGGCGCTGGGTTGGGGATCGACCTGGGGCCCCATTGGGGCGGCGTGCCGTTCTTTGCGCGACCGGGGGCTCTCCATCGCGCAGGCGCACATCCAATACTTGAACCCGTTCCCGGCCAACCTGGGCGAGGTGCTGAGCCGCTACCGCAAGGTGATCGTGCCGGAGATGAACCTAGGGCAGCTCTCGCTGCTGCTAAAGGCACAGTTTGACGCCGATATCGAGGGGTACAACCAGGTGCGGGGTCTGCCGTTCACCTCTCAAGAACTCGAATCAGTCCTCGAGGAGGTCGTGAAGAATGGCTGAGACTATTCCGTTGACATTGAAGCCCAAGGACTTCAAGTCTGACCAGGAAGTGCGCTGGTGCCCTGGCTGCGGTGACTACGCCGTGCTCGCCGCGTTCCAGGCTTTCCTGCCAGAGTTGGGAATTCCGCGCGAGAACATCGTGTGCGTCTCGGGGATTGGCTGCTCGTCGCGTTTCCCCTATTACCTCAACACTTACGGGATGCACTCGATCCACGGCCGCGCGCCAACGATCGCCACGGGCCTGAGCGTGTCTCGTCCCGACCTGTCGGTGTGGCTGGTGACTGGCGACGGCGACGCGCTGTCCATTGGTGGCAACCACCTCATTCACGCGCTACGCCGCAACGTGAACGTGAAGATCTTGTTGTTCAACAACCGGATCTACGGCCTGACCAAGGGGCAATACTCCCCCACCTCGGAGCCGGGCAAGCTCACGAAGTCCTCCCCGATGGGTTCGGTGGACGCGCCATTCAATCCGCTGTCGCTGGCGCTGGGCGCGGAAGCGTCGTTTGTGGCCCGCACATTGGATTCTGACCGCAAGCACTTGCAAAGCGTGCTGCGGGAAGCCGCCGAGCACGAAGGTTCGGCGTTCGTGGAGATCTACCAGAACTGCCCCATCTTCAACGACAACGCCTTTGAGACGCTGAAGGCGCCTGAGACTCGCGACGCTTCGCTCATTCGTCTGGAGGCCGGCCAGCCGATCATCTTTGGTGACAAGGCGGTCGTGCGAGCCGAGTACGGCATGGTGACCGTCGACAAGGATTCGGTTGACGAAAAAGACATCGTCGTCCACGACCCGACCGTTCCACAGCCGGACTACGCGTTCGCGTTGTCGCGCCTGTCTGGCTCCCAGCTGGACACCACTCCCATCGGGGTGTTCCGCAAGGTGAAGCAGCCCACCTATGACGCGCTGGTGCGCGAACAAGTCGCCTCGGCCGACACAGGGCGCTCCAAGCGTGACCAGCTGGACGACCTGCTGCACTCCGGAGACACCTGGACGGTCCTGTAGCAAACAGCGTTGAGTGTGGGTCGTCATCTATCGCAGATGACGACCCACACTCAACGCTTATGCAAAAGTGCGAGTTCAAGGCGGCAGGAAGCGCGGTTTAGGCTCCTAGACGAGCTGACGAGAACGCCGAAAGTGCCCTTGCATAAGCTTCACTGTCGTTTGGCGCCTCGTTTGGGCCCAGTCGCAACGTCGCTTAGGAAACACGGTGACTCCATGCTCAGCAATTGCCGGTAGCGGTTAGTTTGTGCCCCAATACCCTGCGTGGACGTACAAAGACCCAACTCGGGCCTTGTCTGTGGGCCAGCGCGGATCTGTAAAGATGGGCAACGTGAGTATTCTTCTGCGTATTGCGGCCACTGGCGTGGCCTTCTGGATTACGGCCGCTCTCCTGAGCGGGATTAACATCGAGGCGGACTCCGCCGGCGAAACCATCATCACCATCACGGTCCTCGCGGTTCTCTTCGGCGTGGTCAACGCGGTACTGAAGCCCATCATCAAGATCGTCGGATGTGGGCTCTACATCCTGACCCTGGGACTGTTCGCGCTAGTGGTCAACGCCCTGTTGTTCCTGCTGGTCGCGTGGCTGGCCGGAGCTATGAACTTGGCCTTCTCGGTCGACCACTTCGGCTGGGCGATGTTCGGCGCGCTGCTGGTCTCGTTCATCAGCTGGGTCATCACCCTCGCCCTGCCCGGGGACCACACCAGGTCCTAGACCTCATTCGCACGCGGGCACATCCTGCTCGCGACAAGGCGGCCTGGGGCAATGATGGTGGTTAAACCGCCCTCATTGGCACAGGGCCAAGAAAAAGCCTGACGCCGACGGGAAACGTGAGTTTCTCGTCGGCGTCTGTGCGTCTGCGGGGGAGGAAAGGTCTACAAGAGCGGCTGCATCTCAACGGCGGCGCGACGCAGGCGCTGTTTGATGACGTTGCCATAGGGCCGCAGGTCGGTCGCGGGCATCACGGCGGCCAAGGCGACAGATTCGCTGCGGTCTTGCTTACCGCGAACCAGAACCGCCGCACAGCCGACGCCATTGCGGAACTGCCCAATCTCGGTGTACACACCTTGGCGTTCCAAGGAAGCCAGGTCGTATTCGATCTGGCCCAGTTCGGTGAGAGTGCGCGGCGTGTAGCGGCGCATACCCGTTTCTTTGAGGTAGCGCTCGCGTTGTTCGGCTTCCATCCCGGCCAAGAGGGCCTTACCGAGAGCCGTGGCGTGGGCTCCCTCGTCAAAACCGACGATGAGGTCTTCCACGCGGGGCGAACGACCGCCTTCGTTGACCGCGGTGATGGCCACTCGTTCGTCAACCATGCGGCCGATGAAATAGCTATAACCGGTCTCGGAGGACATTCGACGCATCAGGTCGTCGGCGTTGATGGGCCCACGAATGGCGCTAGTGAGTTCCCGGTAGCGGTCGGAGACTTCCAGACCCAGGGAAAACTTGCCATCGTCGTCTTTGCAGAGGTATCCCTCGTACTGCAATGTGCGCAGCAAGTGGTAGGCGGTTGGCAGCCGCAGATCGCACTCTCGGGCGATCTGTTTGGCGGTCATGCCGCCAGTTCGCTTACCTACCGCTTCCACGATACGAAAAGCCCGCTGAACACTCTGGATCAGCTGGCCGGGCTCTTCCTTGGGACGACCGAAGCTCGGTTCTCCAGCCATATCTAAGTTCCCACCTCTCGGCAATCGGTTCCGGGGCCGATCGCGTCCAGTCAGGCCGTCTCTTGACGTTACTGTTCCCCGTCCGTATCCGCCAGCAACTCGCTCTTATCACTATATTGAAAAGTCATAGTTGCGTCATCAGCCGGTAGCAAGAAGTATGGGAAGTGTCAGCGACGACGGTTCCTCGACGCTGACGAACAAGATGGTTCATGCCCCACCCTGAATCCGTCTTGCAACAGAGTCGACCTTTCCCAGCTAGGTCGATTCACCAGATACGGCCGGGGTTGTGGAGTGAGTCCCCACCATTCACTCCACCACCCTGGCCGCTTGCTGTCAAGGTCAAATTAGTGACAACTAGCGTTTTCTCCCCATATAGGGGACCCCAGGGCAAATTCGGAACCTCTGAACTTGGCCCCTCCTGCCCTCCCAGGCTTCACCACTCGCATCCGCCGCACCAGCATCACGCCGCCGTCGGACTAGCATAAACTTTCTCACCATCCTCGCCGACTAGACGGAGCTAACTCCTCCGTGCTACCGCGTCGTAAACCACGGCACTTCACGATATGGTTAGCCCGTGGACAGCAGCATGACGCAACAGCTAACGGCGCTGAAGTTTGACGACCCCAACTTCGAAGTGTCGATGCAGCGCTCTCTCCAAGAAGTCGAACGGCGTTTGAGCGCAACTGTCGCAGGCGGCGGCCGCCTCCTCGACGAAAGCGCCGATCACCTCCGGCAAGCGGGTGGGAAACGATTCCGCCCAATGCTGACGCTGATGTGCGCCCACTTCGGCGAGCCGGACAACGACGCCGTCTACAAGGCCGCCGTCGCCGTGGAGCTGACCCATCTGGCCACGCTCTACCACGACGACGTCATGGACGAGGCCCCACTGCGCCGAGGCGCACCCAGCGCCAACAGCCGCTGGTCGAACTCCGTGGCCATCTTGACCGGGGACTACCTGTTCGCTTGCGCGGCCCAGACCATGGCCGACCTCGGCACCGAGGCGGTACGCCAACAAGCCGTGACCCTATCGCGCCTCGTCCAAGGGCAGATCAACGAGACAATCGGCCCTGATGCCAATTCCGACCCGCTGGAATGGCACCTCAACGTCCTGAGCGAAAAAACCGGCTCCCTCATCGCCACCTCAGCCCAGTTCGGAGCCTGGTTCTCCGGAGCCGGACCAGACATCATCGAAGCCGTCACCGAATTCGGCGAGCTCATCGGCATCGCCTTCCAACTCTCCGACGACATTATCGACGTCGAATCCTCCTCCGGTCGCCTCGGCAAAGCACAGGGCACCGACCTGATGGAAGGCATCCCCACCCTGCCGGTCCTGTTCGCCCTGAGAGGCACTGACCCGGCCGAAGCACGGCTGCGAGAACTCATCAGCCAGCCGGTGGACGAGGCCGACCTACCGGAGACCTTGGAGATGCTGCGCGCCTCCCAGGGAATGCGACAGGCGCGCGAGGTCCTCAACGACTACGTGGCTCGCTCCCGCAAGCGCGTACACCAACTGCCAGAGGGCGGCCCACGGCAAGCCCTGTCGGGCATCTGCGACTACCTGGCCAACCGCACCAGCTAAGAAACGTGAAACGCGGGTCGCCCCACACAATGGGGCGACCCGCGTCTACGTCACCGAGAACTCCCCCGGTGTCAAAAATCAACGGTATATGTCCGCGGAATCCTCCATCGGCCGCGGCGCAGCACCAAGCTTCTCAGAAGGCAACCCCAAGATAGGCAGCAACGGCGCGGACATCGGCGCGCCGATGAACTCAGCCCCCACCAAACTGGGACTACCCGGATGACTGCGCTCCCACTGCGCCCGAGCCTGCTCAAAGTCATAAGAGCCAATCAACGCCTCAACCTCCGAGGGCAGACGCTCGGCCAACTCCGGAGCCAAAACCACCCCGAATGGCAGCGGTCGACCACTAGGGTCACACGGCAAAGCGAAACCCTCACCATTGCAAGGAAACTGGGAAAACACACTCGCGGGCGCCAGAGCCGCCAACTGCGGGGGCACCTGAGACGGATTGTCAGAGGCCAACTGTTCCCACTGAGAATCAGTCAAGCCAGCCGCCATATCCGCCCACACCGAATCAGGAATCTGATCAGTCAAATACGGACCCAGCGTCACACTGCCGTCAGCCAAACGCGCCGTCGGCTCCTGCCCGGACTGAACCGGCTCCACCTCAAACGACGCCTGCGACTCCTCCTGAGCCTCGAAGTCGCCAGCACCGGCGGCCCCACCGAGGCCCTCGCCCCGGTCCCCCACACCCACGGGAGCCCCCGCACCCGGTGCCGAAACCAGTCCGGCCCCAATCCCGGGTGCGACGGCTTGCGGGTCCTCAGAAACCTGCCCCGCCTCGTCAGCCAACTGTGACTTGGCCTGAGACAAAGCGGCCGCCACCGCCGCGCCACCGGCGGAGGTAGCGGCACCGCCCATGAGGCCATCGGCGACAACCTGACGATCACCGACTTCCTCGTCACTGGCCGCCGCATCCTCACGCGCCGACCCCGCAAAACCATGACCAACCCAATCATGCCCCGAAGACGCATGCGAATAATAGTCAAAAGTCTCCGCTCCCTGGCTGTAGCCAGTCGCGGCAGCCTCAAGACCCACCTGATACATCGTCCACGTAGTCGGACCAGTCACGACCGTCTCCGTCCCCGGAGTCGAAGCGGGAGCCTCCGGCGGTGCGGCCCAGCCGGCGACCACATCCTCAAAGGCCTCCTGCACCGTCGACATCGCCGCGCTCATCGCCGAGAGTTCCTCCCGATAACGCACCGTGTTATTCCACTCGACGAAATCCTCACACCACATTTCGTTCAGAGAGCACGGTGAGCCCGCTGGATGCGAACACTCGAATCCACTATCGTGCCAAGCCGCCAACTTCTCGGAATCAGACAACGCCCGCGCGCCCGGGCCCGCGATCGGATGCGGCAACGTCCACGGGTCAAGAGCATAAGGCGCAGAGTAAATCGCCGACTCCAAAGCCTCTTTCGCGCCAGGCAAAACCGTATCGGCGGCATAGTTCATACCCGCCAACAGATCCTCGCCGAACGAAACCAAGTCCTCCACCAAGGCCCGCAGCTCATCACCGTCATCGGCCTGCCAATTCTCCAACAACTCATCGGTAAAACGGCGCAAGTCATGCGGTACCGGGGAAAACTCCGAGGCCACCGCCGCCCAATCATCGGCAGCGGTCTCCAACGTGTGCGGAGTCGAGGTACGGAACAACTGAGTCCGCATCAGGTCCACCTCGTGGCCATCAACGTGACTGGCAGAATGATCCCCCGACGAAGAGGGAAATTCAGGTTTCATATCCACTAACCTCGCAACCGATCGGAGTGACCATCAAGCGCGGCCATCTGCTTCGCGTCGATGTGATCAAATTCCGAGGCCACCACAGCGTCAGTGGCCTCCCACGCGGCCAGCTTCTCGCGAACGCTGTGCTCCAGGGCCTCCAACGCGCCCACATAACGGCGCAAACGAACCCCATACTCCTCTACCCGCACCATATGCGTAGCCCGCAGCCGCTCCGCCGCGGCAAACGTCCCCGGCTTGATATCGGTGGCTTGTAGACGGTGAGTCAAAACGGCATACGCCGACTCGGCCCCCTCACGCAACGAACCCAGGCGCGTGAGGTAACTCTCGAGGTCATCACGGTTGAACGCCACAGACATTCGCAGGACTCCTTTAGGGGATCGGAATCTCAGGAGCCGACTGGGAAGGGGTTTCCAATCGGCCGCATTGGCTCCACCTCTACCGTAGCCTAAAACGAGAAAAGTGGGGAACACACAACTATGCGTGTGTTCCCCACCAAAGAGTTCCTCACCGGCCACAAGAGACCGGCCTCACTCGACTAGCGAATACCCAGATCAGCCGCCGCCAGCCAAGAACGAACCAGCGTCACTGATCACATTCAACAGCGGCCCCGGCACCAAGCCCAGCAGCAGCGTCGCCGCCGCCCCAACGCCCACCACAGTGCCCGTCATCGGGCTGGGCAGATTCACCGTCGGCGCATCATCGGCAGGCTCATTGAGCCACACCAACACAACCACCCGCAGATACGGGAAGGCCAGAATCGCGCTGGCGGCGATAGCCACCAACACCAGGCCCCATTCGCCCGCCGTCACACCCGCGCTAAACAGGCCGAACTTCGCAGTGAATCCGCTGGTCAGCGGAATGCCAGCTAGGGCCAGCATGAGGAAGGTGAAGACACCGGCGGCCAAAGGCGAATGCTTGCCCAGCCCCGCCCAACGCGACAGGTGCGTCGTCTCGCCATCGCGGTCGCGCACCAGGCTAACCAACCCAAACGCCGCCAAAACGGTGAAACCATAGGCCAGTAGGTAGAACATCGTCGCGCCAATGGCCCCGTCCAGGGCGATAACACCGATGAGAAGGAAACCGGCGTTGGCGATCGACGAATAGGCCAGCAGGCGCTTGATATTGGCTTGAGTGACGGCAAAGAGCGCGCCCCCAAGCATCGTCAGCACCGCGATACCGGTCAGCAGCGGCTTCCAGTCCCACGCGGTCGTATCGAACGCCATGTTGAACACCCGCAGCAAACCGCCGAAAGCGGCAACCTTGACGCACGCGGCCATCATGGCCGTAACCGGGGTCGGAGCCCCGGTGTAGACGTCGGGTGTCCACATGTGGAACGGGACGGCGGCAGCCTTGAACAGCAGGCCGACCGAAAGCAGACCGATACCGGCCAGCAGCAGCACCCGAGGAGCGGTCGAACCAACGGCCGCCTCCGAGATGCCCCAGAACGTCACCGTTCCAGCGAAACCATAGACCATCGCCATGCCGTAGACGAAGAACGCCGAGGCGAAGGCTCCCAAGAGGAAGTACTTCATGGCTGCCTCCTGGCTAAGCAGACGACGGCGACGAGCCAGACCACATAGCAGGTACAGCGGCAAGCTCATGACCTCTAGGGCCACGAACATCGTCAACAGGTCCCCGGCGACCACGAACATCATCATGCCGGCGATGGCGAACAGCGCCAGCGGGAAGATCTCAGTGGCAGCCGGTTCGTTGCGCTGTTCGAAGTCGGCGGGGCTGTCGGCCACCACGGCCGCCTCGGCCACAAAGTCGGACGTACCACCGGCCCGAGTCTCGGCCAAGAGCAGTATCGCCACCGCGCCGAGAACAACGATCGTGCCCATGAGGAACAGGCCCGGACCGTCGATGATGATCGACCCGAGGCTTTCCCCGTCGCGGGTGAACGCCGCAGTGGAGGTGCCAGCGTTGACCAGCACCGCGACCAGAGCGCCCAGGAGGGCCAACACCGCCAACGGCACCTGGGCGACATACCGCAGGTGACGGGGCAGTGTCGCTTCGAACAGCAGACCGAGGAAGGCCGCGCCGAACACGATGATGAGTGGCGACAGGGCCGCCCATTCAATGCCGGGCGCTATGAACTCAGCGCTCAGAAGCGTGTTTTCGCTATTCATCGGCTTCGTCTCCTGTGGCTACGTCGTCCGGGGTGGAATCGAGCTGGACGTACTGGAGGGTGTTCTCCACGGCTGGCTCAATCGCGTTGATCAGCGGCTGCGGATAGAACCCAAAGAAGATGATCGCGACCACCAGCGGTGTCACCAAAGCTTTTTCACGCACGGTGAGGTCGCGCTTCATAGCCTTCATCTGATCCAGTTTCGGGTTACGGTCGCCCTGCATCGTGCGCTGATACATCCACAGCACATAGGCGGCGGCCAGCACGATACCGAGCGTGGAGATCACCGCGACCGGCTGGTTGACACTGAACGTGCCCAGCAGGACGAGGAACTCCGAGACGAACGGGGCCGTACCCGGCAGGGCCAGAGAGGCCATGCCCGCCAGCAAGAACACGCCCGCCAAGAGCGGCAGGGTCTTGGCCGCGCCGCCATAGTCGGCGATCAGGGACGAACCACGCCGCGCCGCCAACATGCCCACGACGATGAACAACAAGCCGGTGGCCAGGCCGTGGTTGACCATGTAGAGCACCGCGCCTGTGGCCGAGGCTTGGGTAAAGGCGAAGATACCGACACCGATAAACCCAAAGTGGGCAATCGAGGTGTAGGCGACCAGGCGTTTCAAGTCGGTCTGGCCGATGGCCACCAAAGCGGCGTAGAGGATACCGATCACCGCCATGCCAATGGCCCACGGCGCGAAGGTCTGCGCCGCGTCGGGGAACATCGGCAGCGCGTAGCGCATGATCGCAAAGGTACCGATCTTGTCCATGACGCCCACCAGCAAAGCCGCCACCGCCGCCGGGGCGGCACCACCGGCGTCCGGCAGCCACGTGTGGAACGGGAAGAACGGAGCCTTGATGGCAAAGGCCAAGAAGAAGCCTAGGAACAGCCAGTTTTGAAGAGCTCCGGCCTCCAGCGCCAGGGCCGGGTCCGCGCCATCGGCTCCCACCAAGGTCGCCCAGTCGAAGACGCCGCCCGAGGCCACCCACACTCCGATGACCGCGACGAGCATGACCAGCCCGCCCAGCAACGAATACAGGAAGAACTTCACGGCCGCGTACTGGCGACGAGGCCCACTGCCATAGGAACCGATAAGGAAATACATCGGCACGAGCATGGCTTCGAAGAAAATGTAGAACAACAGCACGTTGCCAGCCAGGAACGTCGCCAGCATCGTGCCCTGCAAGGCCAAGATGAGCGCGAAGAACGCCGGAACTGAGCGGTGCAGACTGTTGAGGTCACGCCACGCGGCCAAAATCGCAATCGGCGTCAGCAGGGCGGTCAACAGCACCAAGACCAAGGCGATGCCGTCGATGCCCCACGTGAGCGAGAGATCCCAGGCGGGAATCCACGGGTAGGACTCCACCTGCTGCAACCAGGGAGCGTCCGAGCCGTAGTCGAAGGTGAGGGCCGCGCCGGCGGCGAAGATGGCCACGAGGACCGACACGCCAAGCGCGATCGCCTTAGCCTGGAACGGCTTGGCGCGCGGCACACAGGCGACCAGGATCGCCCCAAGCAGGGGCGTGATCACCAGGGCCGAGAGGAAGGGGAAATCGTTCATCCCACAAACACCACCAGCAGGGCCGCCACGACGAGCACGGCACCGAAGAGAATGGACAGGGCGTAACTTCTGACATAGCCGGTCTGGAGTCGCAGCAGCCGCCGCGAGGAGCCACCGATGGTGGCGGCCAGACTATTGACTATGCCGTCCACGCCCCGGTTGTCGATCCACACCGAGGCATTGGTGAGGAAGCGTCCGGGGGTTTCGAGGACCAGTTCGTTGGCGCGGTCTCCGTACAGGCTGGACCGGGCAGCGCGCACGATGGCGGTACGCGCGGGTTGCTGCACTTTTTCACCGCCGGAGCGGAACAGCCACCAAGCCAGAGCCGCGCCGAGAACGACCGCCGACAATGTCAGGATCATGACCTCGGTGTGGCCAAGGTGGCCATAGGCCAGCGTCGTCTCTCCAAAGACCGGGCTAAGCCACTCGGGCACGCCAGCGGCCAGCAGGAACCCGGCTCCAACCGAACCCAACGCCAGGAATACCAGCGGAACCACCATCACCGGTGGGGACTCGTGCGGGTGGTGATCCGGGTCGGTCCAACGCTTAGGTCCGTGGAAGGTGAGGACGAACAGGCGCGTCATGTAGAAGGCCGTGATCGCCGCTCCCAGTAGGGCCGAGCCTCCGAAGACCCAGCCCTGCCAGCCCTCGCGGGCGAAAGCGGCCAGGATGATCGGGTCCTTGGTGAAGAATCCGGAGAACGGCCACATGCCGATGATGGCGATCCACCCGGCCGCGAAAGTGGCGTAAGTCCAGGGCATCTTCTTCCATAGCCCACCGAAGCGGCGGATGTCGGTTTGGTCGTTCATGCCGTGCATGACCGAACCGGCCCCGAGGAAGAGCCCGGCCTTGAAGAAGCCGTGTGCCAGCAAGTGAATGATGCCCAGCGCCAAGGCCGCGCCGCCCAGCCCCACGGCCAGGAACATGTAACCGATCTGGGAGACCGTCGACCAGGCCAGGATGCGCTTGATGTCGTCCTGGGCGCAACCGACGATACAACCGAACAGGAGCGTGATCGCACCAATGGCAACGACCGTGGTCTGCACGGTGGAGTTGAGCTCGAAGATGATGTGCGAGCGGGCGATCAGGTACACACCGGCGGTGACCATGGTGGCGGCGTGGATGAGCGCGGAGACCGGGGTGGGGCCTTCCATCGCATCGGGCAACCAGGTCTGGAGCGGGAACTGACCGGACTTTCCGACCGCGGCCAGCAACAACAGCAACCCCAGCGCCAGGGTGACCCCGGAGGTGAGTTGGCCGTCGATTCCGGCGTTAAAAACCGCGTCGAAGTCAACGGAGCCGACCGCGCCGATCATGGTGAACAGTGCCAGAACGAATCCGACGTCGGCCACCCGGTTGGTCAGGAACGCCTTCTTACCGGCCGTTGCCGCCGAGGGCTTCATCTGCCAAAAGGAGATGAGCAGGTACGAGGCGAGACCGACGCCCTCCCAGCCAACGAACATCATGAAGTAGTTGCCGCCCAAGACCAACAGCAGCATCGCGGCCACGAAGAGGTTGAAGTAACCGAAGAATCGGCGACGCCCCTCGTCGTGCTCCATGTATCCGACCGCGTACAGGTGAATGAGCGAGCCAACACCGGTGATGAGCAGAACGAACACCGCCGAGAGCGGGTCGAACAGCAAAGCGGCGTCGATGGTGAGGTCTCCGACCGACAGGAACTGGAAAAGTTCCTGATAGGCGGTCTTATCGGTCAGGCCGCGCAGGGAGAAGAACATCCACAGGCCCAACCCGAAGGATGAGGCCACTGTCGCGACGCCGACCCAATGTCCCCATTTGTCGGCGCGTCGACCTGCCAAGAGCAGGAAGAGCGCGCCCAGGGCGGGGAGGGCAATGAGCAGCCACAGGTAGCTGAACGCTCCGGTGGCGGAAGCGTATTCTATTTCGTCCACTTCGTCCTCGCTAGCACTTCAGCAGGTTGGCGTCGTCGACCGAAGCCGATCGGCGGGAACGGTAGATGGCCATGACGATGGCCAGCCCCACCACCACTTCGGCTGCCGCGACCACCATGACGAAGAAGGCCATGACTTGGCCGTCTACCGAACCGTTGGTGCGGGCGAAGGTGACGAGGGTGAGGTTGCCGGCGTTGAGCATCAGCTCCACGCACATGAACACCACGATGGCGTTGCGGCGCACGAGAACGCCGACAGCGCCGATGCAGAAAAGGGCAGCGGCCAAGATGAGGTAGTACTCGGGGTTCATCGCCTACTCGCCCTTCTCCGTGTTTTTGGGTTCGGCTTCCGCGTCCGACAATTCCCGTACCGGGACATAGGCCGACAGCGAATCGGGGGCGATCTCGCGGTCAGGCAACAGGGCCGGGGTGGCGGTGGAGTCGGAGGTGGCGAACACGCCAGGGCCGGGCATGGGCCCGGGGTAGTTACCGGGACCGAAGCGACGGCGGCTGGTCTCCTTTTGGCCCCGAGCCGCGCCCTTGCGTTCGGCGTGGGCGAACATAAGCGCACCAATCGCGGCCACAGTAAGCAATGCCGCAGTGGCTTCAAAGGCGAACACGTAGGTGCCAAACAGGGTGTCGGCGATCGCCTTGACGTTCGAACCTTCGATGGTCGCGCCTTCCAGGCCCGTCACATAGAGGCCGGAGACGGCGTG
Source organism: Natronoglycomyces albus (assembly GCF_016925535.1). Classification (NCBI taxonomy): domain Bacteria; kingdom Bacillati; phylum Actinomycetota; class Actinomycetes; order Glycomycetales; family Glycomycetaceae; genus Natronoglycomyces; species Natronoglycomyces albus. Next base: position 640,344 of record NZ_CP070496.1, on the reverse strand, counting down.
AGCCAAACCGGAGGAGATGAGCGCGGCCAAACCAATGCCGAGGACGACGCCCCAGAACCGTTGGCCGCGCAAAGTCTCGAACATCGAGTCCTTGCTTTCTCGTCCGAACAACATGATGACGAACAAGAACAGCATCATGATCGCGCCGGTGTAGACCAAGATCTGCACGAAACCGATAAACGGCCCGGCCTGCATGATGTAGAAGACACCGAGGGTGAGCATGGTGCACGCCAGCAGAAGTGCCGCGTGGATGGCGCTGCGCGCCAACACCAGCCCGATCGCCCCGCCAAGGGCGATGGGGGCCAGAATCCAAAAGACGATTTCTTCGCCGGTCACTGACCTGCTCCCTTCTCAGGAGCGGCGCGGTCTAGACCCAATCGGCGTTCGGTATCGGAGTACTCGCCTCCGACGGCGTCACCGGGGGCATTCACGCCGCGCTCATAGTAGTCGTCGGTCGCGCCCGCTTTGGACTTGTGCGGGGCGGGCTGCATGCCTTCGCGCAGCGGGGCCAGGAGGTCCTCTTTGGTGAAGATCAGATCGCGCCGATTGTCGGCGGCCAACTCGTACTCGTTGCTCATGGTGAGCGACCGGGTCGGGCAGGCCTCGATGCACAGTCCGCAGAAAATGCAGCGAGCGTAGTTGATCTGGTAGTTCTTGGCGTACCTCTCACCGGGCGAGTAGCGCTCGGAGTCGGTGTTGTCCGCCCCTTCGACATAGATCGCGTCGGCCGGGCAGGCCCAGGCGCACAGTTCGCAACCGATGCACTTCTCCAAGCCATCGGGGTAGCGGTTGAGAATGTGGCGGCCGTGATAGCGAGGCGCAGGTGGCGGTACTTCTTCGGGGTATTTCTCCGTCACCATCTTCTTGAACATGTGCGAGAAGGTGACTCCGAAGCCGCGTAGCGTGCCAAACATCTACTCCTCCTTTCCCTGGTTGTTAGCGGTCGCGGAATCATCGTCCTCGGCCTCGGGCAGTTGGGCCGGTTCCTTGGTCGAGACCTGGGCGAGTGCGCGCGGGTTGGGCGGAACCTCGAGGTCCATCGGCGGAACCGGGTAGCCGCCGAGCCCGGCATCGGGCTGGGTGGGCGGCTCATAGGGATCACGCGATGGCCAGAAGACGAAGACTGCCATGACGATGACGATCGCGCCGCCGACGAGCGCAATCCGGGTAGAGGTGTCGGGCGAACCCATTCCGATGTTGAGAGCGGCAAGCACCATGACCCAGACGAGGCTGACCGGGACGAGGATCTTCCAACCCAGGCGCATGAACTGGTCGTAGCGCAGGCGAGGCAGGGTTCCACGCAGCCACACGAACACGAACAGCAGCAGCAGGACCTTGCCGAAGAACCAAATGAGCGGGAACCAACCCTCGTTGGCCGCAGGCCACCAGTTCTCGGGGAACGGCGCGCGCCATCCGCCTAGGAACAACGTGACGGCCAAGGCCGACATGGTGACCATGTTGACGTATTCGGCCAGGAAGAACGACGCGTACTTCAATGTCGAGTACTCGGTGGCGAAGCCCGAGACCAGCTCCGATTCGGCCTCTGGCAGGTCGAACGGGGCCCGGTTGGTCTCGCCGACCATGGCGATGAGGAAGATGACGAAGCTGGGAGCCAGTGCCAGGAAGTACCAGCCGGGCACCGAAAATTCGATGTCTGTGCCGGGGATGATCATCTGAGTTCCGCCCGCTTGGGCTTCGACGATTCCGGAGGTCGACATGAGTTTCGACTGAAGGAACACCGCCAGTACCGCCAGACCCAAGGCGATCTCGTAGGAGACCACTTGGGCGGCGGCGCGGAGGCTGCCCAACAGCGAGTAGGTCGACCCGGAGGCCCAGCCCGCTAGCACGATGCCGTAGACACCGACCGCCGAGCAGGCCAGCACCAGCAGCACCGAGACTTCAAAGTCAGTCATCTGCAACGGAGTGAGGTGGCCCAGGATGGTGACCTCGGGTCCCATGGGGATCACCGCGAAGGCGGTGAAGGCGCAGGTGACCGCGATGACCGGCGCTGCCAGGAAGATGACCCTGTCGGCGGTGCGGGGGGTGATGTCTTCCTTGAAAGCCAGCTTCAGGCCGTCTGCCAAGGACTGGAGCAAGCCGAAGGGCCCGTTACGGTTGGGCCCAGGGCGCACCTGCATTTTCGCCACGACCCGGCGCTCGAACCAAATGGTGAAGAGCACCAAGAGGGTGAGGACCATGAAGGTCGCGAGCCCTTTGAGGGCGATGAGCCAAAAGGGGTCGTTTCCGAACAGGGCTAGATAGTCGTTCACTTGCAAGCCTCCGCTCCAGCAGCGCTGACGGTGGACCCGCCCTGGCAGCAGCCGCCGCCTCGGGAGGGTGAGGAGAATGCCTTGACGGAGACGACATCACCGGCTTGTACGCCCAGATTGCGGTATATGCCGCGTCCGGGGGCGTTAGTGGGAAGCCAGACGACGCCCTCGGGCATATCGGTGATCTCCAACGGCAAGGTAATGCCACCCTTGGCCGAGCTGACCGCCACTCCCCCACCGTTTTCGGCCCCGATGGCATCCGCGGTGGCTTGGCAGAGCCGAACGACGGGGCTGGGCGCACAGCCTGCCAAGTGGTCGTTGTTGTCTTGCAACGAGCCGCCGTCGAGCAGCTGCCGCCAGGTGGCGAGAACTGCTTGGCCTGCGGCGGGTTCGCCCGGCTTCGCGGCCGCGTTCTCCGGTGCGGGCGCGCGGGTGATCGGGTCAGGCAAGCTGGCGATCTCGGCGCGAGTGGAGCGCGCTTCGTCGAGGTTGAGCTTGGCGCCCAGCCCCTCGGCCAGAAGGTGCAACACCCGGTGGTCGCTAAGCAGGTCAGACTTGATGACCCGGTCGAACAGGCGCAGGCGACCTTCCCAGTTGAAGTAGGAGCCGGACTTGTTGACGTCGGGGGCAACCGGTAGGACCACATCGGCCATCTTGGTGACCGAGGAGTGGCGGATCTCCAACGAGACGACAAACCTGGCCGCGTACAGGCTGGCTTCGGCCTCTGGCGCGTCGGCGAAGTCGTAGGGGTCAACGCCGCCCACGAGAAGTCCACCCAGCTCGCCGTCGGCGGCTGCCTTGAGGATCTGCCAGGCCGGACGTCCGGTGGCTTCCGGCAGCTGGTCGACGTCCCAGTGTTGCGCCAGTTGGGCGCGGTCTTCGGGAGACTCGGCCAGTCCCCCGCCGGGCAGGAGGCCCGGCAGGCATCCGGCTTCCACCGCACCACGGTCACCAGCGCGACGCGGTACCCAGGCGAGCCGGGCTCCGGTGTCGGCGGCGAGCTTAACGGCGGCGGAGAACGCTCCGCTCTGGTTGGCAAGGCGCTCACCCACCAGCAGTACCGCGCCCTTGCTCTTGAGCGCTTCGGTGAGCACTCCTGAGGAAAGGTAGGCCGCTTCGCCTCCGGGGACGACGTCGTGCAGCTTCGCCGCGAGCTTCTTGGTACCCGCCGAGGCGAAGGGGGCGACGACGTGGGCTTGTTGTCCGTGGTTGCGCACGGCTTTGTGCATGCGCAGGAACAGGATGGGGCATTCCTCTTCGACTTCGAGGCCGACGGTGACAACTGCCGGTGCCTTCTCGATGTCGTCGTAGGTCAGTCCACCCGAGGCCGGGTAGACGCCAGCGACGGCGTGGGCGAGAAACTCCGCCTCCTCCGAGGAGTGAGGGCGGGAGCGGAAGTCGATGTCGTTGGTGCCCAAGGCGACGCGGGCGAACTTCGAGTACGCGTAAGCGTCTTCGACGGTGAGGCGGCCGCCGGGGAGGACTCCAACTCCGCCTGCGGCTTTCGCCTCGCGGAGCCCAGCGACGGCTTTGCGTAGGGCCTCGGGCCAGGATGCTTCATGCAGTCGTCCGTCCTCTCCTCGCACCAGCGGGGTGAGGATACGGTCGGCGGCGTCGACATACTGGTTGCCCCAGCGGCCCTTGTCGCAGTTCCACTCTTCGTTGACGGCCGGGTCGTCCCCGGCCAGGCGGCGCATGACCTTACCGCGTCGGTGGTCGGAACGCTGCGCGCATCCGGCCGAGCAGTGTTCGCAGATCGACTCAGAGGACACCAGGTCAAAGGGGCGGGCCCGGAAGCGGTACTGACTTCCTGTGAGCGCGCCGACCGGGCAGATTTGCACGGTGTTGCCCGAGAAGTAGGACTCGAAGGGTTCGTCTTCGTAGATGCCGACCTGTTCGAGGGCCGAACGCTCCATCAGTTCGATGAAGGGGTCTCCGGCGATTTCGTTAGAGAACCTGGTGCAGCGGGCGCATAGAACGCAACGTTCGCGATCCAGAAGCACTTGGCTGGAAATGGGGAGGGCTTTGCGGTAGGTCCGCTTGTCCTCTGGCTTCATCCGAGTTTCAGTGCGCCCGGTGGACATGGCCTGGTTCTGCAGAGGACACTCGCCGCCCTTGTCGCAGGTGGGGCAGTCCAGCGGGTGGTTGATGAGCAGGAACTCCATGATGCCCTCTTGGGCCTTGGCGGCGACCTCAGAGGTTTCCTGCGTGCGCACGACCATGCCGTCGGTGCATTCGGCGGTGCAGGAGGCCAGCGGCTTGCGCTGTCCTTCCACATCAACTAGGCACTGGCGGCACGCTCCGGCGGGGGCTAGGAGCGGGTGGTCGCAGAAGCGCGGGATTTCGATCCCGAGTTGTTCAGCGGCCCGGATCACCAGTGTTCCCTTGGGGACGGTGATCTCGAAGCCGTCAATGGTGAGGGTGACGGTGGTTGGCTGACTCATCAGTGGGCTCCTACCAGTTCGTCTGGGTGGAACAGGGGCGGACGGTGGCCCTCGATGTAGTCGAGGTAGTCCTGCCGGAAGTACTTCAGCGAGGAGGTCACACATGAGGTGGCTCCGTCGCCCAGCCCGCAGAAGGAGCGTCCCAGCAGGTTGGCGCACGCGTCGGTCAGCGTGCGAAGGTCCTCTTCGGTACCGCGACCGCTGAGGATGCGCTCATAGACGTGCACCATCCAGTAGTTGCCCTCGCGGCACGGAGTGCACTTGCCGCAGGACTCGTGGTGGTAGAACTTGATCCACCGGTAGCTGGCGTAAACCGGACAGTCCTGGTTGGAGTAGATCATCAAGGCGGTGGTTCCGAGCATGGAACCTTCCTTGGCGACCGAGTCAAAGTCCAACGGGACGTCTATGTGGTCGGCGGTGAGCATCGGCGTTGAGGACCCGCCTGGGGTCCAGAACTTGATCTCGTGGCCCTCTTGCATGCCACCGGCTAGCTCAATGAGTTCGCGCAGAGTGGTTCCCATGCCGCACTCGTATTGTCCGGGTCGGTTGACGCGGCCGGAGAGCGAGTAGATCATCGTGCCCGCGGAGTTGTCCGAACCGAGGTCCTTCCACCATTGGGCTCCGCCGAGGATGATGTGGGGAACCGCGGCGATGGTGCCGACATTGTTGATGCAGCTGGGCTGCTGATATAGGCCGTGGGTCGCGGGGAACGGCGGGCGTAGTCGCGGTTGACCCCGGTAGCCTTCCAGGGAGTCCAACAGGGCGGTTTCTTCGCCGCAGATGTAGGCCCCAGCCCCAGCGTGGACGACGATGTCGAGGTCAAAGCCCGAGCCGAGAATGTTACGGCCCAGGTAGCCGGCCGCCTTGGCTTCCTTGACCGCGTGGCGCAGTTTCCGGATGGCGTGGACGGCTTCACCGCGGACATAGATATAGGCGTTGTTGGCTCTAATCGCGTAGGAGGAGATGATGACGCCCTCGATCACCGAGTGCGGGTCGTTCATCATCAGCGGCAGGTCCTTGCAGGTGCCTGGCTCGCCCTCGTCGGCGTTGATGACCATGTAGTGGGGCTTGCCGTCATTTTGCGGCACGAAGCCCCACTTCATGCCTACGGGGAATCCCGCGCCGCCGCGTCCACGGTGGCCGGAGTCCTTCATGAAGGCGATGATTTCGTCGGGAGTGTGGCGCAGGGCCTTGCGCAGGGCGGCGTAGCCGTCAAGCTGCTCGTAGACGTCGAGCTTCCAGGCGTTGGGCGACATCCAGCGCTTGGTGACGACCGGCGTGATCTTTTCGATCAGTTCGGCGCGCGGCGCGGAAGTGGACTGACTCACTGAGCCTCCTCCTTTGACACCAGAGGCGTGTCGGGGTCGAACTGGGGGGCGGTGACGCCGTGCTCGGCGGCCAATTGGAGGCCGACCAAGGTGGAATCTCCCGCGCCGGTTCCGGCGTTGCCTTCGTCGCGCTCATCGCCGTAGCCGGCCAGCTGTACCGAAATCTGCTTGAGCGTGCATAGCGGCGCGCCCCGGCTGGGGACGGGGATTTTGCCTTCTTGCAGCTGGTTGACGACCTCTAGGGCTTGTTCTTCGTCCATGTTGTCGAAGAACTCGTAGTTGACCGTCATGACTGGGCCATAGTCGCAGGCGGCGAGGCATTCGGCGTGTTCGAGCGTGATCTTGCCGTCGGCGGTGGTCTCGTCGTGACCAACCTTGAGGTGGTCCGACAGCCGGTCGTAGATCTTCTGTCCACCCAGGGCGTCGCACATGGTGTTGGTGCATACGCTCACCAGCCAGTCGCCGGTCGGGTTGCGCTTGTACATCGTGTAGAAGGTCGACACGGCCTGTACTTGGGCCTTGGTGATGCCGAGTTTCTCCGCGCAGAAGGCTGTGCCTTCGGGCGTGATGTAGCCGTCCACCGACTGCACGAGGTGCAGCAGGGGCAACAGCGCCGAGCGCTCACGGCCCTCGGGGTATTGCGCCTTGATTTCCTCAGCCGATGCGTGAATCTCTTCGGAGTAGGCCATTAGCGGTCACAACCTCCCATAACGGGGTCGAGGGACGCGCCCCCGGCGATAACGTCACTCAACATGCCGCCTTCGGCCAGCGCGGGAACGCACTGCAAGTTGATGAAACTGGGTTCACGCATGTGCATCCGGTAGGGGCGGGTTCCTCCGTCGGAGACCATGTGGACTCCCAGTTCTCCGCGCGGGGCTTCGATGGGCACATAGACCTGTCCGGGGGGGACGCGGAAGCCTTCGGTCACCAGTTTGAAGTGGTGGATGAGAGCTTCCATGGACTGGCTCATGATGTGGCGGACGTGGTTGAGGCTGTTGCCTAGGCCGTCGCCACCCAGGGATAGCTGTGCGGGCCAGGCGATCTTCTTGTCTTCGACCATGACCGGTCCGGGCTGGAGCCGGTCGAGGGCCTGTTCGATGATGCGCAGACTCTGGCGGATTTCTTCGATGCGCACCAGGTAGCGGCCCCACGCGTCGGCGCCATTGTGTGTGGCGACTTCGAAGTCGTAGTTCTCGTATCCGCAGTAGGGCATGGTTTTGCGCAGGTCCCAGGGGAGCCCGGCGGAGCGCAGAACGGGGCCGGTGACTCCCAGGGAGAGGCAGCCGGACACATCGAGGTAGGCGACGCCTTGGGTGCGTTCCTTCCAGATGATGTTGTCGTTGAGCAGGTTCTCGTAGTCGTCCAGGCCTTTAGGCATGTAGGCGAGGAAGTCGCGGATGAGTTTCTCGGCTCCGGCGGGCAGGTCCTGGGCCAGTCCGCCGGGGCGGACGTAGGCCATGTTCATGCGCAGGCCGCAGACGGCTTCGAAGATGTCGAGGATGTGCTCGCGGTCACGGAAGCCGTAGATCATCATCGACAGGGCGCCCAGTTCCATACCCGTGGTCGCCAGGCACACGAGGTGGCTGGCGATGCGGTTGAGCTCCATCATGAGGACGCGGATGGTGGTGGCACGCTCGGGCACCTCCACACCGAGCAGTTTCTCCACGCCCAGGCAGTAGGCGGTCTCGTTGAACAGCGGGGCGAGGTAGTCGGCGCGGGTGACGAAGGTGCTGCCTTGCGTCCAGGTGCGATATTCGACGTTTTTCTCGATGCCGGTGTGCAGGTAGCCGACGACGGGGCGCAGGGAGCGCACGGTCTCGCCTTCGAGCTCGCACACGAGTCGCAGCACGCCGTGGGTCGAGGGGTGCTGGGGTCCCATGTTGACCACGAGGCGGTCGTCGTTGACCGGGTCGACTTGGCTGACCAGTTCGTCCCAGTCGCCTCCGGTGACGGTGAAGACGCGGCCTTCGGTGGTGGCGCGCTCGGGCGCGTAGGCGTCGTCGGCTTCGTTGGAACCCGCGGCGAAGGCGTCCGGTGTGTTGGTGGTGTCGCTCATGACTGACCCTCCTTGACGGTGGTGGAGGTGGGGACTGGGTGGTTACTCATAGGAGCGCCGTTCGTCTGGCGGGGGAATCGAGGCGCCCTTGTATTCGACACTGATGCCGCCCAGCGGGTAATCCTTGCGCTGCGGGTAGCCCTCCCAGTCGTCGGGCATGAGGATGCGGGTCAGCGCGGGGTGTCCGTCGAAGATAACGCCGAACATGTCGTAGGTTTCGCGCTCTTGCCAGTCGGCGGTGGGGTACACCTGCGTCACGGAGGCCACGTGTGGGTCTTCGACGCTGACGGCGGTTTCGAGGCGGATGCGCCGGCGGTACGTCATCGAGGTGAGGTGGTAGACCACGTGCAGGCGCTTTTCGCGACCTTCGTAGTCGACTCCGGAGACCGAGTTGCAGAACTCGAACTTGAGCGCCTCGTCGTCGCGTAGCGTCTGGCAGATATGCGCGACCTGGTCGGGGTCGACATGGATGGTGAGTTCGTCTCGGTCGACGACGATTCCGCGAATCGATTCCTCGCCTAGGAGGTCTTTGAACGTGTCGACGACTTCGTCAAAGTAGGAACCGTATGGGGGTTCGGTGGAGACGATCTCGTCGGTGACGGGGTCGGGGCGTACGAGTCCACCGAAGCCGGAGGTGTCACCGGAGCCGGAGACTCCGAAGAGGCCCTTCTTGTCGTCGCTCACTTCTGCTCCTCCTGTACTCGGTCCATGAACCGGCGGATGCGCAGTTGTTCGGCCGATCCGTCCTTGGCCGCCTCAGTCCATTCCTTGCGTAGCTGCTTGTTGAAGCGGTACGAGGAAGGCATGGAACCGTAGGGCACCTCGGGGGGTGTTTCTTGGGCCTGTTCTTGGCGACGCTTCTCGCCGAGGGGCTCGTGCTGGATCTTCTCGTGCAGTTTGAGGATCGCGTCGAGCAGCATCTCGGGGCGGGGCGGGCAGCCGGGCAGGTACATGTCGACGGGCACGACGTGGTCGACGCCCTGCACGATGGCGTAGTTGTTGAACATGCCGCCGGAGGTGGCGCACACGCCCATGGACAGAACCCACTTCGGGGCGGCCATCTGGTCGTAGATCTGGCGCAGAACCGGGGCCATCTTTTGACTCACTCGGCCAGCGACGATCATGAGGTCAGCTTGGCGGGGGGAGGCGCGAAAGACCTCCATTCCGAAGCGGCCAGTGTCGTAGCGGGCCGCGCCGGTGGCCATCATTTCGATGGCGCAGCAGGCTAGGCCGAACGTCGCCGGCCATAGGGAGGCCTTGCGGGTCCAGTTCACCAACGACTCCACCGAGGTGAGGAGAACCCCGGACGGAAGTTTCTCTTCAATACCCATTAATTCCAGTCCAATCCACCGCGTCGCCATTCGTAGGCGAAGGTGATGAAGAGCGTGCCGACGAACAGAACCATCGCCCACAGGCCGAACAGTCCTAGTACGTCGTGGTACACCGCCCACGGTACGAGGAACATGATCTCGATGTCGAAGACGATGAACAGCATCGCGGTCAGGTAAAACTTGATGGGGAAACGCGTGCCACCTGCGACGGCCGGGGCGGGCTCGATGCCGCATTCGTAGGGCTCGTATTTGGCGCGGTTGGGCCGACGTGGGCCCGCCAAAGTGGCACCCAGCATCGACACAATCGCAAAGCCCAGGCCTACTGCGAACATCACTACTACTGGTACGTAGAGCTCCATGGCAATGCTCCTCCTCCCTTCACAACTGCCCGATGGGTGACCAGGTCACACTTTGGGGGTTACTCGTTGCAGTCCATTGATAATGCGGTCCATGGCGTCGCCTCCCCGAGCGTCGGTGAGGTTGGCCAAGAGTTTGAGTACGAAGCGCATCAGCGTGCGTGACTTCATGCCCTGTTCGGTGCACAGGCGCATGACTTCGGGGTGGCCGATGAGCTTCACGAATATCCCACCCATGCGGTAGTAGCCGCCAAGATGGTCAGAGATCTGATCTGGGTAGGTCCGCAAGGCGGCCTCGCGGCGGGGGGAGCTGTTGGCTGCCAAGGCTTTCGCGGCCACTTCGGCCGCGATGTCGCCCGATTCCATCGCGTAGGCGATGCCTTCCCCGTTGAAGGGGTTGACCATGCCGCCGGAGTCGCCGATGAGCATCATGCCGCGCGAATAGTGCGGGACCCGGTTAAAGCCCATGGGCAAGGCGGCTCCGCGAATGGGGCCGTCGGCGTTGGACTCGTCTCGCAGGCCCCATTCCTCTGGGGTGGCGGCCAGCCAGTCCAGTAGCAGCTGGCGGTAGTTCACCTGCTGGTAGGACGCCGAGGAGTTCAACACTCCCAGTCCGGCGTTGATGCGGCCGTCGCCGAGGCCGAAGATCCAGCCGTAACCGGGCTGGAGTGTGTCGGGGTCGGAGGCGGACCGCAGTTCGAGCCAGGATTCGAGATAGTCGTCGTCGTGTTTGGCGTCGCAGTAGTAGTAGCGGCGTACGGCCACGCCCATGGGGCGGTCGTCGCGGCGGTTGAGACCTAGTGCCAACGCCATCCGACCCGAGACACCGTCAGCGGCGATGACCAGTGGGGCTCGGTAGGTGACGGGTTCTTTGTCTGGCCCGAGAAGAGCTTGGACGCCATTGACGCGCCCGGCCAGGTCGAAGGTCGGGGCGGTGACTTGAGTGGCTGTTTGGAGCCGCGCTCCAGCTTCGACGGCACGTTGGGCGAGCAGGTCGTCGAAGTCGAGTCGGGTTCGGCTCAGCCCATAGGCCGGGTAGGCGTCTAGGGTCGGCCAGTCCAACTCGAGCGTGATGTCGCGGGTGACGACCCGCAGGCCCTTGTTGCGGGTCCAGCCATTGCCTTCGGAGGTGTCGATGCCCATTTTGAGCAGGGCGGCCACCGAACGCGGAGTGAGTCCGTCACCGCACACCTTCTCGCGGGGAAACTGGGTCTTTTCCAGCAAAAGCACGTCGAGACCGCGTTGGGCAAGGTAATATGCCGCTGCGGAACCGCCGGGTCCTGCGCCGACGACAATGACGTCAGCGGCTGGGGCTACGTGAGTGTTCACGTGGGTCCTCTCAGGCTTTGGGCGGTGGTGTGGGCGACCTGCGGGGCTTGTGAAGATCTTCACAAGCGTTCTTGAGTGCAGTGTAAGACCACACCAATCCACCACTGTTACTTAGGTCAACCTAACTTTTCATGTTTTCGGGAGCACACTTGGAGACCACTGGTCACGGCACCCAGGCCGCCCAGAGGGAGTCGTTCCCGCAATTGCCACGAGCACAAGCATGCGTCCTCACCTCGAAAAACGCCCACATCTAAGGCGGGTTGAGAGCTCGAGTGGTACCCGTTGGAACCATCCGAGGCGCCCAATAGCCTGCGAGGGGTGCCTCGCGCCCACGGTGAGCCAGAGGTGTGTGTAAGGCGAGGCCAGAGGGGTCCACGTCACGGGCAGGGTTACTCGCCTCCTGCCGCGCGGGTTGAACATTGGCCGCAAGGGGCTGCTTGAGTATCAAACATGAGCGCCAGCAATGAGCCGAGGGCCTGAGGCGGTATTGAATGCGCAACCGTGATGCACGGAACACCATGAGCGACCGGCAACGCTGTTAATCACCGGCCGTCACCGCAGCACAAGAACGAGTTATCCACAGGCGGCGGATCTATCGTTGACGCCCACAAACGATTCCTGAGATCATGAAATTGGGGGTCCCCAGGTGAAAAAAATTCACATTCGGATTCCGTGCGTGTCGCAACTCTCACCGCGCACTAGCTGCGTAAACACCGACCCACCCCGGCCACGCCAGCGGTAGGCCATCGACTATCCACCAGCGCACATGCCCTGGTCCGTGCGGGACAGGCAGCACCTTGCAGCACACGATCTCGATGGATCGGTGCCATGCAGCATTCGCGCCCTATCTGGTGCCCCTACTTGTATCCCCGGTGCAAGGCCACAGCCCCACCTGAGAGATTGCGCCACGCCACTTGCTTGAAACCGGCCCGCACGATCTGGTCGGCAAAGTCAGCCGCCTCCGGCCACTCGTCAATCGTCTCTGACAAGTACGTATAAGCCTCTTTATCGGAGCCGACCGCCCCCGCCACCCGCGGCAGAAAATGTTTCACAAACAGGCCGTGCGCGAAACGGAACGGCTGCCAGGTCGGGTGTGTGATCTCGCACAACACCAAACGGCCACCCGGCTTCAACACCCGCCGCGCCTCCACCAGGCAAGCATCGACATCGGAAACATTGCGAATGAAGAACGATCCCGTAACCGCGTCGAAAGTACCGTCCCCGAAAGGGAGATTCAATGCGTTCGCCGCCACCAGATTCACGTCCCGGTCGCCGTGCTCCGCCATCATCCCCAGCGACATGTCGACGCCGACGACATCGGCTCCCGACTTCGCCAGCTCGGCAGTCGACACTCCCGTACCCGCCCCCAGGTCTAGGCAGCGCTGCCCCGGCCCCAGCTCAAGCGCGGCCCGCGTAGCGCGCCGCCAACCACGGTCCTGACCTGCCACCATCACCGTGTTCGTGCGGTCATAACCGGCGGCAACTCGATCAAACATGGCGGCGACTTGACGCGGCTCCTTGACAGTGGCATCCGGAGCTTCGGGATTGTGCTCTTGGCTCATACAGACAGCTTGTCACAAAAGACGGAAAGAAATCCGCCGGAGCCCATCAGTGTGGACTCCGGCGGACCAAGGGGTTCGCCAGGCAACAACGCTCAAGACCGGGAACTGGTATCGGCCAGCTCCGGGTGTGTCGGTCCCGTGTCGCCAACTTTGAAGCTTGTGAACCTCTATCTCAGGTTTCGGCCCCAGCGACGGTGGCTCCATATATATAGAGTGCTTCCAGACCGCTCATCGGTTGTATGAATTGGCAGACCGCCATGAACTCGAATACTCGGCATGCGCACCCGCAACAAGCGTGAACGAAATCCCACTCGATGTCCATCTCTGTGATGGAACCGTTATCGACAGTGATTTCCACTGGGATCACCGCGCGGTGGGTTTTGAGTCTGGCACACCAGCCCGGCACGCGCCCCGCAGCGCGACCACAGTCCTCGATGTGGGACAGCCACCCTCGCGACATCTCAACCAAAGCTAATCAGATTCACATCATATGCGCAGCGCTTCTGCAATGAAGCCCTCGAAGAGGATCGCAAAAGGCGACCCCTGTTTGCCCCTGGCAGAAAACAACGGGACGCGCCCACACAGTGGGCGCGTCCCGTCTCCTCCAGGGGGAATGGAGAGCTACTCCTCCAATTTAGCTCTCCATGAATAAAGCCTTTGTCATTGCGAGGCGACCTCGCTGTCCTCTTCGGACTTCCTGCCACGAGCCAGGAACATCAGGGCCAACCCCGCTGCCAGCAGAGCTACCGCACCTGCGGCGAAGGCCGCCAGGCTGGTTCCTGTGACCGGCAGTCGACCATCGCCACCCTTACCGGGCTCGCTGGTGGGAACATCGCCAGTCTGAGTGGGCTGAGTCGTCGGGCCACCCGAGGTCGGGTCGTCCGTGGGAGTCTCGGTGGGAGTCTCGGTCGGGTCGTCCGTGGGAGTCTCGGTCGGGTCGTCCGTGGGAGTCTCGGTGGGGTCGTCCGTGGGAGTCTCGGTGGGGTCGTCCGTGGGAGTCTCGGTGGGGTCAATCTTTCGCTCCGACGACACTGACATAACGATGAATCGGTTAGACATATCTACGATCTCAGGTTCAACCTCTCCATCGTGAAGGCTGAAAATCTCGACTTCGACTTCTTCCTCATCATCATCCGGATCATCAGAGTAGTCCGGAACTTCGACCTCAACCTGCAGAGCATTCAATGCGACCGCATGCCCGTCGATAAACCCAAAGTAACCATCAACCTGGGACTCCTCCGAAATAGACAGAGTCCCGATGTCATGCCCAACGCGAGTACCAGACTCCGTTGCCCCTGGTACTACCAGGTCAGGAAACTCACAAGTTACAGTCGTGGCGAACCTATAGGAGACAGACGTGCAGCCAGGAGCCGGGTCAACCGAAATGGGGCTTGGGAACTTCAAAATCAAGCCAAGTCCCTCGGCGTCAACGTCACCTTGGTTGTAAAAGCCCAGCTGTCGCGCACCGAAAGCAACCGACTCACCGGCGGGAATGTGAATTTGTTCCACGCTCCACACGGTCAGGTCAACTCCAGTGAAGTAGTTAGGCACGACCCAGAACTGTTGAACCGCATACCGATTGTCAAACGGAGTGTCCGAGGTAACACGCAAGGTAGCGGGCGTGCCTATCGCACTTTCCAAGGCATACAACGAAATCGAATCAAAGTGCCGGGTTTCCCCGCCCTCGACATCTCCAACGTCGCACACGGCTTTCGAAGCGCCATCAAGCACCTCACACGGCTGCTCTGCGTTAGGAATATACAGAAAGGTGACGTCAACATCGGGATTCTCAAGTTCGATCACGAACTGGACATTCTCGGCAGTAATGCTGGATTCATTCGTCACCGACATCCGAATACGCTTGCCGGGGTACACAGAGTCCATGACGGCGTTGGGCTGGGCAACCCGCAGGAGCGGCTCGCCTACCTCGCTGGCCGCAGCCGACGCCATTGCGACCGCCGCGAATCCGGCGGTGACAGCAACAGTCGTCGAAATGGCCACGCCACGGCGAGCAGTGCGAGTCAAGGACATGGGGGGATCTCCGGGGTATTTCGGGAAGGGCAAGCAGTCACCGCAGGTGCCGCGACTGTGTCGTAAGTATGTACTGCTTGAGAGCGAAGCCACAAGTGCCGATACAGAACCGTTACCGGGCAGGTCAAAAGCCCCGCATCATCATCGCGTTTGTCTACTATAGATTATTACCGACCTAGCTGACCTGCTCATGCTTGATCAAGCGGCCAGCGACAACGGTCGCCGAGCAACGCCCGGCCGCATCCGAAACAAGGGCAGAATACGCATTTGACGATCCCTGGACATCAAAAACTGCCAGATCGGCCCTAGCGCCCTCAACCAAACGGCCGATATCGCTGCGGCCCATCGCGTCGGCCCCACCCTCAGTAGCAGCCCGCACTAGCCACTCGTCCAAGCCTGCACCAGTGTCACCCTGGGACAACGCCAGTCGCTTCAGTGGCATCCACTCCCCGGCGACATCGAGGTCGGGGGCCGAAGCACGCGAATCGGTACCGATGGCGACCTTGTTTCCAGCGGCCCTGTAAGCGGCTACCGGAGCCTCTCCCGCACCCAGACGTTTGTTCGAACGGGCGCACAAAGCAACCGCTGTTTCGTTCTTCAAAAGGATCTTGCGGTCGTCCTCATCGACATGAACTCCATGAGCCACGTGCGAATCAGAGCCCAGGAGGCGAGACTTCTCCATCTGCACCGTCGGCGAATGACCTTCGCCGCCATTGGCCGCGATCTCAAACTCCGCGCCCATGCGTCGCGCCATGAAGGCGAATGGACCCGCCCCATGACGCACATAGAGATCCTCGTGCTCAGTTTCAGCCAAATGCGGGTGCAGCCGGATCTCAAACGTGCGCGCCAGCTCGGCCAGAGACTTAGCCACCCCGGTACCAATCGTGTACAACGTGTGCGGGCTGATGCCCACGTCCATTGCGGAGTTGTTCGTCGCCCGGGATTCGGTCAGAACGTCGCGCCAGGTGTTACGCTGCTGTTCCCATCCGTTGTTGTCAATGAGACACGCCTCCCAATACGCAACCCCCGCCAGCTCGGAACTCAGCACTGTGGACAAGGCGGGTGCGGGCGAGACCACGTCCGCCACCGCGGTAACGCCGTGGCGCAAGCTTTCATCGATTCCCGCCTGGACCGAAGCGCGCCACTCCTCGTCCGACAAGGTCGGGTTGCGGCGAGCGAATTCCTGAATCCACTCGAAAAATTCCTTCTCGTTGGTGTACATATCCGAGAAGGACGAGTAGCAAAGATGAGTGTGGGCATTGACCAACCCCGGCATCATGACACCGGTGAACTCGGTGACGTCATCGCATTCGGGAGCCTGGTCCGCCGGGCCGACATAGACGATCTTTCCCTCATCAACGGCAACGGCGCCGTTGGCGATGACATCAGAGGCAATGGGCACCACCGTGGGGGCCTTAAAAATGTGCATGAGGTGAGCTTAACGCGCCCGCCTGTCACATTTTGGTGCCCGGGCTGCCGTAAACCAGCCAGAGCGTTGACTCCTCCCCGCAGGGCGCGGAGTCAACGCTCCTGACGAATCAGGCCCGTTCGTAACCAGGGTTAATGACATCCTTGATGAGAGCGTTGCGCTCATCGTGATGCAGGAACGAGGCTGCGGCGGCGTTCAAGGTCATCGCATGGACATCCCCAACACCCCATCCGAAGGCCTCAGACATGAGCGCGAATTCCTTCGACACACTCGTCGAACTCATCAAGCGGTTGTCCGTGTTAATCGTGATGCGGAATCCCAGCTCGTAGAGCTTGCCGGCAGGGTGAGTGGCAATGGAATCAGCGGCGCCCGTTTGCAGGTTCGAGGAGGGGCACGTCTCCAAAGCAACCCCGAAGTCGCGTACATACTGCGCGAATGTGGAGAGCTGGTCGCCCTTGATGTCATCAATAAGGCGGACTCCATGGCCGAGGCGATTGGCCCCACAGAACTGCAGCGCGTCCCACATTGACTCGACGCCCACAGCCTCACCCGCGTGGATGGTGAAGGGCAGGTTCTCCTTCTTCAAATATTCGAATGTGGCCTTGTGCTTAGAAGCGGGGAAACCGATCTCCGGGCCAGCGATGTCAAACCCGACCACGCCCTTGTCCCGGTAACGCACGGCGAGCTTGGCCAACTCCATAGAACGGTCGGCCTGGCGCATGGCGTCGATGAGCACCCCGATGCGAATCGTCTGCCCCTGCTGAGCCGCGAGCTTCGTACCGTGCTCGAAGCCCTCCTGCACCGTCTCGACGACTTCTTCCAACGACAAGCCCTTGGTCTGATGCTGCTCAGGTGCGTACCGCACCTCGGCGTAGACAACACCGTCAGCGGCAAGATCCTGGGCACATTCGGAAGCGACTCGGTGGAGGCCCTCCGGGTTCTGCATAACGGCGGTGGTCTCCGAGAACGTCATGAGGTAACGCTCCAAGGAGCCCGAATCGGCGGACTCGGCGAACCAGCGGCCGAGCGACTTGGCGTCAGACTCGGGCAACTGGTGGCCGATCGCCTCGGCCAACTCAATGATGGTTTGCGGTCGCAGACCGCCATCAAGGTGGTCATGCAGGAGAACTTTGGGCAGCTTGCGGACGTCTGCTTGCGAAAGGGAATTGCTCATCCGGCCATCCTACTGACCGAGCGTGGATGAACCCGGCAATGGAGTGAAACTATTCGGCCGGGCACAGTGAGGCTCACAGTTGGATTTGATCCCAGCGGGGGGCGTTAGTGGGCGAGAAGACGAGGGCCCACTCAAGCGCCCACCGACGGTGCCAAATGAGGTTGGCGTCGAGACCATGTGGTGGAGCCATACCTGATTGGTGCGCCTGCTCACACATCCAGTCCAGGCAGTAATAGAGGTCCAGCATCTCCGCGATCTCGCCGGGGTCCCGCTGAGCGGGCAGGCGGCGGCCTCGCCAATCGGCCAGCGACTCCGGAGCCCGCAAGTCCGGAAGCAAATCGGGGAGGTCCTCACTGCATGGCGTGGTCGGGTCGAGGTGATGAGCAAGTCCGAGAATCCAGGCGAGGGCGAAGAGGCTCTCCAGCTGATCGGCGTAAAGAATTCGGTCGCCCCGGCCGCACGCGATGAAACCCCATTCGCCGGGAGTGAGCTCATCGAGCACATGCGCGTCAAGGAGCCACCTCATGGCCATGTCTTCAGGCATGTCGAATACGCGAGCCTGGACGACGTTCAAGATCGCCGCCCGCGCCTCGATGTCGGAACGCGACCTCAGCCGAGGGCGGTCATTGGGCGAAAACGCGAGGGGAAAACGATCTGGAAGGCCTCCCAGCCCGAGCCGATCCAAGCCTGCGAACGTACGGTGACGGATGTGACGCGGATCAGTAATCAATGGGGCCATTGACGATCGTCCTCACTGAATTAATGGTGGGGCAGTAATACAGGGGGCAAGGAGCTTTACCGACTGTAGCGTGGAACACAGAACGAGGTCAATGCTGGGTACAGCCGCATGTCAACCCCGTGAACCTTGTTGTGCCCATGAGATAACCGAGCGTGAGCGGTGCATGATGTTCAGGTTTTTTCGTTAGTATCTAAGGCGTGGGATCATGCGCACACGCGGCCACGCAGAGTGGCTCCCACCTCGACAGTCAACATTTGGACGGCCGCTCACACCAATGGGGAAGAGTAACGATGAAGCCTCACAGCCCTCGACCCCACGTCCTGATATCCGCCGCCGTATCCCTCGATGGCTACCTCGATGATGATTCCACCGAGCGTCTCCTACTGTCCAATCAGGCCGACTTCGATCGCGTCGATCACTTGCGGTCTACAGTAGACGCCATCTTGGTTGGCGCGGGAACAATCCGGGCAGACAACCCCACGCTAGAAGTCCGTTCACAGGAACGCCGGCGAGACCGGAAGTCGGCTGGCAAAGGCCCCACGCCAACGAAGGTCACCATCACCTCAACCGGGAACCTCGACCCTCAAGCAAAGTTCTTCACAGGAAGGGCCGAGAAGCTTGTCTACACCACGGATTCCGCACTCGCCTCCACCAGGGATCGCCTCGCCGAGGTGGCGACAGTGGTCCCGACTGGGCCCAGCATCGACCTCGGCTACATCCTCGCCGATATGCGAAGCCGCAACTACGAACAGCTCATGGTCGAAGGGGGCGCGACAGTGCTCTCACAGTTCATGTCACAAGGGCTAGTCGATCAACTACACCTGGCGATCGCACCATTCATCCTGGGAGGACCAGAACGAACCCGCTTCATCCAACCGGGCACCTACCCCTTCGGCCCCAGGAACCCGCTGCGCCTACGCAATGTCGAGCAGCTAGGCGAAATGGCCGTACTGCACTACCAACACTGAGCAAGGCTCACTCAATAAACCCTGCCTCGCCACAACAACACGAGCCGATGGACAGCGAGCCACCACACACTTTCAGTGATGTAACAAGCACTTTGGGTAAACGTTCTGGTTCGTCTAGAATCCGTGGCTCACAGCTGTACCTAGAACCAGTTTGCTAGGTCAACAAGATTGGCGGTGACTTGGTAATCTCGTATTTGGAGGAACCCCATACACTACCAGACATGCCGCCCAGGGAGAGACTATGAGCTCAGGAGACCGCGTATTTGACCCTGATGAGGTCGCGCTATTTAGAACTACTATTGAGATGCAACTTGAGTACCTTGAGGAAGACATCATCATCCACCTCAAGGAGGGTGGGACGCTCAGTTATGCCCCCGCCTTCGGTCTTGCCGACGAGGCTGGGCGCGCCGGAGATTACTCTGAATCCTTCACGAACATTTGGCAAGACCTCCAGAACTATAAGGCAACCCTCAAGGGTCTGATCAAAACGCTGGATCAGACTCTCGAGGGCGAGCAGTTCTCGGAGGAAGAAAATGTGCGCGACCTGAAGATTCTGGATCTGGATGGGAACAGCGCTGGCCCGGGCGGAACCAACTGGGACGGGCCCCTCCCACAGCAGTGACCCCAAGCATATGAATCTCAAACAGACGTATCAACAGAGAAGGACTTCGCAGTGAAAACGGTCCGCAGCAAACGCATGATTCTTCCCACCACTCTCATCGCCACTCTTGTCATAGCAACCGCATGCAGTGACAATAACGACGCCAACGGTGACATCAACGGAGCTAACGAGTCGGATTCAAATACGGCCGTGTCGGACCAAATATACAGCTGGGAAGACGAAATCTGCGACATCTTCGATCCAAGTTCAATCACTCCTCACCTTGGAGATGCACGTTTCTCCGAGGGCCCAACGGTCTCACCTCGCACGACGGGTCTCTTCTACGAAGCCATTTCCTGCAATAGTCTGATCCAGTTCGAAGACTCGAGTGGAGGAACCGTTGGTGGCTACATCTACCTTCACGCGGCCCCATTTGAGGCCGAAGAGCACTCCATCCAACTATATGAGCAACGGGTGGCGAGCTTCCAAGACCTAACCCAAGAGCTCGTAGACTCTCCGAATTCTGAGTGGGAAGCCTATTCTGACGGCGACTTCGATGGACCTTGGAACGAAGGATACTTCTACTCAGGCACCGGGGACGCGCATCGCGTTCATGGCTTCTACCGCGACGGTACGTATGTGGTTGAAGTTGAAATCAACATAGATACCGACTTGAATGTCGCCATGGCACTCAACGAAGGCGCCGCAGACATCTATGCCGATCCTTCCTATAGCTTTACTCTGCCCGAGGTCTCGGACTGGGTGAAAGACACTTACATTCCGAATCTCTACGAGACTATCGTTGCCAAGGCCTCAGAAGGGAACAACTAATGGGCGGGAATGTAGAGCGCGAAGACTCATTTGCAGGTCTCGAGAACGCAGATATCGCATACTACGACCTTAGTCAGCGGGAATGCACTGAGGATGATTGTGGCCTTGGAAGGAGTGAGGCAGAGATGGCCTGGGAAGGGCTCATGTCGGGCCTCCCTGACCGCCGCGAGCAATGGTCAGTGCCGGTTCCTGCAAACAAATATTTCCACCCTACTCAAGAAACGTTTAACAAAGTCCTTGACTTCATCCAACCGCCCAATGAACACGCTATATTGCCAATCCTGCAAGAGTGGAGGATCATCTCCTCTCAACGCTTGGAAGCTATTCGAGAAGATCTCGATAGCGCAATTAAGAAAGTGTCACATGGCTGGCAAGGTCAAGACTTCGACAATATCGAAGAGCTTGTAACCGAAACGTGTACCAAGATCGGCCGGACACAGGAAAAGATTGACGACGTAGTATCAGAGCTTTCTTCCGCCCGCGAAACACTGCGGAACCATCAAGCTTTGGAATCCGGCCAAACTCCTTTCCCACCTGCCGAAATGAATCTCATCCCCGGGGAATGCTGCGACGATTATAAACTACATATACGTCCACCGTGGGCTTCCGGAAAATGCCAAGTTCAAGTGGGTGGGGATGAAATCGCAGATGCTGTCACCATGGAAGGGTCAACGTATGCGGAAGAAGAGCGCCAAGAAATAGAACGCCGCACAAATGAAATTTACGAAGCTGGCGGCTATCTCGTGGATACAGGCTATTACGGCCAAGGTTACGATTCCTACGGAAATCCTCAGTCAGGCTCTATGGAAGTGAAAGTCGAGACGCGCGAGGAGGCACGAGAACAAGCTAGGCGTGAGTCCCAGCGGCGCATCGACCGTGCTGGGGAAGATATGATCGACGAATTCCTGGAAGAGCGAAACCAGAAAGTCGATGACATCAAGGACCGCAAGTCGCTGACGAGTCGTGAACTCAGCGGTCTGTCATTCCGGAACCAGCCAGAAGACATCTCTGACATTGCCGACCGAAGTGACATGGACCCAACGGACGGCCCTAGTTCACCCCCTCCGGTCGGTTCGCCCGACCTCGGAGGCATGGAAGGCTTCGACTCGACAGCTGGGCCTGGCCCCAATCTCTCGACGGGAGCGGGGAGTATCGGAAGCGGCGCCGGAAGTCTGCCCGGAGGAGGATTTGGCACCGGTAGCGGAGGCAGCTCGTACCCGGGCGGCTCGGGCAGTGGGCCCGACTGGTCGCTTCCTGGTTCTGACGATGACGATGAGAATGACTGGGGCGGCGGTCTCTCCGGCGGCAATCCGAGTCTCCCGGGCGGCCCCGGAACCGGTGGTTTCGGTGGCGGCGCGGGCGGCGGTGCCGGTGCTGGTGCTGGCGGTTTCGGAGGCGGCGCCGGCATGGTCGGTGCCGGCGGTGCTGGCATGGGTGCTCGTGGCGCAGGCGGCGCCGGTATGGGCGCCCGTGGCGCCGGCGGTGCTGGCATGGGCGGCGGTTCCGGTACTCGAGGCACCGGTGGCGCAGGCGCAGGCGGCATGGGCGCAGGCCGTGGAGCAGGCGGCTCCGGTAGCGGCTCCGGTTCCGGTCGCATGGGCGGCGGCATGGGCATGATGGGCGGCGGCGGCATGGGTGGCGCTGGCGGCAAGCAAGACGGCGAATCGAAAAACGACGACTGGCTGCAAGAAGAGGACGACGTCTGGGGCATCGGTAACCCCGACGACGACCCCTACGCCTAACCACTCATAAACCAGTTGTGGTTGTGGCCCATAGCGAATCGCTATGGGCCACAACCACAATTGGTAAAGCACACTGAAAATGAACGCCGCACCTACCTCGGCGCCCTCCTTCATCACTGCCCAGACGCCAAACTCTCATAGGCATCACGGCCGCAAACCAACTCACGCCCGACGGCAGGACTTCAGTCGCTATTGGCCGAACGTTCCATGCGAATTGCCATAGCATCGTCCGCGAGACCATGCCCCGCTTCATCGTACAAATGGAACACTGCGTCAGCGCCAAGCTTTTGCAGCGTCTCGACCTCTTCGGCACGTGTGACAATGGCGGCGATTGTAGCTTCGCACGAATCCCGCGCAAACTGTTCGAGAGCGAATTTGTTTCCCTGGAATTCAGACATGGCCAAGATGACCACGTCCACATCATCCCGGGAAACAAGCTTCTCCCAGAAATCTTGATCGGTGGCGTCGCCTTCAATAATGTTGTAGCCCTCAGAACTTAGTTGGGCTACTTTTTCCTCGTCACTATCAATACCCAGCACTCGAAGATTGTGACCATCGCTCAACTGATCGTAGCTTCCCTGCCCGACCCGGCCCATGCCCAACACGATCGCCTTCGCATCGCCGATCTCGATCGGACGGTCATTGGGGTGCAACTTAGCCGGGTCTTGGTGGGACAGACGCGGCTCGACCACCCGCAAAACCGCGTCACTACGGGTATTGGCGATGGCAGATACGACGAAGCTGATCGCGACAGCTAGCGACAAGACCACCAGCCATTCCTCATCGATCCAGCCGGTTCCAGCAGCGATGACCGCCACGATCAGCCCAAACTCTGAAAAGTTGGTGAGGCTCAACGATGCGAGAACTGAGGTTCTATGACGCAACCGGAACCGCGACAGTATCGCCAGGAACAACATTCCTTTAAGCGGCACAAGCACAACAAGCATCACAGCGAGCGCAACCGATTCCCAAGTGGGCATCGCCATGAGCCCGATCGAGACGAAGAAACCGACTAGCAACAATTCCTTCACGTTGAACAAGGCCCTCGACATGCCGCTCGCCGCCGCGTGAGGCGCCAGGAGCATACCGATAATCAGCGCCCCCAAGTCACCCTTGATGCCCATGGTTTCGAACAACGCATATCCCAGAACCAAGGCCAAAACGACACCGTAAAGTACTTGCATCTCGCCCCGACCCACACGCGGCATGAGTTTGCGCAACAGCGGGGCCGCCGGAATCAATCCCAGCAAAAGAATCGCCCAGGGGGAGGGCAGTTCACCGGTCGAAGCCGAGATAAAGATGACCGCGAAAATATCCTGCATGATAAGGATGCCGATAGCGGTGCGCCCATAAAGTGAGCGACTTTCTGAGCGTTCTTCCAACACCTTCACCACGAAGACCGTGCTGGAGAAGGACAGAGCGAAAGCGATCACGGCGAAAGAGGTCCAGCCGGAATCAGCCAAAACCGCGAAACCAAGCAGTTTCAAACCAGCCAACACGACCATGAAGAACCCGGTCGACGCTGCCATATGCAACGAGGCCGTCCCCCACACCTTGCCTTGAAACAGAGTGCGGACGTTGAGTTTCAACCCGATGGTGAACAACAGCAAAATGACACCAAGGTCGGCAATCGTCTCAATTTCGTCAATCAGATCGAAACCGAGCGCGTTCAGCACGAACCCCGCTGCCAAGAATCCAACTAGCGGCGGCATTCTCACCGCTAGGGCGACCAGGCCACCGAGAAACGGGATCAAGATATACGCGGGGTCCATGCCCATTTACCTCCGTGAAGCTGAACTTCATATCTCGGACTTCGCAAGGCGTCCTCAACATCCGAGAACCAGTCGATTACCGCATGAAATTCAATCACATGACATTGACCGTGCTAGTCCACGGTAGTCGTAGGTGACATGATGCCGTCGAATAGCCCGTCCCCATGGCTACGGATGTGTCAATGGGCGTTCGACATGGTTCCGGCCAGGTTCTCCTTTATCGCCTTGCTAGCGCGATTGAGACCCATAATTTCGACGGTCTTCCCTCGCCGCTCGTACTTGGCACAAATGGTGTCCATGGCGGCAACAGCCGAAGCATCCCAAATGTGCGCGTCGGTCAAGTCAATCACCACGTGGTCGGGATCGCCCTCATAGTTGAACGCGGAAACCAGTTCATTGCACGAGGCGAAGAAGAGCTCCCCGGTCACCGCATACACCTCGGTACCGCCGTCGGGGTCGGTAACGCTGGTGACGTCCACTACGTGGGCGACCTTGCGCGCGAAGAAGATCATGGCGACGACCACGCCCGCCCCCACACCGATAGCCAGGTTGTGGGTCAGCACGGTTGTCACGACCGTCACGACCATAGCGGCCGTTTCTCCCAAGGGCATCCGTCGCAGGGTCCGCGGATGGATACTGCGCCAATCGAAGGTCACTCCCGCCACAAAAATCATGACCGCGACCAGAGCTGGCATGGGAATGGAGGCGACAACCCCGCCGAACACGACCACCAGGATCAGCAAGAAAAGCCCGGCGCTGAACGTCGACAGACGAGACCGAGCCCCGGATTTGACGTTGATCATCGTTTGGCCGATCATCGCGCACGAAGCCATCCCACCGAAGAAGCCGGTGATGATATTGCCGATCCCCTGGCCACCGGCTTCACGGGTCTTATTCGAGTTCGTGTCAGTCTCGTCGTCCACGACCTGCGCGGTCATGAGCGATTCGAGCAGCCCCACGGCCGCCAGCGCGAAGGCGTATGGGGCGATCACTGCGAGGGTTTCCATGGTGAACGGTACGCCCGGTAGCGCTACCCATGGCATGCCGCTGGGTAGTTCTCCCATGTCGCCGACGGTGGGGACGCTGATGCTGAAGGCGACGCATAGCACGGTGAGTCCGGCGATGGCGATGAGTGGGGCGGGGATTGCCTTGGTCAGGTAGGGCAGGCCCACGATGATGGCGAGGCCTCCGGCGACCATGGCGATGACGAGCCAGCCTTGCCCGAGGAGGTGGGGCAGTTGAGCTAGGAAGATCAGGATGGCCAGGGCGTTGATGAATCCGGTGAGGACGCTGCGGGGTATGAACCGCATCAGTTTCGCGACGCCGGTGAGGGCCAGGATGACTTGGATGACTCCGGCGAGGATGGTCGCGGCGAGGAGGTGTCCGACTCCGTGGGAGGCGACGAGGGGGGCTACTACTAGTGCCATGGCGCCGGTGGCGGCTGAGATCATCGCTGGGCGTCCGCCGAGGAATGCGATTGAGCAGGCCATGACGAACGATGCGAAGAGGCCGACGCTGGGGTCGACTCCAGCGATGATGGAGAAGGCGATCGCTTCGGGGATGAGGGCGAGGGCGACTAGGAGGCCTGCGAGGAGTTCGGTTCGCAGGAAGGGAACGATGGGGCGCGGGATGCTGAATCGCGCACGCCGCGATGTCATTGCGGCATTTTTGGGCATACAGAGACCGTTCACAGTGTGGTGGAGAGCACCGCGCATCTGTGGACGGTACTAGAAGCTGTTCCTAGGGTAGGCCACGGTTGGGGTCCCAGTCGTGCGGATTCGCTGGAGGGTGTGCAGCGTTACAGATAGTCCGTATGCGTGAGGTTGTTTCTTTTGGGTGGCTGGCGAGGTCTCGTTTCTGGACGATGTTTGCCTGAGGTCGCTTCCCGGTGCCGTTGAGTGGGGCTGTGTCAGCCGGGCGGCGGCTTTTGCGGCCCGGGATTCGACTGGCTTGGGCTGAAGCGTTTGTGTGGTCGGGTTCTTAGGCGGTGCCGATGCGGTCGAGCACGATCGAGGTCGGCGCTGGTGGGTTGGTGCCGATGGACCATTGTCCGTTCAGTGTTTGTCGGGCCGGTTCGATGCGTTCTGGGGTGTCGGTGTGGAGTCGGAAGACTGCTTCTCCGGCGCGCACGGGTTCTCCGACGGTTTTGAGAATTTCCACGCCTGCGGCGGCTTGTACTTTTTCGCCTTGGCGGGTGCGTCCGGCGCCGAGTCGCCAGGCTGCTACCCCGACCGAGTAGGCGTCCATGGTGGTGACGATGCCGTCTCGGTCGGCGGTGATGTCGGCGGTTTCTTTCGCGCTGGGCATGGCCGCGTCTGGGTCCCCGCCTTGGGCGGTCACCATTTTGCGCCATGTGTCCATCGCTCGGCCGTCCCGTAGGGCTTGCGCCGGGTCGGCCTCTGGCATTCCGGCTAGCGCCAGCATTTCGCTGGCTAGTGCCACGGTGAGTTCGACTACGTCGGATGGTCCGCCGCCGGCGAGGACTTCGACCGATTCGGTGACTTCGAGTCCGTTGCCTGCGGTGCGGCCTAGGGGGGTGTTCATGTCGGTGAGGAGGGCGGTGGTGCGCAGGCCGTGGTCAGCTCCGAGCCGCACCATCGTTTCGGCTAGTTGGCGGGCGCGTTTTTCGTCTTTCATGAACGCTCCGGACCCTACTTTGACGTCGAGTACGAGCGCGTCGGTGCCTTCGGCGATCTTTTTGCTCATGATGGAGGAGGCGATGAGCGGGATCGCTTCGACGGTGGAGGTGATGTCGCGCAGGGCGTAGAGTTTTTTGTCCGCTGGGGCTAGGTCGGAGGAGGCCGCGCAGATGACCGCTCCAATGTCGCGCAGCTGGGTGATGACCTGGTCTTCGGTCATGGTCACGTCGAAGCCGGGGATCGATTCTAGTTTGTCGAGCGTGCCGCCGGTGTGTCCGAGTCCGCGTCCGGATAGTTGTGGCACGGCGACGCCGAAGGCTGCCACTAGTGGGGCTAGGGGCAGGGTGATTTTGTCGCCGACTCCGCCGGTGGAGTGTTTGTCCACGCACTGTTTGCCGACGCTGGAGAGGTCCATGCGGATTCCGGAGCGGATCATCGCGTCGGTCCAGTCGGCGATCTCGCGCGCGTTCATGTCGTTGAGGAAGATGGCCATGGCCAGGGCGGACATTTGTTCGTCGGCTACCTCGCCACGGGTGTAGGCGTCGATGACCCAGTCGATGGCCTCTTTGCGCAGTTCGCCTGCGTCGCGTTTGGTGCGGATGACGTCTACTGCGGTGAACATGTCGTCCCTATCTGGTTCAAGGTTTGCGCGGCGGGTGTTGTCCGGCGCTGGTTTCTGTCGCGGGGCCCTCAGGTGGTGAGGTGGTCGGGTCCGAATGCGTCGGGCAGCAGGTAGCTCATGGGGACTGGTCCGTCGTGGTCGTCGATGAGGCAGTTGGGTCCGCCGTGTTCGTAGAGAAGTTGGCGACAGCGTCCGCATGGGGTGAGGGGGTTTCCTTGAGCGTCGACGCAGGCCATGGCAACGATGCGGCCGCCGCCGGTGAGGGCTAGTTGGGAGACGAGGCCACATTCGGCGCACAGGGTGAGGCCGTAGGAGGCGTTTTCGACGTTGCAGCCGCGGATGATGCGTCCGTCGTCGATCAAGGCCGCGACACCTACGGGGTATTTCGAGTAGGGAACGTAGGCGGATCGCATTGCGGTGCGGGCGGCGTCGCGTAGGGCCGGCCAGTCGATGTCGTTCATGGTCAGCCTCCTGGTGTGAATGGTTGGCCGTTGGCCGCTGGTGGTTTGGCTCGTCCGACGAGTCCGGCCACGACCACGATGGTGGCGATGTAGGGCAGCATGGAGAGGAATTCGGACGGAATCGGGGAGCCGCCGGGCATGGATGCCATTTGCCGTTGGGTTTCGGTGAGGAATCCGATCATGAGGGCACCGGCGAGGGCTCCGAAGGGGTTCCAGCGGCCGATGATCATGACCGCGAGGGCGACGAATCCCAGACCGGCGCTCATGTTTTTGGAGAACGCGAGTGTTTGTCCGATGGTGAAGAAGGCTCCACCCATGCCCGAGAGCATTCCGGCGGCGGTGACGTTCCAGAAGCGGAAGCGGTTGACGTTGATGCCCACGGAGTCTGCGGCGTGGGGGTGTTCGCCGACTGCGCGGGTGCGTAGGCCCCAGCGGGTGTGGAAGAGCGCGAACCATAGGAATACTACGGCGAACAGCGCCGCGTAGACGAAGATGTTTTGGTTAAACAACAGCGGCCCGACTAGGGGAATCGTGGGCAGCTTCTCGAGGACGGGGACGCCCTCGAGGACGCTTCCGAGGCGCGGTACGCCTCCTGGGCGGTTGAAACTAATCGGTTCGTCGCGCATGACGCGGTCGAAGAGGAACCCGGTGAGTCCCAGCGCGAGCACGTTGAGGATGACGCCGAGCACGATCTGGTTGACTTGGTAGCGCACGGCCATGACGGCTAGCAGCATGGTGGTGAGCGACCCGGCGATCATGGCGAAGATGATGCCGATGTACGGATTGTTGGCGATGGTCGCGGCGAGCGCGCCGACGAAGGCTCCCATGAGGAATTGGCCTTCGATGCCGATGTTGATGACGCCGTTGCGTTCGCATAGTACGCCGGAGAGCGAGCCGAGGATGAGCGGCAGGGCCAGGAATAGGGTCCCGGCGAGCAGCGATTCCAGCGGTACTTGCACCCCTGGCCGCCCGAATCCCCACAGTACGAGCGCCAGCGCGATGGCGGCGACGGCTCCTGAGGTGGCCAAGACATAGAGGCGGCGGTATATCCCGGCGAGCATGATCGCGCCTAGTGCGAAGGCGATGGCGCCCAGCGCGATCATGGTCAACGCGGTGGGTACGGCGAAGGAGACGTCGGGTCGGGTGATGTTGAGTCGCAGCACGGTGCGCGCCTCGCTGGCGACGGCGAACACCGCGATGGCGGCGACGCCAGCTCCCAGCAGGGCGAATGAGATGCCCGCTTTGAGGTGTCGGTCGCGGGTGGACTCCGTTTGTTCGAACTTTTCGGTGGTGAGAGCTTCGGTCTTCGTCATGGTTCTCACCAGCCTTTCGCCGAGAGGGTGGTCAGGCCACCGCGTGGTGTCTTGAGATGCAGGGTCGCCTTGACCAGGGCGGGCGCGGCGATGAAGAGCACGATGATGGCTTGCAGCAGGGTTGCCATGTCAATGGGGATCGCTGGTTGCATGGCTTGGGTTCCGGCTCTGAGCGCTCCGAAGAGGAATGCCGCTGCGACGACCCCGTAGGGGTTGGCGCGGGCCAGGAGGGCCACGGTGATTCCGTCGAAGCCGATGTTCATGATGCGGTCGTCGGTGAGGTAGTACGGGTTCATTCCCAGCAGGATGACCGCGCCACCGAGCCCGGCGAGGGCTCCGGAGACTCCCATGGAGGAGCCGTAGGTGCGGGCCACTGAGATACCCGCGACCGCTGAGGCGTCGGCGTTGGCGCCGACGGCACGGATGCGGAAGCCGAAGGTGGAGCGCGACAACAGCCACCAGGTGACGACGGCGGCGGCTAGGGCCACGAAGAGTCCGAGGTGGACGCGCAGGTGGCTGCCGAGGAAGCTCAGTAGCGGCGGCAGTTGGGCTGAGGTCTCGACAGTTTTGGAGATGGCCTCGGTGCGGTCGGGGTTGTCGAGCACGGTGGTGCCCAGTGCCCACAGCAGGAAGTGCAGGGCGATGAAGTTCATCATGATGGTGACGATGACTTCGTGGGCTCCGGTGCGGGCTTTAAGGATGCCCGGTACGGCTCCGTAGAGGCCTCCGGCGATGGTTCCGGCTAGGAGCGCGATGGGTAGGTGCAGGTAGAAGGGCAGTCCGAGGCTGACGCCGACGACGGTTGCGGCGATGGCTCCCATGATGGCTTGGCCTTCGGCACCGATGTTGAACAGTCCGGCGCGGAACGCTAGGGCTACGGCCAGTCCGGTGAGGATCAGTGGGGTGGCGTAGAAGAGCGTTTCGGAGATCGGGTTGAGGACCCGGCCGAAGGTGGTTTCGCCGCTGAGCCAGGCGCCAACGGTGTTGACGTTGATGATCGAGGCGTTGAACAGGTTGGCGTAGGTGGTGCTGACGGCGTCCCACGAGGCGCTGAAGGCGTCCTGGGGTCGGCTAAAGAAGTATGTCCACGTCCCGCGTACGTGCGGGTCGGAGATGATGATGAGTAGTCCGCCGATGACCAGGGCGAGCAACAGCGAGTACACGGTGACCATGAAGGTGTTGGCGGTGGCCAGGTAGCGGCCGAAGACGGTGACGAATCCGTCGCGCTTGTCGTCGGTGCCTGGACTCTTGGGGTCGTGTCCGGTTTCGGTGGTGGTGCTCATTTGTCACCTCCTTTACTGTCGTCCTCGGGTGCGGGGTCGTTCGTGGTGGGGTCGGTTTCGGGGTCGTCGTGGTCGCTGATCTCGACGACTGCGTCCGCGGCTGGCTCTTCGCTGATCTGTGCTGCGACGTCGTCGGTGGCCGTGGCCCCGACCGTCGCGCCGCCTGCGAGGGTGACGACCGCGTCGGGGATGGTCGCGTCGACGCCTTCTTGCACGGCCCCGGCCATGTAGCGGCCGATGACTTCGCGTGGGGTGTCGGGGGGCACCACGGCGACGACTTTGCCTTTGTACATGACGGCGACGCGGTCGGACAGCGAGAGGATCTCATCGAGTTCGGAGGAGATGAGGAGGACTCCGGCTCCGGCGTCGCGCTCTTCGATGATGCGCTTGTGGATGAACTCGATGGCGCCCACATCGACCCCGCGAGTGGGTTGTGAGGCGACCAGAAGCTCCAGCTTGCGGGAGAATTCGCGGGCGATGATGAGTTTTTGCTGGTTCCCGCCCGAGAGTGAGCTGGCGGGCTTGTCGGGCCCTTCGGTGCGGATGTCGAAGGTGGAGATCGACCGTTCGGCCAGTTCATGGATGGCGTTGAAGTTGCGCACCCCGTTGCGTGAGTATGGTTCGTCTCCGATTTGGTTGAGGACCAAGTTTTCGGCGACGGTGAAGTCTTTGATGAGGCCGTGGCGGGCTCGGTCTTCGGGAATGTAGCCCAGTCCCAGCCGGATGCGGCGCAACGGTGAGGAACGGCTGACCTCACGGCCGTGGAACTTGATGGAGCCGGTCATCTTCTCTTTGGCTCCGTCGGCGGCGTGCCCGGCCAGGCCGATGAGGGCCCGGGCGAGTTCGGTTTGGCCGTTGCCCTCAACTCCAGCGATGCCGAGGATTTCCCCGCGTCGGACGGTGAGGTCGAGCCCGTCGACGGCCCGGCAGTCGCGTTCGTCGATGACGGTGAGGTCGCGGATCTCCAGGCTGGAGTCAGCGGGAGTGGATTGGCCCTTGTCGACGGTGAGGCTGACGTCGCGGCCGACCATGGCGGAGGCCAGTTCCATCTCCGACACGTCCGGGGTGAGGTCGCCGGTGACTTTGCCGCGCCGAATCACGGTGATCTTATCGGCGATGGCCTTGACTTCTTTGAGCTTGTGGCTGATGAAGATGATCGACGTGCCCGACTCGGCCAGGGTGCGCATGATGTCGAGCAGTTCGGTGATCTCTTGCGGGGTGAGAACGGCGGTGGGTTCGTCCATGATCAACAGGCGGCAGTCCCCTAGCAACGCCTTGATGATCTCGACTCGCTGCTGCACGCCCACCGGAATGTCTTTGATGAGCGCGTCGGGGTCAACGCGCAGTCCGTAGCGTTCGGACACGTCCATAACGGCCTGGCGGGCGGCTTTGCGATTGAGCACCCCGTAGCGGTGATACTCCCGTCCGAGCATGACGTTTTCGGCCACGGTGAACGGCGGCACCAGCATGAAGTGCTGGTGCACCATGCCGATACCCGCGCGGATGGCTTGTTTGGGGTTGTCGAACGTGACCGGTTCATCGTCGATGAGGATTTCCCCGGAGGTGGGTTCGAGCAGCCCGTAGAGCATGTTCATCAGGGTGGATTTCCCGGCTCCGTTTTCCCCCAACAGAGCGTGGATTTCCCCTGGTTGAACCACCAAGTCTATGTTGTCGTCGGCGACGAAGGTCCCAAACTTCTTCGTCAACGCCCGCAGTTCGAGTTTCAGGGTCCTACTCCTTTGAATGCCCACCAGGTTGGGCGTGCCGCACCGTGGGTGCTGTGACGGTGGTGGCTGCGTGGTCCTGACGTCCCGGCCAGGCTCGGACGCCGTGGCGGTACGCCTGGCGTCGGGGCTGGACTGACGGCAAAATCTCTGCTCTGGCGGCCAGGGCCATGGCTCTGGCCGCCAGAGCAGCCAGGAACCCGTGGCCGGGTTCCTGGCTGGCTATGCGGCTTAGTCGCGTTCCGGGGTGGCCGGAGATTCGACGGTGACGTCGCCAGCGATGATGGCGGCCTCGAGGGCTTCCAGTTCGCTCTTGAGTTCGTCGGAGACCAGCGAGTCCATTTCGTGGAACGGAGCGAGGCTAACGCCGTTGTTTTCCAGCGTTCCGACGTAGTGTGCGTCCATGTCGCCTTCGTTGTAGGCGTTTTCGATGGCTTCGTACACCGCGTCGGGAATGTTCTTCACCGAGGTCGACAGGATGTCGTCGCAGTATTCTTCCAGCGAGGTGCATCCGTCAATGTCGACCCAGATCAAGGAGACGTTGTCGTCTTCGTCGGCGACGGCGGCGGCTCCGACCCCGGCCGGTCCGGCCACGGGGAAGACGATGTCGGCACCCTGGCTGACGAGAGTTTCGGCCAACGCGCGGCCGGCAGTGGTGTCTTGGAAGTCGTCGGTGAACGAGCCGGACTGGCTCTCGACGTTCCAGCCGAGCACTTCGATGTCTTCGCCGTGCTCGTCGTTGTAGTGGGCGACGCCTTCGGCGAAGCCGTCCATGAAGATGGTCACGGGGGCGATGTTCATGCCGCCGTAGGTTCCAACGGCGCCGGTTTCGGTCATTCCGGCGGCCAGGTAACCGGCGAGGAACGATGACTCGGCGGTGTTGAACTCCATGGAGTGGACGTTGGGTTCGGCGACCATTCCGTCGACGATGCCGAAGCGGACGTCCGGGTTTTCCTGGGCAATCTGCTCGGCGGCGTCTTCCATCAGCCCACCGACGGACATGATGAAGTCGCAGCCTTCGTCGATAAAGGTGCGCAGGTTGGGCTCGAAGTCGGCCGAAGAGTTGGACTGCCGGTATTCGATCGCGATGTCGTCGTTGTCGTCACGGATGTTCTCCATGCCCAGCCAAGCCGAGGCGTTGAAGGATCGGTCGTCGACTCCGCCGGTGTCGGTCACCATGCACGCGGTGAAGGAGGCCTCGGGGTCGTTGCCGTTTCCGTTGTCGTCCGCCGGCGGCTCGGCGCAGGCGGCGACGGCCACTAGGCTGGCAGCCCCCAGCCCCGCCAAGATGGTTTTCCCTAGCTTCGTTGCCATTGTTTGCATCCAATCGTCGGGCGGTCGAATCATCCGATGAATTTCGGGTCCTGGGCGAAAGTAGCTGGTCGAGGCCACTCACTGCCATACCTCGCAACCAAAAAGGTACCGGCCGTTACTGAATCGTAATTGCCAAGATCATTATTTGATTCTGCTTTGGGTATGTCGCTACGCCGAGCGGAAACCGTGGTGACCGTCGCTGTGCTGTGCGTGGAGCGTGGAGGTGCTCCCGACCTTTCCGGTTTTGTCCCGAATGCCCCCGGGCGAATTTCATTGGCTGGGCCTCTTCGTCCGCCATTGCGTTTGCGTGTGTCTGGCCCTGTGCGTTTTCATGGCCGGAACTCGCCTCAGCGGTCGATGACCAGGCCTGAGTCGAGCCCCAATGAGTCGAACATAGCCTAAGCCAACCCGTACGGCGTTCAGCGGGGATCGACCCCAAAAAGCCCGGTGGCCCCGCACGGAAGGCGGGACCACCGGAAAGGATAAGACCCTGAGGGGCTTAAGTGGTTGGGACGATACTGCCTTGCACACTGCGGCGCTGCCGCGTCGGCGCTAGCAATTGACCATCGCGGGCCTCTCTACCAGAGGACAGCGATGGCGACGGTGATGATGGTCAGACCACCGATGCCGTAGAAGTGGCCGCTGGCGACCTTTTCTCGTTTCTTGTACCAGGGAACGACGATCATGATGGCCAATAGCAGCGCCAAGACGGCCTTGATGCCGATCTTGGCGTGGTTGCCGTCGGCCCCAGCCAGCCCGGCCAGCATGATGCCGGTGGCCAGCTGCGTCGCAGCCCCGATGACCATGGTCATCGAAGTGCGGTGCTTTTTCTCAAGCATCCCCATTGCCCAGGGCCCAAAGATCATGGCCATGCCAAGGAGGTGCAGAAACACGACGATCGATTGCAGTACATCCATGAGGGCAGTATTCCATTGCGGACGTACGCAATCGACTGGCCTCCGAATAACATGTGGGACGCGGCGCTAAGGCCACCCTAAATAAGCTGCTCCCACGCTTAGGGCCGACCACTGGCCGCCATCGCGCCGGAATAAGCCACGCGATGCCCCGGCTCGGCGGCCGTCAATCCCCGCTTCAGGCCTGAGTGTGTTGATAGTAGGCCCACGCGTCGCCCACCATTTGCTCCAGCGAATCGCGGGTGGGCTTCCATCCCAGCTCCGACTTCGCCCGCTGCGAGGAGGCAACCAACTCCGCCGGGTCTCCCGGACGCCGATCGGTGTAGACGACCGGAATCTCTCGGCCGGTGATTCGGGCAACCGCCTGCGCGATCTGCGCGTTCGAGTAGCCGGTACCCGAACCCAGGTTGTACACCCGGTGTTCCCCGGCCTCCACGTGGTCCAATGCCAGCAAATGTGCCTGGGCCAAGTCGGCCACGTGAATATAGTCGCGAACGCAGGTTCCATCCGGCGTCGGGTAGTCGTCTCCAAAGATCGCTAGTTTGTCGCGTTTACCAGCGGCAACCTCGAGCGCGATCGGAATGAGGTGGGTCTCTGGCTCATGGTTCTCCCCACGCCAGGTTCCCTGTTTGTCCCGGTAGGCACCGGCTACGTTGAAGTACCTCAGGCTGGCGGCGGCTAGGCCGTGAGCCACGGCCTCCGAGGCGATGGCCATATCGCAGCTCAATTTGGTGTAACTGTAGGCATTCACCGGGTTAGTCGCGGCATCTTCGGTGATCGGGACGCTCTCGGGGTTGCCATACACCCCGGCCGAGGACGAGAACACCAGCTTGCGCACACCGCTCTTGCGCATCGTCTCCAGGAGCACCAGGGTGCCAACGGCGTTGTTGTCCCAGAATCGTTCGGGGAACTCCACCGACTCCCCCGCCGCGATCAGACCAGCGAAATGCAGCACTCCATCGAAGCTGGAATCGAGAACATCGGCCACCTCGTGGACTCGCTTGCGGACCAACTTCGCACCAGCGGGAACAAACCGCTGCGAGTTCCGGGAGCAGTCGTCAATGACGACCACCTCGTGCCCGGCCTCCATCAACATGGTGGCGACAGTGGCGCCAATGAATCCAGCTCCGCCAGTGACGAGATACTTCACGGTGTTCCTCCGGTAACCCAGGTGCTCAATCGTGATGGCATACGCAAGCGCGCCGTGTTCTCAGATCTTGCGCATCGGCGCCAATCGTGCGTATTCGATCGCACCGCCAATACCGCATGAAGACACGTTTACGGAGGTAGGCGACGGCATACATCGCCCTTTGTCTCAGCCTGGTGCCAACCCTACCCGCCCCAGGTGCCCAGAGCGTGTATCCCTCGAGCGTGCCCATTGGCGCATCACACTGGGCCACTGCCTGCGCCTTCTTGTCCGAATCAGCTGGAAACGCCGCTAACCTGGCGTCAAAACTCGCACCTGGGGATGACAGAATGGAGTCATGACGCAAGAGAATCCAGCATCGACGCGAAAGCCTCGCGTTCTATCCGGCATCCAACCCACCGCAGACTCGTTCCACCTGGGGAACTACCTGGGTGCGGTGCGGAACTGGGTTAGCTTGCAGGAAACTCACGAGTGCTTCTACTTCATTCCCGACATGCACGCCATCACGGTCGCCTATGACCCCAAAGTGCTCAAGCAACGCACCTTTATTGCCACCGCCCAACTCTTGGCACTTGGTGTGAACCTGGACGAGTCGATCATCTTCCCGCAGTCGGCCGTACCCGAACACGCCATGCTCGCCTGGATTCTCAACTGCCAGACCGGGTTCGGCGAAGCCAGTCGCATGACCCAGTTCAAAGACAAGTCCTCCAAGCAGGAGCGCACCTCGGTCGGGCTGTTCACCTACCCCATCTTGCAGGCGGCCGACATCCTGCTGTACCAGGCCAATGCAGTCCCAGTGGGTGAAGACCAGCGCCAGCACCTGGAGTTGACTCGCGACCTGGCCATCCGGATGAACAACACCTACAAGCGCGTGTTCACCGTTCCGGAGCCGCACATCCTCAAAGAAACGGCCACCATCAAGGATCTGGGCGACCCCGAACGGAAGATGTCGAAGTCAAACTCAACCAAGAACGGTCTCATCGAGTTGCGTGACGAACCGGCCCGCATCCGCAAGAAGATCCGCTCAGCGGTGACCGACACCGGCTCCGAGGTCACCTACGACCCGGAAAACAAGCCGGGCGTGTCTAACCTGCTGGTGATTTACTCGGCGTTGGCCGACAAGTCACTCCAGCAGCTGGAGGCGGACTACGCGGGCAAGGGCTACGGGGATCTGAAAAAGGACCTCGGTGAAGTGGTGGCGGACTTCTGCGAACCCATCGCCAAGTCCACTCAGGAGTATTTGTCCGACCAGGCCGAACTACAACGAGTCCTCGACTCCGGCGCGCAACGGGCCCGCGAGGTCGCCTCGACCACGTTGGCGCGCGTATACGACAGGGTTGGCTTCTTCCCACCAGTGTCCCTTCCCGGCGACAATAAGTCCTAACACCATGAGTTCAGCGCAAATATCGCCCGAACGAAGGCGCGAGCGGGTGCGCGACGTCGTGGCAACAGGCTCAAGCCCCGACTCCTGTGGTGGGCTCGATCTCCGTGGTGCTGACGCACACCCGCTGCGCCTCACCGTGAGCCGAGGAAGAAGCTGGTAGGAGTGGACGTAGTGCGCGAGGGCACCACCATTGAGGGAGTCGACACCGCTGGAACGCTCACCTCCGGCGGTGACAACGGATTCCGGCCCGATTCTTTCGCCGAGGAAGCCGAATTGGGCGACGACGAGGAGTCAATGAGCACCATCGGGGTCTCGATCCCAATCCCGCAGCCTTGGCGGGAGCAACTGGACAACGCCCGGATTGAGGCGGGCGACCCCAATGGGGGCATCGTGCCAGCACACGTCACTCTCTTGGGCCCCACCGAAGTCCCTCGGTCAGACCTGGACTCCGTCGAGAGGCACCTGCACGAGGTCGCAGAGCAGTCACGCCCGTTTACCCTTCATCTGCGAGGCACCGGTTCGTTCCGCCCGATCACCGAGGTGGTGTTCGTCGCGATCGCCGAGGGAATATCCTCCTGCGAACAGCTGGCCGGTCGTATCCGCAGCAAGCTGCTGTGGCGTCCGCTGCGATTTCCCTACCATCCGCACGTGACGATCGCGCATGATGTCGACTCGGCGGCGCTCGACTCCATCTTTTCCAAATTCGCCACCTTCGAAGCGAAGTTCGAGGTCGACTCCTTCACCTGGTACCTGCACAAGTCAGAGCCGACCAACACCGAATGGTTGCCACAGCGCACTTTCGCGCTCCGCGCCGCCTAGTTTGGGCGAACCAACTCCGCGCCACAGGCCCATTGCGACAGACTCCGGTGGGCTATATTCGGCCCATCCCGGCAGAAAAATGTCTGGCTGTGAGTGGTCTTGTCGGCAGACTCATGCGAAGTCGCCTTTGAAGCGACACAATCAAGGGGTGACTGACAAGCCGAACCCAACCCCGGGCGACCGCGCCCACGACGATCCCGCTACCGACCGCACGGCCAAGCCCGCCCAAACCTCAACCACCGATCCGATCTGCGCTGAGACCATGTCGCAAGATCCGGCCGTGCATGATCGCCAAAGCGTCGAGGCGCGTTCTCAGGCGCACGATACCGAGCTCGATGATCGCCCTGACCAGGCCACTTCCACGGAATCCGACGAGAAGAAGGAAAGCGGCTTCGGTGCGCGCGTGATGGCGATCCGCCAAAAATCCTCCAGCATCGACCATCTGGTCTTGGCGTTCAAACGCTTCGGTTCCATCGGCGGCAGCCAGCTGTCCGCCGCGATCTCCTACTACGCCTTCTTCGCTGCGTTCTCACTGTCACTGCTAGCGGTCGCCGTCTTCGGCTACATGCTCAACATCCCACGGCTCTATGCCGCAGTGGAAGACTGGCTGGAGACCAACCTGCCCGTTGTCGACATCGCCATGTTGGAAGACTCGCGCACCGGTGTTGGGGTCCTCGCACTCGCGGGCCTTCTTATCGCTGGCGTGGCCTGGGTCAAAGCCGTCCGTTTCTCCGTGCGCACCATCTGGGGGCTCCCACCGGAACCGGGCAACCTGGTCGTTCGCTGGCTGGTCGACCTCGGGGTTCTGGTCGGGCTGGGCATTCTCCTCATCACCACTGTGTCGATCACCGCCGGAGCCGAGTGGCTAGTGTCGTGGGTCAACGACGAGGCGGCCAACGGTGGCGGACAGACATTCCTCATCGCCGCCTCCAGCCTGTTGCTGGGTGTGTTCGTCAACGCGATCCTGGCCGCGGCAATCCTGCAAGCACTTCCCCGCCTAGCCATCCCGCTGCGCCGCATCGTCGGTGCGGCACTGGCGGTGGCAATCGGCCTGGAACTGTTGAAGACCGTCGGCCGCTTCTACATCACGGGAGCCACCGACCGACCCGCCTATCAGGCGGTCGCCACCGCCGTGGGTCTGCTCGTGTTCTTGTACATCTTCAATCAGATGTTGCTCTTCGCCGCCGCGTGGACGGCCACCAGCCAGCGCGGAACCGCCTATGACCTCTCGCAGCGAGAAAGCATCGATTCGCAACGTTTGGCACAGCAGGTGGAGTCCGAGCCCAATGGCAATCCGCGCGACCTTGTCGTCGAGGGCGCAGACGACAGCGCAGGAGACACCCATTCACAGTCCGATAAGGATAGTCAGCGCCGCGAATAGCGCATGACGGTCGCTGATGCGGTGTGGCCACCGAACAGCTCATCGCTACTGGCCGGTACCCGATTCCAGCAGTCGAGTTCAGCGGTGTCCCATCGGCTTCAGGACGCGAAGAGTTCTTCGAGCCGGGCGTACATCGGCGCCAGATCCATCTGTTGGGAAGCTACCCAGTCGTCATCGAAATAGGTGTGGGTGTAGCGAGCTCCGTCGTCACACAACAGGGTCACCACAGAACCCTGCCGCCCCTGGCGCCTCATGTGGCTGATGAGATCAAACGCGGCGCACAGGTTCGTTCCCGTCGACCCACCTAGCTTGCGCCCCATACGTTTCGAGGCCCACCGCACGCACGCGATCGAATCGGCGTCGGGGACCTTCACCATGCGATCGACGAGCTGCGGGATAAACGATTCTTCCACTCGCGGACGGCCGATGCCCTCAATGCGTGAAGGCTCCTCGACGGTGTATTCGGGATTGGATTCTTTCCATCCGTGAAAGAACGCGGAATGTTCTGAATCAACAACGCATAGCTTTGTATTGTGGCGCTGGTATCGCAAATAGCGGCCTATTGTGGCAGAAGTTCCGCCTGTTCCTGCTCCCACAATAATCCACTCTGGAATCGGGTGGGCTTCCAAACTCATCTGCTCGAAAATCGACTCGGCGATATTGTTATTGCCGCGCCAGTCTGTGGCTCGTTCGGCGTAAGTGAACTGATCCATGAAATGGCCACCGAGTTCGGCGGCCAGACGTTGTGCGGTAGGCACGACCGCGCAACCGTCGTCGACCAGATGCGCCTTACCGCCGTAGAACTCGATGACCGAGATCTTCTGAGCGCTGGTGGACGCGGGCATGACGGCGACGAAGGGCAGGCCGAGCATGCGGGCGAAGTAGGCCTCGGACACGGCCGTAGAGCCCGAGGAGGCCTCGATGATGGTCGTGTCCTTGTCGATCCATCCGTTACACAGGCCGTACAGGAACAGCGATCGGGCTAGCCTGTGCTTGAGCGAGCCGGTCGGGTGCACCGACTCATCCTTCAAGTACAGCTGTACCCCCCAGTGTTCGGGCAGGGGGAATGGCAGCAGATGCGTGTCTGCTGATCGGTTCGCGTCCGCCTCAACGGTGGAAACCGCCCAGTTGACCCATTCGCGAGCGACGGATGAGCTTCGGTCGGCGATTTCCATGGGTTAACTCCCTGTCTTTGACCTCTTGGGGGCGTCCTTCCCAGTGAGTCGTGATCGCAATGGTGGTGCGGGTTTCCGCCACCCCGGGGATGGCGCCGATGCGCTCCAGCAAGTCCTGCAGGTCACTCATGTCGGGGACGCGCACCTTGATGAGGTACGACTCCCGTCCAGCGACGAAGTAGCAAGACTCGATCTCGTCGATCTTCTCGAATTCACTGGCAATTTGAGCGTACTCGCGCCCTGACTGGGTGCCAATTCCGATGGCAGCAGTCACATTTAGACCTATTTTGGCGGGGTCGGCCACGGCTCGGTAGCCAACGATCACTCCAGTGCGTTCCAACTTCGCTACCCGGTCTTGGACCGAGGGCGGTGTTAGTCCGACTTGGCGCGCCAATTCGGCATACGAGGTGCGACCGTCCGCGCACAGAATGTTTACAAGTTTCCTATCAATGTCGTCCACGTGGATGAGTTTATCTAACCGAAAGTATGTTCAAGAACTCATGGCAGCTTTGCCGGAATAGTGTTGTAATGGGATTAACCGCACGAAGTGAACATTCATCACGGGGAGGAATTGTCATGGAAGCTGAAGACCGCCTACTTACACCAGGTGAGGTTGCTTCTCTATTCCGCGTTGACCCTAAGACTGTGACCCGTTGGGCCGCGGCCGGGCGCATTGGTAGCATCCGCACTCCGGGTGGTCACCGGCGTTTCCGTGAGTCGGAGGTTCGTGCGCTACTCGAAGGAGAAATCAGCCTCTCCGAAGGCCACACTGGCGCAAGTTCCTATTAATCACAGGTAAACGCATGATTTTACGGGCTAATTCTGATTGAACCGCAACGAGATTCAACCAGTTAGGCCGTAAATCGGATCGCATTCGTGCGACGTTCACCCAGCTGGCGCACGTTGCCAGGTCCACCGGCTCAACCTCCCGCCAGATCGCACACCTGGCGCAGGATGCGCCTCACATCTTTAGGCTTCTTAGCGGATCACTCGCAGACACCGGCCAGGTTGGGCGCGAGGATCCGCTAATTTGTGCGCTCATCCCACCCACTGGCCGACGGCCATCGTTTGTGGCCCCGCGAAATAACGCGCTGACCACCGACTCAACGCGGCCACGGGCTCAATCGGGCTTGCGAGCGGCGCCCAGTTCGCCTTCCCAGCGTTGATAGAGCGTATGCGGCACGTCGATCGCGTCCAAGATCCGCCCCGCCACGAAGTCAACCAGCTGCTGCACATCGCGTGCCCCCGCGTAAAAGCCTGGAGTGGCGGGCAAGATCAGCGCCCCAGCGTCGTGCAAGTCCACCTGGTTGACCAGGTGAGAGCGCGACAACGGAGTCTCACGAGAGACGATGACGACCGGGCGTTGTTCCTTGAGGTTCACATCGGCCGCCCGTTGCAGGAGGTCCTTGCTGAGACCCCGGGCGATCCCGGCACAGGCCGCCGAGGTCGCCGGGACGACCAACATGCCCTTTACCGGATAGGAACCCGACGATGGACCGGCGGCGAAATCGGTCACCTGCCAGTAGCGCACTTGCTCTGGGTCGACCTCACGTTCCAGCCATTTCTCCACGTCAATTTGCCAATGGGCATCGCGGATGGTGAACCCGGTCTCGTCGAGCAACGTGAGTCGGGCGGCCCGGGACACGATGAGATCCACCGATTCGCCCGCCTCCAGCAAGGCGGTGATGACAGCCTTCGCATACGGAGATCCGGAGGCACCCGAGACGCCGACTACCCAGGGCTTACGAGGGGGTCGCGCTGATGGCTTACGCATAGTCGTCACCTACTTAGCGTGACACGTGGGGTGGGTAACACGCCTATCGAGTGGTTGAATGGGGGCGTGGCTGCAAAGTTTCCTTTTGAAGACCTGAAAGACTTCCTCAGCGCCCTGGAGGCTGCGGGGGAGCTCAAACGCGTGTCAGCCTCGGTTGATCCCACCTTGGAGATCGCCGAAATCACCGACCGGGTGGTCAAGGACGGCGGCCCAGCCCTGCTGTTCGAAAACCCGACGCGCGGTGACATGCCCATCGCCATGAACCTGTTCGGCACCGAGAAGCGTATGGCAATGGCGCTGGGTGTGGAGCACCTGGACGAGGTCGGGGACCGCATCGGAGAACTGGCCCGACCCGAAATGCCCGTCGGTTGGTCTGGCATCCGGGAAGGGCTGGGCAAGATCATGCAGCTGAAGTCGCTGCCACCGAAGAAGGTCAAGTCCGCCCCCTGTCAACAAGTGGTGCTCACCGGCGATGAGGTGGACCTCAACAAGCTGCCCGGCCTACAGGTGTGGCCCGGAGACGGCGGCATCTTCCACAACTTCGGCCTCACCCACACCAAGGACCCGGCCACCGGCAAACGCAACCTGGGACTGTATCGCCTCCAACAGCACGACAGCCGGACCCTGGGCCTCCATTGGCAGATCCACAAGAACTCCACCCAGCACTACGCGCAGGCGGAAAAACGCGGAGAGCGTCTACCCATCGCCATTGCCATCGGGGCGGATCCCATCACCGCCTACGCCGCTTCGGCGCCACTGCCCAGCGACATCGACGAATACCTGTTCGCCGGGTTTCTGCGCGGCCAGCGCGTCGAGATGGTCGACTGCGTGAGCGTTCCCTTGCAGGTGCCGGCGAATGCGCAGGTCATCTTGGAGGGTTGGGTCGAACCGGGCGAGCGGATGCCCGAGGGGCCCTTCGGCGACCACACGGGTTTCTACACTCCGGTGGAGGACTTCCCGGTGATGCATATCGAGACGATGACCATGCAGAAGAACCCGGTGTATCACTCGATCGTGACCTCGATTCCGCCGCAGGAGGATCATGGCCTCGGTAAGGCCACGGAACGGATCTTCAAGCCGCTGTTGCAAATCCTGATCCCCGACATCGTGGACTATTCGATGCCGCCTGCGGGGGTGTTCCACAACTGCGTGATCGTGTCGATCGACAAGAAATACCCCAAGCACGCGCAGAAGGTGATGAACGCGATCTGGGGCGCTCATATGATGAGCTTGACGAAATTGATCGTGGTGGTGGACTCCGATTGCGACGTGCACAATTACTCGGAGGTCGCGTGGCGGGCGCTGGGCAATGTGGACTATTCGCATGACCTGTTGTTGACGGAGGGTCCGGTGGATCATCTGGACCACGCCTCGTACCACCAGTTCTGGGGCGGTAAGGCCGGAATCGACGCGACGGCCAAGTTGCCCTCGGAGGGGTACACGCGCGGCTGGCCGGAAATGATGAAGATGTCCTCGGCTGTGAAGGCCCATGTCGACCAACGTTGGGAAGAGTACGGCTTGTGAGTTCCGCCCCCACCTCCCCGGAGAGCATTGACCCCGGCCTCGCGCGCCGCCGCAATCCGATCTCGGCGTTCTTGAAGATGGTCGCGATCGAGCATTCGGTGTTCGCGCTGCCGTTTGCCTACTTGGCCACGTTGACCGCGATGCGGTTGCATCCGGCTGCGGATGGCTCATGGATGCGCTGGGATGTGTTGGTGTTGGTCACGGTCGCGATGGTGGCCGGGCGGACCTTGGCGATGGCGGCGAACCGGATCATCGACCGGCACATTGACGCTCGCAATCCCCGGACGGCGCAGCGGGAGCTG
This sequence comes from Natronoglycomyces albus, assembly GCF_016925535.1. Lineage (NCBI taxonomy): Bacteria > Bacillati > Actinomycetota > Actinomycetes > Glycomycetales > Glycomycetaceae > Natronoglycomyces > Natronoglycomyces albus. The sequence continues at coordinate 596,605 of NZ_CP070496.1, read as the reverse complement.
GTCACGGGCGCGGTGTCATTGCCCACCGCCTATGTCGGCTGCGCGGTGAGCCTGGTGTTCTTTGTGGGTTCGGCGGCGCTGTTGAACCCGTTGTGCCTGGTGTTGAGCCCATTGGCGGTAGCCCCGCTGATCGTCTACCCGTACGCCAAGCGGTTTACCGACTTCCCGCACGCGGTGTTGGGTCTGGCGCAGATGGTCGCCCCGGTGGGCGCGTGGCTGGCCGTCACCGGCACGTTCGCCGGTTCGGGCCCTGCCATCGTGTTGGGGCTGGCTGTGGGCCTGTGGATCGGGGCGTTCGACCTGATTTACGCCTGCCAGGATGTCGAGTTTGACCGCTCTTCGGGGGTGCGTTCGACTCCGGCGCGTTTCGGGGTGGCCACGGCGTTGCGTGCTTCATCCGCATCTCACGCCCTGACCTGGGCTCTGTTGGTGTGGTTTGGGTTGTGGGCCTCGTTCGGCGCGCTGTGGTGGATCGGTTTGGCCATCGTGGCGGTGGCGCTGATTTGGGAGCACCGACTCGTCAAGCCGCACGACTTGTCGAAGGTGAATCGGGCGTTTTTCACCGCCAATGGCTTCGTGGCGATGGCTTTGTTCGCCTTCGCGGCCCTGGATTTGCTGTTTCGTTAACGAATCGCGTCCCTAGACCCTTGGCCTGGGGACACAATTACGCGAAGATAAGGGGCATGTTGCCCCCTATGGCCTATTCGTCCGACGGTCAGCGGCCTGCTGCCGCGCGTCGGTTCATTCAGGTGCGCTCCCGCCAGGGCGCAGGCATAGATGTTCAGCCAGGGGCGCATGCCGTGGCCTCCGCTGGTTTCCTGGCCCGGGTGGGGTTTGAGGAGGCCGCGTGCATCCACTAATCGGATATGTGCTGGCCTCGGCCCTGTTCGCCATCGGCGTGTACGGGATCTTGACAAGGCGAAACGCGATTTTGCAGTTGGCGGCCGTGGAGATCATGTTGGCGGCTGTGCACATCACTTTGGTGACCGCCGATGTCTCGCATGGCGCGCACACGGGGCAAAGCTTCGCCATGTTCATCGTGGTGATCGCCGCCGCTGAGGTCGGGGTCGGTTTGGCGCTGGTTTTGCGGCTGTGGCGGGCCCGGTCCTCGATCGATACCGACCATCTACCGCAGGAATCGGGCGTGCGGATGACCACCGAGCGAGCCCAAAACGTGCCGCCGAGCGCCACGACGCAGGCGGGTGATTGACGTGCAAGTGGAAACTCTCGCCTGGATCATGATCGCCGCCCCCAGTGCCGCCGGGCTGCTGGGGCTGCTGTGCAAGGGCCCACAAACGAGGCTTTCGTTGGCGCTGGCCTTGGCCGGGACGGGCCTCGCAACGGTCGCCGCCGCCGTCATCGCGCTGGCCGGGACGTCACTGGCCACCACTTATCGCCTCGCTGACTTCGGGGATGTCACCGTCACCGCGTCGATGGCGATGTCCCCTGTCACCGCCGCGGTCGCCTTGGCCGCGGCCGGGGTGGCCACCTTGGTGCAGCTGTACTCGGTGACGTACATGCGTGACGATGAACGCTATGGCCCCTACGCGGCCCAGATCAGTTTGTTCTGCGCGGCGATGCTGCTGGTCGTGGCCGCTGACGACTTGGTGATGCTACTGGTGGGCTGGGAGATCATGGGCGCGTGCTCCTATCTCCTCATCGCCCATAACCCGCGTTTGCGCACCGCGCCGGGCGCGGCGACCAAGGCGTTCCTGGTGACACGGTTCGCCGATGTCGGTTTCATCCTTGGCGTCATGCTGTTGGGTTCGGCTGCCGGGAGCTTCCGTATCTCCGATATTGTGGCGGCCGACCTCTCCCCCACACTCGTCACCTGGTCACTGATGTTGATCTTGCTGGGCTGTGTCGGAAAGAGCGCCCAATTCCCGCTGCATACGTGGCTGCCCGACGCGATGGCCGGGCCGACCCCAATCTCAGCGCTCATCCACGCGGCGACGATGGTCGCCGCCGGAGCGTACGTATTGGTACGGCTGCTTCCGGTGTGGCACACCCAGGCGCTGCTGGTGATCGCCATTGTGGCAGCGCTGTCGATGCTGATGGCGGCAACGTTCGCGTTGGCCGCCAATGACCTCAAACGCATCCTCGCCTGGTCAACGGTCAGCCAGGTCGGGTTCATGTTCGCCGCCGTGGCGGTCGCCTCCGCCGATGCCGCGCTGTTTCACCTGCTCACACACGCTGCCTTTAAGGCGCTGCTGTTCCTCACCGCCGGGGTCATCATCGCCCAGACCACCGCGGGCGGGGACATTCGCCGCACTCGCCTGTCCAGGCAGGAACATCCGTTGCCGTTCTGGGCCATGACCATCGGGCTGGCCGCGCTCATCGGCCTACCGCCATTCAGCGGCTTCTGGAGCAAGGAAACCGTCCTCGGCGCGGCCTACGAGCAGGCCACAGCCGCCGGAATCGTCGTCTTTTGGGCCGGGATGGTCGCCAGCGCGCTGACCGCCGCTTACGCGATCCGGCTGTGGCTGTGGCTGTTCGCGCGGCCGGTGCGTCCCGATGCGGCCCGCAGCGAGGGCACCTCAGCGCCAGAGTCGAAGGCCACCGAGGCGCAGCCGGTCCAGGAGCAGACGCGGATGGGGCCCCAGAGGGTGCAACCGCTCTTGGCTGCGGCGCTGTATGTGCTGTTGGTGCCAACGGCGACGTTGGGCGTTGCCTACTTCGCCGGGCCGTTCACGGCTTTGCCGTCGTTCCACTTGGACGTGATGACGTTGCTGTTGGTCTCGGCGTTCATTGGTGCGATCGCGACCATCGACCGTTGGCGCCGGACGCAAAAGATCCTCTTGCGCGACAGGGTTCCCGGCGGGTGGCGGGCTATCCCGTTTAGTGAAGGGTTCTATCTGGACCGGGCGCAGAAGTCGGCCGCGCGTACTGTGGCCCGCGCCGCCAGCGCCGCGGCCGTGGCCGTGGAGACGCGCTTGGTCGACGGGGCGGTCAGTGGAGCCGAATCGACCACGGAAAACGTCTCGCGGCACGTCAGCATGGCGCATCGGGGCGGGTTGGTGACGTATTTGCGCATCGGAGTCGCTGGGACGTTGCTGGTGGCCATCGCGGCGATAGGGGTGAGCTTGTGGTCCTAGGTTCGCTGGCGTTGATCGCTGTGGTGGCACTGCCGACGGCGGGGGCGCTTCTTGTGTGGCTGGTGCGGCATCGCCGTTGGGCCGCGCAGTTGGCCACTGGTATTGCGGTGCTGTCGCTGGTGGCGGTCGCGGTATTGCCTTTTGATCGCGCTGAGGGTAGCGCTGGCCGCTGGTGGCATGAAGTGTCGTATCCGTGGGCTCCCAGCGCGCATTTGGATTTCGCGTTGGGCGTCGACGGGATCTCCTGGCCACTGGTGGCGTTGACCGCGTTGTTGACCTTCCTGTGCTGCGTGCATACGGTCGCCAACCCGATGCACCGGCCCGGTGCGCTGGCCGCTGGGTTGTTGGCGGTGCAAGCGGCGGTGTCGACGGTGTTCTTGGCCGACAATCTGGTGCTGTTCTTTATCGCCTTCGAGGCGGTGCTGCTGCCGATGTGGGCGATCATCTATTGGTGGGGCGGTAAAGGTTCCCGGCACGCGGCCGCTAAGTTCGCCGTGTTCACGCTGTCGGGTTCACTTTTGATGGCGACGGGCCTGTTTCTGGTGGTGTTCGACACCGGCACCGCTGGTTTGAGCGACATTATCGCCGCTGGCGGGATTTCCCCGGAACTGTCGCTGGCGGCATTCGCTTTGCTGGCGATCGGCTTCGCCGTGAAGGCACCACTGTGGCCGTTCCATTCGTGGCTACCCGACGCGCACACCGCCGCCCCCACGGTCGGTTCGGTGATTCTGGCCGGGGTGCTGCTCAAACTGGGCACGTACGGGCTGATCCGGGTCGCTTTCGGCACGGCTCCCGATGGGGCGGCGCAGGCTGCGCCAGTATTGGCGACATTGGCCTCACTGGGCATTGTCGTCGCCGCGCTGGTGTGTCTGGCGCAGACGGAACTGAAGCGACTGATCGCCTACTCTTCGGTGGGACACATGGGTTTTGTGGTGCTGGCGTTGGCCACGGGCACGCTCTCGGGCATGTACGCGGCGCTGTATGCCAACATCGCGCACGGGTTGATCACGGGACTGCTGTTCTTTATGGTCGGCGGCATCAAGGCCCGCACGGACACCGGAATCCTCTCCCAGCTGGGTGGGCTGCGTATCGTTGCGCCGTCGGTGGCGGGACTGTTGGGTTTTGGGACGTTGGCGTCGCTGGGGCTGCCGGGCCTGGCCGGTTTCTGGGGCGAGGCGTTCACCGTCTACGCCACCGCGTCACTGGGTGGGATGTGGTTGATCGCCGCCGTTGTCGCGGCGGTGGGAGCCCTGTTGACGGTGGCGTACTTCTTGCGGCTACTCAAACAGGTCGTCTACGGCCAACCGGCCCCGGCGGTGAGGGCCATCGTGGACACGAATTTGCGTAAGTCCGAGCTGGCGATCTGGTCGCCCCTGGTGCTCTTGACCCTGCTGCTGGGTCTAGCCCCGTGGCTCATGCTCGACATGTTCGCCGACGGCATCGGCTGGGGGGCGTTCTAGATGGAAGCACAAGCGATCAATCACCTGGCGCTGCTACCGGCCTACATCGCGGCCGCCACGGCGGTGTTGGTGCTGGTGTTGGACCTGCTGTGGAGTAACCGGCGGGCCCTATCGGCCCTGGCGGCCCTGGGGGTCGCCGCGACGGGAGCCGCGGCCATCTGGTTGGGCGCGGCCGCCGAGGGGCTCGATGGTCTGGTCAGTTTCCCCGTGGCCGGACACTTCACGTTCGTCCTGGACCGGCCCGCCATCGCCGCGGTGGTCGTGTTCGCGGCGCTAACCTTGCTGACCGTCGCGCTGTCGGCCCGCTTCCTGGCCACAGCCCCTCTTGGAAGCGAAGGTGAGAGACCGTTCGATCCGGCGGCGGAGTCGAAGCCGGTGGGCGAGTATCTTTTCTTGCTCATGGCCTCCTTCACCGGGGCGGTGGTGCTGGCCTCCAGCCGCGACCTGATCACGATCATCATCGCCGTGGAGACGGTGACATTGCCGCTGTACATCCTGGTGAGCCTGCGCGGTGACCGAGCCTCCACCGAGGCGGGCGTGACATATTTGATCGCCTCGGTCACCACCGGCGCCACCGCGCTCATGGGTGCGGCGATCCTCTACGCGGCCGCCGGGACTGTTCACCTCAGCGCGCTGGATCTCTCCGAGGCCCATCCGGCGCTGGTCGCGGCCGGAGTCGCGCTCCTCATTGGCGGATTGGCGTTCAAAATCGCCGCCGCTCCCCTGCACGCTTGGGCTCCACTGGTCTATGACCGCGCCCCCCTACCGGTGGTCACCTACCTGGCCAGCGCATCGAAGCTGGCCGGAGCGGTCGCGATCATCTGGATCACCTATTTTGGCCTCGCCAGCGCGCCGCTGACGGTGGGGACGATTCTGGTCGCGTTGTCGCTGACATCCATTCTCGTTGGCAACCTGGGAGCGCTCTCCCAGCGGCGTACGGTACGTCTCTTTGCCTGGTCCTCGGTCGCGCACGCGGGCTATCTGTTGGCTCCATTGGCCGCGCTGGTGACACTCACCGGGCGTGCTGATCCGGCGCTGGCGGCGGCGGCCGCATTCGCCTACGCGGTGTTCTTCGTGCTTATGGAGGCGACCGCTTTGACGGTCCTGACTGCCATTCGCGGTGATAACGATGGCGGGTTCATCCGGGACTTGAGCGGGTTGTGGCATCAGCGGCCCGGCTCCGCGGCTCTCCTGGCGGTGGCCGTCGCGGGTCTGGCGGGGCTGCCGCCTGGCATGGCGGGGCTGTTCGCGAAGGTCGCCATCTTGCAATGGTTGGCCGGGGCTTCGGTGGGGCTGGCCATCGCCGTCATCGTTGGCACCGCCATCGGTCTGGTCTACTATCTGCGGCTGTTGCGTACGATCCTCATCGGTGCGCCCAGTAACTACCAGGCGCACGGCCCCACCCTGGCGGTGGCGGTGGTGGCGGGAATCATGCTCCTGGCCATCGGCTTCCTTCCCGAGCTCGTCTTGAGCTGGGCCCAGTTCGGCTGATGGGTCGGCCATCAGGTCCAGATAGCGCGGTGATCGTGCCGCACGCCACCGCCTAGGCCATATCACACTCAAGATTTTTTCAGCTTTGACCTGTACGTTTGTCATATGCGAAACGGCTTGAAGACGGCAGTCCTCCTCGGAGCGCTGTCCGGAATCGTGATTGGAATCGGGGCCCTGCTGGGCGGGACCACCGGTGTCATCATCGCCGCCGTGCTGGCGTTGGGGATTAACGGCTACGCCTATTACAACTCCGACAAGCTGGCCATCAAGGCGATGCAGGCCCGCGAGGTCACCGAGTATCAGGCCCCGGAACTGTACGCTATGGTGCGCGAACTGTCGCATAAGGCCAACCAGCCGATGCCGAGGCTCTATATCGCGCCCACTCAACAACCGAACGCCTTCGCCACCGGACGCAACCCGCAAAACGCGGCCGTCGCGGTCACCGAAGGTATTCTGCGCATCCTCAGCCCCCGCGAACTGCGGGGCGTCATTGGACACGAACTGTCCCACGTCTACAACCGCGACATCCTCATCTCCTCGGTGGCCGGAGCCCTGGCCAGCATGATCACCTCGCTGACGTACATCCTGTACTTCCGGGGCGCGATGGGACGCGGCGGTGGCAATCCGCTGGTCATCCTGGCTTTGATGCTGCTGGCCCCAATGGCGGCGGGCATCATCCGCATGGGTGTCAGCCGTAGCCGCGAATACCAGGCCGATAAATCGGGGGCCGAGCTGACCGGCGACCCGATGGCCTTGGCTAGCGCGCTAAAGAAGATCGAGCGGGGCGTGGACCAGGTCCCCATGCGCGCTGACTCTCCGGCAGCCTCGGAGGCGCATCTGATGATTTCGAACCCGTTGCGGGGTGGCGGGATGGCGAACCTGTTTCGTACCCACCCGCCGACCGAAGATCGGGTGCAGCGCTTGCAGGCTATGTCGCGGGGTATCCGCTAACCGACCGCGTGGGGCCTCTGCGATGTCGCGGAGGCCCTGTGTCATGTCCTAGTAGGGGTTTTGGCCTATTTCCTTGATGCCCTTGCGGATATCCAGTAGGTAGACCAATGCCGCGCACAAGGCGATCAGGCCGAAGATAAACGCCAGGCCGGTGGGGAACATGGCCAAGACGGCGGGGATGAGGAGGACGGCCAGCCATGTGCCCTTGGAGATCGTGCCGATCGCGCCGAAAACCTCGTTCTTTTGCACCGCGCAGTGCAAAGCGGCTCCGATCGCCAGCAGACCCGACAAGCCGCTGATCAGGAACATGGTCCAGGCATAGACTTGGAGGGCGAATGGTGCTGCTTCTACCATGGCCCTACTCTAACGTACTGATTCGCGGGTGCGACTAGGTCGCGACAGCCCGATGCGATTCAAGGGCCGTATGGCGCTCAGCGCCCCGTGGCGCGGGCCGCCGTCTTGGGTGCGCCTCAGTCCCCGAAGATGGAACCGCGCTGTTCTAGTAGGCCGTCCAAGGTCGCCTGGATGGTCTTCTTGACCGAATCGGCCAATGCGAAGACGTCTCGCGCCGAGTGCGCGTCATATTCGGCCCCGGCCGTTTCCACCGGCTTGCCGAATTCGATTGTCCACTTCGTCGGCAGCGGAACCAAACCCAAGGGGCCCAGAAACGGGAACGTTGGCGTCACTGGGAAGTACGGCAGTCCTAGTTTGCGGGCCAATCGTGGCATATTGCCAATGAGCGGGTATATCTCTTCAGCCCCCATAATGGACACTGGAATGATCGGGGTGCCGGTTTGCAAGGCGAGCGCGGCAAACCCGCCGCGCCCGAAACGTTGCAGCCGATAGCGTTGCGCGAAGGGCTTTCCGGTGCCCTTGGTGCCCTCGGGGAACACACCGATGGCCTCACCGCGTTGCACCAGCTCAAGAGCGTCCTTCGGGTTGGCCACGGTAGCGCCGAACCGTTTCACGGCTTGCCCGACGATGGGCGTATTTAGCATGAAGTCGGCGCCCAGGAGGCGCAGATGGCGCGGCTTCTCGGGTTCGTCGTGGACGGCGACCATGAGCATCATCGCATCCACGGCGATGGTCCCCGAATGGTTGGCGACCAGCAGGACGGGCCCTTCTTCGGGCAGATTGTCGATGCCGTTGACCGTGACCCGAAACCAGTTGTTGTACAGCTGTCGCAAGATGGGCAACGCGAGGTGTTCGGTCAGTTCGGGATCAAAACGGTCTCGCATCGGAGCCGAATCGAAAGGGTTGCTCATGCGGCGGCCTACCTGCCCTGAGAGTGGTGCCTGACAACGGCTTACGCGCTTATAGTGACGGTATCACTACTTGCGGACGAGAACGAAATTCCACGCGCGGCTACCACCGGGTCCACCTTGATGGGGTGGCGCTGATGGGCTTGGGGCGCACATAGTCGGCGCGGTCGCGCCTGCGCAAGGTGGCCATAGGATCGCGGCTATGCGGTGCCGCTGAGAGTTTTTGGGCAGACAAATGCGCTCACCGGCGCGAATCGCGCCAGCCGGTGGCTGGGGCGATTCGGTGATGAGCGCAGTTATCGGCGAGGTCGAGCGTGAGGGCTACTTGCCGAGACGACGACGCTGCACGCGGGTCTTACGAAGCAGCTTACGGTGCTTCTTCTTTGCCATGCGCTTACGCCGCTTCTTGACGACCGAGCCCATAGAGGTACCTCACAGATCAAAACTAGGAAAACTTTCTACCCCACTAGGCTAACGTGCCCCGCCCATGGGGCCACTCGCAGGGCCGGTAGGTAGCCCATCACATCACAGGGCAGGCTCTAGTGGGCCGGTCAGGCCGCTGCCGCCCTGCTGGATGCGCGGCCGCCATCCGAGCTACCAGCGGGGCACCCGCGACGATAGTTCCGCCTGCACAGGGAGGCAAAACGGCCGACCCGGGAATGATTCACCGGGTCGGCCGAGGTGGTATATCAGGGTGCTTGGAGGTTCTTCTCCTGGAAATAGAGCCGAACGGCCGCGAGGGACACCGTTAGCCGAAGTCAACGATGCAACGAGAACGCCCATCGGCTCTTCATGTGTTCATAGACTTCTTATCGTGATCGAGCGGGTGCTTATTCTTTCGCGGTAGAGTCAAGCGCGCCGGAGAGGTAATCCTCCACTGCGCTTTCGGGCACTCGGAAGGAGCGGCCGACTCGCACCGCCTGCAAGTCCCCGGAGTGGACAAGGCGATAGACAGTCATCTTGGAGACCCGCATCAGTTCAGCGACCTCAGAGACTGTCAGAAACTTGACTTCATCGAGAATCTTGCTGGGTTCATTCATATATCTCACCGTTCTTTTGGTGCCACCTGGCATCAGAGGGGACCGGTGTCAGGGAGCGCACCGGGAGTGGTGCGCCCATTGGTCAGGCAATTACCCCGAGAGGGGAGTACGTAACTTCTCTGTGACGACTGCCTCTACCGTTTGGGGTGTTGCTCATGTTACGGCAGTCAGCCACAGCGGGCAATAGTCAATTTCAGACAGTTTCCTGTATGTATCGCGTAATTTCTTCCATCAATTCAGAAGATGATTTCCCATATATGTCCTCGGCACTTCGCGACGGGCTCTTGCCTTCGCGTACCGATTCACCGAACCATTGCAAGAAGTCATCCTGGCCGTATTCATCGACCATATAAGTCACAGCCAGAAACGCGCAGCCGTAGGAACCTGAGCCCGCCAGGGCCGAGTCGCTGTTGCTCGGCGGCGGGATGTCGCTGCTGCAACCGCCATCATTGACGAACCCCGAAACATCTTGCAGGCGTGGGTAGTTACCGACCGGGCCCTCATAGTCGATGTACTCGGCGATTCCTTCGACCATCCACCAAGTCTCTTGGTAGTTGCGGGTCGAGTCAGCTCGGTGCAGTGTCGCCACATGGGCCAACTCGTGGCGGACCGTGGAGATGAATTCCTCGCCCCAACCGGTGCGATCGACCGCCACCACCGTGGGCATCGTCGTCTCTTGCAGCGTGCCTTGATAGGTACCGTCCAGGCCCAACGCGTACCCGACCACGTTGTCACCCATGTCGCCGCCGAACCAGCGATCGAATTCGTCGTCCCCGGCCACATAAAGCACGTAGCGCTCCACTGGTTCCCACACCGCGTACTGATCGACTAGGGCCGCAGCGCTCTCGGCTTCTTGCAAGGTGAAGTCCAGATGTTCTTCCATGTGAGAGGGAAGTGCCACCACGGTGCGTTCGCCGGTCGCCGCGACCAAGTCGTCGGCTTCCCACGGGTGCGGACCACGCGGGCTGTGGTCGGACTCCTTCATCTCAATGATGACGAAGCCCGCGTCCGTCTCGCTCCAGACCGTCTCCATGGCCGTGTCGGTGGGGATGCATTCCCCGGCGGGAACCACAAAGCAGTAGCTGACCGCCACCGAGACGTCATAGGTCTCCACCGGGCCCGAGGTGTCCTCGTGCGGTCCGGAGGTGATCCGGTAGTCAAACTGGCTGACATCCATCGCCTGCAACGTCTCGTAGCGACCGGACATCGACGAGTGCAACGTGGGGTCGAAGGCGGCCAGCCAGCCTTCCAGACTGCCGGAGACGAGCGATTCGCCATGGGCCTCAAGGCGTAGCTCGGCCTGCTCTTCGAAGTAGTCGATGCGTTCTTGCAGGGTCGAGTCTGGGCCCGGGCTGGGGATCGTGCCTTCCCCGGGCAGGATCGCTCCGGCTTCGAAAGTGCCCCGGTCCGGTTCCATGTCGATGGGTCGCCAGCCGGAGGCCAGCGCGCCGCCGAAGACCGATGCGGCCAACACCACGACCGCCAGGATCGCCACGAGGCCCTTGGAGCCGCCTGTGCGCGGGGGCGGTCCGGCCGGGTAGCCGCCGGGGTACATGCCTGGGCCCACGTGACCGCCCGGTGACATCCCCGGATGTGTTCCTTGCGGTGGCTGTGGCGATGCCATGCCCGGGTGGCCGGGCTGCTGGTATTGCGGCTGCGCCGGTTGGATCGGAGGCTGGGGAGGGTTCATGGCCGGGCCCGCGTAGCTCTGGCTCTCAGCGGGAGGACGCTGTTGCGGCACGTGGGGTTGCCCAGCGGGCGGCCCAGGTGGTTGGGGACCCTGCGGGGGCGGCGCTCCATGGGGAGGTCCGGGGTGGTGAGTCACAACTCCCACGATACTGGTTTGTCACAATGAAAACCCTCCCCAATCTGTGCCGATCCGGGGAGGGTCACATACCACGGGCCGCCTGTGTGCGGCGGCTTCGTCGTCGTCTACTCGCGCTAGCCGCCTCATGGCGGCGGCGTCTTACAGGGTGCGCGAGGTGGTCTAAGCCTTCGCTTACTTCCTGCTTACCAGAGAGCGCGCGAAGAAGGACACGTTTGCCGGCCTTTCGGCCAAACGGCGCATGAGGTAGCCGTACCACTGGTCCCCGTAGGGGACGTAGCAGCGAACCCGGTAGCCTTCGGCGGCTAGGCGCAGCTGTTCTTCGGGACGAATGCCATAGAGCATTTGGAACTCGAAGGAGTCCTTGTCGCGGTCGAACCACTTGGCGCGGTCGATGCCGATTTCCACCAGGCGCGGGTCATGGGTGGCCAGCATCGGGTAGCCTTCTCCGGCCATGAGGGCGTTGATGCAGCGCACATACGAGCGGTCCACATCGAGCTTGCCTTGGTAGGCGACCGACTCGGGCTCCTTGTACGCGCCCTTGCACAGACGCACGCGGGAGCCCTCTTTCGACAGGTCCTTGCAGTCGTCCTCGGTGCGGCGCAGGTAGGACTGGAGGACGGCACCGGTGTCGGGGAAGTTGGCCCGCAGGCGTCCGAGGATCTCCAAGGTGGAGTCGGTGCGCGTGTGGTCTTCCATGTCGACGGTGACCGTCGTTTCGGCCTTCGCGGCCGATTCGCAGATTTCGGAAGCGTGCCGGTAGGCCGCTTCGGGGTCGATGTCCTGGCCCAGCGCGGACAGCTTCACGCTGACCTCGGTGGTCTCGGCCAAACCCTCTTCCTTCAGCGCCTGCAGCAGCCGCAGGTACTCGTCCCGGGTGAACTCGGCCTGAGCCATGTCCAGGGTGTCTTCACCGAGGTAGTCAAGGGTGGACAGCAGGCCGTCGGCGGCAAGGGCGCGGGCGGCGGCCAAGGCATCGGCGGTGGTTTCTCCAGCGACATAGCGCCGAACCACCGACCGGCTAAGCGGGGCGGTACCGACGAGGCGCTCAATCTTCGATGACCGAGCAGCGGCTAGAATTGCAGATCGCAGCATATAGGCAGAGTAGCCATCTCACCGTTTGACTGTCGATAGGGTAGATGAAACTGTTAGCTACCTACCAGATAAAACTCACATTTGTGACGTTGAGACCGCTGATAGATCCACCAGATGGGAACTGCGACCGGCTCGCTAGGGGCTGGGCAACCGCTGGATGGCCATCGCCTCCCGGGCGAATTCCAGCGATTCGGCCAAGTCGGCTTCCCGCTGCAACCGGGAGCCGGATTTGCGGGTGGACACTTCGACCGTGATCGCCCCGTCCCAGCCCTGGAGGGCTAGCTGCCGCAGCAATCGCGCGCACGGCTGGTTTCCGCGACCGGGGATCAAGTGTTCGTCCAGGCCGGGTTTCGTGCCGTCGGTCAGGTGGATGTGGCGCAGTTTCTCCCCCATACGCTGGGCCATCTCCATCGCATCGGCCCCTGAGGCGGCACAGTGGGAAAAGTCCAACGTGTAGGCGTTGTGCCCGCGCCGAGTCGGGTCCCAGTGGGGGGTGTAGGGCCGCAATTTTCGTTTTCCCATTTTCACCGGGTACATGTTTTCCACCGCCACGGTGATGTGAGGAAAGAGGCTCTCCAACTCGTCGAGCACGATGGGAAAGCGCCGCGCGTATTCCTTTTGCCAGGTAAACGGCGGGTGTACGACCACCATGGGCGCATGGAGGTGGTCGGCCATCTCCACACTGCGACGCAGGCGATGCCACGGGTCGGGGCTCCACACGCGCTGTGTCATGAGTAGGCAAGGGGCATGCACGGCCCCGACGGGGACCCCGTAGTGGTCGCTCAGGCGTTTGATCACCGCGGCGTCTTGACTGACCGGGTCGGTGAACACCATGAGCTCGACTCCGTCGTAACCGAGTCGGCGGGCTAGTTCAAACGCCACCGGAGTCGGCTCGGGGTAAACCGAGGTCGTTGACAGCAACACGGGTGGCGCCTCACTTGCAGTCATCGTGACCAAGAATACGCGCCGAAGGTAACGGGCCCCAAAGCGGCGGGGCAACGCGCGGTAACTTGAGAAACTCGCAGACTTTTCAGGTGGGTACCGACCCGGCCGCCTCCGCTGCTTCGCGCGGGCCCAAACGTGTGAGGCTAGCGCTGGTGAAGCCCGGGGCGCATAGCCAGCAGTGGTCTGCCCCGCCCTCGTGGCGGGGTGGCGTTTCCGTAACGTGAATGAGCGGCCGGGCACGTCAATATGTCTGCTTGGAGTAAATTTGTCGGGTGAGCAATAATGCGCGGGGAGTGATCATGGGGCGAAAATCGGCACGTGGACGAACGGCTGAGCCGAAGGGCACAGTCCCGGGCCAGGCCGAGGGGGCCGACGCGGCGGCGGACCGCCCCGATTTGGGCCTGAGGCCCCTGCATCACCCCACCAAGCAAGAGGTAGACCCGGACTTCGACCGCGAATGGGTCGAGTTCACCGATCCCGACGACCCACAGACAGTGGTACGGGCGGACTTGACGTGGCTGATGTCCAGCTGGGGCTGCATCTTCATGAACGGCTGTCCGGGGATCAGCGACAAGCAGCCCGAGGACGGGTGCTGCCTGCACGGGGCTTTCTACACTGACAAGGCCGACATCAAGCGGGTCCGGCAGGCGGTCAAGCGGCTGACGCCACAGACGTGGCAGTACCACACGAAGCGATTCGCCGACACGATTGAGGACGACACGCTGGAGAACGACGAGGGGGAGGAAGAGCCCGCCAAGAAGACCGCCGTGGTCGACGGGGGCTGTATCTTTCTCAACCGGGAGGGCTTCGGTGCCGGGAAGGGGTGTGCCCTGCACGCGCAAGCGCTACGCGATGGAGTCCACCCGATGGACTACAAGCCCGAGGTGTGTTGGCAGTTGCCGGTGAAGCGGGACTTCACCACCGAGTCCAAGGCCGACGGCACGGACATCGAGGTCACGTGGATCACCGAGTTCGACCGCCGTTCCTGGGGCGCGGGAGGGCACGACTTCGACTGGTGGTGCACCGGCTCCCCCTTGGCGCATACGGCGAGCAAGCCGGTGTGGGAGTCCTACGAGCACGAGTTGATCGCGATGCTGGGCAAGGCCGCGTATGACCGACTGGCCCAGTTGTGCCAAAAACGGGCCAAGATGGGTCTGGTCGCGCCGCATCCGGCCACTGTGCAGGCGAACCAGGAGCTGGCCGAGGCAGAGGCGGTGCGCGAGGATTGACCGTGGGAGGGGGCGAAAAGCTTGCCCCGCGCCCACATATTCCTTACACTTAAGTAAGGAGGAACGATGGAAGCCACTATTACCAGTAAGGGACAAGTGACGATCCCCTATAAGCTGCGGCAGCAGCACGGGTTGTCCCAAGGCGTCCGGATCGACTTTCAAGAGACCGACCACGGGACGATCGAAATGATTCCGACTACGGCGAAGCCCTCGATCTCCTCGCTGCGGGGCATTCTGAAGCCCCCGCCACGGCCTCTCAGCCAAGCACAGATGGATGCGGCCGTCGCCGACGGCGCGCTGGAAGGCCTCGACGTTGATCGGACTTGACACCAACGTTCTCGTTCGATTCTTGACCAACGACGATCCCAAGCGAAGTGAGATCGCCGCGCGGAGCATCGAGACACTGTCCGAAGAACGGCCCGGATACATCAGTCACATCGTGTTGGTAGAGCTCTACTGGGTTCTTACCAGCAAGCGCGGCTATGCCTACTCCGTCGACGAGGCTACCGGCGCCATGGCGCGGCTGATCGATGCCCGCGAGATCGTGGCTGAGCGCGCGGATCTCGTACGCACCGCGCTGAAGGCCGCACAAGACGGAGCCGGTTTTGCCGATGCTCTGATCACGGCTCGCAACCACGACGCGGGATGTTCCGACACGGTCACGTTCGACAAAGGTGCCGCCAACAACGCGGGCATGCGACTGTTGACATAGCGTTCCGCTCAAAGGCTCATCGGCGAGCCCTTCGAGTTGCTTAGGCGACGAACCAGGGTAGCTTCACCGGCTCGTCCCAGGTCTCGCCGGAGACGAGTCTCCGCGCCAGCCACGCGAACTCGCCGGGGAAGATCAGCGCGGTCGTGGTCTCCAGCTCACCGACCGGCCACCAGCGATGCGACGCGATCTGCTCGAACTCATAGTCCTCCATTCCCGAGTCGTCGACCTCTAGCTCATCGACCCGCAGGAAGAAGAACGTGTCGTAGCTCCACAGCTGACGCCCGCGATACTCCCACTCGCCCCTGCTCGTGGCGATGGGCTGGCCGAGTCGATCCGGCGCCACCACCAGGCCGGTCTCTTCCTTCAACTCGCGCACGGCGGCCCGCATGGGAGTTTCGTCCGGTTCCAAACGGCCGCCCACGGTGAACCACAGCGGACCCTTGACCGGGTGGTTCTCGTTGAACAGC
The DNA here is from genome assembly GCF_016925535.1 of Natronoglycomyces albus. Classification (NCBI taxonomy): domain Bacteria; kingdom Bacillati; phylum Actinomycetota; class Actinomycetes; order Glycomycetales; family Glycomycetaceae; genus Natronoglycomyces; species Natronoglycomyces albus. Next base: position 581,033 of record NZ_CP070496.1, on the reverse strand, counting down.
AAGATCTCGTCGCGACGGTTGGCCAGGATGATGCGGGCGGACGGGCGGTATTCGAGGTGGGCGGGAGGCGTTTCCATACCGCCGATCCTAGTGAGAACACGCCTGCTGGCCAACCTACGACGCAGGTCCGATTTCGGTTTCGGGCCAACGGCCTCACCCATGGTCGACTCTTCGGTAAGAGCCCATCTCGGGCCAGGTCTCCCCAGACCGACCCCTACTTAGGCAAGAGCCCACTCAAGCCAGGCCCACTTGCCGGCCACTTAAGCCAGCCCCAGCTCCATCAGGGCTGGCAGAGCTTCCTTAGCCGCCGCGTTGGCCGCTTCGGCGTCCCGCTCCCCGAGGGCCGCTTCAGCCGCCGCCCGGCATTGTGCCAGGTCGTGGCGAGCCAAGGCGGCTCTGACCATCGGCAGGGCCGGGGCAGACATCGACAGGCTCGTGACCCCGAGTCCGACCAGCACACACGCCAGCACCGGGTCAGAGGCGGCCTCACCGCACACTCCGCATGGCTTTTCGGCCTCAGCGGCCGCGCGGGCCGTCATCGCTATGAGATCTAGCAGCGCTGGCTGCCAAGGGTTTTGGTATGCGGCGAGGTTTCCGACCTGCCGGTCTGCCGCATAAGTGTATTGGGCGAGGTCATTGGTGCCGATGCTAAAGAAGTCCACGATGTCGGCCAGGTCCCGGGCTCGAATCGCGGCCGAGGGGACCTCCACCATGATCCCGGCCTGATTGAGGCCGGCGTTGCGAACGGCGCGGGTGAAAAATTCCGCGTCGTCCACGTCAGCCACCATCGGGGCCATGACCAGGAGCTCGGCCGGATCATTTTCGTGGACTTGCCCCAGGGCCTCGAGTTGGTCTGCCAACAGCTGCGCATGGGTGTGCGCCAGACGTAGACCCCGCTCCCCCAGCGCCGGGTTCGGCTCTTCGGCGGTGGGGATAAACGCCAGCGGCTTGTCGGCCCCGGCGTCGAGCGTGCGCACCACAACCTTTCCGTTGGGAAAGGCCACGCTGACCTGATGGTAGGCGTGGCGTTGTTCTTCGAGAGTGGGCTCGTCGACGCGGTCGAGGTAAAGGAACTCGGTGCGGTAGAGACCGACCCCTTCGGCTCCATTGGCCACCGCGGCCGCGACGTCGTCGGGTCCACCGATATTGGCCAGCAATTGCACCCGGTGACCGTCGGCGGTCGCTCCGGGTCCGGTGGATTCGGCGATGGCGGCCAGCCGCAGTCGGTCGACTTCGCGAGCCTGAGCCACCTGCTGCTCGTCGGGGTCGACACTGATCGTGCCCGAGCTGCCATCAACCAGCAGCTGAACGCCTTCCTCCAGCTCGGCGGCGGAGGCACAGGCGACGACGGCCGGGATGCCCATGGTGCGAGCGAGGATGGCCGTATGGCTGGTGGGGCTTCCCTGCACGGTGACGAGGGCCGTGACAAGGTCCGCGTCAATCCCGGCGGTGTCGGCCGGAGCCAGGTCATGGGCGACCAAAATGAACGGCTCGTCGGATTCGGGGATGCCGGGCATATCCGCACCGGTCAGCACGGCCACCACTCGGTCGCGGATGTCGTCGAGGTCGGCTGCTCGCCCGGCCATGTACCCGCCTGCGGAGGTGATCATGTCGCGGAAGGTGTTGAACGTGTCGAAGATGGCGCGCTCAGCGGCCTTCCCCTGCCGGATCATGGCCCCCGCTCCTTCGGGCAGGCCGGGGTCCGAGGCCATCATGACCTGGGCTTGTAGCACGTCGGCGGCATCGTCACGGCCAGCGCTCCGAGCCTGTTCGGAGCGCCGTTCCAGCTCGGTGGCGACGGCGTGGAGCGCTTGGGTCAGGCGGTGTTGCTCCGCCTCGGCGTCGCCAGCGTGGCGCAGGCTCGCCTCGGGAGCCGCTATCGGCTCCGCCATACGTTTGAGGGGGGCGAACGCGATCCCGGGGGAGACGCCGATGCCCACGAGTCCATCTGATCCGGAAGCAGCCGACCTAGGCACTGGTGACCAGCTCTTCGATGTGTCCCAGCGCCTCGGCGTCATCGGTGGTGATGGTGATGGTGTCGCCATGACGGACGTCAAGACTAAGCACGGAGAGCATGCTCTTGGCGTTGACGGCCTCACCACCGGCTTTCGCGACCGTCACCTCAGAATCGGAGGCGGCGGCCAGCTGCACGAACTGGGCGGCGGGCCGGGCATGCAGCCCTACTTCCAGGGCGACCTTAATTTCGCGTTGCGCCATCATGGACCTCTCTTGGTACTGGTGTGTGGTTATCGGCGTTGGGTAGGTGGGGCGGATCAGGTGGCGTCAGACCAGGTGAAAAGCGCTTCGCCAGTGTTGATCTCGCCCGAGGCCAGGTCGGTGACGACGCTCGGGTCCGCGTCAAGCGCGATGACTGGGCATACGGCGGAGCGGCCGGAGGCACGCACCGCGGCCGGGCTCCAGCGCACGATGGCTTGTCCGGCGGTGACGGTCTCCCCTTCACGCACCAGGAGCTCGAAACCCTCGCCCTTGAGGTCGACGGTGTCGATACCAAGGTGAACCAGGACGCCATGGCCATGCGTACCCGCGACGACAAAGGCGTGCGGGTGCAGCTTGACGATGGTGCCGCCGATGGGAGACACAGCCTCGCTCGTGACGTCCTTGGGCACCTCACCTCCCTGCGGTTCGCGTACAGCGGCGACCTCGGGTTCGAAGTTCGGTTCGACGGCGGCCCCGGGGCCGACCATGCCCTGGGAGAACACCGGATCGTCGACCGCCGATAGATCGACGGCGGTGCCTGAGACTGGGGCCAAGATTTCACTCACGGCAGCTCCTTGTGCTGGGTTTGGGATATGAGTCCGTGTCATCGCCGCTACGAGTAAACCTCTCAGCATGACCGCTGCTCAAGCCCTGTTTCGCGCACAATCTGCGCAGTTGTGCTCATTTAAGCAGGGCTGGAACGTCCCACTGAGCACGACGGTTGGGCCATTGCGGGGTCAATCCCGTGCGGTGCGAGGCGGCGGTATGCGGCGTTTGCGCTTAGAGGATGTCGTCGATATCGGAGGCGATGACATCGGCCTCGGGCCCGACGACAACCTGAATGACGGTGCCCGCCCGCATCACGCCATAGGCTCCAGCGGCTTTGAGCGCTGCGTCGTTGACCAGGGTTTCGTCCTCGACCTCGGTACGTAGCCGGGTCGCGCACGGCTCGATTTCGAGGATGTTCGCGCTGCCGCCTAGGGCTTTGACGATCGCTTCAGCTTTATCCATTTTCTGTCTTCCCTTCCCCTCGGCCTACGCACGGAATACCGCCGCGTTGAGCCGTACCCGGGCAGAATCCGGGTGCTTCAGTGGCTGGAGTGCCTGTGCCGAAATGATAGATCAATGACGATAATTTGCCCACTAGGGTGGGTTTACAAACATCTATGAGCACTGATAGAACATAATCAGTCAGCCATTCGTGAATCAGGTCACATTATATCGATGAAAGTTGTTAACCAGGTAACAAAATTTTGGCACGGTTTTTCCGTTCCCGGCCCTAGACTCACCTTTGGCACCACGCATCCTCACCATGTGTTAACACTCACCTACCAAATGTACGTGGTGTGCGTAAAACTCCAGCCAGAAAGCCAATTAACCGCACGGTTTCGTACGCGCACCTCTGTAGTATCCGCACTTATCCAATCCGGCCACGACTTCTTGCCCAGAGGAGGGACAACAAGTGAGCGCCACCGATTCCACTAAATCCAGGCCCACCACTCCCTGGAGAACCCGCGCCCTCGCGGTTCTCCAACGCTTCGGACGCAGCCTCATGCTGCCCATCGCCGTCCTGCCCGCCGCCGCGCTACTGCTGCGTTTCGGACAAGACGACATGCTCGGCGTCGACGGTCTCGGCGGCCGCGCCGAATGGTTGCTCCCCGTGGCCAAAGTCATGGCCGCCTCCGGAGACGCGCTATTCACCAACCTGCCACTACTGTTCGCAGTCGGCATCGCCTTCGGCTTCGCCAAGAAGGGCGACGGCTCGGCAGCCCTAGCCGGTCTGGTCGGCTACCTGTCCTTCCATGCGGTCAGCATGATCATGTTCGCCGAGTCCAGCATCAGCGACAACGTCCTCATCACCGCAGTAGACGGCGACGGCGAACTCTACGACCACCTCGACATGGGAATGCAAAACCCCACCGGCGTGCTCGGCGGTATCGTCGTCGGTCTGCTCTCGGCATACCTGTGGAAGAAGTACCACCGCATCAAGCTGCCCACCTGGCTGTCGTTCTTCGGTGGCCGGCGCTTTGTGCCGATCGCCACCGCCGTCACCGGACTCTTGCTCGGCGTGTTGGCCGGTCTCCTGTGGCCGATGGCCTCCATCGGGGTGGACGCCTTCGGAGACTGGATGGCCACACACGGCGGCATCGGCGCCCTGCTCTACGGCATGGCAAACCGCCTGTTGGTGCCCTTCGGGCTACACCACATCATCAACTCGGTCGTCTGGTTCACCATTCCCGGATGCAATGTGGATGGACAGACCGCATCGGGTGACCTGAACTGCTACTTCTTGGGCCAAGAAGGCGCCGGAACGTTCATGGCCGGTTACTTCCCCATCATGATGTTCGCGATCCCCGCCATCGCGCTGGCCTTCTGGGCCACGGCACGACCGGAGAACAAGAAGACGACCTTGTCCTTCGCGATCGCCACCGGTACCACGGCGTTCGTCACCGGTATCACCGAACCGGTCGAATTCGCGTTCATCTTCATCGCGCCGCTGCTGTTTGGCATACACGTGGTCATGACAGGCGTGTCAATGTTCATCGCCGACCTGCTCAATATCAAGATCGGCTTCGGATTCTCAGCCGGACTGATCGACTACCTACTCAACTTCGGTAAGTCCAACACGAGCAACCCATTGCTGGTGTTGGTGGTCGGCTTGATCTACTTTGTCGTGTACTTCTTGATCTTCTACTACCTGATCAAGAAGCTGAACCTGCCCACGCCAGGCCGTGAACCAGCCGAGGGAACCGAGGAGAACGGTCAGCTGGCCGAAAGCCCAACCCCGGCTACCTCCACTGCTTCCACCGAGGCATCCGCGACGGATACGCCACCACAGGCCGACGGAGACACTGGAGACAAACCAAGAGAATAGGTCCCCTAGCCACCGGCGGCATTGAGGCATTCCGGTACCTCCCTAATGGAGACCCAGGGCGACCTCACGTCAATTCAGGGCCCCGCCAGCCGGTGGCTCAGGGCACCGAAACACCAACCCTGGCAGGTGAGAAACCGCCGTAGGGGCGACAAGAAAAGGGGTGGGGGCGAACCGCGTCGCGGTTCGCCCCCACCCCTTTTGCATGTGTCCATCGGCATTGGCCAGGCGACAAACTCTCTAGCCCGCCCAGATCGCAACCGTGGGTTTAGTCCCCAATGCGGGCAACCTCATTCGCCGTTGGCCAAGGCCACCACATCGATACTCAAAGAAGAGTCCGCTGGGAAATCCAGTTGAGACGGTGCCACATCGGCCGCGACCAAATGCGAACCGAGCGCAGCCACCATCGCGCCGTTGTCCGTGCACAACGCCGGTCGCGGCTGCCGAACGCGCATACCCGCCGCTTCGGCCCGCTCCCATGCCAAGGCCCGCAGACGCGAGTTGGCCACCACGCCACCACCGAGCATCAGAGTGTCCGCTCCATGTTCCTTCGCGGCCAGAATCGCCTTGCGCGTCAAGACATCGCACACCGCTTCTTGAAACGACGCGGCCACATGGTTGATCGGAATGTCGCGGCCCTCGGCCCGCTGCGCCTCCACCCACCGGGCCACCGCCGTCTTCAGCCCCGAGAACGAATAATCGTACCGGTGCCGCTGCATGTCGCGGCCGCTGGTGAGCCCGCGCGGGAAGTTCACATACTCCGCATCACCATCCTGGGCGGCTTTGTCAATGTGCGGCCCACCCGGGAAAGGCATTCCCAAAATGCGCGCCACCTTGTCATACGCTTCGCCGGCGGCGTCGTCGATGGTCTCGCCCAGCTCGGTGACCTTACCCGCCAAATCCTCGATCAACAGCAGTGAGGTGTGTCCACCCGAGACCAACAGGCCCAGCGTTCCCGGCTCCACCTCACCGTGTTCGAGCGTGTCCACTGCCAAATGCGCGCGCAGGTGATTAACACCGTAGAGCGGCTTGCCGGTAGCTTGCGCATAGGACTTGGCCGCGCCGACCCCAACCATGAGCGCCCCGGCCAGACCTGGCCCGGCCGTCACCGCGATCGCGTCGAGGTCGTCCCATGTCACCTCCGCCGTCTGTAGCGCCCGCTGCACGGTCGGCACCATCGCCTCCAAGTGAGCGCGGGAAGCCACCTCCGGCACGACACCACCGAATCGAGCGTGCTGGTCCATGCTCGATGCCACCTCATTGGCCAGCAGGTCCAGCCCGCGCACAATACCCACGCCGGTCTCATCGCAGGAGGACTCGATGCCCAACACCAGCGGCTGAGACCTCTCGAAACGCCCAGCGGCGGAACCGGCGGGTCGCGGTGCGGGCACGATATCGGTCATTGCAGTTCCATTCTCATAACAGCGGCATCAGTGTTCGACGGCTGATAATAACCCTTGCGGATTCCGACAGTGTCGAAGCCAAATGAATCGTAGAGGATCTGGGCGGGCATATTATCGACGGCGACCTCCAACAATACGCTCTGAATTCCCTGGTCACGAGCATGTGACAGGAGGTCCTCCAACAACGCCCTCGCAATACCCCTGCCGCGAGCGGCGGGGGCGACGGCGATGTTGTTAATCCACGCCTCCTCGGGCGGAACCAACGCCAAACCCGCGTAGGCCAACACTTCATCCTGGGCACCAGGTTCCGGCCTCGACGGTAGTGCCACTCGGTAATAGTGCCCCGCGGCCAGTTCCGCCCACAACATGCCGTCAGTCCACGCCTCGGCCCCGAAGATCAGCTTCTCCAAATGGGCAATGTGCCTAAGGTGCCACCAGCGCAAACGCTCGATGCGGTAACTGGTTGACGTACCGTTCATCCTCGCAGCTCGCAGACAGCTACCGACATGGCGCGGCGGCAGTACCTCATCGACTGACAGCCCCCGGCTGCGGGATGTGTTTCGTCGTCGACACAGTGACATCGGGCCGACGCAGATAAAGCGGAGTCAAACCCTCCGAAGGAGCCTTGTCCACCACCCGGTCGGCGGCGGAAGCGGCCAAGTGCACCAGGTTCGGATGAAGAGGGCCGTCGGCGATAGGCAGGCCGATGACATCGGCGTACTTGACCGCCCCCTCACCCAGCGCTTGCGTTGCTTCGAGGTTTGGCAACTGATCGGGTTTACAGACCTGCGGGTCGCCTAGGCGCTGGCCCTGGGCGTACTCGGCCCAATAGATCTCTTTGCGACGAGCGTCGGTCGCGGCCAGCACCCGACCACTGGAGGCTCCACCTATGCCATCGAGAGAACAGACTCCATAGGTGGGAATGTGACGTGCGTGTCCCAAAGCCGCGGCGGTCACCAAACCGACGCGCAGCCCAGTGAAAGGACCGGGCCCGACTCCGGCGACAACGGCCTCGACCTCGGCCATCGTGTGCGAGGACTCTTCCAGGCATTCGTTGACAAACGGGGTCAGATACTCCGCGTGTCCGCGGGCGTCGATTCGCTGTCGCTGCGCCAGCATTCGCACCGTTGGCGCGGTATCGGGCCCGGCGGGCTCAATGTCGACTAGTGCGGCCTGGACTGCGGACGTAGAGGTATCGACGACGAGAGTTAGCATGCAGCTCCTATTGTGCGGTCTTGTCGCGCCGAGTTGGTCTCGGCTGGGGTTTTTTGAGCTGATTGGTGATGATCGGTTGACGGGTGTGTTTCCGACTCGGCCCCGGTCTGAGCCGGGATCGCCGAGGCGTGGTCTGCGCAGGACAGGGTGTGCGCGAACGCGGCAAGACGCTGGGTCCAGTCGCCTCCGTGGGCGAGAAGTTCGATCTCGCGCACGTCATCGGCGCGTCGCACCAACTTGATTTCCAGGTGTGCCTCACTGAGGCGTTCGGCCAGGCCCGCACCCCATTCGACGCACGTGACCGAGGTCGCGACGTCGGTGTCGAGGTCAAGGTCGTCCAGCTCTTCGAGCCCGCCTAGGCGGTAGGCGTCGACGTGGACCAGGGGAATGCGGCGCTGGCCGCCACGGTGAGTTCGAGCGATCACGAACGTGGGGCTGGTGATGGTGCCCGACACTCCCAGCCCGGCGCCGATGCCCTTGGTGAGGGCCGTCTTTCCCGCGCCGAGGTCGCCGGTGAGTATGACCAGATCCCCGGGCCGAAGTACGTCGGCCAGCTGGGTCCCGAACATGTGGGTGTCCTCAGCCTTGGGCATCTCGATCTTCATCAGAACTCCTTTTTGGGATTCTTAAATGGTGTCCACAACCGGTGGGTGCTTTTGCGTGTTCTGCCCCGTTTGAGAGGTGGCGTCGACGCGACTGTCTTGTTAATGATCTCCAACAATCGTTGTGAGATCTCACCGGGATGCTCCATTTGCGGTACGTGCGCGGCCTGCGCTAGGACGACATGCGTGGCGTGCGGGAGCGACTCGGCGATGAAGCGAGCATGTTCCGTGGGCGTGAATTGATCGTCGTCTCCAACGATGATCAACGTGGGGATCTTCCATGTACGCATGGTCCCCAAGACCGCGGTCTCGTCATGATCGAGGATAGCGCGTACGTACCCCATTACTGTGGGCATGGGGGTGTGTGTATTCATGCGCTCTACCTCACTCACCAGCGCCGGCGAGGGGTCATCATTGGCGAAACCATACTTTCGCGTAATCAACCAGGCGATATCACCCGCTAGGTGGCGGGCCCGGTCGATGAGTTGCGGCGTCCACCCAGTGACACGCTGCACCATCGGCAGCGCGGTACGACGGACGCGCTTGAGAACTCGCGGCATGCCGAAGTTGAGTTCGTTGATCCCCCCGGCGGAGGCCGAGATGAGACACAGGGCCGCGACCCGCTTCTTGAAGAGGTCGGGGCGGCGGCGAGCCAGAGCGAACACGGACATGCCGCCCATCGAGTGCCCCACGATCATCAGTTTGCCCTCGGGCGCGACAGCTTCGATGACGTCCTCTAGCGCGGCGGCCAAGTCGTCAATGCTGTATTCGGTGTCGGGCAACGCCCCAGAACGTCCGTGGCCGGGCTGGTCGTAAAAGACGGCGCGGAAACCAGCGTTGGGATGTTCATGCAGGTATGCGATGAGATTACGGCGGCTGGCGGCATCTGGCGAGTGCCCGTTGCCACGGCTGCCGTTCGTGCCAGGCCCATGGTGTTTAGACGGATGGAGAACCTCGTTAAGCGCCTTACGCTGGAAATAGAAGACGCCCGACTCCATGCAGTAGCCGTGAGCGAAGATGACCGTCAGCGGGGCGTCCTCGTCCCCAATTGCCTCCACGTTGAGGTCAACCCCATCGCGAGTGGTGACGATGCCGACGTGGTCGGTGGGTGGGAACTCAAAAGGTTCGGCGGCATAGGGGTCGGCCTTATCGCTGCGGGCCCGCCGCGCAAGATAGCGCGGTGCGGCCACACCAGCGGCCACGGCGGCCGCTGCGGCACCAACCGTCGCCCCGATGATTCCGGCTTTTTTCCAGCGCCCCACGTCTCCTCCGCTACTGCGTTGTGTGTGGTTCATAAATACTACGTTTTCCCAAAACAGTGTTGACCTCAAACAGTGGGTGCCCTCTGCGCAGTGGCCGCAGCGGTGGTCGCCGCTTCTGTTCACGGGTAGGTCGCGGCATTCGACAGCCTCGGCGTGCAGATGCCCTCAAGTGTGATCCATGCGAACCTGTTCGTCCTTCTCCCAGCGGCCACAAGTGGCGTCGCGAACAGGGAACCCCATCGCCCAAGCTCAACCCCCGAGGAGATTCACGTTGCCGGTAACCAATCCCTAATCCACTCTGGATCTACGGTGGTGCGGCCGGTCGCGTTGCGCCCCTGAGGATGCGCAGCCCTCCGGTGCTAAAGATGGGCCGAACCGACGTAACGGCGCCTGGCTCGCGCCCCGATGCGAGTGAGGATCTCGTTGGGAATCGTGCCCGCCCATACCGACCAGTCATCAACGGTAGGTCCAGCTGGGTCAGGCCCGAAAAAGGTGGCGACATCGCCCGGTCGCACCGGATCGTCGCCCATCTCGACAATGACCTGATCCATGCTCACCCGACCTCGAATGGGCCGCCTACGACCATTCAACAACAGCTCACACTTGTTGGAGGCCACCCGCGGAATCCCATCGGCGTAGCCCAGTGGGGCCAGCGCGATCGTGGTTTCGCGCTCGGTGGCATAGGTGTGGCCATAGCCGATACCGCGACCGGTTTCGACTCGCTTGGTGAGGGTGACGCGCGCCCGCAGCTCCATCACCGGTTTCAGCGGAGTGTCGACCTCGACCACCGGGTTGTAGCCGTAGATCGCGATGCCCGGACGCACCAAGTCATAGTGAGTCCGTGGCACTGCGATCACACCCGCCGAATTGGCCAGGTGACGCAAAGATGGTTGGAGACCGGCCTCTGCCAGCGCTTGCAAGAACAGATCGAATCCAGCGATCTGGTCGGCGTTCGTCTGGCCTTGCAGGTCCTCGGCGCAAGCCAGATGACTCCACGCTCCGAGTACTTCTATCGCTCCACCGGCTTGGTACTTCGCGGCAGTGTCGGCCAACAGACCCCATGCCGACTGGGGGGCTCCCCCACGACTGATTCCGGTGTCGGCCTTCAGGTGTACGCGGGCGCGGCGGCCCAGCCGTTCAGCGGTGAGGCGCACCTCTTCGAGTAGTTCGACGCCGGAGACCGACAGGTCGATATCGCGTTCGATGGCGCCAGCCACATTCAAGCCCGGCGAGATAAGCCACGCCAGCAGCGGAGCGGTGATCCCGGCGTCGCGCAGGCGGTGGGCTTCTTCGAGCGTGGCGACCCCCAGCCAGGTGGCTCCCCCGGCCAGGCATGCTCGCGCCGTTGGCACGATGCCGTGGCCGTAGCCATCTGCCTTGACCACCGCCATGGTGTCGGCAGAGGTCTGGGAATCCAGCCACTCCATGTTGGCAGCCATCGTGTCTGTGTTTACGACCGCTTCGGCTTGCCAGGCGCTGGATTCGACGTTGTCCGGTGTGGGAATCGCAGTGTTAGCCACGTTTGTAACCCTACGCTGTCACGCAATTCCTCTGCTGTCAGAGGAGCCCGCGTCGCGATCGCCGACTGTGATCCCCAGTGGGCACACGTATGTACACCTGCGGATTCAAGCCCGGCGGACGCCGGTGAATACGCCACGGTGCCTTACCTGAACCGATGAGGTGCCCTAGTAGTCCCAGTCGCCAATGTCAGAGTCGAAGGTGACCAGTCCGATAAGCCCGAGAATCACGAAGACTGTGGCGATGATGCCTAGGACCAGGCCGGCGATGGCCATACCTTTGCCCTTGTAGACCACGGGGGCGCGTTTGAGCCCAAGCGCGGAGAAGATGATCGCCAGCGGGCCCATGACCAAGTTGACCACGGGTATGCACAGCGCCGGGATCGAGACAATGCCCAGCACCATGCCGGTGATGGCTAGGCCATTTCCTTGGTCACCACCTGCGGGCATACCGGGTGGTGGATGGGCCCCTCCTGGAGGTGGGGGCATACCGGGTGGGGGTGGTTCTTCGGGAGGTTCGCCAGGTCCGGCGCCGGTGGGCGGTGGACCTGCTGGCGGAGGCCCTGGAGGAAAGGTCATGGCTGACTCCCTGTTCTCGTAGACGGTAACGATGACGTATTTCCACTACGAGGGGATTTTAATGCCGTTGGCGACCCCGCGAGTCATTTTGCGAATGTTTGTCGGAATTGGCGCTGGCGGAACCCAGTCCGCCAGCGCCCTTCGTAGGTGGTCATTCCCCGTTCGTTGGCACTGGCTGTGATGGCGAGTGCCGAAGCGCCCCGCCTGGCCGTGGGCCACGATTGGCGGGGCGCTTCCGCATCAGCTTTGCTGGATCGTGAACGGAGGTGAGACCTTGTCTTCCCAATGGTCGGGGTTATCGAATTCGCCGGTAGGTTTCAACGCCCTCACGCGCACCTGCCAGTCGCCCTCGCTCAGTTCGGTCTCTCCCAGCAACTCCCGCAAATCGAACGCGTAGTTCGCATCCTCGGTGGCGTTGCGGCTCACCCACGAGGCCATGATGAGGTCATACGATTCGGTGCTGTCGAGGCGTTCGACGCTGACCTCCAGTACCGGAGTCTGGTGGGCCACATGCACCACTGCGGTCGGGAGCTCCTCGGCGTCGGCGGCGAAGACCGCTCCGTCCTCGAGCGGGCTGAGTTCGTCAGTGTTGACGATCCGGCCGAGGATGGTCTCTGAAATACGGTCGTTGCCTGGCAGGCTCTCCGCTTGGGCGGGCATGGCCAGCCAGATGTCGTTGGGCATGACCACGATGTCACGGTAGTCGCCCACGTAGCCGACGTAGGTCGCCACGAGTGAGTGGCCCTTGCGCAGCGGCTGGAACTCCACGTAACCGCCATAGACGGTCCCGTCGTCCACGCCCTCGGGTGCGGTCACTGACACCTGGACCCTCGCCGTCTGACCGGCGGGGATGTCCACAGTGTCGGTCTCGAACGTGACGTCCGCGGTCGCGACGATTGTCTGGGGAGTGAACACCGAGCCGGTTGTCGCCTGCGAAGGACGGTGAACCAGTTCGTAACGGGCGTCGTGGTCGGAGGTATTCCTCACCTCGATGTGTTCAATCCGGGGCTGCTCGGTGGAGTCCCCCAGTGCCAGCGCCTCTGGTGTGAGGCGGACTTCGTTCTCTACGGCCGCGGGCACGTTCACCATGCCAGATCCCTGCCGGTGCGCCGGTTCGAGAACGGTCGACTCTCCTTGGCCGCTAGGGATCGGGTTCGCGGTGTTGACCAGTGCGCCCTTGACTTCATACGGGCTTAGCTCCGGACGCTCCTGCAACACCAACGCGGCCGCTCCGGCCACGTGTGGCGCTGCCATCGAGGTGCCGCTGAGGGAGGCATAGGAGTTGGCGTCGGTCAGGTAGGTCGACCAGATGCCGCCACCGGGGGCGGCCAGGTCGGGCTTGACGGCCAGGTCTGGGCTGGGCCCGAAGCTGGTGAAAGCCGACGGTAGGTTCGCCAGTGGCAGGTCGACGAGAACCTTTTCTCCGGTGGCTTCCAAGGTCACATCCTCGCCGGAGGAGGCCAGGTCGTGTAGCTGCTCGCCGTCAGATTTCGACAGCGTGGCCATCACGACGTCCTCGCCTTCGGGCACGCCGGTTCCGGCGAAGAGGCCGGGGCGGTCGTTGTAGATGACAACTGCCTGGGCTCCGTCGGCGATGGCGCGCTCGTACTTTTCGGCGAAGGTGCACTCGCCGCGAACCATGAGGGCGGTGAAGCCTTCGACGTTGTTTTCGGCGTCGCTGTCGGGGCATCCGAGGCCGTGCCACCGCAGCGGCGGCAGTTCCTCGCCGGGCACTAGGCCAGGCGCGTCATTGACCGAGCCGTATCCGATCTCGACCTCGAGCGGACGCACCAGCGCGGCGTCCGCGCGCGCGAATGGGTTGTCGATCGAGGCCACGCCGATGACATCCGTTCCCAGGCCGGGGGCCGAGGCTGAGTAGACCCCGAACTCTCCGGAGTTTCCGATCGAGGCCACCACGGAGACGCCATGCTCGACTAGTTCGTTGGCGGCGACCGCCGTTGGGTATTCGGGCCAGGAGAAGGCCAGGCCGATGGACATGTTGACGACGTCCATGCCGTCGGTGTAGGCACGCTCCATCGCCGCTAGCATCACTTCGGCGGAGGTGGAGCCGGAGCATCCGAACACCCGGTAGGCGCCCAGTTCGGCGTCGGGAGCCACTCCATTGACGCCCTCGGAGTCCGAGGCGTTCGCCGCGGAGATGCCGGCCACATGGGTGCCGTGACCGTTGCAGTCCATCGGGTCGGGACCTGGCTGCGGGTCGCTGCCGGGTTCGGTGGCGTCGAAGTCGTCGCCCACGAAGTCGTACCCGTGGCTGACTTTGCAACCGGGGCCAAAGCAGCCACCAAGGTCAGGGTGCAGGTAGTCAATGCCGGTGTCGATGATGCCGATCTTCATTCCCGTGCCAGTCAGATGGTCGGGAAGCTGGCTGACGCCGGTGGCGTCGACGGCGAAGTCCATTTCCGCGATTCGCTCTCGACTGTCGGCCTCGGCTGTGCGACCGGGTTCGACATCGGGCAGATCGTAGTTCTGGGAACGAAACACGGCTTCGACGCCGTCGACGTTTTCCAGGTAGCGTGCGGTGGCGGAGCTGGCTTCGATGGAGATGCCTTGCCACAGGTGCTCGAAGTGGTTGCGCTCGTTGAAATCCAGGCCATTGGCGTGGGCGCGCAGTTGCTCGATATTGGACGTTTGCACGAGCCAAATGTCGGTGGCGGATGCGGATATGGACTCATTGGCGGTGGCCGCTGCGGGGGCGATAAGCGCCCCGCACAGTAGCGACGCCGTGAGCATGCGTGGCAATTGAGCCATCTGGCGACCTTTCGATTGCAAGAGTGAGTGCCCGAGAATTCGGTGGCGATGCGAAAGAGGACGAGTTCTCACGATGAGATGTCTCTTCGAGTGAATGGACTCCACTATGATCACGGATTGGTGGGGAAAGGAATCGCATTTGGAGTGGCGTGTCGCCCACATGGGGGACAGAGGCCTATGCAAAAGGCACTTTCAGTGTTCTCGTCGGCTCGTTTACCCGCGTAAACTTCGCCTCCTGCGGCCTTGAATTTGCACTTTTGCATAAGCCTCACAGTAGCTTGGCCTTTGCGCGACTGTCGGTCGTGCCGCAATCGTGGGCTGGCTCTCGCGGCTAAGTGCTCGAGACTGGCCTGTCGTCGCATTGTTTGCATACGTATAACTAGTGGCGAGTCCGGAGCCAATTCCAACCAATGCGGGAAAGGGAATAGGACCGGTCTTGATGAAATCGCATATTCCCTTACCGGCAGTTCTGTTGCGCCTGTCGCGGCGTTAGGCATAAATCATTGCCAGCAACGGCAATTTTTGCCAGGGGAACGCGGACTAACGCGCGAGTGGGATAAAATTTCGCGTCCATTGGTGTTCGCAGGCTCGCATACATAGTTTTCCACAGCGTTATCCACAGGCGGATATTTCATGATTGACGGCCACATGCCGTTCCTGCGAGAATAAAAAAGGGGGTCCCTAGGTGAATAAAATTCACCTTCGATGGCGCTGGAGCGCCACAGATCCCTACGCACATTTCAATCGCCCCTGTCACATCCGCATCGGAGACAAGAGCTGCTTTCGGCGTTGAGCCACCCTGAACCCTCTATGGCCCGCACGCGCCCGAAGCGCCGCGACATATGGGGCGAACACGCGGCACGGGCGCGGGTTTCGCAATTCCTATGGTGGGCCACAACTTGGCAGACGGGGAATGTCACCCGGGCGCTCTAGGCGCCGCTGCCGTAAATCGTGCCCCGCTTGCTGCGCAAATTATTCGCATACATTTCGTATTCCGACGCCGAGATCTGCCCCTTGTCGCGCTGCTCCCCCAGCCTTCGCAACGTGCTCTCCAGGTCCGGGCTCTGATCGTGACCCGATGCCTGGGCTGGCGGTTCCCCCATCGAGTTTAGGCGATCTGACGACAACGAGGACAAGTCGACATTCGGCGCGACCGCATGCCCACGCACAGTCGCGGGGCGCTCTGGCGCAGACGGAGCCGAGGGCGAAATACTAGACCAGGCCACGGCCGTCCCCGCCAAAACGATCACGTGCGCCACGGCGGCGAGGTAGAACCCGTACAACAATGGCCCCAGGTCACGGCTGACCGCCAACACCCCGAGAAACCCAATCGCCACGAATACCCAACCGACCATGCTCGCGGCCACCAGCCACACCTGCGCGATCGGGCTTGAAATCAACAGGTAGCCGAACTGGCTCACCACCACCACAGCCCACGCCGCCACGAACAGCCACACCTTCGCGCCGAACTGCACATCGTCGATACCCGCGAGGTTCCACAGATTGACTTCCTGCAATGGCCGGTACTGCGCCCACGGCAGGAACGTGGCGATAAAGAGGATCACCGAGGCCACAACCGCGACAATTCCGCCGATAATGCCCCACCCATTGAGCACGGCAACCAGCTTAGGGGGGCGAATGATCCCCGATACTCGCAACGACTTGCGTGGCGCAGTTGGCGGCATGTGAACCCCTTTACTGGACATAACAATCAGGTCACATTAACTCTGAAAAGTCAAGATTACTCCCACTAGGCAGGGCGTGGTCGCGTGCTCCCCACAACGATCGACAACTGACGCATTTCCGACGTTTCGCCCCATGCGACCCCGTCTGCGCAGCTCCTGTCGATGAAGGCGCACTTCGCAACCGACGCTGTCACACTCTCCACCTACAGTGTTGTCAACGGTTCACTCACAACCACCAGGAGTCACGATGCCGCTGCCACCACCCACCTTTGGTGAGCGTGACAACTTGATGACGTACCTGAAGCACCAGCGGGGGCAGTTGTACTACGCCACTTACGGACTGGCTGACGAGCAACTTCACCTAAAGCCGACCGCCGGAGACCTAAGCCTGGCCTGGTTGCTGCACCACATCGCCGAAGTCGAGACCCGCTGGGTCAAGGACGCCGTCGGGGAGCCGGTTCCACAATCGTTCGACAATGACCAACCACCGCCGCAGGCGACCCGCCAAGAACTGCTCGACCGGCTTGATGCCGTCGCATCAGTCACTGAGCAGACCCTCGCAGGGCTGCCCCTGGAGGCGCCAATAGCCGTCCCGCACATGCTGCGGCCGTTCTTCCCCGGCGTAGAATCCTGGTCGGTGCGCTGGATGCTGGGCCATCTCATCGAAGAGTTCGCTCGACACGCTGGCCACGCGGACATCATCCGCGAATCTATCGACGGCAAGACCATGTACGAGCTAAAGGCGATGGCACAGGGCTGGTACGAGCAATATCAAGCTCTGAACAAGTCTCAGTAGTCCTCCGCGCGATGCTAGGCGCTTCTCAATCGCCTTCGCTCCAGCGCGGCACCATCCCACTGGGTCGTTCCCAGCCATGTCGCGCCCACTGGCCAGTAACTTCACCTGATCCGCCCGGGCCGCCACGGTTGGTCTCAGTGCGGCCCAGCGCGGCTAGACCGCATCCGAACGTGTGCCCGCCACGCCCGCGCGTGGGTCGATCACCAACGTCGCATCACTGTTTTGAGCGACCTGGAGTGTACGCAGTTGCATCAGCTGCGGGTGCTTCTCCAGCAGCTTCGCGGTATTGGTCAGGGACCGCAAGGCGGCCGCTTCCGACCGAGCCGCTTCCAAGGAAGCCTTGCCCTCTTCACGGGCGATCGCGACATCCATCGCGGCTCGACGCAGTGCGCCCGGCATCATCACATCGCGCACCCGGACCTGATCGAGTTCGATGCCAAATGAAGCGACCTCCTCTTGCGCGAACGCAAGCAGTCCTCGGTCAATAGCGGACCGGTCGCCGATGGCCGTAGCGAAGTCCACTTCGCAAACGCAGTGGCGAATCGCGCCCTGAAGCGAGGAGTACAGGAAGGAGTCAGGCAGCTGAGAGCCCATTAGATAGGTCACCGGGTCGGCCACCCGCCACTGCGCGGTCACGCTGACGCGCACCGAGATGCCGTCGTTTGTCAGCACCTCTTGTCCCGGAACCCGCACTTCGGCAGGTCGCATGTCCACGTGGTGCAGGAACGAATTCCGCTTGCGGTAGCGGTGTCGTCCCGGCTCCAATGTCCGCTGGAGCGTGCCATCGGTGAACAGGAGAACCCGTTCCCAATCGTGAACGATGACGGTGGCCATGGCTATCACTTTCCTTGCTTGGTTATCTCAGTTGCGCGCTCCAGGCCCTCATACGAGTGCGCAATGTATTGGGTCAGGCACGAAGTGCCTGGATGGTTGTCTAGCTGGTCGGCGGGTGTTCCGAGTGTTCACTTGCGGGACAACGATGTCGTGGGCCAATCCTTCGTGCAACGACGCCTCAACCTCAAGCAAGGTGGGTCCCACTTGAAAATGTGGGCTCCACAGAACAAACGTGTCGAAGGGAGCGCTGCTGAAAACATTGGCCTCGGTGAACTCGTGGCCACAGGTGAGGAATCAGGCACGCAAGGCCGACCAGAATGGGTCGATGACCAAACCATCCAGACACTTCTCGGGATTCGAACCCGAGCCTTGAAAAGGCTTTACCTCACAAGGTCCGATGTGCAGGACGCCACTGGCGATATCCAGCGCGCTGCTGTCTGGACCGTGCCCACAGTGTAGAGAGAAATCCTCTTGTCGGTCAAAGGGTTTTCCCGGCACCACGGTGCGGGGCAACATTGGAGGCTTATGCGAACGCGCACCTTCAAGACCGCAGGAGGCGAAGCTTACGCTCCTAAACGAGCCGACAAGAAGGCCGACAGTGCCTTTCGCATTGGGCTTTGGGAATGACATGGGCCCCCGCCTTTGTCACGATGACCGCGAACGTCGACGTGTCCGCACTGGGCCCCTCTTGCGCGTTCCAGGAAGCTCAAACCCAGTCGTGAAGGTGTCGGACTTTAGACGGAGAAATCGGCTCTGGTTTGGTACCGTGAGCGCTTGTCAGCGTTGCTCGCCCAGGCGAGCGCGATTCCTTGGGCCGCATGAGCCCATCGCCCCTTGTGGAAAGGACTACCGTGTCCAGTCTTGAAGAAGTCGTGAGCCAAATCGGCGCGAACATCGACAGCGTCAACGAGTCGTCCAGCAGCATCGAAGCCAGCAAGGCTGTGGTGGACGAGGCCAGTAGCGGCGCCCAGTCAGTTGGCTCGGAGTCCCTGGTGTCGGGCATCGAGTCGTTGAAGGATGGCCTGGAACAGGCCCAGGCGTCCCTAGCCGGAGTGGTCGCTCAGCTTGAACAACTCCAAAGCCAGGCCGAAGCCCTGAAATCCTGACCTCCCTTGCCAGAACCGAGCATAGGAGCCTCCGCGCTGCGCAAAGCTCGGTTCTGGTCGCCCGCTAGCGACCCCGACCGCCACCAAGGTCGATCCGTTCCAGGTGCTGGTCCGCTCCCCCTTTGAAGAGTTTCGAAACCGGAAGCGAGTGGACCCGTTCCCGGTCCAGATGCGCCCATGTCCCGTTGAGTCGGCGTGCGCCGCCGACCGTCCCCACAAGCTACGGCTGCTGACTCTCCACAGGTTTCTGATCACTCTCAGGCCTCTCCTGCGGTGATTTTGCGGCGGTGCGCCGTAGAACCGCCCGGCCGCAGTCAACAACGACCCCATGGCGACCGGGCTGGCCTCGGGCGTGCCACCGAGGGTCTTCCGGATGGTGTCACAACTGGCCGGTGCGGTGAAGCGAATTCACGCGGGTGGCATCGCGAAGGTTACCCACGCATGAAAAAGCCGCGCTGCCTTCGTTACGAAAGGCACCACGGCGATCATGTGCGATATTTAAGAAACTGCGCCCCCACCAGGATTCGAACCTGGGCACCCGGTTCCGGAGACCGGTGCTCTATCCCCTGAGCTATGGGGGCTAATCGAGCCACAGACGAGCTTATCAGTTACCGCTGATCGACCAGGATCACCCCGCCGGATGTGCCGCAGCCCTCCTTGTCAGGAGTGTTTGCGCAATGCCGTTGGCGTCCTCGGGCTAGGGTGGGACGGTTGGGCTTCGCATGGCCGCGTCCGTCTTGACGGGCCAGGTTCGCGACCGAAGCGCCGGTCTTTCAAAGTCGGGTGCCACGGTTGGCCTCGACGTGGGCGAATTCGCGGCCACAGGGGCCGCAAAAGTCCCAACCACTCGAATGGCTGACAGAAAGATCTCACTTTTTCCAGCCTTGCTCCGCTGGGACGCGCACCCTACCTCATACGAGCTGCCCTATCCAGCCAAAACCCCGAAAAACCCAATATCTTGGGTGTCCCCACGCACTCGCCCACAACATGTATGATTCCAACTGCCGCTGGTTCGATCGAATCGAGGCGGGGAAATCGCTACGAGAACAACGTCGCAGGTCAGATTTACCCCCAACCTTGACGATGTCGACGCAAGAGGGAACTCGGTGCGGATACCGGCGCAGGTGGCGACGAGAAACCATCTCGACGACACGGCCGACTCGCACAGAGCGAGGCCCGGAAATGTCGGGCCGTGCCGCTAGGCTCGCGCTCTGTTGGCTGTCGCCGCTGCGCCCGGACGTCCCATTCCGAGACTGCCCCGCAACGGTGAATTGCCACAAAGACATCGTCTTTTACCAAGCAATGAGTCCGACACTTGCCAGTGGTTGGCGCACCGCCGCAAGCGGACGCGAAGAAGTCGCTGGCCTCGTGGGTGGGTTGAAGGCGGCATCGGCACCTCGTGTGCTTGTGCCACCAGCTGCCCTAGGCCCGCAGAAGTTGGCAACGAAGTTGACGCACGAGGGGACCGCAATCATGAACACCGCAGTTACAACCACATCCACGGCTCCCGCCCCTGGCACCGGGGCTCACGACCGGGACCTGTCCCTCGAGGAGAACACTGTCGTTCCCAGCGGCCTCAACACGCCCGACTCCAACTTCGCCACCGTGGCCGCCAAGGTTCACTTCCACGCCCAGGGCCTCACCGACGTCGATGCCGAGGACGTCGTCAGGCAGATCGAATCGGGCCTATGGCCGGGTGCGACAGTCAACCAACTGCGTGAGCGCGCCATCGAGATCACCTCCTCGTCGGTGGCTTCCGAACCGACCTACAGCAAGCTCGCCGCCCGTCTGTTGAGCGAGCACATCTCCGGTGAGGCCGCCCAAGGCGGAGCCACCTCGTTCTCGAGTTCAGTGCGCGCCTGCGCGGACCAAGAGCTGCTCTCCGAGGGGCTGGTGGAATTCGTCGAACAGCATTCCCAGGCCTTGGACGCCCTCATTGATGAGAGCGCCGACGACCGTTTCGAATACTTCGGTCTGCGTACCGTCTATGACCGCTATCTGCTGCGTCACCCCAGCAACCGGCTGGTGTTGGAACGCCCGCAGTACTTTTTCCTGCGCGTGGCCTGCGGGTTGTCCACCAGTGTGGAAGAGGCCGCCGAGCTTTACACGCTGCTGTCGCAGCTGGCATACCTGCCTTCCTCTCCGACGCTGTTCAACGCCGGCACCCGCCGCCCGCAACTGTCCTCGTGCTTCCTGCTGGACAGCCCCCAAGATGAGCTGAACTCGATCTACGAGCGTTACAGCCAGGTGGCGCGTTTGTCCAAGTACGCCGGGGGCATCGGCATCGCCTGGTCGCGGGTGCGCTCACGCGGCTCGCTCATCAAGGGCACCAACGGCCACTCCAACGGCATCGTGCCATGGCTGCGCACGCTGGATTCCTCCGTCGCCGCGGTCAACCAAGGTGGCCGCCGCAAGGGCGCCGCGTGCGTCTACCTGGCCACGTGGCACGCCGACATCGAAGAGTTCCTGGAACTGCGCGACAACACCGGTTCTGAGGACCGCCGCACTCACAACCTCAACCTCGCCAACTGGGTCCCGGACGAGTTCATGCGCCGCGTGCAAGAAGACGCGCCGTGGTCGCTGTTCGACCCCAAGGAGACCCCCGAGCTAGTGGATTCCTGGGGCGAGGACTTCGAGAAGGCCTATCGGGCCGCTGAGGCCGCTGGAAAGGCCAAGAAGACCATCCCTGCCCGCGAGCTGTACGGGCGCATGATGCGCACGCTCGCCCAGACCGGTAACGGCTGGATGACGTTCTCCGACACGGCCAACCGGACGTCAAACCAGACGGCCCGCAAAGAAAACGTCATTCACCTGTCCAACCTGTGCACCGAGATTCTTGAGGTCACCAACGACTCCGAGACCGCCGTGTGCAACCTCGGGTCGATCAACCTCGCCGAGCATGTCGTTGACGGCGGCGTGGACCTCGACCGCCTCTCGCAGACGGTGCGCACGGCCGTGAAGTTCCTCGACCGCACCATCGACCTGTCCTTCTACCCCACTGGCGAAGCCGAAAAGGCCAACCGCAAGTGGCGGCCAATTGGTTTGGGTTGTATGGGGCTGGCAGACGTGTTCTTCAAGCTGCGTTTGCCTTTCGACTCGCCCGAAGCGCTCACACTCTCGACGCAAATCGCCGAGACCATCGCGGTGACGGCTTACGAGACCTCAGCCGACCTGGCCGCCGAGCTGGGGTCTCACTCCAACTTTGACCAAACCCGCGCCGCCGATGGCGTGCTGCATCTGGACCACTACGCGGATGCCTCGGTGACCTGGAAGTCCCGCTGGGACGCGGTGCGCGACAAGATCGCCCAGACTGGTCTGCGCAACTCGCTCATGATCGCCATCGCGCCCACGGCGACGATCGCCTCGATCGCTGGCTGCGCGGAGTGCATCGAACCGGTGGTGTCGAACGTGTTTAAGCGCGAGACGCTTTCCGGAGAGTTCATGCAGGTCAACCGCCACCTGATCAATGAGTTGAAGGAGCGGGGCCTGTGGAACGAGGAGGTTCGACGCGCCGTGATCGTGGCGGAGGGTTCGGTGCAGGGCATCGAGTCCATCCCGGCCGATGTTAAGCAGCTGTATCGCACCGCTTGGGAACTGCCGCAAAAGTCGCTCATCGACTTGGCGGCCGCGCGAACCCCGTTCATCGACCAGGCACAGTCGCTGAACCTGTTCATGTCGACGCCCACGATCGGCAAGCTCTCGTCGATGTATGCCTACGCATGGCGTAAGGGACTGAAGACGACCTACTACTTGCGTTCGCGCCCGGCCACTCGCATCAACCAGACCACCGTGTCCGCGGATGCGCCTGCCAAGGACGCTGCCACTGTCGCGAAGTCCGAAGAGGAGCTGGCCTGTTCGCTAGAGAACCCGGAGTCGTGTGAGGCCTGCCAGTAGGGCTTTTTCCTCACTGGCACCAGGGCCGCCTTGCGGCGGTTCGACACCAGAATGGGTGGGCGCCCAATCCGCATAGACGCGCCCACCCTCTCTCCACTGTGAAAGGATACTTGCATGCTTCTCGATCCAGGCATGGACTTGACACTTCGGCCGATGAAGTACCCGGACTTTTACGAGCAGTACCGGGCGGCCATCCGTAACACCTGGACGGTCGAGGAAGTCGACTTGGCTTCGGACCTGACGGACTTGGCCTCGTTCACCGAGCAAGAGCGCCACCTCATCAATCGGCTGGTGGCCTTCTTCGCCACCGGCGACACCATTGTGGCCAACAACTTGGTGCTCAACCTCTATCAGCACATCAACTCTCCGGAGGGCCGTCTCTACCTGTCCCGGCAGCTGTTCGAGGAAGCCGTGCACGTGCAGTTCTATTTGACGCTGCTGGACACGTACTTGCCCGACCACGAGGACCGGGTCAAGGCGTTCGCGGCGGTGGAGAACATCCCCTCCATCAAGGAGAAGGCGGATTTCTGTTTTAAATGGATCGACTCGGCCTTCCAGCTCGACGAGCTGAAGACCAAGGACGACCGGCGCGCCTTTTTGCTGAACTTGATCTGTTTCGCCGGTTGTATCGAGGGCCTGTTCTTCTACGGGGCCTTCGCCTATGTGTACTGGCTGCGGTCGCGCGGACTGCTTGACGGGCTTGCCACGGGCACCAACTGGGTCTTCCGCGACGAGTCGTGCCACATGAACTTCGCCTTTAGCGTGGTCGACATCGTGCGCGAAGAGGAGCCCGATCTCTTTGACGCCAAGATGGAAGCCGATGTGCGCTCGATGATGGAGGAGGCCGTCGAGTGTGAGCTACAGTTCGCCGCCGACCTCATCGGCGATGGTATGCCGGGCATGACCTACAAGGACATGAAGTCGTACTTGGAGAATGTGGCCGACCAGCGGCTGAAGCGCTTGGGCATGAAGGAGATCTACGGCTCGACCAACCCGTTCCCCTTCATGGCGTTGCAGGACGTGCAGGAGTTGACGAACTTCTTCGAACGTCGCCCCACCGCCTACCAGGTGGCAGTTGAGGGCAAGGTCGACTTGGACGAGGACTTCTAGGAGTCACGTTTGTATCGCAAACCCCGGTCGGGCAACTGGCCGGGGTTTCGCGTGTTCTCCACTGGGATGAGTGAGGCGGGGTTGGCCCGGTGCCTGCCTCAACGGTCTCGCCCGAGCCAGCTTTGCGGCCAGGACCGCCTCGGCTACCGAGACCGCGCCTATCGGGACTGTGATGGCACTGGATTCGCACAATGCCACTTCTGAGCGTTCCGGGACATCTTCTCTCTCGTTGTGAACGCGGCTACCGGATGCCGCCATGGGAACTTGCGCCCCTGCCCGTCGTCACCCCTGTTGTCTGTGTGACCCAACGGGTCTGGTGTGTCGTGACGTGCGAAAATCCTCCGACTCAAGACATCGAAGGTCTTGCATACGCCTTAATTATTTATTAAAGTTTCTTGTAAATACGGCGGCTGTGTTCCGCGACATAGCAAGACCTGGGTATCGGCCCGGTTGGCGGACCCTGACATCCGCAACCGAGTCGTCATCGAAGGGTCCGGAACATTCAAGGCTGACCCGCTCAAGCGCCGGGAAAGACCTTCAGCCGGAGGCGAAGACGCCTCGCAGCAACTCTGGTCGTCCACAACGACCACAAGTCAGCCCTTGGAGTTGCTGTGATGGTGACGCCGCATAGAGACCCCAACTTCATACTCCCGTATTCACCCTCTAATTGAAGACAAGGAACCGCGATCATGCGTATACGCAAACTCGCCGCGCTCATAAGCGTCGGCGCAGCCGCGGCCATGGGGGCCAGCCTCCTGGCCGCCGCACCCGCACATTCCCACGGATCGATGAGCGACCCTGTCAGCCGCGTCTATAACTGTTTCCTGGAGGGCCCCGAACGCCCGCAGTCGCAAGCCTGTATCGACCTAGTCCAGCAAAACGGCACCCAGCCGCTCTATGACTGGCACGAGGTCAACCAAGCCAACGCGGCAGGCAACCACCAGGCCATCATTCCCGACGGCCAGCTCTGTAGCGCCGGGCGATCCAAATACTCGGCGTTGGACAACACCGGCACTCACTGGGTTGCCACCCAGATGACCTCTGGTCACCACAACTTTGAGTACCGCGCCCCGGCTCCACACGTGGGCTACTTCGAGCTGTTCATCACCAAGGAAGGCTGGAACCCCAACAGCCCCCTGAACTGGAATGACCTGGAGAAGTTCGGACACATTTCCAACCCGACACTCTCGGGCGGCTCCTACTGGTTCGACGCGACCATCCCGGCTCGCGACGGACGCCACCTCATCTACTCCATCTGGCAGCGGACCGACTCACCGGAAGCGTTCTACACCTGCTCCGACGTCGTCTTCGGTGACCACGACGATGACGATGACGACAACGGCGGCACCGACCCGACCGACTGCGAGGCCCCCAACTGGGCTTCGTCGGTGACCTACACCGGCGGTGACGTCGTTA
Source organism: Natronoglycomyces albus (assembly GCF_016925535.1). Lineage (NCBI taxonomy): Bacteria > Bacillati > Actinomycetota > Actinomycetes > Glycomycetales > Glycomycetaceae > Natronoglycomyces > Natronoglycomyces albus. The sequence goes on along the minus strand of NZ_CP070496.1, from coordinate 555,756 downwards.
CCTACAACAACTCCGAGTGGGAGGCCGCTTACTGGACTCGAGGCGACCAGCCTGGTTCGGGCGGCGAATGGGGCCCCTGGCGCCACCTGCGAACGTGTTAGCGGCCCAAGCGCTGGACAGGGGCTTAACCTGGGTCGCCCTCAGGCGGACACGGTTGTGATCTCCCCGTCGACAGCGCTGTAAGTCGCCTCGTGACGAGTTCTTCAGTGAGCTTGGCTTCTGTGTGTTCTACCGGTTGAGGTGGGCCGCAACGGATATCCGTTGCGGCCCACCTCTTTTGTGCCGTGACTAATTCATAAACCTTGAGACGTATGCAAAAGCGCACGTTCAAGGCCTCAGGAGGCGAAGTTTACGCTCCTAAGAGCTTCTATCAGGTTTCTCTTCCTACTGCGGTGGTGTGCTGCCGCGCCTGGCCGCGTTGTCAGCCCTTGCCCATACCCGCTGGGTATGAACAAGGGCCTCCGCCTCCCCACGCACTGACAGCACACCGTCCTCGCCAAGGAAACAAACCTGATAGGAGCTCTAAACGAGCCGACGAAAAAGCCGACAGTGCCTTTGCATAAGCCTCCCAGTCCGCCTAGTGGATGGGAGAATTCAGGAGCTCACCGCCCGCGCGGAAACGCTCCAGCTAGAAAACTAGTGACGCAGGTAGTCAGGCATTTTGCGGCCCGGCAGCAGGGCCAGGAACGCCAGACCAATGACCCCCATGGACAGGCCGGCTTGAGCCGGAAGCGACATGTTCAACACTCCGGGACCGCCCCGCTTGTCGGTGTCCTCCTCGGGCACCCCCGGCCCTGAACCGCCGGGCTCCCCCTTGTCCTGGTCAGGAGAACCGGGCGAGGCGTCGGGATCGGTCGGGTCTTCGGAGGGAACTTCTTCGGGCGCGAATGTGCCATCGGGTTCGGGATCGGTCGGCATCGGCGTCGTGCGGTCGGCTAGCTCCCATTGCGAGTCGGGAGTCTGCTCAGAGGAATTCATCATGAAGGCACCGAAAACGAGCACCAAGCAAGCCGCCGCCGACACCATCGCGGTGCCGACGAGCGTGCGTATGACTCGGTACTTCTTCTTCACCATTACACGGTAGCCGTTGTCACTCATAAATTCCGACAGAAGGACTGAGATCCTGCCTCTACTTCACCGATTCACGCCATTGCTGGTGCTTGGCCGGTGGAGCCCACAGCGGGCCCGTTTAGTTCCCATTGCACATTCGCGGCGACCGGGTCGCACTTGGGCTAACCCACTTTGGAATAAGCCTATGAGTATCTTACCGTGGCCGTTCCCGTTCTGTCACAACAAATGCGCGCACCGTTGAGGCCCCAACCCACGAGTTACTCGCCGCGCCCCTCACAACACCAAAGTGCCCCACCGAGGGGCCAAGGGGTTGGCCAGCGCAGGAATGACCCGCGCCTCAGCGGATGCGAGAACTCCAAAATGATCTTGGCCATACCGGTGTCACAAGCTAGGTGCCAGCATCCCTCGTACCGCGTTGCCGATAAAGACCACTGCCACATACGTCGCCAGCGCCATGACTGCCCAGGTCGTGATGGAGGTGTTCCATACGCTGTCGACGAGGGCGGGGATGAGGATGAGCGCGGCGCGCTGGGGCCAGCCCAGTCCCCAGCGTCGGTCGGTGACGGGGGATGCGGCTTTGTCGAGTCCGGCGGCTAGGTCGTAGAAGTACAGGGCGATGACGGCTAGGAGGAGGAATAGGGCCGGGTAGGGTACTTCGGCGACGAAGGCTGCGGTGGAGATGACGCCGAATTCGATGGCTCGTAGCCCGGCGGGAATCACCCAATGGAAGTACCCGTCGTGGGCGGCGCGGGAGCCTCCGAAGCCGAGTACGAGGGCAATGGCGGCGGTGGCGAGGGCGGGGTAGGGCTGGTCGTATAGTGCCATGGCCACGGCCAGGGCGGCGGTGGCGACGCCGAGGAGGGTGTAGGTGCCGGGGGCGTGGCTCCAGGGGAAGCCTCCGGCGATGCCGTCGTCACGGTGGGCGGCGATGTCGGGGCGGGCGAAGGCGGCGGTGCGGGCGGCGAGGGCGCGTAGGAATCGCCACGCGGAGGTGTAGGCCAGGGCGAATAGTTGCCATCCCAGCAGGATGCACAGGGCGATGTAGGGGCCAAAGGCGATGGTGGCCACGACGAGCACGATCCAGCGGTCGCCCACTCCGGCGACAAGGGTGCGTTTGGTCCAGTAGAGCAGGGAGCCGCGGTCGGACATGATGTGGTTCGAGGCCGCGCCGAGGCGGCTGCCGAGGGCGGCGGAGCGGGTGGCCGGGTCGGTTTCGGATTCGCGGCGTTGGGCTTGTTGGACCACGGCGGTGTCGAGTAGGACGGCGTACCAGGTGTCGATGGTGTGGCGGATTGTTTGTACGACCATGGCCGTCAGTGCGATGAGCCAGGCGTTGTCGACGCCGGTGGCGGTGGCTCCGGCGGCGAGGCCCGCGTAGATGGCGTATTCCTTGCTGCGGTCGGCGATCATGTCGAGCCAGCCGCCGAAGGAGGAGAAGTTTTGCGTGTATCGGGCTAGTTGGCCGTCGACGCAGTCGAACACGAAGCTGAAGTAGACCAGGGTTCCGGCCACGATGAACCAGATCGTTGGGCTTGCGCTGTCGGCCATGGTGGCGTAGAGGCCGGCGGCGGCTGCGGCGAACAGGATGGAGACCCAGGTGATGAGGGTGGGTTGTAGTTTGAGTTTGGCGGCGGCCCGTACCAGGAGGGGCGACCAGCTGGAGACGCAGTAGGTCGCGAAGATGTCGTCGTCTTTTTTGACCGCGCCGTCGAGTCGCCATGCGTCGAGGTCGATGGCGTCTATGGTTTCGCGGGTGGTGGCTGCTTCGGCGTCGCTGGTGGCACGGCGGTGGGGCAGGCCGGGGGTGCGGTAGGCGGTGACGGGGATGGCGGCGGCCCAGAGGGTGGCGACGATGCGTTCGAACGCATCGGTGCCTTCGGGGTGGTCGCGGTTCCAGTGTTCGCGCAGTTGTTTCAGGTGCGCGAGCGAGATCTTGGCTAGGGCGCCGGAGCGCCATGGGCCGGGGCCGGGTCCGGTGACGAGGCCGCGGTCGACGGTCACGGGGGCGGCTGCGGCGTCGTCGACGCCTAGTAGGAGGCCGGAGCGGCGGGAGGAGTCGGCGAGGACCGCCCCGATGGTGACGTCGGAGGCGACTAGGTCGCTGGTGGCGATGTAGAGGGCGCCGGTGTTGTTGTCGGCCGCTGTGATGGCGGCGTCGACGATGGCTTCCCAGGGGTCATCGGTGGAGGGGTCGATCTGGCGCACTTGGTCGACGCCGGCGGCGCGAATCTGGGCTTGCACGTGGGTGCCTGGTAGGTGACCAGGCAGGATAAGAGCGGTCGTCACAGGTGGTCTCCGGCCCAGCGGGTTTTGTCGTCGGTGTGGTTTCGCACAGGTTCTCGTTCGGGTCCGCCGCTGTGGGAGGGCGAGGCGGGCCGGTGTTCTTTGGTGGCTTCGCAGCCCGGTTAGGGCTGTTCCTCACCTCGGGTCGACCGGTAGTCGATCGAGCCTACGGGCGAGCCGGTCTCAGAGTAGTCGGTCTCAGAGGTGCCCTCGGGTGGGCGGCCCGGTTGGGGGCGTCCCAGTTGGGGGCGGCCTATGTGTGGCCGCCCGGCTTGGGGGATGCCGGCGGCTGGCCGGTCGTTGGGGGGTGTCTGGGTCGGCTCGGCCGCTGTGGTGGGTTCGGCGGTTTCCTTCGGCGGTGAGGCGGGTTCGAACAGTGAGGCGGCGGGTTCGGGCTTGGGGTCTTCGTCGTGACCGCCTGTGGAGGGTTCACTGTTTTTGCGCTGGTCGAGCACGGCGGTTTCGTCGGTGGAGGGCAGGATTTCGGGCGGATGTCCTTGATTTTCGTCCCAGTAGCCTTCCCAGACTTCTTGGGTGAGGCTGAGGCCGGAGTCGGCCGTTGGGTCCTCTTGGCGGTGGTTCGATCCGGGGTGGGCTGGTCCAGCGGCCGGTGGCCGGTCGAAGTAGGAGGTGAACGCCGGTGTGTTCTCAGGTGAGTGGTCTGGGTTCGGTGGGGTGGCGGGGTCGCTCGGGTATTGGGCCCCGAACTCGGCTTCGGTGTCTTTGGGAGCGGCGACCTGGTCGATGATGTTGTGCACGTCGGTGCTCAGGCGCGGCCATTGATTCTCGGGGAATGCCAAGCCAGGGTCGTGGTCGGCCGATTCTTCGCGGGGATGCGGCTGGGTGCGCGCCGATGGCGCGGTGGGTGGCTCATCGGGGTTGTGCCCAGCCGGGTGCGGCGCTTCGGGCTGGGCCCTGTGAGGCTCATCGAATGCGTCCCGGCGGTCGAGGGGTCCCTCTGAGCGCAGGTCGGCGGCCAGGTCTGAGACCCACTGCGACTCTTCTTCCAGCGCTTTGGCCTTCTTTGAGGCTTTTTCGGCGGCGCGGTCGGACTTGGCGACCTTGGTGGGGGGCTCGGTCTGTTCGTCGGTGGTTTCGGTTTCCGTGGACTCCTCGGCCCAGTTCTGCGCCGCTGCTGGCGCCTGGTCGCTGCCTGCGGGTTGGTTCTGGTCGCGCAGGGAGGCGCTGGCTGAGTAGGCGATGTCGCCGGTCAGGTCCGAGCTGTCGTGGAAGTCCACGGTCGCGTTCGGGGTGGCCACCTCGGACTCGGCCGGGCGGTGACCGGTGGGCTCTGTGGTGTCTTCGGTGTCCTCGGTGGCGCCTTTGCGGCGCTTCAGGGAGCGAAAGACCAGCGTGTCGTCGAGGTTGATCGACTGCTTCTTGTCCTTCTTATCTTTGTGCTTGTCTTTTTTCGACTTGGCTTTCTTGGTTTCCTCGGCGTCCTTCTTCATGGCCGCTTCGTCGGCCTTGGCCTTCCTCTCGGCGGCTTTCTTGCGCCGCTTGGCCTTCGCTGCCTTGTCCTTGGCCTCGTCGGTCTCGGCGTAGGCGTCGAGGGCCTCTTGTACGGTGCCGTCGACAATGAGGCGGCCAGCGTCCATGAAGAGGCCACGCTTGCAGTAGCGCTTGAGGTCGGAGGCGGCGTGCGAGACGAACACTAGGGTGCGTCCTTCTTTGAGCAGCCGGTCGATCACTTCGTGGCATTTGCGTTTGAATCGACGGTCGCCCACGGCCAGCGCCTCGTCTACCAGCAGGATGGGGTGTGGAAGTTGGGTGATGACGGCGAACCCGAGGCGTACTTTCATGCCGCTGGAGTAGTGGCGCACCGGGGTGTCGATGAAGTCTTCTAGCTCGGCGAATTCGACGATTTCGTCGAACTTTTCGGCGATTTCTTTGCGGGTCAGGCCGTGGAGGGCTCCGACGAGTTGTACGTTTTCGCGGCCGGTGAGGTCGCCGGAGAAGCCAGCGGAGAGGGCGATGAGGGGGGCGACGTTGCCGCGGCGGCGTACGTAGCCCTCGTCGGGGAGGAGGACGCCGGTGATGAGGCGTAGGAGGGTCGATTTGCCGGTTCCGTTGGAGCCGATGACGCCGACGGAGTCGCCCGGGTAGATGTCGAAGTTGAGGTTGCGTAGCGGCCAGAACTCTTCGACGTGTTTGGGCTTGTTGGTTTCGCGTCGGACAAAGAGGCTTTTGATGCTTCCTTGTTTTTGGCGACCTTTGTCGAAGCGAATGCCGAGGTCACGAGCCTGGATGATCGGCTCTGACATGGCGGCCCTCCTGGAGAGTTGCGGCGTGGACTATCACGGGGGTTGATACGACATTCAAGCTTTCCCTACCGGCTGGTCTCCGGTGGGGCGACGTGGACGCAGGTGCTGTCGCCGCTGAAGTGGCGGCGCGTGGCGGGCCCGCTGTGTGTGGTGGCACAGCGCGTTCACGTTCGCGTCCACGCGGCTCACTAGCGCGGGCAGCGGTGGCGCTTTTGCACAAGCATCCAGTTTACAAGCATACGCGGCAACGGCCTGTAGGCAGATTCTGTCCGCTTTTGTGCTGCGGGCCGATTTGATCGCGGTGGGCCTCCGGTTTGGCTTGTTGGTGGCGGGGTCCGGCGAGGCTGTGTGCTGGCGCGGCGGTGTGAGCTGTGGATTCTGCTTAGTGTCGGATAACCGACTCTCGGAGGGGCGCGGTGGGATTCGGCCCGGTGGCGCCGCCGGCAAATGAGGCGATGATCACGAGCCGCGACGTTCTGATTCGAGCCGGGATGCCTCGATCGCGGCGAGGATGCGCCGCTGCGTGAATTCCAGGTGTTCCAATCGGCGGGCGAGGTCGCGGTCGCGCCGGGTGGCGGGCAGGCGCTCGTACAGTGGGCGCATCAGCTTCTTGATAACTCGCACGGGTTTTGGCTCCTTGTGGTGGTCAAGCTGGGCAGGTATGGGCTGACCAGCTGGCGGTAGGACTCGTGGCTGAAGCGTTCGCGGACTCGCCGCTGGGCTAGGCGGCTTTGGGTGAGGTAGGCGTCGCGGTCGCGCCAGTATTCCCAGATGGTGTCGCGGACGTGCTCGGGTTGGCGGTAGAGCGCGGCGTCGCCGAAGGTGTCGCGAAAGTGGGGCGGCAAAACGGTGACGCACCCGGCGGCGAGGGCTTCGAGGATGGCGCGTCCGAATGCCTCGATTTGAATCGGGTGCGGGTAGTAGACGTAGAAGTCGATCTGGCGCAAGAAACTGTCGACGTCGGTTTCGTCGCGGCGGTAACAGATCCAGTGGGTGGGTACGGGTTCGCCCAGTATCGATTCGACGGCGGAGACGCCGCCCATCAGGCGCACGTCGATGTCTTCGGTGGGGTCCAGTTCGACCGGGTAGACCCGGCGCAGGGTGGCCGCGTCGGCGGGCCATTTGGACCAGTCGTCGCGGGAGTGGCGGCCGAGGATGGGGATATTGCCGCGCGGGCCGTCGCGGTGGGGTTGGACTTCTCCGATGATGCCCGGCATGTCGATATCGGCCAGCTTTGTGAGCCCGTCTAGGGCCGCTCGCACGGCAGGGCCCTGCGGGACCCAGTGCGGCCGCACGCCGAAGAGGTCCCAGGCGGCCGCGTCGCAGTCTTCGGGCACATAGCGCAGATCGGAGCCGTCGTTTTCGCTCGGGGCCTGGTTGGCGAGGATGATCATGGAGCGGGCGCGGATACGGCTGGACTCGGTCGCGCGAAACTGCAAGATCGGGGGGTATCGCAAAATCAGCAGGTCGCAGGTGGCCTCGTCGGTGGGCAATAGCTGCGTTACCTCTGAGGCGTTGATGAGCCGCTGGATGGGTTCGCACAACGGTCGGGGCTGGGTGGTCATGTGCCGCCACGATTCCATATGCAGCACGGCGACGCTCCTGCCTTGGGCGCGCAGGGCGGCTATCTCTTCCAAGGTGGATTTCTGGGGGCCGCCGTAGGGTCGCCAGTCCAGCGCGTAGACGGCCTCGAAGTGACGGCGCGGACGGTCCTGGGCCCGGTGGAGAAAGTGGTCAGGCGCGGCAAAGGGTCTGGGTTTGGGGGAACGGTTCAGATACGGATCGGCCGCCTGGTCTCGGATGCGGGAATGCCATAGCTGGTAGGCGCTCTTGTAGGCGGAGCGGGCCGGATGCGACCATCCGGGGCCGAACTCGTCGCGGGAGAGCGACCCGTCCGATTGGCGCATGAGAATCCAATTGCGATCCAGGTAGCGCACGGCCTCGTTGCCGAAGGCCACATGGAGGCGACGTAGGAACTCGGTGTCGGCGGCCTTGCGGATCTGGTCGAAGTAGCCCAGGCGCGGCAGGACCCTCGCGGCGCGAATCATCATCGACGCGGTCGACACTGTGGAGGGTTCCCGGCCGGGGCGAGCGACGGTGAGGTCTTCGGTGACCATGAACGCCCGGGCAACCGTTGCCACTAGGCTCGCATCCTCTAGTAGCGGCTGGACGCATTGGTGCAGCCGCGCCGGATGGGCCCAGTCGTCGGAGTCCAAGCCGGTGATGAACTCGCCCCTGGCCAGGTCAAACGCGGTGTTGCGGGCCGCATAGGTGCCGCCGTTGTGGTCCAGCCGGATGAGGCGTACTCGTTCGTCGAGCTCCTCGGCGCGGCGCAATAGCGGCGCGTACTGGTCCCCGGAGGCATCGTCGACCACCAGGATCTCCAGGTTGCGCCACGTTTGTTCCACCAGCGAGGTGATCGCGGTCAGCAGCCCGATATTTGGCCGGTAACAGGTGACAATGACGCTGATGAGCGGCCCGTCAACCGCCTCCAGCGCAGGCCCGCGCAACCGGTCGAACGCCGTTTCCTCCCCGGTCTCGCACGTGGCTTCTGGCCGCAGCGACAACCCTGGCAGACCCGAGGCGGCCGACAGCAACCGCATCCATTCGCCCTCCTGATCGCCCAACGGTGGACTGGCCAGGTTCGCCCGCAAGCTCGCGGCGATAGCCTCGGGCACCCGCCGGTATCGCCGCAACAGGTGCCGCAGTTGGTCGACCTCGCCGAGGCTCCACGCCGCTTGCGCGTGAATTCCCTGATGCCGAGGAGGAATGCGACGCGGGCCGAGCCGCTGGAGTGCCTGGTCGTACAGGACCAAGCCCTTGCGCAAGCTCTGCGAGGTGACCGTGGCCGTCGCCGGGTCTAGCAAAGCGACCGCCGCCGCGTAGGCGCACACCGCCTCCGCCTCGGCCGCCGTGGTACCTGTGGCGCCCTCGGCGGCGCGACGCAGCAACGGCAAGGCCGCAGGCGAGCGGGTGCGCAAGTAGGTGGCCAGCAAAGTGCCGCCGGGTCGCCGACGCGACGTGGCGACATAGTCATCAAGAAGCTGCGCAGAATATGAAAGGGCCCGAGTTGGCATAGGGAAAGTCTCGAATTGCAATAAGCCAGTATGGAAAAGACCGGCACAACAATCTATGACCAGGGTTCAAACACTGCGTGAATTGTCGACTCACCTATTAAAAAAGCCCGATCGCAAAGCTAATGTTGCGAACAAATGGCTACCACATTTGTTCCCCGCATTGTGCGCAATGACTACAGCGTACTGTCATTGCCAAACTCGGCACAATGGACTCCTCAACTGACCGCCAGCGTTATCGTCCCCGCCTACGGACACCCCGACAAACTTCACCTCACTCTTGCCTCTTTGGCCGCCCAAACCTACCCAAGCGAATTGTTCGAAGTCATCGTCGTCGACGACAACTCCGAGCCACCCTTGCGGCTGCCACCCATCAAACCGGAGAACACTCGACTATTGCGCCCGCCGAGAGGCCGGTGGGGTTCGGCCTACGCGGTCAATCACGGCGTCGCCGCCTCCTGCGCCGACGTGATCGTGCGGCTTGACTCCGACATGGTCGCGTTCGCCGACCACCTCGAAGCGCACATGCGCTGGAACCACTGCGCGGACTACTTGGCCGTGCTGGGCCACAAGCGCTTTATCGACTACACCAGCGGCGCGTTCACTCCCGAACAGATATTCGCGGCGGTCACTAGCGGCCAGGTACGCACATTGCGCGGACACCAGCACTCGGCACCGCACTGGATCGAAACGGTCCTCAATGACACCAACCAACTACTACAAGCCCGCGTCGACTCCTACCGAGTGTTCGTCGGCGCGACCGGGTCTCTCCGACGCGAACTGTTTGACGAAGTAGGCGGTATGGACCCCTCGCTGCCATTGGGTTCAGACACCGAATTCGCCTACCGGCTGGCCCAAGCCGGGGCGGTGTTCGTGCCGGAGACCACCTCCTCGGCCTGGCACCTGGGCACCTCCCACATGCAAGCCAGCGCCGTCGAAGGTCGCCGTTTCCGCACCCCCTTTGTCGCACAGCGCGTGCCGCTGCTGGCGGCGCGGCGTTCTAGCCCCGGCCGGGCCTGGCAGGTGCCCTACGTTGACATCGTCATCGATATTCCAGCTGGGGAAACTGTCGACAACGTGGACGCGGCGGTGGCTCCCCTGTTGGACGCCACGGTCAGCGACGTGCGCGTCAGTCTCGTGGCCGCGCGGGGCTGGCCCGAGGGCGAGGAGAGGGCCACGGATCTGTCTAGCTCTGCCGCCCAGCTGCGGCTGGTCGCCGAACACTACCGGCACGAGAGCCGCGTGCGGCTATTGGAGAGCTCCCCCGCTGCGGACCCGGCGGTGCCGTTTCGGCTGCTGCTGCCCTACCCCGAGGCCACCTCGACTGACACGGTGCGGCGGCTGACGGCTGCGGCTGATGCCGACCGGGCCGGGCTGGTCACCGTTGAGCTGCCCGGCGGCGGCCAGGCCCGTCTGGAGCGACGCGCCGCGTTCGCTCGCGCCGCGCGGCTGGCCGAAGGCGACCCCGAGCAACACGACCTCGACCGCGTCGTGGCCCAGATTTGGGGCGCGAGCACTCGTCGAGGGCTGGCGGGAACGAACCGGCGATCCGCATCGGTCACGGCGTTTACCCCGCCCAGGGCCAGCCTGGCCCGCCGTGCGGTGCGCACGTTGTTGCCAGGGCCGGTGCGGCACCGTTTGCATCGGCTACGCCAAGGCCGCCTGCCAGGAAGCTGATGCAAAAGTGCGAACTCAAGGCCACAGGAGGCGAAATTTGCGCTCTTCAACGAGCCGACGAGAACACCGAACGTGCCTTTTGCATCAGCCGCCAGGGGCTTAGTCCACATAAGTGACCTCGTTATTGGGAGGCAGAAGTGAACGACACGATCATGGCCGAGCCGGCCCCGCCGGGCCCCACCGCGACGGCGGGGCCGCCCCGGCTGAGGCGCAATGACTATCGGCCACTGCGACCGGCGTTGAGGTGGGATCGGGCCCAGCTGAGCGTCAGCGTCATCGTGCCCGCGCATGGTAATCAGGATCGCCTTGAGGTCATCCTGGCGGCGCTGTCGGCGCAAAGCTATCCGCGCGAACTGCTGGAGGTGATCGTGGTTGACGACGGCTCCGACCCACCGTTGCGCATACCCGCGCACAGCCAGTTGAACGCGCGCGTGATCACGCCGCAGTCGGGCCGGTGGTCCTCGGCTGAGGCCACCAATTGTGGGGTCGCGGCCAGTGAGGCCGACGTGGTGATGCGGCTGGACTCCGACATGCTGGCCTTTGGCCAGCATGTGGCCTCGCACATGCGCTGGCATCACGTGTGTGACTACCTGCTGGTGTTGGGGCACAAGCGGTTTGTCGACTATGAGCCCGGTCAGCTGAGCCCGCATGTGGTGCGGCAAATGGTGGCCGCGGGCCGGGCTGGGGAGCTGTTCGAGGGCGGGGACCCGCATTGGATCGCTGCGATTATCGACCGTACCGACGGCTTGGCCACGGAGAACCATCGGGCGTTTCGGGTGACTACGGGTGCCACGTGGTCGATGCGTCGTAGCCTGTTCGAGGCCGCCGGTGGGTTTGACTCCACCATGCTGCTGGGTTCCGACACTGAGTTTGGTTACCGGGCCTCGCAGGCGGGGGCGGTGTTCGTGCCCGACGATGCTCCCACCGGCGATGATTTCAGCCGCGATGCCTCGGCCTGGCATTTGGGTCGTACCCAGATCAACGGGCGGGGCGAGGAGGCCAAGCGCTACCGCAAACCGTTCTTGGCCAACCGGGTGCCTGAGCTGGACCCGAAACGACCTCGCGCCGCGCGCGGTTGGGCCACACCGCTGGTGGAGGTGGCCATTGAGGTGACCGATATTGAGGCGACCGAACGGACCGCCAATGGCCTGTTGGCCGGTTCGACCCCGGATGTGCGGCTCCATCTGATCGCACCACAGTGGCCTGCGCCTCCGACGGGCCGACACGACCCGCTTGATCACCCTCATCTGGTCAGCACGTTGTTGCGGGAGATGTTTCGCGGCGATGCCCGGGTGCGGTTCGCGACCTCGTTTGCGCCCCAGGCGCTGACTCCCTACCGGTTGTGGGTACCGGCCGGGCTGATCGCTCCTCGGCATGTGCTACGCGACGTCATAGGTGAGTTCAACCGGCGTCAGCTGGGTGTGGCCACCATCGACACCGACGCGGGGCCGATGCGGCTGGAGCGGGCCGCGGCGGTGGCCCGGGCGCGGCACTTGTTGCCGCGCGGCGGCGACGAGGAGCTTGACCAGGTCGTCGCGCAGGTGTGGGGAGTCGACGCGTTCTCCTTCCCGCTGGCTGGCTCAGGCGCGGATTCTGCGTCGGCTCTGGCCGGTCGGGCGGGAGTGGGGGCGGCCAAGCGCGCTGTGCGACGTCTGCTGTGGTGGCGCTAGTTCCTCCTCGCGTTGCGGCCGCAGACCGTTCCAGGTGCGCCAAGCCAGACGCGTCAGCGCATAGCCCGAATAGGAGCCTGAGGCGAGGATGCGCTGTTTGAGGCCATTGACGCCACCGGGTATCGGGTAGCCCTCCGGCGGTAGGTACCGGCGATATAGTCGCGCGGCCCGGCGGAAGAAGGCGCGGCGGTCGCGCGGTCGAATCCGTTCGTTGTTGCCCGCCACCAACAGCAGGTGCCAGGCCATGCGGGCGAACAGTTCTCGCCGGATTGCCTGGGGCACCGTTTCGGGCAGGGCCGACCAGGTTCGCTCCCATTGGGTGAACACCTCGAAGTGTCGGCGGTCTTGGGTGCGCGTAATGGAGCCGCTGCGACGCTGCCGCCAGCGGTAGACCACTGACGGCAGCACGGCTATGCGCGCGGCCCGAACCAACAGTCCATAGGTCCACGGCAGGTCGGTATACCAGCCGCTGGGGAAGGTGAGGCCAGTGTCGGCGAGGAATCGCCGCCGTACGATCTTGGTCCACGGAGTGTGGGTGTAATGGATGGCCTCGGGCCATTCGCTGAGGGCAAAGCCAGTCAGGGCGATGTTCGTCGGGCATTGCCGGGCGGGCGCGGCTCGGCTGACCCCGGTGCGTCCGGGTCGCAGCAGGCCACGGCTGCGGTTGATCTGCTCGCCAGGCCGCGTTTGCTCGCCAGGTCGCGACGTGGCCGGTCGCATGGGCGCGGTCGCGACCAGCTGGTCCAGGTTGCCCGCTGCCGGTCGCCCCTCATCGTCGATCTTTTCGTGTCCGACGAGCAACACGTCGGGCCGTCGGGCCCCGGTGGCTTCGCTCAAACGACGCAACACGTGGCCAATCGCGCCGGGCACCACCACGTCGTCGGCGTCGACGAACCACACATAGTCGCCGGTGGCGTGGGCGAAGCCCAGGTTGCGCGCGGGCCCGGAGCCTGAGTTTCGCTCCGTGCGCAGCAGGCGCAATCGCGTGTCGAAGGCCGCATAGGCGTCGAGGATAGACAGTGAGGAGTCGGTGGAGCAGTCATCGACGGCGATGACTTCGACCTGCCACCCTTGGGCAGCATCGGCGCTAGCGTCGCCAAGAATCGAGTCGAGGCAATCCGCTAGGCAATCCTCGACGTTATAGACCGGAATGATCACGCTAAGCCGCAACATGCGCAAACGTTAAAAAGGCAAAGCGGAAAGCAACTGTCATCGATCATGCGCAGGCGTGAAATAACAATGTACTAACCGTGAACGTGTCGCAAGGGTTCGCTAGCGGATTATCCGGATGGCCCGTAAAAATCGGCATTTCAAGTAGAGGCTCACACAAGAGGCACTGTCGGCGAACTCATCGGCTCGTTTACCTTCGTCAACTTCGCCTCTCGCGGCCTGGAAATCACCCTTGTACGCAAGCCTCGTGGCACGCCATATGCCAACACGTGCGCGAAGAGGCGGATGCAAGGCCGCACAAGGCGGCATGTGTAAAAACACCGACCGGTCCGCCCGCAAAAGCCGCACCGGCAATTCACCTCATCCTCACCGACGTTTACCCCGATAACCCTTTTCATTCAGCGGCGAAACCTACGGTGCAACTACCGAGAATTTGACAACGAGGCTTATGCAAAAGGCACTTTCGGCATACTCATCGGCTCGTTTACCTTCGTAAACTTCGCCAGTCGCGGCCTGGAATTCACACTTTCGCGTAGGCCGCAACGATGCGAGCTCGGGCCCGGCAAGCGACTTTTGCGAGGCCATTGAGGCGCACCGGGCGTCACAGTTCACCCATCCGCCCAACCGCAAGGGGACACTTGTGCAGGCAACCGAGACCACCTCCACTCCCACGGTCGTGATCGTGGGGCAAGGCTATGTGGGCCTTCCCTTGGCCCAAGCCTGCGCCTCGGCCGGACTAACCACCATCGGGCTGGACCGTTCACCGAGCGTCGTCGCCGACCTCAACAGCGGGCACAGCCACATTGACGACATCTCCGACGCGGAGGTCAAACAGATGCTGGCCCAGGGATACCGGGCCAGCGCCGACGCGTCAGTTCAGGCGCGAGCCGACGTGGTGGTGATCTGCGTGCCGACACCACTGTCCGATACCGGCGGCCCCGACCTGAGCGCCGTGACCGCGGCCAGCGAATCGTGTGCGGAGCATCTGCGGGCCGGAACGCTGGTGGTACTCGAATCGACCACCTACCCGGGAACGACACAGGAGGTGGTGGCACCGCTGTTGGAGAAGCATGGGCTAGTGGCCGGGTCGGACTTTCATCTGGCTTTTTCGCCCGAGCGCGTCGACCCTGGCAACGCCCACTTCACGATCACCAATACCCCGAAGGTGGTCGGCGGGCTGACACCCGGGTGCACCAAGCGGGCCCGCGAGTTCTATGAGGCGTTCGTCTCCCAGGTCGTGACAGCCCGGGGCCCACGCGAGGCCGAGATGGCCAAACTGTTGGAGAACACCTACCGGCACGTCAATATCGCTCTGGTCAACGAGATGGCGGTGTTTTGTCGAGAGCTGGGCGTGGACTTGTGGGACGCGATTGCGCTGGCTTCGACCAAACCATTTGGCTACCAGGCGTTTTACCCGGGGCCGGGGGTGGGCGGGCACTGTATCCCCATTGACCCGAACTATCTGTCCTATAAAGTGCGCACGCTGGGCTACCCGTTTCGGTTTGTTGAGTTGGCGCAGGAGATCAATAACCGGATGCCCGACTATGTGGTGTCGCGGGCGTCCCAGCTGCTTAACCTCGCCCAGCTGCCTTTGTCGAAGGCGCGGGTGTTGTTGTTGGGAGTGACCTATAAGCCTGACATCGCAGACCAGCGCGAGTCGCCTTCCGAAGCGGTGGCCCGCAAGTTGCTGGCCGCAGGGGCGCGGCTGACGTATCACGATCCGCATGTGGATCAATGGAGCGTCGACGGGGTCGCCATCGACCGTATACCCACTGTGGATACCACTGGGGTGGATTTGACGATCCTGCTGACAGCACACGCCGAATACGCCCAGACTATCCCCGACATGCCGGGGCTGCTGCTGGATACTCGCGGCCAACTGCGCCGACACTCCGCCGCCAGCGTGGAACAGCTTTAACCCGTTCGCCACCGCCGAGATCGAGAATCTTCGTCCTTGGGACCCTGGGGCGATCATCGACACTGGCTAGTGTGAATGCCTATAGTCGAGCACTGGAGGCGATTGACTATGCGCATGATTCTGGTCGAGGAAACCGGTGGGCCACAGCAGCTTCACCCCACCGACGTCCCCGAACCGACCCCAAAGGCCGCGCAGGTGGCTATTCAAGTGGCGGCGATCGGCGTCAACTACATCGACACCTACCACCGCAGCGGAGCCTATCGGTTGCCATTGCCCTTCACTCCCGGCTCAGAGGGAGCCGGCGTGGTCACCGCGCTGGGTGAGGGCGTCACCAGTGTGCAGGTGGGCGACAAGGTGGCTTGGTCTTCCGTGTCGGGCTCCTATGCCGATGTGATCATCGCCGATGTCGATCAGCTGGCGTTGGTGCCCGACGATATCGATATCCGCACGGCGGCCTCGGTGATGTTGCAGGGTTTGACGGCGCATTATCTGTGCACCTCGGTGCATCCGGTTCGCTCCGGCGAATGGACAGTGGTGCACGCGGCCGCTGGTGGCGTTGGCCTGTTGCTGACCCAACTGATCAAACAGCGCGGAGGCCATGTCATCGCCACAGCCTCAACCGCGCACAAGCAGGCGTTGGCCCGCGATAACGGCGCTGACGCGGTGTGTGGCTATGAGGAATTCGTGGAATTGTCGCGAACGCTAACGGGCGGACTTGGCGTCCACGCGGTGTTCGACGGGGTCGGGCGCGACACGTTTGCCTCCAGCGTGGAGGCATTGCGTCCGCGCGGAACGATGGCGCTGTTCGGGCAGTCCTCGGGGGCGGTTGAACCCATTGATCCGCAGATTTTGGCCCAGGGCGGTTCGCTCTTCCTGACCCGGCCGACGCTGGCGGACTTTATCGCCACGCCCCAGGAATATCAGTGGCGCACAGGGGAACTGTTCAGGCTCATCGGCGACGATCAGCTCACTGTACGGGTGGGGGCAGAATTTCCATTGTCCAACGCCTCGGCCGCCCATGAGGCGCTAGAGGGCAGGCAGACGACAGGAAAGGTCCTCCTCATCCCCTAGCCGATGCAAGACCAACAATGTTTATCGAGTTCAACGAGCTCATGAGCACCTGCCAATGTGCGGAGATGTACCGACGAGGGCACCGCGGAGGTAGGTGCTCTTCTCTTGTCTCGCTGGTGAGTCGCGGTGTTGGCCAACAGGCTGAGATTCATCACACACGACACATTTGGGGCCTTTTGCGCAGTAGACTTCACGCCGCCCCTCGTTCGCATCGACACTTATCACTGCCCGCTCATCCTCCACCATGGCCGGAGCCCACCTCACATGATCGCCACCGAGCCAACCACCGGTGTTCGCCGCTTTGCCGGTCCCCGCATCGTCGTCGTCGCCACCATAGTGGTCAGCCTGACCGCTCCGGGCCAAACCGCTGCCATTTCGGTCTTCCTGGACCCGATGATCAGCGATATCGGAGTCTCTCGCACCGCGATCTCCACCGCCTACCTGATTGGCACGCTCGTCGGTGCCCTCTCGCTTCCCTGGATTGGTCGCGCGGTCGACAAATATGGCACCAGGTTGACGATGGCGGTCGTGGCCGGTGGCTTCAGCCTTTCCCTGATCGGACTGTCTTTCGCAACCAGCATCATCGGGTTGGGGGCCGGTTTCGTCGGCATTCGGATGTTGGGACAAGGCGCGCTGGGGCTATGCGCGGCCACGTTGGTTTCACGCTGGTATGACAAACACCGGGGCACGGCCCTCGGCATTCAAAGCGCCATCGGCGGGGGCGTCATCGCGGCATCACCGGTGCTGCTTGAGCGTCTGATCGCCGCGACCGACTGGCGTACCGCCATGCTCATCGAAGCGGCCGTCATCGCGGTGGTGGTCATTCCGCTGGCGTTGTTCTTGGTGCGCAACCGTCCCAGCGATATCGGCCAACGGGTCGACGGTGAATTGGCGACGGGAACGACTGTAGTGCCCGAATGGGGAGTGACCCGGGCCGAGGCGATGCGTCATCCGTACTTTTGGGTCTTGCTCAGTGCTGTGGGCGCGGCGGGGTTCTTTGGTACCGCTATCGCCTTCCATCAAATCGCGTTGCTGGGTGAACACGGCCTGACCGCCACCGAGGCGGCCGCGAACTTTGTACCGCAGTCCATCGCTGGCATTATCGCCACGTTGATGTTGGGGTATCTGGTTGACCGGATGGGGCCGCGTCGTCTCTTGGCGGTGTCGATGCTCCTCTTTGCTTTCGCGATCGCCTGGGGCACCGTGGTCACGCCTGGCTGGTCGGCGTTGGGATTTGGGATCGCCATTGGGGCGGCCGGCAATGCGGTCCGGGTCATTGAAGCTGCCATGACCCCGCGTTTGTTCGGTGTGGCCCATATCGGTTCCATTCGGGGGGCCGTGGCTTCGGTGAGCGTGGGCAGTACTGCTTTTTCACCGGTGTTGTTTGCGGTCTTCTATGACTGGACTGACTCGTTCTCACTGGTCTTGTGGATTTCGATGTTCATTCCCCTGTTTGTGGCCGTGGCCGCTCTGGTGGCTCCGCTTCCGGTGACTCCGGCGCAGACCTCCGCACCGCTGGAGCCAGCTGTAAGAAGCTGAATCGGTCGCCACTGACCTGACGTCGATGCCCGGGCGCGAACGCGGTGGGCTCGCCCCTTTTCCATCGGCTCGATACCGAGAACCAGGCCGACTCAGAAGCGTGCTGAGTCGGCCTGGTTCTCGTTCGTCGTTGGCCCCACTGGGGAATCGAGTGCGGTTAGAAGAACTCCGGCGGGACGTAGCGGCCCCAGACTTCCCGCAGCGTGTCACAGGTTTCGCCGACGGTCGCCATGGCTTTGAGCGCGTCCTTGATCGGGTAGAGGACGTTCTGGTCTCCTTGCGCGGCGGCCTTCACCGCAGCCAAGCAGCGCTCGACCTCGGCGTTGTCACGCTTGGCCCGGATCGCCTTGAGACGGTCGGCTTGCGCGGCCTCGATCGTCGGGTCCACTCGCAACGGCTTATAGGGCTCATCGTCATCGAACTGGTACTTGTTGACACCCACCACAACACGCTCGTTGTTATCGATCGACTTGGCGATGTGGTAGGCGCTTTGCTCAATCTCGCTCTTTTGGAAACCCTGCTCGATGGCCTGCACCGACGAACCATGCGCGAACACGCCGTCAATGAGCTTCCATGCCTCGGCCTCGACCTCGTCGGTCATCGCCTCCACCGCATAGGAACCGGCGAATGGGTCGACCGTCGCCGTCAAGTCAGTCTCGTTGGCGATGACTTGCTGGGTGCGCAGCGCCAGACGGGCCGACTTCTCGGTGGGCAGGGCAATGGCCTCGTCGAAAGCGTTGGTGTGCAGCGACTGCGTTCCGCCCATGACGGCCGCCAGCGCCTGCACTGTCACGCGCGCGAGGTTCACCTCAGGCTGTTGAGCGGTCAGCTCAACCCCTGCGGTTTGGGTGTGGAAGCGCAGTTTGAGCGACTTCTCGTTTTGGGCGTTGAATTCCTCTTTCATGACCTTGGCCCAGATGCGGCGGGCGGCGCGGAATTTCGCCACTTCTTCGAGCAGCGTGGCGCGGGCGACAAAGAAGAAGGACAGCCGGGGCGCGAAGTCGTCCACGTTCATGCCCGCCGCTTGCGCGGCTCGGACGTATTCCATGCCGTTGGCGATGGTGAAGGCGATCTCCTGGGCGGGGCTGGCTCCGGCTTCGGCCATGTGGTAGCCCGAGATGGAGATGGTGTTCCAGTTGGGCAGTTCCTTGTGGCAGTAGGCGAACGTGTCCGACACCAGGCGCAGGGAGGGCGCGGGCGGGAAGATGTAGGTTCCGCGCGCGATGTATTCCTTGAGGATGTCGTTTTGGATCGTGCCCTTGAGGTCGGCCGGATCTGCGCCTTGTTCTTCAGAGACCAGCTGGTAGAGCAGCAGTAGGAGCGCTGCCGGGGCGTTGATGGTCATGGAGGTGGAGACCTGATCGAGGGGGATCTCGTTGAACAGGGTTCTCATGTCGTCGAGCGAATCGATGGCGACGCCGACTTTACCCACTTCGCCTGCGGCGATGGAGTGGTCGGAGTCGTAGCCCATTTGGGTGGGCAGGTCGAAGGCGACGGACAGGCCCATGGTTCCAGCGTCGAGGAGTTGCCGGTAGCGGCGGTTGGATTCCTCGGCCGTGGCGAAGCCGGCGTATTGCCGCATCGTCCAGGGGCGTTGGGTGTACATGGTCGGGTAGACCCCACGGGTGTAGGGGTACTGTCCGGGTTCTCCGAGGCGCTCGGCGAGATCGTCGCTGAGGTCCTCGGGTCCGTATAGCGGCGCGATGGGGAACCCGGACTGACTGCTTCGTGATGCTTGCGGCTTCTGTGCCATACCCGTCATCCTAAAGCGACCGGTGGGCTGTGGGCGAGGAAGCGTCGGGGTTTGGTGGCAAATCTGACTACCGCTGTCGCTGGGCACGTGGCCTTTGTGGTTGACATTGGCCGGTTCGGTGCCCGTTTGCGGCATTAACTTCGGTCTATTTTGGGGGTGTCGTACGGGGCGGGAGTGTGCCACAGTGAAGGCGCGTCACCACTGGCGGTGATTTTTGCGCGCGGCTCGGCGTTGGTGGCACCACTTCTAGGCGTGGATGGGGAAAAATGAGTGGGGTGCGTATTTGCCACTGGCATCCGCGGGGCACACTAGTGGCGACCCCCTTTCAAGGAGCAGCAGATGCATTATTCATCGGACGCTGGCCGCGAAGGGCCTGGCAACGGTGGATCGATCCACAGCCCAGCTTTCAATGGTGGCGAGCCCGATCCGATGCGAACCCGCACGGAGCGCCCAGGACAGCACTCGGGGCTGAATCCAGGGCCTGCCCGTGGCGATGGCCCGTCGCGCTCTTTCGCTGTGTCTTCGGCCGATGCCCGGCCGCGAGCTCTGCCCTCGTCTGACCTGCCGGTTCGTGACGTGCACGGCGACCGGCCGCTTCCCAATCGGGAGCCCAGCGGTTCGATGACGTCGTTCGATGCTTTCGGGGTACGGTCCAACAGCGACAGCTTGCCTAGTCATGGAGGGCCTGGGGGCCCTCCTGATTCAGCTTTGGCCGATTATCGGGATTCCGGATCGCATTTTGAGCGGGATTTGCATGCTCCCCCGCCGCAGCGGGACCCCGCTGGCCACAATTCGGGCGCATGGCGGCCCGGCGCGCATAGCGGTTCCTTCGCGGCGCGGCCCGGCGCTAGCGAACATTTCGACCCGGGCGAGAGACCGGGACCCAGTTTCACTCAGGTGCCCCCGGGGGCCGATTACGCCGCGCGACCTCCGATTCCGGACCAGACGGCCCCGGCGGGCCCCGGCACGATGGTCGCGCAGCGCTACCAGCTGATCGACCTGGTCGGCAAGGGCGGTAACGGTACCGTCTGGCGGGCCAAGGACACCGTTTTGCAACGCGACGTGGCGCTCAAAGAGGTACTTTTGCCCGTTGGGCTTCCTCCAAACGAACGCCAGTTGTTGTTGGAGCGTTCGGTCCGGGAGGCCCAGATCGCCGCCGGACTGTCGCATCCCTCGGTGGTGCGCGTGTTCGACGTGGTCACCCATGACCGGTTGCCGTGGATCGTCATGGAGCTGCTGGAGTCTCGGTCGCTGTCGGAGATCCTCGCCAGTGACGGCCCCCTGCCTCCCCGCGTGGTCGCGAAGATCGGGCTGGCGTTGGTCGGGGCGTTGCAGGCCGCGCATGAGGCGGGGATCGTGCATCGGGATGTGAAACCGGGCAACGTGCTGGTTTCGGCCGATGGCCGGTGCGTCCTGAGCGATTTCGGGGCCGCGCAGGCCCATAACGTCTCCAATGGCACCACTCCGGGCAAAGTGCTCGGGTCGGCCCACTACATCGCGCCCGAACGGGCTGTGGGCGGTAAGGCCGATCCACCGAGCGACATCTTTAGTCTGGGCGTGACCTTGTACGCGGCTGTCGAGGGTCGGCCTCCGTTTGATCGCGGCGACGCGGTGAGCACCATGCGCGCGGTCGTCCATGATCCGCCGGAGTCTCCGCGCAATGCGGGCCCGTTGACTACTCTCTTGGCCGGGATGCTGGCCAAGGAGCCCGAGCATCGCATGACGTTGGCGCAGGTGCGGCAAGAACTGGCGGGCGTTTTGGCCCCGAAGAGCACCGGCCAACATCAGCAGGTGCCTCCCAGTTCCGCGCCACCGGCGCCGCCGCCTCGTCGCGAGCCGAGCCGCGACATGCCGGAGCCTCCTGGCCCGAAGAAGTCGTCGAAGGCCAAGCCCGTCGCCATCGTGTGTATTTTGTTGTTGGTCGCGGGTGGCCTGTCGTTCTTGCTGTACATGTCGGCGCTCAATGGTGACGGCGGCGGCCCTTCCCCTGCCGACGACGCCTCGGATACTAGCGACTCGGCCGATCCCGACGATGAGACGCCAAGCTTTGAGACGGCTTTGCATAAGGACGCCAATGGCTTCAGCGCCCATTACCCGGCCGCCTGGGGTGAGGGCAACAACGGCGAGGACTACATCGAGTACGCCAACCCCGACGACACGTCGCAGTGGGTGCGTTTCTACTCCAATTCGTGGCGCATTCTGGACCCGTCGATCGATGGTTTCCTCAACGACATGATCGCTGGTATGGAGCAGTCGGGGCACATGCGGGACATCGATATCGTGCGGTTGGATCCGGTGGAGTTTGGCGGCATGTCGGGCCATGTCATCGAGTACACCGGGACGTTGTCGGCCTCTGGGGAGGAGCGGCACTCGATTTGGGGAGTGGTGCAAAGCCCTGAGGGTCCCGGCATCGGCATTTACGTGTCGGGCGCGGCCGATCAGTGGGAGTTCTCCGAGCAGGTCTACCACGAAGCGGTCGATTCCTTCACCGTTGATTGACGCCGGGTCCGCTAACGCAGGTTCATGCGATCGGCGCTTGCGGCGGCTCGTTCGCCTGGCCCAGTGCTGCCGGGCGGACCGCTGTCGGCGCACGCTAGGGAGTCCGTCGAGCCGCCTGATGGGCCCGCGCCAAAATTCATCCTACCTTTTGTGGATTGCGACTCGGTAGTGCCGCCTGGCCCCCATATGGCGGCCCGATATGCGAATATTTCGACATGGAACAGACCATGGTTGACCTAGACGAACTCCGCGCCGCCACGCTGCGGTGGATCACCGACGATCCCGATAAGTCCAGCCGCGACGAGCTCTACGGGCTGCTCGACGCGCTCCCGGGCAGCGCGGCGGAACTGGCCTCCCGCTTCGCTTCCCGCCTGCGCTTTGGAACCGCCGGGCTACGCGGCCCGCTGCGGGCAGGCCCCAATGGAATGAACCTCGCCGTTGTCCGCTCCGCCGCCGCCGGACTGGCCAACTGGCTCAACGCCAAAGGCGCCACCGGGCCAGTCGTCATCGGCTACGACGCCCGGCACCGTTCGGACGAATTCGCCTCCGAAACCGCCCGCGTCGTCACCGGTTCGGGACGCGAGGCCTACCTGCTGCCGCAACCACTTCCCACTCCCGTGTTGGCCTACGCGGTGCGCAAGCTAGGTGCCGCCGCTGGCGTGACGGTGACCGCGAGCCACAACCCGCCCCAAGACAATGGCTACAAGGTGTACTTGGGCGAACAGCTCGGCGGCGAGCGGGGCAACGGCGGCCAGATCGTCTCACCGGTGGACACCGAAATTGAGATGGCCATCGCCGACCTTGGTCCGCTCAAACAGATCCCGCTGGGCGAGCCGGGCACCACGTTGGGCACCGACATCGTCGAGGCCTATGTGGCCGATGCCGCCACCGTGGTCGATCCGCACGACCCCAAACAGCTGTCCATCGTCGCCACTCCGATGCACGGCGTCGGGGGCCACGTGCTCACCTCGGCGCTTAAGGCCGCGGGCTTCGCGGCCCCGGTCCTCGTCCCCGAACAGGCCGAACCCGACCCGGATTTCCCGACCGTGGCCTTCCCCAATCCCGAAGAGCCAGGGGCGATGGACCTGCTCTTGCGGCTGGCCCGCACCGAGGGCGCGGACGTGGCCATTTCCTTGGACCCCGACGCCGACCGGTGCGCCGTGGCCATCCCCACCCGCGACGGGAATTGGCGGGCCCTCAGCGGCAACGAGGTCGGCATCCTGCTGGCCGACCACCTGATGCGCAAGGGGAAGACCGGCACCTACGCAACCACCATCGTCTCCTCGACCCTGCTGAAGGCCATGTGTGACCAGCGGGGACGCGACTACAACGAAACGCTCACCGGTTTCAAGTGGATCGTACGCGCGGCGGCGGACCTCGCGTTTGGATACGAAGAGGCGTTGGGCTACTGCGTCAGCCCCGACACCGTCCGCGATAAGGATGGGATCACCGCGGCCTTGCTGGTGGCCGAGATCGCCGCCGGGCAGGCCGCCCGCATGGAGACGTTGCAGGAGCGCCTTGACGAGATCTCCCAAGAATTCGGCCTGTACCTGACCGACCAGCTGTCGGTGCGGGTGGAGGACGTGCAGGACATCGCCGACTGCATGTCTCGTCTGCGGGCCCGCAAGCCCAGTACGCTGCTCGATGAACCGGTCAAGGAGTGGCAGGATTTGCTGCCCGAGGCCGATGTGGTCATCATCGAGACCAATACGGTTCGCGCAGTGTGTCGTCCCTCCGGCACCGAACCGAAGCTGAAGGCCTACTTGGAGGTTCGCGAGACCATCGGCTCTGACCGCGAGTCCGCCACCGAGCGAGCCCGGGCTAGTTTGCAGGCTCTTAAAACCGAGATGGAGAACATTCTCGGGATTTGAGGCGTCGTCGCGCGGGCCCCGGCGGGATCACCCCATCGATGGATGAGGGCATCTAGCTGGGGCCCGCGCGCCTGCTGCGGCCACTACCCGCCTAGCCCTCGCCCGGCTGGCCGGGCTGTCGCTGTTCGATGAGCCTCGCCACTCCGTCTAGGAGCCGCTGCAATCCAAACTCGAAGACGAAGTCCGGCTGATTGGGTGACTGGAACTCCTCCCCCACCGTGGCACCCACGCGCGAGGCGGTCGGGTAGGCGGATTCGTCCATGACTTCGGCCAGCAACGGCGCGAAACTCTCCCACCATTCCTGGTCCGACACACCGGTTTTGCCCTCTGATGCTTGGGCCTCTGCCGCCATGGCCGCCACTCCGCGTACGAAACCGTTGATCATGCTGACGGTGGCGTCCATCTCCACATCACTCAGGCCCAGCCCTTCGATGACCCGCAGGTCCCGCTCGTACTTGTCCATAGTGGCTGGCCCGAGATTGGGGCGGCTCGTGGAGACTTGCAGCAGCCACGGATGGCGGCGGTACAGACCCCAATCGCCCCGGGCGATGGCCTCCAGGCCACTGCGCCAGGTCTGGGTGCTGGGCGCTGTTGGCCCCTCGTGGAGCACTGTGCCGAGGTTGAGGTGTTTGGCGCTGGCGCGGTCGACCATCAAGTCGATCAGCTCGGCTTTACTCGGCACGTGCGAGTACAGCGACATGGTGGCCACGCCCAATGCTTCGGCCACCTTGCGCATGGAGAGCGCCTCCAGGCCTTCGGCATCGGCGATGTCGATGCCCGCCTCCACGATCTGTTCCACCGAAATTCGCGCCTTCCGCCCTCGTTTGGGCGCTTCGTATCGGTGCCACAACAGATCCATGCTGCGCTTGGGATCTCCGGTCCCGCTGTACTGCTCAGCCATTTTAGTGACATACCCCACAATCATTTCCGTATTCCATAAGGATAATACTATACTCCATAACCGTACGACATACGGAAATGGAGAACAGGTGCAAGCACACGAAACTGTCGTCCGGGCCGAAGGGCTCACCAAGTCCTTTAAAGGCACCACCGCTCTCAAAGAGTTCAACCTCGCCGTGGCCGCCGGGACCGTCCACGGGCTGCTCGGCCCCAACGGGGCCGGCAAGTCCACCGCCGTTCGGCTACTGGCCACCCTGCTGGCCCCCGACGCGGGCCGAGCCACCATCGCCGGGTTCGACATCGTCAAGGACGCCTACAACGTGCGGCGACACATCGGCCTGGTCGGGCAGAGCACGGCCATCGACGAGGAAATGACCGGTCGCCAGAACCTGGAAATGTTTGGCCGCCTCTATCACCTGGGCGCGAAACGCGCCCGCCAGCGCGCTGCGGAGCTACTGGAGCGCTTCGACTTGGTCTCGGCGGCCGACCGGGGAGCCCAGACGTATTCAGGTGGGATGCGGAGGCGCCTCGACCTGGCTGCGGCGATGATCATGGCGCCCACGGTGCTGTTTTTGGATGAGCCGTCGACGGGTTTGGATCCCCGTTCGCGCAACGAGGTCTGGCAGGCGGTGCGGGATCTCGTCGCGGCTGGCACGACCGTGCTGCTGACGACGCAGTATTTGGAGGAGGCCGATCAGTTGGCCGATCACATCTCGTTGCTGGCTTCGCCTGGGGATGAGGGGGGCCGGGTGATCGCCGAGGGCACGCCTTCGACGTTGAAGGAGATCATCGGGCAAGACCGGCTGGATGTGGTGGTGCGTCGCCACGATGACCTTGCCGCCGCTGAGGCGATCGTGCGCCAGGTCGCGGGCACGCAGGTTGAGGTCCAGGCGCATAACCGCATGCTGTCGGCCCCGGTCGCCGATCGGATGCGGGCGTTGTCGCAAGCCCTGCGCGACTTGGAGGAGAACGATATCGACGTGGAGGACATTGGTCTGCGTCGCCCCACTCTCGACGAAGTGTTTTTGCATCTGACGGCCGCAACACAAGGAGCACAATGAGTCAAGTACAGGCAGTCGCGCGGTCGAATCGCCTCGGTTGGGCCCTCGCTGACGGTTGGACGCTGACGCGGCGGGAGCTGCTGCGCTGGGTGCGCAAGCCCGCGGCACCGCTCATCGGGTTGCTGTTCCCGGTGTTGATGATCCTCATGTTCGGCTACTTCCTCGGCGGGGCTATGGAGGTGCCTGGCGGGGGCGACTACCGCGAGTTCCTTTTGCCGGGGATGTTCGTCTTGACGATGCTCTTCGGTATGGAGTCGACGATGATGGCGGTGACGACCGATGCTCAGCGGGGGTTGGCCGACCGGTTCCGGTCGTTGCCCATGGCTGGCTCGGCGGTTCTGGCCGGTCGCGGTGCCGCCGATATGGTCAACGCGGTCGTGGGCTTGGCTGTGGTCATGGCGTGTGGGTTGCTGGTGGGCTGGCAGGCACATGGCTCCATTACGCAGACGTTGGCGGCGATTGGGTTGCTGTTGTGGCTGCGGCTGGCGGTGACCTGGGTGGGGATCTATCTGGGTTTGGTGGCGAACGATCCGCAGGTAGTGGTAGCCGTACAGATCATGGTGTGGCCGTTCGCCTTTGCCTCTAGCGTGTTCGTCTCTCCTGAGACGATGCCCGGTTGGCTCGGTGCGCTAGCTCAGTGGAATCCAATTTCGGCGACCGCAGCGGCCACGCGGGAGCTTTTTGGCAATCCTGGTTTTAGTGGTGGCTCGTGGGTGACCGATAATTCGGTGCTGCTGGCCATGTTGTGGCCGTTGGTGTTGCTGGCGATCTTTGTGCCCTTGGCGATGCGGAAGTATCGGGCGCTGGGACGCTAGATCACTTAGCGTGGCGGGCCACCAGCGACAGTCTGGCTAGGCCACTTTGGGTGTCGGGGCTCAGAGGAGTGGGGGCTGGTCTGGCCCCTGGTGGTCCCGAGCGGGGCGGCGGGGCGCCGCCGGGTGCGAACGGGGCAACGCGGGTGACCTGTGTCCGGGAAGGGATCAAGCCTCGTTCATTCTCTGCCTGTGCCGAGCTGGCCTTTTACCCGCAGATGGGCGGTGGCGCAGCGCAGTGGCGGATTTCGATCACATCATTACGGGGTCATCACAAGTAAGTCCCGGTTCGCGCCGGTTTTACGGCACTTGGCCCCAAATGTGACAGGCTGTGCTCCAACACGGCCGGGTGTGGCGCGGCGTCCTCAGCGCCCGTCGCGCCCGGCCCTATGTGGAGGAAACTATGCGCATACGTAAGTTCTCACTGCCTCTAGGCGTACTCGCGGCTTCGGCGATGGCTTTGAGTGCCTGTGTGGTCGGCGGCACCGACGGCCAATACCGGGGGGCTGGATTCGAGGAGTGCATCGAACATCCCCTGGAATGTAATTCCGGGCCTCGCATCGATGGTGGGGATATCGTGTGGGCCATGGATGCCCAGTGGTCGGGGTGGTCCGAGGCGCACGCCGATAGCCGCAGCACTTATCAGCGGCAGGCGATGGGCGGTATCTATCCCACGTCGGGAATCTTCAATCAGGTGGGCGAATGGGAGTTCAACGATGGGGTGTTCGCCGACCGGGCTGAGCTGATCGGTGAGGACCCCATGCGGGTGCGCTATGAGTTGAACCCGGATGCCACCTGGGGCGACGGGGTGAACATCAATGTCGATGACTTTATTTTCAACTGGTATGCCCGCGCTGGTGACTCCTCCCTGTGCGACGAGGGTTGCAACTCTCCGGCTCCGGCCTTTTTCTCGTCCATCGACTCGATTGAGGCCGATGGGGATCACGGCGTCGTCATCACTTTGGTCGATGGTTTTATCGACCCGGAGTGGGAGTTCCAGGAAGTGCTGTCGCATCCGGCGCATCAGGCCGAAGAGCATGGTTTCACGGATTGGAAGAGCGACCCCGAACACATGGGGGAGGCCATGCAGCACTTCTTGACGACGGTGCCGGAGTGGACGGCGGGGCCCTACCGCATCACCGACGCTGTGGAGGGTGACTTCGTGATGATGGAGCCTAATCCGGAGTGGGCCGGTTCGGCCGAGGTCACGCTTGATTCGGTGACGTTCCAGGTCATTGACGACTTTGACTCGTTGATTACCGAACTGCGGCAAGGATCTGTTCATGGCGCGACGCCAGCCAATTTCGACCCGGACGCCATCGTGCAACTGGAGTCGATGGACGAGGTGCGCTACGCGCTGGGCGATGGCCCTAGTTGGGAGCATATCGACCTGAACGTGCAAAATGAGTTCCTGCAAGACCTGGCGCTTCGCCAGGCCATCTTTACCGCGATCAATGTGGACACGCTCATTGAGCGCACGCATGGTTTGGTGATGGACGTTGACGACGTGAAGAAGCGCACCAACCACACGTTTTCGGTGGACTCCGAGTACCACGTCGACCACATCAGTGAGACCGGTCAGGGTTCGGGCGACTATGAGGCCGCCCGGGAGATTCTCGCCGAGGCCGGTTACACCTGGGACCACAATGATCGCCTTCTCACCGAAGAGGGTGAGCTCGTCGAGGTGACTTTCTCGGTGATGAACGGAAATGCCAATCGCCAGGCCGTGGGCGAGTTTTCCCAACATGATCTGGCGCAAATCGGTTTGGGTGTCAGCCTGGTGGGCTACCCCAGCGGCGATCTGGCCGATGTCTTGGCCGAGGGCAATTACGACATGATCGTCTACGGCTGGTCGGCCACCCCGGCATTCACCAATTACCCGATCCAGCATTGGCACTCCACGTCCGGGTCCAACTGGGGCGGGTTGAATAACGATGATCTCGACGAGCTCTTGGGCACCATCAAGCAGACCACCGACATGGATGAGGCCGCTGCGCGGGTCAATGCCTCAGTGGAGGCAGTCGTGGCCGAGGCCTATGTGTTGCCGCTGTTTGACACGCCTTCGCTGATCATGGCGCACGAGAGCCTGATCAACGTGCGTGACAACTGGGCCTCCTCGCAGCGCGGCATGTCCAATATCGCGCAGTGGGGCATCCTCGATACTGAGGCTGACCAGGAATAGCGCCTCTGGCCGATGGATGCGGGGCGGGGGTCGACTTCTGGAGTTGGCCCCCACTTTTGGCCTCGTCGCGGTTCGAGGGGGCTGAGGAGGCCTCAGACGAAGGCGTTTCTCGCGTACGCCCTAGGCGCGTTGGGGGCTGGTTCGCATCTGTTCGGGCATGTGCGCGATCAACTCGTGCAGGAAACGCGCGTTGGGGCGGATCGGCTTGAGTCGGAAGTCGCTGTTGACGAAGGTCATCAACCAGTTGCCCTCTATGCGGATAACTTGCCTGAGCGCCTTGTCCTGTTCGAGCAGCCATTGCATCAGTTCCTCGGTCAGCACATGCTCGGCGAACCGGGCATCGGGCGAGGTCACATTGAACTGATAGTCAAAGACCGGATTGTCAAAGGCGAGTTCGTTCTTGCCTTTGCCTGGCTTGAGGATGGAGCCGACTTTGCGGTCCAACCAGTCGCGCAGGTCGCGGTTGACATCGGCGGGCAGCACATTTTCAAGCGCGTTGCTGAGATCTTCCACGACCGTGGTGTTGTCTTCCAAGCCGTCGTTGGGGCTCAACTGGAGGAATGGACACGTGTGCGGCAGCCGCAGCGCCACCACCTGGAACCGTTCCTTCTGTGAATTATTGGGGCCCTGTCGTTTCCGCATGCTCAGCGCTCGCGGCTGGTAGCTGTATTCGAACGTGACCAGTTCGGTGTCGTGGTAGGGACCTTCAAAAACAAAGCGGGCCAAGCGGTTCCCCCCTACGCCAAAGGGGCTGACCTTGGAAAATCCCAACATTCCAAAGTCACGCGGCCAATAGGTGAGGCGATATTTTTCCGCGTAGGTGCGGTACCGCCCGTTGCGTTCCCGCGCTGCTGCCCCCCGACGGTAGAAGACGAATCCCAGCACCGCTGCCGCCACGGTTATATACAGCACCCATCCAAATGACACGTTGGCCAATTGTTCACCCAAGGCAATATGCGCCAGGGGGCTGTCGGTTCCCATTCTTCGCCACCTCACATCGGCCACAACTCGTAACTGCCGACCAGGTTGAGGTCAGCCACGGACTCACCGGAGGATACCGTGCCCCGCACATGCCTCCGGTTCCCTGCATGATCGATATGGCCGCTTGAAAGCTCTGAAACGGTCACCGCGCCGCCAAGTACCAGAGGGAACACCTGAGTCAAATGTGATCAACACAATACTTTGGACTGAATGTCTTTCCAGCTCAGAGGGTACGTCTAATTTGACTGGCCAGTATAGACTGTCCATAACGCATCTATGCGTATCGCCAGCAAACAACCATGACTGACGCCCTCCCCTAAGGCCGATGATGACCGGCGGAGACGCCGAAGGCAGGAAAATCCATGTCCGAATCCATTGAAGTCAGCTGCGAACAGCTCGCCCAGCTAGCTGAATCGTTGAGGCAAACGGCTGATCTCACGGAAAGCACTCTTAGCTATCTCGAAGACGCTGACCCCGACTGGACAATGTGGGGAGTGCCAGGTGCGCTCTTTGCCAGCATTTACTTCCCTGGAACCACCATCATCCGGGACATGATCGGTCAATTGCCTGAGTCTCTAACCGCCAGCGCTGATCGCATCGCAAACGAGGCCGAAGAGATCGAAGCAAACGAGGCCGACATTGCCCGGGCGTTCGATCAGTTGGGCGACGCCACCGAGGTTGCCGACTCCTACCAGCCACCACCTGGCTAGAGGCTGCTCCTAGCTTCGGTTCAGTGACCGCCGGTAGGTCGGCCTGCCCTACTCACATTCGCGCCACTGAGGCTTGCACTTTCAGCGTTCTCGTCGGCTCGTCGCGGAGCGTCAACGTCGCCTCCTGCGGCTGTGAATGTGCACCTTCGCATAGGCCTCACCTGCGTTTTCGGCGTGGCCAGAAACCCGTCCTTGATGACATAAGGGCTGCTTAGAGCTCCTATCAGGTTTGTTTCCGTGGCGAGGATGGTGTGCTGTCAGTGCGTGGGGAGGCGGAGGTGCTTGTTCATACCCAGCGGGTATGGGCAAGGGCCGACAACGCGGCCAGGCGCGACATCACTCCACCGCAGTAGGAAGAGAAACCTGATAGGAGCTCTTAGGGCTCTGAGGAACCAGACTTTTTGAAAGGAATCGGCAATGTCCGAAGCAGAAGAGAGAAATCTTGGTCGGCTGCAAGAGGATGGACCGTCTCAGTCGGACATGTTCCGCTACGAAGATGGCAGCCTCTTGGGAGGAAGCCAAGATTCGGTCTACGAGTCGATTAAAGATGATGTGTTTAAGAGCCCTCCCAAGACTTCGGATGGCACGACGCTCCACGACGGCACCCAGCACATGGGGAAAATCGCCGATGGGTTCGAGGGGGGTTACGCCGACGGGAAGAAGTTGTATGACGAAGGCTTCGACCTGGAGACTCTCTTGAGTTTGGGCGGCAACGTCGGTGAGGTTCTCGACTCTGCCGAAAGTTTGATCAAGGGACTGGAAAAGATCTTTGAGAACCCGATTAGCTGGCTCATCCAGCTCGGGCTCGACATTCTGGTAAACCTAGTCAAGCCGCTGGAGGACTTGGTCGGCCTATTCCTGGGCAACGAGGATCGCCTCAAGACATCCGGAAGCATGTGGGAAGCCGCTGGACAGGAGTTCCTCGGAATCGCCGACAACCTTCGCACGAGAGTCGAGGGGCCGCTTGGCCAATGGCAGGGCGACGATGCCGATATGGCTCGTCTGCGGATTAATGAGCAGTACGGTTTTATTCGGGTCGCGGCGCTGGCGTGCCGGGTTGTGAAGGAATTGCTCGACGCTGCCGCCAAGCTGGCTCAAAACGCCTATGCCTACGTGCTTAAGGAACTTTCGGACTTTCTGGCTGCGCAGGCGACTCAGTGGCTTATTTCGATGGCCGCTTCGGCGGTGACCTTTGGTGGCACCATAGCCACGCAAATCGCCACCACGGTTGTGTCGGTGGCCAGGAGGATCATCGCGTTCATCAAGTTCAAGTTGCAGGTTTCGCAGGTCTTTCAAGTTGCGGTGCAGATCTTCAACACCGTCATAAAGGTGCTGCAAAACGTTAAGCCGGTCATGGACATCCTTACCTCCTCCTACAACGTCGGTAAACATTTGGTCACCGCGTTTGAGCACGATGGAACATTTGGCGAGGCGGCCGCTGGCTTCGCCTTCGACGCCACGGGCGACCTTGTGACGGGCTACGAAGGTTATCGGAGCCTGACAGATGGCGACGACAACAAGATGACCAAGGAAGAGAAGGAGCAGCTTAAGAAGGGCAAGGAATTCACCTCAGGTTGGGGCGACTATCTTGACACTCGCTGAGTCTTGTCAGGCTGGGTTGAGGGAACCGTAGTGCTTCACGCAGGCGCAAGTTGGGTTGCGCCTGCGTGCTCATGACATATCGTGGGGACATGAAACTAACTCGAATGACGCTCATGGCCGCAGGGGCGGCCAGCGCTCTCCTCCTTGCCGCTTGCGGTACCGGCGACGACGCGGCCCCGGAGGACGAAGCGACCCCGACCGCCGAAGCACCAACGGAGGATGACGACTCCAATGAGGACGCCGCACCGGATGACTTGACCCAGGGTCTCCCGGACGAACTAGAGGTCCACGACGTGTACGCGCACCTCATTCATATGGAAGACCCGATTCCCGATGAGTTGGTGCAGACTCCCGAATCGATGATGTTGCAAGAGAATTCGAATGCCGACAACATGGAGTGGTACATCTGGGGTCCCGATCGGGCCGTCGCCATTGGCACCGTCTCGGGCCTGTGGTGTATGCCCGAGTGCGTGGACGAACCCTATGAGGCCCGGATTACGCTGTGCGACGTGCAAGACGACGTCTTCACTCGTTTCTCCGTGGTGGGTGATTTCGAGGTCGACGACCCGACCAGGCAAGAGCTCGACGCTCCGCTGTATGGCCTGCCTGACTCTGGCCCCTACGACCCCGATAACCATTTCGGATGTTTGGAGCTGGGCGAGGAAGGCCCGATCAGTGCCGAGGACTCCGATACCGATGCGGAGGACGACACCTCCACCCGGACCTAATCACGGCTGGCGATGGCCGGTCGGCCATCGCCGGTGACGGTCTTGCGTGAGGCTGTGTCTATTCACAGGTGCCGCTGAGTCGCCGCTCAATGCGCACCACGTCGTCTCGTTCGGCCTCAGGCAACGGAAGACCTAGTTCTTCGCGCAGTCGTGCGGCCTTCTCCAAGTGTTGGCGAGCACGGTCGCGTTGCCCGGCCAGGGAACAGGCACCGGCCAAGCCCTCATGCGCCAGCGCGATGGCACGCGGGTCCCCGGCCGCGCGCGCTACTGTGAGCCCTTCGGTGTGGAGGCGTTCTGCGGTGGCCGCGTCACCGCGCTGCTCAGCGGCGAACCCCAGTTCGGCCAAGGCCAGGGTGCGCACGGCGGCGAAATCCGGGTCCCGGTTCCATTCCAGAACTTGCCGCATGTGGTGTTCGGCTTCGACCAACTCCCCGGCCCTGCGGGCGGTCAGACCCAACCCGATGCGGGCCGAGACCACGCCTTTGACGTAGCCCTGGTCCCGCGAGGTATCCAACGCGGCCTGATGCCAGGTGCGGGACTGGCCAAGATCGCCACTCAGAAGCGCCACGCGACCTAGCCCGCATTGCCGGTTGGCGACTTTGAGCGGCAAGCCGAACTCCACGGCCAGGTTAAGGCCTCGTTCGTTGAGTTCGCGGGCTTCCTCGTAGCGAGCCAGAATCAAGGTGGCCTCGGCCTGCCAATCGATGGCCTGGCATAGGCCCCACCCGTCTTCCAGATCCTCGAAGAGCTTAGCGGCGCTTTCGGCATCGTCCCTGGCCGCGACAATGTCCCCCTCGGCGATGCGGTGAACCACCCGGGTACACAGGGTGGCGGCCCTGGTCCAGTCGTCACCCGAGGTCAA
Organism: Natronoglycomyces albus; assembly: GCF_016925535.1. Taxonomy (NCBI): domain Bacteria; kingdom Bacillati; phylum Actinomycetota; class Actinomycetes; order Glycomycetales; family Glycomycetaceae; genus Natronoglycomyces; species Natronoglycomyces albus. Next base: position 522,058 of record NZ_CP070496.1, on the reverse strand, counting down.
CAGTCGTTCCATAAGCTCCCAGTCGCGGCCTCGGCCCGTGTCCGCCAATGCTAGGTGGGCAAACCACAGCAGCCTCTCATCGTCGACATCGAGCTCCGGCGCTGGTTCACTGGTGGGGTTGACCCGCTGCTCGATGCCGTATAGCCAGGCGGCGGCGCGCGCGGAGGATGCCGGGTCGCTGCGGTTGAGCGCCGAGGTCAACCAGTGGCGTGCTTCGTCGATGCGTCCACTGATGTACCAGTACCAGGCCAGGTCGCAGGCCATGGCGATCGCGGTGGCGGCGTCCTGGTCGAGGGCGGTGGTGAGGGCTTGGCGCACATTGGCGGCCTCGCTGTTGAGCCTGGCCACCCAGGTGGCCTGTTCGGGGCCAAACAGGGCCCGGTGTGCCGAGGCGGCGAGGCTCGCATAGTACTGATGGTGTCGGGCGGCCAATTGGGACGCGGTCTCAGCGGTCAGCTGCTCGGCTCCGAAGGCGGAAACGGCGTTGAGTAGCTGGTAACGGCGGGCCTCGAATGTGGCCTTCACGGTCACCAGGCCGCGTTCGACCAGAGTCTCCAAAGCGGCCGCCGCATCGGTGACGGCCTCGATCGCCGCTAGGGTCGCCGAGCCGCCGAAGATGGACAGGTGGCTCCATAGTCGCTGTTGCTCCTCGTCGAGCAGATTCCAGGTCCAGGCCAGGGCCGCGTACAAGGTCCGTTGTCGCTTGGGGGCGTCGCGGCGGTTGCCGCGCAATAGCCCTAGCTGGTCATCAAGGCGCGCCAGCAGATCTTTGGCTCCCAGGGAATGGATGCGGGCGGCGGCCAGCTCGATCGCCAACGGGACACCGTCGAGCCGGTCGCAGATGTGGGCGATGAGTTCCCGCTCGCCTTCGGCGGGCACGAAATTGGGGTCATGGGAGCGAGCTCGCACGACCAACAGCTCCGCTGCGGCAGCCAGGTCGAGACCACCGACCGGGTAGCGCTGTTCACCGCGCACCCGCAACGGCTCCTGACTGGTGGCGACGATGCGCAAGCCCGGACACTGTCGCAACAGGGCGGCCACGACCGTCGCCGCGCTCTCGGCCACGTGCTCGCAATTGTCGAGGACCAGCAGCAGCGACTTGTCTTTAAGGTTCGTCCGGAGGCGTTCGATGGCACTGGATCCGGCGATGTTGGTCGCGGTGTCTAGCTCCGGTGCGGCGTCGCTGAGGCCCAGCTGGGCGGCGATATCGCCCGCGATGGCCTCAGCGCTGGCCTGCGGTGGCAGTTGGGCCAACTCGACCCATCGCCCGTTGGAGGGGAAATCGTCGCGCACCAGCTGGGCCAAGGCTGCGGCCACGTGGGTCTTTCCGATGCCGCTGGGTCCGGTCAACGTGATGAGGGAGCCTTGCTTGAGCAGGTCGCGCAGCCGGGTCAGGTCATGGTCGCGTCCGATGGTCTTCCCCATGCTTACCGGGGCGAGGTCGGCCGGGGGCGGTGTCGCCTCGGCGCGCAGATGGTCGGCTTGGCGCAGCATGTCTAGGTGTAGTTGGGCCACCGAGGGTTCCGGGTCGATCCCGAGTGAATCGGCTAGGCCTCGACGTAGAGCCTCATATGTTCGCAATGCTTCCTCGGGGCGGCCCGACTGGTAGAGGGCCAACATGAGTAGCTTTTGCAGCCTTTGGTGCAGGCGGTGGTGCCCGGCCAGGCTCTCCAGTTCGACGGCGGCGGTGTGCGGTTGGCCCGCGTCCAGCCGGGCTGCGGCTAGCGCAAGGCGGGCGGACAGTTCGCGCTCGTGCCAGCCTCTGATGGCCGCGGCCGCGAAGGTTTCGGTCTCGGCGTCGGCATAGGCGTCGCCGCGCCGCAGCCGCAACGCCTCTTCCAGCAGCGCGATGCGCTGCGTTGCCGCCAAAGGGGAGCGGGCGCGTTCGGTCAGGGAGACGAAGTCGGCTAGGTCCAGGGTGGCCCGGCTCAGATCCAGGCGGTAGCGCCCGGCCCGGTGTTCGATAAGGGCTCGTCCGCCGGGCTCGGCTCGCTCAAAGAGGCGGCGCAGAGTCGAGATTTTGGCTTGCAGGGTGGCCAATGGCTGGTCCAGGTGGGGCCATAGGTCTTGGCAGAGTCGCGGCGCGGAGACGGCGTGCCCCGGGTCGCACAGGAGCGCGGCTAGCAGCAGGCGAAGTTTGCGTTCGGGTATGCGAATCTCGTCTCCGGTGTCCGTCCACACCGCGATGGGGCCGAGCACTCCAAACCGCATGAGGGCAAGTGTAGGCCGACCGTAGGACAACCGTAGGCGCGAAGCGGCACTGTTGGGCCAACGACGAACCAAGGAGTGACTATGTCGAACGCGAAAGTGCCGGTGACTGTGATCGGTTTGGGCCCGATGGGGCAGGCGATGGTGCGCCAGTTCTTGGCGGCCGGCAACGCCGTGACGGTGTGGAACCGGACCGAGAGCAAGGCCGAGGCGATGGCGGCCGAAGGGGCGATCAAGGCCGCGTCTCTGGCCGAGGCGCTGGAGGCGAACACTTTGATCGTGGTCAGCTTGACGCACTATGAGGCTGTTCGCAAGGTGTTGGAACCGGTGGCCCAGCACCTTAAGGGACGCATCATCGTCAATATGACCTCGGGCAACCCCACCGAGACCGCCGAGGGCGCGGCTTGGCTGGGCGAGCAGGGGGCGCGGCAGTTGACCGGTGGGCCCATGACGCAGTCGGACAATCTGACGCACGAGCTGAACTATGTGTTCTATTCGGGCCCGCGCCACCTGTACGAGGCCTATGAGGAGACGTTGGCTCCGCTGAGTCGCCCCGAATACATCGGGGAGGACCCGGCCACGGCGAACCTGTACTACCAGACGATGCTAAACCTGTTCCACCCCATGTTGTTGGCGTTCGAACAGGCCAGGGCCACCATTGAACGGTGGGGCGAGGACCCGGACCGGTTCTTGCCGTTTGCGCAGCACGTGCCCAAGACGTTGCCGGATTTCATGGCTTTCACCAACATGATGGCCAAAGACGGTGGCTGGGGCGGAGTCTCGGAGTTGAAGATGATGCATGCCGGGGCTCAGCACGTGATCGACACGAGCGAGCAAGTCGGGGTGGACGCCAGCGTCATCCGCGCGGTGCAAGACATTTACAGCCGCAGCCTGGAAGCCAGCGAGAAAAAGGGCGAACCGGTGCCCACGTACCAGACCATTCGCGGCCACTAGGTAAACGACCATAGTAAAGCGGCCTTCGGTTCACCGAGGGCCGCTTAGGTGCTGGGGGTCATCACTTCGCGCGGCGAAGCAACGCGGAGAAGTCACCTGGGTGCAGATGAAAGATCGGCGAAGGCTCGCCCAGTTTCGAATCCCGCACCTGGAACGCCCCGGCCGCAACACGCGCCTCAACACAACTCGAGTTCGTGCCGTTTCCTTGACTGCGTGAACTCTTACGCCATTTCATTCAGATGCTCCCTAACCGCTTGGCCGCACGCAGCAGCCCGGCAAACTCACCCTCAGCCAGACCAAAAACCGGCGAGGACTCACCAAGCTTCGAATCCCGCACCTGGAATGCCCCAGCGATCGTGCGCGCTTCAACACAGTCTGAGTTTGTGCCGTTGGCTTGACTGCGTGAACTCTTACGCCATTTCATTCAGATACTCCCTTATGCCTACGGCCTGCTTCAACGCATGGGTGAAGATCTCGTCGTAGAGCGACAATAGTGCCTTCTCTTCACGATAGCTCCCCTCGTGGGCAACGTCTTGGTAGACCAAGCTCAGATCCGGAGAGTCAATGAGCGTGAACCCACCGGCAGCCGCCGCATGGATGCGGTCGAGAACATGAATCGAGGCATTCGGCAGCGAGGCGACCTCTTCCAGTCGTTGGAGCTGACCGCGCCGTACCTCTTCGGGCATCTGCGACAGATAGTGCATCGCGCCCGCCCCGACGATGAATTCGAGCTGAGGCTGGTCGTCGCGACTGAAAAGCAGCTGGCTGCGGCGGCTGCGGATCTGGAACCCCGCACCAGAATCATCGCGCAATGAGGGCACCGCTGCTCGGTCCATTTCGTGGTGATACTCCTGGGTCTGGATCAGCCCCGGAATCACCTCAGCTTGCAGGGAGCGAATGCGAGTAGCCGCCTGTTCCGCCTCAACCAGCAGCTGCGTCGTCGGTGAGATACGGCTAGCGGAGCCAAGATCAAAATGGCTCTCCCACCATCCCCGCTGATTGCTGCGCAACCGCAGCGAAAATAGATAGGACCGCTCCTCGTCGGTAATGTCGAGGTGCTTGACAATCCCTTCGAGCTGCGTTTGCTTGACGCCTTGCTCGGCGCGCTCAATCTTGTTGATCGTCGACTTGTGATAGCCGGTCAAGGCTCCGAGATCCTGCGGGCTCAGGCCCTTTGCTTCCCGGGCTTTCTGCAATTTCTTGGCCAGAGTCCGCCGAGCCAAAGATGGTGACTTACCGTAGCTCATCATGCGCGGATGGTATCACAAGCGACTCGAATCGATTTTGCTGGAGCGTTTTAGCCCCTACCAAATCGCGTCAGCGTGTGCCTCTTCCGAAATGCGCCGCAATCGCCTTATGGTCGGGTTGTGGCCGTCGTTGGCGGTCACGGCTGATGTGTCGCTTGCTGGGGTGGCACAGGTTCGCTGGCGTCCGGACGACCCCCGCGCTAGCGGATTCCTCACCAGCGCACACGACGGCCGCCGGAAGTTCTTTGCACGGTCCCTCCGGCGGCCGTCTCCGACACCACAAGATGAGGTCTCGCGATGTCTCATGAAACGATACTGCCCAATGCCCGCCTGGGCGAAATCCAGTCCCACTTGCACCTACATGGCCCCCGCTTGACGTGGACGTTGCGGCTTCGGTGCCGCTACTGCAATCAACCGTGGAGGCGGGGAGGCTGCCAGCCCAAACGCGATGGACGAGCCGCGCTCATCGCCGCCGACGCTCGCGCCCGGTCGACCACGTGGCTTCCGGTAGGTCTGTCATGACCGACGCCAAGACCACACCCGAGAGCGTCGTCGAGTTCGACTACGCCAGCGACACTTACATGGTCTCGCCCGATCCTGATCACGGCGGCGCGCTTCGGCTGACAATGCGAGGCCAGACCATGCCCATCGCGGTGGCCACGCTTCTACTGCGGCGCGGCACCATACTCGCCTCGCAGTGGGAGACACCTTTTTGCGGCCGCCCGAACACGTGGCGGGAGGCGATCCTTTCCCAGGTGCGCACTCACGCAGCAGCACTGTTGGCGCAGGTGAGCAAGCCATGAACCACTCTCAGCCCGAGGTGGGCGCGCATATTGGCATCATCGAGATGGGCCACGACTACCACCTCTATGAACTCGATCGACCCGGCGTGGTCGACATCTACCGAGGCGGCGACATCACCAAGGGCCCCATTGGGCGGGCACATCTGACGCCGCGCGGCCACTGGTGGTTTCAATGGCACATCTTCGGCGACGGCTCCGGCGCATGGGTGGCCGCCTTCCGTGCCAAGTTCGAAGCGCATTTCGGAGAGGACCAGACGCAATAGGCACTACAGGAACCGGAGCCCAGATGAGGTGATCCGCTCCGGCTCACCCTGGTCGGGGCCGGAAGCGGGTCACTAGCTCGCGAGTTTGTGCGTGCCAACCTCGCTTGTCCACTAGGGACTTTGCTGGGCGGTGCAGTGTTCCACGATGCGGACTAGGTCGCGTCCGCATAGATCGAGCAGATATCGAGCGAAGCGGGCTCACTGCCCACGGTGTTCATCGGCAGTGAGCACTAAAGCGCTGAGGCAGGTTGAGGACCGCGACCTTTTTGACGCGACGTGGGGCGAACCCTCTGCGCGGAAAACTGGCACATCGCGCGCGAAGGGACGCACGAAGAAAATGTCGTCAAGTGAAAGAACAGTGGCCCTACCTTTCGGGTGGGGCCGTTTCGCTGTGCCTGGGCCAGCGGTCAACCTTCGTACGACCAGGTGACACGGAGCTGGTCACGGCGTAGCGGCAACTGTGCTGTGGTGTAGCCCTCGTCATCAACGAACTCGACCTCGACGGTATCTTCGTCGAGCTCCAGCACGACCGTTCCGGTCTCGCCAGCTTTGAGGCCCTCCTCAGGCACGTCTACCAACAGCTCAACGACGTCGATTTCCTTCATTGCCTCCCCTTCGGTGGGAACGAGACAGTGGTCAACCTTGTCACGCCGTTATCCTCGGTCATCCATCCTGTGCGCACTCTGACAGAACCCTTGGGCCCTTCCAGGTCAATGTCGACTGCCCACACCTGGCCCCACCTGTTCCTCCCCTTCGTATTCGGCCCAGTTTGGTTGGCCTTGGCCCATATCTGCTGTTTGACGTTATCGGCATCTTCAGGGCCCAGCCCCGTGGCCGACTTGATCACGCGCGCCTTGCCGCCACCTTTAGGATGATCCATTTTGAGGGCGTATCCAGCGATTTTGCCGTCCAGGATGGTCGCTCGCGAGAAGTCCGGCCAGTGAGACGGGCGTGCGGGATGTGGCGCTGCGGCAGCGCTGCCCGCGCTGTTGGTGGTCAGTAAAGCGTCTCGTAGTGCCTTGGTCGCTTACTGGGCATTCTCGATGGTGTCCGTGACCGCCGCTTGTTGGCCGGTGATGCCCTCGATCTGGTCGGCCACGGCATGCGCGTGCGCTGCCCGACCGTCCGCACCAAGCGACTGGAAAGCGCCAACCACACCCTCGGCAACGGCTTTCGCTCGGCTAAGAGCCGCAGCGGTTTCATCCGCAGAGGAAGGCGTCGATGAAAGCGACGTAGCGAGATCATCGATAGAGGACATGCCAAGCACGCTTTGGGCGACCAACCCCACGCGGTAGCCATCTGTCCCATAGTCGACATGTACACGTTCTGGCCAAAGGGTCGGCCTGGCATAGAAAAGCCCGCCCGAGGAAAGCGAGCGCGGGCTCTCTTACAAGAAACTAGGAGGAGGTGGCAGTATCAGGCCGTTTAGAGATACCTAGAAGACCTACCCCGATCATTGCTTTCCCAAGAACGCGTGTTCGATCCTCCACGCTAGCCGGTGGGCCTGCTCGGGCCCCATTTCTTCCAGCGCCTCGCGGCAGTAGGCGTCGAACTCTTCTTGACTATCGAACCCGCCCTCGGGCACGTACTGGTGCCGAAGCCGGTTTTTGCCGGAGACAAACAGCTCAACGTACTGTGATCCGCGCTGCCACCCGAACATTGGCGCGTTCTTGACCCTGAACCATTCGGGCGCTTCGTGCGTGTACGTGTATTTCTCGTCCATGAATACAACGCCTTTCCACTCGCCCATCGGGCATCCGTGGCGGCCCGTTCGGGTGAGGGTACCTACCAACGGATGCGCAGCACAAGCCCAAAATGGACTGTACAAGGGAAGTCACGCCGCAGCGCATGGAGGGGCGTAACGAAGCGGCCCCCAAATCTGGCCGGCGCAGCGGTTTCGTCCGAAAAGGAAGCCGCCGATGAGAGCGACGCGGCGAGATCGTCGATATAGGACATGCCGAGTGACCGAGGGCCGCTACCTTGCTGGGGGTCATCACGTGGCAAAGCGGAACAACGCGGAAAAGTCCACTAGGCACAGGAGAAGATCGGCGAAGAAAACGCTCAGAAGACACCGCAGGAACCGGAGCGGAGATGGGGTGATCCGCTCCGGTTCGCCCTAGTCGAGTTCTCGCCGCGTGGCTGGCCCACAGAACCCCTCAGTGACTAGCCCTGGCGCCCCTTAAAGCGCGGATTGAGCTTGTTGATCACATAGACCCGGCCCCGCCGCCGCACCACCTGCGAACCCGGCTTGTTCTTTAGTGACTTTAGGGATGCGCGCACCTTCATACTCACTCCTCATGCACATGGTTATCGTTTTCAATAAGAGTCTAGCAATGCCCCCCAGGTGCGGCAACGAGCCCTCATCGCGCGACCAGGCCCGTCAATCTTTCGAAACAGCCACCAGCGGCCGCCGCCTCGGTATTCTGAGCCCATGAGGCACCGGTTCGCAGCGGCGAGAATACGCCGCCCACGGGCCTGAACAACCAAAGTCCCGACCAGGTAAAACAGCGAACCAGCAGCAAACAAGGATCTCGGGGGATCTACTATGGACAATGAGCACGTTCGCGCGGAGCACACCGTCTCAGAGCATGAACACGGCGAAAACTGCGGCCACGAAAAGATCGTGCACAACGACCACGTCGACTATCTGCACGGGGACCACCAGCACCATTTGCACGGCGACCACTACGACGAACACGCCCACCTCGCCGACGCAACCAGCCGCTAATTGCGGCACCGCCCAGCGCGCATAAAAAGAATGCGCCCACGCGGCGCCGCTAGCTACACTCCTCCTGTGCGTCGAGGGACGCACAGGAGGTAGAACCATGTTTTTCACCGACCCTGACCGCGAAGTCCCCCCTGGCCTCGCCACAGATACCTTCCGCCTGCGGCCCATCACCGCCGCCGACGCCGAGATGGACCACGCGGCCGTCATGGAAAGCCGCGACTACCTACGCTTGTGGGAACAGTCGAGTTGGCCCGAAGACGACTTCACCGTCGAAGCCAACCGTGCAGACCTGGAGAATCTAGAGCAGCGCCACAGCGAACGTCTAGCCTTCACTTACACCGTGCTCAACCCGGCCGAAACGGAATGCCTCGGCTGCGTCTACCTCTTTGCCACCGCATCGCCGATGTACACCCGCAGCACAATCACCCCGGTCGCAGATGAACAGTGGGATGACTACCAGGCAACGGTCTACTTCTGGGTCCGCAAGTCCCAGCTGGCAACGGAGACCGACCGCGCCCTCTTGGAAACTCTGCGCGGCTGGCTGGCGAAGGAATGGGGTCTGCGCGGCTTCCTCGTCATCACCAACGAACAGTTCACGCAGCAAGTCGACCTGATCGAAGAAACCGACCTGCAATTGCGCTTCCGTTTTGAGGAGCCCGACAAGCCAGGCCCCTACCTGGCCTACGCTTAAGCGACTCCCCGGCCCTCCAGGCCGGGGAGCAAAACTCGAAGCCGCTTGCGCGAAAGTGCGCGTTCAAGGCCGCAGGGGGCGAAGTTTACGCTCCTAAACGAGCTAACACCGCAAGTGCCATATGCATAAGCCTCGAAGTCGAACCGGCCCGGACAACTCGCGGCCCCCACACCGTTAAGTTCCCAAACACCTTGTCGGATTCAAGCATCTCTTGCGCGCGGAGCTTGAGGTCCTCAACGCGCTCGTTAAAGGCGAAGATATCGACCTCGGCCCCATGCTCGGCAAAGTAGGCCAGCGAGACCTCTTCGAATACGGCTCGAAAACGGTCGTTGACGTTCTCGCGTTTAGCGCAATCGCCATCGGCCACAGCCAGTTCTTTTTGCAGGTCCTCGAATTGGGCCAAAGAATCGCGCGCGTAGTCCACGATCTGCCAGGTCCAGTCGTCCATTCCATCGAAGGCGTAACCGAATTCGCGCATACACGAAGCCCAGTCGGCCTCTGCGGCAATGTAATCGGCATGGTCGCTCAGGCTCGAACCCAGCCACGGCGCGGCGGCACTGCGGTCGCGATGGTACGAAGCCAGTTCGTCGCCGAACAGCTCGGCCGAGACCGTGCCCTTACAACCGTCGGTGTACGCCACGACGTACGCCTCCCTGTCCTCGTCCAGGTAGATGATGTCGCGACCTGGCAGGTCGGCCTCGGCTGTCGCTTCGGGATCAGCGTAGAACGCCTCGACAAAGTCAGAACCGTACATGACGGCGAGGGCTTCACGGTCGGGCTCAGTCGGCTCGGCGGACCCATCCCGGTCGATAAAGTTCTCCCAGATCTCAGGGTGCTGCGCCCGATAGCCGTGTGCTTCGGCTTCCTCCACGGTGATGCGCGGCGCGGCGACTCCCATGAGCGACTCAATCGACGTGTCGGCCCCCGCGACGAATCCAATGTCAAGAGAGTGGTCAGCCGCGACGCCATGGGCTTGGGCGCAATTGGCCTCCAACCGTTGGATCAGCATCGCCAGCTCGTTGGAGCCCTCCACGTTCTGCACCCAGGCCCGCTGAACATCCTCAGCACTGTAGTCACGACCAGATTCACCACCACACCCGGCGGCCACGGCCAGCATCGCGACAAGACTTAGAGCAATCCCAGATCGTCGCACTAACGCACCACCTGTCAATAGCAAGTTTGGGCCCGACAAGCGCGGGAAGCAACGCCAACCAAGCTCGACCATCGCGCCCAGGCTTGTGCAAAAGGCACTGTCGGCGTTCTCACCGGCTCGTTTACCGGCGGTACGCGCCGCAGTGTTCAGTATCGGCGGTACGCGCCACTGTGCTTAATATCGGCGATAAGCGCCGAATTGCCTATCTCCGGCGTCGCCCAGACCTGGGACGATAAAGGCATCGTCGTTGAGGCCGTCGTCAATGGAGGCGGTCGTGATCGTCAAGGGCAGGCCCGAATTGCGTAGGCGTTCGATCGCCGGAGGTGCGGCCAGCGCGCACACCACCGAGATGTTGTCACAACCGCGCGCGGCGATCATTTCGCAGCAGCGCACGAGCGAGCCGCCGGTGGCGACCATGGGGTCTAGCACGATGACATGTCGCCCGGCCAGGTCGGCCGGTAGCGACTCCATGTAGACGCGCGGTTCGTGGGTGGCTTCGTCGCGGGCGAGCCCGACGAACCCCATGGTGGCTTCCGGCAGCAGGTTGTGGGCCGATTCGGCCATTCCTAGGCCCGCTCGCAGCACCGGGACCAGTAGCGGCGGGTTGGCCAGCGTGTATCCGCTGGTAGAGGTGACGGGAGTGCGAATGTCGTATGCGGACAGTTCGATGTCGCGGGTCGCTTCGTAGACCAACAGCGACGTCAGTTCGTGCAGGGCGGACCGAAAGTTCGCTGAGTCGGTGGTTTCGTCACGCATCGCGGTGAGGCGGGTAGCTACCAAGGGGTGTTCCACTATTCGTACATCCACGTCCACCACTGTACGACGTGGTCGCCGTCATGTGGCAGCCGATTGGATCATCCATCGGTGGCCAGCTGCCGCTATAGGGACGCGCCGCAGTGGGTGGAGGTGAGGGGCGGTGCTCATTGACACTGGAGGCGCCGCGTGTCTCAATGGGGATGGTCTCGCCGGTGGTGCTGCCGTTCGCGGAGCCAACCGGGTTGCGAGGTGCGTGCTTGCCGGTCAGTTTCGGGTCACAGGCATGGGCAACGTCATAAGCTGTCACATAAGAACCACTTTGCGTGAGGGAATAGACTTAGGATCATGGGATCAATTTTGAGCGCCCACGACGCTGTCCGCCAGGTGCGCTCGCTTCCCGGGGTTGACGCCGTCGGCCTCGAAGAACGCGCGTCCGACCTGGCCAAACGATCAATCAAAACCACTAGCAAAGCTGCGGCCATTGACCTGGCCATCAGCATGGTCGACCTGACCACCTTGGAAGGGGCCGACACCCCTGGCAAGGTCGCATCGCTATGCGCGAAGGCCCGCCGACCCGACCCGACACAGGCCGACGTGCCACCGGTAGCCGCCGTCTGCGTCTATCCGTCGATGGTCCCCCACGCGGTGGCGAACTTGAAGGGAACCGGCATCAACATCGCCTCCGTGGCGACGGCCTTCCCCTCGGGCCAAGCGCCGCTACAGGTCAAACTCGATGACACCGCCGCCGCCGTGGCCGCTGGAGCCACCGAAATCGACATGGTCATCGACCGGGGCGCTTTCCTCTCGGGCAACCTGGAGAAAGTCTTCGACGAGATCGTGGCCGTCAAAGGCGCCTGTGGAGACGCCCACCTGAAAGTCATCCTGGAAACGGGCGAGCTGGCCACCTACGACAACGTGCGCAAAGCCAGCCACCTGGCGATGCTGGCCGGAGCCGACTTCATCAAGACCTCCACCGGCAAGATCTCCCCCGCCGCAACCATGCCCGTCACGCTGCTGATGCTGCAAGCCGTGCGCGACTTTCGCGCCGAGACCGGCACCCAGATCGGCGTCAAACCCGCCGGGGGCATCCGCAACACCAAGGACGCCATTCGCTACCTGGTCATGGTCAACGAAACCCTCGGCGAGGACTGGCTGAGCCCCAACTGGTTCCGCTTCGGCGCGTCCAGCCTGCTCAACGACCTCTTGATGCAGCGGTTGAAACTCGCCCACGGCCACTACAGTGGCCCCAACTATGTGACGGTGGACTAATGTTCGAATACTCTCCCGCACCCGAGTCGCGCTCGATTGTCAATCTGCGCCAATCCTATGGGCTGTTCATCGACGGGAAATTTGTCGACCCGGTCGAGGGCAACTCCTTCAAGACGATCTCACCGTCCTCCGAAGAGGTCCTGACCGAAGTCGCCGACGCGACCGACGCCGACGTGACCGCAGCCGTCGCGGCCGCCCGCAAGGCATATAACAAGGTATGGGGGCCCATGCCCGCGCTCCAGCGCGGCAAGTACCTCTACCGCATCGCCCGCATCATTCAGGAACGGGCCCGTGAGCTGGCCGTGGCCGAGTCGCTGGACAACGGCAAACCGATCAAGGAAACCCGCGACGTCGACATTCCCTTGGCGGCGCAACACTTCTTCTACTACGCCGGATGGGCCGACAAGCTCGAATACGCCATCGGGAACGCCGCCGGGCAGGGCGCGCCGAAGCCGTTGGGCGTGGCCGGGCAGGTCATCCCATGGAACTTCCCGTTGCTCATGCTCGCCTGGAAGATCGCCCCCGCACTGGCAACCGGCAACACCGTGGTGCTCAAGCCCGCCGAGACCACGCCGATCACCGCGCTGCTGTTCGCCGAGATCTGCCAAGAGGCCGACCTGCCACCAGGCGTGGTCAACATCCTCACCGGCGGACCGCAAGCCGGACGTGCCGTGGTCGAAGCCGCTGTCGACAAGGTCGCCTTCACCGGCTCTACCGCCGTGGGCCGCGCCATCGCGAAATCCGTGGCCGGAACCAAGAAGAAGGTCACCCTCGAACTGGGCGGCAAGGCCGCCAACATCGTCTTTGACGACGCGGCGCTAGACCAAGCCGTCGAAGGCATCGTCAACGGGATCTTCTTCAACCAGGGCCACGTGTGTTGCGCTGGTTCACGACTCCTGGTGCAAGAAAGCGTCGCCGAGGAAGTCCTCGAACGCCTCAAAGCCCGCATGCGGCTGTTGCGGGTGGGCGACCCGCTGGACAAGAACACCGACCTGGGTGCCATCAACTCCGCCGAGCAGCTGGAACGCATCAGGGAACTGACCTCGGCCGGGGAGGCCGAAGGCGCGCAGCGCTGGCAGGTCGACTGCCCGGTACCGGACAACGGATTCTGGTTCAAGCCAACCGTCTTCACCGGCGTGCAGCAGGCGATGCGCATCGCCCGGGAGGAAATCTTTGGCCCGGTCTTGAGCGTGCTGACCTTCCGCACGCCCGAGGAGGCCATCCTCAAGGCCAACAACACGCCCTATGGCCTCTCGGCCGGGGTCTGGACGGAGAAGGGCTCCAAGATCCTCTGGGCCGCCGAAGCGCTCAACGCGGGCGTGGTGTGGGCCAACACGTTCAACAAACTTGACGCCACCAGCCCCTTCGGGGGCTTGAAGGAATCCGGCTACGGACGCGAAGGCGGCCGTCACGGCCTGGAAGGATACCTCGATGTCTGATCGTCTCCAGGTACGCAAGACCTACAAGCTGTACATGGGCGGCAAGTTTCCCCGCTCCGAGTCGGGAAGGACCTACCTAGTGACCTCCCCCAAGGGCATGCCGTTGGCCAACGCCTCATGGGCCTCACGTAAAGACGTGCGTGACGCGGTCGCCGCCGCTCGCAAAGCTCAACCGGGCTGGGCGAATGCCAACGCCTACCTGCGCGGGCAGATCCTCTACCGCATCGCCGAAATGCTGGAGGGTCGCCGCGAGCAGTTTGCCGATGAGGTAGCCGCCGCGACCGGCTGGAGTAAGAAGAACGCGGCGGCGTCGGTCGAGGCCGCCGTGGACCGGCTGGTGCACTACGCGGGCTGGACCGACAAGGTCACGCAGGTATTCGGCGGAGCCAACCCGGTGAACGGCTCGTTCTTCAACCACACCACCGCCGGACCCACCGGCGTGGTCGGCATTATCGCGCCCCAGGATGACCCGCTGCTTGGCCTGGTCAGCGTGGTGGCACCCGCCATCGCCACCGGCAACACGGTCGTGGTGGTGTCCAGTTATGAGCGACCACTGCCAGCGATGAGTTTCGGCGAGGTCCTGGCTACCTCGGACGTGCCCGGCGCAGTGGTGAACCTGCTCAGCGGAAAGGCCTCCGAGCTGGCCCCGTGGCTAGCCAGCCACGGTGACGTCAACGCGGTGGACCTCACCGGAGTTGAGGACAAGGACGTGCTCAAGGCAGCCGAAGAGGCCGCCGCCGACACTCTCAAGCGCGTCGTGCGGCCAGGCAAGGAAGATTTTGCCGCCGCCCCAGGTACCCATCGCCTGCGCGCGTTCATCGAATACAAGACGGTCTGGCACCCGGCCGGGACTTAGACATCTCGGCGCTAGACAATCACTGCCTAGGCAACACGCATTAATATGGGGATAGGAGCATAGCTCCTATCCCCATATTGTTTTCCACATGCGCGTTCACCAACACTCTTGTGGTGCGAATGCAATCGGCAACCCACTCCCACACTCTTAGCCATATAGGTTGAATTCCGTTGGGCGGAAGGAAGATTCATGACTTCAGTTGATCCTGAGCAGTTGCATGAGGCTGCCAAGGAATTGCGTGGACTCATCGGTAACGCCAGTTCGGTCGCCGAAACGGCAGCTGCGCACGACATGTCTTGGGACATCTGGGGGCTTCCCGGAATTTTCTTTGCCAAGAGCTATGGCGACTCCAGCGACGAATTCAAGCAATACCTGGCGCAGGGTGCGGACGGCCTCAACAACCAGGCATCGAAGTTGGACGGTGCGGCGAATGGCTGGGAAGAAGCCGACCTAGAGATCAGTCGAGCATTTGACGATCTGCTATCCGATGGCTTCGAGACGCAAGGCCGATGGGATCGGTTCGGCCAAACGACCGGCGACTCCGGCGCTGGCTCCTTCTTCAACACCCCTTCGGCCGGCATCATCAGTAATGCCATGAACGTCGTGAGCTCCGTCGACTCAGTGCGCAGCGCGAACAGTCCCACCGAAGCAGCCAGCGACATCGCCTCGGCACTCGCCGGAGTCCATGCCTTCGCCAGCGGCGCGGCCACGTTTATCATGGACCCGATCAAGTACCTCGTCGGCGCTGGGCTCGACTTCCTCATCACCCTCATTCAGCCGTTGAACGACATTCTGGGTGCGGTCACTGGCAACCCTGGCAAAATGCAGGACGAAATCGACAAGTGGGACCGTGTCCGCACCGGTTTGGAGCCGATCAGCAACGGCGTCATCGACTCCTGGGACCAGCACCTCACTGACTGGGAAGGTGCCGACGGCGAGGCCGCTTTCGACTCGACGTGCAAGTTCTCCGAGGCCATCATCGGGCTCGGAAGCATCACCTACGATCTCCAAGGCATTCTGCAAGCCGCCCAGGCCATGGCCGATGCCATTCGCGGTGTCATTTACGACATCATCGGTGGCTGGGTCTCCAAGAACATCGCCAAATGGATCATTGCCCTGGCTTTGGCCGCCTTCACGATGGGCGGTTCGACCGCAACCGCAATGGTGTTCAGTAAGATCACCGCCGTCGTGGCATTCCTCCAGGGGCTCCAAAGAAAAATGGAGGCGATCAAAGTCTTCAAAGCCTTCGCCGACATTGTCGGAAAGATCAACAAGATCATGGGCCCGATGGGTGAATACATCATTCAGTGGCAGATCAACTCAGTGGGAGCAGTCGCCACCGGATTGACGCATGAGGGAACGCCTCGCAATCAACTCGACGAGGGCCTGGCGTACGAATAGCCACAATATGGAAGCGGCCGCCTACAACGTACGCCACCTCCCTATGCGAGGCGCGGTCCCTGGCGGGATAGCTCGGGTCACCGCCACCGTCGACACCGCGCACAAATGGAGCGCCAACGCGCTCTCGGACTGTCCTTCTAGCGTGGACCCATATCACCAGTAGCCCGAAGGATCAAACTGTGAAAGTACAGAAATCTGGCACTAACGAGTCCAGGGTTCCCGCGACCGCCGTCGAAGGTTCCTCCTGGGACATCGAGACTCGCAGCTTCTCCTTTGACGATCCGCTCCCAAAGCCGTGGAGCGTCGAGCCGACCTCCACTCACGGGACGCTGACCGTCGAGACCTTCGGGCCCAACAACATCGACCACTACGACACCGGCCAGAAGCACTCCCGTATCCCCGTCGTTCTCGTCGACGGGCAACCTGTTTCATCGGGCTTTGGGACCGTGCGCGTAGCACTGCCCGAGGGCCGTTACATGGTGAGCGTGCAGGCCCAAGGGCTCGACCGTTCGTCTGTAGCCGTTCCGGTAACAATCCGCGCCAACGGCAAGCGAGAACTGCGCTACGCGACTCCGCACGACTTCCGTTATGGCGTCGGCCTGAATTCGGATGTCCAGGTCGCCATTGGCAAGCTCGGCCGACCGGGAGTTCACGCCACCAGCACCACCAGCAACGTCCCTTGGGCCATCGGCGGGGCACTTTTGGGTTACATCGGCGCCCTCGTCTCGCTGTTTCCTCTGTGGTATTTCGCGCTCTACCTGCAACGTGGCGCAGTGGTGGATTTCGAACGAGACGTCTACATTCCCGCATCTCCTGTCGCCATTCTCTTTGTCATCGCCGGGATTGTCTTGGCGCTGCGGTGGAAACGCAAGCGAGAGGACAAGAGGGACGCCGTCTCCGAAGAAGCGCGCTTCTTCCGGCACGTCCGCTGGCCCCGTCTAGACCATCCCGCCATCGGCAAAATCGTAGCCCTCGGCACCGAACTGGACCTCCCCCAGCCCAGCGCTGGCCGTGCAGGCATCGTCCTGGACCTCAACCTAGGCAAGCGGGAAACGCAGCTTGGCGGATTCAATGCCCCACGCGAGAACTACCGCCCTTGGCGTATCGCCGCCCCGGCTCCCATCGTCACCCTCGACGGCACTGAACTTCCGCGCGGCTGGGGCCGCTGGTTCTTTGAGGTCGAGCCGGGCTCCTATTCGTTGCGGGTCGACGTGCCCGATCACCAAGGCCGCCCGTCTCATCACTCGGGAGTTCCCGTCGTCGCCGACGCAAATCTCCCGTGTGCGGCTGGGCAGACCATCACCCTCTTGGCCACGGTCGACAACTTCTACACGTGGGGCAAGGATGACTTGACCGGCTACGAGGCCACCATCGATCTACAGCAGGCGTAGTTGAACAACACAAGCCGGAAATGTCGACCATGTCCCGCTTCGGAACCGCTGCTGCCTCACTGGAAAACGGTGCGACTTCCGAGGCAGGCAACAGTGCCTACTGGCACGTTTGGGCAAGCAGGGATGGCTTAGGCTGGAGCCTGGCCTAGACGGCTGCGTTAACACAGCTTGATCCCCACTTCGCGGAGTTTGTGGGTTGAGGCGAGGCACAGCCTCCAGTGAGTTCAGCTTCCGTCATGGCCGACCTTGAGCACTCAGTGACAGTCTTTGGAGACGGAGAGCAACATCGTGGGACGTCATCAGGACAAGTCCAAGACCGACGACACGTCAGCCTCGGACAGCCTCGACCTCGCCCTCAGTGGCACCAGAAGCAAGGAGGCCGACCGCTTCTGGGAGCAAGTCGGTGTCGACCCGATCGTGATCCACTTGGGCAAGAACTCCGGGCTGACCTTGCGCGCTTACAAGGCCTACGAGCCTGAGGACCTAGACGAGGAACTCGACGAGGACACCGACGACGACGCCGAGCCAGCCAAGGGACAAGCGAAGAACAAGCGGGGCAAAAAGTCCGATGAGGACGATCGCCCCGACATCGAGAATCCGGAGGACGTGGACAATTTCGTCGAGCCGGATATTTCCGACTTCGTCGACGAGGACACCGACGACGACACCGAGGAGACCACTCCCAAGGCGGAACGCCTTGACGTGGACGAGGTCCCGGTCTTCTTGTCCAAGAACGGCAAGGTCCTTCTCTTCGACACCCGCGAAGCACTCGTGAAGTACGTGAAGTCGCAGGCCAAGCATGATCTCACCCAAATTGAGACGTTTGCCAAGCTCAAGAAGGGCCTAAAGGCCGAATACGTCGTATGTGATGAAGCAGACAACTTCGAGCTCGACCTGGTCGTCACTAATTTGCGCGGCGGTCACGACGCCTGGGAGCCCGAATTGCTCATCAGCGCCGGGGAGATCGCCCGCGACCTAGGGCAGGCACTCGATCTACGCTCCGTGACAGAACCGCTGGCTGAGGGCTCCCCACTCGACGACATCGACGAATCGCTTCGGACTATTGTGGACGGTGGCTTCCGCTCCTTCTTCGCAAAACGGAAGCTGCGCCGAGTCTCCACCGAACAGGCGGCCATCGCCTGGCGAGGAATCATCGGCAAAATTTCCGAGGCCGTCCACTGGCGAAAAGACTCACAATAAGCGACGATCGATAACAACGGCATTACGAGTGTGTTCGCGCCAGGCTAGCCACTAGCGCGCCTAGCAGGATCTACCACTCCCGGTGGCCAGGCACTCACGGTCACCGTCGACAATCCAACACCCTCGAACCGATGCCCGTTGCTTACGTAAAGGAGAAAGACGCGTGCAGGTTTTCTGCGGCATCGTCAGCACAACGAACGCGGCGTCTTCAGACGCCGATGAGTGTGCGGTGGCCCTTGTGGGCCCCACCGGAACCCTCTTGGTCTCCGCCACCGTCACCGACGACCCGCGCGGCTGGGTACACCTAAGCCAGATTCTGGCCCGTCATGCCGACTCCGACCCGGTAGTCATGGGCACGGTCAGCCGCCACGCAGAGTTCCTCACGCAGCTGGCCACGGCGTCGGGCTATTTGGTGGCCGCCGCCGATGAACGCAAGACCGCCGAGGCCCGTGACGCCCTCGACGGGGCGATTAGCATCGCCCGCGGCCTCGCCAGCGGAGCGCTTCCCGCAGTGACCTGTATTGCCGTCACGCCCGAGATCGCGGCCCTGCGCCCCATCCTCGATTCGATCCAAGTGGTCACCAAGGCTCGCCAGTCTTCGGCCGAAGCCCTCACATGCCTTTTGCGGGCGGTGTTCCCGGCGGTACTGGCCGCGTGGGATGACCCGGCCGAGCCCAATGCCGTGGCGATCCTGACTCGGCTTCCGCAACCCGGAGCCCTGCAAGAGATCTCAACGGAGGACTTGGCGGCCGATTTGGCGACCGTGGCCGAACCGGGCCACGTCGCCGCCATGGTGTCGGCCCTGACCGCCGCCATCGAACAACTTGGCGGAGGCGACGACCCCGCAGTCGCTCCCGCTGTCTCGGCCACCGCCGAGGCGGTCGCGGCCTGGGATCGGTCATTGGACGGCCTGATGTCGCTCCTGACGGCCCGGCGGCCTCGTAGCCAAGGTGGAGGCAGGGGCAATCGGGTCCCGCGCCCCCGTCGCGCCTCTCAGATCGACATCGAATCCGCTGAGACGATCCAGCACCCGGGTAGCCGCCCCGAGGCCGCCTGGGACTTCCCGGCCGAATCCGCCTCCGGCGAGGATGGCCCCAGTACGATGGCGCTGCGCAAGCCCTCTCGGGACTTGCCCGACCCCAGCCAGATCCGCCGTCTGACCGCGCCCGCCTCCGCGCACGAGACCGGCTCTTTGCAGCAACAGCACTCGGGTTCGCACCCGACAGTGTCGAAGCGCTCCGAACACACCCAATCGCATGCGGCCGAACCCGGTCAGACTGGTTCCCGGCGGGCTCGCAACGCTGGTGACACCGGATCTCGACGCGCCCAGAGTGACCGGGCCTCCGATACCGAAGCCCTACCGGCCTCTGGCCCACGTTCGCCCGAGCAGCGTCCCGCTGGAAAGGGCCATGCCGCGAAGTCCCGCTTGGCCAGTGAATTCGCCGCGCACCAGAATGCCGCCTCGGGCGCGGCCCCGCGCGGGCAGCGCCACGAAGGCGAACAGTCACAGTCCCGTGTAGACAATCTTCCGCCCATCGAGGAGATCACCGGCGGCGACGACGGCCTCTTGATCTTCGGTCAGACCAAGAGCGCCTGGTTCAAACGCCCCGGCAGCGAAAACGAGCGCGACGACTGGTCATTCGCCGCCGACGAAGGCTGGAAGACAGCGCAGGCGGTCACCGAAGCTCCCGAACAGGCCGACACGACCAACTCGGGCTTGCCGCGCCGTAAGCCCCAGGCCAATCTGGTCCCCGGTTCCATGCTCACCAGTGACAAGCGTTTCGATGAACCGATCAACCGCGACGCGGAACTGTTGGCGCAGAACACCTCTGGATATTTCAAGGGCTGGGGCCGCGCTCGCGGTTCTCACAAGCGGTCGCGCCGCCACAATAGGATGGCCGTATGACCACGAACAACCTAGGCGTCTATGAGCGCTCGCTGTCCATGCTCCTGGCCTCGTTGGTCGCCCGCACTCCCGGGCTGTCGCACGCGGTGTTGGTCAGTGTCGACGGTCTGCCCTTGGCCGTGTCGACCGGCCTGCCCGAAGAGAGGGCCCAGCAACTGGCCGGGATCGGTTCCGGGTTGCTGTCCATGGGCGAGGGCGCGGGCCGCGCCATGCAGAACGGACCAGCTCAGCAAGTCGTGGTCGAAATGGCCGAAGGCGTGCTGATGGCGGCCCCGGTGGGCCAAGAAATCTGCCTCACCTTGCTAGCGGTGACGCAATGCGACCGCGAACAGCTGGGCTATGAGGTCGGCCAGTTCACTATGCAGGTGGGCCCGTTGTTGCAAGAGGCGCTCGGTTCGACCGGGACCCTGCCACGAGTGGTGGGCTAGTGGCCCCATAGCGGCCTTTGGCACGGCCCAGAATCCGCACGATCCGACACTCCACAATCAATGTAGATAATAAGAGAGCCGGTCCCGACCTAGGTCGGGACCGGCTCTCTTTATCGCTGTGTGGCATCACACCCGATGCGATGGCGAGCGATGGGGCCTAGCTCGCCGCGGGTCTGGTTTGCCTTAGACGCCCACCGTGCGCGTCTTGCGCATGGTGAGTACGTATTCCACCAGGTTGATCAGTACGCCCTTGGTCGACTCACGGTCGCGCGCGTCGGTGTACATGATCGGAACGTCGCTCGAAATCTGCAAGGCGTCACGGATGTCGCCCAGCTCATGGAGCTGCTTGCCATCGAAGCAGTTCACCGCGACCACGTATGGCAGCTTGCGGTGTTCGAAGAAGTCCACCACCGAGAAGCAGTCAGCCAAGCGGCGGGTGTCGACCAGCACTACGGCACCGATGGCACCGCGCACTAGCTCGTCCCACATGAACCAGAAACGGGTCTGGCCCGGCGTACCGAACAGGTACAGGATCAAATCTTTGTCGATCGATATACGGCCGAAGTCCATCGCCACGGTGGTGGTGGCTTTGGTCGGCACCATCGAGTTATTGTCCACGCCCTCTGACGCCGAGGTCATGATCGCCTCGGTGGTCAAGGGCGTAATTTCTGACACCGAGCCCACCAGGGTCGTCTTTCCGACCCCGAAGCCGCCGGCCACAACAATTTTGGCCGAGGTGACACGTGAGTTACCAGGCACATTTACCACGCTTTACAGCCTCCGAAGTCCACTTAGTACGCGCTCAAGCAGTTCGGTGCCCACGCCTTCGTCCGATCCGCCGCTCTCATCGGAGAACCCAGTGGGTTCATGAACGGCGAGCAGACCATCAGCGGCCATATCGGCCACCAATACGCGGGCCACCCCCAACGGGACTTCCATCCTTGCCGCAATTTCGGCGAGGGACTGCAACCGGCCCCCGCACAGATCTGCAATGGTCTGCTGTTGGCGTCCACCCATAAAGTGCCCACTGCGCCCCCGCGCTGTGGTTTCCACCAAAGCCTCAAGGGCGATCTCTAGCTGGGGACGTGTGCGCCCACGCGTAACCGCGTAGGGACGGACCAGCGATCCGCTAGGTTCTCCACCACCGAGGACCATTCTCAACCTCCAACCGCTCTCACACGAGCGAACCTGTTCGTCCACTCATGAGCGCAGTTCGTATTGCGTCTTAAGAAGATTTTGCCAGTTGACTAATTGCGTCTGACGGACACGAAGTCCGCCAAGGGGGTGTGTACTTTCTTGCGCTCAGACTGGGGTGCCCTGGCGAGTCTCATACACGCGGTTGGAACTTTACCGTGAATTTGAGTCATACGCCATAGGTCATCCAGTCTTCCTTTTCCGCTAGCCTTTCGGCTAGTCAACCGCCACATTCACAGCCAGTGATCTTGCCGATCACCACGTGATGTGACGCCAAAAAATCGTCACGTTCAAGGTTCGGGCCCCTAGCCGCGCGCCTCCGGGGTCAACGCCTCGCCGACGCGGTCAACCAGTAGCGCCATCTCGTAGCCCACCTGTCCCACGTCGCAGTTCTTCGAGGCCAGCACCGCAAACGAGGAACCGTCAGAGATCGACATCAGGAACAAGAACCCGTTGTCCATCTCCACGACCGTTTGCAATACCGATCCACCCTCAAAGCAACGGGAGGCCCCCTGTGTCAAGCTCACCAGCCCCGACGTGACCGCCGATAGCTGGTCTGCCCGGTCACGGGGAAGATCGCGAGAGGAGGCCAGCAGCAAACCATCTGCCGACACCGCCACCGCGTGGGCAACCCCCGGGACACGCTCGGCAAAGCCAGCCAACAGCCAGCCGAGGTCTTGAACAGTTGTTCCGCCAGTGCTCATTTCCGCTCCTTGCTAGGCCATCCTGGTTTCGGTTGACACTGTCGCTGGGTATTCCACTTGTCCCTACGCACTGCCGGAACCACCTCGACCACGTTGCACTCCCCGGTGGTATGCCGACAGCAGCCCCCGCACCCCTTCTGGGTTGCGTTTGCGAGACTGGAGGGTCTCCTGCTGCTGCTGAACACCGCCGGGAACAAGCTTCTCGCCCGGGCGCCGTTTGGGCAATCCGGTTGCGGTCTGTTCCTCCGGCTCGGCCGAGAGAGCACTCTCGGCTTGCTGCCAACCGTCGTCGGCAGCTGTACGCCACGCGTAACCGGTCTCCGAAGCGGAGCCATTGTTACCCGCGCTGGACAGTCGCCTACGACCAAGATCTTCATCCACGGGCTGGGATGAATCCGTCGTGGGTTCATGAGAGGCAACCGAACTCAACTCATCGGCTGAGGAGCTGCGACGCGACGGCTCGGGGGTCGACGCGGCAGCGCTCGATCGCATCTCTTCCGAAGCGTCCGGACGCGAAGCCGAACTCGGAGGCCCGGAGGCCGCCGAACGGTTCGGCTGCGGTCGTACCGCTTCGGGGAATGCCGACGAGGAATAGGGCTCGTTCGGGTAGTCCGTCACGGGTCCAGCATCCTCCTCTGCTACCGGCCGGGGGGCAGGCGTCGCCGCCTTGAACCAAGCGGACTCGGCTTCCCGGAAGATCGGCAGCTCCATTGTTTCGTCCACTGCCGAGACCCGGTCCGGCGAGGCCGGAGTCGGGGTCGCCGTGGACTTGTCGCCATCGGCAGCCGGCCAGGCCGGAGGCGGCTCAGGCGCCGGTGCTGCGTCAAGTTCGATCTTGGGCAGGGCCACGTGCTGCGAGGAGACAATCTCCCCGGTCACTTCCATGACCTTGCCATTCTTGCGGTCCTCGTCGGTGTAACCGCCTGGCTTGAACATGAGCGGCTCGGCACTGGCCGGCAGCTCCTTCGAACCGTAGCGGTCGGAACCGTATCCGCGGCCATCCTCATAGCCGCGAGGCTGTGGTTCCAGACCTCTGGGCTGTGGTTCGGCGCGCGGGGCCGGGATCGACGGGGAATTCATGGGCGGGCTCACCGGCGCGCTCGGCTGCGTGTCGAACAGCCCCGAGGGGTTGTCCGGCGCGGCCGGAAGCGCCTCGTGTGTACCGGTGTGTTGCAAACCGGTATTGGCGGCTCCGCCTTCGGCGTGGCGGCCTGGCAGCGGCGGCTCGACCAGCATCGAGTCGGGCAGGTGAACCTCGGCGACCGTGCCGCGCGGGTTTCCGCGCATCAGCTCGACGGTGACGCCGTGGCGCTGGGCCAGACGGGCGACCACTGTCAGCCCCATCATGCGAGAGGACGCCAAGTCGATGCCCTCGTCGGTGGCTTCCCGCATCTGCTGGTTGAGCTCTTCGAGCTGGGCCTGGGAGATACCGATGCCCTGGTCAATTACCTGGATGGTGATGCCGCGAGTGGTCTCGCGCGCTTCGACCAGCACGGGAATCTCCGGCGGCGAGAAGGAGGTCGAGTTGTCCATCAGCTCGGCGACAAGGTGAACCATGTCGTTGACGGCCGCGGGCTTGGCCATGCGGTGCGTCTGCACCTGACCGAAGTCAATGCGGGTGTACTGCTCGACCTCAGATTGGGCGGCTTGCAGGATATCGGAGATCTGCGCCGGGTGGCGTTCCTGGCGGGTGGAGTCGGCTCCGGCCAACACCAGGAGGTTTTCGTCGTTGCGGCGCATTCGGGTCGCCAAGTGGTCGAGCTTGAAGAGCTCGGCGAGGCGGTCCGGGTTGTCCTCGTCGCGTTCCAGCTGGTCCAAGTGCCCGATGAGTCGGTCGACCAGGCCCTGAGAACGACGGGCCAGGTTGATGAACATCTGCGAAACGCTGGCTCGCAGACCGGCCTGTTCGGCGGCGACACGGATAGCTTCTTTGTGGACGATGTTGAAGGAGTGCGCCACGTTGCCGATCTCGTCGCGCTGGTTGATCTTCAGCGGGTCGCCCGCTTCGTCGACCACCTGTTGCGGCGTCTTGTTGCCGATCGACTCGGAGTCCCTCATCTGGGCCACCGCCTGTGGCAACTTCACGTGCGCCACTTCCAAGGCGCCCTCACGTAGTCGGCGCAGACCGCCGGCCATGTTACGAGCGATCGCCAGCGCTACCAGCGAGGCGATGACGAACGCGGCCAGAATCAAGATGGTTTCCAGCAACAGCTGGAAGATCTGGGCGTCACGGTTGGCCCGCGCTTCTTCGAGGACCTGCTCTTCGAGGTCGGAAATGAACACACGGCTCATTTCCAGAATGGCGTTATAGGACTCGATGACCTCGATGTCGACGTCAAGGCCCTGGCCAGGCCCGGCCGCGGAGGCGAGAGTTTCGAAGCGGCTGGCTGGCTGTGCCTCGACCGAGGCGAAACCACCCGGGGAGTAGAAGAGCTTCTCTTCTTCCTCCATGGACAGGATTCGCTTCAGGTCGTCAACGGCCTGTTTGCGGTTTTCACCGTAGCCGATGAACGACGACCAGCGGGCGTGGTTACGGAACGCCTGGCCATCACCGATGTTAATCGCGGTCGCTCGCTGCTCTTCGAGCTGTTCGACGGTCTTGGTCGTCAGCGCGATGACCTGCAACTTACGGGCGATTTCGGGGTCGGTCACGATACGGGAGGAGATTTCGGCGATTTCCACAAGCCGCTCGACCGCGTTTTGGTAGGTGCGCGCGATGGAGTGCACCGAAACGCTTTCGGGGTCTTCCTCGGCGTCTGCCCGGGCGACGTCGATGAGCTCCATGGTGCCGCCAAGTTGCAGCACCGGGCTCACTAGCTCCTCGCCCAGTTCGGGCAGGTTGTCAGCGCCACGGGCGAGCGCGGCGAGGCGCTCGTCGACATGCGTGGCGGCGGCGGAGACGTTGGAGAACTCGTAGATGTCCTCTTCGGCTCCGGCGACATTGCCGTCGCCGCGCAGGTACATAACCATGGCGGCGCGCTCAGTCTGCAAGTAGTAACGCATTTCCGAAGCCACGGTGTTGAACTCAACCAGTGTCGCCATGTCGTCGGACTCGAAGGCCCGGTTGGACAGGTCGGCAACACGAAGCCCTGCCACACCGACCAAGACGATCAGGGGCACCATCAAGATCAAGCCCAGCTTGGACCTGATCCGAATGTCGGAGATCCGGGGCAGGCCGAACGGACCGCGTGAAGCAGTTGAGGCGGCTCGCTTTGAGCTGCTCGTGCTCACCTTCTCAGCCTCCTGGGGTGGGTGTCTCATTGGGCGCGAGGGACAAGTTTTCTAGTTTTCCGATGCAACTATCCACCGCGACAGGCCACATTGCAACCCACGAGTGGGGCGCAAGTGCTGAAAGTGACCAGAATGCTTGGCTGACAGTCTAGGAATGAGTGACCGTTTTGCCCATATCGCGAACTGGCTAACGCTCGTTGTGTACTCAAAGCCTGGAAACAATGTGCGCCGGGTGAGGTTCTCCTCCGACGCGAGTGCGCTTTTTCATCCCACTGACTTATGTCGATTGTCAACTTTGCCTGTCATTGCATGTTCAGTTACCGCGGGGCAGTCGCTAGGGCGCTGTTGTGGTTCAACAGTGTTGAGCCGCTGCCTGCCTACCATGTTCAGTTGGAGATGCCGGGCCGCCAGTTCTGTTCTTTCGGTGCCGTCCTCGCACGACTCCACAACAGCGGTGTCAGCACGAAAGACGTCACGCCCTCCTGGCTGAGGTCGGAACCCTGAGTGCCGTGTTCCTTCCACTCGGCCTGGCAACTGAGGTTCGGTGCTCCAGGACCGATGGCCGTGCGCGAAGCGCGGACACCGATGCGATGCGCCGTGGGTGGAGCCACCGGTCACGGTGGCGGTCATGACACCGCGCGGCAAGGACATTGCACTGGACACACGCGACGCGGTCTCCCGCAGACACCTGGGTGCCATCGCACATGCTCACCTGTTCTGTGGGCTGGCGCGCATCGAACAGGCTGGGAACCGAACCCAGCAGATTCCATCATGACGCCGGTGGGCCCAAAAAACCAGGCCCAGCTATGTCACCAATTAATAACCATAAAAGCCATATTTCCGGAATGCTTATTGGTACATAACGGATGTTTCACCCAAGTAGATACTCAGTACCCATCCGAACGGTCAGCGTGTTTAAACCAGAAGAACCGTATCCACAATCTGTTCGCAGGACCGCGCCAGAATGATCGCTATCTATTCATTATCCGTCACGAACAGCTATTACTACCAAGTGTTATAGGGCCATGACCCATCAACTGGGTTAAGTCGGCCTCCCCTTCCCTTTGGCGAACGAAACTACTAAGGTCTGATTAGGTACGTTCGGATATCCGCGGGTAACCGAACGGACAGGTGATCACAAACAAATCCGACGAGGTCGGGCATATCGGCGAAACGTGTAGGCAGAGTTCACAACAACGCGAAGGCGTACGCGAAGGCGCGGATGCAAAGCCAAACGGCGAAGTCTACGTCGGTAGACGAACCGAACGGTACGAAGCAGCTGCCTTTTGCTTAAACCTCTCGCTCGCGCATGGCCCCTGGGCACACTCATCAACCGCGTTCAAGGTTTCCCCAAAAGGAATATCCAAACGAACAAAGAGAATGGGCAGCACTGGGCACCATCACCACTGGCGCTTGTGGTGAAACCCGGCGTTACACACCTCCATCGCCGAACGCCTTCGCCACCGGCGCACAGCCAGCGCCGCCGAGCCCGCTCCTCATGCCATGAAAGCGAGGACCCCACCACTTTCATCACTGCCACAGCCCCACCCTCGGGCTGAGACAGTCGCATTCACACACGTCATTGATTTCCTCCGCGCCCCGACGCAAGCGGATTGAACGTGTCAGTTCGACTTCGCAGCAGTCGAACCCCTCTTTATTGCGGCCCCGCACACCACATTGATGTGCGTGTCAGCCAAGACCAGTTCCCCATAGCACTCACGAGGGAACCACCTTGCGCGCTCACCGGACCACGTCGCGTCCACCCGCACGTGCAGAGCCACGCTGCGCGGCCGCAACCTGGAGGGCCCAGCAAATTTTGCAACTCGCACTCACTGTGCGACACGAGGCGCCTACGTTGCAGCAAACTCGCAATAAGGAACCTCCGCGCACACAACAGCGAGGAGCGGCCCGACAACAAACAGGCCGGGAATAAGACAGTGGCCATACGGCCACCAAGGACAAGCATCGACGCCGTAAAAGCGACGGGCTCGTCCGGCTGGGACACGCACAACGACACTGCGCAAGGCGCGGGCCCCACCACAAGCCCACCGCATCCGACAACGCATCACCGGCGCAGGTCCACATCGCGGACGGAGGAAGACCCGCCACCTGTGAAGGTGGCATCACTTCATCTCTCGGCTCGCTCGCCCCGCCGATACGGCACACCCAGCGCCCCGGCGGCGGCCCCTACGAAGGACTTAGAGACTCATGACTCAACTGCTGACCCTCAACCCCGGGCTGGAATTGCTCAGCTCGGGAACCCTCGAACACAACCACTTCACCTTCGGGTGGATCACCCCCGCCATGGGCTTTTCCTTCGCGCTGGCCGGCTCATACCTGGGCTTGAAGAGCATGGCTAACGCTCGCGGAGCCATTTCCCTGGCAGCGCGGCTGCGATGGATCGCGCTGGCCGCGCTCGCGATTGGCGGAGTGGGCATCTGGATGATGCACTTCATCGCCATGATCGGTTTCACCGTCCCCGGCGAAGCCCTCGCCTACGACGTGCCATTGACCGCGCTGAGTTTCTTGCTCGGCGTGGGCGCGGTCGCCTTGGGGCTGTTCTTGACCGGGACGGGCCGCCCTTCGATATTCAAGCTGATGCTGGCGGGTCCAGTGACCGGTGCGGGCGTGCTCGGAATGCACTACATGGGCATGGCCGCGATCTCCTCGACGGGCAATTTGACCTACAACAGCGTGCTGGTGGGTGCGTCGGTCGCGATCGCCCTCGTGGCGGCGACCGCCGCGCTCGCATTCGCCACCTGGGTAGATGCCAAGGGCGCGATGGCGATCGCGGCGCTGGTGATGGCCGTGGCCGTGTGTGGCATGCACTTCACCGGCATGGCCGCCATTACGGTCACCGGCCCGCCCCAACACGCGGTCGAAGGCATGGATCCGCTCGTCTTGATGATCCCAATTTTGGTCCTGGCGACGATCTCCATCGTTAGCATGATTTTCGGTGTTCTCACCGTCGCTACGGGTACCGAACCGTCAAACGACGATCACGGTCCCATAGCGGACGAATCACCCTCTGAGATTAATTACAATGAGCAGGCAACCAAGAGCAGCCTTTTCGCGTCGACACAATGATGCGAATGGCCTTGGGCGGCAACAGATAACGACTCGGTATGCCCCTGCGGGGCGTCTCCTCTCCGAGTCACAGCGCCGTATCGATGTACGCAGGCTCCCCTTTCCAGGCGGCCCAGGCAGCACTTTGCCTCACGTCGGTTTCCCGCTACCAGCGCCGCGAAACCGGCCCCGACAACGAGACTCATGCGAACGTGCGGCTTCCAAGCCGCAAGAAGCGGAGTTTACACAGGTAAACCAGCTAACGGAATGCCGTAAATGCCTATTACGCAAGGGCTCGTTTCGCGCTTGGCCGCAACGAGAATGGTGGAATTTCAGTGAGGCTTATGCAAAAGGGCCGAGGACGACCTTCAAGCACAACATTCCACTCCGCAGTAGGCAAGAAACCTGACACCAGCGCTAGGCCTCGACGAACGTCACGTGATCACTTCGCGCTATGCGGAAGCCACCCGGCAAGCGCCGCTCGACCTGGGGAGAAGACTTTACACATGGAACATTTGGCACACGTATCTCACTTCACCTATGGCTGGGTCAACCCAGTCATGGGGCTCGGATTCGCCTTTGCGGGTTCAGTCATCGCTCTCATTTGCATGAGCATGGCCCGCCGCCAGCGCCGTAATCGCCTCCGCACCAAATGGATCGCCTTCGCGTCCATGGCGCTGGGCGGTACCGGTATTTGGATGATGCACTTCGCGGCGATGATCGGTTTCAACGTCACTGTCTCCGACGTCGCCTACGACCCTTTGATCACGGCGGTGAGTCTGGTCGTGTCCATCGGTTCGGTGGCGTTTGGGCTTTTCGTGGTCGGTTACGGGAAACAGTCGCTGCTGAAGGTCCTCATTGGGGGTCCGTTGGCGGGCCTCGGGGTGGTCTTCATGCACTATTCGGGCATGGCCGCGGTGAACATCTCCGGCACGATCACTCACGACAGCACTTACTTTTGGGCCTCGGTGGCCATTGCCGTGGTCGCCGCGACCGTAGCGTTGGGTTTCGGAACGTGGTTGGACAACCGTTACGCCCAGATTGGCGCGGCAGCTCTGATGGCGGTGGCTATTTCGAGCATGCATTACACGGGTATGGCGGGCATCCAAGTCACGTTGCACAACGACGGACGCAATCCGGTCAGTGGAATCCATCCGATTATGTTGATCCTGCCGATCATGGTGGTGGCGACTCTGGTCATCATCGCTTTGCTCTTCGGGCTCATGCAACGGGGCCAGGATTCCCACAAGCCGTTGTCGTGGAGCGAAGAGCCCACCCGGCGGCAGTCGGATCTGGAGGACGAAACCGCTGACGGCACCACCCCACCCCACCGCCGTCCCTCGCCTGGTCCGACTGCGTCCCGCCAGGTGCACAACGAGGCTGAAGCCGCGCAGCCAGCGCGGCCGTCGCATCAGGCTTCGCACACGCAGTGGGACACCCAGGCGATGGACCCGGTTGAGATTCCGGGGAACCCGACGGCAGCCGATGGTGCGACTCAACCACAACGGCCCATGCAGATCTATGCCCAGCAACGGCGCATCGAGCAAGCCCAGCAGCGCCAAGGCACGCCCGCGCCCAATACTCCCGAGTCCGCGCCTCACCAGCAGCCGCAACCCGAGGATGGTGTGTGGGCACCAAGCTATGACGACCCTTCGTCACGGCGCTCAAGCTCGCGTAAAAAGCGCAACGACCCGGAGGATGACGACACGTTTCACTTCCTGAAGTCGATTTCACAGCAACACCCGACCGTGTCGCACGCACGCCAAGACGAGATTCCCAACCCGTCGCGTTACTCCCCGACTTCCTCCGGGCAGTAACGCGCCACGGTAGCCGCGACGGCGGCGCGAGCGGGGTGAGGGTACTGGGCCCTCACCCCGCCGCTTTGCTGGCTGAGGGGCGTCGCGGAGGAGCCAGGTGCCCGAACGCGTTCCAGGCCGCCGCGACTTGCACCAACAACACTCCTGCCATCCCGAAGGGAAAGACCCACCACGGGCCCACGGGCATGACGGTGCCCAGGGTGCCGATGCTGAGCACGATGAGGATGGGTCCCGCGATCGCCAGGGCACCGATACTGGCCATCGACGTCGTCAGTGCCGTCTCGGTGGCGATCATGCCGCGCAGCTGACCTCGCGTGGCCCCAATCTGGTGTAGGCGGCGCAGCTCGATGCGGCGTTGTCGCATCAGTGCGGCGTAGCGGCTGAAAGCCGCCAGCAGCACATAGGCGAACGCTGCCACGAGCACCACCGTGTTCAACAGCGCGCCGGCCTCGGCCTCTTCTGCGGTCAAGTCGGTGCCCACCAAGAGATGAGGGTGGCGCGCTGCGGCCTCGGCGATGGTGGCATTGGCGAAGCTGAACGTCACCACGATGGCCATTGACATGGTCAGAACCGTCGCGCCCAGGGCGGTTCGGTGGGCATAGCCGTCGAAATTCTGCACTGCCAACCGGACCGGCATCGGGGCCGTCTTCGGCAGGCGACGCAGCAGGGCTTGTGCGGCCCGCGTGAAGATTGTGGGCCCGGCTAGCCCCAGGCCGATGGCACATATCAGGGCTGCCGAACCGCTTCCGGCGGCCCCGGCCTCCACGTCTCCAAACAGCGGTGCGAGCCCGGAGGCGAAACCCAAAGCCATGACCACTGCGCCGATCCGGGCCCGCAGTGGTGAGGGCGGCCTCACCGAGGTCTCGGAGGCGGCGACGGCTTCGGCTACTGGGGCGTTGGTGGGCGCGACGACCGCCAGATAGCCCGCCAGGTAGGCAATCGCGGCGACTACGGCGGCGGCTGCCACCCCGGCCACCGGTGTGCTCGGCAACGTAAAGCCGCTGGGGACCAGATTCACCGCGTCCAACAGCCAGGTAGACGCCCAGGCCAGCGGATATCCGGCCGCGCTGCCCAGAGCGATCCCCGATAGGCAATGGACGGCGGCGTTACGGCCGACCTCGCCGCGCAGTCGGCCCCGTTCCATCCCGAGGGCCCGCAGCGTGACGATCTGCCGCCGGGCCCCGGCGGCGGACACCGAAATCACGTCGGCCATGACATAGACCAGGAGCGGAATGAAGATGTTGGCCAGTCCCAGCGCGACGATTCCCAGGTCGAGCAGGTCGGCGGTGGAGACTGTCAGCGCATGGTAGGCGGCGGCTTCGCCTAGGAGGGCGCTGACCGTGAGCACGGATGCTCCACCAGCGGCGGCAGCCAGACTTGCCGCGCCCCCGGAGAGGCCGCCGGTGACAGCGTGTCGCACCGTTGCCTTGCCCGGCCGGTCAATGAGGACGGCGTTAACGCTCACGGGACTTCAGGTGAGTGGCCACGAGCCCGACGATGGTCGCCACGGTTAGGGCGCCAGGGATGACAGCTATCCAGTCGGCGAATGGTCCGAAGCTGAGGACGACGTTGGCGACCACGAAAATCGGCAACAGCGTCCACAAGAGAGATTTAAGGCCCCGGTGGCGCGGGCCGGGAACAGTGGGCGCATAAGGGCTTGATTGGCTCATGTGGACAACGCTATGACGCCCGATGAACTGCGACAATACAGCTGAACGCCCTCTTGTGGTAGCGCTGGCGCTACCGAGGTAGGCCCGCGCGGCGGCTAGGTTGAACACATGAGTTCTCAGCAACGCCAGCGGCTCGACACCGACGCGGGCCACGCGCCGCAACGGCGGGATGTGGCTTTGCACAGGCGCGCTCGCCACGGCCTCGAACAGCTGCGTGTCCTGGCAGCGGGGCTGGGCACCTCTTTGTTGGCTCTCATAACCGTCTACGCGGTGCTCCTTACCTCTGTGCTGAGCCTCATCGGAGTCGGGTTGCTGCTGGCGCGACCCGTGGCCTCGCTCGTGCGCCACGTAGCCGACCTCGAACGCAACCGCTTGGAGCGATGGGGAGTGCGGATACCGCGCCCATACGCGCCAACGGTGACCGGAGAGGACGAGAACCCCTGGGGCGTGGCACGCGCGCTGCTACGCCAAAGCTCTACCCGGCGAGACCTGGCATGGCTTTTCACCCACGCGAGCTTCGGATTTTGCGTGGGCATCCTCGGCATCGCCCTGCCGCTGATGGCCGTCCGAGACCTCAGCCTGCCCGCCTGGTGGTATCTGGCTCCCGCAGGGGAAGCGAGCAATAGCCTCGGCATCCCGGCCAACAGCTGGGCGGCCGTGCTCTTCTTTGCCCTCACCAGCCCGATATGGGCGGTGCTGTTCACCCTCGTCGCCCCACCATTGTCGCGAGCCCAAGCATGGGCCGGGCGGAGATTCCTTCCCCCGGACCCCCATGTCGACCTGTCGCAGCGGGTCGCACAACTGACCGCCACCCGCGCCGCAGCCCTAGACGCACACGTGACCGAACTGCGCCGCATCGAGCGGGCCCTGCACGACGGCTCACAAAACCGCCTGGTCGCCGTAGCCGTGTTGACTGGCGCGGCTGGGCGCGCCCTCGACCGCGACCCCACCCAAGCCCGCGACGCCATCGAACGAGCCCAACAGGCCTCCGAAGAGGCGCTAAAAGAGTTGCGTTCCGTGGTGCGCTCCATCATGCCGCCAGTATTGGAAAACCAAGGACTGGAAGGGGCGATCTATGGGCTGACCGCGAGCTGCCCACTGCCGTGCCACGTCGACGTTTCACCGCTGCCGCGCCTGGCTATGGCAGTCGAGGCGTGCGCCTACTTCGCGCTGGCGGAGATGTTGACCAACGTGGCCAAACACAGCGGAGCGACCCAGGTTCGCGTGACGGTGTCGGTCAAGGACGACCGGCTTTGCGTTCGAGTGGCCGACGACGGCCAAGGCGCCGCCGACATAGGCGCGGGCAAGGGCTTGGCCGGGATGAGGGATCGGGTAGCGGCGCTGGACGGCCACCTGCGCATATCCAGCCCCGTCGGCGGTCCTACAGTGGTGGACGTGGAGTTGCCATGCGGATAGTGCTCGCCGATGATGACACGCTGTTGCGTGAGGGTTTGCGGCTGTTGTTGACCGCCGAAGGGTTCGAGGTCGCGGCGGTGACCGACGGCCCCGCGTCATTCATTGAGGCTATACGCGAGCATCGCCCCGACCTGGCCATTGTGGACGTGCGGATGCCTCCGACGCACACGAATGAGGGCATCACGGCAGCCGTGGCGGCCCGCGAGGTCATACCCGGCCTGCCGGTTGTCGTTCTGTCGGCCTATGTGGAACATAGTTTCGCCTCTGAGTTGCTGCGCGAGGGCGCGCGCGGAATCGGCTACTTGTTGAAGGAACGAGTGGGCCGGGTTGAATCGTTCCTGGAAAGCCTCCACCGGGTACACGATGGTGGCACCGCCATTGACCCCGAGGTGGTGGCGCAGCTGTTTTCACGTCGCGCTCATCCACTCCAGGCGCTGACCGAACGCGAAAGGGAAGTGTTGGGCCTGATGGCCCAAGGCCATTCCAACTCCACGATCGCGCAGCGGCTTTTCGTGACCGGGCACGCGGTGCAAAAGCACATCCGCTCCATCTTCGCCAAGCTGGAGTTGCGAGCCGACGACGGACGAGACCGCCGCGTAGCGGCGGTACTGACCTACCTAGAAGGTAGCGAGGCTTAAGGCCTAGCGCAAAGTTGGTTTTGGGCCCAAGGTGCCGATGTAACGAGGTTGGCGAATATCGCCCGTAAAAGGGTCTGGCTGTGGAAGTTTGCCTTTTAAGCGTTCACCATGCGCTCTAGTGCCGATAGAATCCAGCGCTAACGGGGCCTTTTTCGTAAAGGTCACTAGCCAGAAGCCAGCTGGCCATGCATTCGCATAAGACAGTGAGGCTGATACGAACATGCACATTCAAAGCCGCAGCAGGCGACATTTACGCAGGTAAGAGCCGATTGGCAGAAGGGAACCATGAGATGAGAGCCCAGGCCTACGGGTCGGTGCTCGACTGATGGGCCGATCATCGCGTAGTGAAACTCTGGCACTGGACATCGGCAGCACCGGGGTCCGAGCGGCCCGGTACGGCCCAGATGGCCTGCGGTGTGGTCCGATCTCCGAGCAGCGGTATCGATCCAAGGAAGCCACAGCCGGGCGGGTCGACCTGGCGGGGCTCTTGGAGTCAGTGGTCAGGGCAATTGGTGAGCAGGACTTGTCCCGCGTCGGCGCTGTGTCCATGAGCGTGCTGTGGCATTCGGCAGTGGCGCTTGACGACGAAGGGCAGCCGCTGGGCGACGCGGTGACCTGGGAGGCGCGCCTGCCCGACTGGGTGCGCCACCGGGTCGAGGTGGCCTCACCAGCCTGGTCGCACTCGGCTTCCGGTGCCTACCTGCACTCCAGTTACGGAGTCGCAGCCTTGCCGTTCCTGTTCGACCCCAACGTGGTCAGGTTTTCCGACATCGGTTCGTGGATTGCCGAGCAGTTGTCAGGGCACCGGCTGGGCTGGTCGGAGGTAATGGCCGCCGCTTCCGGGCTGTGGCTGCAAGAGCAGCGGGCATGGAATCGACCCCTGTTCGAGGCGCTGGGGCTGCCCGATCGTTTGGTGCCCGAAATGTGGTCCGAGCCGGTGGCGGGCAAGGGAAACCTCGTGCCCGAATTGGCCGGAGCGATGTGGCTGCCGGTGGCGGGAGACGGGCTGTGCCACAACCTGGGCCACGGTGCGATCGGGCCTGAGAGCATTGCCGTCAACGTCGGTACTTCCGGCGGAATCAGGGCAGTGCTGACCGACCTGACGTCCGATGTGGACGCACCTGGGCTGTGGCACTATCGGTGTGCCGAAGACCTACACGCCGTTGGCGGGGCCGTCTCCTCGGCGGGAAACACTGTGGAATGGGTGGGCCGTTTTACCGGTGAGCGCATCGACTGGAACCGGTATATGGGGACTCCCCTCAACCCGTCGGTCCGCGCTGATGCTTCGGTGTACGGGCGAAGAGGGCCCGACTATCCGTGGGACGCCACCGGATCTATCACCGGCCTCAGGCCAGATAGCAGCCTGGATGACATCCGTGATGCTTTCGCCCTGGATCTGTGGCGGCCATTCCGGGCCCTGCTCGATTCCCTGCGCCCCCTGCTTCACACAGAGCCCACGATTCGCGCCTCCGGTGGCGTCGTTCAAGGCAACCGCGGAGCAATCCAGCTCCTCGCCGACAGCCTCGGGGTTCCAGTCCAACGCCTGGACGTACCTGACCCGTCCCTGGCCGGGGCAGGCATCCTGGGCGCACACTTCCTGCGCGACGGGCTCTTCGCCCCGGCTGCCGCCGCCGAGGCTGCTCGCGTAGAGCAACTGGGCAACCGTACGGTCACCGAAACAATCGACCCCCGTCGAGAATGGACCGACATCCTCACCGACCGGTGGGCACAAGAGCCCTGGGAGAGCGCATCGTCACGATAGCCAACGGCAGCTGGAAGATTCGCGGACGACAATGAGGCGCGACGTGCGCGCCTGCCACAGCTGTGTAAGTAACACCACCCAGTGTTTCCAGGACGGGCGTTACTGCCCGTCCAAGGGGAACGCCCGTCATGCACCAGATCAACTAATGGCACATCCTCCATCGAGCCACGGTGCCACGCACGGCATTCAGCTACGGACTAACACTCGATCCCAAACCGGACACCGTGCCCAACCTGGACGCCTAAAACCGAGACCTCAGAATCAGATTTAACCCGGGCCACCCACACCCGTTCCCCTGGAGCCAGAACGAGCACGGCCCGAACATAGTCCGTCTATGCGCTGTTCACAAGGGTTTCCAAGCTTCGCTTGGAACCTTGCGCATAGTCGGCACCTCATTGGCTCCGCAAAAGTAGCAAGAGCACATATAGGAAAAATCACGCGAAACGAAAGACCAGTCGCCGAGCCCCTTCAGCTACTGGCTTTCCCGCTGACCAAAAAATAGCGATTCAAGAGCATCCAGTGCACAGCTGTCTCAACCTCAATGAAACCAGCTTGGTAAGCAACCGAGGCGACGAAAGGACCATAGTCCAAAGATCACGCCCTTAATCTAAGGTGGGAAGGAAGCTGCGCGTGCGGCTGTCGCAAATTGAAGCTGCGCAAAAAGGAGTTTTCGGCATTCTCGTCAGCTCGTTCACCTGCGCGTACTTCGCCTCCTGTAGCCCTAAATGCGCCCTTTGCATAAGCCTCATTGACTGTTCAGCATGTGGTGGTCAGTCGAAATCTAGTTTCGACTGACCACTATTAACGTTTTCCATCTAAAGAGTTTCGGATTGGTATGCGCAAAGCTAAGTTCTCGAAGTCCCTGATTTTTCTAACAGGGGTTGCCCTCATTGCCTATCTAGGTGCTTGCTCTCAGGACGATGGCCCCCATCGGAGCCCAGAGGAAGTTGTCAGCACGTGGCAGGAAAATTTGTACCTCTCCGCCCAGATTCAAGAGGTCACTGAACGCCTGTGGTACTCATGCGCTGAATCAGAGGGAATTGCTCCAGAGGAACTTCCACCCCTGGAAACAATGGACATAGCTGCTCGCTCGCTCGAAGACTCGATGGGCTTGGCTCGACCTAGGGTCGATCCGGACACTGCTGCGGAGGTTGGCTTTCGCGTCTACTATGCAGACCTCTTTTCCGATGAGAATGTCACGGAAACATCGGGGTCGTTGACCTATGAGCAAGCCATAGTGCTCTTTGGCAACGACTATACGGAGGCGGTGTGGGGAACCGATGAACCCGTCGCCGACCCACCCGGAGTCGAAAGCCTCCATTTCGAAGAGTGGAACGTCTCAATCGAACGCTACACAGACGGGTGCGCCGGATATGTAGACGAGTTGATTCATAATGATGTTCGGGACTTCATGTATCACCAGCTAGCCGCCACCACCAGCATGAACTCACCGCTGCTAGAAAGTGCCGAGTTCGCCGAAGGCGAAGCCGACTGGGCGCACTGCATGCGCAATGAGGGCTATAGCGAAATCGAAAACTACCATGACCCATTCGCCAAACTAATGACTTGGAGGGCCGAGTCCGGTGCCGATTTCGATGCCTTCGAAGATCGACAGATCGAACTTGCCGTCGCCGACGCAAAGTGCGCCGAAGCCGAAGGCGTCAATGACCTAAACAAGGAATTGTACGAGTCGTTCCTACTTGAGTTCTACGCCGAGCACGAACAAGCCTTCTATGCCTACAACGAACTGGCAACGGAGGTCTTGCAAAAAGCACAAGAACTCCTGGCCGAAGGAACCTGGTAGGCCCGCGCGGGCGCGGTAGGCGCGACCCAGCTTGACAATGCGATGCGTTGGTCGTCGGTAGGCCCGCGCGGGCGCGGTAGGCGCAAACGTGTGGCCCACGCTTAGGCGTGACCGCTACTGCAGTGAGCGCAAACAGCTACAAAGCGCCTCGCCTAAGCAGGTGGATGACACTGGGCCAAGGCATGGAAGCCAGCATCACATCCGTTCTCACCAAGCCAGAACTAGCACCCTCAAAACACTTTCCGCACGAGGGATCCTCGCACCGGGGTCCAAGCAAAGCTTGGACCCCGCACTTCGTTGCCTACCCATATACAGATAACAATCTCATATCAAACAGTGCTTACAGATATTCTCTGTCGTCGCTCACACCATCCATGCTGTAGGCCTCGGAAAACTCTGAGTCACTTGGCATCGTTCCAAATCAGCCCCTCGCCCATCAAAGTGAAGGTAGCTACTGGAGTGAAGCAAGTCGATTAGGGATACACGGCTCAGCCCTTCACTGTTCCACATAGCTCGATGACAGCTGATAGCGTCTGAACGCGAAAATGGGTCGCGTGTTGCAGCACGCGACCCACCCAACGAGTGTCCTCAC
Source organism: Natronoglycomyces albus (assembly GCF_016925535.1). Taxonomy (NCBI): domain Bacteria; kingdom Bacillati; phylum Actinomycetota; class Actinomycetes; order Glycomycetales; family Glycomycetaceae; genus Natronoglycomyces; species Natronoglycomyces albus. The sequence goes on along the minus strand of NZ_CP070496.1, from coordinate 483,471 downwards.
ACGGAAGGATGATCTAAGTTGCGTGAAGCACTCACGGCCAAGAGTACGTCAATACGGCGAGCCGCCGTAGCCTTCGTTTCTACAGCGCTCATCGGCCTCGGGATGGCAACAATTCCCCCCTCCGCCGTTCAAGCCCATGTTGTTGAGCAATACATAACAGCAAACGACGGGCAGTGCGGCTACCTAGCGTTTAGCGCCCATTCCCTGGTCCAAACAACAAAGGAGTGGGGAGGTTGCACTGGCCACGCTCATGTTCGGGGTGGTCACGGCCAAGGTTGGACTAGCTGGGACAGCCATCCCACGAGTGCCTGGCACCACCCCCCTAGCGGTACTACATTCTCCCAATCCGTCCACAAACGGTGCGGAACTTGCAGCGAAGTGTGGATCTACCACTAGTACAAGGAGACTTGCGTGCGGCCATTGTCAATTGTTTCTGTCCTTGCGGCAATGGCCGCGCTGATAATCGGATGCTCCAGCAGTTCCGAGGACACCGCAAGAAATCAACACGAAGACGTCTTGATTGATCCGCGGACTGGGGAAACCATCGACCCAGACGAACATGATGACATCGAAATCCTCCCGCCCCACGAACCAGGGTCATCGCTTGAGCCCGACGTCTTTGACGCCGCTAGACAACTTCAGCGGGACTTGATCGAGGCAGGCCCCATCACCACCGAAACTTATGAGGATGCTCTCGACCGGGTCGTTGAGTGTAGTGCGGACTTTGGCGTGGTTGCGACTATCGATGAGCCACATCCGATTCGGGTGAATGTGCGCGACACATATGTTAGGAACGAGGACATTCCTGAGGAGCTGGAGGGACCGGAGAGCCTAACCTATATACGACCTTATGATGACTGTGTTTACGCGCACCTGACCTTGCTACAGGGGAGCATTGAGCCAGTCATGGCCGATGACCTTATGGAGTATGCCACCGCCTGTTTGCAGGAAGAAGGCCATAGCCCTACCGGAACCGAGCAGAATATGGACGAACTACGTTCATCCGTGGACAACTCACGCGGTGTTGTCGAAGGTTGCGTTGCCGAAGGACTAAACGAGCTCTACCCCGGAACTGAGATGGTGATGGGATGACGCATCCTCAGCGAGTCTTCACATCAGCGGCAGTCGGGTCAATGTTGTTGCTAGCAGCTTGTTCATCTGACGATTTCAGCGATGCTGACGTCGAACACTATCGGAGCGCGTGGGTGGCCAATTCGTTCCTAGAACGTGAAATCCATATCGCGCAACAGCGGCTCGCTCATCTCTGCATGGAGCACGCGGGCTTCGACAAACACCCTGAGTTGCCTGAGGAATTCACCGACGAATCGGATCTGCTGGGATACGTTCAGCCTCGCCCTAGCCCCGAAGAAGCCGCCATCGTTGGGCTAAGGGACCGGTTTCCGCTCTCATTTGAAAACGAGTTTGTCGCTGTCGCCGAACTGCCATCGGAAGAACTTACGCCAGCGGAGATGGAACTCTACTCAGAGACGCTGTGGGGTGTCGAGGCCGCTAACGCCATCTACGGCCCCGGCTCTATAGATGTTCCTCGCAACGATGACGGGGAAGCCCTGGAATGGCCAGGCAAAGTCATCATTGAACTCGAAGACGGCTCGCTCATCTCCTGGCACGTGCAGGGTTGCGAAGGCGAGGTTATAGACCGCCTCTACGAGGGAGACCCGACTGAGTTCAAACTGCAACAGGCGTTCGCCACCAGCAGCCCAATGGCCGAATTCAACATTGACGACCGGGTTCACGACGCCGACGAGGCTTGGGGCGCGTGTATGGCTGAAGCCGGTCACCCTGGAATGAGTAAACCCTACGATGTACTCGCCGCCGTTTCCAGCCACCGCAACACCTTGCAAATGCAAGCCATTGAGCAGGGCCAGCGCGGCATCAGCGATGAGGACTACGCCGAGTATGAGCAGTTTCATCTTGATCTAGCCGTGGTCGACGCCGAGTGCGCCCAAGAGACCGGGGTCGACAAGATGCATCAAGAAGTGTTCTGGGAGTTGTTGGCAAAGCGATTGTCGGAGAACGAGGCCGAGGTATTCGCCTATGCGGAGAACGCACAGGCCATTTTGGATCGCGCACAAGAACTCCTGGCCGAAGGAACCTGGTAGGCCCGCGCGGGCGCGGTAGGCGAATACGTGTGGCCCACTTTTGAGCGCGATCGCTAGTAGGCTGAATGCTCACCCAGGCAGGAGAAAAGACTTTGAATGCCCCAACATCCACAGACCTACCCCGGGTTTGGTTTACGCAAGAAGCTGTCTACGATGCGCGAATGTGGGGTCCCCTGGTCGACACCGCAGAGGGGTTCGAGCCGGTCACTGTCACTCCCCCGACGTGTGCGGCAATGCTGAACGACGAGGCGTGGGCCGATCATGTGGTCTCGTGGCTGTCCGCTGAACGCTCAATCGGAAAGGTTTCCGCCGTCGTTGGCGTCGATGGGACTTCCGCTATAGGGCTCTGGGCCGCGCAGCGCGATCTTGTCGCAGGCCCAGTGCTGCTCGTGAACCCGCCCCTGCACATGCTGGTCGAGAACTCCATGGAGCTCTTGATGAATCGGGCGCGCACCATGTCCATGGATGACAAGGGCGAGGACATGTTCACCGCCATGTCGACCTCGATCGACGAGTCCGAGCTCGACCAGCTGCACCAGACGGGGAAGCTGCCAGCGGATGCCGCAGCAGCGTTCGTTTCCGGGCTCATAAATGCGCAAGGGATCGAGCCACCCGAGCTAAGGGCGCTAGTGCAAGAGGCAGCGTCGGCCCGGCTCGTACCGAGGTTGGTCGAGGGCGTCGACGTGGCCACTGACTTTTCGCTGGACCTCCCGCAGGTCGCCGCCGAGTTGGGGGACGCACTACATATTGCGCATACACCGAACTCGATGCTGACGAAGTTCGGAGTACGCGAGGACGTCCATGCCGCACTCCCTTCGGCGAAGATGCACGACCTGCCCGGCCCCACCGGACCCTCGGGCTGGTGGCAAAACCCGGCCGCCTATGTGCAACTCATCCAAGACGTGTTGGCTGCAAGCCAGCATCGCGCCTGAGAAATCGGGACGAGAACGCAGATGGGGTCCCGCTCCGGATATCCGGAGTGGACCCCACCGTTTCGTTTAGGGGCTTACTTCTCGACTGGCTTCTTTTCAGCCTGAGCGGCCTGCTTCTCCACGATCGGCAAGTCCACAATCGAGGAGACGTGGGAGCGAACCCGGTCGTCCTGCGGGTCATCCTCGGGCGTCCAGTGCACCGCCAGGCGCTCATAGGTGGTGTTGCGCTGGGCCGGAATCCGGTCGGCCGAGCGAATCAGGTCGATCAGCTCGCTCAGACGCGAACGATGCTTGGCCCCGGCCGAGGAAATGACATTCTCCTCCAGCATGATCGAACCCAGGTCGTCCACACCCATGTGCATGCTCAACTGGCCAGCGGCCTTGCCGGTGGTGAGCCAGGAGGACTGCAAGTGCGCGATGTCGTTAAAGAACACCCGCGCCACCGCGATCAGCCGCAAGTATTCAATGACGGTGGCTTGGGTGCGGCCCTTGAGCTTGTTGTTCTCCGGCTGGTACGTCCAGGGGATGAACGAGCGGAAGCCACCGGTCTTGTCGTGCACGTCGCGGATCATGCGCAGGTGTTCGATACGCTCGGCGGCGGTCTCACCGGTGCCCATCATCATCGTGGCCGTGGAGCGTAGGCCCTGGTTGTGGGCCTGCTCCATGATCTCCAGCCAGCGCTCGCCGCTTTCCTTGAGCGGAGCGAGCGCCTTGCGGGGGCGCTCGGGCAGCATCTCGGCTCCGGCTCCGGCGATCGAGTCCAGCCCGGCGACCTTGATGCGGCGAATCGCCTCGTCGATGTCGACGTTCGACACGCGCGCCATGTGGTCGATCTCGGAGGGCCCGATGGAGTGGATGACCAGCTCGGGATACGCCTTCTTGACGGCGCTGAAGAGCTCTTCGTAGTATTCGACGCCGTATTCGGGGTGGTGTCCGCCTTGCAGCATCACCTGGGTGGCACCGAGGTCGACGGCCTCTGAGCAGCGGCGCAGGACCTCGTCCAGGTCATGGCTCCAGCCCTCGGCGTGCTTGGGCGCACGGTAGAAGGCGCAGAACTTGCAGGCGGTGACGCACACGTTGGTGTAGTTGATGTTGCGGTCGATCAGGTACGTGACGATGTTGTCCGGGTAGCGACGGCGGCGGTGGGCGTCGGCGGCCTCACCCAGAGCGTGAAACGGCGCGTCGGTGTACAGCAGCAACGCTTCTTCGGGCGTGATGCGCTCTCCATCGGCGGCGCGGGCCAGGAGGTCGGCCATGTCGCGGCTGTCTGCGGCGCTGGGGCTCTTCGTCGCGTCAGTCATGGGCTTAGCCTATCTGTTCGGAGAGGAAAGTGTCGCGGGGCGAGGGCGGTGTGAGGGCTTATAACGGGCGTTATTCCACGTAGAACAGCTCGGTGTGAATCCGGCCCGCCCCGTGGGCGGTGAGGGATTCACGGGCCCCGACGACGAGTTCGAAGGGCCCGCACAGGAACCAGTCGTCAACGTCGCGCACGTCGATGAACTCCCGTAGGATTCCGGCCATCTTTTCGGCATCGAGCCGCCCAGTCAGCAAGGGATGCGAGGCGTCCTCGCGGGTGCGCACGTGAAGGACCCGGAGCCGCTCGCCGTGTTGTTCCTGGAGTTTGGCTAGGTCAGCCGAAAACATGACGGTGTCGGCGGTGCGGTTGGAGTACAGGAGGGTCACGCGCCCGCCCAGTTGCAGGGTGGCGGCGGTGATAGACAAGACCGGTGTGACTCCCGACCCGGCGATAACCGCGCCAATGTGGCTGTCGGGGCGCAACTGGGTGGTGAAGGTGCCCAGTGGTGGCAGGACTTCCAGCGTGTCGCCCGGTTGCAGTTCTTCGGAGGCGTAAGCGGAGAAGGTACCCGAGGGGATCGACTTGACGCCGACGCGCAAAACGCCACGTTCGTGCAGGTCGGCGGGGGTGGAGCAGAGTGAGTAGGAGCGGTGGGCCTCACGCCCGGAATCCTCCACGGACCGGAAGGTGATGTACTGCCCGGGCTGGAAGTCGAAGATCTCCCGCAGTGAGGGCGGGACGGCGAGCGTGACAGCCACAGAGGTGTCGGTCAGATTCTCTACGGAGATGACCGAAAGCTTGTGGCTTTCGGGGCGCTTCCTTTTGCTCGTGGACAGGGTCACAGACATAGATTCGGCATCCTCATCGTTCGTGCGCTTAGGCCCTCAACGGCTGTTATCGCTGGTCGTGTGCGCGTGACCTAGGTGGGGGCGAAGAACTCTGGCCCGCCTTCGGCCACTGGTGGCACATCGAAGTAACGGTTGGCCTGCGCGGCAAATTCCCGCAGGCCCGACAGGTGACGTTCCCCCAGCCCTATCCACAGCTTGTGGAAATAGTCGACCAGGTTGACCGCTTCGAAGGGTTCCCAGCGGCTAGCGTGCGCCGCGACTTGCTCCAGTTCGCGGCGAGACAGTTCCACCGAGCTGAGGAAGGCCTCCAGTACCCCTTTGACCAGGCCGGGGTTGGCCGCCGCGTAGTCGCGGCGTACCGCCCACACAGCGAAGACCATCGGCAGGGCGGTCCATTCGCGCCATGCCGCGCCCAGGTCAAGCACGCTCAGGTTGAGATCTTCTCCGCGTCCGAAGTGCACCTTCAGCGCTTCGTCCCCGATGAGCACCGCCATGTCGGCGGAGGCAATCATCGTGTCAATGTCCGGTGCGGCCTCGTGGTAGACGGGGGCGAGCCCGTAGCGCTGTTCAAGGAGCAGCTTGGCCAGCAGCACCGAGGTGCGGGAGGTGGAACCGAGCGCGACGGTTGGGTTGGGGCCCGATTCGGCTAGGGGAACCTTGCTGGAGAGATTGACAGACAAGACCGGCCCATCGGCGGTGACTCCTAGGTCGGGCAGCAACAGCAGTTCCTCGGAGTGGCGCAAATATTCGACCAGGCTGATCGGCCCGATATCGAGATGGCCCTGTACTAGCGCGTGGTTGAGTTGGTCCGGCGGGGCGCGGTGCAGCTCGACATCTAGCAAGGCCCCGGAGCGAGCCAGTCCCCAATAAATGGGCAGGCAGTTAAGGAATTCGATGTGTCCGACGCGAGGTCGGCGCACGAGGCGGCTGTCGTCGACGTGGGCCTCAATTCGGTTACCTTGCTCATTGACCACGATAACGACGTTACGCCGCCAAAGGTCACCCTGTGAATGCCCCAGGTGGCAGAGGTGACGTCGAATGCATCACGGTGATGGCGGCGGTGATGGTTCCGCTCCGGCCTCCGCTGCCGGGTCAGCCAGCTCGACCAGGGCCGCGAGCACGGCCTCGTCATCGGACTCAAGTTCAATGTGATCGCCTTGGCCGATATCGAGGCTGAGCACATGCAAGATCGACTTCGCATCAAGCGTGGGGCCCTCTACCCGGCGGATGAGGACGTCGTCATCACTTGAACCTGCGGTTTCGACGAAAATAGTGGCCGCGCGGGCTTTGATGCCCGCCTCGGCGCTGACGCGGACGCGGCGAACGCTCATCGCTGACACCTCCGAGCTACATTTTCCGCGACAACGTGGCACCACGCTGGGTAATCGTGATATTTGCGGCAAATGCGGCTAGCGCCCCACCTCTCACACGGGTACGAGGTGGGGCGGGGGCCTGGGGTCAGACGAGGGCGTAGGCGCGAACCGGAAAGGTACCGAAGCCGCGCACCCGTGGCGGGGCCGCATGCAAACGGGCTCCGCTCAGGGGCAACTGGCCCAGGTTAGTCATATGTTCGAGCACCGGGACGCGAGCCGCCAACAAAATCGAATGGGCGGGCCGGGTGTCGCCGGTGGTGTCGTCGATATTGACCGCGTCGATACCAACCAAGACCGCCCCGGCCTCGACGAGGTAATTGGCACCGTCCTCGGTCACGTACGGGGCAGAGTGGGCATCACCGTACTTTTGGGTACGCCAATGGGCGTCCCAACCGGTGTGCAGCAGCACGGCGGCACCCGCGAGATCGTAAGGAGCCAACGCCCGCGCCGTAATGCCACGCTCGGCGCTGCCGGTGAGATCCACGACCACAATGGGCACGTCGGCCACCGAGTCAAGAGGCAGGTCGGCCAAGTCCGAGCCCTCCGCGTAGCGGTGAAAGGGACTGTCCAGGTAGGTCCCGGTGTTGCCGACCATGTCGATGCGGCCAATGGCGAATTCAGTGCCAGGTGCGTAACTGTCGCGGGAGTCGGCCCGACTCAGATGATCAGTGAAGGTGGGTCCCGGTAGGCCCGGGTAGGTCGTCATGCCCTCTTCGATGACATGGCTGAGCTCGACCTTTTCTCGCCGCTGCGCGGCGACGGCGGCGGCAGGATCGCTGGGACCGCCCCGTGAGCCCTTATGGGGCTCCTCGATGATCTCTAGTTTCGAGAACGTCACCTGGTCGACCATGAGTAGGCCCAGATGACGCACCAGCAAGGTCGCTAGGGCGTCGTGACTGATAGTGGGGCCGGGAATGTCCAAGCGGAATCCGTGGACGCTGATGCCTCCACCGTTACTGAAGGTGATTTCCGCGTCGAAAGCGGCACGATAGTGACTCATCGCTGAAACTGTACGGGGAGGCTAGGCCAGGGGCATCGCTTTGTGACCCAGGCGATGCCTCGCGGCGCGCGGAACCGTCCGCACCGGTCAGCTGCTGGACTCAGGCGGTGAGGAGGGTTTCGCCGGGCCTCCGTAGACGGTGCCGCCGTAGGGGGTACCGGTGTCGGGCTGCTCATCGGGCGGGCTGACGATGTTCTTCACCCGCGCCCGTCCAGCCCACGCGGTCCGTTCGGCTTCCTTTTCGGCGCTCTTGGGAAAGAACTGGGCCCGGTCCTCGTTCATGTCCGCTGACTGGCCATCCGCACCAAAGGTGCTGATGTCGGGCGCGGAGACGACCGGCTTAACGTCAGGCTGCTTGGAAGGTGCGGGCTTTGCGCCAGCGGCGGGCTGCTGGGGGTCCGTCACTTTCTGGGTCGCCCCGTTTTCAACCGAGTTGTCTGCCGGGGTGTGCTGGGCGGCGGCCCGATTCTCAGCGTGGTTTTGCGCCGCCTGAGCCTTGGATTCCTCGGCGGCTCTGGCGCGCGCGGACGGTTTCATTCGCTGCGTGGAGGGTGCGTCTTCGGGCTCCGGGGGCAAGACGGGCTCGGCCATGACCGGTTCGGCTTTGACAGGCTCAGCTTTGGCAGGTTCGGCGGTGTCCGAATCGGGGCCGTTGTCAGCCGGTTCGCTTGCTTGTTCGACGGCCGCGGTTTTCCCAATGACCTCTTCGATGGGGGCGTCCCATGGGGTCAGTTCGGGACCATCGGGGATGACGAAGCCCGCATCAGAGGCCGAATCGCCCGCGCTGGGATGATCGGGAGATTCTTTGTCCCGAGCCTCCGTTGCGGCGGCCTGGGCATCCTCGGCGGCTTGGGCGGAGTCGGCCTCGTCGCCTTCAACGTTCTGGGCCACCGGTGTGACCTCGGGGTCGACTGTGGCCGGGGCTGGCTCCGATTCGGTTGGGGCTGGCTGAGGTTCCGGGGCCGAGGACGGCGCCTCCTCTGCTGGCTCGGTGGGTGGCGGCTCCGTCTGCGGGAGGTTCGAAGATGAGGAGTCCGGCCGAGTCGAATCCTCTGGAGTCGCCTCAGCGGCAGACGCGGAGGCCTGCGATGGGAAGGTCAGCTGCGGAGGCGGTGGCGCGGATTGCGGCTGCGGCGCGGGTGAGGTCTCCACAGCCTCGGACGTGGTCGACTCCGTCGAGGCCGTCTCTGGTGTGGCCGCGTTGGGGTCCTCCCACACCGCCCGGGACGGGTTGGGCTGGACCACGGTCTCTTCCAGCTCCGGTTCGGACACCGCGCCGGGGGAAGGCTGCGGGCCCGGGTCCGGCTGTCGGTCCCCTGCGGGTGGCGCTGCCACCTGAAGGGGAGGCTCGGGCTGACCTGCGGCCGATGGCTCGTCCGCAGAGGCCGGGGCAAGAACCTCCGATGCCGGCGGCTTGGACGGCTCCGGCGCAGGTTGCGGGCGTGCAGGCGGGGTAGCTTCCAGGGCCGGGGTGGGTTCGGTGGGCTTCGCCGGTGCCACGGCCGCGCCCGCGCCCATGGGCGGCAAGACCGTCGATGGCGCTCCAGGCGGAGGCGAGGCGGGCGGTTTCGGAGGCGTTACCGGGGCTGATGCCGCAACCGGGGGCAACGAGGCCGATCCGGACGCGGGCCCAGGTTCACCGTGCAAAGGAGGGACAGGAGCGGAGGCTCGACCCCCGTGGGCCCACTGTTCATGCTGCTCGTGGCGTGAATCGGGCCCTTGTTCGGCACGCGGATCGGAAGCGTAACCGGACCGCCACTGCGCATCAGGGCGCGCCACCGGCGCCTGCCCAGGCACAGAGACGGATGCTTGACCTGGGCGGTGTCCGTTTGCCGGGGCATTGTGGTGGCCGTAGCCCTGAGGCGAGACCGCCGAGCGGCCTTGGGGAGACAATGCGCGAGAGGGACCTTGCGGGGGAAGGGCCTGCGAGGGGCCCTGCGGGGGAAGAACGGAGGCGTGACCAGAGTGGGGCGGCTGAAATTGGTGGTGCGTGTTCGCCCCCGGTGGCGCGTACTGTCCTCCTGGTGGGGCCGAGACCGAACCGTAGCCGGAGTTATGGCCATAGGCCGGTGGCGGCTCGGCGGGAAAACCACCCAACGGAGGCTGCAAAGGGACACCGCACTGCGGACAACGTTTCTGGGTAGGCCGCAAACGCTGACCGCACGCGCCACACGAGTTGTTGTCCACATGGCCTCCTCGCAACGCGGCGGTTCTCACTGCGCCGCAATAATTTGGGCTTTCACCTAAAGGGGCAACTTACCATCACGGCACGAGGCCACCATGTCCGTAAACTGGGCCACTCGGCCCCGGAAATAGCTCCTTCGATGCCGTCAATACAGCTCAGGACCTTGGCCACTGGGCAGGCACCGACCCAACCCAACCGGGGCATCGCTGGGGACACAGGGAATCCCTGGCAATGCTGTCCTGTACCCACGCTAAAGCCTCATCGGCCGAAGCACAACAAAGCATGTAACCACTTCGAACCCTACGCCTCACACCGGGCACAGCCAACACCGCAGTAGCCGGATTCGTCCGTTCTGAGAGGACTTGGGCGACGACCCGATTCCGAGGTGACCAACCGACGGATCAACCGCTCGGGGTCGGTCTGGGAGAGGGTGAAGACGTCGGCGAGTTGGTCGGAGACGGACTAGTCGTCGGACTGGGAGACGGTGAGGACGTCGGCGAGTCGGTCGGAGACGGAGACTGCGTCGGACTGGGAGACGGTGACGAGGTCGGAGACGGCGAGCTGGTTGGACTCGGCGACGGAGACTGCGTCGGACTCGGACTCGGGCTCTGAGTCGGGCTGGGAGACGGCGACCTAGTCGGGCTCTGGGTCGGGCTCGACGTCGGAGAACTAGTCGGCGAGCTCGTCGGGGACGGCGAAGGATCGCTCGGTCCCGAACCGTCGCCATCGACAGCGTCAACCACCCGCGTGGCACCAAAGTAGTTGCCAAACCACACGTTGCTGATCTTCACCACATCACCAGTGCGGGGAGCCTGCACCATCCGTCCATCACCCAGGTAGATGCCCATGTGATAGATCGAGCGCCAATCGCCGGGCACATCACCCCAAAACAGCAGGTCCCCAGGCAACAAATTTTCCACCGCCACCGGCTTATGCCTGGTCGCGTAATACTGATCGGCGGCCACCCGTGGTATCTGCACCCCCGCGTGCCGATAGGCCATCTGGGTCAGACCCGAACAGTCGAACGTCGCCGGACCCGTCGCCCCCCACTCATAGGGCTTGCCCAGCTGAGCAAGCGCGTACTCCAAAGCCATGATCGCCTCGGGAGCGGCCTGCTTGCCGTCGATTTCAGTCGAGAAGTCCCCGGAGTGTTCTCCAGCGGCCTCTTCGCGCTGACGCTCCAGACTCTCGATCAGTTCGAGATTTTCCTCGATGAGTTCATGCAGCTCTTCTTCTTGGTCATCGCGCGCCTCAACCGCCAGCAGCCAACGCTCCTGGGAGCGTTGGGCGGAGGCCTCGGCGGCATCGTAGGTGGCCCGAGCTACGGCCTCACCGCTTTGCGTCTGGTTGAACTGTGAGGTCAACGCCGGAAGGTCCCAGTCGGAACCAGCGCGGTCGGGGGCGTTTACCGCGAGCGGATCACTGGCGCCGGTGTCGCGGTAGGCCTCAGCGGCGGCAAAGTCTAGGCGTTCTTGCGCGGCCTCAAAGGCTCGTAGCTTGTCCTGCCAGGCCTCATACGTGACCGTTTCGCGCTGCCGTCGCTCGTCGAGCTCATCAGTGGCGCGGGTGACGTCTTCGTTGAGCTGCGCCAACACGATCTGGGCGCGCTCGATCTTCGCAGCCAGCGGACCGTGTTCGGTCTCAGGGTTGGTAATCGGGGCATCGCCCAGACCATAGTCGTCTTCGATACCGCTAAAGGGCCGGGAACCGTCGTCGGGGACCGTCTCCCCCGGTTCCGCCACCGCGCTCTGGCTCGCAGCCAGCAAAACTAGCGCTGTGCCAAGCGCCACAAGGGCGCGTTTGCCGAGGCGTAGCAGGCGCATAGAGGGGGTCCTTAATATTGCGCTGATAACGGGGACGACTATCACTTTACCGAACCCGCGCACCCGGCGGTAGGCTCGATGAGGGTTCCCCGTTGGTCGAAACCCTGCTATGGCGGTGATATGCGACATCGTGAGCCGTCTGTGGCTTATCGTTCGCCCACCAAGCCAGCCGACGCCGCCACCAGGCATTTGACCAGCTAAAAGCCCACACATTTTCGTTCAGCGCAGATTGAGGTGCATTGCCGTGGCGACGTCTGAGGCGTTCAAGCGCGAGATAGAAGAGAAGCTGGCAGCCGGAGAACGGCTCAGCTACGAAGACGGCGTGTCGCTGTACGAATGCGATGACCTGGCCTGGCTGGGTCGACTCGCCCACGAAGTGCGCCGCGAAAAGAACGGCGACCGGGTGATGTTCAACGTCAACCGACACCTCAACCTCACCAACGTGTGCTCCGCCTCGTGCGCCTACTGTTCCTTCCAACGCAAACCCGGCGAGAAGGACGCCTACACGATGCGCATCGAGCAGGCCGTCGAACTAGCCAAGCAAATGGAGAACGACCAGCCCACCGAGCTGCACATCGTCAACGGGCTCCACCCCACGCTGCCATGGCGCTACTATCCGCGCGTGCTCAAAGAGCTCAAAGCCACCCTGCCCAAGGTCGCCCTCAAAGCCTTCACCGCCACCGAAATCCAGTGGTTCGAGAAAATTTCCGGCCTGTCCACCGACGAGATCCTAGACGAACTGATCGAGGCCGGGCTCGAATCGCTCACCGGCGGCGGAGCCGAAATCTTCGACTGGGAGATCCGCCAACACATTGTGGACCACGACTGCCACTGGGAAGACTGGTCGCGCATCCACGGCCTGGCCCACGCCAAAGGGCTACGCACACCCGCGACGATGTTGTACGGGCACATCGAGGAGCCTCGCCACCGGGTCGACCACGTGATGCGCCTGCGCCAGATGCAAGACCGCACTGGGGGGTTCTCGGTCTTCATCCCGCTGCGCTACCAGCACGACTTCCACGACTCCGCCGATGGCAAAATCCGCAACAAGCTACAGGCGGGCACGACCATGGCTTCCCCGGCCGACTCGCTCAAGACTTTCGCCGTATCCCGCCTCATGCTGGACAACTTCGACCACGTCAAATGCTTCTGGGTCATGCACGGCCTCGACGTGGCCCAGATGAGCCTCAGCTTCGGCGTGGACGACCTAGACGGCTCTGTGGTCGAATACAAGATCACCCACGACGCGGACGACTACGGCACCCCCGACAAAATGGGCCGGGAGGAGCTGCTCGAACTCATTCGCGACGCGGGATACCAGCCGGTGGAGCGCAACACTCATTACGAGATCATGCGCGAGTACGACGCACCGGAGTCGCTGGCCGAGCGTCGCGCCAGCCCACAGTCGGTGTACTTCTAACCAGAGACCAAAGCTCATTGGGGTATTCACCCAAATGAGCCGCAACGACAAGGCCACCGCATGAGTAAACCGGAATCCCCCGCTGAGACGACACCGACGTTTCCCCACCGTGACGAGCAAGGTCGCGTAGCCGACCTGCAACAATGGTTGGGGTACGTGGCGGCCTCGGTCGTCATCGGCTTCGGCCTCCTAGCAATCGTCGACGTGGTCGTCAGCCTGTTCAACTGGGGCACCTTTGGCAACACCAACGGCTGGGTATCCGCGATCCTCGCGGCATTCCTCTTCGCCGACGACTTTAAACACAACCGCTTCCGGTCCTCGCGCTGGAGCGCTATGGCACTGGCGCTGCTGCTGGGCATCGCCGCCATGATCGCCGCCAGCCTGATCCTGCCTCCGTGGCCACCACTATTCGCAGGTGGGGCAGCCGCGCTGGTAGGGGCTCTCACCTACGCATGGGCGTGGTTCGCCGGAGTGAGGGCACTGGGGTACGACATCGAGGAGAAAAAGACATCATGAACCCGGTACTGAAATACCTCCTGGCCCGCGTCGGGATCTTCGCCGTGTTGGCTATCCCGCTGGCGTTCCTTATGAACCTGCTGCTAGCGATGGCCACGGCGCTCCTGGTGTCGATGGCGGTCTCCTACTTCGTGCTGAAGGATTCGCGCGAGGCGATGGTCAACCACATCGACGAGGGCATGAAGCGTCGGCAAGAGGAGAAGGAAAAGCTGCGCGCCGAACTCAACGGCGACTGAAGACAGCGCTGGACCACGACTAGATCTCTTGGAATTGCCATAGGGGCTTTCGGCCAATAAGCAGCTGAAAGCCCCTTTTTTGGCTTGTCACGTGATAACTAGCTCTGGGATTGACAACACCTGCCAGTATTACCAAATACTTCACAGGCATCGCTCGCTATGAGCGCCCTTGATGGTAGCCGTTCCGCTCGATGCTTCCTACCGAGCAACCAAGTTCCGGCGGGCACAGTGGAACAGATCGTGGTAGCGCGCGAGCGTTAATCATCCAAAAACACCTCTGAGGCGTCCACGGCGGTCACAGCGCGATCGAACCACGTCCCCAGCTGTTCGAGATCGGTGCAGGAGGTGACGCGCTCACGCTGGGATTGCGAGATGGTCACAGACCGATTGGCGAGAAGGCGCAGCAGCATACGGGCCTCGCCTTTTGCCTCGCCTTTTGCCTCGCCTTCAGCCTCGATCGCGTCGGCGGAATCGCCCAGCAGGGCACGGTGGAAAGGATATACATCCGGCATCATGACCATCCTTATCGTCTCCACGTCTGATTCATCCAGGAACGGGATGAACTCTCTAAGAGGCTTACGAAAAGTGCGCGTTCAAGGCCGCAGGAGGTGAAGTTTACGCAGGTAAACGAGCCGACGAGAACGCCGAAGGTGCCTTTTGCGCAAGCCTCTACGCATAATCCATTGCCTCCTTCTCGGTCAGTTCTCGCAGTTGCGCGTCCATTGTCTTGACGATGTCGGATCGGTGGAGCGAATCGTGGTGGATGAGGACCGACAGAACGGTCTCCTCAATGGCGAATGGCCCTTCCCTACGGCTGACGGCCTCGGGAATGTCGTCTGGCCCCAGCACGTAGGGCTGGAAGGTCAAGCCCCACAGTCGGTCACATCCTGCGGTCGCCGCCCACCGGGAGGTGCGGCGGTCGGGGCACACGACAAGGAGCGCGACATCGCACTTGAGGCGCCGCTCCAGGTTGGCCATGTAGGCCACCCAGCCGTAGGGCTTGTCGGTCGCGGGCCGGTTTTGCATCTCGATGATGACGGCAAAGACAGTAGTGCCGTCTTCGTCCCGGCAGATCTGCACCGCATCACCGTTGAGTTCGACCGGGCGCACGTCGGTTAGCGCTTCGGAGGACGGCTCGACCGAGGCAAATGACGGCAGCTTGTCACCGAATGCCATTCACAACAGCGCGCCCGTGACCGCAGGCCTTTTCTGAAACACCCGCAGCGGGGTCTCGTGTTTGAACGTAGGCATGAAGCCACGTTAGAAAAACGCGGGCTGGAATCCGTTGCGCCACACTAGTACTAACGGACAACCAACAGTCACATAGGTGACAGAAGTCGTCGACTAGCCGCCGATCTCGTTGCAAATGCGCAAGGTTTCACCGGCACCGGTCTCAACGGCCTGCCCATAGTGTTTCAGCCAGGAGCGCACCCCATCGGGGGAACCGGTGGCGAAGGCCTTTTGCGCACCGACGTATTCGGGCTGACGCTCCCAGTGACCCCAGTCGGTGGCGATGAGGAGCCGAGGGTCAAGTCCACGGTTGGCTAGCACTAGGCGCGCGGCCGCCCGGGCGACAATGTCGTTCATCGTCGCAAAAGGTCGCAGGGCCAACAGTTCACCGTGGACGACGGCCGCTTGCAGCCCGGCCGGGATCTCCTTGGTGGGGCTGGTGATGAGCGCGCACAACGCGTCCATGCGCGCTTGGCCGACCTCATCGAGGACGGGGCGACCGACCTCGCCGTTGTCGCCAACGTCGCGGGCGGCCATGAGGTGAAGCTTGGCGAGGACATAACGCGGGGATGCTCCCCACAGATCCACCAAGGACGG
Source organism: Natronoglycomyces albus (assembly GCF_016925535.1). NCBI lineage: Bacteria > Bacillati > Actinomycetota > Actinomycetes > Glycomycetales > Glycomycetaceae > Natronoglycomyces > Natronoglycomyces albus. The sequence continues at coordinate 467,894 of NZ_CP070496.1, read as the reverse complement.
CAAGGTGGTGGAAATACGCAAGACGCCTTGCACGGTGGGATCGTCAACGGCTCCGGCTTCGAGAGCCTCGGGGTCGCATTCGATGCCCTCCAGGTTAAGAGTAGCGATGGTGTTACGCACAGCTACTTCGCTGGCCACCTCTGCGGCGTGATTGCGCATTGTCTTGTGCCAAAGCATCCGGTCAACGGCCGCGCGGGCGTTTTCCATTGCATCGGCAACCTCGGAAAGTTCAAGCAGAGGCGAGAGAGGATCCACGTTCGGCACCATATCGTTGAGCGTCTACAGCAAGTTACCCTACCGCCCAAAACGGATAATGCTCACAGCTGCCTTCATCCTAATCTGGTAACAGTTTTCACCATCGGGCTTGACTCTTGGTGATCAGTAGGGCGCGAAAGACGCCTCGAATGGGCGCTTAGGCGCATTGGCACGCTCATATTGCGAGCGATAGTGTTAGGGACCATAGATTTGAGTCACAGTCGCTTCCCGTTTCGCGAAATAGTTAACTAAGCTAACAACAAAGAACTCAAGCGAACGAGGCACAACGTCAGACTGATGGTGGCGAGGATGACAGCTCGTGCGCCCGTTGCGCCCCGGAGAAGACTCAAATGGGACCCAACAATGAGCAAGGAGACAGACACATGGCCGAATCCGGGCAAGAAACTCTGGCCAATCTCCTGACCGAAACCCGTGCCTTCCCTCCAAACGCCGACATCGCCACGCAAGCGAACGTCACCAAGGCCGCCTATCAAGAGGCGAGTGAGGACCGGGTGGGGTTCTGGGAGACCCAGGCCAAACGCTTGCATTGGGAGACCGAATGGGAGCAGGCCCTCGACTGGTCCAACCCACCATTTGCCAAGTGGTTCGTGGGCGGCAAGCTCAACGTCGCCTACAACTGCCTGGACCGGCACGTGGAGGCAGGCAACGGCGACCGAGTCGCCCTCCACTGGGAAGGTGAACCCGGCGATTCCCGCGACGTCACCTACTCGCAGCTACTAACCGAAGTCAAACAAGCCGCCAATACCCTGACCGACCTGGGAATCGAAGCGGGCGACCGGGTCGTCATCTATATGCCCATGATCCCCGAGGCCGCGGTGGCGATGCTCGCCTGCGCGCGCATCGGAGCGATCCACTCGGTAGTCTTCGGCGGATTCTCCGTCGACGCGCTAGCAGGGCGTATCGACGACGCGGGAGCCAAACTCGTCATCACCGCCGACGGGGGCTACCGACGCGGCAAGCCCTCCGGGCTAAAGGACACCGTAGACGCGGCTGTCGAACGCTGCTCCTCGATCGAGAAAGTGCTCGTCGTTAGGCGCACCGAGCAAGAGGTGGCCTGGGGCGACAAAGACCTGTGGTGGCACGAGACGGTCGCGCAAGCCTCGGCGCACCACGAGGCGGAAGCCTTCGACGCCGAACACCCCCTGTTCATCCTGTACACCTCCGGCACCACCGGCCGCCCCAAGGGAATCCTGCACACCGGTGGCGGTTACCTCACCCAGACTTCCTACACCTTCCACTCGGTGTTCGACCACAAGGCCGACGACGTCTACTGGTGCACCGCCGACATCGGCTGGGTCACCGGGCACTCCTACATCGTCTACGGCCCCATGTCCAATGGCGCCACCCAGGTGATGTACGAGGGCACCCCCGATACCCCCCACAAGGGACGTTTCTGGGAGATCGTGCAAAAACACAAGGTGTCGCTGCTGTACACCGCGCCCACAGCCATCCGTACGTTCATGAAGTGGGGAGACGACATCCCCGCCGAATACGACCTGTCCAGCCTGCGCATCCTCGGATCGGTCGGTGAACCGATCAACCCCGAGGCCTGGATGTGGTACCGCGAACACATCGGCGGCAATAGGGCCCCCATTGTCGACACGTGGTGGCAAACCGAGACCGGCGGCATCATGATCTCGCCGCTGCCGGGCGTCACCGCCACCAAACCAGGCTCGGCCCAGACCCCGTTCCCCGGCATCGCCGTCGACGTGGTGGACGAGTCCGGCAAGTCAGTGGGCAACGGCGAGGGTGGCCTGCTGGTAGTGCGGGAGCCGTGGCCGTCGATGCTGCGCACCATCTGGGGCGACGACGAGCGTTATATCGAGACGTACTGGTCGCGCTTTGGTCACATGTACTTCCCCGGAGACGGGGCCAAACGCGACGAGCAAGGCGACATTTGGCTCCTGGGTCGCGTTGACGACGTCATGCTTGTCTCCGGGCACAACATTTCCACCACCGAGGTGGAATCGGCACTGGTCAGCCACCCGAGTGTGGCCGAGGCCGCCGTAGTGGGCGCGTCGGACCCTATCACCGGGCAAGGCATCGTCGCGTTCGTGATCGTGCGCGGCGGCGTGGAATCCTCAGAGGAACATTTGGCCCAGCTGCGCACGCACGTGGCCACCACGCTGGGGGCTATTGCCAAGCCGCGCCAAATCATGGTCGTGCCGGAGCTACCCAAGACCCGCTCGGGGAAGATCATGCGGCGTCTGCTGCGAGACGTGGCCGAAAAGCGCGAACTCGGTGACGTGACGACACTGCAAGACTCCGCGGTGATGAACCTGATCAAGGACGGGCTCGACAACAAGTCGGCCGACGACTAGACACGCCGTAAGGCTAGGGGGCGGGCGTATGCCCGCCCCCTAGCCGCGTATTAGGCGGCTCTTCGCCGGTGCCGGTAGGCCCTCAACAGTGGCAACAGCTAGAAGTTAGCGGCTAGAGGCCTCCGTTGCGCACACTTCAGCAGTCGACATCGTCGCCTGGGCCAGAACCGTAACGTTTGAACATTGTGCGGCCGGGCGGCTCCAGCGCATCGGACACATCATCACCGGAGATCCGATTGGGCATTCCATCTGGAGCCCATCGCCACCGGGGCCGAAATATGGCATTCAAAAATTCGGTTATCCGCTCTTCCTTTTGGATCCGTTCATCCATGGCCATAGTGAGAATTTCCGTTCCGCCTTCCAAGGGATCATCAGTGTCGACGAGGTCCGCATTTGCCTTTTCGAGGCTGGGAATCGGATCTCGCAGTGTGATGTCCAAGTGCTCTTGTATGCGAACGCATTCACCAATCGAAATCGCCACCACCAGCGCGACCACAACCAATTGCCAGGTGATCAAGCCACCGCCATCGGCGGTATCAAAACTGGTCATGAACATCCCGACCGCAAGCGCCGCCGTTCCCACCGGCGCTAGCAATGGGTGGACAGTGCTGGCGTTGAACGTTGTCGTCACCGCCGTGACCACCCATCCCAGAGTTCCGATCAACAAGGCCACAATCGTTGCCCCGTAAAAGAACGCCAGAATGATCGACCCGGCTCCATACCAAAACCCGGAGAACACATCCACCCGAGCGAAAACGTCGAACTGAAAAAGCAGGTACGCGGCAGTCGCAAGCGCCCCACCGACGAGGAACACCGAAATAAAGCCAAACCCTGCCTCGCTGTAGACAGTGCCAGACCAGATTCGGCCCCACCAATCCCGATCGGCCAACCAGGTAAGCACGACCGTGACAAGCGGAAGCAGGACCAGCGCATGGTAGAGGATGGGCAGCCACCGGTCGGCCACCCAATAATTCAAAGAGGTCCAGGCTAGATCAATGGCCGACCCGGAAGTGGGCACAAAATACATGAGGGTGACGGCCACACAGAATGCCACCACTCTAAATCCGATAAAGGCCATGACATCCACTGGCGGCCCGGTGCGGTAGTGAAACGTCGCGACGGCTATCGAAAGCAGCAACGCGGTCACCAACAAGGCGACAATACACATCAGGATCAGAAAAAACACGCTCAACTCCTGCTGAACAGCTGGGGGTCAAAGTCCGAGGGATCGGTTGTTTCTGACTTCGGTTTCTTGAATGCACAGGCTGAGGCGAAAAGCAGATGTAAGGCGGCGGGAAACTTGGGTAAAGGAACTGGCGACAAGGTCGCCGGTGCCGTTTCGCAAGCCTGGCAGTACATGAAGCTGTTTTGTCAGGGTAATACCGGCTTGCCAACTGACGACCAACGAAAGTGCGCCAGCGCTCTCGTAGTTCAAGACAACAATAGAGCTGATTCAAGGGTGCGGCCCTATATTCGGGCGAGCTAGGAGCCCGCCCGCGTTGTGCGTCGATGCGACCCGGCGATGGCGATCCAGGTGAGACGGCGACCCCAAACAGGCCAGGGAGACGGCCCCGGCCGGGGGTTAGTCGAACCGGGGCCGCCACGAGCGATGCGTCCGTTCTCCCACCGCACACGGTGGGCGCGCCGCAGAAACGCACTCGGGAGCTAAACCGCCAGCGCCAAACATGTCCACCCCCGTGGATGGTCAGTGGCGCCTGGTGTGGTCTCTCAAGGCTCCACGGCCGCCAGCGCAATCGCCAAAATAGTCGCACCGAGAGCTATGGCCACCACCTCGCGGTGGGCGCGGTGGCGGCGCAGCCACGGCCAGGCGTAGAGAGCCAGGATGGTCATCCCGAAGCCGATCCCCAGCAGTGCCAGTGACATCGGCGGTCACCGCCGCTGATCCGGTGCGGCTGGCAGAACGCCAGTGGCCAAGAGGTAGCGGATGGACTCCCCGGTCCGCCCAACCAGACGGGCTCGCACGTGCAGAGGTTCCCGCAAGTACAGCGGGTCCCACACGGTGTGCACGATGGTGCCCGCCAGGACTGCCATGTGGGCGATGTCCATGGGTTCGCCGGAGGACAGATGATTACGCAAGCTGATGCGCCTCGGATCTTCGCTGTCGGTGAGGGCGGTGTGCCGGTGACTGAAGAGCCAGAAGTCCGCGACCACGGTGTTCGTGGGTAGTTGGCGCAGCGCTGGCCGCTGTGCCTGGTCGTCTTCGGCCACGGGCACGCTCACCACTCCTCGCAAGGGACGGTGGTGGCGCGCAGGTGTTGCCGGGTCGCTAGGAAGATGTCGGCGTCGCGTTTGGTCAGGCAACCCACGCCGCGCTTCCACGTCTCGTTGCACAGGCGGCACACCAGCCGCCCGGTGAAAGGGAAGGTCCAGGATGGACGCGGCCGGTGTTGCCACAGGTGTGTTGTCAGTTCGCCCTCACGTTCGTCGAACAATAGCGTTGCGTACGTGCGCTTTAGCTGGGCTCGGCCAAGGACCGGGCGTATCGTGGCAGATGGCATGAGAGTGAAACCTCCTTGCTGAAGGCCCGCCGCCGGGGAACGCAGGACCAACTGACGCTGGCGGCGGGCCGTCTTATGGTTTCCCTCGCCGCGAGCAGCACCGGTGTATGGCGAGGGCCGGGGCCGGTTGCCATGCCAGAGGTGGCATGGGGCGTCGGTGACCCGATAGGCCCGGCCCGGTTCGGTCGAAAGCCAAGAATTGGGGACCGATCACCCGGCCGGACTTGGGAAGACCATACGACGGGCGCAAGAGGATAGTGAAGACAAAACACCACTTGCGAATTGCACTGCCTCGATTTGCAAGGGTGTGATTCGCAAGGGGTAAACACGCACGTCGGTGCCCCACTTGGACTACCCGGCACCCATGCAACTTGTGTCATGATCTGGAGATGACGCACAGCGCCCACCACCGCCCAACCCTCGCCGGGCGGATTCTCGCCAACCGCATCGAACATGCACGCAAGAGAGCCAAGCTCTCTATGGGAGAGCTAGCGAAGCTGGCCGGGTACCACACCAGCACGATCTCCCGCATCGAAGCGTGTAAGCAGGGTGTCAGCAGACCACAGCTCGATGCGCTGGTCAAACACTTGAGTCTCAGTAAAGCCGAAACCAGCGAGGTGTACTCGCTGCAACTACGTAGTAAAGAGCGCGGCTGGTGGGAGCCCTTTAGTGAACACGTATTGCCCGTAACCCCATTGTTCGTCGAGACCGAACAAGCGGCTAACCGTATTGACTCGGTGGAACTGCAATTGGTGCCAGGGCTCCTGCAAACGGAGGACTATACGAGAGAGGTTCAAGTAGCGGAAGGCTACTTCCACTCAGAAACCAAATACCAAATAAACCGTGAACTGCGCCTCCAACGACAAAAACACATCTTCTACCAAGAAGACATACCTTCAATTCGTTACTTGCTCGGCCCCGCCGTTTTCGTTTACCTAAACAATTTGCCTAGCCAGATCCGAGAACCACAGTTGGAGCGCATCAAAGAGCGTGCGAGCCTGCCAGAAGTGGACATACGTATGCTCGATCAACTCAGCGGCGCAAATGTTTCATTCACCCTTTTGACACTGGATTTCCTGGGTGATGAGACCGGAACCGTCCTCCACTCCGAGCAGGTGGGAGGCGAGCGGATGATTGAGGAACGGCGAGTAGTCTCAAGGTACGCGGACATCTTCGAGAGAACGTTCGCCCAGGCAGTGACGCTAGAGGAGTATCTGACGTGATGACACAGTGGCGCAAATCCAGCCGTAGTACCGGAGGAGGCAACTGCTTGGAAACGCGGTGGCGCAAATCAAGCCGCAGCGGGGGTACAAACTCGAACTGTGTGGAGTCGCGCTTGGCTGCTGGGGCGTTCCAGGTGCGGGATTCCAAGTTGGGCGACGCTTCGCCGGTCTTCGACGTTCCCAGCCAGGATTTCACCGGTCTGTTGCGTGCCGCGCAGCGCTTAAGACACAGCAGCCCAGCGGCGACACTCAATAGCTACGACGACTTGGCGGTCTTCACTATCGGTGAGGGCCGTTTCGCTGTGTGGAGGGGGAAACGGGGCTCTGTGCCTACTGTGGCCCGCGTGCGGCCCTCTCGGCGCGAAACGCGCCACTGGCTAGGCCGGGAGGCAATACGGCGCAGCCGGTGGCCGAACATCGAGCCGCCAGGCGCGGCCGGTTCCCCGACCCACTCCCAGATAGTGATAAACGTCTATCTCTTAGACCCCTCAGAACACCTCTATCAGGCATAACAAGTCATAAAATGCCTTCGGATGGCCAAAAAAGTGGTAGCTGTCATATGCTGAGGCACACTCACAGCACTGGTGCCCTTACACATTCTTAGGGTAGGCTCTGCGCGTGATTCGTTCCCACCACCCGGCGCGCGCGCCCTACGCCCCACCCCTGCGGTGGTGGCTGCGCGCGGGAACGAACGGCTACGTTTCCAGCTGGGGCGCGCCCTTCGCTGGCACGCCCCCGGACCAGCCTTCGTCTTTAATCCACGAGCGGCGCCAGCTGCTCGTATAGTTTCCTATGCCCGCACTACGGACATTGACGCCTGCCCCGACGAAGGATGACCATTGCTACTCATATGCGTCGCTGCCACGGCAACCCTTGCCGCGATAGCCCCGTTCGCGGGCCGATATTTGGGCCGAAACGCCGGTTGGCCGCTCGCCGCAGGGCTACTGGCCATCGGCGTGCTGCTGTGGACCAACGCCGACGTCTCCGGCACCTCCGGCACCACTGAATCCCTACCGTGGATGCCCACCCTCGGCATCGAACTAGCGTTCAAACTCGACGGCCTGGGCCTCCTCTTCTCCTTGCTCGTCTTGATCATCGGCGCGGCAGTCCTGGCCTACTCGGCCCGCTACCTCGGCCCCGGCCCCCAAGGCAGCTTCTACGGGCTGATGACCCTCTTCGCCGCCGCCATGCTGGGCCTGGTCCTGGCAGACGACATCATCGTCCTCTTTGTCATGTGGGAGACGACCACCCTGTGCTCGTTCTTCCTCATCGCCCGCTCAGGTCCCAAAGCCCGCGAACCCGCCATCCGCACCCTGCTGGTCACAGCCGGCGGTGGTCTGAGCCTGCTGGGTGCCGTCGTGGTCATGGCCGTCAGCGTGGGAACCACCAACCTGTCGGCCATCCTGGCCGACCCCATCTGGGGCAGCGACATGACGTTCACCGTCACCGTGGCGCTCCTGATCATCCTGGCCGCCTTCACCAAATCGGCCCAGTTCCCGTTCCACGCCTGGCTTCCCGACGCGATGGCCGCCGCCACCCCCGTCAGCGCCTACCTGCACGCGGCCGCCATGGTCAAGGCGGGCATCTACCTGCTGATGCGTTTCTCCGGAGTGCTCGGAGACGTGGCCATCTGGAACATTCTGCTGATCTCCTGTGGTCTGCTGACGGCCATCTTGGGGGCCGTGCTGGCCATGCGCCGCTGGGACCTCAAAGAGCTGATGGCCTACTCCACGGTCAGCCAACTGGGTTTCCTCGTCGCCGCTATCGGAATCGGCACCGAAACCGCCCTGATCGCCGCGGCCATTCACACCTTGGCCCACGCCCTGTTCAAGTCGACCTTGTTCATGTTCGTCGGCATCATCGACCATCAAGCCGGCACTCGCGATATCCGCCAGCTGTCGGGCCTGCGCCACACCATGCCCATCAGCGCCATCACCGTCAGCCTCGCCGCGCTGTCAATGGCCGGTGTGCCGCCCCTGTTGGGCTTCATCAGCAAGGAAAACCTCTTCGCCGCGTTCCTCGAAGCCCCAGGTGCCCCCTGGTTGGGCCCCATCGTGGGCGGACTGGCGATGAGCGCCGCCATCCTCACCTTCGCCTACTCCGGACGGATCGTCTTCGGAGCCTTCGGTGGCCCCCGCTCCTCCTCCTCCGCATCCGAAGCCTCCCCCGCCTACCTCTTCCCGGCCGTGCTTCCCGCCCTGGCCGGTCTGCTGCTGGGGCTGTGGCCCGCCCTGGCCGAGCCACTGACCAGCGCGGCGGCCTCAGCTTCCACCCACCTCAACCTGGAAGCGGGACTGACCCTGTGGCACGGGGTCAACGCGCCACTGATCATGTCGGTGATCGTGATCGCCACCGGTGTGGCCATGGTCGCCAAACGCAACAGCGTCGACCCCCTCCTCAACCGCGGCTCACTACCCTTCACCGCGCTGGGAGTCGTCGACGCCGCCCGGGCTGGCATCATCACCTGGGGCGCCAGGGTCGGCGACCTCACCAGGTCCGACTCGCCAGCGCGCCACCTGGCCATTCCGACCGTGTCGCTGGTGCTGATCGCCATCGTCGGCGTGATCACCATTGGCCCCCTACCCGAACAGGTCCCCGGGCTGTCGCGCCCCATGGACTGGGGTCTGGTGATGATCGTTCTCATCGGCGTCATCGGGGCGATGACCGTGCGCACCCGCATCGGGGCCGTGGTCGTGGTCGGAGTGGTCGGCTTCGGCGTCACCCTGTGGTACTTCGTACTGGGAGCCGCCGACGTGGCGCTGACCCAAATGCTGGTGGAAATCCTCACCGTCGTGGTCATGGTGCTGCTGCTACGCCGCCTACCCCGCAAGTTCCACCGGCCCACCAAACGCCGCGCGGTAGCCGCGGGAATCATCGCGCTGGGCGCGGGCGTGGCCACCACGCTGGGCGTGCTGGCGATGACCGGACGCCGCGAACTGTCCAGCGCGGGCGAATACTTCCTGCGTGAAGGAGAAGACGTCACCGGCGGTACCAACGTGGTCAACACGATCCTGGTGGACTTCCGAGCCTTCGACACCCTGGGCGAGCTCACCGTCTTGGGAATCGCGGGCATCGCCATCGCCGTGTTGCTGCACTCGCGCCCCATGCTGCCCTTCGTGGACGAACCCATTAAGGTGCGTGCGGATTCGCCCCTGATCGACCCACACGACAACGCCATCTTCGGACGCAGCCTCGACCGCCTGCTATGGCCGGTGATGATCATCGTGTCACTGTGGTTCCTGCTGCGCGGACACAACTCGCCCGGCGGTGGCTTCATCTCCGCCCTGATCGGTGGCGCCGGATTCGCGATGGCCTACATCACCGCCTCCTCCGACCGCTCGGCCAAGGTCAAAGCCCCCTACATGGCCCTCATCGGCAGCGGCATCATCATCGCGACCGCCTCGGGTCTATTGGGCTACTTCGACGGATCGTTCCTGTTGCCGCTGCACGGGTACATCTTCGGAATCCACCTGACCACGGCCCTCGTCTTTGACGTGGGGGTCTACCTAGCCGTGATCGGTGTCGTGCTGGCGGCCCTGAACCTGCTGGGCCGATCCGCACCGGCGCTGGTCGACCCGGCTCCACCGGACAAAGCCACACCCACCGAAGCCAGAAACGACGAAAAGGAGCTGACCACATGACACTGGCGATCTCAGCCGGTCTGCTCATGGTCGGCGCGGTCTATCTGATCTTGCAACGCGGGATGCTCCGCATCATTCTCGGCTTTATCCTGCTGAGCCACTCGGTGAACATGATGCTCTTCGCCGCAGGCGGCTCCGATAGGCGCTCCGAACCCCTGGGCTCCGACCCGGACCCAGCGGTGACCGCCGACGCGCTACCACAGGCATTCGTGTTGACCGCGATCGTGATCGCGTTCTCCATCACGATCTACATGCTGGTGCTGGCCGTGACCGGACACGGTGACGACGACACCCGCGACCAAGTCACCGACGACAACGAGGGCCCCACCGGCGGCGACAGCGCCGCGCAGCGGGAAGAAACACCGGCCACTAGCCCCCAAGGCGAAGGGAGTAACACATGACTGCCTCTCTTCTGCCCCTGCTGGTGGCGGTGCCGCTGCTAGCTGGCGGTGCCCTGGCCATGGTGCGCGAACGACAACGGCTCAACGCCGTGGTCCTCATGGGTGTGCTCAGCGCGTCCCTAGCCGCGAGTGTGTGGCTGGTGATCGATCAAGTCGAGGGCGACATCCTCGCCCATGGAGTGGCCGCGTGGCCCTTTGGCATCGCGATCCCCTTCGTGGCCGACATGTTCGCCGCCCTCATGTTGACCGTGACGGGCATCCTCGCCCTGACCTGCTCGGCGTTCGGCCTCGCCTCCGGTCACGCCCGGCGGCCCTTCTTCGCGGCCCTCGTGCTGTTCTTGGTCGCCGGAGTCAACGGAGCGCTGCTCACCGCCGACCTGTTCAACCTCTTCGTGTTCATCGAAGTGATGCTGCTGCCCTCCTACGCGCTGCTGGTGCTATCGGCGCCGGGCAAGGCCGGGATGGGCCGCATCAAGGGTTCCCGCCTCTACGTGACGGTCAACCTATTGACCTCCACGATCTTCCTGGCCGGGGTCGCGTTCCTCTACGGAGTCACCGGGACGGTGAACCTGGGCGAGCTAGCCGGGGCGGCACAGGAATCCAACGCCGCGGCCTTCGCCGCCGCGATCTGTCTGTTCGCCCTGTCCATCAAGGCATCGGTCGTACCGGTACACGGCTGGCTGGCCCGAACCTACCCATCCACCTCACCGGCGGTCACCGCGCTGTTCTCCGGGCTCCACACCAAAGTGGCCATCTACGCGATCTACCGCATCTACGCGGTGATCTTCGACGGGGACGCGGCCTACCTATGGATCGGTCTGGTCGCCTTCTCGCTGACGATGGTCATCGGCGTCATGGGAGCGGTCGGCGAATCCTCCAGTCGATCCATTCTGGCCTTCCACATGATCAGCCAGATCGGCTACATCTTGTTGGGTGTGGCACTGTTTGGCCCCATCGGCCTGACAGCGGGCATCTTCTACCTGTTGCACCACATGATCGTGAAAGCGTCCCTCTTCTTGTCCACCGGGGCGGTGGAAGTCAAATACGGCTCTGCCAACCTGGGGGATGTCAGCGGGATCGCCAAACGAGAACCGTGGGTGGCCGTGGCCTTCTTCGCCGCGGCCCTGTCCCTGGCCGGGTTGCCTCCCTTCTCCGGGTTCGTCGCCAAGCTGACCCTGATCAGCGCGGCCATCGACGCCGGTCAAGGAATCGTGGCCGCCACGGCGATCCTGGTCAGTCTGATCACCCTGTTGTCGATGCTGAAAATCTGGTCGGGCATGTTCTGGGGCCCGGTCAAGACCAACGATCACGCCGTCTCGCAAGGGGCGCTGCTGACCGCCACCAGCACCGATCGACGGATCGGAATCGGACTCTTGGCACCCTCGATGATTCTGGCCCTGTTGACGTTGTCGCTGGGTCTGGGTGCGGAACTGTTGCTGTTCCTCTCCGAAATCGCGGCTTTGGGCCTCGATGACCCAACCGGTTACATACAGGCGGTGACGAACTCATGAGTTGGTTGACATGGCCGTGGCGAATCCTGTGGTTCATTTGCTGGTTCTTCAAGGAAGTCGTCCGCTGCAATTGGGCCGTCATCATCGACAACCTGTCACCGGGGCAAAATTCCACCACCGGAATCGCCCAACTGCCGACTCGTTGCAACAGCGAGTTTGAGGTCATGCTGTTGGGCACGCTGATCACCTTGACGCCGGGCACGCTCACCGTCGGATCGGCCAGCGACGTCTCGAAGGAACAACCGGAACACACCCTTTATGTGCACGGTATGTACAACGAAGACGCCGACTCGCTACGAGCAGACGTGCGCATCCTAGAGGCGCACATGCTCGCCGCGGTCCGGCGCGAAGGGTTGACATCGTGATCGGAATCGATATCGGCATCGCCTTGGTGGCCATCACCATCCTCGCCACCGCCTGGCGCATCATCGTGGGCCCGACGGACGGCGATCGGGTGCTCGCCTCGGACCTGTTGTTCTTTAGCGTTATCGCGGGCATCGCGCTACTGGGTGTCCGCGTGGCCAGCACGGCCACCTTCGACGTGGTTCTCATCGCCACGCTAGTGGGATTCCTGGCCGCGATGTCCCTAGCCCGGGCTTTGACGAAGGGAAAGCGCTAATGCTAGACATCATCGGCCAAGTCTTTATCGTCATGGGTGGCCTTATCTTCGTGATCGCCGCCCTGGGCCTGGCCCGGTTTCCCGACATCTACACCCGGGCCTCGGCCATAGGTACGGCGGCCGGACTCGGAGTCATGCTCATCGTGATCGGAGCGCTCTTCGTTCACCCCTCCCTGTCCGACACGCTCAAAGTGGCCATCAGTATTCCCTTGCAGCTGGCCACCTCGGCGCTGGGAGCGATCGCCATCGCCCGGTCGGCCTACTTGACCGGCATTCCCCTGGAACAACCACACTTCGACGAGCTGGCCGACGCGTCGGGCGGAACCTCGTCGAGCTCAGACGATCCGCGGTGACGGCGGTAGGTAGGTCCTCACCGAGCACCTTCAGGGAGATCTACCGCCCCGGCGGATGCCATTGGCGTCCGGCCCGATGCGCACAACGACCCATGTTTGCGCTCTAGCTTGCGAAAGCAACGCGGGAGATCGTTCGCTGCCCTCAAACCGCCATCGGTAGGACCAGCGCGCGACATTGGGGAATCACCGGCTCTCGGCGGCGGACGCCCGCTGACGATGAGACGATCGACGCTCGCGTGGCCTCAGTCGGCCAGGGCTAGACCTAGGTTGACGCGGCGCCCCATCACTGACGGAGGCTCGGTGAGGTATGGGGCGAAGAACCCAACTGACCACGCTAATCTCAATACTGTGCACAGAAATTGTTCGCTCACATGAGGCATAATGACGACCATGTTTGATGACTCCACCGCCCTGCGGGAGGGGCCCTGGCGTCATCGTTTTGTCGACGCCAATGGCAGCCGATTCCACATTGCCGAAGCGGGCACCGGCCCGATGGTCCTATTGCTGCACGGATACCCGGAGTTCTGGTGGTCATGGCGAAACCAGATCCCCTACCTGGCCGAACGCGGATATCGGGCCGTGGCCGTGGACTTGCGTGGGTACGGGGCCAGCGACAAAACCCCGCGCGGCTATGACGCCTACACCATGGCAGCCGATGTCACCGGCCTCATTCGCGTCCTCGGCGAACGCAACGCGGCCGTGGTGGGTCACGATCTGGGCGGCATCCTCGGTTTCGCCGCCGCCGCTTTCCATCCCAACAAGATCCGCAGCCTGATGGTGTTGGGGGCCGCCCATCCCTTGCGGCAGCGGGCGGCCCTCGCCGTCGACCCACGCGGACAGTTGCGAGCCTCGGCCCACCTCTTGGCCTTCCAGCTACCCCGGTGGGAACACAAGGTGACCGCCCACGACGCGCGCAAAGTGGCCGAGTTGATGTGGCGCTGGGCCGGTCCAACCTGGCGGGAAACGGCCGACTTTCGCACCTATGTGCGCGCCTGTCGCGACGTGATCCAAATCCCGCAAGCCTCCTTTTGCGCGCTAGAGGCCTTTCGCTGGCCGTTTCGGACCGCCGCCGGGCTCAAAGGACGCCGGTTTGTGCGGCTACTTCAGCGGCCCACGCCGGTACCGACGCTGCAACTACACGGCGCCAATGACACCTGCGTCCTCCCCCGTACCGCGCAGGGCTCGGGGCGTTACATCTACGGCCGCTATGAGTGGCACGTCCTACCAGGCGTGGGGCACTTCCCGCAACAGGAAGCGCCCGCGACAATCAACGATGAGATAGCCCGCTGGCTGGAGTGGAAAAAGTAGCCGCCCTCGCCTACGAGATCACCCGACAATGGGGCGGTCGGCGGGGAAGTGAAAGCGGCGGGGTCGATAGCGAATCGCCAACGCGGTGGCGATCACGATGGGACCAATCCGGCCAATGAACATCATGACCGACAGGATCATTTGGACGGCCGAGTCGAGTTCGGCCGTAATACCGGTCGACTGCCCCACTGTGGCGGCCGCTGAGGTCACCTCGAACATCACCGGAAGCGCGTTGTGCTCAGACAACGCCTGCACCAGAATGGTTCCCGAGGCGATAAAGGCCACATAAAGCAAGGCGATGCTCAACGCTTGGCGGATGACCTCATTGCACACCCGGGTGCGGAAGATCGACACGTCGGGTTCACCGCGCACCTCCACCCAAATGACGGCCAACAGCAAGAAGAACGTGGTCACCTTGATGCCACCAGCGGTGGAGGCGGAACCTCCACCGATAAACATCAAGACGATGGCGGCGAACATGCTGTGTTCATGCATCGCACCGGTGTCAATGGAGTTGAAACCGGAGGAGCGCGTCACCACCGATTGGAAGAAGGCGGGCATAAAGCGCTCGTTCCAAGCGAACTGCCCCAGCGTGGCCGGGTTGCTCCACTCAAAGAGCAAGAACACCACGAATCCACCCACGAACAAAAAGCTCGTTCCCGCGATCGTCAGCTTCGTATGCAGCGACCACCGTTTACGGCCATGTCCACGCCGGGCCAGTTCGAAGATCACCGGCACTCCCAGGCCGCCGATGATCGCGGCCACGGCCACCGGCATGATGACCACCGGGTCCAACGCGAACCCACTCAAAGAGTCGGAAAACAGCGAGAACCCACCGGAGTTGAACGCCGATACCCCGTGGAACAGCCCGTTCCAGGCCGCCTCACCGGCCGAGAAACCGTGGTGAGTGTAGAAGCGCACGCTGAGAATGACCGCTACGGTCATCTCCACGCTCACCGAGACCACGAGCGCCTTCAGCAAGATCAAGCGCACATCGCCGAACGCTCCGGTCTTGACCTCGGCTTGTGCGGCCAGCCGATGCCGGAGCCGCATTTTCCGACTGACCATCATTCCCAGGAGGGCTGAGGTCGTCATGATGCCGAAGCCACCGAGCTTGATAAACACCATGATGACCACTTGGCCAAAGGGCGACCAGTAGCTACCGGTGTCGACAATGACCAGTCCGGTGACGGTGGAGGCGGATGTGCCGGTAAACAACGCCTCGACGAATCCGGCCCCTTCAGAGCCTTCTCGCGAAACGGGGAGCAAGAGCAGCGACGTGGCGACGACGATCGCGGCGAAAAAACCTAGCGGAAGCCACCTGATGGGGTGACTCATGAAGCGTTCAATCAACTTGGGCATGTCAGAAACGTCAGGTGATCGACGCGAAAGTTTCGGTCTTGGTCGTGGGCCCGGCGACGATCAAAGTGTCGCCTTCTCGGACCATGGTGCTCGGTTGCGCGTAGGTGAACTCTTCTTCGCTGGTCTTGATACCGACCACGGTGATGCCGTAGCGGGAGCGGAGTTTCGTCTCCCCAAGAGTCTTACCAACCGCTTCCTGAGGCGCGCGGGTCTTGGCCAAGGCGAAGCCGTGGTCAAATTCGATGAAGTCCATCATCTTCCCCGTGACCAGGTGGGCAACTCGCTGCCCCATCTCCGCCTCGGGGTACACCACGTGGCTGGCCCCCACCAGTGACAGGATTTCGCCGTGCTTGGCGGTGATGGCCTTGGCCCAGACCTCTTGGGCACCTATTTCCTTCAAGGTCAGCACCGTCAACACGCTGGCTTCGACACCGGTGCCAATGGCGACCACAACATGGTCGAATTCGCCCACACCCAGCTGTTTCATGGCCGTGGCGCTCGTGGAGTCCGCCTGCACCACGTGGGTCAATGTCTCAGAGAAACGCTGTACGACGTCATCGCGCTCATCAATGGCCAAGACCTCGTGACCTTGGTTTTCCAACGATACGGCGACGGCGCCGCCGAACCGCCCCAGTCCGATCACCGCGACGGCGTCGGCATGTTTGCGATTCGATCGGCCGATTAGTCCCACAATTCTCCTCTACCCCACATAAGCACATTTAGATCCTTTGTGTCTGAAATATCCAGCCGAGTCATTCCACTGGAGAGTCAGTGGGCCCGGCCCACATGTTCTGCGTTCACGTCGATCCTGTGAAGCACCGACGGGGACGCCTCGGATTCGACGAGGGTTCCGCCGAATCCCGTACAGAAGATACTCCTCGATTCTGGCCGGTTTCATCGGAGGAGGCCTAACGTGATCATGAGAGCTAGAGCAGGTAAAACGCCTGTGCACCAGCGCACAATAGGTGCTGTGATCATGACCCTACGGCCAGGAGAGAAAAACGCGGCCCATGCCACGCGGAGCCAGCACCTGAGGGTGCCGAGGACTCCCAACAGTCCTCCTCCAAGTGACACTCGTGTCTGACCAGCCAAAGTCGATTCACAAGTGCACTGTTGGGAGTCGTCACTCTTTGTTCGTGAACATGGGCCGCACGGTCTGCTGGGTGTTCGGCTCACGCTGTGAGAGCCGTGCAGACCTGGAGTAAAGCCTTAGGAGCGCAGTACTTCCATCAATTTCACCCGCGACCCGGTCCGCATGACCGACCGCTTGTAGATGGTCGAACCGACCGCGAGCATTCCGGCAGCCGCGACCAACAGCAACCCAGCGGCCAGCAACGATTCCCACAGCGGGACGTCGACGGCAACCTGACGGGCCGGCATCGTGAAGGCCGAGAACGGCGGAATGATGGACAGGGCCTGTGCGACTGGTCCTTGCGGGTCGTTTAGGGCATAGATCGCTCCGAAGTAGCCGACCATGATCAGCATCGTGACCGGGGTCAGCACGGAGTTCGAATCCTCTTGGCGGCTGACCAGCGAGCCAGCGGCTCCAGCCATGGCCGCGAAGATCGCATAGCCCAGAATCCACCAGATGATCATCGTGCCAAGTACTTCGGTGACGCCATCGGGCAGTTCGGGCAAGGTACCGACCGCCGCCGAGACTCCCAGCGAGGTCACGATGATGACACCGACGTTCACCGCGCCGATGACGCCCAGACCGAGAATCTTTCCGCCCAACAACTGCCAGGGTTTCAAGGAGGTCAACAGGATCTCGACGATGCGGCTGCTCTTCTCCTCGACCACGCCCATGGCGACGTACATCGTCGGCATCATGATGGTGAACATGAGAATGAGGGCGACGAAGGTGCCGATGAAAGCCCGCATGCCCTGGTCGCTGCCGTCTTCGCCTAGCTGCACCGTGGCCAGCGGCTCGACGTTGAGAGCGGAGAACACTTCGGCGGGGTCAAGTCCGGCCTCGATCAGCTGCTCATTTCCCGACACGGCAGCGTGAGCCGATTCCAGCAGAAGCTCCAGTTCGGTGGCTACCGAACCGTCCACATAGAGGTTTCCGTCAGCGACGGCGACGTGAATGTCGCCCTCTTCGACGGCCTCTTCGGCCTGAGCGATCGTGTCATACCGCGTGATCTCCACCGACACATCGGATGCCTCGGCGGCGGCTTCAAAGTGTTCTTGCATCGACGCGGCTGTTTCGCCAGCGAAACCAACCTCGTGCTGCGAGTCGCCATCGAAGAAGCTGGGCAACGCCGCGAGGATGCCGATGACGACCACGGTGATGCCCAGGCTGACCAGGTTGGCCTTGCTGAGGCCACGCACCTTGATCTCGCGAGCGGTGACCAATCCGAGGCCCCGCATCCGCGATGCCCGCTGGTGTGGTTTGGTGTCATTGCTCATTTGGCAACCACCTCTCGGAAGATCTCGGCCAGACTGGGGCGGTCGTAGCCAAAGCTGTTAATGGGACCGGCCGCTTGGGCGGCGGCGAGTACGGCTTGACTGTCGGGGGCATCGGCGACCAGGTAGTCGTCGCCATCGCGCGTAACAGTGCCGGGGAGGACGTCGGTGAGGTCCGCACTCGTTTCGACGTTGAGGCGCAACTGCTTGACCGCGTCGCTACGCAGCTGTTCAACCGTGCCTTTGGCGATGATCTTGCCGCCGGAGATGATGACGACGGAGTCGCAAATGCGTTCCATGAGTTCCAGCTGGTGGCTGGAGAACAGCACCGGCACGCCGGAGCTGGCGCGGCGCTTCAACGACTCGGCCATGACATCGACAGCCAGGGGGTCCAGGCCGGAGAAGGGTTCGTCCAGAACCAGGACCTCGGGGGTGTGTACCAGGGAGACGGCCAGCTGAACACGCTGCTGATTACCAAGCGAGAGGTCTTGGACGTCATCCTTGGCTCGCGCGGTCAGTTCCAGCTGTTCGAGCAGGTCGGCAGTGGCGGACTTGGCATCGGCCGGGCTCATGCCATGCAACTGTCCGAAGTAGGCGATCTGCTCGGCCACCTTCATCTTGGGGTATAGGCCGCGCTCTTCGGGCATGTATCCCCAGCGGGTGCGCATATCGCCAACCACGGGTTTGCCCCCATGAACGACCTCGCCAGAGTCGTTGTTCAGCACTCCCATCATGATGCGCATGGTGGTGGTTTTTCCGGCGCCGTTGGCGCCGACGAATCCGGTGAGCTCTCCAGGTTTGATGGAGAACGACACTCCATCAAGGGCAACTACGTCACCGAAACGCTTATGCAGATTAGATACTTCAAGCATTTCTGACATCTCCTACGTTTCTCACTCGCTTAACACTAATGCGCACGTGCCCTATCCTCTTCCGTTGCCGGAACGAAGTTTCGCTCCTCCTCAAGGAGGACCCGGGCCGGTGTTTTCTGGGTGCTGAGGTGGACGAACGCAAGAAAATGGCCCCTCTGTCGGATGACAGACGGGGCTGATTCGCAAGCGAGGAAGAGCTCTAACAGCGCTGCCTTCGACTTTGGTGATCTTGGTTATACCGGCGAGTAGGAATCCGGAGTGGATTACTTCGGTAATAAGTGGACGTATACGGAAAAGAACAATGTAAACCTCTAATGCGATAGCGCGGGCGCAATGCCGCACAACGAGACAGCGAAAGGCCTGGTTCGCAATTGCGCTACCGAGGGTTTGGGTCGAACTTGTAGCCCAGGCCCCGAACCGTCACCAGATGGCGAGGCTTGCCCGGCTCGGATTCGATCTTGGAACGCAACCGCTTCACGTGCACATCAAGGGTCTTGGTGTCGCCCACGTAGTTGGCACCCCAGACGCGGTCGATCAGCTGGCCACGAGTCAACACTCGTCCGGCATTGCGCAACAGCATCTCCAGCAGCTCGAACTCCTTCAGCGGCAACTGCACGTTGTCGCCACCAACGGTGACGGTGTGGCGGTCAACGTCCATGCGCACCGGCCCAGCCTCCAACACGGTTTGCACCGGGTCAGTTGGCTCACTCGAACGCCGCAGCACCGCGCGGATGCGAGCGACCAGTTCACGCGGAGAATAGGGCTTGGTGATGTAGTCGTCGGCCCCCAGCTCCAAGCCCACCACTTTATCCACTTCGGAATCGCGGGCGGTCACCATGATGATGGGCACAGAGGACTCAGCCCGCAGTTCCCGGCACACCTCGGTGCCGGACTTTTCGGGCAACATCAAATCCAGCAAGATCACGTCCGCCCCGGCGCGTTCGTACTCCTTGAGCGCTGCGGAACCATCGGCGGCCACGGCCACCTCGAAACCCTCCTTGGTGAGCATGTAAGACAGGGCATCGGAAAACGACTCTTCGTCTTCCACTACGAGCACTCGGGTCACGATCAACCTTCCTTAGTCGGGCCAGCCGATTTCTCGGATGTGTTGATTTCATCCGCCGTCGGTGATGAGCGGTCGGCGTTTACCGTACGTTCAGGCAACATCAAAGTGAACGTTGTTCCAACTTCGGGCATACTGGACACTTCGATACGACCACCATGATTCACGGCGATATGCTTCACAATGGCCAATCCCAGGCCGGTGCCTCCCGTGGCACGAGAGCGGGCGGAATCGACCCGGTAAAAGCGTTCGAAAATCCGATCGAGATTCTCCTGGGCGATACCGATACCCTCATCGGCGACGCTGATACAGATGGTGCGAGCCTTCGCCACCTGGTTTTGCGGTACCGCGACTCCAACGCGCACCGTGACCGTCGTTTCCTCCGGCGAATACGAAATGGCGTTGTGAACCAGGTTCTTGACCGCTGTGACCAGCTGCGATTCCGAACCGGTGACCTCAATGCCCTCAAGCCCATCGCGCTGGAGGCGAATGCCCTTGTCTTCGGCGAGCACCCGGCACTGGTCGAAGGCGTCGCTAATGAGCCGGTCCACGGCGACCGGCTGCGGGGCAGGCAACGGCTCGGCCCCCTGCAACCGCGAGAGCACCAACAGATCTTGCACCAGATGGCCGATGCGGGTGGCTTCCTTCTGAATACGCGCGGCAAACCGCTCGGCCGCGTCGGGGTCGGCCGTGGCCTCCTGCAAAGCCTCAGCCAGCACCTGCAACGCCCCCACCGGAGTCTTCAGCTCGTGGCTGACGTTGGCGACGAAATCGCGCCGCACCGCCTCAACGCGATGCAGCTCGGAAATGTCGGTCAGCTCGATGACGGCGGCCTCATCGGGCAGCGGCGTGATGCGAGCTCGCACCGCGATCGGGTCGCCCATTTCCGGCGCGGCGACCTCCAACTCGGTGTCACGCACCCGCCCCGAACGCCTCACCTGTGCCACCAGCGCCCGCAAGGCGAGGAAACTGAGCTTGTCCTCATCGATGAGGCCCAGATTTTCAGCGGTGAGGTTGGCGTAGGTGACGGTGCCCCCCGCATCGACGACGACGATTCCCGATCTCAGGGCGTCAAGCGCGGAGTTGAAACGGGGCGGTTCGTAGCTACCCGCCGAGACGGTGGCCCGCCGAGGCTTGTCCGGACCGCCGAGGCCAGATCGGGAGCGAACCTCCGCGGCCGGGGCACGGTTGCGGCGGCGCAAGATCGCCACACTGGCAGAGGCGGCTCCGGCTATCAGTCCCACGGTGACACTGCGCAGGGCGGCACCCCGCTGGTCCTCCCCAGCTGAGGAGGGTGTTTTTGCAGTTCGTGCGCGCTGTCGTTTCACCACGTCTCGATTGTAGGCATGGGGAGGTCCCCAGGAAAAACAACAATGTGAATGTGAGGTGAATGTCTAGGTGGCCAATCAGGCTCGCGCGGGCCTGGGAGCTTCTCCCCCGATGTGCTAACAAAGGACAGGTGAGTGAAAAATCGGTGATCGCGTCACGTTATGCCCTGCTGACGACGATCTCCACCGGCGGCATGGGCCAAGTATGGAAAGGCCGTGACCTGCGACTAGACCGCGATATCGCCGTCAAACTCATCCGATCCGACCTCTTGGGCCGCGCATCGGAGTCCGACGGCATCATCGCCCGGTTCCGCCGGGAGGCGCAGGTGACCGCGCGGGTGCGCCACGATGGCGTGCCCGCCATCTATGACGCCGATTTCGATGCCGAGGCAGCCCAGCTCTATCTGGTGATGGAGTACATACCCGGGCTGAACCTCGATGACGCGATAGCCGAATCCTCTCCCCTGCCGTGGGCGCAGGTGATCGCGATTGGGGCCCAGATCGCCGCTGTGCTCCAGCAGGCTCACGATACGCCGGTCATCCACCGCGACCTGAAACCAGCGAACATCCTCATCGACACAAATGGGCAGGTCAAGGTAGTCGATTTTGGGATCGCGGCCGTAGTGGAGACCCATCAGACCCGCCTGACCCATACTGGGGACCGGGTGGGAACCGACCACTACATGGCACCCGAACAGATCAACGGCGAGACCGTCGGGCCCTATACCGACTTGTATGCCCTGGGCTGCCTGCTGTTCGAGCTGGCGACCGGGAGAAGAGTCTTCGATTCGCACACCCAGTACGCGGTGTTGCATGCCCACGCGACGCAAAGGCCCCCGTCACTGCCATCGGTACGCCCAGACGCGCCGGACGAACTGTCCGACTTGGTCGCCTCTCTGTTGGCCAAGGACCCCGTGCATCGGCCCGCCAGCGCCGCGCAGGTGTATTCGACGCTGTATCGGCTGCTGGTGCCGCTACTGAGTACGGAGGCGACTGAGTCGCTGGGGGACGCGGGTGACCCGACGTGGCCGTTTCGCTTGCCTTGCGCGCCGATCGCGGTTTTGCGCGCGCAAGGGCCCGCCAGCTGTGATGTCACCGAAGTGGTGTCCGGCCGGGTGGCTGAGGCGGAGCGGCGCTTTGAGCAGGGGGATATGGCCGGGGCGCTGACCTTGTTTCGAGCCTTGGGCAAAGAGTTGCGCGGTGTGGATCTCGGCGCGGCGTTGAACGCTCGTTCGCGAGCCGCGGAGTGTCTGGCGGCAATGGGGCATACCCAGGCGGCGATCAGCGGGTTGACGGCGGTGACCGATGAGCAGCAGCGTTTGTGGGGTCATGAGCACCTGACGGTGTTGCGTACCCGCCTGAATCTGGCCCGGCTGCGGCGGTCGCTAGGGGCGCATGGGCACTCCGACCAGGAGTTGCGAGGGCTCGTTGACGATATGGCTTCGGCGCTTGGGGCCACTCACCCCGAAACCGTTGCGGCCCAGCAGCTGTTGGGCACCTGGGGCGAGGATGTGTCGACACGTTTAGGGGAGGCGAGTCGCCGTTGGCGTGGAGGTCACATCGAAGAGTGGGAATTTACGGCTGCGCGTTGACGCCTCGGTGAGGTAGTCTCCGAAATGGACGACGTGCCGCACGTGCCCCCATCTATGTCGCGGCCTCGACGACACCCAAGCGAGGACTGCCGTGGGCGGTGTTTGCTCATTTAGGACCTAAAGGTGTACTGCCCTTGAGTTACAACCATTCGATCCCAGCTCGACCGATGTCCCAAGCGCGGCCAGCTGGGGGCCAGCCCTTCCCCACTGCTGTGGCGCGGCGTCGGTTCCGATTCTTCGGCAGCGTCTTGTGGGCGCTGCTTCCCCTGTTGTCCTTCGGTTTCGCGACCCCGGCCGTGTTCATTCACCGGGCTGTCCGCCTCACCTCGGCCATGTCGATCTTTTCAGCGGTGTTCTATTCAGCTGCCTTGGTATACGTCTGGGCGGTCACCTTTGCCTATGCGCCCGAGGATGACTCGACGCTGTTCGACACCGTGTTGCTGGGTTTCGTGATCGTCTGGATTGGCGCCACGATTCACGCCTGTCTGGTACGCACGGCCGCGAAGGAGGCCGCGAGCGCTGGGCCACAGCGCGGTGGCGGCTGGTTTCCCCACGCGCACCAATCTTCGTCGCAGCCCACCCAGTCTGGGCCGCATTCGCGGCCCGCTGGTGAGCCGAGCCCATTGCAACATGTGCAACAGAGGCAACAGCATCGCCGCAACGCACGATCATTGATCGCCGCCGATCCCATGTTGGCCAAGGAACTGGGTTATGGACGCCCCTCTGTGCGAGGATCGTCCGATGACGGTGGACTGGTCGACTTCAATCATGCCTCGGTCGAGGAGATGGCACAGTTGCCTGGCGTGGAGCAGGCTGTGGCCCAGGAAATCCGGGACCGGGTTCGGCATGTGGGGCCGTTCTCATCGTTGGGCGAGGTGATGTTGGAGATTGATATCGATCCGACGTACCTGCCGCAGCTAGAGGAGTACGTCGTCTTCATTCCCTAGCCAGGCCATGGCACCGGCTTGGGGCGCACGCGGGTTCGCCCCAAGCCATCGGCCAGTGTCTTCTTACTCGATCTCGATGAAGAACCGGTTGTCGTCCATAGAGAAGAGTTCTTCGACCATCCACGTCGCGCCGTCCAGCTGGTCGCTTTCGACCTCGACACACAGGTTTCCGCTGACGGATGCGCCGCTGAACGTCTCACCGGCGTCGGTGATGTCATCGGGGATCACTCCACAGCGGTCGTCGAAGGTGTTGCCGCCGCTGCCGTGAACCTTCATGGTCACGTCGATCCAGAAGTTTCCGGAATCTTCACCAATGTAGGTGGCATCGATGGCGACCAGGACGAACTGGTGGCCTTCTTGGGCTTCGTCGTTGAACTGGTTCTCGTCAGCCACCAGCTCGGCCGCGTCGAGGACGGTGTCCCCTAGCGTCACTTCCCAGTCTCCGACTTCAACGGTGGAACCGGCGGGCAGGGCCGAACCGGGGTTCGATCCGTCGTTGCCGTCCGCCTCACCGTTGTCACTGGAGTCGCTGCTGCCGTTGTCGTTGTCTCCTGAGTCGCTGCTGCTGCTGGAGTCGTCGCCGCCGCAGGCGGCCAGCCCGGCGGTAAGCACGACGCCGCTGGCAAGGGCGGCCAGTCGCATGGCCCGGCGTCGAGGAGTGGTCTTAGTCTTCACAGTCATTCTCCATGTTCGGTATATTCACGTCCGATATACTTGTGAATCTACTTCACAGCTTATCACGCCGTGAACCGGGGTGCTTAACTCGATGCGATATGCTGCGATTCACGCTCGTAAGAGCAGCTCAGGAGGCTCCCTTGGCTACACCAACGGCATCGGCCGCAGCCGTGACACTCACCGACATCGCCCGCTTCGCGAATGTGAACCGCCCCGCCGTCAGCAACTGGCGGCGGCGGCTGGCCAGCTTTCCCGAACCGGCAGGCGGCACTGCCACCCGGCCGCTATTCCGGCTCGCGGACATCGAAGAATGGGCTCAACAACAGGGAAAACAACTGAACATCACCGAGCCTGACCGGCTATGGTTCAGCCTCGTATCCGCCTATGGAGACCCACACGCGCTCGTCGCCGACCTCGGTAGCGCACTGACCGGGGCCACACCGCCAGGCTGGGACGCGGACATACGCCATCAGCTAAACCAACTTGGCGGGCAACACTCACCGGGCGATTTGCTGGAGTTCTTTCTCGAACGCGCCCGCGACGGCGAGATGCGCGGCGGCGACCACAGCGAGCTAGCCCAGCTGGCCGCGATCCTCGCTCCGGAAGCCACCACGGTTTCCCTCCACGACCCGAACTGTCATGACGGAGACGCGCTCTTGGCCCTCGGCGCGGCGATGCCCGCCTCCATGCGGCTGAGGGCCATCGCCGGGGAAGACGCCGACCCCGCCCGGGTCGCCATCGCCCAGGCCCGACTCACCCTGGCCTTCCCCAACGCCGACATCTCGTGCACCGCCAGCGCGCCCATCGCCAGTCCCGACCCGAACGAAGGGCGCTTTTCCCTCGTCGTGTGTCGTCCACCCAATAGATTCCCCACCTGGGAAAGCCAGCAACTGGGTGCGGCCAGCCCCTACACGTTCGGCACGCCTCCACGGATCGAACACGAACTGGCGTGGGCCCAACTGTGCCTACGCCGCGTCGCCCCATCCGGAGTGGCGCTGCTCGTCATGCCACTACTAGCGGCCTATAGGCGCTCCGGACGACGGATACGGGCCGAACTGTTGCGACAGGGAGCCCTGCAAGCGGTCATTGGCCTCAGCCACGCGAAAGCCCACCTGTGGGTCTTGCGCCACCCCGACCCACACCATCCACCGACGCAACTGCTACTGGCGAACGGAGAAGACACCGCCCAGACCTGGCCACAATTCCGCGCCCAGCCCGCGGCGAGCCTCGCCACCACGCATTCACGTACCGTTCCGCTGGTCCACGTGCTCAACGAGACGGTCGACGTGACACCGCAGTCATATCTCACCAACGCCACATTGGACGTCTCCGACTTCCGGGCCGAGACAGAGCCGCTGCGGGAACTACTGGGGCGCACAACACCACTGCCCGACCTCGTCTCAGTCGAGGCCAGCCAACCCGAAGTCCATCCGGTGGCGACATTGGCCGAGCTAGAGGAGACGCTAAAGCTTGAGATACACCTGGGTCCGGTCTCGCTACCAGAGTCCGAAGGAGTGAAGGTCACCTTCGTCGACGGAGTCGCCATCACGACAATCGGCTCATTGGACACAGTCGACTCGGGCGCGATCGCGGTCGTATGCCCACCCCACAGCATCGACCCCGGATGGCTCGCCGTACTGCTCACCGCGCAGTTGACCAGCGCGGCGGGCACCTCCACGTCGACGGGCAAACACCAGCTCAGATCGGTGCGGGTGCCCCAGCTGCCGCTGGAGGAGCAACAACGACTCGGGGCGGCGTTTCGACAACTGCTGGCTGAGCGCGAGCACCTGCGGCGCACCCGCGAAGAACTGGATCGGATAACGTTGCTGGCCGCGAACGGCCTCGCCACGGGGACCGTTCGCCCGGCCGACGCATGATCGTTCGGCATAGGTGAGAACATCACCGGCGCGCCGTCTACCGCATCGCGCCGCCGGGATCGACCACTACATCTTGAGACCGGCGCCGTGCCAAACCTGCGACCAGGAGTGCGGTCCCCGGCCACAGCGCATCGGCCCACAAACAAGGCGTGGGGTGGGGCTGGCGTTAACGCCAGCCCCACCCCACGGTGGTTGCCAAACACTGCCTACGGTCAGGCTCGAACGGTCAGCCCGGACAACCGCTATTTCTTACCCTGCGCGGCCACCTTCGCGGCCGCCTCGGCTGCCGCCTGCGGATCCAGGTACTCCCCGGGCCCCTCGGCTCGCAACGTGGTCTGGTCGATCTTGTACACCAGCGGCATGCCGGTGGGGATGTTCAAGCCGACGATGTCCTCGTCGGACACCCCTTCCAGGTGCTTCACCAGCGCCCGCAGCGAGTTCCCGTGCGCGGCCACCAGCACCGTCTTGCCAGCTTGCAGGTCCGGCACCAGCGCGTCATACCAGTAGGGCATCATCCGCTCCAGCACGTCCTTCAAGCACTCGGTGCGCGGCATGATCTCCTCGGGAAGATGGGCGTAGCGAGGGTCGCCCACCTGAGAGAACTCATTGTCCGGCGCGATGGGCGGCGGCGGCGTGTCGTAGGAGCGACGCCAGGTCATGAACTGTTCCTCGCCGAATTCCTCCAGCGTCTCGGCCTTGTTCTTCCCCTGCAAGGCTCCATAATGGCGCTCGTTGAGCCGCCAATGACGTTTCACCGGAATCCAGTGGCGATCGATCGCGTTGAGCGAGATCTCCGCGGTGCGGATCGCCCGTCGCATCAGCGAGGTGTGCACCACCTCCGGGGCGATCTGCGCCTCGGCCAGCAACTGGCCACCGCGTTCGCCTTCCTTCTCACCCTCAGCGGTCAGATCGACGTCAACCCAGCCGGTGAAGAGGTTCTTAGCGTTCCATTCGCTTTCGCCGTGGCGAAGCAACACGAGAGTAGCGGTCATGTCCCCTATCCTGCCGCGTCTCATACCGTGGCAGTAGTTGGGGCGCGTGATTGTTAGCTCCTCGCCGCCGATGAGACCAGTTACCCACCAACGCGGCAAGACGGACCGATAGGCTGCGAGCGTGACTATGCGCGATATCACTCTTTTGATCAACCCGACTTCGGGCCGAGGCCGGGGCGAGCGCATCGGCTCGCGCGTGGCCACCCATCTGACAATCGCCGGGTTCACTGTGCAAACCATGATCGGCACCGACGCGGGCCACAGCGGCGAGCTCGCCGAAGCCGCGGTCAAAGGAGGTACCGACGCCCTCGTCCTCGTCGGCGGCGATGGCATGGTTCACCTGGGCCTGCAAGCTGTGGCCGGGAGAAACACCCCGCTGGGAATCATCCCCGCCGGGGGTGGCAACGACATCGCCCGCGCGCTGGGCCTGCCGCTGCGCAACCCGCTGCGGGCGGCCGACTATGTTGGCGCGGGCCGAATACGAAAAATCGACCTGGGGAAAGCCTCGGGACGCTGGTTCGGCGGGGTCGTCGCGGCTGGATTCGACGCCCGCGTCAACGAGCGAGCCAATCGTATGCGCTGGCCCCAAGGTCGGCTGCGGTACAACCTGGCGATGCTAGCCGAACTGGGCGTCTTCACCGCGGTGCCCTATGAACTGGAGTTGGACGGCCAAAAGTGGTCGACGCAGGCGATGCTGGTGGCCATCGGCAATATGCCCTACTACGGGGGCGGAATGAAGGTAGTACCCTCGGCGCGGCCCGACGACGGCCTGTTCGACGTCATGGTCGTCAAGCCGCTGTCAAGAGCGAAGCTGCTGACGGTCTTCCCCAGGGTCTACGCGGGTACTCACGTGCGCCTTCCCTTCGTGGAAGTGCGGCAAGCCAGGAGCGTCCGCGTCAACGCGCCCGATATCTGTGCCTACGTGGACGGGGAACGGCTAGGTCCATTGCCGCAGACCTTCACCGCCGTGCCCGAAGCCCTCTCCGTGTTCGCCCCACCGTCACCCGCTAATCGCGAGGCTTGAACTGCTCGAACGCCTGCAGGTTCACGGTCGACTCGCCGCGATCCAGCCGCCACCGCCACTCTTGCCGAATCGAGGATTCGAACCCCAGCTCCAAAATCCGATTGAACACCCCATCGGTGGCCTGGTGGACGACGCCGAGCAGCCGGTCGATGTCATGCTCATTGACACTGCTGTGCGAGACGCGCCCCACTAGATAAATGTCGTGGTCACGGTCGTCGATGGTGAAGGCGACGCTGAACAGCTCGAAGTTACGCCGCAAAAGCTCCTCCCACACCTGCTGGTGGCGCTCCTCGGGACAGCGCGCGACAAAGCTGAGAACTTTCAAAGCGTGATCTTCGACCACCAACGTGACGTCGATGGTCTTACGGCGTTCGCCCGGGATCGACACGGTGAAGAGCAGGCCCGCATCGTTCTTGGTGTAATCGACATCCATGCTTCGCAAGATGACGTCCAGTTGATCGGCCAGCGCTCGCGTGTTGCGGTGTTCGGTGTTCACAGCCTCGGCTCATCCTCCCTCAATGACAAATGACAGTGGGTATGCATTATGGGCCCCGCGTCGCCTCAACTGCACGCCACCAAGGCACGGGCGGCTTGTCGGGCGCGCACGTAGGAGTGCAGCAGACCTTCGGCCGTCGATGACCAACTGTAGTGCTGGGCATGGGCACTGGCTTCGCGTCCATACTTGTGCCGCAGGTCGGCATCGGTCAGCAGCTGGTGCAAGGCGGCCGCCCAGTCGTCGGCGGCGTGACCGTTGACCAGAGTTCCCGTGCGCTGGTCGTCAACGACGGTGGCGAGTCCGCCCACGTTGGAGGCGATGACCGGTGTGCCGCAGGCCTGGGCTTCGAGGGCGACCAGTCCGAAGGATTCGTTGTGGCTGGGGAAGGCGACGACATCGGCGGCCCGATAGAGGTTGGCGAGGTCATTGCCGGTGCGCGGAGGGAGTTGCTGAACACACTCGTCTAGGCCGTGGGCGGTGATGAGGTCGGGCAGCCAGTTGGCGTGGGAGTTGGAGGGGCCACCGACGAAGAGGGCTTTGAGGCGACCGGACAGTTCGGGGTGTCGTTCGCGCAGGCGGGAGAATCCATGGAGGAGGACATCGGGAGCCTTGGCCGGTTGGATGCGGCCCACGAAGGCCACGACGAGATCTTGCGGGTCTAGACCCAACTGGGCGCGCGCCGCGGCCTTGGATAGGGCGGGAGAGCTTATGCTCGGGGCTCGGTCGGAGGGGCGCCCGTGCACTGTGGCGGCGAGGGGGTCATTGGTGCTGATTTCGGGTTCGCCGCTGCCGGTCACTGGTCGAAAGATTCCCAGATCGACTCCTGGGGAAACCACGTCGATGGCGTCGGTCGGTGCCTCGTAGTACTGGTAGAGGTCGCGGGCTTCGGCGGGAGTGTTGGCAATGAGGCGGTCACTCGCGCCCACGACCTGCTCTTCGCCGATGATGCGGCCCAGCGGCTCGGGAGTGTCGCCGGCGGCAAGATTGTCGTTCTTGACTTTGGCCAAGGTGTGAAAGGTGTGCAGGAGCGGCACGTTCCAACGGTCGGCGACGATCCATCCGGCCTGGCCGGAGAGCCAGTAGTGGCTGTGAAGTAGGTCGAAGTAGCCCTCGGGGCGGTGGGCCTCGGTGCGCAAGATTCCGGCCGCGAAGGCACATAGCTGACCGGGCAGGTCGTGCTTGGAGAGTCCTTCAAACGGGCCAGCGGGAACGTGGTGCACCACGACGCCGTGGTCGGTGACGACGCTCTGAGGCTCGGACGAGGAGGTGGCCCGGGTGAAGACCTCGACCTCGACACCACGGCTTACCAGTTGTTTCGCGGTTTGGTCGATGTAGACGTTCATTCCACCAGCGTCACCGGTTCCGGGCTGTGCCAGCGGGGAGGTGTGCATCGACAGCATGGCGACGCGGCGCGGAAGCGAGCGACGGTTGCGGGGGTCGCGGCGAGGCGAGGGAACGGAGGAGAAGCGACCACGGGAGAAGGACAAGGTCCTGTGCCTTTCTATTGATGCCGAGACTGATCGGAGTGTGTGCCCAGACACGCCTGCGGCTGGCCCACCGCCGTGGGCCCCGTGTGAGGGACTGTCTTGCCGGTTGGCCGCAGCAGCATCTGCTTGAACCCACCGGACCATAGGCACACGTCTTCCCAGCCTCCTTCACATTCTGCGCAGGTTATGCGGCAAACATAGGGTTGCCTGCGGCACTCGTGGGCTAGACGAACACCGACGTTGGGCAATACCCCAACGACCGGACCGAAGTGCCTTGAGATCGGTCGGCGTCGGCGCATTGCGAACCTCGTTAATTTTCACGCCAGAGGAGGTCACGACACAACCTTCTAAGGAGAACGTGACCAGTCAGTCATATATTCCGAGACACTCTCGACCATTCGACTCATAGAAATTTGTTCGCGACACAGCGTTAGCTTCACCCGTTAAACCGGACAAGTCGTTCATCATGAGAGTTAATTGTCAACAAGGAGGCTTTTCCAAGAGTCGGTCGGCCCGGCCGCGGGAGGGGACGTTCGATTGCGCAGCGCCCCACCGACCACGCGGCCACCGCGCTTTGGAAGCAGCTTCAAGGGGGGAGACAACTCTTATGAGCTCAACGGCCGTCGCGTCGCAGGAAACAGTCGCACAGGAATCTCTGACTCGAGAAGCATTGGCCGAGGACGCGCTGTCTGCCGACAGCGCCAAGGAATCGGCGGACCTGCCTCGACGCAAGAGGCTAATGAAGGAAACCATCTCCGAGGCCAAGACCGCTGGGTCCGAACCGGCCTCACCGGCTCAACCGTCCCTGCCGCGTGCCCGCTCCGCCGAGACCACTAGCGGCCCGGCGGCGACCCACCAGACCACCCAGCCACCGTCCCAACCCAAGACGCAGCGTCGGCCCAAGATCACTCGCCATACCGAGACGGTCACCTCGGTCGGCGCGCTGCGTCGCCTGCCGGTGCAGGAGCGCTCTGCCGCCCGTGTCTCCCGCATGCTGGACGCCGCCGCCAGCCTGGTCGAAGAGGTCGGCTACGACCGCCTGTCAACCACCGCGATCGCCCAACGCGCGGACGTGGCCATCGGTTCGGTGTACCAATTTTTCGGAGACAAGCGTTCCCTCACCGAGGCACTGAGCCAGCGCTACATCGACCAATATCTGGACCGGCTCGCCATGCGCCTGGAGGCGCACCACATCTCCACCTGGCACGACGGAACGCTGGCGGCAGTGGACGAGTACATCCACATGTACCGCACGGCTCCCGGATTCCGGGTGCTGCATCTGGCCGACGTTATTGATCCGGGCCGTGGCACGACCATGACCACCGGAGGCGACCTCATCGCCGAGCAGGTCATCGCCACCGTTGCCGAGCTGGTCGGCAGCAAGGTCGACCCGTGGGTGACCGAAGCTGTCACCGTGGCGCTGGAAACCGGTCAGGCGCTGGTGCGGCGGGCATTTAGGCGCGACCCCGAAGGCGATGACGAAGCGTTGTCGGAGGCGCGTCGTATGGTGAGTGAGTACCTGCGAGATCGAGTGCGTTAGGGGCGGTGGGTTTAGTCAATCTTGACCATTAACGCTGATGTTGACGGCTCAGTCCCCCGGATTGAGTCGTGGGGCATTGCCTTAAAGCATTGTTGTGAGTTTTCGCCACAAGCCTTTCGTCACGGCAGTGTTTGACGGTGGGGGCTAAAGGTTATGTTTGACGGCTCGGTATGTGGCCCTGCTCTGGGGAGGTGAACGCAACCGCGCTCGAATGGTTCGATTCACTGCCCGGTCGGCGGCCCTGTGCCACGGCCCGCATCTGGCCGTGGTGATCCAACAACGCTCAGGCGACCCCAGTTGAGAGCTCAACGTGCGATTTTGCCCGATTCCGCTGGCTTGATTCTGGTTTGGGGGCCAGCGGTCGCACTCAACACTTCCCTTCTTCGCCTGAGGTGCCCGCACTCGGTGGCCAGGCCGCCCCATCAGGCGGTGCGAGCCCCAATGTGGGTACGCCGAGATGTTACCGGGAGAAGGTCCCGGGTAGGCAGGTTCGCCGGGCCACAGAACAGCCATTTACCGCGCTCAGATGGGCGGAGGGACACCGCTGGGCCACCGTGAGACAACCCTCTGGGCGCGCAGACTCAACTAAGTCATGGGCTTGCCCACTACGACTATGACCGACCGGGCAAGCGACTGTCGTGAAGCTCATGATTCACAGTTTTCCTCTTGCGTCACGATGGCCGCGTTTGCTGGCTGCCGCCCCTGAGCTGCGCGGCGGCAGCCGCTACGGTGTAGTCATCGCGCGCTTTTGAGGTGCGACGAACCTGCTGGCCCACAGTTAGTGGGCCGAAACAAACATGAGCTCGCGGCGCGGGCTAGGCTGACTGTATCGATGCACAGCAATAGTCGTTGACAATAACGACGCATTGCCTCTGGCTCCCCACACAGGACCCAGCGCGAGCGACACCAGCCCTTTTCAGGGCAGCGGAGGGTGAGCAATACGGGTGAAACCAGGTCGGTTTCTCACTAGTTCACAGCCGCCAGACTCGGCAAACCACGTCGAGGACCTGCTCAGGCGTCATAACACGTCGTCACCTCGCCTCTAGGGCAACTCTCAGGGCGACTACGTTCGAGTCAGTGACGCTGGCGCGGGCTCGTCGAGGGCAGGCCCCAGGGCCTCTAGAGGCTGAGGTAACCCGGTCGGTGACCGGATGCGAGGTGGTCCTCCACCCAGCGTCGAGGTTCGCGGGATCCTCTGGCCGACCACGCGACGTGTCGCTCGAGGCAGTTTCTGTGGCCAGCGCAACTCGGCAGCGTGAATACAAGGAAGGCACCCACCACCATGAGCGACCCAGCAGCTGACCTGAAGGCGGTCTTGCGGATTCCGCCCTTTAGACGACTGTGGACCGTACTCGGGTTGGCGTCCTTCGGAGACTGGCTGGGGCTGTTCGCCTCCGCCGCCTTCGCCCAGTCGCTGTTCGAGGGAGCCGCCGCCAAAGGCGCGGCGTTCTCCGGCGTCATCATCCTGCGACTCCTCCCCGCCCTGATCTTCGGTCCCATAGCTGGCATCTTCGCCGACCGGTTCGACCGGCGCAAAACCATGGTGACCTGCGATATCGCTCGCTTCCTGCTTCTGGGGTCGATCCCGACGGTGTACCTGGCCACTGGCTCAGTCGGCGTCACGATCGTGTGGATCATGATCGCCCAAGTCGCCATCGAAGCCGTCGTCATGGTGTGGATGCCCGCCAAGGAAGCCGCGATGCCCAACCTGCTTCCCAAGAGCAAGTTGGAGATGGCCAACCAGCTGACCCTCGCCACCACATACGGCATCGCCCCCGTCCTCGCCTTCGGTCTCATGGCCATCCTGGAACGTGGCTCCGGAGTCTGGGGGAACCTGGGCATGTGGGCCCAGCCGATGGTCATCGGCCTCTACATCAACTCCCTGATGTTCCTGATCGTCGCGTTGACGGTCTACTTCGGCATCAAAGAGATCTCTGGCCGCCCCGAAGGCCGTCCCGACTCTCAAAACAGCATGTGGCGCGATTTCGCCGACGGCTGGCGCTACGTACAAGAACAACAACTGGTGCGTGGCCTTGTCGTGGGTATCCTCGGTGCCTTCTGCGGCGCGGGCATCCTCATCGGCAGCGGCCAGACCTACGCCGAATCGCTCGACGCCGGATCGGCGGCGTTCAACACCCTGGCGGCCACCTTGTTCATCGGGTTGGGAATTGGCATCGTCGCCGGGCCCAAGATCGTGGGGGCGCTATCGCGGCGCCGCTGGTTTGGCATGTCCATCGTGCTAGCCGGAATCGGGCTGCTGTTCAACGCGGTCGCCCCGCTGCTGGGCCTAGCCCTCATCGGCACGGCCATCATCGGCGCCGGGGCCGGGATGGCATTCCTGGCAGGAATCACGCTGCTGCAACGCGAAGTGTCCGACCAAGTACGCGGGCGTATCTTCGCCTTCATCGGCACCGCCGTGCGAGTAATTCTCATGCTCACGATCTCGCTCGGCGCCACGCTGGCCGGGCTCGGCGCGACCCGACAGGTGCAACTCGGCGCCGTCGAGTTCACCTGGTCGTTCAGCCGCCTCATCATGCTGATCGCGGCCGTATTCGTCATCATCATTGGCCTCATGGCCTTCAAACGCATGGACGACAAGCCCGGGGTGCCGGCGCTGGCCGACTTGTGGGCGTCCCTGCGGGGCCGCCCGCTCATCCCCACCACACCGGGCAATGGCACCGGATTCTTCATCGTCTTCGAGGGTGGCGAGGGCTCAGGCAAGTCCACCCAGGCACTTAAACTTTCCGCCTGGCTGAAGCTGCAAGGTTACGAAGCGGTACGGACCCGGGAACCGGGTGGAACCCAAATCGGGGCCCGGATTCGCTCCATGCTGCTCAGTTCCACCTCTGAGACGCCCTCGGCCCGCTGTGAGGCGCTGCTGTACGCGGCTGATCGAGCTCACCACGTCGACACCATCGTGCGCCCAGCCCTGGAACGCGGGGCGGTGGTGGTCTCGGACCGCTATATCGACTCTTCGATCGCCTACCAAGGATCTGGCCGTGCGCTGGGAGGCGAGGAGATTTCCTGGCTGTCGGACTGGGCGACAAAGAACTTGCGTCCCGACCTGGTGGTCTTGCTCGACATCGCCCCCGAAACCGGGCTGCGCCGCGCCAAACACGACGGCAACGGCGACCGACTGGAACAGGAATCACTGGACTTCCACTCCCGGGTACGCGAAGCGTTCTTGTTGAAAGCGAAGGGCAACCAGCGCAATTATCTGGTTGTGGACGCCTCGAAGAGCCCCGAGGCCATCGCCGAAGAGGTACAGTCCGTGGTCGCGGCTCGTCTGGGTGTCCTGCCCAAGGGTGAATCGCTGGCCACCGGACACTCACCGTGGCCCGAATTCGACGACGGGGCAACCGGATCCAACGGTGGCAACCCGGCGAGCTCGCCCGAGGCAACCGCAGCACCGGCGGCTGGCCCGGGCGAGGCGGACACCGATTCGGGCGAGCCGGGCTCCCCCACCGCCCATCAGGGCGCCTGGGAGGCCAGCCGCAAGTGAGCGTGTTCGCAGACCTGATCGGCCAAGACGACGCCCGTGGGGTGCTCAGTAACGCCGCCGCCGGAATCGGCATGACCCACGCGTGGCTGTTCATCGGGCCGCCCGGCTCCGGCCGGTCGGTTGCCGCTTCCGCGTTCGCCTCAGCCCTCCAATGTGACCACCACACCGGCTGCGGGCAATGTTCCTCGTGTCACCTGGTGCAAAGCGGCTCGCACGCGGACGTGCAGCGCATCATTCCCGAAGGCCTCTCCATAGGTGTGGGCGAAGTCCGGCGGGTGATCACGATGGCCAGCCGCGCCCCCAGCGGAGGCAAATGGCAGATCCTCATCCTCGAAGACGCCGACCGCCTGACAGAGTCGGCCGGGAACGCGCTGTTGAAAGCCATCGAGGAACCCCCCGAGCGAACGGTTTTCCTGCTGTGCGCGCCCTCGGACAACCCCCAGGAATTGTCGATCACGATTCGGTCCCGCTGCCGAGTGGTATCACTGCGGCAACCCCCGAAGGACGCGATCGCGCGCCTACTCATGGATTCCGAACAGCTGCCCGCAGGTGAGGCCGAACTATACGCCGCCGCGGCTCAAGGCCATATTGGACGTGCCCGCAGACTGGCCACCGATGAGACTGCCCGGGCCAAGCGGCGCGACGTCCTCGCCATTCCCCGCCAGCTGACCGGAATCTCCGCCTGTTTCTCCGCCGCGGTCGAATTGATCGAAGCGGCCGAGGCTGAAGCCTCGGACGCGAACACCGAACGCTCCAGCGCCGAACGCCAATCCCTGGAAATGGCGCTAGGCAAGGGCGGCACCGGCAAAGGGGCCAGCAAGGCCGCCCGAGGGTCGGCCGCCGCGCTAAAAGATTTGGAGAAACGGCAGAAGACCCGTGACACCAGGTCCCAACGTGACAGTCTCGACCGGGCTCTGGTCGACCTGGCCGCGTTCTACCGGGACGCGCTGGTGGCGGGCTTCGGTTCGCCGGTCGAACCGGTGCATCCGGACATGGTCGAGGTCAGCCGTTCCGCGGCTTCGAAGATGTCGCCGGAGTCGCTGCTACGTCGCATCAGCGCGGTGTTGGAGTGCCGGGAGGCGATCGACCGCAACGTGCGGCCCCGAATCGCCGTCGAAGCCCTCATGACGCGGCTGTGGACGGGCAACTAGCGCACACCTGGCGGCTTATACAAAAGTGCGAACTCAAGGCCGCAGGAGACGAAGTCTACGCAGGTAATCGAGACGACGAGTACGCCGAAAGTGCCTTTGGTGGCGGCCTCCTCATTTCCCTTGGGATATTTGTCGTGGCACCCTGAGGTCGTACGGCGCCTCATGCCACTGTGAACTGTGGGGGCCGCGACTCCTCCACAACCGGTCGCACCAACTGGTTGCGATAGAAATTCACAGTGGAGATTTATTGGTTTTGGTTTCTGGTGCGTCTGACTTTGCTCACCGTTGGCGTCTCAGCGGCGCACTACTATGTGTGGCGTCGCCTGGTGCGCGACACCACAAGGCTTGGGTCAATTCCGCGTCGCGCCGCCACTACCACCATGGTGGTCTTGCTGATCGTCTACCTGATCTCCCGCTTCACCACCCCCTCGCTACTGCCCCATTGGTTCCAGCAACTCGTCGCCTGGCCCGGCCAGATCTGGTTCACCATTTTCGCCTGCCTGCTGGCCGCACTACTGGGGGCAGAACCCATCCGCTGGTGGTTGCGCCGCCGCGACACCGCCCAAGCAAGCCTCAACCCCGCACCCGCTTCGTGCGAAGAACCAGCGGGGATTTCCCGCCGCGTTCTCCTTTCGCGCTCCATCGCCGTGGCCGCGACCGTGCCCGCCTTGGCGGCAACCGGCTACGGCCTCTATGAGGGATTCCGCACCCCACGCTATAAGTACCTTGAGGTCACGCTCGCGAAGCTCGACGCGGCCACGGACGGCTATCGCATCGCCATCATCAGCGACATGCACTTGTCGGCTCTACGCGGAGCCGACTTCTGTCAGAGGGTCGTCGACGCTGTCAACGCCACCCGCGCCGACCTTATTGTGCTGGTGGGAGACATGGTCGACGGCGACGTGGAGGGGTTGGAGCATGCCGCCGCGCCCTTGGGAGAACTACAGGCCCGCGAGGGCGTTTTCTTTGTGACGGGCAACCACGAGTACTACTACTCGGGAGTTGACCATTGGGTGGAGCACTTGAGCAGTCTGGGACTGGTGCCGTTGCAAAACGTGCGGACCTCGTTGGCGGGCTTCGATCTGGCCGGGGTCAATGACGTGGACGTGTGGAAGAACTCCCCGGGCGATGTCGGCCCCGATTACGATGCCGCTTTGGGCGGTAGAGACGAGCAGCGGGCTGTGGTGCTGCTGTCTCACCAACCGGTCGAAGTGGACCAGGCCGTGCGTCGGGGCGTGGACTTGCAGCTGTCGGGGCATACCCACGGTGGTCAAATCTTCCCGAACAATCTCATTTCCGGGTTCTCGAACCCAACCGCCTCTGGTCTGTGGACCAAAGGTGACACGACGCTGTACGTGACCAATGGGGTCGGGACGTCGGGCCCGCCGGTTCGTCTGGGAGTGCCCTCGGAGATCACGGTGATGACGCTGCGCTCGCCGAACTCGTGACCGGCGACGACACTGTCACGGTGACTGTCCCCAAGGGTGGATGGGTTTCGACTTCGCCACATTCACGGATGGCCGAGCAAGATCATTTTCGGGGTCGCGCGGTAGGCTGACGCCATGAATTCGCTAGGGTCGCAACGGTTCGACACAGCCGCGACACAGGCACAAATACGCAGTTCAGGGCGCAAATGAACTATAGTAGACCAGTCACCAGTCACCAGTCACCAGTCACCAGTCACCAGTCACCAGTCACCAGTCACCAGTCACCAGCCACCGTTCCGGCCGAACGGCACATTCTCCTGACCGGCCGCACCCTCCAAGCTCTCGCCCGATTGCACTTCGACGTCCGCCCGCTCTTGGCCACGGACTCTCGACTGCGTCTGACCTATTCGACTCACCCCGGCTCACAATTCGAATCCGGCGCTCGGCAGCTGAGCAATCAACTCACACACACCGTCATCCCCTGGAGTGAGGTCAACGCGCTCCAACCGGACCTGACGATTTCGGCCAGCGCCCATCACGATCTGCCCGACCTTCCCGGCAAACTTCTCCTGCTGCCGCATGGGGCCGGACACGGGCGCAGACGTACCGGTATCGACGGGGTATCGGGGGTTTCGGCCGATCAACTGCGCGGCCATAGTGGCAACCTTCCCGACGCGCTGGCCCTACCGGGTGTGGCGGCCCGCGATCGACTCGCCATTGACTTCCCCGAGGCGCTTCCAAAGGCGGCGGTCATTGGGGATGTGTGTCTGGAGCGTCTCAGGGGCAGCGCTCACTGCCGCAGCCAATACCGTCGGCACCTTGGAATCGGTGAGCGCACTCTCGTCGTTGTGGCCTCCACGTGGGGCCCTCATTCGGCCTATGCGGCCAACCCGTCTCTGCCGCGGCGGCTGCTGGCCCAATTGCCCAGCGACGACTACGCGGTCGCCTTCATTCCTCACCCGAATGTCGGTACCGAGCATCGGGGCCCACTACCGGAGTTGCAGCGCCCCGCCTGTGAAAACGGGCTGATTATGCCGATTGCGCAGGAGGGCTGGCGAGCTTTGCTCATCGCCTCGGACATCGTCATTGGCGACCATGGCTCGGTGACCCTCTACGCGGCCGCGCTCGACAAACCGATCGCACTGGCGTCGTTCGGTTCCGCCGAGATTCCGGCTGGGGAGCCACTGCGCGCCTTTGGGGCCACCGCTCCTCGGTTCACGACCGATACGAGCTGGTTGGGGCAGTTGGAGTCGCTGCGCGACGATCCTCCCTCGGGTCGCTACCGGGAGTTCACCGATCAGATTCTGTATGAGCCCGAGAGCGCACGCCAAACCCGCAGCGCTTCGGACACTCCTGCGGCTTTGCTTACCGAGATGATCTATGACCTACTTGACCTGGACTTGCCGGAGTATCGGTGGCGGCCGACATTGTTGGAATCGCCGAGTCTGGAGCGGGAATGCCGACCGACGAGCAGCTGGATGGTGCGGGTGCGCCTCAAGCAGCAGCAAGTGACCTGGCGGCGTTATCCATTGGCTGCGTGGGAGGAGAGCCCGGATCTTGACGAAGCCGGTGATGGTTTCGCCTCGGCTCACCAGGTCAGCGATGTGGCCACTCGTCGCCCCGAATGGCGGGAGGCTCCGGTGTTGCTGCATCACAGGCAGCCAGTGGCCGTTTGGGAGGCCGACGCCGTGCTAGCCGAAATGGTGGAGCATCATCCGCTATGTTCGGTGGCGAGCGTTCGCGTCGGCGAGAATCGGTCCATCGTCATCACTCGGGCCCGGCCCAGGCAAGATTCGTGGCGGTTTGAGTTCACGGCCGAACCGGGCCCGCTGGCGGCGGCGGCTTTGGATATTTGTGCCAGCGCCCTGTATTGGCATTTGCATCGGCGGGATCTGGCCGAGTTTCCATCGCGGCTGGTGGCTCAGCGGGGCCAGGAGCGCCTTGTGGTCACCGTGCGTCAGGCTCGTGCTGGCGCAGGAGTTGGGCGATCTCGTTTTGGGCAGGGTCGCTGATCAAACGCAGCAGTCGCAATTGCTGCCATAGAGCGTCGATCCGCTCTTGGCCTTCGGTGAGCTGGGATATCTCGTGCCAGGCTTGCGATTCGTAGTAGTGCGCCGCCGTTTGGGCCAGCAGTAGTTGTGCGTGCCGGAACTCGGATATCGCTTCGGTCTTGTGCCCGCTAGCGCGTAGTAGGCGAGCCTTTTCCAGCGTCGAGATGGCAAGGTTGCGCACATCTTGGGCCTGTTTGAAACACGCGATGGATCGGTCGCATTCGCTCAAGGCCAGTTCGGTCTCGTCGCGTTGGCGATGTGCTTGGGCGAGGAATCGGTGCAGCAGTCCGCGTGAGCGGGGCCGGGGGGCCATAGCTAGTGCCCGCTGATAACTGTCCTGGGCGGAAGTGAGATAGCCGCCCTTGTGTTGAGCCCGTCCCTGGAACTCGATCGCGCTGGAGCGCAGCCGAGCGCCCATGGGGGTCTCCTCTGGCGGGGCCACCTGCTCGGCTTCGTTGGCGATGGTGAGCGCCGCGTCGTACTCCCCCGCGTCGGTCAGCGATTTCGCCTCTAGCCCCAGCATGCGTGAGAGGGCCGCGTAGTCGGGTGTGGCCCGTGCCGACGCGGCGGCTAGGTGGTAGATACTGGCGGCTTCCAGGGGCCGTTTTTCGTTGGTGTAGTGCGCCCACATGTTGTCGGCCAACGCCCAACACAGTTCGTAGAGGCCCGCTTCGTTGGCCTGGCGCACGAGGGCCGCCAGGAGGGCGCGGTTCTTTCGCATCCACTCTTGCGCCGCGCCCTGGTTGGGAAAGAGTGGTTGGCTACGCGCCGGTGGTTTCGGGCTTACCCGCAGCCGATCGCCCATGATGGTCTCATCGGCATAGGCGGCTAGCAAACTGTAGTGGCGCAAGCAGCCAAGGAGCGCGTCGCGCATCGTCTGGGCCGAGGCATCACGGTCGGCGCAGGCCTTCGCGTGGCGGGCAACCGCCTCGTCGATCTCGTGGAGTCCCGGGCCCGTTTCGGTCACGAGCCCCCAGGTGCGAAGCTCTTCGAGCAGTTGAACGACGGTGCCCTCATCGAAACCGGTCGCCGCGCACATGGCCCCGTTGTCTACCCGATGTCCTGGGAATACCGACAAGAGTCGGTAAAGGTGGGCGGCGGGCGCAGAGAGTTCCGCATAGGCATCGTCGAACACCGCGAGCATCGGTTCGCTCTGGAGCCTCAGCTCTGTGACGAAGTCGGCGATCCGCAGGCTGCCTCGGTGTTTCAACTGGGCGGCGACCCGGTGGATATGGCGGGGGAATCCCCCGCACAACCGGAGGAGTTCCGCAGTGGGTCCCGGTTCGGCCTCGACTCGATTTTCCAAGCCACTGGTCTTGAGGAATGCGAGCCCCTCGGCCTCGGTGAAGGCCTCCACGCGCACCGGTTCGCATTCAAGGCTGGCCAGTTCCTTGCGGCTGATCGCGACCACAAGCAGGCCGGGGTTATTGGTGAGGAATTGTTCGGCCTGTTCGATCGCGGTCACATTGTCCACCACGATGACGCCGTGTTTGTCGGCGAAATGACAGCGGTAGCGGGAGATGAGATCGCTCAGAGGCCCCCGCAACGCATCGTCGTCAATGGACAGTCGTCGCAGGAGGTCGCGCAGCGCCTGCGCGATTCCCCCATTTTGGTGGTAGTCCGCCAGGTTTATATAGCGCTCCCCATCGGGAAAGCGCTGCGCATTGTGGACCAGCCATTGGCTGACCACAGCCGATTTGCCGATGCCCTTCCAGCCGTGGATGAGAATCAACGCCGCCCCGTCGGAGTCGACCAAGACCGACAAGTTGCGCAGCACATCGTGGCGGGCGAAGAACATCCGGGGAGGCGGGGCGACTTCGCTGGGGCGGGTCGGCGGGGACTGGTCGCCGTTGCCTCCAGACTGGCCCGCGCCAAGGTGGGCATTGACGGTCACGTGCATCGTGTCAACGCGGGCAGCCTGCACAACCTTGTCGGCCGTACCACCGAACTCCATTTGGATGTGTTCGGCTCCCTCCCGGTCTCGCTTCGACACTGGCAACTCCCTACACTCAGCAGACCCCCACCATCGTCCCACACCGATACACTGGTCGGGTGCCACGATAAGGAGCCACCGATGCCAGATCCCGTTCTGATGGCGGTCGCCGCCGCCTGTGCCGGAAAGACAACCGAGTTTCTCATGCAGGGCGGCAAAGGCACCCTCGAAAAGCTCGTGAACCTGGTGCGCAAGCGACTTGGCAGTGACACCGAAGCGGCCGTGGCGCTAGAGCAAGGGCAACAGCCTGAGGCCAGCGAAGCCGACGTAGCTCTCGTGGCCTCCCACATCGAAATACTGCGCCAGCGCGATCGCGACTTTGCCGAACAGATGGACACTCACCTGCGAGAAGCCACCAAGACCACCACTTTCACGATCTCGAAAGGGGCCAAGGTCGGCAAGGTGATGCAGGTGGAAAACCTGAAAGTCGATGGCGACTTCAACTTCTAAACCGCATCGGGTTGAGGGCTCCGCCGCACGGTAAAGGGCCACTAGAGGCTTCTCGTTCGGCGCTCTCCTCGGCTTGTTCACCTGTGTAAACTTCGTCTGTTGCGCCTTGAATTCGCATCTTTGCGTCATGCTCATAGAATCCAGATAGTCCATTGTGTACTTTTAATGCCCACCACCGGAGCCACCCATGTCACTGTCTGACTTCCTCGACACCGCCGAAAACGGACGCATGTACACCACCGACGCCGAAGGGTTGCGTGCCTGGATCGCCGCCACCTCCACCGGAGCGGTCAACCAGCCGCTGCTGCGGCAACACGGCATCGGCTTTATCCTGCTCGAAGAGTACGACCGGGCCATTAGCACCCTCACCGAAGTCCTGGCGCGGGCCGACAGCCACGCCCGGCGCATGGCCGCCCTAATCAACCTCGGCGACGCCTACCGCTACAGCGGTCACCGAGAGACTGCCGCCGAGCTGTATCAACGCGCCATCGGCATCGCGCATGTCCACAGCCGCGACTACCTGGACTTCGCTCTCCAGCACTACGGAAAACACCTCACCGAAGCAGGGGACGTCACCGCCGCCCTGGCCGTACTCGAAGAGGCGCTGACGTTGCGAAAAGAAGCGGGCGACGCCGACCTCATCGCCTCCACCGAGCAGGCGATCGACTACGCCAAGAGCATCGCCCAGCACCACTAGCGAGGTTTCGGCTCCCGACCGATCACAAAACCGATGTGAGTGCGCAGCACGATCCGGCCCCGCTCCTCGATTTGTCCCATCACCAGCATCCGGGCAATGTCGAGCACCGCGTCAAACTGCGCGTCGTCCAGATCCGTAAAGCTGCGCTGCGAGGCCATGTGCGCCAATATGGGGCCCGCCTCCCGCAACGGCACCTCACTGCGTAGATCGAGCCGATGCACAGTGTCGAACTGTCGCGCCAGTTTCGCCTCGGCATCCTCAAGCAGGAAAGAGACCCCGGTTTGGCTCACCGGCGCGGCGGGCAACGGCTCCCCCTTGTACAAGGCCAAGGCCGTCGACCACAACTGTGTCAACTCCCGCTTATCCTGCGAGGACATCGTGGAGACGATCACGATGCCCTCCGGGGTACACACTCGGGCCAGTTCAAAGATCGCCTGGTCGATATCGGGCACGTGATAGAGCATGTGCATCGCCAGCAACGCCTCGGCACTGTTGTCGGCAAAGGGAAGCGACTGGATGTCGACGACCTGGGACGGCTCAGGGACCAGCTCCACCATCGCCGGTGACAGATCGGCGCCAATCACCGTCGCGTCGGGAAAATCCTGCCGCAAGCGCTCCACGTAACGGCCGTTTCCGCAGCCCACATCAATGATGGTTTGCCCACGCGCGCTGCCGGCGCAGGCGGTCTTAATCGCGTCAGAGGCCAGCGCTGGCAAGTCATGGGCGGGATACTGGTCCTCGTATAGACGCTGCCGGGTAGATAGAAGGGCGTCGCCGTTGTAAGCCTCTTCGGTCAAGATCTGGCGTGACGTTGACTTGCGGTCGGTGGGTTTCACCTGTCGTCCCCTTCGCTATGTCGAGGCCTCGCGGGGCTGGTGCGACGCCTGAGTCTAGGACCGCATCGTCGCTGCCAGGCACGGTGGCGGTGACGTGACGATGCGGTAAGTCAGTGAGACGCTGGGTCCAGAGGTGGCGGTAGCCGATCTGGAACTCAATGGTCTGTTTATGCGGATTTTTCACCTAACACCGTCTCAAAGCTCTGCCTGAGCATAGCCACCGGGAGCGTTTTCGTCATCTGGCCAATGTCGGGCCCGCCGTCGAGCCCGTGTGATGGGGCTTTCGCTGAGCGGGACTGGCTTTGCCGCTAGCCGATCGGATTCTGCCTCGGGTGGCATCCAGAGCAGACTAGCCGGGGCTGCTGACTAGCTGCCCGGATCTTGACGTCCCACTGAAAACCTAGGGGTGAATCCACCAAGCCTGTTCCCGATCGATGGCCCCGGTAGGGCTGGGGCACAAGACTGGCTAGAGCAAACCGATCCCGGCCGGATCACTGGTTCAGACGCAATCAGCCCGCCACCGCGTATCTGCTGGTGACGGGCTGATTGTTCCTGGTGGCGCGTGTTGGATTCGAACCAACGTAGGCTGAGCCGGCGGATTTACAGTCCGCTCCCTTTGGCCGCTCGGGCAACGCGCCAGGAATCTATTCAGGTGTCATACAAACCGCCCAACTCAAATGCTGTCGGGCTAGGCGTTCACTAGGATAACGGTCGCTCCATCATCGTTC
This sequence comes from Natronoglycomyces albus, assembly GCF_016925535.1. Taxonomy (NCBI): domain Bacteria; kingdom Bacillati; phylum Actinomycetota; class Actinomycetes; order Glycomycetales; family Glycomycetaceae; genus Natronoglycomyces; species Natronoglycomyces albus. The sequence goes on along the minus strand of NZ_CP070496.1, from coordinate 423,226 downwards.
GCACCCGGGCTCGGGGCAATTGGGGCGTGAGTCATACCGGATTCCTGAACTGCGTCGATACCCGTGGCGTGACGTGAATTCGCCTTCGTGATCGGGGTTTGGATTCAGCCCGCCAGGTTGGCGCGGCAGGCTAAGAGGCCCGCTAGGCGAAAGGATAAGCTTAGAGTTCCCATCAGATTTGTTTCCATGGCGCGGATAGTGCGCTGTCGGTGACTGGTAAGGCGGCGGTACTAGTTCATACCCGGCGGGTATGGGCTCATGCCGACGACGCGGCCACGTACGACAGAACACCCCGCAGCGAAAACGGGAATCTGCTAGGAACTCTTTAACACTGGCCCGCATTAGCCCCACTCGGAAGGAGCACAGCCGTGGCAGACGCGTCGTTTGACATCGTCTCAGAGATCGACCTCGCTGAATTGGACAATGCCATCAACCAGGCATCTCGGGAGCTGTCGACCCGGTTCGACTTCCGAGGCACCGGAGCTAAGGTCGAACGGTCCGGAGACGAGGCTGTGACGCTGACGGCTGAGACCGAGGACCGGGTCAAGGCCGCTCTCGATGTGCTGAAGGAAAAGCTCATCAAACGGGGCATCAGTTTGAAGGCCCTCGACGCTGGCGAGCCACAGGCATCGGGCAAGACCAGCAAGATCGACGGGACGTTCCAACAGGGCATCGCGCAGGACAAAGCCAAGAAGATCACCAAGATCATTCGCGATGAAGGCCCTAAGGGGGTCAAACCGCAGATCCAAGGTGACAAGATCCGCGTCACCGGCAAGAAGCGGGACGACTTGCAAGAGGTCATCACCCTGCTGAAGAACTCCGACCTCGATGTGGCATTGCAGTTCACGAACTACCGCTAGCGCTGGGCCTCTCCGGGGCGAGCGCTAGGCCGCCATGCCCTCAACGGGCCCAAGGCACAGCGTCGAATCCGGTCGCGGACCCACACTAAGCGGCCGGTTCTCCCATGCCTGGCGGTGGTTTCACTGCGGTAGGCGATAGATGGCTGCCTTATTCACCATGCGACAGCGGCTCAATCGCATACCTCATCCCCGGCCAAGGCCCATGGCTGGGTGGCCCCAAACGTGTCGATCGACCTCGAACCCACGCATAAGAGTGTGTCCCCCGGTATTGACCGGGGGACACTTCGAACAGCGCCAGCTGTCAGATCTTCAGTATGCAATACTAATGCGCTTTCGCACCGTCAGATTTGTGCGAAAACAGCCCTAAAAACCCGGTGACGCGGCCGCGGCCAAGATCGTGTGCATCATGACGCGCACCCCGTGACTCAAGGCCGTCTCGTCGATGTCGAAGTTTCCCTGGTGGATGTCGAATTGTTGACCATCCGGGCGACCAACCCCCAGCCGCGCCATCGCACCGGGCACTTGTTCCAGGTAGTAGGCGAAGTCCTCGCCCCCCATCGACACTGGGCTCTCCGTCACCGCCTCCGGGCCTAGCGCGGCAGAGGTCGCCCCGGCAAACATCGCCGCCGCAGCACGGTCATTGATCACCGGCGGAACCCCGCGCGTGTAGTCGATCTCGCATTCGGCACCGGAAGCCTTGGCCACGTCGTAGGTGATCTCTTTGATCACCTGCGGCAGCGAGTGCCACAGTTCGCGGTCATGTACCCGCAAGGTCGCGCGGGCGGTGGCCACCTGCGGAATCGCGTTCGCGGCGTTGCCTGCGTTGATCGCGCCAAAGACCAGGGCGACACTTTGGCGAGGGTCGATCCGGCGCTGCAGCAGCGGGGGCACATCGGTGACCACCCGGGAGATCGCGTCAACCAGGTCCGTCGTCAAGTGCGGCCGCGAGGTGTGCCCACCGGAACCGGTGAGTTTGACTTCCATCATGTCCGAAGCGGCGGTCAGCGGACCATTGCGCACTCCGACCCGTCCGACTTCCAAACGAGGATCGCAATGGAAGGCGAAGATCGCGTCCACCCCCGAGAGCGCGCCATGTTTGATCATGGTGGGTGCGCCGGAGGGGAATTTCTCCTCACTGGGCTGGAAGATCAATCGAAAGCGAGCGGGAAGCTCACTGCTGTGGGCCAGTGCCGCGAGAGCCTTGCCGATTCCGGCCACGATCGCGGTGTGGGCATCGTGCCCACAGGCGTGACAGACGCCGTCGACGGTGGAGCGGTATGGCACGTTCTTCGGGTCATGGATGGGTAGTGCGTCCATGTCGGCCCTAATCGCAATCACCCGGTCACCAGAGCCAATGTCGCACGTCAAGCCGGTGCCATCGGGAATGAACTCGGGCTTTAGGCCCACGTCTTGCAGTTGCCGGGCGACGAACTCGGCGGTGGGCTGTTCCTCACGTGACAAGCAAGGGTTGGCATGGATGTGGCGGCGCATGGCGACGAGGTCGTCGTGGTTGCGGCCAAGCCAGTCATCGAGGAATTCTGGCAGCGGAATAGGCACCGTTGTCTCCGCATCCGACCCCAAGGCGCGGTCTGAATCAGGAGTCCGAAGACCCGCTGTGGACATTGAGGCCAGGTTCTTCTGCTGGTTTGCTGACGCTACGTTCGCAAGTTCCGGGTGCACGACCCTCTGCAACAGGTCGCCCATGATGGGACCAGTTGCCGTAGTGTGTCCGGGGTTTGCGTCTGCATCGAGCATTTGCATGAGCTCCACGCCTCCATAAGCAGATATTGATGAGAGCCAATTTATATATAGGTGATTAGCTTAGACCAGTGCGCAACCAGTGGCTCTACAATCCCTAACGGTCGCATTTGGTGATAAGTTACGGTTCTTTCAGTAACTAAACGGAACTGCGCGGCCGGTATGACGTGAAAGTTGTCAACTTTCTCGGCTCCCCCAAACCGGCATCAGTCGGGTTCCTGACACCCAGTTTGCCCGATGGGCTCGCGTTTGTACCGCACATACTGTGCGACTCCCGCAGTCTGAGACGCAAAAACTGGCCCCAAAACGGTTATTTAAGGACGCAACTTCTCACCGCTTACACATCGTGACCCTGTGAGACCGGACACCAGCGCCAATTCGACCACCCGTTTTACCCCGCTCAACACCGAGCGAAATCAACCGATTCCCGAGCCCGACATCGCCGCCGCCGGAATCTCGAATGCTCGCCCCCGCGCGCTGGCGCACGCCGAATTGAACGCCATGACACACCGATCCCCATCACTCTACAGTGAACTAACTACCCCGATGAAAGGCCGACTTTCGCCCTAAAGAATTACGCGTGAACGATCACTGAGGGTATTCAATGAGCGGGATTCCCAATGTTGATATAGCAATAATTGCACTTTCGGTACCCTATGAATTGTCAGCGCCACAATTGGTTATCGCTATTCGGATTCGCATCCACGCCACGGTAGACATCTAGGGAGCCCACCGGCAGGCTGCGTCGACCGCTTCACAACCAGCGCCCGTTCACGCCCGGGACCCTCACTTCGACAGACCGCCGCAGAACGCATGGCTTGGGTAACCGGCGGCTGGCTGAATACGACAGTGGCTCGCGGGTGCGTACGCACCCGCGAGCCACTTTAGCCCTGCCCCCGCAGTATCGCGGAGGGAAAAACCGTGGTTACTGAGCCCACGTCCACGCGTAGTCGGGGTCCTCGCACTCCTGCGCGGGCTGCGCCAGCTGCAGGGGCCGGAACGTGTCAATCATGACCGCCATCTCGTCGAACTTCTCCGCTCCCAACGAGGCCTCCGCCGCGCCCGGCTGCGGACCGTGGGTGAACCCACCCGGATGCAGCGACATCGAACCCAGGCGGATGCCCGACCCCTTACGGGCCTCGTAGTCCCCTCCCACGTAGAACATGAGTTCCTCGGAATCCACGTTGTGGTGGTTATAGGGAACCGGTACCGCATCAGGGTGATAGTCGACCTTGCGCGGCACGAACGAACACACCACGAATCCGGGGCCGGCGAAGGTCTGATGCGCCGGAGGTGGCTGGTGGATACGCCCGGTGATTGGCTCGAAGTCATAGATGGAGAACACCCACGGGTACATGCATCCGTCCCAGCCGACCACGTCGAAGGGGTGATTGGCGAAGGTGAACTTGGTGCCCACGTGCGCCCCCGCAGCCCCCCGGTGGCGGACATAGACCTCGACGTCCTCCCCATCGACCAGCAACGGCTCGCTTGGCGAACGCAGGTCGCGCTCGCAATAGGGCGAATGTTCCAGAAACTGGCCCCGCTTGGATAGGTACCGGTTGGGCGGCCCGATGTGGCCCGAGGCCTCGATGATGAGCAACCGCAGCTCTTCGTGCGGCACCACCCGGTAGATGATCGACATCGGGATCACCAGATAGTCGCCCTTGCTGATGTCGAGGGCACCGAAGGTCGTCTCCACGGTGGCGGAACCGGATTCGACATACAGGCATTCGTCCCCGGTGGCGTTGCGGTACAGCGGCGAGGCGTTGGTGACCGCCGCGTAGTTGATGCGCACATCGGGGTTGCTCAACAGTAGGTGCCGGTCGCGAACGGCGTCGCCACCGGCGGCGAGCTTGTGCGGCTGGAAGTGCCGGGGCTTCAGCGGATGGTTCGGCGTGGTGGTCACCTCGGCGAGGTCCCATGGCTGACTGGCGCGAATCGCGGTCGGCAAATGCCGGTGGTACAGCAGCGAGGAGTCGGACGAGAAGCCCTCTTCCCCCATCAGCTCCTCGGCGTAGAGGCTGCCGTCAGGCTGGCGAAACTGGGTGTGACGCTTAGGCGGTATCTCGCCCACTTGGCGGTAAAACGGCATGTCTGTACTCCTTTGCACACCTGCACAGCTCCCGGCCACCGCGGAGGGGAGGCAGGAGGGTTATTCGCTCTTCTCTCTTAGCTTCTGCGACCGCCGGGTTTCTGTCAAGCTACCGCAATCGGTCAATAATCGCGATTGTCAGCGGCTTTTCTAGTCAGGTTTATACCTGTCAGCGGCCATTGCTGAACAAGTTTACCTACCATGGGTGGGCGATAGCGGCGGCGACTAGTCGAGTTGCGGCTCAGCGCGGCCCCAAGAACACCTACGGACTACCGCAGATTTCTCTACTAGAGCCACCACTTGCGGCCCAGCTCACAGTCCTCATCCCGACGCTGCGAATCACCACTGGTGCGCGCGACGGTCCAGCGCCTGGCTCGTTATACCCCACAACCGTCCCAATTCAAGGACAGCGACACATAAAGGAGTCAACGTGAGCTGGGTACCTGGCGCCGATGAGAGCCCTTACAACATCCACAACCTGCCTTACGGAGTCTTCTCCACGGCAGAGGACCCAACGCCGCGCATCGGGGTGCGCATCGGCGACTTTGTCTTCGACATGAAGTTGGCGGTACGCGCGGGCAACTGCCAGGACTGCCCGACCTGCACCGCCTTGCAAGATCAGGTGCTCAATCGCTTTATGTCCCTGGGGCGTCAGATGTGGACCAAGGTCCGCACCCAAGTACACGACGCCCTGACCGAGCCGAGCATGCGAGAGGTGGCCTCGTCCTGGCTGGTGCCGATTGAAGAGGCACAGATGCACCTGCCATTCCTGGTCACCGACTTCACTGATTTCCACTCCTCGGAGCACCACACGGCCAACTTGGGGCACATTTTCCGACCTGGGGCAGAGGCATTGCCGGCCAATTGGAAATACCAGCCACTGGGCTATCAAGGGCGCGCGGCAACGGTGATGCCCAATGGCACCGCCATCACCCGCCCGCACGGCCAACGCATTGTGGAGGATCGCGTCGACTTCGGGCCGTCGTTCAGCCTGGACATCGAGGCTGAAGTTGGTTTCGTCGTGGGCTCGGCCAACCCACTGGGCACTGGTATCAGCCCCGATGAGTTCAAGGAGCACGTGTTTGGGGTGGTGCTGCTGAACGACTGGTCGGCCCGGGATTTGCAGGCGTGGGAGAACACGCCGCTGGGCCCGTTCACCGGCAAGTCGTTCGCCACGACCATGAGCTCGTGGGTGACCCCGCTGGATGCGCTGGCTCCGGCGATGACCACGGCTCCCCCACAGGGACCGGAGACTCCCGCCTATCTAAAGGAGGCCGACCGTTACGCGTACGACGTGCGGCTGAGCGTGCAGTGGAACGGCACGGAAGTGGCGCGGCCGAACCTGCGACAGATGTACTGGACACCCGCGCAACAGTTGGCGCACTTGACATCGAACGGGGCAATGGTGCGACCGGGCGACCTGTTCGGTTCGGGCACGGTTTCAGGCCCGACCAAGGGCGAGCGAGGCTGTTTCATGGAGCTGACCTGGGGCGGCCAAGAGCCGGTGATGCTGGCAGACGGCACCCCGCGCACGTATTTGCGCGATGGCGACACAGTACGCATCGAGGCGACGGCTCCCGGCCCCAAGGGGACCTCTATCGCGCTAGGTGAGGTCGAGGGCACCATTGGCCCGGCCCGCCACGGTTGAGCACTGGGTGCGGCCGGCCGCGTGGGCACGCGTCGACCGGCCGCACCCACCACGATAGGCACCGGGCGAGGAATTAACCGGGGCCACACGCCTTAACACGGCCGCTTCCAGGCGATACGCTGGAATATGTACGGTCAATGCTGCTAACCATCTGCCGGGGCCGATCACGGTACACCCGGCGCGCAAGGAACATGATGGGCCACGATCCGGGCCACGCCTCGCCTGTCCCGCCGCGCTCGCAGCGCGGCGAGTTCACCGTGGCCACCGATCATTACCGTTGGCTGGACGACGGCCGCCTCGAGTGCACCGTGTGTCCGCGGGCGTGCCGTCTGAACGAGGGTCAACGGGGCCTGTGTTTCGTCCGGGCCCGGCAGGGTGATGAGCTGGTACTCACCTCATATGGCCGTTCCTCGGGATTCTGCGTGGACCCGATCGAGAAAAAACCACTCAATCACTTCCTGCCGGGAACCCCGGTGTTGTCGTTTGGTACTGCGGGCTGCAACTTGGCATGTCGCTTCTGTCAAAACTGGGAGTCCTCCAAGTCGCGTCAGATCGAGACATTGTCCGCCAATGCCTCACCGCAGCGCCTAGCACTCGAGGCGCACCGGCTGGGCTGCGCCTCGATCGCGTTTACCTACAACGATCCGACCATCTTCTTGGAGTACGCGATCGATACGGCGATCGCCTGTCGCGAGCGAGGAATCAAGTCGGTGGCGGTGAGCGCCGGTTACATGAACGCCGCACCCCGCGCTGAGCTATACGCGCATATGGACGCGGCCAATATCGACCTGAAGGGTTTCACCGAGTCGTTCTATAAAAAGGTCGCGCTGGGATCGTTGGCATCGGTCTTGGAGACATTGGAATACCTGCGCCATGAGACCAATGTGTGGCTGGAGATCACCACGTTGCTCATCGAAGGCTATAACGACGCCGACGCTGAGGTCGCCGCCCAGTGCGCTTGGATCGCCGACCGCTTGGGGCCAGACGTACCATTGCACTTCAGCGCGTTTCATCCCGATTTCAAGATGCGTCACGTGAGGCCAACCTCGGCGGCCACATTGCTGCGGGCGCGGACGATCGCCCTCGGTGAGGGCTTGCGATTTGTCTACACCGGGAATGTGCACGAGGCGGCTTCGTCCTCCACGTACTGTCCGGGCTGTCAAAGCCTGGTCATCGAACGCGATTGGCACGTCATCGGCGCCTACGCGGTGTCAGACTCGGGCGCGTGCCTGAGGTGCGGCTATGAGCTTCCGGGAGTTTTCGCGGGTCCAGCCGGATCGTGGGGAGCGCGGCGGCTGCCGGTTCGATTCTCCTGACTGTGAGGCTGCGGCCTGACCGCTTTGCCAGCGAAGGCAGCACACGCAAGGGGCTTGGCACCAGGCGAATGAGCGGGCTCGCCATTGCGGTGTCCGCTCTTTGAGAGGGAAGCGTGCGTCATAGGTTCTGGCCTTGTACGATCCGCCTACAGTCCCGATACGAAGTGGAGGGTGCTCCATGACCGACCAGGTGCGTTCCCCTGTTGTCGCGGGCCGCTTCTACCAACGCTCTCCACAGCGGTTGCGGGAACACATCGCCGAACTCTTGGATTCAGCCGAAGGTGAGTCATCTGGCCTGGCTAGAGCGTATGTGGTGCCGCATGCGGGTTATGTTTTCTCCGGAGGCGTGGCAGCGCAGGTGTACGCGCGACTGCGCTCGCACCGGGAGCAAATCTCCACGGTGGTCCTGCTAGGCCCCTCCCATTTCGAACCACTTCGAGGGACTGCGCTTTCCCCACACCGGCAGTGGGAAACGCCATTGGGTCTGCAAAGGGTCGCCTCTTTGCCAGCCGAACTTCAGGCGGCACTGCGGGTTGACGCGACACCGCACGAGCGCGAACATGCCATCGAGGTGCAGATCCCTTTTATTCAAGAGTGCCTACCGGAGGTGGAGATCCTTCCGGTGGCCGTCGGGGTCTCCCAGTACATTGAGGTCGCGGACCTTATCGCCCGGATCATGGATGCCACCAGCGGTGACGGTGCCACCGTATTGTTGTGTTCGACTGATTTGTCGCACTACCATGATGGCGCGACGGCCACTGAGATTGACGAGCGAACCGCCGAGGCGATGGTGGACCTGCGTCCGGACGACATCTCCACTTCGGACGCGTGTGGAGTGTTCGCCTTGCGCGCGTGTTTGGAGTGGGCAAGGCGGGAGGGTTTGCGCCCAGAGCTGTTGCGGCTGACGCATTCGGGCGAGGTCAGCGGCCACCATGATCGGGTTGTCGGCTATGCGGCCATGTCTTTGCGGTGAGACCGGTGCGGGTGACGGCATAGCCCAGCGGCAACTGGCCATTGTGGTCTAGGCTTGGCAGTGACAACATGCGACGGCCCTACACGTCAGTGACATAAGCTTCGTGCCAAGCGCCAGCGGGCACCTCAGGAACCACTCGCATCACGGCGAGAATCGTTCTGACACAAGGATACTCGTTACAAATTGAAGAATTTTTTCAATCTTGCTCACGCCGCGCAAAAAATTTCGTTGCCGCCTTCAAGCCTCTGACCTCGTGCAATACATTAGCGAATAGCTGAGGCGCGAGATAACGTCTATCTGTAAACCGAATTTGTCGCAGATTTGACGGTTGTGGACCGTATCACCCGCCGTTACGATGCGCCAATGATGGGGACTCATATCGCAACCACGGCCCCGGCCGCATGGTTGATTCACAAAGAAGGAACCGAGATGCACGCACTATCGTTCGGTCAGGCCGCATCCCTGTACGACGCCATCCGGCCGTCGTACCCCGATGAAGCGATTCAGTATGCGCTGGGGACCGAGCCTGTCCACGTAGTCGACATCGGAGCCGGAACCGGGCTCCTTAGCCGCCAACTGGTAGCCCAGGGACATGAACTCACGGTGGTCGAGCCCGACGAAGGCATGCTCAGTCAACTGCGCGAGAACCTCCCAAACGTCAAATCTCACCAAGCGCCCGCCGAAGAAATTCCGCTGGCCGAGAATTCCCTCGACGCCGCCGTCGCCGGACAAGCGTTTCACTGGTTCGATCCCGACAAAGCCCTACCAGAGATCAAACGGGTACTCCGCCCCGGCGGAACATTTGCTCCCATGTGGAACGTGCGTGACGAATCAGTCGAATGGGTCACGGCCATGAGCGAGGTCGTCGGCACCTCCTCGGCCGACCACACGGCCGCCATCGCCAGCCAACCCGGGTTCTTCGGCCCCCACTTTGAGGAGCCCGAACTCAAGAAGTTCCGGCACGAATACCAGATCAACGGCGATGGGCTCATCAAGCTCATGCAGTCGCGTTCCTACTACCTCACCGCCGATGAGAAGGGAAAGGCCGAGCTCACCGCCAAACTGGAGGAGCTGATCGGAACCCACCCCGATCTGCGTGGCAAGAACACCTTCGCCCTGCCCTACGTGACGTATGTCTTCAAAATGATCAACCGCTAGGCCGACCCCGCCGCTACGGGCGCTCTACCAGTGACCACTCATGGAGGGCGCCCCCGGCCCGCCCCACAGCGCGAGGCCCACCCACATATTCGTCCACTGCCAAAGGCGCCGCGCCCAGAACGTACCCGCTCAGTCCACCGCCTGGCTCAGACACGAAATTCTTGCGTGACCTGCGTGCCACGCCTGTAACGCGCTGGCGTTTCGCACCGCGAACCTCGTAGGCTAGAACGTGCGGCCACTTGCGATGACTTCCGACGCCAGCCGAATCCCGGTACCCATTGTCGAACGCGGCCGCGTATGACATTGAAACGACCACTTCTGAGCACAGAGACGAGCGGACGTGACTGAGAATCCGAGCACCGAGAGCCCCCAGGACGACCTTCCCGAGCAGATGAAGATTCGCCGTGCCAAGCGCGAAGCCCTGCTCAAGGAAGGCAAACCTGCTTACGCTCACGGCTACAAGCGCACGCACACGCTCGGCCAGCTTCGCAATGAATTCAACCATCTCGACGCTGGAGAATCCTCAGGACAGATCGTGTCTGTCACCGGCCGCGTCATCTTTATTCGCACCGCTGGAAAGCTGTGCTTCGCCCGTCTGCGCGAAGGTGACGGCACCGAATTCCAGGTCATGCTCTCCCAGGGCAAGATCGGCGCCGAAGCACTCGATGAGTGGAAGCGACTGGTCGACATTGGCGACCACATCGGTGCGACTGGGGAAGTTATCAGTTCCAAGCGTGGCGAATTGTCGGTCATGGCCGACAGCTACGCCATTACCGCAAAGGCGCTGCGCCCGCTACCTGTGGCACACAAGGAGCTGGCCGAGGAGACGCGCGTACGACAGCGCTACGTTGACTTGATTGTCCGCCCCGAAGCCCGCCAGACCGCCCGCAATCGGGCCCTGGCCGTGCGCACCATCCGTGATCTGATGCACGATCAAGACTTCCTTGAGGTCGAAACACCGATCTTGCAAGTGCAGCCTGGTGGGGCGGCGGCTCGCCCATTTGTCACTCACATCAATGCCTACGATATCGACCTGTACATGCGCATTGCGCCTGAGCTTTTCCTCAAGCGCTGTGTCGTCGGCGGTATTGAACGGGTCTTCGAGTTGAATCGCATCTTCCGCAATGAAGGCGCCGACTCGACCCATTCTCCCGAATTCGCCATGCTTGAGGCCTATCAGGCTTATGGCGACTACAACACCGTGGCTGACCTCACTCAAAAACTGGTTCAGGGTGTGGCTCACAGTCTTTTCGGTACCACGACGGCCATTTTGGCCGACGGGACCGAGTATGACGTCGGAGGCACCTGGAACCGGATTACCCTTTTCGGCTCGCTGTCCGAAGCCCTAGGTGAAGAAGTTTCGGTACAGACTCCAATGTCCCAGCTGAAGGTTTATGCCGACAAAGTCAATTTGGAGGTTGAACCGTTTTGGAACCACGGAAAACTTTCCGAGGAGTTGTTCGAGCACTTGGTAGCTGACCAGCTACACACTCCCACATTCGTGTGCGATTACCCAGAAGACACCTCTCCATTGACCGCTCCGCACCGTAGTGCTCCCGGTTTGACGGAGAAATGGGACCTCTATGCGCGCGGCGTCGAATTGGCTACCGGCTACTCTGAGCTGGTGGACCCGGTCATCCAACGGCAACGTTTCGAAGAACAGGCCCGCTTGGGTGCCAAGGGAGACGACGAGGCGATGCGCATCGACGAAGACTTCCTGCGCGCCTTGGAATACGGCATGCCACCCACGGGAGGCATGGGCATGGGCATCGACCGCCTGCTGATGACTCTCACGGGCCTGGGAATTCGCGAAACAATTCTCTTTCCTCTGGTCAAAGAGGAAAGCTAAGGTTCAGACCTCTGGTCAAAGAGGAAAGCTAGGGCTCAGGCCTCTGGCCACCTCGGCGGGACCCGCTATCAACGTGAGTCGATGAGCCGGTCCCGCCGAGGCGCTCATTGAGTTTGCCCAGGGATGGGTTCTTGCGCCATTGCGCACGCGAGCTACCGGGGCCTAGCCTCGTGCGAGTATGCGAGGAGGGCCGTTCTACCCCGGCGCTTGTGAGGCGAGTAGATGTGGTCGGCAATGTTCTTCTGCCACTGTTTCGACACAAATCTCTTTGCGTTAGAACCCCGGCCAGACATTTCTTCCCGCTGCGGTGGGGTTCTGTGGCATCTGGCATGCGCTGGCGGCGCGCAACCATATCTGTTGGGTGTGAACCAGCGCCGGTGCCTTGTGGGGCTGGCAGTACTCCAGCTTCGCCACGAAATCACCTCAGTTGAGGGTTCTATGGGTGCTGTCTGCCACGTCGACCTCCCGCGAGGCAGGCCCTGAGACTAACGAAAAAAGCACTTTCAGCGTTCTCCTCAGCTCGTTCACCTGCGTAAACTTCGCCTTTTCGGCCCTGAACTCGCACTTTCGCATAAGCCTCCCTGGGTAGAAGTCGGTTGGACGTTCGCGATGGTTGGGTCACCAGCGTGAACATCGCTTCATACGGTTTGGCGTCCGCGCATTCGCATAAGTTCTCAGGTGCGAAGTCCATCTTGTGAACAATGCCCAGCGCCGACGGGGACTTATTCATCTGCGGCCGTCGGTTCCGATCGCCGCCCACGCCTTTCTTTTTCAGTGGTGACCACTGGGCCGCCCACAACACCATTTCTAATACATATTCGCAGGTCAGTGCGCCATTTACCCCAGTGAATTCTCGTGCTTCTCACCTTCTGGGTGGCTAGCTCACCGCTGACGATTACCGCACTTATCGCCCTTTGTATTACGAATATCTCTCATTGCTTTGGGGGTAATTCGGAAATGAACCGTGTGCTCAACTATGTCCGGTTCACCCAAGGTCGGTGGGCAAAGCCACGGCCTCGCGATCCCGTCTCACCGTCAGTCGACATTCGCTCACCCCCGTATGGGGGACTGAGTTTCACTCAAGCACCTGCTGAAACGCACGATTGTGGACCCAGTTGAATGGCCTTAACTGCACAAGGGCAACCCCTAGAACCCGCCACTTACCTCACTGATTGACCGATGCCATCTTCTCGGCTCGCATCCGACAAAGGCCGACAAACAGCCTTAAGCGCTCGCATCAGATTCTCCCTCTCCTGAACAGACCGGCATCGCGTGTCGTTGTCGCGGGTTGGTGCGAATCCTTAACCTTCTAGGCATGTAGCCGCAGCGCAGCGTTGCCCCGAGGACGAAACCCGCCTTCGGCTAATCGAAAGCAAACCTGATACGGGCTCTAAGACCTGCGCTTTTCGCGCTTCATTAGGGATTCATAACAGGTTCAATACATTGTGTGCCAACGCTGGCGAAACCTCAATGCCGTCGCTAACGACCTCGACATTCCCTTGCTCCAGGCAACTGCCGACATTCCGGTTAGAGTTTATTAATGGGGGCCGTTTATTTCTCGGGGGACTTTCGGCTATCCTCTAGAACAAGAACTTAACCGAAAAGGCTAAGCGCTTGCAATAACGCCCCGTAATCGAGAGGTACTAGCTATGGCACAAAAAGTACAGGTTCTTCTACTGGACGACATTGACGGTGGCCGCGCAGACGAAACCGTTAAGTTTGCTCTGGACGGGCAGGCTTACGAAATCGACCTGTCCCAAGCACACGCGAATGAGCTTCGCGAGGCTTTGGCTAAGTATGTAGATGTCGCTCGTCGCATGGGCCGCTACAACGTCGGTGGCGCACAGCGCAGCACCACCCGTGGATCGGTGAGCCGTCGCATCGCCGCTGACCGGGAGCAGAACAAGGCCATTCGCGAATGGGCCTCTGCCAAGGGTCTGAAGGTGTCACCGCGCGGTCGCATTCCACAGGAAATTGTCGACGAATACCACGCCACCGCTGGCAAGTAATTAGCCAATTCACATTGGCTAACCCATCACAAACACACTCACATTCGTGACTGAGCGAGTCACTATCGCGCACCGACACAGGGTAATTCCGGCAGGGCTTTTCCCGGTGTGAACTCTTAAGAAAAAGCTGCGCTGCCTGCGTGTTTCTCGATCGCCGCGCGAGAATTTCGCAGGCCGTATCGGCAAAGTGCTTCGCCGATGTCCCGGATGGGAATCCCGTTCATCGGCCTATGCCGAGCCCAGCGACGCATTCTTAACGAAGGCCGTTCCAGGCACGGACATTCGAAACACCGACCGCTGGAGACTAGCGCCAGCATCTAGTGGTTAAGGCGTTTCCGGCCACTGCGGTATGCGAGTCGTTCACCACACGTGACATGACTTCCCGCACAGCGCAGTCGAAAATTCAGCTCATCGGCGCTGTGCGGCAACTGCGCACAGTGATGAGCGCAGGCGTCTCGGCGTCTGTCCATAACGCGCTGTCACCCGTTCACCGGGGCTCAGTGTCTTCTGTTCGCTGTCAGCGCAGGACTATTTGTTCGCTTTCAGCGAAGTTCAGGGGCCCACCTATGACGTGGGCCCCTGAGCTGTACCTGCAGGAATATTTGTCCCGCACAGGTTTGTTGTCCGCCACGTGGGCCCTGGACAGGGCTCGCCGGGAGATAAGGTATAGGCAAGTACTAGATCTATGACAGCAATCGACCAACTACAGACTGAGCCGACCCAGGTGGTGCGGATCACTCCCTAGGAGGATTCCGAACTGGAACAGACACCACCGGCCCGTCTACTGGCGGGCGGCGCACGTTTGGCGGAACAAGTGGAACGACACAGCATCCCCACGCGCGGCACTCGACGACCGGGACCTCCTCCGAGGTCGAACGGAAGACGCGGCTCGGCTTGGGGCGGACGCAAGGAGCAGGAGCGTAATGTTTGAACGGTTTACCGACCGTGCACGACGGGTAGTTGTCTTGGCACAAGAAGAGGCCAGGATGCTCAACCACAACTACATTGGAACAGAGCACATCCTGCTGGGCCTCATCCACGAAGGTGAAGGGGTGGCGGCGAAGGCGTTGGAAAGCCTCGGCATTTCGCTCGAAGGCGTCCGCCAGCAGGTAGAAGAGATCATTGGTCAAGGCCAGCAGGCTCCCTCGGGACACATCCCCTTCACCCCTCGGGCGAAGAAGGTCTTGGAACTGAGCCTGCGCGAGGCGCTGCAACTTGGCCACAACTACATCGGCACCGAGCACATTTTGCTGGGCCTCATCCGCGAAGGCGAGGGTGTCGCCGCGCAGGTTTTGATCAAGCTCGGGGCCGACCTCAACCGCGTGCGCCAGCAAGTTTTGCAGCTGCTGTCGGGCTACCAGGGCAAAGAGCCCGCGGGAGCCGCGGCCGGTGCCACCGGTACCGAGGCGCAAACCTCTGGCTCTTTGGTGTTGGACCAGTTCGGACGCAACCTCACCCAGGCTGCACGCGACGGCGGGCTCGACCCCGTCATCGGTCGCCAAAAGGAGATCGAGCGCGTCATGCAGGTGCTGTCGCGCCGCACCAAGAACAACCCGGTCCTCATCGGTGAGCCCGGCGTCGGTAAGACCGCCGCCGTCGAGGGTCTCGCCCAGGCCATCGTCAAGGGCGAAGTCCCCGAGACGCTGAAGGAAAAGCAGCTCTACACGCTGGACCTCGGCGCGTTGGTGGCCGGTTCTCGCTACCGTGGTGACTTCGAAGAGCGCCTGAAGAAGGTGCTCAAGGAAATCAAGACCCGCGGCGACATCATCCTGTTCATCGACGAGATTCACACCCTGGTGGGTGCGGGTGCCGCCGAGGGCGCGATCGACGCGGCGAGCATTCTCAAGCCGATGTTGGCCCGAGGTGAACTACAGACCATCGGTGCGACCACCCTGGATGAATACCGCAAGTACCTGGAGAAGGACGCCGCGCTAGAGCGCCGTTTCCAGCCCATCCAAGTGGCCGAGCCATCGCTGGCTCACACCATCGAAATTCTCAAGGGCCTGCGCGACCGCTACGAGGCACACCACCGCGTGTCCATCACCGACGGCGCACTGGTGGGAGCGGCCACACTGGCCGACCGCTATATTTCGGACCGGTTCCTGCCGGACAAGGCAATCGACCTCATCGACGAAGCGGGCGCGCGCATGCGCATCCGCCGCATGACCGCCCCGCCGGACCTGCGCGAAATCGACGAGGAACTGGCCGAGGCGCGCAAGGACAAAGAGTCCGCCATCGACGCGCAAGACTTCGAAAAGGCCGCGCAACTGCGCGACACCGAGAAGCAGCTGCGTGACAAGCGCGACAAGCGTGAGAAAGAGTGGAAGGCCGGAGACCTAGACCAGGTCACCGAAGTCGACGAGGAGATGATCTCCGAGGTTCTGGCGAACTGGACCGGCATCCCGGTCTACAAGCTGACCGAGGAAGAGACCTCACGTCTGCTACGCATGGAAGACGAGCTACACAAGCGCGTCGTGGGGCAAGAGGACGCCATCAAGGCCGTCAGCCAGGCGATCCGTCGTACCCGTGCGGGTCTGAAGGACCCCAAGCGCCCCAGCGGTTCGTTCATCTTCGCCGGCCCCTCCGGTGTGGGTAAGACTGAGCTGGCCAAGGCGCTCGCGGAATTCCTGTTCGGGTCCGAAGAGGCACTCATCCAGCTGGACATGTCCGAGTTCCATGACCGCTACACGGTCAGCCGCCTCGTCGGCGCGCCTCCCGGGTACGTCGGTTACGACGAAGGCGGGCAGCTCACCGAAAAGGTGCGCCGCAAGCCATTCAGCGTGGTGCTGTTCGACGAGATCGAGAAAGCTCACCCGGACGTGTTCAACACGCTGCTGCAAATTCTCGAAGACGGACGCCTCACCGACGGCCAAGGCCGCATCGTGGACTTCAAGAACACGGTGCTGATCCTCACGACCAACCTGGGCACCCGCGACGTCGGCAAGGCCGTGTCGCTGGGCTTCCAGGCCGACCAGGGCGAGGACTCCGACTACGAGAAGATGAAGAACAAGGTCACCGACGAGCTGAAGAACCACTTCCGCCCGGAGTTCTTGAACCGTATCGACGACACGATCGTGTTCCCCAAGCTCAGCCAGGACCAGATCGTCCAGATCGTCGACCTGATGACCAAGCGCCTCGAAATACAGCTGGCCAACCGCGACATGGCGTTGGAGCTGACCGACAACGCGAAGCTGTACCTGGGACACAAGGGCTACGACCCGGTGCTGGGCGCACGTCCGCTACGTCGCACCATTCAGCGCGAGATCGAAGACACCTTGTCGGAGAAGATCCTCTTCGGCGAGTTCACCGCCGGGCAGATCATCATCGTCGACTGCGAAGGCGACCCGAAGGATGTCGAGAAGTCCAAGCTGACATTCCGAGGGGCCGACAAGCCCGAGGGCGTGCCAGATATCCCAGTGGCAGAGCTGGCGGGCGACTCCGCCCCGAAGAACCCCTCCAGCGGGGGTGGCACGATGCCACCGCGTGGCTCTGAGCCACGTGGGGGCCAGGCCGGTCAGGCAGGAGCCTAGAAAAGTCGCTCCTGTGCGTTTGACGCGCAGCAACGGCACATAACAACGGGTGGGGCGGTTCGACCTTCGGTCGAACCGCCCCATTTCTGTGTCTATTTTGTGGGAATGCGGTCACGGGTTTCCGAGAATAAAGTTCCCCACTGCAATTAGACGCCATAAACGAGGAGTGGGCTTACCAGAAATTTTTCTGGTAAGCCCACTTTGTGGCTGTCAGTGGGGGTCAATGACCCGCCTGAGCTACCGGTCTACGTCAACGGGACGTTGGACCGGTTCACAATGCCGATGCGGTCGTCACCATTATTGTCATCCTCGTCGTCATCCTCGTCGTCATCCTCTTCATCGTCCGTTGGTGTCTCCGTCGGTTCGTCATTGACGTAGGCACAGGTCACGATGGCGACGTTCGATCCCCTCGACACTGTCGAGCCGCCCGAGGGGTCCTGGCTGATAATCCGACCGTCGTCGCTTTCGTCGCAATCACTTGATTGGGACTGCGAAACCGAGAATCCACGGTCACCTAGGCGGCCCAGGGCCGCATCGGTGGTGTCGCCGATGACGTCGGGAACCTCTTGCTGGTCACCCGAGGAGACATAAATGGTCACCGTGTCGCCCGGCTGCATGGGAGTTCCCGGACTCGGGTCCTGGCCAATGATCGTGCCCGAAGCACTCGAATCGGATTGTTCCTCGCACTCACCGTTGAGGTTGTTGTCTGTCAGCCAACCCAAAGCGGCGTCACAGTTGGTGAAGTTGCTCAGATCGTTCAACTCGATCGAATCGGGGTCCGTCATCACCTCTAGCGTGATGACCGTGCCGCGTTCTTCTTCGAGACCGCCAGCGGGGTCCTGATCGATAACCAAGCCAATATTGGGGTCATCCGGGTCATCGGCGGGCGTCCGTTCCACGTCGACCACGAAATCCAGGTCTTCGAGCGCGTCGACGGCTACCGATTCCTCGTCCCCGACCACATCGGGAATCTCGACGAGATCCAGTGGCTCGTCCATCAACTGCCAGGCCGCCCACGCGGCTCCGGCCGTCAAGAGAAGCGCCAACACGATACCCAAGAAGATGAGCCAACCCTTTTTCTTCGAGTTTTCCGGCTCAATGGGGGTCAGCGGGCCCGTGGCGTCGGGAGTGGCGTTCAAAAGCTGGGTGCGTTCGTCCTCGCCCATCACCATCGGCGCGTGAACGGCGGCGCCGATAGCGGCCCGCTGCAAGTCCTCACGCATTTCCCCAGCCGACTGATACCGGTTCTCCGGGTTCTTCGCCAGCGCCTTCATCACGACCGCGTCGACTTCTGGCGGTACGTCCGGGTTCAGTTCCGAGGGAGGCTTGGGAGTCTCGCGCACATGTTGGTAGGCAACGGAAACCGGGTTGTCACCGGTGAAGGGAGGGTGGCCGACCAGGAGTTCGTAGAGAACGCAGCCGGTGGCGTAGACGTCGGAGCGGGCGTCGACGGTCTCTCCGCGCGCCTGTTCGGGGGAAAGGTATTGGGCCGTACCGATGACGGCAGAGGTTTGGGTCATGGTGGCCTGGCCCGACGCCATCGCGCGGGCGATACCGAAGTCCATGACCTTGACCTGTCCGGATTCGGACAGCATGACATTGCCGGGTTTGACGTCCCGGTGGATGATTTGGTGTTTGTGGCTGAAGTCCAGTGCCGAGGACATGTCGGCCACGACATTGCAGGCGCGGTCGGCGTCGAAGGGCCCCTCGGCAATGAGGACTTCTTTAAGGGTGCGGCCAGGAACGTATTCCATGACCATGTAGGGCACGCCGCCCTCTTCGCCGGTGTCGAACACGGCCACGATGTTGGGGTGGTTCAAGGAGGCGGAGTTTTGCGCTTCTCGTTGGAAGCGGATGAGAAAGCTCTCGTCGCGGGCCAGGTCGGACCGTAGCAGCTTGACGGCCACGTCTCGCCCGAGTCGCCGATCGCGAGCGTGGTGGACCTCGGCCATACCACCGTAACCGAGGACGTCCCCGATCTCGTATCGTCCGCCTACCAGGCGGGGCTGCGCCGTCATGTTCCGTCTAGCCCTCTATTTTCTACGTGGTCGCTTGAGTCTAATCGCACGGTGGGAACTGGCAGTCCCCGATGTCGCCACTTGGTTCGTCGCTGTGCTGGGTGTGGATGGTGATGGTCTCATCCGCGCTGAGTTCACCTTCGGGCGAGATTCCCGATACCTCGTCCCCAGATCCCTGGATGCGAACATCGTAGAACCCCAGACCTTCCAGACTCTCTTGGGTGGCTTGTGGGTTCCACCCCAGGTAGTCGGCCGAAGCTATGGCAATTCTGTCACCGTATCCGGTGGGTGTCTCTTCTTTGTCGGTTGTTTGCTCAGATGTGGTGGTATCTGCGAGATTTCCCTCGTTTGCGTCTTGCGTGACCAGATACCAGCCTAGTCCGCCTGCGAGGGTGGCTGCGAGGAGTACCGCTGCGAGAATACCCGCCAGGCGGGCGCGGCTGCGAGGGACACCGTGGCTGGTCGTGTTACCAGGCAAAGCGATCGGCATCGTGCCATGGGGGTTACCGTGCGCAGGCGCGCCGGTGCCGCCGGTGTAGGGGTGGTGGACGTCGTTGAGTCCGTATGGGGTGGTGAAGGATGCCGGGTCGGAGCCGTACCCAGGGGCGAGGCTGGGGGCCGGGTCGAGGGTTGTCTCCTCTGAGTTGCCAATTGGGCTCGCGTATGGCTGAGTGGGGGCGCTGGGTGCTAGATGGGTGCCGCCGAGGTGAACGCTCGTGGAGGCGGCGTTTTTCATGTCCGCGGCGCTGCGATGGCGGGCCGAGGGCACCTTTTGCAGGGCCTTTTCGACGAACTGTCGCACTGCCAGCGGAACGTGGTCTCCCAGCGGGGGGGCGGGGGTGCGGATGTGGTGTAGGGCCAGTTCGATCGGATTGTCCGATTCGAAGGGCCGACGCCCTTCCAGGGCCTGGTAGGCGACCACGCCGAGGGCGTATATGTCGACACTGGGACCGAGTTTTCCCCCTTCGGCCTGTTCGGGGGCGATGTAGGCGGCGGTTCCCATGATTTCGCCCGATGCGGTGAGGTCGCCGGTGGCCGCCGACCGGGCGATGCCGAAGTCGGTCAGCAGCGGGGTGCCATCTGGGCGTAGCAATATGTTGGACGGTTTGATGTCGCGGTGGATGATGTGGTGGTCGTGGGCGTGTTGAAGCGCGTCGGCGATCGCGGCGATGAGTGGGAGGACTGTGGTGAAGTCCAGGCGGCCCTGTTGGGCGATGAGGGCTGTCAGTGAGGTGCCGGGGACATACTCCATGACCAGGTAAGCGGTGGTGTCGTCGTTGCCCAGGTCGGCTTCGCCGTAGTCGTAGACGCGGACGATGTTCGGGTGGGTCAAGGCGGCGAGCATTTTGGCTTCGGCTTTGAAACGTTTGGTGAATCCCTCATCGGCCAGTAGGGCCGGCAGGAGCGCTTTGACGGCGACTTCCCGGTCAAGCACCGTGTCGTTGGCACGCCAGATTTCGCCCATGCCACCGGTGGCGATGCGGGCCGTGAGACGGTAACGCCCGCCTAGGACTAGGTCTGGGGACAACACGATGCGCTCCTTCATGGTCGTGGCGGCCCTGGGCGGGGCCGCACCACAAGTTTCGGTCGGCCCGCTCGATGATGGCGGCAGGTTCACCCGGGGCTTACCTGGGCGGAGGTCGGCCAAACCTGGCAGGTTCCCCTTAGCGGACCTGCGTGGTTGCCGCCAGCGGGTTCGACCGACTCCATCATCACCGGCTGACTTCCATCGTCGCGGACATCGCGTGGTCCCACATCACATGGTCGTGCCAATGTGCGGGACTTTTTCGTTCCCGCTGTGGCCATCGACCTGTCTGTTCGCATTAATGCGAGTTCGTCTGCGCCCGGCTGCGGCGGGTTCTTCGGTGCTTAGCCGTCCAAATGCATCGACATGAGGGTGCGGGCGATTTGGGCCGCCTGGGTCGCGCCGCCGTCTCCATGCTGGTGCAGGAAGACGGCCACGGCGATGGACGGGTTGCCCTCGGCGTCATCGGCCCAGGCGATAAACCAGCCGTGGTTGGGTCGTTTATTGCCCTCGGAGTCGGTGTTTTCGGCGGTGCCGGTCTTACCGCCGACGGTGTGCCCGGAGATTTGGGCTCCCGGCGCAGTGCCTCGTTCTTCGACCACGGCCTGCATGATCTTGCGCATCTCGTGAGCTTCCGAGGCCGACAAGACCTGGTTGAGCTGCGAGGAGTTGTTACGCCGCATGGTCGATCCGTCGTAGTCTTGGATCTCGTCGACCAGGTAGGGCTCCATGAGCTTGCCGTCGTTGGCCACCGCTGCGGCGATCATCGCGTTTTGAGTGACTGTGGTGTGCACGTCCTGCTGTCCGATACACGACTGGGCCCGATAGGCCGGGTCCGACACGTCCCCGATCCCACTTGCAGCCGTCCACAGGGGCGTGGTGAGGTCTTCTCCGAAACCGAAGTCACGGGCGATGTCCAGCAGGTGATCCGCGGTCAGTTCCTCCACGCACATCTGCGCGAACGTCGTGTTACACGAGCGGGCGAACGCTTCTTGCAGCGTCAGTTGTCCTTCGGGGCACTGGTTGGTGGAATTGGTGATGACATGGTCGGTGTTGGGCAGCTCGTAGCTGTTCCCGGCGGAGACCATCGTGTCGGCCGAGTAGCCCAGCTCACGGACGGCAGCCGCGGCCACCAGCGTCTTAAAGGTCGACCCGGGAGCATAGTGGGTCTGGCGGGTACGGTCGGTGGCTGGGTTGACGCCAGCGGCTTCCTGTTCCTGAAGTTCCGCCCACGCCGCGCTTGACACGTCGCCGCTGTTCGAAGAGATGTCATTGAGGTCCCAGGCCGGGTTTGTCGCCTGAGCGAGGATCGCGCCCGTAGTCGGGTCGATCGCCACAACGCCGCCGTCCGAGCCGGAGTTTTGCAGCCCTTCGAACGCCGCAACCTGCATGTCGTGGTTGAGCGTGGTCAAAACATTGCCGCCGGGTCGCTCGAAGCCGGTGAAGGCATCGGCGATCTGCCGGAAGAAAAACACCGAACTATCGCCAGTCAATACCCGGTTTTCGGTGTGTTCGAGTCCGGAATTGGCGTAGTTGTGCGACTTGTAGCCGTGAATGTTCGAATACAGCGCCCCTTCGGGGAAGTTGCGTTCGAACCGGATGCGCTCCGCGTCGGTCTCCACCGACTGCGCGATCACCGTGTCTCCGGCCAGGATGCTGCCCCGTTGCACCGAGTACTCCGCGATCAGTGCCCGCGCGTTGAGATGATGGGTGTCGTAAAACTCGTGATTGAAGAACTGCACCCGTGTCACCTGCGCAAACAGCAGCACAAACAGGACGAGGGACACTCCCGCCATGCGGCGTACGGTTACGTTCAACGGGGATCTCCTTGGGGCGCAAACACGTGAGTACTTCTTCGAACCGCGGGAATTCAGCTTACCTGCCGGGTCACCATGGACCGGGCAGGCGGGCGGGCCACGCCAAGGCAGGCGCCACGTAGGTTTCACAGACGTTAAGCGATGTCAGCCTACCGTGCCCACATCGGTGGTCGACGGGTTGAGGACGGTAGCCGAGGCCATCGCCACGCCAGATTTTCGCCGCTCAGTCGGTGAGGTAACGCTCCATCAAGTCACCGGCGATGTCGGCGGCCTCGCTAGAGGCGTTTTCACCGTAGTTGGCCAGGTAGACGGCAATCGCGATCGCCGGAGAGTCGTCTGAGTCCTGCGCCCAGCCAATAAACCAGCCATGGTTGGGTCGACGGTTGCCATCGGAGTCGGTGTTTTCCGCCGTGCCGGTCTTGCCACCCACCACATGAGAGTCAATGGCGGCGTTGGTGCCAGTGCCGTCCTCCACAACGGCCCTCATGATGAGTTCCATCTGCTGTGATTCAGCCGCGGTGAGCACCTGACCGGCTCGCGAGGAACTCTGGCGGTCCATCGTGTTGCCCTCGCTGTCGCGGACCTCGCTGACGGTGTTGGGCTCCATTCGCTGGCCGTCGTTGGCCACCGTCGCGGCGATCATGGCGTTTTGCATGACCGTCATCCGCACATCCTGCTGTCCGATACACGACTGCGCGCGCAAGGCCGGGTCGTCAATGTCGCCAAGGTCGCTGGCCACGGTGGGCAGTGGCGTCGCGAACTCCTCCCCCATGCCCAGGTCGCGCGCCATGCCACGCAGTTGGTCGGGCTCAAGCTGATCCACGCACAGTTGCGCGAACGTCGTATTGCACGAGCGGGCGAACGCCTCGCGCAGCGGCAATTCGCTCTCGGGGCATTGGTCACTGGCGTTGGTGATCACGTGTTGAGTATTGGGTGGCTCGTAGCGGTTCCCAGCGGGGACCATCGTGTCGGCCTCAAAACCGAGTTCCCGAATCAGCGCGGCACTGACCACGGTCTTGAAGGTCGAGCCGGGGGCGGCGTGATTGGAGCGAGTCCGGTCGACACCGGGGTCGGCGTCGTCGTCGTTGAGAGCGTCCCATGCCTCTTGCGCCACCGCGCTGTCATTGCTGGCGACCTCGTTGGGATCCCAACTTGGGTAGGACGCCTGCGCCACCACCGCCCCCGTCTGCGGCTCCATCATCACGATGCCACCGCGAACGCCCGAATCGGCCAAAGCTTGATAGGCGGCCTGGTGAACATCGGGATCAATCGAGAGGATCAGATCCCCTCCCAGGGTTTCCTCACCGGTGAATGTGTCGCGGACCCGTTGGAAGAAGAATCGGGAATCCTCGCCGGTGAGCACGGGGTTCTCGGCCTGTTCCAGGTTGTTCATGCCGATGGTGGGCGAGATGAAGCCGGTGATGTTGGCGTAGGTGGAACTTTCGGGGTATTCGCGTTGGTATCGCAGCTGGGAGCCGCCGACGTCCACAGAGTGGGCAATGAGGGTGTCACCGGCGTAGATCGACCCGCGCGGCACCGAGTACTGGTCGATGAGGACTCGGCCGTTGTACTGGTTGTTGGCGTAGAAGTCGTGGTCGATGAACTGTACCCGCGTCACTTGGGCCAGCAGCAAGGCGAACATGGCGAGAACGACGATGGCCATGCGACGTAGGGCGCGATTCACCGACTCCCCTCCCTCCCGGGGTCTGAGGGCCCACTCAGGTGCGATCCCACGTGCCTAGGTGGTGTGGGGAATCCAGGTGCGACAAGACGTCGCGCCCGCGCACACCGTGGTTGAGCCTCGGATACCACCTTGGCCGATGCGGCGAGGGTTTGTCCACCGTTCGCCGACATCGTCTCGCCCGGGCGCGCAGCCTTCCAGTTCCGGTCAGGTCTGGTTCTCGACCATGACGCTTTAGTGCGTGGAGGGGCAAGGGGGTGGCACCGGGCCAGTGGGGTGGGATGAGCAGCTGTGAGGCCCACCTTCGGGCTCGGCAAGGCATCGCGCCGAGTCGGCGCGATGCCGGTTAGCGGTGAGAACCGTTGTCACCGGGGCCGGTGTCGCCCTCTGATTTGCGATGTTGCGATGAGTCGGACTCGTCGTGACCGGCGAAGGTGTCATCGGAAAAGCGCGGCCACTGGTGGCCGCTATGGCTTGGGCCGCCAGATGCGGGCGAGGGTTGGCCATAGGATTGTGGCCCCGAAGGCGTTGGACCAGCCGGGTCCTGCGGAGTTCCCTCCGCGTAGGGCTGGTGGCCCGGTGAGACGTCAGTGGTGGAATGTCGCGGCGGAGAGGAGTACTCCTGCACCGGGCTGCCGGAGACAGGCTCCTCCAGGTCCACCAACGATTCCTCGCGGGTGCCCGACGAGGTGAGGTCGGCCTCCTCATCTTGGGTTCTGGGCAGCGACACCAGCTCGGTGGGATTGTCGGCCACGGCCGCGACTTTACGCTGTTCCAGTGCCTCGACAGCGGCACGTTCCCGCGCCTCTTTCTCCCGCTGCTTCTCCCAGTACTCGGGCGGGGCCTCCACCTTGTTGAGGCCATAGCCCGGCTGCCACGGTTTGCGCGACTCATGCGAAAGCCGGATCAACAACGCCGCGAGCACCCAGTTGGCCACCATCGAGGAGCCACCCAGGGACAGCCATGGGGCGGTGAAACCGGTCAACGGGATCAACCCGGTGACACCAGCGCAAATGACGAACACCTGGAATCCCAAGCCAAAGCCCAGGCCAGCCGCCAAGATCTTGCCAAACTGGTCGCGCAGCATCAGACCGGTCTTGAACGCCCGCACCACTATGAGCGCGTACAGCACCAAGACGGCGATGAGGCCGACCATGCCAAGTTCCTCGCCCAAACTTGCCAGAATGAAGTCCGAGTCGGCGAACGCCACCTCCAGTGGGTGCCCAGCGCCCGGGCCGTTTCCTAGCAGCCCGCCAGAACCCATGGCGATAAGGCCCTGCACCAGCTGATGGGAGTCGCCGTACACGTAATCGGCGTTGAAGGGGTCCAGCCAGATGCGCACCCGCAACTGAAGGTGGTCGAAGAACGGATAGATCGCGACACACCCGGCCACAAACGATGTCAGGCCGATAAGAATCCAGCTAACCCGGCGGGTGACCATGTACAGCATCGACACGAACATGCCGAAGAACAACAAGGAGGAGCCCAGGTCGCGTTCCAACACCAGCATGGACATACTGCCCATCCACAACACGACCACTGGCAGGAGGTCCTTGGCGCGGGGCCACTGCACACCCAAGAACTTCGCTCCCGCGACGCTCAAGACATCGCGTTTACGCACCAAATAGTAGGCGAAGAAGATCAACAGCATGAACTTCGCGAACTCGGCGGGCTGGACGGCGAAGCCGGGGAAGTTGATCCAGCGTTTGGAGCCGTACGCGCCACCGGAGATGGAAGCGGGCAGCAAACCAGGCAGCGCGGCGAGGAAGACCCCCAGGAAGCCCAAGGTATAGGCGTACTTGATGAGGTCGCGGTGGCTCTTGACAAACCACAGCACGACGGCGAAGACCACCAGCGCCGCTATGAACGACATGAGTTGGCGGCCACCGGTGCCAGAGAAGATACTGGCGTCGACCGTGATGCCATTGTCGTGCACGTTCAAGCGGCGCACATACACCAGGCCCAGGCCGCTCATAAAGCCGATGACAGGCAGGAAGATCGGGTCCGCGTGCGGGGCGAGCCACTGCACGATGCCAAAGGCCAGCAGTAGCAATACGCCGATGGTCGCGGGCAGGATGAAAACATTCGAGGTGGGCTCGTTGTCGTTGAGCGCCATCTCGATGGCCAGTTCCAAGGCGAACAGGGCGATGACGGACAGCCCGATGAGATACAGCTGGCGCCCAATGCGCTTAGGCATGCCCGATGTCGGGGTCATGGGGGTGTCGTCGTCACCCTTGGGTTTGGACGCAACAGCCTTCGCCTGGGACATCGTTTCTCTTCCTACCGATTAGTCGTCGCGGCAGTTCGTGGTGATCGGGTCACTTTGGGCCGAGGAATCATCCTCGTCGTCC
The DNA here is from genome assembly GCF_016925535.1 of Natronoglycomyces albus. NCBI lineage: Bacteria > Bacillati > Actinomycetota > Actinomycetes > Glycomycetales > Glycomycetaceae > Natronoglycomyces > Natronoglycomyces albus. The sequence goes on along the minus strand of NZ_CP070496.1, from coordinate 396,641 downwards.
GGGTCGATTTCCTCATCGGTGGCGACCTCGCACAGCGGCAACAGGTTGTCGTTGTGGCTGGAGCTATCCGACAGGTCGGCGAGAATGCCCTCGGCTTGGGCAAGGTCCTCGGCGCTGATGCCGGCTTCCAATTCGGCGCGGACTTCAGCGGTGGCATCGTCGACACTGCGCTGGGATTCGATTTCCAGCCACGAGGCGGACACGCCGGCCACTTCAACCGGAACGCCGCGATAGATCGCCATGTTGCCCTCGTCGCTAACGCCCACATAGAACTGCGACTGCAGGTACCAGGCGGCTCCAGCGGCGAGAAGTCCGAGTATGAGCAGTACGCCGATGATCCAGGCCCAGACTTTGCCAGCGCGGCGGCGTGGCTTGTCCTCAGGTTCGTCGGTGGTCTCTTCGGTGGCCTCGACCTCTTCGGCGGAGGTTTCGTCCGGTTCGGTGGCCTGTTGAGCGAACGGGTCGTCAATGTCGGATTCGGCGGGACTTTGGGCAGGCAGGGCGGCGGTGTCGGATTCGGCCATGAGTTGGTCGGCCGCGGCCCCGGCGATGACCGTTTCGGCGGCGACGGGTTCTTCGACGACGTCAGCCACCAGGAGGGTCACGTTGTCAGGAGCGCCGCCGTCGAGGGCTAGCTGTAGTAGCTCGTCGGCGGCGGCTTGCGGGTCGTCGTTTTCGAGCAGGGACTGCTCGATGCGGGCAAAGGGGACGACTCCGCTGAGGCCGTCGGAGCACAGCATGAAGCGGTCGCCCAGGTGGGCCTGCATGGTTTTGAAGGCCGGTTCGATCTCGCCAGCGCCGAGGGCTCGCAGCAGCATGGAGCGTTGTGGGTGGCGTTCGGCCTCTTCTTCGGTGATGCGGCCGTCGTCGATGAGTAGTTGGACGTAGGTGTCGTCTTTGGTGATCTGTTCGAGGGAGCCTGAGCGCAGGCGGTAACCGCGCGAGTCTCCGATGTGGATCATGGAGAACCATTCTCCGTCGAACAGCAGCGCGGTGAGGGTGGTGCCCATTCCCTCTTTGGAGGGGTCGGCGGCCACGACGTTTCGCAGGCGGCGGTTGGATTCGACGACGACGTCGGCTAGGGCGTCGGTCGGGTCGGTGGATTCGTCGGTGTCTGGGTCCGCATGCGTCTCCAGCCGGGTGATCGTGTTGATCACGATGGCGGAGGCGAGGTCGCCAGCGGCCATGCCGCCCATGCCGTCGGCGATGGCCAACAGCTTCTTCCCCGCGAATACGGAATCTTGGTTGCCTTTGCGGACAACCCCGCGGTGGCTCACCGCGGCAAAATGCAAGTTCAAAGTCATGGTCGCAACTCAAAAGAGGAGCGGCCGATGCGAATCGGCGCGCCGAGTGGTACAGGGGTCGGTCCAGTGACTCTAGCTCGTCCTAGGTAGGTTCCGTTCGTTGAACCCAGGTCCTCTAGCACCCATTGACCGCCGCGCGGGACTATGCGGGCGTGTCGGGTGGAGGCGAAGTCGTCGCGGATGACGACGGTTGAATCATTCGCCCGGCCAATGGTCACCATTTGGCCAGAAAGTTGGAATCGGCGACCTGCGAGTTCTCCCTGCGTCACGACCAGCCATTGGGCTCCGGCTGCTTGGCGTGATTGCTGGGGTTGGCTGGGCTGCGGGCCCGCGGCCGCGGCCGCGCCCCCAACGCGCCGTAGTGAGAACAGGTCTTTCCGAATCGTCCGCGCCACCGCAAAAATGAACAACCAGATGAGGATCAGGAACCCGTAGCGGGCTACTGCCTCAACGACCTCAGGCATTGGGGGCCCTTTCATTTAATGGTGTGCTGGCACGGCACCTTCCACCACACCGTAGCCCAAGCCAACCAGGCTCGATTGCAGACCAGATGGTTTGTGGGTGCGTTGGGTTCGCGGTGGTGTGGTGACGCGGCCCGATGAGTCGAGTGCGACTGATAGGCGACTGTCGCCGTGGTTGCGCGCTGCCAATCAGGTGCGCCAACCGGCCCGGCGTTGGGAAGTACCAAGGTGAAACTATCGCATGTCGAAGCGCGATGGGAGCTCAGCCCGGCGCGTTTCGGTGCGGAACACCTCACACCACCCAAAAGATCCATATAGCGACATATACCGATGTGGGGGCGTCCCCATATTCATGGTCTCAAAAGGGACTTTTGCGGGCAAGAGGTTCTCCACACCCTGTGGATAACTCTGAAGCCACCCGCAAACGCGAGACCTCCACCTTGTGCGAAAAGCGCAGACCACCCCGTGTGACCGGTTGCCCTGAGGTGCAGCGGCAGACGGCCTCTGCACCTCCCCAGAGCCTTGCCAGCTGACGCGCAGCTAGCCTCAGCCAACTATCCGACCTGAAGAGTCAGCGACGTCGTGCCCAATTGCAGTACGTCGCCCGGCTGCATGCTCACCGTCGTGATGCGCTGACCGTTGACCAAAGTACCGTTCGTCGAACCCAAATCAGTCACCGAAACCTGGCGACCATCGAAGTCGACCCGGGCGTGGCGGCGCGAAATGCCGACATCAGGCAGACGCACCTGCGCCTGCTCCCCGCGACCGATCACCGTTGACCCCATGCTGATGGAAAACTGGCGACCATCCGTGGCCGCCAAGACCGGACCAGACGGAGCTTGATGCTGCGCTGGGCCATAACCATTGCCACCGGGGCCCGCATCGGGCTCATTTTGAGCCGCGACCTCAGCCGTCACCCGGAACATGCCCGTGTCTAGGCCCTCACCACGCTCAATCTCGACAATGACGTCACCATAGACAGTCCAGGAGTTCTCCCCAATGAACTCCGCCTGCGACTGAGCCAACTCCTGCGCCAACGCGGCGGCATAGGGCGCCAACCGGTCATGGTCGGGCGCCGACAAGTCAATGACGTAGCGGTTGGGAACCAGTACACGTCCACCCGCCAGGACAGCCTTGTGCGTTTCCGCCTCTCGCTGCATAGCGCTGGCAACCTCAACCGGGTGAACAACGCCTTTGAACATCTTGGCGAAGGTGCCCTCGAACAGGCCCTCCAGCTGCTTCTCCAAGCGTTGCAAAACGCTCACCAGTTTCCTCCTTGCCTCACCCGCAGCGCACCGAGCTGCGTGTCCGGGGCGGTGATTATGAGTACGTCAATCTTAAATGTTATCGGGCGGTTTGGGCCGCTGACGACCAGTTGGCACCGCCCGCAAGCAATCTGAGACACAACGCCGACAAATGTCAAGCGCCACGTACAGCAGGTAAGCAAAGCCACACTACAAATCCGCAGAAAGCGGACCAAGCCGCGCCTAGCACCCCGGTGGGGAATCAACGCGCGACTCCAAGACCAAGCGGCCCAGGTGGGGAGATTATGTCCGTCCGCTTCCCACCTCAATCCCCTTGGCTGTGCCCCGAAGTCTGTCTCCTTGGAATCTACAGGCTAGTGCCGAGCTTACCCATCAGAAATGTTACTGGGTACACCCCAGCGAGTCTACGCTTGCAAAAGCTAGCATTTTGTGGCACTTTTGCAAGCATGGCTGATAGAGACATTGGATCTTTCATTCGCGAGATGCGTCGCAACGCGAAAGTGTCGCTGCGACAGCTCGCCGAGCAGGCTGGCGTGTCCAACCCCTACCTAAGTCAGGTGGAGCGTGGGCTGCGCAAGCCCTCAGCCGAGGTACTCCAACAGCTGGCCAACGCGCTCAAGGTCTCCACACCGCTGATGTACCTGCGCGCGGGCCTGCTCAACTCCAAGGACGGGCCGTCCACCCTGTCCGCCATTGCCACCGACCCCAACCTCACCACCCGACAAAAAGAAACCCTAACCGAGATCTATGAGGCTTTCACCAGGGAAAATGTTCGCGAACAAGGAACAGACCTGGGGGACGACGATGACGACATCGGGCCAGTTACCGATGCCGATGTCGCCATCACCGGCAACGATGCCGCACGTGAGGACGTTAACGACCGGAGGGACGCATCGTGATGACGCGGGAAGACCACAACTCAACCAACGACACCGATGACACGCAGGCCAAGGGACGCAAGCTTCCCGGCCCTGTCTATGCCGCGGCGGGCTTGGGGGATTACACAGTCGAAAAGATCAAGGAAGTACCGACGGCTTTGAGCAAGGCCAGTGAGAAGCTCAAGGTCTCCGAGAAGTTCGAGACCGCATCGCACCGAGTGAAAGAAAGCACCACCAAGGGCTTTGAGAAGGTGCGGAGCATTGACTCCGAGCAGGTCAAGGATGGCGCGCGCGAAGGATGGAAAAAGGTCGCCGCCGCGTCGAAGGCCGCCGGGGAGGCCACCCAGCGCACCTACTCCAACATGCGAACCCGCGGCGAGCAACGGGTGGGAGTCGATGGCGTCAAGATCATAGACTCGGTGGCCGAAAAGGTCGCCGACGCCGAAGACGCCCTCGACGGTGACCTAGTGGACGAAAAGAAGACTAAGGACAACCGCGCCCGCAAGCAGGACAGGCAAGCCAAAGACACTGACGGAGCATAAATCCCGCTCGCGCAGCTGCGGAAACCACCAGCCGGAGGCGTTATCCACAGGCGGAAATGAACTCCTTGACTCCATAATTCGATTCTTGGGACAATAAAATCGGGGGGTCCCAGGGTGAGAAAAATTCGCTTTGATGGATTCTCGTTATTCGGCCAGACACTCGCCCACCTGGGTTTTCGCGCTGCCGCCTGCGGCGGGCCCGCCTTTGATCATGGGCCCACAGGGCACGGCCTCCAGGCATCGGCCGATCCTCCAATAAGAGTAAAGACACACGTCAGTGGTGGCCCGCGCATTCGCGCGGGCCACCACTGTGTTATGGGTCCGTACGTGTCCCAGTGTCCTCACCACCGGCCCAACCTCAGGCCGCGCCAGGCACAGATGAGGCCGAGCATGAGCTAGTCAGAAAACCCACAATCGACCTATCCGCTACTTCCAGGTGTGCAGGATCTCCAAGAACAGGTCGTTCTCCTCGGGCGTGCCGATCGAAACGCGCACCCCGTCCCCTGCGAACGGACGCACCGTCACAGCCTTCGACTCGGTCAACTGCGCAAACTCCACAGCCCGGTCCCGCAACGGAAGCCACACAAAGTTCGTCTGCGTCCCCGGCACGCCGTCGATGAGCTTGCGGGCCTCAGCGAGGACCCGCTCGCGCTGCTGCACCACCTCGTCCACCCGCCGCCGCATTTCCTCCTCGGCGGCAAGCGCCGCCACCGCCGCCGCTTGCGCCAGCGAGTTCACGCTGAAGGGCACCACGATCTTGTGAACAGTCTGGGCCACATCAGGCGAACCGATCAGGTAGCCAGCGCGCAGACCCGCCAGACCCCAGGCCTTGGAGAACGTGCGCAAGATGACCACATTTTCGCGGTCACCATACAGTTCCAAACCGTCGGGCACGTCCGGGTCGGTCACGAATTCGCGGTAAGCCTCGTCGATGACCACGAGCACGTCGGAGGGCACCTTGTCCAAGAAAGCCGTGATCTCAGCGGCCGTCAGCGACTCCCCGGTGGGGTTGTTCGGGTTGCACACGAACACCGCCTTCGTCTTGGGGCCGATCGCTTCCGCCATCGCCTCCAGATTGTGCCGGTGGTCGGCGGTGTTGGGCACGCGCACGCTGTTCATTTGCGCGATCTGCACGGCGATCGGATAGGCCTCGAAGGAGCGCCAGGAATACACGACTTCAGCGCCTGGTTCGGCGATCGCGGCCATGAGGTGCATGAGCAGACCCACCGATCCACAACCGACGGTGATGCGCTCGGTGTCCACGCCCAGGCGTTGGCTCAACGCTCCCTTGAGCGCCACCACACCCATGTCCGGGTATCGGTTGACCGAGGCCGCCGCCGCGCCGATAGCCTCCGGCACACCGGGCAGTGGCCCATACGCGACTTCATTGCTAGCCAGCTTCACGGCCCGGTCCAAGCCCAGTTGGGCGGCAACCTGTTCGGGGCTCTTGCCGGGTACATACTTCGGGAGAGCGAGCAGATCCTCGCGCAACGGCCTAGTCATGTGGGTGTCACTTTCCTCGTTGGTCCGATTCGGGCTGCGAATCGGCGTCGGTTGCTGGCGGTGAAGACTCCGGCGGCGCGTCCACCTCGGAGGTGAAAACGACCGCGGTGCCGGGTGATTTGTCATGGAGGCATTGTTTAAAGGGCTTGTCGCGCACACACCACAGGCTGTCGAGCAGCCACAGCACCACTCCGAAGGGGAAGCAGATCAGTGGCAGCCCCAAGTACATCCACCGCAACGTCAAGCGGCCCCAACCCAGCGGAGCCGACCCTTCGGAAACACCGGCGGAATCCCGGCTGGCCGGGGCCAACGAGACAACTTTGATGCCCATGAGCCGCTTACCGAAGGTTTGCCCGCCGTTGAGAGTGGAGGGCACTTCATAGGCGAACCACAGCGCCAGCGCGATCCCGATCATGATCCATTGTTGTTGTTGCAGTTCGCTGGTGGGCAGGTTGAGATCGTCGAACGCGACTCCGGAGGTGTATTCGGATACGTAGGGGGCGAGCGTGGCGAAGTACTGGTAGAGAAAGTAGCCGTTGATGACCAGGTTGAGGCCCAGCAGACAGGCGATGTCGATGATGCGGGCGGCCAGGCGGCGCCCTGGGTTGGCCAGGGTGCGCCCGTGCAGGATGCGGTCGACTTCGCTTGGGGTGATCCACCCGACGGTGACGCCGAGGGAGCGCACGGGGATGCCGTCCGGGGGCGGTGTGACACCGGGTGCGCGTTCCACGATCGGTGAGGTGGGCCGCTTAAAGTCTGCTGGCGAGGTCGCGAAGGGGTCTTTGCGCGGGTCCGAGGGGTCCTCGGCGTCGAGGTTCGCGGTGTCGGATTCGGATTCTGGCTCGGGTTCCGGCGGTCCCTCCGGCGGCGTGGCGTCGGAGGCTATGGCTTTGCCGACCCACTGTTGTCCGTCCCAGTACCGTTGGGTGCTGGGGTCGGCGGGGTCGGTGTACCAGCCTGGCGCAATATCTTTCATCGCCACCCATTTTGGCAGCTCGGTCTGAGCGGCTGCCCTCGTTCCCTCACGATTGCCATTTCGGTGCCAGCCCCAGCGCTTGGCCTGCGGCCATGGCGCCGGTGAAAATGGGGCCCGGGCAGCTCATCTCTAGCTCGCGCCAAGGCCGATTCGGGTTTCCGCGGGCGATATCTCGTCGGGGGTTGACGGAGTCGTCCGCCCCAATGGCCTCGAAGGTGGTGCTGTTTGCTAAAGCGCGGGGTTTATGAGCTATCCGGGCCCGCCCGGGTGGGACGAGCCATCTGCGTGGGGTCGAGCCGCCTATGGCGTGCTGTTTGCTCGATGTCCCCACGCAGACGTTGCCTCCCAGGCCGTTCGCAAGCGTTCTGGTGTCGGTCGGCCTAGGGCCGCCGATGGCCACAGGTGCCTGCGAACCACTCTGCGGTGAAGCTGACGCGAGGGCGTGCGTTCGCTACATCGCGATGCGATACCGCCTCGCGAATCCGGAAGCGGCCTTCGCGTCAGCTTCTGGGTTCTTAGAGGTTGCCGCGACGGTCTTGTTCGCGCTCGATGGCCTCGAAGAGTGCCTTGAAGTTGCCTTTACCGAAGCCGAGCGACCCGTGGCGTTCGATGAACTCGAAGAAGAACGTCGGACGGTCCTGCTGTGGCTTGGTGAAGATTTGCAGGAGGTAGCCGTCTTCGTCGCGGTCGACCAGGATGCCGCGCTTTTGCAGTTCGTCGATCGGGGCGCGCACCTTGCCGATACGCGAGCGCAGTTCCTCGTCCTCGTAGTAGGAGTCTGGAACGTCGAGGAATTCCACTCCCGCCGCCCGCAAGTGGTCGACGGTGGAGAGGATGTCGTTGGTGGCCAGGGCCATGTGCTGGACTCCCGGGCTGCCGTAGAACTCCAAGTATTCGTCGATTTGCGACTTCTTCTTGGAGATGGCCGGCTCGTTGAGCGGGAATTTGATCTTGCGGTTGCCGTTGGCCACGACCTTGCTCATAAGGGCCGAGTATTCGGTGGCGATGTCGTCACCGATGAATTCGGCCATGTTGGTGAAGCCCATGACGCGGTTGTAGAAGTCAACCCATTCGTTCATCTTGCCAAGTTCGACGTTGCCCACGATGTGGTCGATGGCTTGGAAGCGGCGTTCGGGATTGCCGATCGGCTTGCGCTCGATGAAGCCGGGCAGGAAGGGGCCCTCGTAGTTGGAGCGGTCGACCAGCACGTGGCGCACTTCGCCGTAGGTACCAATGGAGGCGACGCGGACGGTGCCGTTTTCGTCCTTGAAGTCCTCGGGCGCGCTGATGCCCTTCGCTCCTTGCTTGGTGGCGTGCTCCCATGCCTTGTCGACGTCGGGCACGGTCAGCGCGACTTCGATGACGCCGTCGCCGTGCTTGGCGTGATGGAGAGCGGCGGGCGCGTCGGGCTGGACGGCTCCGGTGAGCACGAAGGTGACGCCTCCGGCTTTCATGACATATTCGGCGTGGGCCTTGTAGCCCTGTTCGGGGCCGCGGTAGGCGACGAGCTTCATGCCAAAGGAGTGCGCGTAATAGTGCGCGGCTTGCTTGGCGTTGCCTACATAGAAGCGAACGTGGTCCCAGCCCTTAATGGGGAATGGGTCGTTCGACACGTCGTGGTCGGTGAGGCCGACAAGGTCGGCTTCTGTGGCAGGGCGGGTGTCGGTCATGTCCACCATCCTCCGGAATTCGTCTGTGGGGCCCAGCTCGCTGCCCTTGCGGAGCGTGCGTGTCTGGATGCGGCGGTGCCAGAGCGTCGCCCTCGGCGTGAGGGCACGTTTTCTCACCGGCCACCGTGCGGTTGAGACCACTATTGTCCGACGAGTGCCGTTGCGTCAACCAAGTGCGCGATTCATGGTCAATATGTCCACTCGTTGGACTCCATGATCGGGCTAATATGATCATTGTGCCGCCATAGGTGAACAATGCGCCTAGGAGGAAGGGCCGGGTTGACCCGGCGGGGAAGGGTCCGAACTGCGCCGGGAATGCACAAAGGCTTGCGCAAAAGGCACTTTAGGCGTTCTCGTTGGCTCGTCTACCTTCGTAAACTTCGCCTCCAGCGGCCCTGGGATCGCGCTTTTGCACAAGCCTCACAGTAAAACGGTCCAGCTGGGGCAGTGCCGCAGCTGAACCGTTAAGGTCCACATCCAACCGAGCTAACAAGCGTGATGTCTTATATGGAGTCGGCCCCTAGGTGACCGAACTCGCTGTGCCTCCCGACGGCTTGGTCGCACGTGGGTACTCAGCGGCTGTGTACGGATCCGCAGGTCTGCCGGGAGCGTGTCCCGGGTAAGTCCTTGAAGACCCGTAATTCATTTGTACTCTCTTACTCACCCGTAGTAAACCTCTGTGGCGAAACTTTTTCCCGCGAATTTTTTTCGCTTGATATGGCACATGAACAGCCCAAATATGTATACGGTCAAGGGACAGACAGCGCCCGTCTGACGGTGGCCCGTGCCAACAAACCACAGCCGAGGCCTCGGCTGCCACGCCACTTCGAGCAAAGGTTGATGCCATGTCGACCAGCCCTCCCCCTCCACCAGAGGACGTCCCCGACGACCACGTGCCACCGGAAAAACAACCACGGCCTCACGAAGCGCAACCGGCCCCCGATGACTCCTTTGACGACCGGCTATTCGACGACAGCGCCTTCGACACCAGTGCGCTCATTGACGGTCACATCAGCGGCGAGGCCCTCGCCAATAACGGCGACGAGCGCCCTCGGGCAACCCCTGCGGCCCTGGGCAGCCAAGGCGAGCCACGCAACAACATCGGTACCACCTCACTGGTGTGCGGCCTGGCCAGCATCATCCTGTCGATGATCCCGATTCTCAACCTCGTCACCTGGCCACTGGGCGGCATCGCGGTCGTCTTCGGCGCGATCGGGTGGAACCTGGCCAACAAAGGTGAGGCCACCAACAAGAGCTACTCGGTCTACGGTCTGGCCACGGGCTTGGCGTCGTTCTTCATCACCTGCGGCATGTACACCGGATCGAACCCCACCACGCCGTCGGTCTTCGGCGGCTAAGTCAACCAAACCTAGTGGTCACGACAGCGGCTGGACCTGCCCGCGATGCATCACCCCGCGCAGCTCCAAATCGGGCCCCAACCACACCGCGTCGGCACGCTTACCGATCTCGAGTGTGCCCACATCGGCCAAGCCCAACAGCTCCGCCGGGGTCGCCGAGGCCATCTGAGACACCGAGACAACATCCTGGCCAGCCATATTCACCGCGTTGCGGAAGGCGTCCAACATCGTGATGGTCGACCCGGCAATGGAACCGTCGGAGGTAAGTCTCGCCTCTCCATTCTTTACCGTGACTTCCAGGCCGCCCAGCTCGTAGTCGCCATCGGATAGTCCGGTCGCCGCCATCGCGTCGGAGACCAACACCGTCCACTGCGGAAGGGAAACATTGAACGCGAACCGCATGGTCCCCGGGTGCAAATGCACCGGGTCGGCGATGATCTCCGCGACCACTCGGCCATCGTCCAACAACGCCGGAATGGGGCCGGGGTCGCGGTGGTTGAACGGCCGCATCGCGTTGAACAAATGCGTCGCGGCATAGGCCCCCGCCTCGATGGCCTCCTCGGTTTGCTCAAACGTCGCATCGGTATGCCCGATCGAGGGCACCACCCCCTGGGAGGCCAAGAACTCGATCGCCTCCAAGGCACCGGGGCGTTCCGGCGCAATCGTCACCATTTTCACCGCCCCCTGCCCAGTCTCGACCAACTGGCGAAGTTCGCTCACCGAGGCGTCGCGCAAATATTGCGGATTCTGGGCCCCACAGCGGCTCTGGGCCAGATAGGGGCCCTCGAAGTGGATTCCGGCCAGCGTGCCCTCCTCCACCAGGGGCCGATATGCCTCGGTGGCTTTGAGCATCAGGTCAAACGGCGAAGAGACCAGGGAAGCGACCAACGAGGTCGTGCCGCGACCGAGGTGGAAGGCCCGGGCGGCCCGCGCCGATTCGGCCTCGCCGGTGGCCAGCGAGTGCCCGCCCCCGCCGTGGCAGTGGATATCGACAAATCCAGGCACCACCCACCCCTGCGGCTCGCCTTGGCGCTCCTCAATGCGCGTGACACAACCGTCTTCGATCACGATTGCTCCCGTGAGCACGCCATCGGGCGTCACCACGCTAGCCACGGTCGGCCAATTTACCTGGGAAGATAGCTCGCTCATCACGGCTCCTTTAGAATATGCGCAGCGGGTGCGCGTAACTACCCGCGAATTGATCAGTATTGTGCAAGTACGACCATGCAAAGTTTAGATCGACGGTAAAGGAGTCACGTGGACCGCTACGCCCGGTGGAACACCTTGCTGGAGATTCTGGCCGAGACCGGCCGCATCACCGTGGAAGACGCCGCTAAACGCCTCGAAGTGTCGCAAGCGACCATCCGGCGTGACTTCGACCAGCTTTCACAACAGCAAATGATCACCCGCACACGCGGAGGCGCGGTCGCCGGAGGCATCTCCTATGACCTTCCCTTGCGGTACAAAACCGCCAAGAACGTCGAGGAGAAACACCGCATCGGGCAGGCCGCCGCCGGGCTCGTCGGGCCCGGCATGGTCATCTCCCTCAACGGCGGCACCACCATCACCGAAGTGGCGCGAGCCCTAGCCACCCGCACCGATCTCGTCGCCGCCCCCGGTTCCACCGGCCTGACGGTCGTCACCAACGCCTTGAACATCGCCAACGAACTCATCGTGCGCCCACACCTGAAAGTGGTCGTCGTCGGTGGCGTCGTCCGTCCCCAGTCCTATGAGCTGATTGGGCCGCTGGCTGCCCCCATCCTGCGAGAAATCACATTGGACATCGCGTTCTTGGGCGTCGACGCGGTAGACGTCAAGCTCGGCGCAACCTCACATCACGAAGGTGAAGCCGCGATCAACGCCCTCATGGCGGCGCGGGCCCGCAAGATCGTCGTCATCGCCGACGGCTCCAAGATCGGCGGGCACGCCTTTGCCCGCATCTGTTCGGCCGACCGCATCCACACCCTCGTGACCGATTACACCGCCCCTCGCGACCATTTGCGCGAGTTCGAGGCCGTGGGCATTCGCGTCATACAAGTGTGAAAAACGAAAGATCCCGACAGCGCCTGCGGCGGGACCAAAGCCACCCCCGCGCCCGCTGTCGTCCATGATGGACTACTGCGCGGCGGTGGGATATTCCCGCACTGCCCTGGTAGGCAGCTAGCGGTTGGGAAACATATGGGCGTCCGGGTCTCGGTTTGGCTCCCCAAAGATCCCCAAATCCGCGTCTGATTCAGCCGAGTCTTGGGCCGGTTGTGGTGGAAACTCAACCGGGTCACCTTCGGTAACAGGTGTTCGTGGTTGCCCCCACCGGTCCACCATCCAGCTAATGAACAGACCGAGGACCAGCATGAGGGCCAAGAGAAGAAAACTGATATTGGACGCATCGGTGCCCAAGAACATCACCGGCTCCAAGAGCATCTCTAGCCCATTCGGGCGCTGCCCATACATGGCGCTCTCCACCAAGAGGAAGATCGCGAATACCAAGATCGCGGCCAGCGCCGTTCCGGCAATACCGCCCCGGCGGCCGTTAAGGCTGGTGCCACCCCATGTCACGATGACGAGCACCATCATGAACAGTGTCAACGCGCCCAAGGCGAAAACGGCGGAGAAGCCGGTTTCGGGTGCCCACACGGCCCAAAGGCCGCCGTATTCCCCTTGGGGAAGGGCTTGGGACAGCACTACGGCCGCAAACACCAACGTGATCGAAATAAACGTGCACAGCCCATAGAAGCTCACCAACGAGGCCGAACGCGGGCATTCCCCCTTCAGCATAGAGCTGACCTTGGTAAAGCGTTCCCGCATCGCGGTCAGACAACCCAGCAAACCACCAATCACGGCCAATGCCACGGCCGCGACCAGGGCAATCCACGGAGTGAGGGTGAATCCCGAAACCGTGGGGACGTGGTTCGACAGGCCAGATAGCGACTCTGCCCACGCGGCGACAATAGCGAACATCAACAACGCGACCGCCAGCGTGACAATCCAGGGTTGTTGCCGCAACGCCACGGTAAGTATCACGATGAGCACCGTGGAAACAAGGGCGATCCCCACCAGCACGCCCACGTCCAGCAACAGGTTCTCCCCCACCCCGATGCCAACAGCCCAAGCCCCCACGATCACGAACACCGGAATGCCGAAGTTGGGAGCACCTAGCCGCAACGACAGGCCCAGCCCCAAGGCCATCAAGAGGAACGGGACGATGACGTTGGCAGCTTCATCGAAACGCGCGCCAGCGGGGAAGACATCGTCAACTGTGAAGATTACCGCCGCCAGAGCACCGAGGGACAGCAGCAGCAAGATGCCCTCCCAGATCAGCGTGAATCCCATCCGGTCGCGAGAGCGGCCCGGCGCAGATTCCTCACTCGCCTGCGGAGACGTTGCGAATGGATCGATCGGGCTCTGCGCGGCGGGCATGGTCGAGGTACCCGCCACGGCCGAGGCGCCCAGGTTTGGCGGAGGCGGAGTCGGCCCGCCAACCGGGGCGACGAACGGCGGCTCGGCCGGGGCCCCAGTGAGTCTCTGGGTTTGCTCGCCCGCAGCCTGGGAAGGCTCAGATGGTTCCCAGTATTGGCCGCCGGGTTGAGGATCGGATGGTTGAGTCATGGAAATGGGAATCCTTATATGGGGTGAAACAGTCTCGACGCGGCCAGGTTGGTTCGAGATGGGCCAGTAGTTCGCCGAGTCTGGCTTGACGCACCTCGAACCGGGTTACAGCTGGCTTTGAGACAGGCGCATCCGCCGGTCACGCCTACCGCATCAGCGTCGGTAGTTGCCGTAGCCACCATTGGCATCGTATCCAGGGTCGTCAAATCCGCGCTGGTTAGGCGGGTAGGTGTCTGCGGAATATCCGCGCGGCCCATAGCCGCCCCTCGTGCCAGGCTCTGGGTAGCCACCGTTGTCATAGCCGGGCTCGCCGTATTCGTTCGCGCCCGGCTGAGTGCCATGGCCATAGCCGCCGTGCCCGCTTTGTGGGCCGAAACGACCAGGGTCGCCCTGCGGCCCATAGCCGCCACCCCCGGCTACCGAGGCGAAGTCATCGTCGTATCCGGTGCCATCGAACGGCCGTCCACTGTCACGTTGCGCGGGTATCTCCTCAGCGGCAACCCGCTCGAATTCGCCGTTATCGTCCTGAGCCAATCCGCCCAAGTCCGAAAGGTCACGATCGTCGTCATCATCCTCGGCGGGCAAATTGAAGGTTTCGATGACGCGGCTGATAATGAACCCGGCGAATAGCGCCGCCACAAGCAACCACTTCTCATCGAAGTTTTCGTTGCGGGACTCCAGAAACCACATGGTCGACACGAGCACCGTCGTGGCCAACGCCGTGCCAGCGAACCCACCCCGGCGACCGAACAAACTGGTACCGCCCAGCAATGCGGCCGCCATGGGCAGCAACGTGTAGTTCATGCCATCGGCTGGTACCGACGCGCCGTCATTGAAGTGCGGAGAAATCCAGGCGGCGGCCACCCCGGCGGCTCCGGCCAGCAACGAGGAGGCAAGGAGCCCCACGAACACGAGCTTGCCGCGTCCGTGCTTTTGGCCTGGGGCCGCGTCGCGAATATCGGAGAGTTTCTCTCGCAACTTCGAGGCCGCGCCGATGAGGCCAAGCATGATGGAAAATCCGATGGCGGCCCCCACCGCCAACAGAGCGACCGAGCGAGGGAACTGGCTGAACTGCAAAGGCCCCGGCGCTCCGGCCGAAAGCCACCACAACCCGATGGCCATACCGATCGTGAGGCTGGCCGCCCAGGCCGGGATGCGCAGCCATGCGACGAGAGTCGCCAGCATGAGCCCTGCCAGACCCGCCGATGCCAGCCCCAAGAGAACCGCGGCCAGCCCCAGGCTCGACGCGTCGAGGAACAGCCACCCCGCCAGCAGCGCGATAGGCCCGACCGCGAAGTTCGCGGAGCCGACGCGCAAGCTGATGGCCGCAGCCGTGGCGGCCAACAGGAATGGGGTCAACACAAGAAACAGGCCGTGCCACCCCCAGGCCCCAAATGGACCCAGCGAGGTCTGCGACAGCAGGAACACCGCGCCCATCGCGGCGACCAGTAGGATCAGCTCCCACACAATGTGGACACCAAGCCGGTCGCGCTGGCCCTCGGAGTCAAAGTCGTCATCGGACGACAGGTCGCCTCCGCTGGCAGTGGTGGAAGGCGCAGCCACGGGGCTGGGACTGCGTGGTGGGGCTTTCTTGGTCATGAAGCGCACCTCATAAGCGCAAAGTCGTCAAAAGCGCATTGTCGTATTCGTCGCTGGGGATACGAGGGGATGGAGCCGGATCGGCCGGTGGTGATCAGGCGTGGCCGCAGGCAGGGCCGAGTGCGGCACTTGGGGTGCGGGCCGCGTCAGGGGCGGTTCAATAGCCTGCTTAGGGGGTGCGGGCCTCCTATTCTCCGTTGTCTTTAGGACGCTCGAGGCGGGGCTGACCCGTGAGGTCGGACTCCTCGTCATCGGGGATGCGGCAGGAACGCTCCAGCCACAATGCGGCGGCAGTCAGCATCAGGCAGGCGACCACCCCGAATAGGCCAGGTGGGACGTCATCGGCGGCCGCGTCCAACAGTGGGGCCTGCACCGCCGCCCATATGGTGAAGCCACTGTAGGCACCGAAGAAAAGCGCTCCGCCGATGGCGGTGGCTTTGCCCAGGACGGCAAAGCGTGCCACTTGCAGCGGCTGCACTGGGGCGTATTCTCCGGGCTTGCGGATACGGCGGCGCGTCATGTAGGCCACGTTGGCCAACACGAGAGCCAAAATAAGCAGCGCGACTGGGTTGTACCAGGCCAGCTCGGGAACGTTCTGGTAGAAGCGCGAGACGAGTCCGAGCGTGATCGCTCCAGCGGCCAGCGCGCATACGACGAGCGTGGAATAGGCGGTCGGTCGCAAGGTCGGTTGCGGTTCTTGGTTAGCCATGATCGTTCGACCATATCGGGTGAAGGCGGCGAAGGGAACGCGCGTCCGCAGCTAGATTCGGTTTGCGCAACAATGTCCGCACTTTTGCGACCCCGGGCAGTTCGGCGGCGGGGTCGATAGCCAACCAGGGGACCAGGACGAAGGCGCGTAGGTGTGCGCGCGGGTGGGGAAGGGTCAGCTGGGGGTCGTTGGAGAGGACGGGGTCTCCGTGGTCGTCCCAGGCGGCGATGATGTCGACGTCGAGGGTGCGCGGCCCGTAGGGGCGTTGTGGGTCGCGCAGTCGCCCGGCGCGCATTTCGGCTTTGGCTGCCTGGGAGAGCCAGTCGTGCGCGGTGTGACCCGCCCGGGTGCATATGACGGTGAGGTTGAAGTAGGCCGGTTGGTCCTCCTCGCCCCACGGTGGGGTTTCGTAGAGGTCGGAGGCCAGGTCGGGCCGCAGGTGGTCGAGGGCTTCGGTGAGGTTTTCCTCCCGGTCGCCGAGGTTGGCTCCAAGGCTGAGAACAACGGTGCTCATAGTGCCCTCGAGCGGCGAATGGTGACGGCGACGTCGGAGAACGCGTGCGCAATGGGTGCTTGCGGCTTGTGCACGGTGACTGTCGTGTCGATAACTCTCGGGTCGGCCAGGCAGGCGTCGGCGAGCCGCTGGGCGAGGGTTTCAAGTAGATTGACCGGTTCTCCGGCGACGATATGGGCCAGGCTGTCGGCCAAAGCGCCATAGTCGATCGTGTCGGCGAGGTTGTCGGAGGCGGCAGCGGCGGCGGTTGAGGTGGTGAGGACGACGTCGATGATGAAGTCTTGGCCGCGTTGTCGCTCGAACTCGAAGACGCCGTGTCGTCCGTGCACTCGCAGGCCGGTCAGCGTGATGGTGTCGGTGGTGTCCACGCTTCTACCGTACGTCACCGGGTGTGGGGGGAACGTCGTTCTCGAAGCGGCCGTCACGGGAGTGTTCGGTACCGATGGAGGCGGTACCGTCGGACCCTCTTTCGTGGGGCGGTCGTGCTTCGGTGGTGGGGAAGGCCGCTTCGTCGACATCGATGAGGGGGTCTGCCGGTTCGATGGAAGCGCCGGGCAGCATTTGAGTCGACGGCTCCGGCGCGGCCTCGGAGGGAGACGGCGGTGGCGGGTCTTCTCGTACGGCGGTTTCCCAGGTTTCGTCGGCGCGTTCGTCGGCCTCTTCGTGGTTATTGCGCACCACCAGGTAGGTCGCCGCGGCCAGGATGAGGCCCGCGGCGGCGATGGGGATGATGCGGGCGTTTTGGCCAAACCAGTTGACCACTTCGGAGTGCTGCGCGGTCGGGTCGGTTAGCACCATGGCGACAAAACCGGCCACGACTATCCCCATCGCGCCGAAGAGGACGGCGTTCCACCAGCCGTTGAGGCCCATCCGGCGGCGAAGGACGAGGCTGGCGTCCCAGATTCGTTTGGCGCGCAGCATGCGAATGGAGCCCATGAGGTGGATAAGGCGCAGGATTTGGGCGCCGCCAGCGGCAAAGACGAGACTGACGAGGGTGAGCAGGCAAATGGTGAGCGGCCATTTGTGGGTACGCAGCCATTCGCGTTTGTTGCGGGCTGCCATCAGGAGAATGACGAACTCGACCCACAGCACGATGGCGGCGGCCCAGCCGATGGCATGCCCGGCCATTTCGTATTGTTCGCTGCCCCACACGGTCAAGAAGACAGCCGGGATGCTGGCGAGGGCAGCGACGACGACGGGGATCGTCAGCTTATTCTCCAGTTTGCGGCACACATGGGTGAGCGCGCCGAGGCTGATTCGAATCGAGGGGTTCACCCCTTAAAAATATCGAAGATTATTCTCGCGTGTGAACCGAGCGTCGGTGCGGCCGGATGTGGCACAGGGCCGTTGGGCTGTGCGAAGCCTCGCCGGGGCCGTTTCGTCGCCTTTGTCGCCGCAGGTTGGCCACAAATGGGTGGCTCCGGGTTTCGTCCTGTCGGATATCTGCCCCAAGCAGTGCGTTAGCTGCGGCGGGAGATCCTACTGTGGCGACATCGGACCCAACGTCGCCAATGGTCTGTCAGATTTTGTCGCGGTCGATAGAGTTGTCTCGTGCGTACCAAAATTTCGTGGCCTCGATCCCGTGCCGGTCAGCTCTCGCCGCAACGCAGGGAGCGCGACTTGCGGTCTTTGCGCAACGAGACCTATGACGTCCTGGTCATTGGCGGAGGTGTCACTGGGGCCGGGGCGGCTGTGGACGCGGCCAGTCGTGGCTTGAAGACCGCTCTGGTGGAGTCGCGCGATTTCGCCGCTGGGACCTCCAGCCGCTCCAGCAAGCTCATTCACGGTGGACTGCGCTATCTCGAACAGCTCAATTTCGCTCTCGTGCATGAGGCGCTGACCGAGCGGGGCCTGCTGGCTGAAAGCATCGCTCCGCATCTGGTGCGGCCCTTGCCGTTCCTCGTTCCCTTGAACAATGTGGTGCAGCGGGGCTATTACGGCGCGGGAGTGGCGCTGTATGACCTCTTGGCCACGGCGAAGAGCCGTGGGCGGGGCGGGATGCCGTGGCATCGGCACCTCTCGAAACGCCAGACCCAAGAAGTGTTCCCCCACTTGCGTTCCGACTTGCACGGTTCGATCCGCTACTTCGACGGCCAGGTCGACGACGCCCGGTTCGTGACGACGCTGGCGCGTACCGCCGCTTCACTGGGAGCCGCCGTGACCGCATCGGTGGAAGCGGTGGGGCTGCTACAGACCCCCTCGGGCAGGGTGCGTGGCATTAAGGCATTCGACGTGGAGTCGGGCGAGTACTTCGAAATCCGCGCCAAATCAGTCATCTCGGCGGCGGGCGTGTGGTCGGACGACATCGCCGCGTTGACCGAACAACCAGTCGGGATTCGGGTGCAGGCCTCCAAGGGAGTGCACCTAGTTTTGCCTCGTAGCGCCATCGATGGCGATATGGGCATCATTTCCAAGACTCGTTGGAGTGTGCTGTTCATTATTCCGTGGGGAGAGCAGTGGATCATCGGCACGACCGATACTCCCTGGCATCTCAACCGGTCGCACCCGGCAGCTTCGGCCTCCGACGTTGCCTACCTGCTCGAACAGACGAACATGTTGCTCAACAAGCAGATCACCATCAAGGACGTGGCCGGGGTGTATGCCGGGCTGCGGCCTCTGCTACGCGGCGAGACCGACTCGACCTCGCAGTTGTCGCGCGAGCACGCGGTGGTTCAGCCCGCTCCCGGGCTGGTGTTGGTGGCCGGTGGCAAGTTCACGACCTACCGGGTTATGGCCGCCGACGCGGTGGACGCGGCCGTACCGACCGCTCCGCCCTCGGGGACGGACCGTCTGCCGCTGTTGGGTGCTGACGCCTACCACTATTACTGGCAGCGGCGCTCCAAGCTGGCTCGCCATTACAACCAGAGCGTGCCGATGATTGAGCATTTGCTGCAGCGCTATGGGTGTCTGACGCCGCAGGTGTTGCGTCTGTCGGTGGAGCAGCCGCAGCTGGCGCGCCCGGTCAAGGGAGCCGAGGAGTATCTGCGGGCTGAGATCGTCTATGCGGCCCGGTCGGAGGGGGCGCTGCACTTGGAAGACGTGCTGACTCGGCGGACGCGCATCTCTGTGGAAACGCCCGATCGTGGAATCGAGGCGGCCGCAGACGCCGCCGACCTCATGGGCGCCGTGTTGAACTGGGACGAAAAAACCCGAGAGCGGGAAATCGACGCCTATCATGAGCGGGTCGCCGCCGAACGTCGTTCGCAACAGCAGCCCACCGACGACGCGGCCGAGGCCGCGCGCCTGGCTGCCGTCGAAATCCGTCGGGTGCGTCCCTTGGCGACCTCTGAGGCTAGCTAGCGACGCGAGGTCAGCCGCTGGTGATGAGAATCCCGACCACGGCCAAGGCCGTGCAGCCCAGGAGCATTCCGGGGCCGTGGAGCAAGGAAGCGGCGTATCGTTTTTCCCGCACTAGGCGCAGCATCTCTAGGTTCGCGGTGCTGAAGGTGGTGTATCCGCCCAATAGCCCCATGGCGAGGATGGTGAACCAGGGTCCACCGGAGACGACGCCCGCGAGCAGGCCAAGCGCAAGGGAGCCGGTGAGGTTGACGATCATGGTGCCCCAGGGAAAACGGGCACCGAGAATCTCGGTCAGGCTCTGATCCACCAGGTAACGCAGGGCCGCGCCGCACCCGCCGGTGATACCGACGCTGGCGGCCAGCACAAACTCATTCATCGTCGTGACCTCCACCATTGCGCGGCCACGATTCCGCCCCAACCGGCCAGGGCACCTAGCACGAGAGTCGCCATGGCGTATCCGACCGCTGTGAGGATGTGGCCTTGGAGCAACGAGGCGGACACGTCTAGGGCCAGCATGCTGTAGGTGGTGTAACCGCCCAGCAAGCCCGTCCCCAGCAGCAATCGCAGGTCACGCCGGGGCCCACGGTCTGGGCCGTTCAGCGTCAGAATGGTGATCAAAGCTCCTAGTAGGAACGCCCCGCAGACATTGACGACCAAGACGCTCCAGGCGATATCACCGTCGAAGGGGAGGAAAATGTCGAACCCGTAACGAAGGAGCGATCCGGCCGCCCCGCCGAGGGCGACTAGGCCAAGGTCACGCGGCCCAGGTCGGGGATTGGTCTTTTCAGTGATCCCCGGTTCGGACTCGCGCAGCTCTTGCGTGGTCAGTTTCTCACTCAACGGTCGGCACCCTCCCTCTGCGCGCACCATCCTAGGGTGCGGTTTCGAGATAGGGACCGTTGTCACGTCCGTGAGGTTGGTTCCGGAGAGCCCCACCTCCGGTTGCCTATCCAGGCGCTTCCCATCCTGACACATCTGGGCTGCGGTTGGGCCCATGCTGTGCACACCCTCACGTTGTCGCGGTGACGGCTCACCGGCTGGCCAGCGGGGTCAATGCCAGTCCCAGCCTGGCATCGGTCGCTGTCCCCATACTCGCGAACCGGCGTCCATGGGGCCCGACAGCGGTAGTCAAGCGGTCATCTAAACTCGGCACGTGGCCCCCGTAGCTCAGGGGATAGAGCAACGGTTTCCTAAACCGTGTGTCGCAGGTTCGAATCCTGCCGGGGGCGCACTATCCGGACAGCAAAAGGACCCGCCCACCAGTGATCACGCTGGAGGCGGGTCTCTTTGTCGAATGCGGCTGTGTGCTGCCCACGGCAGCTAAGAGCGGCCATCTGAGGACCATGAGACTCATGCAAAAGGCTCCTCCTTCTTCGATCTTGTCAGCTCGTTTACCTGCGCAAACTTCGCCCGCCGCGGCCTTGAACCTGCGCTATCGCATGAGCCTCTATGCGTAGACAAACTCCACTGAATACCATTGTGGACATTATTGGTCCTGGTCTTCGTAATGTTATCCAGTTGCCTCAACCAGCGTCGCTCACAGGAATTCTAGTGACACGGTGAACCATCGCCGCTCGGCATGAGGATGCCGCCTACCACGACCGGACAGGCATCGAATCAAGCTTGGGGTTAGTCGTTTCGGCTGACGAAGATACCGATCCGTACTGGACAAAAGCTAGCCACACGTGCACAAAGGCGAAGGACTTGGCGGGGTTCTCGTTCCCGCACGAGCGAGGTCATGGTGCGGCCCAAACATGCTGTCGCGCCGGTTTGGTCTCAGGCGCTGGGACGATTGAGCTGATTCGCGATGCCGTCGATAAACAAGCCCACACCACGCCGGTAGGCACCTTCTGGGTCATTAGCCTTGCCGGTTTGTTCTCCGAGGATGCCCGAGACGCGCGAAGCGGTGGGAAACCGGGTCTCGTCACCAATGGCACTGGTCAAGGATGGCTCAATTTGCGCCCACCAGTTGGCGTCGTGCTCTTCCCCCGGCTCTCTGGAGCGGTGGAGCGCAATGGTGGCGCGAGCGGTTCCCTGTACCAATGACAGCAACGCGGTAAGCGTGTGCTCCATTTGAATCTCGGTCAGTCCGATTCGATCCAAGGCACTCAACTCGATCTCGTACTTTCGGGAGGCCCCCGGCCCGGGGACAGGGCGGCCGGTGGCCAGGTCGGTAATCCAAGGATGGGCTTGGCAACTGGCCCAGTTCGCTTCCGCAATCGCGGTCACACGCGCCCTCCAGTCGGGACCGTCAGGGATGGTGATCGCCTCGTACGTTCTGCCCGCGACGTGGTCAAGCATGAGCTCGACCAATTCGGCACGGCCACCAATGTGGGGATACAGCGCCATAGCGGTAACGCCGGCTTCTTGGGCCAGCCGCCGGATCGTCACCGCGTCCAAGCCCTCTCTATCGGCTAGACCGACTGCCAGTGCGGTAATGCTCTGAGTACTAATCCCGCTGCGTGGGCTCGCTGGCGAGTCCCGCCAGAGCAGCCCGAGCAGCTTTAGCTCATCCACCTCTGTGCGCTTGGGCATCCGCGCCTCCTAAACTATACGTTGTATAATACATTGTAGATTTTATTTGGGGGCAGCATGTTTATCGATACGAGCCCGCCGGGCTCAGTTTGGGCCGAGGCAATAAGCACGGCTTTCCACAGGCTGGACACGGCGACTCTAGTGTCAGCTCAGTGCCATTCGCCGATCACCAACAACCGCCTTCTGGGAATGGGTTCCATGGCCTCCGCCGGTGCCCTCTCGGATGCGAAAGCGTCCACAGTTCAGTCGCGAAGAAGGTTGCGCGACTGCCGCCTCGACGATGCCCGCGTGCGTCGACATCACGGTAGCGGCACCGCTATCACCATCGGCGGCGACATGTCCTTTGCATCAGCTGGCTATTCGCACTAGCCACGGTGCCCCCCTTACTCATTCGTACCTATCGGAGGCTTTCATGACAACCACAACCCCCGACGTGATCCGCGTGCGCGGAGCCCGTCAAAACTCACTTCGCAACATTGACGTAGATGTACCCAAGCATCAGCTCGTAGTCGTCACCGGCGTGTCGGGCTCGGGCAAGTCCTCATTGGTGTTCGACACGATCGCGGCCGAATCAGCGCGCCAACTTAACCAGACATTTTCGGCATTCGCCCAAGGCCGGCTGCCTAGCTATGCCCAACCTGATGTGGACCTACTGGAGAATCTCTCGGCCGTCATCGTGGTTGACCAGCAGCGCCTCTCCGGTGGACCGCGCTCCACAGTGGGCACGATTAGCGACATCGGCGCTCGCTTGCGACTGTTGTTCTCCCGGGTTGGCGAACCAGCCGCTGGCTACTCCCATGCTTACAGCTTTAACGACCCC
This sequence comes from Natronoglycomyces albus, assembly GCF_016925535.1. NCBI lineage: Bacteria > Bacillati > Actinomycetota > Actinomycetes > Glycomycetales > Glycomycetaceae > Natronoglycomyces > Natronoglycomyces albus. The sequence goes on along the minus strand of NZ_CP070496.1, from coordinate 373,601 downwards.
GCTGGTATGTGTCCCCATTGTCAAGGGCTTGGCATCGCGGCCACAGTAGTGGAATCCGAGCTGATCGACTTCAGCCGCTCCCTCAACGAAGGAGCGATCACCTTTCCCGCGTTCAAACCAGGTACGTGGCTGTGGAAAGCCTATGCCAAGTCCGGGTTTTTTGACCCAGACATGAAGATCATCGACTACCCGACCGATCTCCGTGAACTGTTCCTCCACGCACCGGCCGGCGAGCACACCCCGCCAGCCGGAATGGACGCGGTCGGCACCTCCTATGAAGGCATCCTTACCCGGTTCAACCGTATCTACCTGCAACGCGAGCCCGACTCGTTCAAAGGCGCCCAGCGCGAGGCGTTCGAGCGGATCGTCTCGCGCGGGCTTTGCCCCGAATGCCACGGCTCCCGACTCGCCGCGCCCGCCCGAGCCAGTCTCATCAATGGCAAGTCCATCGCCGACCTCAACGCGATGCAGATCAGCGACCTCGCCGAGCACGTCGCGAAGATCGACGGCGAAAATGTGGCGCCCCTGGTCACGAACCTGTGTGTCCACTTGGAGCGGATGATGACGCTGGGCCTGGGTTACCTTAGCCTTGACCGCGCCACCTCTACCCTTTCTGGGGGCGAGGCCCAACGAATTAAAATGGTCCGCCATCTCGGTAGCGCTTTGGCCGATATGCTCTACGTTTTCGATGAACCCACGGTGGGCCTGCATCCTCGCGATGTCGCTGCCTTGGGGCAGCTGCTTTTGGCGCTGCGAGATCGCGGCAACACCGTGCTCGTGGTCGAACATGATCCGGACATCATGGCCATTGCCGATCACATCATCGACCTGGGTCCCGGTGCCGGGACCACCGGTGGACAGATCATCTATCAAGGCGACTACGCGGGTCTCACCCAGGCCGACACGCCCACCGGATTCGGGTTGCGCGTCGATGCTCATGCTGCTAGACCCCGGCGTGAGCCTCACGGCTGGATTGACATCGTCGGGGCCACCACCAACAACCTCCGGGATGTCTCCACCGGTATCCCACGTGGGGTGATGACGACCGTGACGGGGGTGGCCGGGTCAGGGAAGTCCAGCTTGGTGCTCGGAAACCTCCCCACAGTCGAACCCGATGCGGTCGTGATCGACCAACGCCCTATCCGTGGGTCGCGTCGCTCTAATCCAGCCACTTTCACCGGCATGCTCAATCTCATTCGCGACGTGTTCGCCAAGTCCACCGGAGCTCCATCCGGGCTGTTCACCCCCAATTCCATTGGAGGATGCACCGCCTGTGAAGGCAACGGCGTTATCTATACCGACCTGGCCTTCATGGACGGCGTGGTCACTAGCTGCGAAGTGTGTCAGGGGCGGCGCTTCACCCCGCAAGCCCAAGAACATACTGTCGCTGGCGCGAACATCGCCGATGTGTTTGAGATGAGTGTCAAGGAAGCACTGGACTATTTCACCCAGCCCAAGATCACTCGTGTTTTGTCCCGGCTACACGACGTCGGGCTGGACTATCTCACTTTGGGACAGACGCTCACCAGCCTCTCCGGCGGCGAACGTCAGCGGCTCAAACTGGCGAACGAACTGGCCACCCCCGGCCGCACGATCATCCTCGACGAGCCAACCACAGGGCTGCACCTGGCCGATATCTCCCGCCTAGTCGGGCTGCTCGACCGGCTCATCGACGCCGGGTCGACGCTGGTGGTTATCGAGCACAACCTCGACATCATCGCCGCCGCCGATTGGATCATCGACATCGGCCCCGAGGCCGGACACGACGGCGGCCAGGTCATCTTCGAGGGCACCCCGGACCAGATGACCGTCGACAGCAACACCCACACCGCCGAACATCTTCGCCGCCACCTCGCTGGCCGATCACGCACTCCCGCCGCCATGTGAACAGTTCGAGTCGTCCTACGGGCCTGCGGCGCCCGCCAGTCCTCCCAAAGCCACAGCCGCATGGAGCGGAAGGAGGTTGTTTCCGAGAGCGGTGAACTGCTGGTTGGCGGTGAGCCCATGATTGGACTCGGTAACCCGGCCTCGTTCGAGGCCCATCAGCCACTCCACGAACTCAGGCGCGGGCCGTGGCCCCTTCGCCTCGTTCAAGAGCGCTGGTGCGGGGGCAGGCCGTCCGGTGATGTGTTCCCAGCGGGCGATAGCTGGGGCGTAGCGTCCCCAGCGGCGAAGATGTCCTCGATCAGGAACCACAGTGTCTCCGACTCGGCGCTCTGCCTCGGTGATCCAGCCGGTCCGCGCAGTGCCAGGTCGATGATCTGATGAGACAACGCGATCGTCCCGCGACGAGCTCCGCACCTGTTCCAGGCTCTCCCCGACCCGCGGCAAGCACGCCAATCGTGTCTACGTGATCCTCGACCGAGCCGACGACCACGCTAGCCCGCATCCGGGTGACAACCCCGACGCCGCGATCCCCGTAGAACTCGGCGAATCAGCGCCACGAGGGGCGTGCGCGGGTTTGAGAACCACCCAGCGAGGTGCGCAACACCTGAACAGCAAAAAGACCCGCTCACCAGTGATCACGCTGGAGGCGGGTCTCTTTGTCGAATGCGGCTGTGTGCTGCCAACGGCGGCCAGAAGCTGCTATCTGTGACCTAGCGCCCTAAACGACCACTATGGACGTTCCTAGCGTGATCCGCTTCCTTGCCCTGAACCTACGCCGGATCAATATTCAAGTTGGAGAAGAAGACATTATCCGGGTCGTAGCGGCGCTTCACCTCGCGCAACCGAGGGAGGGTCTCACCCGGAAAGGCGTTGGTCACGTCGTCGCCGGTGAGCCTATCGCCTAGGAAATTGCCATAAAGCCCGGTCAGGCCAAGAGCGGAGCGGGCCCGTGTGGCCCAGGCGGCGCCTTCGTCTGCTTTGGCGGGATCGTAAGTGCCAGCGACGACGGCGACGCTGGCCTGGTGGTGCCGGTAGGCGAAAGCGGTGCCCTGCGGCGGCACCTCGGCAATTGCTCCCCCCATAAACCGCAGCTGGATAGAGGCCAGTTCGATGGCCGAGGTTTCGACAGCGTCGATCGCAGAGGCTGCCCATGCACGGTCGATACTGCTGATAAAGCCCGAACTCACCGCTACGCGAGGCTTCTCCGGAGCCGCAGGCGGACCTTCGACCATCTCCGGGTAAGGCTTTTGTGTCACTGTGTCGATGATCGGTTGACCCAATGCGCGCAAGCCTGCGAAGACCTTTTCCGCGTCGCGCGCGCTGCCAGAGTGGCACAGGAAGAGCATCAGCGCCAAAGTTCCGTGAATCTCTTCTGGGATCCACGGAATAGGGGGAACAATCATCAGATTCAGCATGGCCCCGAGTTCTCGCGGCGCCGCCGCTACCGCTGCTGTGACGGCGACAAGTAGGTCCGGGTCAGCGTTGAAGCCCAGTAGGCCGCCGGTGATGGTTCCGGCTGGCCGCAGGTCATAGCGCAGCTGGGTCACCACGCCGAAGTTACCGCCGCCTCCGCGCAGTGCCCAGAACAGTTCGGGGTGTTCCTCGTGGCTGGCGGTCACCAAACTGCCGTCAGCTAGGACCAAATCCGCAGAGCGCAAGTTGTCGATGGTGAGGCCATCTCGGCGGCTGAGGAACCCGAGTCCACCGCCGAGGGTGAGACCGGCGATGCCCACGGTCGGAGAGTCACCGAAGCCGGTGCTCAGTTCGTGCTGATGAGCGGCGGCATTATAGTCCCCGGCTAGCACGCCTCCACCAGCCGTGCCGATGCGCCCTTTGGGGTCCATGTGAAGGGCGTTGAGTTTGCGAGTATCGAGGGTTACCGACCCGTCGGCGATGGCACGAGGGGTGTGACCGCCCGAGCGCACGGTCAAGGGCACGCCGTGGTGGTGTGTTTCGCGCACCACCACGGCGACCTCTTCGGCGCTGGTCGGCCGCACGGCTGCCAGCGGGACACGGCCAGGAGAAGCAAAGAAGGTCTCAGTGGCAGTGGCATAGCCCGGTGAGCCCGGCGGGAGCAGTTGCTGGCGTAGAACGGTCTCTAGGGTGGCGTACGGGGTCATGAATCCTCCAGTGTGGTCACGTCGGCATAGGAACGTAGACTCGCAAAGATACTTCGATATCTAACACTTCGTTATCTAAGTGTTTGTGCAACAGTACCTTGCGCATGGTCGACGAGCTAACCGATTTAGGCCCACTACGCGCAAAGCAACCACCCCTGCCGCTGTGCACCGCCAAATGGAGCAACTCAACCTGTTCCACGCGGTGCTAGAAAGTTCCTGGCCATAGGCTCGTAAGCTGTGGGGCATGATCGACTGGAGCAAAAAGCCGGTGGCAGCGCTCATCAGGCACGTGGACCAGCACACCAGCCAGGCGGCGGAGACTATTTTCGCCCGGCATGGTGGCAGCCGCTCCATCTACTTCATCTTGCTGGCACTGCATGAACTAGAGATCCACACCCAGCGCGAACTGGCCGCCGCCGTCGATATCCGCGAGGCCACGCTGAGCCACCATCTGAAGGTGATGGGTGATCTTGGCCTCATCAGTCGCTACCGGCATCCACACAACCAGCGCGTGCAACAGATCTTGCTCACAGACCAGGGCAAAGAGCTCTACGCGCGGCTGCGTGAGGCCATCAGAGATTTCGATGCCCACTTGCGGGCGGCCGCTGGAACGGACGAGGACCTAGCCCGGCTGTTCGCCATGGGGCCCCGCATTGCCGCCGCAGCCGACGAATACATTGGTCGCACCGAGTAGAAGCCTCTCACCTGCCGCCACCGGCGACCCGTTGCTAGCTTCCTGGGTGATTGCGCGGCTGGCTAAGAGCCTCCTTCGCATGTGGATGTCAAGGCGGCTAATCGCGCGGTTGTTGCGAACCGCGTCGGTTTCTCCGCACACCGGGCCAGCCTCCTCACAGACATTTCGAGGGCGCGTAGTCGCCGGTTTTGAAGTCCATGTTGTACGAACCACCGCTGGCTTCACACGTGTTGAAGCATGGCTGGTTGAACCTTGAGGCCTATGCAAGAGTGCACAACCTTCGGAGCCTCCCTTTACGCCAAACCGACCTATGAGGCCATGTTCGCGACCGGGGCGGCCATGTAGAGGCCCCAACCCATCATCATCAGACCTGAGGCCGCGTAGGCACAGCGCTGGGCCCGCACCGATCCGACCAGGCCGGGTACGCCAATGGCACCCCAGTTCACCAGGAATAGCCATAGGGTGTGCAACCCCATGTGGATAGCGGCGAAGGCCAGGAGAAGTGTCAGCCCGCGCAACTGTGGGGAGGCCAAGCTTGGAACCACCACCAAGTAGAGACTGAGTGCCTTGGGGTTGGCCACCACGGTCACGAACGACCAGCGCACCAGCCGTGACGTGTCCGGAGCGTCGGCCACTTCGGTATCGCGCCCGAACCCTTTGCGCAGCAAGATCAACCCAAAGCAGATCAGTACCGCCCCGCCTGTCACCTCCAGCATCGAGCGACCCAGCAGGTTGGCGGTCAGTGCTTCACCCAGGCCCGTCGCTCCCACGAGAAATGCCATGACGAAGGTGCCCCCAGCGGTTCCCGCCATGACGTAAAGCCAGGCCAGACGCAACCCGCTGGCGGCATGGGAAAGCGTGAGCGCAAAGCTCGCGCCCGGACTGAGGACGAAGGGGATGGCAACACCCACCAGGGTGAGCAGCTCCACTAGGTGGTCCCCGACGGCTCAGGGCTCAAGTAGTGGAACACCGAGGTCAGGTGGCATCCGGGCCGCAGGGTGTGAATCGCCAGGCCCGGCATCGCCGCGTCGTCGGCGACGGGGTTTACGCGGCTGCCCAGCCGCATTGTCGAGACGATGCCCGGCGCGCCCAGGAGGGGTTTGCCGGCGAATGTTGACGACAGGGCGGTGTGAATGTGGCCGGTGAGGACCGCGACCACCGCTGGCTCGGCCGCAAGCTGCGCCAAGGCAGCGGGTTCATGTAGGCCGTAGCGGTCCATGACGTGGTGTCCCACCGGCACGGGCGGGTGGTGCAGGGAGAGGAAGACCGGCCCGGTCGCCTCGGCGATGGCGGCATGGCCGAACTCGATTGTCTGCGCGTCGAGGCGACCCTCGATGGCATTTTCCACCAGGCTGTCGAGACCGACGATTCTCACGCCACCGACGTCGATGACCGAGTTGAGCCGCCCGTTTTCATCGGGCGTCATGTGCGCCGACATGGCGGCCCGCAGGTCGTGGTTGCCGGGCACGACTATGGATGGCTGGGGCACGTCAAAGAGCGTGAAGAACTGTTCATATTCCGGTGCGGCTCCATGGTCGGAGATGTCGCCGGTCACCACGACCGCGTCGATGTCGTTCAGTTCGGCCAGTTGCGCCATGACCCTGGCGAAACGCCGGGCTCGTTCGACGCTGGTGTCCACGTGGGGGTCGGAAAGATGGGCGATCACGACCTGTCGGTCGTGATCCTCGGCGAGGTGGTCTGCGGTGGTACCGGATTGGGGTGTGGCCGCAGTGGGGTCTGCTGTGCTCATCACTCAAACATACCTATAGGTAGGTATGCTATAAGTACGGGGTGACACAAACCGGCATATCGCGAGGCCAGGCAGCGCGAGAGCGACTCATCACGGCAGCGCAAGAACTCTTCTGGGAAAACGGAGTCGCGGCGACAACGCCTCGACAGGTACTGGCGCGCAGTGGCGTTGGGCACGGCAGTCTCTACCACCACTTCCCGACCAAACGGGCGCTAGCCATCGCGGCCATCCAACGCACCTCGGAACAAGCCCTGGCCAGGGCCCTCGCGGTACTCAACCAGGACCGCCCCGCGCGCGAACGGCTGCGCGCCTTCCTGACCCGCCAACGCGACGCCTTGGCGGGCTGCCGAATCGGACGGTTGACCGCCGACCCCGACGTCATGGCCGATGCGGAAATGCGAGAACCCATTCGCCGCTACTTCACCGCGCTAGTCGAAGCCCTGGCCACAGTGATCGCCGAAACGGGCGTGCCCCTCACAACGGCAACGGCGCGAGCGACCACGGTGGCGGCCGTGGTGCAAGGCGGCTATGTGCTCGCACGCGCTGGTGGCGACGCCCACGCACTGGAACGCGCCACCTCTGGCCTCATGGACCTACTCGAAGGTGACTGAGTCCTTGCTCATACTCTCCGATACGAAACGCCTGTTCATCGCACTGGCGCATCCTGAAAGTGCGACCCCTGCGACGCTACCGCTTGGTATCGTGTGGGCCCACAGACCTCACTAAAAGCCCACGCTGCGGACCAAGCCATAAGGATGCCGTCATGACCTCGCAACCCGTGTTCGACCCCGCGTGCGGCCCGGTCGTGGGCTACGTCGACGGACCAGTCATCCGCGCCCGTGGCATCCCCTACGCCACCGCCGAGCGATTCGAGCAACCGCGCCCCGTCGCCGACTGGACCACCCCATTCCACGCCACTACAGCCTCACCGGCCTGCCCACAACCGCCCGCCCCCAACCTGGAAGCCGTCGTCGGACATCCCACCGGCAACCTTCCCGAAGACGAGCGCTGCCAGAACCTATCGGTCACCACCCCACTGGACCGCGCAGAGGGCGAGCTGCTACCGGTCATGGTGTGGATACACGGCGGCTCCTATGTCTCCGGAGCAGGCGACGCCCCCGGCTACGACCCCACCTCCATCGTCTCCGAACAGCGCATCGTGGTCGTGGCCATCAACTACCGTCTCGGAGTCCTCGGGTACTTGGGCGGCCAAGACCGCTCCCCCCACCTGGGGCTGTGCGACCAGATCGCCGCCCTAGCCTGGATACAACGCAATATCGAGGCCTTCGGCGGGGACGCGCGGCAAGTAACCGTCGCCGGGCACTCAGCAGGCGGAGACGCCGTCGCCCACCTCATGGCCACTCCCCAAGCCACAGAACTATTCACCCGCGCCATCATCCAAAGCGCCCCGCTGGGACTCTCACGTGGCCGAGGGCGGATGCGCACGGCGATGGCCAAGGCTGGCGCGGCCCTCGACCAGACCTCATCAATGCAGGAGCTCTTCGACGCGCAAGCGGCCATCTCCGCAGTGGGGGCTCGCTTCGGCCTGAAAGGAGCGATGCCCTTTGGCACTGGCTATGGTGCCGACCCACTACCGCCAGAGGAAGGCATCGCGGCAGCCTGGGACGCCGCAGCCCCCGACATAGACGTGCTCATCGGCTCCACGGCCGATGAAGTCCGCCTATTCGTCCCCGCCGTCCCCTCCGCCCAGCGACTCTTCGCCACTCCAGTGGTCGGCAAACGCATCGGCGCGGCCCTCAGCCGGACCATGACAAACAAGATCTACGCGACACCGGCCCGCCGTTTCGCCCAACGCCACCGAGACGCCGGCGGCCGGGCATTTCGATACGAGTTCACCTGGGCGGCACCAAACAACCCGTTCGGGGCCGCCCACGCCATCGAAATCCCGTTCCTCTTCGGCGTCAAGGAAGCCTGGGACGGCATGCAGCTATTGCGCGGCGCTTCCTGGGAGGACGTCAACGCCCACGGAAAAATCATGCGACAGCTCTGGGCGGCCTTCGTCCGCGGCGAACAACTCTCCGAAAGCTGCACCCTGCTCAACCTCCTGACCTACAGCAAGGCCTAAACGCGGCACAGGCTGCCCCAGGCGCATGGCCACCTGCCTTAGGACACAGCCGTAGCCTTTCGCTCCACAGCTACGCGCGCCTCCTCAGTGGCAAGATCGACGTTGATCGCGACCCCGGCCAACACACCGGCGCTGGCGGCCATGGAAACCATCGCCATCAGGTCACTGGAATTGCCCGCCGCCCACACCCCGGGAATCTCGGTCTGGCCCCGCTCCTGGGTGGGAATAAACGCACCTTGCGGATGCTGTTCCACCGTGCCACCAAGCTGCTCGTACAGCTGCGTGTGCGCGATAAACCGGGGAGCCACGACCACGGCGTCGGCGGCGAAGTCTTCGCCGCTGGCCAAAACCACCGACCGTACCGCGTCGTCCCCTTCCAGCCGGGCGACCTCACCGGTTACCACCGTGATGCCAAGGGCATCCAGTTCGGCCCAGGCCTGCTCACCCGGGTCGGGCATGTCGTGAGCAAAGAGGGTGACATCGTCACTGAGCTGCCGAAACAACAGGGCCTGGTGAATGCTCATGGGCCCGGAGGCGAGGATGCCGATGCGCTGCCCCTTGACTTCCCAGCCGTGACAGTAGGGGCAGTGCAAGACGGTCGTGCCCCAGAATTTCCGCACTCCCGGCAGGTCGGGAAGCTGGTCGCTCAGGCCCGTCGCGAGCAGGACCCGGCGCGCGGCCACGCTCTGGCCACCGGCGAGGTCGACCTCGAAGCCTATTTCGGTGCGACGAGCCGCGACGGCTCGATCATTGCGAAACTGGGCCCCAAAACGCTCGGCTTCGCCGCGCCCGGTGGCCAACAGTTCCTGGGGGTCAACGCCCTCCCGGCCAAGGACATTGTGTGCCGCATGTGAGACGGCATTGCGGGGCTGGCCATCGTCAATGACGAGGACTTGCCGCAGGGAACGGGCCAATGCGACGGCTGCGCTCAACCCCGCCGCCCCTCCCCCGATGATGGCCACGTCGTAGGTTTCTTCGGTACTCATAGTGGTTCTCCTTGCCCTTCAGTGTTCGTTATTGAGGTGATTCTGTGGTTGGTCTCTCGCGACGCATCGGCATCCCGTGCCGCGCTCAGGCTTTGCGAGCCGCCCAGGCAGTCCGGCTTCCTCGCACGCGCAGGTCGGGCCGATGTAGTAGCGAGTCCGGGCCGTCCTCAGCTAGCAGCGCATCGAGGACGCGCAGGTCGTCTTCCCCCAGCTGATCTGCGACGGCGTCGCGTAGGCGACCGAAGTAGGTGTGTGCGTAGAGCCCGGCCGCAGGCGGCGCTGGGCGCAATTCGTAGGCGAAAATGCGCTGTTGCAGCACTTCGAATCCGGCGCTTTCGAGGTGTGAATGCCAGTTCGGGTGGGCGTTCCAGTTGCGGCCAGCCACGGCTTGTCGACAACGTTCCTCCAGGCCCGGTTGGCCCAATCCGATGTCCTGGGGCAGAAATCGCGGATGGGAATCCATCTCGATCACGGCCAGGAGGCCCCCAGGCGCCAGCGCCGCGTGGACGTCGCGCAGGGCCCGGTCGGCATCGGACAGGTGATGCAGCGAGGAGGCCGCCCACACCACATCGACCCCACCGACCTCGGGCCAGGCTTGGTCGAGGTCAGCCTCGACGATGCGCAGCCGCCGCGTCAGGCCGAGGCTGCGGGCAGCTGTTCGGAGCCGGTCGAGCATCGTCGGCGAGACGTCGAGCGCGACCAGGTCGGCCGTGGCGAAACGCTGGGCTAGGGCCAACGTGCCGGTGCCGGTGCCCGCGCCTAGGTCGACCACGGTGCGCGGCGAGGAGGGCGCATGCGATGCGACCCAGGAGATCACCTCCTCCAGGTGATCTTTCAGCACTGCGGCGTCCAAATCGAGCATGTCCGCCATATGGCTGGAGCGGTGGGCGTGGACTTCGGTGTGGGTGTGCGAGTGCGGTGACATCGTTCAAAATTAGCCACCGTATGCCCCTAGCGCATACACTCTTGCCTATGACGCAAGAAATTGCCCTCGACGCGATGGTCCGCCAGCGCATCCGTGGTTTGCGGCTCGCGCGCGGCTGGTCGCTGGACTCCCTGGCAGCGCGCTGCTACCTCAGCCCGTCAACCCTGAGCCGGATCGAAACCGGGCATCGCCGCATCGCCCTAGATCAGCTGGTGTCGATCGCGCGCGCCCTCGAAACCACACTTGATCAGCTGGTGGAGCCCACCGACGACGAAGACGTGGTCATCCGGCCCCAGCCATCACATGCGCCGGGAGTAACCACCTGGATTCTCTCCGGCGAACGCGGCCTCAACGGCGTGACAGTCGCCAAGATGCGATTCACCGCCGAGGAAAACTTCTGGCCCGAACAACTGCACGTCCACCCAGGGCGTGAGTGGTTCACCGTCATGTCCGGGGTCATCCGATTGCTGCTGGGCGAGCGCACCATCCTCATCCACGAGGGAAACGCGGCCGAATTCTCCACCATGGTGCCCCACGTCTTCGGCGCGCACGAGGGAGAAGCGGAAATCTTGAGCATCTTTGACCGCTCCGGCGAGCGCGCCCACCTGCACAACCGCAGCAGCGCGCAACCGGCGGCGACCGAAACCAAAGAGCAGGACGAAGCAACGGCCGCCGACGACTTACCCCACTAGCGCGGGGAGCATCGGCACAGGCTACGTCATTCATCCATGTCATAGGGTTCATCCCCGCGTGCGCGGGGAGCATCTGTGTTCTTCGTGCCCTGTCCGGCAGCCCTGTGGTTCATCCCCGCGTGCGCGGGGAGCATAGCCCAAACGGCCCGGCCGATCCGTCTTCGGACGGTTCATCCCCGCATGCGCGGGGAGCATAGTTTGAGTTTGCGGTGGTCCACCGGTGGCATGGGTTCATCCCCGCGTGCGCGGGGAGCATTGCAGCGGGCGGCGGGTGCGGCCTCTGTCCGCGGGTTCATCCCCGCATGCGCGGGGAGCATTCGTTTTTGGTTTTTACGCGCTGAAACTCTCGGGGTTCATCCCCGCGTGCGCGGGGAGCATACACGTTCGCATCGGCGCGGAATAGCGGCATAGGGTTCATCCCCGCGTGCGCGGGGAGCATTTGACGCTAGGGGCTAGGTTGTGGGAAGCGCCCGGTTCATCCCCGCGTGCGCGGGGAGCATGTGGATTAAAAGGACACAGCGACCGCATACCTGGGTTCATCCCCGCGTGCGCGGGGAGCATACTTATTGACCTGCGGCGCAGTGGCGCATTGCCGTGGTTTTACTTCAGTTTAGCGGCCGGCCGCGCGCGGCGCAGCGGACACAACCGGCGTTGAGGCAGCTGTGTATCCACCGGTTGCCTTGGGCCGCTTAATGTGCAGGATCACTCCGGTGGCATCGTCATGGATTTTGGCCCGCCGGTGAGACTGCGACTGGGCAACTTCGGCTGCTCTGAGGTCTGCCAAGAGCCGCCCCATGCCGTCGGTTGCTCCGGTTCGCACTAGGGTCGCCCAGTCATAGTCGTACCGTTGCACCAATCTGGTCAGCCCGTCACTAAAGAGTCCGACCAGCGCATCGGCTGCGAGGGGCGCGGTGCCGGTGAATGCTTGGGTCGCGGCGTGCGATTCTGCCGCGGCCACCCAATATCCTCCGGGCCGGTTGCGGACTGTCGCCACATAGTCAGGGCCATATCGATGGATTCCGCCGACGTCTACTGCCGCTGGCGGGTCGGCCAGGCGTTCCAGCCGGTCGTCCGACTCCACGTGGGTTCGCTGGTCACTGCCGTGCCATACGACCGCGCAGTCGCCGAGTACCAGCCATTCGAGGTGACCGTCGCGTTCACGCGCGATCGCTACGGTGGCCGCTGGCGTCAGCGGGTTCGACAGGTCGCACGAGTCCTGGTGCAGCGCCGCAACCGAGGCGATGGCCTCGGCTAGTCCCTGGGTCAGTTCCTGGTCCGGCCGCGCGAGTTGTCGGGCCAGGGCCGCGCCGAGGTGGGCGACATACCAGGGCACGTCGTGGACGCACCCATCATCGGGGTAGCGGGTGACGCCGTCGAGCACCAACGCCCAGGAGTGCGAGACCAGAAAGTAGTCCTCATTGGGCGCTGAGCCGCCTGCTTGAGAGGCGGCCGAGACGGTGGTGATCATGCGGTTCCCTTCGTCTACTCATGGCACGCGTTGGGCGATGGTGTCCCGGAGGAAAGGGAGCTCTCCCTTGGCAGCCTAGGCGGTGATGGCACCGCCGAAGGGGCGAATACTGTGGCCGCGATGGGCTCTGCGGAGTTCACGGTATCTGGCTAGACCAGCGAGCGAGTCTCTTTGTTCGCACCTGTGGCTATTGGAATTGCGGCTGCCACTGGGGCGGTTGTTGCGGGCCGGGTTCCGCGTGAGGGCAATGCCAGGGCCATGATCGCCGAGATGGCTACCAGGATGCCACAGAGGACTAGCGCGGGCCGCAGGCCGTCGACAAAGGGTTGCCCGGGCAGATATTCACCATTGGCGGTGAATATCACCGCCGCCAACGCGATTCCGCTAGCGACGCCGAGTTGGCGCAGGGTGCTGTTGACGCCCGAGGCGATGCCGTGCTCACTTTCGCATCGTCCCAGCAAGACGGCTAGGGCCAGCGGCCCAAAGGTGAGCCCCATGCCGATTCCGGCTAGCAGCATCGGGATGACGACTGCTGCGTAGGTGAGGTCGGGCGAACCGATGGCGGCCATCCAAAAGAGGGCGCAGGCTTGCAAACTCAAACCCGCGCCGAGGATGCCTTTGACGCCGTGGCGGTGGACGATGAGTCCAGCGAGGGGCGCGATGACCATGGGGGCGAGGGTCCAGGGGGCGGCGCGCAGCCCGGCTTCGAGCGCCCCGTAGCCCATCGAGATTTGTAGGAATTGGCTGAGGAGGAAGATCGAGCCGAATACCCCGGCCGAGAAGAGGAAGCCGCTGGCGTTGGCGAGGCTAAAGGTGCGGTCACCGAAGAGCCGCAGGGGCAAGAAGGCAGCCTGGCTGCGGGCGGCGTGGTAGAGGAACCCGGCCAGCGCCAGGGTGCCGATGGTCAGCCCCAGCCCGACGTAGGGGTCGGTCCATCCGCGTTCGTTGCCTTCGGCGACGGCCCACATCAGTGGCAAGACCACCAGGGTGGCCAGGGTGATTCCGTAGATGTCGAAGGGCGCGCGTCGTCCGTGAGATTCGTTGAGCGCGAGGCGAACGAGGATGAGTGCGGCTAGGCCGATGGGGATATTGATCCAGAAGATTCCTGACCAGTGGAATCCTTCGACGACGGCTCCACCGACGATGGGGCCGGTGGCGATGCCCAGGCCGTTGACGCCGCCCCAGATCCCCACGGCGAGGGCGCGTTTGTCGTCTGGCGCGGCCACAGAGAGCAGGGCCAGGGAGAGGGGGACGATGGCGGCCGCGGCGAGGCCTTGCACGGCGCGGGCGGCGATGAGTGTCTCCGGGGTGGCCGCTAGGGCGGCTGCGATTGAGGCCAGACAGAACACGACGATGCCGGCGCAGAAGATTCTGCGGCGTCCGTAGCGGTCGCCGAGGGCGGCCATGGGGAGCATGAGCGTGGCGAAGGCGATGGCGTAGGCGTTGATGAACCATTGCAGCTGCACGACTGATGCTTCAAGGTCTGCCTGGATGACGGGGAGGGCGAACATCATGACCAGGTTGTCCAGGGAGGCCATAAAGGTCGGTAGTGCGGTGGCGACGATGGCGAGGGCTAGGCCCCTCCGGTTGCGTTCTGATGCTGTCATGCTCATCCATCCACTAGATAGTGACACTATCGATCATATAAACGATAGTATAGCTATCTAGTTGGGGTATGTCGATGAAAGGCAGCCATGCGGATCTCACAACTCTCAGAACGCTCGGGCGTGCCCGTGGCGACAGTGAAGTACTACCTGCGCGAAGGGCTACTCCATCCAGGCGAAATGCTCAACGCCCGCCAACGGTCCTACGATGAAACCCACATCACCCGCTTGCACCTGATTCGGGGGCTCGTGCACGCGCTGGGCAATTCCATCGAACAAGTGCGCCTCATCTTGAACATCATCGACGGGCCTTCGCAGGACATCTTGGAGGCGATGGCACAGGCGACCCGGGCAGTGACAAACGCCGACGACCCCGCCCCGGCCTCGGCTGGCCCCACCCCGGCCACCCGGGAGCTACTCGAGAAACTGGAGTTTGACTACGACCCCGAATCGCCAGACCTGCGACGACTGGAGGATGCGCTCGCACTGGCCCAGCAGGTCGGCATTGACGTAGACCCCGATCAGCTCAGCGTCTACATTCGGGCCGTCAGAGAAATCGCCCAGGCCGATTTCGAGCGCATTCCGTGGAACGACCCCCAAGAAACGCTCCAATTCGCGGTGTTGGGCACGGCGCTATATGAACCAGTGTTGCTGGCGCTGCGGCGCTTGGCCCACTACGAGCTGGGCCTCAAACGCTCCGAAAACAGCGCTGAGGACTACGACAGTGACACCGGCGGGAAGTTGGGCGACGGGGATCAGGGACAGCGCAGGGCCGAAGGTCACGGATGAACACCGCGACGTCCCCGTCAGTTGGTGGGGCGGCCAGTCCGGCCCAGGCGGGGCGGCTCTGGTGGCGACGAAGTCACTGACCAGGTTCCACAATTGCGGACCCAATGTCGTGGCGGGAAGGGAGCGCCAGTATGCGACAGGCTGGCTTCAGTGAATGATCGGCTACGCCGGCCCAGAGGCGATGAATTGCACCAGTGGCATTGAACGCGCTCTTCCGCAGGGGTCATACGAGAAGAGCCATCCTCCACAGTGGCGCGAATTCGGCCGGGTGCCACTGTCGCCGCCTGGACTCAGTCGTCTTCGCGGCCCTCGCAGGTGCACACGCACACCTTGTTTCCCTCTGCGTCGGCCAAGACCCAAAACGCCGGAGCGAACCGATCGTCCACCAACGTGCCACCGGCCTCCACAGCAGCGGCCACCCTTTCGGTTGCCACATCGGGTGGAACGGCGATATCGAGGTGGAAACGCATCCGGCTGGGGTCCGTGTCCTCCGTGCGTTGGAACCACAAGTCCGGCAGTGAAGCCGCCGGGTCTTCCAAGTCCTTGTCAATTTTCGGGTGGTCCGCCAGACCAAGTACGGTGCGCCAAAACGGCTTAATGCCCTGGTAGTTGGGAGTATCGAGGGCAATTTCGAGACTCTGCACCTCGCGCGGCCGGGCCTCGGCACCAAGCTGTGCGGCCCGTTGGCTAATGCGTCGGGCCAAGCGCACGTCGCGCGGCGTGACCGCGCTGAGATCATGGCTTATCAACTTCACGTCCACATGCCAGGTGCGAAGGTCGACCTCCGGATAGTGGTCGACCTCCTGGGAGACCTCCCCGATCGCGTTGACCAATTCCACACCGGATGCGAAACTCCCCGTGGCGAACCGAGCCCGTAGTCGCCCGAGAATCAGCCGCCAATCGCTCAGCGTCTCATCGGAGTTGATCTGCGCTACCCGCAGTGCTTGCTGGTCACCAGTCATGTCGCGCCTCCTCGACGGTATAGCCACTTCCATGCCAACAGTGATGGACCTCACCGGCCACGGCCGATCGCAGCACCACCGGCATTAACGGTGGTGCTGCGATCATAAGCAACCAGTGCGACTAAAGTTTCACCGCTGGTCGACTCAGGAGCTAGCCAGACCTACCTACGCGTAGAAACCGGCGCGCAAGGTGATGCCGTGTTCCAGCCATGCCTTCATTGAGCACAGCATTTGCGTCCAGCCCTGACAGTTGCCAAACGAGGCTTGCAGTCCCGATTCGTCGGCTCGCCAACCTTCCTCGGAGATTGTGACCAGGGTGCGGCCATCCGCAAGCGACTCGAACCCGAAGGTCACGGTCGTTTTCACCGCCACGTCGCCGTCTTTGTCCTCGTCGGAGTCCCACCGCAAAACGATGCGCTCGTGAGGCTTCGCCTCGACAATGTCGACGGGGAACTCTCCTGGGAAATCGGCGAAATCCCAGTGCACAACGGCACCAGTCTCGACGCGGCCCTTCGCTCCACCGGTGGTGAAGTACTTCGACAGCTGATCGGGGTTCGCTACGGCCTCATAGACCTCTTCGACCGGCCGGTCAATGCGTCCCGCGATGCTGAACTTGGGTTCCATGGGTACTCCTCTCATATATGTTATATATTTATAACATGAGTTCTGAGATGGCGCCCCCGATTGACGACGACAAAGTTTTCAAAGCCCTAGCCTCCGCCACGCGCCGCCGCATCCTCGACCAACTCAAGGACCACCCCAAGACCACCGGCGAAGTGTGCGCGGCCGTCGACGACCTCGACCGCTGCACGGTCATGCAACATCTGCGCGTCCTGGAGCAGGCCGGACTCGTCATCCCGCAGCGCAAAGGCCGCGAACGCTGGAACCACCTCTCGGTTCTGCCCATCAAACACATCTACGACCGTTGGATCAGCGAGTACGCCTCACCTGCGGTCGAGGTGCTTTCCCGGCTGGAATCAGACCTCAATCAATAGGCTCCACCGGCTGGCGGCCACTACATGGCCAACGCGCCAGCCATGATCGTTGACCACAGTGACTGTTGAGTAGAATTCCGGTGTGCAGCAGTTTCCGTGGGACCCCATAGCCGAGGCTCGACAAAATTGGCGCGCGTGGGGATGGGAAGCTGCCGCCGACGGAATGGCCGCGGTCACCTCGATCATGCGCGTCCAGCAAATCTTGCTCGGGCGTATTGAAACCGTGCTCAAACCCTTCGGCATCTCGTTCGCCCGGTTCGAGATGCTGCGGCTACTACGCTTCGCACAAAATGGGCGCATGGCCATGAGCCGCGCGCGAAACCTGTTGCAAGTCCACCCCGCCAGCGTCACCAACATCGTCGACCGGCTCGAAGCAGACGGCTTCGTGCGTCGCGTCGCCCACCCCGACGATGGACGGGCCGTGCTCGTTGAGATTACCGATCAAGGCTCCGCGCTAGTGGCCGAAGCCACCGACGCGCTCAATACACACATCTTCGAAAATACGGGTTTCGCCGATACGGAACTGGCAACGCTCACCCGACTATTGGCGGACTTTCGCCGCCGCAGTGGAGACTTCGGGCCAGCGCAAGAGCCACCCGACCCGCTTTAGTCGGCCAAGGGGCGTGGTGGGCCACCCGGCGAAAAGGGGGTTCACTGTGGCGGAAGCTGGGGTTATTGCGAGCCGGTTCCATAGTGAGAATTTCTCAACCTCTTGCCCCGAAACCCAATTGTGCCCACGATTCTTTTTAGTGGTCAAGGCAATGTTGCTCACCTGTGGATAACGTCGGCCAGCACGCGGCCTGCCTGACCTATTCTGAGGTAGCTTCCGCTCGGGCATAGGCCCATCCGCTGGCTCCACTTAGACCACATCGAACCCACCGAACGCACAACGGAGGCTCTCCCGCTTGCTGGCAGGGGCCTCGCGGCCCGGTGGGAGTGCTGCCAGCTCGACGAAAGAGCCTCCTGCTTACCGAGTGCCTTCTGTGCCCCCTGTGGGGGGCTTTAACCAACTAGGTCAACGCTAGTTGTGCTTGAATTCCGGCTTTCGCTTCTCAATGAAGGCCGCCATTCCCTCACTGCGGTCCTCCAGGGCAAACGTCGCGTGGAACGTGCGACGCTCGAAACGGACTCCCTCGGCCAACGTTGTCTCCAGGGCCGCATTGACGGCTTCTTTCGCAACGTAGGTGGCCGGAAGGGACATCGAGGCGATCTTAGTCGCCGCCTCCATCGTCTCTTTCAACAACGTGTCAGCGGGAACCACCCGTGAGACGAGACCCGAACGCTCGGCTTCCTCGGCGTCCATCTGCCGCCCGGTCAGGATCAGGTCCATCGCCTTGGCCTTGCCGACGGCGCGGGTCAGGCGCTGCGATCCGCCGATACCGGGGATGACACCCAGGGTGATCTCAGGCTGTCCGAACTTGGCCGAATCCGCGGCGATCAACATGTCACACATCATCGCCAGCTCGCAGCCACCGCCCAGCGCATAGCCGGATACGGCCGCGATCGTCGGAGTGCGTACATCGCAGAACCGGTCCCACAGCGCAAACCAGTCCGACAACAGCATGTCCTGATAGGACTGTGCCTGCATCTCCTTGATGTCGGCCCCGGCGGCGAAGGCGCGCTCCGATCCCGTCACCACGATCGCGCCAATGCCACGGTCGGCGTCGAACGCCTCAGCAGCGGCCACAACCTCCCGCATCAGCGCGTCATTCAACGCGTTGAGCGCCTTGGGACGGTTCAGCGTGATGACGCCGACCCGGCCCTCAGTGGTCACGATGATGTTCTCGTACGCCTGTTCACTCATGCTGCCTCGTCCTGGGAGTTGTCACGGATCTGATTGATGATTCCCGAGAAGTCGAATCCCGCCCCGCCCTCTTCGGCGAACTTGCGGTAGATCTCGGCCACCAGCGTACCCAGCTGAGAGTGGGTCCCGGTGCTGTCGATAGCGTCCATCGCCAGCCCCAAATCCTTACTCATCAGCGACACGGCAAAGCCGGGCTTGTAGTCGCGGTTGGCCGGGCTACCCGGAACGGGGCCAGGCACCGGGCAGTTGGTCGTCAACGCCCAGCATTGCCCCGAGGCGGTCGACGCCACGTCATAGAGCGCCTGGTTGGTCAAGCCCAGCTTCTCCCCGAGTACGAACGCCTCACTGACACCGACCATCGAAATGGCCAGCATCATGTTGTTGCACACCTTCGCCGCCTGCCCGGCCCCTGCCTCACCACAGTGGACGACCCGCCCTGCCATCGGTTCGAGCACGGGCTGGGCCTTGCCGAAATCGGCCTCGGAGCCGCCGACCATAAAGGTCAACGTTCCGGCGCTGGCGCCCATGACGCCACCGGAGACCGGGGCGTCGATGCTGCGGTGTCCGGCCGCGTTGGCTCGCTTCGCGGCCACACGGGCGTCATCGACGGAGATGGTGGAGCTGTCGATGAACAACGTGTCGGGTTTGGCCGCGGCCAGGAGGCCCTCGCCGGTGCCGTAGGCGTCGAGCACGTGTTTGCCGCTGGGCAGCATCGTGATGACGACGTCGACATCAGCCACGGCCTCTGGCGCGGAGGAGGCGATGGTGACACCCTGTTCGCGCGCGGCCTCGAGCGCGGCGGGAACCAGGTCGAATCCGGTCACTGAGTGTCCGGCCTTGACCAGGTTGGCCGCCATCGGGCCACCCATGTTGCCCAGACCGATAAAGGCTATGGAAGTCATGATTTCTCCTTGGAGTTCGCACGCTTCCCTAGGCCGAGTTCATCGGGGAGGGGAGCGAAAAAGGCTTCGATGTCGTCCGCGTTCAACTGGGCGATCGTCGGCGGGTTCCAGCTGGGGTTGCGGTCCTTGTCGATGACTTGGGCGCGCACCCCCTCGACAAAGTCCGGCGCCCGCGAAATGCGAACGGCCAGACGGAATTCCTGGTCGAGCGCTTCTTCGAGGGTAGCGAACGCCTTTGCCGTGCGCAGGGCACGCAGCGTGACGGCGCAGGAGGTGGGCGACTTCTTGCGGATCGTCTCGGCGGCTTTGGTAGCGGCCTCGAGATCGTGTGCGGCCAATGCCTCCACAATGGCGGCCAGGTCCTCGCCCGCGTAGCATTCGTCGATCCATTCGCGGGAGGCCAACAACGCAGCGGCCGGGGCTGGCTCGGCCAGGCCCGTGAGCACTTCCTTGGGGTCGGCGGTGGCCAGGCCAGTGATGAGGTCGTCGAGTTTTTCGCTGGGAACGTACCAGTCGGCCATGCCGATGGCGATCGCGTCACCGGCTTTGACCGACCCGGCGGTCAAAGCCAAGTGAGTGCCCAATTCGCCGGGGGTGCGAGAGAGGAGATAGGTGCCGCCTACGTCGGGTAGGAAGCCGATCCCGGTCTCGGGCATGCCAATGGAGGACCGTTCGGTGACGACGCGGACATCGGCGTGCGCCGATAGTCCGATGCCGCCCCCGAGCACGATGCCGTCCATGATCGCCACAAAAGGCTTGGGGTAGTTGGCGATGGTGGCGTTGAGGCGGTATTCGTCGCGCCAGAAGTCCGCTCCGGCACTACCGCCGGCGCGGGCATCGTGGTACAGGGAGACGATGTCGCCGCCCGCGCACAGGCCCCGATCTCCGGAACCGGTCAACAAGACCGTCTCCACCTGCGGGTCGGTGGCCCACTTGTCGAGGGTCTCTTGCAGGATGCCCACCATCTGGTGGGTAAGGGCGTTGATGGCGCGGGGCCGGTTAAGTAGCAGATGGCCGACGCGGCCGGATTTGCTAGTGATGACGGCAGGTTCGCTCACGCGGCCTCCTTGATGAGGGCGCGGCCGACGATGACTCGCATGATCTCGTTCGTCCCTTCCAGGATCTGGTGAACTCTCAGGTCGCGCACGACCTTCTCGATACCGTACTCGCTGAGGTATCCGTACCCACCGTGGAATTGCAAGGCGGTGTTGGCCGCGTTGAACGCCTCGTCAGTGACGAACATCTTCGCCATCGCGCATAGCTTCACCGCATCGGCGTCTTTCGCATCGAGCGCGGCGGCGGCTTTGTGCAGCAGGCAGCGGGCCGCTTCGAGGCGGGTCTGGGCTCCGGCCAGTTCGAAGACCAGACCTTGTTGGTTGATCAGTGGTCCGCCGAACGCCTCGCGAGAGCTCAGGTGGGCGGTGGCCTTTTCCAGTGCCCATTGCGCCCCGCCCAGGGAGCAGGCGGCGATATTGAGCCGTCCGCCGTTGAGGCCGCGCATGGCGATCTTGAAGCCGTCGCCTTCGGCGCCGAGTCGCTGGTCGGACCGGACGCGGACCCCTTCCAAGATGACT
Source organism: Natronoglycomyces albus (assembly GCF_016925535.1). Taxonomy (NCBI): domain Bacteria; kingdom Bacillati; phylum Actinomycetota; class Actinomycetes; order Glycomycetales; family Glycomycetaceae; genus Natronoglycomyces; species Natronoglycomyces albus. Next base: position 352,363 of record NZ_CP070496.1, on the reverse strand, counting down.
TGGCGAGTTGGCTGAGCGTTCCAGCCCATCTTGCGTTCATTGGCCCCGAAGCTGAGCCCGGGGCTGTCCTTGGGGACGATGAACGCGGTGACTCCGGCGGCCCCTTCGCCCCCGGTGCGAGCCATGACCAGATAGACATCGGAGGTTCCGGCTCCGGAGATGAACTGTTTGACGCCGTCGAGGACATAGTCTTCGCCGTCGCGGCGGGCGGTGGCGCGCAGGCTTCCCGCGTCCGACCCCGCGTCGGGTTCGGTCAGGCAGTAGCTGCCCAGCGTCGCCATGCTGGCCAAGTCCGGCACCCAGCGTTGCCGCTGCTCGGGGGTGCCAGCGGTGTCGATCATGGAGGCGACCATGTTGTGAATGGAAATGTAGGCGGCAATCGAGGTGTCCCCACGAGACAGTTCCTCGAAGATCCGCACTGCCGCCGACCGGCCCAGGCCCACGCCACCGACATCTTCGGCGACCCAGATTCCGCCCAGTCCCAGCTCCCCGGCCCGACGCAGCACGTCTACGGGGAAATGTTTAGTCTCGTCCCAGGTCACAGCGTGTGGTTCGAGTTCAGCCTCGGCGAATTTACGGATCGCCTCGGTCATGTCGCTTAGTTCGAATTCCTCAGACATGCGCGGCCCTATTTCATCGTCGGGATGACGAAGCTGGCTCCTTCTTTGGCCCCCTTGGGCCAGCGGGAGGTGACCGTCTTCGTCTTCGTGTAGAAGCGGAAGGAGTCGGGTCCGTGCTGGTTGAGGTCGCCGAATCCGGAACGCTTCCAGCCGCCGAAGGTGTGGTAGGCGATCGGGACTGGGATGGGCACGTTCACGCCGACCATGCCGGTGTTGACGCGGGCGGTGAAGTCGCGGGCGGTGTCGCCGTCGCGGGTGAAGATGGCCACGCCGTTGCCGTATTCGTGCTCGGAGGGCAGGCGCAGGGCGTCTTCGTAGTTCTCGGCGCGGGTGATGATGAGGACCGGGCCGAAGATCTCTTCGCGGTAGATGCGCATGTCGGTGGTGACGTTGTCGAACAGGGTGGGCCCGAGGAAGAAGCCCTCTTCGTGGCCTTCGAGCACGAAGTCGCGTCCGTCGACGAGCAGGTCGGCGCCTTCGGCGACTCCGTCGCCGATGTAGTCGATGACTCGCTGCCGGGCCTCGGCGGTCACGAGCGGTCCGTAATCGGACTTCGCGTCGAGGCTGGGGCCGATGTTGAGGGTTTTGATGCGTTCTTTGAGCTTCTCGACCAGCGCGTCGGCGGTTTCTTGGCCCACTGGGACGGCTACCGAGATGGCCATGCAGCGTTCGCCGGCGGAGCCGTAACCGGCTCCGACTAGGGCGTCTGCGACGTCGTCGAGGTCGGCGTCGGGCATGATCACCATGTGGTTCTTGGCCCCGCCGAAGCACTGGGCCCGCTTGCCGTTGGCGGCGGCGTTTTCGTAGATGTACTGCGCGATCGGGGTGGAGCCGACGAAGCCGACCGCTTGGATGCGCGGGTCTTCCAGCAGCGAGTCGACGGCTTCTTTGTCACCGTTGACGACGTTGAAGACACCGGCGGGCAGGCCCGCTTCGATGAACAGCTCGGCGATGCGCAGCGGTACCGACGGGTCGCGTTCGGAGGGCTTGAGGATGAAGGAGTTACCGGCGGCCAGCGCGGGCCCGGCTTTCCATAGCGGGATCATGGCCGGGAAGTTGAACGGGGTGATTCCGGCGACGACGCCTAGTGGTTGGCGCATGGAGTACACGTCGATGCCGGTTCCGGCCCCGGTGGTGTATTCACCTTTGAGCAGGTGGGGGGCTCCGGCGGCGAATTCGATGACTTCGAGGCCGCGTTGAATGTCTCCGCGGGCGTCGGCGAGGGTCTTGCCGTGTTCGCGCGAGAGGGTTTCGGCCAGCGAGTCCATTTCGCGGTTGACTAGGTCGAGGAACTTGAGCAGGACGCGGGCGCGCTGGGGGTTCCAGGCGGCCCATTCGGCTTGTGCGGCTTCGGCGTTGTCGATGGCGGTGACGACTTCGGCTTTGCTGGCGAGTGGGACGCGCGCTTGCACACCGCCGGTGTTGGGGTCGAAGACGTCGGAGTAGCGCTGCGACGTTCCCGCGACGTGGGTTCCGCCCACGAAGTGGCTCAGTTCGGTGACCATTCTTGACACTCCCATAGGGTCGATGACCAAGTATTTGGGTTTCCAAATAAATGTATGGAAACCAAATTATATACGTGGAGGCCGAAATACCGAAGGTCTTTGAGGTGGGGAATTGTTCACGTCGCGTAAAAGGTCGTGCGGGTGTGGTCAGGAGCTTATGCGAAGGCACCGCCTGGGCTGTTCGGCTTCCTCACCTGCGTATTTACCGTTGATGGCAGCCTTGTGTCCGCCTGGGCGCCGAAGCGCCCCGGCCGGGTTGTCGTCGCATGGGCCGCTGTCGGGCCCCAGGTGTGGTTAGACGGTCAACAGCCCCACGCCCAAGGTGAGGGTTCCGGCCGCCAGGAAGGCCGCGCCGATCCAGATGAGCGCGATGAGTTTGTTCGGCGCGGTGGTGCCTTTGCCCAGCGAGGAGAGGAAGAAGCCGGCCGAGATGAAGATGGCCGAGGCGGGCACCCCGACTCGCGCGATCCAGCCCGCGAAGCCGGCCAGGTCGGTAGCGTCGGCTAGGACGAGGCAGACCAGACCCAGGGTCACCAGCACCCCGGCGTGGGCGTGGCCCGCGCGGGCAAAGCTTTTTTGAAATTCGGTCATGGGCACTTGTCCGCGCACGATACGCAAGAGGAATGCGCCACCGAATTCGATGGTGACGATCGTCAGCAGCACGATTCCAGCGATGGACGCGGAGCTATCGGAGAGCTCGATCATGGCGGTTGCCTTCCTAGTAAACCAATCTTGACATTGTCAATATACGTGCAAATTTTGACAGTGTCAAGATTGGGGGTAGGTTGGGTGGGTGAACGAAAGCGACCAGTACCACCACGGAAACCTACGACAGGCCCTACTCGCCGCCGCCATCGGCGAAATAGAAACCCACGGCCCCAGCGCGGTCAGCCTGCGCGCTGTCGCCAAAGCCGCTGGCGTGTCACACTCCGCCCCCGCCCACCACTTTGGCGACAAGGCAGGTCTCTTGACCGCCCTCGCCGCCGAGGGCTACCACAAATTCGCCGACGCGCTAGAAGCCAAGTGGGCCCAGACCGGCGACTTCGCCGAATTGGGCATCGCCTACGTCCAGTTCGCGCTGGACCACCGGACCTACTTCGGGCTCATGTATCGCCTCGAACTGCTGCGGGAAAACGACCCAGACCTACAAGCGGGCCGTACCCGCGCCTACAACGCCTTGCAAACCGGAGCCGACGCCGCGACCTCCACCGGCGAAGCGCAGATCACCGCCCTGGCCGGTTGGTCGCTGGTCCACGGATACGCCACGTTGCTACTAGCGGGCAATCTGCCCGAGTCGCTGGCACAAGACCCCGCCGCCACCGCTCGTCTTCTCACCCAGAAACTGCAACCCTAGTCCCGGTGGCCTAACACCCCAGTGACATCACCGACGCCGCCGCACAAAATTCAAGTGTGTCCTGACCTGTGTTGTGACAGGATCATCCGATGCTCAAACTCACCGATTTCATCATCGACTGCCCCGACCCGATGCGGCTGGCGGCCTTCTACTCGGCGGTGACAAACCAAGCGCTCAAGCCCGACAGCCACGACCACTGGGCTGGCATCCGCTTTGGCCACATCGAGCTAGCCTTTCAACGAGTGGACGACTACCGGGCCCCCCACTGGCCCGACCAGGAGCACCCCAAACAGTTCCACCTGGATTTCGAAGTAGACGACATCGAATCCGAACAGCGTCGCATCCTCGACCTCGGCGCAAAACTACACAAAGACTTCATCGGCCCCGAAGGCTACGGCTGGCGCATCTACACCGACCCCGTCGGACATCCCTTCTGCCTGTGCCGCAACAAAGGAGTCACCTGGGTGGATGGACAGGTGGTATGGCCCTAACAGGCCCACGGCCAAGCCCGCGCCCCACCGTGGATTCGCCCCCGTAAAACCCGACAGATGACTTTTCGCCCCTGGCCTCGTCTGCACTGAGAGAATGAACCAATCCACCCGAGTGGAGGCAACCATGGGAATCGTCCGCATCCACAGCAGCATGTCCCTCGACGGATACATTTGCGGGCCGAACGACTGGATGGACTGGGTCTTCGACCATGCCGAACTCACCGAACACGTCGAAGGCCTCCGAGTGCTAGACGGCCCCGCCACCCGCGCCGTCATCGACGCCACCGGCGCAGTCCTCTCCGGCCGCGGCTGCTACGACTTCGGCCGCGACGCCACCGAGGTGCCCCCAGAGACCGGCGAGCTCTTCGGGGGAGCCTGGAGCGGCCCCGCGTTCGTCGCCACCCACCGTCCACCCGCTGGGGACAACCACGGCGTCACCTTCGTCAGTGGCGACATCAACGACATCGTCAACGAATGCCTGAAGGCAGCCAACGGCAAAGACCTCCTCGTCCTGGGAGCAAACATCGCCTCCCAATGCCTCGAGGCCAACCTCGTCGACGAAGTGCTCCTGCACCAAGTGCCCATACTCCTCGGCGGCGGCGTCAACCTCTTCGAAAACCGCAGCGGCCCCATCGAACTAGACATCGTAGAAGTCAGGCCACAAAGGCGATCCACCACCATCCGGCTACGCCCCCGCCACCGATAGGTAGCCACGACACCCCTCATACCCACCATTTATGACCGTCCGATCACAACAACCACCCGCAATGGCCTACTAGCCATTTGCAACGGGCGCGACAATGGCGACATGACTACCTACGCCTGCCCTCGCTGCCATCAAGCGAGCACCCCCGCCGCATGCACCCACTGCGGCCGAGGCGAAGAACCCCTCCTTGGGCAACTGGAAGCCCTCGACGCGGAACTCAAAAGCCGCCAAGACGCCCGCAAAAACCACTACGACCAACTAGTCCACCTCGACGACGAGCTCGCCAGCCTCCGCCAACGCCACCAAACCCTCCTGGGCCAACTGCAAGAACTCGCCAACACCCACCACCACACCCCCGGCAAACAAACCTCCGAGAGACTACCGGCATACAACCAAGCCACGAGCTTCGAAACACCACCTGGCGCACAACAACAAACCACCCACCCCGCAAACGCGCCCGACATGACCGAACCCACCACGCCCATGGCCAACCCCGTCCCAACGCCACAACCGAACCCACCACCACCGCACTACGCGCCACCAGGCCACCCCCACGCCAACCCCGACGCCACCGGACGCACCGTACAAGTCATCCTGCTCAGCCTCGGCGGCCTCCTCACCGCCACCGCACTCGCCGGATTCACCGCCTACGCCTGGGACAGCATCACCGACGCCGGCCGCTTCGCGATCCTGCTCGCCGTCACCGCCCTCCTCTTCGCCGCACCCACCATCCTCACCAAACTCAAACTCAACGCCACCGCCGAAACATTCGCCGCCCTGGCCAGCTTCGGCCTCTGGTGCTCCAGCCTCGCCGGGTACTACCTGATATTCGCCGACGGACGAGCACTCAACGCAGCCACCATCACCGCCCTCACCTTCATCACCATCACCATCATCGGGCTCTACCGCGCCACAGCCACCTACACCGCGCCCGGCTGGACCCTACTGGGCCTAGCCATCATCGCCGCCGGATACGGCTCCACCCTCGACAACTTCACCGGCACCGCCGCCACCTTCGGAGCCGCCGCGGCCGCCGCAGCCTCAGCCATCCTCATCAAAACCCGCACCAGCGCCTACCCACGCTCCGACCAATTCGCCCGCCGCTGCCTAGCCATCACCACCATCGCCTTGACCATGCTGGCGCTGGCAAACCTGTTCTACGACCTCAACCTCACCGACCGAGGCCTCGTCGCGGCGATCCTGCTGACACTCATCGCCGCCGGAGTCTGGGGATGCAGCCTCTACGCGGGCCGCATCACCTCCACCACCGCCGCCATCACCATCTACACCTCGGTAGCATCCTCAGCCGTATTCGCGCTGTGGATGGTCGTCAACACCGACGAAAACACACTGTTCGCCCCCACCATCGGACTCGGCCTCACCGTCCTCATCGGACTGGTCCACGCGACCGACGAAAGCTACCAAAAACCCGCATCCCTCAACGTGACCGCCATCGCGGCCACCGCCACCCTCATCGCCGCCATCGCCACCATCGGCATCGTCATCACCGGCGGCCAACACCTCATGTTCGCCGCAGCCGCCACCGGCATCGTGACGCTCCTGGGCCTCGGGCTACCCGAAAACCTGCGCCACCCGGTGAAAATCGGCGCCATCGCCGCCGCCATCGGAATCGTCACCCTCGCCGCCATCAGCGTGCTGTGGAACGCCATGGCCTATCTCAACCACAACGACGACCGACTCATCTCCACCTGGGAAGCCACCACCGCCGCCCTCATCGCCGCCGCCGGTGTCACCTTCATCAAAAAACTCGGCGCCTGGCGCATCGACACCACCCTCGGCGCGGTACTCATCGCCGGGATCGGCCTCCTCACCCACTTCCAAGCCCACTGGCACTTCTTCCCATCCCTACTCGCCCTCGCCGCCATCGGATGGGCCCTCGCCTCCCTGGCCACCCACAAACAACGCGCACCCCTACGGTTCGCCATCGGAGCCGTCCTCGCGGCCGTGTCGCTACTCCCCCTGATCAGCACCCCAAGCGACATCGCGGCGCCAACAGCCAGCACCCTCATGTTCACCTGCTACGCGGTCACAGCCTGGGCCATCGCCGTGGCCTCACCATCGAAGTCTCTACGAGCCAGCACCTGGATCAGCGCCCCCGCCCTCGCGGTGGTCGCCCTCATCAGCGCCACCAACGCAAACTGGATCGACGGATACACCGCCGCCTACATCGCCACCCTCGTCGCCGCACTACAAGTGCTCGCCGCCAGCCTGAGGGCACAACAACAATCGCCAGAAAACATCTGCGCCACCATCACCGCGCACGCCCTCGCGGCCAGCGCAATCCTCTGGCTATACCTCAACCCGCACGCCGCAGGCACCCCCACAGTCGCCCTCATCGTCTACGCAACCGTCCTGGGCTACCTATCCTGGACCCACAAAACCACCACAGCCCGCATCGGCTACGCGCTAGCCAGCGCCGCCGCCGTCCTCGCGGCCTACTGGCACCTACTGGTGGATAACGCGGTTAGTGGCCTGGAGTTCTACACCGTCACGCCCGCCCTAGTGTTCCTCGTGATCGGCTTCATCGTCGGCCGCTCCCTGCCGCACCTATCCAGCTGGGCCGTCCACAGCCCAGGGCTACTACTAGGCATGCTGCCGACGCTGATGGTGGTACTCGCCGCCGGAATCGACGTCGGCGAAGAAGGCGCACGCCGCATCGGCCTCGGGGCGGCGGCGATCGTAGTACTCCTAGCCGGAGCCGCCATCCGGTCACAAGCCTCACTACTGATAGGGGCAGGGGTACTACTGGTGTTGACCTTGAAGGAAATGATCCTGCTGGCCGACCTCGCACCGCCGTGGCTGGCACTAGCCATCGGCGGGGCAATCCTGCTAACCGCAGGCGCGACATATGAACGCCAGCGCCGCTACCTGGCCCGGTTCGGCACCTACGTCAAAGAGCTCAATTAGACCCAGAACCGAAAAACGGTGGGGCGGCCCGGCTATCGCCGGGCCGCCCCACCATACTTACACCTACTTTTGAGCCTCGGAGACGAACCACACCTTCTCGATGAAGTCCTGACCCACCTCATACATAGCCACCGCGTACTTCTCAGAACCATCGGCCAAACCCGTGACGTGCTCGTGGTCAATCACCACGTCCCCATGCACCACCCGGTTGATCAGTTCAGCGTGCAAGTTCGGGTTCGCCGCAAAAAGGTCACCATAGCGTTTGCGGAAAGCATCCCCAGAACGGTCGGTCAACTCCTCCCCCGAAGGGAAGGCGAACACCCGCACATCCTCCGCATAGCAGTCGATGAAGGCCTCCAGCTCGCGCCGGTTATAGGCGTCCAACTGGCGATCGGCCAACTGGGCCGGATTGCGCGACGTCATCGACGTGGCTCCCTCCTGCGCCCGCTGCCGGACGCGATGCGCGTTTTACAAGATGTGGTACTGGTTGTCCAAGATGAAGAACGCGACCACCAGCAACACCGCGATCGTGACCGCGAAGGCGATCTTCCACGGGCTGTATGGCCGTTCACCAGAGACACTACCGGTGACCCCATTGACCAAGACCTGCCAGGACTTGCCCCGGAACATATAGGCCACCATCCACACCGGCATGAGCATCAGCCGATAGTGAATATTGGAGTACCGCGTGTTCTTCGAAGTGATGCGCTGCTTATCGCCACCGATGTCGCGACGAATGTCCCGCACGATCTGGCGGTCCATCCGCTCCTTCGCATTCACCAGCCCCTGCTCGGGATCGATGTCATAGCGCTGCGTCTGGTGCCCGGACAAGAACTCCGGCTGATAGGCCTGACCGGACTTAATCGGCCAGTCGGTGCCGATCTCCTCCAGGTGCTTTTGGTTAACGTGAGTCGAGGCCGACACCGCGAAGTCGCGGAAGTTACGTGCCACGTTCCCCCGCACCGGGGTCCAGCGAGTGCGCCTTTCTCGCACTGACTTGCCGTTACGGGTGACAGTGACGTAGTAGTCGATGCCGCGCTGGCCACGGTAGGCGGTCTGGGTGTCGGCGTCCCATACCCAGTGCGGCAGGTAGGTCGACTTGGTGTTCTTGGCCTCTTTGACTTTTTTGAGCGCGTTGGGCGCGAACCAGCGGGTGTTGATCCATTTGGTGAGGCGTTCCCGCGCGCCGCTGTGGTCGACCTGAAAGGGCAATACGCCTTCGGGGGCAATGAGGTCGGGGTCGAAGGTGTCGGCGACCAGGGCCGCTCCGCAGAATTGACATTCGGTCGACCAGGTGTCGGATTCGGTGTGAGCGGCGCACTGTTCGCACACGTATAGGCGCGGCGGGACTTGGTCGCGGGCGCGACGGGGCTTTTGCTGAAGTTCGACGAATGAGCGGCGCTCGATCTCTTTGGTGACCAGCTCAATATCTTGTGCGGCACCGCAGTAGGGGCAGTGCAGAGCGTTGGCGCCAGGCTGGAATTCCACCTGCGCTCCACAGGAGGAGCAGGGGAATTGGCTATATGACGGAGGCGTCTGGGTGTCGGACACGTCTCTCCCTTTCGAAGCGGGCCCTAGGCGGGGTCTCGGCGATGTGAGGCCGAGGCTGGGCGGGCCAGGGCCGGGCCCGCCGGTCGCGATGGCGCGATTGGTCGGTCTAGCGGGCCCGGCTGATGCCTGGCCCATCGGTGTGTCAGTCGACGCGGTGCCTGTGAGCGCACAGGACCACGGGTATGGGCGGTGTCGGGCGGGCAGGGTCGTTGGGACAGCTCTGCCCGCCCGGCACGATGTTCTCCTCTGCCGGCGTGGTCGGCTATGTGGTTATTGTGGCGGTAGTGGCGGCGGAGTCGAGCCGAATAGGTTTGCCAGTTCTGGCACCTCACCGGCGGCCTTCCATCCGTCCATACCGTTCTTCCACACCAGGGTCTCGCGCGTGAGCGTCCCCGCGCTGATCTGTTGCCTCAGCCCGTTGACGTCATAGGGCCCCTGCTGGGCGCCGTTGATGCCCGCAAACCATTCCTCTGCCGTCGGCAGCGGCGGCGGGGCCGCGCCACCGGCTGGCGGCGGCGAGGACTGTTGCGGCGGCTGTTGCTGTTGCTGACCGGCGGACATGCTCTGCGCCATGTGTTGGCCCATGGCCATACCGACTCCCATTCCCATGCCGTCAGCGGCTCCGCCCCCGCCGTTCTTGGCGGATTGTTCGAGCGCGTTCGCGGCCTGGAACTGGGTGTACTGGTTCATGTCGCCGACAATGCCCATCTGGGTCTTCTTGTCGAGCGCCGCCTCCACCTCTTTGGGCATGGAGATCGAGCTGACCACGAAGCTGGGTACTTCGAAGCCGTATTCTCCGAGCATCTCGGAGATGGGTCCTTGCAGTCGCTTGGACAGTTCGTCCTGGTTGGCCGCCATGTCGAGGATCGACAGGCCAGTCTTGGCGATCGCGGGAGCGAACTGGCCGATGATCTTTTCGCGCAAGAAGTTGTTGATGGCGTCAGTGCGAAACTGCGAGTCCGTTCCGGCCATTTCCCGCAACAGCTTCGCCGGGTCGATGACACGTACGGCGTAGGCTCCGAAGGCGCGGATGCGGACCGCACCGAACTCGGGGTCGCGGATGGTCACCGGCTGCTTGGTTCCCCACTTGAAGTCGGTGAACTGGCGGGTGTTGACGAAGTACACCTCGGCCTTGAACGGCGAGTTAAAGCCGTGCTTCCAGCCTTTGAGGGTCGACAGAATGGGCATGTTCTGCGTCTGGAGAGTGTGGGTTCCAGGGCCGAATACGTCGGCAAGCTGCCCTTCGTTGATAAAGACAGCCGACTGAGACTCGCGTACGACCAGCTTCGCACCCATTTTGATCTCATTGTTGTGGCGGGGAAAACGCCACACCATCGTGTCGCGGCTATCGTCCAGCCACTCGACAATATCGATGAATTCGCCGCGAATCTTCTTGAACACAGATACACCCTTCTTTATTTGCGTGGTCGCTTAACTCTATTGCTTGTGCGGTATTCAGGTGCGACCACAGGCTCGAAGCCTTGACCTCCAAGCGTGGGCAAATACTCCCTAGTGCCAGTGTCCTCCGCCATCTAGGCACGAGGCAACTCAGCCCTTTAGTCAGTTCTTCCCCAGGCTGAAAAGACACATCGGCCCGCCCATGAGCGGAGAATGCGCTAACTGTCCGGAATTCACCATTCGCGCACTCCCATAGGAAGACACATGCTTTTTCGGCAATGTCCCCTTACCGATCCCCTTTTTCGGCAGTGCCGTTCACCGCAGCCCGCACGCCCCACAGTCGCCCTCTTACTTCAAACCTCCCACATGAGGGCAGCGAGGCGACAACGCTGGCTATCGACACGTCAATGGACACCACACCTCAGCGCTCGAGGCCATCGGCCACCCTTTGGCGCATCGCGGTGGTGGGCCACCACCGCGCCTGTGAACCGGGGCCGCAACCGGGGCGACGGACACGATTCCACCGAGGTGAGGAAACCGGGTCGATAACACTGTAGCTAGGCGGCACCACCCCGGCCCGAAGAGATTTCGGTCAGGTCGACTTCGACGCTCTGGCCTCCCCATCCGTTCTTGCTGTCTCGCCCTTCCACGATCACGACTGTGACATCATCGGGAACTTCCACGTCAGTGATTTGACGAGTAAAGGGCTGCTCATCGGCGTGATGGCGTCCCAGTTCACGGACGCCATACTCTTCGCCGGAGGCAGAGCGGACTCGAATCGCATCGGCCCATCGGTCGGTCGAGTCGTATTCGGAAGAGACGGTCACGGTGAACAAGTAGGTGCCACCAGAACGTTCCACGTACACGTCGGTGACTGTGGGATGGCTCGGTGGTTCGGGCTCTGGTTCGGGCGTCTCGGAGACGCACGCACCCGAGACAGCGACGGTGAGGAACAGCACTGTCACCCAGAGGAGTTTCTTCATCTGTCTTTCCTTACACCTGGGGGTGGGATCTCCTTATATGCTAAGACATCCCTCAATGTCTATTGTGTTGTCATGTGTTGCGATATTGATATCGGTAACCCACTAGCAAAATGACGCTCCAGGTGGCAGTATTAACCCGTGGCGCTGTGGAGTGAATCCGATCCAGCGCGTGACTCACAGGAGGAGTACCTCCGGTTGCGCGAAGTGATGGCGGCTGGGCAGCTCGAAGACTGCATCGACTACGCGAAAAAGATCGCGTCGGGAACCAACGATGCCTATCGAAAAACACAAGCCTGGCTGTTCGTCATGGGTGCCCAAATCACGTTGCGTAACCGTGACGAACTTTCCCACACCATAAGCCACTCCGCCGAGCTGGTCCACTCGTGCAATTCTCGGCGACTCGAAGGGCAGTTCTACGCTCTGGTGGCCTTGTTCCACCACCAGCGCACCGGCGCGTTCAACCTCACGGCCCAAAACCTCGTCTCCGGCACCCGCTCCCTCGAAGAGATGACCGAGACCGGACAAGCCGCTGTCGACGCCTGGCATGACCTCGCCATCGTCTATTCCAATTGCGGATACCACGAACAGGCCAACTACACCCTGCAAAAAGGTCACGAGCTGGCCGAAGCCTGCGGCATACCCGTGGCCCTGATCCAGGGCATGGAAGTACGGGTCCGTACCGCGTTGTTCTCCTATTACGCGGGCGACCCACACGCGGCCATCGGCATCCTGCGCGACGCGCTCAACCGCGTCAAGCCCAACCTCGCGCTTTTGCGTTTCAACGATCTCGAATGGGTCAACTACGCGATTCAGCGCTTGAAGTTGCTGGGGCAAGACGTCAACTGGAACGTGGACGAATACCTGCCCGACGAGCCGTATTCGCCCGAAGACATCGACTTGCGCGCCTTCGCCACCACCTGCCGTCTCATCCAGGCCGGTCGCGGGGCCGAAGCGCTCGACACCATCAACTACGGGGTGCTCAGTTCCGAGACTCTGGGCGTCATGGAGCCCGAGCACCTCCGCTCGCTGGCCCTCGTGGCCTGCGGAGACCACGCGGCCGCCATTTTGGCCTCCCACACCACGATCTACGCGCTGTACAAACAAATTCGTCAATTCCAGTCGATGTTCTTCGACTCGATTGGTTCCCTGCTGGACCAAGAGCAACTGCGTAAGACCGCCGCGTCCTTTGCCGACCAGGCTTTTACCGACGAGCTCACGGGGCTGCCCAACCGGCGGCGTTTGGAGCAGTTCCTCAACTCGCTGCGCGGACAGACCATGATCGGGGTGCTCGACCTCGACAATTTCAAACCCGTCAACGACACTCATGGGCACTTGGCCGGAGATACCGTACTCCAGCGCGTGGCGGGCATCTTGTCGCGCAATATTCGCGGCAACGACTTGCTGGCCCGCACTGGCGGTGACGAGTTTGTCGTCGTCCTCCCAGGTGCTTCGGAGGGTGAGGCCCTCACCATTGGCGAGCGTATGAAGCGTGCTGTCCTCACTGAGGACTGGGATGTGTACGTGCCCGGGACCCCGGTCGGGGTGAGCATCGGTTGGGAAACGTTGCAGCCGGGCCTCGACCCCTCTCGTGCCCTGTGGGCGGCCGACCGGGCGATGTATCGCGCCAAGCGGGCCGGGCGACGCACCAGCCGCCACTGACCACCCCGTCGACCCAACACAGCCTAAAAAAGGGGCCGCTCGATGCGGCCCCTTTTAATTCTTTGCGACGCGCTAGGGCTTCGACTCAACTTTCGGCGCCACAAAATCGCGATAGCTGCCGGTCCATTCCAAGGACGTCTGCTTGCCGAACTTGCTGCCGACAAAGATCGCCAGCGTCGCCAGCGCAAAGCCGGGGACGATCTCGTACAGGCCCCAGCCAAAGGGATCGGTCTGGTTCCACACCATCACCGTTGCCGCACCGACGACCATTCCGGCCAACGCACCGACCCAGGTCATGCGCTTCCAGTACAGGGAGAGGAGGATGACCGGCCCGAAGGCCGCCCCGAATCCGGCCCAGGCGTAGGCGACAATATCGAGCACCGCCCCGCCTTGCAATGCGAGGGCGTAGGCCACGACCGCGACGCCGATGACGGCGGCACGTCCCACCCACAAAAGGTGGTTTTCGGAGAGCGGTTCGCGACGGAAGCGGCGGTAGAAGTCCTCGGTGAAGGCTGTGGAGGCCACCAGCAGTTGGCTGTCCGCCGTCGACATCACCGCAGCGAGAATACCGGCGAGAATAATGCCCGCGACCCATGGATTGAGCAGGTCTTGGGTCAGCGCGATGAAGACGGTCTCCGGGTCCTCCAATGGAGTCTCGAAGTAGACGATGCCAGCCAGACCAACCGCACACGCCCCAGCGAGGGTCACCACAACCCAGGTGACACCGATGCGGCGGGCGACCGGTACGTGAGCGGCGGATTTGATGCCCATGAACCGCATGAGAATGTGCGGTTGGCCGAAGTAGCCCAGTCCCCAGGCCAACGAGGAGATGATGACGATGAACCCGAGGGTTTCGCTGGCGACCCAACTGCCCTCGACGAAGGTGGCTTCCGAACCCATTCCGGTCAGGGCGGGGAAGGTGTCATTGAGGCCGTCGAAGAGGGCGTTGAATCCGCCCAGGGCGCCAATGGCCAGCAGCGGCGTGACGACTAGCGCGATGAACATCATCGTGCCTTGGACCGCGTCGGTGAAGCTAACTGCCAGGAACCCGCCCAGGAAGGTGTAGACCACGACGACGATCACGGCGATGGTGATGGCCTGATTGGCGTCAACTCCGAATGCTTGGTTGAACAATAGGCCTCCGGCGACCAGGCCCGAGGAGACATAGACGGTGAAGAAGACCAGGAAAATGGCCGCGGATACGACTCTGAGTAGGGCTGACGGGTCTTCGAAGCGGTTTTCGAAGTAGGAGGAGAGCGTGATGGAGTTGTTGGCGCGCTCGGTGTAGGTCCGCAGGCGCGGGGCGACCAGTAGCCAGTTGAGGTAGGTACCGATGGCGAGCCCGATGGCAATCCAGGTCGCGCCCATTCCGGCGACGTAGATCGCGCCGGGGAGCCCCAATAGCAGCCAGCCGGACATATCGGATGCTTGGGCCGATAGGGCGGCTACTGGCGAGTTGAGGCGACGTCCACCTAGGGCAAAGTCGGACAGTGTGTTGGTGCGGCGGTACACCCACACACCGATGGCGAGCATAAAGAGGATGTAGACGATAAAGGTGACCAGCATTGGCGTGGATATGTCGCCCATGAGTGTGCTCCTACCTGCGTCGGCGGGACCTCGCCGCTACCGGTCCTAGCGAGGCCGGGCACCCATTTCGATGTGCCCCGGTGCGGCGGGGCTGGTTCCTCCTCGATTCGGCCATGGCCGGCGAGCATATCGAGTTAGTCGGAAATGGGCACGTTGCTTGAAATGAGGGTATCGCTGGAATCCACGTTCGTCTATGCATCGGAGCTCAAAGTGCAAACTCGAACTGAAATTCGGAGCTCGTTCGATTTCTCAGGGCTCACTGTGGGCGGGCACGCTGAACCAGGCGGCGGCCAACTTGGGCTCAAGCACCGGGACGTCGCTCTCTCCTCGGGTCACTCTCGAGGCCACGGCGCTGGGATGTCGTTGCCGGGGTGTCCCACCAAAGGGAAGGCGACCTGAAGGCGCGCAGGGGTCAGGGGCAGCCTCACCTCGGTGAGATATGGGCGCGTTGCCATAACGACGCCCAACGGTGAAACCGCGCTGCGGGTGGTCGAGGACCCTTAAACGAGTCCTAGTCGATCCCCAAGGAAAGGATGAGCTCGTTGACGTGCTGGTCGATCAGCTCAATCAACTCAGTCGCCCCGGCGACCCCTGGCCCTTTGGGGTGGCCGACATCCCAGGTGAGGTTTTGTTTGCCTTCGATGACCGGCAAATCGTCCCCGGCTCCTAGGTTGACGATGACGTCGGCGACGTCGAGAATTTCGGCAGTCCACGGCTTGGGGTAGCCGCCGGAGGCGTCGACGTTACGACGGGCCAGCAACTCGACCACGTCGGGGTTGATATCGGAGTCGGGCTTCGAACCGGCCGACCAGGAGATCGCGCGCGCCCCGGCATAGGCGTTGAGAAGCGCGGCGGCGGCTTGGCTGCGCCCAGAGTTGCCTTCGCATACGAACAAGACGATCGGTCGCTCATCGTCGGTAGCGCCTTCGAGACGCGCCTTGGCGAATCCTCGCTGATCGGCAAAGTTGGCGGCGCGGCGCGACAGGTCTGACGCCTTGGGGGCCAGCTCGGCGAGGAGGCGTCGGCTGTCGGCAAGAAGTTCATCAGTCACATCCATAAGCCTACGTGCGAGGCAATGGGGACCGGTGCGTTGTCCCCCCTATCGCCCTTTTCTTGGGCGCTGTTCGCACTTGTGCCTCGGTGGTATCCCCATGGGAGTCCTTTGCGGGCAGTCACGACTGACACATCCGCCACTTAGAGCCCCAATCAGGCCCCGCAACCGGTGACCCGCGCCAGAGCGAAGGGCGGTTCTCTTCTGCCCCAACAGAAGCCGTCGCTTCCACGACAGCGCTACGGGCCGACTGTGGGTGGCGTGGGGCGGCACGAGGGCGGTAACGTGAGAATTACCCGATTAGTGTTGACAGTTGGAGCACCCCCGATGACCTCGCCGACGCCCGAGCGCTTCCTTCGCCGACCGCTGCCCCGCGCGGCGGCTGCCTTCACGGCCGCTGCGGGCCTGTTGCTGGCGGTGGCCGCATGCGATCACGACGAACCCTCGGAAAACGCCAACGACGAGACGGTCTTCTCCGAACCCATCGAACGCATCGAAATCGAGACGCGCAACGGCCACTTGGAGTTCATCGCCTCTGACTCCGACCAAGTGAAACTGTCCCGCGAGTTTCAGTGGAGCAACGAAAAACCGGCCTCGGCCGAGGTCATCGACGATGGTGTCCTACGCATCGAGGTCGCTGGCTGCACAGGGATCGGGTCACGCGCCTGCGGCATCTCCTACACTTTCGAGCTGCCCGCCGACATCGAACTAGTCGCCAGCACCACAGCGGGGAACATCCGCACGGTGGGCATGAATTCTGAACAGGAACTGCACACCGACGCGGGCAATATCGACGGCCTAGGCGTCATCTCCAGCACCGTGGACGTCAGCACTTACGCGGGTAACGCCAATATGCATTTTGTCGATGAGACCGACGACGTCTCGGTGCACTCACGCGCGGGAAACGTGGAGGTGCGCTTCAGCGTGCCGCCCAACGACGTTTCGGCCCGCTCCGACGCTGGCAACGTCACTGTGGTCTTGCCTGAGGGTGGGACCATGTACGACGTGGACGCGAAATCGAACACTCACTCCGCTGAAGTCCACGTGGTCGAAAGCGACGAGGCCGAACGCAAGATCAACGCCCAAACGAGGGCTGGCAACGTGCTGGTGGACTACCCCTAAACCCAGTTCGTCCCAGGCCGACCCCAGTTGCGACAAAACTCGGCGGCCGCCTGGCTGCCGGGTCGAGGACGTCTTATTGCACCCACACCCAGTGCAAAAATGCCTCGGTCGTGCGTGGCATGACGCCGGTGCGATGCCAGCGATACCACTGGGCTTCCTCGGCTATGCGCACACAGATGTCACCCATGCCGACTTCAAAGGGTTCGGTGACGCACCGGTAGTCAGAACGAAATGTCTTGTTGTGCCAATACCAGACGCGGCGGCCCATCAGCGCGGGCACTTCGCTTGCGGGTAGCGGCTTCCGTCGTTCGGGCTGGTCGGGGTCCACCAGCCGGTCAATCAGGTACAGCATGGGGTCGATCTGATCGGCCGGGTTGGCCTCCTCGGTCTCCACCCACACCTGATCGGCCGGATATAGACACGTTTGGGCCGTGGTTTCCTCGTCGATCGCGCGATAGTACTCCGACTCCGGCAGCACCGGGACCTTCAGCTTCCCGTCTTGAGTGACCGGGTCATCGGCCCGCAGATCGAACATCCAACCCACGCCGGGAGAACCGACCACAACCCGCGCACCATGAATGTCGAAAGCGCGCACCGACGGGACCGGTGCCAGTATGGGAGGCGGCTTGGGCAAGTCAAGTGGGTCTATAGAGTTGCTCACCGTTCACTTCCTGTCAGTGAAACGCACCGGCGAGGGCGCGAATTCGGTCAAAGCTACACACCTTGTGGGCTACCAGGGTAACGAGGCCGAATGTGTCGCCCACAGGTGGCACTCGCCGGGCTGCAACGTGGCACAGTCTGGGGATTCATCCAGAGGCTGACCTGCCATAGAGTCAGGCTAACTATGAGACTTCTGACGTGGGAGGACAGCAATCATGAGCGAATTCGACGACCTGGGGGCCCCGGGGTTTGACGACTCCGATGGGGGCAACGATTGTCCCGGCGAGACCTACGATCTCAACGGGGACGGAATCCCCGATGACACCATGACCGTCGGCAACACGACGTTTATCGACTCCACCGGGGACGGCCGGGCCGACGCGATGGCGGTCGATTGTGACGGAGATGGGATCGACGACCGGCTTTTCATGGACACGACCGGGGACGGCACGTTCAACGCCGAGGCGGTCGACTCCCACGGCGATGGCCGCATCGACACGTTGTACGTCGACACCACCGGCGACCACCAGGTAGACCAGGTCCTGCACGATGTGACCGGCGATGGCCGCATCGACTACGTCGCCACCGACACTAACGACGATGGCACGCTCGACACTTTTATCAAGGACACCGTCGGTGACGGCCAGCCCGACACGATGATCGTGGATGCCGACGGCGATGGCACCCCCGACATGATCATGCGGGACACCACTTCAGACGGGTTCCTCAATGACGTGACCTACGGGGAGGACTTGGACTCCGACCCTCTGGCCGCAAACGAGGAGGCTTCACCGGAGGGACCGGCGATCGACTTGCCGCCAGCGCCGGTGCCGCCGCCGTACACCAACAAGTAGGGCTCACCTAAAGCATCTTCAGTCTCTTTGAGGTCCACACAGTTTTTGGCCCGTGGGCCATGGTGGGGAGGAGCTAAGGACTTCTCCCGCTGCTCACTTGCGCATCTGGGCGGGTGGTGCGGGCCCGTCTATAGAGCCGCGTGGGTTTGGGGCCCGGTTGCGGAATCCATCCGCATATGGCGCCAGTGGCTCAATCGATAACGCTGACATGGCAGTAACTTTGAACCCAAGTGACAAGTCTGGCCACAGTAGATATACCTGGTAGCCCGATTTGCCCTATTGATCAATGTAGATATTTACATGTCCACTCAGATGCCTTACTCTCCAGTAAAGTTCGTGAACCTGAATCGCATTTCAGGTGAGAGCCCCACCCGACCTAACTGAATGACGGTGCCCGGCTCCACCGCCGGGCAGCCGAACCCCCGGTCGGGTCTGAGCTAACTGGAGTTTCACCATGAACAGACATTGCCACTCCCCCAAACGTCTGCTCGCGATCGCCTCCTGTGGAATCATCGCCATCGGCACGGCAGCGGCCGTCTCCTCCCCCGCCCACGCTGAAACCGAAGGCGTCATCCTTGGCACCAATGTCGAGGGCGCGATCGAAAACAGTTACCTGGTCACACTCAATAGTGAACTCTCTACCCTGGACGTCGACGGCCTCGCCGCCTCCTATGGCGGAGACGTCACGTCCACCTGGACATCATTCGACGGCTTCGCCGTCACCATGTCGCATTCCGAAGCACTACGCCTCGCCGCCGACCCCAACGTCGCCACCGTGGAACAAAACGCCGAAGTCAGCCTCGCGGACGCAGGCGTGCAACCTAACCCCCAATCCTGGGGACTGGACCGCGTGGACCAGGCAGACCTACCGCTCGACGGACAATACGAATACCCCAATGGTGGTGACGGTGTCACCGCCTACATCCTCGACACCGGAGTAAACCTCACCCACAACGACTTCGACGGGCGACTCGTCGAAGGGTTCGACGCAGTCACACCCGGCGGAAACGCCGACGACTGCCACGGGCACGGCACACACGTGGCCGGCACGGTCGCGGGCACCGAATACGGCGTGGCGAAAAACGCCAGCATCTCACCAGTGCGAGTGCTGGACTGCCAAGGCTCAGGTTCCTTCGACGGCATCATCAACGGCATCGACTGGATCAGCTCCAACGCCGACGGACCAGCCGTGGCCAACATGAGCCTCGGCGGCTTCATCAACTCCACCTTGAACGCCGCTGTGGCCGCTGGTGTCGACGCGGGCGTCACCTACGTGGTGGCGGCCGGAAACATGAGTTTCCTGCCCGCCTGCTTCCAGTCCCCAGCCAGCGAAGCATCGGCGATCACGGTCGCGGCCAGCGACCACAATGACAACCGGGCCAGCTTCACCTCAACAGGCAGCTGCGTCGATCTCTACGCCCCTGGCGTGGACATCGTCTCCGCCTGGATCGACGGTGACGACTCCAGCTATGTCGCCTCCGGAACCTCGATGGCCTCCCCGCACGTCGCGGGCGGCGCCGCCCTGTACCTACACGCCAACCCCGACGCCTCCCCCGCACAGGTGAAGACCGCGCTGACCGACAACGCCTCGGCGGGCAAGATCAACAACCCGGGCTCGGGAACTCCCAATCTGCTGCTGTACACAATGTTCATCTAAATGCCACCGGATCAACATTGTCTAAGCAGCCACTCCTATGTCGTGTCTGACCACGCGACATAGACGCGGCCCGGCAGTACCGACTGTGCCGGGCCGCGTTCTTGCCTCCCGCCGCCATAATCGGCCCTCACATCAGGCAGTGGCCCACGGCAACAAACGACCACCTCGGCAATGAGACCGACGACGATCTTCGCGCCTTACACATGTCCGCACTGCGCGCTCTACTGCTTTCTTTGCTGCGCGCTCTACTGCTTTCTTTGCTGCGCAAAGGATTCCAACCACTCCAGCTGTTTGGCATCCAAGCTGGGGCGCACCTTATTCCTGGCCGCCTGCAAATGTGCCGCTGTGACAGTGCTGGCATCCAGCGACTCGCGCATGGCGGTCAACGCCGCCTCTCGCACCAGCGCCGCGCAGTCCGCTGCCGAGTAAAACTCCAGCTGGTCGCCCAACTCCACCAGATCCACATCATCAGAAAAAGGCACGTTCTTGCCAGCGGCCGCCAGAATCTCGGCCCGAGCGGCGGCGTCTGGCGGCGGCACGTACACCAACCGCTCCAGTCGACCCGGACGCCGCAAGGCCGGGTCAATCATGTCGGGCCGGTTTGTCGCCCCCACAACCACCACATCCCGCAGCGCCTCCGCCCCGTCCAGCTCCGTCAACAACGCGGCCACCACCCGGTCGGCCGTACCGCCATCGGTCCCCTGTCCGCGCACCGGAGCCAGCGCGTCCAGCTCATCGAAGAACATCAGCGTGGGAGAGGCCTGCCGCGCACGGCGGAACAAGTCGCGCACATTCGCCTCGGACTCCCCCACCCACTTATTGAGCAGCTCGGATCCCTTAATAGTGATGACGTTGGCATTGCCAGAGCCGGCCACAGCGCGGACGATATAGGTCTTCCCGCAGCCGGGCGGGCCATACAACAAGACTCCACGCGGTGCCTCGATGCCCAGGCGGGTAAACGCGTCAGGGTACATCAGCGGCCACATAACCGTCTCGGTGAGTGTCTGCTTGACCTCTTCCATGCCACCGACGTCGTCCAGGGTAAGCCCGCCCAGCTCGACGGAGTCGCCTTCCATGCTAGAAGGACGGACCGCTTCAAAAGCGATGTCGAAGTCAGACTCCTGCAGCGCGGTCGCGCCACCATCCTTAGCCCGCATAGCCGCACGCACCCCAGCTTCTCGCACCAACGCCAAGAGATCGGCGGCCACATACCCGGGAGAACGTTCCGCGATGGCCTCGAGCTTCAGCTCGGCGCTTACCTTCATCCCGCGAGTGAAATACTTCAGCAGCTCGCGCCGGGCCTCAGTATCGGGCATGGGCACAGTGATCTCATGTTCCAACCGGCCGTGAGAACGCAACTCACCATCGAGCCGGTCGAGGTTGTTGACGGTGCACACCACGGCATGGCCATCGGCGATGGTCTCCGCGACCAACTTCTTGAACATCGTGCCCAGCGGGGTCGCGTCCTCCGCCTTGGCGATCGCGTCGGCGTCGGTCACCAACAGCACCCCCGGGGATTGAAGTTGGGACACTGCTCGACGAAGTCTCTCGGCGGCGTCATTGGCGGCCATTGCGCCCACCTCATCGCCGGGAACCTCTACCAGGTGCGCGCCCACCTCGGCCACCACCGAACGCGCGATGGAACTCTTACCGGTACCCGAGGGGCCACACACCAGCATTCCCAGCGTCATGTCAGTGCCCACCACAGACAGCACTTCCCGGTGGTTAAAGCCCAAGTCAAGCAGCTCGCGTAGTTCTTCGGCCTGTACTCGCACCCCGGCCAAATCCTCGTAGGCGATCGCCTCCGCGCTGACAGTACTGGTCGCCTCGACCGGTTCGGCCTGCGCTCGAGGCCGCTGGGCGGTCGTCTCGGTGCGAGGCCCGGTTGGATTGCGCGGAGCGCTCGTGGCTGGTCGAGGGGTGGTGGGCCGCTCGATCGACACGGAAGTGCCGCGGGTGGGCAGGTCAATGTCAACCCGGTGCGGGGCGTCGTTTTCCCACGACACTTGGGTGTCCAGCGTAATCATGGCGGCCTCGGAGGGGTCGCACTGGGCCACCGTCATCACCATCGACGTCCAGCCCATGCCCAACGTGTTGTTGAGGGTGCGGCGGGCCGCGCTGACGGCTTCCTTGTACTCGGAATCCAGTTCAATGGGCAGCAGCGAGACGTCGTCTCCCTGAGTCACGATCTTGGACAGCATGGACAGGCGCAAGGTGTCGGGGCTGACCCCGGCCACGATCGATGCCGGTCCTCGCACGACGACGCTATCGGCGGCAGCCACCCGCGTCGCCTCGGCCACAACGGCACTGCCTTCGCGGGCTCCGATATTGCCCAATGTCAAGTCGTCGGCGTACAGGGAGCGTTTCCCCGAAAAACGGTCGGCCTCCAAGGCGATGGCGGTGGTGTGATGGCGGCTAGTCAAGCGCACCGGATCGCCCGGCTGAAGCCCCAGGGCGGCCAGCGTCTCCGGATGGAGGCGCACAATGCCCCGGCGGGCATCGAGGTGTTTGCTGGAGCGGGTGGCGGTCAGCGTCAAAGAACCGTGGTGTGTCACCCCTGTAGCCTATTACGCAATAGCGACCAACGGTGAATGAGCCGTTAGCGCAGTAAGAAGCTGGTCGACGTCGGCATCAACCATGTCGACCAGCTCTGAATTCACTGTGGGCTATCCGCTATGGGTTCGCGGCCTGTGGTCGGGTTCAGGTGCGCGCGGCTGGGTGGGCTAGCTATCTTGGGCGGGGCCGAGGTCCATGCGGTACTCGACGCGATCATCCTCTGCGAGGATCGCGACCGAGGCGCCTTTGGCGACCATATTGCGCCACTCCAGGCCGACCCAGGACTCGGCATCTCCCTGATTGGAGTGGGAGTTGTCCGGGGCCTCCACTGGGTTGCCTTCGGCGTCTTCAAAAGTCCAAATCCATGCCATGAGCACACTTTATCCGCACGAACCCTCCGGCAACAGGCTGCGCCCCTATGTAATTGGGATTCATCCGATAATTGGGTGCCCAGGGCTATCGAGTGGCGTTGACCGCGCCGCCTACCAGCGACACCCCCGCCTTCACGAAATGTAGGTGCTTGAAGAATTTCTCCAGCACGCTGAAGACCTTCAAAACCGCGTTGATGATCTTCACCAGCGCGCTGTACTTCTGGATGAAGTCGTTAATCCACTTCAAGATCTTCATGACACCGCTGGTGACCTTGATGATGGTGGAGACGATCGCTTGCACCACCGAAGCGCCGAAGGTCACCACGGACGCCGCTGCGGAGGTGGCCCAGTTCAAAATGGCCCACGAGACCTTGTCGGCGATGAATTTGCGTACCTTGCCTTCCAAGTACTTGGCGAATTCGGCCGCCAGCAACATGATCTGCTGCATGCACACCGCCCCGAACGAACCGCCGCGAATTGCCGTCGACGCCTCACCCAGGCGGGTGCGGGCGGCATCGGCGTCGCAGCCGTGCCAGTCGGCCAAGTCGGATTCAATCGTGGCTTCGATCTGTTCGGCGATAGGGATCAGGCCCTCGGCGACCGTGCCCCACATGTCGCCAGAGACCTTCATCCGGTCTTCGTTGCCGGTGACGAGCCCCAACAGGTCATCTAGGGGCTGGAAGATGTGCAAAAGGGCGTCGATTCCCATCTCGACGAGCCAGCTGAGAGGGTTGAACGACTTGTCGCCAATGATCTCGGAGAGCTTCGAGGTTGCCTTGCTCGCCTCGGCTAGCCCCTTGAGGTTGTCCATACAGCCATTGAGTCCACCGAAGATGTCGTCCCCGCTGATGATCTGTTGGACATTGCCCGGTGCGCTGGTGGCGGCTTTATATGGGTCGGCGAACTGTTTGACGCCGTCGCGGCTCAGGATTGCGTTGCCCGCGTCCGAGGGGCTGAACCAGTCGCCATCGGCGTTAGTGCCGAATCCGCTTTGTCGCGGCGCGTCGGTGAAGTCGGGTAGTTGGGTGTCATTCATGTCCTACTCCAGTTCTCCACAGGCTTTGTCCAGTTCGGCGCAGTTTTCGTCCTCGCACTCTCGATAGGCTTCCGCGTCAGCGTGCAGCCGTTCGGCGGCCCCTGAGAGAGCATCCGGGATTCCGGCGTATATGGAGTGAACAATGGACGCCGCGCTAAAGTACGGCCCGGCCAAGACCAGCCCTGGCAGGCCCCAGATCCACGGATCGCCATCGGCCTCCAGCGCATAGTCCTTAGCAGCCTGGGCAGCCTCGGCTGCGGCGCTCACTTTGTCGGATGCCGCATCCAGCTGCGACGGGTCGACCCCTATTCCTGTAGCCACGTGGCCCTCCTCCATGTGTGTCCGATGGAACCTTCATACACTGCCAGGGCCACTATCTGCGATTACGGCCCTTGAGAACCGGCTTTTCGGGTCGATACGCCCCAGTGGCCCCACCTGCACCTCAATGCCATGCGCGACTAGAGCCAGATACGCATGCGTCATCGAGCCGAGCTCGAATGTCGATGCGGCGAACCATGCGCGCCGATTCCTCGGCGGCTCGCCGCACCGGCGGGTCGGGACCTACCAGTCAAAGCGGTTGTGTTCATGGGGCAGGGGCAGTGGTGCCTCTTCCTCCTCGCGTCGGTCCGCGCGCGGTCGTGTCCACATGGCCACGACGATCATGACGGCCCACAGGGGGAAGAGCAGCAGCCACACCCAGGTGGGCGAGACCGGTATCCACGGCAGCATCCACACGCCTCGGTCAAGCGCGTCAAAGCCCATCACCGCAGCGAGGATGACTGTCATGGCTCCGATGGCGTAGCGCCCGGCTCGCTGCCAAGCCAGGCCGCTCATAGCCCAGCCGCCAGCGATAAGCCCCAGGGACAGGGCCTCGTAGTCGGCCCGCTCGGACCAGCTGGCCAGCAGCATGAGAATGGCCCCGCCGACGACCGCCAATGACGCGAACATCATGGATCCCGCCGCCGGTGGTCGATTGGTGCGAACGGACGCTATCCATCCGGCACCCGTCAGCACCAGGACCAGCGCGACGAAGGCCACGGCGACGCGGAACTCGATCCGCTCGGATCCGGAGGCGGTAAACCAGTCGCAGCCACCGGCGAGAGTTCCGCCAGCGGGGTCGGAGGTGGAACAGTGCATGAGCTTGGCCAAGCGAATCGGGTCGCCCAGAAGCCGGTCGGGCCCAACCAGGTCTGAACAGCCGGGCAACGCGGAAGGAATGGGATGGCGGCTGCCATTTTGGAAGCAGTTGTCCGAGCCTTGCCCATCCCACCAGAAGTCTCTGGTGTTGGGCACGCGCATTCCGTCAGCGCGGCGCCCCATTTCGTTGTCGACAAAGGCGTTGTGGTGCGACGTTTCGGACTGGCCACGCGGGGAGAACTCGGAGAACAACATGTGCGGGTGCCACCAGAGCATGGCGGCCGCGTCGTGGTGGCCCCAGAGGCGGTTACCGGTGATGGTGTTGTGATTGGAGCCCGCGATGAGTACGCCGACGCCGACGGGCACGGAGTCAACCGGGCACAGCACCTTGTCGTGCCAGGGCCGCTCTTCCAAGGCCTGGGAACATTCGTCGGCACCAAGGTACTGGTAGAAGTCGGAGTTGTTCTCACCGATGAGGTTTCCTTCGGCGTGCAACCGGTGATCGTCGGGTGCCGTGGAGCGGGCAAGCAATCCGGTGGAGTTGCGGTGGAGGAAGTTGTCGCGCAACAACACCTCACCCTTGCCAGTAGCGGAGAACCCGACGAGGTTGTCATTGATTTCGCAACCGTGAACTTCCAAGCCCCAGTCTTGACCTTCGGAGGAGGTGGTTCCCGTGGCGTGTACTCCAGCGAAAGGGTTCCCGTTGGCAAGGCAGGCGGTGACTTTGCCGTCGGACACGTCGCGGAATTCCAGGCCCACCGCCCCGTTATAGCGGGCGTGAACTCGGTCGAGGGTGAACGTGTCGGTGTTGACGAAACGGACGCCGGTGTGCAGCGAGTTTTGGACCGTGAGGTTGGCTAGGTATGTACCGGACGAGTCGGTGACGACGAGGCCTTCTTCGAGGCCAAAGCGGGCATCGAGGATGATGTGGTGGGCAGCGGAGCCCATACCTTCGAGCTGGATGTCATTGAGGCCCTCGATGAGGAGCGGATCGGGCAAAGTGTAGCGGCCCGGCAGGATCATGATGCGGTCCCCGTCGGAGGCCGCATCCAACGCCTCGTGAGGTTCGCTAAATCCATCCTCTTGGCACTGTCCATAGAGCTCTTGGTTGCGAAATGCCTGATTGTAGTCCAGTTCGGCGTTGCGTTCGTTGAACTCGGTCTCGTCGTCCAGGCACACCAAAAGGTAGTTTCCCTCGTCGCGGTATTCGGGTGCCGGATGGTCGGCGTCCGATTCCGACTCGGGTGCCTCGTCGGGATCAATATCGGGGTCGTCGGTGGGCAGAATGATCTCGTCATCTTCGTCCCCGTTCTCTTGTGCCATAACGGGGCCGGTGAAAATCGGCAGAGTCACAACGGGGAGGGCGATCACAGCCGCGAACACGGCGATGAGAACGAATCTACGTGGGGTGGACATGACTTAGCTTAACTTTTTGTCGCAATTACCCCAAGGGACTGATTCGCAATTGTGTTCCAATATCGACGAAACGGCTAGCCGCCTAGACCGAACCTCAGCGCCGGGGTCGCCATTCCTCGGCCAAGAGCGACATGATGACGTGGTCAACGTATTCCCCGTCCCACAACAGGGCCTGCCGCTGGCGCCCTTCGACCACGAACCCAATCTTTTCGTAGGAGCGGATGCCACGTGGGTTGAACGCGTATACACCAAGGCTGATGCGGTTGAGCCGTAGTTTCTGAAATCCGTAGTCGATAATGAGGCAGCCCGCCTCGGTTCCCAATCCCCGCCCTTGTCCCTGCGGGCCCAGCGCGATGCGGTAGTTGCAGCTGCGGTTCTCGGGCTCCCACTCGTTGAGGACGACCTCGCCGACGACTTTTTGCGTGGCGTTGTCGATGACAGCCAGGTCTAGCCTGTCGTCGGCAAAGCGGCGGGCGGCGATGATCGGCATGAGTTTTTTGAGCTCGAAGCTGCCTCGACTGCCGGTGAGGCGAGCTACCTCGGGGTCGTTTAGGGCATGGAAGAGCTGTTCGCCGTAGTCGGCGCCCAGCGGCACCAAGGTCACCAGGTCCCCGCTCAGAGTGGGTTTGCGGTAGAAGTCGGGTCGAAAATCATCGGTAGTGCTCACGTTGGCCATAGCCTGAGCGTAGGCCGGATACGGCTCGGAGGTAACCACTTTTTGCGCAAGTCGAGACCGGCTTGGAAGTTCCGACGGTTCCGTGCCCGGCAATGGCGCCTGGCCGATGGTCACCTCACCAGGGCCGCATGGGGCACGGAACCTATTCCGTCAGGAACTGGGAGAGCCTCTGAGCTTACCGCACCCATGCTCGTTGTGCTTTTCTCAGAGCCGACTGTGATGCGACCGTCTCGGACCGCATCGTCCATTCGGTCAGGGTCGAGAACCTATCTCATCATTTCGCCGGAAGTGGGAACGCTTGTGGCTACTGTATGTCTATGAGTGAATCCTCCATCAACATTCGCAAGAACGCCGCGGCGAGCCGCTTCGAGGCTTGGGACGGTGAGTCACTTATCGGCCAACTGGATTTCGACAAACAGGAGAAGTTCACGCTGTACCCGCATACGGAGGTAGACCCCGCGTACCGAGGCCAGGGCTTGGCCAATCAACTGGCCGAGGCGGCGTTCGCGGATCTACGGGCACAGGGCGGTATGGCGTATCCACAGTGCCCGTTTGTGGCGAAGTGGCTATCGAAGCATCCCGAATACGCCGA
This sequence comes from Natronoglycomyces albus, assembly GCF_016925535.1. Taxonomy (NCBI): domain Bacteria; kingdom Bacillati; phylum Actinomycetota; class Actinomycetes; order Glycomycetales; family Glycomycetaceae; genus Natronoglycomyces; species Natronoglycomyces albus. Next base: position 324,453 of record NZ_CP070496.1, on the reverse strand, counting down.
CCTGGACGCACGAGGCCACTCGAGTGACTGAGAGCGCGCCGGCGCTATTCTCGCTGGTTCGTTCACTAGCGCGAACGTGACCCAGCGCGGTGATGATTGCGCACCTGTGGCACTGGCTTCAGGTTGGGCGCTGTCCACGACAAACGGGCCCCCGATCCATGCTGGATCGAGAGCCCGTCTTCGCGTTCGCCCTTTTCAGGGGGCTACAGCTATGGGTGCGCTAGGGCTTAGAAACCGCCCATGCCCATGCCCGGGTCGGCCGGAGCCGCCGGAGCGTCCTTCTCGGGCTTGTCGGCGATGACAGCCTCGGTGGTCAGGAACAGCGCGGCGATCGACGCGGCGTTCTGCAGCGCGGAACGGGTGACCTTGGTCGGGTCCGGGATTCCAGCGTCGAGCATGTTGACGTACTCGCCGGTGGCGGCGTTGAGGCCTTCGCCCGCGGGCAGGCTCTTGACCTTCTCCACCACGACGCCGCCCTCAAGGCCGGCGTTCTCGGCGATGAAGCGCAGCGGCGCACCGAGGGCGCGCTTGACCAGCTCCACACCGGCGGCTTCGTCGCCTTCGGCTTCGATCTTCTCGAACGCGTCCACACCGGCCTGAACCAGAGCGACACCACCACCGGGCAGGATGCCCTCTTCGACGGCGGCCTTCGCGTTGCGAACGGCGTCTTCGATGCGGTGCTTGCGCTCTTTGAGCTCCACCTCGGTGGCGGCACCCACGCGGATCACGGCAACACCGCCGGCCAGCTTGGCCAGACGCTCTTGCAGCTTCTCGCGGTCGTAGTCGGAGTCCGAAGCCTCGATCTCGCCGCGGATCTGGGCCACCCGGCCGTCGATCTGCTCTTGCGAGCCGCCACCGTCGACGATGGTGGTCTCGTCCTTGGTGATGACGACCTTGCGGGCGGTACCCAGCAGGTCGATCGTGGCGTTCTCCAGCTTGAGGCCGACCTCTTCGGAGATGACCTGGCCACCGGTGAGGATGGCGATGTCGCCCAGCATGGCCTTGCGACGGTCACCGAAGCCGGGGGCCTTGACCGCGACGGTCTTGAAGGTTCCGCGGATCTTGTTGACGACCAGGGTCGCCAGCGCTTCGCCCTCGATGTCCTCGGAGATGATCAGCAGCGGCTTGCCGGCCTGCATGACCTTCTCGAGGGTGGGGAGGAGGTCCTTGATCGCCGAGATCTTGGAGTTGGCGATGAGGATGTAGGGGTCCTCTAGGACGGCTTCCATGCGGTCCTGGTCGGTCACGAAGTAACCGGACAGGTAGCCCTTGTCGAAGCGCATACCTTCGGTGAGTTCGAGGTCCAGCCCGAAGGTGTTGGACTCCTCGACGGTGATGACGCCTTCCTTGCCAACCTTCTCCATCGCTTCGGCGATGATGTCGCCAACGGTGCTGTCACCGGCGGAGATGGAGGCGGTGGAGGCGATCTGCTCCTTGGTCTCGACCTCGGTGGACAGACCGTGCAGCTGCTCGGTCACCGCGGAGACGGCCTTTTCGATGCCGCGCTTGACGGCGATCGGGTTGGCTCCGGCGGCAACGGCGCGCAGGCCTTCCTTGACGAGGGCTTGGGCCAACACGGTGGCGGTGGTGGTTCCGTCACCGGCTACGTCGTCAGTCTTCTTGGCGACTTCCTTGACCAGCTCAGCGCCGATCTTTTCGTAAGGGTCTTCCAGCTCAATGTCATTGGCGACCGTCACACCATCGTTGGTGATGGTGGGTGCGCCCCACTTCTTGTCGAGGACAACGTTGCGGCCCTTGGGGCCGAGCGTCACCTTAACGGCGTCGGCGAGGATGTTCATTCCTCGCTCTAGTCCACGGCGAGCTTCCTCGTCGAACGCAATCATTTTCGCCATTGTGTTTGGCTTCCTTCCGGATTGCTCTTTAGTGCTTTTCTTCTGAGGCAGCTGGCCCGCGACGACTGTGCCACGTGCTCACTTCAGTCACCCTGCGACTGGCGAGCCGTGACTCCGCCACCCCAACGTTGATTAGCACTCGGTATGTTCGAGTGCTAACTCAGGTATAGCACTCTCGCGCCGAGAGTGCCAACTTGGGTACCCGTGATGAGGCCCTCAGGGCTGGTCAGTAGATGTTTGCGGCCCATCGCGTTAGGTGTCGAATTGGGCGGGAGCGGCTTCGGCGGCCAGTTGGGTCGTGGTGAGGGGTTCCTTGCGGCCGCGCAAAAAGGCGTACGTACACAGGTGGGCGGAGACGATCCACATATACGTGGCGATCATCAAAATGGACATGATGCCGAGGATGATCGTGGCCACGACGACACTAAACCAGCCCTCGATGGTCGCGAGGAGCATCGAACCGAGTACGTATACCGAGATCTGGATGGCGCTGGTGAGGCAGATGGCGACCAGCCAGCTGAACACGGCGCGTCCCAAGGCGGGGCCGAGTGCGGAGTGGGTCAGTTCGATGGAGCGGCCCAGCGGGTTGCGATGCTGGTCGAATGCGTAGGCGGCGATGATCAGGCTGAGGGCGAAGAGGGCCCATAGGCCCGGCAAGACGAGCAGGACCATGCCGATACTGACGATGATGAAGCTCACTATCACCCATAGCCACAGCATTCCACCGCGTCTGAGCCCGTAGCGGATCGCTTCGGGCAGGCTGAGGAAGCCGCCGGCGGCTTCAGCTACGGCGATGCGGGTGGCGGCGAGGAACGCGGCGGCGGAGAAGTAGACCAGCACTAGCCCGGTGAGCCCTTGGCCGATGCCAGCGATGCCGACTGGAGTCACCACGACGTCCCCGGCCATGCGGAAGCCCTCCCCTGGCGTGAAGTAGGAGGGTAGACCTATCAGGCTGAACACCCATCCGGGGAGGACGACTCCGAGCCCGAGGACGATTCCCATGGAGCGCCAGCTGCGTTGGATGACCCCGAGGCTGGCTTGGCACCATGACCCGAAGTCTCCGGTGACGATGGGGTCGGAGGTTTCCCACAGCCCGTCGTCTTCCCAGTAGGGGTTGTCTCGCGGCGGGATGTCTTCGGCGTCTGGTTCAAAGCCGTAGTGGTGGTCGGGGCCGGGAAGGTTGGCGGCTTCCGGTTCTGGTTGAGCTCCTCGGGCTATTGGGGAGTCCGGATCGGGCTGGCCCGGATTGAATGCGGGATCTGAGGGCGGTTGTTGTCCGGTCATATTCCGCATACTATGCGCTACCGGGGCCGGGGGCGTTCTTTTTGGGGCCGCTGCGGCGACCCGGTTTTGGCCTGTGCGCTTGCAGCCAGCGCGCCGGGACGGCTATTTCTTACGCGGGCTGGTCTTCGCTTGGCTCTGTGGATGCGTGCTGGCTTGTGCTAATCGATAGGGCGGGGAGCTGCTGGGCGACCGCCACGGCCCACCAATGCGAGATTTTCTCACTCTGGGGACCCCCAATTCCATCCTCGCAAGAATTCCGTTTGGGCTCAAGAAATACTTTTCGCCCTGTGGATAACGTTAAATCCACATTTATCAATATCTGCGCGCCCCTATCCGAATACTGGCAGGTGCGGCCGGGGCGGGCAAGGAATTGTTGCGAGCCTGTGGATAAGGCGCGCGGGCTGTGGACCGAAAGCCAAAATGCCCGGGTGAGGCGCGAAAACGCGCCTCACCCGGGCCAGCGGTACCGCCCGTTCTGGCGGCACCTGTGCAACGCGGTTAGCGGGTTGGTGGACCTGCGTCCACCTGGCAAACCGAAGCCACAAACTCACATCTTTGATGCCAGCTCACCGAACAGATCCACAGTAGTGCGATTCCCAAGGTTTAGGCAAGAGCGTACGGGCCTTATGCACAAGTGCTAGTTCAAAGCCGCAGAAGGCGACGTTTACGCAAGTAAACGAGCCGGCGAGAATGCCTTTTACATAAGCCCCACACCTCCACAACGGCGCCAAAGGAGCCGTGCGCGTGTTCAATGCCCCTGTGCACACATGGAAATGCGCCCTGCGTTAGTCCACTTAGAGCTTTTTCTGTAGCTCCTGGTCGGTGCAATACACTCGATAGCCCAGTTCCTCGTTGACCGAGATCATGTAACCGTTGGTATCGGCGTTCCACGTATGGATGTATCGCATGCTGGGCCGCCACTGGGACAGCTGCCGCTCATTGACGACCTTCAAACGCGCCCCGAGCCGGTGCCCACGATGGTCAGGATCAACAATCGTGTCCCCGATATAACAATGCTCCTCATCGCCAAGCATGATGTGCGTCTCGGTGAACCCGGCGGCCTGCCCAGTCTCCTTGTGACGAGCGAACGCGCCCAGCCAGATCGAACCTCGGTCCAGCAACGACTTCTCCTCGGACCGAATCCGCTCTACGGAGAACTCTTCCTTCTCAAAGTCAAGGTCACCCATCGGGGAATCGGTCACCATGCGGCCCTTGAGATAGCAATAGCCCTCGATCAACTCGTTGGGAATTGTCCGCGACCACGTGAGGACCTCATATCCCTCAGACTTCGCGCACGCGGCGTCGTAGAGTTCTTGCAACTCTGGACCCTCGTTGAACGTCAAGTCCTTGGTACGATGAATCGTCTCCTGGCCAACCGTGTAACCGTGCTTCGCCGCGAACGTCTTCCCGGGAGCAACCCGGTCGGGAGCTGGCGCGAAGTTGTAGGCAACCTCAGCCATGAGCGTACGCACCCCCACCTGCCGCGCGGTCTGCTCGGCATGCTCCAACAAACGCGCGCCAATGCCCTCGCCTCGGTGCTCAGGGTGGACATCCAGCTCCAGCCACATCATGTGTGTGTTGTTCTCGAGATCGTGTTCCAAGGTCGACGAACCGACTACAGTACCGCCCTTGAGGGCCACGGTCCGGTAATACTTGGTGAACTTCTCCGGGACAACCAAACGCAACCGCAGACGCGGTGAAATCGGCACAGGCAACTCGGGCAAATCATGCGCCGCGATGGCCTGAGAAGCAGAAATCCACCCGTCAACCAGGTCATAGTCAAACGGCTTCAGCTCTCTTAGCTCAATATCAGTCATCGTTTGATTGTCCGGCCCGGGCGAACAGGCTCGCAACCGAATTACGCTTTGCCGGGTCGAGAGCCGCGCGTTCGCCCAACCCTTCGCGCCTAGAGCTTCTTTTGCAGGTTCATCGACGAGCTGTGCGTGCGGAAACCGACCTGATCGTTCACCGCGTTCATGAAGGTGTTGTCCTCGGCGTTGAACGTCTGGATGAATCGCATCTGGGGACGCCACCGCAACAGGTGCCGCTGCATGTCGATCTTGAGGCGTAGACCCAGCCGATGACCTCGATGGGCCGGGGCGACGATCGTATCGTTTTGATACGCCATGACCTCGTCCCCGACGCGGACCTCAATCTCGCTGAGACCAGCCAGGTCGCCGGTCTCCTTGTGCCGGGCATAGACCCCGAGCCACAACACGCCCATGCGTTGTTGCTGCCGTTCAATATCGCGCCACAATGTCGGGGAGTACGTCTCTTCCTCGGCGTCGAGGTCTCCCATTGGCGCGTCCAGGAGTACCCGGGACTTGACCTGGCAGTAGCCCTCCACGGCCTCGTCGGGAACTTGGTGTTCGAAGGTCACGATCTCGTAGTCAGCCGAGGACTCCGCTGCGGATGCGTACAACGCCGCGAGATGCTCGGCATCAACCTTGGTGAGGTCGTTGACGCGCCGACAGCCTTTCATGGCCAGCGCAAACCCGCGCTGGGCCGCAAACGTCTCGCCAGGAACTTCAAAGTCGGGGCGGTCGGTGAACTCGGCGGCGTACCCGGCCCAAATGGTCGTGCAGCCCCATTCTCGGACCGTGCTTTCAGCTTGTTCGTACAGCCGGGTGCCGATACCCCGCCGCCGCCATTGTGGATGCACCGACACAGCCATACCAGCCTTGTGTGAATTGTTCTCCCTGTCGCGGGCGACGGTCGCGGTCCCTACGACAGTGGGGCCACTGACGGCTACGAAACGGCGCACATCAGAGGTCGCGCTCGGAGCAATGGCGCGGGCACGCATCATCATCGGGCTAGTCTGCGAAAGGCCAGGCAGATCCTGTTCGTCGCAGGCTAGGTTGCAGTCAATCCACGATTCGAAGAGGCTGGGGTCATTGATACTCAAGGGAATAATATCGATATCTGTCATGGTGTCAGTCTGGTCGAGCCACTGACTGCCCGCAAACCCTTTTCCGGTGGCCACTGGTGACTAGACGCTCGGCGCCGGAGGCTTCATCATGGCGATTATCGGCCGAAGGGTGGTCGTTGCCTTACTTGCCACCGAACAGGCGGCGCAGAGGGCTGACCGTTTGCTCGACTTCTGATTCCCTGAGTTGTTGAGTGACCCGTCGACGCGATTCCACGAGTGCCTCCACCAGGTCGTTCTTAGCGGAGGTCCCGGTCACAGTACGCTCATCCTCGCCATAGATGGTGCACTGCAACGTGACTTCTTGGTCTGGAGTTTCACGCGAGGTCACGCTGACCGTCAGCGACACGGCATCAGCGTCGAAGGCAGCCAGCTTCTTTCCCAGAGGCACAAACTCTTCAATGATCTCTTCGCGCTCGTCAGGTTCGAACCCGTTGCCCAACGTCAGTTGCGAATCGAGGCGTCGACGAGCCTCTTCACTCTGTCCCATGTCTTGAGGATATCTACAGAAGTCCACCAAGCGGAAGACGGTTCGGGATTCGCAACTGACGCAACGACACATCGGGCACCACCGGCCTTATCTTTCCCACTGGCACAGTGAAAATCAGACCAGATATAAAGCGTGTGGCCCGCATCAGCTGTGCTGGTGCGGGCCACACGACGAATATGAACTGAGATGCCGTTGCCAGCATCGAATCTGTTGCAGTGGCACATTATGCCGCTAGGAAGTTGGTCGGGAGGGCACAGTTTCTGACGCTAGCTGGCGCTGCTCGACACGTCTAATCCCAGGACTCGTGGTCAACTGGGTGAGTGGCGACAGAATACTGCGACCTCCCGCAAAGGCAATTCTGCTAGAGAAACGACATAGCGTCAAGAGTTCGACACGGATATGAACTGTCAGATACCTGACTAAGTACCATCTAACGGTCACTCTGCGTGTTACAGTATGGAGTTCCGCCAGCCGGATCATGACTCCAAAAGGCCGGCTTCCTTCGCGGACTTCAACGACGGCTTCACGTTGTGCGTCGGCCCTACCAGCGAAGAGACCGCATCCAACGTCTTGAGGCCATCGCCGGTGTTATAGATGACCGTCTCTGCCTGGGGGTCAAGACTACCCGCTTCCAGAAGCTTACGGAGCGTAGCCACGACGACCCCGCCAGCTGTCTCAGGAAAGACTCCGGTCGTTGAGGCGAGCAGGCGCATACCTTCGCGAATCTCATCGTCGTTCACCGCAGCCATGTCTCCGCCCGAGGCACGCACTGATTCGATCGCATATGGGCCAGCCGCCGGGTCGCCAATGTTGAGCGACTTGGCAATTCCCTTTGGCTTTACCGGAGTGATCTCGTCGGTATCTGCTGCGAAAGCGGTGGCGATGGGCGAGCAACCCGCCGATTGGGCACCGTAGACTTTCACCTTCGCTTCAGGCACAAGCCCGATCTCTACGGATTCTTCAAACGCCTTGTGGATCTTGGTGAGCAATTCGCCTGAGGCCATTGGCACCACAACCTGCTCGGGGAGTCGCCACCCCAGCTGTTCGGCAACCTCATAGCCGAGGGTCTTGGAGCCTTCGGCGTAATAGGGTCGAATGTTGACGTTGACGAAGGCGGTCTTTTCGAAGTCATCGGTCTCTGTCAACTCAGAGCAAAGCCGGTTGACGTCATCGTAGGAACCCTCGACCGATACCAGCGAACCACCGTAGACCGCGGTGGTGATGACTTTGCCCGGTTCGAGGTCGTGCGGGATGAACACCACTGAGGGGAATCCCGCGCGGGCCGCGTGTGCGGCCACGGAGTTGGCCAGGTTTCCCGTCGAAGCACAGGCGAAACGATTGAAGCCCAACTTCACGGCGGCCGTCAGAGCCGTCGAGACGACCCGGTCTTTGAACGAGTGGGTCGGGTTCGCCGAGTCGTCCTTGACCCATAGTTTGCGCATCCCCAGGGCCTTGGCCAGGTTGTCAGCCTCAATCAGCGGTGTCAGTCCCGGGTTGAGGGTGACACGGTCGGACTCCTCGACACCACAAGGCAGCAGCGGCGCATAACGCCATTGGTTTTGAGGGCCAGCTTCGATGTCTTCGCGAGTGACCTTAGCGAGCTTGGCTAGGTCGTAGTCCACTTCGAGCGGACCGAAACAGTTCCAGCACGCGTGTTGCGCGACCAGGCCATAGGTGGTCTGACAGGCCCGGCAGATCAAACCCTTGGCTGGGCTGTCTTTAAACGGATTGTCCTCACCTGTTGCGGAAGCGGTGTTTGGTATGTGTGTGGCGGACATTAAGAGGCTCCTTTCCTCATCTGCCCCGTGGGTGTACGGGCCGGAGTTGGCACCTGTCGGCATCGACTAGGCGGAGGACACAAAACGCGTAGCGGTTTGGTGTTTCTCCAGGCCAATAGTCATGTCGATGGTTGCCGCAGCGTCATCGGGCCGGTTCCCTCAGCTGCTCTGGATGAAGTACGGCCTGAATACTACGGTGCGAATATCCGCTAGTTATCGAAGCGGGACGAAGCTCCCAACCACTGGAATCAATCTCACATCGCCGCAGGTGACAGGGGTAGGTCACCTCTTCTCTAGGTGCGCGACCCTACGCTAGGGCCGACTGCCCTCCACACTTTCTGCGCCAGGTTGTGCAGCTTCGGTCACAGGTTCCTCCTGAACCGCTTGCTTGATCGGGGAGGCCGAGCTGCGCAGAAGCCAGTAGCGCAGGGTCAACGTCAAGGTGGCGAGGCCGACGAGGACACCCACGGCAACCGGTACCGCGGCTGGCCCCCAAATAGCAGCCCCGATCGCCGTGTTACCAACTGTTCCAGGCAGGCTGCCGAGCAAACACCCCACCGCGTAGTACCGAAACTTCGTCGCGGTGGTCCCAAACAAGTAAGAGACGACTCCGTATGGTGCCGCTGGCACCAAGCGGATGATCCCGACGCCCAATATTCCGTGCTTTCCCAACCAGCTATCGGCACCAGCCATGATCGTGGTCACTCGGCGACGTATACGGCCTGGATGCGGGCGATTCAACATACTGGCAACCCATTCACGCCCAAAGGCACGACCCGCGATGAACCCCAGCAATGCCGCCATCATGGTTCCAATGAGGATGTAGATCATGGCGGGCACCCAACCAAACAGTGCCCCCGCCACCCAGCACAACGGTGTTCGTGGCACCAGGGCCATCAAGAGCACCGCGACTCCGACGATGGCAATAATGGGACCCCAAACGCCCGCCGCCTCGACGATCTCAGTGATTTCGCTGCGTTCGGGAAGCACGTTCGAGATCACCACAGCCGCAATCCCGACCATCGTTATCAAGGCAACCAGCCGCAAGCCCGCCCGTTTGCTGACAACGTCTTCAGGGGCAGGTGGGTCTGTCGGGGTATTAGCAGTCATGAATCCACCGTATAACGTCGGGAATCAACTGCTGCCCGGGAGATTGCCGCTCCCAGCTACCTGCGCCAAGATACCCAGGCGCAGTCTTAATCACCGAAGTATGCTGCGCAGCTGGATCCACAGTATTGGCGCAGGTGGAATAGAATCACCAACATGCGCCCCGGAAACAACCGAACAACGGCTTCCCGTTTTCTGCCCCGATCTGTTGCGGCTATGAGCCTAACTGCCGCCCTGGCCCTCAGCGGCTGCCAGATGCCACTCTTGAACGGCGGAGAGGCTACCTTGCAGGCCAGCCCCGACTTTGCCACCGAGAGTCATCACGGGTCCTTCTCCATTTGTTCTAGCGGCACCTACGGGATTCGGCTTTCCGATCATGACGGGGTCATTCTGGGGCCACATTTCGCGCTTAAGGTCGAATGTCTGGCCAGCATGGAAGAATTTGACACCAGCTTTCGCATGGACGAATTGCTCGGACTCAATGAAAAACTTCTCCAACCAGCCACTGGATATGAGTACACGTTGGTGCAGTTCGCCCCCCACCACACTTTGCAGCCATCGCACCCTGACGAATCCGCATTCGAACTATCGGCGACGCTGACCATCGGCGAACAGGTCTGGGAGTTCGAAGACGGGGTGCCAGCGGACGGCTCAAGCTATCTAGCTTCGGCTAAACCAAACGCTCCAGTGATTTTGGAGGTGACCGACTCCGGTCGAACCCAGTCGATCGATCTGCGCTCCAACAACATGGAAGACGCGGTCGATGCCTATTACCAGAACTGGGGCTGGGAGGGTCAAACCGACTGGCTGGAAGCGACAGCGGCGGCCCAGGCGAGCAACGGGGCCACTATCGATAACTGGAACTGGAAGACCCGACTCGAGTTCAGCCGTGGCGTGTACGGGGAGGGTCGCGGTTGGCTCGTAGACGATAATGACCGTCAGCTGTTGACCATCGAATTCGAATGGCCTCGCGAAAATCAAGGGGCGGTGTGGAATCTTGACCCCGCCGATGCTGTGAGCCTGGGAAGCAACCGCATTGTCGATAGCGGCATTGTGGGCAACCGCGACTCGGGCAATTGGTCGTATCGAACTTACTTCGTCACCTTCGACGTAGCCGCGAGTGAACGAACCTTCCAGTACCGGTTTGAGCCAAAGGGGCCGATCACGTGGGCAGCCGAGGGCGTCACGCTGACGGTCACAGAGAACCGGCACTACTCGGGTGGCATGGTCTTCCAGTAATCCTCCGACCTCTTTCGCGGTCGTTTGACATCGGACTTCAAGGCTAGAGTAGGCCCTATGAGTGCACAGTGGAAAACCAGAGCCGAAGTATTGCACGCCAAAAGTGAGCTCGAAGCCGCTATTGGTGGATGGAAGGCGCCATTTGCATACGGGCTCGGTGTCGCCAGAACATCAACGGCCACCTTTCCTGTGGTGAATTGTGGTGGTGCCCATGCCCTACCTGGCGTCGTGCTCGCCACCGTATGCGGCCGAGTCGACCAGACCGGCGTCTACCCGCTTAGCCTCGAACAGCTTGATCAAGCTATCGAGATTCTCTCTCCAGCCGAAGCGTGTACGGACTTCAACCATCCCAACCTAGAGGCTTGGCGTTCACTACGGTCACACTTCAGGCTGGACGAGCCTGACGCCCACTTGGTGGCGGTTTTCGTGGCGCGGGAGAGTGATCCAGTTCTCGACCAATACGATGCGGCCTTTCGGGCGCATTTGGCGGACGTTTCCCTTCACTCTGATCGAGTCGGTCACTAGTGGGGGTATTGCACGGTCTACGCGCTATTGGTGGGCCTGCCGCGTGGCTTATTGGTATTGGCTGTCAGTGAAGACGGTTTTCAACGACGAATGCGTCCTCTCTGTATGAGAAGACGCAGGTTAGTCATGTGCATGAGTTTGGTGTTGGTTGCGGCAGTGTGTATGCGTGTTTGGGTGGGTTTGGTTGTTTGGGGGGGTGTAGTGGTCGAGCTGGCGCGTGGGTGTGTGTTGTGTGTGGGGTGGTGTGCGAATAGAGGGCTCTCTTTGACCGTTGTGGTCAAGGAGAGCCCTCTTTTTGTGTGTTGGATGCTTGGCGGTGTCCTAGTCTCCCACACCCTCTCGGGTGCAGTACCATCGGCGCTGGGAAACGTAACGACCGGGTTCGGTATGGGTCCGGGTGTAGCCTTCCCGCTATCGCCACCAAGCAAAACGGTGAAACAACTATTTTTATGTCTCGCACTCACGTGTTCTCCTGTTGGTGGAGGACGTGGTGCGGCAGACTGGTGTGTTCTGTGTTGTTTCAGAATCGTATAGTGTGCGTGCGTGTGTGTTGTGTTTGCTGCGGTGATCACATGCGCCACACACAAGAGTGTGTGTGGGTGTGTTAAGTTCTCGGCCTATTAGTACCAGTCAGCTCCACACATTGCTGTGCTTCCACTTCTGGCCTATCAACCCAGTCATCTTCTGGGGGCCTCTCCCCACCTATGGTGGGACGGAAACCTCATCTCGAAGCAGGCTTCCCGCTTAGATGCTTTCAGCGGTTATCCTTCCCAAACGTAGCCAACCAGCCATGCCCCTGGCGGAACAACTGGCACACCAGCGGTTTGTCCATCCCGGTCCTCTCGTACTAGGGACAGCCCTTCATCAAGTTTCCTACGCGCGCGGCGGATAGAGACCGAACTGTCTCACGACGTTCTAAACCCAGCTCGCGTGCCGCTTTAATGGGCGAACAGCCCAACCCTTGGGACCTGCTCCAGCCCCAGGATGCGACGAGCCGACATCGAGGTGCCAAACCATCCCGTCGATATGGACTCTTGGGGAAGATCAGCCTGTTATCCCCGGGGTACCTTTTATCCGTTAAGCGACACCACATCCGTACGTTGGTGCCGGATCACTAGCCCCTACTTTCGTACCTGCTCGACACGTCCGTCTCACAGTCAAGCACCCTTATACGCTTACACTCACCGACTGGTTTCCAACCAGCCCGAGGGTACCTTTGGGCGCCTCCGTTACCATTTAGGAGGCAACCGCCCCAGTTAAACTACCCACCAGGCACTGTCCCTCAACCCGATAAGGGTCGTAGGTTAGACGCCTAAGACAACCAGAGTGGTATTTCACCAATAACTCCACAACCACTAGCGTGGCTGCTTCACAGTTTCCCACCTATCCTACACAAGAAGCCTCAAACACCAATACCAAGCTATAGTAAAGGTCCCGGGGTCTTTTCGTCCTGCCGCGCGAAACGAGCATCTTTACTCGTATTGCAATTTCGCCGGGCCTGTGGTTGAGACAGCGAGGAAGTCGTTACGCCATTCGTGCAGGTCGGAACTTACCCGACAAGGAATTTCGCTACCTTAGGATGGTTATAGTTACCACCGCCGTTTACTGGCGCTTCAATTCACCACGACAGACCCGAAAGTCTTAATGGATCCTCTTAACGTTCCAGCACCGGGCAGGCGTCAGTCCATATACATCAAATTACTTCTTCGCATGGACCTGTGTTTTTAGTAAACAGTCGCTTCCTCCGCTTCACTGCGACCACCACCAGCATCTAGGCGCATGCCCAACCAGTGATGGCCCCCCTTCTCCCGAAGTTACGGGGGCAATTTGCCGAGTTCCTTAACCACAGTTCACCCGAACGCCTCAGTATGCTCTACCTGACTACCTGTGTCGGTTTAGGGTACGGGCCGCATCGCACTCGCTAGAGGCTTTTCTCGACAGCACGGGATCACTACATTCACCACATATGGCTATGCATCAGCGCTCACCCTGCGATGTCACCACCGCTGCATTCCCGGATTTACCTAGGAACACGGGCTACCACCTTGCCCCGCCTATTCCACCAGACGGTATAGCTACCCCACTGCGTCACCCCATCACTACACTACTAAGGAAAGGGACCCTAACACACACAACAACCCCCACCACCCAAAGGGCAGCAGAAGCCGCGCACATGCCAGTTAGCACAATCCCGTTCGCACTATACGCACAACGCGGGTACCGGAATATCAACCGGTTATCCATCGACTACGCCTTTCGGCCTCGCCTTAGGCCCCGACTAACCCAGAGCGGAACAGCCGTCCTCTGGAACCCTTAGTCAATCGGCGGGAGGGATTCTCACCCTCCAAATCGCTACTCATGCCTGCATTCTCACTCCCACGCATTCCACAGCTCCTCACAGAACTGCTTCACCACACGCAGGACGCTCCCCTACCCAAACCAGCCACCACATGGATGACTGTATTTGCCACGGCTTCGGCGGTGTGCTTAGCCCCGCTACATTATCGGCGCGAAACCACTCGACCAGTGAGCTATTACGCACTCTTTCAAGGATGGCTGCTTCTAAGCCAACCTCCTGGCTGTCTACGCGACCACACATCCTTTCCCACTTAGCACACCCTTAGGGGCCTTAGCCGGTGATCTGGGCTGTTTCCCTCTCGACTATGAAGCTTATCCCCCACAGTCTCACTGCCACCCACCACTTAGTCGCATTCGCAGTTTAGCTGATCTCAGTAACCAATAAGGCCCATTAACCAACCAGAGCTCTACCACAACCAAGCTAGGTATGACGCTGCACCTAAATGCATTTCGGGGAGAACCAGCTATCACGGAGTTTGATTGGCCTTTCACCCCTACCCACACCTCATCCCCTCAGTTTTCAACCTAAGTGGGTTCGGGCCTCCACGACCTCTTACAGCCGCTTCACCCTGGACATGGGTAGATCACTCCGCTTCGGGTCTAAAACGCACAACTCAACCGCCCTATTCAGACTCGCTTTCGCTACGGCTCCCCAACACTGGTTAACCTCGCTGCACACCTTAACTCGCAGGCTCATTCTTCAAAAGGCACGCCATCACCCACCCCGCACACAAAAGCATACGACCAGGCTCTGACGGATTATCAGCACATGGTTTCAGGAACTATTTCACTCCCCTCCCGGGGTACTTTTCACCATTCCCTCACGGTACTATCCACTATCGGTCACCGGAAGTATTTAGGCTTACCAGACGGTCCTGGCAGATTCACACAAGACTCCACGAATCCTGTACTACTCGAGAACAACACCAGATGCACACTAAAGGGCCTTCACCTACGGGACTCTCACCCACTACGGCAGCGCTTCCCAACGCCTTCAGCTAACCCCAAGCACACACCCGATCCCCGGCAGGAAATCACGGCATCATCTCACAACCCCAGATCCGCAACGGCTGCCGCCTTGACACGAACCTAGTTTAGCCTCCTGCGCTTTCGCTCACCACTACTCACACAATCACTACTTGTTTTCTCTTCCAGCGGGTACTGAGATGTTTCACTTCCCCGCGTCACCACAACCCGCCCTATACATTCAAGCGGGAGCGACCGAGCACAAACCCGGCCAGGTTTCCCCATTCGGACACCCTGGGATCACAGCCCTGCTGGCGACTCCCCCAGGCCTATCGCGGCCTCACACGTCCTTCATCGGCTTCCGGCACCAAGGCATCCACCATGCGCCCTACACAACTTAACCACACAACACATGCAATCAAGCAAACAAAACAAAGACACTCACGCACACTATACAAATCTCAAACAACACACCACCACCACAAAAACCCCCAACCCCAACACAACGTCAGAGACAACAGGAGGCCTTCGTGGTACCAGTCCAGAGGTTGTTACCTCAGGACCCAACAGGATGCCACCACTAGCACGCCCCACCATCACAGGCAGAACCGTACAAGCAGTGTTAAGGATAGAAAATGTGCTTAATATAAAGAATCGCGCTCACACGAGGAAACCACCAACACCACACCAGAACCAAACAACTAACCAACAGTCAGTCGCTTATGCACTCGATGCGTTTGGTGGTCGTCGATGACGCATCCCTGATGGATGCGTATGAGCTCCTTAGAAAGGAGGTGATCCAGCCGCACCTTCCGGTACGGCTACCTTGTTACGACTTCGTCCCAATTGCCAGCCCCACCTTCGACCACTCCCCCCAGATAAATCTGGTTGGGCCGTGGGCTTCGGGTGTTGCCAACTTTCGTGACGTGACGGGCGGTGTGTACAAGGCCCGAGAACGTATTCACCGCAGCGTTGCTGATCTGCGATTACTAGCGACTCCAACTTCACGAAGTCGAGTTGCAGACTTCGATCCGAACTGAGAACGGCTTTACAGAGATTCGCTCCACCTCACGGCTTCGCAACCCGCTGTACCGTCCATTGTAGCATGCGTGAAGCCCTGGACATAAGGGGCATGATGACTTGACCTCATCCCCACCTTCCTCCGAGTTAACCCCGGCAGTCTCCTGCAAGTCCCCACCATAACGTGCTGGCAATACAGGATAAGGGTTGCGCTCGTTGCGGGACTTAACCCAACATCTCACGACACGAGCTGACGACAGCCATGCACCACCTGTCACCCAGTCCGAAGAAAACCCTATCTCTAGGGCAGTCCGGGTGATGTCAAACCCAGGTAAGGTTCTTCGCGTTGCATCGAATTAATCCGCATGCTCCGCCGCTTGTGCGGGCCCCCGTCAATTCCTTTGAGTTTTAGCCTTGCGGCCGTACTCCCCAGGCGGGGCGCTTAATGCGTTAGCTACGGCACAGAACAAACAAATGCTGCCCCACACCTAGCGCCCACCGTTTACAGCATGGACTACCAGGGTATCTAATCCTGTTCGCTCCCCATGCTTTCGCTCCTCAGCGTCAGTACAAGCCCAGAGACCCGCCTTCGCCACCGGTATTCCTCCGCATATCTGCGCATTCCACCGCTACACGCGGAATTCCAGTCTCCCCTACTTGCCTCAAGCCCGCCCGTATCCGACGCAAAACCCCGGTTAAGCCGAGGCCTTTCACGCCAGACGCGACAGGCCGCCTACGAGCCCTTTACGCCCAATAATTCCGGACAACGCTTGCCCCCTACGTCTTACCGCGGCTGCTGGCACGTAGTTAGCCGGAGCTTATTCATAACCTACCGTCAACACAAGAAAACCTGTGCCTTCGTCAGAAATAAAAGAGGTTTACAACCCGAAAGCCGTCATCCCTCACGCGGCGTCGCTGCATCAGGCTTTCGCCCATTGTGCAATATTCCCCACTGCTGCCTCCCGTAGGAGTCTGGGCCGTATCTCAGTCCCAATGTGACCGACCGCCCTCTCAGGCCGGTTACCCGTCAACGTCTTGGTAGGCCATCACCCCACCAACAAACTGATAGGCCGCAAGCCCCTCTCAAACCAGAAACCCTTTCCACACCCCCACATGCGTGAGAATGTGAATATCCGGTATTAGCCCGCGTTTCCACGAGTTATCCCAAAGTCTGAGGCAGGTTACTCACGTGTTACTCACCCGTTCGCCACTCGAGTACTCCCGAAGGAGCCTTTCCGTTCGACTTGCATGTGTGAAGCACGCCGCCAGCGTTCGTCCTGAGCCAGGATCAAACTCTCCAACAAAAAACTATGTTAAAAAGACACCTGACCGAATTTAACAACAAAACACCAGCACAAAAAATGCCAATAATAATGTCAAGGAAAAGACAGTCAAACAAAGACCAAACAAAACACACACAACAGCAACCAGCCAAAACCAGCCACCATCAACGCGCACCCTGCAGGCCCACACATCGACTATCCAAACACCCTGTTGAGTTCTCAAACAACAACCCCCACCCAGACACAACCCAGCCAAAACCAGACCACAACCTGAGAAGAGCAACCCCACAACACTACCAGAACAAGAAACAAAGTCAAGACCCGGGCCGAAACCCGAACTAACTAAGACTCACACTGAAGATCATGAGCATCAACCTGGGATACCAACTAGCGGCTTTTCTTCCGCCCTGTCCGTTTCCCTCGGCGACAAGACAAACTTTACGGGACCCTTGACAACCCCAAAACGCGGGGGTACGTGTCCCAAGCCACACCACTGTTTTGCCTGGTAGAGAGAGCATCCGAACTTCGAGAGTCGCGATGGCCTTCTGAATTGAGGGGTCGAGGGCCCGCGCTAACCGGTGCGACACCCGCAGTGCGCAAGCTTTTCTCGCAGCCTTAACCCCGTAGAGAATTTTTCGTCGCCATCCAGACCTCACGCGCGTCGGCCGTCCCCCGCACGTCATGCACCCGCACGCCCCAAGCTCCTGCCTCGAACGCAAGGACCGACGTCGCCAAGGTCGCGTCGTTGAGGCCACTGGCGGGCCTCTGTTCGTTGCCCCCATCGGCCAAGAGCTTTCCCAGGTACGACTTGCGGGAGGAACCAAACAGCACCGGATAGCCCTCCGTCACGAATGAGCTCAGGTGGGCCGACAGTGCCCAGTTGTGTTCGGGAAGTTTGGCGAACCCGATCCCCGGATCGATGATGAGCTTTTCGCGGGCTACCCCGGCGGCCTCGGCTTCCGCAACCCTCTCCATGAGTTCCGCGTGCACCTCAGCGACGACGTCCTCGTAGGTGGCGAGCTTCTGCATGTCCTTCGAATGCCCGCGCCAATGCATCAGTACCCACCTAGCTCCGCTTTCTCGCGCCACGGAGCTCATCTGCGGGTCGGCCAGACCACCAGAGACGTCGTTAATGATCGTCGCGCCGGCCTCTATCGCCGCGGCGGCCACCTCTGAGCGGGTTGTGTCGATGGAAACTGGCACATCGTTTTCGCTCAAGGCCTGGACAATGTCCACCACCCGGGAGGATTCGGTTGCCGCGTCAACTCGACTGGCTCCAGGACGGGTCGACTCACCGCCCACATCGATAATGTCCGCTCCCTCATCTCGCATCGACAGCCCATGCGCAACCGCAGCGTCGAAGTCGAGATAGCGGCCTCCGTCGCTAAACGAATCCGGGGTGACATTGAGAATCCCCATAATCTGCGGGCGAGAAGTCGGAAGGTGCGGTGAGTTCATGATCTTCACGCTACCTGCGGCGGGATGGTCAAACAACGGCTTCCCGTGGGCAGGTGACACGCGGCAACGCTCATTGCGGCCTCGTCATCCCAACCCTCGACGAGAGCCACAAGGAACGGCAAAATAGCTGCGGCCGCCCGTTTGGGCGGCCGCAGTCTCAACGCTAGTTTTGCTCCCGGTTGCGCAGCCGATGGCTGCGCCAGGCGAGGCCGCCGACTACGACGCCAGCCAAAGCAGTAGCCGGCAAGGCGATGCGGGCCGCGCGACGCCCGCGCCGGAAATCCCGTATGTTCCAGCCCCGCTCTCGGGCTGCCTTTGCCAAGCGCGCGTCCGGGTTGACGGCCACGGCGTTGCCGACCCGTTCCAGCATCGGCAAGTCGTTGGCAGAGTCCGAATAGGCCGTGGAGTGGCTGAGGTCGAGTCCGCGCTCCTGGGCTAGCTCGGCAATGCGAGCCGCCTTTGCGGGACCGTGCAGCAGGTCCCCTACCAGGCGACCGGTGTAGCAGCCGTCCTTGACCTCAGCGACCGTGCCAACGGCTCCCGTGAGCCCTAGCCGCTGAGCGATCACCTCGGCTAGTTCGACCGGGCTTGCCGTCACGAGCCATACTTCCTGGCCCGCCTCGATATGAGCTGCGGCTATTTGCGCCACCGGCTCGAGAATGCGGGGAGCGATGTCGCGGTCATAGACCTCTTCGCACAACTGCTGCAGCTTACGCACTTCGAAACCGGCGACCATCTCCAACGCGGAGGCCTTCACCGATGAGATGTGGCCGTGATGCTCTGCGCCGTGAAAGCGAAAGCGAGCCTGTTTCCACGCGAAGCCGATGACATCGCGGCTGGTGAGAATCCCTCGCCGGGACATTCCCTTACCGAGCCAGTAGACCGAGGCCCCGTACATCAACGTGTTGTCGACGTCGAAGAACGCAGCAGCACCTTCGACACCCGCAAATGGCATCTTCTGCAGGGCGAGGCCGTTGGCGGCGATTCTCTTCGAGTTGCGCTCGGCTGAAGTCTCTGGGGGCGGAGGGACCGGTAGAACGGAACTAACTCCGCCGTTGAGCGTGCCTTTCACGGTGTCTCTGACAGCTTCTCTCACCGCCTCCGCCTCGGGGAAGAAAGCATCGCTGGTGGCATTGCTCTTCGCATGGTTGTCGCTTCGCGTCACGCTCACCAACGCCCTCCTTTCACCTGGCAAAGGCCGGTTTTCGTGTAGTTCAAGACTATCTTTGTCGGGTCAGCTGTTCCGTAACGGTTTTTGTCACAGACATTGAACATTAGGTAAGAACTTCCACTTCGACGTGACACGCAGGCGCAGGGATCAGGTGCGCCGATGGGCGGCTAGCTGCACGTCGAAGAACTGATTACTGATTTATTAGGCCGCCGTCTTATGTGGTTGGACTTTTTCTGGTCTAGCGATAACGGTGGGGATTCGCTGCCAACTTCACGAACGCCCCAAGGGGTCTAGCAGGTGAAATCGTAGCTCTTTGGTGTCTTGCCGCAACAACTAGCAACGCGCTTGTGGCGTTTGCGAGGCCATAACTCGATAACCGGAGGTAGCGATGCGCTCACAGTATTGAAACCAGCACGGGCAAAACCTGCCGGCCTGGCAACCTGCAACGTTTCGCTGCGGTTTCGCATCAGTGCCGCTGCTCACCATGCCGTGCCCCCGAGCGCCAATTCGCGACTTTCGCTTGCGAATCGGCCTTAAGAGAATGAAGTTTAACAGCGGCTGTGTCAATTCCCTAGAATTACACCGCAGCTCACCCCTGAATGTTTCCCGCCACCATGACGCGACCGTCTGCGATGGCGGAAAGTGCCCACAAATCCAAATCAGTAGCCACGTTATGTGACGCATGAGATAGGAAGTGGCGTACGTTGCGTATGCCTACGGCAAATGGGGTCAGCCAATGCTGACCCCATTTGCCGAGTACGACTCGATCGTTCCCATGTCCACGCCACCCGCTCGTCTGACGACGACTGGACTGCGCGCAATTGTTCTAGCGGAACTGCCCCACTGCCGGCCTTACGTGCTCACTGGCAGACGTTGTGACACCAGCGAAATGATGTCTTGCTGGCTGGCCACTAACTTGTTTCCCAACAGGCCATTCAAGGTCGAGCCGAGTTCATCCAGCAAACCTCCAGAAGAGGAACCTTGATCCCCCTCTGAATCCTCATCTGCGGACTCAGTTCCCTCGGACTCAGACGCATCGGGATCGGAGGTGGAACCAGATTCCGTAGACGGTTCGACCACGGTGGTACCCGGGTGGTCAGGCGCGTCAGAGGGTGGAATCGGCTCCTCGATTTGGTCTGCGCTTGAGCCCGTCTGGTCGGCCGAACCTCCAGTATGCGCGCCCGCGCCGGAGCTGATCGCATCTTCGATATCGGCGGCGTCCCCGGCCGGAAGCGTGCCACACGTTCCCGGCAACGGACCGAAACGATCGCTGGGGCCGGCCGCTTCTGTACAGCTAAGCGCCGAACGCAGCTGCACAGATCGCACGGAGGCGTCTTCCAACATCGTCAACGACTCGCCAGCGACCTCACGCGGTTCACCCTCAAGTGCCCCGATCAGCTCGACCAGGCCGTGCCGGTGTTCATTGGCGAACAGGTCGATGAAGTCGAGCGCGGCCGGGTCGCCTTCACTCGTGGCGACCTCGCCTAGGAGCGAGACGCCATCCAGGATTTCCTGGTTCATGTCTTCTAGGGCACCGACCACCGCATCTGAGTCATCGCTGACGGCGGCAGCCTCGTGCATCCGCGTGCGAGCAAACTCAAAGTGCAGCTGTGCCTTGCTCAAGTCCGAACCCGCAAGAGCGAGCTGGGCTTTTTCGGTCGAACGTTTGACGCCATAGAGCGCGTCGCCTGGCATTGCGTTGCCACTAGCGGTGGAAACACCCGACAAAGCGACAGTGCCAGTAAGTAGCGCGGCCAGGATGGCAAGTCGGCGGCCGCCTCGAAAACGACGCGGTGCCTCGGGCTCTATATTCTCGGACGCAGGGGCGTAGGCGGGTTCGGCCACTGGCGCACTGGCCTGGTGGCGTGCGGTTGCTCCGATGCCTTGGACGGCGGCCACGGCCATGAGGCGTTGCCTCAGCTTGGCCTGGAAGTCGACGTCCGGGGTAGTGGATCGGCTTAGTTGGTCACCTAGGTGGTCTAGTTGCTCGGTGACGCCGACCATGTCGAAAAGTTCTTCTTCTGATGAACTAGACGGCTGTGAGTGGAGGTGGTCATGGCGTCGGTCGGTATCGACTTTCTTGGCGAAATCTTCGATACGGCGTCGTTCCATCGGGTTTACAATCACCGGGCGCACCCCCTCTCAAGTCAAGTCAGTATGTGTCGTTTACAGCGCTTCTGGCGCAGGGGAAATATGCCCTGCACATCGATCAACGGTGCAGAGGCAGGGTTGGTTACGGGTCAGTCGGCATTGGTGTTGGCGATCACCTGGGATTGCCGCGTAAATGTAAGGGTTTGTCACGGAAAATACTGGTTCGGGCGGCCCATTGCTCCGAGTTTCATCGCCGGTTCATTCAAAGCACAGCGGCCCAAGAAACAGACGCGCAGTGGTTCGATCGTTCACCGGAGGTGCCGGGCTAAGCATCAACATTGCTCGGCGCATACGGCGCCGAAGCCGCCCGGGACTGAGGGCAGACCCCTACCGGTGGGGAAATATGGATGTCATGGGTTCCTGGCGGCTCCAATTCCATCTGATGTCTCACCGGTTCTATTCCGGCGCGTGGGGGATCGGGGATGGGGACAGGTCAAGGTATGTGATGTCAAGGCGTGGTCCTGAGGGTTCCTAATGCGTCGCTGCGAATTCGGGACATCGGTGACGTCGAGGTGCCGTGCCACCACCAGCTCGATCAGCACCTAGTCTTCCGGTCGGTGACTCACCTGGTGAATCCTTCCGGCAGCAGCCGTGCCAACGTGCGCACCGCGCGGTACTGAAGTGCTTTGATGGCGCCCTCGTTCTTGCCCATCGCGCGAGCGGTCTCCGCGACTGTGAAGCCTTGGAGAAACCGCAGCACGATGCACTCTTGTTGGTCGTGATTGAGTTTTTTCACGGCGGTCAGCAGGGTCACGTTGGTGAGTTTGTCCAACGTGGCGGTCTCGGGGCTGGCCGTCGGGTCATTGTCGGCGTCGTTGGCGTCGAGAACGTCGGGCTTGGCCACTTCTAGGCGGTAGCGCCCGGATTTGTAGTGATCAACGACGAGGTTGCGGGCGATGGTCACGAGCCACGCGCCGAAGGCGCGACCCTGCCAAGAAAAACTGGAAATGCGGCGCAGCGCCCGCAAAAATGTCTCCGAGGTCAGGTCTTCGGCGAGTTGCCGGTTGTTGACTCGGAAGAATATGTAACGAAAGACGGTCTCGTTGTAGCGGTCGTAGATGTGGCCGAACGCTTCGGCGTCGCCGGACTGAGCCAGCTCGACCAAGCGGGTTACTTCGCCATTCTCGGAGGTGTCTCCGGATTCGGGTGTGCGGTCGTGCTTCCCCTCGCGCTGCGGGGCGACACGCGCTGGGCTATCAGCAGTGGCCGGGGCCCTTTTTTCGGTGTGCCGGGTGCGAGTGCGGGGCTGACCGACCTCGGTTGTCATCGCGTGCCAGAGGTTGTAGAGGCCTTGGTCAACAGCCCTGATGGCCCGTGAGACGGGGTTGTCCAGCACGAGGCTGGCGGCATGTGCGTGGTTGAGATGGTTGGCGTCGTATGCCAGGGCGTTGCCCTGGTGAGAATCTCCAAGGTCAGCGGTGACCATCGGTGCAAATATGGGCACTATTGGCCTCCTCGCGTGAGGGGTTGGGTCGATTCCACTGGTCCCAAATGATCGAAACCGACAGATTTGATACTAGGAAGCAACCCCTGCGAGTAAGCGCATTGACACGCGGCGTGTCGGAATGAATTTTTTGGTTGCCCGGCACACGTGCCGTGACACCCGAGAATGAAAAGAGTGGGTCCCACCATTACCCTCGCCATCATTGCGGCCGACTCACGTCTGGCCTGGTTGTATTGCTCCGGGCCTGTGTTCATCAGCCCCGACACCGCATATCGGAGGCTGAGATCCGGTGAATGCGATGAGGTACGAGAACTATGGTGGCCGCAATCGCAAGCACGGCGTCGCACTCTGTGTGCGACACGTTATTTTCGGTGGTCACCTTTTGGGGGACATGATGGCATCGTTGGTCTTGTTGGTAACGAAGGATTGTTTCCTGTGCGGTGCAGCGCGCCGAGACTTGGATGAGGTCGCGGCACGAGCGCAGATCACATGGGAAGAGATCGACGTCGTTGATCGTGACGATCTGGCCCGCGAGTACGGGGATCGACTACCGGTGGTGCTGCTTGAGGGCAAGGAACACAGCTATTGGGACGTCGACAAGCCGCGGCTCCTGCGCGACCTGGGCGTGAGTTGATGGCCCACGAATGCTCACTGAATGCGCTGACCTCGACATGGGCTACGTGACTTGCCGCGCGTAGCGATTGTCAGAGGTTGCGGCCAGCGCGGGGGGCGGTGGCGGCCGGAGCTCTCTAGAGATCGAAGGATCGGCATTCTTCGATATTGGGTATCCCTACACTTATTCTCCGAAATGGGTATTTTTCGGTCAAGGAACGATCTGCGGGCTGTGGATAACTATTGTATTGAATTATATCGATATGTCGTATCCCTACCAGTATTGTCGCTAGTGGGGCCAGATGGGGCAATGGTTGGTTTTTGCCTGTGGATAAGTGTGTCTCGTTTACGTTGCCGTCGCTGGCGTTGAACCGGCCTTCCTCTTTGTCCAAGGCCGTCGACCGCTTATTTGCCGACCCCTTCGCCTGCCAAGTGCGGCCCAGCCGGTGGCGGCTTGCGACCTCTAGAATCGAAGTATGGCGAGAAAACACCTGGTGTGGGACTGGAACGGAACGTTGCTGAATGACTTCGGGGCGGTCGTATCAGCGACGAACACCGTCATCACCGAAGCCGGCGGGCCCTTCCTGACCGCGGAAGAACAAGGCGCACGATTTCGCCGCCCCATCATCGCCTACTACAGCGAACTTGTGGGTCGGTCCCTCACCGAGGCCGAATTTGCCGAGCTGGACAAGGCCTTCCACGCCGCCTACCTGGAACATCTGCGCTTTGTTGACCTCCATGCGGAATCCCGCTCGGCGCTGAGCATATGGCCCGGTACGCAGTCGTTGTTGTCCATGTGGTTTCACCAATCGCTCATGCCGCTCATCACTCGCTTCGACTTGGCCGAGAAGTTCGCGCTCGTGCAGGGCCTGCGGTCGGAATCCGACGGGCACAGCAAGCAGCCACACCTCGAACGTCACCTGGAATCGCTCCAGCTGCGGCCCCAAGAGTGCGTGCTGATCGGAGACACCGTCGACGATGCGAAATCCGCCCTGGGGCTGGGCGCTCAAGTCGTGCTCTTCACCGGAGGATTCTCTAGCCGCGAGCAGCTGCAAGGGGTGGGCGTTCCCCTGGCCGACTCGCTGAGCGAAGCAGTCACCATCGCCCAGCAGCTCTAACGGCCCACCGAGCAACCACGCCCGGCTGTGTATGCCAATGACCTCGGAATCCACGGGTCGATCCCGCCTCGCGACAGGTTCGCCACGCCCGAGCAGCCGGGAGAGCGTCGCTGGCAGGCTGCGAATCGCGTGCGACCTCTCTCAAAACGGTCATCCGCGTTCACAGCGGATCAGACGCCACACGTCAATGCCTCGCTGAGCGATCTCCGATAAGCTATTGGCCCGTTGCGGCGGCAGTCTGCGGCTCGTTTGGTAGCCATCGGGTCCATGTGATCACCCCGGAAGCATCCACAAGGTGCCCCCGGGTTCACACCCGGCCCTCGATGTGACATCGCACAGAGCCCAAGCCAACTGCGTCTTTGCCGCAATCCACCACGACCTTGCGGAGCGCGTTTGACTACCACCGGTGACCGAACCTCCCCTCCCGCCGCCACGCACTCCATCCCCACAGCGACAGTGCAACGGCTGCCGGAGTATCTGCGCGCGCTGCACGCGCTGGGAGACACAGACGGCGACACCATCTCCTCGGAAGCGCTCGCCGCAGTCACCGGCGTCAGCTCAGCGATGCTGCGCAAAGACCTTTCCTACCTGGGAGCGGCCGGAGTACGCGGCGTCGGATACGAAGTATCCTTGCTGACCAACCGCATCTCCACCACCCTCGGGCTCACTCGCTACTATCGGGTGGCACTCATCGGCATGGGCCACCTGGGCCAAGCTCTCGCCCGCTATCCAGGATTCGCCTCGCGCGGATTCCACATCGCCGCGATCTTCGACGCGAGCCCCGATCTGATCGGTTCCCGCCACGGAAACCACATAGTCCGGGACATTTCGGAACTTTCGGGCGCTGTTGGTGAGGAAGATATCAACATTGGGGTGATCGCAACCCCTGAGACTGCGGCCCAACAAGTGGCAGACTTGCTTATTGATGCTGGAATAACCAGCATCCTAAACTTTGCCCCGTGCGTCTTGACCGTTCCGCAAAGTGTCGTCGTTCGCAAAGTCGACCTAGCGGTCGAACTGCAACTACTGTCATTCCACGAACACCACAAGGCGCTCCAGCGATCAGAACGGGACCAGCAATTGTGAACCTTCTGGCAGTCGGTCTCTCCCACCACTCTGCCCCGGTGGCCCTCCTTGAGCGCGTCTCCATGGACCGCGCGACCGCGAACGCTTTGAGCGAACGCCTGTTGGCAGCGGCCCCCATTAAGGAAGTGTGCGTCCTATCGACGTGCAACCGGGTCGAGGTCTACGCCGCCGCCACGTCATTCCACGCTGGCCTTGCCGTCATTGTCGAAGAACTGGCAGCCCGCGCCGGACTCTCCTCCACCGATTTCGCCGAAGCCGGATACGTGCGCTATGGCCCCGAAGCGGTGCGCCACGTGTTCTCCGTCGCCTGCGGGCTCGACTCCATGGTCGCCGGGGAGGCCCAAATCCTCGGTCAGCTACGCAACGCCTACGAAACGGCCCGCGAGGCCAACCACGCCGGGCGCTACCTGCACGAACTCATGCAGCAAGGTCTGCGCGTGGGTAAGCGAGTTCACGCCGAGACCGACATCGACGCCTCCGCCCCCTCGGTCGTCACCGCCGCCTTTGAAGCCGCGCTGGCCAAGCTCGACCGCCCCCATTCGGAACTAGACGTCGCCATCGTCGGCGCGGGCGCGATGGGAGCGCTCGCCGCCGCCACCCTCCACCGCGCCCCAGTCGCCTCAGTCACCTTGCTCAACCGTGACCGGTCCAAAGCCGAACGACTCGCCCGCGACTATGGCGGCCGGGTCGCCGACTATGCCCACCTGGCACAGGTCGCCGCCGAGGTCGACCTGATCTTTTCGGCCACATCCTCCCCCGAACCGGTCATAGCCGCCGACACGCTCCATAACCGACGTGAGACCTTGGTGGTGTGTGACCTCGCGATTCCACGCGACGTCGCCGACGACGTGGCGCGACTGGACGACGTCGCCGTCATCGGAATCGCCCAATTGCAGACTGAACCCTCCGCCAGCGCCGGAACTGACGCGCTGGCGGAGGCGGAGACCATCTTGAATGAGGAGGTCGACGCCTATTTGGAGGGGATGCGGGGCGATGCGGTGACGCCGACGGTGGCGGCGTTGCGGGCTGCGGCGGCTGACATCGTTGACACGGAGATGTCTCGGATTGCTCGGCGTGGTGACTTTTCCGATGAGCAGCGAGCCGAGGTCGCCAAGACCGTGCATCGGGTGGTGCAGCGGTTGTTGCATGAGCCGACGGTGCGGGTGCGGCAGTTGTCCGGGCAGCCGGGGGCGCCCGACTATGCGCGCGTACTGCAAGACCTATTTGCTTTGAACACGGATTCCGCTGAGCAGCCGCAGGGTTCTTTGGCCGATGCGCTGGCGGTCCGTATAGAGGAGGAACGTTGATTCGACTGGGTACTCGTGGCTCGAAGTTGGCCATGGCGCAGTCTCAGCAGGTGGCTGATGAAGTTGCCCGTGTCACTGGTGATGCGGTGGAGTTGGTCGAGATCACTACGCCGGGGGATCGTTCGATGGCTCCGGTGACTCAGCTGGGGGTCGGGGTGTTCGTTTCGGCGCTGCGAGAGGCGCTGGAGGAGGACCGGATCGATGTGGCGGTGCATTCGTTCAAGGATTTGCCGACCGCTCAACCCGATCATTTGTCCATTGTGGCTGTCCCTCCCCGGGCGGATGCCCGGGATGCGTTGATAGCCAGCGGAAAGACTCTGATTGATCTGCCTGAGGGTTCTCGGATTGGGACGGGTTCGCCGCGTCGCATCAGTCAGCTCTTGGCCCTGGGCCGAGGCTTTGAGTGTGTGCCAATTCGCGGGAACATCGATACCCGTATGGCGCGGGTTGGTGATGATCTCGATGCGGTGGTTTTGGCCTCGGCGGGCCTCATTCGAGTGGGTCGCCAGGGTGAGATCAGTGAGTTTCTTGACCCACTTCAGATGCTTCCAGCTCCGGCACAAGGGGCGCTAGCGGTCGAATGCCGCAAATCCGACAAGACATTGAGCGCGATTTTGGGTAAGCTCAACGACCGGTACTCACAGACTGCGGTCGCCGCCGAGCGGGGGTTGCTGGCACGACTTGAAGCTGGCTGCAGCGCACCGGTCGCCGCTCTCGCGGATGTCTCCGAAGGTGAAGAGCCTGGCGACATTGACATTTATCTACGGGGGGCCGCCATCGCCCTAGATGGCAGCCACACCGTGAAATTGTCCAGCACCGCCACGGTCGCAGCGGACGACGACGTGTTCCAGACCGCTTCGAACGTGGGGCGGGCACTGGCTGAGGAGCTGTTGGCCGAGGGTGCCGCCGAACTGCTGAAGTAGACCGCCCGCCCACCTTGCAGCGCCATGACGGAGCAATGCCGTGCCGTTGTGGACTATGCCCAGGTGGGCTGGCAAACGATAAGAGGCTTCAGGCGAAGACGTACTTGCGCCTGGGCCCCACAAACCGATGTAACCCATTTTCCTGATACCCACAATGGAGCGACGCTATGACGAGTGCCCGTAAGCTGGTAGGCCGTGTGC
Organism: Natronoglycomyces albus; assembly: GCF_016925535.1. Classification (NCBI taxonomy): domain Bacteria; kingdom Bacillati; phylum Actinomycetota; class Actinomycetes; order Glycomycetales; family Glycomycetaceae; genus Natronoglycomyces; species Natronoglycomyces albus. The sequence goes on along the minus strand of NZ_CP070496.1, from coordinate 296,153 downwards.
AATTCGTCGGGACTGGCCCAGGCGATCCCGGGCTGCTGACCAAACGGGCCCTCGACGCCATCGAAGACGCTGACTATTTGTTCTACGATCGCGCCCTCCCGCAGCAGATTCTCGATCACGCCAAGAGCCTGGCCAAGGCCGACGCCCGCGTCAGCTTGGTGGAGGCCTCCCCCACCGAGCAGGCAAAGAACATGACGGCCCACTCCAAGGAGGGCTTCAATGTGGCCCGCCTCGTGGCCGGGGACATTTACCCGCATCGCATGGTGCAAGCCGAGATCAAGACTGCCTCGGCCGAGGGCGCTCGCTTCGAGGTGCTGCCGGGCATGAGCCACGCTCAGGCAGTGTCGGTGTACGCGGGCATGCCACCCTCACCGATTCGCACCGTGATTGACATCGAGGACATCGCGGCACTAGAGCCGCAGATGCTCTCCGACGCGGTCAACCGGGGCAGCCTGACGGTCACGGCCGACGTAGCCGACCTGGGAAGCCTGCGCGACATTCTGCTCGCGGGCGGCGTCTCGGGTGACACGGCTGTCGCCGTGACCGGGGATGCCACGGGCGAGACCGAATACACGACCACTTCCTCGGTTGACACGTTTGTCGAGGCCGCGCTCGGTTACGCCGGGCAGGTCGTTTTGACGATCGGGGCCGGGGTGGAGGACCGAGCCGAGCTGGGCTGGTGGGAGTCCCGCCCGCTGTATGGTTGGAAGGTTCTCATCCCCCGCACAAAGGAGCAGGCCGGAGCCATGAGCGCGCGGCTGCGCGCCTATGGCGCGATCCCGTGCGAGGTGCCGACGATCGCCGTGGAGCCGCCGCGCACCCCGGCGCAAATGGAGCGGGCCATCAAGGGCCTGGTCGATGGGCGTTTCGCTTGGATCGTGTTCACGTCGGCCAATGCGGTCAAGGCCATTTGGGAGAAGTTCCAGGAGCACGGGCTTGACGCTCGCGCCTTCGGTGGCTTGAAGATCGCCTGTATCGGTGAGGCGACGGCCGAGAAGGTGCGTAGTTTCGGTATCGAGCCCGAACTACTGCCGACCGGTCAGCAGTCCTCGGAAGGTCTGCTAGAGGTCTTCCCGCCTCACGACCCCGTTTTGGACCTGGTCGGGCGGGTACTACTGCCCCGTGCCGACATCGCGACCGAGACGTTGGTGGCCGGGCTGCAAGATCGTGGCTGGGAGGTCGACGACGTGACCGCTTACCGGACCGTGCGAGCCTCGCCTCCGGCCGCGGAGATCCGCGATGCGATCAAGTCCGGCGGATTTGACGCGGTGCTGTTCACCTCGTCGTCTACCGTGCGCAACCTGGTCGGTATCGCCGGAAAGCCCCACCAGCGCACCGTCGTGGCCACGATCGGCCCGCACACGGCCGAGACCGCGACCGAGTTTGGCCTGCGGGTGGATGCCAAGCCCGAGAGGGCCGCCGTGCCAGACCTGATCGAATCGCTGGCCGACTATGCCGTGGAGTTGAAGAAGCGCCTGGCTGAGGGACCGATCAAGACCCGCCGAGGAGCGAAGGTGCAGGGCCCGACGGCTCTACGCTTCCGCTAACCATACGTATCTCAGTGTGCCGGGCAAGCCCTTCGGGCTTGCCCGGCACACTGGTTTCTAGACCTGTGAGCGTGAGGCGATGGGATTTCGATTACACCCGGCTTGTAAGCGCACGCGCTTGCTATAAGCTGGAGTGCTCCCTGCGACTTCTCTCGCAGGTCGCATCTGCACGTGAGGCTCGATCCAGCGCCAACGTGAGCCGCGAAAAGGGTCACGGCCCTGGCCAAGCAGCTCATCGCATCAGCCTCAGTCAACCCATCAGGAGTGATGACTCGTGTCGCAGGCACAGCCGGGTTCACCCAACCCGCACCTTTCGCCGGGAACAGTTCCGTCCGCCGCAGCGCCGCCGCTACCGACGTCACGACCTCGCCGCCTGCGCCGCACCCCGGGCCTGCGAAACCTCGTCTCCGAACACCGCGTCCACCCCGCAAACCTGGTGTGGCCGGTATTCGTGAAGGAAGGGCTGCGAGAGCCCCGCGAAATCTCCTCCCTGCCCGGCGTCATGCAGCACACTCGGGATTCGGTCCGCAAAGCCGCCGTCGAAGCGGCCCAGCTGGGCCTGGGCGGAATCATGCTCTTCGCCATCCCCGAGCACCGAGACGCGATCGGCTCGGCTGCCACCACCCCAGATGGCATCCTCAACGCCGTGACTCGCGAGGTGGTCGCCGAGGTCGGCGACGCGCTGCCGGTCATCCCCGACCTGTGTTTGGACGAATTCACCGACCACGGACACTGCGGTGTGCCCAGGGCCGATGGCTCGATTGACAATGACGCCACGTTGGCCCGTTACGCCGACATGGCGGTAGCGCTGGCCGAATCCGGTGGTGACGTGCTGGGTGCCTCGGGCATGATGGACGGCCAAATCGGCTATGTGCGTTCCGCGCTCGACGCGGCCGGACACACCGATACGGCGCTGCTGGCCTACGCGGCGAAATACGCCTCGGCCTGGTACGGCCCGTTCCGGGAAGCGGTCGAATCACAGCTACAGGGCGACCGCCGCGCCTACCAGCAAGACCCCGCCAACGCCACCGAGGCGCTGCGGGAGATTGACGCGGATGTGGCCGAAGGCGCCGACATCATCATGGTCAAACCCGCACTCCCCTACCTCGATATTGTGCGCGCGGCGGCCGAACGCGTGCATCTGCCCGTGGCCGCCTACCAAGTCTCGGGCGAATACGCCATGATCACGGCTTCGGCCGACCGAGGATGGATCGACCGGAAAGCGGCCATCGTGGAATCGCTGACGGCTATCAAGCGTGCCGGGGCTGGCATCATCGCCTCATACTTCGCCCCCGAGGCGGCCCATCTTCTCCGATAGTTAATCGGGCTCTTTGCAGGTGTCTACGCACACGTGCGCTGGTCACGTGGTGCCGTTGTACCTACGGCGTGCGTCGGCGGGCCCTGGACGTCGCTGGCTTAGGGTGGGGATCGCCCACGCTCATGGAAGCAAGGTTCGTCGCTGGCTCCGGCCGGTCCCGCAAAGGCCCGGTTTCAGTTGAGTATGTAGTTATCCCGCCGGTCTGAGAACGGCTCCCGCGAATCCTGGCCAGACTGCTCCTCTGCCGTCTGGTGGTGGCAACGGTGGTTACTCGACGGCTAGGTGCCCTCTGGTTCGGTCTGCGCGGTGCGCTGCCTGGACCCCATCGAGGCAACCTCATCGTCTCGGGGTCGATGGGTTTCCCTCGGTGGACCTAGACTTCTCAGCCTTTGGGGATCGGTGCCGTCACGATGGGGCCAATCTTGTCCGACAGTTCGCGTGACTGTCAGGGCCACCCCATCCACAGCGGTAGTACGAACACCTCCAGCGAGTGTGTTCGCGTTGCTTGCCTGGCTGGCAAGCTGCAAGATGAATTGGTTGTCTTCGGTTGGTTCATGCGCGGCTGGGCGCGGCTTTGTGGTGAGCGGTCAGGACAACTCGGTGGGGCTACTAAGGCCCCCTTGGGTTCTCGTGCTCTGACTGTGGGCGCGGCGTATGGACTCCACGCCTCCCCTAACGGCGCATCAGTGCCGATGCGGCGGGCTCAGGTGGTGCCGGATAGGTCTGGGTGTGCGGCTGCGTAGGCCAGGAAATTGTCATGGAAACGCTGAAGCCCGTAGGCGGCTTGGCCAAACACGAGCGTCTTAATCCACCACGCCCCCGAGGGCAACACATAGGCCCGCACGATGGGGTCACCCTCGCGGGATTCCTCCCGGTGCACGGCAACAGAGTCACCCATCCAGGAGCCATACAGATAGAAGTAATACCCGTCGGAGAGGAACCGGCCGTAGAACTTGCCCGGTTCTAGGCGTGCGCCGAGTATGTCGAGTTTGGACAGCCGCACGGTCAACGCATCGGATGGTGGATACCCGTTTACTTGACGCACTATGGGAACCCGCCCGTTCTCGTTGGGCCGAGCGCTCATGTTGCCGCCCCCAGAATCGCCTCTGCCGACTCGGTGATCACGCGGTCGAGCAACGCCTCACGCCACTGCTCAGTACGGGCCGCAAATGGCGATTCCCACGCAATATCAGCGATCCGGCCCCGCGCCAGGCTGATGGTGGCCACCGGGATCACCAGCGAGACCCCTTGCAGACTCAGCGCCAGTGCCGCCCCCTTATCTGGATGCGGAGACACCATATAGACGCTTGAGTCGAAACTAAACTCCACCACCTGCGCCCCAGTGGTCTTGGTCGAAGCCACGTCCCTGGGTTTGATGGAGGTGCCCCGTGGCGAACTGGCCGACTCAGTGGCTTTGCCCCGCGAGCGGCCAGAGGTGGTGGCGCGGCCTGAAACCGTTGTCCCCACATCGTTCGCCCGCATCGCGGCGGAATCGTCGGTCTTACTAGCGGTGGCACCCTCAAGGTCGGTAGTCGTGGTGCGATCCGAGCCTGTCGCGGCATCACATGAGCCAGTCGAACCGGTTGATCGCGAACTCGTCGAGTAGATGGGAGTACTCATGCCGCACCGCCCGAAGACAGCACCGATACCCGCATCTGCCAGGGCATATACGGGTTAAAAAGGTGTGAAGATGTGGGTGTTGGATGCTCGTTTTTGGGTGCGCGGAAGCGTATGGTGGTTCGTAGCATTACGAACTCCGTTTCTTGATGCTGAGGGGTGGTCCGCTGGAACCAGTTTTAGCGGACGGGGTCCTACGGACCACCCGATTCCATGTTTAGTTGTGCCCACCCAAAGCGGTGGGCTTTTCTGTGCCCGTCAACGGTAAAACCTGTTGGGTCAGTTTCGCGGTAATGACATTCCGTTGCTCGTGTCGCTTTCGCGACAGAATCAACGAGAACCCCAGCGGCTACCGTGGCAGCTTCACACAGAACCCGATGGCGGCGCTCCTCCCCAGAAACGCACTAACGCTAGACGTTGCGGCACAGGTACACCCGCTCCACCACATCCAACCCAGTGACAACAGCCCGTCACATCGGATAGCACGAAACTATCCCGGACCAAAACGCAGAAGTCAACCACCACAACCCAAACCGCCCGGCGTGTCCCCTCAAACTAACCAGAGCGCACGCCTGAGACGAGACACAGAACACGTGGTGTGGCGAGGCCCGATCGGTTCGCGCGCAGGAGATCGCCACACCGCCGGAGGCCAACCACTCGGACCCGTTAAAAGCCGACCGTCACCGGTTCGGGGTGCAGGCGAATGCCCAACTTCTCTTCGACGCCGGTGGCGACTTCCTCAGCCAACGCCATCAGTTCGCTAGTGGTGCCGCCGCCTCGGTTCGTGAGCGCCAGGGTGTGCTTGGTGGAGATGCCGACATTGCCGCGCCGGTAACCCTTCTCGAAACCGGCCTGTCCAATGAGCCAGGCAGCCGAAACTTTGATATCGCCATCGGCGGGCCAGTGCGGGGGCTCGGTGGCGACCCGTTTCTGCAAGGCTTCGAATTCGTCGCTGGTGATGACGGGGTTGACGAAGAAGGAGCCCACTGAGTAGGTGTCGGGGTCGGCATCATCGAGCACCATTCCCTTACTGCGGCGCGAATCGAGCACGCTGGCGCGGGCCTCGGCCAGAGGGACGGTGTCACCCACGTCGACGCCGAGCTTACGGGCGGTCTCGGCGTAGCGGATGGGCTGAGAATTCGGGCTGCGATACAGACGGAAGGTCACATCGGTGACAAGGTAGCGGTCGTTGCGCTTGAAAACACTGGTGCGGTAGCCGAAGCGGCACGCAGCCTGGTCGTATTCGACCACGCGCCTGCTCATCCGGTCATAGACAGTGGCGCTGAGGAGAGTGTCACAGGTTTGTTGCCCGTAGGCGCCGACGTTTTGAATCGGAGTGGCCCCAGCCGAGCCGGGGATACCCGAGAGGCATTCGACGCCAGAGAGACCTTCGCTAATGGCCCATTGCACGAAGGCGTCCCAGTTGTGGCCAGCAGCGACACGCACGGTGACGTACTCCGCCGATGAATCCAGGACTGTGACGCCCTGGTTGCGCAACAGGATGACCGTGGAGGGCCATCCGGCGTCGGAGATGATGACGTTGGAGCCCCCAGCGAGGACGAAAGGGCGTTCACCAGCCTCGCTGGCGCTTCGCAGGGCCGTGATCGCATCGTGCGAGGTGGTGACGGTGATCAGGCGCTTGGCGGGACCACCCAGCCGTAGCGTCGCGTATTCGGCCAGGTTGACGTCCGTCTCCTCAATCCGGTTGGGGATGTTGTCGCCTATCTGACTCGCCATATCGTTTTGGGCCGAATGGCCAGTAGCATCAGTCACGGGACTAACTTTAAGCTGGTTTTAAGGCGTCGGCAAAGGTGGGTTGGCCGAGCCACTGGAGGTGTGAATTGCCACGAAAATCCCTGCATACGCAACGTCAATGGTGATAGCGGACGTGGCGGAGGACCGCTACGTCCACCGCTGGGTCACGCGATTTCGCCTAACGGGATCGGCGACTGGGCGCGGCACTGTGGTTAGCCTCGATTGAACTTTCGCAGAATGTTCGTTCTAGGAGCATTTCCACGGCTGAATCTCGACAGTTGCCGGATAGGGTTGAGGCGGTGAGACACCCGCGACAGCCCACGTCGCGAACGCAGACGGTTTGCCCTGTGAGCAGGGCCGACCCTCATTCGTTCACCGAGCTCTCGCAGGTGTGAGGGCACAGAAGGCGCAGCCGATATAGACAAGGAACAAGGGCATCGTTGCTCAAGGGGCACACCGCCGGGGCAGATGGGTCTCGCAAGTGGTGGCCCACCGATCCAAAGCGACGACGTCCCGCCAAGGCAAAAAGCGATTTCAAATCCACTTGAGGCAAAGTTTACCCTGGTAGACGAGCCGATAAGGACAAAGAAGTCGCTTCGTACACAAGTCTTGCCGATGTTGCGAAGTTGCCTCAGCCTCTACGTACTAGTTGAAATGGTGGTCATACATCATGACAAAGCCACACGTCACTGATTTCCTCATTGAGCTGGAGCATGAGGCCGCGGTCCTGCGTGGCTCGGTCGCGGAGGCCGATTTTAACCAGGTTATTCCCTCCCGTCCCGATCTGACTTTGGTGGATCTGGTGGCCACACTGGTGGGGACATATCGGTTCATCATCCAAGTGCTGCACAACGAAAACACGGCTGCCCCGATTCCATCCGAGCCGACTACCCCGCGCATTGCCGAAGATCAACTGTTGCAAACGTTCGATGACGTGCTTGCCGACTTGATCGGCGCACTCAAGGCCCGCCCGGCCGATTCACCCGCGTGGAACTGGGCTCCGGTGGCCAAGACTGTCGCCTTTTGGCACCGGCGCGCTCTAACGGAAACCGCCCTGTCGCGCTGGGACGCGCAAATGGCCATCGGCGCGACCGAGCCATTCCGGCCCCGACTGGCGTGCGACATCATCGCAGAAGCGCTGGAGGCCTATCTACCGGCTGGCAGGCGCCGCAATGCGGGAGACCAAGCCACCCACGGCCTAGTGCAGTTGTTCGCGCAGGATGCCGACGAGACGTTCTTCGTGCGCCTACACGCGCGCGCCGAAGACGAGGCGTGCGGCCGGATATCGGTGTTGAGCAATATCGATTCCGATAGCCAGTTGCAGGCCCGCGCGGCTGGGTCAGCCTCCGACTTGGCGCTGGCGTTGTGGGGCAGACTGCCCTTTGGCATCACCGACGCGGTGGGCGATGACGATCTATTGCAGTCGTTGCGGGTGCAGTAGCTACCCTTTAAAGCCTGGGCACATGTACAGTTTCCGCGTCCTGGTCAGCTCGTTTACCAGGGCGAACGCCCCTCCTGCGATCGTGAGTCCACACGTTCGCATGGGCGTTTGAATCCACCTATCCACCGCTCCCACCATGGGACCATGGGATATTTAGGGGTGCGGGCATCTTGCGTGCGATCTAATTCACGTTATTGTATGGCTAGGGGCTGTTCGCCTTCAGTTTGCAAAGTTTCTTCCATTGCTGTAAGAATTTGCACGACGTACTGAGGCGAGAGCGAACTCAACAGGTGCCCCTAGAGGTCGTGCCCGCGTATCGACACTGTGCGACCTTGGTTACCTGTGGCCCTACCCCTGTCGCTCTCACAACGGCTTTAAGTGGACCCTCTACTTCCGGCCCCCATACGACCAAGCGAACCGAATAGATTGCCTAACGATGCAGGTTGGCATCTGGCGAGGTCACACGACGGCCGACCCTCACGGGGCGGACAACGATGAGCCACTGGAGGAATCCGACCTGCGCAGCCGTCAATCCGCCTGCTAACCGCGCTGTGAAAGGACCACCCTTAATGGCTACCGTGACCTTCGACAAGGCCTCCCGGATCTATCCGGGGAGCGATAAAGCCGCCGTTGACCAACTGGAACTAGAAGTCGCCGACGGCGAGTTCTTGGTTTTGGTCGGTCCCTCCGGCTGTGGTAAGTCCACCTCCCTGCGCATGCTCGCCGGGCTCGAATCGGTGGACGAAGGCGCGATCTACATCAACGACACCGACGTGTCGGACCTGCCCCCCAAAGCCCGCGACATCGCCATGGTGTTCCAAAACTACGCGCTGTATCCACACATGAGCGTGTTTGACAACATGGCGTTCGCCCTCAAACTCGCCCACACACCCAAGGCCGAGATCCGCGCCCGCGTGGACGAAGCCGCGAAACTGTTGGACCTGGCCGACTACCTCGACCGCAAGCCCAAGGCGCTCTCCGGTGGTCAGCGTCAGCGAGTCGCCATGGGCCGCGCCATCGTGCGCGAACCGCAGGTGTTCCTCATGGACGAGCCACTCTCCAACCTTGACGCCAAGCTACGAGTCCAAACGCGTTCTCAGATTGCCTCGCTGCAACAGCGACTGGGCACCACAACCGTCTACGTCACCCACGACCAGGTGGAGGCCATGACGATGGGCCACCGCATCGCGGTGATGAAGGATGGAGTGCTCCAACAGTGCGACACACCGCGAGCGCTGTACGAGACGCCACAGAACTCCTTCGTGGCCGGGTTCATTGGCTCCCCGTCGATGAACATCGCGACCGTGCCGCTGACAGAGGACGGCGCGAAGTTCGGCGACGTGACCATTCCGATGGAGCGCAGCGTTCGTGAGGCGGCCGTCTCGGCGGTCGGCTCCGATGCGGCGACCGGCGAGACCGGCGACAAGCAGGTCACCGTGGGCTTCCGACCCGAACATTGCAAGCTTGGCGACGCCAACTCCGGCGGCATCGAAATCAAGGTCGACCTGGTCGAGGAGCTGGGCTCAGAGTCCTTCCTCTACGGCCACCCGGCCTACGCCAATGGCGCGGAACGCTTCGTGATCCGCTGCGAGGGCGGCGACCTGCCGGGCCTGGGCGAGACGACCTACCTAGTGCCCAAGCCAGGCAAGGAGCACATCTTCGACGCCGCCTCGGGTAGCCGTCTGAACTAAACGCCCGCCACGACAACGCCTTAAACGTGAGGTGGGGCCAGCTGCGAATGCAGCTGGCCCCACCTTTAGTTGTGGCTATGTTGCGCCTGAGGTGGCCCGAACGCGCTCGCGGGAGGCCACCCAAGCCCTTCCTAGGCCAAGTAGGTCGTTCCCGAGACGTTGAGCTCGGCGATCAAGTCGACCTCGACCGGCACGTTCAGCGGCAGTTCAGACACGCCAACGGCGGAACGAGCGTGCTTGCCCGCCTCGCCCATGACTTCACCGAACAGCTCTGAGGCACCGTTGATGACCTTCGGCTGGGCGTTGAAGCCCGGGGCCGAGGCGACGAAACCAGTCACCTTGACGATGCTCTTGACCTCAGCGAAATCCACCACTGAGGCAATCGCGGCCAAACCGTTGATCGCGCATAGCCGCGCCAGGTCATAGGCCTGGTCGACGTCGATTTCCGCACCGACCTTGCCGGTCGCGACGATCTGACCATCGGATACTGGCAACTGGCCGGACACGTAGATGTAGTTACCGCTGCGCACGGCCGGTTGGTAGGTGGCAACCGGCGGTACGACCTCAGGCAACGTCAAGCCCAGGCGTTCCAGGGCGGGTTTGATGTCTACCACTAGTTGCCCTCCCTTGGCCGCTTGAAGTAAGCCACCAACTGCTCGGCATTGTTGCCAGGCAAGACGGTGACAAGTTCCCAGCCGTCTTCTCCCCACGTGTCCAAGATCATCTTGGTGTTGTGGATGAGAAGCGGCGCTGTAGCGTACTCCCATTTCTGCATAGATGCAGAATATGTTCTCCTCCCTGATCGCGCGCATCCCCGGGGCATCCTGTTCGTTAGAACTCAGTAGAGGCGCTTCCTAAGCGTCTCCGCTGAGGCACAGGTGGCTGGAGTGCACGCAAGGTCGGTGCCGCTCTCTTCGTGTCATGTGATCCGGTTCAGCCCACCGAGGACGTCCCATCGCCCCGGCTGGCGTGCCCGGGAGCACCGACACGGCGTCATCCCACCGGCTACGTCACCGGCCACACCAGCGCGAAGCAGGCGGTCACCGGTGACACAACCGCGCCACAGGGCCACCACCAGTGCCAAGGACACTTCTCTTTCGACACCCTTCAGGGGGTTATGACGTGACATCAACCCACGACACTCACGAGCCGCGTAATTCACGCGAGGCTGACACCGAGCTCGATCGCCATGCCGCGTTCGAACAACACCCCACCCTCGACCGCTCAGAGGCGCACGAAGAATCGAGTTGCCCCACCCTGAGCACCGAATCCCACCCAGACGAGGACCACCAGTCCAACCCATCTCCAGCCACATCGACCACACCGAGACCACGAACACGGCTTTCCACTTATGCGAACGACGAATCTCCCAACCGCTCCACACGCAGCGACACACCGCGTCAGCGCCGCCCAGCTCCCACTGCGCAGCACGACCCCGTACCGGCGCAAGCTGCTGCTGAGGCTCCTGCTGGCCCAGCCGACGACGATGAACCGGAAGCACGGCGCTTTAAGCCTTTGACCTGGGCAATCATTGCCGCTGCGATTGCTTTCACGGTGGTGGTGCTCATTTCTGGGATGCGGCTGATCGCGGGCGTGGACGACCTGGACGACACCCCGGCTCGTTCGGTGGATGGGTTCTTGACCGCGTTGCTGGACGATCAGGATTCCGCGGCGGCGGCCGATTGGCTATGTGCCGAGAAGCGGGACCGGGACCTCAATAGCGCCCTGCTGGCTTTGGCTGATTTGGGCGAGCACGGCATTACCTTCCATGATGTGACCGAGGTGAACCGCGATGTCGGTTCGGCGACAGTTACCGCTGAGCTCAGGGCCGAAGGCGAGACAGCGCTGTGGACGTTCACGTTGGTTGCTGAGGACTCAAACCCGCAATGGGTGGTGTGCGACGTCGCCAACGGTTAGTTATTGGCGCGACTTAGGCAGCGGTGTCCCGACTTGGGGTGCCGCTGTCACGCTGTTGCTGGTCGCTTCGGTATTTGACTTTCGGTGGAGGCAAGCCAGGCACGCTGTGGGGCGGCTGATCGGTCACGCCGTGTGCTGCTGGATGCACGGCATCCGTTATTCGAGCTAGAATGCGGCTGATGTCGTCCGATCACGCTCTGCGCTCCCAGCGGCGGCCATCTGGACCGCCGGAGCAGCCACCCGAGGCCCGCAGCTCACCTGCGCGAGGTACCCGGGTTCGCCGTGCTGCTGAGGACACTTCTGGCTTTGCCGCCACGGATGCGGCCGAGTCGGGAGGTAGCGCCGCCCGCCAGCATCCGGTCCGTTTGCATGTGGTCACCGGCAAAGGTGGTACGGGAAAGACCACTGTGGCGGCGGGCCTGGCGTTGGCTTTGGCCAATGGCGGTCGGCGTGTGTTGTTGGTGGAGGTCGAGGGGCGGGGCGGTATCGCCCCGATGTTCGACGCGGGGCCGCTTCCCTATGAGGAGCGCCGTCTAGCCACGGGAGCCGACGGCGGTGAGGTGTATGGCTTGGCCATCGACGCTGAGGCCGCGCTGCTTGACTATTTGACGATGTTCTACCGGCTCGGTTCGGCGGGCAAGGCTTTGCGCAAGTTGGGGGCGATCGACTTCGCGACAACCATCGCTCCGGGGTTGCGAGACGTTTTGTTGACCGGGAAGGTCAAGGAGGCGGTGACGCGCTCCGAGGGCGGGCGTTACGTGTATGACGCTGTGGTGTTGGACGCTCCGCCAACGGGCAGGGTGGTCAAGTTTCTCAATGTCACGGTGGAGAGTGGCAGGTTGGCCAAGTCGGGGCCGATCGCCAACCATTCACGCTCGGTGGCACGGCTGCTGCATTCGCCGCAAACTGCCGTCCACCTGGTGACGTTGCTCGAAGAGATGCCGGTGCAAGAGACTTTGGATGCCGCCGCCGAGCTTGAGAGCGCTTCTTTGCGCGTTGGTCGCATCATCCTCAACCATGTGCACGATAGTTCCCTGTATGGCGTGAAGATGACTCCGGCGCGCTTGAAAAAGGGTTTGCGGGCCGCTGGGATGCCCCATGACGCGCAGACTGTGGCCGGATTGCTGGTCGAGACTGAACGTCAACAGCAGCGGCTGGGGTTGGAGCAGGGGATGCGGGAACGTCTCGACGAGCTAGGGCAACCGGTGGTCGAGGTGCCACGTTTGGCCACGGGAGTCGACTTGTCGGACCTTTACGGGGTTGCTCAGCGGCTAAGGCCAGTTGTTTCCACACCTGTCGTGTCGGGACCGGTCGTGGCTGAGGAGGCACCGCTGGTTGAGGAGGAGACGACTCCGGCTCGATTGTCGCGTTCGACTTCTGCGCCGAAGACCGCTCCGGCCACCGGTGAGGGAGAGGGCGACGAGGATGCCGGCTGACCTGGATATAGACAAGCTGCTTGCCGACGAGGACAAGCGGGTCATTGTCTGTTGTGGGGCTGGTGGTGTGGGCAAGACGACTACCGCCGCGTCGCTGGCGCTGCGAGCCGCTGAGCTGCATGGCCGTCACGCTGTGGTCCTCACCATTGACCCGGCTCGTCGGCTTGCCCAGTCGCTGGGTATGGAACAGCTGGAGAACGCGCCACGGGCGGTCGCGGGGGTGCGCTCGGGCCAGTTGGACGCGATGATGCTGGACATGAAGCGCACTTTCGATGAGATGGTCGAGGCGCATTCGACTCCCGAGCGAGCTCAGGAGATTTTTGCCAACCCGTTCTACCAGGCCATGAGTTCGACGTTCTCGGGGACGCAGGAGTACATGGCGATGGAGAAGCTAGCGCAGCTGCGCAATGCTGAGCAGTGGGACCTGATTGTGGTGGACACGCCTCCGTCGCGCTCGGCGTTGGATTTTCTGGATGCTCCGGCCCGGTTGAGTCGGTTTTTGGACGGGCGGATGGCGCGGCTGTTGACCGCTCCGGGGTCGTCACGTCCTTCTCTTTTGTCGTTCATGGGTTCAGCGGCGCATATCTTCACGCGCGCGTTCCACAAGATTCTCGGTGGTCACTTGCTGACCGACGTGGCGCAGTTCGCGAAGTCGCTGGAGTCGACTCTGGGCGGGTTCCGGCAGCGGGCCGAGGCCACTTTTCGCACGTTGCAAGATCCGCAGACATCGTTTCTAGTGGTCGCGGCCCCGGAGCCGGGGGCGATGCGGGAAGCCATGTACTTTACTCGGCGGTTGACCGAGGAGCGGATGCCGCTGGAGGGTTTGATTTTGAACCGGACTACAGCGCCGGTCGCCGAGTCGGTCTCGGCGGTGCGCGCGGCGGGGGGCGCTGCCCGGTTGTCCGAGGAGGACGGCGATGAGGCCGTCGCCGCCGTGCTGCGGTTGCACGCTGATCTGATGCAGGCGCAAAGGGCTGAGCAGCGGCTAGCGGCACGTTATACGGCAGCGTGCCCTAGCGTGAGTCAATTGTGGTTGCCTCGAATGGCCCGGGACGTGTACGACCTAGACGCACTGCGGGAGTTCGGACAGCTGGCCGCCGATTAGGTTCTGTCTGGTCCTCAGACCGCTTTGAGGCGACGCCCATAGCGGGCGTCGCCTCAAAGCGTACGGTGTTTACGTCGTCTGCGCCCCGAGTAGGAGGGCGACTTCTTCTGGCCTGAGTGTGCGTTGTGCAAATGGCTGGATCGTGGAAGATTAACTTCATCACTGCGGCGAGTTGTCGCTGCGGATCCGGTGCCGAGGTGCGCTCTTCCTCCAGCGCGATCTCGAATACCGACCGCCAGCTGCGAACACCTGGGTGCTTGCGTAGTAGAGCTCGCCGTTCCCGCTCTGTCATTCCGCCCCAGACTCCGAACTCGATTCGGTTGTCTAGCGCGTCGGCGAGGCATTCCAGTCTGACGGGGCAACCCCGACATACCTTCTTGGCGTTGTTCTGTTCCGCCCCCTGTACGAAAAGCGCGTCTGGATCGCCTTCCTGACAGAGTGCCTCATTGGTCCAGTCGATCAGCAGTCCCATCTGCATGACCTCCCCTATTATCCCTTCAAACCCCTCGACAGTTCATTTCTGTGACGAGGACGCCACGTTGCGTAACTGTCAGAAACGGACACTACACTCTTAGCAACATTTTGACTACCCTTAGCTATTAAAATCCCGTGCCCAAAAGGCTAAACGTGAACTTTTTGATCATGTCGCTGATGAGAGAAAACTCTTGCCGGACAACGGAATCCGACCTTGGTTCATTAAGTGCCGATGCCTCGAAACATCGGAGAAAATTTTCTTGTGCCAGCTAAGAGACGCAGCGTGGCCTTCCCTGCCACCGTGACACTGATTGACCGAAAGATCAAGGGCTAGCCACCCCTCGATTGCGAGGTATTCTCATACTGGACCTGTTTGGCCCCTATCGTCCCCCAAAGGGCCACATAGTCGCTTTTACCAGCAATGGCACAAGGCCACTTCAGTATCATCACCAATGCGAAGTGATAACGATTTCCGCTCACAGGCAGCCGAAACCACCTCGCGTAACGTCACTATTGCACCGCAGCGGCGTCGTTTGCCGAACTTGACCGGCTCTCCCCGTCCGCACAATTGTCGTAATCTAAGGTGGTGACCCCTGTGCAAAGAACTCCCGTATCGTTCCCGCCGCGCAGTCCACTCTCCAGCGTCTTCGCCCTCCTCACGTGCGGAGTGCTCGTGGGAGTGCTGGCGGCCGCAGCAGTGTTCCCGCTGCTGGCGGTCGGGGGTTTCGCCGCCAAACAGAGCATCGAAAAGTTCGACTCGCTACCGGGGGAACTAACCGAAGCCAACCTGCCGCAGACAACCAAGGTCTACGCCTCCGACGGAGAAACGCTCATCGCGAACTTCTACGAGGAAAACCGCGAGGTCATCGAGCTAGACGACGTCGGCGACGTCATGATCAACGCGCTGTTGGCCGCCGAGGACACCCGCTTCTACGAGCATGAGGGCGTCGACTGGACCGGTGTGCTCCGGGCCGCGGTCACCAACCAGACCTCCGAAGACAGCCAGGGCGCATCCACGCTCACCATGCAGTACGTGCGCAACTCTCTCATCTACTCGGCCTCGTCCATCGACGACGTGATCGCGGCCTCCGAGCCGACCATGGAACGCAAAATCAGGGAAATGCGCTACGCGCTAGCTCTAGAAGAAGAGCTGACCAAAGACGAGATTCTAGAGCGCTATCTCAACGTGGTCTTCCTGGGCAGCCAAGCCTACGGTGTCCACGCTGGCGCATACACATACTTCGACAAGGCACCCAACGAGCTAGAGCTGCACGAAGCGGCTTTCTTGGCCGCACTGCCCAAATACCCCTCATTGGCATCGATCAACGCCGAAGCCGACCTGAGCGAGCCGCTGAGCCGACGCAATTGGGTGCTCGACCGCATGGCCGATGTTGAGTACATCACCGAGGCCGAAGCCACAGAGGCCAAAGAAGAGCCACTGGGGTTGAACCCACAGCCGACCGGAAACGAGTGTGTGGACACCACTCACACCGACTGGGGATTCTTTTGCGACTACTTCAAGCAATGGTGGGCGTCGAACCCGCAATTCGGTGACACCCAATGGGAACGCCTCGACCTGCTGAAACGAGGCGGCTTCAGCATTACCACCAGCATGGACCCCGACGTACAGTCCAAGTCGATGAAAACCCTCGCCAGCCACATCGACGTGAACAACCCGACCGCATTGGGTTCGGTCGTGGTCACACCGGGAACCGGCCATGTGCAAGCCATGGCGGTCAACCGGATCTACAGCCTCGACCAGTCGAACAACGGACCACACTCGAACGAACGCCTGCGGTCGGCCGGGGTGGACTCCAACTATCCAAACACGACCATCCCGTTGCTCAGTGGCAACGACGAGACTCCCGGTTTCCCCGCCGGTTCAACCTTCAAGCTCTACACCATGTTGGCCGCCCTAGAAGAGGGCATGCCGCTGGCGACCAGCCTGCCCTCACCCCACACCTACCACTCACGGGTGTACACCGTCCACGAAGAGGGCCGTGCCTCATGCAGCCAGGTTAATCCTGGCCAATATGTATGGTGCCCCAGCAATGACAACCCGTCGATGACACAGTCCAGTATGGATATGTGGGACGCCTACGGCCGCTCGTCCAACACATACTTCGTTCAGCTACAGGAGTTTGTGGGCACATCGGCAGCCGTGGAGATGGCCGAGCGAGCAGGCATCAACTTCCGCGCTGAGGAAGGCGTGGTTGAAGCACGTAACAACGAGAACCAAGAACTCGACGAGTACGGCATGTTTACCCTAGGCCTGGACTCCACCACTCCGCTGGACATGGCCAACGCCTACGCGACCGTGGCCTCCGGCGGCATCAAGTGCGACCCCATGCCAGTCCTGAAGATTCACCGTTCGGACGGCTCCTTTTGGGAAGACGCCTCAGAACCCAGCTGCGAGCGCGTCATTGAGGAAGACGTGGCGCTGGCCGCCGTGAGCGCGGGCCGCTGCCCGGTGGGCCAAAGCGACGATGTCTCCCGCTGTAGCGGTGGCACGGCCACTGGCGAAGGCTCCAGCTTCGACCGTCCGCTCATGGGTAAGACCGGTACCGCCGACCGCAACCGTTCGTACTGGATGATGTTGGCGACCCCGAACGCGGCCAGCGCGACCTTCGTTGGTGACCCGGACATGTCGTCGCGGTCGGTGAACGCCAATAGCGCTTGGTCGTCGCAAGTGCGAAGTTCGGGCATTACGGTACTGGGCCACGCGGTGTCCAAACTGGATGTTGAGGATTGGGATACCCCTAGCAATGATTTGGTCAGGGGCAAGGACCTCACCAGCATCCCCAACATTGGATGCGTGAATGTGAACACGGCGATCAATACGATTGAGAACGCGGGCTTCAATGCCGTTGTGGCGCAAGGGCAGCACGATTCGAGTTGTGATCAGGGTCAGGCGTTCTCCACCACTCCCACTGGTACGGCTCCGAAGGGGACGAATGTCTTCATCTTGATTTCCAATGGGGAGGATCAGGATGATCACGAGGATGACGACGACGAGGATGACGACGACGAGGATGACGACGATGAGGATGAGGACGACGACGACGACTGACTCATTGTCACGCACCTGAGTGGATCACCGTGATCAATTGCTGACGGGTCTGTCGCTTCCCCATAAGAGGGGCGACAGACCCGTCGGTACTTTTCGTTTGCTGCGGCAGCGCGTGCGCTAGCTGCTGCCGACCAGGTTGCCCTCGAGCAGTTCCCCGTCGCGAATCGTCACCACTCGTTGCGCTCGTTGGGCGACTTCGTGGTCGTGGGTGATGACGAGGATTGTCAGACCGCGCGCGTGTAGTTCGTCAAGGGTCTCCAGCACCGAGGCGGCCGTCTTCGAGTCCAGGTTTCCGGTGGGCTCGTCGCATAGCATCAACGATGGGTCGGTGGCCAACGCGCGGGCGATCGCCACGCGTTGACGTTCGCCCCCGGACAAGGTGGTCGGTAGGGCCGAGATGCGATGGGACAGGCCCACCTGTTCCAGCTTCTCGCGGGCGATGGTGCGGCGGCGGCCTCGGGCGATGCCCTTATAGACCAGTGACATCGCCACGTTTTCCTCCGCGGTGCGGTGGGCCATGAGGTGGAAGGCTTGGAAAATAAAGCCGACCTTCTCGCCTCGTAGCTTGGTGCGCATGCCCTCCTTCATCGTGGAGGTGTCGTGGCCGTCTAGATAGTAGGCCCCTGTCGTGGGTTGGTCGAGGAGACCAAGCAGGTTGAGCAGGGTGGACTTACCCGAACCAGACGGTCCCACGATGGCCAAATAGTCGCCTTCGTGAACGTCGAGGTCGATCGGCTTGAGTGCCTCGACCGGCGGGGGGCCCGGGTAGGTCATTCCGGCCTTGGACAATCGGATCAGCGGCTCTGTGGCTAGCTGCTGGGTCGACGTCTGATCGTGTGCGGGAGTCGTTTCGGCCGCTGGCTCCTCGACGCGGGGCAGGAGTAGCGTGTCGTCGGCCTCTGCGCTGCTGGCACGCTGGTGCGGCCGCGTGTGCGCGCCACGAGCGAACGGCAGCACCGAGGTGCGGCGGCGGCCTGTTTCGCCGTCGCCCGCGCTTGGCCCGGAGCGATCCTGAGGGACATTCATACTTACCTAACACCTCGCGACCTGCGGTTGGTTGCACCACAGAGTTGAGAGCCTCACGGTCTGGGCCCCGTACAGGAGGCGCGAGCGACGAATGCGCCCTTTTGACCGCTATGCCTCATGATGGCTGCCTTTTGGCAACCGAGTTCACACTCGACTGTATAGCGCGTGATCTCAAAGATTAAAGTCCGCCTGAACCGGCAGATGGTCCGACCCAGTCTGTGACAAGACCTGAGCGTCGGTCGCTTCCAAACCGCGATACAGGATTTGGTCAATCCGCGCAACCGGGAACGACGATGGCCAGGTGAACCCGAAGCCACGACCAGCGCTGGCATGGGCCGATCTCATTTGGTAGGTGATCGGGGCGAGAGTCTTATCTTGCATCGTGCCATTCAAATCGCCCATGAGGATGACTCGGTCGTAGGCGTCGGCCTCGATCGCGTCGCCCAGCATTTGCGCGGTGCGGTTACGTTGGTCGATCGTGAAACCCTCATCGGGCATGAGTCGCACCGACAACAAGTGCGCGACATAGATCGAGACATCGATACCCTCTACCTGGACTGTCGCCCGGAAGGCTCTCGTCCAGTCAATGCCGATATCGACCGGCTCCGAAACGCTAATGGGGTACTTCGACCACAAGGCCACTGTGCCGTAATCGGCCGTATAGGGGTACTGCTCGGCGAGTACATCGCGGTAGGTGGGCATCGCCTCGCTGGTGATCTCGACCAGCGCGACCACATCCGCGTTCGCATCCCGTACATGGCGGGCGGTCTCTTCGGGGTTCGGGTTGATGTCTTCGACATTGTGGGAGAGAACCCGGAAGTCTCCGGGGCCTTCGGATTTGTCCGGCAGCAAAGGCCCATACATATAGGCCCACACCAGACCCGGCAGGATGGCGACCACGATGGTGACGACGTTGCGTTTAAGGGCGGCCCACACCAGAAGCGGGATGATGGCCAGGCCAAACCACGGCAGGAAGGTTTCCACCAAACTGCCCAGGTTCCAAGCCCGATTCGGCAGATGACGATGAAACACGAACAGGCACAGCAACAGCACCGACAGGATCGTCAGTACCGCTCCGGAGACGCCGAACCGGCGAAATACGGTCACCAGGGAACCCCCACTCGACCCCGTGGTCTCGTTCGAGCACGGGAGATCAGCTTAGCTAAGGACCGGCGGCACTAGAGTGCGTCGGTTCGACAGTGTGGACGGGCCGCGACAAATGTTCGCAGCGGGCCCGGGATGCCGGTTGAGGATGGGTGACAACGGTACCTCAGCTGGCGCGGGCGGCCAGTGCCAGCCACATACGCGAAATCCCAGCTAAGAGTGAACCTTAGCTGGGATTTCTGTGGCGGTGGCGGTGGGATTTGAACCCACGAAGCGCTTGCACGCTTACTCGCTTTCGAGGCGAGCTCCTTCGGCCGCTCGGACACGCCACCGCCAAGAAGGCTACCGGATGCCTTCCGCCCCATGTTCACCGGCCCAATTTGAGACAGATCACACCCGTGACGCGTCACCAAAACCCCCAACCCGCCAAGATTCATAGGATGAATTGTGAGAAGCTGCTGATATGACTGCACATCTTTCCGCCAAGCCCGGCGACATCGCCGAGACGGTACTGATGCCCGGCGACCCGCTGCGCGCCAAGTGGATCGCCGAAACATTTCTCGACGACGCGACCTGCTACTCCTCTGTTCGCAACATGTTCGGCTTCACCGGCACATATAAAGGCGAACGCATCTCCGTGCAGGGATCGGGCATGGGAATGCCCTCAGCGTCCATCTACACCCACGAACTACTCGCCGAATACGGCGTCAAGACGCTCGTGCGGATCGGCTCGGGCGGCGCCATCACCGAACGGCTCGGCCTGATGGACGTCGTCGCCGGGATCGGGGCCGCCTCGGAATCCAACATGAACCGGCTGCGCTTCGGCGGAAACATCGACTACGCGCCCGTGGCCGATTTCGGCCTCCTTCGCAACGCCGTCGACGCCGCCGCCGATCGCGGAGTCAACCTGGAAGTCGGACAGATCCTCTCCGGCGACGTGTTCTACCACGACCACTGGGACATTTACGAAAAGCTCGCCGAATACGGCGTCCTGTGCGTGGAGATGGAAGCCGCCGCGATGTACACGCTGGCGGCGAAGTTCAACGCCCGGGCGCTGGCGCTCATCACCATCTCCGACCAGCTCATCACGAAAGAACACCTCGACTCCGACCAGCGGCAACAGTCGCTGACCGACATGGTCGAGATCGCGCTGGACACGGTGACACGCTAATAGGGCTTTAGTCCCGGCTGCCCATGCCGCAGGTTTTCCTGTGGCTGAGGCGGGCCAGGAGAGAAGCGACATAGGCATTCTCGAAGGTAGGTTGGGGCCAGTGCTTGTCGGCGCTGGCCCTTCTTCGTGCCCGCAGCGCCGCAGGGTTCGATCCATGTGCGGCACGCTGACCCCTTCGCCACTGGACGATGAGGCTCACGGCCGAGAGAATCGCTCCGGCTCACCGCCTTAGACGGGTGTGCCTAACATGAATGAATCTCGATTCTCATGCCCGCGCCAGTGCCCACGGGGCGGGAGGCTAGACGGGGATGGCGACGCTCATTTAGTGGGTGAGCTGCCATGACAGCATTACGTGAAACATTTTCACCCTGGGGTCCCCCAAATCTCATTGTCCCAAAAATCCGCTTTGGGCGTCAAGGAGCACTTCGTTGCCTGTGGATAACTGCCAGCGCTGTGAGGCACAAATGATCGGGGCCAGGCACCGACCTCAACACCGCCGCAGACCAAGAACTCGCTCCTTAGGCCTGCGCTAGCCGCGCTGGTGAAATCACGGACAGCCAGTGCCAACGATGACTATTCGGTCGCGCAGCTCGGCTCAGGCACCGTGGCGACGGCCGTTCATATAGTCGCGTAGCATCGCCGCGCTCTCATCGGCCAAAACCCCCGGGTACACCTCGGGCCGGTGGTTCAGGCGCTGATCACGCACCACGTCCCACAACGAACCCACAGCCCCCGTCTTCGGCTCCCAGGCCCCAAACACGATGCTGCCAACGCGCGCCAACACCGCCGCCCCCGCACACATCGTGCACAGCTCCAACGTCACCACCAACGTGCAGCCCTCCAGCCGCCACCCATCCCCATACACCTGAGCCGCCTGGCGCATGGCCAGGATCTCAGCATGAGCGGTGGGATCGGCGTCAGCCTCCCGGCGGTTAACGGCCGAGGCGAGTTCAACCAGGTCCGGGGAGAACACCACCGCGCCCACCGGAACATCATCTCCCGATTGGGAGGCAACCTCCAGCGCCCGGCGCATAAGGTCAGTGTGCAAACGATTCACCGACGTCATCGGAGGGTGCCATTCCGTACCGGGCCAGGGATTCCCTGAGCGAGGTTCTGGGCCGAAACGGTCGTTGCGAACCGGGCGAGCACAAGCATCAGACTCGCATCAGGCGTCGCTGACGGCTTCCAAAGCCTCGGCGCAGCCAATGCGCTCGGCCAACTCGGTCATCACGTCGGTGGGAAGCATCCCGTCCTTGGCACACAGGGCCAACAACATTGCCGAGGGAACACCGAGGTCGCTCAAGAGGTCGGCTTCGCCGACCGGCTCCGCGTCAAGTTCGGTCGGGCGGCGCACCGCCGCCTCTTCGTCCTCTTCGTCGAAATCGTCGTGATCGTCCGGCTCCAAGTCGGCCAACAGGGTCTCGCCCAAGCGGCTTTGCGAGGCATATTCGGCATCAGAGCCGAAAGCACGCAGATCGTCGCCCTGATCGAGGCGCAAGATCGTCAAATATGAGTCGTCGGCATCGACGAAGAGCAGCGCCACCTCAGCGTCTGGGTTGACATCCCGCATGACTTCAGCGGCGTCTTCGATGTCGGCGATGTCGTCCAGATCAACTTCGGAAGCTTCCCACTGGTCACCAGTCCTGGTGGCAGTCACAGCGAAATACGACACGATTCCGTCCCCGCAAAAGTAAGATTGTTTGGCCTTGACAAAGAAAAGAGTGGTCCAGCTGGTAAGGGCTTAAAGCAACTGAAGGCTATAAGGGTATGTAACCACATGACCCAGCTGCCGCCCAGCACAAAATGCATTTCGATGACTAGGCCTGCGACCGCTACGGCCATGCCACTGACGCCCACGATTCCGGTGGCGACACCGCGATCACCATATCGGAACAATAGCGCCGAGGCCGCAGCCGCGATCATACTTGCCGCGAACGTCACCCAAGTGAACGAGGTGGCGGTTCTCGCAAAAGCTAGCAACCACACCAGATACCACAGAAATGCCGCGCCGGAACCTGCCAAAACCATGCTTGGCCGCACCGGATGCACCTCACGGAAAATGGGGCGACGCGCGACCGGGTACGACAAGCCCCCCGGCACGACCGGATGCGCAGGGGTGATCAAGCCCGGGTAATGCCCGCCAGTCGCGGCGGGAAACGGGCCGGAATCGCCGGAAGCGAAAGGCTGTCGAGGGTCATGCATAGGTCTGAGAATACGCCTGAGGAGCCGGATTCATCGGTATAGGCATAACCGGTTCATGCGGTGGCGATAGCGAACGCACCTTGCCGTCGGGGAAAGTCACCTGGTAGTTCGTTCCATCCCACAACGCGCGGGGCATCAGTGGGTCCCGCTGGACGTAATAGGCGCGAGCCGTCCGCAATGCCCCGAGCAGCTCGAACTCACGGTCAGGGTCGAACGGCTCACCAACACTGTGGCGGCGGCGCACATCTGCCAAATCATCGGCGGCACGCTGGAAATCGCGCATGTGTCGTTCGCCCTCGGCCCCGGCGACGCGACGAGCCCAGGCGCGGGCAGCCGTCCGGCGTGAATATGTCGCCAGCGACGCCACTTCGGGCGGGGAAATCCAGCCCGCGTTCACATAGGGCACCAAGAGCGTCTCGCAGCGACGGGCATCCCGAGCCCGTACCCACAGAGCCAAGGCCACCATGGTGAAGAACAGCGGCACCATGAAGCCCAGATAGACCGCGAACATGGCGGCGGGGTCTATGGCGGCACCGATCGTCGCGGCACCGTTCCACAGGGCGTGTAGGGCCATTCCGGCGAGGACTCCGGCACTGATGAGGAAGAAATTACGCACGGGTCGCCCACGCTTGGCAGCGGCGAGACCAAGCCCGATGGCGATGAGCCCGGTCATGAGCGGATGGGCGAACATTGTGGCGAGCCCCCGCACGAGCACCAACTGGGTGACCAGGGCGTAGCCCGCTTGTTCGCTGAGCATTTCGGTACCGGTGACATAGATGCCGCCCGCGTACAAGATGTTCTCCACGATGGCGAACCCGGCGGCAGCCAAGCCACAGTAGACGATGGCGTCGAGCAGTCCGTTGAAGTGACGGCGAGCGAAGAAGAACACCAGGAGAGGCCCGGCGAACTTGCCCAATTCCTCGATGATGGGCGCAACGACGACCGGAACGGCGGTCATGGGGATATCGCGGGATTCGAACAGCACGGCAAAGCCGGTGTTGACTCCCAGGGCGATGGCGGTGGCCACGCAGGCGCCCCAACCAAAGCTGAACGCCAAAAGCAGCCAAGGTCGGCCCTTGTGACGACCGAGCCACACGAACGTGCCGACCAAAAGCGGTGCGGGAGCCAGGGCGGCGATAGTGCCGACAACGTAGGCATCGTGGCCGAGGTTGTCGATAATCTGCCAGGAGAGGATGCCGAAACCGATCGCGAAGAGAACGATGGAGCCGACAATGGTCAGCAATCGGCGAGTTTCGGGGCGCACGCGACCTGACTTCGGCTGGCCGGAGGCCACCGGTGGACTTTGAGCGTGCGCATGAGCCGGCGGGTCCGGGTAGGACGCCGGTGACGGGGCGTCGGCAGCTGGCGTCTGGGGCTCAGCACCGGGTGCCTGTGGGGCCTGCGGCTGGCTTTCCGAGCCTGCGGTTGCCGTATCTGGTTGTGGCGGCTGGGCCGCTTGATCAGGGTTCGGCTTCGGGTCAGGTCCGAGCGGGGAAGGGTCGGAATTAGTCATGGCGAGAAGGCTCGTCGAAGGTCGCTGGCTGTGCGTCCCGAATGACGAACTGGTCGTCCATGCCGGTGACATGCAGCAGCCGGGTGAGGAAAGCGGTCAAATTGGCAAGGACCAAGACCGAGCGGGAACGAGTAGCCGCGCGGCGCAGCACGACGAGCGTGCCCAAGCCCTGCGAGTCGCAGAACGTCACGCCGTTCATGTCGAAGACAAGGCGGGCAGGGGCATCCGCGAGCGCGTCATCCACTGTGTCAGTCAGTCGCTGTACTGTGTGGATGTCAATTTCGCCCGTTAGCGCCACGATCGTCTCATTCGATTCGTGGTGCACCTTAATGTCCAGTCCTGGGTTCACCACATCACTAAGCCTAACTGACGTTGCAAGGAGGTCGCCTGAGGCGCGTGGCTCAATTCTGTAACGGAGATCTGAGTCTGCGCTGAGAAAACGTCGTTGGCTTCTCAGCTAAGGACGCCTCGGCCTTCGTCCCTGGAGTTGGGGATCATGCGAAGTTAGTGGTCGAGGCCATTCAGTCCCGTTTTCAACGCGAACCTCCTCAGGCGAGGACGGCCGGTGCCGCCTCGCTGAGGATTATGTCATCTTTTGCGCATGCGTGCAGCTTCACTGTGGATTGTGAAATGGCCTGCCGGGCTCAGCGGGTGTCTCACGCCGCTGCTTGGTGGTGAGCGCTGAGGGTTCACCCAGTGGGCACGAAAGTCTGCTCACCAGGGCGCCCTTTGGGAGAAGTGGCCTCTTACGGTCGCGACGGGGTTGCTGGCGACACCAGACAAAGATGAAAAATTCTCACCTAGGGACCCCCTTTTTTATTGTCCCAAAAATCACGATTTGACGTCAAGGACGAACGTGCAAGCCTGTGGACAACGTCGGTGGGGTCCGCGTCATTCCCTTGTCCACCAGTTGAAACCCGCAACATTCGGTCCCTGCGGCGCACGTGGTCGCCAGAGGGCAGCCACTGCTGTAGATCCACTAGCGCAGGAGGACTGCCCAAACCAGGTACGCGCAAAGGTGCCACCAAATAGCGCACCCAATGCCATAGCGCGGCCAGATAACTCATGACCGAGCCGCGCCATTCGACGCCTCAGTTGGGCGTGGGAGTCTCCTCGCCGATCAGTTCCGAACGGATCGACTCCAGCTCCGCCGGCCGCCCCTGCTGGCTGCTGTAAGCATCAAGCCTCTCGGCCACCTGATGCAGCTTCTCCGCGGCATACTCGGCCCGCCTAACGGCGTCCTCGGCCCGCGAAGCGGTCGTCCGCAGCTGCTCGCCCCGGTCCCACAAGTCGATGAAAACACCGATCTTCGTTCGCAGCATCCACGGATCAAACGGCTTGGTGATGTAGTCCACCGCACCAACCGAATAGCCACGCATAGCCAAATGAGAATCGCGGTCCGCCGCGGTCAAGAAGATAATCGGCGTGTGCCGAGTCTTCTCCCGCTGCTTAATGTGCCGTGCGGTCTCGAAACCATCCATGCCAGGCATTTGCGCGTCGAGAAGAATCACCGCGAAGTCCTCGCGCAACAGCTTCTTCAGTGCCTCTTCACCGGAATTGACGGCAACGGTCGTCACCGGCATTCCCTGCATAATCGCTTCCAACGCCAGCAGATTTTCCTGCCGATCGTCCACCAACAGCACTCGCGCACCACGCGCAGGTTTCACTGTCATTGCTCCTCTGTCCCAGCCTCGGATTCGCGATCGGCGACATCCGTCCCAGCCTCAGTCGTGTCGACCTCGTTGGCCCTGACTTCGGACTCTGCCCTCTGAGCGGCCCCACCAATGCTTTCATCCGAGGCGGACTCATCGGGGTCAAAATCCGCCGTGTTCCTGGCCTGATTCTCTCCGGAACCAGCCACGGCAGTTTCCTTGGGGGTACTGTCGTTACTGGTAGCACCGCCCGAACCACTCGTGATGAACGGGGCCATCGCGTCCAGTAGTTGGTCCATGTCAACGGGTTTGGTGATGTAGGCCGAACCACCCGCCGCCATCGAGCGATCCCGATCCTCCGTCATCGCCTGAGCGGTCAAGAAAATGATCGGCAAATCGGCGAACTGATTCATCTTGCGAATCGCCCGCGTCGTCTCGTTCCCGTCCATACCCGGCATCGCCGAATCCATGAGGACAATGTCGATGTCTGGGTTTTCCTGCAACGCGGCGATACCGTCGGCGCCATTTTCCGCGTACTCGACATCGATGCGGTGTAGCTCCAGCGCGGCAGTCAGCGCGAACACGTTACGCACATCGTCATCAATGATCAAAACGGTGATGCCCTCCAAATGCTTGGCCGAGGCCGATGAGGAACGCGACTTCACTTCCTCGGAGAGAATCTCATGCTGCGGCTTGGAGATCGGCTGCTTGTTACCACGGAAACCAACCCGCGAATGGCCGCTATTGCGCGCCAGCGCGGGAGCGGCCACCGACGGTTCTGAGGAATCAACGGTTTCGAAACCGCTCTCACTGGGTTCCACGGCCAGCGCGCCTGGCACGTAGAAGGTGAAGACCGAGCCCTGTGGGCCGGTCGCGTCGATGGTCACGTCGCCGCCGAGCATCTCCGAGAGTGACTTGGAGATGGACAGGCCCAGGCCGGTGCCGCCGTAGTTGCGGCGGGTAGTGCCGTCGACTTGTTTGAATGGTTCGAAAATGAGGCTTTGTTTGCTGGCGGGGATGCCGATGCCGGTGTCGATGACTGACACCGAGTAGACCTCGTTGGCTTCGTCGAGCCGTTCGATGCCGAAGCGGTGCGTCGCGGGCATTTTGCCCACGCGCACGGCTACTTCTCCGTCGTGGGTGAATTTGACGGCGTTGGAGAGCAGGTTGCGTAGCACTTGCTGGAATTTCTGGCCGTCGGTGTAGAGGATCTCTGGCACGTCGTCGTCGACGGTGACGGAGAAGTCGAGGCCCTTGTCCTCGCATTGGGGGCGGAAGGTCGACTCCATGTCGGCCAGGACTTCCGGTAGTGGTACTTCGTGTACTTCGACGTCCATGCGTCCGGCTTCGATCTTGGACAGGTCGAGGATGTCGTCGATGAGGGTGAGCAGGTCGGATCCGGCGTTGTGGATGGTGCGGGCGAACTCGATTTGGCGTGGAGTCAGGTTCTGCTCGGTGTTTTCGGTCAGCAGTCGGGCCAGCAGTAGTAGCGAGTTCAGTGGCGTGCGTAGTTCGTGGGAGACGTTGGCGAGGAACTCGCTCTTGTACTTCGATGCTTGGGCCAGCTGGTCGGCTTTTTCCTCGATGTCTTGGCGGGCTTGTTCGACTTCACGGTTTTTGTATTCGATCGCGCGGTTTTGGGCCGAGAGCAGCGTGGCTTTTTCTTCGAGTTCGGCGTTGGTCGCCTGCAACTGGCTGGATTGTTCCCGCATGTCGGTGGCCATGCGCTGTGATTCGCGCAGGAGGACTTCGGTGCGGTTGGCTGCCTCGATGGTGGCCAGCGCGACGCCGATGTTGTCCACCAGTGAGTCGAGGAATTTCAGGTGTAGTGGGGAGAATTCGTTGAATGAGGCGAATTCGATGACGCCGCGCACTTCTTCTTGGAATTGGACGGGTAGGACTACTAGGTCGGCGGGGGCGGCTTGGCCGAGCCCGGAGGTGATGTCGAGGTAGCCCTCGGGCACGTCTCGCATGCGGATGGTGCGTTTGCTGGCGGCGGCTTGGCCGACGATGCCTTCGTGTTCGGAGATGACGACTTCGCTCGATGGGTCGGGGTGTCCGTAGACAGAGGTGAGGAAGTATTCGGCTTCGCCGGTGACGTTCTTTTCCTTCTTGACGAAGAAGGTTCCGGTTTGCGCGTCGACCAGGGGCGTCACTTCGTTCATGATCATTTGGGTGACGTCTTCGACGTCGCGGCGTCCTTGGAGGAGGCCGGAGACGCGGGCGAGGTTGGAGTTGAGCCAGTCCTGGTCGGCGTTTTTGGTTGTCTGGTCTCGCAGTGAGGAGATCATTTGGTTGATCGACTCGGTTAGGTCGGAGATTTCGCCGGCTGCTTCGACGTCGACGAATTGGGTGTGGTCGCCGCGGGCCACCGCGTGGGCGACATTGGCGATGGCTCGAAGTTGCAAGGTCAGGGTCGAGGCCAGGGAGTTGACGTTTTCGGTCAGGGCCAGCCACGTGCCGGAGACGCCTTCGACTTCGGCTTGAGAGCCGAGGTTTCCTTCGATGCCCACTTCGCGGGCCACCCTGGTGACTTCCCCGGCGAAGGAGGACAGTTGGGCGACCATGGTGTTGACGGTGTTTTTCAGCTGGAGGATTTCGCCTTGCGCGTCGACGGTGATCTTTTGTCCCAGGTCACCTTGGGCGACGGCGGTCGTGACCGAGGCGATGTTTCGCACCTGGCTGGTCAGGTTGGAGGCCATCGAGTTGACGTTGTCGGTCAGGTCCTTCCAGATGCCGGAGACGCCGGGTACGGAGGCTTGACCTCCCAGGCGGCCTTCGGTTCCCACTTCGCGGGCCACCCGGGTGACTTCATCGGCGAAGGAGGACAGCTGCCCGACCATCGTGTTGAGGACGGTTTTGAGCTCCAGCATCTCCCCTTGCGCATCGACGGTGATTTGCCGGGATAGGTCACCTTGGGCCACGGCGGTGGCCACCGAGGAGATGTTGCGCACCTGAGTGGTGAGGTTTGAGGCCATCGAGTTCACCGAATCGGTGAGGTCTTCCCAGATGCCGGAGGCGTCGCGCACGTTGGCTTGACCGCCGAGGCGGCCTTCGGTTCCCACTTCTCGCGAGACTCGGGTGACTTCGTCGGCGAATTGGGAGAGTTGGTCCACCATCGTGTTGAGCGTGGTCTTGAGGTCGAGGAACTCGCCTTGGGCATCGACGGTGATCTTCTTGGAGAGGTTTCCGCCAGCCACGGATGTGGCCACCGAGGCGATGTTTCGCACCTGGGCGGTGAGGTTGAACGCCATGAGGTTCACGTTTTCGGTTAGGTCTTTCCAAATGCCGGAGACTCCGACGACGTGGGCTTGGCCGCCGAGTTTTCCTTGGCTGCCCACTTCGCGGGCCACCCTGGTGACCTCGTCGGCGAAGCTGGAGAGCTGGTCGACCATCGTGTTGACGGTGTCTTTGAGTTCGGCGACCTCACCGGAGGCGTTAACGGTGATCTTGTGGGAGAGGTTCCCGGAGGCGACGGCTTTGGTGACCAGCGAAATGTTTCGCACTTGGTCCGTCAAGTTGGAGGCGAGCTGGTTGACGTTCTCGGTCAAGTCTCGCCACGTGCCGGAGACGCCGTATACCTGGGCTTGGCCGCCCAGGCGACCCTCGGTGCCCACTTCGCGGGCCACACGCGTGACCTCCCCGGCGAAGGAGGACAGCTGGTCGACCATCGTGTTGACGACTGTCTTCAATTCGAGGATTTCGCCTTGCGCGGCGACGGTGATTTTCTGGCCCAGGTCACCTTGGGCCACGGCCGTGGCGACTTGGGAGATGTTTCGCACCTGGCTGGTCAGGTTGGAGGCCATCGAGTTGACGTTGTCGGTCAGGTCCTTCCACGTTCCGGCTACGCCCGGCACCTCGGCCTGGCCACCCAGGCGACCCTCGGTGCCCACTTCGCGGGCCACACGCGTGACCTCCCCGGCGAAAATGCGCAACGTCTCGGTCAGCGAGTTGACGGTACCGGCCAGGTCGGCGACCTCGCCCTTCGCGGCGACGTCGATGGACTGAGTCAGGTCACCTTCGGCGATGGCGTTGGTCACTTGGGAGATCGAACGCACCTGGTCGGTCAGGTTCGACGCCATGGTGTTCACCGAGTCGGTCAAAGACCGCCAGGTGCCGGAGACGCCTTGCACGTCGGCTTGACCGCCCAGTTTGCCGTCGGTGCCGACTTCGCGGGCGACTCGCGTGACCTCGTCGGCGAAGGAGGACAGCAGGTCCACCATCCGGTTCACGGTCTCACCGATGCGACGGAATTCACCGCGTAGCGCCGTGCCGTCAAACTCCAGGGCGGCCTGTTGGGTCAGGTCACCTTGGGCGACCGCGTCCAGCACGCGGGCGATCTCGGTGGTGGGCCGCACGAGCTCTTCGACCAGGCGATTGACTGCTTCCGCGCCGTCTTGCCAGCCGCCGTCGACGTGTTCGACGTCCATGCGTTCCAGCCAGCGCCCTTCGACACCGACGACGCGGCTGATGCGTTTGAGTGAGCGTGTTTGTGTGTCGGAGCGTTCCACGACTGCGTTGAAGCGGTCGATGACTTCGCCCGCTAGGCCCTCGCGGCGGGGCAGGCGCACGGTGAAATCGCCGCGCTCCACGCGCCGTAGAGCGTCGGCGAGGCTCTCCAGCAGCTCGCTTTCAGGCTCAGATGTCATGTTATCGGCAACTTCACGGGTGTCCGTCATCGAAGCTCATCCTTCGCAAGGGTTGGCACCGCCTTTGGCACAAGGCTGCGGCGGCTCCCCAAGCTTGGTGCCCGCTTGCGAAACGCCATCTGTGGAGGCTGGGTCCACGACGAGGTTTCGCCTGCGAGGCTCCTGGTTGCTCAACGGGGAGGCATGCCGACTCGTGTACTGGCGGTGAAGACCAGACCCCAAGGTTGGCATATACGAGGGACAAGCGCTAGTTAGCGGCCCCGAGCCAGCGATGTGAATCCGGATATATCGGGTGGGGCGCCCACGAGGGGACGCGCGACGTCACTGGCCACAGCGCCATCGGCGGCTACGGTTGGCGACCCTGTTTGACGGCTGGGTCGGCCGGGGAGCCGCGCAACCTGGGAATTTCGGACAAGCCGACCAGGCTGCCGCTGATGGCCGCGCCTGGCGCTGGGCTGCGCGGAGGGGAACGGTTGTTCCCCTCACAGACATGGCGCGTACGGGCCGCTGGTGCCACGGCCGCCGATTCCAGGCGCGAAATCGGCGGCCGGAGTGCTGACCTCGCGCGGCCAGCCGACTACACTGAAGAGGTGTCTGAGCCAGTGCATCGCCGCCTCCAGCTGCCGGCCAACGATCGTTCCCCGGCCGCCGCGCGCGCTGCCGTGCGAGAAGTTCTGCAAGACTCCGGCATGCGCGACCTCATGGATGAGGCGCTGTTGTTGACCACGGAGTTGACAACCAACGGCGTCGTCCACGCTGGCACGGATATCCAGATTGACGCTGTGGGCAACGAGGCGGGTCTGCGTGTCACCGTGACCGATTTCCGCTCCGGCTCGGTCGAGCCGGCCGATACGACCCCGCCCGATGTGACCGCCGAAGGTGGGCGCGGCCTGCTGCTAGTCGACCAGTTCGCCACCGCGTGGGGCACCACCCATGACGCCATCGGCAAGTCCATTTGGTTTAGGCTCGCCCGCCCCGGCAGTGGCGACGATGCCCAAGCCCACGTGGCGACGCAATCTATCGAGGCTCAGCCGCTGCCGGAGACCTACCACGACGTGCCGCACCCGGTCGGCAGTATCAACGCGACCGAAATCTCGCAACTGTTGTCGGTCTCCTCGGAGATGCAAAACCGGCTCAGCCTGCCGCGGCTGGTCGAAGAACTGCTGCACCGGCTCCAGATCGTCACTGGGGCCGCCGGCGCCCGAGCAACCATCGACTATGGCGACACACGCGGCGAGAACACCCTGGCTAGCTGTGGTTCGCAGACGCAGGTCACCTTTAGCGCCCCCATCCCGGTCAACTCGCCACATCGGGGCCGCCTGCACTTGTTTGGGCAAAAACCGGAGAACACCAGCTGGGACGTACCGGCGGCGTTGAGCGCCGAACGGATCGCGCTGGCGGTGGAGGTGCATCGACTGCGCACCGATGAACGGGAGCGGTCGGGGTGGCTCAATTTCCTTGCCGGGGCTGGGGAGATTCTCGCTCACAGCCTGCGGGAGGACCTGACTGTCGCTTTGATCCCGCAATTGGTGGTGCCGCGACTGGGCCAGTGGGCGGCCGTGCACCTGGTGACGTCGACGCCGCAGGCGATGATTCCGCGTTTGGCCAGCGTGCAGCACGCTTCCGAGGCGGAGTTGCCGCATTACCGCAAGCTCCTGACCGAAGCGGCCGACGGGGTCACCGAGGAACTCAACACCTTCGTGCATCGAGGTATGGAGGTGCCGCTGCCGCATCCGTTGGAGGGCATCGCGGTGCCGTTGGAGGCGGGCGGGAATGTGCTCGGGGTGTTGTCGGTGGGCCGCCCTGAGGGCCGTGCCCATACCGCCGAGGAGCGCGACGTCATTATCGACCTGGCGAAACGCTGCGCTTTGGCTTTGGACAACGCCCACATTCACACCGAGCGGGAGCAAGTCGCCCGTGACTTCCAGGCCGCGCTGATGCCGCAGGCTCTGCCGGAGGTGCCTTGGGCGTCGTTCGCCGCCGAGTATCTTCCGGCGACCTCGTTTGGTACCCACGTGGGCGGTGACTTCTATGACGTCATGCCGTTGACCGAGGGGCGAGTGTGGGCTTCGATCGGCGACGTGTGTGGCAAGGGCGCGCAGGCCGCGGCTGTGACTGGCATCGTGCGCGACGTTTTGCGGGTGATGATCCGCGACGGGCGTCCCCTGCCGCGGGCGCTAGAGCTTCTCAATTTGACTTTGCTCGATCAGCCGGACAACACCCGCTATGCGACGGTGGCCAGCGCGATCTTGCATCATAAAGAGGGCGGCATGGAGGCGCAGCTGTGTCTGTCGGGCCATGACCGGCCGCTGCTTTTGCGCGCAGATGGCGGCACGGAGTGGGTCGGCCGGGAGGGTACGGCTGTCGGGTTGCTGCCGGAGATCAAGACGCAGCCGGTGACGGTGCCGATGGGTCCTGGGGATGCGCTGGTGTTGTTCACCGATGGGGTGACTGAGCGGCGGGAGGGTTCCCAGATGTTTGGGCTGGATCGGATCACTCAGGTGTTGCGGCCTGCCGCTGGGGAGTCGGCGGAGGCTATCGCGGCGCGGTTGCGTTCGGCCGTGGAGGAGTTTTCGATGGAGGCTCCGCGTGATGACATGGCCATTTTGGTGTTGCGCGCCAAGTGAGGGGCAGCTTGCGCGCGATATGCCAACGAGTCGAGGTCGGCATTCTGGAACACCTGGGGACACCAATACGCGGCTGCGGCGATCGTGCGTTCTCACTGGCTGGGCATCTGCGAAAAGATACTGTCGCGATGTGGCCTCACGCGAAGGCGTGAGGCCACATTCTTTCTTTGATCTCTTGGTATTGGGTTCAGGCACTGCCACTAGCGATAGAAAACGTCGATGTCGCCGTGGTTGGTGATTGCCTCGAAGTGGTGACGTGATGGGGCCGAGGTCGCCACTTCGATGTTCACATCTCCGTGGTTTGTGTTTGAGGAGAAGTTGATCGGCGTGTTGTGGTTGGGTATGAAGACGACCACGTCCCCGTGGTTGGTGGTCAGCTTCGCTGAGGTCGGCAATGTAGCGACGTCGAGTTCGATTCCGCCGTGGTTGGTGTCGAGGGTGATGGTGTCGGCGGAGGTGTTGGCTACCTCGATGTTGCCGTGGTTGGTTCGGGCGTAGAGTTCTTCGCTGCCTCCGTCGATGTGAAGGCGACCGTGTCTGGTGACGGCATGGATTGCGCCTGTGGTGCCTGTGATGGCTAGGTTGCCGTGGTTGCTTTCGGCTTCCACGTTGCCCTCGACGTTGTTGATGGTGATTTTCCCGTGGCGGCTGTACGCCCACACGTCGCCTTCGATCTGGCTTATATCCACCTGCCCGTGGGCACTTTCGGCGCGCACTTCGCCGGTGGCTCCGGAGATATCGAGGCGTCCGTGTCGAACTGAGATGTCAATGGGGGCGTTCGTGTCGCGGATCTGGACGCGGCCGTGGCTGACGTGGCCGCTGACGGCGGTGCCTTCTGGGACGGTGATGTCGTAGGAGACTCGGCAGTCGGGACCAACGACCATCCACATGAACCGGCAGCCTTCCATGGTCACGTGCAGTTTCTCGGGTGAATGGTCCTCGCGGTAGGTGGGCTCGACGAAAACGGTCAAGACTTCGCGTTCGACGACGATTTCGTCCGTGTCGCCCACGGTGATGTTCACGTTGCCGTTGTCGATGTCGAGTACGACTTCGTCCGATGCCGGATAGCTGGCGGCGTTTTCCTCAATGTCGCGGGCGAAGTAGTACACGGCGACGAGGAGGCCCCCGACCAGGGCTAGAGCGGCGATAAAGGCGATGAGGACGCGCACCGCGTTTCCCATCGCTTGCGCGAATGGCGAAGGCGGGCTGGGCTTTTGGGCGTCTGTGGTGGTGTTTGGGTAAGACATTAGGACTCCAGGAATCTGAGAACCGCCAGGACACGGCGGTTGTCGCCGGTCGCCGATGGGAGGTCGAGTTTGTTGAGTATGTTGCCGATGTGCTTTTCCACCGCCCCGTCGCTGAGCGTGAGCACGCGTGCGATTCCGGCGTTGGAGCGTCCCTCCGCCATGAGCGCGAGGACGTCGCGTTCGCGTGGGGTGAGCCGGTCGAGTGGGTCTTTACGGTGGCTGCGTACCAGCAACTGGGAAATGACCTCGGGGTCGAGCGCGGTTCCTCCGTCGTTGACCCGGTTGACCGCGTCAACGAAGTCCCCTACGTCGGCAACGCGGTCTTTGAGCAAATATCCGACCCGGTGGGTGTTTTGCGAGATGAGTTCGGTGGCGTATTCTTCCTCGACGTATTGGCTGAGTACGAGGACGGCCGTTGCGGGAAAGCGGCGCCGGATCTCGATGGCGGCGCGAATGCCTTCGTCGGTGTAGGTGGGAGGCATCCGTACGTCCACAATGGCGAGGTCGGGGTTGAGTTCGGCCACGTGCCGCAGCAGTGATGCCGCGTCGTCGGCTTCTCCCACCACGTCAATCCCCGCGTCGCTCAAAAGTCGAATCAGGCCCGTGCGTAGCAACACCGAGTCCTCGGCGATAACTAGTCTCACCTCATTTGCTCCCTTCGGGCGAGTCGATACCCTCCTGGGAACCATCGGCGCGTAGGTCAACCGTGCTCTGCGCATCGTGGTCGGCGGACTCTCGACGCCCGGCGGGCAAGAGGGCCCTAATGATGGTCGGTCCGCCGACGGGGCTGGTGATCTCAAGTCCGCCATCGATGGCCGCCACCCGGTCGGCCAGGCCGCGCAAGCCGGTGCCGCGTGCGGGGTCAGCGCCGCCTTGGCCGTCATCGGTGACCTCAACCTCCAGCACATCGTCGGTGCGGACCACCTTGACGTTGATGTGGTTTGGGCGGGTGTGCCGCACGGCGTTGCTGATCGCCTCGCACACGATGTAGTACGCGATGCCTTCAATGGTTGGCCCCGGTCGTCGGTCCACGTTGACGTTAACCGAGACGGGCACCGAGGAGCGGGCCGAGATCGCCGACAGCGCGGCTCCCAAACCCCGGTCGTTAAGGATTGCCGGGCTAATTCCACGCACTATGTCGCGCAATCCGCTCAGGGCCTCTTTGGCCCCCGTGTGGGCTTCGTCCAGTAGCTGCGCGGCGGCCTGGGGGTCGTGGGCCATCTTCTCGCGCGCCATTCCCAACAGCATCGCCAGCGACACGAGCTGCTGGCCCGCGCCGTCGTGTAGGTCGCGTTCGATGCGGCGGCGTTCGTTCTCGGCGGCGTCAACCATGCGGGAGCGGCTAGTTGACAACTCGTCGACTCGTACTCCCAGCTGTTCCTTCGCCGAGCGCCCCAGCAAGGCGGTGGCCAACGCGATGTCGATGTGCGCCAGCGAGCGCAACACCAGGGGAATAAACGGCAGCATGGCCACCCCGGCGATAAGACCGAGAGCCGTCACCAGCCATACGCCTATTTCTCCGAAGTCCGCCCCCAGCAACAGCATCCGCACCGGTATCGACAGCAGGCCCACCGGCACCGACCAAACGACGATCGTCAAGGTGAAAGTGAAGATGGCCACGGGCAGGCGCGCCATGAAGTATCCGAAGTAGCGCCACGTGTCGCGGTGCATCGCCCATGCCCAGAGTCGTTGGTGCCAACCGCCTTCGGGGGTGAACTTCGGCGGTGGCTCGATGCGGGTTTCCAGAAACGTCTCGACGAGCCACCGTTGGGCTACGGCGCTGCTGCGCACAACCACAATCCACAGCCCAACGAAAAGCAAACCCACCGGATAGATAATCAGCAGCGGCACGCCGGTGGAGCCGACGACCACCGGCAGTACAAAAGCCACGATCGCTAGCGGGAAACCAAGGAGGAAGTAGACGGTGGCCAACCCAATTTGGGATGGCCTCATACCGAAGAGGAACCGAGCGAGCCCTGGCTTGCCGGCCACGTGAGTCATAGAATCAGTAGACATAAGGCAACTTTATGGTTCGCTGTGACCAGCCACAATGTAGGTAACTGGCATGTTGGGGTGGGGATTTCCCTACCGGGTGCGTCACCGGAGGGTCGCGATCGGGTTCACAGAGTCTGCCTGCCCCGTTCATAGAGACCTCCCCCCTCTAGGCGGGTGAGGTCACCGAAACCCCAGGTCACCGCCCGAGATTTTGTCACCCGGTCGCTAGGACGCTCCAGGGCGTTAATTCGGTTTGGCCGGTAGTCACGCTCCCGCGTAAGGTGACGGCATGACTGAAAATCCACCGATTGCCGCGCGGATCGAGACGAAGCGCACTCACCACGGCGACACCGTCATTGACCCCTACGCCTGGTTGAAAGACCCTAAAGATCCCGAAACTCTGGCCTATCTCAAGGCCGAGAACGCCTACACCGATTCGCGCACCTCGCACCTGGCTGGGCTGCGCGAGACCCTGTTCGGCGAGATCAAAAACCGCGTGCAGGAGACCGACCTGTCCGTACCCACCCGGGTCGGCGACTGGTGGTACTACTCCCGGTCAGAAGAGGGCAAGCAGTACGCGATCAGCTGCCGCCTCCCAGCTGGCGAGGAGACCGCCCCGCCCCACATCGAGCCCGGGCAGGCCCTTGAGGGTGAAGAGATTCTCCTCGACGGCAACGCCCTGGCTGAGGGCCACGACTTCTTCTCCATGGGTGTGTTTGATGTCTCGCCCGACGGCAACCTATTGGCCTACGGGGTCGACTTCGCCGGTGACGAGCGCTTCACGCTGCGCTTCAAAGACCTACGCACCGGCGAACACGTCAGCAAAACCATCGAGGGGGTCTTCTACGGCGGCGCGTGGTCGGCAGATTCGCGCGTGTTCTTCTATGTCACCGTCGACGAGGCATGGCGTCCCGACCGGGTTTGGCGGCACACGCTGGGCTCCGAGGGAGACGACGTGCTGGTCTACCACGAGGAAGACGAACGTTTCTGGGTCGGCATCAGCCTGTCGCGATCCGAGAAATACCTGATGCTGGACTTGGGTTCGAAACTCACCGCCGAGACCCGCATCTTGGCCGCCGACAACCCCGAAGGCGAGTTCACCGCCTTCGGACATGGCCGCCGCCAAGGAATCGAAGTCCACGTCGAACACCAGTCCGCGCTACCGGGCCATGACGGCCCGGGCCGGTTCTTCGTCCTGCACAACGACGGGGCCGAAAACTTCGAACTGGGTTGGACGCCTGAAGACGACACCACCGACTTCCACGTGATCCTCCCCCATTCGCCCACGTCGCGCCTGGAAGGGATCGAAGCGTTCGAATCCTTCGCGGTGGTCAGCCTCCGCAGCGAGGGCCTCACCCAAGTGGGCCTCCTCACCGGCGACGAAACCGACCTGAAGCTCATCGAATTCGACGAGCCGATCTACTCGGTCAGCAGTACCAGCAACCCCGAGTACCGCACGAAC
The DNA here is from genome assembly GCF_016925535.1 of Natronoglycomyces albus. Lineage (NCBI taxonomy): Bacteria > Bacillati > Actinomycetota > Actinomycetes > Glycomycetales > Glycomycetaceae > Natronoglycomyces > Natronoglycomyces albus. Next base: position 258,134 of record NZ_CP070496.1, on the reverse strand, counting down.
ATGGTGCGCCTGGGCTACACGTCCCTGGTAGCTCCCGCCTCGATCTACGACTACGAGGTCACCACCGGCCAGATGCACTTGCGCAAGGAAACGCCCGTCTTGGGCGATTTCAACCGCAGCGACTACCGCCAGTACCGCGAATGGGCCACCGCCGCCGACGGCACCAAGGTGCCCATATCGATCGTCGCGCACAAAGACGTCGAACCCGGTTCGGCCGCTCCGTGCCTGCTCTACGGCTACGGCTCCTACGAAATGTCGATAGACCCGTACTTCTCCACTCCTCGTCTCTCGCTGCTGGACCGGGGCGTCGTCTTCGCCATCGCCCACATCCGCGGTGGGGGCGAAATGGGCCGCGCCTGGTACGACAACGGCAAAATGCTCAAGAAGAAGAACACGTTCACCGACTATGTCGACTGCGCACACCACCTCATCGAGACCGGGTGGACCTCGGCGAACAAACTGGTCGCCCGTGGCGGCTCCGCCGGGGGCATGCTCATGGGCGCCGTAGCCAACTTGGCGCCCTCATCGTTCGCGGGGGTACTGGCCGAAGTGCCGTTCGTGGACTCCCTGAACACCATCCTCGACCCGACCATGCCGCTGACGGTCATCGAATGGGAAGAGTGGGGCAACCCGCTGGAGGACCCCGACGTCTACGCCTACATGAAGTCCTACTCACCATACGAGAACGTCGCCGCGACCGAATACCCGTCGATCTTGGCCGTGACCAGCCTCAACGACACCCGAGTGGGGTTCCATGAACCCGCCAAGTGGGTCGCCCAGCTGCGCCACACCGCCACCGGCGGCCAAGTGCTGCTGAAAACCGAGATGGAAGCCGGACACGGCGGACGCTCCGGCCGTTACGACGCCTGGCACGAGGAATCATTCAACCTCGCCTGGATTCTCGACCAAGTCGGACTCGCCGACAAGTAAACGCATATGTGAGTGGGGCCGGGCGCTTAAGCGCCCGGCCCCACTCACATATGGCGACCTTACTGTTCGCTCTCCTCGTCCTCGGCCAACGCCGGAACCTCCTGAGCCTGATCTGCGGCGTCAGCCGGGTTCGTCTCAGCTGGCACCTGCCCTTCGGCATCGTCGATGGCCACCTCCGGGTCCGCTGGCGTATCGGCGTCGAGCTCAATGCTGCGGTCGACACGGTCGAACTCCGAGACCTCGTTGGTCGGGTCCTCGGTTGCTCCAGTCGAATCTTGACGTCTACTCATGTCAACTAGGGTAGACGTGACGACCCAGCTACGTGACCGAACCAGTAGCTGGGCGGGTCGACCGGGCGCATCAGGCGCCCGTGCGCAATACTGGGCCCAAGACAGCGGCGTCTCAAGCCCGAGGCACCCACACAGGCCACGACAACGGCGACCACAAGGCACCTTCACGCGTATGCTGCGCAACTGATCAGCCTTACATCCGGGACAACCACGCACGTCAACGTCCCCCGCCACGAATCGACCTGAGAGGGCCTCCCAGATATCGGCACGTCTTTAATAAGGAGCAGTAATGCCCATCGCAACACCTGAGGTCTACACCGAGATGCTCGACCGGGCCAAGCGCGACCGCTTTGCCTACCCGGCCATCAACGTTTCCTCCACCCAGACCCTGAACGCCGCGCTGGCGGGCTTCGCCGAAGCCGAATCTGACGGCATCATCCAGGTCTCCACCGGTGGAGCCGAATACCTCTCAGGGCCCACGATCAAGGACAAGGTCGCCGGGGCGGTCGCGCTGGCCGAAGCCGCGCACACGCTGGCGAAGAACTACGGCGTCAATATCGCCCTGCACACCGACCACTGCCCGAAGGACAAGCTGGACTCCTTCGTGCGCCCGCTGCTGGACATCTCCGAGCAGCGCGTCAAAGCCGGCCAGAACCCGCTGTTCCAGTCGCACATGTGGGACGGATCGGCTGTGCCGTTGCAGGAGAACCTGGAGATCGCGCAGGAGCTGCTAGCACGCACCGCTGCGGCGAAGATGATCCTGGAAATCGAAGTGGGCGTTGTCGGCGGCGAAGAGGACGGCGTCTCCGCGGCGATCGACGACAAGCTGTACACGACCGTCGAAGACGGCCTGGCCACCGCCGCCGCGCTCGGCATCGGCGAAAAGGGCCGGTACATGACGGCTCTGACCTTCGGTAACGTGCACGGCGTCTACAAGCCGGGCAACGTCAAGTTGCGCCCGGAGATCCTGAAGGAAATCCAGGACGCCGTGGGTAAGAAGTACGGCCAAGAAAAGCCGTTCGACCTCGTCTTCCACGGTGGTTCGGGCTCGCTGCCCGAGGAAATCGGCGCGGCGGTGGACTACGGCGTCATCAAGATGAACGTCGACACCGACACCCAGTACGCGTTCACCCGCCCGGTCGCCGAGCACATGTTCCGCAATTACGACGGCGTGCTCAAGGTCGACGGCGAGGTCGGCAACAAGAAGGCCTACGACCCGCGCGCCTACGGTAAGGCCGCCGAGGCTGGCATGGCCGCCCGGGTCGTCGAGGCCTGCGAAAACCTGCGCAGCGCCGGAACCAAGATCAAGTAAGGTCGCTCGGCCCTAGGCCGAGATAAAAATCTGAATACCGCATAGTGTGGCCCCACCTCCAGCGAAGGTGGGGCCACACTATTGGCTGCGGGTTCTAGAAGACCGTCGTGGCGCCGTACCAGGAGTTGCCGTGGTCGAGCGACACGATCTGGGCCGGTTTGCTGTAGGTCGAGGCGTGGATGATCAAGCCGTCGCCAATGTACATGCCCATGTGGGCCAGCCCGTTGTAAAACACCAGGTCCCCCGGCTGGAGGGCATCGCGGCTAATGGGAGTGGTCTGGTTGTATTGCGCGGCGGCGTTGTGCGGCAGGGGAATGCCGATCTCCCGGTAAGCGTCAAGCACCAGGCCAGAGCAGTCGTAGGCGTTCGGTCCCGAAGAACCCCAACCGTAGGGCGCGCCGATGTTCGACAAAGCGCGACGCACCACTTTGCCTCGGTCGCCGGGAATATAGGGCAGGTCGTAGTCGATGGCGACACCGGAGGCGGTGCCTTGGCTCAGGGCCGCTTCGGACCAGTCGTTTTGGAGCGCTTCGATTTCGGATTCGATGGTCTGGGCCATCGACTCCAGTTCCTCTTCTTGCGCGGCGATATCCTCGCGCATGTCCTCGAGCAACTGCAACTGCTCGTGGTATTCGGCCGAGACCTCGACCAGCTCGTCAATGAGGGCCACGTCGTACATGTTCGCGGCGTTCAACTGCGTCATCCGTTCGACCAAGGCCTCAGCGGACCCCGCCTCCAGCAGCCGCTCGAACTCGCCGAGGCCCTGGCTGATGTGCGCGGTCACGATAAAGGCGCTGGTGCGCTCATAGAGCTGTTCTAGCTGCTCTTCATAGGGCTCAAGGGTGTCTTCAAGCTCGGCGATCATCTCTTGGGTGTCTTCGAGCTCGACGCGGATCGCATTGTATTCTTCGACGACTTCTTCGAGCGTCTGATGCGAGGTCTCTAGTTCCTCTTCGATCTCTTCAATGTCACGATCGGCGTAAGCAGGCGTGGACGAGGCGGCCACAGCCACCAGCAGAGCCGCGATCGAGGCGACGCCCAGTCCGGTTCGGCTCCAGTGGCGGCGGCCAGGCCCGGCCGGGCCGGCCTGGGCACTGTCGCGCTCGCTGTTATCCGCACCAAGGGGAGTATTCACGTGGATCTGCTCCTTTGGGAGGCTCAGGGAAGCTCGCCAGAGAATCGCTGTCGAACTCGTCTACCACATCCAGACGTGAGAATATCGCGCTAAATGGTGTGACGCGACGCCTGGGTACTAGTCAATTAAGTCGCTGTATTCGCCACATGGACTATGTGTGGCGGGCTTTTCAACGACAAATACCTCAATTACTATGAACGGGTGCCAACCCAACGCAGCAACATCGGTCAGCAACCAGAGAATCTTACCGAACGTCTCGTCGCGCTCGCGCACAGCTATGCCTGTGAGACGAAGATCGAGGCTCGATTCCGGCCACACTCGCGTTGGGCCGCAAAGATTTCCTCAGCACCCGACCACGAAGCGTGGCTCTTGGCCTGGCTCCCCGGACAGGGGACTGACCTCCACGACCATGGCGGCACCGGCCAGCCGTCAAACGCGGCAGTCAAGGTCATCTCCGGTGAACTGTCCGAATACACCGTCCAAGCCGGAGAGTTCCCACGGCTGCACCGCCGCGACCTACAAGCTGGCGATGTGAGCGCGGTGTCCAACCGCACGATCCACGCCATGCGCAACCGCTCCTCCCTGCCAGCGGTCAGCATCCACGTCTACGTCCCGAAACTGGAGTGCATGCGCACCTACCTAGTGGACGAGACCGGCCTCACGCCCTCGCAGATCAAGCTCGCCGGTGACGACTGGGCCGAGGCCAGCCCTTTCCACAGCGTCGACTACGTGTGCAAAGGCTGAGGCGCGGCCGGTGGGGTAATGACGTCGACTACCGAAATCGATGGAGATCGCCAAGGTCGGGATTCTCCGTCGTATCGAACCACACGCGCCGTTCGACGAGCCTAACTAAGAGGCCAATGCGAAGGTGCGAGTTCAAGACCGCAGCAGGCGAAGCTTAGGCAGGTAAACGAGCTGATGCGACGGTCGAAAGTGCCTTTTGCGTTAGCCTCTAAAACTCATTCTCGGTTGGCCGCCTTGCCCTGTCCGTTGCCCGCCCAGATGGCCGGCTGAGGCACGCTCAGTCGTTGAGCGCCCCAATTGTTCCCGGTAGTTCGGCGGCGATCTGCGAAGCCACCGGGGAAACAATCTCGGAGGCCACCGCCCGCGCCGCCATTCCATGCATGAACGCGCCCATCATCGCCGCGCGAGCGGCCGGAATTCCAGCCGCCAAGAGCGACGCCACCAAGCCCGCCAGCACATCCCCGGTTCCGGCCGTGGCCAAGGCCGGGTGCCCGGTCGGATTGACATACACCGTCCCATCGCTGTCGGCCACGATCGTGTGGTGCCCCTTCAACAAAACCGTGCAATGCAACCGCTTAGCCAGCGCCATGGCCGCTTCGGCTCGGCGGTCGCCGGGCGCGGTTCCATAGAGTCGTTCGAACTCTCGGTCATGCGGGGTGAGCACGAGGGGGGCTTCTCGGTTGGCCAGGAGGTGGGGGGATTGGGCCAGGAGGGTGATCGCGTCGGCGTCGAGGACTGCGGGCACGGGCCGGGCGAGCACTTGTTTGAGTTCGTGGGCTGTGGCCTCACCGGTGCCTGATCCGGGGCCGATGAGCCACGATTGGGTCCGTCCGGCGGTGGCGACGGAGTCGGTGCCAACGACTTCGGGGTGATGGTTGTGCACTTGGGCTTTGGCGGCTCCGGCGTAGCGAACGTATCCGGCGGGGCCGCTGAGGGCTCCGGCTGTGGCCAGGATGGCGGCCCCAGGGTATTCGGCCGATCCGGCGGCAATGCCGACGACTCCGCGCGTGTACTTGTCGTCGAGTTCGTCGGGGAAGGGCCATTGCTCGATCATGTCGTCGAGGGTGGGCACCTGTAGGTAGCCCTCGCATTCGAGGTAGGGGCCGAGCCCGATGTCGATGAGGTCGAGGTATCCGGTGCGGAGAGCGGCGTCGCCTAGGACGTGGGCGGGTTTGCGGCAGCCGAAGGTGACGGTGACGTCGGCGTTGACGGCGGGTCCTGGTACGGCTCCGGTGTCGACGTCAACCCCGGAGGGCACGTCGACGGCGACTGTGAGCCGGGGGTGAATGGTTTCGAGCAGTTGTACGGCGCGTTCGGGTAGGCCGGGTCTGCCGCCGATGCCGATGATGCCGTCGATGAGTAGGTCGGTGTGGGTTGGGGCGGTGGTGGCGAGGCGGCCGCCCGCGTCGCGAAACGCGCGCAGGGCTTGGCGGTGGACCCTTTCGCCCATGACGGCGATCGCGGTGGCTTGTGCGCCTTGGCGGATGAGCCGCTCGGCGGCCAGCAGGGCGTCGCCGCCATTGTCGCCGGGTCCGGCGAGGACGGTGATGTGGGCGCCGTAGGCTCCGGCGTGTTTGCCTGGCATTGCGCGTAGCAGTTGGGTGCAGGTGGCCGCTAGTCCCGCTGCGGCGCGGTGCATGAGCGCTAGGGGCGGAAGTCCGCGCATGAGTTCGGCCTCGGCGCGGCGCACTGCCGCGGTTCGCCACACACCGTGCATGTTTTAGTCCCCTCTGTGTGAGGTTCCCTTACGCCCGGGCAAGGACGGTGAGGCCCCAATGGATGGTCGCGCCGTGTTCGCCTCCGCCATAGCTGTCCTCGGGCGGTTGGGGCGAGCGGGTGCGTACACCGGTATGAGTCGACCTCTAGGAACCGTCGGTTTCAGCTATGACGACGGCTGACGCTATCCCCCCATCATGCGACAAAGAGAGGTGCCAGCGGGCGACGCCACGCTGATTGGCCACTTCAGCCACCGTTCCGGTGACAGTCAACCAGGGGCGTCCGTCGGGGTCGGGGATGATCTCGCAGTCTTGCCATGACAGCCCGGGGGGTGCGCCGAGTGCTTTGGCGACTGCTTCTTTGGCGGCGAAGCGCGCGGCCAAAGAGTTGGCCGAGCGCGGGTTTCCCGATTCGGTGGTGCGCTCTTCGGGGGTGAAGAGTCGGTCGGCCAGCCTTGGAGTTCTCTCCAGGGCTCGCTTGAATCGATCTACCGCTACCACGTCAATCCCTACGGCGACAATCATGGATGCAAGCCTGCCACGTATTTGCGTGAACTTCACGGCCTGACACGGAAAAGCTTGCGTTCCTCACTGACGGGGTCCGTTGGTGCCCATTGCCGTTGCCGCGCACAGTAGTGTCGCCGCGACCTGATTGGTTCGCGGCAACACTGGGGTTTACGCAAGAGTGCGAGTTCACGGCCGCAGGAGGCGACGTTTGCGACGGTTGAGGAGCCAACAAGGTCGCCGAAAGTGCCTTGTGCGCCAGCCTCACTACTGTGGTCGATGGTTTGTGTGGGCTGGGCCTATTCGACGGTGACGGATTTGGCGAGGTTGCGTGGCTGGTCGATGTCGTGTCCGAGCGCGCTGGCTAGTTCGCAGGCGAACACTTGCATGGGGACGGCGGTGAGCAGGGGCGCCAGTAGGGTCGGCGACTGCGGTGTGAATATCACGTGGTCGGCGTGGGTGGCGGCGATGTGGTCGCCCTCTTCGCAAATGGCGATGACGGTCGCGCCCCGGGCCTTGACTTCTTGGATGTTGGAGACGATTTTGTCGTGCAGGAGTGAACGGCCGCGGGGGCTGGGGACGATGGCGACCACTGGGGTTCCGTCGTCGATGAGCGAGATGGGTCCGTGTTTGAGTTCGCCGGCCGCGAAGCCTTCGGCGTGCATGTAGGCGAGTTCTTTGAGTTTGAGCGCGCCTTCGAGGGCCACGGGGTATCCGACGTGACGACCGATGAACAGGACTCTCTGGCAGGCGGAGAACTGGCGGGCGAGGTCGCGGACCTCTTCCATCTTCTCCAGTAGTGAGTCGATCTTCTCGGGCGTGGCGACTAGTTCGCGCAGTACTGAGGCGACTTCGTCGGCGTATTTGATGCCACGTACTTGCGCTAGGTGCAGCCCTACTAGGTAGCAGGCCGCTAGCTGGGTCAGGAATGCCTTGGTGGAGGCGACGGCGACTTCTAGTCCGGCGCGGGTGTAGAGCACCGCGTGTGATTCGCGCGGGATGGTGGAGCCGACGGTATTGGAGATGGAGAGGACGCGGGCCTTCTGGTCTTTCGCGTGGCGCAGGGCCATGAGGGTGTCCATCGTTTCCCCGGATTGGGAAATAGCGATGACCATTGTGGATCGGTCGAGGACTGGGTCTCGGTAGCGAAACTCCGAGGCCAACTCGACTTCGCAGGGGATGCGGGTCCAGTGTTCGATGGCGTACTTGGTGACGAGCCCGGCATGGTAGGAGGTGCCGCAGGCGACGATGAAGACCTTGTCGATGTCACGGAAGTCCTGATCGGACATACGAACTTCGTCGAGGACGATCTCGCCGTTCTCACCGACGCGGCCGCGCAGGGTGTCAGCCACCGCCTGGGGCTGCTCGGCGATCTCCTTGAGCATGAACGAATCGAAGCCGCCCTTCTCGGCGGCGGTGATGTCCCAGTCGACCTGGAAGGCGCGCCCCTGTGAGGGGGTGCCGTCGAAGTTGGTGACCGAAACGCCTTGGGGGGTGATGGTGACGATCTGATCTTGGCCCAGTTCGATGGCGTCCTTGGTGTGGGCGATGAAGGCACTGACATCGGAACCCATGAAGTATTCGTTCTCGCCCACGCCCACGACCAACGGGGAGTTGCGGCGCGCGCCCACGACGGTGTCGGGGTGGTCTTTGGAGACGGCCAACAGTGTGAACGCTCCTTCGAGACGTTCACAGGTGGCGCGCATGGCTTCGGTGAGGTCGCCAACCGCTGGCAGGATGCGGCCCAGCAGATGAGCCACGACTTCGGTATCGGTGTCGGAGGCGAACTCTATGCCGTCGTTTTCCAGTTCGGTTCGCAGCTGGGCGAAGTTTTCGATGATCCCGTTGTGGATGATCGCCACCGAGCCGTCTTTGCTGGTGTGTGGGTGGGCGTTGCGGTCGGAGGGCATTCCGTGGGTGGCCCAGCGGGTGTGTCCGATGCCGGTCGTGGCCTCTGGCACCTGCATGGTGTCCAGCTCCGATTCCAAGTTGGCGAGTTTTCCGGCCTTCTTGGCGCACACGATCGCGCCGTCGGCGACCATCGCTATGCCAGAGGAGTCATAGCCGCGATATTCCAGGCGGCGCAATCCGTCGATGACGACGTCGACGGTGTTTTGTTTTCCTACGTATCCCACGATTCCACACATGAGGACCACCCTACCCCAGTTTCAATCATTGACCCTGATCGGTTGCTGCTGTTTCGATCACGAGCAGTGCGCATTAAGCGACTATAGAGGGCACCTTGCCTTTTGACCTGGAAAATTAGCCCCATCGGAAGGCCACAAAAGCCTCGCGTGAACACCCACACAGTGCTGACTCGCTGCTGAGAAAAACCGCTGAACCACCACGAAGAGGACAGAAATCACTCACCGGGACTGCTCGCACGCCCGGGTGAACTCCCCGCAATCCCAGCGCGCCTACCGCACGACGATGACTCCGCCATCGTCCTCGGTCCGATAGCTGATCACCGCGCCATTGTGCATCCAGCCAACCTCAGCCTCATGGCACCAGTTAGCGGGCAAGGCGTCATCCCCCTCAATGTGAATCCGCACCGCCTTTCCGTCTTCCATCCGATAGATACGGCAATCAGGTCGCGTCCGGTCCAACGACCGATCCGTCGTGGTCAAGACACGCCCATCGGGCAACGCCGTCACCCATGAGCGGGCCGTGTCCATCTCCGTGGGCGTGAAACCCAACCGCACCGATGAGCGCCACACCCGATCCCCATCGTTGACCTGGTAGGTCCGCACCCCCATCCGGGAACCAATCCGGTCCTGGTCGGCAAAGCACTGCGCCAAGTGGAAGGTGGCGGGAGCATCAGCCTCACCGCTGGAAGGAGCGAACCCCATATGCAAAGTGCCCCCACACGCCGAGGTGTGAGTGCGACCGAACTGCTGCCGGCGCTGCGTCCACTCGACCTCACCGGTGGCCAAGTCGATGCCACGCAGATTGTTCTCGAAGCCACGCGCCGAGAACGGCCCATCGGTAACCCGCTGCTCCACCCGGCTATTGATCACGAGCATGTCGCCAGCGACCAAGAAGTTCTCCTGAGTGATGGTGGCACCCTCTGGGGAGACCCAGTCCCAGACCACTTCCCCGGTGCCCGCGTCGATCCCCAGCACATGGTCTTCGACCTCGGAACGGTCAGGACTCGGGGCACAACTCAACGCCGCCGCCACCACAGTCGAGTTCATACCCGCCGCTTCCAGGCTGCACCCGGGCTCGGCGTCCAGCTCCCACGAGCCACCCCCGGCAAAGGACCGATAGACCACTTCGTTGCCACGGTTGGAGCTGTAGACCAAAGCCGACTCGCCTACCGCGACCAGCTGGCCGGGCGGCCCGCCTTGGGACGAGACCGTGCCAGCGACTCGGCCCGTGGCCGTGTCCAACACCCGGGTCTGCCAGCGCGCGGAGTGGTCGGCCCGCTGCCCGGTCAACGCCAACAGGCTGCGGTCGTCGGAAAGCAGGGGCTCTTGGCTGATCGTCCAGTTCCAGCGGCGGTGGTACCAGCGTTCGCCGTCGTCGTCGTTGCCGCCGCCGCGCCATCCGAGGAATCCGGCGGCTTCGAGCTCAGCGGTGGGGTCGTGGAGGGGGTCGACCATGGTGACGGCCTGTGGACTGCGGTCTCCGGGATGGTCTAGGCGCAGTAGCCCGTGGGGGGTGGGCATGAACTCGCCGGAGTGGGCGAAGAAATGGGCACTGTCTAGGTCTGAGTCGTCGACGTCGACCGGAGTGGTCTGGTGATTCTCCGAGGCGGTGCGGGCTTCCAGGTTGGCCAATTCGGCCCACGATTGCATGGCGGGGGCGAGGGCTGCGGCGGCGAGGAGGACAACGGCGGCGGCGAGGACGCAGATGTGGCGGCGAGTGCGCTGCGAGAGCTCTGTGTGGTGGGTTTGCGCGGGGAGGGTGAATGGGGCGAGGGCGATGAGCCCGCCGCCGATGACTCCGAATCCGTAGGCGAGGGCGGCAAGGCCCGCCCGGTGAGTGATGAAGGCGTCGGGTCCGGCCTCGGGCATGGCGCTGTAGACGGCCCACCCTCCGGCGGCGGCGCCGACGGCGAGGACGACGCCGGTGATGATGACGGTCAGGCCGGATCGTGCGGCGATGATGGACAGTGCCAGCCCGACACCGAGGGTGGAGGCGACGAGTCCGAGCATCATGATCGAGCCCGATGAGTCACGCGTGGTGCGGTCGTCGAAGACGGCGACGATCAGTAGCCCGATCCAGGCTATGAGCGCTGTGACTCCTCCGGCCATCATGGCGGTTCGGGCTAGGGGGCGTCCCCATTCTCGTCGTAGATTTCCGCCTGGCATGTACTTGGTTGTACCTCAGCTTCGGCGGCGGCGGATTGTTTCGCCCGAATTGACTATCGGTTGTGTATGCGCTGGTGGAGAAACAAGATTGTTCTTCACTTGGGTGAGCGCTCGTGGCTGTGTACGACCCGTTTCAGGCCAACGGTACCGAGGCTGGCTCTCGTCCAGTTTGTGCCCAGACCGTGACCTAGCGGGGCATTGAGGCGTTACTCAGGGTGGAGGGAACCCACAAATGCAGCGATCCGTCAACTCGGTCACGCGTCTCCGAGGCAGCAAAGGTTCACGTCAACGCAAAGCTGATCAATCATCAAAGGCAGGGACGATGACACATCGTGCGAACTCACCGCGTTCGTCCAGTGGCTCCGCGGTAGCGACGACCACCGGTCGGCACGTGCAGGAGGCAGCCCGCGAGAACTCGTCCGCGAGCGCCGACGCCGCTGGCACCGGTGGTTATCAGCGCGGCCATCACGTGAACGCGCCGATCGAGAACGGTAAGACCAAGGAGTTCGGTCTCATCAACCGTCGTGGCGGCGCGCACCCGGCGCCGAGGAACGGGCGGGAGTCGTCCGCGCAATCGAATCGCGATCACTCGCCGCGCCGCAATGGCGGCGCGCCCTCTGAGCTGGGCTCTGCCGCGACGCAATCGGTGGAGGGGACTGCCAAGCGGGCTCGGATGGAGCGCTCGGCGCAGCATTCGGGTAGCCACGACGCCGTCTCGCCCTCTGGCAGGCATTCACGTGGCCTAGCGCGAAAAGAGTTCACCAGCTTGTATTCGTTGGACGCGCCACCGCCGTTCCATCCGCCACTGGGCGTGGAAGAGGTGACCGGTTGGGCGCTGGCCTCCTCAGTGTGGCGCGATCATGTGCCCGAACGACTGCTTGGGGTGGAGTGCAACACTTGCCAGGAGTCGTGGCCATGCAGCGCCTGGGACATCGCGAACGATCTCATCACCCAATGCTGCGAGACCGCCCGCATTGAGGTGTCGGCCAGCTAGTTTTCCTCAGGCACTGCTGGAGATACGAAGACCACGACGTCGTTCTTCACCTCGGCGCCGGTGGTGTCGGTCAGCGGCCGCAGTTGTCTCCAGCCCACATGGCGGTAGAAGTCGATCGTTGCCTTCGCGGTACTCCAGGTGAGGAGCCACGCGCGCTGGCGGGGAACGTCGGCGATTAGCTCATCGAGCATGGCGCGCCCCAGGCCCTGGCCCCGGGAGTGGGCGAGCACCCCAAGTTGATCGACTTCGAACGCTCCCACCAGCGAGGTCTCCACTCGCTGAGCGCCGAGCTGTTCACTGACCTGGGGGTAGGCTCGGTCGGTGCGAAACGGCGCCAAGGTCTGCCAGCCGGTGGCAAACGCGGCTATCTTCCCGTCAGTTTGTGCGATCGCGGCGCGGAAGCCGGGCCGCTGGGCATCATTGAGCAGGCGGTGACGGTAGTGCGCGCTGGCGGTGAGCGGGTCGCGGTTGAACGGTGGTTCGGCGAAGATGTCGGCGTAGGCTGCCGCGATCTGGTCGAGGCGGTTCATGATGTCGGCGGCGCTCAGGATCATGGGCTCACGCTATCGCCTCGCGCGGCGGTGAGGCCAATGGTTTCCGCGTGGTAGGTTCGACCTATCGAGAAGTTGAGTCATACTCGCTCAACTTTTATGTATTACGTCACTGACCCCGGCGAAAACTTGACAAAGCCGCAGGTCCGAATCAAGATTGAGCCTATCAGACTCAACCTTGGACGGGATGGTTCCCATCACGTGGCCACCGCGATGCGGCGCAGTCCTCACGGAGCAAAGCGAAGAAGAACGCTCATGCTCCCAGGAATGCCCCGCACGAGAAGCCGCACGGTGGGACCATCAGTCAGGGGAGCCACAGCCGCCCATCTGGGCATCCTCCTTCCCAGCAGAAGATCCCGGGACAAGGGCTAAACAAGGGCAACGCGCCAAGGCGGACCCAGCACCGCATGGAGCACGTCTGGCCACAGCCACGCAAGTTTAAGCAAGATCGAATACCGAGGGCAGCAGCCACTCCAACCGTGTCGCCCTCGCTGAAACATCCACTAGTTATTGGGGGAATGAAATGGCACGTGCGGTCGGTATCGACCTGGGCACCACCAACTCATGTGTGAGCGTCCTTGAGGGTGGTGAGCCAGGCGTCATTACCAACGCCGAGGGCTCGCGCACCACTCCATCCATCGTCGCCTTCGCGAAGAATGGCGAAGTCCTGGTCGGTGAGGTTGCGAAGCGTCAAGCTGTCACCAACCCCGACCGGACCATCCGCTCGGTTAAGCGCCACATGGGAACCGACTGGTCTGTCGACATCGACGGCAAGTCCTACACCTCCCAAGAGATCAGCGCGCGGACCCTGCAAAAGCTCAAGCGCGACGCCGAAGCCTACCTGGGCGAGAAGGTCACCGACGCGGTCATCACCGTCCCGGCCTACTTCTCCGACGCGCAGCGCACCGCCACGAAGGAAGCTGGCGAGATCGCCGGCCTGAACGTGCAGCGCATCATCAACGAACCCACCGCCGCCGCCTTGGCCTACGGCCTGGACAAGGGCGAGGAAGAACAGACCATCCTCGTGTTCGACCTCGGTGGCGGTACGTTCGACGTCTCGCTGCTGGAGATCGCCGACGGCGTCATCCAGGTGAAGGCGACTTCGGGCGACAACCACCTCGGTGGTGACGACTGGGACGAGCGCATCATCGCGCACCTGGTCAAGACCTTCAACGGCTCCTACGGGGTCGACCTGTCCAAGGACAAGATGGCGATGCAGCGCCTCAAGGAGGCCGCTGAAAAGGCCAAGATCGAGCTGTCGGCCGCGACACAGACCTCGATCAACCTGCCCTACATCACCGCCGGTCCGGACGGCCCTCTCCACTTGGACGTCTCCCTGACCCGCGCCGAGTTCGAATCAATGACCTCGGACCTGCTGGACCGCTGCCGGAAGCCATTCGAACAGGCCATCAAGGACGCCAGCATTAACATCGCCGAGATCGACCACGTCATCATGGTCGGTGGCTCGACCCGGATGCCCGCAGTGTCGAACCTGGTCAAGGACATGCTGGGCCGCGACCCGAACAAGGGCGTCAACCCTGACGAGGTCGTCGCCGTGGGCGCCGCGCTGCAAGCCGGGGTACTCAAGGGCGAGGTCAAGGACGTGCTCTTGCTCGACGTCACCCCGCTGAGTCTCGGCATCGAGACCAAGGGCGGCATCTTCACTAAGCTCATCGAGCGCAACACGACCATTCCGACCAAGCGCTCCGAAGTGTTCGCCACGGTTGACGACAACCAGTCCTCGGTACTGATCCAGGTATTCCAGGGTGAGCGGGAAATCGCCGCTTACAACAAGAAACTGGGCACCTTCGAGCTGACCGGCCTGCCTCCCGCCCCACGCGGGGTGCCGAAGGTCGAGGTCACCTTCGACATCGACGCCAACGGCATCGTCAACGTGTCCGCCAAGGACATGGCCACAGGTAAGGCCCAGTCGATGACCATCACCGGCGGCTCCTCGCTGCCCAAGGAAGACATCGACCGCATGATGGCCGAAGCCGAGCAGCACGCCGAAGAGGACAAGCAGCGCCGCGAGGAAGCCGAGACCCGCAACATGGGCGAGTCGCTGGTCTACCAGACCGAGAAGCTCCTCAGCGAAAGCGGCGACAAGCTGCCCGAAGAGACCAAGACGAAGCTTCAGGACGCCACCGGTGAACTGAAGACCTCCTTGGCCGGTAGCGACATCGAAAAGATCAAGACCGCGACCGAAGAACTGTCCAAGATCAGCCAAGAAGCTGGCGCGGCCATGTACGCGCAGGCCGCCGAAGCCAACGAGGCCGCAGGCGGAGCCCCGAACGAGGGCCCGGCTGGGGAGCCCAATGCCACCGCTGGTGGACAAGATGATGTTGTTGACGCGGAAATCGTCGATGACGACAAGGACAAGAAGTAGTGAGTTCGACAGAGAACGGTTCCTCAGAACCCAACGGCAGGCAGGAGGCCAAAGCCGCCGACGACGCCGCCACCGAAGCGCGCAAGCACGGTGGTGACTCCGACGGTACGACTTCGCCCGACCACGAGTCGGCGGATGCGGCCCCGGCAGCATCCACCGACTCCGCCGCTGACGGTGGCGAGGAGACGGACTCGTCCCCCGCCACCGATAGCAGCGCCGATGACGACACCGCCGACGAGGGCAGTCCCGAGGACAGCTCCGAGGCGTCGACGACCGACGCCGAGGAATCTGAGGACGAAAAGTCCGCAGACGACAGCGAGCTGACCGTCGATGACATCCTCGGTGCGGCCACCAACAACGGCCAAGCTCTCGATGACACGCTTGCGGTCCTCCAGACCACGGTCGAGGAACGCACGCGGGACTTGCAGCGACTCTCGGCGGAGTTTCAGAACTACCGCAAGCGGGTCGAGCGAGACAAGGCGCGTGCCGCCCAGTCGCAGACCGTGGCGATCCTGTCGGGGCTGCTGCCAGTCCTGGACGACTTGGACCGGGCCCGCGAGCACGGCGACCTGACCGGCCCGTTCGGATCGGTCGCCGAGCAGCTGCTTGCGGCCTTGTCCAAACACGGGCTGGAAGCCTTCGGAGAAAAGGGCGACGAGTTCGATCCGAACCTGCACGAAGCCGTGGCGCACATGCACTCCGGCGACGTGGACGGCCCCACCTGCATCGACGTGATGCGGCGGGGTTATCGGATCGGCGACAAGCTCGTCCGCGCGGCCATGGTGGCCGTGGCCGAGCCACCCGAGGGCGGCCAGGATGAGACGTCCGGGGACGGCCAGCGGCACGACGACGAGGCCACAGAGGACTCCTCGTCGGATTCGACCAATCAGAATCAGAAAAACGAGCAGTAACACCCAAGCCGGAAAGGAGGCGCCCAGTGGTTTCCCAAGACTGGATGGAAAAGGACTTCTATAAGGTCCTTGGGGTCGACAAGGGCGCCTCCAAATCCGATATCAAGAAGGCCTACCGGGCCTTGGCCCGCGACCTGCACCCCGACCACAATCCGGGCAACGAGGAAGCGGCCGAAAAGTTTAAGAGCGTCTCTGAGGCGTACACGGTTTTGACCGACGATGAAAAACGCGCCGAATACGATTCGATGCGCGACATGCTTGGGGCGGGGGCATTCCGCCGCGCCGCTGGTGGCGGCGGAATGCCATTCAACGTCGATGACTTGTTCACGCGCACCGAAGGTGGTTTCTCCGACTTGTTTGGGGACATCTTCGGCGGTGCTAGACGGCAGCGACGGGCCCCCCAGCGCGGCAACGACATCGAAACGGCCGTCACTCTAGATTTCGCCGATACGGTCAAGGGCACCACCACGAAGCTGTCGCTGCGTTCGGCTGGAGCCTGCGACACCTGCCACGGTTCGGGCGCGCGACCTGGGACCAGCTCACAAACATGCGGCCGCTGCGCGGGAAACGGGCTTATCACCCGCAACCAGGGCGGATTTAGCTTCGCCGAGCCATGCCCGGACTGCAACGGAGTGGGTACCGTCGTCATCGACAAGTGCCCTGAATGTCAAGGCACCGGCGGCGTGACGAAGGCCCGCACCATCACCGTGCGCATCCCGGCCGGAGTGCGCGAGGGGCAGAAAATCCGCCTGGCTGGACGAGGAGAACCTGGCCAGACGGGCGCTCCCGCCGGAGACCTGTATGTGCGCATCCGCAGCCGAGCCCACGAGCTGTTCGTCCGTGAGGGCGACAATCTCATTCTCGATCTGCCAGTGTCCTTCGTCGAGGCGACTTTGGGCGCACAAGTGCGCGTCCCCACCCTCGATGATCCAGTGACCGTGCGCATCAGCCCCGGCACCCCCAACGGGCGCACCCTGCGGATCAAGGGCCGAGGGGTGCCCGGCAAGGGCGACCTGCTGGTACGAGTGCAAGTGCAGGTACCGACCGAACTTGGCGACGAGGCCACGGAGGCGCTGGAGAAGTACGCCCAGCTCGCCCCCGAGGCCGATCGCTCCAAATTGGATAGCTATTTGCCAAGTACCGGTAAGTGAGGCCGCTGCCGGTACTAACCGGCGGCACGTTCGCCAGCCGGTGGGATGTTAAGTATCGACTCACAAACACTGGCGGCAAACGCCATCGGTCATCAATAATCGATACCAGGCATCTGTGTGGCGTCTACGCCGAACGCCCACAGACACTAAGACCAGACGAGGCGTAGGGAGTGTTCGCGATGAACGGCAAGACAAAGAGGGCAGCGACCGTCGTCGTCTCCGTACAGCGATCTTCCAACCGTGCCAGCGCCGCCGACATGACTCCAGACATGGACGCCAAGGTACTCGTCATCTCCGTGGCCGCCGAAATGGCGGGCATGCACCCGCAGACCCTACGCCAGTACGACCGGCTCGGGCTCGTGCAACCAGACCGCACTCCCGGCGGAGGACGCCGCTATTCGCCGCGCGATGTGTTGCAGCTACAGGAGATTCAGCGCCTCAGCCAAGACGAAGGCGTGAACCTGGCGGGCATCAAACGCATCATGGATTTGGAAAACAAGGTGCGGTCGATGCACCAGCGCCTAGCCGAAGCCTCCGAGGAGCTGCGCGAGTCGCAAGATGAGCTGGCGCAACTGCGGGCCGTGGCCGGGCCTTTCGCGCGACGCAGCCGGGAGACGGCATTGGTGTTGTGGCGTGGTGAGGACCGCTAACGGTCGCGCTCACTGGCCAGGTGGCACTGGGCGATAGCCCTCGGCGCAGAGTGTCTACTGGCGCCGCTGGCCGATCCGCCGCCTGCGAGGCTTAAGCGAAAGTGCACATTTAAGACCGCAAGGGTCAAAGTTTACGCTGGTAAGCGAGCTGAGAAGAACGCCGAAAGCGCTTTTGGCGCAAACCTCGACTCAGATCGACCTGTTCGTCGCGATCCCTGCCCCAGCCGCGCCAAGGCACTCCCGCAGCGTCGACATTTCCCGGCCCAGGACGCCGCCATTGAGCTCTCCCATGCCCACTCAACGAAAAACAGTCGCCTAAGCCCAATTGTGTTGAAGTGAACACGTCTACTCAGATGAGACTTGACGTCAGTTCCACTAACATGACTCCATGAGTACAGCGATGACGGAAAACCCCACAGGGGGCTCCGCTGGCGGTGACGAGGACAGTTCGGAAGACTGCCCCGGACATAGACCCAGCGGTCGTGCCACCGACCACTTCCGCCCAGCCAGCGGCCCCGGCCGACTCGCCTCCCGCGACGCTTCAGCCCGTGCGGGCCGCTTCGGCCTGGCCATCGGCAGGTGCTGGAGTTAGCCGTGCTAATCGCCACTGGACTGACGATCATCATCGTCGTCACTCTCGCCACCGGTTTCTTCGTTGCCCTCGAATTCGCCTACGTCGCCGTGGACCGCACTCGGCTGCTGGAACTGGCAGAAGGCGACGGACCCAAAGCCCTCAAAGCGCGCCGGGCGCTCAAGATCTGCTCGCGATTGTCGTTCACGCTCTCGGGCGCGCAACTGGGCATCACGGTCACCACTTTGTTCGTCGGGTTCTTCGCCGAGCCATATCTGGGGCAAGGACTGGCGGCGCTCTTTGGCACCACCGGGATACCCACGGCCGTGTCGCTGGCCGTCGCTGTCATCATCGCGTTCATCATCGCCAACGTCGTGCAGATGATCATCGGCGAACTCGGCCCGAAGAACCTCGCCATCGCTCGGGCCGAAACAGTCGCACTGGCGCTGTCACGCCCCACTCAGTGGTATCTACTCGTCGCCGGGCCGCTGATCTGGTTCTTCGACACCATGTCGACAAAGCTATTGCGGCTCATTGGTATCCAGCCAGTCGAAGAGCTGGAAAACCACGCGACGCCTGCGGACCTGCACCACATCATCGACACCTCTCGCGACGAAGGCTCCCTAGATGAGACTCTCTCCGAACTGCTCGATCGTGGGCTCGACTTCACCGAGATCGTCGCCGAGCAAGCGATGACACCCCGCGTTGCCGTGCAGACACTGGACGCCGCCGACACGGTCGCCGATGCCGTGGAGGCTTTGCGACAGGGCCGCTCGCGGTTCCCCGTGGTCGGGGAGGACGTCGACGACATCATTGGAGTCGTCGGCATCGGCCAAGTCCTCACCGTGCCACGACACGAACGCGACGTGGTGCCCGTGGCCGACATCGCCCAACCGACGCTGCTGATTCCAGGCTCGCTGCCCCTGCCGACGTTGCTGGAACGGATGCGCAGCGAACACCGGCAACTAGCCTGTGTGGTCGACGAATACGGCGGCTTCGCCGGGATCGTCACGTTGGAGGACATCGCCGAAGAGCTCGTGGGCGAAATTCGCGACGAAGAGGACCGTTTTGAGGCCGTTCCCGTCTCGCTCGCCGGTGGGGCCTGGCTCATTCCCGGACGCTGGCGGATCGACGAAATCGCCGACGCGACTGGTGTGCAGCTACCAGAAGGCGAACACTACGAGACCATTTCTGGCCTGTTCATGCAGGAAATGGGCCGCGTCGCGCGCCCAGGTGACCGGGTCTACATCGACACCTATGGCCAGGCGGGCGAGCCGCCGGTACCCGTGCAACTGGTGGTCGTCTCCACCTCGCGGCACGTGCCGCAGGCTGTGGAGCTGCGACCGGTGCGTCTCACCGGCGAGGGAGGTGGCAACCGATGAGTATCACTGTGGCCCTGTGGATCTCACTGTTCCTCCTGATAGCAAACGCGTTTTTCGTGGCCGCCGAGTTCGCGCTCGTCGCGTCGCGGCAACATCGTCTCGAACAGGCCGCCGCCGCAGGGTCGGCTTCGGCCAAGGTGGCCTTGCGTTCGGTCAAACAACTGTCGCTGATGCTGGCTGGTGCGCAGTTGGGCATCACCGCCTGCACCATCGGGCTGGGTGCCCTGGCGGAGCCAGCGGTGGCCCGCATCTTCGAACCGCTCATCGCGGATCTGGGATTCCTCGGTCCGGCGGCGTCTCACGCCGTCGCTTTTACCATCGCGCTGGCCATTGTGGTGTTCTTGCACATGGTCATTGGCGAGATGATGCCCAAGTCCTGGGCGATTACTCACCCGGAGACGTCGGCGGCGTTGTTGATCTGGCCTTTCGCCGCGTTCGTGTGGGTGACGAAGCCGCTGTTGTTGGTGCTGAATAATTCCGCCAACCGGCTGCTGCGCCTCTTTAAGGTCACCCCGACGGACGAGGTGACGCATGCGCATTCGCCGCAGGAGCTGCGCTACCTGCTGCGGGAATCGGCGGCGGCCGGGTTCCTGCCTGAGACGGAGCATCAGATGCTCACTCACGCTCTGGAAGTTCAACGCACCCAGGTGCGCTCGGTCATGATTCCGTTCGCGGATTTTGTGACGGTCCAGGCTTCGACGACCGCGTTGGACGCGGAGCGGGTCAGTTTGGAGACGGGGCGTTCGCGTTTGGTGGTGGTTGACAACTTGGGCCGGCCCGTGGGGCTGGTGCATGTGCGGGAGGCCATCCAGGCCGCTCCGGCGACCAGAGTAGACCGGCTGATGGTGGCCCCGTTGATCGTGGCGGCCAACCAGACGGTGTCGGCGGCGGTGACGCTTTTGCAGCGGCAGCGGGCGCAGTTGGCGCTGGTGTCGGACAGCGTGAGCGCGACCGATACGGCCGGGGCTGGGCATCGGGTGATCGGTTTGGTGGCGATGGAGGACTTGTTGGAGGAGATTATCGGCGAGTTCGATGACGAGACGGACCGGTCGACCCCTAAGTGACACGCGGGCTTCTCTCCCGCGTGTGCTTCTCTCGAGGGGTGGGCTCTCGCCGAGGGGAGCATGAATAGGCGCGGGCTGGGGCCGCGCGGCTCGAGGCGAGGCGCTGCGGGTACTGGGGACAGCCTGGCGTGGCGCTCATCGACACATCGGTATGTGCCGATATCGCGACACCCCTACCCGAATTTTCGCAGGTGTGGGACGTTTTGGGTAGGAGAATTTTCGGCGCTGTGGATAACTGCGTCTTATTTCGGCCTGGACACAGTTGGGCCGCCGGTGCTGCTGGGCTGGCGGCGGGGAGTTTTCCACAGGAGGAAATCTCCCCGTTGACGCAGAACCGGGCCTTTGCGAGGATGGAATCGGGGGACCCCTGAATGAGAAAGTTTCATATTGTGTACATATTCCAGTTCGGACCTCCGGTGCGGCGGTAGCCCTCTCTCAATAGGCAGCGCCCATCGAAGTGAGCGTTTCTCATTAAGTGACGCATAGCGCCATCGCCACTGTGGCCCGCTGGGCCTGGATGTGTCGCTTTAGGCTGGTCGAAAACAAGGCGGCTTATACAAAAGGCACTTTCGGCGTTTCCGTTAGCTCGTTTATCTGCGTAAGCTTGACCTCTCGCGGCCTTGCACCCGCACTTTCGCATAAGTCCTAAGGTCTACGCGACGGCAACATTGGACGTGCCGCTCTGCTGCCACAGACCTCTTTGCCTTCCGCGAGGTCGGGCGCCAACGGCCCCCAATCGAGCCGAGTGGAGACGCGCACCGATTCCTCCCTTATGGAATCAGTGCGAGAAATTGCGACTCGGATTCACGAATCAAACTAGACGCTTTTGCTTGCGGTACTTAATTTTCGGCGCGTCACTGCCAAGATACCGGGCAGTCATTGCGGATGATGTTTATTCACGAACATTTTGCAATAACTATCCTCCTTTGGAATCACATGTCGAAATTCTTCGATTCAACTGAGCCCGAGTTCACCGTTTCCATGCGCGGGTATGACCGGCACCAGGTTGATGATTACGCACAGAGGCTCTACCACCAGATCCTGGCTAGCGAGAAACGCCAGAAAGAGGCGGAGCGCCACCTGGACTCCACGCAGACCCAGCTGCGTCGCGCCGAAGATCGCATCGGCACTCTGGAACGCAGACTCAACGACAACGCCATCCAACTGGCCGAACAGGAACAGCCCACCTTGGCCGGGCTGGGGTCTCGCGTTGAGAAAATTCTGCGCGCCGCCGAATACGACGCCGGCGTGACTCGCGAGGAGACCAAGCGCGCCTCGGCCAAGCTCATCGCCGACGCGCGCAACGAGGCTGACATCATGATGCGCAAAGCCCAAGGTGAAGCCTCCGAGATCACCACCTCCTGCCAACAGGATGTCGCCGAGATGCGTCAGCGTGCCCAAACAGAGACCACTGAGCTGTGCGACAACGCCCGTCGTAACCACGACATGGCCATCGCCGACGCGCAGCGAGAGTCCGAGGCGCAACGCAGCCACATCAAGAGCGAGACAACCGAGCTGCGCCAGCGCACCGAGCGGGAGATCGCGGTGCTGCGAGCGACTGCCGAACGGGAGGTTACTGAGGTCAAGGCCCAGGCCACTCGCGAGGCGGACGAGCAACGTTCCGCCGCTCAGCGTTTGCTAGCGGAGGCCGTCGAGGTTCGCAAGCAAAAGATCCAGGAGCTGACTCTCGCCGAGGCGGATCGGCGGGAACGTGCCGAGCAAGACGAGGCCAAGCGTCACCAACAGGCCATCACGACCGCGCAGCGGATCGTGGAGGAGGCCGAGGAGCGCGTGTCAGAGGCGGACCGGCGGCTGCGTCAAACCGAAACCTGGGCGGCCGAGCGCTGCGAACAAACCGATCAGCAGGTCAAGGAGATCCGCAAGAAGGCGCTCGACTCGGCAGAGCAACTGCGTCTAGAGGCCGAGAAGGAGGCCGACCGGCTGCGCCGAGTCGCGCAGGATCAGGCCGACGAGGACGTCCTGCCGTTGAAGGAAGAGGTCGAGACGATGGAGCGCCAGCAGGTGAGCGCGAAGTCGAACCTGGTCGACCTGCAACGGCAGCTGGGCTTGATCTCGATGGAGGCCGAGGCGCCGGTGTCAAGCCCGCGGGCAGCCACAACGGAGAAGCTACGCTCCGAGTCGCCGGAGCTGGAGTCGCTGGCCGCGCAGACGTACGGGTCCGAATCCTTCTCCAGCGCCATGTTTGAGGACCTGGCCAGTTCGTCAGGTTCGCCGATTCCGATTAACGAGCAGCGCAAAGGCTCCGATATTGACGAGACGCAACAGCTGCCGGTCGTGACGTGAATGTCTTGATGGCTCGGCCAGCGGCTCTGCGTCATCTCGGGCTGTAGCGCGGTTTTTCGACGCGGCTCGCAGGCCGCATCTGGCCAATTGAGCCTTTGGCCAGGTTGGCCTGGTGTGGTGGGTAGCGTTGCTCCCGCTGTGGCCACCTTTGTGTCCTGTGCAGGGGGTTCGGCATTGCCGAACCCCCTGCGGCTATGTGTTCGCTCATGCGCTTATGCCCAGTTCAGCTTCGCCAAGCTGTGGTCTGGCCGTGACGGGCGGAGACAATCCTGTGAAACTGCTTGGCACGCCCCGTAATAATAAGTAAACTCAACTAATAATTAGACAGCTTTGTTAACCTTTAGGCGCTCCCAGCCGCCGCCGCTGCGGATGCGACCACTCCCAGGAGCAAAAACGTGCCAGCCACCCACAGTGCTTCGCCGGATCGACCGGTCAGCCTCATTCCCCAGCCTCAGTCGTTCACCCCACAACCAGGCACCTTTGTCCTCAACCCCGACACCACCATTGTCGCGACGACACCCGCGGTCACCCACCTCGCTTGGCTCCTGCACGACCAGCTGCGGCGCGGAACCGGCCTCCGCCTCGATGTCCGCATCGAGAATGACACGGCCAGCCACATTGCCACGAACGCGATCGTGCTACGCCTCGAAGACTCGAACCCTGAGGTCTCGACCAGCCTCAACAGCGCCGAATCCCAAGACGCCGCGACCGAATCCTACCGGCTGAGGGTCACCGAAAACCTAGCCGAACTCTCCGCTGCCCACCCCGCCGGACTAGCACGCGCCCTAGCCACTCTGCGCCAGCTCCTTCCAGCCCACACATTGCGCAATGCCCCGACCCACGATGGGGACGTGACCATCGGTTGTGCCGAGATTGTCGACCAGCCCCGCCTGCGCTGGCGGGGTTTCATGATGGACGTGGCGCGACATTTCCATCCCAAGGAATTCGTCATGCGCATGATTGACATCGCTTGGCTGCACCGCTTTAACGTCCTGCATCTTCATCTGACCGATGACCAGGGCTGGCGTATTGAAATTCCTTCGCGTCCCAAACTGACCGAGGTGTCCTCATGGCGCACAGAGACCGTGCAATCGCACGCGCTCACGCCCGAGGGTTACGACGGCACCCCGCATGGCGGCTACTTCACCCTAAGCGATCTGCGCGAAATCGTCGCCTTTGCGAAGGAACGGCACGTTTCAGTCGTGCCCGAGGTGAACATGCCCGGCCACTCCCGGGCCGTACTCGCCGCGTATCCCGAATTGGGAACTGATGAAGGGCCGCTGCCGGTACTCACCACCTTCGGCACCTCCGAGGAGGTGCTAGAACCCAAGCCAGAGGTGATCGAGTTCTTCGGCGAGGTCTTCGACACCTTGAAAGACATCTTCGTGGCGCCCTATGTCCACATCGGCGGCGACGAGGTGCCCACCACTCAGTGGGAAAGCAGCCCGCTGGCCCAACAGCTCATGCGCCAAGAGGGCATCAACAACGCCCGCTACGTGCAGACGTGGTTCACGCGGCAGCTCACCGAACACTTGAGCAAGCGCGGGCGTATAGCCGTCGGCTGGGACGAGGTCCTCGCCGGTGGCGCCCCCGAGGACACGGTGGTGACGGTCTGGCGCAACGCCGAATACGTGACGAAGGCAGCCGAATCAGGCCATCGGGTCATCGTCGCCACGGAGCACTACCTCTACCTTGACCACTATGAGAGCGACCAACCAGAAGAGCCGCTGCGCATCCACGGCAACACTCCCTTGGAAAAGCTCAGCGACTATGATCCCGTGCCGCTGGGAGTCGACCCGGACTTGATCCTGGGGACCCAGTGTCAAATGTGGTCGGAGTACCTCAAGACCGGCCGTGACGTGGAGTACTCAGTGTTCCCGCGCCTGTGCGCGGTGGCGGACGTGGCTTGGTCGCACATGGACGCCCGGAAGGAAAACCCGATTCTGGAGCGGGTGGAATCGCACCTGGAACGCCTGGACGCCCTGGGCGTCAACTACCGGCCGCTGGAGGGCCCGCACCCGTGGCAACAGGGTGGAACGGGCCTGAAATCGCGACGCAGCATTGATTTTAAGGCCCACGGAGCCGACGACCTCTAGCCAGTTCACAACCAGTCCCAGGGAACACTTCGCGGCAAAGGCCCCGCACCGGCAAAGGCCCCGGCGGGTCCAGGCAAACCAGGTGGGTCAGCACCTGTGGGTCAGCATAGGCCTGCCTGGACCCGGCCGGGGGGCTGGTGGGTCACACGTCTTCTCCAACGCGGAGCGCCGCGGAGAAGTTACGCTATGACCTGCATTGTCACTAGAAAGTGTTGCACGATCGCAGAGGGCTTCGCCGAGGTTTCGGCCAACGGTGATCCGGTGAGGCTTCAGCGTGTCAGAGGGTCCGTGTCGTGAACACGGACCTTTTCTCATCGGCACATGCTGGCGCTTCCCTCACCGAGGCGTCCTCGCGATAACGACAGGGGCGGCTCTGGTCGACCCCGAAGGGTCGGTAGTGGCGACCTCTACGAGAGGCGGCGACGTGCTAGGGGCGTCCGTATCCGGCAATGCTCATGATGTTGATGCTGGCCACCTTGACCACGTCTCCGGTGCGTGGAGCGTGCACGATCTTGCCGTCACCAACGTACATGGCGTTGTGTCCCATGCCCTCGTAAAAGACGATGTCGCCCGGTCGCAATTGGTCTCGGCTGACCTTGGAGACCTGATTCCACTGCATCTGCACGTTGTGCGGCAGGTTGACACCCGCCTGCGCCCACGAGGCTTTCATGAGGCCAGAACAGTCGAAGCCGTTCGGTCCGGCCGAACCGTACTGGTAGGGCTTGCCGAGCTGGTCGTAAGCGAACTGCACCACCACCGAGGCGTCACCTGAGGCAGGCGGGGCGTCATAGCTGGGCTCTTCGACAGGGGTGATGCGGGAGCGCAGATCTTCGAGTTCGGCAATCTCCGCCTCGATCTCCTCACGCTGTTCTTCCAGCTCGTTGACGATTTCGTCTTGCTGTTCTAGCAGTAGCTCGGCCTCTTCGAGCCGCTCTTCCAGCTCGTTGACGGCATCCATGTGATGACGTAGCTCGTCGCCTTGCAGTTCGGTAATGCTCTGCAAGTAGCCCAAACGGTCGGCAAAAGTTTCGGGGTCCCCACCCAAGACGGAATTGATCATGGCGAATTCGCCCCCGGTGTATACCGTGGAGACGATCTGGGCGACCGAGTCGTAGCTCTCCTCGACCACCGCTTGCAGCTCAGGCAGTTCTTCCTGCAGCTCTTCGTATGTCTCTTCGGCGGCCTTGAGCTCTTCCTGGCTGGCGTTGAAGTCATCGATGACTTTGGCAAGCTCGCTTTCGCGCTCTTGCAAGTCGGCCTGGACTTCCTCCAGGCTGGGGTCAGCCGCGGCCTGACCGGCAGGCAACAGAGCCATACCGCAGGCGAGTGCGACTACGGCGTACCGCATCTTCACTAGCTAGTGCGCTCCTTCTTCCGATATGCCGCCGACCGGGTTAGCTGACGGGTTCGGGCGGGAAGAAGTGTCTCGTCGCCCTACCTGTGATGTTGACCGCAATACGCCACCTTGACTTAGGTGCGATCGCGTCGCAGAAGTGTGCCGCGCTCATATGCAAGCGCCATCTCAGGATTCACCCCGGTAGATTGGGTCCCCGGTCCACCGTAGTTTGGAAGCCTCGGCGGTTAAGCGGTGTCGCGCGGCCGATCACGGGGGTGTGCTCGGATTCCTCCGCTGCGACTTGATTTACGTTAGATGTTGGATTGCACAATGGCAAGGCTAGAACGGAAAATCCACGAGGGTTTTTCGTGACTTGGCAGATACCGCTACAGGTGGCGTTCTCGCACCTACGAGGGGTTGCCGTTATACCCTAGAGGGGTATATAGTTACAGGCGGAGGTTCGCACGATGGCGCAATACTGGTACTCGACCGACAAGAAGGCCTTGCAAACGCGGCTGCGTCGCGTCGAAGGTCAGATTCGCGGGCTGCAACGCATGGTGGACGAGGACGTCTACTGCATCGACATCCTCACGCAGATTTCAGCCTCCAACAAAGCGCTCCAGGCAGTGGCCGTGGAGCTATTGGAAGGCCACCTCGGCCACTGTGTCGCGCATGCCCAAGCTGAGGGCACCGAAGAAGAGGCCGCGGCCAAGGTGAAGGAAGCCACCGCCGCTGTCTCTCGCCTGTTGCGTTCCTGACCCATAGAACCCGCACACCAGCTCACTTTCGGCAAGGAGACACACTTACATGGAAACCACCTACCGCATCACTGGTATGACCTGTGGACACTGCGAAGGCGCCGTCAAGGAAGAGCTTTCGGCCCTACCTGAGGTCAAGGACGTGAAGGTTTCGGCCGCCGAGGGAACCGCCGTGGTCACCTCAGAGGCGGCACTTGACGACGCGGCTATCCGGGCGGCGGTCGACGAGGCCGGCTACGAGGTCGTCACGAGCGACTAGATCGCGGTATTATTCGGCCATGGCAATCCACGACAACCTCGCCGGAAAACCAGCTGCGAGCGACGCGGATCGACCGGTCGACCTCTCCGGAGACGATCTCCTACCCGAACAAACGCTTGAGGACACTGACGCCGGTTGGGGTGAGGCGCCCCAACCGCGCAAGGGCGGCCTATCGCAGCGCGACCTCGAACTCATGGAAGAGCGCCCACCTCACTGGTAGGGCGCATGGATGTGCCCCTAAATGGGCACAAAGCCGTAGTCGACCGGAGCACCCCGTCCAGGTTTCAGCGCGCGAACCGGACGCGGTGTGCGCAATTGAGCTCTCGACGATGTCGGATACCCCCAAAGCGCTGAAAGCCGCCCGCGCCCACCGCGAAAGCTCCTCGACATCACCGGCTCTCAGTAACGCGCGCCCGCTGTACTGGCGACATCTGTCAGCCAGGAAACTCAATTCGCTCAATCAAGGCAGCTACCTGGCCCTTCACTTCGTCGCGGGCGATGAGGACAAGGGCGGTGGGACAGTCCAGAGGCAAAGAGATCCGAGGAGAACGCCGAAAGTGCCGTTTGCATAACCCTCTACCGGGCTGCGCAAGCGGGCTCTGTGTTCGGTGCGCACCGAACAACGCGCAGGCCTGGCGATGACCCAAAAAGAACTGTGAACGCTTGGGGCGGACCTCTGGTTGGAGGTCCGCCCCAAGCGTTAAGTCAGTAGCGCTAAAAGTGGGTTCTAAGGCCCGCCATCAGGCGCTCTTTCCTCCCCGCACAACCGGAGTGTTGGCGGCGGTGAGCATGTACTTAAACGGTGCGTCACGGTCGCAGCGCAGCCAACCATCACGCACGAAGACCCGCGCGACCTGGATGACCGAACGGATGCCACCACCAGGTTGGGTGAAGTAGTACAGGAAACCGGAATCCGGCCCCTGCGGCAGCACCATCGCGCCGTGCCCGAGAGCTTCGTCAAACGAACGCCGCCCCGGAGTCGACAACAGCGGCATGGGCTGCTGGTGCCACTCGGTGAGGTCGGTGGAACGGTAGACCAACTGGCCGGAGGGAGAGTCGGTCAACATCCAGTAGGTGCCGCGCAGTGAGAAGACATTCGGGGCCGACTGCACGCGCCCGCTGATGACCACTCCGGTGCACTTCCAGTCATACAGATCCGGCGAGTCGGCCGCGTAAATGGCGCCAGCCTCGTTGCGGTACCACAAGCGCCACGTGCCATCGGGCAGCTTCGCGACCGTGGCGTCGGTGCAGCGTTCCTGCCCGAAGTCCATGACCGACTGGAAGGTCCACTCCTCCAAGTCGACCGACGTGAAGTGCAGCAGCTGCGCCGGCGAGTTCCAGTCGGAGGGACAGCCCTCGACATAGGAGACGTACATGTGCCAACGTCCACCCTCGAAGATGACCTCCGGGGCCCAGAACGTGTTACGTCCTTCCCCGTAGTCCAAACTCACCGTTCCCTTGAATTGCCAGTCGGCTCCGTCGAGACTGACTGCCAAGGCCACATCGGTTCCATGCGCCCATTCAGCGCCCTTGGCGGGGCGGTTGGCGCGTCGTTGGGTGTAGTACATGAACCAGCGGCCGGTCTCCGCGTTCTTGACGACCGTCGGATCGGCCGGTCCATCGAACGTAGGGTCGCGGTACAAAGGTGCCGGTGGGGTCGCCATTGATCCTCCCGGGATGCTGTGCTTCGAAGCGTGAGTCACGCCGCCCCCATCGAGCGACGCCCCCCTCCGGCGAGGTGCTCGACACAGCACCTCGAATTTCGGCCCGAGGCCGAAAGCCTCGCCGTGATGCCTGATCGGAGGGGAGTGGTTGCACTGGCGTTGGCAACCACTTGCGGAAAGAATCGTATCCAACGAAACGACGTTCGACACTTCGGCGAGATTAACTGTGAGTGACATCCAATTTCGCTTCAGTGAGGTCAAGGCATGGCTTGGGGCGCAATGCGATGCGTTGGACCCCGGCCGCAGACGGGCACGAAACGGAAAGCAGCTTCCACAAGGCGTGCCGGTTCGGTAACGTGATCCCATGGCGATAGATCTCAATGCTGACTTGGGCGAGGGCTTCGGCCGCTGGGAACTCACCGACGACCACGGCCTCCTCAAGTACATCACCAGCGCAAACGTCGCTTGCGGGTTTCACGCGGGGGACCCCTCCACCATGCGACGAGTGTGCGAGGAAGCTGTCGCCTCCGGCGTGCGCATTGGCGCCCAAGTGTCCTATCGGGACTTGGCGGGCTTCGGCCGCCGAGAGATGGACGTGCCTTCCGAGGAGTTGGCTGCCGAGATCGCCTACCAAATTGGCGCACTGCGCGTATTCGCGCAGTCGGCGGGCAGTGACGTTACCTATGTCAAACCTCACGGAGCGCTGTATCACCGTGTCATTCGAGACCCAGAGCAGGCGCGCGCCGTGGTGGAGGGAATCAAGCTGGCCGCGGGACCACGCGTAGTGCTGTGCCTGACCGGCGGCGAGCTCGACCAGTTGGCCCAGGAAGAGGGAATGACAACAGTCGGGGAAGGCTTCGCCGACCGCGCCTATGGACCCGACGGGTGGCTCGTGAGCCGCTCCGAACCGCACGCGGTGCATCACGACCCCCACGTAGTGGTCAGCCAGGCGTTGTCGATCGCGCAGCATCGCACCGTGGTGGCCACGAACGGGCGACCCGTCAACGTCAAAGCCCGGTCTCTGTGCCTGCATGGGGACTCACCTGGGGCGGTGGCCATGGCCGCCTCAGTGCGCCAAGCGCTCAAAGACCACGACATCGACGTAGAGGCCTTCACATGAGGGCCTGGCAATGACCTAGACGGGGCGGCCGGTTGGCTGACCCGCAATTGAACAGAGGAGATTGACGTGGACAATGACGACACGTTCCGGCCGCAGTTCACACCACTGCCTGCGGGGCCACGCGGACTCCTCATCGAATGCGGCACCGCGGAGGCTGCCTCCGCTTGCTACCAGCAAGTGCAACAGCACCGCCGCTCCGGGGCCTTGGATGTCACAGACGCGATCCCAGGGGCGACAACGGTGCTGCTCGACGGAGTTGAGGACACTGAGGCGCTAGCGGCCCGAATCCGGAACTGGGCCATCGAGCAGACCGCGCGCGAGGCGACCGGGCACGTGGAAATCCCCGTGTTGTACGACGGGCCAGACGTGGCCGACGTCGCGCACATGTGGGGCGTCTCCCCAGCTGAGGTTCCCGATCTGCACAGCCGCATCACCTACCGTTCGGCATTTTGTGGTTTCATGCCTGGCTTTGCCTATTTGGAAGGAGCTCCCAGCGAGCTGCACGTACCGCGACGTTCCAGCCCACGCACGCGGGTCCCCGCTGGCTCGGTGGCTTTGGCGGGCCCCTGGTGCGGTGTTTATCCACGCGAGACCCCTGGGGGCTGGCAGTTGATCGGCACCATGGTCGGTTCACGACCGCTCTTCGACCCCACCGCCGAGCCAGCCGCGCTACTGGCGCCGGGGACGACAGTACGTTTCATCCCGGCGGTGCCCACCCGCACCGCCAACGAGGAGGGGAATGGCCGATGAGTTCGATCGAGATCGTGAGAGCCGGGGCCCTGACAACCTGCCAGGATGCCGGGCGACCCGGTTGGGCGCACTTGGCGGTGCCACACTCGGGCGCGGCCGACAAGCCCGCGTGGAAGCAAGCCAACCAATTGGCGGGTAACCCGCCAGGGGCATGCGCGTTGGAGACGACATTGACCGGCTGCGCGTTTCGCACCTACCGAGACGTCACTGTCGTGGTCGGCGGGGCTCCATGTCCAGTGACAGTGGACGACGTGCCGGTGGCGTGGGGCCAGCCAGTGAAACTGCCCGCCAACTCAGTGTTGGAGGCTGGAGCGCCCACGGCAGGGGTACGCAGCTATATCGCGATTTCGGGCGGACTGTATCCGAAAGCCGTGCTGGGCAGCCATTCGACGTGTCTGCTGTCGGGTCTAGGCCCAGCTCCCCTACGCCAGGGCGACACGATTCCACTCGGCCCCGCCCCAGCGCGTCCGCCCTACGAGACGCAGTGGCCGACACCGTGGCCAGGGATGCCAGCGGAACTGGTGTTGCCGCTGCACTTGGGGCCCCGACACGACTGGTTTAGTCCCGATTCGGTCGCCGTGCTCTCCCGGGAGACCTGGGAGATTTCAGAGCATTCCAACCGGGTCGGCCTACGCCTGACCGGGCCAACCCTCCGCAGAGTCAATGAGGTCGAGCTACCCAGCGAGGGCATCGTCACCGGTGCGGTACAGGTGCCGCCCGATGGGCTGCCGATCGTGTTCGGTCCCGACCATCCGACCACCGGCGGCTACCCGGTCATTGGCGTGGTGGGTCACGAGGCGATGGCGCAGGCGGCGCAGGCGCGCGTGGGAACTCCCGTGCGATTTGTTCCCCTGCCCCCTCCGGCATGGAGCGAACAAGGGCGCTACGCTCCAGCTCGCCGAAGCGGCACGGACGAGGCCTGGGCCGACACCTAATCGATTTACTGACCGGCTTCGGCGCGCTTGCGGTCCTCCTCAGCCAAACGCGCCAGGTAGGCGTTGTAGACCTCGTGCGGGTCGTCCTCCGGCGAGTCCGACTCTTGGGCTCGCTGCGCGACGCGGTCGATGCGCCGCGCCTCACGCTCTTCGGACTTCGACCACTGCGCTACCAACGCGGCCAGCACAAACAACGACGGGACTTCCCCAAAGGCCCAGGCAATGCCGCCGCCGGTCTGCTGGTCGTCCAACAAGTCGGCGTTCCACTCCAACGCCAGCGCTGTGTACCAGGGTTCGGCGATGACGCTGGTGGTCATCATGAGGGTGAGCCCAAAGATGGCGTGGAAGACCAGCGAAATAAAGAAGATGAGGATTTTGGCTGGGTAGGACACGTCGCGCGGTTTCGGGTCAGGTCCGATGATGACCCAGAAGAACAGGCATCCGGCGGCGAGGAAGTGCAGCAGCATGAACGTGTGCCCGACGTGGGAGTCCATGGCCCATTCGAACATCGGGGTCAGGTACATGACGTAGAGGCTTGACATGTAGATCGCCAGCGCTACCAGTGGTTGTGAGATTGCCTTGACCCATTTGGAGTGCAGGATCGACAGTAGCCATTCGCGTGGGCCTCGGTCGACGTTGGGGCGCAGGGCTCGTAGTGCGAGGGTCGTGGGGGCGCCCAGGACGATCAGGATTGGTCCGGCCATGTTGAGGGCCATGTGTTGCACCATGTGGACGCTGAACATCGCCATGGCGTATTTGCCGATGCCCGAGGAGGTCGCGAACACGATGAGGGCCCATCCGGCTATCCATACCCATGTGCGCACGCCTGACCAGGTGTCGCCGCGTTTGCGTAGTCTGCGGACTCCTGCCAGGTAGGAGCCTACGGCGATGAGGGCGAGGAAGCAGAACATGATGTTGGGGTACCAGGTGGTGGCGACGGCCGACCAGCGGAACGGCTCGTCGAGGGAGTAGCCCAGCAGTGCTGTGGTGGCCTCGACGGTGCCGGTGTCGTCTCCGGGTGGTGGGGTGAGGGCGAGGGCGCTGGCGAGGCCGAAGGTGGCGGCCATGATGACCAGTTCTACCCCGGCTAGTCGGGCGAAGGCTCTGGGTTTGCCGGCCCGCAGTTGGGGAAGGGTGCGGCGTCGGTGCCACCATCCGAGGTAGCCGCATGCGGCCATGAGCACGATTTTGCCGGTGGCGATGGCGCCGTAGGAGGAGGTGAGGAGTGATTCCAGTGGTTCGCGGGCGATGAAGTTGATGATTCCGGAGACGGCGACGACGCTGAAGGCCAACAGGGCGAGGTGGCTGTAGCGGCGGGCGGCCAGGTGGAGCGGTATGGCTCGTTGGCGGCGTTGTTTGCCGGTGGTGGTTGGGGCTTTGCCGGTGGCGGCGCGGGCGAGGAAAAGGGCTAGCAGGCCGCCGGTCCATAGCACTGCGCCGATGACGTGCAGCAGCATCGAGTCGATGGCGATTTGGTGGTTGCCCGAGGAGGCCGAGTGTCCGGTGAACACTGGGGGCAGTGCGGCGGCGAGAGCGATGAGGGCGGTCCACACCGCGCCGGACACGCTCAAGGCGGTGGCGGCGAGAATTCCAGCCACAAGGGCGAGCGCGGCCGCCAAAAGGAGGGTTTGGCCCTGATCAGACTGGGTGGCGTATGACCATGCGCCTTCGGTGGTGACTTCGCCCAGGGGCCGGGCGAATGTGTCGGCGTAATCGACCGGCACCCGAATCAGTAGGATAATTCCCCACGCGATAGCTGCTGCGGCAGCCATCCGCATCCACTGCCATCCCTGCGCGGTGAGCCTGGTCGGGGCGTTTTCTCGACCGGAGATGAAGAACGCTGCGGCCATGCTGAGGCCGACCGCGGCGACGGCGGCGAGGTTTCCGGCCAGTTTTAGGAAGCCTGAGGTCCACGCCACGGTCGGGTCGGCGGTGGACAGGCCGGGAAGCTCCACGATGTCGACGGCTCCGCCCCATTGCAGGGCCACGGCGGTCGCGCAGGTGGCGGTGAATAGCGCGGTGAGGAGGACGACGAAACGCAGGCAGCCCGAAGCACCCTGGGGTGCTTCCGGTCGGGTGTCTGTCAGTGGTACTTGGTCGGTTGACGTGGTAGTCACATCTTCGATCCTTACTCAATGCCGCAGGTCACCTATGGTCGGGGGGTCCCTTTCGCGCCACAGGCGGCATTGAGCGAGTCGCACATTTCAGATGTGGCTTCGGGTCAGCGTGGGCCCGGGGGCCGCATCGCGTTAGATAGGGGCAGAGTTTCTCCACAAGCGCTTTGGCACGTGGTGCCGACGCGGTAAGGACGATGAGCCGGGTTCAGGTTGGCGCCGGTGGGACACCTGGCGGTGACGTAGGGTGCCTCTCAGGTGCGACCCGAATTCAGCTCTGTAGTGACGGGGTTTGCTGAGACACATGTGCAAGAGTGCGGGCTCAAAGCCACCGGA
The DNA here is from genome assembly GCF_016925535.1 of Natronoglycomyces albus. Taxonomy (NCBI): domain Bacteria; kingdom Bacillati; phylum Actinomycetota; class Actinomycetes; order Glycomycetales; family Glycomycetaceae; genus Natronoglycomyces; species Natronoglycomyces albus. Next base: position 223,859 of record NZ_CP070496.1, on the reverse strand, counting down.
GGGCACATTTACGCTGGCAAAAGAGCCTGCACGAGCACAGAGAGTGCCTTTTGCATGAGCCTCACGATTGCCCCACATACCTAAGACGAACATTGTCGAGGCACGCCGGCTCGGGGGACGTGGCGAACGTGGACGCAGCACGGACGCCACGTGGTTGGCGTTGTACACCGCAGATTGGCACTCGGCGGAGACTCAGGGTCGCGAAAGCACCACCGGGTCTGTGCGCGCTTCGGCTAAAAACCTCAGGACATCCTGGAGTGCAATGGCTAGCATCGAGCAACGCTCACAGATAGAAACTTTCGTAGGAAAGAGTGGTTCTTCAACTTCTATGCATTTCACCATTGACAGCACGGATGACCCGTCCGGAGTGCTCAGTCTCCTCAGTCTCCAGGCTTACCTGGCCGGTGAGCAACCCAACTCGGTTTCGCGCTCGTTGGACTATATGAGCGAGCGGGCCGATTTGGTTCCTGCGGGCGGGGAAGTGCTGCGCACGTCGAACGGAATGACGTGGGCGCAAATGTCGCAAGGTGAGGACTGGACGCTGCGGGTGCAGCGTTTCCGGGGCGGGTCGGGCCAAATCCAAGTGACGGCGACGACGATGGAACGGGCCGAGGAGATCGCCGATCTGGTCGCGGACGCGGCCGGGACGGATAAGGAGGTCTCGGAGGACAACGTCGAGATGGGCTTTTGGTATCGCTCGGCGCGTGGACCGTTCCGCAACGGCCGTTCCATCGCGGCCCCAAAGTGGGACGATATTCGTGACAACTATGCGAGCGGGTCGGGTTCGGCCTTGAGTTCGCTCATGAAGACCACGGCCGAGGATGTCAACGGACGGTTGCTGCTCCTGCATGGGCCGCCTGGCACTGGAAAGACTACGGCGCTGCGGGCGCTGGCACGTGAGTGGCAGGAGTGGTGTCAGGTCGACACGGTGTTGGACCCTGAGGCGTTCTTTAACGATCCTTCGTACTTGATGGAGGTCGTGATCGGCAACGATATCGACTGCTTGTGCGGGGAGGAGCACGGACATCGGCGGTGGAGGCTGTTGATCGTGGAGGACTGTGACGAGCTGATCAGTGGGAAGGCCAAGGACGCGACGGGGCAGTCTTTGGCCCGCTTGCTGAATCTGACCGACGGGTTGTTGGGCCAGGGTCGGGAGATTCTGGTGGCGATCACGACCAATGAGCCACTGGATCGTCTGCACCCGGCCGTGATCCGACCGGGCCGGTGCCTGGCCCAAATTGAGGTCGGTGAGCTGTCTGGCGAGGAGTCCGCGGCGTGGCTGGGCGACGGTTCGTCGCCGTCCAAACCGATGACGTTGGCGGAGTTGTATGCGAAGCGGGGCGACTCGTCGCCAACCGTGGCGCAGATGCTGCCCCATCAGCCGGTGGGCCAGTATCTTTAGACGCTGCGGCCCGGCCGCTGGGGCATTTCGCCTCGGGGGCCGGGCCAGTTTGGTTCGCTGAGTCGGGTGGGACTCCACGCGGGGAGGCTAATGCAAAAGTGCGGATTCAAGGGCGCAGGAGTCGGAGTTTACGCACGTGAAAGAGCCAACGGGAACGCCGAAAATGCCTTTTGCGTAAGCCTCGGGGGCTAGTCGGCTCCGAGCACCTGCATCGAGTCCATGATCTCGTTGAGTTCGTCGGTGAGGTTCATGTCGCTGTAGTCCGATAGGCCAATGAGGCCCCGGAGTTTGCCCTCATGCTCGGTCAGCAGGACGCGAATATAGATGTCGGGCCCTTCGTCGTGGGTGATCACTTGGCTTATGTCATAGGCCTCGAGTGACCCCACAGTGGAGGGACCGGATTCCAGCTCACGGTCCACCACACCTGAGGGCACAAAGAAGATCCCGTTGTTGTGGATGGTCGCCTCGGTCTCGGATCTCAGGTCGGTTCCGGCCCCCGTTGGGCCCCATACTCCGTAGATGGCCGCAGAGTTGTTGGTGCCAGTGCCTCCGTCGACGATGTACAGCGAAGAGAACTCCTCGAGCAGGTCGTCACCGTCGTGGAATTCCCACCCGTCGCGCTCCACGTAAGTCAGGCCAGCTTCGACGTCCTCCAGGCGGGGAGAATCATCGAGATCCGCTTGGCCCTCCTCCTCGTGATCGGTCGCATCGTCGGCGACCACAGAGGAGTCCTCACCGTCTTGACCGAAGTACCACCACGCCCCGACCCCACCTCCACCGACGAGCAAGAGCAGCACCACGACCAAGACGACCGTCCCGCCTGATCCCTTCGGTTGCGGTGGAGGAGGACTGTATCCCGGCGGTGGATAGCCCGGTTGCTGATAACCGGGTTGCTGATAGCCCGGTTGGGGATAGCCCGGTTGCTGGTGACCAGCTTGGGGATAGCCGCCCGGCTGCGAGTGGCCCTGCTGCGGGTAGCCCGGCTGCTGCGGATGGGGCTGGTGCGGATTCGAGTACGCCATTGCGACCCTCCTGCTCGTCCTGGGCCCGACCCGATTCCACTGCTCGAGGTCAACCCTGATCACTCATCGGTATGTGAGGCTAGAGTAATCAGTCGATGCCACAGGGCCGCTGTGCCACAGGTTCAGGGGGTCTGGCCCCTGTCAGTCGTGGTCAATGACTTCCATGGAGTCCATGATCTCGTTGAGCTGACCGGTGACCTCATCGTTGCCGTCGTCCGAAAACCCGATCAGGGCCGCGAGACGGCCCTGGTTTTCGACCACGAACACCCGCACATACATCTGTGGTTCATTGGGATCATTGATGAGAATGCGCGAATCATGAGCCGGGATGTCGCTGACCATGGTCGACTCCGAGGACAGCTCCTCAACCGATTCGATATTGGGGAAGAAGTAGTAGGCGTTGTTGAGGACCATATCCTCCGCGCGTTGGGCCAAGGCCAGCTCGTTTGTCGGCTCGCCCCAGGCTCCATAGATGACGCCGACGTCTTCGTTTGTGCCGTCCCCGTTGATCATGTATTCAGAGGAGAACTCGTCGATCAGCTCTTCGCTGCCGGTAAACGTCCAACCCTCGCGCATCTCATAGGAAAGACCCGCTTCGGTGTCTTCGATGCGAGCCTCTTCCTCCTCGGGTTCATCGGCCTGGTCGTCCTCTTGGCCGGTGATCGTCGGTAGGACCGCACTGTCGCCGTCATGGCGCTCGCTGAAGTACCACCACGCGCCTACCGCACCACCGATCAAGAGCAAGACCAGCATGATCACGACCGCGATGGTCGCGACCGAACCTGACCTTTGCTGTTGCTGTTGCGAGGCATGGCCCTGATAGCCGTATTGATATCCGGGCTCTTGGTATTCGGGGCGCTGATACCCCTGCTGGTAGGCGGGGGCCTGGTATGCCTGCTGCGGACCCTGTCCATAGTCGGGTTGCTGGTATCCAGGCGACTGGTAGCCCGGCGGCGGTGGACCCGGCGGAGGCTGGGGTGGGCTAGGTGGATGGAGGTTTGGCTGGGTAGGGCCCGCAGCTGGCGGCTCAGACGGCGGCGAAGGTTGGCCGGGCCATGGGGGTTGGTCTGGCTGCTGAGGTTGCGACGGATTTTGGTTGGGGTCTGACATGGGCCACCCTTCGGCCGCGGTCGCTGCGACAGGGTCCGCTCTAGGCGAATCTGCCGGAAATGGTCACCCTTCAGCGTATCCAAGCCCCCGACCGCCCGCTGCGAAAACGGCCACCCCAAGCCCACTGGCGGCTGATTCGAAAGGCTTTAGCGACCGGAAGCGGCGTCGGGGTGCCGTGCCACAGCGCTCATTCATTCACAACTGCGGACAAATCCATCGTCAAATACCGCTGAACCGTTGGTGCGTAAATCGTTACCAAAGCCGCGACCGACAGTGACGCCAATGGCTGCAAACGCAAGATGTAGCGCGTCATGGCCAGTCCAAACAATTGCGAGGCCACCAGATTCGCCCGCATGTCAATGTGGTCGACCGTCTGCCCCAAAACCCCATTGAGGACATCCATGATGCGCGATTCGAACACCTTGCGCACCAAGTTCGCCGACTGTTCCTCACCGTGCGCGGCCCGAAATAGAGCCACCAGCCGCTCTGCGGCCGGGGAATCCCACATCGTCACAAACATGTGGATCAGCCGCTCCCCCAGCCCTTCCACTCCCGGCTGGGCCACCGTGCGTACCTTCACCGCCGGGTCAAAGGGCAGATCGACCGCCGCCAAGAACAAGTCGTTTTTCGAACCAAAGTAATGGTGGACCAACGCCGGGTCGACGTTTGCCTCAGCGGCGATGCGGCGGACGGAGGCCCGGTCGAAACCGAGCGTGGCGAAGAGTTCCCGCGCCGAGACAAGGATTTCTTCGCGAGTATCGGGCTTACCGGGCCTGCGTCCGCTGCGTTTCATGTCGGAATCCACGATTCAGAAGCGTACCTATGGATTAGGCCGTTCGTCTGCGCAGTGTCAATGCCCCCGCGATCACGGCCACGATCGCGGCACCGCCGACGATGCCCAAAGAGAACCACAGCGTTCCCGTGGCCTCGGCGTTGACCTGCACCTCGCCCAGCGCTTCGATGGCATAGGTGAGCGGCAAGAGGTCCGATACCGCTTGGAGCCAACCGGCCATTTCCTCGCGCGGCCAGATCAGGCCGCACAAGAGCAATTGCGGAACCACGACCACCGGCATGAACTGTACGGCTTGGAACTCGCTGCGCGCGAAGGCCGACACCAGCAGCCCCAACGCCATTCCCAGTAGGGCGGTCACGACAGCGATGAGAACCACCAGGCCCACGGAGCCGACTGTTTCCAACCCCAGAAACCAATAGGCGACCGCGGCGGCAATCGACGATTGCGCGGCGGCGGCCAGCCCGAAGGCGATGGCATAACCGGCGATGAGGTCGAATTTGCCACAGGGGGTGGTCATGAGCCGCTCCAGCGTGCCGCCAGTGCGCTCACGCAGCATGGTCACGCTGGTAACCAAGAACATCAGCACGAAGGGGAACACGCCCAGCATGATGAGCCCGACTCGATTGAACACTTCTGGCGAGGACTCAAAGATGAAGTACATCAATGTCATGAGCAGGGCTGGCACGGCCAGCATCATGCCGATGGTGCGGCGATCGGATTTAATCTGGCGCAGCACGCGGGCCGCGCATACGAGGGTGTGCCGGAGGTTCATCTCAGGCCTCCTTTTCGGTCGCACGTTGGCGGACCAGGAACAAGAATGCCTGGTCCATGGTGGCCTCTCCGGTGGTTTCTAGGAGCCGCTGAGGCGTGTCATCGGCGAGGAACCGCCCTTGCCGCAGCAACAACAGCCGGTCGCAGCGTTCGGCTTCGTCCATGACATGGCTGGAAATCACCAGCGTCTTACCGGAGGCGGCCAGCGCCCGGAATTGGTCCCACAGTTCTTCTCTCAAGACCGGGTCGAGGCCTACTGTCGGCTCGTCGAGGACGAGCATTTCCGGGTTGGTGACGAGGGCGCAGGCCAGGGAGGTGCGGGTTTTTTGTCCTCCGGAGAGGTTGGCGGCCAGTTGTTTCGCGTGGTCGGTCATTCCCACCTCGGTGATGGCACGGTCGGCGTCGTGGGTGTTCGCCCCGTAGAGGGCGGCGAAGTAGCGCACGTTGGCTTCGACGGTGAGGTCGGGATAGATCGCGGCGTGTTGGGTGACGTAGCCGACGCGGCGGCGCACCTCGGTGCTGCCTGCGGGGAGGCCGAAGACGCTGACGGAGCCTGAGCGGATTTTTTGTACTCCGACGATGGCGCGAATCAGCGTGGTTTTGCCCGAGCCGGAGGGCCCGAGTAGGCCGGTTATGGATCCGGTGTTGATGTGGGTGTTGAGTGCGCGGAGGACTGGGCGGCCTCCGCGGTCGACGTTGAGGTGGTTGATGGTGGCGGCGGGTGTCATGACCCTCTCCTTAATTCAGCATCTGATGAATTCAATGTAGCACAGTTATTCATCGGGTGATGAAATAATCGTTTCCGCGCGTCTTGCTCCCTTCACCAGCAGCGATACCCCTTGCGCTCCGAAATTGGTCCTAAATTCGAACTGGCCGCACCATCGCGTCATACCCGCGCGTTACCGTGAAAAACCCACTCCGGCCGAAGGAACACTCCATGCTTGATCACCTGTCTGTCGACGAAGCCCGGCGAATCGCCGCCCACGCGCAGCTACAGTCCGTCCGTGTGCCCGACAGCAGCGACCGCCCCACCGATCAGGCCGACGCTGGCGGGCAGATCGACGCCTATCGGCACTTGCTCAGCCAACTGGGCTGCATCCAGCTGGACACGATTTCCTCGGTCCGTCGTGCTCACGAACTGACGATGCTGGCCCGTGGTGCCACTGTCGAGGCGGCCACCACGTGTCTCGAAGAGCGCGAGGAGGCCGCCTCGTTCGAGTTCATGGCCCACGCGATGTCACTGGTCCCCGTCGAGCTATGGCCGTATTTCGCCTCCCGCCGCGCCCTATACCGCCTGCCAGACAAAGGACCCTCCGACCCGAACCCAAAGGCGCTCGCCGAAGCTCGAGCGGTTTTGCGGGATCGGGGTTTCACCACCGTCTCCGACTTCCCCTCCGCGCCAGTCCGCCTGGCTGAGGAGACCGGATGGGGCTCGCCTTCGGAGCACAAGCGGGCACTGGAATGGATGTTGTGGACAGGTGAGGCGGTCTGTGCTGACCGGGCCGGTTTCAAGCGGGTCTATCGGCTGGCCGAGGACACGATTCCATCTGCGCACCAATGGGATGCGGAGGCCGACGAATGCAGTCGGGTCCTCCTCCTGCGTGCCATCAAGGCCCTGGGCGTGGCTACCACCGCTGACCTGGCCGACTACTTTCGGATGCGCGTCGCCCCAGCTAGACAAGCCATCGCCCAGCTGGCGCTTCCACAGGTCGCGATCGAAGGATGGGGCCCAGAAGTGTGGATTGACCCGGACCTGACGGACGTGCCGACCGTCGATGAGGATCACGCGGTCGCGGTGTCATTGTTCGACCCGCTGGTGTGGTACCGCGAACGACTACGGCGCCTACATGGCCATGACTGGAAAATCGAAATCTATGTGCCACAAGCTAAGCGGACATTTGGCTACTATTGCCTGCCGATCTATGTCGGGGCGCGGGTTCCCGGCCGCGTGGCACTGCGGCGGGTGAAAGATGAGTTGGTGGTCGAGGCGGCCGAATGGAACTCAGCGATCGCCGACGAGGAACATTTGCGCGCTGCCGTGGACGACGTGGCCAAGTGGGTCGGCCGCACGCCCCGCTGGGACGCCAGCATCACCCGGCTGACCTAGGCAGGTCGTTTCAGGTTCGCCTTGCGGCTGGGCAGGCGGGCGGTGGCTTGCGGGCATGCATGCGCCGCAGGTCTCAGCCCGCCGAACCCTGCCGATGCCCGCGACGCCCCGGCTGACTCTTGGGCGAATGCGCCTCCAGGAACCTGTACACCTCAGTTTCGTCCACGCCCGGGAACGAACCCGGAGGCATGGCCGCCAGCTGCGAGGAGGTCGCCCGCCCGCTGGGCCAGGCGTGACCGGCCCAGGCGGCGGCCAGATCCGGCGGCGGCCGTCGACAACAGTCGGGGTCCGGACACCGCGACACCGAACGCTCAGTGGTCTCCTTGCCTCGGAACCACTTGGCCGACTCATAGGGGACCCCGATGCTCAACGAAAATTCCCCATCAGGGCCTCGCTCGGTGCGCGCCGTGCACCAGTACGTACCCGCCTGCGTGTCGGTGTACTGGTTATAGGCGCTGAATTTATCCGGAACGTCGAAGACCTCGCGACTGGTCCAGAACCGGCACACCGGCTGCCCCTCGATAGCGCCAGTGGGGTCTTGCGGAAACGTCACCCCGTCGTTCTCGTAGGCCTTGAAGATGATCCCCGACTTGTGAACCTTCTGAAAGTGCGTGCGAATCCCGAGGTGATGCGTGGCCAAGTTGGTAAAGCGATGGGCGGCCGTTTCGTAAGAAACGGCAAAATTATCGCGCAAATCCTCCACCGCGATTTGCTTGGCGTCCATCGCTCGCCGCAAGAACTTGACCGCGCTGGACTCTGGCACCAGAAGCGCCGCCGCCAGATAGTTGGTCGCCACCCGCTGCCCCAGAAACTCCAGGTAGGTCGAGGGCACCTCTAGCTCCAACACCTGACTGGCGATGGCCTGCAACAACACCGTGCGTGGATCGTGCGAACTGGCCTTGTTCTGCGTCAAGTAGATCCGCCGATTCCGCAGGTCGGTCACCGACCGCGTCGAGTGCGGCAAGTCGTTGACATGATGCAGAGTAAAGCCCAGATACGAGGCCAAGTGCGAAATCATGTGCTGCGACAGCGGCCCCGAACGGTACTCCACCGCGGTCAACAGCCGATGTGCCTCCTTTTCGATCGACTCGAAATAATTGTCCTTGTCGCGCATACGCCGCCGTAGCTCCGTGTTCGCCCGGCGCGCCTCTTCGGGGGTGGCCGCGTGCAAATTGACCTGCCTGTCGACCTCATGATGAAGACCGATCAGCGCTTCTAGCACCTCGGTAGGCAACCGCGAGGAGACCCGCACGGTTGGCAGCCCCAACGATTGATACTGAGCCGAGCGCTGGGCCCGCTCCAGCTCTATCTCCAGCGCCACCCGCCGGCTGGGAGGCTCCGTTCCCAAGAGTTCATCGGTGGAAACACCCAGTTCATGGGCCAATGCACGCAGCATCGACAGCTTGGGCTCCCGCTTGCCGTTCTCTATCAGCGACAGTTGCGAGGCGGCAGTCCCGACCGCCTCCCCCAAGGAGTCCAGCGTCAGAGATTGCTGTTTGCGCAAAAAACGGATTCTTTTCCCCAACGCGATGAGGTCGATGGCCTCATCCTGTTCGGAACTCAACTGGGCCGCCTCAGCCGCTCCCCACGGACTGTGAGCCATGTTATGGCCATTTTCCTGCGATGATGCCAGTTTCTTACCTCGCGCAGCTGCAGGATCAGGCCGCGCAGCGCCGCTTTCAGGGCTCAGATCAGTCAGTGGGTTCTTTTTCATTTTTTTACTGTAAGCGAAGAACTGCCGAACTTTCCAGTAACTTATGCTGATTTCTGCTTGTCAGGAGAGAAACATTGAAGGCAGGAGGCAGCGACCTAACGACAAGACGTCTCCACGGCACACATACCGGCCACCGCGCCAGCGACCGGCCCGGCGACTCACAGGAGATCGAGATGACCGACCACACCTTTAGCCACGATGACAAGCAACTCACCGCCGAGCAGTTGAGCCTCGAATGGGCCGCGAACCCGCGCTGGGAAAACGTCACCCGTGACTACCAGCCGCAGGACGTCATCAAACTGCGCGGACGAGTGCAAGAGGAACGCACCCTCGCCAAGCGCGGCGCCGAGAAACTGTGGAAGCAGCTGACCGAAGAAGCCCCCAACGGCGGCTACACCAACGCCTTGGGCGCCCTGACCGGAAACCAAGCTGTCCAGCAGGTCAAAGCTGGCCTACGCGCCATCTATCTGTCGGGCTGGCAGGTGGCCGCCGACGCCAACATCTCCGGCCAGACCTACCCGGACCAGTCGCTGTACCCGGCCAACTCGGTCCCGCAGGTCGTGCGCCGCATCAACAACGCCCTCCTGCGCGCCGACCAGATTGAATTCGCCGAAGGTATCCAGTCGGTCCAGGACTGGTTGGTGCCGATCGTCGCCGACGCCGAAGCCGGATTCGGCGGCCCGCTCAACGCCTTCGAGCTCATGAAAGGCATGATCGACGCCGGAGCCGCCGGAGTCCACTGGGAAGACCAGCTCTCCAGCGAAAAGAAGTGCGGCCACCTGGGTGGCAAGGTGCTCATCCCCACCAGCCAGCACGTTCGCACGCTCAACGCCGCCCGTCTGGCCGCCGACGTCGCCGGGACGCCGACCCTCATCGTCGCCCGCACCGACGCCGAAGCCGCCACGCTGATCACCTCGGACATCGACGAACGCGACGCCAAGTTCCTCACCGGCGAACGCACCGCCGAGGGCTTCTACCGGGTCAACAACGGCATCGAGCCATGTATCGACCGCGCGAAATCCTACGCGCCATACGCCGACCTGATCTGGATGGAAACCGGCACCCCCGACCTGGAGGTCGCGCGCCGTTTCGCCGAAGCGGTGAAGGCCGAATATCCCGACCAAATGTTGGCCTACAACTGCTCGCCATCGTTCAACTGGAAGCGTCACCTCGACGACGCGACCATCGCAAAGTTCCAGCGCGAGCTAGGCGCGATGGGCTTCACCTTCCAGTTCATCACCCTGGCGGGCTTCCACGCCCTGAACTACTCCATGTTCGACCTCGCCCACAAGTACGCGAAGGAAGGCATGACGGCCTATGTGGACCTGCAAGAACGCGAGTTCGCGGCCGAATCGCGCGGCTACACCGCTACCAAACACCAGCGGGAAGTCGGCACCGGTTACTTCGACGAAGTGGCCACCGCGTTGAACCCGACGGGCTCCACCCTGGCCCTAGCGGGCTCGACCGAGGCAGGTCAGTTCCACTAAAGCGCCTCCGGCCAGCGCGGTAACCCAGTTCCAAGGGCGGCTAGTGAACCGTATAGCCGACCGGGCGGCCCTAAGCGCGGTTGCGGCAAATGGTTCCGTTGAGGGCAATCCTGTTGGACCCTGATATGGGACTCGCACAACTGACCACACGCACGCACCGGTGGCATTGACGATGCTGTCAATGCCACCGCGAAACTTCCGTCGATTTCCACCTACGACGCCTCCGAGGAGGTAGCCATGAGCCTGTTCGCCGAGACCACTCCGGCCGTGACCGTGAGCGGCCCGACCATTGACCGCCAAGACGAAGTTCTCACCCCTGAGGCCCTGGAGTTTCTGGGCAAGCTGCACCACGCTTTCGTGGGACGCCGCCAGGAACTGTTGCAGGCGCGCCAAATTCGTCGCAACCAGATTTCGAACGGCGCTGACCCGCAGTTCTTGGCCGAAACCGCGGGGGTGCGGGAGGATCCGTCGTGGCGGGTGGCTCCGCTGGCGCCGGGTCTGGAGGACCGCCGGGTCGAGATTACGGGCCCGTGTGAGAAGAAGATGACCATCAACGCCCTTAATTCGGGGGCGAAGTGTTGGCTGGCGGATATGGAGGATTCCTCTACTCCTAGCTGGCACAACGTCATCAACGCGCAGTTGAACTTGACCGATGCGCTCCTTCGGCGCATTGACTTCACCTCTGAGCAGGGCAAGTCGTATGCGTTGAACGGTGACAAGCTCACTGATCTGCCGACGATCATTGTTCGTCCGCGGGGCTGGCACTTGGCCGAGCGGCATCTGCGCGTGGAGGGGGTGCCGGTCTCGGGTGGCCTGGTGGATTTCGGGCTGTATTTCTTCCACAACGCGCAGCGCCTGATCGATCAGGGGCGGGGGCCGTACTTCTACCTGCCGAAGCTGGAGTCGCACCTGGAGGCGCGACTGTGGAATGACGTGTTCGTCCTGGCCCAGGAATTGCTGGGCATTCCACAGGGCACCATCCGGGCTACGGTGCTCATCGAAACGATCACGGCCGCGTTTGAGATGGAGGAGATTCTCTACGAGCTGCGCGACCACAGCGCGGGGCTGAATGCCGGCCGCTGGGACTACATCTTCTCGGTGATCAAGAACTTCCGCAATCGTGGCAGCCGTTTCGTGCTTCCTGACCGGCATTTGGTCACGATGACCTCGCCGTTTATGCGCGCCTACACCGAACAGTTGGTGCGGGCCTGCCATCGGCGCGGGGCCTCGGCCATTGGTGGGATGGCGGCGAACATTCCCAACCGCCGTGACGAGGAGGCCAACGCGACGGCCATGGCGAAGGTCCGGGCCGACAAGACTCGGGAGGCCTACGACGGTTTCGACGGCAGCTGGGTGGCGCACCCGGACCTGGTCGGTATTGCCATGGAGGTCTTCGATGGGGTCTTGGGCGATAAGCCCAACCAGATCGATCACTTGCGTGAAGACGTGGTGCCCGACGGCAAGGCGTTGCTCGACATCGAGTCGACCTCCGGTTTCATCACCGAGAAGGGCATCCGCGCCAATCTGGAAGTCGGGGTGCGCTATATCGAGTCGTGGCTGCGCGGTAACGGCGCGGCGGCGATCAACAACTTGATGGAGGACGCGGCTACGGCCGAAATCTCGCGGTCGCAGATCTGGCAGTGGATTCACGCCGGGTCTAAGACCGACGATGGGCGTACGGTGACCCGCGAATGGGTTACACAGCTCATGGCCGAGGAGTTCGCCAAGATGGAGCGTTTCGAGGGTGACCGTTTCGATGAGGCGCATGAGATCTTCACCGAATGCGCTTTGGGCGAGGACTATCCGACATTCCTGACCTTGCCCGCCTACGCGCAGTATTTGTGCGCCCCGCAGCGCGAACCGGCTACAGCCTGATCGCGCGCCTAGACCAGCTGGCCTGCTCACACGGGCGCGTCTCTTCGTTTACCTTCGCCGAAGGGGCGCGTCCGTCCTTCTCCGAGTCGGGTGTGCAAGCGCTCGTGGGCCCGACTCTTGTGTGAGCATCGCTGGATACGGGCTCGACCTGTGCTGGCAGCAGGCGGGCTCGGGGTAACTCATTGATGGCTACGCATCCGGTGTCCCTGGTGTGCGGTTGGCGTCGGTCAATGCCACTCTCCTCGGCTAGGGAAGCCGAGCCGTCAATGGGTGACGTCGCGGGCGAGGGCTCTACCGCGATCGTGCTCCTGGTAGACGATCTCGCTTTCGCGACACTTGGGAAGGCTTACGCAAAAGTGCAAGTTCACGGCCGCAGGAGGCAAAGTTTGGGCTCCTCAACGAGCCGATGAGAACGCCGAAAGCGCCTTTTGCGTAAGCCTCGGGGTTAGACGGCGGCTATGGTGAGCCACCGTCTAACCCCATTTCTGACTCGGCTGCTCTTTACTTGAAGAAGTTGAGGACGCCATTGAGGTCGTCCAGCCCTTCCTGGGCCAGGTTGATGAGTTCGCCCATCATGTTGAAGATGTTGATGGCAACCTGAATGAGGTTGTAGGCCATCATGATGTAGCTGGCGATCGTTATCGCGGCGAAGGCGATCGTGGCGGCGGTCGTGGCCCCGAAGGTGGCTACTCCGGATGCCATCTTGGGCAGCCATTGGGTGATGGCTTTCTTAACAATCTTGCCTAGAAATTCCTTCACCTTGTCTTCGAGTTTTTTGGCGATGATCGCGTAGCCACGCAAGGCGGCGGCTAGGCCGACCGACCACAGGCTCATGTATTGCAGACTTCGCCCGATCTCCACAATGCGCTCGCGGGCGGCATCGGCGTCGTCGCCCTCCCAGCCCTCCATTGCGGCCAGCCCGGTCTCTCCAATGTAGTTTCCGGTCTGGCGGGCTCCTTCGATCACCGTCAGCCACATTTCGCATGAGGTCTTCATGCGGCCTTCGTTGCCGGTGACCAATCCGAGCAGGTCTTCCAGCGGCTGGCATAGGTCGATCACAAAGCTGACCAGCGTGCCCGACACCCACGCCAACGGGTCCTTGCCGAACTTTTCGTTTGCCTTCTCGAACCCTTCGGCGGCGTTCATGATGGCTTCGCCTTTATTGATGATGGACTCTGCCAACATCGCGGCCTTGGGCCAATCGGTCAACGATTCGATATTGCTCGCTTTGCCCGTCACGTCGAGCATTCCCTCGACGCCCTTGAAGTGACCGACCTTAGTCGCGGCTCCCAGGACGTCGGGTTTCCATCCTTCGAGAGTGTTGGCGGTCGCGCCTTGACTAGGGGCGTTGTCTTGCCAGTCGGGTGCCTGGGGCTGGTTCATTCCTTGAACTTCCCTTCTAGCTCGCCGTCAAGGTCGAGGAACACTTTGGCCATGTCCTCATCGGCTTCGACCTGGTTGCGGCGGCACTCGTCCAACATTTCGGCGAAACCCTCCACTGTTTCTTGGGCTCCCGCTATGGATTCGTGCAGCATTTCGGAGAACATGAAGTAGTACGGTGCCGCCAAAAGGGTTCCGGGGATGCCCCAGATCCAGACATCCGGGTCGGCTTCGCGTGCGTAGTCGGCAACGTTCTTCACTTCACTGGCGGTTCCTCGGATCGCTGTTGCCGCGTTCTCCAACGCGGCCGGATCAAGGTTGATTCCAGATGACACGTGAACTCCTTTCCGGTTGTGTCATGCCAGCCGCCGGCGCGGCCGCATCGGTCGGTTGTCGCAGCACAGGTGGATCGGATTGAGGTGACTTACCAATCGAAGAGACTCAGCGCTCAGTGCCGTAGTCAACGCTCCACACGTGGTCGGGGATGTGCGCGGCGAACTCACGCAAACGGTGCAGGTGGTCTTCGATTTCCTCGGCCCGCATGATGTCGGGGATGGTGATGAAACACCACTGGCCGGTGACCACGAAACTGTCATTCTCTTCGGGGTCTAGCGCGTCGATCCACTCGATCATGGAAGGGTTGACGATGTCGTAGCCAAAGCGTCGGTTCTCAAAGTAGACGAAATAGCGTCGATTGAAATCGTGAGATTCCAGGTTGATGTTGTTGTCCACCAGGGCAGACTTCTGCCCGAAGCCTTTCTTGGAGACGCAGACAAACGGGGTTTCCCGTGGCAGCTTGAGCGCCACAGTGGTGGCGTAGTCGGCTTTGTCGGGATCCTCGTTCCAATGGAATTGCCACTGGTCGGCTCGGTCCTTGGTCCACGTGGATTCGTTCCATCGGTGTTGGAAAAGGACGAAGTCTTGATCATTTTCGACAAACGTCATGACATGTTCGGCAGCCGTGGTCGGGTTGCATGGGAATCGGGTTCCGTAGACGGCTCGCCCGGAACGCACAGCCGCATGTACCTCGGCGGCATTGCGGGCAATGTGTGGGGGGCCGGGCGGGGGCGGGGGCGGGGTCGACTCGTCCAGACTTCGGCGCAAGACGTTGATGATCCCGATACACCGGTCGTCACGGGCCAAATATCGCCAGCCGCGTTCGGCAGCGAACTCGGGCAGGCGTTGCGCTTGCTCGGATAGCTCGTTGCGCCACCCGCCTCGCCGCAGGGAATCCCGGATATAGAACACCAGGCCAGCTAGCACCAGAAGCACGAATGCGGCCGCGCAGCCGATACCTATGGCGACCTGGATGGAATCCCACAGGTTCACAGATTTATTCCTCACCGTTGGGGTGCGAGTACGAGCCCTATGCTCCCACAGGGTGAGGTGGTTTGCCATCTTTGCCAGCGGCGAAATGTATTACCGGCCACGCGGGCTAGGTCTACTTTGGTCTACTCGTTAGCCCTAGGCCAGCAGGGCGATGACCAGGCGCAGCGCCTCTGTTTGGCGTACTCGCAACCGGGCGGAGTCGGCAATGGAATCACCGGCCACAATATTCATTCCTCCGCGGCGCATCTGGCCCATTGTCGGGTTGTCATAAAGCTTGTCCCATTGGGACAGTGGCACCCAGGCCAGCGCGGTGATGTCCTCGCCTGCGATGGCAAAGGGCCTCTCGTCGGCTAGTTGTCCCAGAAACGTGAAATGGTAGGTGTATCGCCCGCTGGGGAGTCCGGGTTTGATCGGGGTCCGGGAGTCGGTGTTGCGGGTGCGGCGTATCAACAGTGGAGAGATCCCGGCTGTCCAGGTCATCCATGATTCACCGGCGTCGACATCGTTCATGTATGTGATGTCGGCCTTGGTCAGCTGGATTGGCACGCCGGTTTCTTCGCGCGCTTCGCGGTGGGCGCATTCCCACACGTCCTCACCGGGTTCTTGGCCTCCGCCGATGCCGCCCACATACCAGTGTTCGCCCTCTGGTTCATGTGCCGCAGAGGTGCGGGCGGTGAGCGAGGTGAGTACCGCGTCGTCACGCTGGAGGATCACGCCAGCGGTGAAGGGTTTGCCGTCGGTGAGCGCGACTGGTTCGAGGCGGCCGAAGCGGCCTTCGTCCCACAGTTGCCCTTCGGAGACTTCTCGCATTGCCGCCTCCCTTTCGGCTGGCTGCTTATTCGTCCCATCGCTGGCCTCGGGCGGTATTGCCGCCGTAGGTCAATCGTGGCAGAGACTGGGCCGGTGGGGTTCGTTCTTGCTGTAAATCGGCCCTTTCGGGGGAGGGGGGCGCGCTAAGGACGGGGAATTGTGCGTCGGTCCAGTGGCTACTACACCGGGCTCACCTTGGTGAGGTCAAGGCTTTCGTCCGCTTTGTGGCGCATTTTCGCGGGTGCGGTAAGGGGCTACCTCCGGGCTTAGTTGGCTCTGTGGGGTGGCACGGGATCGTCGTGGTCGACTTGGCGGGGTTTGGGTTGAGTGCCAGGCTTCCTTCTCCTGGCACTCGACTGTTCAGGACCGCTTTAAGGTTGGCGGCGCGCCTAGTCGCCCACGTGTTTTGCGAGGTCGGCCAAGGCGTCGACCCAGCCGTCATAGACGTACCCGTCGCCGGGGTGACCGGCGAATCCACGCATGTGAAAGGTCATTTCGGTGCGATCGCCATCCTCGGCCAAGGTGAGGGTGATGACGGGCGAGGACTCGACGGGGTCCTGTGGGTTTCCCCAGGTGAAGACGAGCCGTTCGCAGGGAACGACTTCCAGGAATACGCCGCCGGTGGGGTACTCCTCGCCAGTCTCGGAGTTGATCATCGTGTAGCGATAGTGGCCTCCTTCGCGAACGTCAAAGGCGATGGTTTCCAGTGGGGTTGAAGGGAGCCAGCCGGCGAGTTCTTTCTCCGTCGTCCAGGCGCGCCACACCTGGTCTCGGTGTGCGTGCAAGGTGCGGCTGATGGTGAACTCCGGTGTTGAGGTGTTCATTGGTCCTCCTGTGTGGTCATGGTTTCGAGATGTTTCTCTAGAGCGTCGAAGCGTTGGTTCCATTCGCGGCGGTGTTTCTCAACCCAGGCCGATGCCTCGTCAAGGGGTTCGGTGCGCATCGACAGGGTCCGCCATTGGGCTCGCGTGGTGCGTTCGATGAGGCCCGCTCGCTGTAGCACTTTGAGATGTTGGGAGATCGCGGGTGCGCTGATGTCGAAGTGTTTGCTGACGTCGCCGACTGTTGCCGGAGTGCGCGAAAGCCTGGTGAGGATGTCGCGGCGGGTCGGGTCGGCCAGTGCCGCAAAGATCAGACTGAGTGGGTCCTTCCCTGCCATTAATAAACTCCTTAATTAAGGGTATTATTAAATATACGGCAGATTGCGTCGATGTCAAACGACGGCACCCCTTCCGGCCCCGCCGATGCCACGAGCCCCACCACGGCGCGGAACCGGAACGTAGCTCCCGCTAGCGCAGATTGCCCCCTCCGCTCACGAGCGGGCCTGGAACCCATTCGAGCCACTGTGGCCCGCCGTAGGTGCCATACTGATCCGCTGCATACCCTCGATGGCACATTTTGCGCCAACAGCAAAACCAATCCCCACATAATTTCTTACATTACCGCAGGTCACACCCCCACTATTCCCAAATTCGAGCCATGGTGCCATTTTGGCACCTAACCTGCTATAGTTGCGCCATGGATATCACGGAATATGTCGACCGCTTGCGACAACAATTCGAAACCAGAGCTGAAGTGTTCGGCGGTGAAGCCGATGAACTGACCGAAAAGCTCCTGGAGCCACTGGCGGCCTCGATACAACTCACCCTGCTCGACGCTCTCAGCGAGGCGGCAGAGGAAATTTCCGGCGAGATGGCACCGGACTATGTAGAACTGCGCATTCGCCAAGGACAGTTGGGCTTCGCAGTCACCAGAACCGATTCCGCGCCACTGCCACAAAGCCAGACGGCCCCTCCGGCGCTTCCCATCGACGAGGGGGAGACCGCGCGCCTCAATTTGCGCATGTCCGACAAGTTCAAGACGCGACTCGAAGAGGCCGCGCGTACCGACGGCCTGTCTCTCAACGCCTGGCTACTGCAAGCCGCAGCCTCCCGACTCAGCCAAAGCGGTAGCCGATCGGCATCAACAACCAGCCACAACGGCCCTCAGCGCTTTACGGGCTGGGTCAACTAACCACAACACTTCACTCACAGGAGCCACCATGCAAACCTTCCCCACACCACAGCCGGTTCGCGTAGAGGTAAAGAGCGCGTGCGGACGCGTCGACATCACCGCGACTGACACCACCGACACCACGCTCGAGGTTCTACCCAGCAACGAAGACAGAAAAGCCGATGTGGACGCGGCTGCGAAAACCACCGTCGAGTTCACCGACGGCGTACTCACCGTTATCGGCCCCAACGCAAGTGGCGTCGGCGCGGTCTTTACCGGGAAGCGAACCGGATGGATCGACATCTCGCTCACGGTTCCCACCGGTAGCTCAGTGGCGGTGACGACTGCGGTTGCCAACTTCTGCGCCAAAGGCGACTTGGGAGAAACCAAGGTGCGCACCGGAGTCGGAGACATCGATATCGATCACGCTTCCTCCGTGGCGGCGAAATCGAGCACCGGCCGCATTCGCGTCGGTCACATCGCGGGAAATGCGGAACTAAAAACCGCTGGACGCATCGACATTAAAACCATCGAGGGACGTAGCAGCATCCATAACGTCACCGGAGCCACGCACGTTGGGCAGCTGGGCAAAGCCTCCCGCATCAAGTCATCCAATGGGGATATCAGCGTCGAACAGGCTCGTGGAGACCTAGATGTTTCCACCGCCAACGGAAACGTCGCCATAGGCGAGGTGATGACCGGCAAATCACAAATCAGGTCGGGGTACGGAGACATCAGTCTCGGTATTCGCCACGGCACGGCCGCGTGGCTGGACATCAACACCGGATTTGGCCGTATCGAAAACTCTATGGACGAATCCAACCAACCCGATCCCGAATCAGACAGCGTGTCAGTAACAGCCCGGACCACTCACGGAGACATAACCATTCACCATGCGTGACGTCGAAAACTTCCAAACGATTGCGGAACTAAACCCACCAAGGAGAGATAGTGAATCAACATTCAAACCTAGCCATTGAGGTCAGTGGCCTCCGGAAGAAATATGGCCAACAGCATGTTCTCAGAGGCATCGACTTCTCAGTAGAGCCGGGTGCCATTTTTGGAATGCTGGGCCCGAACGGAGCCGGGAAAACGACTACAGTGAAAATTCTGTCGACCCTGGCCTCTCCCGACTCCGGGAGAATTCGCGTGGCCGGTGCCGATCCAGTCTCGAACCCGAAGGCCGTGCGATCAGCCATCGGCGTCACCGGCCAATTCTCAGCCATCGATGACCTGCTCACCGGCGAAGAGAACCTGCGGCTCATGGCCGACCTCCACCATCTCGATCGCTCCACGGCTCGCACTCGAATTAGCGACCTGCTGGAACGATTTGACCTGACTTCAGCAGCGAAGAAGAAGCCATCGAGCTATTCGGGAGGGATGCGGAGGCGACTCGATGTGGCAATGGGCCTCATGGGTTCGCCACAAATCATCTTCCTCGACGAACCCACCACCGGAGTCGACCCCCGGGGCCGGAAAACAATGTGGGACATAGTGCGCAACCTCGCTGAAGACGGCATCACCGTTTTTCTCACCACTCAATATTTGGAGGAAGCCGACGAGCTAGCCGACCACATCGCACTACTCGATGATGGCCACATCGTCGCCGAAGGCACCCCTGAGGAGTTGAAAGCAAGCATCCCCGGAGGCCATATCGAACTTCGATTCAACACCCAATCTGACCTGACGATCGCTGAGAATACCTTGCGTGGCAGCGAACGTTTTGACAGCGAGATTGCACTACGCGTATCCGGCGGAAACGACATCACCCATCTGCGCGGCATCCTGCAAAAACTCGATGAAGCGTCCGTGCCGGTGGCGAATCTCAGCATTCATTCCCCGGATCTCGACGACGTCTTTCTCGAATTGACAAGTCAGCCGAACCAAACGAAAAGGGCCCTCGCATGACCTCTATAACTTCTACGGTGCGTGACACCAACACCATGCTGCGGCGAAACCTCGTTCACCTTCGCCGCTACCCAAGCTTGACGGCAATGATCGTTGGTATGCCTGTCGTATTCCTCTTGTTGTTCGTCTACGTATTCGGAGACGTGATGGGGACCGGGCTGGCCGGAGCTGAGGCTGGCCGAACCGAATACCTTGACTTCCTCACTCCAGGGATGCTGGTTCTCACCTTGGCTGCTGCCGCGCAAGGAGTCGCAATCCTAGTAGCGCGGGATAAAGAAGAAGGAATCATGGCGCGTTTCCGCACCATGGACATTGCCCGGTCCTCAATTTTGTCGGCTCACGTTCTGGGCAACCTGTTTCAAACCGCTATTGCTTGCGTGCTGTTCTTGGCGTTGGCTACCGCATTGGGTTATCGACCCACCGCTTCGGTAGCAGGGTGGTTCACCGTTATCGGGCTACTCATTCTGGCCAATATCGCCCTATCGTGGCTGTCGGTGGCCCTGGGAATGGCCGCCGCATCAGTGGAAACAGCCAGCAACACACCTATGCCATTGCTGCTACTGCCCTTCTTCGGAAGCGGGTTCGTGCCGGTGGACAGTATGCCGCTGGGCCTGCGATGGTTCGCCCAATACCAGCCATTCACGCCATTGATCGACAGCGTTCGGGGCCTTCTGGCTGGCGAGACGCTAGGCAATGAACTCTGGCTGGCAGTTGGCTGGTGTGTCGCCATCGCCCTCATCGGCTACCTATGGGCGCGAAGGCTCTTCGAAAAAATGTCGCACTAGAAAATTGGCCTGCGGCCCTATACCGAGACAGTTTTCGCAACCAACAGCGAGCACACCCCATGGCCCCACACACTGCACAAGCTGCGGCCAGTGCTGTTGAAGGACCAAAGACAGGCGGGAAAGTTATTGAGACTTATGCAAAAGTGCAAGTTCAAGGCCGCAGGAGGCGAAGTTTACACAGGTAAACGAGCCAACGAGAACACTGAAAGTGCCTTTTGCATAAGCCTCATTGATAGCTAATGGAAGCTCATGGACTTCTTCGGTCCGCTTAAGATGCTCCACATCCGAGCCAATGACATCCGACGATGGCTTAAGAGCCTTAAAGATCAGGGCATGAAATCGAATTACAGGATTCAATGTAAGATCCTCTTTCCCACGATCATGAATAGTGCCGTGAGGGACGACGTCATCGTGGATAACCCATGCTCAAAGGTGAAGGTGTAAACACCACCGTCACGACATAAAGGGGCAAGTGCTGTCAGCTCCTGATGGCTACCGCTATGGATCTCCCAAACCCGCCCGGGCCGTGAACACGATGTCACCGTCGCCGGGAACACCGGCATCGAAGGTGACCTCGCTTTGAGCAATACCGGCATACTCCAGGAGGAAAACCTGCTTATCCTGGCAGATTTAGGTTATGAAAAGTATCGTTCCTGATCCCAGGTGGTTTTTCCCCACAAGAAACCCACCGGCGCAAACTCACACAACCCAAAAAGAATCGATCCAATATATCGGCTCCTACCGAGCCTTAGCCAAAACGCCAACGCGACTTGAAAATGCGCTACCGCTGCCTACAAAGAGTCAGCTTTACGCCTGAAGATAGGCACCATCACCCGCACCCATCCAGCCTTCTACCACATCGAATAGCTCCGACACCTCACACAAAGTAACCACTAACTTGCCCGGAAAATCTCATTGGGATACTGTGATGTATGGCCAACAATCTCCTCAAGCTCGCAGTCGTCGTTGTCATGGGATCACTGGTCACCTCTTGCACAGGAAAAAGCGCAGATGATTCCAGCTCCCCGGCCAATACTGATGAATTGTTTGTACCTGGAATACCCAGACTTGAACATTATGAAGGTGAAATCCCGAGCGTGCAGGAGCCCGAAAAATTGCGTCTACAGGAGACCATATATGCCAAAGGGCTTGAATGGTCTGCGTGGGGTCCTGACACTGCCACAGCAACAGGTTACGTATGGGGAAGGTGGTGCTTTCCAGAGTGCCATGAAGATCCATATCCAGTGACGATAATTCTGTGCGATGTCCAGGACAGTCACTTCAAGCGATACTCGGTTCTCGGTGATATTGAATGGGATTCCGGTGTCGACGATTTGAAGGGCATTATTAACTATTCATTCCCGAGTAATGGGTGTGTTAATCCAGATATAGCATCTGCTTGAAATCCTCAGGGGGCTGGAGCTGGAATTATGAATCCAACCCCCTGAGAATGTGGCACTTGATGCAGGTTTCTGTGAGGGACTATCCGGTGGTGAGCTTAGTCCAGGTGATTCTTCCTACGATTCCATCGACTGTCGGTGCGCCATCCGACTGAACGGCACGAACTGCACGATCAGTTCCCGGGCCAAAATGCCTGTCGATGCCACCGGTAGATTCGATTTCATGACGGGCCGTTCCACCATGGGCGACGCACAGTCCTTGCACACGGCGGACGGCTGCCCCAGTGCTTCCTTGCTGAAGTGTCGGTAGTGACATGATGAGTTGCTCCATCCAGTTTGCAAAGGGGTCACCTCCATTTCCGTGGTCATGGCCTGGGGGAATTCGACCGGGAAGACCCATCCCATCAAAAAGAAGTCTCAGGAAATTGTAGAGGGCGTTTCCGGGGCATGCTGGGAGATCGCGGGTGCGCTGATGTCGAAGTGTTTGCTGACATCGCCGACTGTCGCCGGGGCCTGCGACAGCCTGGTGAGGATGTCGCGGCGGGTCGGGTCGGCCAGTGCCGCAAAGATCAGACTCAGTGGGTCCTTCCCTGTCATTAATAATCTCCTTAATTAACCATGTGATTAATTATTGGGTTCAGGGCGGGGAAGTCAAACGCGAGCCTCCTCGCACGGGGGATTTAAGATCGGCAACGACCCCGCCACTTGGGTCGCATGCCCAGACCGAAGGACCTCTCATGACAGACATAGACCCCAACTCCGAGGTCACTGTGAAGGACAAACCCCCACTGTTGGCGTGGATCGGGCTGCTGGTGTGCACCGGGCTGGTCTTCGTCACACCAGTGCTGATGGCCGCGGCGGGGACCGAGCGCGTTCAGGTCTGGAACCCGATCACCTACCAAAAAGACAAGACGACCTGGGCTTGGGCGCTTCCGCTCGAAATCGGCGTGGCTGCTCTCGCGCTGTTGCTGATCTCGGCGGTCCTGATCTTGCATCCGACCAAGGCATTTAGAGCCAATCGGGAGCAAGCCAGGCTACGCGGCAAGATAAAAAGCCAGACCAAGTGGGAAGAGGTAGACCGGGTCGTCCTGTGGAACAAACGCGTGAAGCGACTCGGTGTCATCCCGATATGGGAGCCGCAGATCGGGATCGTGAATAAAAGCGAACGGACCAGGAATTTTGATATGGCTGCCAGCGCCAGGCGGTGGGAGGCCAAAGATTTGCGTGCCAATGGCGTGCCCGCATGGCTTCCGGGGGGAATTCAAAAGCACAGCGTCCGGCTCTCCCACCGGCGGGCTCCGGCAGTGGCCGCTGCGGTGGCCCAGTTCGCGCCGCACCTGCGCGTCATCGATCAACGACACCCAAACCAACCGACACAGGTCAAACCTGACCGGGGAAAAACTACCGGCAATCGAACCGCCATCGAGCTTGGTTAAGGAAACAAGCGGCCCGCCCAATGAGCTGACATGTGTGCCAAACCCGCCGACGACCGGAAGCACGAAAGCCTGGTAAGGATGTCGCCGTAGATCGGATTGCCAGCATCCGTTGGGGAAATCGGCTTCGAAGCGTTTCAGTGAGGCTTTGGGGCGTTTTTTAGGTTCGGGATTGGTCCGGCCCTGGCGGGTGAGGATGCGGGCGATGGTGGCGCGTAAGGGGGGTGCCGTTATCAATATTGATAACCGTTATCATTATCAATATGGCTGTACCAAAACGACGTAAATCTCGCTCCCGCACCCGACACCGCCGGTCTCAGTGGAAGGCGCAGCCACCTGCGCTCTCCCCCTGCCCTTGCCCACGGAAGGAACTGGTTCCGCAACACCGCGCCTGTGTTCACTGCGGTCTTTATCGTGGGCGCCAGGTGATCTCGGGCAACGACAATTGAGGCGGAACCGTAGTAACGCTAGCGTCGTAGTGCGGCAGTTGGTATCCCAACTGGTATTGCTCAGGGCATGCCTGAAACACCCGAGAACTCCCATCGTCCCAACGACCCAGAGTGGGATGAGGAACTACTAACCGGGTTTACCCACATTGGATGCCGAGGTCGCTCGCTACGCGGATTCTTTGCCGTCACCATTGTTGGGTCGCTCATCGCCTGCTACTTGAGTATGCCGCTGGGGCATATGGAGCCGTCTTTTACTACCGGCTAAACCAGATCCTAGTGGTATCCCTAGTGATCATCCTCGCTGCTTGGGCGGTGCAGGCGGAGATTCATCAGCGGTGCCGGGTTTTGATTCCACTACTTATGCCGTCTGCGTGGCTTGTGCATCGGTTGCTAGCCCCGGCGCAAAAGGACGGTGTGCACATGCGGCTAAACCAAACCTCTGTTCAACGTCTTTCATTCGTCGCATTGAACAGAGAGGTCATCTAAATGGAGCCAAGAAACCCCTAACGGCTGCCCGCGACACCGAGCATCGACCATCCCTAGCCACCCCGCTGACTCGGCGGCAACACTCGGCGATTCTAAACAACGTGAAGACAGTATTCATCTCCTCCTGCCATCGCCCAAACGGCGATAGGGAGCGCAATCACCACGGAAGCTGCCAAGCGCGTTGACACACATCGGAATGCTGGCTCGTTGGACCAGCACCGCACGCCATGGTTGTCCCTGTCACTTCGCGGATACTGACGGCCCATCCCAAGGCGACCGAGCCCACGAGCTCGTATCGGTTAGTGTTAAGGCGGGAGAGCAAGCCCACGGACAAACAACGGATCAAGGGCATTTCCGAATACGGCATGTATCCAGAAACACCCTTGCGACCTGGGGATTATTGGTCGGGTTGACAGGATTTGAACCTGCGACCCCTTCGTCCCGAACGAAGTGCGCTACCAAGCTGCGCCACAACCCGATGTGAAATTGTAAATCTGGGCTGGCCCCGACCCCTTCGTCCCGAACGAAGTGCCGTCGCGAAGCGAACTTGAACATTGTCAAGCTGCGCCACAACCCGATGTTGAATTTTTCGCGTGCAGGATATGCCCTGCACCGCTTGAAAATGGTACCTGACCCTGCCGAAAAGCATCCAGGCAGGGTCAGCGGGTGGCCCCAGTCTCAACTCAAGCGCGGCCTGCCCCTAAACGCGGCTTACAGTTCGCGCGGGACCAGCGTCAACAGGCTTGCCTCAGGCGCACACGCGAAGCGCACTGGCGCATATGGAGACGTTCCCAAGCCAGCCGACACGTGCAACCATGCGCTGTCGCTCCACTGGTGGAGGCCCTTGACCCGTTCACGGTCGATCCCGCAATTGGTCACCAGCGCCCCATACCCCGGCACGCATACTTGCCCACCGTGGGTGTGGCCTGCCGCGATCAGCTGGTATCCGTCGGCGGCGAACTCGTCGAGCACGTCGGGTTCCGGCGCGTGCGTCAAGGCGATCGACACATCCGCCTCAGCTGGCACCGGCCCGGCAACGGCCGAGTAGTCGTCCAGCTCAAAGTGCGGATCGTCCACGCCCGCGAAGTGCATCTTCATTCCCGCGACATCCAGGTCGGCCGAAGCGTTGTTCAAATCGGCCCAACCCCCATCGATGAGGGTTTTGCGCAAGTCTTCGACGGGAAGAGCGTCGCCGTACTTGTGCTTGCGATTGGGGTTGAAGTAGGTAAATGGGTTCTTGATGACAGGCCCGAAATAGTCGTTCGAGCCGAACACGAAAGCCCCCGGGGCTTTGAACAGCGGCGACAACGCGGTCGCGACCGTGGGGACGGCTGACTTGTGCGCCAGATTGTCCCCGGTCAGCAAGACCAGGTCCGGGTCGAGCGCCGCCAGTGACGCCACCCAATGTTGCTTGCCGACTTGGCCGGGGGTGAAGTGCAGGTCCGAGATGTGCAAAACCCGCACCGGCTCCGCACCCGAGGGCAACACGGGCACCGCGAAATGCCGCAAAGTGTACTGAACCCGCTCATAGGTGGCGGCGTAGAGGATCGCCAGCGCGCCAACGCCAGCACCTATGCCCGCCACGGCGGTGAGAGCTCGACTTATCTTCATTCCCCCACTGTAGTTTTGTTATCTATGAGTGAACTAAAGACCCGCCTAGAAACTGATATGCGTCAAGCCCTGAAGTCCGGCGAGAAGGTGAAACTGAACACTTTGCGGATGGCGTTGACGGCTGTTCGTAATGCGGAGGTCGCGGGGAAGCAGGCGCGCGAGCTGGATGACGCTGAGGTGGTGAAGGTGCTGACCAAGCAGGCCAAGCAACGTCGTGAAGCCGCTGAGGCGTTCGATGCGGCTGGCCGGACCGAGCAGGCCGACCTAGAGCGCGCCGAAGAGGAAATTCTGGCTCTCTACCTGCCTAAACAGCTGAGCGAGGATGAGTTGGAGCAGTTGGTGGCCCAGGCGATCAGTGAGGGCGGTTTCGCTGGCCCGCAGGATATGGGAAAGGTCATGAAAGCTCTCCAGCCGCAGGTGGCCGGTCGCGCCGATGGGAAGGTCGTCTCTTCGATCGTTCGGGCGAAGCTGGCCGGTTAGGTCTGTTTGGTGCCGCTTGCTGTGTCGGGGCAGTCCGGGGGTGGCCTCGGGCTGCGTCGCCGCAGGTTTGAACAGCTAGAGTTGGGCGTTGGCGCTGTATAACGCACACGTAGAGGGAATTATGTCGCAAAACCCGTCCACCTCCACCTCACAGGTAACGTCTGAGGCGGCTCGCCGCCGCACGTTCGCTGTCATTTCTCACCCCGACGCCGGTAAGTCCACGTTGACTGAGGCTTTGGCCTTGCATGGTCAGGCGATCTCGTCGGCGGGTGCGGTGCATGGCAAGGGCAGTCGTCGCGGCGTGGTCTCGGACTGGATGTCGATGGAGCAGGATCGCGGCATTTCGATCACTTCGGCGTCGTTGCAGTTTGACTACCGTGACTGTGTCATCAATTTGCTCGACACCCCTGGCCACGCCGATTTCTCGGAGGACACCTACCGGGTGTTGACGGCTGTGGACGCGGCGGTGATGCTGTTGGACGCGGCCAAGGGCTTGGAGCCGCAGACGTTGAAGCTGTTTGAGGTGTGCCGGGCGCGTCGCATTCCAGTTATCACGTTTATCAACAAGTGGGACCGTCCGGCTAAGGACGCGCTGGAGCTGTTGGAAGAGGTCGAGAACCGCATCGGCATCAAGCCGACACCGGTGACGTGGCCGGTGGGTATCGGCGGGGACTTCCAGGGGGTGGTGGAGCGTTTGGCTTCCAAACCCGAGGAGGGCATGGTGCGTTTCGAGCGCGCCCCGGGTGGCGCGACTTTGGCCGTTTCCGAGCAGTTGAGTGCCGAGGAGGCCGCGTCGCGTTTCGGGGACGCCTACGCGCAGGCTGTCGAAGAGTCTGAACTGTTGGCGGAGACCGACGCGAATCACGACCAGGAGAAGTTCGAAGCCGGTGCGACGACACCGACGCTGTTTGGGGCGGCGTTGGCCAATTTCGGGGTCGGTCAGCTGCTTGACCTGTTGGTGGATATTGCTCCTTCCCCGTTTGATCGGGAGTCTGATGCCGGGCAGCGGCGCGCGGTGGATTCGGATTTCTCCGGGTTTGTCTTCAAGTCGCAGGCGAACATGAATTCTTCGCACCGCGACCAGTTGTCGTTCGTGCGGATTTGTTCGGGCCGGTTTGAGCGCGGGATGCAGGTGACTCAGGCTGAGTCGGGCCGCACGATGTCGACCAAGTATGCCCAGACGATGTTCGGTTCTTCCCGGGACACGGTGGAGGAGGCCTGGCCGGGTGACATCATTGGCCTGGTCAACGCGACGGGTCTGCGAGTGGGCGACACGATCTATGCCGGTAAGAAGATCACCTATCCGCCCTTGCCGGCGTTCGCGCCCGAGCACTTTGGTGCTCTGGTCATGACTGACACGTCCAAGGCTAAGCGGTTCCGGCGGGGTATCGCGCAGCTGGATGCCGAAGGCGTGGTGCAGGTTTTGTATTCGGAGCGGCGAGGCGATGCGACTCCGGTCTTGGCGGCGGTCGGTCCGCTCCAGTTCGAGGTCACGATTGCTCGGCTGCGCGCGGAGTTCGACGCGCCCGCTCATGTGGATAATTTGCCCTACCAGCTGGCGCGCGTCACTGATGCGGCTGGAGCGAAGGCGTTGAAGACCGCGCCGGGGGTGGAGATCTTCACGCGGCCTCGGGACGGCGCGATCCTGGCGGCGTTTCCCAACAAGTGGCGGTTGCAGACGATCCAGTCTGATTACCCGGATGTGAAGCTTGTGGCGCTTTTGGCTGGCGGGCAGGGCTGAGATGGTACAACTTTTGACGACCACGGCGATTCGGAAGATCTCTGGCGGGCTTGGTATCAAACCCACGAAGAAGTGGGGCCAGAATTTCGTGGTCGACGGCAACACTGTGCGTCGGATTGTGGCCACGGCCCAGGTCGGGCCGGACGATGTCGTCGTGGAGGTGGGGCCGGGTTTGGGTTCGCTGACGCTGGGGTTGTTGGAGCAGGCTAAACGGGTGTTCGCGGTCGAGATTGACCCAAAGCTCGCCACTGCGCTGGGCAGCACCGTGGAGCATAAGGCTCCGCAGGAGGCAGCGAAGCTGTCGGTTATCCACTGTGACGCCATGCGAATCAAGGCTTCGGATTTCGACGAGCCGCCGTCGGCGTTGATCGCGAACTTGCCCTATAACGTCGCGGTGCCCGTGGTGCTGCATTTTTTGACCAATATTCCGTCGGTGCGTCGGGGGCTGGTCATGGTGCAAAAGGAGGTCGCTGACAGGTTGACGGCGTCTCCGGGTAGCAAGATCTACGGGGCTCCGAGTGTGAAGATGGCCTGGTATACGCGATCGAAGCGCGCTGGTTCGGTGTCTCGCTCCGTCTTCTGGCCTGTGCCTAATGTGGATTCTGGTTTGGTGGCGTTCGAGCGCATCGAGCCGCCGCAGGCCGACCGCGTCGAGGTGTTCAAAGCCGTTGACGCCGCGTTCGGCCAGCGCCGCAAAATGCTACGCCAAGCTCTCAAAGAGTGGGCCGGATCAGTCGCGCGGGCTGAAGCCATCTGCGAAGCGGCCGCAATCCCACCCACCCAGCGGGGAGAGGCGCTCGACGTCCACCAGTTCGTGGCTTTGGCCGATGCGAAGGCCGCCTTGGACGCCTGAGGCCCACGCCCGCGAACGTCATATGCGCACCTGGAATATCTGCGGCCGTACACGAGGGCATATGCCCTCCCAGGGGGCCCGAGATTCACTAGAGTGAATGTCGGCCCGACGCGGATGACAAACGCCAGTGGCAAACCGGCCGGTAGGCACAGGTGAACCGAAACCGGCTGGTGCGCAACCGGCGCGGCATAACTGCCGCCAAGGAGTAAACACCCAGGTGGCTTCAAGGGAGACCGTCCGGTGGCCCACGACATACCGGAACTCCGCGGCCGGGCTCGCCCGAGAGAACCGCTGGGCCGCTGCCACAGCGCAGTTGACCAACCGCTAAGGAGAGACGCGCATGAGCGAGGCCCTTGCCCGCCACAGCAGGCCCACCGGCACGGTGAGAGTGACCGTGCCCGCCAAAATCAATTTGCATCTAGGCGTCGGGGACTTGCGCGCTGACGGATTCCATGACCTCACAACGGTCTACCAGGCGATCTCGTTGTATGACACCGTGACCGTGTCGACCTCGGACCGAAGCGGCCTACGCATCACCGTGACCGGTGAGGGAGCGGACCAGGTCCCTACTGACGAGCGCAACCTCGCACTCAAGGCCGCGAAACTCCTTGGCATATACGGACATATTTCCCCAGCGGCCGTCATCCACCTTGACAAACGCATCCCCGTTGCGGGAGGCCTCGCCGGTGGTTCTGCCGACGCGGCGGCAACACTGGTGGCTTGCGCCCAGTTGTGGAACCTGCGGCTAAGCGATATCGAGCTAGAAAAACTTGCCGCCGGGCTAGGCAGCGACGTTCCCTTCTGTCTACGCGGGGGCATCGCGCTGGGCACCGGACGCGGCGAAGAGCTCAACCACGACCTCAAGGCTGCCGCGACCTACCACTGGGTCGTCGCCACCTCCCAGGCACATATTTCGACCCCGGAGTGCTACCGCGAAGTGGACCGGTTGCGAGCCAACGACATTGGACGCTACTCCTACCACGTGCAGCCGCTGCTCAAAGCTCTCGAAGCGGGCCTACCCGCCGAAGAGATCGCGCCGCTTTTGGTCAACGACATGGAGGCAGCGGCGGTAAGCCTGCGACCGGAACTCTCTTCGTTGATGCATGCGGGCCTGGACGCCGGAGCGCTGGCGGCACACGTCTCCGGTTCCGGGCCGACGGTCCTCTTTCTGGCTCGCGACGAGGCGCACGCGCGGTCGTTGGCGAAGTCCCCGAAGCTACGTGCCTCAGCTAAGGCCCTGCATGTGGCGCACGGCCCGGTTGCCGGACCGGCCGAGCAGCTCACCGGGTCACGCTAGTGAATCGTTCCTGGGCAACACGTCGCCGCTGCCATTGAACAGCCTCGCATGTGGGCCACGGGCGAGGCTGTATCAAGGTCAATCCTCGGCGGCGGCTTCGTCGAACGCCTTGATGGCTCGTTTGGGGGCGGCGAGCCTCCAGCCCTCTGTCACCAGTTCGGCGACCTCATCCCAATCGCACTCCTTAGTTAGCCGCACCCCGATCCAGCCGCTCGGGCCTACGTAGGGCGGCTTGAAATACTGTTCGGGATCAGACTGAATGAGGGCCTGCTGCTCTCCGGGGGTGGACTTGATCCACAGCGACTCAACCTCAGACCATTTATTCGGGTCAGCCAGCATCACAAACGCTTTACCTCGCACTTTGAAGCTTGGGTGATGCACGGTGGTGCTTTCCTGTGCCTCAGGCAGGCGAGCGCAGATCGTGGTCAGGCGGGAGAGTATGTCGTCGCTCATGTCTTCCAGGCTAGAGAGCGGGTATGACAACCGGGCAAGCTTCGGGTGGATTCATGAAGAGGCACGGCTCAAGGAGGAAAAGCGACCTGTGCGCGATTGCGAGGCACCGAAGGGCCGGACACTAAGTGCGGCCCGCTCTTGAAGGAGTGCCCTACTGTGGCCTCATGGGTACCTTTGTCGCCATAGCGTTCGGACTGATCGTCCTGTTGCCGCTGATAGGGGCCCTCAGGCTGGTCATCGGGGCGCGCAGAGCTGGTAGCGGTGTCAAGGCCCACGCGATCAATCACATGCGGGACACCCTCGGCCGTTTCCGCGCGGCAGACCAGGGCCGGAGGCTGCGCGACGCCGTGCCACAGCGGAGGCGCCAACATCTCAAGGGCCGCATACGGCGAGAACTACGCAGACACCGGTAGTGAAGTGACCGTGGTTATCCCATCTCAAGGTTCCCGGTTGGCGTGGGATTCATTCCAGGGCGCGCCGCAGCGCCAAGCGCGCAAATGCGCCGCCGGTGTCTGTGCGCGGCTTAGGCTCAAGGACACACTGGCGATCAGTTATTCCCACGGTTGGCTCCAAGCGGAACAGGGTTCGTCGGCACAGCGCACCCAAAGCGTGCGCATAACGCGGGTCGGCGACATCCGGTTGCGGTGGGTGAACGGCCGCAATGCCACCGAAGCCCTCCGCCGCAGTAGGTGGTGGCACTGTGTGGCCGGAGGCGACTTCGCTCGGCGCGCCAACGCCGCACCTGCACGCTGCCGGTATCAAGTAGCGGTCGCGCCACAGGCGCGCGACCTCGGAAGGGGTTTTTTGAGCGTCTATGTCGGTAGGGGAGGCGATCGAGGCAACCGGCCTCGATCGCACGGTCAAGGGTGGCCAAAGCCGCTCACGTCACCGAACACCGTGCCACGCCGGACGTGTTCATGATGTCCACGTTCGAGCTCTCCAATGGCGTGGCGGACGCCCCGTTGGGCACCTTCCAAATGGACTCGCACCGTTTCCATGTCACTCGACACCCGGAACACGCCCATACCGTGGTGGTGACGACTCAAGGCCCGAAAGGCACCCCATTTACCGTCGTCACCATCGCTCACGACAGGGGAGAGATCTCCACAGCGACGTTTCATCCCGTGTGGGTGGCGCGGTCGAAGGAATGGAAGAGCTTGCTGCGGGCTCGAGTGTCGTCGATCCTCTACGCCACATGTGATCCCAGCGGCTCGTAAACACAGCTACCAGGGTGCCGGTACTGGTTGTGTAAGGACCCGTGCCCTTGTCTGTGCTCCAGGTGCGCAACAGCGTTACCCGCCGCCGTGCGTCGAAGCGCGACGCGGCCCAACGTCCTAGCTAGACTCTTCGCCGCCCATCGGCCAAACTGTGGCTTCGACGCTACCTACGAGCGTTAGCGGCCCGGGGTGTTGTTCGGCTGGAATCACGGTGAAGTCGGTCAGCGACAACAGGCCCACTCCTCCGTTGGATTGGGCGACTGCCGCGAAGTACCCGCCTTGTTCGTCGGTGTAGACCCAGCCGGGTTCCGCCTCGTGGATGACTTCTTCGACGGAGGAACCGGAGACTGGCTGCGACGAGACCGGCTGGGCTTGTACGCCAGCGAGTTCGGCCTCTCCCGGGGCTTTGTCCGCATCGGATGAGCGCGACTCAGTAGCCGGGGGTGCCACTGCTGCCACGGCCGTCGGCGGCATCTCAGTAGATGCCTCAAGCAGCGGGTTCGGGGCCTGTTGTTGAGTTTGTAGTCGCGGCAGGTCGGATGGTTCGGAGTCTGTATCTTCCGAACTGGCCGCCTCGCCGCCGTGGGGATTCTCGCTCTCCCCTGGCTGCGGAGGCGC
This sequence comes from Natronoglycomyces albus, assembly GCF_016925535.1. Classification (NCBI taxonomy): domain Bacteria; kingdom Bacillati; phylum Actinomycetota; class Actinomycetes; order Glycomycetales; family Glycomycetaceae; genus Natronoglycomyces; species Natronoglycomyces albus. Next base: position 191,336 of record NZ_CP070496.1, on the reverse strand, counting down.
TTCGCCTTGGCTTGGTGGAGGACTGACGGCGGGGCCTATCGGCTGTCCTGGGCTGGCAAGGTTTGGCTCGGGCAGGCCACTGTCTTTGAATCCGACGTCGCCTAGCGCGCTTTCGCCAACTGGCTGGAACGAATCAAGGTCGCTGTGGACTCTGCCGTCCCCCGCTGGGTCGACTGTAGAAGCGTCGGCACCGGCGGCCTCGCCCGGAAGGGGATGGCCTTGGTCGGCAAGGGGGTCGATCGCCCGCTGAGGCTCCATCGGCGCAGGTGGCCCCTGCTGATGCGGGTCAATCCCCTGCCAGGGTTGCGCCTGAGAGCCTGGCGGCGGCGATTGGTGTTCTTGCGGGCCACCGAGAGGATGGCTTTGTTGCGGTAGGCCGGTCTCACGGGGCGCATCGGAAGGCCACCGGCCGGCCTGAGCAATGGGAACGTCATTGTGAGGCCCCTGAGGAGGCTGCGAGACGTAGGGCGGCATTGGCTGTGGCCCTTGGGTTGGCGCTGGCCATGCGTCGCCCGGCCGGGTTTCGGGCTCGTCGTGCCGGATAGGCATGTAGGTGGGAGCGTCAGCCCAGCGCGGGGCCGGTGCCCGTGGAGGCGATACGGATACTTCCCCACCACCGGGCAAGAACGGCCCCGGACGCGGGTCAGAGGGTTGCAGTTCGGGGGCGTATTCGGGAACTCCGGGAGGCCGTGCCGACTCGATTTGCAAAGGTGCGGCATCGTGCTGTGCGCCGATGTCGTCGGGCTGGGCGTATTGGGTCGAGCTCACCGGGACCGGGGGAGGAGGGGAAGGATGCTCGGGTAGTTCGATGAGTTCGCGTAGTTCGATCCCGTTGGCGATCTTCTGGCACGCGACAACGCCCACCACCAGCGCGGTCGCACCTGCGGCGGCGGCGTAGACGAGCCGGAGGGTGTCACTGGTGTTGGCTGGCACAAAGAACCACACCGCGAGTGCGGCTCCGCCCAGCCACAGCAGGAGGCCCAGGGTAACGCCGATGAGGGAGACGGGTCGCGCGATCTTGGGTTTGGGGGCGGAGGGCCATTTCTCGGCAGCGCGCACGCTGCCTAGGGCAATGGCCGCCAGAGAGGTGAGGACTCCTCCAGCAAGGGCAAACGCGACGGCGGCGATCGCCATGCGGTAATCCATTCTTGCCTCCTCTCATTTGACGACATCGCCGCTGAGCAATGTCATCGATGACACGGCCATGTGCCGCGTGGTGGTGACTGTCTGCCATCGACCGCATGTGCTGCGCCATCGTCTTTGTGTAGTTATTTCGTCGCTGTGGGTAAGTTTAGGTCTGAGGTGTGACAGTACCGCTTCGGCGGCGAAACCTGTTGTCACCTCACGGCTTTGCGCCGAACCGTTATGACGCTCGCCGGTTCGGTCGAACCCACCGACCGTACGTAGCCCACTGACATGGTTGATGAGATTCTCATGCAACTCCACCTCATCACAAGTGTGGTGGTCTTGCGTCACTGTTCAGTATCATCCTCGGCCCAGCTTGACGCTAGTCCCACGCACCCGGATCGCCGTGCGGGCACCGTGCCGGTTGGCCATCCTGGCGGGTGCCGCTGCTTCCACGACCGCCCAGACACCCAGGCTTGTGTCCGATATGCGACATCACCTTATTGCCTAGCGTAGCCATTCAGCGACAATGAAAGAAGCGAAACCTTCTCATGTCTCGCTGAGTGCCACAAGGGCCAAGGTTGTTGCGGCCGTGGGGACTTGAGCCCGCGCCGATATCGCCGATAATCGGTCTCTATACGCTTCAGTACCCAGCGAAGTGAAAAATTGACTGTCTGTCGCCTCTTTGCCTAGTTAATCCGGCCCCATAGAGTAGAGCCTGGGGGAGAGCTTTGCCCCTAATATAGAAGCAACCCATTTCACGGGCTTGCGGCGCGACACTGTGGCAGGTCAGGAACATCGCCCAGGATCGATGCGCGGTGACGGCCATGAACCGTGAAGCCGACCCGTTTGAGTTGGGCCGGAAGCGAACATGAAGACGATGGTACCAATGCGAAACACGAGACTATTGATGAACTGTGAGGTCGGGTGATGATCCTAGGACAATTGTGGACGGTCGCCATGCAGGCGCACACCGTGGTCGACAACCTGACCTACGGCATGGTGTCCCATCTGGCGCAAAACGAAACCACCGGCATAGACACGCAAGGGATCATTGGATTCTTCCTCTCCAAGATCGCCCCCATTCTGCTGGCCATCCTCGGGCTGATTTTCATCGCCCGTGCCAACCGAGGCGAAGTCAGCCGCGTGCTGACCTCCTCGACTATTGCCATCCTCGGTATTGCCTTCATCGCGGGGGCAGTCGTGCTGGTCGCCTTTGGTGGCGGCCTCGTTGACGTTCTGTTCACCACCGAAGACTAACCATGACCAGAGGAGGCTGCGCGGCTCAAATTCTGGTCGCTCAGCCCCACCGCCGCGGCTCGACACCGTCGATGCCCGAACGACTCGGGAGGAGGAGTAAGAGAAGACGATGAGGCTCCGCACTGATGACGACATCTATCGCGCCAAGCTTCTGTATCTGGGTCCGCCCGGATACACGCTGCCCATTCACCTGCCCTACGCGCAATATGGCGTGTTCGCGGCGCTCTTGGCGCTGTTCATGTTCATCCGTTGGCTCATCACGTTCGAAATCGATCTCTTTCCCGCCATCGAGATCTCACTTGCGCTCGTGGCGACGTCGTTGATCTATCGGTATGTCGACCCAGACCGGCCCGCGCGCGCGGTTTTGCGCACGCTCATGACCGACTGGCGGCATACTCGCGAGTCAGATAAAGAAAACCGCGATCGCGCCTTCACTTCACAGACGGTGCGCATTCGTCCGCAGCTGCTCGAACACCCGGCCAGGAAGGAACGGTAGGCCACCGTGACTGAGGAACACTCGTCCGAGCAGCAGGCGGCGCAGCCTGCTGCGCAGCCGGTTGCGAAGTTCTCGGCGCCACGCCCTGGCTCGGGCACCCGATCGCGGAAACGGGCCACGGGCACGCAGACCGCCGAGCCTACGAAGCCCGCGACTGGTTCCCGGCCTGCCCAGAAAAAGCCGGACGACCTTGACGACGCCACAGCACTAGCAGACGCGGTCTTTGGAAGCAACCCTCAAAGTTCGCCGCCTCCGCAGTCGCAACACGCCGTTCAACCTGCCCAGACACCCGGCTCTGGGGGCGCTCGTCCACAGAGTTATCCACAGGCTCATCCACAGACACGCCCACCTTATCCACAGGCTCATCCACAGGAAGGGCCCAGTTATCCACAGGCTGGTCCCAGCGGCAGCTCAGAGCGTTATCCACAGGGTTATCCACAGGATGCGACGAGTTATGCACAGCCTCCACAGGGCCAAAACACACAGGCAAGGCCCCCGCAGGCCGACACCTACCCACTGCCTGGCGGCCCCGGTTCAGCGCGCGACACACTCGATGTGGGTCCGCCTCGTCCCAGCGCGCCGCCCGCGACTAGCCAACACTCCGGCGCGCACCCGATAGTGACGCCCCCGCCTGCGGCAGGGCCCGCAGAACCACCGCGCCCTGCCGCGCCAGGTCCGCAATCCGGCCCATCCGCACCCCCAGCGGCCACCGCTGGGGGCAGCGCTCAGGCACAAGGTCATCCACGCTCGCCAGCGCCGACCAGCCAGCCGCAGGGCGCTCGCCTGACCGGTGCCTACCGGGCCGGAACGCAACACACCGGCTCCCAGCCCCGCCTGGGCAGGGAGGATAGCGGCGCGTATGCCACTGTGCCGCCCCGCGATACGCACCCGCTGGGCACCGGTGCGCACGCGGCTGGGCCGCGAACCCAGTCGCACGCTGCACAATCGCGCCATCAGGCCCCGGTACGACCGCCCAACCAGCTGCCGTCGGCGCCGCCCTCACCGATGTCGCATCCGCAGGGCCCCAACGTCGCGCCAACTCCCTCGACTCGGCAAGCGCTAGTCCCCGTCGAGCCGGACCGTGCCAAAGACCCGCGTCGTAAACGCGACAAGAAGGGCTTGAAGGAGCCGCGTCCGTACCGACTGCCCAAGCCGCCGAAGGTCAAAGAGAAGGCCCCCACGCGGGAGCTGACGATTTCGGAGATCTCCGGGCACGCCACGTTCACGCCCGGTTCGATCACCTTGTGGTATGTCCTGCCCGAGTTGCGCTGGGCTTTCCGTCCCGATCCGGAGCGCGAAGCGCTCATCACGGCGATCTCCGAACAGTTCGCTGGCCTCGCTGGCTGGCGGCTGCATCTGCGCCGCACCACCAGGCCGTTCCCGGCCGACAAGTGGGCCCAGACGGTCGACTTCCACACGCCCAAGCCGCTGCGGGCCGTGCCCGGCGGGAACTCTTGGGCCGATCACCTCGTTGCCGCCCAACAGCATCTGCACAAGCTCTACCACGCCGAGGGCCAAACCTTCCTGGGCATATCCTTCTCGCGCCGCACCTTGACCGACTCGCTGGGCGAGAAGTTCGGTCGCTGGTTTGGCGGGGGCACCCGCTTCAGCGAACGGGAGAAGGTCGCCCGCAAAGCCGAACAGTTCGACGAAGTTCTCGGGTCGTTCGGGGTGCGTGCCAAACGCGCCACCACACAGGAAGTGGAGTGGCTGCTATTTCGTTCCGTGGCGTTGGGTATGGACCCGCCGCAACTGCTGTCCGGTTCCCCCAACGACTGGGAGCCCGGCGACATCCTTGCCCTGACCGAGCAAATCGAGCGTTACCGCACGCCGTATGGCTCGACGGTGAAGCTGGTCAACCGGCTCACCGGCGAGGAGAAGCACACCGCCGTCTTGACCGTGGGTCGCATGGAAGAGCTCGAAATCCCGCAGATCCACGAACCATGGCTGCACTTCCACGAACGTGCGCCGTGGCCGCTGGAGCTGTCCAGCCGGGTAGACATTCTGGGAGCGGGCGAGGCTTTTAGGGACCTGGACCATCGGCTGCGCATGATTCGCTCCCAGCAGCACGACTACGACGAACACGCCCTGGATGCCCCACCAGAGCTACAACGTCTAGCCGAGCGGGCGCTCAACGTCGGTGATGAGATGACCACCGGGCTACCCATTGACGCCGCTCGCGCCCACGGCTGGCACCGCATGGCCGTCACCGCCGACACCCGTGAAGAGTGCATGGAGCGGGCCCGCACCCTTATGCAGATGTACCAGCGGGAATTGCGCATTAGTCTGCAGCATCCGAAGAATCAGGACTGGCTGGCCCGCGAGTTCATTCCCGGCGAGCCCGTGGCTTCGACCGGATACGTCCGTCGCATGCCGGTACGCCTGTTCGCCGCCGCTCTCCCGCAGGCCGCATCCACTGTGGGCGACCAGCGCGGCGACCTCATCGGCCGCACCTCTGGCACCTGCCGCCGTCCGGTCTTCCTCGACCTACATTTCGCCACCGAAGTGCGGGAACGTTCCGGCCTGAGCGTGTTCGTCGCCGAACCCGGCGGTGGTAAATCGACGCTGATGGGTGCGCTGGGATACCTCGCCGCTCGCCGAGGCGTGCAAGTGACCTTGCTGGACCCTTCCGGCCCACTGGCGCGCCTGTGCGAAATGCCGGAACTGAAGCCATATTCGCGAGTGCTGAACTTGACCGGTTCGGAATATGGCACGCTGGCGCCCTACGCGCTGATTCCTTCGCCGGTGCGCGAACACTTCCCCGACACGCCGACTGGCCAGCGCGAATTCGACATCGCTGTGCAGAATGCCCGGTCGGAACGGCGCATGCTCGTGCAAGACATCTGCTCGATGCTGGTGCCGCCGCAGGTGGCTCGTGAAGCGTCGACGGCCCGGCTGCTGCGCCACGCCGCCCGCCAGGTTCCGGCCGAGGAAAGCTCAACCTTGGAAGACATTGTCGAATGCCTGCAAGGGGCCGAAGACCACCATTCGGGCGACGGTGCCGAATTGGCCGCGTTGCTGCTGGATACTGCCGAGATGCCGTTGGCCAAACTGTTCTTCGGCAGCCCCCCAGAGGGCACTTTGCAAGACGACTCGATCCTCACCGTCATCACGATGAGCGGGCTACGACTGCCCGACCTGGGCATAGAGCGCGAATATTGGTCGGCTGAGGAAGCACTCGCGCTACCGATGCTGCACACCGCTCACCGGTTGGCCGTTCGCCGCTGCTACGGCGGAGACATGCACCGCCGCAAGATGGTCGGCCTGGACGAAGCCCACTTCATGGAAGGCTGGAAGTCTGGCCGTTCCTTCCTGGTGCGCCTGGCTCGCGATAGTCGTAAATGGAACCTGGCCGCCCTAGTGGCCAGCCAGAACCCCAATGACATCCTCGGCCTTGACGTGCAAAACCTCGTCTCGACGGTGTTTGTCGGCCGGATCGCCGAGGACCCCGAGGTCGCCGCCGACGCTCTGAAGATGCTGCGCGTACCGCGTGATGTCGGCTACGAGCACACTCTGGCCTCATTGTCTGAGGTCGACGCGGGCGAGACTGGTCGACTCTCCTACCGTGAATTCGTCATGCGCGACGTCGACGGGCGCGTGCAACGCATCCGCGCCGACTTCTCCTATATGCCGAACCTGCTCCAGCACTTGAACACCACCCCAGGGCAGATTCCTCTCCAGGACGAACAACGGTAGGCCAGCCATGCCAGACTGCACTCGCCCTCGACTTCGCGTGACGTCTGTGGCCTCACGCGCGGCCCTCGTGCTTTTGGCCGCCCTGGCGGCGCTCGTGGTGGCCCCGACGAGCGCCGGAGCTCAAAGCGAAGGCTGCACCGACTACGAATGGCATCACAACTTCGAGGACTGCCTCGACGAGCTGCCGACGGCCGCCGAGGAACCGTGCAAGGTGACGCCGGTTCCCTCCAGCCCCGATAGCGGCATGGCGGGCTGGTTCGCCGACACGACCGGCCCCAACACTGACGAAGGACTGGGGTATTACACCCGCTATGGCTATGCGGGGTATCAGCTGCCCACCTATGGGCAAGACTGTTTCGGGCAAGTGATGCCCGACGGTGCCAGCGCGGCGAACGCGCTGGCGAACCTGGAGTTCAACATCTCCACGGCCGTTATCGGGGCGACGAACTCGATGCGGCAAGCGGCCTGGGAGCCGGAGAGCTTGTGGGGCTGGTCGCACGAGTTCATGGAGACCGGCTCTCGGGTCGTGTTCGATCAGGTGTTTTCGGTTTTCGGCGCTGTGACCATTGGTGTCGTGGGTCTGTATCTCCTGTGGCGTTCGCGGCAGGCCGATATGTCGGTAGCCGTGACGACCGCTGGGTGGGCTGTGCTGATCCTGGTGTTGGTCACGGCGGTGGCGCGCTGGCCGGTGGAGTCGGCCGGGTGGGCTGACCGCGGGTTGACCGCCGGGTTGAATATTTCGCAGAACTTGATTGCCGACCCGGCCGCTGACGGGTGTATCAATTTGCCGGGGGCGACGCAGCGCGAATACGACGAGGTCAAGGACGACAACCCGCACCGCTGCATTGACACCCGCTCGACCTCGGTCAAGGCCTCCGACATGGCGGTGGGCGACATTCTGCACAGTTCGTGGACTCGGGCTGTGCTCGGGCAAAGCCCTCAGGTCACCTACCGGATGGACGGCAGTGACCCCGAAGAGGACGACAATGGTAATCCTGTCGTTCGCTCGTCGAACATCGCCTATAAGTACGGCCCGGCACTGTATGACGCCCAAGCGCTGACCTGGGCTGAAGCCGCACGGGCGCAAAGTGACCCGCAAGTACGCGCATCGATTATCGAAGGCAAGCAACAGCAGTGGCGGGACGTAGCGGCCGCTATCGAGCGGGAGGACCCCGAAGCCTATGAGCATTTGACGGGCGCGCGGGGCTGGGAGCGAACCGGTACGGGGATGCTCAGCTTGTTGACGTCCCTGTTTTTCGCCTTGTTCGACCTCACGGCGTCGATCCTGATCATTTTGGGCTTTATGATCGTGCGGTTCGCGGTGATCGCGTTGCCCATTATCGGTACGATCGCGTTGCTCCGACCGGCGAATGCCGGGTTTAAGCGCCTGGTCAATGCGGTAATCGCGGCGATTATCAACGTGATCGTGTTCGCGGTGGCAGCGGTGCTGTATCTGTTTGCGGCCAATAGAATCCTCGGCGCTAACCTGCCCGATTGGCTGCAAGTGGTCCTCATTGGTCTCATGGGGGTTGCGGCCTGGATGCTACTGCGTCCGTATCGGCGGCTCACCACATTGCGTGGTGGTTCCAGTGCCGCCGATTCGCTCCTGGGCCGCACCGCCGACAAGCGTAGTTCCGAAAAGCAGGTTGAGGTGGAGCGCAGACGGGAAATTTCCCGTTCCCGGCGCGATTCGCGCCCCGAGTCGCAGCCTGACCGCGAGGCGACACCCGGTCGGCAACCTGGGCAACGGGAGACCACCGCCGCTCGGGAGGCAAAGAGCACCGATAAAGGTGCCACTTCCCCGGCGATGGCCAGCTCGACCACGAATTCGCCCAAGGTACCCATTTATCGACCTTCGCAAAGGAAGTAGTCATGCGTCGCGTCTTCCGGATTCTCTTTTCTCGTTACGGGATCGCAGCCATGATCCTGTTGTTGGTGTTCGGGGTCGTTGGCCTCTCCCAGGCGGGCGATAACGCTCCGCTGCGGACGGGAACCTCTGCGCAGGAGACGCCGAAGGCAGAGGAAGACCCGTTTTCGGGTATGCCCGATGACGGTTATGTACCCACGCCGGAAACTACTGAGGATGCCCAGGATCACGACAGTCAATACCGGGCCGATGATTTGCCCGCCGAGGCGGTGGAGGTCGCGGTGGCGTTCGCGCAACAGTGGTCGCAATGGGAGGGACGCACTTCGCAGCAGTGGACAGAGTCCATGCGGCCGTTTATAACCGCGGAACTGTCGGAACTCCTACGAGAGGTTGACCCGACTCAGGTACCGGCGAATAATATCGAAGACGACCCGGAAGTCACCGATACCCACGTGCGGATTCCAATGGATACCGGCCAGCTAACCGTGACCGTCATCAATCGCGATGGGGTCTGGCGGGTGTCTGCCATTGATTGGGAGCGGCGGTAATGGCGATCCAACTGACCGAAGTAACCGACGACGCACAAAAGCGCCAGTCCACCTCGCTGTGGCGGCGTTGGCTGTGGAGCGTCAGCATGTTGTCGATCTGTTGCGTCGGTTCTATGGTCGCCCTCGTGTTGTTCATGACGAATGCGGCCGATCAACAGCAGCCGATCGAGCTTGCCTCCTGTGGAACTCAGCGGACGGTCGACCTCGAGGGCGATCTTCCCAGCGTGTCGGGCATCAACGATGAGCAGATGCACAACGCCGCCATCATTGTCGCGGTCGGGCAGGACATGGACATTCCGCCCCGGGGCTGGGTGATCGCGGTGGCGACGGCCATCCAGGAGTCAAGCCTGATCAACTTGGGGCACTTGGGAGAGCTCAATGACCACGATTCCTTGGGGCTTTTCCAGCAGCGCCCCAGCCAAGGATGGGGCACGCCTGAGGAGATCACCGACCCGGTGAAGTCTTCCGAACTTTTCTACGAAAAGCTCCTACGGGTTGAGGGCTGGGAGCAGATGTCATTGACCAGGGCGGCCCAGATTGTGCAGATCTCGGCCTTTCCGGACGCCTATGCCAAACATGAACCTCGGTCGGTGGAGATCGTGAATGCCTTGACCGGCGGGGGCGCTCGAGTCTCCACTGTGGCTAACGATGCGGGAGAGTGTGCCGGAGCGGGGGAGGTCTCGGCCGCAGGTTGGACTGTGCCCCTCGACGCGCCGGTGACATCCGGATTCCGCACGGTTTCGCGTCCCAGTCACCACGGCGTCGACATGCCCGCTCAACATGGTGAACCGGTGTACGCCGCCGCTGACGGGCTGGTCATCACGGCTGAATGTAATGCCTGGGCCCCTGGTGGAGGGGCCTACAGCTGTGATGTGGACGGTTCGCCGAGCATTCAAGGCTGCGGGTGGTATGTCAATATCTTGCACGCCAGCGACATCCTGACTCGGTACTGTCACTTCGAGCGCGCACCCGAAGTCCAAGTAGGCGACCAGGTTCGGGCGGGTCAGATCATTGGTTATGTTGGCTCCTCGGGCAACTCAAGTGGCCCGCACCTGCACTTCGAGGTTCACTTGAACGCCGACCGCAGCCCAGCCGGTGCTATCGATCCCGAACCCTTTATGCAGTCGGTGGGGGCCCCGCTAGGCTAGTCGTCAGCTTCGGACTCGTCGGTGAGCGGGAAGTCTCGCACATCCTGGACACAATCACCGACGACGAGCACTTCCACCCCGAACTGCTCAGATGTGGAGCTGGACTCAAAAGTGACCGTCACTGGGACGACGTCACCGTCGTCATCGCTGTAGACGTCGCCACTGCGGAAGCTAGCGTTAACGTTTGCCTCCGTATCGGCCCAGTCCCTCAGTGAGGCCAGCATGTCAGCGGATGAGGGGCCGTCGTACGTCGGACAGACCATGCCATCTGCGGAAACCGAATCACGCGCCACCAGGGCCGTGGACAGGAAAAGCGTCGCCATAGCGCTAGCGTCAGCCGTGGGCTCGTCACTACCATTCTCGTTTGAATCTGCGAGCTCGATAGCGTCTGCCACACAGTATTCCCCGGTGTTGTTGAGAACTGTGAGCCTAAAATCCAGACTTTCGGTGTGCGGCTCCACGAACACTCGTACCTGATAGTCAACGAGTGCAGTAGAGCCTTGATCGTCCTGTTGCACGAGTCGCAGTTCGACTGTTGGTTTTGCCCCGTCGCCCTGGAGGTCTCGCCTAAGTTGTTGAAGCGCCTCGGGACTCAGAGCCGGTTCATGGCCGTTGCAAATGACGTCGGTGGCATAGCTCAGATCTTCTCGCTCAAACGATACGGAAAGATATCTGTCGGCAGCCGAAACGGCACTTGTCGGCGCGTCATCGAGTGCCGAGTGATCACCCGGCCCGCTCTCCACGATCCCTGGGCCTACCCACGCTCCCGTGGCGAGCACGAGTCCCCATCCCGCCGCCAGAGCTCCGACGCGCTTCCAGTTGCGGCCCGGTTCGGCATATTCGCTGGATGAGGTGGTTGCGGGCTTTGGGGGGGTGGCCCCACCAGGTCGGCGAAACTTCATACCTCCAGCTTAGAACGGCCCCGCTGGGCAAGGGAAGCAACTGGACGCGGCAACAGGGACAAATCCGCCCCTAGCTGTGCCAGATTTCTTCTCTAGTCGAGATTGGTGTGGGCCCCGCGCCAGGCCAGGCCCACACCGTCGCTTCACGTTCGCACTTTTCTTGGCTCCCCGTCGGGTGCCAATTCATCTGCCAGTGCGCGCCTTGCGGCCAGTCTCGCTAGCCGCTGGTCGCCGAAGCGTTGGCCAGGCTCTACACAGTCGATGACGCCGATGCAGGTGCTGGTGCTGCATTGCCACCTCGTCGGTGGCGCGGTGGCGGCGACCGTTCGTCATCGTGCCCGGTGGGGGTAACCACGCGCAAAGGCGTAAATGAGTACTAGGTACACCGTCCGGGACTGGGTATGCCCGAGATTTAGTTGGAGGATTCACTTGTGGACCCGGTGGTCTGGGATTGGCTCCCGCGCCGCGTCCCCGCGCCGGAGGCTCTTACGCCTGGTTGGAGCGACGGTGGTCGCTCGTGCGTCGAGTTCTCGTGCAGGTCAACAGCTACGGTGCGCTGTCTTGACTCGGTGAGGCGCGCTTCGTCTAGAGCGACACGCGTTCTCGTGAGTCGAGATATCCCACCCAACGGGGGTCGGTGCCGTTACGATAGGGCCAATCTTGACCGACAGTCAGCTTCACTGTCAGGGCCGCCCTATCCACAGCGGTGATACGAGCATCCAGCTGGTACTCGCTTCGCTTACCTGGTTGGTAAGCCTTTGGTGCGATGCGGCAGCCCGCTTTTCTGTAGTGCGGGAGCGCATCTGCGGATAACGATTGTGGTTGGCAAGAATATGGTCGGTACCTGTTCAATCAGGACTGAACCAGATCGAGCAGGCCCGTGCCGTGAGGTTTCGGGTCTGCTTTTTTGCGGCCCGAAACCCGGGGCCTACTTCCCTAGGTCTGGATGGCTCATCGCGTAGGTCAAGAAGTTCTCTGCGAAACGCTTCAGTCCATAAGCTGACTCTCCGAAGACCAGGTAGTTGATCCACCAGGCCCTCGAAGGCAACACATAGGCGCGCACGATCGGGTCGCCCTCGCGCGATTCCTCCCGGTGCACGGCAACAGAATCGCCTTTCCAGGAGCCATACAGGTAGTAGTAATGCCCGTCGCTGAGGAACCGGCCGTAGAACTTCCCCGGCTCCAGGTGCACACCAAGCAGATCCAACTTTGAAAGCCTGCCAGTGATAGCCGCTGGCGCGGACTGGCCATTAACCGAACGCATTGGGTGGCCATTGGCCGAACGCATCGCCGGGATACGCGGAAACCTGCCACTCATGAGGCACCACCAAGCAAGGACTCGGCCAGGTTTTGCGACACCTGGTTAAGAATGGCGTCCTTCCATTCAGGCGAACGCGCCAGAAACGGCGTCTCCCAATCCACTTCAGTGAACCGCCCGCCAGAGACGCGGATGGTGGCCACCGGGATGACTAGCGATTGCCCTTGCAGGTTCAGGGAGAAGGCTGAGCCGCGTTCGGGATGCGGCGAGACCATGTATCGCCCCGGGCCGAACCGGAATTCGACCACGTGGTCGCTGGTGGTCTTGACGGGTTCGGAAGCTGTTGAGTACGTGGGTTGCGATGCCGTCGAGTGCGTCGAATTGTTCATCGCACACCGCCAGCAAGCAGCACGTTTACCCGCATCACGAAGCGCGTGTGCGGGTGGCAGCGGTGTGAAAATGTCGGTGTTTGGTGCGTGTTTTTGGGTGCGCGGCAGCGTATGGTGGTTCGTAGCATTACGAACTCCGTTTCTTGATGCTGTGAGGGTGGTCCGCGAGAACTAGTTTTTGCGAACGAGGGTCCTGCGGACCACCCGCTTCCATATGCATTTGTCATATTCAGTTCGGGCCCATCTCAGCGATGGGCTTTTTGTTGCAGCCCTATCGATGGTCGGGCTTGACTCTGCTCCTGACTCACGGCTCGCCCGTTGGCGGCTGATCGCGGTTCACCTTTGCGATGTCGTGGCCTTAGGCCGACGGGTTGTCGCTACGGTGTGGCGGTGCAGAGTTCCTGGTGACGGCGCTCCTCCCCAGAAGCGAACCGCGTCCAGTGGGTGGCGGGCATCGACTGCCCGCCAAGGTTTCCTTTGGAAACCGGCCCCATCTGAAACATCGGCGCCTACGCGTCACATCGGATAGCACGGAACTATCCATGACGAATCGACCAAAGTCAACTACCAACCCGGTTTTGGCGTGGCGTGTCGCCGCAAATGCATGAGCCCCAGGCGTAACTCTGAGACCCAAACCACACCCACCCGGCGCGTCGCCTGCGACAACCGGACGACGAAATCCCCCAAGTCACGTAGTTCCCATTCGCCCCAGTCGCTTCGCATTGCGAGATTTTTCCGAAGTGCCCGCATATAGACGTAGGTCGAATTCCTAAAACGACACCAGCAGATACAACCTGCCTTGACAGTAACGACTCACCGAAGCTCCGCTTTACGGCCAGATGTGAACAACTAAATCGTCCCAATTCCAATAAAATTGTTCTTGGCCCTCACAATTCCAGAATCAACCCTGCTGCCGTATCATTCACGCTGGAAAAGGCACGTACGTGTGTGCGGCTGTCCGTGTCTACGTAGCGTCTCCTCGATGATCTGGCCATATGGTCGCGGGTCCATGGCGGAGGCCGCAAGGCCCAGTCGACCGACGAGAGCCTGAAGGGACTCAGAACTCCTCGCCTCAAGTTCCATAAAGTGGCCGACAGGCTCCGCGAACTGGTCGAAACAAATCTCGTGGACCTTGTCTGAGTAGACGTCACGTTGCTTTTCGATGAAGGCTCGCATGGTGGTTAGCCTGTGCTCACGTAGACACGTTTCGCGCCAATCGTGCAAACCTTCAGGTTCTCGCAATCGGTCGCTGAGCCGCAAACTCAATCAACGTTCCACGATAACTTGCATTTGGCTAAAGGACTCTTGCGAATCGGAGTCACCGACTAGAAACTCGTACTCGTCGTTGTCTTGGACCACTCCGCCACCGCAGCGCTTCACTTTCAAAGAAACGAGGATATCGGGCCCAGTACCCACTCGCCGCACTTCTCGACAGCGCAGCAGCAGGCCAGCCTTTCGAAAGTCGAAACCAGGCGTGTCGGGGACAAAGTCGATCTCACGCCGTTGGTCAGTTTGGGGTATGGGAAGACTTTCGACTCTGTCGCGCCATTCCGTAACTTCTGCGCGTTCGAGGGCCAATTTCAGTTCACATTCTCGCTGCATCAAAGCACCGTACTTAAGCGACTCCAGGTCCACGCTAGCCACTCCGGAGAGATGCGATATCCGAAACTGGCACTCATTGTCGACACCTGACCGCAGTTTCACATTTGGATCTTCGCACTGGGGCAGCTAGACCCTCGGCTCAATGTAGGTCGGCAGGGGGATCGTTTCCCACGGGGTTCGTTTGACTAGCCGCAGGATCACTATGCCGATGAGGAGCCCCGCGACGCAGTCGGAAACCCAGTGCCAGCCCAGGTAGATCATCGAGGTAAAGACCGCGATCGGCGGCACGATAATCAGCGCATACCGCATCCACGGCCTCATCAGCTCCCCTAGCAACAGAACGAGCAGGCCATACCAGACCACGGCGTTCACCAGGTGCCCCGATGGATACGACATTGTGCGTTCCAGGTCCGAGAACAACAACACCTGGTCGAACAGCGCGAACGGGGGAACCCCCGAGTCGTCGTGCGTCCACTCCGGAGCGATTCTCCCGGTCGCGAACTTGAGGACCATGACCGTGCCGACCAGTAGCAGCGTGGACATGAACGCGACCATCGGCCGAATCGTGAAGTGCTTGCGTGCCAACGAGGCCGCCGCGAACAGCGCCACGAAACCGAGGAAGCCGCCTTGTCCCAGTTTTACTAGGATCGATGCGGCAAACGTCAGGGTCTCGGTGCGGTTTTCGTAAAAGAAGTCTCGGGCGGTTATGTCGAGTTCGACCACCGGGGAGGGCCATGTCAGCGCTGCCGAGAGCGCCACAAGCAGGGCAAGCACGATGACGTCTGGGGTGTAGCCGGACGGCGTGGATGGTCGATACATCCCCCACGGCGCGGGTGGGCACATTAGGTAAGTCTAGACAGCCGCTCGGTGACCCGAAAAGCGGCGCGTCCCCGCGAGAGGGCTACCCGCTGCGGGCCAAAGGCGTGTTTGTCGCCGATGCGCGGCCCCGGCCTCACGTCAGTCGGGTTGTTCGTCGCGGGTCTTTTTGCGTTGTTGTTCGACGCGCTGGCGGAACCGGCGTTGGAACATTTCTTCTTCGAGCGCTTCGCGCTGGGCGCGGCGGCGTTCCTGGGCTGGATCGATGGGGGCATCGTCGTTGAGGCGCATCCGGTTGCGCATCCGTTCGATGCGTTCGGCTCTAGCATCGGGGTCGAACGGGTCTTTGCGCGGACGTCCGATCAGGAACCAGGCCATACCGCCGAACTTCGGCACCAGGACCACAATGGCAACCCAGATTCCCTTGGGCAGGACTTTGCAGTCGTCGGGCTCGGTCGTGAGCACGTCGATGACGGCATAAAGCCAGAAAGCGACCGCCATAATGATTCCGACCAACGCCATTGACATGGACCGCTTCACCTCCGCTGCGTGTGCTTTCCTCAAGTCTAGCGGCGGCGGTGGCCCGGGCGGAATCTGCGAGCCTGCGCGATCACCGTATGGGGGTGCGGTGACACGCGCTGGAAAACGGATCGAGCGAGGACGGCTGGAGCCAGGAGTTCGCGACGCAATTCAAACGTTCTCCTGCGGCTTCGCCTCGCGCAGCACCGAGGTGCTGCACCCCCTCACAGGTTGGCGATGCCAGCTCCTTGCCGTCCCCACTCGATCGGGGCCCAGCCAGTTGGGATGAACACGTCGAAAGCACCCTCACGATTATTCGACGTCCTCCTTGTTCACCACCACCTGGCTTAGGCGAGCTGATTGTTGATAAATCAGCGAGTGAAGCGTGTGGGCCGGGCCGTGAAGTTGTCCTTCGCAGCGCGGCGACAAGTCGTCTGTCAGTACGACGCGGCGGGGAGGCCATAGAGATGCATGGTTGACGATCTTTTTCAAGAATCTTTGCGCATTCGGAGATTTCACGTCAATTCGCTGCTCAGGGGCATATTTTTGTCCACTTATAGGGTCACATTCGCGCTTTGTTCGTCTACAATGCACTTGCCCGTTTGCGCTCATGGTGTCCGCTGGCCCGCTTGGGCGCTATCGCGGCTGCGCGGAGTGAAGATTCTGGCACTGACCGGCCCCTACCTTGTGGGTTACCGTGCGGTTGGGCTAAGCTGAACCCACATTCCCTTAACGATCGTTAAGGTTCCTGATATCCATCGGACGAGCAGGCACCTTGAGAGAATTCAGGGAACAAGTATGCCCCTGTCGGCCGCACACCGAAGTGAGGTCAATCGCGATGAGCGACACCAAGGACACCGTCACCAGCCAAGACACTGAGGCAAGCGCGTCAACGCCTGCCAAACAGGAGTCCGGTGCAAGCGCTGAGCGCGCGAACGGTTCCAACCCAGCCAAGCCCGCCGCCCCTAGCCCGGCTGAGGTGCGTAAGCGCGTGGAGCGCGGCGGAGCCCAGAAGTACCACCAAGTCGCCGCCACCTCCGGCAAATACTTCGCGCGCGAGCGCATCCGGCGACTGGTCGACACTGGTTCGTTCGTCGAAGACGGCGCATACGCCAACAACACCGCCAAGGGCCTACCCGCCGACGGCGTCATCACCGGCACCGGCACCGTGCAAGGCCGCCCAGTGGTCGTGATCGCCAACGACTCCACCGTCAAAGCCGGATCATGGGGCGCGCGGACGGTCGAGAAGATGATTCGCGCCATCGAGCACGCGCAGCGCCAGCAGATCGCCATCGCCTATCTCATCGACTCGGCCGGGGCGCGCATCACCGACCAAGTGCAGCTGTTCCCCGGTCGCCGGGGCGCGGGCCGCATCTTCTACGAGCAGGTGCGCGCATCGGGCCAGATCCCGCAGGCGTGTGCCCTCTTCGGGCCCTCGGCTGCCGGTGGCGCATATATTCCGGCCTTTTGCGACGTGGTCGCCATGGTCGACGGCAACGCGTCGATGTACCTGGGTTCGCCCCGCATGGTGCAGATGGTGACCGGCGAGAAAACCACCCTCAACGACATGGGCGGCGCGCGAGTCCACTGCGAGGAATCCGGAGTGGGGCACTTCTTGTGCCGCAACGAGGACGAGGCGATCGCCAACGTGCGTCGCTACCTTTCCTACCTTCCGTCGAACTGGCGCGAACAGCCTCCCACGGCGGTGGCGAAGCTACCCAAGCCCGGCTATAACCTGCGTGACATTGTGCCCGAGGCCGAATCGACGCCGTTTGACATGCACGACTACATCACCGGGCTGGTCGACGAAGGCTCCGTGCTGGAGATCCAAAAGAACTGGGCCGGAGAGCTGATCACGTGCTTTGCCCGCCTAGGCGGCAAGGCCATCGGCATCGTCGCCAATAACCCTGGGGTCAAGGGCGGCGTGCTGTTCTCCGACTCGGCCGACAAGACCGCCCGATTCGTCAACACCTGCGACGCGTTCAACGTGCCGCTGCTGTTCCTCACCGACGTGCCCGGCTTCATGGTCGGTTCGGCCGTGGAGAAGGCAGGCATCATCCGCCACGGGGCGAAGATGGTCGCGGCGATCTCCGAGGCCACCGTGCCCAAGATCTGTGTCGTGGTGCGGAAGGCATACGGCGCCGGGCTGTACGCGATGGCGGGCCCGGCGTTTGGTTCCGACGCCACGCTAGCGCTGCCGACGGCGAAAATCGCCGTCATGGGTGCCGAGGCCGCCGTCAACGCCGTGTACTTCAAGAAGATCGCCGACATCGCCGACCCCGAGGAACGGGAGCGGTTCGTGCAGGCCAAGCGGGACGAGTACGAGACCGACATCGACTTGCTGCGACTGGCCTCCGAGCTGATCATCGACGACATTGTCGAGCCCGAACACCTGCGAGGCGACCTCATCGCCCGCTACGCGCACGCGGCGAAGAAGGACCGCACCTTCGGCGACCGCCGCCACCCGATCACCCCGGTCTAGACAACCCTGACCGGTAAACGACGAGGCCCCGCAGGTGTTCACCTGCATGAGCCTCCAGGCCTGCCAGAAGCAACCCTTCGGACAGCCCATGCAAAGGAGCACACCATGGATTTCCGGCTTACGCCCGACCAGCGCGACTTCGCCGCCGCCGTGCGCGACTTCGTGAACAAAGAGGTCCGGCCCGTCTCAGAACAAAACTACGAGAACCACACCTTCCCCACTGACTTGGTCCGCAAGCTGGGAGAACTGGGCGTCTTCGGCGTGACGTTGCCCGAGGAGTACGGCGGGGCCGGCGGCGACATGATGCTGTTGGGCCTGGCGATCGAGGAGATCGCGAAGGTGGACTCGTCGCTAGCGGTCACGGTCGAAGCCGGGGTCACGCTCGGAGCCGAAGGCATCTACCACTTCGGCACCGACGACCAGCGCAAAAAGTGGCTGCCTCGCATCGCCACCCAGCCGGGGCTCGTCGCGTTTGGCCTGACCGAGCCCGAAGGCGGCTCGGACGCGGGCGCGACGAAGACACGCGCCCGGGTGGAGAACGGCGAGTGGGTCATCGACGGCGCCAAGTGCTTCATCACCAACTCGGGCACCGACCTGACCGAGCTGATCATCGTCACGGCCGTGACCGGGGAGCGCCCGGACGGCCGCCCGGAAATCTCGGCGATCGTTGTCCCCAAGGGCACGCCCGGGTTGACGGTCGGGAAGCCGTATTCGAAGGTGGGCTGGAACTCCTCGGACACCCGCCCGCTGTTCTTCGACAACTGCCGGGTTCCCGAAGAGAACCTGCTGGGCCCGCGCGGTAAGGGTTTCGCCCAGTTCCTGCAGCTGCTGGACAACGGGCGCATCATGCTGGCCGCGCTGTCGGCGGGAATGGCGCAAGGCTGCGTCGATGAGGCCCTGGCCTACGCCAAGACGCGGAAGGCGTTTGGGCGTTACATCGGCGAAAACCAGGCGATCCAGTTCCAGCTGGCCGATATGAAACTGCGGGCCTACACCGCCCGCCTGGCTTGGCGCGACGCGGCCGAGCGGGCGATCGCGGGCAAGCCGTATAAGGACGAGGCGGCCATGTGCAAGCTGCATGCCTCGGACGCGGCGGTCGAGAACGCCCGCGCGGCCACCCAGATCTTTGGCGGCTACGGCTTCATGAACGAGACGCTGGTGGCCCGCCACTGGCGCGACTCCAAGATCTTGGAGATCGGCGAAGGCACCAACGAGGTGCAGCGGATGCTCATCGCCCGGGGCATGGGATTGAAGTAAGAGGAAGACTTCAAGCGGGAGCGGCAAGCCGGGGGACACTCCACCTGCCGCTCCCGCCTTGTATTCGATGCTGACATCGCCACGGATGGGTCGGGATTGCCACGGAATGTTCCGTCTTGCCGGCTCTGAGTCCCTCACCTCGACATTCTCTATTCGCGCCCTTTTGGTGGCTCGTGAGCTGCGCCAACGCGCTTGGTTCCATCGACATGGTCGGATATAAACGAGGCTATGACTACGGATTCAGCAAACACAGCCGACACCACCGAGACGTCTGCTCTCTCTAGCGAGGCCGCCGCGCCGGGGGCCAGGGTGGCCCGTTCGCTCCTTGCCAGCCGACGTGGCCTCATGTGTGGCGCGCTTGGCCTCGGTGCGGTCGGCGTGCTCGCCGCGTGCGGCTCCGGACCCTCCGAGAACTCCGGCAATGGCGCGAATACCGCCGACGATGCCGACCCTGACACCCCGTTGGCTTCGACCGATGAGGTCCCCGTCGGTGGTGGCATCATCATCGGCAGTATCGCCTTGGTCCAGCCCGAACCGGGCCAGTTCGAGGGCTTCAGCACCACCTGCCCGCACCAGGGCACCGCTGTGAACGCGCCCGATGGCGACGGCGTCATGACCTGCCCGGCGCACGGTTCTCAGTTCTCTGTCAATGGTGAGTTGCTCAACGGTCCAGCCACCGAGGGGTTGACGCCGGTGGATGTCGAGGTCCGTGATGGGGAGATCTTCGCCGTGTAGCCCGCCCGGTTCGGTGCCTGGTTGCAAGCTGACGCGGGCACCAGCCCCCACAGGCACCTGAGGGCGTTTCATGATGAGCCGATAGATTTGAGGGAGTGCGCTCGTTCATGACTTTCCGAGGCCCGGCCGCCATAGTGGTGGCCGGGCTCCTCGCGTCTTCGCTCACCGGTTGCGACCTGCTGGAGGCCGCCGATGCTGGCCCGAGTGAGGAGGCCACGCAGCATAGTGACATCCAAAGCACTGAGCTGGAGCGAAGGCAGACGCAGCCCGCCTCCGAATATGAGGCTTTCCTCGCTGACTGTATCGGCGCGGAAGGCTTCGACTATCTTCCCCTGTCGGGCCGGTTCGACTTGGAAGCCGAACTGGCCGAGGACTCGCGCGAGTTCCAAGAGAAGTACGCCTACGGCGTCGCGACCGTCATTGTGGAAAAGACCGCGATTCAGATGCGCGCGCAAGCCGCGGCTGAAGCCGCCGACGCCCAGTTTCACGCGATGAGCGATGCCGACCAGCTGGGCTACTTCTCGCTCGCGGCCGCATGTGACGAACAGGCCTTTGCCACCTTCGGCTTGTCCGCGTTGACGATGCTGGAGTATTCCCACGAAGAATGGGAGGAAGCCGCGCAACAGGTGCGCGAAGAGATCGACGCCAACGCGGATTATCGGCAGCACGTTGCGGGATGGAACGAGTGTCTCAGCGAGGAGCTGGGGCATGAGGTAGCCCATGATCCGCATCTGGTGCGCTACAGCTTCCAAGTGCAGGCCGATGAGATCTACCAGGCTTACCGCGAGGCCGGAGAGCGCATTGTCGAGCAGGAGCTGGGTCAGTGGGATGGCTTTACCGCTGAGGGCTTGTTGTCCACCGAACACTTTGAGCAGTTGCAGCAGTTCGCGGGCCAGGAGTGGGCATTGTCGGATGCGGACTTGGCGTGTCAGGACGCCGGTTACGACCCGTGGACGTTGGGCGATGAGCTATTCGACGAACTCATGGTCGAGCGGTTGGGCATTTTGACAAAGTGAGCCGGTTACCCTGCCGCCTCAGGCTCCTTTCAAAAGCGCCTGTATTCCCTGCGCGGCGCTGGCTACCCAGCCTTCCTCTTCTTCGACCCGACCGACGACGTACATACCTTGTAGGAACACCAGGATGGTGCGGGCCAGTTGTTCGACGTCAACCGAGGCCGATAGCTGCCCGGTGGCTTTGGCCTGATGGAGTACTCGTTTGAGGTCGGCTTCGGATTTAGTCCAGGTTTCACGGACTCGGCGGGAAGTCAACGGGTCTCCGGCGGCCAGTTCAACGGCGGCGCTGACCATAAGGTTTCCTTCGCGCGCTTGCCGGGCCACGACCTTGAGGACGTTGGCCAACATGTCGAAAAAGGCGTCGTCGGCACCCATGACGGCGTGGGCTTGCGCTTCGCTTCGGTTGCGCCAGTACGTGAGCGCGGCCAAATACAGCTGGTGTTTGCTGCCGAAGGTGGAATAGAGGCTGGCCCGGTTCATGCCGGTCGCGGCGACCAGGTCGGACATTGATGTGGCTTCGAAGCCTTGGCGCTGAAAGACTTCCATTGCGATGTGCAGCGCAGTGTCATTGTCACTCGTGGTGGGGTGATCCATGCATTGGACGCTATCGGGACCGGTCACACAGGTCAATAACCCGAAAGGCAGACAGTGACGAATAAGTTCCACTTTCTGCCTGTTTACGACAAATACCCCGCCGGTTACGCCCCGAAAAATTATGAAAAGCAGCAATCTGAACCCAGTTGTGCCACCGGGCGACCTCACTGCGGAGCGTCCCTGCCATCCCCAGTCGCATTACACCGGTTACGCTGCGAAGAGGAAAACTTAAATGACGGCAAGTCGCGGGGGAAGTCCGGTCAAAGGCCGGCGCTGACCCGCAACGGTAGTCGCGGCCGAGCCACATGTGTCTCACCTGGAGTCGCCGCGCGTACGCGCAGACTCTCGCCCACATGGCCTCCCAGGTGAGACCATCGCCCGGATCACCCCGCGTGAGCCCGAAAACCCGCCTTGCTCTCAACCAGTCCCTACCGCCTGTCGTGGTCTACAGGTCGGAAGACAGCCGCGCCGCGGCTTCACCTTCCCGCCTGCCCAGACTTCGCTACATGAAAGGTCAGGCATGCAGATCTGTTCGAAGAAGGTCGGTGCGTCAGCCAAACGCTCCGCCGCCATAGCCGCCACCGGGGTGCTCTCGTTCTCCATGATCTCGGCGTTCGCCGCGCCCGCTGCGGCGCAAACCGACGGCGAGGACGCCCTGTCCAACCCCGCCGCAGCTGCCGGGCAATGGCTGCTGAGCCAAGCTAGCGCAGAGGACGGCCAAGCTTGGGAGGTCGACGGCGCCGCCAGCCAAAGCGCTTCTCTAGACGCCGTCATCGGGCTCATGGCCGCCGGTTACGGCTCCGAGCAGACCGAAGCCACGCTCGGCTGGCTCGACTCAGCCGACGTACTCGGCGCGTACCTCGAAGGCGAAGAGGGCGACCTGCAAGCCGGAGCCGCCGGTAAGACACTGCTAGCAGTAGCCGCCGCCGGTGGCGACATCACCGACTTCGGTGGATACGACCTCGTCGGCGACCTGTCCGAGGCACAAGATGACGACGGTTCCTTCGGAGACGGCGCGACCTTGAGCAACGCATGGGCGCTGCTGGGTCTACACCACGCCTCCACTATCGCCGGGGCCGACGTGGCCGCCGACATCGACGCCGCCGTTGACGCCCTCGTGGCTCAACAGTGCGACGACGGCTCGTTCGCGTTCGAAGGCATCACCGACGACGGCTGTTTCGGTGACCCCGACACGACCGGAATCGCCGCCGCCGCGCTAGCCACGACCGACGGCGACCACGACGACGCCCTCGATGCGCTCAACGCATCGGGTGCGTGGCTGCTCGGTCTGCAAGGCGACGACGGCGGAGTCGACGGTGGTTTCGGCGCCAACGCCAACTCCACGGCGATGGCCGGTCAAGCCTTGCTCGCCATCGTCACGGTGCCCGGCGCCGATGACGTCGAAGCCCTGACCGACGGTGTCGCCAGCGCTGGCGACTACCTGCAATCGTTGCAGGTTGACTGCTCTGATGAGGCCAATGTGGGTGCGATTCGCTTCCAGGCCGACGAGTCCGAGGCGTGGATGGAAGGCGCCCGTGACAAGGCCACCGCCGACTCGTTGCTGCTGCTGGGTGGCTCCACTCTGGTGAACGTTGACGCCGCTGGGGCCGAGGCGACCGCTCCGAACTTCTCTTGTGGCAACGACGCCAACGTGGACTCCGCGGTGGAATCCGACGACGAGAACGGCAATAACTGGCTGCTGTGGGCGATCTTCGCCGCCGGCGCTGTGCTGGTTCTGATCGCCATTGGCGTGATTCTGAAGTCCCGCAAGAACGCCGCCGCTTCGAGCGAAGGCGACAAGTAGTTTCATCCCTGGGCTGAGGTCGCTGTGTTTTCACGGAGGCCTCAGCCTTCGGCTTCCGGTATACGGGTCGGTATGCCTTGAGCCAACCTCATTGCTGCGGTGAGACATCGTCTTGCGTCTACCTCAGTACCGCCCACCGAGACTGTGAAGGCGTCTATTGTGGCCACCACTTTTCTTCGTACCGCTTTTGCGGCGCTGCTGTGCTCAACGCTGTTGCTTACCGGCGTCACGGCCGGGCCGTCGCCCGCCTCGGCGCAGGAAGTGTGCGACGGGGTGACCGTGGTGGTTGATTTCGACGGCAACCCTGAGGCCGGATGCGCCACCGGTGAGGTCAGTTCCGGTCTCGACGCGTTGCGCCAGGCGGGTTTCACCGTCGAGTTTGTGACCGGTCAGCCGGGCATGATCTGTCAAATCAACGGACAGCCCGGCGAGGCGGGAACCTGTGCGACCTCGCCGTCCACCGACGCCTATTGGTCGTATTGGCATGCCGACGGCGACGAGTGGGAGTTTTCTTCCTTTGGCGCGTCCATGCGTGTGCCTGCCTCGGCCGGCGTCGAAGGGTGGGTGTTCGGCGACGGCGGGAACGAACCCGACATCAGCCCCGACAAGGCCCGCGCTTTGGCTGCCCCGGCTGAGTCCGACGAGTCCGACGAGCCCGACTCGGCTGCGGACACCTCCACCACTTGGGATCTGTCGTGGCTGGTCGCGTTGGTTCTCATCGGGGCCATCGTCGCTTTGGGGTACTGGCAAATGCGCCGCCGCACGGGGCCCCGCTCGGTTAAGAAACGGTCGTGAGCCGCCCGGTGTCTGCCTCTGTGGGAGCCACCCAGCGCCCTGGTATCCGGCTCCATCCGGTCGCCTGGTGGGCGTGGGCGCTGCTGTTGGCCACCACCGCTTCCCAGACGGTCAACCCGTGGATACTGCTGCTCATCATCGCCGTGTCCGGGTATGTCGTTTTCTTGTGTCGAGGCGACGAGCCGTGGTCGGGGGCCTGGCGTATTTTCCTGTTCATCGGGCTGGTCGCCATCAGCATCCGCATGCTGTTCTATCTGATCTTCGGCGGCTCCGACGGCACCACTGTCCTTTTCGAACTACCGTCGATCGCGCTTGGCGAATGGGCCCAAGGGTTCCGGCTGGGCGGGGCCGTCACCGCCGAAGGGGCCACCGCCGCCGCCTATGACGGCCTACGGCTGGCCACCCTGCTCGTCTGCATCGGCGCGGCCAATTCTCTGGCCAGCCCCAAACGCATGCTGCGCTCCATGCCCGCCGCGCTCTACGAAATCTCCGTGGCCATCGTCGTGGCCCTCTCGGTGGCCCCGCAACTGGTCGCCTCCACGGTGCGCGTCAACCGGGCCCGCGCGCTGCGCGGCGATACGAAACGCAACCCGGCGCATTTCATGCGCACCGTGGTGTCCCCGGTGTTGCATGAGGCGCTAGATCGGGCACTGGCGCTGGCGGCGGCGATGTCGGCACGCGGGTACGGCCGGTCGGCCGACATCCCGCCGAAGTCTCGCGCCTTGACTTCAACCTTGCTGTTGGCGGGGCTGATTGGGCTGTGCATTGGCGCGTACGGTCTGCTCAGTGCCGCCACTGCGGCGCCGGTGGCGTGGACGCTCCTTGTGGTGGGGGTTGGCCTGGCCGTGGGCGGGCTGATCTTTGCCTCCCGGAGGGTTCCGCACACTCGTTACCGACCCGACCCGTTTGGGGCGCGCGAATGGTCTGTCGTCGTCGCGGGAGCGTGCGCGCTGGCGGCCGTGATCGTGACCGCGCAGCTGAACCCGGTCGGCGTCTGGCCGGTCACCGACCCGCTCACAATGCCGAGCCTGCCGCTACTGGCCGCGCTCGGTGTCCTGGCCGCGGCTTGGCCGGTCGTGGTTGCCGCGCAACCTAAGCAGTCGAACTTCGAAGAGAGTGCCGCATGATCACCTTCGCCGATGTCGCCTTCCGTTACCACGAACTCGCCCCGCCGGTGTTCAGCGCCGCGAGTTTCACGATCGAAGAGGGCGAGCTGTGTCTGATCGTGGGGCCCACCGGCAGCGGCAAATCAACGCTGTTGGGCTGCGTGAACGGCCTCGTGCCGCACTTCACCGGAGGTATCGCCTCCGGGTCGGTCACCGTGGGCGGCCGCGACATTTCGCGAGCACGCCCCTCCGAGCTGGCCGACCTGGTGGGCTACGTGCCGCAGGACCCGTTGAGCAGTTTCGTCACTGACGAGGTCGAGCTCGAACTGGCCTACACGATGGAACAGCTCGCACTCAGCGACACGACGATGCGTAAACGGGTGACCGAGATCGTTGACCTGTTGAGCCTGTCCGAACTGCGCACCCGCGCGCTGGCCACGCTGTCGGCCGGGCAGCGTCAACGGGTTGCCATCGGGGCGGCGCTGACCGCCGGGCCGCGCATCCTGGTGTTGGACGAACCGACCTCCGCGCTGGACCCGGGGGCGGCCGAGGAAGTGCTCTCGGCGCTGCACCGCCTCGTGCACGACCTGGGTATCACCGTGCTGTTGGCCGAACATCGGCTGGAGCGCGTCGTCCAATACGCCGACTCGGCGCTGTTGCTGCAAAACCGCACGGTCACACACGGGCCCGTCGCCGACATCCTCGCCACCTCCCCCGTGGCGCCTCCGGTGGTGCGGCTGGGTCGCGAACAGGGCTGGCAGCCGTTGCCGATCAGTATCCGCTCGGCTAGGCGGGTCGCCGCAGATGTGCGCGCGCAGCTAGACCACGCAACACCGCCGGGTGACGACGTCATCCACGGTGACACTGCCCTCGACGCGGCGGGCATCACCGTGGACTACCCGGGCGTGCGGGCGGTCAACAACCTGAGCTTTTCGGCTCGGCGCGGAGAGAGAGTCGCCATCATGGGACGCAACGGATGCGGCAAGTCTTCGCTGTTGTGGGCACTGCAGGGGACCGGGGCGCGTTCGGCGGGCAGCCTCGATGTGGCCGGGGCCGACCCCGCCACTTTGAAACCACCTCAGCGGCGCACCCTCGCGGGCCTGGTGCCCTCCGAGCCGGGCGACCTGCTCTATGCCGAGACCGTCGAACGCGAATGTGTCAACACCGACCGCGCCGCCGACGTACCCGCCGGCACCTGCCGCAAAATCCTGGAGGACCTCATCGAGGAGGTCGATGTCTCGGTGCATCCGCGCGACCTGTCCGAAGGGCAGCGCCTCGCCCTGGCTCTTGCCGTCACCTTGACCGCCGCCCCGCCGCTGCTGTTGCTCGACGAACCCACCCGGGGCCTGGACTACCCGGCCAAGGCCGCGCTGGCCCGCCGTCTACACGACCTCGCCGACGCCGGGCATCTGCTCATCGTCACCACCCACGACGTCGAATTCGTGGCCGAGTTCGCCAGCCGGGTCGCCATCATGTCCGACGGTGAGATTGTCGCCGACGGGCCCGCGCGGGAGGTGGTGGCGGCCTCGCCGATGTTCGCCCCGCAGGTGGCGAAGATTCTGCCCGGCTGGTTGACCGTCGAAGAGGTGCGCGAGGCACTGAGGTGACACCGTTGACGACGCAGTCGCTGAACCCGCCTCGGCTTCCCATCGACTGGCGCGGTGGTCTCGCGCTGACGTTCGCGGCACTGTTTGGCCTCATGGCCACCACTTGGCCGCTATTCGTCGCCCCGGGCGCGGTCCTGAGTGACACGACCATTGGGCCGTGGATGTTCGCGATGCTGCTGCCGCTGCTGACCGCCGTGGTCTTGGCGCAGATTTCCTCCGGCGGCCTGGATGCGCGGCTGGTGGCGATGCTGGGGGTACTCAGCGCGGTCATTGCGGCCGTGCGGCCGTTCGGGGCGGGCGCGGCTGGCGTGGAGACGGTCTTCTTCCTCATTATTTTGGCCGGACGGGTCTACGGACCCGCCTTCGGTTTCGTGCTGGGCAATACCGCTTTGTTCGCATCGGCCCTACTCACTGGCGGCGTGGGGCCGTGGCTGCCCTATCAGATGCTCGCCGCGTCATTCATCGGTCTGGGCGCGGGCCTGCTGCCTGGGCGCCAGCCGCGCACCCGCTGGGGACACCGGGCCGAAGTTCTCATGCTGGCCGCCTACGGCTGCGTGGCCGCGATTGTGTTCGGTCTGCTGTTGAACATGTCGTTTTGGCCCTTCGCGATCACCACCGGCGCGCTCGCCTACGAACCGGGGGCGGACTTTGCGGAGAACTTCAGGCGGCTGATCGCCTTCTCGCTGGCCACCTCCGCCGGGTGGGAAATCGGGCGGGCCGTCACCACGGCCGTGCTCATCGTGCTGACCGGCCCGCTCCTGTTGCGCGTGCTGCGCCGCTCGGCCAGAAAGGCCCGCTGGGTCTAACGGAAACCTGTCATCGCGTGGACACATCAGGTGCGCGATTGTCGCTAAACTTAAGGACACCTCTTCTCACCCCTCACTTCGAAAAGGTGCCTATGACGCTGCCCTCTGATGACCTCATACCGCAAGACCCCTGTGCCGGTGCGGACTATCTCATGGACGAAGACGCCGTCCACAGTGCTGCCAGCTCCCTATTCGACACGCACGAAGACATTGACGCCGCTGGTAGACCCGCATGGGATGCCAGCGCCCGCGCGGCTGCGGATCATTCTGGGGCTCAGCTGGCGCATCCTGCGACGCTGCGGGACCTGAGCGACGCGTGGCGGGCCGGTCGATATCGCGCGCTCGGCCGTGATGTCGAGGAATTGGCGATGTTTTTGGCCGTTCATGTGGAGACCTCGGTGTCGATGGATGAGTTCACCGCTTCGATGTTCGCCCAGCATGCCGACGCGGGCCGCTATGAGGTCCCGTCCGTATCCGACCAGGCCCCCGTTTACGGGGACAACTTCCTGGACTAGGGGCCGCGATGACTTCACTTGACTACGCCTACGCCAAGGACCTTTCGGTCGAGTCCATTCGGGAGGCGGCCGAACGCTGGTACAAGCTCGCCCGGCACAACTGCGACACCGGCGACGAGCTGCGTCAGTTCGCGATGCGCAAGATCGGCCCGGATGTCTTCGACGGCGGCACGGCCACCGCTGCCCGGGCCCGGGCCCAGCAGCTGGCCGGACGGTTCGATGACGCCGCCGAGGAGGCCGAGCTCATTTCTCGCACGCTGCACAACGCCTGCGATGACCTGGACGTGTGCGCCTTGGAACTGCGATCGGTGGTGGACGCGGCAGAGAACTGCGGCTACCTGGTCGGCGCGGACGGTTCGGTGCGGTTTAATACCGCCGCCTACGCCGAGGCGGCTATTCCGCCAGAGGTCCACGACGGCGCGCAGTCGTGGGCACGCCAGATCGAGGCGATTCTCGACCGGATGCGTGAGATCGACGAGGGTACGGATCGCACGTTGCGGACTCTCATCGAGGAAGGCACCCGCAGCCAGTTCGACGCCGACCGCGTCTCCTCGGCGCTGTTCGACCATGTGCTGTCGGGCAACGCCACCACCGACGAGGTTTACCAATGGTGGACGAGCTTGCCCCAGGATATGCGTGATGAGATCCTGCGCGACGATCCCGACATGGTCGCGTGGCTGGATGGCATTCCGTCGGTCGACCGGCACACCGCGAACATGCGGGTACTGCAAGAGCATGTTCTGAATAACCCGAACGATGTCGACGCCGCCGCTCTGCTGAGCGACATGGCAAACAGCGATAACCTGCTGCTCGGGTTCCGGCCCGCCGAATACGAGACCAGAACCATCGGGCATGGTGGCGGGTTGATCGGGACGACCGAAGCTAACATTCGCGTGTCTGACTGGCAGGTCATCGTCGCCACTGGCGATCCGGATCAGGCCGACAACGTAGCGACCTTCGTGCCGGGGACGGACTCCGATCGGCAGTGGGGAAGCGTGGACGAGGGCACGAAGCTACAGATTGAGCGGGCCAAGAACCTCGCCGATGAGGCTCAGCTGTACGCGCCCGACCAATCAACTGTCGCCGTGATGTGGTTGGCCTACGATGCCCCCAACGGGGTGCTCGCGCAAGCTCCCGATCCACAGCGAGCGCGAGATGGCGCGGCCGACCTCAACCGCTTCATTGATGGAATGGGCTCCGTAAACCAAGGCGACAACGTCCGACAAACCGTGCTCGGGCACAGCTACGGCTCGCTAACCGTTGCATACGGAGACCAGTCGGGCGGAGCTACGTCAGCCGATGCCATCGTGGTCGCCGGTTCGCCAGGATTCAACGATGCCGTTGACTCCGCCCGAGACTTCAATGTGGGTGCGGAGAACTTTTACTACCTGGAGGCTGAGGGGGACATGGTTCCGTCCACACCCGTCCACGGATCGAATCCAGGTTCTCCACTATTCCCAGGAGGAACAGAATTGACCACTTCAACCAGCGGTCATAGCGAGTACTACCAACGCCGCACCGATGACATCATGGCCATGGCAGCTGTAATCGTGGGAGACGTGGGGGCTGAACACATCGAGAATGACCACAACGCAGGTCGAGCCTACCCCGACCTTGGGCCTCGGGTGCCCTAATGATCACGACCAAACGAATCGCATGGGGCGTGTTCTGGACAACTGTGGCTGTCCTCGCATCCATTTACTTCATGACACTTCCACCAAAAATCCCCCAGGACGAGGCCCTTGCACATGCCGACTCCATCATCACCATGGTCGAAGACGGCATCGATAGCTCCACAATTCTCAGAGGCGTCACTATTGTCGAAGGGGAACGATCGACCATCACTTGTGAGGGACCAACTCGTGGCAACCAATACTTCGTGTCGGTCTTTTACGAGCTCGAATCCGAGAATCATGGCGCTGAAGAAATGTTTCGGGAAGTTGACACAATCCTGGAACGAGTCGAGACCATTGAAGTCGTAGAGCCGTCAAACTTTGAAGATGAGATAGCCAAAGTTATCGATGAAAATCACACTCAAGGGGGGCTCATCGACTACACCAGCAATGGAAATCTCGACCTATCAATCCGCGTTGGCGCACACCAAGTCGATGGGCCTGTATGGATTACGATCCGGTCCGCATGCCTACGCCGATGAATGACGAGACGAAGTGCGGTCCGCAGCTGCGCCAGATTCAGAAGGGGCGCGAAGCGTGATCCACCCGAGCGCGTTGTCTGAGTTATGTTCTGGGCAGCTGCGGCCGCGCTTCCGCCGTTTAGTTCGCCTCGGGCTTCTTCCATACCGAGACGTGCATTCGGCTCTGTGCGGTAAAGGGCTCACGGTTCCATCCGGACCAACGCTGGTGCAAACTCATGCCCGCCAGCTGCGCCATCAAGTCGAGCTCGGAGGGCCACACGTAGCGAAACGGGATTGACCTTCGTTGCCAGTTCTCGCCGTCGCGGAAGAAGTGGTGGCTGGTCATGCCCTGCTCGACAAAGTCGTACTCGTCAAAGCCAAGGTGATCGTCCGTCACCGTGAACGGGTGAATGGTCTGGTCCGGTGCCAATTGCAGCAAAGAGGGAACACCCACGTCGATCACGAAGTAACCGCCCGGTTCCAAATGCTCTGCCACATTGCGAAAGCACGCGACCTGCTCATCCTGCGTCGTCAGGTTGTTGATGGTGTTGTACACCAGGTAGGCCAACGAGTAGGTCCCTGGAGCCTTCGCCGTAGCGAAGTCCCCGATCGTAACCCCGATGTCCTCGGCCCCTGGCTTCACGCGCAACTGGTCTGCCATGTCCGAGGAAAGCTCGATGCCGTGTACCTTCACACCGCGCTTACGCAACGGTACGGCGACACGTCCGGTGCCGATCCCCAACTCCAGTACCGGCCCGTCACCCGCCAAATCGGCCAAGAAACTGGTTTCCGCCTCCAAATATTCGGGCCCGAACCGCTCATCATGCGCATCGTCATAGGTCTCGGCCACGCGGCCGCCAAAGTAGTCTTTTTTCATGGGTCCACTGTGTTTGATCACAACTCAGATGACAACCGGTTTTCCTAACGTGTGCCGAGCTGAGTATCCGGGCGTTATGCGGGTTAAACGCTGTTGTGCCTGCTGGTGGCGCAATGTCGATGATGGGTCGACTTGCGTATGACGGGTTCATGGCGACGGGGAGGCTCGGTGGGGGTAACCACTCGCAAAAGCCGGTCGCCGCTATTGAGAACCTGTCGGTACCCGCATAGGCCCGGGATTCTGTTGTGTGGGTTGAGTTGTTGTGGAGTTGTGGCCCGTCTGGTCTAAGAACGGCTCCCGCGATGTCTTCTGGACCGGTTCCTCATCCGCCTGGTGGAGGCGACGGTAGTCGCCTTTGCGGGCAGGTTGCGATCTGGTTGACGTCTGCGGTGCGCGGCCGGTTCTCGGTGCTCAGCTCTGGTCTAGATCCAGTCGGTGAGCGGTGAGTCGCGGCGTCTTATCCAGCGGGGATCGGTGCCGTTACGTTGGGGCCAATCTAGTCCGACAGTTCGCGTAACTGTCAGGGCCACCCCAACCACAGCGATATACGAACCTCCAGCGGCCGTTCGTGTTGCTCACCTGGCCGGTGAACTGCGATAAGTCGATGGTGAACGCTCACGTGCAGTCTTCTTTGCACACGTGGCGACCGGTTGTGGTTAGGACCCCGACAGGTCCGGGTGTGCGGCCGCGTAGGTGGTGAAGTTGTCCGCGAAGCGCTTCAACCCATAGGCTGCCTGGCCGAAGACCAGGGTCTTAATCCACCAAGCGCCCGAGGGCAACAGGTAGGCGCGCACGACCGGGTCGCCCTCCCTGGATTCTTCCCGATGTACAGCAACAGAGTCGCCCATCCACGAGCCATACAGGTAGTAGTAATACCCATCGGAGAGAAACCGGCCGTAGAACTTGCCCGGCTCCAGGCGTGCCCCCAACAGATCGAGCTTGGAAAGCCTGCTGGTGACATTGGCCGGGGCCGGTTGGCCGTTGACGCTACGTATGGGGTGACCGTTGGGTGAGCGCATCGCCGGGATACGCGGAAACGGGCCACTCATGAGGCATCACCGAGCAAGGACTCGGCCAGGTTTTGTGACACCTGGTTAAGAATGGCGTCCTTCCATTCAGGTGAACGGGCCAGAAACGGCGTCTCCCACACCACCTCAGTAAAGCGACCTCGCATCACTGCGATCGTGGCCACCGGGATGACCAGCGATTGCCCTTGCAGGTTCAACGCCAGGGCTGAACCGCGTTCGGGATGCGGGGAGACCATGTAACGCCCCGACCCAAAGGTGAACTCGACGACTTGATCTCCGGTGGTCTTCACCGGCGACGAAACATCCGATTGCGGCGAGCGCGACGACGTTGAGTAGACCGGATCAGATGCCGATAGGTCACGTGGATTACTCATCGCCCACCGCCCAAAGCCAGCACCGATACCCGCATCTGCCTGCGCAAATGCGGGTCAAAAAGGTGTGAAGATATGGGTGTTGAGTACTCGTTTTTGGGTGCACGGAAGCGTATGGTGGTCCGTAGCATTACGAACTCCGTTTCTTGATGCTGGAGGGCGGTCCGCGGGGTGTTTTCGCGAACAAGGTCCGAGGACCGCCCGATTCCATATTGAGTTTTTTACCCCCGCGATAGCGGTGGGGCTTTTCTGTGCCCTTAACCGTACGGCCCGCTGGGCCACACTCGCGGTAATGACATTCCGTGTCGCCTGTCGCTTTCGCGACAGAGCCACCAGAAACCACAACCGACCCACAGTCGGCGGCGCACAGAACCCGATGGCGGCGCTCCTCCCCAGAAGCGCACCGGCGCTAGGCGTTGCGGCACAGGCACACCCGCACCACCACATCCAACCCAGTGACAACAGCCCGCCACATCGGATAGCACGAAACTATCCCGGACCAAACCACAGAAGTCAACCACCACAACCCAACCCACCCCGCGTGTCGCCCCAAACTAACCAGACCCCACGCCTAAAGCGAGACGCAGAACACACGCCCAGCGCGCGCCACTGTGGCATCAACACTCACTGCCCGGCCACAGTCTGTCTGCTCCAGAGCGGCTTGTCGTAAGCCCAGATCATGCTTACGTTTGCCAGGCACGCAAATGGGTGAGGGCTTCGCCCTCACCCACTGTTCGTTTATGAGGCTTTTGCAAAAGCGCAAATTCAAGGCCGCAACAGGCGGACTTTACGCAGGTAAACGAGCCGACGAGTATGCCGAACGTACCTTTTGCATAAGCCACCGATGAATGCTCGGCCCGGGAACACGTCAGCGCAAATAACCGATCTCGAAGCATCGTTAGACGTCCCTCAGGAGCGCAAACCGCCCTATAGGGCCTCAGATTGGCCTGCTTCGTACTTCCACACCGCGTGCGCTAGAGGCAGTAAGCGGTAGCGCCAAGGGATCTCGCCGGGATACTCCACCCCGATTTGCATGCGGACATCGTCCATGATCTTCATGACCTCAAGCGTCGCGCTTGGAGGGACCAAAGTGGAGGAAAGCTGGTTATTGCGTAGCATCCGGTGCACCTCCATCGCCTGGTGCACATAACCATGCCCGACATAGGGCGACTCAATCTGACGCGGCGGCATGCCGTCGCGCACCAACGTATAACCGTTGGGGCGGAAGAAGGGCGACTTGATCTCAATGCGCCCCGCCGAGCCGACAATGGTCGCCGACGAATCCGGCCCACCAGTGAACGAACAGCTCAACTGAGCCAGCGCGCGACGGTAGCGCATCGTCACAGCGGTGTACTTGTCGACACGCTCCGGTGACAGCAAAGCCGTCGCCTGCACATATTCGGGCTTGCCAAGTAGCAAGTGCGCCAACGTGATCGGGTATACGCCCATGTCCAACAGTGCCCCACCGGCTAGGCGCGGATTGCGCAACCGATGCTCCGGAGAAAAGGTGCCGTTGATGGAAAACGTCGCGTGGACGGCCTGAACCTCGCCGATCACCCCATCGTTGACCGCGCGTCGCATCTCCCGAATCGCCGGATTGCAACGCATCCACATGGCTTCCATGAGGAAGCGTTTCTGTTGGCGCGCAACGTCAAACATGGCCTGGGCCTGCTGAGTGTTAAGGGCAAACGCTTTCTCACACAGGACATGTTTGCCAGCTTCCAGACACGTCACCGTCGGGGCGAAGTGGTGGGAATGAGGGGTAGCGATATAGACAACGTCGACTTCTTCGTCCGCAGCCAGATCCTCCACAGAATCGAATGCATGCTTGATGTCGTACCGCTGAGCAAAGGCTTGCGCTCGCGCCAGCGACCGCGAAGCCACAGCGGTCACTTCACAATCATCCAAAAGCGCCAGATCTTCGACATATGCGGCGGCAACGTTGCCGGTAGCCAAAATACCCCATCGGATAGGTTCAGCCATCCGATAAGCTCACCACAACTTCTACGCTGCGTCAATGCGCAAAAACAGCCGAGTTCGCATTACGTGCACAAACGATAACCAGTGGTGAAGAAGTGTGTTTTAAACCTCCTTTATCGTTGCCGCTGTAAGCCATGCCACTGTGCCATGATGTGGGCATGATGAAACGTCTGCTAATCGCCTTTGGCCTCGTCGGAGCGCTGGTGCTGGGCTCATCCTCCAGCGCCTTCGCCCACGCGGTCATGACCGGTGCCGACCCCGCCGACGGCGACACCCTCGATCAAGCCCCCGCCGACATCACCGTCGAATTCTCCGAAGAACTAGACGGCCCCTCCACCGAAATCGCCGTGAGCGACCCCGAAGGGACCGTTCTCGACCTCGAAGAGCCGACTTTCGAAGGCAACTCCTTCACCCAGCCGCTGATGTACAACGAGCCCGGTGAATACACCCTCGCCTACCGCATCCTGTCGCAGGACGGCCACCGCGTCGAAGACACCATCACCTTTGAAGTCCTCGCCGTACCCGATGAGCTGTCGCTCGTGGCCGAAGACGACGAAGACGCCGCTGCGGCACCGGCGGACGAGGACGACAATGGCGCCGAAGCCGCCGAGCCCACCGAGGCCGCCACGCCCGACGAAGACACCACCGAAGGCGGCGGAGCCCCCATCGGCGCGTTCATCCTCGGCATCGCCATCATCGTCATCGGCGGGGTGCTGCTGGTGAAGTTCCTCGGCAATAAAAAGAAGACCGACGAGGCCGCAGACGCCTCCGACGAGTAAGCCGCGACATTCAAGGCCGCGCCCGGGGTTAGTCCCGGGCGCGGCCCTATTAGTGTGAAAATCGACCGCACACGCACGAGGCCAGCCGCAATGCCGTCTAGCGACAACGCGGCCCCAAAGGAGCACCATGATCGACTGGATGTACTACTCCATCCAGGCTCTCACGCTGGGAATCGCCGCCTACCTGCTATGGGAGACATACCGCAGTCAGCTGGTCGGGCGCACCCACTTCATCGCCCTGGGCGTGATCGAAGCGGCGCTAGTGGTCCAGTTCATCACCGCGCTGGTGCTGGTAATTCCGGCCGCCGGAGACAGCAAGGCCCTGTTCTTCAGTTACCTGCTCACCGCGATGCTCGTCTTGCCCATCGCCGCCGTATGGGGCTCCATCGACCGCAGCCGGTGGGGGATCGGCACCGTCGCCATCGGCTGCCTCGTTGCCTCCGCGCTACTGCTGCGCGTCAACCAGATCTGGGACTACCAGGTCAACGTCTAAGGACTGTCATGGCAGAAACCACCGACCAGCTGCGTTCGGGCTTCGGACGCCTGTTGACGCTTGTCTACATCGTCTTCGCCGTCTCGGCGGGAGTCAGGGCGGCTTACCAAATCGCCACCAAATTCTCCGAGGCACCCGTGGCATACGTGCTCTCGGCCCTGGCCGCCGCGATCTATCTCCTGGCCGCCATCGCCATGCTGCGCGGCGGCTCCATCGGTTGGAACGTGGCCGCAGGGGCGTGCCTGATTGAGTTCGTCGGCGTCATCGGCGTGGGCGCGCTCAGCGTCTTCTACTCCACCTGGTTCCCCGCCGACACCGTGTGGTCGCAATTCGGTGCCGGATACGGGTATGTACCACTCGTGCTACCGATCCTGGGCCTGGGCTGGCTGTGGCATAACCGCCGCGCCGAGACTATCGACTCACCAGAACAAACCGCAGGCCACAACCAGCGTTGAGGCACAAATGACCAGCCCGAGCCTGGGGTTGCGTTGCAGTTTTTCGGGCTCTCCCAGACGAGGGCGTGACACCACCCCAATGGAGAGCCATCCGGCTGCGAAAGCCGCCAACGGCAGCCCCACCAGCCAGGCCGACAGCGTCACGACCTGCCATATCCCATCAGGCGTGCCGGAGGTTCGCAAGACAATCAGCTGAGCGACGATCGCCACCACCGCCCACAACCCGTAGATGAGGCCGTTACGTTCGTCGACCCGCCAGGCGGGCAACGCGGGCGGCCGATGCGCCAGCCAGCGCGCTTGCGCGAGCGTCTGGTGGGAGCGCTCCAGGTCAGCGCTGGCGGCGGCTAGTTCGGAGCGTGGGTCTTGCCCGGGGGTGACAATGGGGCCTTTGAGTTCGACCGTGGTTTTCGCTTCGGCCGCCAAGGCGGTGATGGCGTTTCGTTGGTCGGCGACCTGGGCGTCGATGGCGTTTGCCTGTTCGCCGAGGGTGGCGGCTTGCCCGGCACGTTGTTGTTCGGTTTCGGCCTGATTTCGCCGCATGGTGTCGAGTTCTCGCACGGCGGTTAGATAGTCGTCAAAGGCGCTCACGCGATGACCTCCTTGCGGGTGAAGGGGACGATGAGTTGGCCGGTTCCACCCAAGTGCCGGTCGATGAAGAGCGCCCGGCCGCCGCGCGGTTGCCAGTCGCTGAAACTGGGGCCGAAGTGGCTGGTCAGTTCGGTTCCGGGCAGGTTGAGGACGATGTTTCCGGCGACGTCTTCCCGACCGGCTGATCCGCCGGTGTCGTCAATGAAGCGGCGCATGGCTCGCCACCAGCCGGTGAGGTGGACTCCCCGAGCGGGGCCTTGTTTGAGGAGGGTGCGCAGGGCTGTTTGGCCGTTGCGGTCGAGTCCGGCCGCGTCGAGACCCCAGGCCAGGATGTGGATGTTTCCGGTCTCTAGGGCTTGGGCGAGCGCGGGGGTGAACTCTGCGGGGGTGAGGCTGCGGTGGGCTTCGACGTGGGCGGCGGTGCCGGTGAAGTCGACGGTCCATATTGTGGCTGCGGGGCCGAGGCTGGCGGCGACGGCGGAGACGCCGTCGGCACCGGCCGGATCGGAGCCGAGGAATGCCAGGTGGCGGCCGGGTCGGGCGTCGAAGGTGAAGCGGGCGGGGGACAGGTCGAGGGAGACGGTTTGCCCGACGAATGCTTCACCAGGTGAGGCGGGTTGTTCGGCGAGGACGTCGTTGACGTGGACGCTGCGGTAGCCGTAGAAGACTTTCGGCGGGCTCACATGTGGGTGGTCTCGCACTAGGCGGGCGCGCAGTTGCGCCATGATGTCGCTCTCGACGTTGGGGAAACGGACGACGCGGTCGGCTCCGGCTAGGCCGCCGTCGGTGTTGATGACGACTTGGCCCAGTCCGATGCCTTCGGCGGCGGTGTTGCGCGCGTCGAGGATCTGTTTGGCGCCGGGGAGGGCGATGCGCATGGGGAATTGGCCGAAGATGGAGTCTTTTTTCGCATAGAGGGCCTCGATTCCGGAGATCGTTTGGGAGGCGAGGACGAGGTGGACGCCGTAGGAGCGGCCTTTGCGGGCGAGGTTTTCCAACAGGGAGACGGCTTCGCTTGCAAGCTTGTCGTTTCCGGCTAGCAGCACTTGGAATTCGTCGGCCACCGCGACGATGCGCGGTAGTGTCTCGTGTTCGCGCAGGGCGCTGAAGGCGGAGACTCCGTGTCGTTTCATGAGGGTGGAGCGGCGGGTCATTTCCTCGTTGAGGTGGCGCAGCACCGCCAGGCCGTAGGCGCGGTCGGATTCGACGCCCACGACGCGAGCGTGGGGGATGAAGGTGGCGTCGCGTTCGGAGGGGGTGAATTCGGAGAAGGAGACGCCTTCTTTGAAGTCCAGTAGGTATAGCGCGAGGTCATCGGGGGTGTAGCGGGAGGCCAGCCCGTAGAGGACGTCGAGGATGAAGACGGTTTTTCCTCCGCCGGTGCGGCCTGCGACTAGCCAGTGCGGGGTGGCGTCGTCGAAGCGGAGGCGTACTTCGCCGCTGGCGTCGCGGCCGATGGGGACTTCTAGGGCGTGGGCGGGGTCGTGGCTGCTCGGTTCGGTGGGGACGAGGTCGGCGAAGGTGAGGGCGGTGGCGGCTTTGGCGCGGTCGGCCAAGCGCTGGGATTCGCCCAGGAGGTAGGAGTTGTCGGCGCGGGGGTGCAGGTGGACGGGGGCGGCGAATTCGTCGCCTTGGGTGACGGGGGCGGTCGGTGGGTTGGCCACTCGCGCGGTGCCGTCGCCGGGTATGCGTAGCCGGGTGGCCCAGGGAAGTTCTGGCAGTCCCAGGCCGATCATGGCGACGCGGTGTTCGCGTCCGCTGCGAGCGATGGCGTATATGCGTTCCAGGAGAGCTTTTGACAGACCGGTGTGGGAGGCGACGGCCAGCAGCAGGAGGGGTCCGGCGGCTCCTTGGGTGCTGATGCGCTCACGGATGTGTTTTTCGGCTGCGGAGAGGACGACCTCGACGCTGCCGGGGTCGGTGGCGACTTCGGTGATGACTCCGGCGGTGACTAGGGGTTGCAGTGGTGAGCTGACGGCCCCGAGGGTGGCGGTGTCGATCAGGGCGACCTTGACCGTCCCGGCGGAGGAGTGGCTGAGGGTGTGCAGGATGGCGGCGCGCACCAGGTGGGCCACGTTCTCGTCTCGTCCGTCCACATCGGTGCAAAGGTGGCCGTGGGGCCCGAAGGGCACCAGGAAGGGGAACGATTCGCCTCCGGCCAGATTGACGGTGCCGATAGACAGATAGTCGGGGTGTTTCGCCAGTTGGGCCGAAGCGGTGCGGGCCCGCGCGGCCACTGACTGCTCGGCACTGTGGGCCTGCGGGTCGAGCACGGCGTCAGCTTGCCCGGTGTGGTGTAGGGCGTCGCGGGCCGCGCTCACCCGACGCGCCGCCGTTTCACATAGGTGGGCGGCGGAACTGAGCATGGTGCGAAACCCGGCCACGGCGACTCCCGTACTCCTCGTTGACGTTTCTGCGCATAGCTTATGGGGTTGGCGGCTGGTCGCGGTAGTGGCATGAGCACAGCGGCGGCCAAAGGGGGCGTCGCCTATGCGACCACATGGGCAAATTTTGGCCGAATTAGCTGTTTAGCCTGGGTTTTCACTCGGATTTCCAGTATGCGTTTGTGGCCATTGACCGAAAATTGTCGTACGCGCGTGCCAATCTGTGAAAGACACTAACCGATACAACAAGTGTGGAGGCATGAGTATGATCGGTGTTTCTAAGATCGGCCTTAATGTGAAAGACCAGGACGCGGCGAAAGAGTTCTGGACCAAGACCATGGGGTTTACTGAAATCCTCGATACTCCAATGGGGGATGCGCCCGGAGCTCCTCGCTGGATCGAAGTTCGCTCCCCCGACGACGCGGTGGAATTGACCCTCTTCACGCCCCAATTCAGGGAAGACCAGATCGGTTCACTGGCCAATCTCGTCTTCGAGTGCGAGGACGTGGAAGCCACCGTCGCGGATTTGAAGGAACGCGGAGTCGAGATTGTCGACGAACCCAAGATCGAGTTCTGGGGCGGTTGGTGGGCATCCTTTAAGGACCCCGAGGGCAACCATTACGGCCTGACAAAACGCGAAGCACGCTAGTCTAACGCCGGGGCGCGCTACCGCACTGTGGCCGCCCCGGCCTCATACGCGGCTCTACCAGGCCACCGAACTATGAACCTTATGCGATTCAAGGCCGCAGGAGGCAAAGTTTAACGAGCCGACGCGACCGCCGAAAATGCCACTTGCATAAGCCGCAATGACGGCGACTTGCCAACAGGCACCACCCGAGTCGGCCAACGCTCAAACCTCAACCGCTGGCAAAAGCCTCGCCCTAGTTGATCCTCACCTGCGATAGCAGATCGACCGCATCCTCATAGTGCTCACTTATCGATTCGGGCAGCGCTGCCAGCCCCACGACCGCGTCCCGGCCGTCAAGGTCGATCACAATCAACGCGACGTCCTCGGCACTATCGGGAATGCCCTCAGCCGCGTCGTCCCACGTGAGCTCGAATTCGCCCAGGACCGCGCCCCGCGACCCCTCGACCGTGACCTCGCTGAAGTCGATGGCAGACATCTGCAAACCTTCAACCCCGCTGAAGCTGGTATTGGCAAAGTTGTCGGCTATTTGCTGGATGGTCTGTTCAGGGTCGTCCGCATCATGCACAATCGAGACGCGGTCGAGCATCCCGAACTGGAGAAAACCGATCCACACGTCAGTGACTCTGATATTCCAGCTGACATTGTCATACACACCGGGGCTGTGCGCATCCTCGGTCTCGAACGGCTCCCACGGAGAACCCGGCGTCGGGTATTCGATATCGAACGCATCCGCTGGCGGCTCGGAGTCGTCGTCCCCAGGCGGAGATGTCTCCTCCGGGGCGCTCGTAGTCGAGTCGTCTCCTGTGGCAACTGAGGCTTCCTCGGGCTGAAACAGCAAGTATCCAGCCGTACCGCCACCAGCGGCCAGCGCCACGAACAGCACGATGATGAGAGCCATGCGGCCGGCCCTAGATTTTTGCGGCTCTTGCGGGTGCCAGTTCGCCCACTGGTCGGGCTGCCCAGGCGGGTAATACATCTGGGGCACGTGTGGCGGAGGCTGGTTGACCGGTGAAGCGGCCGCTGTCTGGGCTCCCGTCGGCGGAAGGGAATCGGCACTCATCTGCTCGGTTTCGCCAGCGGCCGGACCCGAGGAGGACCCAGGGGCGTAAGGGACCTCGGCCCCGGCACCGCCGCCACTGGGATCAGCCGAAAGTGGGGCTGCGGCCACATCCGGCGCAGCAGCACCGTTACTGGAGCTGTCGGGGCCGGAAGACTCGCCTGCGGCGTCGTTGGATTCCGCGCCGGAACCAGGCTCAAAGTGGGGTGGGTATGCCATAGAGCCAGTCTAGCCGCGAACAGCTCGAATGGGTTCTCCCGGACCAGTCTCCCCCAGTTCCGGATACCGTTGCTGGCTATCGCGTTCGGCCTGTTCAGGTGGCTGAGTGAGGGTGAAGGTTTCGCCGTCGAAGTGTCCGGTCAACACGAAATTGCCCCACCGCACTCCGCTTGCCTCCTCATGGGCCACCGACTCCCACGACCAGCCCTCGATGTCGTAGCCACCGCCCAAAGGTGGGTACGACATGGCGATGACTCCGCACAGCTGCGGCCCATGTTCGGCGTTTTCCAACACGGTCCCCAGGGCCCGGTACAACTCATTCGAGGCGTTCATGAGTTCGACTCTATCGGCAGCCCACCGCATGAGTCCACCATCACAACCCAGGCACGACAAAAAGTCGCACCGGCGGACCGGGCGACTTTTCTGCGCGATATGACGACAGTGTCAGTGCCGCAAGGGCACTTAGTGGCGCTCCTCGTCGAGGATGCGCGGGCCGACCTTCTTCGAGTGCTCCCAGCGCACCTTAGACACCTGCATCGGGAACTTCACGTTCTCCCCGAACGGGGAGGACCCGCCGATGTGAGCGGAGGTGAATTCACC
This sequence comes from Natronoglycomyces albus, assembly GCF_016925535.1. NCBI lineage: Bacteria > Bacillati > Actinomycetota > Actinomycetes > Glycomycetales > Glycomycetaceae > Natronoglycomyces > Natronoglycomyces albus. Next base: position 149,382 of record NZ_CP070496.1, on the reverse strand, counting down.
GACCGGAAGGTGCCCGTCGGGAACGACCTTGACTTTGGAGTCGTTCTTGACCTGGGTCAGATCTTTTTTCGCCATGGCAGAAATTCTAGCCAGAGCCAGGCCGGTCGCATAGAGGCGTGACGGTGTATCCACTCACACGACGGCAAGCGGTAGGTCTAGGCGGCGTCTCAGCGCCGTTCGCGGCGGGTCTGTTCTTGCCGGTCCATCTCCTCATATTCGGCTAGGCGACGTTCCTCGTCTAGAATGCGCGGCGGTTGCGGCGCGGAGTAGTCCCACTTCAACTTGTCGATCCCCATGGGCAGGTCGCTGGCGTCGTCACCAAACGGTGGCTGATTCCCCGCGTACATCCCGGCCCATTCGCTCACCGGTAGGTGTCCGGGCTCGACTTGCTGCGCCCGGGACGTACCGTCCTTTTTCTTTGTCATGTTTCACATTTTGACAGCGAATCGACCCTCACGCATACAAACCTCAAGGTAACGCCGTGGATGGGTCCCACTGGGCAGGAGGCCCGAAACCCAAGCGGGCCCTCCCGCGCGGAGCCACCGTGATCTCACGTCACTGTCTGGCTACTTCATCAGCCGCCACCATTTCCGCACACAGCTCCTCCCACCTGCAAAAATAACGCAGCGAGTCGCGGTTCGACGCTTGAGTGATCAGCCTTGCGAAGGACCCGATTCGGATCTTGGGCGGGTACCGTTATACAGATGCGACCAACCCCTGCATCCAGTCTGCGCGACGAGTTGTCCCGTCGAGACGACCGCGCGCTGGCCACCCTTCTGGCACTGCGTCCGGACCTGGCGTATCCCCCGCCGCGCGACTTGGCGGCCCTCGCGGCTCGCGCCACCACGACCGCCTCTCTACGAAAGGCCGTCGACAACCTCAACGAAGCCCAACTTCGCCTCTTGGAGGCCCTGACACTGGCCACCCCCGCCGGTGCCACCCCCACCCTGAGTTCAATCAAGTCGATGGGCCTGGACCCACACGAGTGGACACAGCCGCTGGCGCAACTACGGCACCAAGCGCTGTTGTGGGGCCCGGAGGAAGACCTGCGCCTTCCCTCCGACCTGCCATCGGTACTGGGGCCCTACCCGGCCGGGCTCGGTCGCCCCGCCGCGCAACTGGATGACGACGCCGCCGCGCTAGCGGCGGTGGGCGCGCGGCTGCGGCGCACCGTCCTGGAAGCGCCCACCGCCGCCCAACAAATGCTGGAACGGCTGGCCTCGGGCCCGCCGGTGGGTCAGGTCAGTGACGCCTTCAGCCCTGAGGAGAACTCGGCGGCGGCGTTTCTGCTCGACCATCACCTCGTGGTTCCCATCGGGCCGACGACGGTCGAGCTGCCGCGCGAAATGGGTGTGTTGTTGCGACGCGAAGCGGGCCCCTTGGGCCGCTCGCGACCGCAGCCCCCGCAGCTAGACGAGTTGCCCGCGAATCTCACCTCTGGTCCCGGTAGTGTCGCCACCCAGGCCGACAACGTCCTCACCCAAGTTGAGGACCTGCTCAATATGCTGGCCGAGACTCCGGCCAAGCCACTACGGACCGGCGGGGTCGGCACCACGGTGCTGCGAAGGCTCGCCACCAGCCTGGGGCGCTCGCCCAAGGAGATCGCGAGTCTATTGGAGACGACCTACAGCGCCGGGTTGCTCGGTTTGAGTGACGACGGTTTCCTGCCGTCGCGCAACTTCGATTCCTGGCGGGCCCTGCCGCGCGCCCAACGCTGGACCCGCTTGGCACAAGCATGGTTGCTGACCACCCGCGATCTGTCGCGTCTGGAGGAGGACACCAACACCGCGGCCCGTCCGGCTGTGCTGGGAAACGGATTGGAACGTACGAACTTGCCGTGGGTGCGCAGCCAGGTATTGCACTGGCTGATCGACTCCTGCGGCACCAGCGAGGACATCTGCGATCTGGCGCGGTGGCTGTGGCCGCGTAAGAATCTGGCCGAATGTGTGGCCACGACGATCGCCGAAGCGCAACAATGGGGGCTGCTGGTCATCGCCTCGGTGAAGCCGGGTCCGCCGTTGACCCTGACCTCCTACGCTGCGCAGCTACTGGCCGACCTGGAACGCAATGTGGACGACGACCCGCTCGGGTTTGAGCGTGATGACACCGCCGAGACGGTGTTGAGCATCCATTTGCCGGAGACGACCGATCAGATCGTGGTCCAGTCCGACCTTTCGATCATGGTCACAGGCACTCCTTCGGCGTCACTGTTCACCGAGTTGGAGCTGTTGGCCGACCGAGACCCAAAGGGCGCGAACGTGACCGTCTGGCGGCTCAACGAAGCGAGCATTCGCCGCGCCTTGGACTCGGGCTACGACATCGACGAGGTCGAAAAACGCCTCGTCGAACGCTCGGACAAGCCGCTGCCGCAACCGGTGCGGTATCTGCTGACCGGGGTCGCGAAGCAGCACGGTGGCACCCGGGTTGGGGTCGCCTCTACTTACATTCGCAGCGATTCACCTGAGGAACTGGCCCAGATCCTGGCCGATTCACGCCTGAGCGACCTGAAACTGCGCCAGTTGGCGCCGACGGTTCTCGTCACAGCGACCGCCCGGCGCACGCTCATGGAGCGGCTTCGGGCCACCGGCCGGTCCCCGGTGGCCGAGGACGCGGCCGGGGAGGTACTGGTGGATCGACGGCAGGCCCGGCGAGCCGAGCACCCCGAAATCCCCGACACCGTGCAGCGTAAGCAGACCACGACGCCCGCAGCGCTGCTAGCTATCGCCGAAGACGCCCGCGCCGGGGAGAACACCTGAGGGCGGACATACCCGGCGACAATGCACACCAGCTAGGGGCCGATGACTCACCTGGGCACTAGCTGGCTCGTCTCAACCCTCCAGCTCGTCGGCGACGGCCCGCATGACCTCGGAGACTCTCGATGCGATCTTGCGGTCGGGTCGACGGCCGCGCGATAGCGGCGGCAAGATCTGCGACTCAATCACCTGCAATGCGTCCTGAAGCAGGCTGGCCAGTTCTTCGGGCGACCGTTCGCTCTTTTTCTCAGGGGCGGCTGCCTTGGCCGGAGGCGACAGGATCTCCACCGACATGGCTTGCACTCCACGCCGGGTATCGATCACTCCATACTCGACTTTCTGCCCGGCGACCAGTTCGGTCACGCCTTCGGGCAAATTGTCGCGGTGCACAAAGACGTCCTTTCCCTCCTCGCGGGAGAGAAATCCGAAGCCCTTGTCGCTGTCAAACCACTTGACTCGACCTGTTGGCACTACACACCCTTTCGTATCCGGGCCGGGTGAGACGCTAGCGCCTCATTGCCCGACCATATTGGACGACCGGGACCGTCCCGCCTGAGGATAGACGCTACTGGCGACCAATGCCCCGCGGTGGGCCCGAGCATTAATCGAACCAGGATTTCCCGCCTGGCACCAGCCCAATTTTCTCGGCGCGTCCCAGCAGCGTCTCTACTGCGGCGCGTCCCTGTTCCCCCAAGTCGTAGCTGAACTCGTTGACGTATAGGTCGATGTGCGCCTGGCATACCTGGGCTGACAGTTCCTGGGCATGCTCGGCCACATAGGCGCGTGATGCTTCCGGATGGGCCCACGCGTGTTTAAGGGACGATCTGATCGCTTCGGTAATCGGTTCTGGGTCCAGTTCCCGCTTGGCCACTATCGCGCCCAGGGGAATCGGTGCGCCAGTGGTCGATTCCCACCACTGGCCCAAGTCCTCCAGGCAGCTCAAACCCAGCGACTCATAGGTGAAGCGGGCCTCGTGAATAACCAGACCCGCATCATATGTGCCGTTGAGTACTTGCGGCATGATCTGGTCGAACGACACCACCTCAACGTGTTGGGGAGAAATCCCCTCGGCCCACAGGCGAAACAGCAAATAGGCGGTCGAGCGCTGCGAGGGCACGGCGATGCGTGCCCCATTGAGGTCCTCACGTCGCCGCAGCGACTTCGTCACCACCAGTGGTCCACAGCCGCGACCCAACGCCCCTCCGGTGGGTAGCAGCTGCCAATCCTGGGCCAAGTACGGCAGCGCGGCGAAGGACACTTTTGCCACGTCGAATTCTCCGCGTTGGCAAGCGGTGTTGGTGATGTCAATGTCGGCAAACGTCAGGCGCACCGGTGGCGCGGCCTCGAGCAGCCCCTGGGTCCAAGCGTGGTAGATAAAGGTGTCGTTGGGGCACGGGGAGTGCGCCAAGTGCAGTTCAGTGGGCATCGGCGACCTCCGGGTAGGTTTGGAAGGCTTTGGTCAGGCTGGCGAAGGCTGCCTCCCAATCCCATCCGGCCACGTCACGGTCGCCCACCAGGTTGGAGACGGTGCGAACTTCGGCGAACGGCAGGCCGACCGCGTCGGCCGCCTGCGCGACGCCGAATCCTTCCATCGCCTCGCCCAGCGCGTCGGGATAGCGATCGGCCAGGCTCGCGGCCAGTTCGGGCGAGCCGGTGATGGCCGCGAGGGTAAGGAACTGGCCTCTGCGGCCTTCCAGGGCCTTGGTCAGTTCGCCAGAGCAGGTGAGGCGGTTGGTGCCAAACCCCAGCTCGTCCAGTGGCTGATGCCGATCTGGCAGGGTCACGCCCAATTCGGCGGCGACGCAGGCGGTGGCGATCATGACATCGCCGATGTGGGCTCGACCCGCGAACGCTCCGGCGACGCCCGCGTTGATGACGGCTCGAAAGGGCCGCTGCGCGGCTTCGGCCAGCGCGATCGCTCGCGCGGTCGCGGCGGCGGCGGCGGTGGGGCCCACGCCCCCGGCGATGACGGTGGGGCCAGGGCGGCTGGCAAAGGCGGTGCGCACTGCCTGGGCTTCGGCCTCCACAGCGGTGACTATCAACAGCGACATAGCTCAATTGTCCACGTGAGCTGCCCCATATTGGTCGCCGGTGGGCATGGGGCCGACGGCACGGCGATGATTCCTGACCTATGCTGGGAACGTGCCACAGAGCTCTTCGACTGAGACCACTGACGACGCCGCCGTTGCCGCTAGTAAGCGCAAGGGGGCGAAACCGCGCCTGGACAAGATTTGTGCCGAGGCGACTGATTTGGCGCGTGAGGCCATTGCCGACGTCGCCGAAGGAGTGGGCGAATATCTGTGCGCGGAGCCAGAGGCTGAGCGCACAGTGACGCATTTCTTTGAGTGCACGCTGCCCGGTTATCGCGGTTGGCGTTGGGCCGTGGTGGTGACGCGCGTCTCGCGTGCTCGGACGGCGACCGTGTGCGAGTCGGCGCTGTTGCCAGGACCGGACGCTTTGCGCGCTCCGGCGTGGGTTCCGTGGTCGGAGCGAGTTGAGGCCGGGGATGTCGGCGTGGGTGAGATCCTGCCGACCGAAGAGGACGACGATCGTCTGATGCCCGCCTACCAGTATTCGGAAGACGACGCGGTGGAAGAGGTCGCCTACGAGCTGGGGGTTGGCCGCAAGCGGGTGCTCAACCGGGAGGGCCGCCAGGAGGCGGCGCAGCGCTGGTATGAGGGTCCGGGTGGGCCGAAGTCGGACGCGGCGAAGTCGGCTCCGGACGCGGCGCGCTGTGGGACGTGTGGTTTTTATCTTCCGCTGGCCGGTTCGATGCGGCAGGTATTCGGTGTGTGCGCGAATTCCTTTGCCAGTGACGACGGCCGGGCGGTTTCGGCGGATCACGGTTGTGGGGCGCATTCGGAAATCTCGGACTTTATCCAGATTGACGAGTCCAATATAGACCGCACGGGTGTGGTCTATGACGATGAAAGCCCCGATCAGCTCTAAGCGCTAGCCGCATCCTACGCAATTGAGTGCTCTTTACAGGAGCGTTCGCTGTGCCCTCGATGGTTGTGTTTAGGGGCTGATGCAACCCCGCCGCAGGCGAGGTTTGCGTTGAGGCCTATGCAAAAGGCACTTTTCAGCGTTCTCGTCGGCTCGTTTACCTGCGTAGACTTCGCCTCCTGCGGCCTTGAATTTGCACTTTTGCATAAGCCTCGTTGTTTAACAAGTCGCCGAAGTCTTCTTTATTTCAGCCGCTATTCGCTGTCGTCGGGATGTTCCCGTAGCGCTCCGTTGGCGCGGACTCCTCGCCGGTCATGCACGACCATGACCACCGTGCCGATGATCCCGATCACTATCCCCAATTGCGCGCACGTCAACAGCCATCCCACATCGGCGGCTTTCAAGTCCTCGTGGAAAAACGTCAAGACAGCGGCGGCGACGGCCCATATCATCGTTCCAGCTACCCCGATGGGGGTCATTCTCATGCGCCGCGGCTGGGGGGCGGGCTGATCGGGGTACCGCTGTAGCCAGGCCAGAGCCGAAGGGAAAGCCGAGGCTTCACCGGAGGTTTCGGGCTCGGAGGAACTGGCCTCACCAGCAGAATGATTGGGCGACACGCGCGCTAATGTACTCCACAATCCCACCCACAGCAAGAGATGGCCTAACTAAGTCCACGCGAACCCTCCCGGCAGTGGTCGATTACCGGTACGGTTGAACAGAATCGCGCAACCACAGCGCATTAGACTGACAAACACGCATTAGATCTGAGCATTTCCCACAAAGCTGCAGAACTGAAACGCGCCACTGAGATAGGGCAAGGGGTGAAGGGGATGAGGCCAGTACGGTTCGTCGCCCTCTCTGAGGACGGCCAAGCCTTGGTGCTAGCAGACGAGCTCGGCCGCCTGCTCGCACTGCCACTTGACGAGCGCATCTCTAGCGCCGTCGACGACAAGCTGGGCTCAGGCACCAGCGCGTCATCCTCGCCGACAAAAGCCGACCAAGCAGGCGGCACCAGCGCTGGCGAGGGATCTAGCGCCAAACCGATCTCCCTGTCTCCGCGCGATATCCAGACGCGCATCCGCACTGGCGAATCCGCCGAGGACATCGCCCGCTCCGCAGGAGTCCAGGTCGATCGGGTCCTGCGTTACGCCGGACCCGTGCTGCAAGAACGCGCGATGCTCGCCCAAGCGGCCAGGCGCGCCCGCCTTGCCACGTCGGAACGCGGCGAACGCATGTCCACTATCGTCGACGCGAAGCTAGGAACCCATGGAGTCGACCCCGAGTCGGTGTCGTGGGACGCGTGGCGACTCGAAGACGGTTCCTGGCGAATCCAGGCTTCGTGGGCCAGTGGCAAATCCACGGCCATGGCTCGCTGGCAACTGGACCGTTCTCGGCAGAGCGTTTCGCCCGATGACGAGATGGCACAGTTCCTGTCGACTCCGGCCCCACAGGCCAATGAGGACGATAGCGATTCGGTGAGCGTCGATCGGCTCGATACCGGCCGCACGAGCGCCCCGCGAGCACGCACTCGACCCACTTCGTCTCCGGCACGTCCCTCGCGGGATCCGCTCCACGGAGTCACCGGCGGATCGGATTCGACCGCGGATGCCGAGGGCGATCCGCTGCGTCGAGACCGCCTGCGTGAGGTGTTGGAGCGTCCGCTCGACGACGGTGGCCGCGCCGAAAAGAAGACGGCTCCGCTGGGCCTTCCCGGTACCTCGGTTCCCGAGCCAAAGGACACGCCTGAAGTTCCCTCGCTGGCGGTGCTACGGCCAGCCAGCCGCGTGGGTTCATCCGAACCGCACACCGACGAACAGCCGGACATGGACGACGGGCTGCCACTTGCGGCTTCCGGCGCGGCCTCTGGTGCGCGCTCGGCGTCGTCATCGAGGCCCCGCAATCGTCTCCCTGCTTGGGATGATGTGCTGTTTGGCTCCGCGACCAGCTCGCGTTCGGAATAATAGGACCATGCCCGTCGCTTTTGGCGATGGGATCGAGAACCGCTTAGGTGAGACGACCGGCCAGGTGCCGCCTTGCCCGAGCGGTTTTTTCGAGCCCAGGGTAGGCGCTTCCTTGCTTCGGTTTCTGAGTACGGACCGCCTCGGCACTGCTGCGCGTGGGATATGGCTCGGTGCCCTTGCGGTATAGGCTCGTCCTCAATCTGGGGCTGTCAACTGCTGCTTGGCCGATTAGCACTCGCCGCTGGCTACGCCCTGGACTCACCTTCACGAGTGAAGATTCCGGCGCCTGCGGTTAGCCCTTTCATGGCTAGCTGCGCAAACACTGCCACCATAGTGATGGCCATTCCAATAGTTGAGACGAAAAGTGTGGCGGACGTCAAAACCAGTTGCTTACCGGTCGGCTAGTAGGTATGTTAGTTACTAGCCGACCGGCTAGTCGACTGTTTCAACATCGACACCCAGCCCCTCGGCACCGATAGACCACACGCAGGACCACGCCATTTTCGCCCCTGAGGCCCGCGCCCGCTTGCCATTGGCAGCGGACGGCAGGGCCTTTACTGCGGCGCGATGACGAACAGGAGGCCCGCCGCAACAGCGGCAGACCATCACCGAGCAGCCACCACCACAAGGAGTGCCCCAGCACCAATGTCACCCATACTGAGCCACCACTTCAAAGACACCTTCCGAGCCCTCCAGGTGCGCAACTACCGGGTCTACATCTCCGGCCAAGTCGTAGCCACCATCGGATTCTGGCTGCAAATGACCGCAACCAGCTGGCTCGTCCTTGAACTCACCGGTGACTCAGGAACGGCACTCGGCACCGCGATGGCCCTGCAATTTGGCCCCTTCCTCGTCCTCTCCCTCCTCGGCGGACGACTCGCAGACCGCTTCGACAAACGCAAAGTCCTCCTCCTGGGCGGCGTCTGCAACGTCCTCATGACCAGCGTCCTTGCCATCACCGTCCTCAACGGCAACGCCGAGCTCTGGCACGTCTACCTCTTCATGCTCTGCTTTGGCACCACCAGTGCCCTCGAAGGGCCCTCCAGGCAAGCCTTCGCCGCCGAACTGGTCGACTCCGAAACCCTCCCCAACGCGCTGGCGCTCAACTCCGCGACCTTCAACATCGGCCGCATCACCGGTCCCGCAGTCGCTGGCCTGCTCATCGCCCTGACCAACACCGGTGTCGTTCTCGCGCTCAATGCCGCCGCCTGGCTGGTTCCCATCGCCGTCATGGTCACCTTGCTGGGCCGCCCGCTCCATGTGGCACCCCGCAGCCGCGAAGAGCGCAAGGAAAACGCCGGAATCGTCGATGCGCTTCGCTACCTGCGCACCCGCCCCGACCTAACCCTCGTCCTAGTGGTGATGCTGTTCGTCGGCGGTTTCGCCTTCAACTTCCCCGTCACGCTCTCGCTCTTGGCCAAGACCGAATTCCATTCCGGAGCCGATACCTTCGGGCTGCTCATCACCAGCCTGTCGGTGGGCGCGCTAGCCGGGGCGCTCGCCAGCGGCAAACGCCACACCAGGCCAGGCATCTATACCGTCCTCGGCGCTTGCCTCGCCCTTGGCATCGGCACAACCGCCGTCGGATTCGCCCCGACGTTCATCATCGCCATGATGCTCCTCGTACCGACCGGTTTCGCGATGGTGTTCGCGGGTCAATCGGCCAACCAGCGAGTGCAAATGGGCGTCGCCGACCGCTACCGGGGCCGGATCATGGCCCTTTACATGCTGGTCTTCATCGGCTCAACACCGTTGTGCGCGCCGATTGTCGGCTGGATTAGCGAAATGTACGGAGCCCGCGCCGGATTGTGGCTGGGCGGAATCGTCACCCTGTTGACGGCCTTCGCCGCCTACATCGCCAAGGCGCGGCGGAAGTCGACCCTGGCCCGCCGCGCTACGCCAATGACCGAAGCCTCTGGCATCGCTCAGGCACAACACCAGCCGGTGGCGATCAACCCGCCCGAGGATGTCACCGCACAACCGGGCTCACAAGAAGATGTGGCCGAGGAGTTGTCCAAGGTGGACAACCGCACCCGAGCCCAGGGCTGGGACGCCGCCGAACCCAACGAGTTCGACGAGCGCGACCAGTTCCAACCACAACGCTCCGATTCCGAAAAGAGGTCTCACACAGCACCGGTGTAGCCGCTTACCGGCTCCACCAGACCACAACAGGCCAGCTTCGCCAGAAGCGGCCCACACAGACTGTGCTCACAGTGCGGCTCTCAGCCGCACCTGCCCGGTTGGGATTCGGGTGCTGTTCCCAACCGGGCATTAACGTTCCCCTTAGGAAAACTTCGGATTCGCTCACGGCCACTCGTAGCCCGGGAAAAGCCCTAGCGCACCCGCATGTCAGCTAGTAGCGTGGACGGTTCAGAGCAGCACGGTCATCGACACCTGGCATCGGCGCGCACCGCCCAACCCCAGCAGGAAGGCACGCCTTCGCACCTGTGACCGGTCGGCTCTGGACCTACGGCTCACGCGGATACAACGGCGTTTCGCTCCTAGCCGCGGAGGACGCCAGCCTCCATACCCGTGGTCGGCCCGACGCGATTGGTTCGCACAGCACCCCAAGCACCTGTGGAACCCGCGGCATATGGCCGAGCCCGGGCTAGCATCCGTCGGCGGGAGCCAGCGGGTACCGCCGCGATTCTCACCCAGGCTCGCCGCGCATTGGCAAGCCAGACACGTCGCCAAGCCCCGAAAGCCGTCGCCGCCGCCCATGAACAGGGACAATCGGACCTGACACCAGACACTCCGTGAGAGGCCCGGTGAGCACCATCCGCACCGCCCAACCCAAGAATTCGCCCTCGACCTCGGGGCCCACCGCCAATGGGCTCCCACCGGCGGCTGCGTCGACACCCCCGTCGCCCCAACCGCAACCGCACGCAAACCGGACCGAGCCCACGGAGAAACTGCGCCTCTTCGTAGCCATCCCGGTTCCCGCCGATGTCGCCTCAGACTTGCAATCTGTCGTGGCTGACCTGCATATCGCCAAGCATCAACGCACCACCGGATTCGACACCAACGACGCCGATATCAACACGGCGAGCTCCCGCAACCGCCCAGCCACACGCGCGAAACCAAGCCACCATACGCCCAGCTCACCATCCCAAAAATCGATGCGCGGCCGCGCATCCGGCCGCTCCTCGCGCATGGTCAGTCACGACCGGTGGCATCTGACAATCGCATTCTTGGGAAAAGTGGCCCCACCGGCGATTCCGGCAGTCACCGACGCCATACGACGGGCCGCCCAGCGATCCCACCCGATCGAACTGGCAATCGCAGGCGGTGGCCGGTTCGGGCGCGGCCGCTACTCGGTGGTTTGGGCGGGCATCGACGGAGATGTGGACGCTCTGGTCGAACTCGCACTCGACGTACGTTCCGAACTGACCGCTTCAGGGCTGACGCCCGATAGCAAACAATTTCGCCCCCACATCACTCTTGCCCGGCCCGGAGACCGCATCACCAACCAGCAGGCCTCACAAGACCTACTCACGTTGCGGCGCTACCACGGCCCCACCTGGGTAGCCAACCAGCTGGTCCTGTTCGACTCCAACTATGGACACCAGCCAAAGGGCGAAGCCCCGGCCTACCGCCCCATCGACGTCGTCGGGTTGTAGCGACAGAGACCTGCCAACTCCTCAAAATTCGGTTGAACCGTGACCGGGTCGATGAGTAACGTCTAGGCCATGGGAATTATGAACTCGAACTTGATTCGCATCCGCTGCGCTTAGCGGCGGGCGATGCATCCTTAACGCTCGACTCCGCCGCATTTCGGCCCATTGCCGGTGCGGAAGTTCATTCTGCCCGGCTCCCGACAAGCTTTGCGGAGCCCATTCCCATGCCTTCTTCTCTACCCGGCCGCCACGAACTAGGCCAAAATTTCCTCATCGACCCGCAAGCGGTCAAAACGATCCTCACATCGGTCGCGGCCACTGATGGCCCCATCATCGAAATCGGTCCCGGCGGCGGTGCTCTCACCTTCGGACTGGAGCGCCTCAACCGCCACATCACCGCCGTCGAAATCGACCCACACTATGCTCGACGGCTCCGCGCACGGGTCGCGGACAACACCAACATCCTCACCGGGGACTTCCTTTCCTATCGGTTGCCCCCATTCCCACACGTGATCGTTGGCAACCTGCCATTTCACCAGACCACAGCAATCCTCCGGCGCCTACTCAACGCACCGGACTGGACAGACGCGGTCCTGGTGGCACAGTGGGAAGTCGCACGCCGCCGAGCCGGAGTCGGTGGCGCCACCATGATGACCGCGCAATGGTGGCCCTGGTTCGACTTCGAACTCATCACTCGCCTACCGGCCCGATCATTCCGGCCGATGCCCAATGTCGATGGAGGGCTCTTCACCATGTCGCGGCGCGAGACGCCACTGTTGTGCCGTTCCCGCCGTCAGCAATACCACGCTTTTGTGCGAAGAATTTTCACCGGGCGCGGCCTGGGACTACCGCAGATTGTGTCGCACGCTAACAGAACCGGTAAACGCACAAGCCCCTCGACTAGGGAAGTGTCCCGCTGGATGGCGCACGCTGGGGTTAGGCAACGAACGCTCCCCAAAGACCTAACCGCCCACCAGTGGGTGGAGTTGTTCCAGCTTTGCGGCGAGTCCGGGCCCACCCCGACCAGCTCCACCACGTCCACACCCAACCGACACCGGAAGGCTCAAACGCAAAGCCGCACCGAACGCGAACCCGAAGATAGGAAAACCGGACGACCCCGAACCAGCCACACATCACGCCCCCGAAAAGCACGAGGCAAGCCCGGTCGGTAAACCTCGCGACTCATACGCCGGGCTGTGCGCAACATAGACGCCCCCAGCCACATCTAGCCTCGCCCACATACAGTGCGCTCATTGAGCACCTGATCGTACTGAATACCGAAGCCGGGCAACAAAAGTGGCCGAGTTTCAACTCATGAAGAGTTGAAACTCGGCCACTTCACTTTCATCGTCGCCTCAGCTCAAAGTCCTTGACGTCGTCTTCACTGAGCGGCGATACACGTATTCCACCCGGGGCACCGCGCTGGCACTAGAGACACCTCCGAGACCCATTTCTTGGCCCAAGCTGTCAGCAGCACCGGCGGCCACGTGACTTCACAGTCGCGGTGGCTCAGCTCGAAGAGTCGAGCCACCGCGCCATGTCACGACTAGCAGTCGCTGGTTGGCTAAGTGCCACAAGCGAACCGCAGCGCCCACGCATGCGTATTACGAGGGTTAGGGACTAAACGCCCTGAACCAGGTTGGCGGGAACAACCGGCTGCTGAGGGCCGGTACCCAGGAGACCGTCAACGATGTCGGCACCAGGAACGGTGCTGGTCAGGTCGCCCACGAGCGGAAGGCTTTCTTCCACGACGTCAGACTGCTCGGCCCAGGCGTGGGTGTCCCACTTGCCGCCCTTGTCCCAGTCACCCTTGCCGCCATCTTCTTCCGGCGGGTTGATGACAGCGCTGGAGCCACCCTCGCAGGAGGCGTTCGCGGCGCCGAGCACGGCGATCGCGTTGCCACACACGTTGATCGGAACCTGGATGGGAGCGAACAGCTGGTTGCCGTTGCCCAGGCCCACGTTGTCGTGGCTGTGCAGGTCGGCGGAACCGTTGTAGGTGGCGTCAGCGCCACCCTCACAGCTGGCGTTCGCCGCTCCACCAGCGGCCACGGCGTTGCCGCAGGCGTTGATCGGAATCTGAACGGGAACCTCGGCCTGGTTACCGGAGAGCGCACCCACGTTGTCGTGCGTGTGCAGGGACTCCTCGACGTGACCGGACTCTTCGATCACGGCGCTGGAGCCACCGGTCGAGTAGGCGTTGGCAGCACCACCGGCGGCGCCAGCGTTTCCGCTGATGTCGACCGGAGCCTGCACAGGCAGGTAAACCTGGTTGCCGTTCAAGAGGCCCACGTTGTCGTGGCTGTGGAGGTCGGCGCCACCGGTCTCAGCGTTGTTGGTGGCGCTAGCGCCACCGACACAGCCAGCGTTGGCGGCACCCAGGATAGCCAGAGCGTTACCACAGATGTTGATCGGAGCCTGGATAGGCGCGATCACCTGGTTGCCGTTACCGGCTCCGACGTTGTCGTGCGAGACGGCGTCAGCGTGAGCGGCTCCAGTGCCGGCCACGAGCAGCGCACCAGCAGCGAGAGCGCTGGTCTGTCCGGCCCGGCGTGCCCAATTGTTGTTCACGAAGTGTCACCTTTCAGGGAAGGATAGTTATTGCTAGTTCCGTGTCCCCCGTGTACTTTCAGCCGAGGCTGTTCTCTGCGGCGACCAGCGAGTCGATTAGGCGAGTAATCGTCTCTGGGCTCCAGGTGGATGCTGGAGCGACTGCTGTCCGGTCGAGAGCGCAGTTTCGGTGAAAGAAACTTTTCGGGATGGCTGACTGAGGTTCGGCGATCAACGGCGACATATGTTCCGTGGTCTCACGATGGGTTACGGTGCGTCCGAGCTTTGTCGATGGGCCCCACCTGGGGTGGGACTGGCGCACAGTCGGAGGTCAACTCGTAGGCCGAGCGTTGCGTGATCCGCACCGGGTGCGGACTCACACGTTCTCTTCCCGTCGCTTCCAATTTCTCGTTCTGACGGTGCTTCAGATTCGTGCTCCGGGGCCCGGCTGGAAAACCGAGCCCTGCGGTAGCTCCGAAGAGCTGTCAACCAACACGGGCGGGCTTTCAGACCGGAAGTCGAGGGTTGCCGCGCAAGGTTGCCCATGCGTGTTGCGGGGTCTCGATGTCCCGATGCGGGTCGTCTCCGACGTCCACCGTTCCGGAAGCTGCTGTGGTCCGCGTGCTCACACATGCGAGTTCGTGGAACCACCTTCGACAAGGCAGGAACATATTTATTTGTCAATCGTCGGCTCAGTCTGCCGAGTATTTAGTTTTTCCAATACCTTTGCTTTACGGTTATATCCCGCATCGCAGGTGTCGTATTGGATTGACACGCGGTGGTATTGGTAGTTTTTATTTTCTCCACTCGCACAACGGCCGTGTCGTCCATTGCTGCTGCCGTGGCAACCTCTACATCACTGATGGCTGAGAAATACATCGGCCCGATGGGCAATGAGTCCCCTACCCGCCAGTGCAACGAGCTGGTGCGTCCTTTACGGCTGCAATAGATCAACGAACGGAACGCGTAAAAGTAACGTAAATGCCGATCGTGGAATCGCTCACACAAAGCGATACGCGCTGGCGTGCGATATGGGCTCGTGCATTAAGGCGTCGGCTGCAGTCGGTCAAGCAGTTGCAGCAGGTGGTAGACCGGGTCACCGGCCATCGGGTCGGCGTCATCCGTCATCGGGCTGCCTGGTGTCGTGTTTGGGACATCAACGATTCCAGAATTCACCTCGGCGTCGGTGATGCTGTGGATCGGCTCGGGGATCGGAATCCAAAAGTTCTCCTCCACCACATCCGATACGTCGGCCGCGTCGACATCATCTGAGGTCACGGGCGATTGAGTCTCGAACGCTCCCAAGGCGTCCTCTAGCGCGTAGAGACCGGCCAGGATAGGCAGAGATGACGTGGCATCGAGGTCCTCGCTGGTCACAGCGGCCAGCACATCGTCCACTATTATTTGATCGGTGGTGACGTCATCAACCATTCCTTGCACATCGGCTAGCGTGGGCTCGTATTGCGCCACATCCCAGTCTTTACCTTTCGGGAAGTCTTTATCGTGCTGGTCCGACTCGCCCGCGCTCGCGGGAGCACTCGCTACCAACAATGCTCCGGCTGCGAAAGTTCCAACAAGGGTCGCTGTCCGAAAAATGCGGTTTTTCACTGATTTTCCTTTCGTGAGAAAGCGTACTCAACTACTTTCTCTATGGTGATTTCCTGGAGTTGAAATTGATCTCTCAGCGATGCTGACAAGAAACTTGAATCATCGTGGAGGCGATGTTCAGAGCTTTCGTTTTCATGTAGCCCTACTCGCATATGACATCAATTTCGGTTGGTTATCTACACTGGATCTCACGCCTTTTAGGCGCTAGTGAATTCCAGTATTTTTGTGGGATGTGGTCTATCAATTCAGCAACCTGAGGCAGCACCGATAGTGGGTGCGAAATATGGTGGGCCGCTATGCGCAAAAGGGTGCGCACCGCTCAGGCGCCACGGCAGAACTCACTACTTGGTTCTGCGTTGGGAGGCTAGTCGGGTGAAAAACTAGGCGAAGTCAGATATTCGCTCGCGTGGGCACGAGCCATCTGACCAGGTTGAAGGACCACATCGGAATCCGCTCCACGCGCAAAATGCACGGCAAGGGACGACGGGTTAAGTTCGCCGCCCATGGCGCTACCAGCACCGGCAAGGCTGCCCGTGGGTGTGGCCACCCCTCGGAATGGGGCCGACTCGCGATTGAAGTCCAGGTTAAAGCCACCGCGGTGCTCACTAGTGAGCTCCCACAGCTGCCCAAGGGCAGGCACGGACTCCCGATCCACGTCGCCAGGCCAGACATCAAGCCTCGGCGCGGGCTCCGGCTTAGGAGCACTCTCGTCAAAATCACCGGCTGCCCGGAGGGCTAGGCCGTTCGCAACAGCACCGGACGGGTTGTGATTCCACGTTGCCGTCGCGTTGGAGCCTGCTGGGAGGACGTGCTGCAAAACGGCCGTCGCCTGCTGACCAAACACGGTGTCAAGGTCCACGCTGAATGAGTCGAACAACCCGTTGTCCACCACCGAATCGGTTCCCCGAGCCGGGGAAATGACGTCGGCGGGCAACTGTTCAAAAGCCGAACCGGACGGAGCAACCGCTGCCAAGTCAAGCGAGTCAAAGATGGAAGTGCCGTCGGGCTGTTCTAGCGGCAGCTCCACCATGGGAACAGCTTCGAGTAGCGTTCCTTCAGAAAGAACACCGCTGTCAGCCAGCAGGCCATCAACATCGGAAACATCGATGCGCATTTGCTCGGCGATAGTGGCCCCGGCCGTGGAGACTCCCGAGTCACGCTCGCCAGGTACCCCACCAGCTTCGTCAAGCTTCGAGCCCGAGATAAGCCCGGAAACCTCGTCGGGTTCGTTCGCGGCTATAAACACGCTGCCACCAGGCTGGTCCTTGTTGTGGGCGACAAGAAGTGCCGCTCCATCAGCCGGGCTATCGATCCCCGGCCCAAGAGCAGGGGCCTCCCCAAGGATTCCGGACAACTGCACCAAGCCGTCGGTATCGCCCTCGTGGGCCGTAGCCGCAGCCGCCCACATAAAAGCTCCACCCGCAACGGCAAAGGCCGCAAAGGCGATCGTGGAGACAAATCGGCGCGCTGGCGAAGCTGGGGCCGCGCCATTTTCCCCCCGCCGTGGACCGGTCTTGGCAAAGCCCGCGAATCGGGCCACCCGCATGGGCGCAGGCAGGAACGAGCGGCGTCGACCGCTGGCCCGAACCTGAGATAGTGCGCTCATGACTTTTCGCCTTGTCCATTGCTTTACCTCGCACGAAAACGAGGATCTAGGTTATTGCTGGTGAGACCTGGATTCGGCCTCTTGTGCCGGACTGCGGTGAACCGACGACCCGTGCGTAAACACCTGACCGGATACGGCGGCAGGTGGAGGCTTGATCGCCGCGGTGGGTCAACACTTGACACGCAGCCAAGGTGGCCAGTGACCGTCGCACCAACCACCCTGATTAACGGCGTAGGCACAACGGGGTTACGCCTAGTGACAAAAAAATCAGGGCACACCTGGTCCCCACCAGATATGCCCTGCTCAGTATGGAGTGCGGAGGTTCAGCTCTCGTCTTGTTTACTGGCCGCGCGCGCCTCGACGATAAGCGCGACCGTGACGATCAATGCGCCGATGATGGCTAGCAAGATCGGTATACCCAAATGACCCTCTGGCGCTTGCAACATGCGATCGTCGTCCTGCCAGGGCCACAGTGCCCGCAATGAACCGATCATGAGACCCGCGAGGACGGCCAACGTTGCCTGCCGCTTGTGATGCAAAAGCCACTGCAGCCGCTTCACAAAGACCGAAAGCCCGATGACCGCTCCCAGAAAGAAGACGCCGATAAAGGCCATATCCCGATCCGAAACAGCGTGCTGCACCGGAATGTAGAGCCCCATCGCCATCAGGATGAAAGAGCCGGACAAACCTGGTACCACCAGCGCGTTGATCGCGATCGCAGTCCCAAAGAGCACCAGCCACAACGACGGGTCGCCCACCTGCGATTGAGGGAGGCTGGTGAGAATCGCGGCGGTAACAACCCCGGCCACCAACAAAACCCAATCGACCGGCCGCATGCGTTGTCGCATCATGCGGAGTGGAACCAGCACCGACACCGCGATCATCCCAAACAGGACGGCCCGCGTCTGAGTCGGATGGTCCTCCAGCAGCGGGGCGACGGTCATCAGCGCGGCGATGAGCCCCACGGACATGCCCGCGATGATGGGAAGGATAAAGCGCCAGTCGACGGTCTTCCACGTCGCCCAGCCTTTGGAGAAACGACCGGTCAACACGAACTTGATGCCGCTGATAGTGTCGCCTGCCGCGTCGATGAGCCGGTCATAGATACCGACCACCAAAGAAACGGTGCCTCCGGAGATTCCAGGGACAGCTTCGGCAACGCCAACGAGTCCACCGCGAACCATGAGCCCCGGTGACTTGCGCCACTGGGTCGGAGAGGGGGGTGTCACGTCCTCCGCATGGTCATGCCCCATACGGTTCTCCACAGGCGTTCTCACATTCATTCATCTAATCTAGCCGGGCCCCAATCTACCCCACAGACCAGCCGTGGACGGGCAAGCAGGCACAGGCCATACTGGGTAGAAACATCGCGCGAAGTCTTCCGCGCGAGGACCGTGGGCATTGTCAGGAGTCATGAGTATGAGCCGCACCGTGGGGCCGTTCACTGATGTAGCGACCGCCCGCGTGGAGGGCGCCTACGAGATCTGCGAAGGCATGGACACTGCGGGGCGCTCGGTACAAATTCTTACCCTTGGCATCACCTCGGCAAAGGACCCCGGCCGCCGTGCCCTACTCTCCGACACCGTCGCCTGGGCACACGCGACCGCTGGCCCCGGAGACGCCCCGATCTTGCAAGCGGACCTGACCAGCGATCAACCATATGTGGTGACGTTGCAAAGTCCCCAAATGCATGGAGCCGAACGAATCCTAGATCGGCTCTTGGAGCTCGGCCCCCCGACCGGGCCGATCCCCCTAGTTTCCACCCAACGCTCAGGCAATGCTCCTCATCATGAGAGTGCTGCATCCACAACTGGCTCGCAACCTGCGGTTCCACATTCAATGAGCCCATTTGGGCCCAACGGGTCCACACCGTCGCATCACTCCTCCGGTATCACTCGCAAGCCAAAGAAACCTCCGCGACTGAACGCGTTGGTGGCGATTCTAGGAGTCTTGGCGCTACTGGTATTGGGCGGCGGCAGTTGGGCGGCATGGACCTACCTGGGGCCTGACGATACGGCCAATGACGCGGCACCCACGGATGCGGAGACGAACGAGGAAAGCACCGGTGGCACCAGTGCGCTGGAGGACTCCTTTGTTCCGGAGTTCAAGCCCGCCGTCGAGGAGCTGCATCTACCTGCTGGCGTATTCGAAGACGACGAGGAGACAAAGACCGTCGCCGAGGCAGGCTGGCCCTTCGCCTTTCGCATCCCGGCCGACTTCAGCTGTTCGGAAGAGGGGCGGATATTCAAGTGTTCACCTCCCTCGGGCGGCAACGACGTGACATTGTCGTGGTCGGTATGCCCCGATGGATGTCCCGACAGCGTCCAGGACGAACTGCACTCACAAATGCCCTACGGTCCTCTTGACCGCTTCAACAGCACCATCGGATTCTCCGAACGGCACCCGCATGACGTCTACCGAGCGTCATTGAGCTTCTTTGTCCCCGTGGACGAGGAGGTCATCCACATCAAGTTGGTGGCCGACACAGCGCAGAACACGGCCGAAGAAGTACAGAAGATCATCAACGATGTTCTAACGCAGGCACACGCTATCTAACCCGGTTTGCCGCTTACCGAAGTTCGTCCCAGTTGGCGAGGGCGCGTTCGATGATTTCCGAATCTCGTTTGCTGACATTCGGCAGTGCCGCAGAGAATCCGGCCGCCTCAACGGATTGGGCAAAGTCGCCATCACGCAGTGAACTTTGAAAGTGGGAGAGAGCCGCTGCCGTCTCTTGGTCGACACCAAGCGCCGCCAAGAGTGGGTACTCGAAGTTATCGAAAATGGTCTCCTGGCTCAATGAGGCCAGCGGCGTCGTCGGGTCCTCGGCATTATGAGAGCTAATGCTTCGCTGGGTCATCAAGCGACCCTCAGCCGAAGGTGTGTCCAACTGTTCGGCCCGGTAGCCAAAGGAAACAAGCCACATCATGCTGGCCGCGTCGGTTCGCGGGTCGGAGAGGGATACCTCGGTGGTGTTCAGATCGACGGACAACGCGGCATCGGCGGGTAGCGCCACGCCCACTGGGTCAGAGGCGATCGAATTTTCTCGTACGGCCCATTGGCCCGCCAAACCTGTATCGGGCATGACGACCCATAGCGCGGTTTCTGGAATCCAGCCGTCGAGTTGCGATAGGTGCGTAGTCAGCGTGTCTGCTTCCAAATGTTCGACCGTATCGACTTCCACTACAGACACGCTGACGCAGCGCGACCCCGCTCGCGGGGACGACTCCTCATATAGGTCCACGTGTTCTTGAAGTACGGGCGCGATATCCGGCGATACTCCGAGGCTCAACTCAGTTGTGCCTTGACAAGACCGAACCTCGGCAATAGCCGCATGCAGGGTGAGGCCGCTTATAGGCAACATCACCGCTAGGAGGGCCAGCCCTCCTAGCAGCCGACGCCTCTCTCGTGAGAATTTCCGCGGTTTGCGGTGTCGGCCACTCATGACCCCAGTGTATGGGGGATGAGCATGCGAGCCAACCGGTTGATTACGGTCAGTTCGGCGCAATTGGGCTTTCGCCTCCGCCGCCATGGTGCGAAATAGGTCGGCGTCCGGGTGCGTCGGTTTGTGGCACTAAAAGAATCGTCAAAGTAGGGCTTTGCGTGAGTGGGGTCGCCCCGCGAGAGGCGTTGTGGTCAGCGACGACGCGGTCGGCGACGCGGCGGAGTCAGAAGAGTGGCCACCGTGCGCATGGTTTCGGGAACGATTCGGAAGTAGGCCCACACACCGCGCTTCTCGCGCTCGACGACTCCGGCCTCGACCAGAATACGTAGGTGATGGCTGACGGTGGGCTGGGAAAGCCCGAGGGGTTCGGTTAGCTCGGCTACACATGCCTCGTGGGAGTCTGAGGATTGGATCAAGCTAATGAGCTGAAGGCGGTTGGGGTCTGCGAGAGCTTTTAGAACACTCGCGATGCGCTCGGCATCGGCCTGCGGAATGGGTTCGCCGCTGACGGGGGATGCTGGCGTTTCAGATTCAGCGATTACTCGTACCATTTCAATGGTCCTCTCACCAAGGGAAACCTTCGGCGTCTCTCTTGGATGGTTTCACGGCATCGCGTGCCATCGAGGGAGACTTGTGGGTGCTGTCTGGTGTCGGCTCGTGTCTTACCCAGTTATCAGGCACGACATTGCTTTAGCTGACGGCACAAGATCGACTATGGAAAGTATGCTTCTCCCACGTCAAAGACTTGCGGTAACCAACACGTCGCAGGGACGGGAATAGTTGCCGTCGAACAGGAGGAAAATTGCGCCGAGGTCAGCGAGTGCGCTTTTTTGCCTCACTTAGCTTCTGTGCCACCGGATTTGAATGAGCACTCGTTGTGCTCATCACAACGACAACGAGCTTACGCTATGTGGCGACTCAACACCAGAGCAAGCAACAGAGTACCTGCTCGCGTCGAGGTTCGGCATTTGGTATGCAGCGCGACTACCTGCGGTTACATCCAAGATGGCCGATATCAAATCGAATATGCGACATTTGGTTGTCGCCGATTTCACATACTCGGCGACCCGTTTCCCAAAGGGCGACAACCGTTCTGATCTTCACAGTTTAGTTCACCCGTATTACTATTCACGCCTCTGGGAACAATTTTTCTAGCCTCCGCATACAACGAACCCTGCTGACACCTAGATTATTCGGTCAGCAGGGCATAGACGTTTAGCTATTTTTCAGGGACTGTTAAGCCAGAACTAATTCCGCTCCACAATAGGGTGAAGAAAACTTTCACCGAAGCAATAAGCCCTGCAAGGCAGTTTCCAATGCTTCACTGCCCAATTGGACCAACGGTTTTTGCTCAAGCGAAATTCCAGGTTGGCGACGGGAGAACAAGGTCTTCTCCGTCATGCCTTCATCACCAATGCTCACAACATCACAGCCTAGCTGCTGGAGGGCGCGCAACTGGCCGTGCAAGCGAGTCGCAGCCTCGGAGGTGGGGGGCTGCGAAAAGGCGACGACGATCGCACGCGGGCGGTACCCGCGCAACGATGTGAGATCGATGTCCCTGTCGTCAATCTGACAGGGCACAACCAGTACATGCAAGTCTCGGTCTTCGGCGGTGATCAGCACCCCGGCCAAAACGCATGCGCAATAGTGTTCCGTGACGTCGTCAACCAAGATTGCCACTGTCGAGGAGGTAGACCTTGCCAAGACTTGCGCTCCGACGTTAGGGGCGTAGTTCAATTGGCGGGCGGCATCGTGGACCCGTTGAGACAACTGGTCACTGACGCGGTGAGGAGATCCATTTAGTACTCTGGAAGCGGTTGCCACAGAGACCCCGGCGGCTTGGGCGACATCAGTGAGACGTGCGGGCCTAATCCGTACCATTCACGCAGGTTACAGGCTGATTGCCTATCGTGCGCACACGCCTCGCCACTTATTGTCCACTTTAGATTAACTAGCGCCTCTTCGACCTCTTTAGATACCACCAGAGGCCAAACGACAAGGCAGCCACTCCAACCGCAGCAGCCCCGATCTTCACTGGCGTGCCTTGCGGCAACGAAGCAAAGCGACTCCGCAGCGGGACCGGATGACGAAACGCTAGAACGGGCCAGCCTTGATCCATCGCGACTCGACGCAAGGCCCGGTCTGGGTTGACAGCGTGCGGATGCCCCACTACCTCCAACATCGGCTTATCAGTCACCGAGTCGGAATACGCAAAGCAATCCTGCAGGTCAAGACCCCGCTCATTAGCGAAGTCGCGCATCGCGTCGGCCTTGGCGGGACCGGCCGCGTAAAAATCGATGTTCCCGGTGTAGTAACCGTCTTCAGTGACCATGCGGGTGGCAATAACGTCGGATACGCCCAACATACGACCGATCGGAGCGACAAACTCCTCGCCCGAGGCAGATACGAGTACCACCGAACGCCCGGCCGCCGCATGCGCCTGAATGAGGGCCGCCGCTTCGGCATAGACAAACGGATCAATCATTTCGTGCAGCGTCTCGGCAACAATCTGCTGCACCTGTTCGACAGGCCAGCCTTGGCATAGCTTCGCCAAGTAGTCGCGTGTACGCGCCATCTGGTCGGCGTCAGCGCCGTTGACGAGGTAGGCCAATTGGGCATAGGCGATCTTGAGGACGTCACGCCGCCCCATGAGGCCGCCCTTGTAGAGCGGACGCCCGAAGGCGAGAATGCTCGATTTGGCTATGACAGTCTTATCGAGGTCGAAAAATGCCGCTGATTTGGATTGCTGCCCCATAAGCAGCCAGTTTAGGCCGGGACTCGGACAGCGGCTAACATTCGCTCCGGCCAGTCGGGGAAATCCACCCGAATATTCAAAGAAGACAGTGTTTTTCCTGTCTACATGTCACTAGACAATCCCAGAGGCCAGCGGCTGGAAACCCGATGGTGCCCGACCTCGATGAGCGACCGGCGCTCATTGTCAGCGCCTTGATCGCCACGCCGATCCGGATGGAAACTCAGCGAAGCCTCCCTGCTGCGCTCACGTTGGCCCATCCTTGCCGGTTCAGGCCAGTCGCCACCGATGGTGGCTCTTTGGGAGAACATAGTGCCCCCGAGTTGAGCATCCTTTTTCTTCAGCGTGTCGTCCATTTATGTGCGACGTGCGTACATTTTCACGCCGCAGGGCACAGTTATCCACAGGGCTGGACAGGTTATCCACAGCCTCAATATTTTTTTCTTGTCAACCGTTGACATGTGGCGGAAAGTAACTCTTAGCAATGAATTCACCACAAGGAGCCACATGAGACCAATTCCATCGTTCCTGATTTCCCGCGATCGCCACCTCATTAAGCACGTCACCACCATCGCGGCCGCATGTGGACACCCTTTGGTGCATGTGCCGACCCTGGAGGAGGCGCGAATGCATTGGCAAACATCTCCTTTGGTCTTGGTCGGCTCCGACCAAGCGGCCAACTGCGCGGCGGCTGGCCTTGCTGCCAGACACGACGTCATCGTCCTCAAGAGACAAACCTCGCGAGCAGAACCAGTGTGGCCACCCGCCATTCAGCTCGGTGCCACGGCTGTGATCGAACTTCCCGAAGCCACCGGATGGCTGCTGGACCGATTCACGCGCGCCAACGGTCACACCTCTGCCGCCCCAATCCTCGGGTTCGTCGGCGGTAGCGGTGGTGTGGGGGCCAGCCAGCTGGCGTTGACTGCCGCCACCATCTATGCCGATGGCGGGAAGCGTGCGGTCTTGGTCGATCTTGATCTACAGGGTCAAGGAGCCGACGTGGCCGCTGGCATGGCACACGTCCACGGGTGGCGATGGCCAGCACTCGCACAATGCCAGGGCGCGCTCGATCCGCAGCGCCTGCTGTCTGAACTTCCCCATCGTCATGGCTTGCACATCTTGGCGCCCGACCAAGACAGCCCTTGCGAGCCCTCGTCGGAGAACGTGGCCGCGATTTTGCACGCCGCTCGCATCGCCGCAAGTGTCGTGGTCGTGGACTTGCCTCGGCAACCAGATGTGTCTTCAGCCCGAGCCGCGCAGTTCTGCACGGCGGGGGTGATTGTCATCCCCGAGGACGCGCGGGCCATTTCCGCAGCCCAGACTGTCGCATCGAAGTATCGGCCCCATTGGTCGCACGTGGGAGTCGTTCAAC
Source organism: Natronoglycomyces albus (assembly GCF_016925535.1). Lineage (NCBI taxonomy): Bacteria > Bacillati > Actinomycetota > Actinomycetes > Glycomycetales > Glycomycetaceae > Natronoglycomyces > Natronoglycomyces albus. The sequence continues at coordinate 124,775 of NZ_CP070496.1, read as the reverse complement.
GGTCAGGCGCTGCCTCCGCGGTTCGAGGTTGGGGTAACCGTAACCGCGTGGTTCCAAAGTCCGTCGCCGACCAACTTGGGCTCGAACAGTGGGGGGCGCTGCCGACGGTACCGAAACTCGCCACGTGGCTTCGTAAGGGCACATTGCCTCCACTGCGACGGGCAGGGCTCTTTCCCGGCCAGCGCCGGGCGATGGATGAGGTGCGGTCGCTGTGCGGCTATCTGCTTCGACGTGCGGAGACATTTGCTCCTGTTAATGCGAAGCTGGAGGTCGCGTGATGAGCCCAGGGAACGATGTGGCGGCTAAACGGTGCGATGACGTTCCTGGGGTTGAAGTGGCCCGCGAGGGACGCCGATCCGAGGGGGCTGACCTTTCCCCTTTGCCGCGCGTGTTCGCGCCCCGGTTTTCTGCTCGGGAAGTGAGCTCGTCTTCAGGTTTCGGGCGATTTTTCCGGCGGCCCGGGAAGGGCGCTCCGGCGGCGGAGGCCGTGGCCTCGCGTGCTTCACGTCTGTCGGGCTCACGAAATCAGCGGGCTTTGTCGTCCGTGGGTAGCGCCATGGCTGAGCGGTCATTGGTGGGTCAGGTCCGTAGCGACTTGGCGGGCCGGACGAGCTCGGTTCCGCATAGTGCTCAAATTGTGCGTTCGGTGCGGGATTCGGATGCCGCCCCGGTCGATCACGATTCGCTCTTGCGGGTCTCGGAGTTGGTGGAGGCGGATCTGGTTGGGGCGGGCCCGCTTCAACCGTTGCTGAATGATCCGGCAGTCAGCGATGTGGTGGTGAACGGTGTTGACGGGGTGTGGGTTGACCGTGGTGACGGTTTGGAGCGGGTCGACGTTCTCCTCGGAGGTGAGGATGATGTTCGGTCGCTCGCGTGTCGGTTGGCGGCGGTGGCGGGGCGGCGGCTTGATGATGGAAATCCGTTTGTGGACGTTCGTATGGCCGATGGGACCCGGTTTCACGCGATGTTGCGGCCGGTGGCGGGTAGTGGTCCGTACTTGAGTTTTCGCACGCATCGGTCTCGGGCGTTTACTTTGGCGCAGCTGGTTGAGTGCCAGACGTTGACTGAGGCGTTGGCTGGTTTGTTGCACCGAGTGGTGCGGGCGCGGCTGCCTTTCCTGGTCACGGGGGGCACGGGTACTGGAAAGACCACGTTGTTGGCGTCTTTGCTGTCATTGGCGAACGATTCGGAACGGCTGGTTTTGGTTGAGGATGCCGCCGAGCTGCGGCCCGATCATCCGCATGTGATTTCCCTGGAGGCGCGGCCCGCGAATGTTGAGGGGCAGGGTGTGGTCACGCTGGCGGATCTAGTGCGGGAGTCGCTGCGTATGCGGCCGGATCGGGTCATCGTCGGTGAGTGTCGTGGTGCCGAGGTGACTGAGTTGCTGGCGGCTCTGAATACCGGCCATGACGGTGGGGCGGGGACGTTGCACTGCAATGCGGCTGCGGATGTTCCGGCTCGACTGGAGGCGTTGACGTTGCCGCATGGGTTGAGTAGGGCTGGTTTGCATGCTCAGTTGGAGGCGGCGTTGCGGGTGGTGGTGCATCTGCGCCGGGATGGAAATCGGCGGGTTGTGGGTGAGGTGGGCCTGTTGCAGACCGGTTCTGAGGGTTTGTCGGTGCGGACGGCGTTTCACCGTAGCGGGGAAGGTGCGGTCTATGGGGAGTTGGAACGCCTCCTTAGGGAGCGTGGGGCATGAACGGTGGTGGAGCGTCTGCCTTGGTCGGGTCGGTCTCGGATGCGCGCCCCGGTGACGTTGGGGGCGTGCCCTCAGGGCCGGAGGGTGAAACCTTCGATGTCCTGCCTGATCGTTTGGCGTCATCTGACATGGCTGCCTCTCACGTGTCGATGTCTCGGCGGCGGGTTTGGTTCGCGCGGCGTGGTTCGCCGCCTTCACCGGGTGGGGGCAAGCTGCGGAGCCCATCTCGGATGGAAATCGCTGCGATGCTGCGCAGTCATCCCCGCTTGGCTCCGTTTAGCGCGGGGTTGGCCTCTGGGCTGACGTTCGGGTTGCTCTCGGGCTTCGCGGCTGGGCTAATCGCCGCTTCCTACGCCACGGCGGGAATGGTGGCGTGGCTGTGGCATCTGAGGGAGGGCCGGCTGCGGGAATCGCGCCACCGGATCGCCGAGGAGGTCTCGTTTCTCGCGGCCGACTTGCAGGCTGGGGCGAATCCACAGCGGACGTTGGCCGCGACGCTTTCGGCTTGGCCCAATGGGGAGAACCAAGCCAAAGAACAGCTGCTGTCGGCCTGGCAAGTCAGCGCACAGCTGGGGGCTCCCACGTCCGGTATCGCTCAGGCGCTCGGCGCTCATTTGCTCGACCAGGTTTCTTTGGAAGAGCGCCTTCACGCTCAGACCTCGTCGATGCGAGCCACCGCTGGTTTGCTTCTGGTGTTGCCGTTGTTCGGCGTTGCGCTGGGTGAATCCATGGGAGCGGGAACGGTCGAATTTCTCCTCCACACCCTGCCTGGCTTGGGCTGTGTCGTGGCAATGCTCGGATTGCAGTTGCTGGGGTGGATGTGGACGTACAAGATTCTCGCTTCCATTAAATGTCTCCCGGAACCGCGACCTAAGCAGTCGGGCTCCCTGTCCGTGAGGCAGGTTCGAGGCCACATGAGACCACCAATGTTTCACGTGGAACATTCCACATCCGTTGCGGCTGAGGCAATCTCGCGCCGCTCGAAGGTGGCACCACTGATCATTTCCGTCTGCGTCGGTGGCGTCGCCGTCGCAAGTATTAGCGGTTGGGCAGGCATCGCGGTAGCCAGCCTCGCGGGATTCCTCTGCCATCGAATTTTGTCCTCTAAGGAGGGTCGTGCGGAAAAGGCACGGCTGCTGGCGTTGAAGCCTTCGTGGATGTGGTGCCTTGATCTGCTTGCCTCTGGGCTTCGATCGGGAGCCCCCTTCCCCAGGGTGGCCCAGGCGGTGGCTTCGGCAATGCCGCCTGGGCTATCGGGGCGTCTGTCCCGCATGGCGCAAATGCTGCTCATGGGCGCACCGACCAGGGAAGCCGTAGCGGAGTTGGGGGACCTGCCGGGCCGTGACCGTCTATGCGACCAGTTGGAGCGCAGCGACCAATCCGGGGCGGCGCTGGCGAACGGAATGCGGGAAATGGCGGCCGGTCTGCGTCGTTGTGAACAGAACGTAGCTCACGCTCGCGCCGGTCGAGCTTCGGTGATGTTGGTCGGGCCATTGTGCCTGTGCTTCCTGCCCGCGTTCGTGATCGCGGGAGTCCTACCGGTCATATTCGGGCTCCTCGCCAACACTTTGGTCACGCTGTGACCGACCTGGCGGACTTTTCCAGACAAATTCATACCGACGATCACCTTCGATGAGGCCGCCTCACAGCAGCCGGAAAGCAGCACTCATGGCACAGACGATCCATTCGCAAAGGCATTCGGGGGCCACCCGACCATTTGTTCCCTCAGGCGAGAGCGAAAGGACCTCGACATGTCATCGCCGACGCAGCACCTGTCACCACTTGCATCGACTCAACTGTTCAAGTAGCCCCGGTCATCTACCCAAGGCCAACCGGTCGCTCATTCCCACGCACAGCGACGTGACTTGGCGACAGCGCTCGCCACACCGCGACCACGGCCCCAACACCGCAGCCACGTCGATTCGCCAGTGGAGGCACGAGTTCGCCGACCACGAGCCCTTGGCCGAGGTTCCCTCGCAGGTGTGCCGCTCCGACGATGCGTCTCACGAACGCATGAGGCACATTGAGGCGATCCGTGAACGTCGTCGGAGCAGCTATCGCGACCACAGTGGCGCGTGGTCGGGATCAACCGCACAACGGCACCGGCGGCGCCCTTCGCCGCACCCGGACCCTGCCAAGGACGCGCCACCAATCCGGACGCCACGGCATCAGGTGGTTCCGGCCTCGCCAAAGGCTGCGTATGCGTCACGTGCCGGAGGGCGGTCGCAAGCAGCCAGCCACACTGCCGCATCCTCCTACTCGGCAGTGGGTGGGCGACGAACTGCCCGCAGTGGTCTACAAAGGCTGGGCCCACTGCCCCAAGTGACGCCACATGCGGCCAGCATGGCTGCGGCCCCATCATCACAGACACACCGACGTGGGCAGCATACGTTCACGGCCCGCACTGGACGGCCGCTTGGACGGGCCTGTGCGGTGAGGCAACGCTTTTGGAGAGCGGCTCGCAACGGGTTTGCAGAACGGCTGCGAGGCGAATCGGGCATGAGTACCGCCGAGTACGCGGTGGGAACACTTGGCGCGGTGGCCTTCGCCGGGGTTCTGGTCTTGGTGGCCAACTCAGGTTTCTTCCAAGATCTCATCGAATCCCTCATCACTCAGGCTCTTAGCTAGCGACGCAACGCCACCGGTGCGGCAGACTCCGACTGGGTGCCGGTCGGCTCGTTTGATCGGCGTCCGCGTCTTTTCCTGCGGCCTTTGAACCTGTCACTTTGTATCCGCGTGAACTTCAGGGCGGTCGGCCCATTCTCAATGGTTGTCACTGGGCCGATCGCCTCTCAAAGCCAGCAACTGATGAGTTTCCGTGACGACGAAGACCTGTTATGAGCCTCTGGCAAGCGCCGACAACGCAGCCATGCGCCCCAGAACCCGCCGAAATAGTAAAGAAAGTCTGTTCGGGGCTTTAAGCCACCGCGCGCCGCCGTTGGCGGCAACACTCATGGAAAGGCAAGGGAACTCACTTGGCCAAGCAACCATTCGCATCAGCACACCAAATACCACTAGGAAAAAGCAGCCACCACCCCAAGGCCGGATCGGGCCGTGCCACTGCTTCGCCTACCCGCAGAGAGGGCGGATTTGCCACCGCCGAGATGGCTATGGCTTTGCCAGTGGTGACGCTAGTCCTTGCCGCCGCGATCTGGTCGATATCGGCGATGGGCACCCACATTCGCGCCGTTGACGCCGCATACAGCGGAGCCATCGCAGCCGCACGGGGAGAAGATGCCACAGTGGCGGCCAGCTCATATGTGCCAGCGGGTTCCGCCATTTCGCTCACCGAATCGCATAACACCGTGACGGTGACCGTCGAGGTACCTATTCGACCCCTGGGCGGGCTAACGCCAGACTTGAGCGTGTCCTCATCGGCCACGGCTTCCAAGGAACCTCGTCTGCCGGTGGAGGGCAACGATGAACACGATTAAAATCCCTGGCCGCCATGCACGACACAGCCGAGGCGGACGTCTCAACCGTGAGGAGGGTAGCGCTAGCGTCGTCCTCACCGGAGTGCTAGCGGTCATCGTCATCCTAGCGGCCGGTTTCATAACCGTGTCGAACGCGACCGTCGCTCGTCACCAAGCACAAGGTGCTGCGGACGTCGCCGCCTTGGCGGGTGCTCGTGTGGTGGCCTCACAACCAGACTCCGTCTGCGACCTGGCCTCCAACCTGGCTGCCGAGAACGCAGCCACCTTGTACGAGTGCCGCAGCACTGACTTCGAGGTGATAGTCAGAGTCAGTGTCGAAGCCAAAGGAGCTGCCGCGCTGTTCGGTCCAGCCCATGCCGTCGCCAGAGCCGGGCCTACGTGGGTTTCCTAAAAGCTCTAGCCGCAGAAAGCGGAAGAATTCAGCTCTGAAGCCAACTGAGGAGAGTCCGGTCGGGTCCGGCAACCTTAAGCCCGTGCGAACGGTCCCACCTATGGAAGGAGGCAGAGCCCAAAGGCGAGTGCCGCCTCGTTCCCGGAGCGTCCTCATAGGAACTTAGAGAATTCGCCACGAATCGGCGCTGTGCCTCCGACCACCACGGTGGGCCCGCAGAGAAGTCATCGGCGAGTAAACGAGTCAAACCACGAGCGTCGATGGGCCCATTCACCGGGGAGAGGAGTGAATATGGTGAGCTCCCGCGTCATCAAAGTGCTCACTACGGATCTTCTCCATGTGCGCTATGAGAGACGAATAGTCCCTCGCGGCTCCCTGCAAGAGAATTTCAATGGCGCGCTCGGCCTCTTGTTCACCGATGCCTTGAGAGTTGAACATCGATCGGTAAAGCACCAGCGATCCAACCATGTCGAGCAGTAGCTCCCGGTCAACGTGAGGACGCAGATCCCCACGAGAAAACGCTCGGTCCAATGAACGACCGACGGTTGATCGAGCGGGCTCGATGACAGTAGCCACGTAGCGGTCGCGCAACTGCGAGTCCGAGGCGCAGTCGGCATAGAGTGCGCTCAACACATCAGGACGAATAGTTCGATACGCGGCCAAAAACACCAAGAAGCCCTCACCGAGATCGCACAGCGTGCAGCCGGTGTCAGGTGGGGCGGGGACGTCGAGCCGTTCCCCAATAGCTGCCAGCACCAAAGGTGCTCGACCTCCCCAGCGACGATAGATCGCTGGCCGCGAGGTGCCGGCTATACGCGCCACAGCTTCCACCGAGACGCCGCCGTAACCCTGTGCATCCAAAATCGCGAGGGTCGCCACGATGACCGACGTGTCAATGAGCTGGTCACGAGGACGGCCACCTCGCCCCTTCCGCCCCTCCTCGTGCGTGTCCCCTGTTCGCGAAATCTCCATGACCAAAGAATAGCGTTACATTTCATGGCGAAACGTAACTTCGCCCTCCGGTTCATTGGCCACTAAGGTAGGCCGACCTCGACAAACGACCTGTGGACCTATCCGAGCGTGGTTTCACGGCAGCCCGTACATCCAATTGCGATACATTACGTAACGAAACGAAAATAGGATGGCCGCATGGCAACCCGCAGGCTGCGGTGAGGAGTCTTCGCCGCCTGCGGAGGCCAACGGAACTCTCATGGGCCTTTGCCGAAATGGATTCTGTTGATCCCCCTCATGGAAAGGAACACTCGATGACGAACAATGCCGCCCCCACGGTGCGCAAATTCGACACCGCTCACAGCGACCGCACCACCCAGCTCCCCGACCACCGGATTCGAATCACTCCGGCCGTTGAGGCGACCGAAGGTGGTCCTTTGAGCGCTTATGGGGCCACCTTCGGGCAAGGGGAACGTGCCAAGCTCCCGGCCCCCTACGAGGAGGTGTGGGTCATTGTGCGCGGGCTGCTGCGTCTCAATTGGAATGGCGACAGCCTCACTGTCGGCGCTGGAGAGTATCTACATGTGCCAAGGAACTCGCCCGGCGAAGTTGAGGCTCTTGAAGAGACCACTCTCGTCTGTGTTTCGGTCCCGGCCCATTGACCCCTCTCGGGACCGATCAACTCACCCTCGTGGTCTTCGCTGGCATCTCTTCGACACGTTCACGCGCACCCGCAATCCGCAATATCGCCGCGATCACACAGCTGACAAAGAGAAAAGAGGAGCAAACGTGTCAGGTGCCATTTTGTTCATCAACACCATGCGAATCCGAGCCGAGGAACTGAGCGATTTCAAGCGGGCCATCAAGCGAGCGGTGGCGTTCGTGGAGGCCAACGGGCCGCAACTGATGGTCGAGGTTTTTCTAGACGAGAGGGAGGGACGAGCCCACAGCTTCCAACTCTATGCGGATTCGGCTTCCATCCTGACTCACTGGCGCATGTCAGACCCCTATATCAATGACGTCATGGAACACGCGGTGGTCGAAAGGCTTGACATATACGGCCTCCCGAACGAAGCGGTCATGGAGCGGATTAACGCCTTCTCCGAGGCGGGAGTCGAGGTTTCCGTGACGCCCAATCTCACCGGCTTCCACCGCCTTGTCCCGCTGGCCGGAGGATTCGACTCTTTAGTTCCAACGGACGCGCGCCCGCGCGCTCATGGAGCATTGTGCTCCGTGGTGACGAGAGCCGAAACGCTCCGGGCGCGCACTTGTCGAATCTTGTGCGAAAGTGCAGATCCAAGGCCGCCGAAGGTAAAGTTTACGCAGGTGAACAGCCGACGAAAGCCCCCAGGTGCCTTTTGCGCGAGCCTATTGCGCGATCAGGGACGTGGCAGCGACCTAACGCTTGGCCTCCGGCCGCAACTGACATGCGTTCTAGCCCAGAAGAGGGCCGGGGGCTCACGCCCTATTTTCGAGCGAGCCCGGCTGCGGGTTTGCCAGGCCTGTCGGCAGTCAGCCGATTCCCCGCCTAAATTCATTCGCACCGGGGGAATACCGGGGCGCGGAGCGAGTGTTGCCCTGTCACACGCTGGGGCGAAAGGGGCGAGAAAGATCACGATCCAGCCACACGAACAACCTGCCGCCGTATTGCCTGCATAGCCCTTACGCTGGTGACTCGGTCGGCCGCGACACTCACGCGGGGCACAATTGCCCCGCGTGAGTGCTCCATATCTGCAAACTGTGCCCGAAATGGCGCGCACACCTGCCCACTTCTGCTCAACTTTGGCTCGTTCGGCAACCCCGGACGGACCCCCGACCGACCCACGAATGCCTGAAAAAACATTCAGAAATACGAGTAAATACGCAGGATAATCGGCATATCCCGATGCCAGCACCAAGTTCCGAACAGTTAAGGTACGCGATGTGAGCATCTCCCAAATCAGCACCAGCCAAGCGACCACCGACGCCGACGTCGTCGCCGGTGACTCCGCTTCTCTTAGCAACCTGCCGCAAGGCAGCGTTGCTCAGGCAACTGTGCCCCACGTCAACGCTCATCACAGCCCTGTGGACACGCAGGCGAGTGAGGCGCAGGCTGCGGGCTCGAAGTTCCAGCCCCGCACGTACCTCATGTGCTCCCCGGATCATTTCACCGTGGAGTACACGATCAATCCGTGGATGGACACGACCCAGCCGGTCGACACTGATTTGGCGAAACGCCAGTGGACCAACCTTGTGGAGGCTGTGCAGGCTGCTGGTCACACGGTTCACCTCCTGCAACCGGAGCCGAACCTGCCCGACATGGTGTTCGCCGCCAATGGCTCGCTGGTGGTCGACGGGGTCGCCTACGGTGCCAAGTTCCGCTACCCGCAGCGCCAGCTCGAAGCGGCCGCGCACGAGAAGTGGTTCCGTTCGCACGGTTGGCCCTATGTCGCCGCCGAGGAGACCAACGAAGGCGAAGGCGACTTCACCTATGTTGAGGGCCCCGGCCTGATCCTGGCCGGTTGGGGTTTCCGCACCGACGGGCGTGCCCACGCCGAGGCCGCCGACGCGCTGGGTCGCCCCGTGGTGTCTCTACGTCTGGCCGACCCACGGTTTTACCACCTGGACACGGTCTTGGCAGTACTGGACGACCACAACATCACCTACTACCCGGGCGCGTTCACCCCAGGTTCGCAAAGGCTGCTGGAACGTCTGTTCCCTGACGCCGTCATCGCCGATGAGGTAGACGCCGAAGCCTTCGGGCTCAACCTCGTCTCCGACGGGCACAATGTCTTTATCAACACTGAGGCCGCTGGCATGGCCAAGAAGATGGCCGCTGCGGGTTTCAACCCGGTGAGCGTGGACCTCTCGGAGCTGAAGAAGTCCGGCGGCAGCGTCAAATGCTGCATTAGCGAACTTCGTTCCTAGACAACTCATCTCCAGGGCCGCGTCGACGTCGACGCGGCCCTTATCCGTACCCCCTGGGCACCTGAGCGCCGTACGCCCATTCGCGGCCACGGTTCTCGCGTGGCCCACTTTCGTGAGAGACCAACTCCGCCGCCGAATGTGCGAACCGCCCGCTCCGGCTAGGACGTGGTCTGTGCCGTCGAATCCCGATGCTCGGTCAACCGCTGTCGAACGACTTGCGGCCCCCTGGCTCAGGCTCCCCGGTATAGCCGCTTGAGCTGGACCCCACGCGCGGCTACCGCAACCTATTGTGGAATCCCGTCCAACCACGCACCGTCCGCAGCCGTCGTAGGGTGGGTGACACGTGGCTTGGTCGCACCTACCGATACACCGCCCTCGGCCACCGCGAAGCGTCAACCCCAAGGATCACCCATGCTTTTGCCTCCCGTGCATTCCGCCGAACCGCCAGCGGGCGTCCCTCTGCCGGCTATCTGTGCCAAGCAGCTCCTGCCAGCGCCTATGCCGCTACCGATTCGCCTCGCCTTGGGCCTCATCTGGCTCGCAGTGATCGTCTCAAGCGTTTCGACCGTCGCCCTGTGGCTGTGGGGAGTGGCGCACTATCTGGCCTACTCGCCGTTCGATGGCGTCGGCCTTCCGCTGGTCACCGCTGGAGGGACAATCGCTATCGCGGTGGTACTACTTACGGCGCTTCTGGCCAAACAGCTACGTCACGCCCGCCGTTGGGCCCTCGATGTGACGTTGGCTCTGTGCACGGTCGGGGTGGCCTTCGGTGTGGCTTTGACGATGGCGCAGCCGCGCCCCGCTCATTACCTGGTGTTGGCCTTGGCCGCCACGCTCATGTTCTTGCTGGCGCTACCGAGGTCACGTCGTTGGTTTGGCCAGCGGCGGCCACCTCGACCGCGCGGGTATGCCGCTTCCTGTGCGCCAGAGGCGCTTGATCCGTATGTCTGTCGTCGTTGCAGTGGTCTGATGCCGTTGCGCTATCGCTTGTGGCTCACCGTCACCGCCGACCGGCGCGCTGAGGTTGCGCCTCCTGATTCACCGCGCGAAGCCTGATCGGGCCGCCGAGGTCAATGGTTGGCGCTAGATTCGCTTCGTGGTAGCGCCGCGTCACTCGAGACGGCGCTGTGGACTCATATCTAGTCGGTATGCGCGCCTGCGGACTGCGGTGTCGGTGCGCGTGGCTCCGTCCTCGCGTCTTCAGGCGCGGCCCGAGGTCGCGCTCTTAGACGAGACCGACTAGTCCGCCGCGAATCGCGCCCGGTCGTCGGAACTTGCGCGCCAGCAACGCGTCGATGCGCCAGATTTGCTTTTCGTGTCCGGCATTGATCCAGAAACGAAAATGTTCGCCCACGGCTTGGAATGCTATCTCCATGCCGGGACGAACTGGGTCGGCTGACCAGCGGACTCCGCTGAGTGCGTCTATGGCCTGGTCGATACAGGGGCGTACGCGCCCTAGCCGGGGCGATTCGCGTGTCACGACCATGCGGTTGTGTGTCAGCATCAGGATGTAGTTCCCGCTTCCGAGGCCATCGGAGCCTAGGCATTTGGCGAGGAGCACTACTTTGTCGTTGCCGCGAACGTTGCGGCGCAGATTGGGGACGTGGCGGCTGAGTGTGATTGTGGCCAGGCCGGATTCGGCTGCTGCGGCCAACATAGTTCGCGAAAAACTATCCATGACGACTACCCACCTGTCTTCCGTCAAAAGATGTTCTTGCTATCTGTAACGGAAAAACGTCTATGCAAGTAACGGTCATGTAACTGAAAACTGACAATCACTGAATCGGGTGTCGTTTTCGAAATGCCACTATTCGCGCGCAAATTATGGTATAAGGCCGCGAGCGCCACGCCATCCGCGTGCCCGCTTCCCTACAGCACGAGGCTTATGCAAAAGTGCGCGTTCAGAACCGCGGGAGGCGAAGTTTACGAAGGCAAACGAGCCGACGAGAACACCGAAGGCGCCTTTGGCGTCAACCTCCACATTCGAACTACCGCTCCTCGGAGACCAGCACCAGCTTCAGGCGTCCATCTTCCTCGACGAGGCGTAGCTTCACCCCGTCCCGGTCGCTGAATTCCCCAGGCACGTAACCCTGGACCGGGTCCTTGATGTGGTCGTCCACAATGTCTTGCAAACGCAGGCGAACTTGGTCGCTCTCCGGCCACGGGCTGGGTCGGCCCTGGCCCGAATCGGCTTGACCCGATTCCTCCACCCGGCCCTCGTCGGCTCCGGAATCGTCTGCGGGGGCGGAGGGTTCGTTCGACGAACCGGCATCAGTCTGATCGCCTCCGGCCGAGGAGTCACCATCATCCGTACCGCCCAGTTCATCCTGGTCTGCCCCGGAATCCCCTCCAGCTGGGGAATCGCTCTCATCGGCGGGGGCGGCCGGTGGCCCATCGTCGGCGGCACCGCCGGTGGCAGACCCGTCTCCCCCCCGCTCGCCAAGGCCCGCGCCCTCATCGCTCAGGCCTCGACCAGAAGCGTCTTCCTCGGCCGCGTCGGTCTCAAAGACCAGGTCGGGATATGTAGCCCGCTTGTCCACGGCATGCTCTCGCACTTCGTGGTCATTGTCCAAAAACCACACGCCAACCATCCCCGAGGCTGCGGCCGACCCCATAGACAGCGCCATAAGCCCAGCTAGGCCTGCCATAGGATGCCGCCACCAGCGACCTTCGTTGTTGGGACCCACCACGAACTTCCTTTCAGCACCACCTGGGCACTACTTTCCGTTTTCAATCAGTTCCTCATGGTAATCGAGCGCTACCGACCAGGTGTCAGTGCCTCTTTTCTGGGATGCTTGGATACATCCATACGAAATCCCTACAACGAAGCCTGGAAATACTGGCTGAACCAGCAATGACGGACAGCCCCGAGGAGCCGTTACAGTGTTTCTCGGAAGCTGTACCGCTCAGAGACGATGCGCAGGCATCGGCTTTGAGGTACAACGAAATATGGTGGCCGCCCGGCCACCTATTGCTATGTTTCCGCTGGCAAACCAGCCAGCGCCCCTTGCACAGACGTTCCGTGAAGCCCAGGAGGCCCAGCAGCTTGGCACACTGGCTGCCTGCCTCCCCTAGGACTATCGCGACGACGGCCCGTGCCATAGCCGATGGACTTATTGCCGAGTAATAACTCAATAGCGCGGCTGCGATGCCACGTAGTCCGCGACCCCACACCAGCGAGGCCCACCCACGTCGGGAGGAACGCGTGCGTGCGGGTTTGCTCGCCTCGCGGCGAGGACCTGTGTCGCGCGACCACCAACGGCGTACGACGCCTCAGTGCGCCAGCTTCAAAACTGGCTCATAACCACCCCAGCCCCTGGCTGGCCCACATACAGTCAACCCAGGGTTGAGACATAGATGCCGGTATCGCGGCTGACACGCACACGTGGCAGCCGTCCTGGCTGAAGCAGTACGGCCGGCAACCCCGGTCGGACACTAAAAATTAAGGGAGGAAGTCATGGGCACCGGTGAAAAGACCTCGCCTGGTCCTGTCAAGAAGACGGCCACCCGCCGTCGGAAGACGACTCCACGCAAGTCGGCCACCGCCAGCGATGGCCTCGACTACGTTCAACTTCTGACGCCGGAAGGCAAGCGGGTCAAGCACCCCGACTTCGACATTTCACTGTCGGAGGACGAATTCCGCGCTCTATACCGTGACCTGATCATCGCGCGCCGCATCGACTCCGAGGGAGTCGCATTGCAGCGCCAGGGGCAGCTGGGCCTGTGGCCTTCGCTGCTGGGCCAAGAGGCCGCGCAGATCGGCTCGGCTCACGCGCTGGCCGAACAGGACATGGTGTTCCCGTCCTATCGCGAACTGGGTGTCCTGTGGGCACGCGGCGTCGACCCCGTCACCCCGTTCGCGCTGTTCCGCGGTGTCAATATGGGCCCGCTCGACAGCGTTAAAGAGAAGTTCCACATGTACACGGTGGTCATTCCGGCTCAGACGATGCACGCGACGGGTTACGCGATGGGCATCGTCAAGGAAGGCAAGCTGGGCACCCCCGATGGCGAGGCTGTCATCACCTACCACGGCGATGGCGCGACCGCGCAGGGCGAGTTCAACGAGGCCCTGATCTGGGCTGGTGTCAACGCGGCTCCAGTCGTGTTCTTCTGCCAGAACAACCAGTACGCGATTTCGGAGAGCAACCACCACCAGTTCCGCGTTCCGGTGCACAAGCGCGCCGCTGGTTTCGGGATGCCGGGCCACTTTGTGGATGGCAACGACGTGTTGGGTACGTATGCCGTCACCAAGCACGCCATCGAGGCTGCCCGTTCCGGTGAGGGTCCGAGCATTATCGAGGCCTACACCTACCGCATGGGTGCGCACACCACCGCCGATGACCCGACTCGTTACCGGGACAAGGCTGAGGAAGAGGCGTGGCGCGCCAAGGACCCGATCAGTCGCTACCAGACTTACTTGCTCAACGAGAAGATCATCGACCAGGATTATTTGGAGAAGCTGGACTCCGAAGTCGACACGATCGCTCTCCAGCTGCGTGAGCGGGTCATTAACCTTCCCAACCCCAAGCCCGACGCGATGTTCGAGGGCCTTTACAACGACCCGCACGCCACTGTTGATCAGCAGCGGGCCCAGTTGGCCGAATACCTGGCCTCCTTCGAAGGGAGCGACGCCTGATGTCCACCAAGATGCCATTGGTCAAAGCCCTCAATGAGGGGCTGCGTCGCACGCTGGAAGACCACCCCAAGTCGCTTATTCAAGGCGAGGATGTCGGCAAGCTCGGTGGCGTTTTCCGCGTCACCGACGGTTTGCAGAAGGACTTCGGCGAAGACCGGGTTGTCGACTCGCCCTTGGCCGAGGCCGGGATTGTCGGTACCGCGATCGGTCTGGCCATTCGTGGCTGGCGGCCGGTGTGTGAGATCCAGTTCGACGGGTTTGTCTACCCGGCTTTCAATGAGATCGTCTCGCAGCTGGCCAAGATGCCTTATCGTTCCTCTGGGCTGGTTTCGTTGCCGGTCGTCATCCGTATTCCCTACGGCGGGGGCATCGGCGCGATTGAGCACCACTGCGAGTCACCCGAGGCGTACTTCTGTCACACTGCGGGTCTGCGGGTGGTCGCTCCGTCGACGCCCAACGACGCCTATTGGATGATCCAGCAGGCTGTCAGCTCCGATGATCCGGTGATCTTCATGGAGCCCAAGGTTCGCTACCACACCAAGGGCGAGGTCAATTTTGACGCCGCCCCGCTGCCGTTGCACTCCGCTCAGGTGGTGCGCGAAGGCACCGATGGCACACTCATCGCCTACGGGGCGATGGTGCAGGTGGCTTTGGACGCGGCCGAGGCCGCCGCCGAGGACGGCCGCAGTCTGGAAGTTATCGACATGCGGTCGCTCTCCCCGATCGACTGGCCAACGTTGGAGGCTTCGGCTCGCAAGACCGGTCGGGTCGTCGTGGTGCACGAGGCGTCTCGTTCGTTCTCGGTTTCTTCGGAGGTCGCGGCGCGGCTTAGCGAGGAGTGCTTCTACTCGTTGGAGGCTCCCGTGCAGCGGGTGACCGGGTTCGACATTCCGTTCCCGGCCAGCCGCCATGAGGATCTGTTCCGGCCCGACCTGGACCGAGTGCTCGAGGCCGTCGACCGCTCGTTCGACTACTGAGACGCGGGGGAGAAGAAGTTATGGCGAAAGTCCCGTTCAACCTGCCGGATCTCGGTGAGGGTTTGACTGAGGGTGAAGTTTTGCAGTGGCTGGTGAAAGCTGGCGACGAGGTGAAGCTCAACCAACCGTTCGTGGAGGTCGAGACCGCTAAAGCCGCGGTGGAGATCCCCAGCCCGCACGCGGGCACGATTGTCGAGTTGCACGCCGAAGAGGGCGCGACGGTCGAGGTCGGAAATCTCCTGGTGACCTTTGAGGTCGCGGGGGCTGCCGAGCCTGAGGCCAAGCCCGGACCCGAGGAGGAGGGCTCCGAGAAGCGCGAGGCGGTTCTGGTTGGCTATGGCTCCAAGTCGGGCGGCTCGAAGCGTCGGCGCAAGAAAGCTGGCGCCCCCGCTCAAAGTGCCACCTCGGCCCCGGCCGCACCTGCGGCCCCGACTCCCGCTGTGGCCCCAACCCCACAGAGGCAAGCTGTGCCTTCGTCGCCTGTGTTGGCGAAACCGCCGGTGCGCAAGCTGGCTAAGGACCTGGGCGTGGACCTGGCGACGGTGGCCGCGACTGGCCCGCATGGCACGATTAGCCGCGCTGACGTCGAGGCGGCCGCGCAGGGTGGTTCGACAACTGACGCCGGTGTCGGCTTCGGCTCTGCGGTCGCCGCTAGCGGCGGTGTGGAGCGCATCCCGATCAAGGGTGTGCAGAAGCTGATGGCTGACAACATGGTCGCCAGCGCGTTCTCGGCTCCGCACGTGACGGTCTTCCAGACGGTCGATGTGACGCCGATGATGGACATGGTCAAGCAGTTGAAGGCGTCGAAGGAATTCGCTGACGTCAAGGTGTCTCCGCTGCTGTTGGTGGCCAAGGCGATGATTGTGGCGGCTAAGCGCAACCCGATGATCAACGCCAGCTGGGATGAGGCGAACAACGAGATCGTCCTCAAGCAGGATGTGAACTTGGGTATTGCCGCAGCCACTCCGCGCGGGTTGTTGGTTCCCAACATCAAGCAGGCGCAGACGTTGACTCTCAAGGAGTTGGCCGTGGCGTTGCAGGATCTGGTGGTCACGGCGCGCGATGGCAAGACGACCCCGGCTGATATGCAGGGTGGCTCGATGACGATCACCAACGTTGGTGTGTTCGGCATGGATTCGGGTACCCCGATTTTGCCGCCGGGCGAGTCGGCGATTTTGGCTTTCGGCGCGGTGCGGGATCAGCCGTGGGTGCATGAGGGCGAGATCGCGATTCGTAAGGTGACGCAGCTGGGTCTGTCGTTCGATCACCGTCTGATTGACGGGGAGCGGGGCTCGAAGTTCCTGGCTGATGTGGGTGCGTTCCTAGCCGACCCGGGGGCGACTCTGTTGGCGTGGACGTAGGGCTTTTTCGCGGTTCGTCTGGCGGCTTTTAGGTTGCCGCGGGCGAGACTGGGCGATGGGCTTGAGTTAGCCGGTTGTGGCCCTCATCCGATGCGGATGGGGGCCACAACCGTGTGCGCGGCCTGGCTGTGGGGAGGGTGATCGTCAGCTGAACGGTTCCTTGGAGCCGTTGGGCGGTGGTGGTCGGTTCCGGTGCTGTACACGCGGGTGCCGGGGGTGGTTCTTCGCGTCTCTCCCTCTTCTGTCTCATCCGGTCTCCCCTGTTCGGAGGAGTCATCCTTAAGGTTTTCTCAGGCTTTTCCCAGGAATACACGGGATAAGTGACTGACCTTACCTACAAATCGATGGGCAATCGCGGTTTTGAGTGTTGTAATTGGTAGGTAAGTCGCGGTGAGCACATGGGTTCATTTCCCACGGAGCTGCCCCAGAACAGCTTCTGAGGGAATGGTCGACCTATCCGTTGCCGACCGGGCGGGACGCAACGCCATCGCGCCGACAAAGCTTAAAAATAAACACAGACATGTTTCCTCCCATATCAGTGCTGACGCTGCGCCGAGCTGAAGCACTGGCCGAACCCTCTCCAGGGGGTTCACTCACCGGGGCGGCGCTCGTTACTACCATGAGGGGTGGGTAGTAGCGACGCGCCGCCCCATCTCTTTGCCCGATTCGCCGATGTTCTGAGACGAATCGGGCCTTTTCCTTACTTCCGGACGCACGCACCGCCTCGCGCTGGCCGGTGAGCGTTGCGCGGCTTCGCTAAAGTGGATGATGCCCAGACAATCCCGCTACCCGAGGTGGAGCTAGCCGCGCGGGCCAAGCTCCACGTCCCAACGCCGAGCTCTATGTGAGCCTCGGAAGAAAAATTGCCCGCTCCGGGGAGTGGTATCGCTTTGGGACAATGCCCACCCGGGCTCAGCGGCCGATAAATTCGCAGGCACGACGCCTTTGGTTGCGCAAATGGCTCTGCTGAATCCGGTTATGCTGGTCTCGGTCGCGCTAGGCGGCTTGATACCGTAAAACCGCATATGTAATCCCTTGGGGCGCTGTTGTCACCATTTGGTTGTCGCCACGTTGCCAGCACGCGAGCACCTGCGCGGAAAGGTCACGATGTTCGATCACGAGACTTCCGCGC
The DNA here is from genome assembly GCF_016925535.1 of Natronoglycomyces albus. Lineage (NCBI taxonomy): Bacteria > Bacillati > Actinomycetota > Actinomycetes > Glycomycetales > Glycomycetaceae > Natronoglycomyces > Natronoglycomyces albus. Next base: position 107,287 of record NZ_CP070496.1, on the reverse strand, counting down.
TGAAACCCGCACCGCCGCAGGGGCGCGGCTTGTGCCACGTGACCACCACACCGTCGGGCCATCGCCCGCCACAGGACAGAACGACCACCACGCACATCAACAGCCTCCCGCCGCTGCCTCCGGCGAGGAGAAGGAGTAACCGTGACCTCTGATCAAAACACTCCCCCGCAGGATCCGAACCAACCTGCCGAGGGAAACCAGGCGGGCGACGATCAAGTCAGTCAACAGCCTCCCGCCGCCGCCCCCGGTGAGGAGTTCACCGCGACCCAAGAGGGCACGGCACCCCAGGCCGCTGGCGGCACCGCCGCGGCTGAGTCAGGCCCCGCATCCGACGACGACCAAGCCACGACCGTTATGCGTCCCGGCGGTGGAGCGGGCGCTCCCCCGCCCCCGCCGCCCAGTGGGCCAGCTCAGCAGCAGCAACAGCAGCCCAATGTCGACGATGACGGCACCATGATTTTGAAGCGCACCCACGCAGGTGGTAGCCCCGCCCCGTCGGCCATGCCCGAGGCTCCCCACGATGATGATGAGGGAACCCAGGTGCTGCCGCCCGCTGGTGTGGGCTTCCGCCCGCCGCAGGAGGCCGGTGCGCCCAGTTGGCCTTCTCCGCCCACCGTGGCCGGGGTCAATCCCGAACAACAGCAGCAACCTCACCAGTACGGCCAGCCCACCCCGCCGCCAGTTATGAACGAACCCCCTCAACCAGGTGAAGCAGGTCATCAACCGATGCAGCAAGGTCAGCCCAGCCCGATGTACGGGCCGCCCGGAAGCCAGCCTCCGCACAGTCAGCCCCCACACAACCAGCCCCCGCAGCAACAGCCACCCATGCAGCAACAACCTCCGCAGCCGGGTTACCCAACCGGGCAGATGCAGCCCGGCGGCCCGCCGCCTTCGGATCCGAACATGATGGGCCATCCGGGACCTCCCGGCCCCGGCGGCCCAGGCATGCCGCCGCCCCCGCCCGGGCAGTTCGGTCAGCCGCCGTTCCAGCAGCCCAAGCCCAAGAGCAAAAAGCCGCTGATCATCACCTTGTGCCTCGTCGGTGTCCTCATCCTGGTCGGTGCCGCGGTCTTCGTCGTCCTGGCGATGCGGCCGCCCTCGTTCGAGGTCGGCGGCTGTGTCACTCAGACCGCTGATGACACTGTCGAGGCAATTGACTGTGACAACGCCGGTCCCGACGACTTCTCGATCGTCGCCGAGGCCGGCAGCTCTGACGAGTGCGACGCTGAGGGCCGCGAGCGGCTAACCGTCGGCGACGAGGCCAACCCCGACGCGATCTACTGCCTGTCCCGCATCGGTGACGATGAGGGCGACAGTGACGCTGACAACGACGAGAGCGACGCGGAAGACAACGACGACGAATAAATCTAGCCTGGGAGCATGGCCGATACTTCCAGCACCGCTCCCGCCTCGAATGACATCGAGTCCGCGACAACTCCACACGTGAAACGAGCCAGCCGCGCCGCCGAACTCATCGGGCGCGGCTGGCTCAATACCGGAGGCGCTGAGCTGAGCCTGGAGAGCCTGCGCGGCAAGATCGTCGTGCTCGACTTCTGGACATTCTGCTGCATCAACTGCCTGCACGTACTCGATGAGCTGCGTCCCCTCGAAGAGAAATACGGCGACGCCCTAGTGGTCGTTGGCGTTCACTCACCGAAGTTCGATCACGAACGCGACCCCGAGGCCCTTGCCGCAGCCGTGGAACGCTACGGAGTCGAACATCCGGTACTCGACGACCCGGACTTGCGCACCTGGGACGCCTATGCGGCTCGGGCATGGCCAACGCTGGTGGTCATCGACCCCGAAGGTTACGTCGTGTCCTCAATGGCGGGCGAAGGGCACGCCGAGGCACTGGATCGCATCATCGCGCAGCTGGTGGAGCAACACGAGAGGGCCGGGACTCTGCGTCGAGAGGGAAACCCCTATATCGCACCGGCCGCGGCCGAGACGACGTTGCGGTTCCCCGGCAAGGCGCTGGCGTTGCCCGGCGGAGGCTTCCTGGTATCGGATTCGGCCCGCCACCGGCTCGTTGAGCTGGCTTGCGACCGTGAGACTGTCGTCAGGGTTATCGGCGGCGGTGAGCGCGGACGCGCCGACGGCCCCGCTGAGGTCGCGGCGTTCTCAGAGCCACAGGGCATGTGCCTGCTTCCCGATGAGGTCGCCCGGCAGGTGGGCTATGACCTGGTTGTGGCCGACACGGTCAACCACTTGCTGCGCGGCATCAACCTGGCCCAGGGAAGCGTCGTCACCGTGGCCGGAACCGGCGACCAATGGCGCGCCGACAATGCGGCTTCGGGCGCGCTCAACGTGGACCTGTCCTCTCCGTGGGACGTGGCCTGGTATGACTGGCGCGTCATCATCGCCATGGCCGGTATCCACCAACTGTGGTGGTTCGACCCGCGCGAGGGCACCGCCGGAGTCTATGCGGGCACGACAGTCGAGAGCCTCCGCGATGGCGAGCTCGACCAGGTGTGGATGGCCCAACCCTCCGGCCTGGCCGTTGACGGCGACCGGCTCTGGATTGCCGATTCCGAGACTTCGGCGCTGCGTTTCATCGAAGCCGGGCAGATGCGCACAGCCGTTGGTCAGGGCCTGTTCGATTTCGGGCACGTCGACGGCCCAGCCGCTGAGGCCCTGTTGCAGCATCCGCTGGGCGTGGCCGTGCTCGCCTCGGGCAAGATCGCCGTCGCCGACACCTATAACCGGGCCCTGCGTTGCTTTGATCCGACGACGAATGAGGTTTCGACCTTGGCGGAGGGTTTGGCCGAGCCCAGCGACATCGTCGAGGTGGACGATCAGCTGGTCGTGGTGGAGTCGGCCTCACACCGACTCAGCGCGGTCGAGACGAGCGAGTCGACCGTCAGCGGCCAACGTCATCGCCTGACCCGCAAGGCCACCTCGGTCGCGCCCGGTTTGCTGCGCCTGGAGGTACTTTTCACGCCCGCTCCCGGCCAGAAACTGGACGACTCTTTCGGGCCGCCGGTGAAAGTCACCGTCACCTCCGACCCGCCGCACCTGCTGGCCGCCGGTGCGGGAGACTCCACCCAGCTGGGCCGCGAGATCCGCTTGGCTCCCGGGGTCGACTCGGGGGTCTTGCAGGTGGTGGCCCAGGCGGCCACGTGTGACGCGGAGGCCGAATTCCCCGCCTGTCACCTGACACGGCAGGACTGGGGCGTACCGATCGAAGTCCACGACGGCGCTGCGTCGGTGCTGGAGCTGACGTTGCGGGGCTAGCCAGCCACGGCCGCCACTGGTTTCAGCGGTGGCGGCGGATTCTGCGCTGAAGCTAGCCGACGCTGCCATAGGGCCACACTGTGCCAATTGCCGAACTTGTAGCCAGCGTTGTCGATCGTGCCAACCGGCTGGAACCCCACGGCCCGGTGTAGGGCGATGCTGCCAGGGTTGGGCAGGGTCACCACCGCCATCGTCGAGTGAAAACCTTGGCTGGTCATAACCGCAAAGAGGTGGCGGTAGAGGGCCGTTCCGATCCCTTTGCCGAGGTGGGCGGGGTCGACATAGACGGTCGACTCGGCACACCAGTCGTAGGCGGGACGCGGGTTCCATGGCTTGGCGTAGGCAATGGCCACGACTTCTCCGGCGGCCTCGGCGACCATCCACGGATAGCGTGCGCTCAACGTGGCGTGCTCGGCGCGCCACGCTTCGGTCGTCTGCGGCTCGGTGCGGAAGTTGACGGTGCTGGTGGCGATGTAGTGGTTGACCATGGCGCACACCGGGGCCAGGTCATCGGGCCGCGCCAGGCGCAGCGCGGGGGTGGAGTCGGTCGGCATATAGGCATTGTGACCGCTGGTTGGGCCGGGTAGCCGCCGGGGCGGTGGCATTACGGCGGGCGGTGGTGAAATTTTCTCAGGGTGGGCCCCATTGCCACATTGTCCCAACCGACTCCCCACCAGCGTCAAGAAGAAAAACCGCGCCTGTGGATAAGTACCCCACTCGACGCCACATCGGCCATGCTCACCCTCCCAGCGGCCCATTCCCACGATGCGCGCCCACCCACGCCACCACCGCAACATGTGTGATCACGACCTCACTGTCACACCACCGGCGTATCGTGAACATTGCACCTTGACCAGCGACGACGCTTCATGTTGAGGCCGGTTGCCGCCCCGGGCGCGCCCGCTACATCGCTTGTAGCGCCGCTTGTAGCGCCCCATAGGTAGAAGCTGCGGAGAAAGCCACTGGCCACCCGCCGCCTCACCACTAAATCAATCGCAGGTCATTCGAAGGGATACCACATCATGACCGACACACCTCAGCCATTGGCTCCCGAACGCAGTGCCAGTAAAAGCAACAACGGCACCCGGCCCCAGCAAGCCAACACAGTGCTGCCCGGCAGCGTCTCCACCCGCTCCGACCTAGCGGTCAACGCCCAGGGCCTCGTCAAACACTTTGGTGACGTGAAAGCCGTCGACGGCGTCGACCTCGCGGTTCCCGCCGGAACCGTCTACGGAGTCTTGGGACCCAACGGCGCCGGAAAAACCACGGCCGTGAAAATGCTGGCCACGCTCCTGCGGCCCGATAGCGGCAGCGCCGAAGTCTTTGGCACCGACATTGTCTCCGACCCCGCTGGCGTCCGCAGCCAAGTCAGCATGACCGGCCAATACGCCTCATTGGACGAGGACCTCACCGGCTTTGAAAACTTGGTACTGCTGTCTCGCCTGCACGGCTATTCGATCCCTGCCGCACGGGAACGAGCCAGCGACCTCTTCGAAGCCTTTGGACTGTCCCACGCCGCATCCAAGCAGGTTAAGAGCTTCTCGGGAGGGATGCGCCGTCGGCTCGACATCGCCGCCTCGATCATCAACACACCCAAGCTGCTGTTCCTAGACGAGCCCACCACCGGCCTCGACCCACGCAGCCGCAACCAGGTGTGGGAAATCATCCGAGTGATCGTCGAACAAGGCGCGACGGTCCTGCTCACCACCCAATACCTGGAGGAAGCCGACCAACTGGCCTCCCGCATCGCCGTCATCGACACCGGACACGTCATCGCCGAAGGCACACCCGGACAGCTCAAGTCCTCCGTCGGCGCGGGCACCGTAAAACTGCGACTGCGACACGCCGACCAGCGGGAACACGCACGCGAACTCTTGAGCCGCCTAGTTTCGGGCGACATCGAGCTAGGCGACGAACCCGTGGCGCTGGCGGCCCGGCTGGACTCCAACCACGAGGCGGCCACCCAAGCGGCCAACGCCCTGGCCGAACTGGCACGCGGCGGCATCGAAGTGGAGGACTTCTCCCTGGGGCAGCCCAGCCTCGACGAAGTGTTCCTCGCGCTGACCGCGCCTTCGAAGCGATAGACGCCCGTTCGCACCGACAAGGTTGGGCAAAGGCTCCGCAGGTGGCTTTTGCTTAAACCTTCCAGACTTACCCCTAAGAAGGAGAAAACTAATGACTATGACCGACACCGAATCGAAGACAACTCCACCTGAGGAAAGCGCCGCTGAGATTCAAAAGGACCAGTTGCGCAAGCTGCTGACCACCTCGGGCGAACTAAATCACCCTGGAGCTTTTGGTTCTGTCCGAGCGTTCTCATGGCGTTCGATGCTCAAGATCAAACACGTACCCGAGCAGTTGTTCGACGTGACGGTCTTTCCGGTGATGATGCTGTTGATGTTCACCTATCTCTTCGGCGGCGCGATCGCCGGTGGCACTGGTGACTACCTACAGTTCTTGCTTCCCGGCATCATCGTCATGAGCGTTGTCATGACGTCGATGTACACCGGCACCCAGATCAATGTCGACATCAACAAAGGCGTGTTTGACCGGTTCCGCACTCTGCCGATTTGGCGGCCCGCTCCCATGGTCGGTTACCTGGCCGCGGACCTGTTCCGCTACGCCGGTGCTGGGCTGATCATGTTTGTGACCGGTTTGCTCATGGGCTACCGGCCCGACGGCGGCCTGGTGGGCGTCGCGCTGGGTTTGGGTCTGCTGCTGGTCTTCTCGTTCTCGTTCTCTTGGATTTGGACCTGGTTTGGCATCATCCTGCGCTCGGAGAAGTCCGTCATGGGCGTGTCGATGGGTGTCATGTTCCCCATGACGTTCCTGTCGAACATTATGGTCGACCCGGCCACGATGCCCGGTTGGCTGGGCCCGGTCGTGTCGAACACGCCGGTTAGCCAGCTGGTCACCGGAGTGCGCGGGTTCTTCAACGGCGAGTTTGAGGCCGCGGCCATCGCCACGACGCTGCTGTGGTGCGCCGGATTCATCATCATCTTCGGTGCCCTGACCCTGCGGGCCTACAACCGCAAGTAGCGGCACCTAGCAGGTGGACGCCGTAACACCCAGGCGGCCTAGTCCACCACTAACCCGAACCTAAGTCAATAACCGGGAAACCCGTCGGCCCAGAACCTAGGTTCTGGGCCGACCTCGTGCCTTGTGCGCCGCGATCAGGCGGGCCAAAAGGGTGCCGCTGGAGGCACATCGCCACCGGTGAGCCTGGGTCGGCTATAGCTCCCACTTGATATCGGGATCGGACGGTTCGTAGACACAGTGGAAACCTGTGGACACCGACGAACGCAGATGCGCGCCCAGCTCCGGATGTTGAGACTCGATCCGTTTCAACGTGTTGCGAATCCGGTTGGTGACGCTCTTGCGCGCGCGCTCGGCGTTGTCGCCCAACTTGCGTGAACGCCCTCCCAAACCGGTCGCGGCGCGCAACTGTTCGATCAACGAGCTGCGCTCCTCGTCCAAGTCCGCGGCGACGTCATCTTGCCCCAGGGCAGTCGCGGTGTCGATCTGTTCATCGAGACGCTGCAAGTGTTCTCGATAGCGAGCCTTCGCCTCTTGGTCGATCATGTCATCTCCGCCAAGGCGGGCCGCGTGCGTGACCTCGTTTCCGCCGGCGGGGTCCAGCAGCTCGGTCGCGGCGATTTCACTACCGGGTTGGGAGAGCAACAAATGCAGGTCGTTGAGCCCCTTAGCCGGGGCCAAGTGGATATCCTTACCCGCGAAACGCAGCGTCCAGGTAGAACCTTCCTTGCGGAACACGTTGCCGCCCTCGATCACGGGCACTCCGTCGCAGGCGATCAGTTGCTCAGCGCTGCGCAGGATACGAGGCATGTCCAACTTTCGCGCCCAATCGGCCACCTCTTGGGCCAACTCGGATGCCGCAGAGTGGCCCAAGGCCGCCATCGAGATGGCTTTCTTGCTCAGTGCGCGCACCACCCACGCGTTGGCTGTCATGATCCGGGCGGATTCAATAGCTTTGTCGAAGAAGGCGATCGCCGACTCGTGTTGGCCCACGGAGGCGTCCATCAGCCCCAACCAGTAACTGACCGGGCCACTGATCTCGGAGCCGAACAGAGAGACCATCCATTCGCCTTCATAGGGAGCCAGTTCGGTCCGCATCCGGTCGCGTAGCTCGTCATCGTCGGTGGCGATGGCAATCTCGGTGCTGAGCCGATACCACAGCGAGCTCCACCCCTGAGCCAGCATGCTCATGTCGACCGACCGATAGTGTTCGATGGCTCGGGTGAGATGCCCACGATGGAGGGCCGCGATCCCGTAGAGCAAATCCATGTGTTGCAGGCCGAAAATGTGGTTGTTGCGCGACAGCGTGCCGATGTCGGGCAGTTGCTCAGCAGTACGGGTCAGTTCGGCGAACCACTTGAAGTAGTCCACTATCGGTTCCCAAAAGTTCGCCGCCATCGCATCGTGTTTCATCGACTCGGTGTCGTACACTCGCGACGATTCGATGACCCGCTGGGCTTCGGCAAAGCGGCCTTGCACGATCATGTGAATCGCTCCGTCGAGACGAGCCGAGACGATCCACCGACTGAAGTTGGTCTTGTTGGCCAGGGAGATGAACTCCTGTAGCTGCCGGTAATAGCTGGGGTCACCCAACTCAAACAGCACCACCCAGCGCAGGGAACTGGCGAACAGCATGGTTTCGCGATCCCCGGAGCGTTCGCTCACCCCAATGAGTTCGTCAATCACCGGGAGCCGACTCTTAGCGGTGCCGGGCCCGGTAACAACCGAGTGCAGAACCCACAGACTGAACCCGAGGGCTTCATCGTCGCCACGGCGACGGGCGGTGACGGCCGCTTTTATGGTCAGCTGCCGAGTCAGCTCGGTGTAGGTCAAATCGGGGGGAACCGGGGTGTGGCTGAGAAGTTCGAGGGCGTGGCGCTTGCGGTCGGCACAGAGGTCGCGGCGTTTGGGATCCAGCGGAAGTTCCAGCGCCACCCGGGCCACAATCAAGGGATCATTGGTGGCTTCGGCGGCGAGCAGGCACTCCTCAAATATGCGCCACGCTTCCTCTTCGCGCCCTGTGAAGTGCAGGTTTCCCGCATAGCTGGTGCGCAAGACGATGCGGCGGCCCTGTAGTTCCTCAGTGGTGCAGCGATCGATGGCGCGCCGCAGCAGGGTGATTCCTTCGTCAAACGACAGCCGGGCAGAGGCGTCGGTGGCGGCTTGGGCGAGCACGTCGACGGCGTCAGCCGGTGCCACCTCGTCTTCGGCCAGCCACACATGGCGAGCCATGCTGGCGCTGTGGGTCATCTGATCGGGCCGTGATCGAGCCAGGGCGGCAAAGACCTTGGCGTGAAGTTTGCGCACATCGGCAGTGGGAAGCTGCGCATAGAGAGTTTCGCGCACCAGGTCGTGTACGAACTCAAAATTCCCCGCAGGGTGCGTAGCGAAGCTGCTGGCACGCGCAACCGTCGGCATGACCGGAATCGGCTCACCGTCTGGGTCGATTCGCAGAGGCTCCGGTTCAATATCGTCCTTGGGTTTGCGGTGGTGAACGATGAGCCGCTGTTGGGTGGCTTCTTTGAGGTGAGCCTGTACTTGTTCCAGCGGGGCCCCGCTGGAATCGGCGATGAGTTCCGCGTCGAATTCATGCCCGATAACGGCGGCCAAGGTCAAGGTGTCCAGGACCGCACGCGGCACTTGGTCAAGGCGGCGTTGCAGACTATTGCGCATACCGGGCGTCGTGGAGTGGGTATGCGCGCCGGTGGCGAGCAGTTGCGCGGCTTGTTCAACATAAAACGGGTTGCCGCCGGTACGGCGGGTGATCGCCTCAACTAGGTGCGGTTCGGGCCGTTGCCCAATGCTGGTTTCAATGAGTTGGGCGACCTCGTCGGTGTCCAAACCAGTGAGAGTGATGAGGGTGGCTTTGGAGACCAGCGGCAACAGCAAAGGCCGCAGCTGGTGTTGTTGGAACTCAATTTCCATGTCGCGGTAGGTGCCGACGAACAGGATGCGTTCAAACCACGTGTGTTGGACCGCGAATTGCAGTAGCCGAACCGTCGCCGGGTCGGCAAAGTGCAGATCGTCGAGGATGACCAGCAGCGGATGCAGCCGAGAGGCGGCGCTCAGCAATCGCACGACCGCGTCATGCAGGAGGAATTCTTCGTTAGATTTCGTCGAAGGCATGTCCAGGGCGGGAGCGTCACCAAGCAAAATGGACAATGTCACTGAATCGGTTCCGGGCAGGCTCTCCCACTGTTCGCTGGTGAGCTGCGATTTTAGGGACCGGAGGATCTGCGTCCACGGCCAATAGCCGGGGACTGCTTCAGACTCCCAAGAAGAACCCACCACGATCAACATGGCCGGGTCGCCGTCGTCACGGCTGTGGTTATCGCGGGCGGTTTGGGCGGCAATGGACGTGACGAGGGTGGTTTTGCCAATACCAGCCTCGCCAGTGACCAGCACGAGACCACCGTGGCTGGTCTTTGCGCGGCGCGCGGCGGCGCTAAGGGTGGCTGCCGGGTGCTGGCGGCCAATAAGCAACGAATTAGACATCTCACTGGCCATTGTTTCCTACCGGAGCGACATTTACCACTGAATAGGGAGGCACAAGCACCACGTGAGTGGAAATGCGCCCAACCCTCCAGAGAGCTAGCCGCTCAAGCGGCGGTCTGTAGCACCAGCTCCCGCACATGTTCGTGCGCGGCCGTACCCTTCGGCGCAGTGAGGACGACCAGTTCTTGCCCAGAACCATCGTCAAGCGCAAACCGTTCCTTATGCAGCGACAACACCCCGAATTCCGGATGGTTATACGTAGTCACGCCCACGTGTGGGCGTTTGACCTCAGCGGCCTGCCACAGAGCCCGGAAATCCGATGACTCCATAAGCTCCTTAATCAACGAGATCAACGGCCGGTCATGCGGATATTTCCCGGCCGTAAGGCGCAGCTGCGCGACAATGTCGCTCTGGCAGTGCCGCAGACACGGAAAATTGCCCTCGGCGCGAGGATCGAGGAAGAAATACCGCGCCATATTCACCGGAACATCGCCAATGACCTGCTCATATAGCAACCTAGCCGGTGTGTTGAGCGCCAACACGTCCAACCGATGGCTATAGATCAACGCCGGCGTATCCGACATGGCGTGCAAAACCGTGTGCACCTGCGGGCGCACTTGGTCGGAGTCGTCCAGCTGGCCCGTCGCCGCAATCGGGGAGGCCAGACGGAACAGGTGGTCGCGTTCAAGGTCGTCAAGTTGCAAAGCCCGCGCAATGGCGGTCAAAACCTGACACGAGGGGTCGGTAGACCGGCCCTGCTCAAGTCGGGTGTAGTAGTCGACACTCACCCCAGCCAACAACGCCAGCTCTTCGCGCCGCAAACCAGGAACCCGCCGCCGCCCGAGACTGGGCAAGCCCACCTGATCAGGGGTGACGTGGGCGCGGCGCGCCTGTAGGTACTTGCCCAAGCTCCGCAGATCATCCATGACTCCAGTATTCCCGCTCATGGGGGGATTGCCAGTACCCCGAACCCGCAACCGGGGTTAAACGCACCTCTAGCTGACCCGTTGAACTCCAGAGACGATGAAGTCATGAAATTCTTCGTTCTTTACGCACACCCCGACCACACCTCCCTCAGCGCGTCCCTGCACCGCGATTCAGTGTCGATCCTGCGCGAACTGGGACACGAGGTCACAGTGTCGGATCTATACGCGATGAAATGGAAGGCCACCGCCGACTACGAGGACTTGGGCGAGCTGGACGAGCATGACAACTTCACCGACGACTCAGGCCTAGCGATGGAGAAAGGCCAGCTCGCGGCCGACATCGTCGAGGAGCAACGCAAGATCAGCGAGGCTGACGCGGTGCTCGTGCAGTTCCCACTATGGTGGTTCTCCATGCCCGCGATCATGAAAGGCTGGTTCGACCGCGTCTTCTCCAACGGTTTCGCCTACGGCACCACCCGCTCATGGCCCCGGTACGGCAACGGCAAACTACAGGGCAAAAAGGCCATGGTGATGCTGACAATGGGCGCTGGCACGCCGGCGGTCTCAGAGCGCGGCGTCTCGGGCGACCTCAATGACATCCTGTTTCCCCTGCAACGGGGAACCTTGCACTATGCGGGCATGGACCCGGTGCCGCCGTTTGTGGTGCCCTCGGCGTATCGCATGGACGAGGAGCGTTACTCCCAGCTAAAGCAGCAGTTGCGCCAGCGTCTGGAAACGTGGGAGCCAACGGCCCCCATTGGCTATCGGTGCCAAAACGGCGGCGACTACGACGAGCAGTTGCGGCTAAAGCCGGGACTGGAGCCCACAGGTGTCCACAGTGGCTATAAGTTGCACATCGCCTCTTAATATCGGGGCAAGCTCCTTTCGTCGGTTAGTGGGTATGCGGGCCTAATGCGGGTCATCCGCTTCCGTTCCTGCTGGTGGTCCGGTGTCGTGGCCGTGGCATCGCGCGCCGCCACGGCCTTAACGTGCGGTGATGAACCCGATCGTGGACACCTTCAGTGGGATCGCCACTGGTCCGGCGGTGGCCAGTACCGGTGTTCATCGACCCGCATAGGCCCGTCGGTTTCTGTTGTGGATTTCTGTTGGGTATGCCGATTGTGGTGACCTGGCTGGTCTGAAAACGGCTACTCACACGCGTTGCCGAAAAGGTCCTTCCCTGACCTGGTGTCGGCGAGATCGGTCGCCTTGGTCAGGTAGGTACCCCTCGGGTCGGCCTCTGAGTTGCGCTATCGGCTCTCTCGCGCGACCGGGTCGTCTAGTGCGATCCGGGCTCGGCGACATAGCCGATGTCTCATCCAGCCACGACGGTGCCGTTTCGATGGGGCCATTCTTGTCCGACAGTTAGCTTGACTGTCAGGGCCACCCCATCCACAGCGGTAGTACGAACACCTCCAGCAGATGTGTTCGCGTTGCTCACCTGGCCGGTGAGCTGCAATAAGTAGATGGTTGAACTTCGCCAACTGCGCATTGGTGGTGCCAGGCGCAGCTGGCATGGCCTGACAGTTATGTGCCAGATAGGTCTGGGTGTGTTGTCGCGTAGGACAGGAAGTTGTCCGCGAAGCGCTTCAACCCATAGGCGGCTTGGCCGAAGACCAGGGTCTTAATCCACCAGGCCCCGGAGGGCAACAGGTAGGCGCGCACGATCGGGTCACCCTCGCGCGACTCTTCGCGGTGCACGGCAACGGAGTCGCCCATCCAAGAGCCATACAGGTAGTAGTAATACCCATCGGAGAGAAACCGGCCGTAGAACTTGCCAGGCTCCAGGCGCGCACCGAGCAAGTCCAGTTTGGACAGCCTGCTCGTGACATTCGCCGGGGCGGGTTGCCCGTTCACCCAGCGCACCGGGCGGCCATTCCTCGGGTTCGCAGGTTGTCCGTTCCCCGGACTTACCGGTTGGCCATTGGCCCGGTTCCTCGGCTGGTCCTCGCCGGAGCGCATCGCCGGGATACCGAGATTGCGCGGGTTCATGATCCACCGCCCAGCAAAGACTCGGCCAGGTTTTGCGACACCTGGTTAAGAATGGCGTCCTTCCATTCAGGTGAACGCGCCAGAAACGGCGTCTCCCAGGTGACTTCCCCCAACTGGCCCCGAACCAGGGCGATCGTGGCCACCGGAATCACCAAAGACTGACCCTGCAGGTTCAACGCCAACGCTGAGCCACGTTCCGGATGCGGCGAGACCATATAACGACCCGAGGCAAACGAAAATTCCACCACCTGCGCGCCAGTTGTCTTCACCCGATGTGACACTGCCGAAGTGGCGGGCCTGGACGCGGTCGAATAGACCGGGTTGGACGCCGTTAGGTCACTCGGATTGCTCATTGCGCACCACCGGTGAACAGCACCTCTACCCGCATCACAAGGCGCGACTGCGGGTAAGACGAGTATGAAAATAGCTGTGTTTGCTGCGTGTTTTTGGGTGTGCGGCAGCGTATGGTGGTTCGTAGCATTACGAACTCCGTTTCTTGATGCTGTGAGGGTGGTCCGTGGGGACAGGTTTAGCGATCAGGTCCTACGGACCACCCGATTCCATATGAAGTTTTGAGAGGCCCATCCACGGATGGGTTTTTCTCTGCCTTCCGAGCGCCGTGTTCAAAATAGATAACGACGACCAGCAGCACCCCATGCGATGCCGTGCTACACACGGATCACATCGGATAGTTCGGAACTATCCATGAACAAAAACCGGAAGTCAACGACCACAAGCGTTTCGGCCCGGCGTGTCGCCCAAAATTGACTAGAACCACGCCTATATCGAGACGCGCGACACATGTTCCCGGTGTGTCGCGTCAGTGGTTCTCCCCTGCGGGGGTCTCTCCTGGCAGACCACATGCGAGTGTTCCCACGTTCGCGTCCATAGAGCCGCGAAGTTCCCTCGGCACGTTCCCGGCTCCCCACAGTGGCGACGGCATAGAGGGCCACCGCTTGAGTGGCCATTATGGAGTTTTGTGCGTTCTGGGCCTACGTCACATCGGTACGGCGCACTCGTGGCAAGGTCCGGTTGGTTACGTTTCGGTACAATCAGTAGTTGAGTGAACATGAGGACACGTCGCGTAAGCCAAGTATCTGGCTGGGGCGGCGGGGTTCTCGTGTTGCGTTGGTCGGTGTCCCGGCCATGGCCCTTTCAATTTCATGCGCGAAGGATTCCCCTCGAAATGGTTACTGAGAATACTGTCGGGTCTACTGGTTCCGGTTCCCCAAAGTCGGGACCGACCAAGTCAGGCATGCAGCAGGCCCTAGATGAAGCCGCACTGTACGTAGATGCCGATGAGCTGGCAGTCTTTGCCCAGAAGGCACTCGAACACGAGCAGATGGTCGCCCATGTGGTGCAACTGCTTGGCACCCAACGCCCATTCATGTTGCCAGGGGCAAACGCGCTTTCGTTGCCGCAGATGGGGACCTTGGACGCGGAGAACTTGCAGCTGGGTGACTTCGAGGAAGCCAATCAGTGCCGCTCGTCCTTTCGAGAGGTCGTCTACAAAGGTGCGGTCGAGTCGGCGCACTATGTGGGTGCGGGCCAGCAAGTCTGTGGCGAAGTCTCGGAACGTACCCGTGAGCGTTACCTGGACTCTGAGCAGGGCATCGCGATTGATGTGCAGTCGCTAGAACGCGAGATTGAAAGCGCCGGTTCCGACGGCCCCGGTCGCGGCAGTGTGATGGGCAGCGACTTTTCCTGGGGCGGTGACCAGTAATGGCCAATCCCTATCAGGCGAAGTACGAGCAGCACAGTTTTGAACAGCTGTGGGCGATGATCCACTCCAACGCCAGCGTGGAGTCAGTGCAGTTGGCGGCGCTGCCGTGGAAGAGCGTGCGCGAAACCCTCGAAGGGGTCAACGAAGGCACGAACGCGGCACTGGAGCGCCTCATGAGCGGCTGGACCGGGCACGCTGCGAATGAGTTCCGTGACCGGGTCGGAAGACTCATGGAGTACACCGAATCGGTCCGATACTACGTCGATGAGGTGGAAAACCAGCTAATTCCAGATCTGGCGGCGCATTTGTCGAAGGCGCAGGAGCGAGCGGCGACATTTAAGTTCGATGCTTCCCGGATGGGGTTTGAGGAGTGGTCGGCCACCCGGATGCCCTGGGAAATGTCCGATCGGCCCCACTATGAAAACGAGCGGACTAAGGACCGCAAGATCATGGCCGCGATCGTGGGCGAATTGGCTCAGCGATACGACGAGCAGAAAGAGCGTATTAGGGACAATCCTCCTCCGTTGCCCGCGCAGGGTGTTCCCGGTGCAAACGCGGGTCCGCCTGGTGGCTCGATTTTTAATGACACTGGTCTTAATGCCGGTAGTGGCACCGGCGGCGCTCCGCCGTTGCCGGCTCAGCACACCGCGCCAAGTGGTAGCGGCAGCGGGGGAACTGGTGGTGTCGAGGCTGGTTCTCACTCGCCGCCGCTGCCCGCTGGCGCCTCTGAGGCTGACTGGTCGTTGAGTGCTGGTGAGGATGGCGAGAGTGCCGGGGGTGGTTTGTACTCGGGCACGGCCGGTGCGACGGTGGCCGCGCCCGGTGCCGCCGGAACGGCGGCGCCTACGGGTGCTGCCGGGGCTGGCGCTGGAGCGATGGGTGTTGCCGGTGCTACGGCGGCCGGGGCGAACGCTGGTGCTTCGGGCCGGGGTGGAGCCACCGGTACGGGGGCGGCTCGTGGCGGTGCCGGTGCTGGCCGTGGTGCTATGCCTGGCGGCTCGATGGCTGCTGCCGGTGGTGGAGCCGGAAAAGGTGCTGCTGGCGCGGCCGGTCGAGGTGGTGGCGGCACTGCGGGGGCGATGGGTGGTCGCCCGGCCGACGGTGGCGAGGATGAGGAATCCAAGGACCTCAATTGGCTTAACGAGGATGACATGGTGTGGGCCCACTTCGACCCCAACGCCGGTCCGGCCGATGACCACGATCCGAAGGCGGTGCGTGAATGGGAGCGCATGTATGACCGCTGGAAGGAACTGAAGGAATCAGGCGAAGCCTAGAGGCGTGTGACCTAAACATTCACTTTCAGCGGCCTCGCCTCGCCGATTGTGCCCAACAGAGCTGGGTGAATGAAGGTCAAAGTGTCCGGGTTTCCCGGTTCACCGTATGCAAAAAGGGTGCGGCCCCCGTCGATGTCATGGACGGGGGCCGCACCCTTCGCTACATGGGGCTTGGCTGGTTCTTAACGATAGTTCTGAGGTGGGGCTGGGTTTTGGTGCGACCCAGGGTTGTAGGGCCACTGCTGGTCAGGGCTAGCCGGTTGGGGTTGGCGGCGTTGGCGCACGAGTAGGGCGGCAGTGGTGGTGAGGATGGTGATGATAACGAAGGCGGTTAGAGCCCAAAATATCCAGGGAGCAAGCCCCAGGATGGAGTTATCATCACCGGCCGGTTGCGGCCCGGCAGGGGCGGCCTCATCGGTGGATTCTTCATCGGAGTCTTCGAGGGTGGAGCCAGGTTCGCGAACGTGACCCAACGGGTTGTCGGTGTGATGGTCGATAGTGGATTCAACAGCGGCCCCAGCATTGAGCAGACCGTGACCGAGGTGACGGTCCCAGCCCGGCTCACCCAGATCGGTGGACGTGTCAATCATGCGCGCAATCGCGTTATTGCCATCAACACCCGGATCAGCCGCCAACACCAGAGCGGCAACTCCGGCAGCCAGTCCCGTTGACATGGAGGTTCCCCAGGCCTGCTCGAATCCCGGGTCGGCGGTGTAACTTCCCAGGGTTACGGTGGTGATGTCGGTGGCCGGTGCGGCGGCGGTCATCGTGTCATTAGGGGCGGAGTTTACATAGAGGTCGTTGTTTCGATCGGTTCCCCCGACAGTGAAAACACCCTCGTAACTGGCCGGATACCAATCGTCCACATCCGGGTCGTTGCCACTGCCAGCGATGACGATGACACCACGGTCAATGGCATATTGCAGACCGGTCATGTCATCAATATCTCGAGCCGAAGTCACATAGGGCAAGGCCAGAATATCCGCGCCATTGTCCACCGCCCAAATGACTTCCTCACCAACTCGTTGACCGCCCATCTGGCCCTCATCGTCAAGCAAAGTTGAGCCAATAGCCACTTTGACAGGCATCAAGGTAGCCTCCGGGGCCACCGACAGGGCAGCCGCAGCCACGGAACTGCCATGGCCGTTACCATCGTCCCGTCCGTCATCTTCGCGGTCGATGAAGCTATAGCCGGGTAGCACGTCCTTGTCGTCAAAGTAGGGATGTTCACCCACTCCGGTGTCAACAACAGCGATCGTGACACCCTCACCCCGAGTGGTTTCCCACGCCTGGGGCACATTAAGCGCATCCAACTCCCAACCGCCAATTTCCTCGGCCTGAGCCGTCGCCGGGTTGGCGGTGACGAACAGTCCGGTGCCAAGCAGCGCAACTGCCATTCCACGCAGGATGCGGCGAAGGGGCGTTCGTGGCAGTCGAGCAACGGATTCGTTGGTGCAAGACACCGCCGTGTAGCTGTGGTCGATGTTGGGTGGGGTGCCAGCTGGCATGAGGCAGGGGTCCTTCCATCGTGCAAAGCCTCGCCGCCACTCGGACTACCTCGGCAGGGCCTCGTTTACGCAGCTCTGCTCTGGTGCCTTGTGCAGGGTTCGGCGGCTCAGGGTGGGGAAATCATTACCTACCAAGATAACCACAGATACGAGTCTATGGTGACCCTGCGCCGGGCGTTGACTACCGCCCATGTGACCTGACCGACGCAGGGTTGGGACGTGTCACAGGAATGACTTTTTCCTATTGAGCACTAGTAGTCACGAGTGATCCGCTGACCAGATCTCAATTACCGGGCCACGGTGTCGTATGTGTGAGGTCCTCGTCAGTGGGGATCACCGGTGCGGCTCCGGAGAGCGTGCCCAGTTGCCTAGACATGTTTGTGATCAGTTCAGCGATGGCCTTATTTTCCTCGACCACTGCTTGAACAATCGCCCAAACAATGCCAGCCATCAACATAGTGATGAACCCGGCGAGCGCACCAACCGCCGAGCCGACCCCTCCGAGTGGGGCTCCTGCCGCTACACCAAACACCGTGCCGCCTGCGGCCCAACCCAGAATTCCCATATCATGCGACTTATGGGCCGCTTCGAGTTTTGCTTTGAATCCGGCAACGTGCTCGTAGCAGAAGTACGGCCGCCCGGCAGACCTGGGACACCACTAGCTTCTGCACAGCCCAGTCACCACTACGTGACTTAGCGCACCCCTGCTCGCATTCAACGGGTTCTGAGCTGCATGTTCTCCTCTGGTTTGCACTCGCGCCGCGGCCAGCCACTCGACGTGGACAGCGAAGTGACCCAAAACTGGTTAATCTGCCCTTTGGGACGTGAATAGAACCCATTTAAATCACCCCTCAGTGCTCTTGGAGAACTACATCGTGACGCTTCCTGATGCCGATGAACACATCGTCGACCCCGAACAGCTCCGTATAGCAGCCGAGGAGCTCTTTGACCTCGAACAGCAAATGGAACGCGAATGCTCCAGCCTCGTCTCAGACGGTTACCCCGTCGAAAACGCGGCCTCACGCCTGGGACTGAGCCTAGGAAACCAACTGGGCATCACCGCCGCGCATTGGAGACAAGTCAGGATGAGGGGCTCCCGCAATCGCGTGGTTAATATCGGTCAGTTCCTTGCCACTCACGCTGAAACCTCGATTGACATCGACGAGTTCAGCGCTAGCGAGTTCCGCCAATTCGCCGACTCCGACCGGTTCCCCGTTGCCACTAGCCGCTCCGGTGCCACTCCCGGTTCAGAGCCTCTCGGAGAGCAGATCGCCAGTGTCTAGAGTCAATGTCCACGAATTCCTCGACTTCGACTTCGCCCAGTTTGGCGACCTAGCCCAGACCTGGCAAGCCTATCTGCGAACGACCTCGGACCATGCTGACACGCTCCGCATCGACATATGCAAACACGTGGCCGAAGAGCACTTTCACAGTCTCACCGCCATCGAGACGCGGCGTCAGTTCCGCATCGTCGCCGACCATATCGACGACGACCTCGACTTGTTCGTGAAACGCGTGCGCAACGTCTTGGAAGACGCGGCTGAAGAGTTCCAATCGCATCAGTCGGCCCTTCGCCAACTGGTCGATTCCGCCACTTCGCAGGGACTCAACGTGTCCGGGGATGGGTCGGTAACGGTGCGGCCGCAAAGCCCGCACCCCCTTGGGCCGTATACGGAAACAGGTTTGACCGGGCCAGCTGTCCAAGGCATGCCGCCCTTGGGCGCTGACGACCTGCCTGAGAGGAGAGCCTTGGCCGAACAGGCGCAGGCGGCGATGAACAACGTCCTTACCTTGATTGCCCACACTGATGACAGCCTGACCCAACGCCTACGTTCACTCAGCGACGAATCGCCCTCGATGCCGGAACTGTTGGGCAAGAACCACAGTGAGGATGCCAAGTCTGCCGCCGATGAGGTCATGGCCCTGTGGGGCAATGGCGACCTCACTGAAGCTCAGCTTGCCGAACTCATCGAGCTGCTGGAACTGTACGAAGGCAGCCCCGAGTTCGCCACCCATCTATTGGAAGGCTTGGGGCCGGACGGGTTCTTGAATATGTCCGGTCACATCGGCTATATGGGTGTGGACCCATCCAGTTCCGACACCCCAGGCTTGGTAGGCGACTTCCAGGAACTTATGGCCGGACACTTGTCACTGGCGACCAATGACACCGATCCAAAAGTCGGCGACTCCTGGATTGACGGGCTCATGGAAGCCGGTGCCCAGCCGGTTAATTCCTCATCCTTCCCTGAGGCCGGAATGTATCCGGGGTACATGGCGCTGGGCCCGATCCTGACTCACGGCACATTCGACGAACGGCTCCTCGTTCCCGTCACCGAACACCTGATAGCGGTCGGCAGCGCCGAATATGGAACCCTTCCCGCTTGGGCGCACGCAAGCGACAATCCGTTCGACCCAACAAACACGCTGTCCGGCTCGATCATCGACCCCGCATTCATTGCGCTGGACAACAACCCTTCCGCAGCCACCGAGGTCTTTGCCGGGGACTCACAGTACAGTCGCGATTCCTACCCCAACAGCAACGGCGACCCGTTCCCCTCACCGACCAACCCGATGGAGAGCCTGCTTGGCGCCGGACAAACGTTGCCTTTCGATCGTGAGATCTTCGGCAACGCAATGGAGGCCGCCACCTCCGGTGTGCCGTCCGACCAAGGCCTGTCCAATATCAACCGGCCCGAGCACGACGAACGCATGGCCCAGGCAACGATGAATATCATCGACTATGTGGGCGGCAACCCCGATCAGTTCCAGGGATCAGGTTCGCCCAACTCTGAGCTGATCGGCAACCTAGGCAACATCGCCACCCATTATGTGGAGGACTTCCACCGCGCTTTTTCAACCGATGGAACCCAGGACAGCAATTGGATGGTGCAACCACACGGAGCGGGCCTAGACTTTGGCAGTTACGACGTCAACGGACAACAAAACCTCAAGCAATTCCTCCACACCATCGGCCAAGACCCACACACAGCTGGGCAATTTTGGGCCGCCAGCGAAGGCATCGCCCAAAAGCAACTCATCGGAGTCATGGCAGAGGAGGGCAACGGAGACGGCGCCATTAGGGATGCTCTGGCAAGCCACTCCCGGCTCATGGGCGAGGTCGGAAATGGCCAGTTTAAGGTCATAGCCGAAGGCCACTGGGACGCAGTGGAATTCCAGAACAACATGGTCACCGGGTTCGGGGAAGGCGCGAAGTTCGTATCCGGAGAAACAATCGGAAAGATCCCAGTTGCTGGCACCGCACTGTCACAAGGAACCGGATACATCATCGATGACTTTTCTGGAGAGCTTAAGGTTGACCCCAGAGAACTCATCGGATCAGACCAACTCACGTATCAAGACACTCAATCAGACGTCATTCGTAGTAGGTCCGAAGAAATGATCGAATACGCACTAAACCACGACGATTCAATATATTCGGAAATATTTCGAGATGATCTAGATGTAGGTCAAGTTTCAGACACAATGGTTTATCACTTTGAAAGTGTGTTCAACCCTGAGCGTGACGAGCATATGAACCCATTCGGGGCGAACTGAGGATGAGCACGATGAACAAATCGAATCGATTCATCCAGATGATAGCAATTACAACTGCTCTCGTAGTTCTGGCAGCATGTTCAAGCAGCGAAACCGGCCCCAAAGAGTGGCCTGCCTACACACCACCACAGGCACCGACCCCAGGAGGCATCATCGATGTATGCCAACATATTGAGTTCAATAAATATCGGAGTATCAAAGCACATGATGGCCAATACCCAGGCCTCGACCTAACTGACCTGAACGAAATCTATAGCCATGCTGCATGCCGAGATGCCAGCCCAGGCTTCTTCTCTAGTTCGATAAAGAAAAATACCGAACGGGTCGAATCAGGAAATTCCAATGAGGACGCTGTAGAGAAGTATTTCTTCGGGTATGTAGATCTGCTTGGAGTCAATGGCCTGGCTGCCACTTGGAACAACATGATTCGCCATGACGAGCCACGCTCACTTGAATGGAACCATATAGAGCAGGAAGACCGTGACTTCAATCCCGAAGCCCTGGGTGAAAGGAAACAAGAATTCCAGGAAAAAGCAGGATTGCTGGTGTCGGTTTTGACGTCCCCAAGGTATGAGGAACATCTAAAGGTCGACTTCACTGGTCAATGGATCGAGTTGGGGTCGCAGGTAGTCCAAACTCGTAGCTACACCGCTGGAATATATTGGTATTACTACACCGATGACCCCAACCGTGACCCAGATACTTGGGAAGTAGTCGAGGAGGGGCCGCAGGTTTATGGGTGGAGTATCCTGGCACCGCTGTTGCGGTTTGGCGACTTCGATGAGAGTTTTCTAGTGCCGGTGGCAACTGCTGCCATCGAGTTCGATCAAGAGCTCGATGGAGATTGGCGTATCGAAGGCGAAGAGGAAATCTCCTTCGACCTATTCAATGACGACACCACCTCCAGCATCGATGCCATCCTCGAAGCCCTCTCACGCAACCCCGAAGCCGCCCAAGCCGTCTACGACAACACCGCAGACCAACGCCTCACCAACCTCCTCAACCCCTAACCAAACCAACCAACAAACAACCAGCGCAATGTCATCACTTATGGCTAGGGGTCATACTCGGTCGCGGCAAACAACGAGGTCGCCGAGTTCGGCGTAAACCGAAGGTTGCCCTTGAGGGCCGGTGATGCGACGGCCGCATCAGTCAACGGTGTTTCGGCGTGGATGTCAGGTTGAGATTCTGGTGCCTGCCAGTGGCCCGCCACAGGATTTCTAGCAAAGCACCTCAGCCAAGCGCTACAGAAGTCGGCACGCACCGCCTCCTAGGCGAGCTTGGTGGATGCCCACAGAGCTGGTGCGGTGTCACGTCCACGACGGGCAATGCGGGCTGGACCTTCATGCCGTCGTGGTGGTCGCCTGGGGCAACAGCGATGGGCCTTTCCATTCGGCGAAGATCAGGTTGGTGCGCACGTGCAGTACCTCGGAGCGGGCGGTGACGGCGTCGAGCACCAACGCTTGCAGACCGTCGACACTGTCCACGGCCACATGGATGAGGAAGTCGTCAGGCCCGGTGAGGTGGTAGAAGCGCCGCACTTGCGGGATTTTTTGCAGGTGTGCCACGAATTCGGCCACCACTGGACGGCGATGCGGCCGCACCTGGACCGCGAGGAACGCCTGCACAGGGCTACCCAGCGCGGCCAAGTCCAGTTCAACGGCGAAGCCTTTGATGGCACCGGCGTCGCGCAAACGCCGGACGCGAGCTTGACAGGTGGAGGCGGCCAAGCCCACTCGCACGGCCAGATCACGATTGGTCATCCGGCCATCTGCCTGCAACAACGCCAAAATTTGCAAATCTATCGAATCAAGTGCCACTGATTGGTTCATACACCGAATTTAGTACGGAATTTGTCCGCTTGGGGCCCAAAATTCGCCATCCTGGTCGTATGACTCAGCCTCACTCTCCTGCCAGCTTCGCCACCCGCGCTGTCCACGCGGGCCGCGATGACCTGACCGAGCTGGGCGTCCATGTCGCGCCCATCGACTTGTCGACGACGTACCCGGCCGCTGACTCGGCCGCCGAAGCGATGCGAATGGACGAGTTCGCCGCTGGCGCTCAGCCTGCCGGTTCGCCCATTTACGCCCGCCTGCACAACCCGACCGTGGCGCGTTTCGAGTCGGCGCTAGCCGAGCTGGAGAACGCCGAGGCTTCGGTGGCGTTCGCCTCCGGGATGGCCGCGATGACGGCCTGCCTGTTGGCCGCCTCGCAGGGAAACCAAAAGACGCATGTGGTCGCGGTGCGTCCGGTCTATGGCGGAACTGATCTGCTGCTCAATTCGGGCCTGCTGGGCACGAATGTGACCTGGGTTGACGCCGACAAAGTCGCTGCGGCGATCCAGCCGGACACGGGTCTAGTCATTGTGGAGACTCCGGCCAACCCCACTTTGACGGAACTGGACTTGGCCCAGGTCGCCCACGCTTGCGGCGACGTTCCGCTCCTGGTTGACAATACGGTCGCCACTCCGGTGTTGCAGCGTCCACTCGAACACGGCGCGTCGATCGTGTTGCATTCGGCCACCAAGTCTCTGGGCGGTTACGGCGACGTCGTGGGCGGGATCGTGGCCTGTTCGGAAACTTTCGCTCGCGGTCTGCGCAGCGTCCGCATCGCCACCGGCGGTATTTTGCACCCGCTAGCGGGATACATGCTGCTGCGCGGGTTGGCGACTCTGCCTATTCGGGTCCGGCACGCCTCTGAGAACGCTCACGAACTGGCGTTGCGCTTGCAAGCCGACGAGCGAGTGGCTCACGTGTACTACCCGGGTCTCAACGCTGATCGCCCTGGCACCAACCAGATGAGCGGCGGCGGGTCACTAGTCTCGTTTGAGACTGTGGACGACGCGAAAGATGTGGTGTTGGGCGTCAACCTGATCACCCCGGCGGTCAGTTTGGGCAGTGTGGACACGCTCATTCAGCACCCGGCCTCCCTGACTCACCACGTGGTCAATTCCGACGACCGGGCCGCCTGCGGCATCTCCGATAAGCTCTTGCGGCTGTCGGTCGGCCTCGAAGACGTTGACGACCTGTGGGCTGATCTGGACCAAGCGCTGTAACCTAACCGCCGCTGGTAATCTGCGGCAGCACGATAAGTGAACGTTATTCCCGTGGCTTTTGAGCGCGCCGCTGGCGCAGCGCCGGGCCACGAACGGGGGATGGAGCGGGGTGCCCTGCCTGCTTCATCCCCTTTTTTCTGCACCAACGGAGATCCACTGTGGGCACTGAGGTATGTGTTCCGCGACGTCCACGTTCACAGGGCGCGCCGCAGTACCGCGTACACCTGCTCGGCCCGCAAGTCATCGTCTCGCAGCACCGATTGCAGCACCAGGGCGCACAAGAGAACCGCTAGCATCTTCGCGGTCTGTTCGTCGCAGCGCCGAGCCAACACGCCAGCAATGGCATCGTCCCACTTCACCGCCGCCTTGCGTAGTTTTGGCCGATGCAGCGCCACGGCGTACAAGTTGTATTCGGCTAGGGTTGCCCGCCGTTTGGGTCCGATGGAGTCCATGACGAAGTCGGTCAACGCCTCGGCTAGGTCCGCGTCCTCGGCCAGGGAGGCCTCCCACTCCCGCAGGGCCGCAATGGACGATTCGGTGGCCTTGATCAACGCGGCGTTGAGCAAGTCGTCGAGCGACTTGTAGTAGTAGGTGGTCGAACCCAGCGGTACGCCAGCTTCGGCGGCGACCCGGCGGTGGGTCAATGCTTCCACCCCATGGGCGTCGATGACGCGAATGGCGGCCTCGGCGATGCGTTCCTTACGGCCTGGGTCGCCTGGTCCTCGTTTGCGCCGGGTCACACCGGAAGTGGAGTCGCGCGCCGTCACATCAGGCTCAGATGTCGCCATTTTCCGGTAATTCCTCCGACTTTGCTGAATCGTTACTACTGAAGTGAACTTATATATGGACAGATGTACACACCACTAGTAGCGTTTCCCTGGTTTGCGCGTTCGAACCCATCGCCCACAGTGAAGGAACCGAAAGAGCATGCGACACCTGTACATCAACGGTAATTGGACAGCCCCCGCATCAGACACGCCGGGCCGCGCTGTGCTCAATCCCGCCGACGGCACCACGATCACCCAGGTCGCCGAGGCCACGGTTGAGGACGTGGACGCCGCAGTCGCCGCGGCTAAAGCCGCCTTCGCCAACCCGACCTGGCGCGACACCACCGCCGCCGAACGCGCCGATTGGTTGCGCCGCATCGCCGATGAAATGCAGGCCGACAAAGCCCGTCTGGGCCGTATCGAATCCGACGACTCCGGCAAGACCCTGCCAGAGGGCGAAATCGACATCGACGATGTCATCTCCTGCTTTCGCTATTTCGCCGACATCGCCGCCCACCACGCCGGGCGGGTGGTGGACACCGGCAGCAACACCGCCATTAGCCGCGTGGTCTACGAACCGGTGGGTGTGTGCTCGATGATCGCCCCGTGGAACTACCCGCTCATGCAGATGGCCTGGAAAATCGCTCCCGCCCTCGCGGCCGGTTGCACGATGGTCATCAAGCCCTCCGAGGTCACGCCGCTGTCCACCATCGAGTTTCTTCGCATCGTCGACCGGCTGGGCCTCCCGCCCGGAGTGATTAACCTCGTGCTCGGGTCGGGGGCCAGCGTCGGCAATCGCATGGTCGAACACCCCGACGTCGACCTGGTCTCCTTCACTGGCGGACTCGCCACGGGCAAACGCATCATGGCCACCGCCGCCGAGACCGTCAAGAAGGTCGCCCTCGAACTGGGCGGCAAGAACCCCAACGTGGTCTTCGCCGACGCCGACTTCGACATTGCCGTCGACCAGGCCATGAACGCCGCCTTTACCCACTCCGGACAAGTGTGCTCCGCCGGAGTGCGGCTGATTGTGGAAGAGGAGATCCACGATCAGTTCGTGACCGAACTAGTCCGCCGCACCGAACTCATCCGCGTGGGCAAAGCCACCGACGAACGCGCCGAAACCGGGCCCTTGGTGTCGGCCGAACACCGAGCGAAGGTCGAAGAATACGTCGCCGTTGGCCTCGACGAGGGCGCCACGCTGCGCTGCGGCGGGAAGCGCCCCGAGGAGGCCGAGCTAGCCGACGGGTTCTTCTTCCTGCCCACCATCTTCGACAACTGCCGCCGCGACATGCGCATCGTGCAAGAAGAGATCTTTGGTCCGGTCATCACCATCGAAACGTTCACCACCGAGGCGCAAGCACTCGAGTTGGCCAACGACACCGAATACGGCCTAGCCGGTGGAGTCTTCACCTCGGATGCCTCCCGCGCGCAGCGGGTCGCGATCGGGATGCGGCACGGCACCGTGTGGATCAACGACTATCACCCGTATCTGCCACAGGCCGAATGGGGCGGTTTCGGTCGCTCCGGGGTCGGGCGTGAGTTGGGGCCGACGGGACTAGACGAGTACCGCGAATCCAAACACATTTACCAAAACATCGCCCCCGAGCCAGTGCGCTGGTTTTCCGGCCAGAAATAGCCGCAGGCGGTTCTACCTTGAACGGGCGCGTGCCCCACACGTGGGCTTCGCGCCAAAAACCACCCACGAGAGCCCACGGTAGGGCAATGTGAGTAACAGGCTGCGAAAAACAGGCACAACCGACCACGCGCACTGAGTCGGCAGGACACGGCGTACGCGCCCGGAGCATGACCTCAGCGGAGGCCACCGAGGACGCCCAGCGGCGCGGGTTGCCATTGATGCCAATTGACAGGAGATCTGAACTATGGCTATCGAAAAATACGATTACATCATCGTTGGCGGAGGATCGGCCGGTTGCGTTTTGGCCAACCGGCTGTCGGCCGACCCCAGCAACAAGGTGCTCGTCTTGGAGGCGGGCCGATCCGACTGGTGGTTTGACGTCCTTATCCACATGCCCGCCGCCCTCACCATGGTCATCGGCAACCCGCTCTACGACTGGCGGTATGAGTCCGAACCAGAGGAATACATGGGTGGCCGCCGCGTCTACCACGGACGCGGGAAGGTCCTCGGTGGTTCCTCCTCGATCAACGGCATGATCTTTCAACGCGGCAACCCGATGGACCTGCAACGATGGGCCTCCGATCCGGGCATGGAAACCTGGGACTACGCCCATTGCCTGCCGTACTTCAAGCGCATGGAGACCCGGGTGGTGGACGGGCACGCGGCCGGTAACCCATGGCGTGGAGACCGGGGCCCATTGCACCTGGAACGCGGCGACTCACCCAACCCGCTGTTCGGCGCGTTCTTGGAGGCCGCGCAGCAGGCCGGCTATCCGATCACCTCGGATGTCAATGGCTACCAGCAGGAGGGTTTCTCCCGCTTTGACCGCAACATTAAGAACGGTCGCCGCTGGTCGGCCGCCCGCGCCTACTACCACCCGGTCAAGCAACGCCCCAACCTGACGCTAAAGACCCTCGCGCACGTCAACCGGGTCGTTTTCAAAGACAACGAGGCTCGCGGGGTCATCTACCAACGCCCGGGCGGACGGCCGCAGGCGGTCCGGGGCGGCGAAGTCATCCTGTGCGGAGGCGCGATCAACACTCCGCAAATCCTGCAACTATCGGGCGTGGGCCCGGCTGACCATCTGCGCTCGGTGGGTGTCGATGTCGTACAGGATATGCCCGGAGTGGGAGACAACCTCCAGGACCACCTGGAGGTGTACGTCCAGCACGCGTGCAAACAACCGGTGACACTCAACCCGACGATGAAGCTATGGAAGTACCCATTCATCGGCGCACAGTGGATGTTTACCAAGACCGGGCCCGCCTCCACCAACCACTTCGAGGCCGGGGGATTCGCCCGCAGTAACGACGAGGTCGAATACCCGAACCTCATGTTCCACTTCCTGCCCATCGCGGTGCGCTACGACGGAACGAAGGTCGACGCCGAACACGGATACCAAGTCCACATCGGACCTATGTATTCCGATGTGCGCGGCGACCTCAAGATCGCCTCGGCCAACCCGCGCCAGAAACCAAAAATGCGGTTCAACTACCTGTCGACGAAAAACGACCGCCGCGAATGGGTCGAAGCCATCGCCGTGGCCCGCGACATCCTCCGCCAAGAGGCCCTGGAGCCCTACGACGCCGGAGAAATCTCACCGGGCCCCTTCGTCCAATCCGACGAGGACATACTCGACTGGGTCGCCAAAGACGCCGAAACCGCCTACCACCCATCCTGTACCGCAAAAATGGGCACCGACGACATGTCAGTGGTGGACCCAACCACGATGAAGGTGCACGGTCTGGAAAACCTGCGCGTCGTCGACGCCTCCGCCATGCCCTACCTGACCAACGGCAACATCTACGCGCCCGTCATGATGCTCGCCGAAAAAGCCGCCGACCTGATCCTGGGCAACACGCCGCTGCCACCAGCCGAAGTCGACTGGTACCGGGCCAAGAAATAACAGCACGAATACTAGGAGCATGGAATGACGAAGCTGCCCGACTCGGCCGAAGTCGCCCAGGCCGACGATGACCTAGACGTACAAGGCAAAGGAAACCGCCTCAATAAGGTGGTCTTCTTCGGATCGGCCGCCGCCATCCTGGCCTTCTCAATCTGGGCCATCGCCACACCCGCCGGAGCCGAAACCGTCATCGGCGGAGCCGTCGGCTGGGTGACCGATGTCTTTGGCTGGTACTACTTCCTTACCGCCACCATCATCATCCTGTTCGTCATCTGGATCGCCGCCTCCCGATACGGCAAGACCAAACTGGGCCCCGACCATTCCAAGCCCGACTTCTCCCTGTTCTCCTGGACAGCGATGCTCTTCGCCGCCGGAATCGGCATCGACCTGATGTTCTTTGCCGTGGCCGGACCAGTGACGCACTACCTGGCACCGCCAGAGGCCTCACCCGAATCCATGCAGGCTGCTCGAGAAGCGGTCGTGTGGACGATGTTCCACTACGGCATTTCCGGCTGGGCCATGTACGCGCTCATGGGGATGGCACTGGGCTACTTCGCGTTCCGCTACAAACTGCCCCTGTCGATCCGCTCAGCGCTATATCCCATCATCGGCAGGCGCATTCACGGTCCCATCGGCCATACCGTCGACCTCGCCGCCGTCCTGGGCACGATCTTCGGTATCGCCGTCAGCCTCGGCATCGGAGTCGTACAGCTTAACTACGGATTGCAGTATCTCTTCGGCATTCCCGAAGGCACCGCCGCCCAAATCGGGCTCATCCTCGTAGCCGTCCTCATGGCCACCGTCTCCGCCGTCGCCGGTGTCGACCGCGGAATCAAGCGCCTCAGCCAACTCAACATCATCCTGGCCATCGCCATGATGATCTACATCCTGTTCGTGGCCGGACCGACCCGCATCCTCAACGCGCTGGTCATGAACGTCGGCGAATACCTCTCCAGCCTGCCAGGGCTGACCCTTAACACCATGGCCTACGAACAACCAGTCGAATGGATGCAAGACTGGACCCTGTTCTTCTGGGCCTGGTGGATCGCCTGGGCACCCTTCGTAGGGCTCTTCCTCGCCCGCATTTCCCGGGGCCGCACCATCCGCCAATTCGTCGCCGCGACCCTGATCGTGCCGATGATGTTCACCATGACCTTTATCGCGGTCTTCGGCAACGCCGCCCTCGGCGTCGTCCGAGACGGCAACCGCGAATACGGGGAAGAAACCATGAACTTCCCCGAAGTCGGGTTCTATAATTTGCTCGACCAATATCCCGGGGCACTGTTCATCGCCGGACTAGCCACCTTCGTCGGCCTATTGTTCTACGTCACCTCAGCCGACTCCGGCGCTCTCGTGATGGGTAACTTCACCTCCATCATGTCCAGCCCCCGCGCGGACGCCCGCGTCTGGCTGCGTGTCTTCTGGGCCGCAGTCACCGGTCTACTCACCATGGCCATGCTGCTGGTGGGCGGCGTCGACGCCCTCACTAGCGCCACCATCATCATGGGACTGCCGTTCTCATTCGTCATGTACCTGGTCATGTTCGGCCTCTACAAGGCCCTACGCGTCGAAAGCTTGCGCGCCGAAGCATTCAAGACCAGCCTGTGGGGCAACATGGCCGAACGCACCACCGGCCGACCACACCGCACCTGGAAACAACGCATTGGGCGGGCCATGAGCTACCCCGACCAGAGGGCAGCCACCCGTTTCATCGAACAAACGGCCTCGCCCGCACTGGCGGCGGTAGCCGACGAAATCTCCAAACGCGGAGCCAACG
This sequence comes from Natronoglycomyces albus, assembly GCF_016925535.1. Lineage (NCBI taxonomy): Bacteria > Bacillati > Actinomycetota > Actinomycetes > Glycomycetales > Glycomycetaceae > Natronoglycomyces > Natronoglycomyces albus. The sequence continues at coordinate 77,400 of NZ_CP070496.1, read as the reverse complement.
CCGATGTGATCGAAGGCGTTGCCGAGGAGCTGGGCGTGCCCTTCGCCGAACTGAAGGTCGACATGTTCGATGAGGGTGGCTTCTACTACTCAGTGTGGCCCGAAGAGGGGCTGATCCCAACGTTCGCCTCCCGTCCCGTAGGCGGAGCCGACAAGTACTACCGGTTCGAGGTGTTCCTCAACGAAGGCAACCAAGGCTACGACGTCATGGGTTACTCCAAAGAGCAGCTGATTGGGGATGTCCTGGACTGCTACGAGCGGCACCTTGAGTATTTGCGGCTGCATCGTGAGGCGGCAGGCAATTCGCCACTGCCGGAGGCCATGAACGGGGAGTCCCCACTGTCGGAGGAAGACACTGGCTCGGTGGAAGCCGTGGCCACACCCGAGGAGTCGGGGGAGCTGTCGTGGGACGACGAGGATCGAACCAAATAAGAGGTTTAGGGTCAGGCGGGCTATTTCGCGGCGATAGCGGGCAGTTTGCCCGAAGTATGCCCGCCTCACCCACACGGGTTTAGTTAATGCTCATTTGTCGCATTCGCGGGTAGAATTAGTGTCCCACAACACAAGTCATGGCAATTGTTGTCTGACGCGACAGGTTGGAGCTACTCGTGCCATCTCGCATCAATGGCCGCAGCACCTGGAATGCCCGCTCCCCCGCTTCGAGCCCTACCGAGACGACCTGGGCTGCGCGCACCGGCTTCATGGTCCACCACTCGGCAGGCCCCGCCACTCAGAGCATCCGCGCCATCCAGGACTTCCACATGGACACCCGCGGCTGGAACGACATCGGATACAACTACCTCATCAACGCCTCCGGCATCTACCTAGGACGTGGAGCCCTGGTCATCGGGGCCCACGCCGCCGGGCACAACACCGCCAATATTGGGGTGTGCCTCATCGGTGACTACAGCAATACCGAGCCGTCTCACACCCTGAAAAATCACCTACAAGTGCTCTACTCGATCATGAATTCCATGGCGGGCAAGACACTGGCGGTGCGCACGCATCGCCAGGTCAACCCAACCGCCTGCCCTGGGACCAGACTGCACAACTGGGTGCTTGGCAACCTAGATGGCAATCCGGGAGACGACGACCCGGGAGACGATAACCCGGCCAACTGGTTGGAGGACCTCATCATGTCTTTGCCCACCCTGCGACGAGGCAGCTCTGGGGCCTCGGTACGCCGCGTACAAGGACTCTGCGTCGCATACGGGGGAACTCCCCGCCGCGAGGTGGAGAACTCCGGAGGAGTTGACGGGTCCTTCGGCCCCGGCACCGAACGGGCCGTGCGAGCGGTCCAAGCCGACGGCGCACCGCCGGTCGACGGCATCGTCGGCCGCATCACCTGGACCAAACTCATTGCCGGATAAAACCACGCGTATTCGGGCACTCACTGGCCCGGATACGCTCGCTAACGCGGCCAGCCAAAGCCTCCGTTGCGCTGGGCCAAGTTGCTGTGCCTGAGTTTCAGGCGGACTACGTCCATCGACCGTACTCACGCTTCCGATGGACTACGCCCGTCCGCCTAACCAGGCGGACTAACTCCGTCCGCCCTACCGGGCGAACTACGCCCATCGACTGTACTCACGCTTCAGATGGACTACGTCCATCTACTGCACTCATGCTTCCGATGGACTACGTCCACCGGAAGTACCAAGCTCTGGACTGGGCCATGTGTTCAGCGAGATCATCCAGCGTCGGTACGCCGGAATCGAGCAGATCCGGGCAGTAGGCATAGATCTCCTCGGCCACCGCGATCGCCTCGTTTGGTTCCGGCGGATTGGCCACATACAGTTCCATCACGTCGAACGTCATGGCCATAAGCTCCACGTCATACTTGTGCGTCCAATGGCGCAGCACCGCGCAATGCTCCGCGCCGTACAACTCCCAGTTCGTCGAACCCTTCCAAGGCAAGAGGCCAGGAATCTGCCATCCGTAGTCGGCCCGCACCAAACCCAAAAGGCCATCGGCGCGGGGGGTGGCAAAGTCAGAATCTCCCCGCCGCGGCAGAATCGGCACCCCACGTGCGGGCTCGCCCGCCTCAGACCCCTTCTGCTCCAACAACTGGGCCACATCGATCTGTTCGGAACGCCCCAGCTCGTCGTCACCCTCGTGGATGATCTCCTCGCCGCCATCCCGCCAATCGGCCGGATGTCCAATAAGGACAGGAAGCCAGCCCGTCCGTTCGTGGACCTGTCGAATCTCCAACCACCAGCCCAAGGCCTCATTCGCCTTGACGGGAAACGCCCACAGCCGCACATCATCTCGACGGGCAATCTGCTGCATCTTTGGAACGGCCACGCCCGCCGAACGCAGCGCCGGACGTGGAGAACCCTCGGTATCCAACGACAAATCCCGTCCGTGGCCGCTGCGGGAACCCTGATCGCCCTGGGGCACACCAGGCCCGGCGCTGACACGCTGCGCGGGGATGTCAGTGGGCGCTTCAGGTTTCTCCAAGGTCAACAATTGGCGCTTGGGGCGCTCGGGCACAAAACCCGCACCGGCGATCGCACCCTCCTCGGCCGTGGACGCCGTCGCGTTCGCGGTAGTCGCATCGGCGCTGGAGGCCGCAGCTGAGTCCTCTTCCTCCAGCGTCGCCGGGCCGCTGACGGCAACCAGCGAAGCGGGCGAATCCGCCGGCGTCTCGACGGGCGCGGCTACGGAGTCCTTAATAGAATCCTCGGCGTCTGCGTCAACGGCCGGGGCCGCCTCGGCATGGGAGGTGACGGGCTCATCGCCCGCATCGGCGGAGTCTTCGTCGGATGTCTTCACAGTGTTGTCGTCGTCGATAGTGACCCGTTTCAGCCTGGGCCGCACGGCAGCAGGCTCATCGGTTTCCCTGTCAATATCTGGCCCAGTCGCCTCAGCGTCCAGATCGTCCCCGTCCGCCGCGTCAGTGGCACCGGAGTCGGGCTGCGCCGAGGCATTCTCGTCGTCAGTGGGCGCGGCATCTGCCAAAGCCCCTGAGGAAGCGCGTTCGCGCGGCGCTGAGTCGGCCTCGGCGCTAGCTGAGACATCGTCGGTGTCGGCACCGGTGTCGCGCTGCGACTCAGGGCCAGTGGTGGCGGCATCGGCCCGTGCGGCATCCTCGACGCTCGCCGTGCCGTCGCTCGTCGTCGCGGTGTCGTCATCGGGAGCCGGGTCCGGAACCGAATCCGGAGTGTCGCGGCGTCCCAACAACCGTTGGAGGAGTCCCATAGCAATCTATGATGCCGTGTCAAAGTGACATAACGAAACCCGACCCGCCCACACAAGGCGCACTGCGTGTTCACGGCGCGTCTGTGGCCTCTGGCCTCACGCGACTGGCCTTACGCCACATCGCCGGATAACGCTAGGGCGAACCGGATTAACCTCGTCCGCGGCCCTTCTTAAACAGCAGGCCAAACCAAAAGGCGGCGATGAGAAGCAGGACCATGACGAAGAGAAGCTTAAACAACATGGTTATCAACTAACCCTTAGGTGAGTCTTCCTCGGGCAGGGGGTCATCGAACTCGGTGGGATCAACGGGGCTAAGAACAGGGCGCTTGGGTTGCACGTCGTCGCCAGAAGAGGTCTTGGTCAGACGGCGCTTGACCCAGGGGGCGAGATACTTGCCCGCCCACATGAAGCTATTGACGGCATAAGCGGGACGTTCGTCGCCATCCAGCTGTGGCGACAGGAGCCATTCGTCGGGGAACTTGATGTCGAGCTGTTGACAGGCACGCGCCGCGATGCGCTTATGCCCCAAGGGTGAATAGTGGAGTCGGTCGTCGTTCCAGTAACGCGGGTCTCGGAATTCCTTGTCGTCCCACACATCCACCAACAGCGCGTTGTGGCGGCGAGCCACACGACCAATCGCCTCATTCATAGTGATGAAACGCTTCTTGAAAGCACCCGCGCCCGGAAAGATCGGCTTCATATCCGCACTCGTGAAGAGAATGACATCGGCACCTGAGGCCTTCAGCAACCGCACGACCTCATGCAAACGGGTGGCAAAGGAATGAGCGTGGAAACCCGGCCGGAGGGCATCGTTGATACCAGCGCAAAAAGACACTAGGTCGGGATGCTGTTTGATCGCCTCCGGCACCTGTTGGTCGACCACTTCGTCAAACAAACGACCTCGTACGGCCAAATTGGCGTAGGCAAGCTCGGCGTTGTCATCGGCTAGCTGGCGGGCGACCAAGTCCGCCCAACCACGAAAACTGCCGTCGGCACGCTGGTCGCTGAGCCCTTCGGTGAAGCTGTCACCTACTGCTATGAATCTGCCAATGCCCGAGGTCATCGTGTCTCTCCTTGCCAAGTGCCCAGCCAAGAATATGCCAAGAATACTGCCCTGAGTGCTGCCAAGCGAGCGCCAAAGACACCCGTGACACCCCGCAGACGGTCACGGCTTGTCAGCCACCGCAACGACCGCCGCTAGGGGCCAGTGCCCACGCTGGAGTCCACACCCACGTGAAAAGCCAATGTCGGTTCTCGCGCAGCAGGTCAAGCGTCTATACCTACCGGCGAGCCGCCACCTAGCCGCTACCGCGACCAATCGGCGAATTCACCTGTGCCCAGCCTCGAAACGAAAGCAACCCAATACGAGCCCTAAGGGTATTAACCAGAATGCAGGCAATAAGTAACGATTGCGTTGCACTCACGCGCGCCCCCCAAAAGTTCCCGGTAGGCGGTCGCCCCAGCAGTGTTGACTACTGGATTCAGTAGTCAACGTCACATCGCCTGCGTATCTGCTGTTGACGATACATCGCCCCGCCGCACGTGGCGAGCTGCCAGCCCTTGACATCGACTGTGGATTTTCGATTCCGGCACCGGGCACAGTGTCCAGTCAGGTTCACAGGAGCCGAGGTTGCTCCCAGGCCCCATCGTCCTCGACTCCGACAGTGCCAAACGGAGTGAAGAGCCCTTGATCCAAATCGGCCAATAGCGGCGAGCCTGGGCCGGTGTGGCTCACATAGGCCAGATCAGAGGATCGACTTAGCGCCACATAGAGCTCACGACGCCGAGAGTCCTCGTCGGGCCAGTCCTCCGCGGTGAGGCCGGTGCAGCAAACGACCCGAAACTCGCCCTCGGCTGCTTGCGCGATGCTCATGTGCCCCTGCCCAATGATGGCAACGTCGCTGTCCTTGACCCCCAGTTCGCTCAGCTCATCACGCAGTCGCGCCACAAACGCGGCCTCATCGTCAGGCCCAGTCGCGTAGAAACGACCGATGCCCGCCCCTTCGAGAGCGGGACGCTGCGGCTGGGTAATACGGCCCGGAACCCGGCTGATGGGCTCGATGAGCTGACAAGCGGCCACCAGCACCGCCGCCGGATTACGGTGATTGCGTGACAGACGGACCACCCGAGCGTCGGGGAAGTCAAGGTGGAAGTTCTCGAACGCCTCTGGCTGACCGGCCAGCGCCGAGTCGGGGTCGCCGGTGGCGGTGATATTGGCGTCGCTGCTGCGCTGGTCGCGCAAGCTTCGGTAGGCGTCGACTTGGAGGAGGTGGAGGTCGTCGATGAAGAGATGTGGCGCGTTGTCCTCGGTACTGAGGTGGGCGAAGTCGCGAATGTCCAGGTCGCGCATCTCGTCGTCGTGCAGCAGCTCGGCCAGTTCTCCGCGCAGGCGCTCGGTTGCGCGCGGCGAGGCGGCCAAGACTAGGCACTGGTTGGCGGGGATGCCTAGTTCCCGGATGAAGTAGGCGATGCGGCGAATGAGCAAGTGCGTTTTTCCCGCGCCGGGGGAGGCGTTGACCAGCAGGGGGCCGCTGGAGGCGGAGGCGGCGACGCGCTGCATGGCGTCGAGCTGGTCGAGGAGGCCGGTTCCAACTTCGGCCATGCCTTGCAAGAGTGGTTCTTGGATGCCCGGGCCAGCGTCGGGTTGGCAGGTGAGTTGGGGTGTGGGCATGGGGATGACCTGTAGTGCTGGCTGATGGCGTCCGCGCGGGGCCGCGTTGCGGCGGCGGCGCGGGACACGCATATCAGCCGAGACTTCGAATAGCGGTGAAGCATCGCCGACAGACCGACCCACAACATGCATCTTCGCAAATCACCTTCACTCTGTCGCAGACCACCTTGGTGGGCGTGTCCCGGTAGACGCCGGGTTGAGCCCGCAGCACCGATCACTACCGATTATGATTTCTGTCACGTCTAGGTGGTATGGGGTTTATGAGGCCGTATTACCGGTTGATGTGGGGTCGGTTTCGCAACGGCCGCTGACCGGCAACGCGGACGAGGCGGCCACGCATTCCCCGGGCGGGCTATATGCGTGGTCTCCTGTGCCCGGCGACTGTTGCGGGGGCTTCCGTCGTCAGTCGTCGACACCGGTATAGCGCCGTTCCTGGGCCACACTATAGCTCGCGTGAATGTCGACGGCATCGCCTTTGTCTTCCCGGGCGCGTACGTGGCGGCGCGGCCGAAGCCCCGCAGTGAGGTGGTCCCACCCTCGCCTGCCCGGTTCATCCGCCAGGCCCCGGTCCGGTCCGAGGTTCCAAGAGGGCCAGTCTCATCGCAGGTAGCCATTGACCACTGCCATGACCGAGGCCCGGTAGGAACGGCCAAACAAGGCGGCGTGCACCAGCAACAGGAACAATTGGTGAATGCCAAGGCGCTCGTGCCATCCGGATGCCAAGGGCCAGATCTCCTCGTATCCGGCCAGCAGCTGGCGCACATGTGGGAGCCCACCGAACAGATGGAGCGAGGCGATGTCACTCTCGCGACTGCCCCCATGCACGGCCGGGTCGATCAGCCAGGCGGCATCGGTGCCCCATAGGACATTGCCGGGCCACAGGTCGCCGTGTAGGCGTGCGATGGGTTCCGGTGGCGGGGCGAACTGGTCGAGTCGGTCTATGAGCGCCTCGACTGCCTTGGCGTCTTGGACGTCAAGGGCCCCGTTGTCCACTGACGGTCGCAGGTAGGGGCACAGTCGCCGCTCGGCGAACCACGTCGCCCACGGCCCGGGGTGCTCACGGTTGTCCATGGGCAGCGCACCGATGAAGCCAGGCCAGGGGGCGCCATAGGTGGGCATGCCCGCCTGGTGAACACAGGCGAGTTCCCGTCCCAGACGGCGGGCCGCGTCTTCAGTGGGTGGGCCCGGAGAAATCCAGTCGGTGACGATCAGTTCGTCTGTGGCCGCCCACAGTTCGGCGACGGCGTCAGTGGCCTCGCCCAGGCTGCGCAGGCCATTGGCTTCGGCGGCCATGAACCCGGGGGCGGCGGCGGGCCCGGTTGGCTGCGCGGGCGAGGTGGGTGAACGGGAGGCGAATTTGGCGAATACCTCCTGGCCGTCGTCGAAGGTCAGTCGCTGGCAGGTGCCAGTGGCACCGGAGGACACCGGAGTGCAGCGGATGCGCTGATGTTCGATGAGCATCGGCAATCGGTGGGGGTTGCGGAGTACATAATCCAGATCCACTCCGACACCGTAACGCAAAGCAGCCCAAAACGCCTCCCTTGGATGCGGGCATCAGTGCCAGAGGAGGGCCCAGTGGCCTCTGTAGGCGCTGCCAGATCGGTGCGGCCACCGCTTGAGGCAACGGTGGCCGCCAGCTTCGGCACGGGCCGGTTGGTCCGATTAGTTGGTCGGCCGGGCCGCCTAGCCCGACCGCTCCGATAAGAGCCGCTCGATCACATAGTCCAGGCACTTGGTCAACGCCACCGTGTCGGCGGGATCGATCGCCGGGTAGGTTGCCACCCGCAGCTGATTGCGCCCCAGCTTGCGATAGGGCTCGGTGTCGACCACGCCGTTGTCTCGCAGTACCTGCGCCAGGCGCGCCGCGTCCACTGACTCGTCGAAGTCCAGCGTCACCACCATGTTGGAGCGAATGGCCGGGTCGGTGACAAACGGCGAGGCCACCGGCGAGGACTCCGCCCAGCTGTACAGTGCCCCAGCCGAAGACTCGCAGCGTTTCGCCGCTATCGACAGCCCGCCCGCGGCGTTGAGGAGGTCCACTTGTTCGGCGGCCAACACCACCGTGGCCACGGCCGGAGTGTTGTACGTCTGTTCCTTGCGGGAATTGTCAAGCGCCGTCTTCAGGTCCAAGAATGCCGGGATGTAGCGCCCTGAGGCGGCGATGCGTTCCACCCGTTCGATCGCGGCCGGGCTCAACAGCGCGATCCACAGGCCCCCGTCCGAGGCCAGGCCCTTTTGCGGCGCGAAATAGTAACAGTCGCTCTCGCGCAGATCCACTTCCAGGCCACCGGCGGCCGACGTGGCGTCGTGCAACATGAGCGCGTCGGTGTCGGCGACCCGTTTGACCCGCACGGCCACGCCGGTGGACGTCTCATTGTGCGGCGTTCCGTACACGTCCACGCCCTCTTCGAGGCGCGGATGGGCCGCGTGCGGAGGCTCGGCGGTGATCACCGTGGGCTCCTGTAGGTGCGGGGCCCGCATCGCCTTGGCGAACTTGGAACCGAACTCACCGAACGAAATCGCCTGCGCCTTCGTCTCTACCAGTGAGAACGCCGCCGCGTCCCAAAAGGCCGTCGTGCCACCGACGCCGAGAACGACCTCGTAGCCCTCCGGCAGGCTGAAAAGGTCCGCCAGGCCCCGGCGCAGCCGCGCCACCTGACCCTTGACGGCCGGTTTGCGGTGAGAGGTGCCCATGACCTCGGCACCGAGTCCGGCCAAAGCCGCCAGCGCGGCTTCGGGCACCTTCGAGGGTCCCGCGCCGAATCGCCCGTCTGCGGGCAGGAGGTCGGCCGGTATGCGAATCTGCTGGTTTGTCACCAGTAACTCCAATGCAAAGTGTCGAGGCTGTGGCGCGAGCATGCCCGCTGCGGCCACGGAGTTGCCTCCGCGCGTGGAGTCGGGCTGCTGTTGCCGCAGCTTCTCGGTATGAGGACGGCGCCACCCTGTGCGAAAGGGCGTCGAGACCAACTCAAGGAATACCCCGCGCAGACTGGCAGGGTGGCTTCGTTGGCTGGTTGTGGCGTTTGCGGGGCTGTGTTAGTGGGCCCTGAGGCCGTCTGAGGTGCCCGATGTGGCGAACTGCCTGCTCGGGTGGTCACCCGAGCGTGGCACCGCGAACGCCGTTGCGGCGACACTGCCGACTGCCTCACACTTTACGCCCTAAATAGCGGCGGCGCGCACAGCCGTCACGGCGTTGGCGCACCGTGAGTCGATGTCTCGGTTCAGGGGTCTCAGCTGCCGGAGAGTTCCGGTGTGTCGTAGACGCTCCACTGTTGCGGCATGACGCGGCTGGGCGTTTCCTGGTGCGCGCTCATCAGTTCGCCGTCGACTCCCAGCGCGAGTAGATGCAGTCGGCCCTCCCCGTCAAACCATGGTTGCGGTTGCCGCACCAGCACCGGGCCGCCGATCGACCACACCGCTTGGGCGTTTCGTTGCAGGCCTTCGGCGTCGGTCAGGGCCACGGCGGTCACGCCTTGGTCGTTGTCGGTCGTGACCACGATGGTTCCCTCGGCGTTGGAGGCGAGCACGGGGGCCATGACCCCGCCGTCGAAGTCCAGGCGGCAGGAGGACCACTGGTCGTGGTCCAGCGTGTGTGCGAGTACCGCGCCCGTTTCGGGTTCCCGCGCGGCCACGACTAGCCGTTCGCCGGGCAGCCACAGGGCCGCTGGCGCGGAGGCGTGTGCGCCCAAGCCCAGTCTCTCGAAGTGCCATTCGCCTCCGCGGCGACGCCACACCACCAGGTCGTCGGCCGCGGCGCCGTAGAACTCCGGTTCTCCCTGGGGGTTGATGACCGCGGCTATGTCGGGTTGGACCATGTCGCCGGACAGGCGCGTCCACGCGGCCCAGGTGCCGTTTTCGTTGCGGGTGCGGACCGCCAGACGCAAGTCGGGGCAGCGCACCGCGACCACGAAGGTGCCGTCGGGCAGTTCCACCGCCGCAGGGGTTCCGCCGTGGCGGGAGTCGTTGCCTTGGGAGGACAGGTTACGCAAGTTAGTCCACTGGTCTTCGTCCACCGCGTAGTGCATGATGTCGCGACGTTGCCGGTGGCGGCTGGCTCGATATTCGGGAGCCGTGGCGAACACGTGTCGCCCGGTGACGGTCAGGGAGGGCAGGACGGCGGCTCCGGCCACCGGTTTCCATTCCTGGCCCTGTCGCAGGCTCAGACGCATTCCTCGGACCGCGACCGGGGTTGGTACGCCCTCCTTCCCCCTCACCAGTGCCAGGCCCGAGGAATGCCGTGGGTGCGTGCTGGCCCCATAGCCCGCCCCGGTGCCCAAGGTGGTGACCTTCAAGTCTCCACAGCCGAAGTCCATGTCGCATTCGCCGCGTTCTAGGAATGAGTACACGTCCAGTGGGCGGCCCTTGGCCACCCGGTTGATCTGGCTGAGGTTGCGCGGCCAGCGCCGGTTGTAGTAGCCGCGGTAGGACTCAACGGATGCCCGGCCGCCCCATTCGCGCACCGCGTTCCATCCGAATAGGGCCGCTGCGGTGTGGTCGATGTGGTCGGAGTAGCCGCTTTGGTCGGCTCCTTTTCGTTGGTCGGTCCAGTCGGGGTCGGCGTCGAGGAGGGCCACTGACGTGGGTTGGTAGTGCTGGAGGAAGTGCAGCAGCATCAGGTGTAGGTCTTCGCGGGTGTATTTTCCTCCGTGCGCGATCGCCGTGTCGGATGCGTGCAGGACGTGTTGTGCGTCCAGTTCGCGTTCCCATAGGCCCATGAGTCGCTGTTTTCCGCCCCACACCTTCCCGAGGTCGGTCCACATGCTCACGAAGATCATGTGGATGCCGGGGTGGTCTCGCAGGGTGCACAGTTCCACTTGCTGGCCAGACTCCAGTTCGATGGAGTATCGATCCCATGGGTGGTCGGCGTCTTCGGCGATCATCGAGGCCCACGCCCGCCGTAGGCCCAGGCAGCGGGCGGCGGCGTAGCCGGCGAAGTCGGGGGTGGTGGGAGCGTCGGGGCCGTTGCGTCCGTTGGCCTCTCCGGCGGTGAGGCACACGTTGATGAGGTTGGTGCCCTCGCGGGCCGCCCACAGAAGGCGCGGATTGATGAAGAACAGGTCATCGTCGGGGTGGGCGACGATGTTGAGTTGGGTTGGGCCCTCTGGCGGTGGCGGCAAGGTCGCCAGTGCGGTGATGTTGCGGCTGTCGAGGACCGAGCGGGCGGCTTCGGCTCCGGCGGCGGCCAGTCCGACCGTGGCCAGTCCGCCAGTCAATAGTACGCGGCGGGACGCGCTCCACTTGGGGCGTTTTGGGGCCTGTTTGGGGGGTGGAAAGGCAAGGCCAGCTGCCGGCTTCTCGGCGTGGGTGGCCGCGTCGCCGGAGTGGGTTGGCTCGGGGGTGGTTTCGGCCTTTGGCCCGGGCGGCTTTTGGAACTCTTTTTTCGACATGGTGGTGGGTGTTCTTCTGATTGGGAGTTCGCCCCTTCACACCGAGTTTGGCCACGTCGAGGCGGACGCGGGGTGCGCACGCGGCGGGTTTTGACATGGCGGTGGCTGCGGGGGAAGCGCGGTCGGGGGACAACAGTCGCGGGGTTCGTTTGGGGAGGCTTGCGCAAAAGGCACTTTCGGCGTTCTCGTTGGCTCGTTTACCTGCGTAAACTTCGCCTCCTGCGGCCTTGAACGTGCACGTTTGCATAAGTCTTAAGGACTAGCATGGTTACGGGCTGTGATTGCCGCGCATCGGGCGGGGTGTGGGACCGGTTGCGCTGCGTTAGAAGGGCATTGGGGCAAGTGGGTGTGTCGTGGGCATCGGCGTTCGGTGGGGCTGGGCACCCCGTTGTTAGGCCGGCGGAGCCGAACTGGATCTACCGTACTGACAGAGCCGCTTGGGCGAAACCCTCCGACTGACTGAAATCGACGCCCGCATGATCCATTGTCTATGGTGCGGCGTCGCCGGGCCGCTTTCTGTGGCGGGCAGTGGCCGGCCCGCCAGGTGGCGAATGTGGGAACCGGTGGGTCGGGCGACCCACCGGTTCCCAAGCCAGCGCGGCTTATTGCAGGCGCTCCCACCCCGGAACATCCGTAGGTTTGCGAGGCCCAGGTCCAACATAAGTGGCCGAGGGGCGGACGAGGCGGCCGAGGCCCTTTTGCTCCAAGATATGGGCGCTCCATCCGGCCACTCGCGCACATGTGAACAGTGGGGTGAACAACTCGCCGGGCACTTGGGCGAAGTCGAGGACGACCGCCGACCAGAATTCGACGTTGGTGGCCAACACGCGGTCGGGTTTGCGGGCCTTCAACTCGGCTAGGGCAGCCGATTCGAGTGCTTCGGCGACCTCGAAGCGCGGCGCGTTGAGGGTGCGAGCGGTGGCGCGCAGGACACGGGCGCGTGGGTCTTCGGCTCGGTAGACGCGGTGGCCGAAGCCCATCAGTCGGTCGCCTCGGTCGAGCAGCTCGCGCACGTAGCCCTCGGCGTCGTCACGGCGTTCGACCTCATCGAGCATGTGCAGCACCCGCGAGGGGGCACCGCCGTGCAGGGGCCCGGACATCGCTCCGATGGCCGAGGAGATGCACGCGGCCGCGTCGGCCCCGGTGGAGGCTACGACGCGGGAGGTGAATGTCGAGGCGTTCATGCCGTGTTCGGCCGCGGAGATCAGGTAGGCGTCGACGGCTTTGACGTGGTCGGGGTCGGGTTCGCCGCGCCATCGGCGCATGAATCGTTCGGTGATGGTGGTGGCTTTGTCAATTTCGCTTTGCGGGACGGTGGGCAGTCCCGACCCCCGGGCCGATTGGGCGATGAAGGACAGCGTCGTGACCGATACGCGGGCGAGGTCGGATCGGGCGGTGTCATCGTCGATGTCCAGCAGTGGCTTCAATCCCCAGTAGGGGGCGAGGATGGCCACGGCGGCTTGGGCGTCGACGCGGGTGTCTCCGGATGTGACGGGAACGGGTACCGGTTGCGCCGGTGGCAGTCCATTGCCGAACTGGCCGTCTACTAGCAGGCCCCACACGTCCGAATAGGAGACCTCGCCGATGAGGTCTTCGATGTCGACGCCCCGGTAGCGCAGTGAACCCCCGTCTTTGTCGGGCTCGGCGATTTCGGTCTCGAAGGCGGTGACGCCTTCTAGCCCGGGTTTGAACTCAGACATGCGTTAACTCCTGAGGTGATATCCCTGGGGCTCGTCGGTCCCGGTGGTGCCTCGCTGCGGCGAGTCATCGGCCTCCGTGCTGCCACGGTGTCGAAATGGTGACTGGAGCCACTCGGCGCGGGTCGGCGAGCCTCTTTGTTGAGCGTCGCGCCGGGAAATCCGGACGACTTTGTTGTTTGTCTGCAGGTGTGCGCACTGCGCGGTGGGCCAGCGGATGGTCACCCGAGGATCGGTTGTGGGGTGGTGACCTGGGTGAGTGCGTCGCTGCGGGTCATTTTTCTTTCCCGATTGCGGCCAGGTACGGCGGTGCCGGATAGCCCTTTAGGGTTTCGCCGCAGGCCAGGCTTGCGGTTGGGCCCTTTCGTCAGCTCCAGGCACCTTATTTACTTGAAGCTGCAACTCGTAGAAGAGATGGTGCCTTATTTGCGTAACGAGATGAAGACATCAGCCTCCATTCGGGGCCGTGAATTGGTCGTGCGAGCCGCAACGGGGTCGGATCTGACCGCGAGCGCGCATATTTTGTCGTGAAATGTCGCATCTCTTTCAGAGGATATGCATAACTTGCTTTGTCAGTATCAATGATTCGCTGAGATTTGAAACACATTTGTGAGCTTCACTGCAACCTTCTGGCCGCGAGAAACCTTTAGCGCCATTGACATATCGCCCCCGCGCTTTGCGAACGCACAAAATAGCGGCCCGAGCATATGCTCGGGCCGCTATCTGAGACTAAGTGAACCGGCACGCCCAACGGCTCAACCGCCAGCGTGATCACCGACGGCGCCGTCCGAGCCGACTTCGCTCTCTATCGACGAAGAACCAGTTCAACTTTCACTTTGCATAAAGACCGCATCGCGCCACGGCGAAAATCCCTGTCACGTGCGATCTGGCTGGTTGACAGAACCAATCGGGTTACTGCTGAGGCCACTGCTGTCCGGGCTGACCGGGCTGCTGCGGCTGCGAAGGCTGCTGCTGCGGCTGGGCTACCTGGCCAGTCTGGTACTGCTGCTGCATCTGCTGTTGCGCGGCGGCGGCCGCGGCCTGCTGCTGGGCCTTGGCGGCCTTGTCTTCCTCAGACTCCGGTCCACCGCGCAGGAGAGCGGCGGCAACCAGACAACCAACGGCGGCGATCAGGATGATCGCACCGATCCAGGCAGCGGCGTCCCCCTTGTCACCAGAGGAAGTCACTTCACCGGTCTCAAAGTTCATCTGCGAACCGTGATCGGACACCGCGGTCACCAGGAAGTTGCTGAAGACCAGCACCCCGGCCACGAGAGCCAGCGATTGCCATAGCTTGCGCAACTGCGGGCCCAGGAAGAACGTCAGTCCGACCATAACCAGTAGTGCAGTCGAGGTCGTCTGCACGCCACCGACGGTGCCGATGGTGAAAGAGCGCATCGCGTCCTCACCGAAACCGGCGATCAGCGTAGCGACGAGATATCCACCCAGACCCGACAGGGCCAGGATGGCCGGAAGGGATGGCACACCGATCTTGTCAAAAAAAGACGGTCCTGCGGGCGCGTATCCGTACGCCTGCTGTTGATACTGCGCCTGCGGAGAGGCGTAAGGCTGCTGTTGGTATCCCCCGGGAGCCTGCGCGGGTTGCCCAGAGGTCGGTTGCGGGTATCCCGCTCCCTGTTGTGGTTGTTCGCTCATATGCACCATGATGCCTTGTTCGCGCTAGTGTCCTCCACCCCATTCGACAATTTAGGCCTTTGCTCAGCCACGCACGCCGACCGCGCCGAGGTATCCACGCGGCCAAGAGCGCCTGTGCTGGCGTTTCTCTCCACCACATTCATATCGAGGGCATCGTCACTCTTATGAGACCGCCGTGGGCAATCGCTGCCGCATAAGGGCCGAAACTCACAGTCTTGACCTTTAGGCTAAGGACATGGCACATCGTTTGCGCCCCGTCGCCCCCATATGGGTGGCCGGGCGACCCCAGCACGGGGAAGAGGAATTCTTCATCACCCACCCTTGGGACTCGGCCCCGGTGGGCGCGACATCGTGGGCCACGCCCGCGCAAGTGGAGACCGCAATCGCCACGGCTTGGGCCGACGCCGAAGAGTGCGCCGAGCTGCCCGCGCACGTACGCGCCGCCGCGCTGGACCATGTGCGCCGCCGCCTGGCCGAAGAAACCGAAAACCTGGCCGAGCTCATCTGCGCCGAATCTGGCAAACCCATCACCTGGGCACGCGTGGAGGTAAACCGCGCCGTCTCGACGTTCCGGTGGGCCGCCGAGGAGGCACGACGGTTCTCGGGCTCGCTGCAACGACTCGACACCGACCCAGGGGCGGTAGGACGCATGGCGATGGTGCGTCACTTCCCGCGTGGGCCAGTACTGGGCATCACGCCGTTTAACTTCCCACTGAACCTCGTGGCACACAAAGTAGCGCCCGCCATCGCCGCGGGCTGCCCGATCGTGATCAAACCCGCCCCAGCCACACCGCTGGTGGCGCTGCACTTGGCCGCGATCGTCTCCGAGACCGGACTGCCACCGGGAGCCCTGTCGGTCCTACCGGTCCCCAACGAACGCGCCGAGGCACTGGTCAACGACCCGCGCCTGCCAGTACTGTCCTTCACCGGTTCAGAGGTCGTGGGCAACCGCCTGCGCGCCCAAGTGCCCACCAAGCACCTGACGTTGGAACTGGGCGGCAACGGGGCCGCGTTGGTCACCACCAACTACCCCGATCGCGACTGGGCCGCCCAACGCATCGCCACCTTCGGCAACTACCAGGCCGGGCAGTCCTGCATCGCCGCGCAACGCATCTACATCGAAGAAGCGGCGTTTTCCGACATGCGCGACCGCATCATGCGCCAGATCGCCGAACTAGGCACCGGCGATCCCTCCGAGGCCACGTGCAAAGTCGGGCCACTGATCAACGAGGCCGCCGCCAAGCGCGTAGCCGACTGGGTCGCCGAGGCTGTGGCCGAAGGCGCCACGCTCCTGACCGGTGGCGCTCGCGAGGGGGCCACAGTCGAGCCGACCCTCCTGACCGACGTAGACGCCGATTCAAAGGTCATGCGGGAGGAGATATTCGGCCCCGTCTTGGTCCTGCAAAGCGTCCGCACCTTTGAGGAGGGCCTAGCCGCGATCAACGACTCCCGTTTCGGTCTCCAGGCGGGCGTGTTCACCGACTCGATGTCGCAAGCGATGCACGCCCATCGCACGTTGCAGGTCGGGGGCGTCATTATCGGCGACGTACCGTCGTTCCGGGCCGACCAGATGCCCTACGGCGGCATCAAGGAATCCGGCGTGGGCCGAGAGGGCGTGGCCTCGGCCATGCGCGACTACACCTATCAAAAGGTCATGGTCATTCCACACACCCTGTAACGGGCCGAACCTCATAGCCAGCCAGAAGTCAGGGCCACTGTGCGATGAGTGCTGCTGAGGCTAATCGACTAGCCAAAGCGGCCCGTGATGTAGTCCTCGGTGCGCTGATCGCTGGGGCTGGAGAAGATCTTGGCGGTGTCGTCGAACTCGACTAGGTGCCCGTAGCGTTCTCCGGCCTCGTCAAGGTCGGCCGAGAAGAACGCCGTGTACTTGGAGACGCGGGCCGCCTGCTGCATATTGTGCGTGACGATGACGATCGTGTAGGTCTGGGCCAGTTCGTGCATCAGCTCTTCGACCTTCACCGTGGCGATGGGGTCCAACGCCGAACATGGCTCGTCCATGAGCACCACGTCTGGCTCCACGGCGATCGTCCGCGCGATACACAGTCGCTGCTGTTGGCCTCCCGACAGCGCCAGACCGGACTTCTTGAGGTTGTCTTTGACCTCGTCCCACAGTGCCGCGCCTCTGAGCGCCTGCTCTACGCGGTCGGCAAGATTGTCGGTCATGCCGTTGATGCGCAGCCCATAGGCGACATTGTCAAAGATCGACTTGGGGAAGGGGTTGGCTTTCTGGAACACCATGCCGATGTGTCGACGCACCTGGATCGGGTCGACGTTGGGCGCGTAGATGTCTTGGCCTCGATAGGTGACGCCGCCGGTGACCCGCGCCCCGTTGACTAGGTCGTTCATGCGGTTGAGGCTGCGCAGCACAGTGGACTTACCGCAACCGGACGGCCCAATCATGGCAGTGATCTGGTTGCGCCGCACGACCATCGACGCATCACGCACGGCGTGGTGTGCCCCATAGTGGACGTTGACGCGGTCGAGTTCCATGATCGACTCGGTCGCTCCGGATTCCTCCAGAACTGACCCACCGACCTCCGGTTTGGCGGTGCGGATCTTCGATGCGTGTGCGTTCGACATGTTGGGCATATCAGCGCTCCTTAACGGCGTAGCGGCTGGCGATGAATCGAGCCGCGAGGGTGAAGATCATGACGATGGCGATGAGGGTCAGTGCCGCGCCCCAGGCGCGTTCCTGTGCCGGTTCGAACGCCATCGAAGCATTGCGATAAATCTGGGCGGCCAACGTGGTGTTGCCGCCGTCGAAAAGGTTCCAGTTGGGGCTGAAGGCAATCCCGATGGTGACGACCACCGGCGCGGTCTCTCCCGCCGCACGAGCCACGGCCAGCAGCGACCCGGAGGTGATGCCGGAGGCCGCAGAGGGCAAGACCACGGTGAGGATCGTCTTCCATTGGGGCGAACCCAAGGCGGCAGAGGCCTGACGTAGCTCGTCGGGGACGAGCTTCAACATCTCCTCGGCCGAACGAATCACGATGGGCAGCATGAGGCAGGCCAGCGCGAGCGCTCCGGCGAAGCCGGACTGTTTGCCGGTTGTCAGCACCCACACGATGTAGATGAACAAACCCATCACAATGGAGGGAACACCGGTCATGACGTCGGCCATGGTCCGGATGACCTTCGCCAACGGCTTGTTCTTGCCAAACTCATTGAGGTAGATCGCCCCGGCGATACCCACGGGGATCGCCATGAGCGCGGCGGCTCCGGTGATGAGGATGGTGCCAAGCACGGCCGGTCCCATCCCGGCCCCTTCGCGCCGATAGTTGCGTGGGATGTCCCAGTTGAGGAAGTCGAGGCTGATCATGCCCGATCCACGGGAGACCACTTGGTAGACCACGAGCCCCAGCGGGATGACCGCGGCGAGGATGGCCAGCGCGATTACGACGGAGGTGGCGTGGTTGGTGAGTCGGCGGCGCAGCGATACTCCGCGACTGGTGAGGTCGGGCTCGGGTGAGCTGGAGGTTGGTTGGTCCGTCAGCAGGCTCATGCGCCCACCCCCCTCATGCGAGCTTCGGTGCGGCGCACGACCACGCGGGCCAGCAGGTTGATGGTGACGGTGATGCCGAAGAGGACCACTCCGATGCCGACGAGTCCGGCGGTGTGGACGCCGGAGGATTCGCCCCATTGCTGGACGATGACGGCGGCCATGGTGTTACCCGAGTCGAACAGGTTGGCGGTGATTTGGGTGGCTCCGCCAATGACCAGGGCCACGGCGATCGTCTCACCCATCGCTCGGCCCAGGCCCAGCATCGAGGCTCCGACGAGGCCGCCGAAGGAGTGCGGCAGGACGGAACCTTTGATCATTTCCCAGCGGGTGGAGCCCAGCGCGTAGGAGGCCTGTTTCAAGGCTTCGGGGACGGTGGAGAACACTTCGCGGCTGATGGAGGTCACGATCGGGATGATCATGACCGCCAGGATGATTCCGGCGGTGAAGAAGGTGCGCCCGGAAGTGGTGGGTTCTCCGAAGAGTGTGCCCAGCAGCGGGATCGAGCCGACCGCGTTGTGGATGCTGTCGTAGAAGGTGAACGCGGACGGAGCGACCACCAGGATGCCGACCAGCCCGAACACGACCGAGGGGATGGCGGCTAGGAGGTCGATGACGGTGATCGCCGGGGTACGCAGCCACTTCGGCGCGTATTCGGTGGTGAACAGGGCGATGCCGATCGCGATGGGAACGGCGAAGATGAGGGCGATGATCGAGGTGACGGCGGTGCCGAAGATGAACGGCAGGGCTCCGAAGATCATTTCGTGCGGGACCCAGCGGTCTCCGATGACGAAGTTGATTCCGGCGTGTTTGAGAGCCGGCCAGGCTTGATAGACCGAGGCTACGAGGATGAGACCGAGGGTCACCAGCACCAGGGCGGCCGCCGAGGTGACGGTGGCTTTGAAGACCCCGTCGCCCAGGGAGCCACGTCCGATGATCTTGCGATCTTGGGAACTGTCGGGAGAGCTGTCGAGGGAGGTCATTTACCACTCCACCCGGTCTAGCTGCTGGAGTGCGAGCTCGCGCAGTGATTCGGGGAGGGCCGCGTAGTGTTCCTCGGCGGCCAGGTCTTGACCTTCGGTGAGCAGCCAGGTCAGGAAGGTGTGGGTGTTTTTCCCTTGCTCGGGGTTGTGGCTGTAGTCGGGCCGCACCAGCAGGTAGGTGGGGGAGGTGATCGGGTAGGCGTCGGCACCGGCGGCGTTGAGCGGGTTGTAGGAGAGGTCGTCTTCGACGGTGGCTCCGGCCAACGCGGCGGTGGCGCCTTCGAGGGAGGGGGCGACGAAGTTGCCTTCGGCGTTTTCGATGGCGGCGGTGGGAAGGTTGAGGTGGCGGGTGTCGGCGTAGTCGATGTAGCCGATGGCGCCTTCGGAGTGTTCGACCAGTTGGGCGACACCGGTGTTGCGGTCGCCGCCTTGGGCGCGAGTGGGCCATTCGATGGCGTCGCCGGCGCCTAGCCGCCAGTTGTCTGCGGCTTCGTGCAGGAAGCGGGTGTAGTTGCCGGTGGTGCCGGAGCCGTCGGCGCGGTGCACGATGGTGATGGGCGTATCGGGCAGGTCCAGCTCGGGGTTGTCTGCGGCGATGGCGGGGTCGTCCCAGGTGGTGATGTCGCCTTGGAAGATGTCGGCCAGGGTCTCTTGGCGTAGTTGCACCTGGTCGATGCCCGGGAGGTTGAAGGACACGGCGATGGGGGCGGCGACGGTGGGCAGGTAGTAGAAGTCGCTGGCGTCGAGGTTGTCGCCCTCGCCCACTAGTGAGTCGGTGCCAGCGAAGGCGGTGAGGCCGCCTGAGAATTCCTGTTTACCGGTGCCCGATCCCGTGGAGTTGTAGTCGATGACTAGGTCGGGAGCCCAGCGGGCGAATTCCTCGATGGCGACTTGGTAGAAGGCGTCGGGAAAGGAAGCTCCGGAGGCGGACAGTTGCCCGGTGTAGTCGGCGTAGGGGGAGTCGGCGATGGGCTCTAGGCCGCCGCCGCCGCATCCTGCGGTTATGGCGAGAGCTCCGGCGGCTGTGACAGCGATGAGGCTGCGCCGGGCGGTCGATCCACCGTGAACTTTGTTCACTCTTACGTCTCCAACATGAGGCGATGGGTTGCATTGCCGTGGGTCTGGCCAAGTACGAGTCGAACCGGTTGGTTCAACAGCTGTTGGCTGGCACGCAAAGTTGATGTTGCGTGCAGTTTCATTGGAGATGAAAGAAGTGCACATGAGGCGTCACGAAAGTGAACACAAGGTGAACAAGGCCAGGTAGTGGTGTCGAATTGTCGACACATATGACTAAAGAGACGGCGAACACACCGTTAGCTATCGATGTGTATCACTTTGTCCGAATGTGAGAGTGACTGGCGGCGCTCCATATTCAAAGCCAGACATCGGAAAGATCCGCGACGCGGGCCACAGTGAAGCGCAGGTAAACCCCATGGGGCGGCCAATCGGCGGGCGTCGCGGACGAAGATGAACCAAGCTGGGCCCGCCAGGCCAGATCCAGGCCGGTGCCCACGCTCACGCGTGGGGAGGAGATCCAGCCCGAAGCCTGTGCGCGAACCTGAAGCGAAGTCGTGGCGACACCCGGCCGGGTGTCGCCACTGGCCCGGCACACGCCAATTCACACCACGACGGGGTCAATGACGCACCGGTTCTCATTCGGGGAACACACTGTTCCCTACTGGACTGGGACTTTAGCTGTGCTCAGGTGGCAGTAGCTCATCGTTGGTGTAGGCGGCCAGCAGTTTCACCGACGCCGACAGCTCGAACGACTCGTCGATCTTGACCGTTTCCAGGTCGGTGTCCTCTGTCGAGATATCGCCCTTGGCGGCCAATTCCAGGAGCATTCCGCGGATGACCGGAGCCGGGACATCGGCCACCTCGGCCAAAGCGTGCAGGTTGACGGCCCCACTGACGTCGGGCTGCTCATCGTCGAGCGTCACATCTGCGGACAACCCATGCGAGTGCGGGGCGTCCCCAATCAGGTTGCGAATGGCGATAGTCGTCAGTTCCTCGTAGTCGGAGCGCTGGTCCGCGCTCTCCTCCAAGGCTTCCGACTGGTCGAACGCCAGCACGTCCAGCGGGTTACGGGTCAGCTGCGGTGCCAGCCATTGCTCGCCGTCAGGGCCGGTGAACTCGCGGTATAGCTCAATATTGATCAGGAATTGCAGCAGTTGCCGCACGGTGTGCGGAACCGGTACTTCGGCGCGCCGACAAGCGGTTGTAAACCGCTCGATGCGCTCGGAGCGTTCTTGAGTCGTGTGGTCGTACTCATCGCGAGCCTCTTTTTCGGCCACCTCGCGGGAAGTGCCGGGCATGTTCTCCTGCGCCTCGGCGATCCAGTCGTCCACGTCGCCTGGGTCGCACCAGACGGGCTCATCCCAAATTCGGGTGCCATCTTCGGGGGATAGCTCATCCCACCACGTCGTTGGAAACGGATCGAGGCTCGGGACCACCCGAAATAGCTCTACACTGCATGGCAACCAGCGAATCCAGGCTGGGTGCATAGGCGCGCGGACCGGGCCCACATTGTCGTCACCGGGTTGTTCGAAACTTTCCACCTTTTGACGGTAGCAACTGACACTGACGCTGCACAGGCGGTATTTCAGTTGTGGCGGGGCTCGCCGAGAAAGAACCCGTTCGCAGCAGGGGCGCGGTCGCGAATCGGGGAGTCCGCGCCGAAGTTAGTGGCGCTCAGAGAGAGGAACTTGTTTCAGGCATGAAAAAAGCCGCCTCGGCGAATCTGTCGGTGTTGCTCAGTGCCCGTTGAGTGCCCTTTTGCCGAGGCGGCCACCCACGCGGAAAGTGTTGCATCTCTCGCGTTGTGGTTCACATTACTGCAAACTTCCGAGGTCGCACTAGCCCAAATGGCTAGGAGGGGCAAACCGTTCGGATGAATCCTGAGTATTCTTCATGCGTATGTCGCAACTGGCTTCTAAGTGAACAGGAAAATCGCACATCCATTGCGCCCCATAGGGTTACGTGCGACCATCGGTCAAGAGATCCGGTGTCACGTAGTCCAAAGTCCGAACCTGCTGCCGCAGCAGTTGCCCCACTTCGACAATCTGGTCAGCCGCATTGAGCACCAGCCAGTTCTCAACACTTCCCACGCTGCCACGATTCGCGATCGGAGCTTCGGTTCCACAGCCAGCAGGGGAGACGTCACCCCACTCTTCGGCTTCATCCGAGACGTTGGTGGACGTATTCATGTGGTCGTTCATGGCCGTAACCTAACGCTTCACAGCGACGGGCTTGTGTCCGACACTCCGGAGACTTCGCTGTGTCGAATACCCGACGAAAGATCAACCACCACCGCGATCCAGCAACCCAGCACACCCCACCGTCACAGTCGGGCCTACCGCTTCACCAGAACGAACCCGACCCAAAACATCCACACAGCGCCAGTTGGGCCCACGCACTGCCCGCCGCATTACTCCGCGGCGTGGTGGTGACCTGTCCGGCCAGAACGCCGCCGTCCCGCCCGGGTGCGCCCCTCACCGGCGGCCAAGAAACCCTCCGAGGTCAGCACGGCCCACAACACCACGATATTTACCACAATGATCAAGGTCGACCACAGCGGATACTGCGGCGCGAGAAAAAACTGATTGATGGCCGAAATCATCACGATCAAGATCGTGACGATGCGGGCGAACATCGACCCCTTGAACAAGAGATAGCCCAACATGATCACCGTCAACCCGAGCAGGACATTCACCCAGCCCCACGCCGCGTTGTCGACCCGGTACCAATACTGCTCACCGGCGAACAAATAAGTGTCCCCAGTAATCACCGCATAACCGACAAACAACTGCCACGCACCGGATATCACCATCAACACAGCAGCGAACAACAAATTCCCGCGCTTCCGCGACGGGGCCTCCGGCGTGGTTGGGTCGTTGGCCTTCACCATCTACGTCCTACCCCCTGCGTGACGGTCGACTGATCGGTTGGCTCCCTATATTCCCCTATCGGCCCCAGCCCCCGCGCACCTAGGGCCAAGTTCACCACCGCGCCCAGCCAGCGGCGTCTAAGCGCGGCGGGCCTCAGCAGGCGGCTCACAGCGACGAAGCCAATTACGCAGCAGGTCACGGCCATGCTCGGTCAAAATCGCCTCCGGGTGGAACTGCACACCCTCCACATCCAACTGACGATGCCGCAAACCCATCACGACACCATCCTCAGTCGTGGCCGTCACCGCCAAACAATCCGGCACAGTCGCCGGATCAACGCTCAACGAGTGATACCGCGTCGCCGTGAATGGCTGCGACAGGCCCGCGAACACCCCACAGCGGTCGTGCGTGACCTCAGAAGTCTCACCGTGACGCAGTTGCTCAGCCCGCACCACCTCCCCACCCCAATACGAGGCGATCACCTGATGCCCCAAACACACACCCAGCATCGACACCGCGCCGGCAAAGTGATCGAGCAGCTGATGGCAGATCTTGGCCTCCTCGGGCAAACCCGGACCAGGGGAAAGCAACACCCCATCCGGATCAATGCTCACCGCCTCATCGATCGTGAGCGTCTCGCTGGGCCGCACCCACACCTGAGCCCCCTCAGCGCGCAAATAGCCAACGATCGTATGCACGAAAGAATCGCGACAGTCCGCCACCAAGATGCGGCTCATCCGCCACCCTCGCCCTCGCCATCAGGTGCCTCGGCAGTCTCATAGTCTTCCGGGTCAAAGCTGGGATTGGGGCCCGTGACCCCATCGGGCAACTGCCCGTCCTCCTCCCCATCGACATCCTGCGACGTCGTGGGAGCTGGCCCAAAGTCGTTATCACCCAAATCGACATCCACCCACGGCAACATGGGCCGCACAGCCGGAAAAGCCACAAACCACAGCAACGCCAGCGTCAGACCGAGCAACGTCAACGACTGCCCAGTCTTGGCCCACACATTGCCCGGCAACTTGCGCCAGATCCAGCTATACATGCGTATCCAGTCCTGTCGATTCGGGTTTCACAAACGGGTCACAAACGCCGCTGCGGCTCAACGATTGGGTTGAATCGCCGCCTCGGGCATCTCCTCTCCCCGCTCCAAAGTGTCAGTCAGCTGCGCGGTCACCACATACCGGTGGGTGTTATCCCACAGCGGGTCACACGTGAACAACGTCAGCCAATAGTCCTCATCGCCCGGCTCCACTCCGGGCCCACCCGCGCTCCCGTCGGGCCTAGGCGGAACCGGCGCGACAATCTCCATCGCCGTGTCCTCCACAACATGGTCGAACCGCACCTCATAGACAAAGAAATTGTCTCGCGTCTCCACCACGACCTTGTCGCCCGGCTGCAAATCGCGAATGCGCTGGAAAATCGCGGGAACATTATGCCCGGCAAGCGTCATATTGCCCTGCTCACCCGGATAGGCCCCATCCCGCCAGCGCCCTGGAGCCCATTCGATATCGGCCAGATCAGTTCCCTCGACCAGCACCCACGGCTCAGAACGAATATCCGGTGCCCACATGCGGGCAAACGCGTCGCCCATCTCCGGGACGAGGGCCGCCCCGTCCTCCTCCTCGGGAATCGGCTCGGCCCACAGGTCATCGAGCGTGGCACTGGCCTCGTCGCGGGCGGAGTTGATCTGCGCGCTCACGCCCCAAATCTCATAGGCGGCGAACAGCATCACGATCACGCCGAAGGTCACCAGGATTTCACCGGCTCCGCGCACGACCTTGCGGACCACGTCGGCGGGGCCAGTGTGATCGCGATGTCGTTTGACCGATTGCTTGCGGCGAGATTCCTTGTCGGCTCCCTCTGGGGCCGGGGACGGGTCGGCGGGGATCTGCGGGAGGATGGCGGTCTCATCGGGGCCGGGGATCAGGCTGGCCGGGGACCGGTCCTTCTCTGAGTCAGTCGACGGGGAAGGCTCAGCTGGGCTAGGCGTGGTCGCTCCAGGCGCGAAGGCGGACTCCGAGGGGGTCGGGTTCGGAGGGCTGATCTGGAGGCGGAGGGTGTCGGCGGCGGGGGCGGACCCACCAACATCGGGTGTGGCCAACGAAGGCCTCGGGTGGCGGTCGTCCTGTTGAGCTCGGGTGGGGGATGGGCTGAACTGGTCGAACTGATGAGGGCGCGGCTGAGAAGTCGGGGGTGCCTCGTCCACCGGCCCCACGCTGGCCCGGGCCGAACTGACGCTAGTGCTTCGATTGGTCGGCGCTTTCGCGATGGCGGGGCCCACCGAGGGCGGCCGGGAGGTTGGCGGTACGGCGGGGGATGACACCGGATACGCGGCCTTGGGGTTCGCACTCGGGGGGGAGGCGAAGGCGGAGGGTGCCGCTGGGGTTACTGGGGCAGCCGAGCCAGCGGTGGAGCCAGGTGACGAAGCGGCTTGGGACGTGTAGGCACTGGCACCGGAAGCGCCCGCGACGGAGTCTGTACGTGGTGAGGGGCCAGCATCGGCCTGGCCCGCCAAGGCACTGTCAAACCGGTTGTGGCCTGTCCGCGCTCCAGCCACCGGGGAGGTGGCCCAAGGGTCGCTGCCATATGGGTCGGCGGGAGGAGACGGCAATGCCGTTGTGCCCCTAGCCGAATCGGGTGCGCTTCGATGGGGGGATGGGCGGCCAGCGGCGGCCTCGGGGGTGAACGACCCGGCGTCGGGGCTGTCGTCCCACGAGCGCGGGGCCGAAGGCGCAGGAGTCTGAGCTTGCGCGTATACCGACCCTGAGGCGGGAAGGCTGCCCGAATCTCCGGTGCGGAAGCTGAAGGGGGCGGCGGCGTTGTGGTCAGACCGCTCGCCCTCGTTGGCCGGAAAAGGCTGGTCTACCCCTGTGCGCGATACGTTACGCGCTCTTGGCGACGGCCGCTGGTACGCCTCGCCCTCACGTGGGTAGTTGCTCATGCCCGCCCCTCAAGCGAATTGAACGTCCTTTCAAGTTTAACGTCTGAACCCGACCTCAGGTGGCGGACGAAAGTGGAGGAATTTACATCTATTCGGCCGACTGGGCCCGCAACCCCGGTTCCCCTCGACGATAGCCTCCCCTTCCCAAATGACAAGGCGGAAGCCAAAACCCACCGCGTCCAGGCATTAACTCACGTCTTGGAGCGGTCGAGGCGGACCATAGCCCCCACAGATGGGCATAAGGTAAGGCAGACCCCACCAGCAAGACACTTGCGTACAGGATCGATATAGCCCCGCGCCAAACCTAGATTTGGAACCATGAAGCCAATCATTCACCGACTCGGACGGGAAACCGCCTATCTTCTGGCCACATTCCCCGTCGCGGTCATCGCTTTCACCCTCGTCATGGGCGGGGTCAGCCTCGGAATGTTGACCCTTGTCATTGGTGTGGGGGTGGTGGTCTTCGTCGGAGTCCACTGGGTCGCGCGTGGATTCGCCGCGACCTGCCTTATCAGCATGCGGGCCATTCTTGGCCAAGAGACTCCCGACCCGAGCCACTCCCGCCCACCACAGGCGGCCAGTCCACTCCGCCGCCTTTTGCACCCGCTCTTCGACCGACAATCCTGGCTCAACCTGCTGTGGTGTGTCATCAACTTCCCACTCTCCCTGGTCACAGCATTTCTGACCATCGTTTCGTGGTGCGTCGCTCTCAGCCTCCTGGCCTTCCCCCTATATGGCTGGATTCTGAACCGGTCACCCAACTCCAATCCCACGATTCCGGCCCTCTGGCTGGGGCTGGGTGACTCCATTGCCATCACCACGGCTCTCTACTTCGTCGTTGGGCTGCTGTTCGCCGTGGCCCTGCCCTGGCTCATTCACGCAATGGCCATCCTCCAATCCGGTCTCAGCCGCGTCTTGCTCACCTCCTTCGGAACCATGCAAGAACGCCTGGAGACGCTCACTGAATCTCGCGCCGCCGCCACCTCGGCAGAGGCCATCGCGCTACGCCGACTCGAACGCGACATTCACGACGGACCCCAACAACGTCTGGTCTATCTAGGTATGGAGCTGTCCCGGCTCAAACGCAACCTGAAGCAAGACCCCGATAACGCCGACAAAGCTCTCGACAAAGCGATTATCGAAACCCGAGACACTTTGAACGAGCTGCGAGCCCTATCGCAAGGCATCGCCCCGCCGGTCCTGACCGACCGTGGACTCAACGCAGCGCTCTCCGCGCTGGCGAGCCGAAGCACGGTTCCCGTCGACATCGAATTGGACCCCGCCGAACGCTACGAGGCACCGATAGAAAACGCGGTCTACTTTGTGGCAGCCGAGGCGCTGACCAATATTTCGAAGCACTCCCAGGCATTGCAAGCCTCACTGGTGCTGACGCGGACCAATGCGGGCAAACTGCAAGTGTGCGTCGGCGACAATGGGATAGGCGGCGCGCACGTGAGGAAAGGCCACGGGCTCCAAGGGTTGACCGACCGGGTGCGGGCCGTCGACGGGAGCCTGACCATCTCCTCGCCCGAAGGGGGACCGACATTCATCGTGGCGCAGATTCCATGCGAGTAGTGGTAGCCGACGACGCGGTGCTGATCCGCTCAGGACTAGTGGCGCTGCTGGAGGAATTCCACTGCCAAGTCGTGGCCACCGTGGGCGACGGCGATGCCTACGTCGAGGCTGTCGCCGAGCATCGACCCGACGTGTCGGTGGTGGACGTGCGGATGCCGCCCTCGTTCACTGACGAAGGGCTCCGGGCCGCTATCAAAGCACGGCGGGCGGTGGCGGGCACCCCAATTTTGATCCTGTCGCAATACGTCGAGGTCTCCTACGCCGATGACCTCCTCGCCGACGGTCACGGCGCCTTTGGGTACCTGCTGAAAGACCGAGTCATCGACGCGGAGGACTTCATGGCCTCGTTGCGCCGAGTAGCCGCTGGCCAGACAGTGTTCGATCCGCAAGTGGTCTCCCAATTGATGGTTCGGCGCAGCACGACAGACCCCTTGTCCGGACTCACGCCACGGGAGCGAGAGGTCCTTTCCCTCATGGCCGAAGGGAAGGCAAATCGCACGATCGGTCGCGAACTGGTGATCAGTGACGGTGCCGTGGAGAAACACATCCGCAACATATTCACCAAGCTCGACCTCGGGGCCGACAATGGCGACCAGCATCGTCGCGTTATGGCCGTTCTTGCGCATCTTCGGCAGTGAAACCGCAGGTCTGCGACGTTCGAAAGCGTTGCATCGGTCACATCGCAGCCTCAGGGTCCGCTACCAATGTGCGATACTCGCACCTACAGGCAGTAGCCTGGATAATGCCAATGTCCCTCGACAGAGGGTTCACGCCATATGAGCTCCTATCAGGTTTGACCCGCAGCCAGGATGGTGGCTGTCAGTGCATGGGAGGCGGAGGTGCTTGTTCACACCCAGCGGGTACGGGCAAGGGCCGAAACGCAACCAGGCGCGACAACACGCCACCACAGGAAGAAGAAAAACCTGATAAGGGCTCTACACAGCCCCGAGACCCAACGGAACCCTCAACTGGAGTAAACCGATGCCAAAGTCACGAGTTCGCAAGAAGAAAAACTACTCAGCTACTGGCACTGCCCGCTCACAATCGACCGGCGATGCCAATGAGCCCAGCCCGCAGTGGGTACCGATCACGGCAGTCTCGCTGATCGCGTTCGGCATCGGATGGCTCGTGCTGTTCTACCTCTCCGGCGGTGCCTACCCAGTCGCCGCGTGGCAGTACTGGAACCTGGCCGTGGGCTTCTCCGCCATGGTCGCCGCCCTCATCGTCCTCTCGAAGTGGAAATAGCGCCCAACAGGGCATCTCGGGGTCGCGTCCTCTCTGGCCCGAGACCATCGACCCTTCGCGCCACGACACACAGGCGAACCCTCAGGGAGCACTTAGGACCCCGGCCGCTGCGGCCCTTTCGCCCAGCCAGCCCGCGCGGGTTCACAAACTCCATAGCCGAAAAAGTGGGCCCGATGTCGCATCGGGCCCACATAACGCCTGGAATGTTGCCTCAGAGAAGTTCCAGCAAGCAGGCATTGGCCATGCCGCCGCCCTCGCACATCGTCTGCAGTCCCAGCTGCGCGCCACCAGCCTGCATGTGATGCAGCATGGTCGTAGCCAGCCGCGCCCCCGACGCTCCCAGCGGGTGGCCCAACGCGATCGCTCCCCCGCGCGGATTGAGCTTCGCCTCATCTGCCCCAACCGCGTCCATCCACGCCAACGGAATCGACGCGAACGCTTCGTTGACCTCGTAGGTGTCCACATCGCCAATGGACACCTTGGCCTTCTCCAGTAGCTGCTTCGTCGCGGCGATGGGACCATCGAGCATGATCACCGGATCAGAGCCGACCACCGTGGCCGCCTTGAACTTGGCGATGGGTCGCAGCCCCAAAGCGCGCGCGTGCTCCTCGGTAGTGACCAGCACCGCCGAGGCTCCATCTGAAATCTGGGAAGACGTCCCGGCCGTCACCATCCCGTCCTCCGTGAAGGCGGGCTTAAGTCCAGCCAAGGCCTCCAAGGTCGCATCGGCCCGGATTCCCTCATCGTGGTGAACCTCGCCCACCGGCGCGATCTCGGCCGCGAACGCCCCCGAAGAACGAGCCGCCTGGGCTTTTTGATGGCTACTGAGCGCGAAGGCATCCATGCGCGGACGGTCGATGCCATACTTTTGCGCCACCAGCTCAGCTGAAATCCCCTGGTTAAACGGCACCGGCACCCCAATGTTGACGTGTGGTTCCGCAGCGAAACGTCGCCGCACCGAAGGGCCATAAGGCCAGCCATCCGGGCCCTCGGAGGACCCAGCGGAAGACCCCATGGGCACGCGCGACATCGACTCAACCCCGGCGGCGACCACCATTTTCGCCTGCCCGGACTCCACAGCCGCAGCGGCCATGTGCAACGTCTGTTGGCTGGAACCACACTGCCGGTCGACCGTGGTCGCCGGAACCTCAAAGGGCCAACCCGCCGCCAAAACCGCGTTGCGTCCAACGTTCCACGACTGCTCCCCAACCTGAGAGACGCACCCCATCATGACGTCGTCCACCGCCTCAGGCTCAACCCCGGCCCGGGCGATCACGGCATTGAGCACGTGGGCACCCAAGTCAACTGGGTGAATACCCGCCAACGCTTTGCCGCGCCGCCCCAGTGGGGTGCGCACCGCCGCGACGATTACCGCTTCGCTCATCTAGGACCCCTGGTAGATCGGGGTGATCAGACCGCGCCCGATCACGTTGAAGGTGATATTGAAACCGCCGACAGCGCACGAGGCGTCCACCGGTACATCCAGCTTCTGCTTCAGAGCGTGCACGGCGAAGATATAGCGGTGCGCGAATGGTTCCCCCGGCGGCGGGGCGGCCCCTCCAAAGGAGTACTCGCCCATGTCATTGCGCAGTTGCACCGCACCGCCGAGATTTGCTCCAGCCACGCCCGCGCCAGTTTCGAGTTCGGTGACCTCCACCGGCAAGTTGAGCAGCATCCAGTGCCACCAGCCCGAGGCCGTCGGCGCGTCCGGGTCAAAGCAAGTAATGGCGAACGCGGCGGTTTCGGCCGGAAAACCGCTCCACGACAGCTGCGGTGACACATTGCCGCCCTGGGCGGTCTGTGGTGGGGCCAAAGTTTCACCATCGGCGATGTCAGCCGAGGTCACCGAGAATTTCGGGACGCTAGGTAGAAAATCGTACGGATTCGGAGATTGCGGACGGTCGAGCATGGTCGTCTCCCTTCATCGCGGGTCAGTAACGTGCCTCACAGTGAAAAATCCCGCCCCGGAAACACCGTGTCAAGAAACGGTGATCTTCCTGCTACACACAAAGATTGGCAGGGATTAACTGGTGAGGACGCCAGACCACATTAGTACCAAAAACCGTAACTGTTGGACCTGAACAGGTCCTGCTTCTCTTCGGGCCAGTCATGGCGCTTAGTCTTGATGTCATGTCTGCTACTGACGTAATTTCGTTCTCACGTGGTGCTCCCTCACTCGACATCGTCGACATCGAGGGCATCAAAACCGCTTCGAGGAAGGCACTGGAGGAAGATCCCGGTGCGATTGCTGGCTACGGCAACGCCTACGGCTTCCCCAAGATGCGCGAATGGCTGGCCAACAAGCACAAGGTGAGCGTGGACAACGTCCTAGTCACCAACGGCTCGCTGCAAGCCGACGCCTTCCTGTTCGATCTGATGGTCAACGAGGACACTCCGGTGATCGTGGAGCGTCCCACCTATGACCGCACCCTGCTGGGACTGCGGCAACGCAAAGGGCAGCTGCACCCAGTCACGGTAGATGACGACGGCATCAACGTCGAGGAACTAGAGGCGCTACTCAAAAGCGGAGTGCGCCCGGCGCTGGCCCACATCATCCCGAACTTCCAAAACCCGGCCGGGGTGACGCTGTCGGAAACCAAGCGACGGCGTCTGCTGGAGCTGGCCTCCGAATACGACTTCATGATCTTCGAAGACGACCCGTACCTGGACATCCGTTTCCGGGGCGAGTCACTGCCGACGATGCAGGAGATGGACCACAACGATCGGGTCGTGTACGCCTCTTCGTTCTCCAAGACGGTCTGTCCGGGCCTGCGTACCGGTTACATGATCGGCCCGAAGGAGTTCATCGACCGGGTGGCGAAGCTGGCCGGGACGGTATACATCGCGCCGAACAACTTCGCGCAGGCGACGATCTACCAATTCGCGGCCTCTGGTGATATCGACCGGTCGATCGCGACGGTATGTCAGGCGCTAGAGGAGCGTGTCGACCAGCTGGCGACAAGCTTGCGTAAACACCTGCCACAAGCAGAATTCGTCACGCCCGATGGCGGCTACTTCCTGTGGGTGGACCTAGGCGAAGGCGTGGACGTGGCCAAGGTGGCACCGCGCGCCGCCGAGCTGGGCGTGCAGGTAGTCAAAGGCACCGACTTTGTGCTCCAAGGCGGGGAATCCTCGCTGCGACTGGCGTACTCGGCGGTTCCGGCCGAACGCATCGACGAGGGTGTACGACTGCTGGCACAAGCGGTCGAGGAGACCAAGGCGTAGAGCCCCTAACAGATTTCATCCCTACTTCGGTGGGTGCGAAGGGTCCCTCTTCGGGGGCCTTCGCACCCATTTGTCGTGCCATCCACACCCCGCATTTGTGTTATATATGTCACCGTTCAGCAGTGCATATATACGTTCGGCAATCAGTCAATGACGACAAGTAGACGAAAAATGGCGGTTTTGCGCCATGTCGCATAGCCGCCACCCCACAAGTCTTCACAATCGGTCACTGGGGGGCAAGAATCATTCTTGTGAGCGCGATTAAAACTCGCGCTGGGAGACCTATTCCCGCCCCCATTGATGCCGGGTCGACTGGTTCGCTGACTCCCCCCCGCAGCGAAAAGTCGGCCCGGCACTATTTTTTGCCCCGGCCGATCGCCGACGGAGCCGGCACGGTCGGTCCAAGATTTCCGCGCGCTTGCCAGCAGTCTGCTGGAAGGCATTCGTGGAGATTCGTCACGCACCATCGCTGGCAGGGATCTTGGTGGGCGACGAGGATAGCGGCGCCTTCATAGACAGACGACTATGGCCCGCCCCAGAGTCTGAGCGTGCGCTCAGCACTTCTGGGCGGGCCATACGAGTCGTCTTACTGAATCGTCTCCCGACGAGGCCGTCTCAACCAGCGCGCAGGCATCACCATCGATCACCGGCGCGGCGAGAGGCGCAAGCTAAGTTGGCGCGAATTAGCGCGTCACCGACTCAACCAGATCGTCGGTCAGCTCTTTGTCTTCCACCTGCTCGGGGTTGAAATCCAGGTCGTCGTCGTTGTCAAGCAACTCTTCGACGAGCAGCTGCTCGCAAAGTTGCTCATTGCGGCTGCGGTACCACAAGTAACCGCCAGCGGCTC
This sequence comes from Natronoglycomyces albus, assembly GCF_016925535.1. NCBI lineage: Bacteria > Bacillati > Actinomycetota > Actinomycetes > Glycomycetales > Glycomycetaceae > Natronoglycomyces > Natronoglycomyces albus. Next base: position 44,566 of record NZ_CP070496.1, on the reverse strand, counting down.
CGATCACGACGCCGGTCGCAATCGCGCCCACCGCCCACGGCCATTTCTTGCGCGGCTTCTTCTTCACGCCGACCACAACGAGTGCATTGTCCAGCTTTGGCCGCGCAACTTCGCGAGCTCTCGAGACGGAATCGGCGGTCTGCCGTGCGGCCGCTCCGCCTGCGCAACGCAGATGCCCCACTCCGCGGGAGAGGTTCTCACGGAACTCCTGGGCCGGACTGGATTGGCGGCTAATAAAGCCCATATTGCCTCCTTCATTTGAGGTGATGAGCAACAACACCTGGCCGTAAGTCACCAGAGTACTCCTGTTACGCACATTGTGGTTGACTTCCGAACAGCCAGAAGAGAACCGCGTTGACACTCAATTCACCAACGTGGCAAAGCCGAGCCCGCCGTTGCGCTCGGATGTGTCATATGTGCGCCACCGTCTCTGGATGGATTCACGGCTGCGAACGCTCTCGACCTCAGTTTCCTTATCGCCTTCATACTGTCGCAATCAATCGCGTCCGTCAGCTCAAATGGGAGAGAAAGTATCAAGGACCTGTCTTTAGGGCAAGGTCTTACGCAAAGGTGGCAACTCACCTGGGACAGCCAATACGACAACGCGAACTGCCAAGACTAGCCGCATAGGCGACAGGTTCGATCGCGTTTAGGCCCGCTCGTGGATTGGGCTGACCCAGTGACGCCTCGTGTGGCGATTCGCACCTGCGGGGCTCCTCCCCCCAATTCCTCACCACAAATACAGAACCAATAGCCGTGTGAACTGGGAATACTTACGGCTCCAGCGTTTAGTAGCCGCTAGAGCGAAGGTCGAAAAAATGGGGTCGGTGTTGTGTCATCCCCCCATCGGGGTGGGACGTTGCCATGATCATCTGGCACGATAGTGGGCGTGACTGTAGCTACGCTCCACACCAATCAAGGTGACATCAAACTAAACCTGTACGACAACCACGCACCGCAGACGGTGGCGAACTTCGTCGGACTGGCTGAAGGAAGTCGTGAGTACGTCGACCCCAAGACCGGTCAAAAGGGCGCGGGGAACTACTACGACGGCACCATCTTCCACCGGGTGATCGACGGATTCATGATTCAAGGTGGCGACCCGACCGGAACCGGTCGCGGCGGCCCTGGATACGAGTTCGGCGACGAGTTCCACCCGGACCTTCACTTCGGCTCGCCGCACCTATTGGCAATGGCGAACGCGGGGCCCGGAACAAACGGCTCGCAGTTCTTCATCACCGTGGGACCGACGCCGCACCTCAATGGTCGCCACACCATCTTTGGTGAGGTCGCCGACGAGAACTCCAAAGCCGTGGTCAACCAGATCGCGAAGACATCCACCGGCGCGATGGACCGTCCGAACAACGACATTGTCATTGAGCGCGTTACCATCCAGAAGTAATGGACAACGCGCAGTCAGTACCGGTCTGTTACCGGCACAAGAAAAAGGAAACCTACATCCGCTGTGTCCGCTGTGACCGGCCGATCTGTCCTGACTGCATGACCGAGGCTCCCGTGGGCTACCAATGCCCCGACTGTGTCTCCGAAGGTCGAAAGTCGATGCGGCAAGCGCGCTCGACCTTCGGAGGCAGCGTCTCGGGGGCGAACGGCCTTGCGACAAAGACACTCATCGGCATAAACCTGGCCGTGTTTATCGCAACCATCGCCGTGAGCGGCGTCGGCGTCTTCCAGGGTGGAGCCTCGCAGCTGCACTTGGCCGGTGCCATGTACAACGCGCCCGGATACTTCCTCGTTTCCCTGTTCGGCACCGAGTTCGAACTGTCATCTGTTTCCTCCGGCGGCTATTACCGCATGGTCACCTCGATGTTCTTGCACTTCGGGATCATGCACTTGGCCTTCAACATGGTCGTCTTGTGGATTCTGGGGCGAGTGCTGGAACGCGACCTAGGCTCGGCGCGTTTTGTCGCGCTCTACTTCGTGGCGGGCCTGGGCGGCTCCGTCCTCACCTACCTCTTTGCCGACCCGCAGACCCTTTCAGCGGGTGCCTCAGGTGCGATCTTTGGACTCTTCGGCGCATTGGTGGTCATCAACCGCAAGCTCAGCCGCGACAATTCGGGGCTGTACATTCTGTTGGGCCTCAACCTCGCGATTACCTTTATCGTCCCGAATATTTCCTGGACAGCCCATATCGGTGGCCTCATCTCCGGTGCCGCATGCGGCGCGATCCTGGCTTTCACTCCCCGACAGCAGCGCCGGACGGTGCCTTGGATACTGTTCGCCGCCTTGGTTGTTGTCATGGTGATGCTGACTCTGTGGCAGACCGGAAACCTCAACCCGAGCACGACAACGGTCGTCTAGCCGGCACGTTTCGTCTATATCCGAGCCGCGGCGGCCGCGCGATGTGCGCGGCGCGACTAGATCCCCGTCATCTCAGTGGCAGAGTTTGGCAACTCGGTCTCGGCGGTGAGGTCACCGGGTGCGAGGTCGCCGTCTAGGCACTTTCTGAGGAGGGCAGCTCCTGCGCGTCCTTCTGCCCCACGGGCTTGCCCAGCAATCAGACCTAACTCCTGCCTGACGCAGGCCACCACCGGACCCGACGCTGACGCCAAAGAACACCTCAATGCCTTTCTGACCCCGGGGAGCTCCCGCCCAGTGACTGTCGTTCATGCCACCCACGACGCCGAAGGCGCCGCTAGCGCCATTCATCACCTTGACCTTGCGGGCGGCCGATTGCTAGCCACGACCCTCACGTAGAGACCGGACCGGGCGGCAAATCCAGCCACAGCATGCCCCGTCCGAGCGAGAGTGAACGGGGCCTTGCGCATATGCGCAAGGCCAAGTGGTTGCCGTCCGCTTTTTAGCGGTCGGCAACCAAGCTCACCCCCAGGCAACGGACCGATCACCGGGCCAGCCCGCTCGAATGCCCGCCACCTACGACGACAGTCAGGTCACCAAACTCGGCCCCTCCAAACTCGGCCCTTCCAAGAGCTGCCCCAAAGTCTCCGGCGACACCCCAGACCGCAGCAGCTTCAGCAAGATCTCCGCGAGCTTGTACTGCGGATCCGATTGCAATGCCCTCTCCAGCGCCATGGTCGCGAAGATTCCATTGCCCAAGCGATAGGCGCAAAACCCCGCCAAAGTCGCTGCGGGCGCCACGAAAGCGTCGTCCATATGCCGTACCAACCAGACCCACAGATCCAGTCGGCCGCTCCCCGGTTCACGGTTAATGCGTTCCAGCGCGGCCCCACGCACATGAGTATCCGCTAGCGACAAAGACAAGGCGGCGATATCGGAAACCGGCGGAAGATGCTTCTGGTCCATCCAAAAGCCCACCGCCGCAATCTCATCGGCCACCACCTCCGACCAGTCACGCACGTCGTCAAGCTGCTCGGTCAGAAGCTCTCCGGTCGCTTTGCGAACCTGGCGGTAGGTCTCCTCGTCTACCCGCCGCAACTGCCCCGCCATCTCTTCCCGGCTGCTCAGAGCAGCACTGCCCATCGAAATCAGCGAAGTCGCCGCCGCCGAGGTCTCGGGGATCGGCCTGCCTTGTTTAGTGCAGCAGTCGTCCTTCTCGCACTGCACAGACCACCAACGGTCGCCCCACACCCGGAGCCCAGCCACCACCTTCACACCGCAGGCGGCCAGCCGAGTGCCGAAGCGACCAACGGCTCGCTTCACCGGGCTCTTCGCCCCATAGCCTACGAGGATGGCCCTGTCACAGCCGTTCTCAAGCAGGAACGCGGACAAGTCCGGATAGGAGATCGACGCTGGCGGCGCATCTTGGTCGGGATCAGGCAGGTACATCACGTCGAAGTCATTGACCAACTCGACAGTCGGCACCGTGGCGATCTCGGTCGTTCCCCCGAGGCGGCGAATCGGCGTGGGGGCCTTGCCGCTTTCGACTGGCTGAGGCGGGCTTGGTTCGGCAGCAGTCTCTGTGGCGGGCCGCGTCGGTGGCTCCGCTGTCGCGGATACAGACCCATCAGCTGGGGCGAGATCCACCTCCGGCGCGGCCGCGACCTCATCCGAGGGTCGAGGCGTGCCAGTGCAGCCGCGTGAGCGCAGCATCCGATTCAGCGCCGCGATGCCAGCGGGTGCCCCGTTCGGGTTGGTGCCCAACCGTCCAGGTACGCCGGCTTTACTCGCGCCTTGTTTCCAGGGACGAGCCGGGCCGTTGTTGTCGGTGCGACGGCGGATCTTCGTCGCCGTGGCACGCATGCGACATTCGCAGGCGCGGTGAGTCTGCGTCACTGGGGCCGGGCAGTCCTCATCGCTGGGCCCCGCACAGGCGGCGGTTTTGTGCCGCTGGCGTCCACGCGCGCTATTGGAGGACGGGCCGCCTTCGGTGCCAGGGGAGGACGGGGTGCCTGAATCCGGCACGTCAGTGCGGACCACGCACCGCACCTCTTGCCCAGCCATGCCAACGACCACCAGGCTGTGCTCAGGGTGAAACCCGAGAAGATATGGGATAACTGTGATGAGTTCTTCTGGTTTGCGCAGTTTGATATCTGTTGCTGAGTTTGTCATGCCCACTAGCGTGCGGCTTACCTGTCAACCCTGGCAAGAAAAACTTTTCTACCCTGTGGATAACTCGCTCGGCCTGTGGATAACTCAGAGGGGGCCAGCTTGGATCTCGATATTTGCGCTGGTACTCCACAAATGGCACTCGCCAAGCAAAAAGCTAGGATATATCGCATTCGGCGGCCGTCGCCTCCGCTGCGTGACATGACTCTCAGTGCCATGCGAGACAAGAGCGCCGCCGCTAGCGTGCCCAGGGCCGAGGACCTCCGCATTCGAACAATGATCCGCATGGGACCAGTCGGGCCGAACCACTATCCTGATTGAGGCCAAGGGGAGAATCTTGACGCGGGCCGAAACCTAGCCCGCCATTCGTCGTTATGATCTAAAACAACGGTTTTTAGTACATACTCCCGGCTATCAGTAGCTATGTTGGAGGCAGCTGTGTCGCAGCAATTCGTTCACCTGCACGTACACACCGAGTACTCGATGCTGGACGGAGCAGCGAAGCTCAAGCCGCTTTTCGACGAAGCCGATCGCCTCGGTCAGCCCGCGATTGCCATGACCGACCACGGCAACATGTACGGCGCGTACGCCTTTTATCAGGCCGCCAAGAAATCGGGGGTCAAACCGATCCTCGGCATCGAGGCCTACTTGGCACCGCATGACCGCTTCCACAAGAAGCCCACTTTTTGGGGAGAGCCCTCCCAGCGCTCCGACGACCTCTCCGGCAATGGCTCCTACACTCACATGACCATGCTGGCCCGCAATTCCACCGGGGCTCGCAACCTGTTCAAGATGTCGAGCTTGGCTAGCTTCGAGGGCTACTACTACAAACCACGGATGGACCGGCAGCTCATCAGCGAACACGCCGCGGGCGTCACCGCCACGACCGGCTGCCCCGGTGGAGAGGTCCAAACCCGGCTGCGGCTGGGGCAGATCGAGGAGGCCTATCAGGCCGCCAGCGACTACCGAGACATCTTTGGCAAGGACTATTACTTCCTTGAGCTGATGGAACACGGAAACTCCGTGGAACGTCGAGTCCAAAACGAGCTGTACGAGCTGGGCCGCAAAATGAATTTGCCGCCGCTGGTCACCAATGACTCCCACTATGTGACCGCAGAACAGCAGCCAGCCCACGCGGCGCTGTTGTGCGTGCAGTCGGGCTCCACACTGGATGACCCCAAGCGGTTCCAGTTCGAGGGCGAGGGCTATTTTCTGCGCTCCGCCGAGCAAATGTATGACCTGCGTACCGATGAGATTTGGGCCGAAGGCTGCGCCAACACGCTGCTGGTAGCCGAGCAGGTGGAAGACTATGATGAGATCTTTGCCCACCAGGACCGGATGCCAGTCATTGACGTGCCCGAAGGTTTCGACCAGGGGTCGTATCTTCGCCATCAGGTCTATGAGGGCCTAAAGAAGCGCTTCCCCGACGGGGTGCCGGAGGGCTATCACGAGCGGGCTGACTTCGAGCTCGACGTCATCATCCAAACTGGTTTCCCTTCGTACTTCCTGGTGGTCGCCGACCTCATCGGACACGCCAAGAGCATCGGCATCCGCGTGGGTCCCGGCCGTGGTTCGGCGGCCGGTTCGCTGGTGGCCTACGCGCTGGAGATCACTAACATCGACCCCATCCCGCACGGGTTGCTGTTTGAGCGGTTCCTCAACCCCGAGCGCGTGTCGATGCCGGATATCGACATCGACTTCGACGACCGTCGCCGTGGCGAGATGATCACCTACACCATGGAGAAGTACGGGTCCGATCACGTGGCGCAGGTGATCACGTTCGGCACCATTAAGACGAAGGCCGCCATTAAGGACGCCGCGCGCGTCCACCATGGACAGCCGGGTTTCGCCATCGCCGAACGCATCACGAAGGCGCTCCCGCCACCAGTGATGGCAGTGGACATTCCGCTCTCGGGTATCACCGACCCCAAACACGAGCGGTATAAGGAAGCCACAGAAGTACGCACCCTGATTGAGAACGACCGCGAGGCCGGGCAGATTTTTGAGACCGCGCGCGGTCTCGAAGGCCTGATCCGAAACGCCGGGGTCCACGCCTGTGCCGTGATTTTGTCCTCAGACCCGCTGGTGGACTCGATTCCATTGTGGGCACGACCCGATGGGTCAATCATCACTGGCTGGGACTATCCCTCCTGTGAGGACATCGGCCTCCTGAAGATGGACTACCTGGGGTTGCGAAACCTCACCGTCATTGGTGACGCCATCGACGCGATTCGGGCCAACAAGGGCGACGAAATCGATCTGGACACGCTCGGCACCGATAACACGGCCGCCTATGAGCTACTGGCCCGCGGCGACACGCTCGGGGTTTTCCAGCTCGACGGTGGCCCCATGCGGGAGTTGCTCAAACGACTCAAGCCGACGAACTTCAACGACGTCACCGCCGTCATCGCCCTGTACCGCCCCGGCCCCATGGCGATGAACTCTCACAACAACTACGCCGACCGCAAAAACGGTCGGCAGGAGATCGAACCCATTCACCCGGAGCTGGCCGAGCCACTCAAAGAGATCCTTGACGAGACATACGGTCTGATCGTCTACCAAGAGCAGATCATGCGTATCGCGCAAAAGGTCGCCGGGTTCACCATGGGTCAAGCCGACGTGCTGCGTAAGGCCATGGGTAAGAAGAAGCTCGACGTACTGGAAAAGCAGTACGAGGCTTTCCAGGCCGGAATGCAGTCCAACGGGTTCTCCAAAGAGGCCATCAAGACCCTGTGGGACACAGTCCTTCCCTTCGCCGGTTACGCGTTCAACAAATCTCACGCCGCCGGTTACGGCCTGATCGCGTATTGGACGGCCTTTCTCAAGGCCAACTACCCGGCCGAGTACATGGCAGGTCTGCTTACCTCCGTTGGCGACACCAAAGACAAGGCCGCGATCTACCTGTCCGAGTGCCGCAAAATGGGCATCACGGTCATGCCGCCAGACGTCAACGACTCTCGGCACGTGTTCCACCCGGTCGGCGAGAACATCCGATTCGGGCTAGGAGCGGTGCGAAACGTGGGCGCGAACGTGGTCTCGGGCATCATCGAGGCACGAGAGTCGCAAGGCGAGTACGCCGACTTCAAGGACTTCCTCAACAAGGTCCCGGTGCAGGTGTGCAACAAACGCACCATCGAATCACTCATCAAAGCCGGGGCGTTCGACTCGCTAAACCACTCGCGCAGGGGCCTAGCCGAAGTTCACGAGAAGGCCGTCGACGCGATGGTCTCGATCAAGAAAGAAGAGGCCCGCGGACAGTTCGACCTCTTCGGCGGCATGGAGGAGACCACCGACACGCTCGGCATCGACCTGACTATTCCCGAGCATGAGTGGGACCGTCGCGACCTGCTGGCCTTCGAGCGGGAAATGCTTGGTCTATATGTATCCTCGCACCCACTCAACGGCTTTGAACGGCTCTTGTCGGCCAATGCCGACCGCCCCGTGGCGGCTTTGCTGGGCGAGGACATTCCGGACGGCTCGGGCGTCAAGGTCGCGGGGATTTTGCAAAACGTCGCCAAGCGCGTCACCAAGCAGGGAAAGCTGTGGGCCTCGGCGACGCTGGAGGACTTGCACGGTGGCATCGAGGTGCGGTTCTTCCCCAACACGTACGAGCTGGTCGCTCACAGTCTGGCAGACGACTTGGTGTGCTGTGTGCGCGGCAAACTAGATCGCCGTGACGGCACACCGCAGTTGATCGCGCAAGACCTGCAGGTACTCGATATCTCCGGCGGCCCAGAGTCCAATTCCGGCCCGGTCACTCTTTCCCTGCGCTCGCAAGCGATCACCCCCGATCTCATCGAGCGACTCTCCGAGACGCTGAAGCTGCACCAAGGCGATTCACCGATCCACGTGCGGCTCAAGAACGGCCCTAACGTGACGATGCTGGCGCTAGACGACAATTGGCGGGTGCGCCCATCGGTCGAACTCACCGCCGATTTGAAGGTGTTGCTGGGGGCCGGAGTGATCGAAGGCGCCTAAATACCACGGAGCACACGGGCACCACAGACAAAGAAGTGGGGCCACAACCTTGAAACTGGGTTGTGGCCCCACTGTTCGTCTCTGGTGCCTCACCGGCCAGGCTTAGAAAACCCAGCCCATAAGCGGCTTAGACCGGACTAGAAGGCGTCTTCTGGCAGGTCCATCGCGGTCAGGTCCGCCGCTTCGATCGTCTTACGGTCGGCGGTTAGGCGCGGCAGCACCTCGCGGGTGAAGAATTTCGCCGAGGCGACCTTGCCCTGGTAGAAGGGGTCATTGTCGCCGCCGTCGATCTTCGCCTGTGCGACCGTGGCCTGCTTGGTCAACAACCAACCGACCAAGAGGTCACCCACTGCTAGTAGCAGTCGACGGGAGTGCAGTGCCGACTTGTACAGCTCACGGGGCTCACCTTCCATGGGGCCCATAAGGAATGGCTGCATGGCCTCGATCATGCCCTGTACATCGCCCAGCGCCTTTTGCACTCGCTGCCGGTGTTCGCCCAAGCCGTCCTCGGTCTCGACCGAGGCGTCCGCCATGATCTCTTCGGCGATGACCATGAGGCTTTCGCCGCCGTCCTTGATGATCTTGCGGAACAGGAAGTCCAAGCTCTGGATCGCCGTGGTGCCCTCGTAGAGGGTGTCGATCTTCGCGTCCCGAACGTACTGTTCCAGCGGGTAGTCCTGCAGGTAGCCCGATCCGCCGAACGTTTGCAGCGACTCAGAGCCCAGTAGCTCATAGGCACGCTCAGAGCCGCAGCCCTTGACGATCGGCAGCAGCAGGTCGTTGACCTTCTTGGCCTCTTCGGCGTCGTCGGCCTGCCCGTCGTGCTCGGCCAGACGCCACTTGTCCTGCCAGGACGCGGTGTAGCACACCAGCGCGCGCAGCCCTTCGGCATACGACTTTTGCAGCAGCAGCGAGCGGCGCACGTCCGGGTGCTTGATGATCTCCACGCGCGGCGAAGTCTTGTCACTGGCTTTGAGCAGGTCCGGCCCCTGGACGCGGCTCTTCGCGTAGTCCAGGGCGTTAAGGTAACCAGTCGACAGCGTCGAAATGGCCTTGGTGCCGACCATCATGCGCGCGTATTCGATGATGAGGAACATCTGCCGAATACCTTCGTGCTTCTCGCCCATCAGCCAGCCTTTGGCTGGGGTTTCCTCGCCGAAGGTCAGCTCGGCGGTGGAGGAGACCTTGAGTCCCATCTTGTGCTCAAGGTTGGTGGCGTAGACGCCGTTGCGCTCGCCCAGCTCACCGGTCTTGGCATCGAAGTGGTACTTCGGGACGACGAACAGCGACAGGCCCTTGGTCCCGGGGCCTCCGACGCCTTCTTCGCCCACCGGGCGTGCCAGCACGTAGTGAATGATGTTGTCCATCATGTCGTTTTCGCCGGAGGTGATGAAACGCTTCACGCCCTCCAGGTGCCACGAGCCGTCTTCTTGCTTGTAGGCCTTGGTCGTTCCCGCGCCAACGTCCGATCCCGCGTCGGGCTCGGTGAGCACCATGGTCGCGCCCCACTGCTTCTCAATGAACAGCTTGGCCCATTCCTTCTGCTCTTCGGTGCCTTCCAGGCCCAGAGTCGTCGCGAAGGAGGGACCGGCTGCGTACATCCACAGCGCCGGGTTAGCTCCGAGAACCAATTCGGCCAGGCACCACCACAGGGTGCGCGGCGCGTAGGTTCCGCCGAGGTCTTCGGGAATGTCCAGTCGCCAGTACTCGGCGTCCATGAGCGCCTTGAAGGAGTTCTTGAACGAGTCGGGCACGGTGACGGTGTTGTCGTTCGGGTCGAATACCGGTGGGTTGCGGTCGCCGTCTACGTAGCTGGTGGCCAGCTCGTTTTGAGCCAAGCGGTTGACTTCGTGCAGGATCGTCTTCGAAGTCTCCGCGTCCAAGTCTTCGTAGGGGCCTTTACCCATATAGCTGGCGGCGTCGAATACCTCAAAAAGGTTAAATTCGAGGTCACGTAGGTTGCTTCGATAGTGCGACATGGTTCCACAACTCCATTACTCATCGGTAATATAATCCAGCGTAGCTGATGCGAATACGAATCTCCACCTCTTGGAGTATTTTGTTACTGGTCAGTATTCCGGCATTGGGGCACTCACAATAATGATGTAGGCCACACTTGACACTGGAGGCGGAGATCATCGTCACCGTCAGTGAGCCTACTAAGAAACAGCGCCTCGCTCCAGGCCATCGGGGCCGGAAACATCGCGGTGTCTTCGCACAAAACCCGTGCTCGACAAGGCGGTCTCGTCGCTTCGTCAGCCTGCCAAGTCCAGCTGCGGCAGCTCCGCGCGCGAAGACACTCCCAACTTCGGATACGCCTTGTACAAGTGATACCCAACGGTGCGCGGGCTCAAGAACAATTGCCCGCCGATGTCCCGATTCGTCAAACCCTGCGCCGCCAACCGCACCACCTGCAATTCCTGCGGCGTCAACGAATGCTGAAGTACCGCGCCCGCGCGTGATTGAGCCGAGGAGTCTCCCGCGGCCCGCAGCTCCGAACGGGCCCGCTGAGACCACGGGTGCGCCTGCATCCTCTCAAACGTCTCAGCGGCGGCCCGCAACCGTGACCGCGCCTGGCTGGGACGACGCTGCCGGCGCAACCATTCCCCATACAACAAATCGGTCCGGGCCCGCTCAAACGCCTCATCGGTGCCCTGCCGATGCAACTCGACCGCCCGCGCAAAATGCGCCTGTGCGTCATCGTCGGCAGCCAGCAAAGCCAGACACCGTTCCACAATCGCCTCGGCACCCGGCTGCTGGCAGGCATACGAATAGTCCCTAAACCAGGCGAAAATCTCCCGATGATCCTCCGTACGCCCCTGCCGCGCCGCCACCTCAATGAGATCCGGCACCCGCAGCATGATCTCCAATGGCACACCCGTGGCGACCAGCTCCTCCAACCGTTCCTGGGCCATATCGAACCGGCCCAGACCAATGTCGAGCAAGGCAAGGAACGAAAGCCGCCACGCCTGTGCCGAGGAGTCCGATCTGTCCCCCATGTGAGACTCACACGCTTCTTCATCCCCCCGCACTGCGGCGATATAGGCCAGCGCCCAATTCGCCGTTTGCACGAATGCCTGATTCTGACCCAGGTCCTCAGCCAGTCGCTGCGCCTCGATCACATGCAATTCGGCGTCGGACAGTCGGCCCATGCCGATTTCGGCGCGCGCCTGCATGTTCAACACTCGCGGCAACACACCGATACCCGAAGTGCGGCGACATTCCTCCACCAAGGTCACCGCATGTCGATGGGCGCGTTCGAAGTCGCTGCACAACAGAAACCACCAGATCACCATGGATCTCTCTTGCAGGCCCAGCCGGTCTTCGTTCTCATCATGGACATCAATGAGGTGGCGCAGGGCCACGACCGCGTCCGACGGGGTGAATCCGTCGCGGTTACTGAACCCGGCTGTGGCTGTGGCCAGGTATCGCACCCATGGTGACGTGCGCAAGTTAAGGTCGTCGGCGTATTTGGCGGCGCAAGCGGCCACGGCGTAGTCACCCGCCATCCAGGCGGCCTCGACGGAACGGAAGAGCGGGTACCCAGCTGTGTCGGGGTCGGAGACGACCGTGTGGTTGGCGGCTGCGATCCACAGTGTTTGGCCCGAGGCGAAGTCTCCCTTCCATACAGCGACCGTGGCCCGGACGGTGGCGCTGCGGGCGAGGTCGGCATGGTCGGTCAGTGCGATCTCGCTCGCCTCAGCCAGGTCAATCGCCCGGTCCATCTGTCCGGCGAGCAACGCGGCCTCGGCAGCGGCCAAGAGACGGCGCGCTTTCTTCACCGGATCGACCGAAAGACGAGCGGCCCGCTCGTAGGTACGGGCCTCGGTCAGATGCCCGCCGCGCCGGCGGCCTTCGACGGCCAGTTCATCGAGCATGTCGGCGATGTCGTCGTCTGCCCCGTTGGCCGCCGAAGCAAGGTGCATGACGCGAGCGCAGGTGCTGGTGTTCTTACGGGGAGCCTCGGCCAGACTGCGGTGAATGCGCAGTCGTCGGTGCAGCGGCGCACTACGGTAAGCGGTCGCGCGAATCAGCGGATGGCCGAAAATCAACTGTCCATCGACCAGTTGCAGCAGCCCCGCTCTCTCGGCTGGTTCCAGGTCGGCCACCGTCGCACCGAACTTTTCAGCGGCGTGGAAAACCGCCGCTGTCTCGTCGGGCATCTCTGCGGAGGCAACGAGGAGAAGCGTTCGCGTCGCTTCGGGAAGACAATTGATCCGGTCGTTGAACGCCTGATACAACCGGGCCGCCGTCGAATATTCACGCGAATGGTAAGTAGAACCATCCAAGGAGCCAGCTTGATGAGCTGCTGCGAGCTCACGCAGGGCCAATGGATTTCCCCGCGATTCGATGAGCAACTGCTGTACGGCCATCTCGGTGAGAGTGGGGGCGGCCTCGGAGAGGATCGCCCGCGAGGCAGTGTCGTCCACTGGGGCCAGTGAGAGATTGTCGATGCCTGGCGCGGGAAATTCGGGCGCGTAATTGTCTCTGGCCGCAAAAATCATGACAATCGGCTCGACCTGAAAGCGACGAGCGGCGAACAACAAGGCGTCGGCGGTTTCGCCATCGAGCCAGTGCGCGTCATCGATGATGCACAGGAGCGGCTGGTTCTCCGCCAACTCGGCCAGCAAATACAACACGGCGACCCCGACTTGCAGTCGATCGTTTCCGGCCACATCGCTAAAACCCATGGCGGCGTTGAGCGCGGCGGCTTGAACAGCGGGCAGGGAATCTATCGAGCCCCGGACTGGCCGCAGCAGCATATGCAGGCCCGAAAATGCCCACTGTTGTTCGGACTCCACCCCCAAACTGCGCAAAACCCGAAAGTCACCGGCGGCGGACTCAACATGGTCGATGAGTGTCGACTTGCCGATGCCAGCCTCGCCGCGAATGACGATACTGCCGCTGTGCCCAGACCGCGCTCGCTGCAACAATGCGTCTAGCGCCTCAAACTCCGAGCCACGACCGTGCAGACCGTTCACGAAGGCGATGGAACCGGCGGCCGACCCACTCCGTCCAGCTGGCTCCGCATCCGTCCGGCCCCGCTGCGCGGGGCCGGAAAGAACTGTGGATTCTGGCAGGCCCGTCATTGGCGGGTGGGAGCCGAGATGACCATGCGACATGTTCCAATCGTACCCATTTACGGGGAGAGGATGACCTTCCCGACCGTGGATCGCTCTACCAGTGCCCGATGCGCCGCAGCGGCATCCTCCAACGCGAATCTGTGCACCTGCGGAGTCCATACTTCCTTTTCAACCAGGCGCAACGCCTGGGTCTCCAGCTCCCGCATCCCACCGGCCTTAGCGATGACGTGCGGCCCCAACGCCGAGGAGACCGTCAAGCCTCGGTTCATAATGTCCTGCTCATTGAGCTGGGTGGCAGATCCCGCCGACCAACCGAACATCACATGTCGCCCCCCGAGGCCAAGCAGTTCCAGCGCCACCCGCCCCGACTCTCCACCGACGCCGTCGAAAACCAGGGTGATGTCACGACCACCAGTCAGCTTTCGCACCTGTTCGGCCCAGTCGTGGCTGGTGTAATCGACCGCGTGGTCGACACCTTGCCCGCGCAACCAAGACACTTTCTCTCGACCACCGGCAACCCCCACAACCTCGGCGCCGACGTGCCTCTTCAGGTACTGCACCAGCAAGGTGCCGATCCCGCCAGCCGCGGCCGTCACCAGCACTAGGTCCTCAGCGGTGGGCCGGGCGTGTTCCAAAATGCTCAATGCCGTGCGGCCGGTACCAATCGCCGCCACCGCTGCCGCCTCATCGACTCCCGCCGGTAGCACATGGACGGCACCGACCTCCCGAATAGCTTGTTCGGCGTAGCCGCCCGAAGCCAGTCCCAGGTGGGTCACCACTCTTTGCCCGACCCACGAGGAGTCCACCCCGTCTCCAACCGCGTCCACCGTCCCCGCAACCTCACGGCCAGGAGTCATCGGTAGCGCCGGCGGCGCATAGGGCAATGCGTCGGTATCTCCCGAACGCAGCACAGTGTCAATCAAATGCACCCCGGAGGCCGCCACCTTGATGCGCACTTGCCCTTGCGCGGGCGATAGGTCCGGCTGTTCTTCCATGAGCAAGGTTTCGGGTCCTCCGTATGCGTACTGCATAATCGCGCGCATGTCATTCCCTCACTCATGATCCGAAAGGCTGGTGGTCACGGCCTGATTTCAAAGTTGTCGCCCACCAGCACAGCTGGTCGAGGAAGCCCTTTGCCGCAGTGTTGGCCGCTTCCGCGTCGACAGGGTTGCCCTGCTCGTCGAACTTCTCCCAAAAGTTGTTGAACGACAAGGTGTTGCGAATGGTGATCGCGTTCAGCTCGGGGAAGACCAGACGCAACCCCTCTGCGGCGCGCTGGCCTCCGGCCATGCCCCCATAGGAGATGAGGCCTACCGGTTTGGCGTGCCATTCGGCGTTGAAGTGGTCGATGGCTATTTTGAGCGGGCCGGGAAAGGAGTGGTTGTACTCGGGTGTGACGACGACGAAGGCGTCGGCCGCCTCCAGGCGGGAACTCAACGCGGCTAGGGATGGGGTGTTCTCAGCTGACAGGCGGAGGGGGAATTCCGTTTCGATCAGGTCGATGATGTCGGTGTCGAAGCTACCGTGGATTTTCGCCTGCTCGGCGAACCAGTTGGTGGGCACGGGGCAAAAGCGGTCGACGCGAGTCGATCCCATGATGATGGCTAGTTTTAGAGTGTCACTCATTGCGCTGTTCCTTAAACGCGGCGGGTGTCGCGGTCGTTGGGTGTGGGAGGCAACCGAGGCGGCCCGTGGGACTTTCGCGGGGAAGCCAGCGGCCGGTCGCGGCTGCTACTGCCAAACGTAAGGTCCCGTGGCCGGGCACGGCATCTGTCAGATGACTGGGTTTGCGCGGGCGGCCTTCAGTCATCGGTACCGTCCCCACCGCGTTCATCACGGTTGGGTATCGCTATAAATGCACCTGCGTTGAGCGAAAACGTGCGCAATTATTCCAGCGCAATGGCCTCGTTGGTCATTTCTTGGCTAACGCTACTTCTCAATTCACTCTCAACGCTTTGCCGTGTTGAGGCCCCTGCAATAACGCTTAGAATAATTCACTGAATTAACGGGGTGTGACTAATGGTTCCGTAGAGATCCGACATATTTACTCATGGCTAACTTTGGACAGGACCGCTGCGCACCTCTGAACGCGCACTGAGGCAATTGCGTTGGATTTCCATCTGCCTGTGCTCGAGTTTTGCCGACGTGAGCTGCGAATACTACCGAAAGCCTCGTAACGGACAGGTTAGTGGCTCTGGCGGCGGAATTCCGGACACAATAAGAGGTCCGTGCGGCAACCCCGGTGTGCCGCACGGACCTTTCCCTCACCCGAGGAATAGATGGCCATGCATATTGGCCTAAAGTCTCAGGAGGTAATTTTTACTATAGTGCCTATTGTCAAATTACCCTATTCGGGAAACGCTATCTAGTCACGTTTCCATTCCGATTGAGTCAGAACGTCGTAGCTGTCTAGGTCGGTCGCGACCAGACCTTGGGAATCGAGAGTCCACAGGATGTCCCCGATCACGATTGAGCGCATGTCCAGTTCGTAATCCCAGGCGCTGTCAGCGTCGGTTCCCCAATCCATTTTCACCTCGTGCACTGGCGACAGCTCTTCGTCACTGATTTCCAGTAGGGTCATATAGCTGCTTGACCCGATACGGTCCCACTGATCGATGGGGATGGCGACTAGATCGCGCGGCTGCCAGTAGAGGAATGCGTGCGGGTCGTGCTCGACCGAGGAGTAGGAGTTTGGAACGTGATACTGGTCCAACACCGTAGCCTCGTCGTTCGAGACGTCGAACAAGCTCACCAGAGTGCCTTCAATTCGGCCTTCAAGGCTGGCCTCCTGCCCTACGCCCAACAGTAGGCCCTCGCCCACCGGGTGCAAATAGGCGGAATAGCCAGTGATCTTGAGCTCTCCGGTCACGCGTGGTTCGCTAGGCACTGATAGGTCCACAGTGTACAACGGGTCGGTATCGCGGAACGTCACCACATAGGCGACATCACCCATGAATCGCACCGCGTAGATTCGTTCCTCGGGCCCCAACCCAGTCACAGAACCCACCTCGGTCATCTGGGAGTCGCCCAGCTCCAACACCGTCACAGTCGACTCGGAGACCTCCCCTTCAGAATCCCAGAAAGTCGCCCACGGGTCACCCTCGGTCGTAGCCACCCGCAAATAGCCCTCATGCTCGTTCAACGAATACTGATTAAGCAGGTAT
Organism: Natronoglycomyces albus; assembly: GCF_016925535.1. Classification (NCBI taxonomy): domain Bacteria; kingdom Bacillati; phylum Actinomycetota; class Actinomycetes; order Glycomycetales; family Glycomycetaceae; genus Natronoglycomyces; species Natronoglycomyces albus. Next base: position 27,855 of record NZ_CP070496.1, on the reverse strand, counting down.
CCAGGAACCTCGGACTCACCGGCAAACGAAGGCAATCCATCACCCTCATAGGTGAAGCGGTAGATCTCGGTTTTCTGGTCGGACAAATGCACCGGCGGCATCCAGGTGCCAAAATGCGACCGACCATTGACTACATAGACAGACTCAGAGGTGCCATAAACCGTCTCGGCCTCAGCCGCGATGCTCACCGGTGATCCATCACCAAAGGTGCCCCCAGACACCGGCAGGGTCAACATCGTGACCATCGACATGCCGGTGTACTCCTGCGGATGGGCCAGAGCCTGACAAGGTACCTGGTAGGTGTCGCCATCGATGGTGTAGGTCGGCAGCCATTCGTTGATACTCGAAGAGGAGATCACCCCCTCCCAAGTCTGGACCCACACATCGGGACGCCAATGCTTCTCTTGCAGGGGGATATTGAAGTACGGGTGCGAGGTGGCCACGATGCGCGCCTGTCCATCGACCATGCGGGCGTCAACCAAACCGCCGTCGAAACGCAGCTCTTGATCGAGGCGCGGTTGCTCCGCGGAGACGTCAACGCGTTTGATGACCAACTCTTGAGCGGCCATCTCGGTGTTGTCCCGGATGGTGAAGGAATCGTGATCGTTGTACAAGATCATGACTGAGTCACCGTCGAGGAACATGGAGGCTCCCCAGATATGCAGGGAGGAGTCCGCAAACTCAAAGGTGGACACGACTTCACCGCTGGAGGCGTCCGCGATTTGCAGTGAGTTGCCGACAAGGGCAAAGATCTGGTGCCCATTGGTCTTGACCACGTCGGGCTCGTCGACCCCGGTTTCAGCCACATTGGTTTCGGAGAAGTCCTCAGAGGCCTCGAGCCCAGCGGAATCGCGGGCCCCTTCCTCGGCACCAGCTGGAGCCTCGGCTACCTCCATATCATCGTCGTACAGGGTGATCGGGCCGCTGTGGCCATTGCCGTAGGCTAGGTCATCGTCCAGGTTGTCGAGCGCGGCTTTTTGCAGAGAGCTCAGCGCTTCGTCACATGAGTCGTAGCTGGTAAGGACCGCGTTGTCCAACCAATCAACGTCGGCGTTGATGTCGCCGGCTATCCGAGCGTCGTCACCGCCAGAGGTACATCCGGCTGCGATGAGCAGCGCCGTAGCAGCGGCGGCCATCGCCAGCGAGTTTCTCGGCGGAATCTTCATGTTCATATCGGTGTGACGCTCAGATTATGAATCCGGTTCCCTCGCGGTGAAATAATTTTCGACCCAAAGTGACCGCTAGTGCGCCTGAGCGTGACTGCACACAGTGGTCACCCAGGGCGAATGAGGCGAGGCGAAGCCGGAGAAAAATGGGCGCCACGAGAAAGTGTCGCACCACGAAAGCGCAACGGAGGACGCGTTCGAAGCTAAGAGTCGACACCGTGGCCCTCATCGCGACCGATGGGCATGGGTCGCAGGGGAAAATTTCGGAGTAGGTACGATATGGGGGCAGGGAGGAGTTACGCTACTCTTTTCGCGGCAATGTGCGGCTCCATGCACCATAGGCGCGACAGCAAACAGCAAAAGACCAGGTTGCGCCCTTGCGGATGTAGTTCAATGGTAGAACTTCAGCTTCCCAAGCTGACAGTGCGGGTTCGATTCCCGTCATCCGCTCCACGAACGCAAGCCCAGGCTATGCCTGGGCTTGCGTTGTTTCTAGAGCCTGAAAGCTCCCAGACCAGTGGATGAACGCCCACCGCGTAAGCGTGGTGTCACCTCACCGTGAGCACATCGCTCCAGTCGGGATGCTTTCAAAGAGACCCACCACGTCAGGCAGCTCCCTAACGGCTATGTCCACTGGTCGCCTCTGCGGCATTCCCCTGCCTCGGTACATCTGTGCCATCACTATCGCCAATGACCAGCGCATCGTCGATCCCTTGCGGCTGAGAGCCTTGCGCCGACTCGGCGAACGGGTCAGCCTCGGCATCCAACGGCTGGTTCGGAGCGTGATAGACCTCCACGTCAAGGACCTTTTCCGACTTTGCCACCAAAACCGGTACCGCCATCTGACCGGCGACATTGGCAGTCGTGCGAATCATGTCCATGATGGGGTCAATGGCCAGCAACAGCGCCACCCCCTCCAGCGGGAGACCCAGCGTGGTGAGGGTCAAAGTCAACATGACGATCGCGCCGGTCAATCCAGCGGTGGCGGCCGAACCAATCACCGAGACGAACGCGATGAGCAAGTAATCCTGTATACCGAGCTCGATGCCGTAGACCTGGGCGATAAAGATCGCGGCGATGGCCGGGTAGATCGCGGCGCAACCATCCATTTTGGTGGTCGCCCCGAACGGGGAGGCGAACGAAGCGTACTCGCGCGGAACACCAAGCCGATTCACAATCGTCCGCTGCGCCAATGGCATCGTGCCGATCGACGAACGCGACGCGAAGGCGAATTGAAGAGCCGGCCATGTCTTGCGCAAGAACACCCACGGCGAAACACCAGCGAAGAGACGCAGCAAAAGCGGATAGACCGCAACGATGAGAAGTAGGGAACCTGCGTAAATACCGGCGCTGAACACGGCGAGAGGTTCAAGCAGGTCCCAGCCGTAGGAGGCTACGGCATTGCCGATGAGCCCGGCCGTACCGATCGGAGCCAGCCGAATAACCCACCACAGTGCCTTTTGCGTCAAATTGAGCAACGACTTATTGAAATTCAGGAACGCCTCGGCAGCCGGTCCGATCTTCACTGCCGCGATACCGATGGCGATTGCCAGGAACACGATCTGGAGCACATTGACCTCAAGGAACGACTCAACGACGTTGGTCGGAACAATTCCAGAGAGGAAATCTGTCCAGCCGCCAACACGATCGGGCGCTTCGGTGTCGGCCGTGCTGAGGTTGACCCCCGAACCAGGGTTGGTGACCAGGCCGATCGTGATCCCGACTGATACGGCAATCAGCGAGGTGGCGAGGAACCATCCGAGTGTCTTGGTGACAAGGCGGCCAGCGTTTGCCACATTGCGCAATGACGCAATGCTGACAACAATGGCCGTGAAAACCAGAGGCGGAACTATCAAGAACAGCAACTGGACGAACATGCTGCCGGTCTCGGCCAAAGTGGTGGTCAGCCAGCCCAGTTCAAAGAAGCGGGCGGCCAGGCCAGCGAGAATACCGACAGCTAGACCGATCAAGAGCTGAGCGGAGAAGGGAATCTTCGTGATTGCTTTAACCATTGGGAAGTCTTTCCGGTGACTAATAGTGGATCCGGCGCCGAGGTGGAATCAATGCACAAGGAGCCCATGGCGCGGATGAATGAGAGTTTTCGCAGCTTGCTAGCGAATCGCAAGTGGCCCTATGGATCGACGTAGCGGCTTTGGAAACGGTGAATGCCATGCCGCATGGTCATGCCACGAACATGGCGTCTGTTTCCGCTTGCCATCACGGAGGCGAAGAGCGCGATCACAGGAAGGAGCCCGACTCGAAGCGGAATGCTGCCGAGGGGGAGGAGGCCAGGCGAGCAGGGCCGATCAGATTCGGCCAAGAGGAGTCAGCCCACCAGCGACAAAGACCTAGCTACACAGGACGGTCGACACGCGGCAGTAGTCGAGGTGACGCCTGCGTGTTAGCCACTGGTTAATTACAGAAAAGGTCATCACTTTATAGAATACGAAGTGTCGAGGCTGTTGACATTAGTTCGTGAGCCATTACACGGGTCGCATCCGGTGAATGCCAGGTGACACCGAAGTGGGCAGGTGCTGCCGTCACCGGCAGAACGGCTGAGGCTAGTACCAATCCTGATTCAGGGCATGGATGGCTGATCGGCGAAGCAGTAGCGTCGATAGGTTTCACGTGAAACATTACGGCGGCGGTACGGGCTGTGGCATCGTCCTCGCACATGAAAGCGGTGCGGCCCCGCCTGCTTGACGGGGACCGCACCGCGCGGTTGAAAAGAGCCTCTCGGGCGGGCGGCCAGGTTGTCTTCACCACTGAGCGCGATGAGGTCGAGTTTGGGCTATAGACCCGGCTGCCCGGTTAGCGCCAAAGAGTGGCCTCGGGTCGTCTACTCGGCAGGCGGGCGGGAGCCGCGACCCGTTTCCTTTTCCCACGCGCTGAGCTGCTGCTCCAGCGCCTTCATTAGTTCGAAGACCTGCGAGGGAGGGATCTTCACTCGGGAGACCACCTTGGCTCGTTGCTTCATAACCGTGTTCTCGGTGTTGGGGTCCGAGATTGGCTGGGCTGGGCCCGTCAGGGTCGCAAAGTCCAGGGTAAAGCTGTCCGGGTCGTGCCAGATGGCGACGAAGTTCGCGTACTTGCCAGTCTCGATCTCGGCGGGGGTGTCGATGGATACTCGGCGTTCGGGTTTCCTCGGTGAGGGAGATGATGACGTCATCTTTCCGAGCCTAGTCGAGCAAGTGGGAAGACCACGAGACTTCCGCGCGAGGAAATCAGCTTTCGACGGCCATGTGCTCCGCGTCAACTCGTGCGACGAAGTCAGGGTGGCCGCTGACATCCTTCCCCAGAAAGGTGGCCTGTGGGAAAGCCGCATAGAACCCAAATGGGGTCTGTGGCCCATAGCCCAGGTTCTCATAGAGTGCAATGGCCTCCGGCTGCTCGGGTCCCGTGTTGAGAATGACGCGACTCATGCCGTTGGCGGCGGCGTCGGCTTCGATGGCGGCCACAATGCGCCGAGCCAAACCCATCCGGCGGGCTGGCTCGCGAACAAACACCCGCTTCATTTCGGCCTGGTTGGAACCATGGGCACGCCATCCGCCGCACCCGAGAGCCTCGCCGTCGCGGTAGACAACGAAGAACTTGCCATTGGGCGGGTCGAAGTCATCGTGCTCGATGACGGCCTCATCGCCGTTGCTGTCGTACCTGCGTGCGTACTCGGCCTGCACTTCGGCACACAATTCTTGCGCGATGGGGCTGCGGAATTTCTCCGCGACGATCTCGACATTCACGCATTAACTGTGGCACGAGCCGCGTGCGTCATCAACCCAAATAGTGGTCGGTCTATCAGGCGCCCACATGGGTCACCGGCACACACCCCCTCACCGGCCGAACGGACATTCAAAGTCAGACGAACGGACCTAATCTCCCCCAAAGAGGCCGTGCGCGAGTACCTTTCACGGGATCCAGCCTCTTCATTCATGGTCAGCTATAGAATTCAAGCGTGTGACCCAAGGCATGAGAGAGGAGGGATCTACGCAGTCGCCACGACCGGGCACTCGCCGGGTGCTCACCATAAGGCGGAAACCGGCGATTGCTTTGCTTAGCTTGGAATCGCTGCTAAGTCGGGTCCGACAACGCCACCCAGCAGGTCGTAGGTGTTGGTGGCGCGGCTACGCCAAGCTTGCGAACCCAGCCCTGATTGAACTTCACCGGTTGACAATGAGCTCCAGTGACGCTTGCGGACAGCGGGGAGGGGCCCTAATGCGCCAGCAAGTACCGGTGAGCCTCTGAACAGCGACATTAGTCGGTGCTCGTTGGTTCACAATCGGCCACGATGCTTCATATACATTCGGGCGAGGTGACACAGGAGAGCGGTGTGAGGAAGGGCCGTGATGTCCCAATGCGGTCGCTAACCCATAGTCGAGTCGGAGACAGGCCGAAAGTACTGGAAGTATCGGGTACGGGCGCTTATCTTCGCGCGCACGCCGAAGTTGTGCCCTTGCGTCGGTGGAGAGGCGGGCCGACCATGGGCTCCTCAGACTCGGACAGGGCTAGGCAACTGGGCGTTTTGCCTCAGACGACCCCGGCGTTGGCCATCGAGCGCGATACGTGCTTGAGTTGCGACACTACAGTTACATGGCATCCATCAACATCAATGGCGAAACAGCCTCAACACTGCTAACAGATCCGAACCGATACATCTACGTCGAAACACCGAGCTATAACCCGCCTTTTAGGCCTCCGCCGCGAAGGTGGGCCATCCACATGGCTAACGTCCGCCTCTCGCGGTCTATGACCCATGAGGCGACTGCCATAATTTAGTCGCCCACCACCGGCCGGTACGGGCGCAAATGCCAACGGCCGACCGGATAACCCAAGTAGACGAGCCAAGAGCCAGGTAAAAGATGGAACTACATCCGCGCGGATCGGACTGGTCCGCACCAGCCGTGCGCTATGCCTTCGCGGCAGCTTTCGCGCTGTTGATGCTGGCTATCGCGGTATCCATCTGGGAAAACATCGAGCACAGCATCATCGGGCTGATGGCCCTGCCTCCACTGGCCGCGGCCGCGTTTCTCGCCTGGCCCTGGATTCTCAGCATCGGTATCGTCGCGCTGCTGCTGGGGATCACCTATCACATGGTCGCCAGCGGCAGTGAGGTTGCCGACACCTCCGGCAACGCGATGCAGCTGGTGGTGGTGTTCATCGCCGTCCTGATCGCGGTGGCCATAGCCGCCCTGCGCGAGCGAGAAACCAAACGCATTCAGCAGCTGACGCGGTTGGCCTCAGTTACTCAACAGGCGATCTTGCGCCCGCTGGCACCGCGCATCGGGCCATTCAATATCGCGGCCCGCTACGTTTCTTCGGGCTCCCATACCGAAATCGGCGGTGACCTGTACGAAGTAGCCGACACTGACTATGGGCAGCGCGTCATTATCGGTGACGTACGTGGCAAGGGACTTTCGGCGATCCGCCTGACATCGACGGTGCTAGGGGCGTTCCGTTACGTAGCCTATGAGCGCGCAGACTACCGCAATATGGTCAAAGACCTCGACCAGGCGGTCACTCGTGGTGGCGGTGAGGAAGACTTTGTGACCGTGGCGCTATTGGAACAGCGCGGTGGAACGTTGCAGATCATCAATTGTGGCCACCCATCGCCCATGTTGTTGCGGCAAGGCAAGGTCTCGTATTTGAAGAACGAGACGATGGCGCCTCCGCTGGGCCTCATGCCAACCGTGACCGTTCGCACTGAGCGACTTGAACCTGGCGACCGGATCTTGCTCTACACCGATGGGCTTTCGGAGGCTCGTCGCGACGGCGAGTTCTTCCCCATCGACAAGCGTGCGGCCAAGTTGCTAGGCCACGGGTCAGTCAGCGACGGCCTCGCTTCGCTGGAAACGGCCTTGCGCCGCTGGGTCTACGGGCCGCTTAGCGATGATATTGCCTTGGTCTTGCTGGAGTATTCCCCGCGTTCGTAGCCGGGGGACCAACTGCCTCCATCTCCTGCGTCATATAGATCTCGGTGCTGCCATGGTGGGTGGACGCCCGGCCTGGAGCGACACTTCGACGGCAGATCAGGGCCGCTACCTTGCTCAACTGGGCGGGCGGACGTGATCGCCGTCGATGTCGACCAGTGTAGGCGGATCTGGGGGATACCCGCCCCACTAGGCTGCGCAAGCTCACGACATACAGGATGGTCTGGCTGATGCGTATCGGATTGGTGGGCATGGTGGTTGTCCTCCCCGTGTACGCCGGGCCGAGTCGGCGTACCTGTGGTCCCGGCGCGACGGTGGTGCTGGTCTGAACCTCGCCAGAGCCGGTGTTTAACTCCGCGGCGACCATTGCGTCATCCAGAACAGACCGTCGCTGCTCGCTCGTCCACGCCTGGTGTGGTCGTAGATGTGTGCTGACGCCGCCTGGTTCATTGACGTTCGTCAACGCGCGAGTGTCGTTGCTATGTCGTTGTGGAATGTCGCGGTAATGAAGGCTGGTTCTACATGGCTAACGGGCGGAAACGTGAAAAGTTATGTTCGAGTGCGCCTAAATTGTTCGACGGTTTCGCCGTATCGCTTGCAACGGCCTCGTTGCGGCCCCTCAACCCCCTGGTTAGCCGGTACGGTGCGAAAGGCGGGGGAGCATGATGTCAATCAATTGACAGCCGTGGAGGTTGGCCGCGCGGCCACCACAACGCGAAGGTGCCTGAGGCGACTGTGGTTGGCTGCGCATGGCAGCTCGGTGGGCCGGACGCTACTGGTCAGGCCGTCGTTAACGTTCGGCCCCTACCGCACTTGGGCAACCTGTCTGTCAACCAATAGCGGTACCGCCAAGACGCAATGTCATACCAGGGAGGGAAAACAAGATCATCCTCCGAGCCGACGACAGCAGCCTTCAAACTCCATAACGTTAGTTCATGGATAGGAACCGGAAACGCAAACTCATCACCATGGCCGCCGTAGGTTTGATTTCGCTGCCCACCGCAACCCACCGCCTGCCCGAATCTGACGGCCATGCCGATCCGCCACCGCCCTGTGAACGGTTCGGGGTGGAAGTCAACCGAAGCTGTGGTCACAAAGTGTGGAGATCACCCACTCTCACAGAATGATCTATTCAACTTTGGACGCTGAACTGGCAACCGTGCGCCCCACTTAAGGCGCCTATAAGACAAGCACGCACCGCAAGGACAAACATCGAACACCACGCGGTGCTGTAGCCAATGGATCGAGCCCAGTCTGGCTACGGGGCATGAGTGGCTTGACCGGTGAGGACTAGGCCCTACAGATCCACATGAGACTTTGTGACTCGCCAGAGTCACTACCAGAAAAGGAAACCAGCCAGTGGGCCCCGGCACAGGCCGGGGCCCACCCACAATCAGCTAGCAATATGCAGAGCGGACGACGAAGTTCTCAGAGCCAACTAGGCGTTCGCGGCCTTCGACAAAGGTTGGAGTAAGGGGTCACCGCGTGAAAGGACCATGTCCACAGCCTCGCGCACTGGGACAGATCCCGGTCGCGCCCATCGAGAACCCTCATGTCCTTGCAACGCACCATGGTGGTGCGGACCGTGGCCACAAGGCCACCCTGAGAAGTGCGGTTTCCCTGACAATGCGGTTCAGGCGATGACGTCACGCCCTCCAGCGCCGCCATAACGATAGTTTCACCCGTGTGCGTGGCTAGCCGACTACAACAGACTCACTAGCCACGGACGGAAGAGAAACGGGAGGACGGCCAACTCAATGTTCAAAACGCTGGTTACTCGCCGCCCATGGGACGAACTTCAATCTCGCGCGAGCACGCACGCGAAGCTTCCGCCGCAAGATTAAGTGCCTCATCGAGGTCGGCGGCCTCGATGATCCAGAAGCCATTGATGTACTCGGTCAATTCCGCATAAGGTCCATCGGTGATCATCGGAGCGGGACCGCGATTATCAACCACGGTGCTGGCCGACGCCGAGCCCATACCGTTGGCGTAGATGAGACGGCCCTGACGCTCCAGCTTGGCGTTGAAGAGACCGGTCGCCTTCATTTGGGCTTCGTACTCCTCAGCGGAGGAATACGTGCCGAATTGGCCTGCTTCGCTGGGCCCCCAGACCATCATGGCGTAGTGCGCCATCTTCGCCCCCTTTGCCCGAACGGCACCCATCGCGTTGGCAACGCATCAGATTCAGCGTATGCGACATTTCAGCGGCATTTCTAGGCTTCAACCGCAAGAGGAGCGATACGACCGCCACGTCAGACGATTCCACCCTCATAACCGCGTCCGCCACTGTGGAGAACTCACAGGTGATTCGGGCCTCGACTGGGCTTCCGTGACGGGCTCGTCTGATGGAATTCGCCGTTGGCTGCGCAAAGTCATGTACCTACGGTTGACCTCTCGATAAGCTGAGACGGCGGCGATGGCGCCGCGTAGGAGGCCAAAGATGATCGGGCGCCACTGGTTCAGTCGATTCGAGTCCTTCTATGTGCAAGGGGTGAAGTCCGGGGCACTCATCCGCCATTGGAGCCCTAGCGGATTGAGAAGCCTGATCGCTTTTAGCCCCGCACCGGGCACTTTGGTGGCCAATGAGCAGGAGACGTGGTACGAATCCGACATCTTGGCATGGACTAAGTTTCGCTACCGAACGCACGGAGACAACAGCGAAATTGAGGTCAGGCGCGATCCGCTACTGCACCAAAACTGTGTTCCCGGGTACACCGAGATTCTGCTCGTCGAGCGTCTACTCGCCTCGGGAGAGGACTGTGCTGAGTTTTCCGTGCTTTTCGAATCCGAGCTTGGGCACCCGCTCCACTCCGCAACTCTCACCAAGACGGGCCGCGCCGCTGCGGCGCGGCCCTCAAAACACCTCGATCCCAAAGACATCACCATCGAGCTAGCTGTGGACGGAACCACAACCAATCGCCACCATGCGCGGTCCGGGGTCGTCATCAGTTCGGACTGGGGTGGTGCGCGCTCCTACTTGGCGCCGGACTTCGACTCAGCGTGCAGCGGACTCCCCACACAGGTGCGCCAGGTACTCCAGGAATTCACACCATAGAACCAGCGTCCTTGGCATGCCGTTGGTGGGCCGGATACAGGCAACCTTGAGAGGGCAAGGCGACAAGCCGATCACAACGATGAGGATATGACTTGGCTGGGTCGGTGAGCGAAGGCATAGCGCCCACAGCACCGTTTCCTGTGTGCAGAATGAGTATTCGAGGATGAATGGTCAAACGCAAAGAGAAAGGTGTTACCGCTTGAACTGCGGTAACACCCTGGTTTGTGGAGCCAAGGAGAATCGAACTCCTAACCTCCGCCTTGCAAAAGCGGCGCTCTGCCAATTGAGCTATGGCCCCGTGGTGTCGATGAAGACATCGCGCGTTCGCGGAATGCCTCACGACGCACCAGTATCCTCGCCGAGGACGAACGTTAGCGAGGATACCCAGTGTCTCGTGATGTCGGTAACACAGGTCTGCGTTTCCGGTGGGCTGCCCGCCAAGCCACTGGTGCTAGGACCGGTGGCAACCCGGTCGTCAAGTCTTAAACGAACGTCTTCAGCCGAGGTCGTAGCCTCGTGCCACAGAGCGCGCTCGTCGTTGACCGCCTTGACCTTTTTCGCCACAACTACTGCTACGGTCGCGACGCCGGCGGCTACAAATAGTTTCTTCCACATCGGCGCTATCCCCCTAAACGCTTTGAGATACCAAGACTCGCCAATGAATGCAACCCCAGCATACAGAAGTTCGACCCGTCATACCCAGGGGGTGTTGTCACCGATACAGAATCCCCGTACGCGGCTGATATACACCTATCGGGTGAATTAGCGCGGCGCGGTCCCACGACCGCTTAGAGCACTGTTTCCTCCAGCATCGCCCCCTAGCGCTCGCCAGCGGCCCGACTTGCGGCCCGGATGAGTTCAGTGGTCAATTCCTCGGGCTTGGACCACATCGGCCAGTGACTCGTCGGCATATCGACCCACGTGATGGGCTTGGTCAACTGCCCCAGTTCTGACACGAAGGGCTGCCCTTGCTCGATCCATTGTCTGATGCTCTGCGAGGCCATCGAGTTACACAGCACCGTCACCGGCACATCCAGCCGCTCCCGGTTGGTTAGTTCGAAGCCCTCCCGCAGCACATTGCCAGGCTGCGGCAAGGCCCGTTGCCGAAACGTTGCCAGCGCCTGCTCATCGAGACCGTCCAGACTGTTCCCATCCTCGACCAACTCCTCCCACGAGGGAAGGGGATAACTCTCGCCAGAGAACTTTGGTGCCAACGGGCTACCGTCACCAGGGCCGGTGTCGACATAGAACACACCGGCAACGGCCTCGGGGGCTCGATTCAATGCTCCATAACCGGAGAAGCCAGCCCCACTGTGCAGCACCAATAGCGCCGGTTCGGCCTCGGCCCGCAGCGCGTCCACAATCGTGTCGATGTGGTCGGAGATGTGAACCTGAGAATGATCCTCCGAAGCACTGCGCAGCCCCGGGAGCGTCACGGTGGTGACTGCGTGTCCGGCCGCACGCAGCGCGTCGGCGACCTCGTCCCAAGCCCAGGCTCCGAGCCAAAAGCCCGGAACGAGCACAAGGCGATGCGTTTTCGTGGAGTTCATAGGGTGATATTAGCGACGCGGACCGACAGAACGAGGCGCCGAATGTGCCCACCCGCAGTTAAGGCCGCTGATCGAGGCCGGAGCGGAAGGTCCGGCGGTAGGCCGACGGGGAGGTGCGCATGGCTCGGGCAAAGTGGTGGCGATACGTCACGGCCGTGTCGAACCCGACCGAGCGGGCGATGTGCTCAACTGAACTCGTGGTGGTCTCCAAGAGCGGCAGGCTGGCCTGTATGCGCTGGTGAATGACCCACTTGAACGGGCTAGTCCCGGTGGCTCGGGCAAAGTGACGTAGATAGCTACGCGGCGACATGCGAGCCTGCTCGGCCATCATCGCCACGGTGATCGTCCGGTCTAGGCTCCGCAGCGCCCAGTTCATACTGGCGGCCACGCGGTCGTCCTCGGGATCAGGGTTGACGGGGGCCTCAATGTACTGAGCCTGGCCACCCGCTCGATGCGGAGCGACAACGAGCCGCCGGGCCATAAGGTTCGCCACCTCAGCCCCATGGTCCTGACGCACTAGGTGCAGGCACAGATCCAGGCCCGCAGCGCTGCCCGCGCTGGTGAGGATGCGTCCCGAGTCGATGTAAAGGGGGTCGGGGTCGACCTCGACGAGGGGAAAGCGGCGCGCGAGCAAGTCGGTGTGGAGCCAATGCGTGGTGGCTTGTCGCCCGTCAAGCAGGCCCGCCGACGCCAAGGCAAACGCCCCACTGCAAATGGAGACCATGCGTGCGCCTTTGTCGTACGCGGCCCGCAGCGCGGAGATCACTGCGCCAGAGGCGTCGGCCTCGGGATTGGTGACGCTGGGGATGATCACCGTGTCGGCGCTTCTGAGCGTCTCCAAGGTGTGCGGGGTACGCAAAGTCGCGCCGCCGAGTACCTGAACGTCGGAGTCATCCTCAGTGCACACAGTCAGCCGGTATCGAGTCGTGGGCAGCCAGGGAACACCGAATATCTCCGTCACGATCCCTAGCTCGAAGGCGGACATGCCCTCATAGGCGAGGACGGCGACATGGTGATGGTTCGACATGTCGTAATCTTAGCGACTATTGTCTATCACGCCACTTGTGAGCACTCGCGCGTGAATTCAATATGGACACATGCGCGCCACAGTCAGCTCACCGCGACAACCCCGATCACAGCAGTCCTACGCCCCAGTGTTTCCCCTGATGCTCGCTGGCCTCGCGGCCGTGGGGGTGTCCTTCGGTTTCGCTCGCTACGGATACGGACTGTTCCTACCGAGCATCCGCGCCGATTTCGACCTATCGATCACCATGGTCGGGCTGATCGGCAGCGCTACCTACGTCGGCTACCTGGCCGCGTTGATCCTGGTAGGTGCCCTGGCTGCGCGTGTGGGGCCGCGCCTGCTGATCGCCACCGGGACAGTTGCGGCGACGATCGGAACCGCACTTGTCGGTCTCGCACCGAACGTGGGGGTACTCGCGGTCGGCCTGATCCTGGCGGGTACAAGCGCAGGATGGATCTGGGCTCCATTTTCCGACGCCGTCGACCAGATGCTCCCGATCGAACAGCGACAACGTGTCCTCGCGATCATCCCGGCCGGAACGGCCTTCGCGGTGGTGGTGGCGGGGCCACTGGCCATCCTCACCCACGGGTCCGCATGGCGATGGGCCTGGTTGGTCTTTGCCGCGGGCGCGCTCTTCGCCACCGTCTACAACCTGCGAGTCATCTGCGCTGGTGCGCCCCGGAAAAGCTCGGGCACCTTCGACTTGTACGGTCGCTGGTTGCTGCGGCCTGCGGCGGGCTTGCTGTATCTAACCGCGCTCTCGTACGGGATAGTCGGTTCTGTCTACTGGTTGTTGGCAGTCGAGGCGGTCTCTGCTGGTGCTGGGATGGGCCAACATACGGCGGCGGTGTTTTGGACCCTCACAGGCGCAGCGGGAACGGTAGCGGTATTCAGCGGGCCAATGTTTAGTCGCCTGAGTTTGGCAACGGTACAACCGCTGCTATTTCTTTGCCTGGCTACCGCGGTCGCGCTGCTCGGAATCGCTCCGGGCATGCTCTTGGCGGTGTGGACATCGGCGTTGCTGTACGGCCCTGCTTTCATGGCCGGATCGGGGTTGCTGGCCGTGTGGAGCTACCGCGTCTTCCCAGAGCGACCAACGATGGGGTTCAGCGCCACGGTGTTCTTCCTCGGCATCGGAACTATAGTCGGGCCAGCGGCGGCCGGGATGATCGTCGAACACCACGGCATGTCGACGGTGTTCTTGCTGACCGCTGCCGTCGCGGTAGCGACGTTGCTCGCGCGGCCCAGATCTTTAGCGGTCGCTTGACGAGCCTGGCCCGAGCGGCTCGGGTCCGATAGGCCGCCGTCCTGGTCGGTGCCGAAGGTCAACATGTTGACGGCCCTCACGACCCGAAGCTGTTGGCGCATCGCACCGAGCCGCCTCCCCGCGATTGTCGCCCAACGGGCCACCTTTAGGGGATCAACGCACTCACCACGTCGGTGGATGTCGCTGCGGGGTTCGACAACGTCGAGCAGAAGCCGTTCGGGCCGGTCATTACGTCGTCTGCGACCACAGGCCACACATGACATTGGTAAAGACCGGAGATCGAGGATTTCGCGGTCACCGGCTGGGAGACGACCGATACGAGGTCAGAAAAAGACCCGCTGATTGAAATCAGCGGGTCTTTTTGGTGGTGGGGCTAGATGGACTCGAACCATCGACCTCAGAGTTATCAGCTCTGCGCTCTAACCACCTGAGCTATAGCCCCAGGTTGTTCATATGCTCACCAACACCGCCACGGGAAGGTGGCGAAAGGGTGATGGAGAGTCGCTGTCGTTATAACCGGCAACGCTGAAAAATATTACCTCACCGGACCGCAGACTCCGGGGGTGGGGGTGCCTTTGGCGATCGATGCGGAAGCGGCGGGTGTTTCCACGGTCGAAGAATAGAATTGGTTCGCGAAGTTGGTGCGCGAGAAGGGGTGCTTGGCGGCGTGAGGAGCCTACAAACCGCAGGATGAGAGACTTGCTCAGGCTTCAGCCCTTAAGGTGATCCTCTCAAAAAGCCAGCCTTTGCATCAAGACCAGATGGGTCACCCGTGGACCACTTATGTCTTCACCCATGTGAGGTGGGCGATGAGAGCAAAGACATGGTTGGGGGCCACAATCCATTGGATTGTGGCCCCCAATTTAACGCTTTTGCACACTGGCCACGCTCGGCCCGATGTTCCATACCGACGGCTGGGACTTACTCGCGCTCAGCGAGCGTCACTTCAATGCCACCGACAAGGTCTGAGCACACGTTGTAGATAAACGCTCCCAGCGTCGACAGCGCCGTGAACAAGACCATGTTGACCACGCCGAGCAACGCGGCGATACCAATCACGCCTTTGGCGGTGATGCGGATACCATCGTCGTCGACTTCGGCGCTGCCCAACAGCATCGCCAACATGTCGTTAACCGTGTTGAAGACGCCCATGGCGTCCAGCGCGATATAGAGCACTGTCGTAGCCACAATGACCACGATGAACAACACCAGCGATACGGCAAAGGCAAACTTCATGACCGACCACGGGTCGACCCGCTTCAAACGCAGTCGTGCCCGGCGAGGCCCACGCCCCGCCGCCGAGGACACCGCCGCCCGCGCCGCCCGCACCGCGTCGGCCACTCGGGCCGACGAGGCCGGCTGAGCCGGAACAGCGGAAGGTTCCGTCGGAGACGCCGGGGGCGGCACCATGCCGGGCGGACGGTTGAAGGTGATGGTGTTGTCACCGTCGTCGTGCGCTCGCGAGGCTAGTCGGTCCTGGCCCGCGGGAGTGTCCCCGTAGCCCGAATCGTCGTCATTGCGTTGCGCTGCGACTTCAGTGGAGCCATAGCCCGATGAAGAATCGTCGAACGTTTGACTTTCGCCAGAACTGTCGCGCGGCGGACTCTCATAGGACGATCCGTCGTAAGAGGGGGAGTCAAACTCCGTGCCCTCAGCTGACGTCTCATGGGAATCCGTCGAAGTCGACTCAAGCGAGGAGTCGGTGGCGGATTCTGACTCATTGGCTGGCACCATATTGCCCTCAGCGTCCAGTTTCGCGTCGGTCATGTATAAGGCTCATTCCTGCGCTTCGTCCGTTTCATCCGCTTCGTCTGGCTCGTCGGCACTCACCGCCACGGCCAGCAGGGAGACACCATCGGGCAGGTCTATGAGCTTAACGCCCATCGTATTGCGCTCCGCCCGGCGTACCGGCTCGACCGGGGTGCGAATGACTCCGCCCCCAGAGGTGATCGCGAACAGCTCGTCCTCAGGCGACACTGACAGGGCCCCCACCAGGTCACCGCGCTGTTCTGTGATCTTAGCGGTCAGCACGCCACGACCGCCGCGGCCTTGCTGCGGGTAGGCGTCGACAGGAGTCCGCTTGCCAAATCCGCGGCTGGTGGCCACCAGGATTTCCATGTTATCGCGCACGACCATCATGGTCAGCAGTTCATCGTCCCCGACAAAGCGCATTCCGATGACACCAGAGGTGGCACGCCCCTGCGGGCGCAACGTCTCGTCCGAAGCCTGGAAGCGAATCGCCTGCGCCTTGCGGCTTACCAGTAGGAGATCGTCTTCGCTCTCCACCAACGAGGCACCGACGAGTTCGTCGTCGTCACGCAGTTTGATGGCAACGATACCGCCGGTGCGCGGTGAGTCGAAGTCCTCCAGGCGGCTCTTCTTGACCAGTCCTTGTTTAGTGGCCAGCACTAGGTACGGGCTCACGTCATAGGACCGGATTTGAATGACCTGGGCGATCGCCTCGTCAGGCTGGAAGGCAAGGACGTTCGCCACGTGCTGGCCACGTGCGGTGCGGCTAGCTTCGGGCAGCTCGTATGCCTTGGCCCGATAGACACGGCCCTTGTTGGTGAAGAAGAGAATCCACGAGTGCGTCGAGCACACGAAGAAGTGGCTGACGATATCGTCTTGTTTCAGGGTCGCTCCCTGCACGCCCTTACCACCACGGCGCTGCGAACGGAACGAGTCGACCTTGGTGCGCTTGACATAGCCGCCACGGGTGATGGTGACCACGACGTCTTCTTGCGCGATGAGATCTTCCATCGACACTTCGCCCTCGTCGGGAACGATGCGGGTGCGACGATCGTCGCCATACCGATCGACCACGGTGGACAATTCGTCGGCGATAATCGAACGCTGCCGCTCGGGGCGGGCCAGGATGTCGGTCAAGTCGGCGATCTTCTTCTCGATCTCGCCCAACTCGTCTTGGATCTTTTGACGTTCCAGCGCGGCGAGTCGGCGCAGCTGCATATCAAGGATCGCGGTCGCCTGGATCTCGTCGACACTGAGCAGGTTCATCAGGCCCGACTTCGATTCCTCGGCCGAGGGGGAGCGACGGATGAGGCTAATGACCTCATCGAGCATGTCGAGTGCCTTATTGAGACCGCGTAGGATATGAGCGCGTTCCTCAGCTTTACGCAGCCGGTATTTGGTGCGCCGCACGATCACTTCGACCTGGTGGGCCACGTAGTAACGCACCATCTGTGCCAGGTTCAAGGTACGTGGCACGCCGTCGACCAGCGACAACATATTGCACCCGAATGTGTCTTGTAGCTGGGTGTGCTTATAGAGGTTGTTGAGGACGACCTTCGGCACCGCGTCGCGCTTGAGCACGATCACGATGCGCATACCGGTACGTCCCGAAGACTCGTCGCGGATGTCCGCGATGCCCTCGAGCTTGCCGTCCTTGATCAAGTCAGCGATGCGCTCGGCCAGGTTATCGGGGTTGACCTGGTAGGGAAGCTCGGTGACCACGACGCAGGCGCGACCTTTCGAGTCTTCCTCGATGTCGACCACGGCACGCATCCGAACCGAACCACGCCCGGTGCGGTAGGCATCTTCAATGGCCTTGCGGCCCACGATGGTGGCACCGGTGGGGAAGTCAGGGCCGGTGATAATGCCCAGCAGCGCCTCTAGCGCCTCTTCCTCGGTGGATTCTGGGTGGTCAAGGCACCACTGGACGCCCTGGGCGACCTCGCGCAAATTGTGGGGCGGGATCTTCGTCGCCATGCCGACCGCGATGCCCTCAGAGCCATTGACCAGCAAGTTTGGAATACGGCTGGGAAGGATCGTCGGCTCGGTGGTCTTGCCGTCGTAGTTGGGCACGAAATCGACCGAATCCTCGTCGATGTCGCGCAGCATCTCCATTGCCAGCGGGTCGAGCCGGGACTCGGTGTAACGCATGGCGGCGGCCGGGTCGTTACCGGGCGAGCCAAAGTTGCCCTGCCCGTCGATGAGCGGGTAACGCAGCGACCAAGGCTGTGCCATCCGCACGAGGGTGTCGTAAATGGCCGAGTCACCGTGCGGGTGATACTGACCCATGACGTCACCGACGACACGGGAGCATTTCACGTAACCGCGGTCGGGGCGATAGCCGCCGTCGTACATTCCATAGAGGATCTTGCGGTGCACGGGCTTAAGGCCATCGCGCACGTCAGGGAGTGCTCGTCCCACGATCACGCTCATGGCGTAGTCGAGATAGGACCGCTGCATCTCCACTTCGATGCCGATGGGCTCGATGCGCCCACCTGGGCCTGGGATATCCAACTGATCTGTCACCGGTAATACGTTTCCTTGTGTCGTTGAGGCTCGTGCGCGAATCCCTATGTCGCGTGGTGGCCGGGTAGTCGACTGGGTGGACGACCCCGCCGGTGGCGGTCACAGGGAAACGGGAACGAATCTCGTTGTCTCGCCTGGTGTGAAGTCTGTTCGGTTCGTGGGAACCTTGAGCCCAATACAAGTGGTGGCCCGCAGGTCGTTCGTCGACTCACCGTTGACGGCGGGGCGGAACGCACCTTGCGCTCAGGCTCAGTGCGAGCACGTTCCCGGGTAAGCCTTGAGTTGAGCCCACCCGGGTCCAAGCTCGCTAAATGTCAAGGAATCGCACGTCCTTGGCATTTTGTTGAATGAACTTGCGGCGGGCTTCGACGTCTTCACCCATGAGAATGCTGAACAGTTCGTCTGCCCCGGCCGCCTCGTCCAGGCGAACTTGGAGCAGCTTTCGCTGAGATGGGTCCATCGTGGTGTCCCACAGCTCGGTGTAGTCCATCTCTCCGAGACCCTTGTAACGTTGGATACCGTCGTACTTGCGCGGGTCGTTCTTTCCTTGCGCAATGCCCGCCTCAATGACGCGGTCACGTTCGGCGTCGGAAAATACGTGGCTGACCTGGTCCCCCTTCTTATTCCACTTGATCTTGTAGAGCGGGGGCTGCGACATGTAGACGTGTCCCAGCTCAACCAGCGGGCGCATGAAGCGAAACAGGAGAGTCAACAGCAGCGTGTTGATGTGCTGTCCGTCGACGTCGGCGTCGCTCATCAAAATGATCTTGTGGTAGCGAAGCTTCTCAATGTCGAACTCTTCGTGAATTCCCGTTCCCAGCGCCGTGATCATCGCTTGCACCTCGTTGTTCTTCAAGATGCGGTCGATGCGGGCCTTTTCGACATTGAGGATCTTTCCACGAATCGGCATGATCGCCTGGGTACGCGGGTTTCGGCCCTGCTTGGCCGAACCACCGGCGGAGTCACCCTCGACGACGAAGATCTCGCATTCGGCCGGGTTGGTCGACTGACAGTCCGAAAGCTTACCGGGCATCGAGGATGATTCGAGCAGGCTCTTGCGGCGGGCCAGTTTCCGAGCTTGCGCGGCGGCCTTGCGGGCATTCGCCGCGGCGGCGGCCTTCTGAATGACGACCTTGGCTTCGGCCGGGTGGCGGTCAAACCAGTCGGGTAGCCACTCGTTGCACACTTTCTGCACAAAGCTGCGCACCTCAGTGTTGCCTAGCTTGGACTTCGTCTGTCCTTCGAACTGAGGTTCACGCAGCTTGACCGAGATGATCGCGGCCAGGCCCTCACGGATGTCCTCACCGGAGAGGCGATCGTTGCCCTTGAGGTATTTGCGCTCCAGCCCGTACTTGTTGATGCAGGCGGTCAACGCGGCCCGGAAGCCCTCTTCATGGGTTCCGCCCTCAACAGTGTTGATCATATTGGCGAAGGTGTAGACCGATTCACCGTATGACTCGTTCCACTGCATGGCGATCTCGACCGACATGTTCTCTTCGTCGGCGTTGAACTGCACCACCGAGTTGTGCATGGGGTGCTTGGAGTGGTTAAGGTGACGCACGAAGTCGGCAATGCCATCGTCGTATTGGAATGTCACCTCTCGGACGCCGTTGTCATCACCCTCCGAGGACCATTCCTTGCGCTCGTCGCGCAAAGTGATTCGCAGCCCTTTGTTAAGGAAGGCCGTTTCCTGGACTCGGCGGTAGATGGTCTTGAAGTCAAACGTCGTGGTCTCAAAGATCTCGCCGTCGGGCCAGAAGGTCAGCAGCGTCCCGGTCTGCTTGGTTTTCTCGCCCTTTTCGAGCGGACCGGGAACGGCGTGCTTGTAGTCCTGCCGCCAAAAATGGCCCTCCCGCTGAATCTCCACCGAAACGTGTGTCGACAATGCGTTGACGACCGAGACACCAACACCGTGCAGACCGCCGGAGACGGCATAGGACTTGCTGTCGAACTTGCCACCCGCGTGCAGCACGGTCAGGGCCACCTCGACACCGGGCTTCTTAAGCTTTGGGTGCAGGTCAACGGGGAAACCACGCCCATCGTCCTGGACGCTCAGACCGCCGTCCTCCAGGATGGTCACCGTGATTTCTGTGGCGTGACCGGCCAATGCCTCGTCGACAGAGTTGTCGACGACTTCCCACACGAGGTGGTGGAGACCGCGTTCTCCGGTGGAGCCGATGTACATACCGGGGCGTTTACGGACCGCCTCCAGACCTTCCAGGACGGTCAACGACCCAGCGCTGTAATCCTGTTCCTTAGCTGCCACCGACAACTCCTGTCTGCTGCTTGATTGGTGCGGGCAAAGAGATCATTGTAGTGATTCCTGCAAGCTTCTTTGCCTGTTTATGTAGTTTCTACCCACCTGGGACCTTTGTAGCCCATGGGTGTGACATGCGGGCATCTTTGCCGAACAACTGAGGCCATCCCAGCCCAGCAATGCGCTTCGGATGAAGTTCGCGTCCTCGGGGTGGCACCGCAGCTATCCAGTCAATCGGTGCAGGTAGGGACTGGATAGGCGGTGTATGAAGCGTCGAGCTGGGTGAGTCTCAGGTGTTCGCGGGAACCCTCCAGCAATTTTACCCGGCCGCCATCGGCAAAACCATCCGGGACGGGCTAGGTCACCCTCAGAATTTTGAGCGTGACGGCCCCTGTTCCCCCTGTGGGTGAATTTACGGGACGAGGCGCGAGCCCCCCTACGCATTTGGGGATGGAATCGTTTCTAGAACGTGTCACGGGAGATGTTGAAGCGGACCCGACGCGGACCGTTAACTCGGCCGGGCTGGGTCGGCCCCTGAATGCGCAACCGGGTCACAACTCCACGCCCCAACTCGGCGGTGAGCTTGGCATATATCTGCTTGTGGAAAAGTCGCAGCTGGGTGGCCCAAGCGGTTGACTCCGCGACGACGACCAACTCGCCATCCTTAAGGCTTTCAGGTCGACAATGATCGGCAATGTCAGACCCGACGATCTGAGCCCAGCGAGCGAATACTCCAGCGTGGGCCAGATTGGTCTGCCAGCCGTTACGACGCATCGTCTGCCCCAACAGACGCCCCAACGGCTGCGGGTCACGTTTGTCGGGCCCCGGCCCCGACCACTTCCGGCTGGCAAAGCGGCGGCGCGGAACGAAGTTGCTGCGACGCTGGCCCCATCGCGGTGGAGGCAGGGCCACATCGTCATCGGCCATACCGTCGTCAGCCCCACCACCGACCGGTTCACTGCGGTGCGAGCCACCACCGGGTCGTTCACCACGGTCAGACAACGCGAGTCACCTCCCCATCCCACACGTCGAAGCGTGCTCCTGTGAGCTTAGCGGGAACATCCTCGACCACGGCGCAGGTTATGAGAGTTTGAGGTGCGCTGGCGACCATGTCGGCCAGGTTGCGGCGACGCACCTCATCGAGTTCGGCGAAGACATCGTCCAGAATCAACACCGGGGCAATGCCGTCGCAGCGTAGTAGCTCGTAGGCTCCCAGCCGCATCGCAAGGGCTGCCGACCAGGTCTCTCCGTGACTGGCATAGCCCTTGGCGGGTAGTTCGCCGAGGTTGACCATCAGGTCGTCTCGGTGCGGGCCCACCAAAGTCGTGCCTCGATCCAGTTCACGGTCACGCCCCGCCGCCAGTGCGGCCGACATACGGGCGGCAATGAGCTCCGCGTCCACCGCGGCGCTCACCAATGGCTGCCCTTCGCCATCAAGGCTGGAGGTGTACACCAACGACGCTGGATTGCGACCATCGGCGATGGTGGCGTAGGCATTGGCCACGTGGTCGGTCAGGTCACCGAGCAACGCAAGTCGGCCGGTGAGCAGCTCAGCCCCCAACTGGGACAAATGAGCGTCCCAGGCTTCGAGGGTTCCCATTTCGCTGGCGCTGGTGCGCTTCCCACCGGTCTTTCGAGCCAAATAGGCCGTGCGCAGGAGCGTATTGCGTTGTTTGAGGACCTTCTCGTAGTCGGCGCGAACTCCGGCAAAGCGGGGGTTTCGAGCGGTGAGGAGTTCGTCGAGGAAGCGGCGGCGGTGCGAGGGCTCGCCGCGTATCAAGCTGAGATCCTCGGGGGCGAAGGCAATCGCGCGCAAGGCTCCCAAGAGGTCCCGCGGACGGGTCAAACGATGACGTCCCAACCGGGCCTGGTTGGCCTTGCCCGGGTTGATGGCGAGTTCGGCGATCAACCGGCGCTCGTCGTGGACAATTTCGGCGCGCACAATCGCCTGGTCCTTGCCTGCCCGCACAAGTGGAGCGTCGGTGGAGACACGGTGGCTGCGCAGGTTGGACAAGTAGACGAGGGATTCGACCAGGTTGGTCTTTCCGTGACCGTTGCCACCGACGAAGACGCATGGCCCTTCGGCGAGGTCTAGCCGTACCTGGGGGTAAGACCGGAAGTCGACTAGTTCGAGTTGCTTGACGTACACCGGGATCTCGTTAGCGTTCGGGGGAGTTGTGGCCGCCGAACTGATTGCGCAGCGCCTGAATGGCTTTCATGGCGGGCGCGTCGTCCTGGCGTGAGGCGAAGCGGGCGAACAGGGAGGCGGTGATGACATGGGCGGGGACACCCAGGCGCACTGCCTCGTCGACGGTCCAACGCCCTTCGCCGGAGTCCTGAGCCTTCCCCTGGAAAGCCTCCAGGCTCGGATCGGCATCCAGCGCTCGATCCAAGAGGTCAAGCAACCAAGAGCGCACGACGGTTCCCCCACGCCATGATTTGATGACCTCGGCGGGATTGTCGATGTACTCGGAAGCCTCAAGCAGTTCGTAGCCTTCCGCGTAGGCGGCCATCATGCCGTACTCGATGCCGTTGTGAATCATCTTCGCGTAGTGCCCTGCGCCGACCCCTCCAGCGTGGACGAATCCGTACCCACCCTCGGGTATGAGACTGTCGAAGATCGGCTTGAGAAACCGCACGTGCGTCTCCTCGCCACCGACCATGAGCGCATAGCCATTGTCGTATCCCCACACGCCACCGGATACGCCGGCGTCGACATATCCGATACCGCGTTTGGCCAGGACCTCGGCGTTGGCCGCGTCATCGGAGAAGCGGGAGTTGCCGCCCTCAACAACGATGTCGCCTGGCTCGAGAAGTTCGGCCAGTTCGAAGACCGTGGCGCGCGTGGGTTCTCCTGCGGGGACCATGACCCACACGACTCGCGGGGCCTCAAGTTGCTCCACCAGCGCACCGAGACTATCGACATCCGCGCCAGCGGGGTTGAGGTCGTAACCGATGACCTCGTGACCCGCGCCCTGCAAGCGGCGCTTCATGTTGCCGCCCATCTTGCCCAGACCGATCATTCCCAGCTGCATAGTTCCCCCTCATCTCAGGTTCGTCGCCGTTTCATGGTCGGGCTCTGGCCGCGTTGTGAAGAACGCGGCCAGATAAGCGTATCGCTCTTGCGGCCGGCTACTGCTGGGTCACGAAGATCCGTCGCCGAACATTCGCGCAAAGGCGAATTCCGCGCCACTGTGACACTTTTGACCTCAGCCCCTGCCTGTAGGGCAGGGGCCCGATGTGCCTGGTGGCCGGACCTAGATGTCCCACCGCAGCGGCTGCAGCATGTACAGGTACCCGCTGTAGTCGGTCTCGTCATCGTCTGACTGGGCTTCCCCGGAAAGCGCGATCGGCTTTGCGGTGTCCTTAATGGAGAAAACTGTGGTGGGTGAGGAAAGCGCCTGCAGACCTTCGATGAGGTAGCCAGGGTTAAACGCCATGCGACCTGGCTCGCCCTCGTAGAGGCAATCCATTGCCTCAGAGGCCTTCGCGTCCTCTGCCCCTCCGGCTTCGATGATGAGGCCGTCTTCGCCAAATTGCAGGCGGACCTGGCTGTTGCGGTCGGTGACCAGTGCCACGCGGCGCACAACTTCGATGAGCTCGGAAGTGCGAACACGCAGCTTGGTCGGATACGACGGCTGCACAAGTGAGCGAAGCTTGGGCAATTGGCCATCGAGGACTCGCGAGGTCGTCCTCCGACCGCCAGCGGCGAACCCGATCATGCCGACCGGCCCGTTGCTCTCCTCGGGGACGTGAATGGTGATCGGCCCGGCGAGTGCTCCCAACGAACGGGCAGCGTCAGAGAGGGCTTTGGCCGGGACGAGGACGGTCACATTGGTGTCGCTCTCGGTGGGCGACCACTCAATGTCGCGGATAGCCATGCGATAGCGGTCGGTGGCCAACAGGGCGAGGCCGGATCCGGTCATTTCCACCTGAACGCCGGTCATGGTCGGGAGAGTTTCGTCTTTGCCAGCGGCGATGGCCGTTTGCGCTACGGCATTGGCGAACACTGTCGCGTCGACAGTGCCGATGGTGCCGGGCATGGCCGGGAGGTTGGGGTAGTCCTCTAGCGGCATGGTGGGGAGCGTGAAGCGGGCGGACCCGCAGGTTAGTTCGGCGTGCGAGCCCTCGGATTGGAAGTCGACGGGCTTGTTGGGCAGCGCTTTGACAATCTCTGCCAGCAGCTTGCCCGACACCAGGGTCGATCCGGACGATTCGCCCGAGATGTCGAGGTTGATTTCGGTCGAGATCTCGTAGTCGAACCCTGAGATGGTCAGGGAGCCTTCCCCGACCGTAAGCCGGGCTCCGGCAAGGACGGGTACGGAGGGACGGGCAGGCAGGCTCTTGGCGGTCCAAGAGACGGCTTCGGCGAACACATCTCGGTCAACTTGAAACTTCATGTCACTCTCCAACTTCGTGCCTCAAGAGTAGAACGTTTCAGCTATGGCCACCCAACAGCCCCCTGGGGGTCGGTTGTCCACACCGTTACTACAAATTCTTAACTTAGATATAACTGTCGTCGTCATCATCGGTCCTGTGGAAACTGTGGAAAACAGCTGTTTTCACTGCTAGCCTGATTTTTTAGTTGTGGATGTTCGTGTGGATAAAATGTGGATAACCCCGAACTTATCCACAGT
This sequence comes from Natronoglycomyces albus, assembly GCF_016925535.1. Taxonomy (NCBI): domain Bacteria; kingdom Bacillati; phylum Actinomycetota; class Actinomycetes; order Glycomycetales; family Glycomycetaceae; genus Natronoglycomyces; species Natronoglycomyces albus. Next base: position 2,700 of record NZ_CP070496.1, on the reverse strand, counting down.
GAGATTTGCTCGCAAAGTTTTCCACATTTTATCCACAGCTTTTCCACAGCTTTTCCACAGCTTTTCCACAGGTTATCCACACCCTTTTGCACAGGCCAAACATGAAATGAAATCACGGTTCTAAGCCTTGTCCACAGGTTATCCACACTCCGTCCACAGATTTTGGCACTTTATCCACAGGTTATCCACATTTTATCCACAGGCCACAGTGGATGGAAATTATGAATGATTGTCGATAAAGGCAATAATGTGGTGAAGGCCATTGTATTTCTTTTAGTGAATCGCTTTCGCAATTGCTTATCCACAATTTCGACTCCCTGTGGATAAAGAGCCTGTGGGCAATGAATTTGCAGGTGAAAGCATATGCGGGCTTCCCGGAATTGGGACATTGAGCCGCAAAGCAGATGAAAGTAACTCACAGCTGTGGATAACCTCGTGCCCACCGCAACAGGGCCCATTTGAGCCAACCGCTTCGATGAACCTCTAGTTGCCCTGCTGTTTGAGCCGGTTGGTGAGCTCCGCGATTTGGTTGTACAGCGCCCGACGCTCCGCCATCTGCTTACGGATCTTCCGATTCGCGTGCATGACGGTCGTGTGATCACGACCCCCGAACGCCTGGCCGATCCGAGGCAGTGACAGGTCGGTCAACTCCCGGCACAAGTACATGGCCACCTGGCGGGCACTCACCAAGACCCGGGAACGTGAATTGCCCTTGAGATCGATGGCTGAGACCCCGAAGTAGTCGGCGGAGGCCTGCACGATCTGGTCAACCGTGACCTCTGGCGCTTCCCCCTCGGGGATGAAATCACGCAGCACCTCTTGGGCGAGGCTGACATCGACGGGCTTCTGATTGAGGCTGGCATAGGCCGTTACTCGGATCAGGGCACCCTCCAGCTCCCGGATCGAGTGGTGAATCTGGGAGGCGATGAACTCCAGCGCCGCAAAGGGCACCGACAGCTCGTCCTGCGCGGCCTTCTTTTGCAAGATCGCGATCCGCGTCTCCAAATCTGGGGGCTGAATGTCGGCTAGCAACCCCCACTCGAAGCGGGTCCGCAGTCGATCCTCCAGCGTTTGCAGCTGTTTGGGCGACCGGTCAGAGGAGATCACGATCTGCTTGTTCGCGTTGTGCAGCGTGTTAAACGTGTGGAAGAACTCTTCCTGGGTGCGTTCGGCACGTTCCAAGAACTGGATGTCGTCAATGAGCAAAATGTCGACGTCGCGGTATCGGCGCTGGAATGCCTGCGGACGCTTGTCGTGCAAAGAGTTGATGAAGTCGTTGGTGAACTCCTCGGTCGACACATATCGGACCACCGAGGCGTGGCCGAGCTTGTGCGAATAATGCCCGATGGCGTGCAAGAGGTGAGTCTTACCCAAACCAGAGCCCCCGTAGACGAACAACGGGTTGTAGGCCCTTGCCGGAGCTTCGGAAACGGCGACGGCGGCGGCGTGCGCGAACCGGTTCGACGATCCGATCACGAAGGTATCGAAGTTGTAGCGCGGGTTGAGGCGACTCATGCCAGCACCGACGGGATTTTCGACCTTGGTGAAGGCTGAGTGCTTGCCCCCGGAGATGGAGCCGGTTCGGTTGGGATCGGGGTCGGCCGAGGGTGGGGGAGCCACAGGTGGCTGGTGGGTGGCCGGTTGCTGGGATTGCCGGGCAGCGTCTTCAAAATCGTAGTCGCTCGCCGTTTGCGAATCCGGATGGTGGTCAGACTCGTCGGAGTTGAGCTCAGAGGCGTGAGTGCCGCCCATGGCGGCGATGGCGGCCGTGTCAAAGAGGCTGGGGGGCTGTTGGGGCTCGGTGGGGCCACCGGTGGTCATGGAGTCGTTGTCAATGCCACGGCTGCGGTGACCAAAGGACTCGTCGGCATCGGCGAAAGCGTCCCTGCCATTTTGACGGGCCTCGTATGCGCCATGGGTGGTACCGCTGGTGTCGGGTTGCCGATACTCCGCAGAAGTGCGGCGCTCGCTCTCATGGCGGGGTGCGGGCAGTTCCCCTGGCAAGGGACGTTCGGCGGTGGTCGCGGGCGGGGACACAGGCGGCAGTGATCCGCGTTCCCGGTGGCTCGGATCGCTGGGGGCCGGTGAGGACGGTGCCTCCGAGGCAGGTTCACGATATGGCCCTGCCCCAGCCTCAGACGACACTCTATTAATAGGTGCCTCATCGGCCGGTGTCTCGTGGGCGAGATCCTCGCTCACCGGTGAGCTGCCGAGCGGCTCGCCTCCCTGGAGCGGAATCGAAGCAGCCGCTGGCTGACCAGCGTTTAGGTCCTCCTCGGCCGCCGGCTGCGTAGCGGCGGGACTGACTGGGGCCGCCGACAGCTGAGAACCCGTGGACGCTGTGGTGCCACTCGAATCGTTATTGGGCGGCGGCGAACTGGGAGAAGGGCTTTGGGCGGGAACATTCACAGGGGCGGTGAAACCCGCAGAGGCAGGAGCATTGGTCGACTTTTGCACGGTCACGGCGATTTGGGCCGGTCTTCCGACGCGGCGAGAGATCGCGTCGTTGAGAGTGTTACGCAGCTTGGTCTCAAACGCCTGACGCGCGAACTTGTCGGGGGCGGCGATAATGAAGGTATCGTCGATCAGCACGACCGGCTGAGTCAGGCGTACCCACGCCTGCTGTTGTCGCGTCAATGACGACTCCGCCAAGTCTGCGGTGACATGGGTCCACACACTGGCCAGATCCAAATCAGTCAC